>CP062796.1 GCA_018208355.1 Candidatus Fermentithermobacillus carboniphilus | reverse complement strand
ATTTCCATCCCTCATAGGTAGGCTCAAAACCCGTTGGACCTGTACTTTCATTTTACTACGATTCCCCGCCTGAAGGTAGGGCGGTCCATGAGATGATCCTGCAACTGAACTAATGGCTTCCTGTAGTGGGGTTTCGTTAGGCTTATGGCCGTGCGCGAACACACGCACTTGTCGTCGACCCTCAGGGAAATTTGCAGTACCCAGGGTCGACGACAAGCATCTCCTGCCGTTATGAGTAAGGAACTTATATAAACTCGCTCATGCCGCCCTTCTTGCGTCCAAGTATTTGCCGGCTACTATACCTTGTGCTGTCGAAGCAATACACAATTACCGAGTCCTCATCCTTATCTATTATCTTTTCAAGTTCCATCAAAAGCTGTTTGAGTCTGAGATTCGTAAGTTCTCCTTCAAGAACGGAATTTTGAACCCAATAAAGATACTCGCGGCATTTCTTGAGTACTTTGGCAACTCTCTTCTCGTTAACGTCATAAACCAGGATAACAAACATAACTCGCCCTTTCAGCCCACGCCGGCGTCTCAATCTCTGTCTGTACTACCTCTGACACCATCAGCGGTCCCCTTCGCTTCTGCGTTAATGAGCGTACCTGCTACCAAGAAGCGACAAACGGAGTGTACTGCTTCTCTTCCATGATGTGCTTTTCAAGTTTGTAAAGCTCCAACCGGATCAGTCTACGGTAAGAAACGGACCTGCCTACTTCGCGGTGGCTTATAGTTGTCTCCAGTTTTCGCATGAGTTCCCCGATGAAAGCCTTCCTGCCAGATTCTTTCAGAAAAACCCCGTTCCCCTCTTTCTCGAAGTCGTCTTTGGTCACCATGTGCTCGTTAACCACGGTGAATATCACCCGATCTACCATAATCGGTTTAAAGATCTCTGCTATATCTAAGTTGAGACTGAAACGTCTGAAGTTTGTGGCGTGAAGATACCCGATTCGGGGATCCAGGTGCGTCTTGTATATCTCGCTAAGGATAATAGTATATAAGATCGAGTTCCCGAAGCTTATGAGCGTATTCAGGTAGTTCTTGGGAGGTCGCTTGGTCCGCACGTCGAAGACAAAATCCTCGTTTTGCAGAATTTCATCGAACGCCTTATAGTACCGTTCACGAATGTTGCCTTCGATGGCCATCAGACCGTCGATACTGTTCACATCCTTCACATGTAGGGCAAGGGATTCGATTTCCTCAAGCGTACCTCGAAGGTTTTTGCCCCTGTTTTCGTAATACTTCAGAACCTGGCGAATGTTCTTTACGGCTCCGCTCACAAAACCCTTAGCCAAAACCATTCTCTTTTCTGGAACAAGATAGTGCTCGGCTTGTTTGAGCAGGACATATCCTGAATTCAGGTGTTCCCTTGGATAAAAGCTGCCTGTGTAATAGCCATGAAAATTGAAGAAGTGTAGGATAATCTCGTTTTGAGAGCACAGTTCCAGAAAACGTTTATTCAACGAGACTTCCCCAAAGATGAGCATCTCGTCAACCTCATGGATAGGAAGATACTGCTTCCTATCTCCCATGTCAAACATGACGGTATTATCTTTCCTCTTGAACTCTCCATCGGAGAAAATGAACATTGTGCGCATAATCATCCTCCTCAAACTGCGCCATGATTCGCCATTCGCCGAACGTCACACAGGGAAGACCGGAGTCGGAAACCTGCTGTGCCCTGTGAAGGTCACGACCAGCAAAACTCACGGTAACCACAGTTCTTACACCAACGAGTCTTTTGTGGAGCCGGCGGTTCAGTTGTCTTTATCAGCGCGAGGATGTCTGCCTCTACAGCTGCGATTTCAGCAGCTCCTGCTTCGTCAAGATGAACTGGAATTCGCTTTCGTTCTTCCGGGATCCTCAACTCTCCTTGGGCCAACACCCCATTTTCTTTAAGCCGTTTCAGGTAAAACAGCATCTGCATTTTGGAAGCGTGTTCATATCTGGAAGACTTTTTCACTTCAGCAATCAGTAGGCCATCTCTTGCCGCCTTCACAAGGTCAATTCTTCCGCCTGCGATAGAATATTCCTTACGGTCTCTTTGGTAACGCTGCTTATGCAGAAAGCGTCCGAATTCAATATTGGGGTCGTCCTCATCAGGAGTAATTTGATGAGCCATAAGCCACACCTGGCGTCGGCAAATGTGGTAATACCACACCATCGTGCCGGTCACGTGGACATCCTCAGTCAAAATACTCCAAAGCCGGATGCCAGGGACAAACTCATCGTGAGTATCGTAATTGTATTGCTCCGCAGGTTCGTTTGCACGAGTGTCGTCCCCTGGGTATATAGCTTCATCGGTGTTTACCTTGGGTTTATCGGCTTCAAGTCGTGGTCGGGATGGCATAATTCCTGACCCTCCTCCGGCCAGTACTGACGTTATCGATTGCACCTAAATATGGACAGTCTTGGCTGGGACGGGTTGCTCGGGTATTATGCAGCCAAAACCCTGGCTGTTCTTGGCACCAAGCCCTGCGTCTAGGGCAATTTGCAAAAGCTGAGGCGGACCTTCGAGAAGAAAGAGGCAGCTATAACCCTTTACGACAGTCCCTTTGTAATCCACGATACTCAACTTGGGAACCCCTTTCGGAACAATTCTGAAAGGTGGTGTTTGAGGAGGTTCTTCTTGGGTGAGCACTTGGTACTTCTTGGCTAAATTGGATAGAATCAACCGTTGGAATTCGGGTTCTCTCGGGTCAAAGTAGCAAGTGTACTTACTACCATCATACTTGGTCATGGTGCTATAGACTGTGACCGGTGACATGGCCCTGACGAGAAGGGAAGTTCCGGTAGCTTGAGGTTCAGCCACCTCAACCGCAGTGACCGAAAACGGAACTGAGGCGATCCTCACTGAACCCAGTTTTAAGAATCCGGTTGCGAGAGATGAGCAAAACTGCTTGATTGGTGATGACACTATAAAAGTCACGTCACCGCTGAAGGAAAATTCTCCTTTCTCTCGATCCAAGGTGCTTTTTCCTAGAAGACGCGAGAATGTGAAGAGCTTGAGCTTGCGCCCCTCATATTCAAATCCCGTGTCGTGAAAAAATCCGCCTACTTCTTTTGATAGGCCCTCGTAAATGGCTGCTTGGAGATAATAATTGTAGTGAATCGGAATGGCAAACGGTGTGGCATAAGGTCTTAGATGAATTGTTAGATGCATACAAGTACCCCTTTCAACCACCAAAACATCCCAATCGGGCTAATGTTTTCCCATGCCCCTTTTTGTCTCCGGGCTTGTAGCCATAAACCTCGCCACGACGTTAATGAGGCCACGTCACCCCCGGCCTTTCGTGCTGTTTTCTAGAGTCCTTTCTACGTTTTCCCCATTACTCCTCCGCAGGTCTCTAGAAATCTCGACAAATGTAAGCGGTTTTCTACACTGGATCCTACTGGTTTGTCAAGAAAGTCGAGTCGAGGAGGGCTTCCAGGAAACGCGCTTTCTCTTTTCACGTGCGGCATTAACCGCCGTATTGCGCGGGAGCTTCCAGGACACAGAACCGAGTGATTGAATGAAAATACTCAGACATAGGACTGAGGGGCGAGATACGTGGAAAACCCGATGCTGGGGAGGAACCCTGGCAATCCCCGCACCAGGCTTTCCACCTGTCGAGCCAACGTAATTAATTCTCGTCACCTCGACACTGAGGTCTTTGGCCGAATCCGACAGAATCTCACACCGAGACTCGATTCCTCAGGACACAGCCCCGTAGTCTCGTCAACGTTCTTGTTATCATGTGAAGGACCATCAACACCCGTGAGAATCAAATCACTCCTAGAATCCGAGAAGAGGCTTAGTCCTGATAAACCAAACTCTCCCGCGTACCTGAGATTCAAGAAATCTCACCTCCTAGGGCAAAACGAAGTGAGATAAGGTCCTAGTCGCGAGGTCGTAAACACAAGAACCGAAACCGTGGGAATTCTCCCATACTTTAACTTCAATATTCAGCCTATCGTTCACGTCAAACTCCGGGCCCAAGACCACCATCACCCTGCCGGACAATGCGGCTCCTCTCTTGATCCGGGATACCAAGCTATGGGCGATATTCCGTCTCAGGTAACCAAGGTCTTTTCCGTTGCGGTCGAGTACCTTGATGGCCTTCGGGTCATGAGGATTCTGCGGCTCCCAAAGGAGGTTTACCGGTTCACCCGGTAAAAGTCCCTCCACCCTATCGAGACGTTCTTCATAGCGAAGACCGACGACCCGGGTGATAAACTCAGCGGACTCGTCGTAAAACCTCTGAACACAACAAACTAAGTCGCCTAAGATTGCACCGCAGACGATCCCTGCTGCCCCCTGACTCATGGAATTACCGAAGGACCCGTGGTAATCTTCGGCTACGACGTTGAGAAGCCTCGCAGGTTCAACAGTGCTGCGCAGCAAATCGATTTCTGATTTCCCCCACGTGTGTAGTGAGCCAAGCAGCTTCGCTCCAGCAGCAAGGGCACCCTTCCGTATTAGCAGTATAGCTCTCAACAGTAAGGGCAGCTGCAGTTCGTCACCATCGAAGGTCTCTAAGTAACCATTGGCGATGAGCTCTTTGAGTAGATCCTCCACGGACCCCACCTCCTGCGAAAGCTCCCTCTCTTCCTCCACCGCCATTTTACGCCCCCAACTCCGTCACAGAGTGTGGGAAACATGTGTTCGGGCCAATGTGTACAGTCACAGTCACCAAGCCCCTCTATCCCCCTGGTACCACCAGTGCCGACGTTGCGGGCTCCCCCTGAACCCGTAAGTCTCTCCAGTTCTTCGTATCTGGTCCCGGCAGGGTTGCCTCGTCTGCCGAAAACTTCCGCACATCCACGTCTCTTCTGCGGGAAATCCCCGCAGATTCTCGTCTCTTGTGCGAAAAATCCCCGCAAATCCTCGTCTCTTCTGCTGAAACTCTCCGCAAATGCTCGTCTCTTCTGCGGGCAATCTCCACAGATCCTCGTCTCTTCTGCGAGAAACCTCCACAGACCCTCGTCTCTTCTGCGGAAAGTCTCCGCAAATCCTCGTCTGTTCTTCCAGAAATCTCCGCACATGTTCGTCTGTTCCGCCGAAAA
Source organism: Candidatus Fermentithermobacillus carboniphilus (assembly GCA_018208355.1). Taxonomy (GTDB): domain Bacteria; phylum Bacillota; class Sulfobacillia; order Fermentithermobacillales; family Fermentithermobacillaceae; genus Fermentithermobacillus; species Fermentithermobacillus carboniphilus. The sequence continues at coordinate 2,311,786 of CP062796.1, read as the reverse complement.
TTTCCGCATGACAGCACCGTGAGTCAGGACCGAATATTGAATCCTCAACCAACTGTGCATAGAATCTGCATCCTCCACTGTATAGACCTGCAAATATGCCGCTCTTTCACTCACACGGTGCTGTATAGTGGGAGAAATGATCGAAACCCGCTTCCGCCATGGCGACACAGAACCCTGCTTCAGGTGCTGGATAGTGGAAGAAGTGATCGAAACACCGGATTAACAGAACAGATCCTGTCTAGAGGCTGCACTATGTTGATACCGTGCTGATTTAGCTTTGCTTGGTCAGTGAAAGGATTTGCTTCCATAGATCTTCTGCCTGCTTCACTATGAACCACCCGCGTGGAGGTTCTTTCTGCCTTCGAAATATGCCTTTCAAGAAAGAAGAAGGCTTCCTTGAAGATTCTCTTGCGCCCAATGTGCCCGAAGCAAACAAACACTCCTGGAAGAAGGCGCAAAGCAGTCTGGCGGCAAGCACCGAATAGGCCATTTCTAAATAGTCGCCCGGTCCCCGATCACGGCTGAAGCCAAACTTTTCCCAGCGTTCGTAAAGCAATTCCACCAGCGGCGAAAAACATCTTGCAGTTTCCCTCATAAGTCCGGAGAGTGTCTCTAAAAAGTCTGTGGCATTCTCGGGCGAAACGACAGGAAGGTTCAAAAACCATTTTCCAGAAAAGCCCTGGGGTATCCAGTTGACGATCCCCGATTCGGCCAGCAACTTTCCGCCCTGCCCTTCAACCAAAAGTTCATAGGACTCGTCTAGGTAGCTCAGACTCCTCATTACATCCCGGTTGGAGAGTTTTCTGAAAAGCCCGTAGTTCTGTGGAAAGGGTCCTCCGCACACGGCACACAGCCTGAGGTCGTGTCTCGGAGCCATTGAGAAAACTCTGGAAAAGGGAACTTTGCATTTAGAACGTTTGGCTATGGGTCCGGAAAAGTCTTCTCCGTCTATCTCTGGATTTACTAGAAAACAGGTGAACAATTTTTGCCTTTGGGTCCTCCTGGTCCAGATACCAAGTTCTTCTTCCACTTTTCTCATATGGAAAATCAGGAGATAATGTAACCCTATCCCTGCGATCCATGATTCTAGCAAAAACTCTTTGAGATGTTCTCGATGGTCATGTAACTGATAGACGAGGTTTCTGAGTCGCGGGAAGGATGCTTCCATAATCTTCGCTGCATCTTGCAGCTGCTCTTTGACGTGATCTTGAATAAGGACGGAAATTTCCGAAGACTCTTCACCTGTAAGAACAGGGATCTCTTCTAGGAAGGCCCGATAAAGGCCAAGTTTTCTCCGACTTGTATGCTCAACGCGGCCAGCATGTTCTTCTGACTCGCATGTTTGTTCGTGTCCGGGGCGGCTCCCGGAGGACTGTGTCCACGTGGAAACTTTCCAGAGCAAAATGTCCTCCGGTATGTCACCAGGCCAAAAACCCAGGGTATCTACCACTTCTCTCGCATTGTTGTGGTTAAGTGCAAGTATCCAGCTCATCGATTATACTCCCCAGACTTTAGGTTATTGTTAGTGTTTCTTCCAGACCCAGCACACTGTCAACGTGCAGATGATAAGGTGCAATGTTTGCTCTAGGTACCCTGATCACTGAACCATCAGACAGTCTCACCTTACAAAGTTCTGCTGAGGCTCCTGTTTCAATTGTTACCGCCTCAAAGGAAGATTCCAGCACCACACCGACCGCACCAAAGTAAGGTCCACGGACTACCTTGACTGCTTTGCCGGGGCTAACCTCGGTCGCAATAAATGCCGTTTTCTTTTCGCTTTCTGTCTCGTGCTCTTGTTTGTGAATCTTCTCGGGATAACCACAAGGGATTATGACCTCGGGCCTGATGACACCCGCCCTGATGTGGGTAGCGCCGCTCAACGAGGCGAGCATTCCTTCTGATTGTTCGAACACTTGCCATGTACCGCGGTCCATTTCCATGGACATGAAACCCTCGGTTACTATTACGGGGTAGGGAACATCTTCATTTCCGGTCAAGGCAGGATTGAAAGGCTGCCCCACGTAGCCCTTTAGTGTGCTGAAGCTGATAGAACCAGCGACTAGCCCCCTTGCCCCTGCCTCACTCAGTGCCTCCAGATCCTCAGGACGGACGGTGCCTCTCGTCACTACCACGGCGCCGGAAAGGTCGCTTCTTTTTGAAAGATTGCCATCCACTACTCTTATGGGCCCCCAGCTTTCGCCGCCAAGACCGAAAACACCGTGGACCACGTGAGCGAAAGATGCGATTTCCACTCCCTTACCCGGAATGACTCGGGATACGATTCCTTTGACATACGCGTGAACGTCGGTAGTCTTGAAAATGGGCGTTATGACAACAGTGCCCTTCTCGCGCGAGACTTTTTCTACCCTGCCATAGAGAGGAGAGGTCACTATTTTCCACTTTCCCTCGGTTACTTTTTTTGCAATGGTCTGGCCAGTGAAAACGAACTTGCCTTCGTCGACCGTAAGGTAGTTTTTGATGAGGAACGGTGAAACCCCCAGGGGTTTTGTCACCTCTATTTCGGTTCTTTCGTTAGTGCCAAGGTCGATAGGTACTCTCAGGTAGATTCTGCCCAGGTAACGGGAAACTATAGCCACAACACCTTCCACCGGAGATTTCGACGTACGACCTGCAAAGAAATCCCCTGCTACAGCCAGCGTTTCGCCCTTTTCTACCATCTGACCGAGACTTACGGTGAGATGTTTTTCCAGGTCTTTGGGGTTCACGGCGATTTCCTGGGCAGCGTTGTGCCTAACAAGTCTCCCTGGCACATAGTTGATTCGAGCCACCACCGTATGGGGCTCAACCAGGTCGCCGGGGGAAACAAGGATTTCACCCTCATAGGGTAGTTCCCGCAGTTTCTTGATTAAAGATGTTTGCTTCTTCGCAAGAGCCCGAGTGTCTAAAGCCTCTTGCAATCGATCCATCTCCTTTTGTCACATCTCATTTTCACTGCCTTACTGAGAGCTGGCCCAAAATACTTGCTCTGTTTCAGGCAAATGACTGTCTCATGGCATTTATTTCTTCCTTTGTGTACGCACCGATTCCCAAAGCCCAGGTTGCATTTTGGTCCGCCATCTTTTGTGGATCTTCAGGAAACGATATGGGTCTACCTCTTGTATCTATGATGATTCCCACAGCGGCAGGCTCCGTAAGGAACTCTACAGTTTTTCCGGCTCCCTCTCCCACATCAAGACCCGCTGCTGGAACGACCTTTACGTTGACGGGTTCAGATTCTTCGGAGGAGAGAAGAGGGAGTGCGGCCACGATGCCTCCGGGGAACTCAGTAATCCTGGAGTCGCCCGATGAATTCCTGATTTCAATTCTCAGGCAGGTCTCCCCGGGCCTGACCGATCCTTTTGGCGCCACACAGGGGCCCAGGTGAACCAGGCAATCTTTCATCAAGACTTTCATGGCTATATCGGGCTCTACGGTCAACAGGACACCTAAATGAGGCATCATGAAAATGCTGTCTACGTACAGTTCGGTGACACCTACGGGAAGGAAAGCATCCAGCATCATTAGGGCCGCCTGGGCGCGCCTCGGTGCCTTGGAGAGAACTCCGCCGGACCCTACGATTACCCCCAGTTTGTCCATGGCCAGGACCTTTTTTTCCTTCATCGTTAGTAGGTCCAGCTGGCTCTTGAAGATTCTCTCAAAGGCGCCCGGGCTTTTGGGAAGAGTGGCTGCTATTTCTTTGTGTTGATCCAGAGCTATTCGCAATGCTTCTCTGGCCAGAGCCTGCTCTATTGCGAGATCCCACATGGTGGCTGGTATGGTGGTAGGGTAGACCAGCTTTTGGCCGATTGCGTCTGAAATCAGGTCCAAAGGCGCCCTAAAGGGAAGCCACCTTGCAATGTTTTCGATTCCTACCTCCATTAAAACATTTACCGAAGAATAACTCATCCCTATGTTGGCACTGACGCTCCGGTAGAACTCGTTATCGATGACTGAAAAGACATCGGTGGTAGCGCCGCCTATATCACAAGCCAAAATGTTGGTTTTTTTCATCTTGGCAAGTTCTTGCAAGATCTTTCCCACGGCCAAAGGAGTGGGGAGGACTTCTGCATCCACCCAGTCCAGCAGTTTACGGTAGCCGGGAGCATGAGCCATAACGTGGCTCATAAAGAGTTCATGCATCATAGCTCGTGCCGGTTCCAGCACTTCCAAGTCCATGGCGGGGCGCAGGTTTTCAGTTGTCTTTACATCAAATGCTTTTTTCAAAGCGTCTGCTGCAAGTTCCCGACCGTCCTTGTTGCCTGCATATATTACCGGGATTTTGTAGCTGCCGCCAAAGCGGGGATGTAGGTCGGCGGCGTTGAGCAGATCTACCACTTCGAGGACGAAGTTGATGTTTCCTCCGTCAAAACCGCCGGCAATGAGAACCATGTCCGGACGGGCTTTCCTGATATCTTCTATTTTGAGAAAGCTGGGTCTGTCGTCGTCTACAGCAATGACGTCAACTATGATAGCCCCGGCACCTAGGGCCGCCCTTCTGGCGCTCTCTGCCGTCACTTTTTTCATGACCCCGCATACCAGCACCTGCAAACCACCACCGGCACTGGAAGTAGAAAGATATAGTCTCTGAGTCGAAGCACCACCGTCATTTGATTCTGATTCTTTCAATAGTTTTCCATCTTTGACGAAAACGGAACTTGCTTTCTTGCCCAGGCCTTCCAGGGCTTGAAGCACTCCCACAGTTACATCTTCGTAGGGGAACTCGACTGTGGTTGGAGCAGCAAAATTCTGCAGCAGGCGGTATTCTCCTCGCCTGGGGCCAATGAGTATTGCCTTAGTTGTGGTGCTGCCGATGTCGGTGATTATGTATTCTTTTTCCAATTTAAATTTCTCTCCCCGACCGCAGATTTCCAAACAAAAGACCCTCGCTGCAAGATCTTTATGAACTAAACTTCCGCCGCAATCACATCGCGTGAACGAAACTCCCTTGTCGCAAAGACCCAAATGGCTGTAGCTAGCAGGATCAAGCCCAGTCCCGTGAGAGTACGGATACTACCTACCGAGTCCAGCAACGGACCAACCATAAGGGACGAGAAAGGAGCCAGAGCCGTGGACACGGTGGTCCTTACCGAAAACACGCGGCCCCTCAGTTCTGCGGGAGTGATTTCCTGATACAAGGTGCTTACAGCTACCCCCAGCAACGGAGATGCAAACCCGTATATGGTCCAAACGACGGGAATCATGACCGCTTTCCGGGTGACGGCAGCTAACACCATAGCTGCTCCCATCCCGGCAGTACCGGTAACCAGCATCAAGCTCTGTCTCTTCCAGCGTTTCCGGGATACCAAAACAACGGACGAAGCCAGAGTAGCTGCTGAACTCGCGCTCCAGGTTATACCGTAAAGCTCCGGCGAGGCTTGCAAAGCGTTAATCAGATGATACTGAAGAGCTATCCCCGAGGGTAACATAGCCACATTGATGATAATGGTCATCAGTAGCAAATAGAGGGCCAGTCTGTTTCTTCCAAAAAAGGCCAATCCTTCGCAGAAAGCCTCAACTCCAGAGGCTCTGCGGCTCTCTGAATACCCCGCACTTTTTTGTTCGCACCGGGTATAGGCGGCGCAAATGCACGCGGCAGATACCCAAAAGGTCAGAGCGTCGAGAAACATGGCTATCCATGGCCCAAAAAGTCCAAACACAAAGCCCGCCACTGCCGGGCCGAAAACACTTGCCACACTCCTCCCGGTACTTTGCATCGCATTTGCTTGTTGTATTGCTTCTTTATCAACCAACGAAGGAATTATCGCGTAGGTAGCAGGTTCGTAGTACATCCTCACCACAGAGCCGATTACAGTCCATAAGTAGATGTGGACCAATCCCAAAGAACGAGTAAAGAGCATCCAGGCAACAGCCGACGTTGTGACCCCCTGAATGACATCGCAAACTACCATGCCCTTTTTCCTATCTGTTCTGTCCAGGATCACACCAGCGACAGGACCGGCGATGAGCCTCGGCATTAGATTCAGGAACATGTTGAAAGACATAGCACTGGCTGAACCGATTGTTTTCAATATGTAGATGCTAAGGGCCATCCCGCCAACTACGTCTCCGAAAATCGAGATAGTTTGACCGGCCCAAACCAAGAAGAAACTTCTGCTTAACCCGAACCACCGCCCAATTTTTTCACGCAAAACGCGCCTGAATGCTTGCCACCTTTTTATAGGATAAGCACCTCCCGCAAGTCGCCTTGTCTAGTTGTCATATTACTTCTTCAATAACACTATTCCTTTCTTTCAAGAGGGCAAAAATGTGAATGCGGCTGCAATCGGGACATCCTTTTGGCAGTGGGAATACCTCCACCACAGGATTTGATAATACGTTCCAGATGCTCTCTTTGGATATCCGTGATAAATTGCAGCCCTATCGACCAGGCAAGTCACGGTGGTGCTGAATCAACCAGTTTAATACCGTGTCTTCACCTTTCCGGTAGTCTTCGAGTGTCTGGCTAACAAAGTAGTGAGGTACAACTGCGGGCAAATATTCAGCCTCCCTATCCGGCCTTGTAAAGAGCTTGTACGAGACCGCGAACTTGAGCTTAAGACACGGCGTTTCGAAGTCAACCGGGTCTCCGGGAACGGTGCCTCCTCCCCCGGTTGGTTCCCCGACAAAAACGCCGACTCCATTGTCGCGAAGCTCCGCAGCCAGAAACTCCGCTGAACTGAACGTCCCTGCATCTGTTAACACCACCAGGCGTCCCGTAAACTGCCACATGCCGTAGCACTCTGAACCGTCGTACGGGAATTCGAGAAGCCTGCGCGGCACCTCAATGAATTGCCCGGGCGCGGCTTCAAGGTACTGTTCGATAAAGGGCTTGAAACTGGCGGTGTAAAGATTTTGCCAGCGGGCGGAAAGATGATCTTGAACAGCACGGGACACCTTAACCACTATCCCGTAGCTCCTGATTGGCTTGCGACAAATGTAGTTCAACAGCGGTCGCACAATTTCCGAGTTACCACCGGGGTTGCCTCTAAGATCAATTACGACCGTTGAAATATTCTCAGCCCGCACGGTGTCAAAGAAATCTCGGGCGCAGTCCCTTACAACAGGAAGTTCATCAGGAGGCACCCCAATCTTTTTCGCTTCGGCCACAAATCTTGGACTTGTTCGGTCGTGGCAAAGTGCGTATCGAAAATACCCGATCCCATCTTCAAGTACCGACCATTGAACTAATCGCTTGATCTCTTGGCGGGCAATGTTTGTGCGCCATTCTATCATTTCCGGTGACTCAGACCTCAGAAGCGGGACCTCAACACGTTGTACTTCACCGGAGACACGCGCAACTGTAAGAACCACCCGGTCCCGTTTTCCCCGATCCCTTTCTCCTGCCGGGAACTCGAGGAGACGTGCAGCCGCCTCTCGCGAACCGTAATCGAAATAGTTGAAAGGCGTAGTCTCTCTTATAGCATTTAGCCTGAAACCGACTTCCTGAGAATCCACGAACATCACTATGTCGCCGCGGGAAAGCACATCTTTGAACTCAGGCATGACGTTTCCTACAACCACTTGCCCGGATACCAATTCCAGTTTTACAGGAGCGCTGACAACGTGGGTGCTTAGTGGCATCATCATTGTATGGGCGTCACCGATCCTGGCCATGAACCTCTGCGCAGCATCCCAGAATCCTTCGACAGTCTCACACTTCCTCGCTTCCTCACGGAACGCCGCAACTGCCGTGGTCAACCCACCGCTACCCACCCGGAAATCAGGCCTGGGGTGGACTTCAAGTACTTTATCTGTAATGAACTCAGCATCAGTTATGAACTGGCTACTAAATGTCATGGTTCCATCTCTCCCCCATCTTCGCGAATGACCCCTCGCCCACCGCTCCGCCTCATCCTGTCTTCTGGATTATGGAACTGGCCTCTGCCTCCTCGACAACGGCCTCGCCCCACAGAATCCATCATCCCTGCTGTAACAACCATCTTTTGAGACCATGAAAGGCATCAACCGCATCTTCGGGGATTCTCTCGTTTCGAAACTCTACATCCACAGGTGGCTTAAATCGCCAAGCACCAATAAACCCAAGAAGCACACCAAACTCTCCTCACCATTAGGACTACAGGTTGCCTCGTTCACCGTGGAATTTCACCGGTGACGGCTCCCCTTCCTCCTTCATCCCTGACGATCTCCTCTCTCTCTCTCCTGATGATGGGTCTCCCATGTCTCTCCCGTTCGACGTGGCAGATGGATTCGATTCGGCCGCCGCGTCCTGACGATGCCAAGAACCTCCGAGCTTTCTACAGCATCCCTCAGGTGTTGACAAACAGCGAGTTCCTTCCCTGGACTGTCCCGGAGGCTTCCAGAATCGCGTCGGACCTTCAGTCTCCGTCACACCGCCATGTTTTCCTGTGTCTTTCGGAAGGGCAAGTCACGGGCGAGGTTACGCTTACCTGTGGTTCGGGGAGGCTTGCCCGCAGCGGTACGGTGTCAGTGCTCCTCATCCCGCCTGAAGGTGAGACTAGCCGAGATTCCAAGGTGGCGAGAGACCTTCTAAAGGCCATCTTCGATCTGGCCGAAGGCTGGCTTCCCTTACACCGCCTTGAGATTCAAACCTACTCCGATGAAACCTGGCTGGTGCTGCCCTGGATGAGAACGGGTTCCGGCAGGAAGCGTGCATGAGACATGCAAGCCTCAGGGCAGGTAGATATGAAGACAGGTTAGTTTGGGGGAGGGTATCAAATAGGTGGTAGGGCGTGATTGCCAACGCTCCCGTCGCTGTCCTCGTCGGGATGGATGTACACTTCACCCCCGCCCAAGTGAACCCTTCAGGACCTCACATATACATCCGTGCGACTTGACACCCGTGATGGGAGCCTCTCGGCTTTCCCACTTGAATTCATATATGGGAAATGTTACGCTATCTCAGGAATGTCAGGGGAGGTACTGGTCATGGGTATTCGAGCCGCCGTTGATAGTCGCGGTCGCCTGCTCATTCCGGTGGAGGTCAGGAAGCAACTCGGATTCAAGGAGGGCGATAGCGTCCTCGTGGAACCTGTTGGACCGGGCGAATTCAAAGTTGTCCTTCTGAAAGACGCCGTAGAGCGGGCGAGGGGCATATACCGTCATCGCCGGAATGCTAGCGAAAATGTTTCAGACGAGCTCATAGCCGAACGTCGACGCGAATCCGAGGAGGCAGACCACCGTGAGTGAGGTCGTACTGGATGCCTCTGCCCTCCTGGCATATCTCTTTGACGAACCCGGTGCAGATGTGGTATCAGAAGCTCTCCTTGCAGGTGCCGTAATAAGCACCGTCAATTTGTCAGAGGTCCTGGGCAAGCTCGTCGATCACGGTGTTTCTGTAGACCAGGCCCTGTCTGACCTACGCGCACATGGACTTTTAGACTTGCTCGAAATAGCCGATTTTACCGCCCCACTTGCCGAAGAAGCAGCTCGGCTGCGAGAGTCTACTCGTGGTTTAGGGCTTTCCTTTGGCGACAGGGCATGTCTAGCGCTTGGGAAACTCCAGAACTTGCCAGTCGTCACAGCGGACTCCCTCTGGGCCAAAGTACCGGGTGTCACTATAAGGCTCATCAGGTAAGGTCCGTAGAGAGCAGCCTCGCATGATGAACATAGAACGTCTTGAACCCTTCAAAGAAAGGTGGGATCTGCTGGGCCTGGAGTAACACCGGTGCAAAGAGAAAGGTGCCAGAGTTCTTCAACCAGGGCCTCGCCCGGGTGCACTTCTGTCCCGCAAACCTATCGTGCGCGTAGACCAGCACATTGGTGTCTACAAACTGCAAACCTGCACCTTCACCGCTCATGCAGGTCGCTCCTCGTCCAGGTGACCACACCTTCCGTCCCCAGGTCAAACTCGCCCAGCATCGCCAGATGAAGCTCCTTCGCCTTCAGGTACCGGTCTTCCCTGCGCGTCAGGTCCTCCAGCAGCTGCGCGAGAAGCCCGGAGAGCGACATCCCGCGCTCGACAGCGATGTGCTTCGCTCGCCTGAGCAGTTCCTTGGGCAGCGACAGAGTCACGTTCTGGCACTCCACGCGTGCCACCTCCACGCAAACTAGCGTAACACCTATTCACGTGGTCCAGCAACGTCTTACGAATAGAAGCCGTCGGAGGCCGGATGCTTGATTTTCACCCGCAACCTCTCCTGCTGTTCTGGGACGCCTTTTACCTCGAGCTTACCCTCACCGACTCACCGCCCTCCTCCTGTCCTACTCGCACAGATCCAGCCTGACCGTCACAGGCGGCAGCGGCTACTCGGGAGGCGCAGGTCACTTCCCTATCCGCCTCCCGGTCCTCTCTCCGGTTCTCTCTAGGGTTTAACGCGATCCTTCCGGGTCATATTCCGGGTCATAAGGTCGACCACGGCAGTCTTAACCTATCGGGAACAGATATACCTATGGGTCCGGGCTGAGTCATAAAGGTAAGCCACGGCAGCCTTAACTCTCAGTTCGTTCAGCCTCCCGGGCATAACCCAGGATCTTCTCGAGGATTTTCTTCCGGAGACGTTCTATGCCGCCGAAATCCATATTGGGCGCGTAGCACCGTTCCACGGCGTCATGATACTGTTTCGCCTGGCCGATATAGTAGATTGCCGAGTCAAACAGCCTTCCGAATTCCTCCCGGGCTCTCACTATATACTGGTAGTGCTTTTCTATGACATCGTCATCCAGGCATTCGTTCATATCCACGATTATGTCCGTTTGTCCCGGCACATAGGTATGTGGCTCAATTGACTTAGTAAGAGCTAGTTTTAATTCTGGCACGATAACATGCTCGACTTTTTCCGGGTGTAGGGGGCAGAAGTAGGCCTCGACAAAAAACCCTCTTTCCAGAGCAGCCTTGGCCACCTTTTCCAATAAGACCGACTTGCCGGTTCCAGGGTTTCCGGTAATCACGTAGCGTTTCTTACACGGCACAACTATGGTGTTAAGGTAGTTAACCATCCCATCGGGTGTGATAGCGCTGGCAAACAAGCGCCGCAGGAAACCGGGTTTCGGAGATATAGTTGTAGTGCCAAAGTTTTCTTCGATGATTTTCGCCGCTATCATGTTGGCTTTTCCGAAGTCCATGGCCTCCACGTAGACGGATTCCAAATCTTCATACACAATCTGCGCCGCCTTGAGGAACCTGTAAGCCCGCCTGAACACCGAATCGGCCGCTTTCTGGGCCTGGAGGATCTCTTCTTTTTTCGATCTCACCGCTTCCTCATCCCAGAATTCACCTAACCACACTATCTCGTCTACAGCGCCGGGAACTTTTGGGTCAACCACGTGGGGAAATGTCCCGTCGATGATTCCCACGCCGATCGCAGGGAATACGACTCCGTCTATGGAGTTATTGTCGGAAGAACAGTGATGGATCTCTACGTCATATCCGGATTCCACCATGTCCCTGGCAATGCTTGTCATGAACGTTGACTTGCCGACCCCTGGAGCTCCTTTAATCACAAAAACCCTAGTGGCCTCTTTGGGGATGATATAGTCGTAGTAAGAGAAGAACCCCGCCGGGGTGTTGTTGCCCGGAAAAACGCGCTTGACATAACCCTTTTCTGTCAATGAAAGCCCTCCCCTACCGTCGGTTCATAGCGGACAACTCTTTTTCGAGTCTGGTAAACTACAGGTGAGGCCCCGATACGCACGTGTTTTTTCTTCGAGGTCTCTTTGGCATACTATGTTGCCCTCCGATTAGAGGTTCCGGGCCAAGGGAAGGTGTTCATCGGCAATGACTGCGCGAAAGGTCTTGCAGAATGCGGGGTTTCTGGCGCTCTTGAGCGGCCTTGCGGGCCTGAATTTGCTTTTTCCGGTGAAAGCGGTAGCTTTCGATATGGCATTCTATGAGCGGAAATGGGAAGACCTGAATGTTCCCCATGAAACGGGGCTTTCCCTGGCGGAGCTTTCCGGTGCCGTGAATCGGCTTTTCGAATACCTGGAGGGCAACGCCGATTCGCCGCAGGTCAACGTCCGCATAAGCGGCAAGGAGCGATTCCTGTACAACGAAAAAGAGCTTATGCACTTGCAGGACGTAAAAGAATTGTTCCGTCAAGGACTCCTCGCCATGCGTATATCAGGGGCTCTTGCGGCGTTAGGTGCTTTATCGATCGCAATATCCCATATATCAGGAAACCGAACTGGGGATTTCAGGGCAAAGCACGTAGAATCCGGCTCGGGCTCACCCGGTGACCACACTCCGCCATCCCGGACGACCTACGGACCGGTCCTGCGAAAACTTGAAATTACCCTGGTGGCGGCAGGGCTCATACCTCTTGTCCTCGTAGTCCTTCTCGCCATACCGGCAGCCCTAAGTTTTTCCGATTGGTGGACTCGCTTTCACCTTGTCGTTTTCGAAAACGACCTCTGGCGGCTAGACCCAGAACGCGACTGGCTTATCAAGATGTTCCCGGAGGAGTTCTTTTCGGCAGCGGTAGCCCGTATCGGCGTCATCGCCGTGACGATGGCCCTGACCTGTGTGGCTTCAGGTCTTCTCGTACGCCACTTCGCCGCCCACCACCGTCATTAGGACGTCGAGGTTTTTGATTTCTTCAGGGGAAATTCGGAAAGGGTCTCCGGACAGGACCACGAAATCGCACAGTTTGCCTGGTTCCAGAGTACCCTTGAGGTCCTCTTCAAAAGCTGCGTAGGCTCCGCCCAGGGTGAACATGCGTAACGCTTCTTCAAGGGTGACCCTCTCGTTGGGGAAGAACCCCATAACCGGGTGACCTTCCATATCTTTACGGGTCACCGCACAGTAGATCCCGAGCAAGGGGTCCGGAGGTTCAACCGGACAGTCTGAGCCTCCCGCCAGCGGTATGCCCGCCTTCAACATGGTCCTCCACGCGTAGGAAGACCTGAGCCTTTCTGTTCCTACCCGCTGCTGGGCCCAGCGCATATCTGTCGAGATGAACTTGGGTTGCACATCTGCAACCACGCCGCACCGTTTCATCTCGGTTATGAGATGGGGGGAGAGGATCTGAGTATGAATGAGCCTATGCCTCGGGTCCTTTCTCGGGAGGCGAGTTTGCGCAGCGTCTATGGCTTCCAGGGCGACCCTCACCGCCCTGTCCCCTATGGCGTGAATCGCCACCTGCATGCCAAGAGCATGCGCAAGGTAGACACGTTCCCTGAGTTCACTCTCATCCAAAACCAGAATGCCTCTCGTAGACGGGTCGTCAGAGTACGGCTCTTCTAGAGCGGCAGTCCTCCCGCCCAGGGACCCGTCGGCAAAAAGTTTCACCGCACCGATGCGGAAGTAGTCGTCGCCGTCCTTTGTCCTGAGAGGTGTGCTCACCAGGTCCTTCATGAAATCCCAGGGAAGATCCCAGTACGTCCGGAGCGGGATCCCGGAGTCCCGCAGTTTTTTGTACAGTTCAATCATCACTTGCAAACTCGCCTGACCGTCGTTGCTGTGAACCGAAGTGATACCCTTGGACAACACGTACCTTGCCGCTTTCTTCAGGGCTTCTTCAAGGTCCAGAGGCCCCGGCTTAGGGATCTTTGCCTGGACGAGGCTTTGGGCTGATTCCCTCAATACCCCGGTGGGGTCGCCGTAAGGGTCTCTATCTATGGTGCCGCCAGGAGGGTCAGGGGTACCGGCGGTTATCCCGGCAATTTCAAGGGCCCGGCTGGATGCCACCGAGATATGACCGCACGCCCGCGTGAGATACACCGGCCGTCCAGGCGCTGCCTCGTCAAGGTCTTTTCTGGTCGGGTATCGTTTTTCCCGGAAAACATCCTGGTCCCAGCCCCTTCCCAGGATCCACTCGCCGCTTTCGGCAGACTCCGCCCGCCGCTTGACCGCTTGCTTGAGTTCCTCGATCGACCTAACGTTGCCCAAGAAGATGTTCCGCAATCCAAGCCCGAAACTCAAGAGGTGGAGGTGACTGTCGATGAAACCGGGAACGGCGGTTTTCCCCCCGAGATCTATCACTTCGGGTGTCACACCGGCGGGAAACGCATCCATCGCCCCTTTGCGGTCCCCCGTGTATAGGATCCTTCCGCCCAAGACCGCCATGGCTTCTTTTCTCCTGCCCTCGTGCAGGTGCGTCAGAAAACTTCCGTTCACAAAGACTTTCGCCTTCATAACCGCACTCCACCTCTTGGGCCGGCTCCGACGGAGCCTCTATTTTCAACCCGTTCGCTATCCTGCTAAAGCCTCTCTCACACACGCTTCCGCCAAAATCTTGGTGGCGTCTATCACCGCCACCGGAAGATCCCCGTCTCTCAAGATCAGCGGGATCTCGGTACAGCCCGCGATGACGACCTCGACCCCCTGGGAAACCAGCAGTTTCCCCTGCTCCAGCACGATAGCTTTCGCCTCTTCGAGTTTCCCCGCTTTGACCAGGTAAATAGCTTCCATAACTTTGTCCTGGTCCCGCCCCTCGGGGACTATCATTTCGATACCGACCTCGTTCAAGGCCCGCTCATAAAGCCCCGTCTTCACCGTTCCCGTGGAAGCCAAAAGCCCGGCTTTCTTAACTTTTCCCTTTACGGACCGGGCGACTTCTTTCATTATGTGCAAGACGGGGATACTCACCGCTGACCTGATGTCGTCATAGAAATAGTGGGCGGTATTGCAAGGAATAGCGATGAAAGAAGCCCCTGCCTTCTCTACGTTTTTCGCGGTAGCTATGAGGTAAGGCCTGGGGTCGGTACCTTTCCCCAGAATGTAGGCGGTTCTGTCCGGGATCTCCGGGTTAGAATCTATAATGACCCTGATATGGTCCTGGTCTTTACGCGCCGGCGTGCTTTTTATGATCTTCAGAAAAAGGTCGCACGTGGCTTCAGGCCCCATTCCTCCAAGTATGCCGATAGTCTTCTTCAAGGAGACTCCCTCCCACGAAAAAGTTATGCCATCCTGCTCATGACTTCGCTGCACCTTGGGCAAAGGCGTGGGTGTTCGGGATCTTTACCGACATCTTCAGAGTACACCCAGCATCTTTCACACTTCTCACCTTTCGCCTTAAAGACCCTGACTTTCACATTCCCTTCCTCGTGGACTACCAGAGGCTCTCGGTAACCCGTCTCTTTACCAAGGCTAACTCCGGAAACGATGAAGAGGCCGGGAAGCGAACGGCTGTAACGTTCCAGGATCGAGCGCGTTTCTTCGTCCGCTGTCTCGACTTCCACCTCTGCCTCCAAGGAAGCACCGATGAGCTTTTCCGCCCTGGCCTTTTCGAGAGCCTTGGTGACCACAGACCTGGTTTCGAGGATCTTCCCCCAGCGTTCCATCAACTCTGGGTCATCGAAAGCCAGGTCAGGCAGGGGCCAGTCCATAAGGTGTACCGACCACGGGTCACCATGCAGTTTGGGGGTATACTGCCAGGCTTCTTCGGCGGTGTGAGGCATGATCGGCGCGATAAGCCTCAGCAAAGTCCTGAGAATCATGTAAAGAGTCACCTGTGCGGCTCTTCTCTCGCCGTCTTCGGGATGAGAACAGTACAGGACATCCTTTAAGACGTCGAGGTAGAACGAGGACATGGTCAGGACGCAAAAATTGTGGATGTCGTGATACAAGAGATGGAATTCGTAGGAATCGAAGTGTTCGGTCACCCTTCGAATTAGGTTATTCAATTCTCCCAGAGCCCACCTGTGCAGCTCCTCCAGCGCAACGCCATTTTTATCCCACTTGGCCGGGTCGAAATCGTAGAGGTTAGATAGGAGGAACCTCACAGTATTCCGGATCTTCCGGTATACCTCCGCCATCTGAGAAACGATAGTCCACGAAAGCCTTATATCTCCCCTGTAATCGGATGAAGCAGCCCACAGGCGGAGGACATCGGCGCCGTATTTCGCGATGACCTCGTCGGGCCCGACGACGTTACCAAGGGATTTGGACATTTTCCGCCCCTCGGCATCCACGGTGAACCCATGGGTAAGGACCATCCTGTAGGGAGGTAGTCCCCTCGTGGCGACGCTCGTGATGAGCGACGACTGGAACCAGCCCCTGTGCTGGTCAGAACCTTCCAGGTATAGGTCTGCGGGCCACGAAAGCTCGGGCCTCTCTTCCAGCACCGCAGCGTGCGAGGACCCGGAATCGAACCAAACATCCATGATGTCCGTCTCTTTGGAGAATTCGCCGTGTCCGCAAGATGGGCACTTTGTCCCCGCGGGGAGGAGCTCCTCGGGGCTCCTCTCAAACCAAGCATCGGAGCCCTCTTTCCGGAAAACATCCGCCACCGCCTTTATAGACTCGCGCGTAACCAGTGGCTCGCCGCACTCTTTGCAGTAGAAGATGGGCAACGGTACGCCCCACGCCCTTTGCCTCGAGATGCACCAGTCCGGTCTTTCCTTCACCATACTGGCGATCCTCTCTTTGCCGGACTTGGGGATCCATTTTACATTGTCTATGGCTCTAAGCATCTCTTCCCTGAAGCCTTCCACCGAAGCGAACCACTGTACGGTGGCCCGGTAGATGAGTTCTCCTTTGCAGCGCCAACAATGCGGGTAAGAGTGGGATACCTCGCCTTCCGAGATCAGCCTCCCTTTTTTCCGCAAAGCATCGACGATGGCTTTCCTAGCCTCATCGAACCGGAGTCCGGCGAACTCGCCAGCCTCTTCCGTGAAAACTCCTTTTCCATCTATAGGCATTATGACCGGGAGGCTATAAGGCTTGCAGGCGATGAAGTCCTCTTCACCGTGACCCGGAGCAGTGTGCACGCATCCCGTACCCTCTTCCATGTTGACATGTTCCCCTATGATAACCAGGGAAGTCCTGTTAAAAAGCGGGTGGCTTACTGTAACCTTCTCCAGATCCTTCCCCTTCCAACGCCCGGAAAGAGGCTTACCTTCAAGTCCCATGGCTTTCAGGCTTGCTTCGGCCCTCTTTTCGGCCATGATCAGGGTGCCTCTGGGGGTCTCGTAAGCCCTATATCCCTCATCCGGGTGAAGCGCAACGGCCACGTTTGCCGGCAGAGTCCATGGGGTAGTGGTCCAGGCAGCAAAGCTGTAGGATTCGGGGATGACTCCTTTCCCGTCCACGACCGGAAAAGCGACGTAAAGAGACGGAGACACTATGTCTTTGTATTCGACCTCAAATTCGGCCAGAGCGGTCTCGCACTCCGGGCACCAATACACCGGCTTCAGGCCGCGATAAAGGTAGCCCTTCATCGCCATTTCGCCGAAGATCTCGATCTGCTTGGCTTCGTAACCGGGAGAAAGCGTGAGGTAGGGGTTATCCCAGTCGCCGGTGACTCCCAGCCGTTTGAACTCTTTTCTCTGGATGTCCACGTATTTCAGGGCATACTCCCGGCACTTCTTTCTGAGTTCAACCGGGCCGACATCGTGCCGCTTGATCCCCAAAGACTCAATGGCTTTGAGCTCTATGGGGAGCCCGTGACAGTCCCATCCAGGCACATAGGGAGAATCGTAACCCCGCATCGTCGCGTATCTGACGACTATATCTTTGAGAATTTTGTTCAGAGCTGTGCCTATGTGGATGTCCCCGTTAGCGTACGGCGGACCGTCATGCAAGATGAATTTCTTCTTCCCTCGGCCTTTTTCCCTCATGGCTCCGTAAAGATTTTTCTCGTCCCAGAGCTCCTCGATTTCGGGTTCGCGCTCGGGAAGGTTTGCCTTCATTGGAAAATCTGTCTTGGGAAGGTTCAGCGTCTCTTTGTAACTCACTTTTCTCTCCTCCATGGGGCATTTGCCGAATTTTATCACAAATGAAAAAGCATCTCCAGGTTTAGAGCACTTCACCCGAAGGCGCCTTTTTACCCTTTAGTATGGAAAAACCCTGCTGTCCGTCTCCAAGAAGTCTTTCCCCGTATCCTTGACGCATAACTTTGACGCACTACATGGATTTTACCTCACGGTCATCTTCCAGGCCCGCAATGATCCGGTTGACGTTCTCGTCCAAGAGCTCGAGGGTGGACTCAAGGAACGCTTTCATTTCCGCCCGGAATTTCAAAAGCCTCTGCTTCTGTATTTCGATGCCCTCCTGGCTCTTTCGCAGAGCCTCCGATGCCTCCGCCTGTATCTTGGCGGCCCGTATCTCGGCCTGCCTTTTTATTGCCTCGGCCTCCCTGGCCGCAGCCTCTTTAATTTCGTCGGCAGCCTTCTGAGCGAGCACGATGGCGTTCTTGAGCGTCTCCTCAAGCCCTTTGTAGTGCTCTATCCTGGATTCAAGACCCGCGATGGTGCTCTGGAGCTCTTCGTTCTCCCTTATGAGCCTCTCGAATTCGGCGACCACGAGGTCCAGGAACTCATCCACCTCGTCCTCATTATAACCCCTGAATGACCTGGAAAACTCCTTGTTGTGGATGTCAAGAGGCGTAATCCTCGGCGTCATCGCCCCAGTCCTTGATTCTTCAGGCTCTCCCATTATGAACCCCTCCAGCGGGACCACCTAGTTTACCCCTTTTCCATTCACGGATTTCAACAGAGCCTCCCGCTCCTCCTCCTCACTTGGGCCTCGGACCGAAAAGGGCCGTGCCGATCCTCACCACGGTCGCACCTTCCTCTATAGCCACCTCGAAATCGGAAGACATCCCCATCGAGAGTTCCTGGAGGTTCTCCCGGGGGATTCCCCGAGATATCATCTCGTCCCTCAGAAGGCGCAGGTCCCTGAAAGCCTTTCGCGATACGGCCGGGTCTCCCTGCCCCGGTGCCACCGTCATGAGCCCGGAAAGAAAGAGCCCGGGAAGCTCGAGGATGGCCCTGGCCAAAGAAAGGGCTTCCTCAGGCGGACACCCGAATTTCGCAGGGTCTTTCCCGATATTGACCTCTATCATCACCGGCAGGGGCTTGCCGTTCCTGTACAACACCGAAAATTTTGATAGTGCCGCTGCCACTCTCAACGAGTCAACCGACTGCACCTCGTCGAAAAGACGCGCGGCAAGAGAAGCTTTGTTAGTCTGGAGGTGTCCGACGAGGATCACTCTGGCCCCAGCAAAGGCTCCGGACGCGATCTTGGCCCTGGCCTCCTGAACTTGATTTTCGCCGAAATCCTTGATCCCCAGGGCCATGGCCTCACGGATGGTCTCGGCGGGGACTTTCTTGGAGACCGCTATCAGTCTGACAGAGTTTACGTCGCGTCCGGCTCTTTTACATGCTGCTTCGATTCTCGCCCTGACTATTTCCACGTTTTCCCTATTCATCTCACGCGCCTTCCTTCAAGGAACTTAGCGGCTTTGAGGACGATTTCATCTGTCTCAGATATCCCCTTGATCACGGCGCGGTCTCCTTTCACCATGAGGACTTCAACGGGCACAAACCGGGCGTAGGTCTTTTGAACCACCAGGACTCCAGTTTGACCATCTTTCTCCAGGATGCTTTCGACGGGTACTAGTATCCCGTTGAACCTCTTGCTGATAAGAGAGATCCGCGCCGCGTAAGTGTACCGGTCAACGGGCACATACTGGATCTCCCCCGAAAGCACGGAGTAACCGGGGGGTTTACCGTCGCGTATACCGGTGACGACCCCGTTGAGCGTGAAACCATCTTCGTATTCGATCAATATCCTTTTGCCGAGCCCGATATCGGGTCTTTCCTCGGTCTTCACCGGCAGGAAAAAGGATACTTTTTCGCCCGAGATGATCCTCCCGATAGGGTCTCCTTGCTTCACCTTTTGCCCGTCCTGAATGGAGAAGGTCCTCGAACCTCGTACTTTTTGCGCGAGCACCATCAACTCGGATGCATCCTTCTGCGAAATGTCATTTGCCCGTACTTTATCTTCCACATCGGTGACGGTCGAGGAAAAGGTACCCGCAACGGGAGCAAGGACCCTGACAGCTGACTGCGACGCTATTTTCTCAAGGAGTTCAACCTCGCCCTTGAGCCTCGCCCTTTCGTTTTCTATTGCCATGAGCCTCGAGCGTTTATCGGAAAGTACATTGGTTTCCGTGAGAAAGGCTCTTTCCTTCTCCGGAAGACTCCTCACATCGCCGCAGGCGAAAACCCTCTGTAATTCGAAAAAGCTTCTCACAGCACTCTCGTATGCGGCCTGGGTCTCCCGGGCCAGACGCGAAAACTCGCCTTGAGTCCCTTCCTCGAATTTCTCGAGGTTGTCCCTGGCCAGGGCAAGACTCTCCTGGACGGCGGAAATTGCATCCTTATCTCCGATTTCGGCGATGACGTCACCCACCCTGACGGTGTCCCCGTCTTTGACTAAGAACTTTATGGTGCCGCCGATAGGTGCCCTGAGCAGCGTATCTCCACCTGTGAACAGCGCATCACCGGCTGTTCTTTCTTCAAGAAACCCGGGAGTTCCCCGTCCAACCGGAATAAAAGCCTTGAGAAAACCGGTACGGATATAAGGCCAGAACAAGAGCAAGCCAAGAGAAGCTACGATTACCAGCGCGGCAAACCTGCTCGCGTATTTTCGCTGCTTCTGACCCGACTTCCTTCTTCTTTTCAAGAACGATCTTCCTCTTTTGGAGAACGAAAGGGACTATAAAAAGAGTATTGCAACCGGTGGGACGAGTCAAGGAACGGGGGTTGAGAACGGAGGCTGAAAACGGGGCCCAGAGCCACTATCGGGTGCTTCTGCGCATGTATCGGTCGGACAATTCGACCAGGATCACGTCTTCGCCTATCTTCTTGATATTCTCCCAGGGTATCACGTAGTCGTCTCCACGGCCAAAGATCCCAAAAGCCTTGGCCTGTCCGGGTACGACGACCGCAAGGATCTTACCCGTTGAGAGGTCAAGCTCTACGTCAACGATGTTGCCGAGGCGTCGCCCGTCAGTAGTGTTTATGACTTCTCGCATTGCTAAATCGGAGGCGCGGATCACGCAACCACCCCCGTCACATTATATGGCAACGGAGGCGCCGGTAACCACAACTATATCAAGCGGATAACAGGATCCCGAGGATTTTGGAAGTTTCAGCGTAAACCGGGGCACATCCTGATCGAAAACCGTGGAGGAAAAAGTTCCGAAAGATACCTGACTCCGTTCTTGAACGCTTCCACAAAGAAAAACCTTACCTCCAGATGCGCTTCCTTGGTGCTCAACTCGTCAATGATGAGGTCAATCCGGGCATCTTTGAATGCCGGAACCTCGGGTCCCGTTTTCTTGACAAGGTCAAAGTAGCACAGAGGAGGATACATGACGCACCACCAATTCCTGCCTTTGCCTTCCCCCAGGACGATTTGCAGTGCCCTGTACCGGCCTTCGGGCAGGACAATGGTACTCCCGTCTCTGGTTTCATAGATCCTATCCGGAAAGAACAACGTCTTGATGGCCGCCCGCGCCCTGTACCCAAATCCATTCTGCTCCAGGCAATTGGAGGCCGCTCTTTCAATCTCGGGTAAGAGTTTTGAAAGCACGGTTTCGGCTTCCCGCGCGTCTTTCACGCCGACAAGCTTGTTTGCGAATGTAGTCATTATGACATCACGAACCATGAGTTTAACTTCCTGGTCCGCCTTTTCATCGGAGTTGCCGATTATGTGAAGCCGGATCAGATTCGTAGGCGTGTAAGATTTCTCTGCAGCATGGGACTTCGACAAACCCCAGCCTGCAAACAATATGATTCCTGCTACCACCGCCAGCACCAGGGCTTCCACCAGCCCTCTCTTCAGCTTTCCACCCAAATGCCACACCTCCTTATGAAGTCTTAGATGCCCATCTCTTGCCTCATGTGGATGAGCGCGGCCTTTTCGAGCCTTGAAACCTGAGCCTGAGATATCCCAATTTCCTGGGCAACCTCCATCTGCGTTTTGCCCTCGAAAAATCTCATTTTTATTATTGCCTGTTCGCGCTCGGATAATTTCTGAAGCGCTTCATTTATGGCGATATCCTGGACCCACACGGAGTCCTCGCCTTTTTCGTCCTTCACCTGGTCCATCACGTATATGGGATCGCCTCCGTCGTGATATACGGGCTCAAAAAGGCTGATCGGTTCCTGTATGGCATCGAGCGCATAGACCACTTCCTCCTCTGGAGCCTTGAGCTCGATGGCTATCTCCTTGACGCTGGGTTCTCTACCAAGTTTCGAAACTAGGGAATCTCTCACTTGAAGAGCTTTGTAGGCGATGTCTCGCAACGACCTTGAGACGCGTATCGGGTTATTGTCGCGGAGGTATCGCTTAATCTCACCGATGATCATCGGCACTGCGTAAGTTGAGAACTTGACGTTCTGGTTCAGGTCAAAGTTGTCGATCGCCTTCATGAGACCTATGCATCCCACTTGAAATAGGTCATCCACATATTCCCCCCGGTTGGCAAAACGCTGGATCACGCTGAGCACAAGTCGCAGGTTGCCATTGACCAGTTTCTCGCGGGCTTCCGGATCGCCGTTTTGTTTGGCGATAAAAAGCTCCTTCATTTTTGTGGAGGAGAGTACGGGCAGGTGACTGGTATTGACGCCGCAGATTTCGACTTTGTTCAACGCCTGTATTCCCCCCGGTCCGTTTTCCACTTTTTGTGGAGATCAACTCACAAAAAGTATTGCCGGGAATACCAGGGGATATACAGGAATACGCTGGCTACTGGAAATTTACAATATCTTTATGCAATTTTTGCATGATTTTCTTTTCAAGCCGGGAGATATATGACTGAGAAATGCCCAGCATGTCTGCAACCTGCTTCTGGGTTCTCTCGACGCCATCTTTCAGACCGAACCGGAGATCAACTATGGTTCGTTCCCTCCACGGCAACCGGCTTAAGACCAACCTCAAGACTTCCTTATCGTCTTCCTTCTCCAGGTCGCTGTAAATCGTATCTTCAGGAGTGCCCTTTACGTCTGAAAGGCAAAGTTCGTTGCCCTCGGCGTCGATGTTGAGAGGTTCGTCGAAAGATACCTCTGACTTTGATTTCATAGTTCGACGGAGGTACATCAGTATCTCGTTCTCAATGCACTTTGAGGCATAGGTGGCAAGCTTTATGTTTTTTCCTGTGTCAAAAGTCGACACGGCTTTTATGAGACCGATTGACCCGACGGACACCAGATCATCTATGGGTATCCCGGTGCTCTCAAACTTCTTAGCGATGTACACCACCAGCCGCAAATTACGTTCGATCAGAGTGGTCCTCACGTCTTTGTCGCCCTCTTTCAGGCGCGAAAGCAGCAGTACCTCTTCTTCCTGCGTCAGGGGCGGCGGCAGGGCTTCCGCACCTCCCACGTAATCGATACGTCCCCATATTCCCAGCTTCTCCAAGAGCGCCGCCCATTTCAGGGCAATGAATATCCTGATTTCAGCCCACGATCTCAACGGCGCACCTCCTCCGAGTGAAAAATGCGCGCTAAAACCCCACCAGGTCCGGATGTAACAGCGCCTGGTATAACCCAGATGGGCTCAGCCTGGATTCCGATACTCCGACAACGGCTTCTTTAAACACCTTGGTGCCGTTTTTCTCGCAGAGGGCTAGTCGGTCCGGTTTAAACCCCGGCAAGATGCCTTTACGGCCCGATACATTGGAATAGGGAATCAACCGAAGACGCCTGCTTATTGAAGTGTCGTAGAGCTGAACCGATATGGAATCCCAGGTCGACAAGAAAAAAGACTGAACCTCTTTTGGCATGACGTCTTTTAATGAATCCCAGTCAACCACGATAACCGGGAGCCCCGAAACCGGATCTCTGAGATTATTCCCGGTATCCACAAGACCGATGAGTGATATCGTGCGCCCGCCCACAACCAGTTCCACCCCGACGAGAGGAAGAGGTTTTCCCGACCGAAAACCCGCAATCCGTGAAACCCAGGGAAAAACGCTCACCACGACCAGCGATACGCCGACCATCCACCAGTGGGCAAGGGGATAGTCTCCGCTGAGTATTCCCCTGCGGAGAGATTCGGCGGTTCCCAAGGTCAAAAGGGCCATCGCGGTTCCCGCGGCAACGGCCGAGCACAAGTAAAACGCACCGGCAAGGGTCACGAACGATATCCCTCTGGCGTCAGGGTACGAAAGGGCGACCATAAAAAGCCCAAAGGCTATCCTCGCAGGAAGACTGAAGAAGGATTCGAGAGGAACGACGATAGCGAATACAGCGTACAAGGATCCCAAGACGGAGGCCACCAGGACCCGCCCGAAATTCACGGGTCTTAAGACCAGTTTCCCAGCAGCGAGGAGTATTATGTAGTTGACACTCAGGTTAACGAAGAATAAGAGGTCGGCATAGATGTACCCGGCCATTCGCGCCTTCCACCCCGTATGGACATCGATATTCAGAGACGCTCCCGAATATTCCTGTACATATCATACGGGATGGCCGTCGCGAACCTTGTAGACCTCTGGCTCTGAACAGACGCTTTTGTTAACGCGGTTTTTCGGGCGATCTTGCCTTCCTCAGGAAAGTTGGGACCTCGAGTATTTCTGTATTCTCGACCCGAAGAGGCACTTCTTTCGGGCGCAAGACTTTTCTCGACACGTTGTTATCAAACCCTGTTGCGATCACGGTTATCTGTACTGTGTCTTCCAAGTCATCGTTGATGACCGCACCGAAGATTATGTTCGCGTCGGGATCTGCGGCCTGCATCACGATTTCGGCAGCTTCATTTACCTCGAACAGACCCAGGTCTGGCCCACCCGTGATATTCATTAGAACTCCTTTGGCACCTTCTATGCTTGCCTCCAGAAGCGGGCTGGCAATGGCCTGCATCGCCGCTTCCCTCGCCCTGTTCTCGCCGTGACCTATGCCTATTCCCATGAGGGCCGAGCCGGTATCCATCATGATCGTCCTCACGTCGGCAAAATCCAGGTTTATGAGGCCGGGCACGCAGACCAGGTCAGAAATCCCCTGGACACCGTGGCGCAGGACATCGTCGGCGACTCTGAAAGCGTCCAGTATGGTTGCCTCTTTGGGGACAACCTGCAATAACCTGTCATTGGGTATAACTATCAGGGTATCTACATTGGCCCGCAGATTCTCTATGCCCTGAAGCGCAACGTTCATACGTCTTCTACCTTCAAAGGAAAAGGGTTTCGTGACCACGCCTACCGTCAGCGCACCCACTTCTTTGGCAACCTGGGCCACAACCGGAGTACCCCCGGTACCGGTGCCTCCACCCATTCCCGCAGTGATAAACACCATGTCGGCGCCTTTCAAGTGCTCCAAGATTTCTTCTCGGGATTCCTCGGCCGCTTTTTGCCCGACTTCCGGGTTTGCGCCTGCCCCAAGACCCCGCGTCAAATTCTGCCCTATCTGAAGCTTTATGGGAGCTCGTGAGAGGTTCAGAGCCTGAGCATCCGTGTTGATGCAGATGAAATCCACTCCTTTGATGCCCGCCTCGATCATGCGATTGACCGCGTTGGACCCCCCGCCTCCCACGCCCACTACCTTTAAATTGGCATATCTGGGTTGTTCTTCACTCATCTCACGCAACTCCCCTCTCCCGATCAGCGTTACTTTCAACATGCGGCGGAGGTACACCTTCAGCTCTCGCCGGAACTCACCTTTCTGAGCGCGGTTTTTTTGTCTGTCTGACTCCGTATATAGTGTCGTCTTATCACTCCCAGGTTGTTAAAGATCCTGACCCCGAGAGCAACAACAGCTGCAAGATACAGTTCAATCCCCAGGACATCGCCGAGATAAACGAAGGCTGCCGCAAGCACTGTGTTTCCTATGAAGCCGCTGACGAATATTACCGTATCGAATTCACCTTCGAGACTTGCCCGGAGTCCCCCGAGTGAAGTGTCAATGCCCGCAAGAAGACTCACAGCCAGGTACCTGGCCAGGATGGAGGGAATCTTCCACGGAACGTTAAGTCCCAGGAGTACCCCGAAAAGAAGTCCCGCAACAAGATACCACATCTACTTGGATCCCTCATCTTTCACAGGCTTTGCGTAGCGGAAATTCAAAGAGCCACTATACGCAGGTACGACTATTTCCTGTTCCGTCTTTATTTTAACTTCTATCCCGAAAAGCGCGAGGTTGTCCACGACTCCGCCACGCATCTTAAGGGCGTTTTGAAGCATGACGGGGTCTCCTATGGCCTGGATCTTCAAAGGCGGGGCGACCCTCACGCCGTTGATTATGAACACAGGACCGGCACACCGGATCTCGGACGTGGCGACAAGCCGCTGCCCGTTCACCGCCACGGCTTCGGCACCTCCGGCAAAGAGCTCGTTGACCACCCGGAGCACGTCATCGTCGTGGATGAGGAATACATTGGGGTCCTGTACTCCGGAAGATTTGACCTGAGAGTCATTCATCTCGACCGTTACGCCAGGCCCTTTCACGTCGACGAGTCCCCCCAGAATCCGAGCCTTCAGAAGCTCATCGCGGAGGACCTTGACCTGGTTTTCTCCGGCCATCATCTCTGCCACCCTATCTCTTAAAACTTTCACTTCCTCGCGGAGCCGGTCTCTTTCTTCCTCGGTCGCCTTGAGCAAGACTGACAGTTCTTCAGCACGCTGGTACGGCACGTTTCCGGAAATTGGAGGCCGGGCCCTGAACTGTGTTGCCAGCATGAAGCCAAATAATATGAAGATTATGGTCAACGCAGCCTGAGAACCCCGACGGCCCACGCCAATCACCTCAATTCCCCGCTTGGGGATCTTAGCTTGACTGCTTGCTTTTCAAATCGCAAGTCTATATACTCTGCTATGTTTCCAGATTCCGAGAGAGTTTTCAGTACCGAATCGAGAAGAA
The DNA here is from genome assembly GCA_018208355.1 of Candidatus Fermentithermobacillus carboniphilus. GTDB lineage: Bacteria > Bacillota > Sulfobacillia > Fermentithermobacillales > Fermentithermobacillaceae > Fermentithermobacillus > Fermentithermobacillus carboniphilus. Next base: position 2,285,284 of record CP062796.1, on the reverse strand, counting down.
GAGTTAGCTTTTGAACATCACTCCTTTCCTTGCCCATCAGCACTTTGCACCCATCATCAAGTATAAGAGTACATTCGCCTTCTTGCATATTTACTTCAGCGATTTTCTCCTTCGCAAGAGGCCCCAGCGCCGAAAGGACTCGAAAACCCCAACCATACTTTGAATCGTCAAGGAACTGGCCGGGAACCACCTTTTCGGTGACGCCGGTAAAAGCCACGAGTTTCCGTGGAACCCCGTCATCTTCTCCCAGAACACGCCCGGCTTGGTCCACAAGGTAGATCTTATTTTCAATAGGGATAAACGCCACCGGGCTTCTTTCTACCACCGTTACGATAATAGTATCAGGGAGTTTTCTCGAACACGAGGCTTTTTCAATCCAGGGCGACGCCTCTATTGACCGCCTCGCCTTGTCCAAATCGAAAGCAAAAATATTGACGGACTTCTGCCCGCACCTGGCGATTATCTCCTCTGTCGTGACCTTTTGGTTTCCGTATACCTCGATATGCTTAACGGCGAAAAACGGAGAACGTAAGAAGAGAAAGGCACCGACAAGCAAGACGAAAAGCAGTACCAGGGTCCAGGTTCGACCTGGCTGTTTTCGCATGGTCTTTCGGACCGCCCTTTTCTCCAACCGCCCGAAAGTTCCTCCTCCCCACTTCACCGCACCACTCCATATCCGCTCGCAGGAAAATTTCCGCGTTGCTAGTTCATCCCCGTCACCCTGAGCCTGGCATGCACCGGTTCGTCGCCCAAGACCCTCTTAATACTGGCTCCCAGAGAGGCAAGCTTCGCTTCAAGCCGCTCGTAACCCCTATCCAGATTGTGAATACCATTGACGGTGGTGACTCCGTCTGCGCTGAGCCCCGCAAGCACCAGAGAAGCCCCTGACCGGAGGTCGGTCGCTTCCACCATCGCTCCTGAGAGTCTCGGTACACCTTTAATTATAGCAGTTCTGCCCTCGGTTCGGATTTTCGCACCCATCCGCCCCAGTTCCTCGGCTTGCTTGAACCTGGAGTCAAATATCGTTTCCGTGATCACCGAAGTTCCTTCGGCTATTGATAAAAGCGCCATCATCTGAGGCTGCATGTCGGTAGGAAATCCGGGGTAAGGTAGCGTTTTCACGTCGGTAGGCTTAGGCCGCCCCGTACCTTTCACGTAAAGCCCGCGGTCTTTCTCAGTAATTTCTGCTCCGACTTCTCTGAGCTTGGCCGTTACCGCCTGAACGTGTTCCGGCAGGGCATTCTCAATCCAGATCGCTCCGGAAGTTATTACGGCGGCCACCATAAAAGTGCCCACTTCTATCCGATCCGGCATGATGGTGTATTCGCAGCCATATAGGTTGGTCACACCCTCAACCCTGATGACGTCGGTTCCGGCACCTCTGATTCTGGCCCCCATAGAGTTCAAGAATCCCTGAAGGTCGACGATCTCCGGTTCTTTGGCCGCGTTCCTTATGACCGTCACGCCTTTGGCAAGAGCAGCACCCATCATTATGTTTTCCGTGGCACCCACAGAAGGGATATCGAGATGTATATCGACCCCTTCCCACCTGTCTCGTTCGGCGATTATCTGGCCGTGCTCTTCAGTAAAAGTCGCCCCCAGGGACTTTAACCCTTTTATGTGAAGGTCTATGGGCCTCTGTCCTATGTCACATCCTCCGGGATATGAAACCTGAACTTTGCCTACCTTTCCCAGAAGCGGTCCCATGAGAAACACGCTTGACCTCACCTGTCTCATCAAGAGTTCATCGACTACGTGACGGTTCAAGGTCCGGGGATCTATATAGAGAGACGACCCATCGGGCCCAATGCGATCGACCCTGACTCCGAGCCCCTTCAGTATCTCTGCCATTATTTTCGTGTCCGTCAGGTCTGGGACGTTGTGAAGGACGCACGGCGAATCTGCCATCACCGAAGCTGCCATTATCGGGAGCACCGCGTTCTTAGCCCCGCTTACGGAGACTTCTCCTCTGAGCGTTCTACCGCCTTCAATGATGAATTTAGACATCTGTGGTACCACTCTCCCGGCAAAAAGACCTCTAGCGGTTGCCGTCACATGAACGGTCTTATCCATAGTACGAAAGCATTTTGATACCTGTTACTCCACTGTCCGCGCAAGGAAGTTCTCCAGCGGTCCAAGGGCTTTCCAGATGTCTCCGGCCCCCATGGTCACTATCACGTCCCCCGCACCCGAAAGGGCGGCGGCGCGGCGAGCCGCCTCCACCATGTCGGGCACATACTGGACCGGAGGACGCCCAAAAGCCCTCACGCTATCGCTAATGAAGCTGGAACTCACTCTCGGTTCAGGCGCTTCGCCCGGCCCTGCGTAAATGCTTGTGACAATTAGCGCATCTGCGTCCTGGAATGCACTACCAAATTGCTTCTGCAAGATACGCGTGCGCGAGTACCGGTGAGGTTGAAATATGACGATGATTCGGCGGGACGGGAGACTCTCTTTTATGGCCCTTATAGACGCCCTGATCTCGCTGGGATGGTGCGCGAAATCGTCGAACACCATGATACCTCCGAACGTCCCTACATATTCAAGCCTCCTCTTTGCCCCGGTGAAGGACGATAGGTGTTCACATGCGTTTTCGACGTCCACGCCCCTTGCGTGTGCAGCTGCGATGGCCCCCAAGGCATCCTGGACGTTGTGTTCTCCCGGAACCCTCAGCCGCAGCCGGCATACCCGGCGACCTTTGAAAAATATATCGCTCACGGTGCCCCAGCCCGCTTTCTCTATGTTTCTGGCCTGCCACACCGAGTCTTGATGCAACGAATAAGTGACGGCGTCCGGGTGAGACTGTGCCCATTTCAAAAGCCTCGGGTCATCTACACATACCACCCGCCGACCACCTTCTCGGGTGCCATCGAGGAAACGATAGAAGGCCTCTTCCAAGGCGTCCATGCTGCCCCAGTAGTCAAGGTGATCGTTATCTATGTTGGTGACGACGCTCACATCGGGATGGGCTTTGAGGAAAGATCCGTCGCTTTCGTCGGTCTCAAATACAGCTTCCTCACCCTTACCCAACCGGGCATTACCCTCGTCCGTGAACTCCCCACCGACAAGGTAGGTGGGGTCTTTACCGTCTTTCTCCAAAATCCAGGCAATCATCGATGCCGTCGTGGTTTTACCGTGGGCGCCTGCGACTGCCACGAGTTTTTTCCCTTTAACCACTTCAAGCAGCATATCCATTCGGTGGACCACGGGAATACCCCTACTCCTTGCTTCCAGAACTTCCGGGTTATCTTCGGAAATGGCTGAAGAGACCACGACGACATCGGGATCAACCACGTTTTCGGCCCTGTGCCCGAGGTAGATTCTGGCGCCCAACTTCTCGAGGCGCTCCGTCGTGCTCCCGGCTTTCAAGTCCGAACCCGAGATAAAATAACCTTTTTCGAGAAGGATCCGGGCGATGCCCGACATCCCCTGCCCGCCTATAGCGACAAAGTGTATCTTCTGCATAGTACCCCTTCTCCGACCGTTATCGCTTCCCTTTCCTCATCCTATGAACTACGAGACCGTCTGGATTGGCTCTCCCCTTCTGCGCCCGGAAAGAAGGTCACGAATCGCCTCTGGAGAGCTTGATGAGTTCCCTGGCGATGTCTTCTGCCGCCGATGGCTTGCCGATACTCTTGGATGCGGCCCTCATCTTCGACAGGAGCTCCTCGTCGTCCCACAGCCTCAAGACAGCGTCGGCGATCCTTTCGGGTGCGTCTCCATCCTCCCTCACTACGCAAGCCGCACCTGCTTCTTCCAGCGCCCGGGCGTTATATTCCTGGTGGTTGCCGACCACGTTGGGAGACGGGACTATAACTGACGGAAGACCCAGAGAGGTAATCTCCGCCAGCGTCATACCGCCAGCGCGGGCGACCACCAGGTCGCTGGCACTGTAGGCCATCTCCATGTTGTATACATAAGGTCGTATGATAATATTTCCAGCTCTTGACCCATCTATCCCTGGTTCTTCTCTGGCCCGGAGGGTGTGAGCCACTTTTCCGTAGTAATCTTTTCCCGTGATGAAGATTATGCCCCGGTCGCCTCCCGCAAGATGGCAGAGGCGGAGGCCGGCGTCAACCAGCGTCTTCGCGCCTCGCGAACCACCCATAATCAGAACGGTAAACTTACCTGACAGTCCGAAAAAATTTCTGGCTTCTTCCTTTGTTATCCGGAAGAGCTCTCCTTTCACGGGATTCCCGGTAACAATGACCTTCGACCTCTTCGGAAAATATTTGACCGAATACTCCCAGGCTGCGAACGTTTTCTTACATAGTCTAGAAAGGACGAGATTCGTCTTGCCGGGCACCGCATTTTGCTCCTGGATAGCACAGGGTATCCCCATGATGTACGCAGCTAATACCACGGGCCCTGAAACGTAGCCGCCGGTACCTAGGACCACGTCCGGGCGGAATTGCCGAAGGATCCCGGCGGCATCCTTCAATCCCAGTAAGGCATTGAGGCCTCCCTTGGCCGCAACTATCAGGGACTTCCCACGCATGCCGGATGACCTGATCGAGGCAAAGTCCAGGTTTTCCCTGGGTACTATGTTGCTCTCCATGCCAGCGGCGGTCCCGACATAAAGGATCGAAGCTTTAGGAAGCAGCTCTTTGACCTTTTTGGCCACCGCCACCGCCGGATAAATGTGACCGCCTGTCCCACCTCCGGACACAAGGAGCCTCATTTCACAGACCTCCTAACGAACAGCGTAACGCGAGATGTTCAGGAGGATCCCCGACGCCATAAGATTTGTGAGAAGCGCCGACCCTCCGTAACTTATGAAGGGCAAAGGAATGCCCGTTATCGGCAACGAACCCGTGACGACCCCTATGTTAACCACGGCTTGCAACACAATGAGAGTCGTCATCCCCGTCGCGAGTAGGCACGAAAACCTGTCGGGAGCCGCCATGGCTGTCCGGTAACCTCTCCAGGCGATTGTAAAGAACAGGAGCAACACGAGGCTGGTCCCCAGAAACCCCATCTCCTCTCCTAGGACCGCAAATATAAAGTCAGTATACGGTTCAGGCAGATAAAACCATTTTTGCCTCGAATAGCCTATTCCGGTCCCGAAAGGGCCTCCGGTACCTAGAGCATACAGAGCCTGGATTATCTGCCACCCGGAACCCGAAGGGTCTTTCCAGGGATCCAGGAAAGCGAAAAAACGCCGGCGTCTGTAATCCTCACCCATGATAGCCCAGTACAGCACCGGCACTGAAAGTGCGGCCAAAAGTCCGAGGTGAAACATCCTGGCCCCGGCGACAAATATGACCACGACCGCGCAACCGGCAATGGCCACCGCCGTTCCAAGGTCTGGTTCCATCAGCACCAGCAGGAAAGTGATACCCAGAAGGACGAGATATGGTCCGAGCCCTGAAACCAGGTTCTTGAGTTTCTCACGCCTTTTCGAAAGACTATCGGCGAGAAAAAGGACGGTCGTCGCCTTGGCAAGTTCCGCCGGCTGAAAACTCAGGCTTCCTACCCCGAGCCAGCGTCTTGCCTCGTTTCTGACCTGGCCGATTCCAGGGATCAATACTACCACCAGGAGAAGCATGGAAAGGGCGTATATGTAAGGTACAAACGGTCTGTATCGCCAGCAATCGAAATTCATTAGAAAGAACATGACTGAAAGTCCGAGCCCGGCCCAGATGGTTTGCATCATGAGAAAGTAATAAGGATGTCCGTAGAACTTGAGAGAACGAACCATGCTTGCGGAAAAGACCATAATGATGCCGATGCCGAGGAGCGTGAGGATTGCGAAAAAAAGGATGTAGTCGGGCTTGCCTCTGCGAATGAGCCCCTCCGACCTCGGCCTTTTCACGCGTACCACCTCTCGTCATACATATGCCATAGAAATGATCCCCAAAATCGCAAAAACCAAAGATGCCACCCAGAAAGCCATGACAACTTTGGTCTCTTTCCACCCCAATAGTTCGAAATGGTGGTGGAGCGGAGTCATCTTGAAAATCCTCTTTCCAAATAGCTGGAAAGATGCAACCTGCAGGATGACCGAAACGGTTTCAGCCAGGGGAACCGCTGCGATAAACGGCAGAACCAGTTCGGTACGGGTCGCTATCGCAAGCCCCGCAAGAAGTCCTCCCAAGGCCAAAGAACCCGTATCCCCCATAAAAACTCTTGCGGGATGGTAGTTATAAAGCAAGAACCCACCGAGACTTCCGGCTGCAGACAGGGCGAGTGCCGGAATTCCCCTGAGGGCCGAACCCGGGCTGAAAACCCTGGAGTACTCAACGGCGATGAAATAGTACGCCACAAGCCCGATGGCCACTACTCCCGAAGCCAACCCGTCCAGACCGTCCGTGAGATTGACCGCGTTTCCGGTGCCCACGATCACGAAGACCCCGAAAACCGAATAAAGAACCCCGAGATCCCAGTAAGCGCCGGTAAACGGGACTATTACCCGGCTTCCACGATCAACGAAGAACCACATGAAAACCGCCGCAAAGAGGACCTGAAGGGCCATCTTCTCTCGTGCCAAAAGACCCAGGGAACGACCCAGGCGCACCTTCCTGTAATCGTCGATGAACCCGGTGAGCCCGTATGTCATCATAAGACCCAGTACCAGTATCTCGTCGGTCGAATACGGGACCGAAAACACCGCGTGGTATATCACCTGGGAAATAAGTATCGCCAGGATGAATATGATCCCTCCGATGGTCGGAGTCCCGGCCTTTTTCTGGTGGCTTTTCGGTCCTTCCTCCCGAATCTTCTGGCCCACCTTGAGCCTGACGAGGTAAGGTATCAAGATCTTGCCGAAGGCCGCTGCAAAAAAGAAACCGAGCACGAAAGGCGCCAATGCTCCAGTCAGGCTCAAGTTTCATCATCTCCGGGTAAGGAGCTGCCGATTTCCTTCAGAAGCTCCACCAGACTCTCGAATCCCATGCCCCGGGACGCTTTGACCAACAGGACGTCGCCGGGCTCAACGAATCCTTTCAGGTACTCCCCGGCACTGGTCTTGTCAGGAAACACTGACGAGAAAGTCCCCGGTACGGTTTCCCCCTGGTTAAATCCTTCGAGGATGAACCGGGCCAGGTTCCCGACGGCCAGAAGAACGTCGACCTTACCGCGGGCATAGTCCCCGACTTCCCTGTGGGCAAATGGTGCAAAATCTCCCAGTTCGAGCATGTCACCTAGGATAGCGATTTTCCGCCCGGTACCTGTTTCCGCAAGAAGGTCGAGGGCGGCTTTCATTGACTTTACGCTGGCGTTATATGCGTCGTTGATTATGGTGATCGAACCTCGTCGTATGATCTCCTGTCTCATGGGGCTGAGCGATATATTCAAGAGCCCAGCCTTAATCTCCTCATAGGAGAGTCCGAGCTCGAAGCCCAACACGACCGCCGCCAGGGCGTTCTGAACTTGGTGCTTCCCAAATAAGGGAAGCGAGAATTCGTACCGGGACCCGCGGTATTCGGCGGTGAAACCCGTCCCGAAACCTTCTATCCTTTGAAGTCCGAAAGCCCTGCAATCATTCTCTTCTTCGAGGCCATAGAATATGACTCTGCACTTGGCGAAGGATCTGACGTCCCTGACCCGAGGGTTGTCGCCGCACAATACCGCAAGCCCGTCTTGAGGAAGACTCTCAAGGAGCTCTGCTTTTGAGAGGGCTATCTGCTCGAGACTTCCTAAGAGCCCGATGTGCGAATGAGAGATATCGGTGAGGACACCTAACTCGGGCCCGGCTATCCGGCAGAGTTCGGCTATTTCTCCCCGGGCTCTCATAGCCATCTCCAAGACAGCGTAGTCGTAACCCGGATCCATCCCCAGGATAGCCAGGGGAAGTCCTATGTGGGAATTCAGGTTCCCTGGGTTCTTGTAGGTCCTGTATTTTTGATTCAACACGGAATGAACTGCGTCTTTGGTGCTGGTCTTCCCCACACTCCCCGTGATGCCGATGACTCGGGTCGACACCTCCTCCCGGTATGCCTTGGCCAGAGCAGCGAGAGCCCCCAGGGTCGATTCGACCCTAATGAGGCTGAACTTTTCACAAGCATCAAGTTCCCCGCCATCTTTCCCGCAAAAGGTCACTTCCCGCTCGATGAGGGCGGCGCTGGCTCCTTTCCTTGCCACGTCTGTGATGAAATCGTGGCCGTCAGCCCTCTCTCCCTTTATGGCGCAAAAAAGGTCGCCAGGTCTCACTTTGCGGGAATCGATGCCGACTCCCGTAACACTGGTCTCCGGGTATCCGGAGACGATGGTCCCACCTACAATTTGGGCGATCTCTCCAACGGTATAGGGTCTCACTCAAGATTCTCCCATCTATGAACCTCGGTTTCGTCCAAGTTCTAAAAGTGCCTTTTTGGCCTCTTCCCTGTCGTCGAAATGGACGGTTTTATCCTTGAATACCTGGTACGTTTCGTGACCTTTCCCCGCTAGTACCACGATATCCCCTGGTCTCGCCAACTTTATGGCTTCCCTTATGGCCTCCCCCCTGTCTTTTATTCGCCTGTACACAACGTCTTTCGATCTCCCGATGACTTCCACTATGCCTTCTTCTATCTGGTCAAGTATTTCGTCTTCCTTCTCCGACCTCGGGTTGTCGTTGGTGATTATCACTACGTCCGAGATTTCCGCAGCCACCTTCCCCATTATAGGCCTTTTGCCCTTGTCCCGGTCTCCGCCGCAGCCGAAAACGGCGATTACCCTGCCTTTCGCCACCTCCCGGGCTGTCGAGAGAACGTTTTTGAGACTCTCGGGAGTGTGGGCATAGTCAACCCACACGGTAAAGCCAAGATCGGAGGGAACCACGTCTATCCTGCCGGGCACCCTCGTGACTTGCGATAGAGACCACAAGACCTTCTCAATGTCCATAGAAAGGCCAAAACCCACGGCTGCAGCCGCAAGCGCGTTTGAAACATTGAATCTACCCGGAAGGTTGATCCGGACCCGTTCCTTTTTTCCCGAAAAGCACAAGGTAAATTCGGTGCCCGTGGCGTCACAGACGACATCTTCCGCCCGGACGTCCGATTCCGGCGAAAACCCGTACGTCAAGACTTCCCGTCCCGCATGGCGATAGAAATACTCAAAATACGGTTCGTCCCTGTTTAAGACCGAGAACGGGGCAACCCCGAGTTGCTTCGCTTTTGCCCTTTCGGAAACCATCTCAAACAGCTTGGCCTTCGCGGAAAGGTAATTCTCGATGGTTCCGTGGAAATCCAGGTGGTCCCTGCCTATGTTCGTCAGGACCGCCACATCGAACTCTATGTCCGCTACCCTCTCCAGCGAAAGAGCGTGAGAAGATACTTCCATGGTAACGGCGCGGCAACCTTTTTCCGCCATCTCCCTGCAAAGTCTCTGAAGATCTAAAGACTCCGGGGTTGTATGGGTGACTGGTCTCACTTCTTCACCCACTATATTGTGAACTGTCCCTATTAACCCCGCTCTCGTGCCGCCAGCGTCCAGGACGGATTTTACCAGGTGACACACAGTGGTCTTGCCCTTGGTACCGGTTATGCCCACTACCAGCAGTTCGTGACTGGGATACCCGTAAAAGGCCGCAGCCATATGGGATAAAGCCTTCCTCGTGTTGGGGACCAGCGCCAGACCCGTGCCCGGAGGGACGGGAACGGCCTTTTCCGCCACGATGGCTCTGGCCCCACGCTGGACGGCATCGCCTGCAAAATCGTGACCGTCGAGTTTGAAGCCGCGTATAGCCACAAAGGCAAAACCAGGCCGTACTTCCCGAGAATCGTAGGCAAGGCCCGTAACTTCCGCGTCACCGGCTATAAGACTTCCCTTCAGCCCTTTCAACAATTCCGACAATAGCATATCCTGCACCCCGTTTAACCACGCTCATTGTCCTACATCCATGCGGAATACCGCCTTGACCATGGTACCTTTTGGAACAATGCTTCCCGCCGGAGGCTCCTGCGATACACAGAAACCGCTCCCCTGTGCGCTCAAGGAAAGCCCCACTTCAGAAAGCTTGAGCCTTGCCTGGGTCAATCCGAGTCCGATAATGTTTGGGACTCTGACCTCGCCGGCGGAAGGTTCCTGTTCACCTTCCGTGTATAATATCACATTCGTCCCTCTCGCAACCTTTGCGCCCGCGACCGGGAATTGCCGGACAACGGTGGCACCGGGACCTTCTTTCGTCCCGACGAGGCCGAGATTGTGGAGTTCCGCCTGGGCGGCTACAACGTCTTTCCCCACAAGATTGGGGACAACGCACATCTCTACGCTGGCGTCGCTCTCCGGTTCTTCCTGGGGCGGGATCTCCAGGTAACGGAGTACGTCGCGCATCACCGCGGAAAAGACGGGAGCGGCGACCACTCCTCCGTAATATGCACCCTGAGGTTCATCTATCATCACTAAGAGCGCCAGCCTGGGATCGTTTGCCGGAGCAAATCCCACGAAAGAAGCGATATATTTTCCCGGAGCTATTTTCCCATCTACGACCTTGTTGGACGTTCCGGTCTTCCCTGCCAGCCGATATCCAGGGACATAGGCCGCTTTTCCGGTACCCTTGGCCACGACTTGTTCCAGGGCCATCCGGAGTTCCTCCGATGTTTTTGACGAAATAACTTGGCGAACCGGTCCCGAAGGTTTTCTTTCCAGTACGTTTCCGTCGACGTCGGTGATCTCCTTGACAAGGTGCGGCACTACGAGATATCCCCCGTTTGCTATGACGGACATGGAAGTGATGATTTGTATGGGCGTCATCTGAAGGGTCTGGCCGAATGACATAACGGCAAGGTCGATGGTCTTAACTTGATTTTTAGGCACAACGATGCCGCTCACTTCGCCTGGCAGATCGATGCCGGTCGTCGAAGTGACGCCGAAAAGATCAATATACTTGTAGAAGTTGTCAACGCCGGTCCTGAGCCCTATTTGTATAAAACCTACGTTGCATGAATTCTCGATTACTTCGTAGAATGTTTGACTGCCGTGTGCCGTCACACACGATAGCGTCTCATCGCCGACTCTCGTGGACCCAGGACAGAAGAAGGTATCTTTCACGCTGACTGCCCCGGATTCGAGGGCAGCCGCAGCGGTTATGGGTTTAAACGTTGATCCCGGCGGGAAAGAGTCGGTTATCGCCGTGATCCGTCTGTTCTCCACGGGATACCGGTCATACTGGTTGGGGTCGTAAGTGGGCCGCATTGCCATCGCCAGGATCTCACCGTTACGCGGGTCCATGGCGATGACGATGCCGCCCTTAGCTTTGCTTTTTTCAATGGCTTTGTCGAGCTCCCGCTCTGCGATGAACTGGATTACCTCGTCCACGGTAAGTACCAGGTTCTTACCCTGAACCGGGGGTATGTACCCCCTCTGAGACTGGGGAAGGGCTTCACCTATGGCATCCACTTCGACGGTGAACCGCCCCTGCACTCCCCGGAGAACTCTATCGTATTCATACTCCAAACCTTCGAGGCCATCGTTGTCTATGCCCACGATTCCCAGAACCTGCGCCAAAAGGGTTCCCTTAGGCCAAACCCTCATCGACTCCTGAGTAAAACCTATGCCCGGGATCTTTTGTTCTTTGATTTTCCTCGCGATGTCATCTGGAATCTTTCTTTTTACCCATTCAAAGGCGCTCTGCCTGGTGAGCTTGTTCAAGACCGTTTCGTATTTCATCCCGAGGATTTGAGAGAGTATAGCTGCGGCTTTTTCCGGGTCTTTGACCTGAGCCGGTATGGCGTAAACGGACTCAACGTCTATGCTGAAGGCAAGCTCGTGTCCGTTTCGGTCATAAATTACTCCTCGCCTGGGCTGTATTGGAATGTCCTGCATCCGCATGTCAAGAGCCTGTTCGAGGAGCTTGGGAGCCCACACGAACTGGACGTAGACCAGCCGCCCTAGCAGTAAAAAAAATGATACTGCCGAAAACAGCAAAACAAGACCGACCCGCTTTCGAGTCAGGATCGCTCCCATAGGCCTTTCTCTCCGGATGGCAAGGGTTACCGCCGGCCTTTCGCCACGGCTTCTCTGGCTCCAAAGATCTCAGCTATGCGGGCGAGGAACGAGAATATGCCGGATTTTTCCTGGTCCTTTTTGTCCACGGCAGCGGTGGTAGCCTCGGGCATGTCCTCAACAAGCGCAAGAACCTTGACTTCTTTGGGATCGACCATTCCCAGGCGGCCCCTGGCCTCCTGCTCAACGTAGCTCAGAGATTCAAGCATGGCAACTTTCTTTTTTAGGTCCTCGTTGCGCATCTTCAGATCCTGCAGCTGGGCCTCTAGGCGGTTGATCTCCTCGTTCATCTGAGCAGTCCGAGCCGGCTGCCAAACGAGCAAGACGCCAGCAGTCACCAGAATTGCCAAGTATATGAGTCCAAAAACCTCAAGCGGTAGGACTTTCCTTGAACCTGCTTCGGCATTCCTCACCATGAAAGATCCCTTCTCTCAATAACCCTCATCTTGGCGCTGCGAGAACGTGGGTTTCTCGCAACTTCCGCTTCGCTGGGCCGGTCAGGCTTTTTCGTCAGGACTCGTGCGTTTCCCGTTTTTTCCAGCTCCCGGAACAGACCCTTCACTACCCTGTCTTCAAGCGAGTGATACGAGATCACCATCAGCTTACCGGCCGGATTGAGAAGATAAAACGCGTTTTGCAGGGAATTTCCAAGTTTCGAGATTTCGTCGTTGGTAGCGATCCGTAGCGCCTGGAAAGTCCGTCTTGCGGGATGCAGTCTCCCTCCACGAAACCGTCCGGGAATCGCCTTCAAGATCACCTCTACTAAATCAGAGGCGGTTTCGATAGGTTTTACGGACCTCCGCTCAACTATAGCTCTTGCGATCTTCTGCGAAAACCTCTCCTCGCCGTACTCCCTTATGATTCTTTCAAGCTCCGCTTCGCTCGAGTTCATGATGATATCCCGAGCAGTTTTGGGGCTATCCGGGTTCATCCTCATGTCCAGAGGGGCGTCGCCTTTGTAGGTAAAACCCCTCTCCGGATCATCGAGGTGTCTGGATGACACCCCAAGGTCAAAGATAGCCGCGTCTATCCGCGGAACTCCGAGCCGGGCAAGTACGTGCGGCAGGTTCCTATAGTCCTCTCTCAGCACCACCGCACGTCCCGGGAAACCCGACGATGTAAGACGCTCTCTGGCCGCGGCAACAGCTTCCCTATCGATATCAATCCCGATCACCAGCGTATCCCTTGTCGCCCTCAGGATCTCCAGCGTATGCCCACCGTCTCCCAGAGTGCAATCGACAAACACGTTCATCCGGATCCCGAGGACGTAGGATAGCACTTTCTCGACCATCACCGGTTCGTGGAATCTCAAAGAATTCATATCCCCGCGATACTCTCGGCCAGCGTCGAGAAGGTCTCTTCGATATCCGTCTTCATGCGATCCCACGTATCTTTATCCCAGATCTCGATCCTTGTCCCTACCCCCAGCACATATACGTCCTTGACCAGACCTGCGTACTCACGGAGATTAGGGGGTAAAATGATCCGTCCCTGCCTGTCCGGTTCAACCTCGGTAGCCCCCGATAGGAAATACCTGGCAAAATTCCTTGCATCCCGCTGGCTCAGGGGCATCGCTTTGACCTTTTCGACGACCTGTTCCCATTCAAAAGGCGCATAAACGAACAAACACTTGTCTAGGCCCCGGGCAACGATGAATCTGGGACCGAGAGCCTCCCTGAACTTTGCAGGCAGGGCCAGCCGTCCCTTGTTGTCCAGACTGTGCTGGTATTCGCCTACGAACCCGTTTCCCTGGGCCACTGTTCCCCACTTCTCCCCACTTAATGCCCCTATTCTCCATCAGTATCGAAAATCCTTCTTCCGCTTTCAAGGTTTTCTAGAAAACTTTCAACCCAAAAGCAAAAGACCGTCGCTTTCCGAGCGACGGTCCGGCCAATAGTCTCTGGCAAGCTTTCCAGATCGTGCTACGTCATAAGTTGCAAGGCAAAGGTGAGGCGGTCTCCCTCTCGAGGCACAGTACGGATTTACCGCACTTGGGACATCTCAAGGAGAGACCGCCTCTTCTATTTCTCTCTTCGGAATCATCCTCTTCGAGCTGAGCTAAACCCTGGGCCCCACACGCCAGACAGATGTATTCAACCAGCCTGGGTGGCCTTTCCACTATTCAAAGCCCCCTTGTTCCAGTATTTCGGTGGACCCTTTTCCTTCCCCTAATACTGTATTCTGACCCGCTTTCCGATTTCCTTCCCGGCTTGTCTCGAAAAACTCGCCAAATACTTCCTCTCCGTGCCGAGAGATAACTCCATCTATATCATCGAACGAAAGACCGGCTTTGGAAAGGTCACGGAGATACCTCTCCCAGCCGAGGAGGGGATAGTCGGTTCCGAGGATGACCCTACTAAGGGCTCCCGATTCCTTCAATCCCCGGTACACCCCGGGAACGTACAGGAAGGGCTGGGCCGCTGTATCGTAGTACACATTTTCCAGCGCCCGAACTTCTGGCATGTAATAGAAGAATGGCAACCCTCCCCCCAGGTGCGCAAATACCACCTTCACGTCAGGATTCCGCACGCAGAACCTGTAAGCCTCTCTGGGCCCCTGCAAACCTTTACCAGGGTACTCGTGCCCCACCTGCTCATTCACGTGGATGAGAAGGGGAACGCCCGCGTCTTTGGCAATCCCTGCAAGTTTCAAGAACCCGTACGAATCTAGAGAGTAGCCGTGACCGTCAGGGAAAAGCTCGCCAAAACCCGAAAGTCCGAGTTCGAGACACCGTTCCGCTTCCTCAAGGGCTCCGGGACTTTCAGGGTCCAGGACGCCGAGTCCCACGAGTTTTCCCGGGTTTTCTCTGCAGATACCGGCAACATAATCGTTAATATCCCGGCATATTCCCGTGTCGCGAAACGCAAATCCAAACACAACGGCCCTATCGACGTGGTATGCCGCCATATCGCGCAAAAGATCTTCCCCCGTCACAAACCTTGAACCCTTGGTCGTCGCGAGGAGCCCAAAATACGCGTCGAGCCGGGAGAACTTCTCGAGGTTTGTCACGAATTCCCGGGGCAGGATGTGGCAGTGACAGTCCATCATGGAACCTCCGGCTGCCCCCTTTGCTTTGCATCGTTTCTACTCAAAGGGCCTCCGATCCGTCTTGTGCTGCCGGAAGGAGGCCCTAGCGGATACATATTTCAAATGCTTTTTATTCCTGAACAAGCTCGATGAGAAGTCCGAAGGTGCTCTTGGGGTGGATGAAAGCCACTTTGGTCCCGTGGGCTCCCGGCCTCGGCTCCTTATCGATGAGCCTCAAACCATGACTTTCGGCTTTCTTGAGATCTGCCTCGAGGTCATCCGTCTCGAAAGCTATGTGGTGAAATCCTTCTCCCCGCGTTTCGAGGAATTTCTGAACCGTGCTGTCCTCTTGAGTAGGCTCCAAGAGTTCAAGCCTGCTCTCGCCCACCGGAACAAAGGCCACGCGCACCTTCTGGGTAGGAACTTCCTCCACCGCTGAGGTAACAAGGCCCAGGGCATCTTCAAGAGTCTTCTTCGCAAGTTCCAGGTCTTTGACCGCTATCCCGAGGTGGTGAATTCTCTTCAACACCCAAGTTCACCCTTTCGACATGAGTATTTGCCTGGATCCTCTAGATGTCCGAACCGGGACGGTAGACTCCGAACACGTTTCTCAAGACGTCGCATATTTCGCCTATAGTTGCATAAGCCTTTACAGCTTCCAGGATGGGCGGAACCAGGTTGTCGTTGCCCCGCGCGGCAGCCTCGACGCTCTTGAGGGCCGAAGCCACTGCTCTTCCGTCTCGCCTTCTCCTGAGGTTTTTCAGCCTCTCTTTCTGCGTTTCGGCGATCTCCGGGTTGACTCTGAGAAGTCCCTTAGGAGGTTCTTCCTTGATTTCGAAGCAATTGAGCCCAACTACCATCTTTTCCTTGGATTCCACTGCTTTCTGGTACCGGTAAGCGCTTTCCTGAATCTCCCTCTGGACATACCCTCGCTCGATCGCCCTGACTGCTCCTCCCATGTCGTCTATCTTCTTGAGGTATTCTTCTACCTTGGCCTCGATCTCGTCAGTCAGGCTCTCGATGAAATAGCTTCCGGCCAGAGGATCGATGGTATCCGCCACACCGGATTCGTAGGCGATTATCTGCTGCGTCCTGAGGGCGATCCTCACAGAATCCTCAGTAGGCAATGAAAGCGCCTCGTCCCTTGAGTTGGTGTGGAGAGACTGGGTCCCGCCGAGCACAGCCGCGAGCGCCTCAAGCGTGGTCCTCACGATGTTGTTGTCTGGCTGCTGAGCCGTGAGTGAGGAACCAGCCGTCTGCGTGTGGAATCTCAGCATCCAGGATTTCGGATTCTTAGCATTAAACCGTTCTCTCATTATCCTGGCCCAAAGCCTTCTTGCGGCCCGGAATTTGGCGATTTCCTCGAAGAAGTTTATCTGGCTCGCGAAGAAGAACGAGAGTCTTCCCGCAAAAGCGTCTACGTCAAGCCCCTTCTCCAGGGCTGCCTGGACATATGCTATCCCGTCGGCGAGAGTGAAGGCCACTTCCTGCACGGCGGTGGCACCGGCTTCCCTTATATGGTAACCGCTAATGGATATGGTGTTCCAGTCAGGTATCACCCGCGAACAATACTCGAAGATGTCCGTGACGAGCCGCATCGAGGGGCCGGGCGGAAATATGTAGGTGCCTCTGGCTACGTACTCCTTGAGGATGTCGTTCTGGACGGTTCCATTGAGTTTTTCCGCCGGCACTCCCTGCTTCTCTCCCACGGCTTGGTACATGGCCAAGAGGATGGCGGCGGGAGCGTTGATCGTCATCGACGTCGATACCTTGTCCAGAGGGATCCCGTCGAAGACCGTCTCCATATCTTCCAAGGAGTCGATGGCGACCCCGACGCGTCCCACTTCACCTTCGGCCAGGGGATGGTCGGAATCGTATCCGACCTGCGTAGGAAGGTCGAATGCCACAGAAAGCCCTGTTTGACCCTGTTCCAGCAGGAACCTGAACCTCGCGTTGGTTTCCTGAGCCGTCCCGAATCCTGCGTACTGCCTCATTGTCCAGAGACGACCCCTGTACATGGTGGGCTGAACTCCGCGCGTATAGGGGTACTCGCCCGGAAAACCCAATTTGGAAAGGTAATCCCATTCTTTCAGGTTCTCCGGGGTATAGAGCCTCTCGACGGTTATGCCGGAGTCGGTTTTGAACTCCTTTTTGCGCTCCGGAAACCTGTCTATGACTTTGGCCAAGGAGCCTTTCTCCCATTTTTCCCTGGCTTCTCCAATACGAATCAAGTCATCCTTGTCGCAGGCCACTTTCACTTGCCCCCTTTCTCTCGGCAGGGGCCTACCCCCGGGCGAGGGTAGGCCCCGAACGACGTGCCGGAAATCAAGTATAGTCTATCCGTTCAAAATCAGTCTCTCAGGACAGCCAGCCCCGGAGCCTCATGGCATCGACTACCCTCTTGACTGCAACCAGGAAGGCAGCCTCTCTCATTGATACCTTCTTGTCAAGGTGCATGGCATATACGTCCTCGAAGGCGCTGACCATTATTTTCTCGAGCCGCTGGTTGACTTCCTCCGCGGTCCAGTAGAAGTTCTGGAGATTCTGTACCCATTCAAAATAGGATACAGTCACACCGCCAGCCGATGCGAGGATATCCGGCAGGACCATGACGCCCCTCTTGTTGAGGATCTCGTCGGCCTCAGGCGTGGTGGGTCCGTTGGCCGCCTCGGCGATGATTTTCGCCTTGACGTTGGGGGCGATATCCGACGTGATGGTATTCTCCAGAGCCGCCGGGATGATCACGTCAACCGGGAGCGCGTAGAGTTCAGCGGTTGTAATGTCTCTGGAGCCCGGGAACCCCTTGACTGTGCCGTGTTCTTTCTTCCACTCGTTGACCGCGACGGGATCCATCCCTTCCGGATTGTAGGCCCCGCCCTTCGAGTCGTTGCACGCGACCAGTTTGGCGCCGAATTCCTTCATGTAGAAGGCAGAGAAAGAGCCGGCGTTCCCGAAGCCGTTGACAGCATAAGTAGCTCCCTTGAGGTCGAGCCCGATCTTTTTAGCGGCCTCGCGGACGACGAAAGTGCAACCCCGAGCGGTAGCCGTGTTACGCCCGAGGGATCCACCGATCTCCACGGGCTTGCCCGTGATGAGGCCGGGGTTGTTGAATCCTTTCATGATCGAGTATTCATCATACATCCAGGCCATTATCTGCGCGTTGGTGTAAACGTCGGGAGCCGGGATGTCCTTGAGAGGTCCTATGAAATCTCCGACCGCCCTAATGAACCCGCGGGCCACTCTCTCCAGTTCCTTCTGGGACAGTTCCTTGGGGTTGCACTTAACGGCGCCCTTGCCGCCACCGTACGGAATCCCTACCACCGAGCACTTGAACGTCATCCACATGGACAGAGCGCGGACTTCGTCGAAGTTGGTGTCGGGATGGAAACGGAGTCCTCCTTTGGCGGGTCCCAGAGCCGTCGAGTGCTGGGAACGCCATCCGGTAAACACCTTGACGGAACCGTCATCCATCTCGACGGGGAAAGATACTTCGATTACCCTTTCCGGCTGCTTCAGCATATCGTAGGCTGCGGGCTCGACCCCCAGCTGGTCACATGCTCTCTTGATCTGTTGCTGACAGATCTCGAAAGGATTCAGAGTTTTTTCTGCCATTTGACATCCTCCTTCAACTATTGTTGGGTGATACTCATCCGATAAAGACCTGCTGGCACCTTTCGGCAAAGTGGCTTTTTGGAGTCAATTTAGGGCGCGATGCCCCAAACCCCAGGCTAATCCCCCTCCTCTCGAGACTGAAGTTCCTTGGCAGCCTCAATTCCGGCGTAAAACGCCTTCTTGTTGAGGTCCTCGGTGCCTCTTGGTACTCTGTCGACGATCGCCGCGACAACCGCGTCTTCGGGGACGACCTTTGTGACGCCCACCAGAAGACCCAGAGCCACCATATTGGCGACGATCTCCCTACCTAGTTCTCTGGCTTTTTCGCTGATAGGGTAGCGGATTATACGGGCATTCACCGCGGGTACGGACTTTACGTAAGTGGTATCAACTATCACCGTCCCTCCATCTGCAACACCAGGCACGTATAAGTCGGATGCTTCCTGAGCCATGACTAAGAGCGCTTCGGGGCGCTTGATTTCCGGGTAATCGATATCCTCGTCAGCTATAATGACGTCGGCCCTGGAAGCACCTCCTCTGGATTCCGGCCCGTAGGACTGAGTCTGCACGGCGTTGAGGTCTGTGTGCTCCGCGCAGGCTTCGGCCAGTATTATCGCGGCGGTAATCAGGCCCTGACCGCCCTCTCCCGCCAGGCGAAATTCTTTCCGCATCACTCGTCACCCCTTTCCCGAACCTTCTCGATGAGCCCCGAGTACACTTCCGAGAACTCGGGCGCATCGACTTTCTTGATCACGCCTATGGGGAACTTGCCCTCTCTTTCCTCGGGAGGCATTTTCTCCCACGTCGACACGGGCACAGCGTGATCTCTGAACCAGTTCATCATGTCAAGGGGCGTCCTTAGCTTATTGCGTCTCCCGTAGTACGTCGGACACTGCGAAAGGGCATCCACGAAACTGAACCCGTTATGGGTGAGCGCTTCCTTGATCACGTTGACGAGGTGCCTGGCGTGATAAGTAGTGCTTCTGGCAGCGAATGTCCCGCCGGCGCCGACCACCAGTTCACACAGGTCGAACGGTCTTTCGAGCATGCCATAAGGTGCCGTGGACGCGAAGCTGCCTACGGGAGTCAGCGGGGAGTACTGCCCAGAAGTCATGCCGTAGATGTTGTTGTCGAAGCATACAACCGTAAGGCCGATATTCCTTCTCGCGGCGTGTATCAGGTGGTTACCCCCTATGGCTGCTGCATCTCCGTCACCCGTGATGACTATCACTTTGAGCTCCGGACGCGCCATCTTGATTCCTGTAGCAAAGGCTATGGCCCGTCCGTGTGTAGTGTGAAGCGTATCGAAGTTCAGGTAACCGGGAGCCCGTGAGGAACAACCTATACCCGAGACTATCGCGATCTTTTCGGTATTCAGTCCGAGCTCGTCGATAGCCCTGATTATCGCCTGGGTGACAATCCCATGACCGCAACCCGGGCACCAGATGTGGGGCATTTTCTGAGTTCTCAGGTACTTCTCGAAGGACAGGGCCACTTCAGACCGCCTCCTTTATGGCCGCGAGTATCTCCTCGGGTTCGATGAGCTGGCCTGCAACCTTGTTCAAAGGGATGACTGGACACGCATCGCCGATAACCCGTTTTACCGGGCGAACCATCTGGCCCAGGTTCATTTCCGGCACTATGACCGCCTTGGGATGCTTCTTCTTCACGTCAGAAAGCACATCTTCTATGAACGGCCACAGGGTCATGGCCCTGATCAGGCAAGCCCGTATGCCCTGGGCTCTCGCTTCTTTCACCGCTCTTTTGGCCGACCGCGCGGTACTGCCGTAAGCGTAGACAAATACCTCTGCATCCTCAGGATAGAGCATCTCTACACGGGAAAGTTCTTTTCTCCTGCTATGTATCTTCTCCCATATCCTGACTATCTGCTTTTCGCCTACCTTCGGGCTGTTGGTAGGGAAACCGTCTTCCCCGTGAGTCAATCCGGTGACGTGAAACTTGTACCCGTCGCCGAATCTAGCAAGAGGTGGGACTCCTTTAATTCTGCCCTGGTCCGCGGCATAAGGTTTATAAGCTTCCTTCGCTCCGGCAGGCAATTCCCTGTCCTTCACGACCAGTTCTTGTGGAGAAGGCAGAACCACCTTTTCGCGCAAGTGACCGACAACTTCGTCCATAAGGAGGATCACCGGGGTACGGAGCGTCTCTGAGATGTTGAAGGCTTCGACAGTCAGTGTATACGCCTCAAGGACCGAAGAAGGACACAGGACCACCATTTCGTGGTCGCCGTGAGTTCCCCACCTCGCCTGCAGGACATCGCCCTGAGCGGGCGAAGTAGGCATACCGGTGGAAGGACCAACCCTTTGAACGTTCACGATGACGCAGGGGATCTCGGCCTCGACGGCGAAACCTATGTTCTCCTGCTTCAACGAAAAGCCGGGGCCGCTCGTGGCGGTCATGGACTTGAGTCCGGCGAGGGATGCGCCGCAGACTGCAGCCATGCTCGCGATCTCGTCTTCCATCTGCAAGAATTTGCCCCCCACTTTCGGGAGCCTGAGAGCGCACAGCTCGGCGATTTCCGTGGAAGGGGTTATCGGATAGCCCGCGAAGAACTTAAGACCTGCCGCAATGGCCCCTTCCACACAAGCTTCGTTACCCTGAAGAAGCTTTGGTCCAGCGTCCTTCATTTCTCCTCTCTCCTTGTCACAGTAATGGCGAAGTCAGGGCAGTGCATTTCACACATGAGGCAACCGGTACAGAGGGCAGCATCTTTCACCTTGGGACCGTCCTCCATCTCGAGGACTCCCCTTGGGCAAAACGCTGCGCATAGCCCGCAGTTCTTGCACCATTTGGAATTAACCCTGATCTCCCACGGCAACTTGGGGTCCACTTTTAATCGCCTCCTGCCGTAAGTTCCTTTTTTTGTGCTCCAGCACAGACGATCTCAGAAGGTTGACCGACCCTGCGTCCGGCTTGTAGATGAACTCTATGATTTGAGTCCCCCTCTTGACCAACGAAGCCACCTCTTTGAGCCTCCCGGGAGACACGATCACCGCCTGTTTACCCTGGAGTCTTTTTTGAATGCTGGGAAGATCTCTTTCAGTAGAAACCTCGATGTCAAGCTCGGTGATGCCGGCAAGTTCGATCGACTTCTGCACCCTTTCGGCGAATGCCTCCGAGATACACACTAAAAGGACCTTGGTCCCCTGTGGTAGCCTGGCGATCTTGACTATCGATTCCATGACCGGGTCAAGGGCTATTCCCAGGATATCTTCACCTCGGTCTGGAAACAGGGCACGTACCTCGTCGAGGTGGAAAAAAGTTGTGACTATGAGGTCCGCCTTATCGACGACCTCATGCGAGCCCTTACTGTTTCTCAAGTCGTCGATGAGTACCGGAAGCACTCTCACGCCTGTGCCTAGTTCCAATTCTTTGGCAAAGTAATCCAGCTGTTCCTTGTTGCATTCGATAAAAGCTATACGCACCTCGGACAACATCTGGCGCCGTTCTTCCACCCTCTGGCTCGCGACAGTCAAGAATTCATCGAGGGTGACCCCAATGGAAAGGGCGTCCTCGAGGGCCACATCTATGATCCTGCAAAGACGCTCGCGCTTGTTCTCCAGTCTCAACATATCGTCTGCTTCTGCCACAAAGGTGCCGCGGCCCTGCCTGGAGGTGATTAGCCCTTCCGCTTCCAGCTGCCTGTAAGCGAGGCTGATCGTATTTCTGGAAACGCCAAGACGGGCAGCGAGTTCTCTTTCGGTCGGCAGTCTCTGTCCTTTTTTCCAGTAGCCGGATGATATGAGGTAGTTGATCTTGCGCTTAACCTGAAGATATATGGGGAGTCCGCCCTTCCTCTCCAACTCAAAGGGCAGGTCTTTTTCCATCTCAGGTTTCTCCCCTCTTGGCGGTAGCCACAGATCCATGCCAATTTGCCTTAATGGATCTATTCTTTATACCTTTTCTGAATTCCTTCTGTAGACCCCGTAAATCCGCCCGAAACCAGTTAGCATCCTTGTCCCACAAGCAATTATAGACAAAAATAATCCGGACTTAAAGTCCGGATTGGATCGCTTTTCTGGGCCAAACTTCACGCTTTTTTCGAAAATTACTCTTTCAGGGTCCTGGCTACCCCGGTCTTGAAGATCTCTACTTCGACCTTCTCGGCAACTCTGACCTTTATGGTGGTATCTTCCACCTTGGTGATGACGCCTACCAAACCGCCGGTGGTAACGATCTTGTCACCGGGTTTCAGGCCCCGGATCATTTCGGCCCTGGCTCTTTGTTCCTTCTGTTGAGGTCGTATCATGAGGAAGTACATGAGCCCGAAAAGAACCGCAAACCAGATGATGCTGCTGTAGATCGGATTTTGTGTTGCCTCGGGCAACCCGCATTACCTCCTTTGCTATAGGGTTTTTCTCCTCCAGTATGGTTCCATTTTCGACGCAAAAAGTAGATCACCTTGTTCATATACCGAAAACCGGCAAAACTCACACCGGGTAAAGCCTCTCGATTTCCTCCCGGAAACTCTGTACAGTCCCCGCTTTCAGCGATTCCCTAAGTCTTGCCATGAACCTCTGGAAAAACCTCAGGTTGTGGACGGACAAAAGCGTCCAAGCAAGACTCTCGCCAGCCACAAACAGGTGCCTGATATACGCCCTGGAAAACCCGGCACATGTCGGACAGTCACACCCCTCTTCCAGCGGGCCAAAGTCATAGGTAAACCGCGCATTCCTGAGGTTCAACGGCCCCTGAAAGGTGAACGCCCTCCCGTGGCGGGCATTCCGGGTAGGCAACACGCAGTCGAACATGTCTACCCCCGCGAGAACCCCTTCTATCAGGTCGACCGGATGGCCTACGCCCATGAGGTACCTGGGACGGTCTTTGGGCAGATACTGGACAGTTTGTGCCAGAACCTCGTAGAACTCTTCCTTGGGCTCCCCTACGGAAAGACCTCCTATGGCATAACCGGGAAAGTCGAGCGCCGCAAGCTCTATGGCGCACTCTTTTCTGAGGTCCGGGTAAGTCGACCCCTGGACTATTCCAAAAAGGGCCTGTTTATCCGGGATCTCGATTTGCCGCGACCGTTTTGCCCACAAAATTGTTCTCCTGACGGCATCCTTCGCAAGATCGCGGGAAATCGGATAGGGCGTGCACTGATCGAGGCACATGATGATGTCCGCGCCTATGGACACCTGCGCCCTGACAGAGTCTTCGGGGCTGAACCTCACGAGGCTCCCATCGATGTGCGATCTGAACACCGCTTCCTGGTCAGATATGGAAACAAGGTGACCTAAACTTAGTATCTGGAAGCCGCCGCTGTCCGTGAGAATAGCACCAGGCCAGCCCATAAAAGCATGTAGACCTCCTGCCTTCTCGACCACAGAGGGACCCGGCCGCAGGTACAAGTGATAGGCATTGGAGAGGATGATCCTGGTTCCAGTCTCCCACACGTCCCTCGGGAAAAGGGACTTCACCGCCCCCTGAGTTCCCACAGGCATGAATACCGGGGTCTCCACGCTGCCGTGGGGCGTCTTGAGGATTCCCAGCCTCGCGGTATTGACCTCGGATTCCAGTACGTATTGGAGATCAGCCAATTTCGCCAGCACCCCTACAAGATCAACATTGCATCCCCGAAAGAGTAGAACCTGTACCTCTCCCGGATGGCCTCGTGATACGCTTTCATGATCAGTTCTTTGCCGGCGAAAGCCGATACGAGCATGAGAAGAGTGGATTTCGGGAGGTGAAAGTTGGTTATGAGATGGTCCACCGCTTTAAATCTGTAACCTGGATATATGAATAGCTCCGTCGAACCCGAAAAAGCCCGCACCGTGCCATCTTCCAGCGCCGATGTCTCGAGGGCTCGCACCACGGTGGTTCCCACCGCCACGAGTTTCCCTCCTCTCTCGCGCGCGTCGTTGATGGCCGCAGCAGTTTCTTCGTTCACTGTGAAATGCTCCCGGTGCATCTTGTGATGTTCGACGATCTCTTCCCTGACAGGGCGGAACGTGCCCAGCCCAACTTCCAGAGTTATGGACTTCACGACGACCCCTTTTTGTCTTATCCTTTCCAGGAGCTCCTCCGTGAAATGAAGGCCAGCGGTGGGTGCCGCGGCAGAACCGGGTATCCTGGCATACACGGTCTGGTAACGGGAAGGATCCGAGAGGGGCATTTTGATATACGGGGGAAGCGGTGTATGGCCCAGCCTTTGCAGGTTTTCCTCCCAATCGCCCTTGTATTCCCACCGTATCATCCTGCCTCCGTAATCGGTCCTGGAAAGAACGGTACCGGTCATACCCTTTTCTCCCACGCCTACCGAGACCTTTTCTCCAACTTTCACCTTGTGGCCCGGCCTGACAAGGCATTCCCAGATGTCGGGTTCCACCTGTCTTAACAGAAGGACCTCAACTTTCCCTCCGGTGCTGCGACGGGCCATAAGCCTCGCGGGAATGACTTTCGTATCGTTTACCACGAGGATATCGCCAGAGTTCAGGTATTCGATTACCTCATAGAACATCCTGTGTGAGAGGCTCCCGGTCCTCCGATCGACCACGAGTAGCCTCGACTTATCCCTCTCGAGAGCGGGAGTCTGAGCTATCAGGTCTTCAGGCAATTCGTAATCGAATTCATCGATCCTCATCGTCATTACCACCAACGTTCAAGTTTAGTTCCCGGATAATAGTGACTCAGTATCGCGGCAAAATCTTCTCCGGACTCGGCCATAGCCCGCGCTCCCCACTGAGAAAGGCCTACGCCGTGACCCCATCCTCTTCCGCTGAAAACGTAAGTACGGGGCCCTGGTTGCGGCGCGCCGACAACAAAGGAGCCTCCCACAATGAGCGTTTTCTCTCCGGTCCCTCCCACGACGGTGGTCTTGGCTGGGTCCACAGTGTAAATCCCGTGGCTTGAGGCACAGGTGAACGGAAGGCCGGGGTTCAAAAATCCCCTGGTTTCCTCCATCCCCCCTGCGACGAAAGACGAAAACAAAAGGCTCCGGAGGCCAAGGGCCACCCTGAAATCACCGCCCTTGACCTGCGTTTCACCCAGGGGGTGCTTTATGATAACTGACGACCACCTCCCGGATGTACCCGGGCCCGTGCCCCGCATCATCTCAATCTCAACCTCTCCTCTCAAGCCGAAACCTAGAAGGGATTCTCGGACCGCCGTTTCATCCATCTTTACTTCCCAGGAAGAATACGGAGACTCGTGGGGTACCTCCTGGACGCTCTTGAGGTAGGGTACGGAACCGCCCCAAACATACCTCACATCTTCGGTCCTCCCGGCCGCGTCGGCGTGAAAATAGGTAGCAGCGGGTTTTCCCTCCCAGGTGAGGATCTGACCCCTGGTGGCTTCGGTTGCCTCCAGGGCTCCCGGGTCAAGGGAACCGGTTCCCCGATAGATCTGGTCCTGGGCATAGAGCCGGACATTGCCTGGCAAAAGCCCTCCCAGACCGGTGAGATACTCGTTACTTTGAAGCCGGTCCGGGGTTATACCGGTCTTGTAAAGCGCATAAGTGCGGCTCACGACCGCCTGTGCCTTCAAGGCTTCTTGCGGCCAGCCGCCCGGCATTTCAGAGGAAACGACCGCCGCCACATAGGTCTCAAGATCCACTAGATTGGCCATGAGGAGGGCGTTATCTTCGAGCATCACCACGGCGCTTCCGGTAAATGACCGGCCTTCCAAAGTAAAACTGGCGGAAGACTGCTTTATAACTGTAAACTCCCCGGGGTATCCAGGGTTCCCTGCCGACAAAATCACCGGTCCCCTACTATCGCCCTTTTGGGAATCCCCAAGGCGGCTTCCGGGAAATACCTCCCACGCTATCTTGCCTTGGGTCGCGCTGAAAGCAAGAAGCGAACCTTGCCCAACCCGGGTTTCCTCCCCTTCCGGGCTCCTCAATATGAACTCTCCCGACAACTGCAGGGTAGCCGAGGATGCCTTAAACAGGCCAACCAGGACCTGGGGCGAAGAGAGTTCACCGGTGTTCGCAGACCCTTGAGCCCGGACCCACTCAGGGTGTCCGAAGACCAAAATAGCCGCGACGGCCAGAGCAGCAGCCAGGACGACCGCAGTGATTCTCAACGCCTTTGGAATATCCATAGCAGTAAAGTCAGTGCCAGGCTCAAAAGTATCGAGGTCATGAGAGGAAAATAAAAGGTGAAGTTCCCTTTCCGGATCAGTATATCGCCTGGTAGCCGCCCTAAACCCAATAACCTTCCCCCGAACGCCAGGAGGGCCCCTGTCAGAAGGAGCAGTAGTCCAAGGCCCATCAGCATCCGGCCAAATTCACCGAAGCCCGGCATAGTCAAGCCTCACCTCCCAGACTAAATTCACAGCCACAGTATTTTTGCATGTACAGGTGGCTCCCACGGGCCATCTCCCGACTTCTTCTGTAGCCTACTCTGAAATCCCTGTAGAGATATGGAACACCCGACTCTTCTGAGGCTTTTTTCAGGGCCAGGACGACCCCTCCGTGGTCTTGGTAAGGACTCACCAAAAGGGTTGTTGTAAAGAAATCGTACCCTCCCTCTCTTGCCAGCCGCGCGACCTCGATAAGCCGCAAACGGTAGCACTCCCTGCACCTTCCCGGCTTTGTGAGATCCGAAGAAACACCCGAAAGCCACCTCTCGTGGGGCCACTGTATGCGCCGGACCTCTATTCCGGCCTCGCCGGCCCACCGCCGGTAAGTTTCCCACCGTTTTTCCTCCTCCTCGGCCGGATAGATATTGGGGTTGAAAAAAAGCCCGTCAACCCGAAAGCCTTCAGCTAGGAGGATATAGGACGGAAAAGTGCTACAGGGAGCACAACAGGAATGAAGGAGAACTCTCAAATCCCTTCGAAAAGCCTCCCCTGTTCACGTTTCGGGGGATAACCCATATACTCCATGGCCCTTCGAGTAACCACTCGCCCCCTCGGAGTCCTTTCCAAGAAACCGATCTGGAGCAAATACGGCTCATATACATCTTCGATGGTACCCGGATCTTCACCCAGGCAGGCCGCGAGCGTGGTCAGCCCTACCGGTCCCCCACCGTATTTTTCAACGAGAGCGGTCAAGATCTGCCGGTCAAGCCTGTCCAGTCCGATGTCGTCTATGTCCAGGAACGCAAGGGCCTCCCGTGCAACTTCCCTGGTGATCTTGCCGTCTTTTTTGACCTGGGCGAAATCCCTGACCCTCCGCAACAGCCTGTTGGCCACTCTCGGAGTTCCCCTCGACCTTCTCGCTATCTCTCTAGCCCCTTCGCTATCGATGGAAATCCCCAGGATACGCGCGGATCTTGTGACCACCTGGAACAGCTCGTCATCTGTGTAGAATTCGAGACGGAGATTGATGCCGAACCTATCTCTCAAAGGCGATGTCAGAAGCCCGCTCCTGGTAGTGGCGGCTATAAGGGTAAATCTCGGGAGTTTCAGCCGGTAAGTCCTGGCAGCGGGACCTTTCCCTGCCACCCAGTCGAAAGTGAAATCCTCCATGGCGGGGTAGAGCGCTTCTTCGGCCTGATGGCTCAGCCTGTGAATCTCGTCGATGAAAAGGACGTCCCTATCTTCCAGGTTGGTCAGGATGGCCACAAGGTCTCCCGCCCGTTCTATGGCCGGACCGGAGGTTACCCTGATGGCCACTCCAAGCTCATTTGCGATGACGTGAGCGAGAGTTGTCTTTCCGAGGCCCGGCGGACCTGACAGGAGTACGTGATCCACCGGCTCTCTCCTCTGCTTTGCGGCCTCTATGTAAACTGAGAGGTTCTCCTTTATGCGTTCCTGGCCAATGTACTCCAGAAGATACTTGGGCCGCAACGATTCCTCGGCGGCTTCATCTTCAGGCAGCACTTCTCTGGATATAAGGTCCCTAGATTCTCGCAAGTTTCCTCAAGGCCTCCCGCAGAAGTAATTCCAGGTCGCTGGCTCCTGTCTCCCCGAGCGCCCTCTCGACAGCCCCTCTCGCTTCTTCCCGGGAATACCCTAGCGCAGCCAGTGCCTCACAGGCTTCCTCCACGATGCTTCCCGCGGATGACGTCTTTTCTTTACCCTTCTCAGGAGGAAGCCCTATCCTGTCTCTAAGCTCGAGTATAATCCTTCCGGCAGTTTTCCTGCCAATCCCGGGAAGACCGGAGAGGACCTTTTCGTCTGAAGAGACAACGGCCCGGTAAAACTCCTGTACAGGGATAGCCGACAACACCCCCATAGCGGTCTTGGGTCCGATCCCTTTTACGGTCAAGAGAAGATCGAAAATCGCCCGCTCTTCCCGGTTCTGGAAGCCATAGATAAAAAGCCCGTCCTCTCTCACGAGGAGTCTCGTATACAGGTGAGCTTCCTTCTTCCCGGAAAGAAGGCTTCCCAGTGTCGGACTCACGTGGACTTCGATACCGACTCCCCCGACCATAATCGTCACCGTGTCTTTTCCGGCTGAGACTATGGTGCCCCTTATCTCAGTTATCATCTTCTTTATTCCTTCCTATCCGGAAGAGTCCTTGCTCGCTCGACCTTGCTGCCGGTGCGGAGCACCGCTCTGAACGACCTCTTGATGCCCGCCACCACAGCCACCGCAAGGGCGTCGCACACGTCATCGGGTCTGGGAACCCTGGGAAGACCCAGGATATTCTTGATCATAACGCCAACCTGCTCTTTGGTGGCGTTCCCGTAACCCACTATTGAAGATTTTACCTGTAAAGGTGTCACTTCCTCCAGGGATAGACCTTTCATCCCGACGACAAGGACCGCCACTCCCCGGGCGTGTCCTACGTCTATAGCCGTCTTGGCGTTCTTGGCAAAGAACAGCTCTTCGATAGCCACTACTTCCGGCTGGTGCTTGTCTATGATCCCGAGAAGGT
This sequence comes from Candidatus Fermentithermobacillus carboniphilus, assembly GCA_018208355.1. Lineage (GTDB taxonomy): Bacteria > Bacillota > Sulfobacillia > Fermentithermobacillales > Fermentithermobacillaceae > Fermentithermobacillus > Fermentithermobacillus carboniphilus. The sequence goes on along the minus strand of CP062796.1, from coordinate 2,255,936 downwards.
TTTCGTAAATACAGAAAAGCCTCCTCGAGAGGCTTTCCTCTTTCCTCGTGATTATACACCCGTAATCAAGAGCGCTGAGGTCCGGCCCTTTTGCGTCGACAACGCCCCAGCCCGTCCGCTCCGTACCAGGGTCGATTCCGAGTATCCGCACCTTCGATACCCCCGAATGGGGGTTCGACGATTCAATCTATAATTCCTTCCAGGTAGAGTCTCACCTTCTCGTCAACGAGAGCCGGTTCATCTTCGATGAGGTATCCTTTTTTCAGGAGATCTCGGCACTTTTCCTCCAGGGCCGACTCCCGTATGTCCGGGTATTCTTTGATTAGAAACCTTGGATCGGGTGTAGTCCCGCGGTAAACCGCCACGTGACCCCGGTTCAAGATAATGAGGCGAGTCCTCGAGTGGTGCGGACAGTAATCATCAATGGTCCTCAAGAGTTGCACTCCGGAGCCGTCCTTGCCAACGGCGCTCCACTCACCTGAAATGGTCGAAATGAAAGACTCTACCCTATCGCGAGATATCTCCTCGCTGGTGGTGGTGACATCGTCGCACTTCGCGTACCGCGTGACGAAAGTCACTTTCACCGAAGCTGTCTCCGGTACGGGCTGGCGCACGAAGGGTAGAACAAAGGGGATGCTGATTCCGAGGTCTTTCAGGAAAAACTGAACCGCTGCAAGGACACCCGTCAAAATGCCCAGAAGGACAAGGACGGTAAGAACTTTTTTGTAGGGAGTCCCCCGCCGTTTTTCCATCTTTCCCTCCCTCCAGGTCAATATAGGATTTCCCTGGAAAGGAGGGTTTATTCAGACAACATGTCCTAGACGCCGCGTCTTAGGATCTCTTCGGGGATGTCAAAATTGGCATACACCCGGGAGACGTCATCGTGAGCCTCAAGCGCGTCGAAAAGACGCAGCATCTTTTCGGCGTCGTCACCTTCCAGTCTCACCGTGGTCTTGGGTACCATGGTCACTTCCGCCACCTGAACCCTCGCGCCGTTGGCCTCGAGTTTCTCTTTGACAGCCTCAACATCCTCGGGGCGCGTATAAATCTCATACGAGTCATCTTCCGTTTTCAGATCCAGGGCTCCCGCTTCTATGGCCATGGCCAGCGCGTCATCTTCCGACAGACCGTCTTTCTCAATGGCGATGAAACCCTTTTGCTCAAACATCCAGGCCACCGCGCCTACCTCAGCAAGCTTGCCACCGTGTTTCGAGAAGATGTACCGCACCTCAGAGGCGGTCCTGTTCCGGTTGTCCGTGGCAGCCTCCACGAGGACCGCTGTGCCTCCCGGACCATATCCTTCGTAGGTTATCTCTTCAAGCTGGCCTCCCTCTATCTCTCCCGTACCCCGTTTGATCGCCCTGTTTATGCTGTCCAGAGGTACATCGGCCTCCCGCGCCCTCTCAATTGCGACCTTCAATCTGAAATTGCTCTCGGGGTTCCCTCCCCCGTGACGCGCGGCGAGCATAATATCTCTCAGTGCCTTCGAGATGATGTTTGACCTCTGCGCATCGACCTTTGCCTTGTGGCGTTTGATGTTGGCCCACTTGGAATGACCTGACACCCTTCATTCCTCCTCATAGAGCACATCTAACCTGGCAACCGGCGGCAGCCTTCGCTTGTGTTCGCTCCTTCTGTGCCGTTCGTCTATCCTCTCTTTCACTTCCGGAGGTATCGCTTCTCCCGAAAGGTACGCGTCCAGATCCCTGTAGGTAATCCTCATTTCCCCTTCATCGGTCTGACCTCTCCAGAGACCGGCCGAAGGAACCCTTTCCACTATGCGTTCCGGAACTCCGAGATACTTAGCAAGTTCCCTTACTTCCCGTTTGGTGAGGTCCCCGAGAGGGAGAATATCGACGCCTCCGTCTCCGTATTTGGTGAAATAACCCACATGAAGTTCAGCTTTATTACCCGTCCCGACGACTATATAGTTCATGAGATTGGCGTAGTAGTACAGGGTTATCATCCGGAGCCTCGGCTTTATGTTCGCCAGAGCCAATTCTGAGTCCTCTCTCTGGTCCGGGAGCGACGCGACAAGACCGTCATAGACCGGAGACAGATCAATGAGCCTGTAGGGGCAGGAAAACTCCCTCAATACATACAGGGCATCCTCAACATCTTCAGGAAGAGAATGGCACGGCATGACGAGCCCCAGGCAATTTTCGGGCCAAGCCCTTTTGGCCAGAGCGAGGACGAGAGCCGAATCGACCCCGCCGGAAACACCGAAGACTCCACCTTTCGCTCCGGCTTCTTCAGCTCTTTCTCTCATCCACGTGACAAGGTACTGCACTTTACTATCAAGAGACACGTCCCGCACCCAAGACACCTCCGCGGACTCGGTACAAGAGAATTATCCACCAGAAAAAGGAGCGTGTGAAGCTTTTTTCCCGAATTCAGCGTGAAAAGGAGGGAGGGTTGTTTCCCGGAATGGAAATATACGTTTCCGGGACTTTCCCGGGGATAATAACGGTAGCAAGTGGTATCTCGCTAGCGACGGTCGTCTTGGATGAAATGAGCGGAATGACTACCCTTACTGAGCAGGTCACAAATAGCGATACTTCGAATTTGGCCTGATTTATTCCGGTCACTTCGAAAGAATCCTTGACCTGGACGGACACGCTCCCGTACGGGAAAAGGGTCACCTTGATTTTGGGGCCTACAGGCGCGAAAATTCGTGAACCCAGGGTTTGGCCAAGAGGGACGTAAATGCTGAAGCCTTCAAGCTGGCCTAGAGTCGCCTGAAGCACAGACAGCGCCTCTGCCTGTATCCTGTTGAGGTCCCCGGTGTTCGCCTCGACGTAAAGTATCTCCCCCGCCTCGTTAACCTCGAAGTTGAGGAGTTTTTTCCCAGAGAGGAGCTTTTCTATGTTGGAGTTTATCGCGTCTATCACGGCCTGATTGGCTACCTTCGCGACTTCTGTTTCAGAAATGGCCACGAGTGTCGGGATGATGCTGTTTTCGATGGCAATAAGGCACCATACTACGAGGGTCAAAAAACCCACGAGGTACAGAGCGCCTCTCCTCCGGCTGCGCCTGGGATTTACGAACCGCCTCTTCCGAAAAATGAGAAGCTCCCCCTTGGTAGAAGTAGCCTCTCATTCTTATGCAAGGAAGTTCTTCAAAGTTCGGAAATCCTAAATCTTGAGGCGGCAGGCCTTCCTCTTTCCAACTTGGAGCAGCATTCCGTCCTTTGCCGTGCACACGTAGGACTCGTCGTAAATCTTCACACCGTCCACTTTGACAGCACCGCCTTTGATCAGGCGCCTTGCTTCGGAAGAGGACGGAGCGAGACCGATGAGAGCCAAAAGTCTGGCAAGCCCCACGGATGCACCCGGAGAAAGCTCAGGCAGGTGAACTTCGTCGATGTTCTCCGGGACTTCACTTTCCCTGAAAACTCTCAGGAATTCCCTTTCGGCAGATTCAGCCGCCGTTTTTCCGTGGAATTCTTCCACAATCCTTCTAGCCAGAGTCAACTTGGCGTCCATCGGGTGGACCTTACCGGACTCGATAGATCTCATGAGTTCCTCCACTGACTTCTGGCTTTCGACCAGAACCAGTCTGTAATAGTCCGGCATGAGGCGGTCCGGTATAGACATTATCTTCCCGAACATGTCATTTGGCTCGTCTTTGATGGCGATGTAGTTCCCGAGGCTCTTGGACATCTTCTCCTGTCCATCGGTACCCACCAGGAGCGGCATCGTGAGGGTTATCTGCGGGTCCTGACCGAACGCCTCCTGGATATCTCTACCAACTAGCAGATTGAAAGTTTGGTCGCTCCCGCCGAGCTCGACATCTGCCGATATTGCCACCGAGTCGTATGCCTGAGCCAGAGGGTACAGAAACTCGTGAATCCCTATGGGATAACCTTCCCTGTACCGTTTAAGGAAGTCATCTCTTTCAAGCATTCTCGCCACGGTGAATTTGGAGGCTAGTCCTATGACATCCCTGAACGAGAGGGGAGAAAGCCATTGGGAGTTGAACACCACGTGAGTCTTTTCGGGGTCCAGGATGGTGGTTGCCTGTTCGTGGTATGTCCTGGCGTTGGCTTCGACTTCCTCCCTCGAAAGTTGCTTCCTGGTCTTAGATCGCCCACTGGGGTCGCCTATCATCCCTGTGAAGTCCCCAATCACGAAATATATCTCGTGGCCCAGATCTTGAAACTCCTTCAGTTTTCTCATCATGACCACGTGTCCGAGGTGAAGATCTGGCGCGCTTGGATCTGCCCCAAGTTTCACCTTCAGGGGGCGTCCTTCCAGGATCGAACGGCGAAGCTTTTTCTCGAGCTCTTCCGGCGTCACCAGAGAGAGGGCCCTATCCTGGATAATGGCCACCTGCCGTTGGATTTCCTGGGCTATATCTTTCGCGTTCTCTAGCGCTGTCTTGCTCAACGTGGCTTCCTCCCGGACATAAGTCGCTTTTCGCAAGATTATATCACCGGCAAAAAACCGCAAAAAGACCGCCAGGGGCGCGACCCTTCCCCAGATGATATAATGTGGGCACCGGATAGTCTCTTTTTCCGTCTGATCAAAACGGGGTTTCGACCAGTTCTGAGCCAACATACATCACAAGTCTCCTGGAGGTATTATCATGGCGAAAAAGAGAAGACCCCGATCGCGCGCGGGGATTCTGGACATACTGATATACTTGCTTCTCGGGACGATGATTGTGGCCGGCGGTTTCGCCGCCGCGCTGGTTTTCTCCGCGGTGAGAGACCTGCCTGCTCTGGCCAATCTAGAACCAAAACCCACCCAGACTTCGTTCGTATACGACAGAGATGGCAATATTTGGACCGAACTTCGGGCGTCGGAATACCGGGTCCCGATCAAGATCAAAGATCTCCCGCCTTACGTGAAAAACGCCGTCCTGGCAGCTGAAGATCACAGGTTCTACTCTCACAAAGGGTTCGATATCACTGCCATCCTGCGTGCACTTTACTCCAACATCTTCCAGGACAACGGACTTCAGGGCGGCAGCACCATAACACAGCAGCTTGCTAAGATCGCCTTTCTGGAACCTTCGAGGACCCTCAAACGCAAGATCCAGGACGTGATAGTCGCCACGCTCCTAGAAAGGAAGTACACGAAAGACGAGATCCTTGAGATGTACCTCAACCTCGTCTACTTCGGTCGTGGAGCATACGGCATAGAAGCCGCATCACGCGCTTACTTCGGAAAGTCCGCGTCAGAACTTACCGTCGACGAAGCAGCATTCCTGGCGGGACTAATCAGGGGACCGTCCATCTACGACCCGGCGCAAAATCCGACTCTGGCTCTGAACAGGCGAAATACGGTTTTAAACCAGATGGCCGAATACGGTTTCATAACCCGCGCCGAGGCGGAAGCTCTCAAGAAGAAACCCCTAAATGTAATTCCCCACAGGCCCATGGTGGTCACCGAGGGCGGATTCTTCCTGGATTACGTGTTGAAACAGCTTTTGTCAAGGTACCCCGCAGACATGGTTTACGGTGGAGGACTGCGGATTTATACGACCTACAGTCCTAAAGCCCAGAAGGCCGCCGAAAAAGCCATCCGGGACGTCCTCGACCCCGTTTTCCCTTACAAGGACGGGCAGGACAACCTAGAAGCCGCGGCAGTCGTCATGGACGTTAAAACAGGTCATATCTTGGCCATGGTCGGCGGCAGGAAGCACGAAGGGATGCTGGGGTGGAACAGGGCCGTAGACGCCAAACGACAGCCCGGGTCGGCCTTCAAACCCCTTGCTGTATACATCCCCGCCCTTGAGGAAGGAATGGGGCCCGCCACCGTCATAGACGACTCACCTGTAACCTGGGTTGACCCGGTAACGAAGGAGGAGTTTTCACCTCGCAACTATAGCGGCACTTTCCAGGGTCCCGTCACCATGAGAAAGGCGGTGAGAGAGTCCTTAAACGTCGTCGCCTGCAAAGTCCAGGATCTCGTGGGGCTTTCCAAGAGTCTGGAGATGGCGGAAAAACTCGGGATAACAAGCCTCGTTAAAACCCCTACTCCCGGTGGGAGGTCTGACCTCACCAGGTCACTCGCCCTGGGCGGCCTGACTTACGGGGTATCTCCCCTGGATATGGCGGTGGCTTACACCACCATAGCCAACCGCGGGATAAAGGTCGAACCCGTCTCCATCCTCAAGGTCGAAGATAAGAACGGAAACATACTGGAAGAACACACGCCGAAGCGCACCATCGTGGTTTCAGAAGAAACCGCCTACCTCATGACCAGCATGCTCCAGGATGTCCTGACCAAGCCCGGCGGCACAGGAAGGGCTGCTTACTTCGGGAAACCTGCCGCTGGAAAGACCGGCACTACCAGCGACTGGAAGGATGCGTGGTTCTGCGGCTATACCCCAAGTACGGTTGGTGTAGTCTGGATCGGATTTGACAAGGGAAAGACGATGGCCCAGTGGAAAATCACGGGCGGAAGCTACCCGGCAATAATATGGGGAAAGATGATGAAAGAAATCTCCGAGGGTCAGCCGGCTGAAGACTTCCGGCGCCCTGATTCCATAGTGACCGTGGAGATATGCAACAAGTCCGGGCTGCTTCCGGGTCCAGGATGCCCGGGCTCCGACATCGAGCAGGAACTTTTCGTAAAAGATAGAGTACCCACCTCTCACTGCACGTATCACTTGCCGAAGTGAGTCAACCGAATACGGTACGGGCGATCATGATTTTAATCGCGCAATGGTGACCCCGGTACCGCCTTCCGACGGTTCACCGAGGCGGTAGGCGGCTACGTATTTCTTCTGGGTCTCGAGGTACTCCAAGACTGCTTTTCTGAGAGCTCCCGAACCCTTTCCATGGATGATCCTCACCTCCGGAAGAGCGGCCAAAAAGGCGTCATCCAGGTATTTATCGAGCGCCTGGAAGGCTTCTTCCCGCGTCATCCCCCGGAGGTCTATCTCATGTGAGATCGACTTGGCTTTTTCAATGGGAAGGGACGAGTCCCGCCTGCTCTCTCCTATCCCACCTATCCGGGACTCTTTTGCCGCTCGCCCGGTTCTCACGGGCTCCCGCAGCTGGTCAATCCCGGTCCTCAGAGTCACTGCTCCCAACCTTACCAGGACCTCGTCGCCCGACCCGGGAGACTCGAGGACGACTCCCGGCTCCTGAAAACCGAGGACCTCGACGATTTTCCCCGGCACGATCTCGGATTTTTCCAGGGGTCTCCCCTCATCCGGGATGGTGGGTTCCAGGAGTTCCTCTCGAGCGCGTCTCAACCGCTCCCTTATCTTAAAAACCGTGTCCGAGAAATCCGCGGAAATCCTCTCTTTCTCTCTGATCTCCTTCAAAGCCGTCTCGAACTCGACTTTGGCCCGGGCGACGATGCTCTGGGCTTCTCTTTTCGCCGCGCTGATTATCTCTTTTCTAGAAGCCTCCAGATTAGCGATCCTGGACTCATATTCTTTCCTCAGCTCTTCTGCCTTCAGCCGCTCTCTTCGGGCTCTTTCTGCCTCCTCTCTGGCTTCTTGAGCCGCCTTTTCCATCTCGCCGATGATATCTTCGAGCCTCACCAGATCTTCCTGCATGTTTCCTCTGGCTTCATCGAGGACGTCATGCGGCAGCCCCAGCCGTCTGGCGACGAGAAACGCGTTGGACCTTCCGGGCCGTCCCACCACCAGTTTGAAGGTGGGCACCATCCGGACGGCGTCCCACTCCACGCTCGCATTTACCATGCCCGGGGTCTTCTGCGCAAGAAGTTTCATTTCACTGTAATGGCTGGTGACAACGGAAAGAGCTCCGGAACGGTGTATGCGGTTAAGGATCGCCGCCGCCAGCGCCGCCCCTTCCTTGGGGTCAGTCCCTGCACCCAGCTCGTCTATCAGAACGAGTTTTCCCGGGCCTGCCCGATCGATTATCTTTACAACGTTGGATATGTGAGCCGAAAAGGTACTCAGGTTTTCCTCGATAGACTGCTCGTCTCCGATATCGCATAAGATATCGTCGATCTTTCCCACACAGGTTGTCTCGTGACAGGGACACGGCAACCCGGATAAGGCCATGGCCGTGAGAAGACCCACCGTCTTCAGGGCAACCGTTTTTCCGCCCATGTTTGGACCGGTGATGACAACCGTCCTCGTGCCCGTCTCACTCAGGCTGAGGTCCATAGGTACCGGCGTCCCTTTCAAGAGAGGATGCCAGGCCTTGACCATCGATATCGCGCGGTCGTCGGTGATCTGAGGAAAGGACCCCTTCCACCTGAAAAGGAGTCCGGCCTTGGCAAGCCCCAGATCAAACTCGCCCAATGCTTCAAGCCCTTCCGTTATCTGCGACGATGCTCTGCCCACCTCACCGGAAAGCTCCGCGAGTATCCTTTCGATCTCATCCCGCTCCATGAGTTCCAGTCGCTTGAGCTGGTTACCCATCTCTACGATCTCCGCCGGCTCCACGAACAACGTCTGCCCGGATGCCGACTGATCGTGGACGATTCCCTGAATCCGGGCAGCATATTCTTGCTTCACAGGTATGACGTACCTACCGTTCCTTATGGTGACGATGGGTTCTTGAAGGAATTGAGAAAAATCCTTTTGCCGCGTTATCTCTTCAGCTCGTCGCCGGATCCTCTCCTGGTAGTCTCTATAAGACCGGCGAATAGAAAACAACTTCGGACTCGCCGTGTCCCGGATTGCAGCGTCATCGTCTACGGTCTCTTCAAGCCTCTTTTTCAATGAGCCGAGAACGGGTATCCTCCGGCGGATACGGAAAAGTTCCGGATAGTCGCCGTCTATTTCCCCAAGCCACAGAGCCAGAGACTCAAAGGCCTTGAGTACATCCAATATATCTTTCAGGTCCTTTGCGGAAAGGGTAATGCCAGAGGTCGCCGCCAGAACCCTTGGACGGACGTCAGTTACACCGGGTATGGTCGGCGAGGGCATCTTTTCGAGAACCCCGGAGATCTCTCTCCCGAGTCTTTGCCTCTCCCGCGCTATTTCGGGGGTAACTGGAAGTGTGTTCCAGGCCCCTTCCATCCCCATGGGAGTCCTGGTCTCTTTAGCGAGGATTTCCTGGATTTTTCTGAATTCTAGAAGTTCAAGAGTCTTTGTATCCATATCGTCGCTCCAAGATCTTCCTGATCTCGCGGATAGTCTCATCCCTGAGACCTTCTTTGTACATCTTCCGCAGCCTTTGCCGGATCTCGTAGACCCGGCGCTTCCTTTCATCCTCAGGCAATCCCTCGACCGTCTTCATTTCTTCCCGCAAGAATCTGTGGGCACCCTCCGGCCTTTCTACGAACCTCCCGATTTCTTCTCCTCCCTCGTCGAAGAAGACGAAAACCGGTATAGTCCTCTTCCCATCGGTCAAATACATATCCATAATGTCGAGGTTATCGTCGCGCGAAAAGACGTAGAGCCTGAAAACCGGGTAAAGAGCAGCCAGTTTCGCCACTACCGGGAGATTCTCCACGCAGTCTCCGCACCACGGCTCAGATATGGCTAAAATCTTGATGGCACCCTCTGGCAGTAAACGGCAGAGGCCTTCAAAGAATTTATGGTCCTCCGGGCTAACCGCAGTCTCCGCGTAGTTTTCCTTCATCGTGGGGACATTCATGTCGGCTCTGTCAAGGTACTCGAAAAAAGAAAGCCCCCTTTGAAGCCAATCTTTTTCCATAAGCCCCTCCCTCTTTTGGGCAGAAAAGCGCTCCGCCTTAAAGTCTCAATGTCCTTTATATCAGAGTGGGGCTATCTTCTCAATTTGTCCACGAGGATTATCCTGGACAAAGAAGAGGGCCTTTCGAATTGACGGTACCTGTCCTTAAGCCTCTCGAGACACTGAGAGCGGATGGCATCGATGCGAGACAACGTCACAAGGTCCATATCCTTGGGGGTTACAGGTTGCGCTTCCTTTTTCTTGATGACCGATACCTCACCCGTGGGTTCAAGGACTGCCAGGGCGATGTCTTCGATCCGGTCCGCGCCCTGCTGTCTCAATACTATGTGAAGGTCAGCTTCCGACACCCTCTCCCTTTTCAGGTTATCGTAGAGAACCTGTCCGTTCACGATAAGAGGGGTCGACATCCCCTGAGTTATCTTTTCGGCCCCCCTCCAATGCATGTTGATGACGCTGAGCACGTACTGGAGAAAGGCCATGACGAAAATGGGCACGATGCCGTGAATAGGGTGTATTTGCTCCTCTTCGAGAGGCAAAGCCGCCACAGATCCCATGATTATTATCACCGTAAGGTCGAAGGGCGCCAGCTGTCCCACCGACCGCTTACCCATCACTCGCACGGCGACGAGCACCAGGAAAAACATGAGGACAGAACGTCCCGCCACCATTCCCAGTTTGGGGAGCAAAGCCTGCAAGAGCAATCTACCCCCGAAATAAGTCGCGTCACTCAGATCCTTTCATATTATGGCTCTCGATAACCCGGCGGATGCCATCTTCCAAAGTTTGTTCGGTGACCTTGCCAGAAAGGTAATCTTTCATGAGGTCCAGGATACCGGCATGGAGTTTTTCTTTCAGGATAAAATCTTGTGGTTCGGGAACTTTCAGGCCTGTCTGCTTTAGGACTGAGGCAAGTTTTTGCCGCTCTTCATAAGAAAAGCCGCTTTGGACGTTGAAAACCGGCATGTCTTCTACCCGCGCGGGAATACCCCCGATAGCTCGCGCCGCCCAGCGTCCCAGGTTCTGGGAAAGAACTTTCGCCAGTTTTGTCGCGCAGGACCGATAAGGTTCCTCCTTCGCCAGAACGATGTACCCGGGAACCGTATAATAGAATCCCCCGTCGCAGCCTGGTCCAGGCGGCGGATATATCGTAATCTTCCGCGAGCTTTCGGTCTTTTCCGATACTTTCAACCATCTGTAAAGATGAGGAGTCACGGGATACAGGGCATCCAGATCTCCCTGATCCAACAGGTCCAGCGGGTCGTCCCGGATCTTTCCGAAGTTTGCCTTGACCCAGGCCAGATAATCCGCTATGTCCTTCTCGTCCCAACCCCTTCCGGTTCTGTCCAGGTACACGCGGAGAAAAGCCCGGGAACTTACCCAGTACCCGGTTTTACCGGCACTCACGGGGGCTCCTTCCCGGTCAGAGGAATATCCCTCGCTGTCATCCGGCACGGGCCCTCGTCTTGCCGCAGCGCAAAACCAGTGCACGTAGGCAGGAACGGCCAGGACCTCCTCGTGCCTGGTCCAGTACGATACGCAGGTATCGTGGAACTCCTCGAGGTCTAGCCCCCCCGACACGTCGACCGCGCCGTCCGGTACCACAGGCCACTCTGTCGAGTAAACCACTACAGGCCCTTCACTGGCTTCTTCACCTGGCCCCGTACTCTGTCCCGTCAGAAACCCGATGATCTCTTCTCTTTCGCGGTACTGGTATTCCACGGTCACGTTGTATTCCTTCTCGAATACCTCGATTATATGGGCAACCTGGTCTTCGTAGGGATACACCCCCGGAAGGTGTGGTTCCTTTGCATCCCACACCGTAATCTTCAGTCCATCGAACGACAGTTCATCGGGAGGTTTTGGCGAGGGTCTGCAGCCTGCAAGGCCCGCAATGAAGAGAACTACAACAGTCCAGGCCAGGAGTCTCTTCAAGGCTTTCTACCCCCTATTTTCCCCGTACCCCTAAGAGGACGAACACATCTCTCGTCGCGCTGTCCCCCAGGCCGAGCCCGAAGAGGCTGCGTACCTCCCGAACCGACTCCGCGGTTCTCGGACCGTATCTTCCGTCACACGGGCCGGCGTCAAATCCGAATTCTCGCAAGGCCTCCTGCAACCTAACTACTTCCGGCCCTATCGTCCCGGGCCCGAATGGTTTTCCAAAATCAAGAGGAGGCCTGTATCCCTTTATCTTGACTCTTGTGCCTATAGATACGATCTCGAAGAGTTCTTCCACATCTTCGTTGAACAGCCTGACACAGCCCAGGCTGGCGTAAGTCCCTATGGACCACGGCCTGTTCGTCCCGTGGATCCCGTAACCCCCCCAGGGAACATCCAGGGCCATCCACCGTGTACCGAAGGCCCCTCCGCTCTCGTACCCCTTCTCCACTATTTTCCATTCGCCCACTGGCGTGAGAGAGGCCCACCTCCCGACGGCAACCGGGTATGTTTTCCATGGTTTACCATCTACGTACACCGTGAGCTCGGCTTTTTCGGTGTCGACTTCGAGGTGAACCACGCCTTCCGGCATCGGGCCCGATGCAGGTCTTGACGGCCTGTCTACCCCATAACCCAGGGCTTTCCACGTAGCCTGGTCAACCACTCCGTTCGGTTCAAGCCAGTAGGATTTCTGGAACCGCTTCACCGCCGCAATCGTAGCCGCGTCGTAGACCTCGTCGAGGGCACCGGTATAAAGACCGAGTTCTTTCAAGCGGACCTTGAGCTCATAGACGTCAGGACGTTTAACGGGAGGCACCCGGGGTAACAGGGGTTCGTCAGTTTCGTGGACCCTAAGGTACGGAGGGACTTTCCCTGAAAGGCCCATAGAAAAAAAGAGAAGAGCGGCGGTCGCAAAAATGATGAAGCCGCGTCTTTGAGTCAAACCAGGACACCTCTCATGCAGGTCATAGAAGGTTCTCCTGGTAAAATATGAGGGGCGATTTCTGTTTATGATGAGGCGCGTTTAACCGGAAACCATTTCGAGAGATCCTGCGTATTGACGATGGCGGCGGAAGGTAAACCCGCTCTTTTGGCCGAAGCGAGGACCCCGAAACGCATGTCCTCCATGCCTTCGGGGCTGTGGGCGTCGCTGGAAATGATCATCTTGACCCCCGAACGATAAGCTTGTAGCGCCATATCTTCTGAAAGGTCTATCCTGTCAGGAGAAGCGTTAATCTCCATAAGGGTTCCCCGACGGGCGGCTGCTTCAAAGACTTCTTCCAATCCCGCGGACTTTCCTGCCCTTCGTCCTATTAGCCTTCCCGTAGGGTGACCTATCACGTCCACGTTAGGATTCTCGATGGCCCGGAGCAGCCGCTCGGCCAGATCGCCCCTCAGGTCCCCTATGTCCTGGTGGATGGAGGCTATTACGATATCGAGTCTCGAGAGTATCTCGTCAGGAAGGCAAAGACTTCCGTCCTTAAGGATATCAACCTCGACCCCCGAAAGCACGGCTATTTCGGGATACCGGCTCGAGATGCGGCGGATCTCTTCACGCTGCGCAAGTACCCTGTCAGGGTCAAGCCCGTTTATCAGTTTCACCCTGGTGGCGTGATCAGTTATCGCCACATACTTGTACCCGAGAGCTCGGGCCTTTCTGACCATTTCTTCGATCCCCGCCACCCCGTCAGACCAGGTGGTATGGATGTGGAGGTCTCCTTTGATGTCATCTACATCCACGAGGGAAATGCGTTCACCTGACCGCGCCAGTTCACAAAGATCCAGCCGGTGCCTCACCTCAGGTGGAATTGGAGGAAGCCCCAAAATCCCGTATAGGTCGGCCTCCTGTGGTATTTCGATCTTGCGCGATTCCCTGAAAAGCCCCGATGGGTTGAAATCGTACCCGCGCCGCACGGCAAGCCTCACCATCCATTCCAGGTGCTCTCGGGGGCCGCTGAGCCAGAACATCTTCAAACCGAAGTCTTCAGGAGATACCGCATAAAGCCTCAGTCGGACGCCCAAAGACGTGTTGAACACGAAAACTTCGTCCTCAGCTCTCCATGCCTGGCAGAGCAGTTCTTCGCTGGCAAAGGGCTGTAATCCTGACCTCAGTAGAGCACGGGTCGGATCACCTCTGACCGCCAGGAGCAAGTCGATGGAAGAGACCGTCTCCAGACACCGCCGGACCTCTCCGACGACTTGACCTTCGATGCCCTTATCCCTAAAAGCCGCGATGAGGTGTTCGGCGAACGGGAAGGCGAGCCCCAGCGTCACCCTTCCGGAATACTTTTTGACCTCCAAAAGGCCTTCTGCGATCATAGCTTCCCTTCTGGGGCCGAGCCCAGGGATTTTCTGAATCTCATGATTTAATACGGCTTTTTCCAGGTCCTCGAGGTCCTTCACTCCGAGAGTATCGAAGAGCAACCTCGCCGTTTTTGGTCCTATGCCGGGGACTTGCATGACCTCCAGTAGTCCTTTTGGTATTTCTGTCATCAGCTTCTCGAGAAAAGAAGAATGTCCCGAAAGGACCATTTCTCTAACCTTGGGTTCCAGGTTCTTCCCTATCCCCGGGATTTCATGGAGCCTTCCCTCCCTGGCCAGTTCCTCCAGCTGAAGAGAGGTACGTTCGATGCTTTCGGCTGCCCTCTCATAGGCCCGGACTTTGAACGCCTCTTCGCCTTTGATTTCGAGCATGCGGGCGATCACCCTTAACACGTGGGCGATCTCTCTTTTATCCATGGGTTACACCCTCTGTTTCGCGCCAAATCTTCTCTCGAGTTCACGAACGATGTTCTGTCTGTCTACGGCGATTTCTTCTTCGGTGAGGGTCCTGTCGAAAGCCTGGTATACGATCCTCACGGCAAGGCTCTTGAACCCTTCGGGAACGGGAGGCTTCCGCCAGATATCGAAAAGGGTGACCGAAACCAGGTCTTTGCCGGTTTGCTTGATGGCGCCCAACACCTCGCCTGCGGGGACTTCTTCCGGCACAACCACCGCAAGGTCCCTTTCGACGGGCATGAACCGGGAGATGGGCGTAAACTTCTTTTCCTGCGAAAGCCCCAGGAGGGCGTCAAGGGAAAGCCATGCCATGCTGACCGGGGGAATTATCTCGAGAGCGCTTTCGCACGCCGGGTGAAGCTCCCCCACCTCGCCCACCGTCGAACCTTTCGCGACGATCCTCGCCGATTTGCCTGGGTGGAATGGCATGGATGCTTTCGGCAAGAAAGTGACATCTTCGATGCCCGCGAGTTCAAGAATCGCGGTGACCAGGCCTTTCATCTGGAAGAAAGATGATAAGCTCTCGTCCTCTAGCCACGTCTTTGGCCTCTGCAGGCCGAAGGACACAATACCCAGTTCCCTCACTTCAAGCGGAAGTTCTTCACTGGACCTGAAGAATACGTTCCCTATCTCCCATAACAGGGCCCCCGGAACCTTCGCCCTCTGGTTGGCGATGACCGCTTTCAAAAGACCCGGAAGAAGGCTGGTCCGAAGACACGATTCAGAGGATGACAGGGGATTCGTCAAACGCACGGGATTACCTCTAGGGTCTTTCTCATCCCACCCGAGCTTCGCAAGGTCCGAGGGCGAAATCAGAGAATTTGAGATGGCTTCCAGACCGCCCAGAGATACCAGGAAGTCCCGGAGCCGCTCGACCCGGACGAAATCTTTGCCGGGGGGACCTCCCGGAATAGCTTTCGAAAGGTGTCTTTCAGGAAATCTCTCGTACCCGTAATACCTGGCTATCTCCTCGACCAGATCTATCTCCTCCGAAATGTCAACTCTCCGAGGAGGCACGACGATGCACCAGCTATCTTCGCTGGACCCCGTCTTATCAGGACTTTTTTCGACCCCGAATCTCAGCCCTGATAATATGGTCTCACATTCTTCACGCGAGACCGCCACTCCCAGGGTCCTTTCCACCGACTTTGACCGCAACCGGATGACTTTTGGGCATGGGGATAGGACGTTGGTTTCCGCCCTCCCGGGGTAAGGCTCGCCGCCGGCGAGCGCCGATATCATCTCCGCCGCCCTTTCCGCGACTGCGGCCTGGGCCGTGGGGTCTACTCCCTTTTCGAAGCGCAGGGCCGCCTCGGTACGAAGCTTCAGCTTCTGGGAAGTCAGCCTGACCGAAAGCGGGGAGAAGTAGGCGGATTCGAGGAGGAGGTTCTTTGTATCCTCAGTCACTTCGGTTTCCTTGCCACCCATGACTCCAGCTATGGCCACAGGCCCTGCCTCATCCGCGATCACGAGAGTGCCTTCGGGCAGGGACCGTTCCTCCCCGTCTAGGGTGACGATGACCTCCCCGGGACGAGACCGCCTTGCAAAGATAGCTCTGCCTCTTAGGCGGTCCTCGTCGAAAGCGTGAAGCGGTTGGCCGGTCTCGAGCATAACGTAGTTCGTGGCATCGACTACCGCGTTCACCGGCCTCATCCCTGAAAGCCAAAGACGCCTCTCCACCTTCACGGGGGAATACCTAAAGGTCACTCCTCTGACGGTTTTCCCCACGTATCTCGGGCAGAGGTCAGGATCGGGCAGTTCAATCGCGAACTTTTGTTTGGCTTTCGGCATCCCCTCGGGCTCTGCGCTTCCCCGGGGGCTCGCCCACTGCCACTTCTCAAGGATACCCGGCAAGCGAAGAGGCGCTCCCGACAACGCCGAAGCTTCGATGGCCACCCCCAGGATCGATAGGCAGTGGGAGAAATTAACCGTCAGCTCCAGGTCGATAACCCAGTCATCGAGCTCGAATATATCCTCGGCAGGTTTTCCCAAAGGGGTGTCAGAAGGAAGGAGAATTATGTCTTCCCTGGGCCTGGGCGAACCCCCGGTAAGTAGTTCATTGGAGGAAAGAACCATACCCTCTGACCTGGTCCCGGCGATGTCCCGCGTCCCTATAACAACGTTTCCGGGCAGTCTCGCGCCCGGCACGGCGAGAACAGTCACGTTTCCCTCGGAAAAGCCCGGCGCACCCGAGACCACGCAGTATTTCGGGCCACCTGCGTCCAGGACCCCGACCTTTAAATCATTTCTCCCAGGATGCGGGGTCACTTTCAGTATCCTCGCCGTCACGACTCCCGATATGTCTAGTCTATCGTAATACAGGTCCTCCACCTTAAGTCCGGCCATGGTGAACCTCCTGGCCGTTTCCTCCGCATCCCACGGGAGAGTAACGTACTCGTTCAACCACTTGAACGGAACCTTCATTGCAGGCTACCTCCTTCGAAGCGTCTTGCCCGGCTTTTCTGAAAGACCGTAGACTAAAAACACAGCATCCCGAACTTTCAGAATCCCCTGAACTGGGAAAGAAATCTTTTGTCGTTGGAATAGAACAATCGTATATCGTCTATGCCGTATTTCAGCATGGCCAGGCGGTCGAGTCCGAAACCGAAAGCAAAACCCGTAACCCGTTCGGGGTCGTAGCCCCCGTTCCTTATGACGTTCGGGTGAACCATGCCAGCCCCCGCAACCTCAAGCCAACCTGAGTTGCCGCAGACCGAACACCCTTTCCCCTTACAGAGCACGCATGACACGTCAACTTCGCACGAAGGCTCCGTGAACGGAAAATAACTCGGTCTCAACCTGATCCTGGTTTCTTCCCCGAAGAACCTCTTGGCGAAGGACATGACCACGCCTCTCAAATCGCAGAAGCTCACGTCCGTGTCAACTGCAAGACCTTCTACCTGGTGAAATACCGGGTGATGGGAAGCATCGGTAGGATCACGCCTGTAAACCCTGCCGGGTACCACGAATCTTACCGGCAATTCCCCCGCCATGGAGAGCATCCCCCTAACCTGCCCGGGAGAAGTGTGGGTCCTCAACAAGGTCGATTCCGTAAGGTAAAAGGTCTCCTGCATGTCACGGGCGGGGTGGCCCGGGGCGATGTTCAGCTTCACGAAGTTCATCTCGTCTGTCTCGGTTTCGCGGCTTTCGTAAACGGTGAACCCCATCCCGTAGAAAATCCCAATTATATCCCTCAGGGCCCTGGTGAGCGGGTGAAGCGCGCCGGGTTCGAAATACTGCCCGGGCAGGCTGGTATCCACTTTCTCCTCCGTAACCCGGGCTTCGATGACCTGCCGCTCGAGTTCCTGCCTTTTGCGTTCCAGCGCTTGCTCAACTCTTTCCCTGAGTGAGTTCACCTCGGCTCCAAATGACGGCCTTTCTTCCGGTGGCAACGTCCCTATTGTCTTCAGCAAAAGGGGTATCTCGCCTTTCCTCCCCAGGTACCTGACCCGGACAGCTTCGAGTTCCCCGAGGCTCTGTGCTCTTTCAATCTGCTCTAAGGCTTTTTCCTTGACTGCTCTTATCCTGTCGTCCACAGTACCCGCGCGGGTAAGCCCTTTGCGGAGCTCCGCGCAGTCCCTCCTTCCTGCAAGAATTTCGGTTCACCTTCGTTCAGATGTATCTGTCGCCGGCTATAAAAAAGACGCTTTCATCCCTTTCGGACGAAAGCGCCTTGCTTCCGCGGTACCACCAGGCTTGACCGGTTTCCCGGCCCCCTCTGAGCCCTCTTATCGCGAGAGAACGCCGGACCTACTCTCGTTTCAGCCCGGAGGCTCCGGAGCGAATATCAGCCAGTTTCCTTGGAGGAAAGCTCTCAGCAGCTACTTTCCCTCTCTGTCCAGGTCTACCTGGCCCACGTTCTCCTTCATCGCCACGTCTAGTTCAACACAATGTTATTCACTTTTCCGCGCCTTCACTCGAGTCCCATGAGTTATTCCGAAAAAACGCGTAGGTAATGACGATAAACCAGGCAAGCCAGCACCGAGCCGGTCCTTTCGAATATGGACCAAGAAGCTCTTGCGGGTTTCAGGGCCTGATCCCCCGCTTTCTCGGCCCTTTTCGATATTATAACACTTCCATCCTCTGTCTCAATGCCTCGTAAAGGATCATGCTGCAGGCCATCGCCACGTTCAACGACTCAGTACCTCCGGGCATAGGAATCGAGACATCTTCTCCTCCCGGCAGCTCCAGGATCTCCTCGCGGAGTCCCCCGGCTTCGTTCCCAAGGAGGACCGCACACGGGCTTTTGAACTCAACTTTCCACGGCGGGACGCCGTCACGGGGTACCGCTCTAAAGAACTTAATACCCAAGGCGGCAAGACCTCTTACGACCTTCAAGGGATCTTCAGCCGTCCGGACCTGCGTCGCAAAGACTGCCCCAGCCGAGGATCTGATTGCTTTCGGAGAAAAAGGGTCAGCTGTATTGCCGCAGAAAATCACCTGCGTCACCCCGACCGCGCTGCTTGCTCGAACCAGCGTCCCAACATTGCCAGGGTCCTGTATGTCGACGCCCACAACTATGAGATCCTGGCTCCACACTTTCGGAGGCTGGTTGCGGAAAGGCCACGGGATAACGCAGAGGACTCCCTGCGGCGACGCAGTATCCGACATCCTATTGTAGAGGGACCTTGACACAATGAAAACTTCTCTTAAGTCGGTCCGGCGAGCTATAGCTTCCCGAACCTCCTGCCCTTTATCGGTGCTGAGGAAGTCTTCGGCGACCACAATCATCCGGATTTCAACCGAAGACTCAAGGGCGCAAAGTACTGCAGCCGGTCCTTCGGCCACAGTGAGGCCCGTTTCGTCACGGGCCTTTTTGCCATACAATTTCTTGATGAACCGCCAGGGAACTTCCAAGTTCTGACCGTCTACCCTCTTTCGAGTATCTGATTCAACCGGTGGACGCCCTCATTGGGGCCTATGGCGACTAGGATATCTCCCTCGCGCAGAGGTTCATCGGGGTTGACGTAAACGTTGACCGTGTCGCCACGTTTAATGGCCATCACGTTAAGTCCCATGCGGTTTCTCAAATTGAGGTTACGCAGGGTGCGCCCTACAAGGCCGCCTGCGACCGCTATCTCTACCACGCCGTAATCCTCAGATAGTTCCAGGTAATCTATAACGCTTCCTGAAACAAGCGAATAGGCTACCCGTTCTCCCATGTCTTTTTCCGGGAAAACTATGGTGTCGGCTCCAACTCGCTCGAGTATCTTGCCGTGTTCCTCGCTGGCTGCCTTCACCACAACCCGTTTGACCCCAAGTTCTTTCAAAAATAGGGTCACGAGGAGGCTGGCCTCAAAAGCGCTTATGGCCACCACGACGACGTCGAAGTTCTTCAGGCCGAGTTCTCTCAGCACTGACTCGTCTGTAGCGTCCGCCTGAACCGCCTGGGTAACCACGGGAGCAACCGCTTTGACTTTTTCTTCGTCCACATCAACCGCCAGGACTTCCGCTCCAAGCCGGGCAAGCGTCCGGGCCAGGCTCCCCCCGAACCGGCCAAGACCTATCACCGCAAACTGTTTAGCCATCTTCATCACACACCTTTAGCCTACCGATACCCTTTCTTCAGGGTACCGGATATCTGTCCCTTTCGCCTTATGCGACAGTGCCATCGCAAGGCTCAAAGGCCCCACCCTGCCCGCGAACATCGTCACGATCAAGACCAGTTTCCCCGTGACGCTCAGGGTAGGGGTAATTCCCCTAGAGAGACCTACCGTACCGAAAGCTGATACTACCTCAAACAATATGTCAAGAAAAGAGGCGTTCTCGGTAATAGTGAGAATCATGGTCGCAGTAACCACGAGCCCAAGGGAAAGGAGTATTATAGTCACCGCTTTAAGCACGACACCTTCGGGAAGACGCCTTTTCTCGAAATTGACATATCCTCCGCCCGTCACGGTAGAAGTGACGAACCTTATGGCCGTGAAGAAGGTTGTCGTCTTGACCCCGCCCCCGGTTCCACCGGGAGACGCTCCTATGAACATGAGACATATCACGAAAAACGCCGTGGAGACTTTCAACTTGTCCGTAGCGATACTATTGAACCCCGCGGTCCTTGGAGTGACCGACTGGAACCAGGAGGCAAGTACTTTTCCCTTCAGGCTCATGCCCATAAGGGTATCCGGGTTGTCCCTTTCCAGGGCGAAAACCACCAGGGTCCCTACTACCAGCAGTGCTGCGGTGACCTTCAGGACCAGTTTTGAGTGAAGGCTCAATTTATCCCAGCGCCCACGGTTTACGAAAAGATCGGCCAGCACGTGAAAACCCAATCCACCGAAAATAATTAGAAAACTGACCGTCAGCGTCACCGTAGCGCTGGACGCATAGTCCATGAGACTATTGCCGAGGATATCGAAGCCCGCATTACAAAACGCCGACACTGAGTGAAATAACCCGAAGAATGCCGCCTGGAAAAACGAAAGTTTCCTCGTAAGGCCAAATGCCAGCCCCAGTATAACGGCACCGGTCCCCTCAAATATCACGGTCGCCAAGATAATGCGCCGTACCAGGACGACAAGCCCGGAGAGGCTCCACTGTCCCGTCTGTTCCTGGATGATGAGCCGCTCCCGCAAACCCACTCGTCTCCCCGTTACGAGGGCGTGGGCGGTTGCGAAAGTCATCAACCCGAGACCTCCGACCTGGATGAGGATGATTATGACAAGCTGACCCCAAAAGCTCCAGAAACTGGCCGTGTTGACGACCACAAGACCCGTAACGCACACTGCAGAAGTGGCGGTAAACAGCGCATCTATGAACGGCGCCGACTGACCGCTAAACGTAGACCAGGGAAGCATCAAGAAGAGGGTCCCGGCTACGATGACAGAAAAGAACCCGAGGACAAGGAGCCGTGTGGGCGTGAGCCATCTTGGCCTCGCTTCGAGAGAAGACAACGTCATTTCCTCCAGTCCTGTGCGAACAACCGAAATCAGCGAGCTCCAGCGCCCTTTGCAATGGCCACAAGTTCCGAAAACGCTTTTTCGTCGGTGACTGCGAGGTCAGCAAGCATCTGCCTGTTAATCTCCACTCCGGCTTTCTTGAGGCCGCTTATGAAAGTACTATAGTTCATACCGTTCTGCCTCGCTGCAGCGTTTATCCGAGCGATCCAGAGTCCTCTGAACTCTCTCTTTTTCTCACGCCTGTGACGTCTGGCGTAGTACAGCGCCTTCATCACCGATTCATTGGCGATGCGGAAAGACTTGGACCTTCTACCCCAGTAACCTTTCGCGAGTTTCAAGATTTTCTTGTGTCTTTGTCTATTGGTCACACCTGTCTTAACACGAGGCATACGTACTTACCCTCTTTCTGGAATCCCCAAGAGAATTTCCTGTCCTGCCGTCACTTATGCGGACGCCTCTATAGCCATCACTTGTACGGGATCAAAGCGCGAATCTTTTTCTCGTGGACTTTATCGAGAATCGAATCTTTCTTGAGTCTTCTCTTTCTCTCCGCGCTCTTACCCTGCAATCTGTGGCTATGGCCCGAACGGAAGTGACGGATTTTCCCGGTGCCGGTCACGAAAAACCGTTTCTTGGCACCGCTGTGACTTTTCATCTTTTTCTTAGCCACTTCTCCTGAACATCCTTTCTGCTGTGAACATGCCTTCGAGTTCCGTAATTCTGGCCGGCGACACCGGATCAGCGCTCCTCGTCCGGTTCCGGTTTCCTAGCGCTGGGAGCCAGAACCATGATCATATTGCGACCTTCGATCCTGGGAGGTCTTTCGACTACGCAAATCTCTTTGACCCGTTCCAGGAGTCTTTCCAGAACCTTCTGTCCTATTTCGATGTGGGCGAGCTCCCTCCCGCGGAACATTATCGTGGCCTTGACCTTATCCCCATCAGTCAAAAACCTCTCGCAGGCTCTGGCTTTCACATTGAAATCGTGCTCGTCGATGCTGGGGCGCATCTTGATCTCTTTTACATCCTGGGTCCTCTGCTTCTTCTTGGCCTCCTTCAATTTCTTCGCCTGGTCATACTTCCACTTGCTGTAATCCATTATCTTGCAGACAGGCGGTTTGGCCTGAGGTGCAACTTCCACAAGGTCAAGTCCCCGTTCCCGCGCGGCCCTCAGAGCTTCATGTATGGGCAGGATTCCCAGCTGCTCACCGTCGGGCAATATGACTCTGACTTCCCTCGCCCGGATCTCCTCATTAACCCTTTGCTCTATTTGACTTATCGAATTACACCCCCCTTCCGGAAGTTCCTATCGAATTCGCACGCCTTTTTGCTTTGGCTACTGCTACGTTCAACGCTCGGAACTTCCATCCCCGAGCGTTGGTCCTGTACACAACGCCCATACCGGTCACACATGAATCGCGGGCAGGTAATTCCACCCGCCCGCAATTCTGAAGGCCCAGAGGCGCGTGCCTGAGGACCAAAAGTCCAGTATTTGTTACCTTAACAGCCACACGGACCGTAAGGTGAGAAGCGGATGGCTTCTACTTCATTTACGCGATGAAGTATATCACAAACTGGATCATCGTGTCACCGAGAATATGGAATCCAGCAACTTTTTCTCAACTTCTTCACGGGCTTTCTCCACGAACTCATCTAATCTCATGGTCCCGAGGTCGCCCAAGGACCGGTGTCTCACAGAGAGAGTGCCTTCTTCTCTCTCCCTCGATCCCACCACAAGCATGTAGGGGATTTTCTCCAGCTGCGCCTTCCGTATCTTGTACCCGATCTTCTCGCTTCCGAGGTCGCACTCGACCCTGTAACCTTGGTTTCTCAAGGATTCGGTGACTTTCTGAGCGTAATCGGATTGCTTTTCGGAAACAGGGATTACCCTCATCTGCACCGGCGCCAGCCACAATGGGAATGCACCTGCGTAGTGCTCTATGAGTCCCCCGATGAACCTTTCCATGGTCCCCAGCACCGTCCTGTGGATTATGACCGGCCGGTGCTTCTCGCCATCTTCGCCGATGTAGCTTATGTCAAACCGCTCCGGAAGATTGAAGTCTACCTGAATGGTGGGGCCCTGCCAGAGCCTGCCCACCGCGTCCTTAACCTTTATGTCGATAGCAGGACCGTAAAACTTGGCTTCACCGGGGTCGATCTTGTAGTTGAGCCCTTTTCTCTGCAAGGCTCTTTCAAGCGCGTTTTCTGCGGTCTCCCATACCTCGTCGTCACCGATATATTTCTCTTTGTTTTCCGGATCACGGACCGAAAGCATGCAGTAATACTCATCGTATCCGAACGTTTCCAACATGAAAGATGCAAGATCCAGTACCCCGACAAGTTCATCCTCGAGCTGGTCGGGGCGGCAGAAGATGTGGGCATCGTCCTGGGTGAATCCTCTGACCCTGAGCATACCGTGCAAGACTCCCGAACGCTCGTAACGATAGACGGTGCCCAATTCTCCGTACTTGATCGGGAGATCCCTGTAGCTCCTGGTGTCGCCCTTGAAGATGAGGATGTGGAAAGGACAGTTCATCGGTTTTAGGAGGTATTCGACCTCATCTATCACCATCGGTGAATACATGTTCTCTTTATACCAGTTCCAGTGCCCTGAAACTTTCCACAGGTCCAGTTTGGCGATATGTGGCGTATAAACGAGCTGGTACCCTCTTTTCCTGTGTTCTTTTCTCCAGAAGTCCTCGATGATCTCGCGGATGATGGCGCCTTTCGGGTGCCAGTACACGAGGCCGGGACCGCCTTCCTCTTCTATGCTGAAGAGATCGAGGTCCTTGCCTAGTTTACGGTGGTCACGCTTCTTGATTTCCTCAAGACGCACAAGGTAGTCGTCGAGCTCTTTTTGATCCATGAAGGACGTCCCGTAGATCCTCTGAAGCATCGGGTTCTTCTCGTTTCCGCGCCAGTAGGCCCCTGCCACATTCAAGAGCTTCATGGCTTTGACATAACCGGTTGAGGGCACGTGAGGTCCTGAGCACAGGTCGACGAACTCCCCTTGCCGGTAGATGGAAATGGGTTCTCCATCGGGTATTTCCTCGAGGATCTCCAACTTATATGGTTCGTTTCTCTCCTGGAAGATCTTCCTGGCCTCTGCCTTTTCGACGAATTCCCGGACAATGGGCTCGTTCTCCGAAATAATCCGCTTCATCTCTTCCTCGATTTTCTCGAGCTCGTCCGGGCCGAAGGCCACCGGAGCGTCGAAATCGTAGTAGAAACCGTCTTCGATCGAAGGTCCTATACCCAACCGGGTTTCCGGGTAAAGCCTCTTGACGGCCTGAGCAAGGATGTGGGCCGTGGAGTGACGGAGGGCGTTCCTGGCCGCTTCATCCCGGAAAGTCAAAGGTTCCACGCTACAGTCTCCAGGCACCTTATCCCGAAGCTCTCTCGGCTTCCCGTCAACCAGCACCATCAGCACATCGTTTTTCCACCCAAAGGCCTTCTTGACATCCAGGAAAGTGGCCCCTTCCGGTAGCGAAGCCTTCTCATCTTGCCAGCTCACCTGTATCAAACCGTGACTCCTCCTTTGCAATCGAAATAAAAAATCTCGTCCCGAAAGGGGCGAGATCTCGCGGTTCCACCCTTATTCAGCCGGATAAGCTCCTATATGAGCCACAGTATCCACAAACATCCGGCCCTCTTTTTACTCTATCGCGTTCACAGCGCCGGCGTTATCTCTCACGGAGCGTCCGCCGGAGGCTCCGAGGTGGTGTTCCCTGGGAAACTATCTGCGGGAGGCTTCCAGCCACCGGCCTTCCCTCTCTTTGGCAGCGTTTCCCGGTACTCTCCTCTTCACAGCCATATCCTTCACTATTAGTTTTTTGGCATTATAACCTGCCCGGAGAGGGAAATCAAGATGTCTTTCGGCTTGTGTATTTTGGCTCGGAGATGTTTTTCGGCTTGGGTTGAAAACTGCGGTTTCCCTGGTCATTTTTCTAGAGAACAGCCGGGACAGATTGCAAATCTTTCTTCAAACAAGTCTTTGAGAAGGTCGAAACACGGCGAGTCATCTTTCGGTCCGTGCCAGACTACTTTTTCGGGAGCTAGTGTAACCACGGCGCTCACCACGAGGTCGTCGATATCCAGCCCGAGGCCTTCCGGACTTCCCTTCAGGAAGGTACCGACCTCCCCTTTGATGGGCGAAAAATCGTCGTCTAGGACCTGGTAAGATCCGCCCGACTGGCGGACAATGTTAATCGTCGAAGCAGGAGATTTCTGCCTGTCCATGAAGTGCCGGAGGAGTTTGAGAAACTCTCTATATTCCCTCTCGACTAAATGCTCTTCCACCGTCTCGTCGACCACGTTGAAGAGCTCTTCGAGATATTCTTTTAGCCTGAAAGTGATGAAACCCTCGAGGACGATCTCATCTTCCCCTTCGAGGTACTCGGCGAGCTTAGCCCAGACCCTGCTTTTCCTCTGATTTCGCTGATAAGGCCCTTGGCTTTTCCGCACACGAGCCCCATCCTGCCCGTTCAACTTCAAAAACACTTTTTTCTTGAGAAAATCCCTATCCCGTGAGGCCAGGTAACCGTAATTCTCGTCGATAAGTCGCGCCACCAGGAGTTTCTCATACTCATCGACTATGATGTCTGAAAGTCCGTTGGCTACAGAACCTTTGACCTTGTTCAGAATCTCCCTGCCTGAGGGTTCACCCAGTCTCGGCATTTCGCACCGGAAGATGAGGAGATCTCCGGCTGAAGACTCGCGCACGGTTATTTTGACGCCGCGTCTCTGCCAGTTCTGAATCTCCTGGCCGAGAAGCTGCCGGATAGAATCCAGGGCTCGAGCGGATGCGACCGAGAATACGTTCAGGTTCTACACCTCCAGGAGTTAGTATGCCTTCTCCTTTTCGAGGGTAATTCCAGGGAAAATGTAAGATTTCCGGCTTAAACAGGAAGTATCCCTGGGCGCTTGCCCTTCTGGGAGACTTCATCTGGGGTTCGCCAGCGTTATGGTTACTTTGTCCCCGACGCATACGACCGGGAGATGACCAGGGTCCGCCGGAAATAGCCTGTTATCGTTGCTTTGTCCCCGATGCATCGTGGCCGCCCATAAGAGCTTTCATACCGTCGGTGACCTCCACACTGCCATCAGGCATCACCCACGCAGCTTCAACACCGTCCAGGCTTTCAGCGAGCGACCGGCTTTTGTCATAGGGAAGCAAAAATAACGTCGTTGACATGAAATCCGCCACGCCGGCATCTTGGGCAACTACAGTAACCGCAAGGTAATAATTTGCGGGCATCAATGTCTTGGGGTCTATGAGATGATGGTATACCTTGTCGTCGACGATATAGTACCTCTGATAACCGCCGCTGGTTGCAACCGAGAAACCATCACCGACGTAAACGATGCCTAACAGGCTATCCTCTTCGGAGAATATAGATTTCCTGGGGTCATGTATGCCCACACTCCATCGTTCGCGCCTGCCATCAAGGGGTGTGCCGATGGTCCTTATATTGCCTCCTGAACTTATCATGCCCGACTTAAGCCCTGCGGCAGCGATCTCTCTAGCCACGATTTCGGTTGCGTAGCCTTTCGCTACTGCACCGACATCCAAACTCATCTCTTTGTCAGCCAGATACACAGTACTGTTTTCGGTATCCACGATGACCTTATCTATGTCGGTGTGTTTTGCAGCCTCTAAGAGGGCCTCCATGGGAGGCAGTTTTGCATTCGCCGGGTCATCCTGACCCCGTTCGCGGTAGTCGTGCCATATCCGCAACACTGAACCCATAGCGATGTTGGTCTTCCCGCCTGTGCGCTTGTACCAGTCCTTAGCAAACAAGATGAGGTCGATTATTTCCTTATTTACTTTAACCGGCTTTACGCCTGCGTTGTCGTTGATCGTCTTAATGTTGTTTATGCCCTCGTAGGTGTTGTATATGTCATACAACCTGTGAAGCTCCTGGAAACGCGAGTGAATCTTCTGGAAATACATGTCGAATTCTTGCCTGTCCTTCGTATACGCTACGACTGTGACAACAGTGTCAAAAGTATCGAAGAAGCTATCGGTGTATTTTTTGCACCTGGGTTCCAGGCTCCGGAGCACCAGAAAAGCTGTCGAAGCCAGAAGGATCACCGCGACTGTTACCGCGAATTTTGCGGGAGGTTTTTTCATTAGTATCACCAGTTTTCTACATTAACTTAGCATTCTCTCTATGGCAAGGGCTCTCGGTTCTTTGCGCCACTAACCCGCGATATTACGGCACGCCACCATGGCAAAACACCGTGGTGCAGCAACACCACATGCAGCGCCAAATGTTGAAGGCTCCCGCATGTCGATGCAGGAGCCTTCAAATCCTAAACCCGTAAAACTATACTGGTTTATATGCCTTACTTTGCCTTCTGATAGGCCTCGGCGACGGCAGCGAGGTAATCCTCAACAGTTATGGTTACGAGGGACGTGAGTTCGGGAACATCCGGTACAGCGGGATGAGCGGCGTCACGCTGCTTGGTTTTCATGGCCTTGATCTGTTCTATGGTCTTTCCGGTCATCCACTTTTCGAGTTCGGCGATTTGCTGGTACCATTCCTTCTTGATGCTGGATGCTTTAGCCATGCCGTATTGGTCGCCGAGTTCCTTCTTGGTTTTGACCGGAGCGGTCTTGTCGGAAGTTACTTTACCGTCCTTATCGTACTGAACCTTTGTCTGGGCGGTATCTATTAGAGCGCGCACAACCTTGCCGTTTTTGTCAAATGCGACGGCAGCCATCGTTGTGTTCACTTGGGCAACGGGAAGCGTTTCGGCGGTATCTGTCTTGGAGTAACCAACCGACTTGTCGGTCTTTACAATATGCCCCAGACCTAGAGTGGCAGCACCCTTGGGAACCTCAACGGCGTTCTTGTACGCTTCTTCCACCGCAGCGATGTAGTCCTGAACCGTTATCGTGACAAGAGATGTAAGTTCCGGAACATCAGGAACCGCCGGGTGAGCGGCATCACGCTGCTTGGTCTTCATGGCCTTGATCTGATCGACTGTTTTTCCGACCATCCACTTTTCGAGTTCAGCTATTTGCTGGTACCATTCCTTCTTGATGCTGGATGCCTTGGCCATGCCGTATTGGTCGCCGAGCTCAACCTTAGTCTTGCCTTCTGCCTTGATATCGGAGGTAATCTGGAGGTCCTTGTCGAAATTCACCTTAGTCTGAGCAGTATCTATGGTCACCTTGACAACCTTGCCGTTCTTGTCGAACGCAACTGCCGCAATAACGGTATCTACCTGCGCTACTGGAGGTACCACATTTCCGTCCTTGTCTACCGTAAGATCGGTGGATTTGCTAATAGAGGTGATGTGCCCGAGACCTATTTTCGCTATCGTTGGACCACTTTGGCATCCGGCCAAGGTGAGAAGAGCCAAAGACAGCACCACCAAGGTCGATATAACCTTTCTCATACCCACACTCCTTTACGTAGAGTTTTGCCAATCCCACTACTCAATCTACCACGTTCTCTCAGATTAGACTAGTACCTGCGGGCCCATTCTCTATCTCCTCGCCAGGATGACCGTAGACCTAAACTGTCTCAAAATTACTTGAAAAGGGCGAAAGGAATCCCCCAAATCAAGCATCGAGATTCCCCCTGATAAGCAGGAATACCCCTTTGCACTGTCTTAATCTATCCTCGATCTCCACTACCTGCTCGTCCGAGCACTCCAGTGTGAGATACTCCAGGATTTGCTTGAAGACTCTGTCTCTGACCACGTGACTTGTGAGGCTCGGTAAAACCACCTCGCTCACATACTTACAGTTGAGACTGGCCATGATTCCCCCCTGGTATATGAAGTAAGGATAGATCCTGCAGATCAGGGGTCTCGGCCCTTCATGTATGCTACACAAGCCCTCAGCATCCAAACATCCGCAAGTCTTCCTGCCTAAACTAGGATAGTTTGCCTTCCAGAACTCGTAGCTGATCTCCTCACTTTTTAGTACATAGATATCGACATTCCTGCAGCATTGGCTCTGACAAATCTTAGAGCAGTAGAACCCATCAGGATAAGGCTTGACCATTTTCATCACCTGGTTCGGAGATAAATGGCGTGGGCGTAACCGGGTGGCCACGCCCTGCTTAATCCTGATGTCTGTGCGATCTTTTCTGCATCCTGTTCCGCCCCGGTCTAGCGATTTAATCCGGGGAGCACTAGGTATTCAGGCGCCCTCATCCGGAGACACTGATAATATGCATCTTGCCGGAATCATTTCTGCGATAATCGTGGGGATATACACTTTATCGTGGGCATTCACTCTGTTCAGGGATGGTAACCTGGCCGGGGCTTTCTGGAGTTTCGTCCTGGCGGTCACATCTACAGCGGTGACCCTTTATTATTTTTACCAGCACGGGTTTTACCCCTGACGGTCCAGGGTTGAGGAAACAGAACCGAACTTTGAAGCCACGCTCCGCCCGGTCTCGGTCGCGGCCAACCCTCCCCGCGATGTCTCCCGGAGGCTTTCGGGTATGCTCCTGCCTACTTGCGCCATGGCGGATATCACTTCATCCGGCGGAATGAAACTCCGGACGCCTGAAAGCGCCATTTCTGCGCTGGCAATAGCAACTGCAGAAGACGTGGCGTTTCGTTTTACACACGGGATTTCTACGAGCCCCGCAACCGGATCACACACCAGCCCCATGAGGCCCTTCAAAGCCAGAGCGGCAGCGTGGATACAATCTTCAGGAGTGCCTCCGCCCATTTGAGTCAGTCCGCACGCCGCCATCGCGGCCGCCGAACCGCACTCGGCTTGGCACCCGCCTTCTGCTCCCGAGAGAGTCGCTTTCTCCGCGATTACCTGGCCCACGAGCCCGGCCGCACACAGGGCATCTACAAGCGCCTCGTCTTCCAGGGAAAGTGCTTCCTTGAGCGCGAAGAAGGTTCCGGGAACTATGCCGCACGAACCGGCCGTCGGAGCAGCCACGATCTTCCCCATACAGGCATTGACTTCGGAAACAGCCAAAGAATATGAGATCGCCCTTGCCAGGAGATCGTTTCCCGGAAAACACTTCCCCAGAGTTAGGCGGCGGGCCACTTTGGCCGCGTCTCCGCCTGAAAGGCCGCTCCTCGAACGGCGGGCGGGATCTCTGAGTCCCTCTTCAACGGCTTCCTTCATGACTTTCAGCATACTCCGGACCTTGGCGGTTATGACTTCGGCAGGTACCCCCGCTTCGATACTCTCAAGCCTCACCGCCATCTGTCCTAGGCTCACGCCCTCGCTCTTCGCCCTAGCCGCAAGTTCCGAAAGCAGCATGGAAGCATTCCTCCTGCAGCAAACGTCCTATTCCGGACGGAGAACTTTTGTATCGTCCATGCCGGGAATGGCCCTAACCTCGTCCAAGACTTTCTCCGGGATATCCTGGTCGGTCTCCAGGACGGCGATGGCCGTCTTCCCCTTACCCGACCTGGTCACTCTCATCGTAGCTATATTTATCCTCTCCCGGGCCAGCACAGCCGTTATGGCGGCGATCACCCCGGGCCTGTCCGGATAACTGGCCACCAGGGTAGGCCTTTCACCCGAGATGCTTACAGGTAAACCCTCGATTTCAAACACCTCGACTTTTCCGCCGCCTATCGAAGACCCGGCCATCGACAGAGTCTTGCCGTTTGCACCCACAAGGTCAAACCGCACGGTATTTGGGTGGACGTTCCCGAGATCTCCCGTCCTAATCGTGACGCCAAGTCCCTGTCGTCTTGCGTGTTCAAAAGCTTCCCTTATCCTCTCGTCATCTGTGGAGAAGCCCAGAAGCCCCCCTACCAGGGCAAGATCCGTCCCGTGACCTTTATAGGTCGCGGCAAAGGAACCGTGAAGAGTGATTGTCGCTGCCCTGGGAGGCTCACCCAGAAGAATTCTCGCCAGTTTTCCCAGCCTGGCTGCACCCGCCGTGTGGGAACTGGAAGGACCTATCATGACTGGCCCCAGCACGTCGAAAAGTCCAGGCATAGTAAGTCAAGCCCCCTCACTTCACATGAGACTCACATAAGCGAGTCTCCCGGTCAAGGCCCCGGTCAGGTCCCGGCAAGATCCTCACCACGCAGTCGTAATACCTTGCGCCGTACCCCATGTCAGTGACGCCGCTGGGGGTAAGCAGGTTAGCCCCCTTGCCTGCCAGAACCGATCCGCCTTCATATGTGAGCACAACATCTTCTCTAACTTTGTCAGACTCCCTTACCTCAACCCTCATCTGGCCGTATGGCGACTCTAGTATGACATCGGCTCCATCCTGGAGACCGTGCGCTTTGAGGGTATTGCGGTTGACATATGCCAAGGGGAGTCCCTTCGGAGACAACGCTTTATCGTAAAACTGGGAATGAAGGTGATGGATATTCCTCACTGAAATGAGCCTTAGAGGATACTGCCCGTCAGAGTCACGGCCGGGTCCGTCCGAATCTTGCGGCACAGGCCAGGCCGCCACCGGCTGCCCCGTTTCAGCCAGAGCGGCCTTCGAGTAGAATTCGAATTTCCCGGAGGCAGTTAGGAATTTTCCGTCGGCATACGGGACGGCGGGGAATCCCGGGAATCTCACGAGTTCGCCCTTTATGCTACCGGCTGTGATACCATAGGGCCACAGCGGCTCCAGTGCCAGGTTTATCCATTCATCCGGGGTTCTCTCGAAATCCCGCCCGAACCCGAGTCTTTTGGAAAGTTCCCGCCATATGACGTACTCCGGCAAAGCTTGTCCCAGAGGGCAAATCGCCCGTTCCCCGTAGACGATATACGGATGCCAGGAGCAAAAATACAGGTCTTCATCTTCAAGAGAGGTGGTCACCGGCAAGAACAGGTCCGACGTCTCACAGGTCTCGGTCCATCTCAGGTCCAGAGTTACCTTGAAAGGGACGGAAGCGATTGCCTTCATCACTGCCGGCGAATTGGGGGCCTGATTCACCGGATTGGCGCATGTTACGACCATGAGTCTCACAGGTGGGTCTTTCAGCGATGCCAAGTCCTCAAGTTTTGCCTTGGCGACATATCTTTTAGGACTATCCGATGAAACTTGCGGCACCAACGGATTCAGGTGCGACGCTATCCAGCGGTTTGCGTAATTTGCCCCTCCGCCTTCGATACCGATGTTTCCGGTGACAGCACAGAGAGCATCTATTGCGCGGACGGTATTACCACCCCTGTAGTACCGCTGTAACCCGTATCCCATCAGCACCGCGCACGGTTTCCGGGTCGCCATTTCTCTAGCTAGGTCCGCGATGGTAGACGCCGGGACACCCGTGACCTTCTCCGCCCACCGGGCCGTATAAGGTTTGACGCTTTCAGAAAAGAACCCAAACCCAGCCGTGAACGCAGCTATGAATGGCACGTCCTCGACGTTCTGCCTGAGAACCTCATTTATTAGACCGAGGGCGAGGGCCCCGTCGGTGCCCGGGCGAGGGCTAATCACTTCGTGGCTCAAAACCGAACTCGGTGACCTTACGGGATCGATCAGGACCACCCTGGCTCCCTTATTCCTCGCTTCCACCACAAAAGGTAGAAGATGTATGTTGGTGGAAGCCGGGTTTCTTCCCCAGATTATGATAAGCCGTGAATTCAGAATGTCCCTGGGCTCGTGGGAAAGGGGCAAGCCAAAATCGTAAGTTTGTGCCTTCAAGCCTGCTGCCCAGCAGAGACTGCCGATCGTCTCGGTCACGTTTCCTAGACGCCGGAAAAACCTAAGTCCCAGATCCTTTAGAAGGCCCATCGAACCCGAATCGGTGTAATATAAGACGGACGATGGGCCATACTCTTGCACAGCCTCCTCGAGGGCATCAGCAAAACGCTCAAATGCTTCGTCCCACGAGATCGCTTTCCAGTAGCCATGAGACTTCAACATCGGTTGAACGGGTCTATTGGGGTCCATAGCCCTTTCAACCTGATATCTGGCTTTAGGACACAGTTTCCCCTGGGTATAAGGGTTTGCCGGATCCCCGTAGACTCGCTTGATAGACCCATTACTCACTTCCACGAGCCACGTGCACGTATCCCAGCAATCCAAAGGACAGGCTGTCCTGATTATCTTCGCCACTCCCACACCTTCCCGCGTCCAGAATCCAGGAAACAGCTCAATTAATTATAGCCAATAGGGCCGAACCGACGAAATGTTTATGGGGCCGTTTCGCTGCTCCGTGAATCGGTAAGACTCCTATACTGCGCCCCAATGAACGCAAACAACGTAAGCAACCTCCACATTTGAGGCTGGTATAAACAAAGCGCCCGGGACATCCCGGGCCAAGTCGCTGTCGCATCTCGGGGGGTGATCTGCGGCAACTACCATGAGATTTCACTGAAGATAATCGGATTTCATATAAGTCTCATCAAGGACCAAAAGACCCATTCTCATGGGACAAAAGACCCTTGACCACGAACATCGCAGCCTCCGTCCTTCCACTGACCCCCAGCTTCTTGAAGATGCTGTATAGGTGGTTCTTGACGGTTTTCTCGCTGATGAAAAGGCTCTTGGCAATAGACTTGTTAGACATGCCCCGGGCAACGAGCCTTAGCACCTCCATTTCGCGCCCGCTTAGCCCGCTAAGCTGTTCGGCACGGATTCCTTTCAAGTCGAGCATCTCTTCTATCGAGTCAACCGAACAACTCCTTCCCTGAACGTTCCTGGCAAGGACAGAGGATACGTACAGGTCTCCTCTGAAAGCTGCGTCGAGCGCGCATTGAAATTGCTCACAGCTGGCTTTTTCGTCTACGTACGCGCAGATCCCAAGCCTGTGGCCATCCAATATATCGGATAGACGCAGGTTCTCCGAAATCAGGACGAACCTCGAGCCCGGATAGCGTCTTTTCCACCTGGAAACTCTATTCCACAGTGAAGATCTATCCTTTCCGGCGTCATCTAGAACGATGACGTCAAAATAATCTCCTTCACTCGATAACGTCGCCATCTGTGGCTCGAGGTAACAGAGTTTGATGTCCCTGTACGCAGCGAAGATCGCCTGAAATCCTTTTCGCCACAAGGTTTTTTCAATGGCTACTAGTACGTTGAACATGCAGCGCCTCCTACATGCATCGGGTCAATGCAGACAGGCACTCCAACGTACATAATCGGAACGAGGGAGCAGCTATGTAAGACTCGCAAGTTGGGGCACGGCGTACTAACCAAGTTTACCTTGATTTTTCTCTCCCGCACACGACGCTCCGGCTCCCATCACGACTCACTGCGGCAGTCGGTTCCGCAAGGACGTACCTGAGGATGAGTCTTTCAAACAGGCGCATTATCCGGGTACCCAGGAATTCCCTATCCCCTATCCTGTCAACAAGTATCGTGTAGCAACCGATGAGGTTTCCGCCCAGGACATCGGTGAAAATTTGATCGCCCACGACGCACGCCTCGTGCGGCTGGGCACTCACTTTCTCCAGCGCCAACCGGAAGAACCTAGAAATCGGCTTTCTCGCTCCGACTACAAGCTCAGTTTTCAAGTCCTCGGACATCTTTTGAATGGTGGGAGAAGGCCTCGCGTTGGTCAGTATGACGGTCCTGAAACCTTCGCTATGCAGGGAATCGAACCAGTCGGAAAGGTCTTTCGCCACCCGGTAATCTCTCCACGGCACGAGGGTATTGTCGAGGTCTGTTATGACCGAAGTGACAGATCTTTCCTTTAGCCACGAAAACGGGATCTCGTAAATGGTTTTAACGTGTAGAGAAGGGGTGAATAGCTTCATGGCAGAAGATCCTGCCAATTTTCCGTCCCGATCCAAGAAAATCACCCCCTCTTATATTATCAAAGCGTTCGACGATTATCATGCCAAAAACGATGAGAGACGGGTCCATACCCGTCCCACCGTTGAAGAGACCGATACGCTGCAGTGAATGTTGTCAGCCGGAAAATCTTTCGGATATCAGATGCACGATTGACAGGCTCTTGCCAATTTAGAAAGCGCTCGCTTCTCGATTCGGCTAACGTAAGACCTGGATATCCCCAGGAGCCTTGCGATCTCTCTTTGGGTTTTCTGAGATTTTCCACCGAGACCGTACCTGAGTTCCAGGACCTCCCGTTCTTTGTCATCCAGGATGCTCAGCTGCGAAAGGACGCTCTCTGCCTGGACCTTGGATGTTACAACATCCGCGACGTCCGGCTCTTCGTCCCGGACGATATCGATGTATGACATTTCTTGTTCATCATCTTCCGAACTCAAGGGGTCGAAAAGGTGCAGCTCCATCTTGTCGTTCTTGGTCGCCCGAAGGTGCATGAGGATCTCGTTCTCTATGCACTTGGAAGCGTAAGTCGCCAGTCTCGTGCCCTTGTCCTCACGGTAGGTGTTTATAGCTTTGACCAGACCAATGCTGCCTATGGAAATGAGGTCTTCGATTTCCTGGGGACCGGGATCAAATTTCTTGACGATGTGAGCCACCAGACGCAGGTTGTGTTCTATCAGGGTATTCCGGCTCGCGATGTCTCCTGTTTTGACGGCCTCCAGGTACTTCTTTTCTTCCTCTTCCGAAAGTGGCAGAGGAAAGTGATTGCCTGTGATAAAGCCAAAGCAAGTCTCCCAGAGTTTGAGC
Source organism: Candidatus Fermentithermobacillus carboniphilus (assembly GCA_018208355.1). Taxonomy (GTDB): domain Bacteria; phylum Bacillota; class Sulfobacillia; order Fermentithermobacillales; family Fermentithermobacillaceae; genus Fermentithermobacillus; species Fermentithermobacillus carboniphilus. The sequence continues at coordinate 2,220,235 of CP062796.1, read as the reverse complement.
AAAACAAAGACAAGGCTTGCTGCGAAAGCCTGCACGCGTCTTTTCCCCCCGGTAAAGATTCATGGGTCGACCCATTGAGGACAGATACATACTATTCCTCGTGAGGTCTCGATGTGCATGTCCGGGAGGAAAAACGGGGATTCAGCGGGGTTCAGATGCCTCGATCTCCGGAACTTTTCTTACCAGAACGATCGGGGTTTGCTGCTCCTGGTTCCCGGCGGGGTTTGTCGACATGACCTGTTCGAGCCACCGGGGATCTACGCCGTCAGAATACCCGACCGCCCACGCAACTCCCAGATCGTTGGCATCAACTATGGCTGCTTCACACCCCAGCGCAGAAGCGATACGCCTGGCCAAACCACAGGGGTCTTCCGGGCCCATGATCACGTAGTAATCATACGGAGGAAGGCTACCCAGGACATCATCGATCTGACCCGCGTCCTTCCCACCGATCACGTAAAACCAGCCTTTCTTGCCGAGAATCTTTCCGAGGCCACCAGCAAATGCGGCGACAAGAGTCCTCAAACTCCCGATTTCCTCCAAAAGGACTTGCATGGAGAGGGGATTCGACATAGGGGCGGCGCCGCCGAAGGGAACGTTTTTTTGATCGACGAATCTCGAGAGAGTCCTTGCCAGAAAACCGGGTTCAACCGCGCCTTCCATGAAAATGCGGCCCTCCATGAGCCCCGCCACGCAGGAAGACAACGTGGCGATATCTCCAGGCGCAACATCCCTGACGTAATCTTGCATGGCCTGTACCGGATCTTCGCCCTCCAGGAACAACCTTGTCCTCACTGGGACGAGCCTCACCGAAGAAGGCGGAGCTTTTCCTCTAACAGGCATCGGCGGGAGCTCCTCTTTTCTCCCAAAACCGAGGGTTTCCCAGAGCTCACGCAACGGGCCACTTCTCGGGTAGGCTTTGACCCCGAGGGAGAGGACCTCTTTCGCCTCATCCGTCCTTCCCTGCCTCATGAGCCCCCTGGTCAGGAGCACAAACTCGTTGTCGTGGAAATTCGAAGCCTGGAGTTTTAAGAACTCCGACAAATATTCGACCAGTTGATCTTCGTTCCCCTGTTCTTTCAGGAGGAGGCATATCCTTTTATAGGCCACTTTAAGGGGATTCACTCCGCTACTCCCCGATCTGGCTATCTCCAGTGCCCGGAGATAGCTCTGGTAAGCGTCTTCCTTACAACCGAGGAAGAAATTGTAAACGTCTCCCAAGAGAAGGTAAGGCCATGGACTCTGCGGGGATTTCTCGCACAAAGTAGCCGCCACTTCGAGCGCCCTGTCGTACTCCCTCGATCTTATGAAGAGATGCATCAGGAGGCGTCCGCACCTGACAGAGGGTCTCCGCATCATGGAACCCGCTAAAAGACTTTTGGCCTTTTCGATTTCACCCTGGGAAATAAAGGCTTTCGCGGCAACATACACCACATAAGGGGGATGTTCGGGTCCTGCAAGTTTGGCGAACCACGCACGGGATAGCCTTTTGAGTCCGAGAACGTCTAACAACCACGCGATGTAGATTCCGATCAAACGCACGTTTCCGGCCCCCATTCGGTCTGGCACGCCTCTCTGCATCACTCAACATGCTACCATACGATTTGGTCAGAATCTATCGGGAGAAAGTATTTCCTCCAGTATCTCCCGGAAAATCGGCGCGGCGACGCCGGGCCCGTCACCGCCTTCTTCGACAAAGACAGAGACTACGTAGCGCGGTACCAGGATCGGGGCCCAGCCGCAAAACCAGGCATGCGTTTTGCCTGAAGGAAGTCCCGTCTCCGCGGTGCCGGTCTTCCCCGCCGAACCGTACCCTGCGACCCACGCCTCTTGTCCCGTTCCATGCCTTGTGGCCGCAAGCAGGGCGTTCTCGAGGACACGCGCGGTCTTTTCTGAAAAGATCTCCCTTTCTTCGGTTTTTTCTCCTAAAATGAGGGTCGGCCTTATCCACTTCCCCCCGCTGACGATAGCCCGAAAGAAAGACGCTACCTGAAGAGGAGTGACGGTCAGATAGCCCTGTCCTATCGCATAATTGGCCACGTCACCGAGGAGCATCATCGAGGGGTCTGGCAGGACTCCTCTCATCTCCTCGGGGAGCGGAATTCTCGTCTTTTCCCCAAAACCACACTTTCTGGCATAGTCCACAAGCTCATGAGGATTTACCCTAAGAGCTATTTGAATGAACGCGGAATTGCAGGACTGTGCCAGGGCTTCTTCGACGCTCAAGATGCCGTGACCTCCTGGCTGGTGCCCGCACTTGATCTCTGTCGGGCCTACTTTGATCTTTCCCTGGCAGAGAAATGTCTCTCGCTCCCCGACATACCCCTTTTCCAGGGCGAGGGCGAGCACCACCGGTTTCCAAACTGAACCCGGAACGAAAGCGGAAATAGCCCTATTTACAAAGGGTGCATCCTGGGTGTTAAAAGATTTCTCCGGATGATTTTGATCGAACTGGGGCCGAGAGGCCATGGCCAGGATTTCGCCGGTCCGGACATCCAGGACCACCACAGCGCCTTTCCGGATGCGTCTTTCGTCCAGGACTTTCTCCACAGCATGCTGAATGTCCACATCCAGGGTTGTATATAGATCAGCGGGTGGTTTCGGCGAAGCCGCTATCCTCAGCCCGGTACCGGGAAGCTCACTGCCATCCCCTCCTACCAGCGTTCCCGCCCACGCGGGTACTGTTCCGGCCAGTACTCCCTGATACTGCTTCTCGAGCCCTCCTTCTCCCACATTATCGTCCGGATTCAGGTAAGCGTTGGGCCTCACGTGACCCACAACGTGACGCGCTAAAGAGCCGGGGCCGTAACGCACCTCTTCGGGTATTACTAATAGACCGGGCTTGGGGTTTTTGAGTATTTCGTCAATCAGCTCGGGCGAAAGTTCCCTGGCCACTTTGAAGGGCCCGTTTTCTCTCGCGCCGGCCAGTTCTAGGTTATCGAGTTTCCCTCCGAAAAGGCCGTTTAACCACGATCTCAGCGACTCAGGGTCCTCCACTTTCTCCGGGAACAGCGCGAGGGCGCTGTCCCAGTAAGGGCAATGCAGGGGCGTCCCGTGTCGGTCCAGTATATACCCGCGCGCCAGAGAAACGGGAACTCCTTTCTGGCGCTGCAGGAACGCAGACTCTGCGAAGGCGTTTTCCTCAAGAGGGCCTAACAGCTGGTAACGGATGAACATGCCCAGGAAAAACGCAAAAACCGTCCCGAAACAGGCTATAAGCTCCCGGAGCCTGCGGGCGGCCGTTGAATTATCCCAACCTTGCGTCATGACGTTTTCGCTACCCCGGAAAGTCGCCGGATGATTTCGGCGAGGGTGTTTCTCCCGGCTTCAAGACGCGAGGTAAAATCGGAAAGACCGGCTACCCTGTCAACAGGCGGAGTTTCGAGCCAGCCGTCGATGAATTCGTTGAACTCTCTGAGGTCATTGAGGCTTTCGAGTATGACCGTCCGGACCTTTTCAGCTTCTTCGGCGAGCTGAACTTCTTTCATCCGGGCCTGTAACAGGAGTTCTTTAGCCTCGAGGGCGTTTTTGGCCAGCTCCGCCATACGCGAAAGCCCTCTGATGAGGGAGACCACATCTTCTCCCACCTCACCTGAAGCTCGAATAAGACTGGACAGAGAACCGAGGAAATCGCCCTGATCGCGGGCCAAAGAGGCATCTTTTGAATTACCGGTCCCCCCTGGATACGGATGCAGTGTCTCTTCCGGTGCGACCCTCCCCCGGGAATCTGGCTCCGGTGTCTTTTCGGGAACGACGGAAACTCTCGATGCCCTGCGCTTCATCTGATAGTACTTCCACCTGGCGGTGAGCCACGACATCCCGTGTCTTTCGCCGTATTCCTTAAGGGCCGAGGTCACCGTCGCCCCGCCTCGTATCCTGTCATCGACAAAGGCCAAAAGCTCTTGTTCTTTCCCGTCTTTCCACCTACACCTCGAGTCTCTCTCTGTAACCGCCATTTCTGCATCTCCTTCCTGTACTTGGTATCATAGTATATTTGTGAATATCAGGGTCTTTTTATGCAAACTGCCCTGACGGGGATGGGGAAGACCGGGAGTCGCTATACATCCTCCGGAAAGAGGCCGGGTCAAGTCCTATAGCCAAATCCAAGTACCCGGAAAAACGAGGGCGCGGGGAATCCCAGGTCTTGCTACCTGTAGGTTATCCCCGCGCCGCTCCTGTGACCGGAGTTACTTTGCCCCGATAAGAGTTTTTCACGCTCCGTCGGCATCGCCGCAAGCGACAAGAGGTCTTGCCGGATTCATTCGGGAAGAAGCCCCCGCTCACGTACGAGACGGCCGAGGTACTTTCCGAAGTCGCCCTTGAGATCGTCTCTTGATAGGGCGATCTCAACCGTGGCCACGAGGAACCCCTTAGGATCGCCCACATCGTACCTGATACCTTCAAATTCGTAGCCGATAATTGGAGTCTTCTTCAGCAGTTCCCTCAACGCATCTGTAAGCTGGATTTCCCCACCTACTCCCGGGGGGAGGTTCTCCAGTATGGGAAATATGTCAGGAGGAAGGATATAGCGTCCTATGACGGCCAGATCGGACGGCGCATCCTCGGGTTTGGGCTTTTCGACAAGGTCGGTGATTTCCCAGGTCCTGTCACCTACGGGCTTCCCGGCTATTATCCCATAAGAGGATACGTTTTGGTGGGGAACCCGCCTTATGGCGATCACAGGCTTACCGGTTGCCTCGTGGACGTCCATCATCTGCCTGAGGCACGGTACCTCCGAAATCACGAGGTCGTCGCCTAAAAGTACCGCGAAGTATTCGTTCCCCACATGCTGGCGGGCACAATATACGGCATGCCCGAGCCCGAGGGGTTTTTTCTGCCTCACGTAGTGGACCTGGCACATAGAGGCTATGGTCTGCACCAATTCCAAAAGCTCAGTCTTTCCCTTTTCTGAAAGATGGCGTTCGAGTTCGCCCGAATGGTCAAAATAGTCCTCGAGCGCTCTCTTATCCTTTCCTGTCACGAAGAGGAAGTCATCCACACCGGATTTTATGGCTTCTTCGACCACGTACTGGATCGTCGGTTTATCCACGATGGGAAGCATTTCTTTAGGCTGGGCTTTCGTCGCCGGAAGGAATCTTGTGCCTAAGCCGGCCACCGGCAAGACGGCTTTCTTAATCGGCATAAAGAGGACGCTCCTTTCGTTGTGCTATAAGCTATTCTAAACCCAACCGCGGTCAAAGGTAAGACCACCTTCTGCCGAACTATACCATATAAAGCAACACCAGGGATCAATGCCCGGTTTTGCCTGCCGGGCCAGATCTGCCTTGCACGGCCCTCTCTTTTGAACCCATAATAGTTCAGGTGATGATGATGCACATTTCCATGTGGAGCGATAGCTACTATCCTTACGTCTCCGGCGTGACAAGATCCATAGCCACCTCCAGGGAAGCCCTAAAAGCCCTGGGTCACCGAGTCTCACTGTTCTGCCCCAGTTACCCGGGGACCCGGCCCGAGGAAGATATTTACCGGCTGCCTTCGTTCAAGGCTCCGACTAATCCCGGCTATTACGTGGCCATACCATTGCGTCCCGGACTGTTCTCCACGCTTCGCGCCCAGTCGCCGGAAGTCATCCACATCCATTCTCCGTTCAACCTCGGAAAACTCGGGCTGAGGTTCGGCAAGAGGCTAGACGTGCCCGTAGTTTTTACCTATCATACCATGTATGGTATGTACTCCCATTACGTTCCGATTCTGGGTAGAAGCGCGTCCCGATTGGTTGAACTAGCTACCTTCAAGACCGCAAATCAGGCGGATGTCCTCATAACTCCTTCTTCCGCGATCCGGGATTATCTCAGGGAAAACGGGGTGAAGTCAGAGGTATTCGTGATACCCAACGGGATCGACGTACCGGAGTTTCAAAATGGAGACCGTGGTTTTTTGAGAAGAGCCTTCGGCATTCCCGAAGGAGTCCCGGTGGTGCTGACTTGCGGAAGGCTGGGAAAGGAGAAGAATCTGGATACCCTCCTCCGCTCGTTTTCGATCGTTTCTCAGAAAGTCGATTCGGTCCTACTCCTCGTAGGCGACGGTCCCGAGAGAGAGTCTCTGAAGGCTCTTTCGGTTACCCTGGGAATATCCGAACGCGTGATTTTCGCCGGAACCGTCTCTCCCGGTAGGATGCCTGACATTTATGCCGGAGCAGATCTTTTCCTCTTCACTTCCCTTACCGATACCCAGGGTCTGGTCATCGTCGAGGCAAAGGCCGCGGGGCTCCCTGCCGTGGCCGTGGCAGCCCTCGGAGTCAAAGATATGGTCGAAGACCAGGTAGACGGCTTTCTCTGCCGGAATGAACCCGAAGAAATCGCAGAAAGAGTCATCTTCCTCCTGGAGAATCCGTCGCTTCTCCGAAAAATGAAGGAGAACGCGAAAAAAGCCGCCCTCCGCTTCTCCAAGGAGGAAACGGCCAGAAAACTCCTGGAGTGTTACAAGAGCGTGCAGTAACTCTTCGGCGATCCGCGCCTGGCGAGTTCTCAAGACGCCCCGTCCTTCGGCGGTCGGTCAGCCATCTTCTAGTCGGTCCCCTTTCAGGCGGGGCGCTCAACCCGTCTCTTCCTGCCCAGGGCCTCAAGGTACAATTCGGTATAAAGGGCAGCCGATTTGTTCCACGAAAAATCAAGTCCCATAGTATCCCGAACCAGTCTTTGCCAATAGCCGGCGTCTCTGTATACAGAGACTGCCCTGCGAACGGCCTCGGTCAATGCCTCCGCGCTGTACTCTTCGAACACGAACCCGTTGCCAGTCCCGCTATCCCGGTCATAGTCCATGACGGTATCCCGCAGCCCGCCTGTCTTCCTAACGATGGGAATAGAACCATAACGCATGGCGATGAGATGGCCCAGCCCGCAAGGCTCAAACCTTGAAGGCATGACGAAGATGTCCGACCCCGCGTAGATCCTCTGAGCGAGGACGCCATTGAACCCGATGAACACGGCTACGCGGTCGGGGTACCTCTTTTTCAGGGCAGAAAATGCCTCCTCGTAGAACTTATCGCCGGTCCCCAGGAGGATAAACTCGACGTCCAGAGATAATATGGAAGGCATGGCCTCAAGGAGGATGTCAAGGCCTTTTTGGTCCACGAGCCTTGAGACCACTCCGATGAGGGGTTTGTCGGAAATGGGCAGGCCGACCTCCCGCTGGAGGGCATACTTGTTTTCCTTCCTAACTTCCAGATCATCAGGTCCAAAATTCTTAAAAATCCTGGGATCCGTTTTGGGGTCAAACTCATGGTAGTTTATGCCGTTGATTATGCCGTAAAGGTCCTTCGCCCTCTTGCGCAGGACACCATCAAGCCCTTCTCCGTATTCGGGGGTCTGTATTTCCCGGGAATACGTTACCGATACGGTATTGATGACGTCGGCGTACATGATTCCAGCCTTCATGAAGCTGACCTGTCCGTAAAACTCCACCGCCTCTGGATGGAAATACTCCTGGCCGAGACCGAGAAGGTACAGTACGTCCCTGGGAAAGTTCCCCTGGTAGCGCAAGTTGTGGATGGTAAAGCACGAGGCAACGCCTTCCCACACGGGGTTGTTCCGGGCCCTCTCTTTAATGAGAAGAGGTATGAATCCGGTCTGCCAATCGTTGCAATGCACCACGTCGGGGATGAAATTCAGCGCCTCACACATCTTGAGGCACGCGAGGTCAAAAAAGGCGAACCTTTCAGCTTCGTCGGGAAACATGTAGTAACGTTCTCTGTCGAAATAGTGGTAGTTGTCCAGGAAATACACGGGCACGAACCGGACTCCCTCGGGGCTTTTGGCTTCAATCTGTGATGTCCGCACGATGCAGGTTTCCTTCCTCGGGCCCACTTGAACAGGAAAGTCTCCGATGGTGTTGAACCCGGAAATGCTTCTGTACCTGGGAAGCACTACTCGAACATCGTTACCCTGCAGGAGAAGGGCCTTGGGAAGCGACCCCGCCACATCGGCAAGTCCCCCGGTTTTGGCGAAAGGGGCCACTTCAGACGCCACCAAAAGGATTTTGAGACCTGTGTCAAGCATCTCGTTCCGCTCCTTTGCCCGCGAACTGCTGGGTAGCAAATTCGGGAGGCGTGGGGTTTATGTAGACGCCTGTCCCCAGTTCCAACCCGGCCTCCACGTTTAACCTCGGATAGATGTGTATGTGCCAGTGATAAGTTGCCTGTTTTCTCCCTCTGGCCGGAGGGGCGCTGTGCAGGATAGCGTTGTACGACAAGGAGGAAAATAACTCCTCGTATTTTGAAAACTGCCTGACGATGACATTGGCCAGCTCGCGCATATCTTCGGCACCGGCATCAAAGAAGGATGGGAGATGTTTGCGAGGGACTATCATTGTCTCGAACGAGTACCGCGACGCGAAAGGACACAACACGATGAAGTGCTCGTTCTTGCTCACCACCCTAAGGTCCTTTTCCGCTTCCCTCTCGATGAGGTCACAGAGGAGGCAACGACCTGTCTTGGCCTCGTATTCCTTGTGCCGGGCCATTTCCCCCGCGACGCTGTTGGGGAACACTGGAAGCCCGATGATCTGGAAATGAGGGTGAACTAGAGAAGCCCCTCCACGTTCCCCCCAGTTTCGGAAAACCTGGACGTACTTTACATCTTTTTGGTCATAAAGGACGAGACTTCTCTCCCGTAAAGTATTGAGGACGGTAGACATCTGAGAGATATCGTGAGTGCCCAGCGTGGCATCGTGTCTCGGAGATTCTATGACTACTTCGTGAGCCCCTACAGCCGGTACCTCCCAGTACATGGAAGCATCGTCGTTCTCGGGAAGATGGCCGAGTCCCGAATCCACCGCTTCAAGCTCCGTTTCACTCAAAGTTTCCTTTGGCACCAGCGCCGGAAACTTGTTGGGCACCACCCGCACGACCCATCCCGGCCCGTCCCTGTAGCCCTCTTTCCTCAAAGCATAGACTTCTGGAGGAGTCATCCTTTCGTTTCCGGGGCAAAACGGACAATGGGGATCTCTCTCGGGAAGTCTTGGGCTCTCCCTTTGTGCGGACTTGAAGTCGGAAGGTCTCTTGGCCCTCTCGGTTGCTATTATCGAAAAAGAGCCTGATAAGATGTCGTAGCGAAGTTCGGGCAAAGATGTTCGTCCTTTCAAGATAAGTTTGGTTCAGGCTACAACGCCGGGGTTACCCGGGACCGGCGCTTTTCGATCCAAAAGGGGTAGAAGATCTACCCCTTTTCCACGCCCTCAACCGAAGTTCAAGGCCGTTACGACAGCTCTCTGTTCCTTATGTCGCTCTGGGCATAAGCGCCCGTACTCTGGAAGCCCCCGGTGATGCCGGTCGCGCCTGCGACCCCGGTCTGGCCGATCAAGCTTCCTGACTGGGTCCCGGTCCAGCTGGGCTGCCCGCCCCACCTGGCCCACTGGGCCAGGCTGCTAGGCCCCATCCCGCTCTGGCCTTCGCCCGCCTGGGTGCCGGTCCAGTGGCCTGGCTGGCTGTAGCTTGGCTGCCAGCCCGTGCCCGCCTGCCAAGTACTCGGGCCTGCGGATTGCCAGGTCTGGCCCGCAGAAGCGGCTCCCGCGGTTCCGGCTGTTACACCGCCATGCCCGGACCAGCCTCCTGACTGGAGCCCCGTCCAGCTGGGCTGCCCGCCCCACCTGGCCCACTGGGCCACGCTACTGGGCCCCATCCCGCTCTGGCCTTCGCCCGCCTGGGTGCCGGTCCACTGACCCGGCTGGCTGTAGCTCGGCTGCCAGCCCGTGCCCGCCTGCAAGTTGCCCTGGCCTGCAGTAGATTGCCAGGTCTGACCCACTGAGGCGGCTCCTGCGGTTCCGCCCCATGTACCACCAGTTGTCCCGCCCATAGCAATTCCCTGCGTGGCGGGCCTTCCAAATCCAGTTTGCACATCAATACCTGTCTGTCCTATCACAGTTTGACCTGTCACTCCTCCTGTGGTTCCAAACTTTTGGCCTCCGCTTGAAAGCGCAGAGACTATCTGTCTTGACTCTTCCGCGATGTTCCTGAGCTCCGTGACCGACTGGGCATCCGCTTGCCTCGGCCTGTACCAGCCACGGGCGTTCAGGTAATCGAAGACCTGTTTTGCTTCCGACTGAGTGTCGTTATGGATCTGCTGAAAGGTGGACCGGAGGCCCGGATCCATTGACTCGAGGATGGCCGGTGCGTAGTAGTAGTTTGAAAGATATTTGTGACTGGTTAGGATGTCTTCGGCGATCTCTCTATCCGTGAGAACCCTCTGTCCGGTTGTTCCGAACATCTGAGACAATCCAACATACCTCCTTCGTGCAAATTCAGCTACCGGATATGATTGGTCAACATGTCGACGTGGCGCTGGCAAGTCCGCTGTAAGTCATTGACGAGGTTTCTGAGCTGCGGATCCTGAACCTGGTTTGCGTAGCTGGCCAATTTCTGGCACATGAGTGTCTCGCCCTTGATGCATTCCGAGAGATACCAGGTTTCAGTCTGGGTCAGCGGCAATATCACTCACCTCCCTTCAGAACCGTGAATATCATTCCTCTTGCCTCGGGCAGATATTCTAAGATGGCGAACGCGTCACATGGTCATGGTACCCGTATCATCGGTGACCATCTGCAGCACCATTTCTTCTTGGCCCGTCATGGCGTTCACGTATACGAGATAGAAATCGTTCCCATGTTGTACCCTGAACTCCCACGCCAGTACCTCCCTGGTGGGAAGCAGGGGAATTACGGCGAGCCTCGGCAGATCCGAGATTTTGAGATCACTTTTCAGCACTTTCCCGGCCTCGTCCCGGGAGACGAGAGGTGCCTTGAGGCCCCTTTCCCTATGGTTCGTCAGGTAGGCGGTCTGGTCGAATCCGATAATTTCCCCTGTATCCAGCGCAACCTCTATTTTCACCATGTCAGGGTACAGGATGACCTGTTCAGTGCCCCCGCCATCGGGGAGGACCGCAGTGGCGGCAAACGTGAATATCACCCTGTCGGCGTTCCGCCCTGGTTTTCGCCACCCGGTCTCTTTCAACGAAGTCAATCCTCTGGAGGTAAGGAAATCCTCCGCCGCTTTCCTGGCTGTGGCCACATCCATCCTGGGAGCACCGCGGACCTTCTGATCGACCGACCAGAGAGGGGCGCCGCCCTGGCGGGTTACGGCCGTGGTCACTTCGCTGCCATCGGCTCTCTTCCCGGTGACCATATAGCAGGGAATCGCCCCGTCGATAGTCTCGACCCTGGTCGAGCTGTAGGGCTCACCGGGATGCAAGAAGCCAAGCCCCCTTTTCCGCGCATCCTCCAAAGATACCTCAGGACCGGGGTTGGCCAGGGGTTTCGTCGCAAGGCTCCTGTCGGAAAAAGGTCCGTCGTAAGTGGGCGAAGGGACGCTCTGCACCAAGCTATCGATTTCAGAAAACCCCCTGTGCAATGCCTCGTCGGTAGGAGACGCCAGAAAGCCCAGGTTGCCGAGGGCCGCCAGGCCAAAACGCGCCCCAGTCACCGCAGCACTCATCCCCGTCTCCGAAAGGGCTCGCGCCAGGTCTTTTACGGAGTTCTCCAATCTACCCAGTTCCTGCCATTCAGCTTGGGTGACCGCGTCTCCTCGAGCAAGCTTTTGGGAAAGAACCAGGGAATAATCTCCGACCTGTGCAACAAACCTCTGCATCTTTGAAAGATCCATGTCGGAAAGTCCCAGGTTCGCGATATTCTCCTGCGCTGCCTGTGAATGGGACCAGCAAGTCGTCAAGAAAGTGGTTTGCTGTCCCACTGTGGACGCTGCCCGGGCTTTCGCGAGACTCCCCTCCATGTTCTCGATGTGCGATATGAGATTGAAGACGGCCCGCTGGCGTGAAGCTTCCATCCGGAGTCTCAGCGCCCTGGCCTGCCTGTACTGGGCCAAGCCAAAAACGAGGGCCACTGCCACGATTGCCGCCCCAAAAATGGCCCAAGTCCTCGAACTCCACTTCATAGCCCAAAACCCCCTTTCGTGGTTAAAGGTTCACCTGGCAAAAACATGCCGCCCTATCTGGGTGATGATCTGTCTCGTCCACATCCAGGGGCTCACCGGTTTGGCGGGGTTCCAGAAAAACAGGGCGCCGTAAGTCGGATCCCAGCCGTTCAGGGCTAGTTGAGCTGCCCTCATTTCTGTCGGTGAGGGAGAACGTGACCAGATGAGACCGTTGGAAACTGACTCGAAAGCGTCAGGTTCATATATGACCCCGGGTACCGTGTTGGGAAATTCGGGACTCCTGACCCTGTTGAGCACCACCGCCCCAACCCCTACCTGGCCGGCGAAAGGTTCACCCGTGGCTTCCCCCATTATTAGCCTGGAGATGAGGTTGACCTCGTCCCACCAGCTCTGCGGTGCCGCCAGGGCCCATTCGGGGGCGGCCAGACATTCGGGTGTGTCTGAACTTATGGAAAAACCTGCAGAGATTGTGAGTGCTGTGGCAAATAGGCACAAAAGGCGTTTTTTTAACATACTCATCCCTTCCCCGAAAAAGTGCGAAAGAGAGGTTCACGATCCTAGAATGCCTGGGAAATGGCGGGGATTATTCAGGTTTTCGAGGATTCACTTACCCTGGTACCGGGCTACGTTCTTGTTGTGTTCAGAGAGGGTGCGGGAAAAAGCGTGGGTCCCGTCGTTCCGGGAGACAAAATAAAGGTAGTCGACGTTAGCGGGGTTCAGGACCGCTTCGAGGGAGGCCTTGCCGAAATTCGAGATGGGACCCGGCGGAAGCCCGGGATACTTGTAGGTGTTGTAAGGTGAGTCAACCTGAAGGTCTTTGTAAAGGGGCGTCCCCCGTAATTTACCGGTGGCGTACAGGACGGTCGGATCCGCATCCAGCTTCATCCCGGACCTTAACCGGTTGAGAAATACCGCCGCTATAATGGGCCTTTCGTCGTCCACAACAGCTTCCTTTTCAACCAGAGAGGCCAGGGTGGCAACCTGGTGTAACGAAAGTTTCATGCTCCGCGCTTTTTCTCTCATCTCTTTGGTGAACACCTGAGAGAACCGGCGCAGCATGAGCGCAATTATCTCCTTCTCGGACATCCCTTTCCTGATGTAATAGGTGTCGGGAAAAAGGTAGCCTTCAAGAGGATATCTCGTGTCCTTCAGTTCCTCGGGAGAGACGAATTCCGAGACTAAAGACGCGTCGCGTGCGAGAGCCAAAAAACGTTCCTTGCTGCCGAACCCCCTCTCCTCGATGAGACTGGCGACCTCTTCGACAGCCAGGCCTTCTGTCACCGTGAGGCTGTAATATACTGTTTTCCCCCGTACGAGGCTGAAGATGGTGTCCCAGACAAAAATCCCGGGTTCAAAAAGGTATTCGCCCGCCTGGAGCTTGTTGTCCGCCCCCAGGACTCTGGCCATGACTCGGAACAAGAAAGGACTCCGTATGACCTTTTTCTCAAAAAGGATTTCTCCGACCTGCCTTGTAGATGTCCCGGATTCAACGTTAACCAGAACCGGGTCCTCATTCTTCGGTAGGGGACAGGAAGCCCAGTAAGTAAAAGCCGCCAGTAGGGCAAAAGCCACGAGAAGCCAGATCCCAATATGGCGGCTTTTCTGGAGCAGCAGGAATTTATGGGACGTTCCTCCGGTAGTCACCTTCTGGGTTCAATACCTCTTCCAGGAAGGGTAACGGATCTTCCGCTAATCACCTAGCGGCCCGAATCCCGTCTCTTCCTTCCATTCTTGGGGATATCCTCGGGGTCAAACTCGCTTTCTTCTTCGTCATATTCTTCGTCATATTCTTCGTCGTCGTCTTCGTCGTCTTCCTCATCATCGTCTTCGTCATCGACGACCTCTATCTCGTAGTCACCCAGGTTTTCCTCAATGTCCAATTGCTCGAACTCCTTGAGCACTTCTTCCCACTCATCATCATCGTCGATTGTCACCAGCGTGGTGTCACCGCCACCCATCTCTTCGACCCGGAGGATGACGACCTCGGGCTCGTACTCTCCCTCGTCGTTCAACGGCATGAGGACAACATACTGCCTGTCTCCGACGAACAGCGAGTCAAACAAGATCTTGAAGCGCTCTTCACGCCCCTCTTCGTCCTCGAGCACTATCACATCTTCTTCCAGGACCTCGTCACCGGGTTCTCTTTTGGACGCCTTTTCATCATCACGCTTCGGCATGCTGTCACGACCTTTCGCTTTGATCCGGATTATTCCTCCGGTTCCAGAGATAGCTTTCCAGTATAAGTACGGACGCGGCCTCGTCTATGCTCATCCGTCTCCTCTTTCTGGACAATCCAAAGCCTATCATTTCTTTCTCTGCTTGGGAAGTGGTGAGGCGTTCGTCCCACAATATCACCGGGAGGCCGCTTCTCGACTGGAGCTTTCGGGAAAAGCGTATGGCCCGCCTGGCCGGCTCCCCAAGAGAGCCATCCATGTTCTTGGGGATCCCCACGACAAAAGACCCGACCCCGTATCGCTCTGCAAGACTCGAGAGTTCTTCCAACACAAAGGACGTGCTTTTGAAGGGAATCACACACAGAGGATGCGCGAAAACGAGCATTTCGTCGCTGATCGAAACGCCGACCCTCTTCTCTCCGAGGTCAATGCCTATGACCCGGCCCACCTTTTCGCTCTCGCCACAAGCGCCCAGGCCGCCTCTACCGCCTTTCAGTTTCGAGAAATTCGTGAGATTACCGGAATTATTACACGTCGTCACAAAACCTTCAAGCAAAAGTGGGGGCAGGCTCTCGCGCAATATCCGCACAACATACATTTGTCCCGGTCGACCCTGGCTTTGCCGTGATAAACTTCGATGGCAGAAAAACTGCATTTCTCCACGCACTGACCGCACCCCTGGCACCAGTCTTCCACCACTATTCGTTTTTCTCCTCCGGCTGCCAGGCATGCCAGCCGTTCTATCTCTTCAGTGTAACTCTCTCCCGAAAGCACTCTCGCGGCAAACTCGAGCTCTAGTTCGTCCTTAACCCCCACCGCTACGCTATCTTTGAAGGCAAAGTCCCGGGCATACGATAAGGCCTCATAAGCTCTTTTGTAAAGGTGGCCGCCGCCAAGAACCTTCATTATGTAGACTCCTTTGCCCATGTACCTTGCAAATTTAAGAGCCTCTTCCATATCCTGCCTGGACCCGTCGGGAATGCCGATCCCTTCCAAATTCAAGAGAGCCAGTATCACGTCGACTTCAGGCAACATTGCTGCAGACCTCACGCAAGATACGTAATGGGTGGACACGGAAATAGCGCGGACGAGGCCCTTATCTTTTGCTTTCACGAGGTAATCAAGGGCCTCCCTGTGGCCTTTAAGAGTAAGCCCGGACTCTTGCTCGTGGAGGCCGAAAACCTCGATTGTATCTTTGCCGAGCTCCTTTCTCGCGAGGTCGAGGCTCCTTTGCATCTCCCGTGCGGTGGAAGCGTAACTCCGCGACGATATGACGACGCCTGGGTGCCTGGCCGCTCTTCGCAGGTACGGATATGTTCCGTAGAATTCACTGGTATCGAAGAAATTGACCCCGAGGGCAAGAGCTTTGGAAATGAGAGACTGTCCTCGTTCAAGGTTGAGGTTGTATTGAGCGGGACCGATAACCAGCGAGCCCATGCACAAGACAGAAACCTTGAGCCCTGTGTTGCCCAATCTGGAGTAATTCACAGGATACCACCGTTTCAACCGGGTCCCTTCCCGGTCGAAGGGACCCGTGCCTTTTCACTCGATCGGTTCAAGTCTTCCGGAAATCTTTTTCATCACGTCCGGAAGGGTAGTATACTCGAGTTCTTCAAGTCCCAGCCTGTGGGGTTCGAAGGGCCCGAGCGAACGCATGTAGTCGGCGATCTCGTTGGCCACCGCTCTGGCCCTGTCGTAAGAGGGATCGGCGAAGAAGTCCTGAGGCCCGATGAGTTTGCCGTTGGCAAGCTGGAACCCAAGAGCCACAACTCTTGGAGGTCCATCAAACCTGGTGGGAGTGCTATGATCGAGACCCGACGGCATGAGTGGACCGTGGTGGGATCCTCTCATCCATCCCGCCACAAGGTGAGGTTTTGCGAAGGGGTCGAGGACTTCGCCGACGGCAGGCATTCCGCTCTGGCACCTAACTATGCACACGGGGTCATCTTTACCGACGTACCTTCCCGCTAGTAGGTTCAGCCTCTGGGTGGAGGATACGGCTCCGATTTCGCCGGTGGTCCTGGAGTACACCGCTTTCACGCAATAACGGCCCGGAGCCCCGATTAACACGAGAAGATCGTAGATTTCCTCAGGACAATGGAACACGACTTTCTTGTGTTCTATGAGATCGTGGACTTCAAAATCGAATCCTTTGTGCATCTTGGGATCTATGACGAGGCCCGCCGTATTGAACGGGTCCGCGAAGATCTTGTACAGCGGAAAGTTCCATGCGCCGGGTTCAGTCTTATCGGCCATGAACACGACCACGGGCTCGGAAGGCCTTTCTTCGAACTCCATCTCGGCAACTCCGGGACCAAGGCCCCTTATGTTCCCCGAAAAGGAGTCCGCCAGAAGGTCCTGCCCGGCTCCGTAAAGTTTGTACTTCTTAGCGATCTCTGTCGCCTTGACAAAAGCGTCCCACGCCAGCTGGTGGATGTCTGGGTTATCTACACCTTTATCGTGGGTCATTATGAGCTCGATGTCATCGCCCACATGAGTGACGTAGAAGTCGATCAGCATATCTTTGCCGGCTGTGGAGAGATGGTTTCGGGCGGCCTCGAGGAGATCCGGGTGAACGCTGGAATGCCCCACGAAACCGCCTACATCCGCTTTTATCACCGAAAGCGTTACTTTAGGCAACTACTATCCCCCCGGTTGAATGATAGAAAACCAAGAAAAACTATTTCTCTCTATCAGCACATTTTCCTCCCCAAGAAGAAAAGGAGACGAGAAGAAAAAGCTTTTTCAGAGAGTGGATCGCCTGGAGAATGAGGCAATGCCGTCTACGAGCAGCGCGGCGTTACAGGACCGTTTGCCGCCGTCGCCTCCAAATAATAGACAGAAACATCCCCACGACAAAACCTCCGATGTGCGCCCACCAGGCTACACCACCCTGAGCTTCAACGCCAAGTGAAGCGACCCCCGATAGAAGGTTCGTGAAGAACCACAGGAAAAGGAACACTATGGAGGGAACCTCTACCATTGGCAGGAAAAAGCCGACGGGAATGAGGGCAAGGACCCTCGAACGGGGAAAATTGACGAAATATGCCCCGAGGACACCTGCGATGGCACCGCTCGCACCCACAGTTGGGACAGTTGACGTGGGATTGGACATTATGTGCGCCAGCGATGCGAAGACACCCGAGACGAGATAGAAAAGAAGGTACCTGCCGTGTCCCAGAAGGTCCTCGACGTTATCCCCGAATATGAAAAGGTATAGCATGTTGCCGATCATATGCACCCATCCCATGTGGATGAAAAGGGACGTGAAGAGACCTACGGGACCCGATGTCTGGGCCAAAACTTCTTTCGGGAATAGCCCCGGGCTTGTGATGACGGCTGGTATGACTCCCCATTTCACGATAAATGACTCTAGCATCCGGTCAGTGAGGGTCAGCTCATAAGCGAAAACCGCTATGTTTATGAGTATGATCGCCCAGTTCACCACCGGCCGGCGCCGGGAACGCTGCGTATCTCGGATCGGTATCATCGTCATCCCACCCTGCTTTTAGCCCGGGTTTTAGCCCAAGATTAGAGCTTCCCCCCGCAACGCGGCTCTAAACCCCAGTCAATCTATCTCCTGGTACATAGTTACGTAGGCCCTTATGAGTTCCTCCAGAATCTCATCCCTCTCGACTTTCCTCACCAGGCTCCGAGCGTTGTTGTGGTTGGTGATGTACGTGGGGTCACCCGAAAGGAGATAGCCTGCGATCTGGCTGACAGGATTATGGCCTTTTTCTTTGAGAGCCCTGTAAACCTTAAGGATTATGTCCCGGGTCTCGTTCTCTTTGTCTGTCTTCATCTTAAAAAACCTGGTTTCTTCGAACTCGGCCATGCTCAGTCCCCCCGTTTACAAAGGATTCGCCACGGTCCAGGGCATATCCTTCCAGCCACGGTCTTCGGCTCAAACTGCGTCCGCACAAGCTTCAGGAGCCCTAAGGCTTGCCTCTATACGCCTCGATCAGCTGTCGCCTGGCCTCCTCCAGGGCCGAGGAGAGAGCCCTGTCGAGCTCCTGGGGATTCCGCCCTCCTGCCTGGGCCATGTGGCTCTTGCCTCCGCCCGAGCCGCCCATGACCTCCGCACCTTTTCTGACAATCTTCACGGCATCGACTCCCGCACCAACCGAATCCTCGTCCACCATGACGAGGAGGAACGGACGCTCGCTTCCAGCCGAGCCCAGGATCACGACAGCTGCACCCTTTTCTTTGAGGACGTCTCCCAAATTCCTCATTTCGTCCGGCTTCAGTGAATCCTGACGAGAGACCACTATCTTCCGGTTCCCTGCTTCCGAGACTGTGCTGGCATTTCGTATCAGAAGATCCGCCAGGTCTTTGCGCTTTTCCTGTCTTAACGCGGCTATCTCACGTTCTAGACTGGCGATAGTGTTCAGCAGCGAATCTATCTTGGAACTAAATTCGTCCGGCCCAACTCCAAGTTTTTCCGTGATCTCCGATATAACGCTGGCCATATACTGGCTACGGGAAAGTGCCGCCTCACCTGCAACAGCTTCGATTCTCCTTACCCCGGCAGCCACGGCTGATTCAGAAATGATCTGAAACTGTCCGACTTCTCCCGTTCTCCGGACGTGAGTCCCCCCGCACAATTCCTTGGAGAACCCTTCAACTTCAACAACTCGGACCTTCTCACCGTACTTCTCGCCGAAAAGCGCGATGGCCCCCTTCCTCCTGGCCTCTTCCAGGTTGGTTTCTTCGACCAGCACCGGCACGTCGGCCATTATCATCTCGTTTACCATGTCTTCGACTTTCTTGAGTTCTTCCTTCGTGAGGGCTCCGGTATGAGAAAAGTCGAACCGGAGGCGCGATTCATCCACCAGGGAACCCGACTGCTGGGCGTGTTCTCCCAGGACCGACCGGAGAGCCTTGTGGAGAAGGTGTGTCGCAGTATGGTGACGTTCGAGCCCTCTTCGCCTTTTCGCATCGACCCGGGCCACCAGGGTCTGGCCCACCATTATTCCCTGCCTCGTGGCTTTGACGCTGTGGAAAATGATTCCACCCGGGCCCTTCATGACATCGGTGACCGAACCGGCCACCCTCCCCACTTCGCCCGGAGCTGAAGGAAACTCCAAGGTGCCAAGGTCTTTTTCCTGACCGCCCGACGTGGCGTAGAAAGGGGTGACGTCGAGGACGACGAGAGCCTCATCGCCCGGTTCCATTTCCGTAAGCCGAGAATTCCCGGAAACGATGGCGAGGACCTTGCATTCAGCCGTGAGGTTATCGTAACCCACGAACTTTGTGGGAGGAACATCCTGAACAAGTTCGTGAAGTTCCAGAACGTCCTCAAAACCAGTTTTCCGGGCTTTCCGGCTCTTCGCCCGCTGCTCCTCCATGGCTTTTTCGAATTCTTTTTCGTCGACGACAAGACCTCTTTCCCTGGCCATATCTTTGGTCAGGTCGATGGGGAACCCGAATGTATCGTAGAGGAGGAAAGCATCCCGCCCGCTGAGGACGGTCTCGCCTCTTTCGCGCGTTTGTGCCATAATGTCCTCGGCCTTCTTCTGGCCTTCCTCAAGGGTGTTGAGGAACCTGGATTCGTCTAGAGCAAGGACTTTCGCGATATAACCTTGCCTCTCCCGAATCTCCGGGTACGCCTCTCCCATTGTCGCTGCCACAATCGGGACGAGCTGGCCCATGAAAGGTTCACGGATCCCTAGGACCCTGCCGAAACGGACGGCCCTTCTCAGGATCCGCCGCATGACGTAACCTCTTCCTTCGTTCGAGGGCTGTACGCCGTCGGAAGCTAAAAAGGTACAGGCCCGTACGTGGTCGGAGATGACCCTGAACGGGAACACGGGGACGTCTTTTCCAGGTTCAACCCCGGAAATCTCCTGGATCTTTTCGATAATGGGGACAAATAGATCCGTCTCGAAATCGTTATCGACACCCTGAAGGACTGAAGATATCCTCTCGAGCCCCATCCCCGTATCTATGCTGGGCTTGGGAAGAGGGGTCATGTTCCCCTCCTCATCCCGGAAAAACTGCATGAACACGAGGTTCCATAGTTCCAGCCACCTGTCGCAATCACAAGTGCCTATCCCGCAAGACTGCCCGCAACGCAGATCTTCTCCCCTGTCGATGATAATCTCCGAGCACGGCCCGCAAGGACCCGTTTCACCCATGGCCCAGAAGTTGTCCTTTTCGCCAAGACGCACTATCCGAGAAGAGGGTATCCCGGCTATCTTCTTCCAGAGTTCCTCTGCCTCATCGTCGTCCTTGTACACAGTCACCCAGAGACGGTGCCTGGGTAGTTCCAGGACGTTGGTGAGGAAGTCCCACGCGAACTTAATGGCATCCTCCTTGAAATAATCGCCGAAAGAGAAATTACCGAGCATCTCGAAAAAGGTATGGTGCCTGCCGGTGAATCCCACGTTGTCGAGGTCGTTATGCTTCCCCCCGGCTCTGACGCATTTCTGAGCGGTGGTGGCTCGCGTGTACGACCTTTTTTCAAGGCCCAGGAATACATCCTTGAACTGTACCATACCCGCGTTGGTGAAAAGGAGGGTAGGGTCTCCCAGCGGGACCAGGGAGGAACTGGGTACCACCGTGTGCCCGCGGTCCTCGAAATATTTTAAGAATGAACTACGTATCTCGGATGAAAGAAGGTATTTCCCCAGTTTTTCACCCATTGCAGATCCTCCTCTAGTCTTGGGAAACTTCTATCGCTTCACGAGCCTCACTTTGACCCTAGTCCTGCCGGTACCTTTCGAATTCCTCTTGTATCATCCGGTTTACGGTGGCGTAGAGTTCTTCCAGCGGGACTATGGTGCTGCCCTTCTCTCTCCTGAGCTTTATCTCCGCTCCTCCGCGGTCAAGGCTCCTCTCGGATATGGTCACCCTGACCGGCATCCCCAAAAGGTCGGCGTCGTTGAACTTAACCCCGGCAGACTCGTCTCGGTCATCGTAGAGGACTTCCACTCTCCCCTCGTTGAACCGCTGGTACACGCCCTCGGCCGCATCTTTCACCCTTGCCGAGGTACCGAGACTGAGAAGATGCACGTGGTAGGGAGCTACGGTCACAGGCCAGATGATACCTTTTTCGTCCCTGTTTTCCTGGATGATACAGGCAAGGAGCCTCCCTACGCCCATACCATAACAGCCCATGACCATGGGCTTTAAACTCCCGTCCTCGTCCCGGAAATACGCTCCCATGGAAGCAGAGTACTTTGTTCCCAGCATGAAGGTATTACCTACCTCTATCCCTCTCCTCGCGTCGAGAGGATGACCACAAACGGGACAGGGGGCCCCCTCCCGGGCTGAAGCGATGTCAGCCCATACGTCCGCCTTGAAGTCCCTGCCGGGAACCACGTTCTTCAGATGGAAATCTTTTTCATTGGCTCCCGCCACGTATCCTGAGCCTTCCTGGAGGCTGTCATCGGCCACTACCGTAAACCCTTCGAGCCCCACGGGTGACATATAACCCTGGACAAGGCCGAACTTCTCGAGTTCTTCCGGAGTCGCAAGGCGTACTTCAGAGGTTTTGAGGCAATTGGCGAGTTTCCTTTCGTTGATGTCCAGATCTCCGCGTATCGCAACGAGCGCAGGCTTTTCCCCTCCCTGCGGAAAGTAGATCATCGTCTTGATGCTAGCAGTTGGGTCAACGCCAAGGTAATCGCAAACGAGTTCTATGGTGTTCTTCCCGGGGGTACTGACCTTCTCGGTAGCGCCGACTTTTGGCAGTTCAGATCCGACAGTACCCGCCCGCTCTTTCCTAAACGTGGCTACTTCCCTGTTGGCGGCATAACCGCATTCTGGGCAGAGAATCAGGGTGTCCTCGCCCGCGTCTGTGAGATACGTGAACTCATGGGCCATATTGCCGCCCATCATGCCAACGTCCGAAAGGACCTTAACCACCGGCACACCGCAGGCATTGCAGATGCGCTCGTAAGCCCTGCACACATGCGGATAGTATCTCTGGAGGTCCTCCGAATCCCGGTGAAAGCTGTAAGCATCTTTCATTATAAACTCTCTCGCCCTGACCAAGCCGCCTCTGGACCTGGGTTCATCTCTGAACTTGGTCTGGATGTGGTAAAGGACGAAGGGCAACTGCCGGTACGAATCAACATACCTTCGGGCGAGATCGGTAACACTTTCTTCGTGGGTCATTGCAAGGCACATGTCCCTGCCTGATCTATCTTTGAACCTGACCATCTCGGGGCCTATGTCGTACCAGCGGCCCGATTCCTGCCAGATATCAGCCGGATTAACCACGGGCATGTTAATCTCCTGCCCGCCTATAGCGTCCATCTCCCTGCGCATGATATCTTCGATTTTCCTGACGCTTCGCCAGGCTAAAGGCAGGTAATCGTAGATCCCCGCCGCAAGTTTCGCTATGAGCCCCGCGCGAACCATAAGCTCGTGGGATGCCATTTCGGCTTCCGAAGGTTTCTCACGAAGGGTTTTTCCAAATGCTTTGGTCATCCGCATAGCGTATGTACCCCCACAACTGGCCTGTCCCGGCAAATGGCCTTAAAAATGCCTATTGGGAAATAGTTCGCTACCAACATTACAGAAATTATATCCACCGTAAAAAGGAGGGTCAACGACGACGGGCTCGGGAACGGCAGGACACAAAGGCGCTTACCACCTCTGAGGACAGAACAAGCGGAGGCCAGGGGATGAACCATCTTCCCCTCGCCTCCGCCTCGTTTCTTGCTCTCACCCGGGACCACGAGGGGATGTCAGGAACTGGTACTAGGCCTGCAAACCAGGCATTTCGGCTCAGAACGCAGGGATAACTGCTCCCTTGTACTTCTCCTCGATGAACCTCTTGACTTCGGGGCTTTGCAGGGCCTTGGCAAGTTTCTGTATGTCGGCCCTCTTCTCATCGCCCTTTCTGACCACCAGCACATTGGCGAAAGGCGAGTCGCCACTCTCTAAGAACAGCGCGTCTTTGGTCGGCGAAAGTCCTGCCTGTAGAGCAAAGTTACCATTGATGACTGCTATATCCAGGTCCGGCAGAGTTCTCGGAAGCATGGGGGCAGCCAGTTCGACAATGTCTAGTTTCTTCGGGTTATCGACGATGTCCTTGACGGTGGCTTTTATCCCAACGCCTTCTTTGAGTTTGATGAGTCCCGCTTTCTCCAACAATGCCAGAGCCCTACCTCCGTTTGTCGCATCGTTGGGTATCCCTACTTTGCCGCCTTCCGCAAGGTCCGAAAGAGATTTGATTTTGCTCGAGTATATCCCCATGGGTTCGATGTGGATTTTGGCGACCCATGCTAGGTCAAGTTTCCTCGATGCCGCGAAATCCTCGAGGTATGGCACATGTTGGAAGTAGTTGGCGTCAATCTGCTTGTCGGCAAGGTCGATGTTGGGCTTGACGTAGTCGTCATACTCCACTATCTGGAGGTCAATCCCTTCTTTCTTGAGGATGGGCTTCACTACCTCCAGGATTTCAGCGTGAGGCGCCGCGGTTGCTCCCACCTTAAGACCCCGGGGCTTGCACCCAGCTATGAACACAGCTAAAAGTGCTGTAATGCAGGAAATCGCGATGAATTTGCATGTGAACGACTTGGCACGCGGTCTCAATTCTATCTCCCCTTCCTCTCAAAATCTGGTTTCAAGTGCGCCAGCCGGGACCATTGCGTCCTAATCTACAAAGCGAAACACTTACCTTCTCCTGTATTTCCTAGAGACCTTGTCTCCGAGATGCTGAATCCCTTGCACCATGGCTACCAGCACTACCACCGAGAAGAACATAACGTCGGGTTGCCAGCGCTGGTACCCATACCGTATAGCCAGGTCTCCCAAACCACCTCCTCCTACGGCCCCCGCCATAGCCGAGTATCCTACGAGGTTGACCGCCGTGATCGCGGCCCCGGAGATCAGCGATGGCAGGGACTCCGGGATGAGCACGTATCTCACGACCTGACTTGCCGTCGCCCCCATGGAAATGCAGGCGTCTATCACGCCGGGCTCGACGGTGAGCATGGCCGCCTCGGTGAGCCTAGCCACAAAGGGTATGGCCGCAACCGTCAGGGGAACAACGGCGGCGACGGGACCAATGGAGCTGCCCGTAACTAACCTGGTAAACGGGATGATGGCGACCATGAGTATGACGAAAGGGATCGATCTTCCCACGTTCACTATGGTCCCAAGGACGGCGTTAACCGCCTTGTTCTTCCTGATTCCTCCGGGCCCGGTGAGGACCAGCAGTATCCCGATTGGGACACCAAAGATGTGGGAAAACATCAGCGATGCCAGCACCATTCCCAGGGTTTCCAGCGTTGCCGGCACGATCAGTCCAGCAATGCGCTCAAGTTCCAGTACAAACACGGGCATCTACTCCCTCTCAAATCCCACCGCGGGCAAAAAACGGAGTTTGTTAGGCGATCCTTCGCCGCACGTCAGCGGGTAGTCAGTCACCATCCCGTCCTTCAGATAGACCGCCCGGTGGCAGAAATCCCCGACCAGGTCGACTTGATGGGTAACTATCAGAACCGTGAGACCGTACTTTTGGTTTATATCCCGCACGGAACGGAGAATAGATAGTGCAGTGTCAACATCCAGGGCAGAAGTGGGTTCATCTAGGATGAGGACTTTGGGATCGGTGACGAGAGCCCTCGCTATCGCCACCCGCTGCTTTTCCCCGCCTGACATCTGGGATGGGTAGAACCGTTCTCTGTGTCCGAGGCTGACGAGTTCCAGAAACGCGCGGGCCTTCTTTATGGCGGTTTCCCCTTTGATACCGCGTATCTCCAAGGGGAGCATCACGTTTTCCAGGGCGTTCCTGGAATACAAAAGGTTATACCCCTGGAACACCACGCTTACGTTCATGCGGACTTCCCTCAAGGTTTTCCCCGAAAGGGTAAGGATATCCTGACCGTCAATCCATATTTCACCGGTATCTGGCCGTTCGAGAAGGCTGAGGCACCTCAAAAGAGTGGTCTTTCCAGCTCCAGATGGTCCAAAGATCCCCAGTACTTCTCCGCGGGAAACTGTCAGGGAAACATCTTTGAGCGCTGTCACCGGGCCCTGAGGCGTCTTAAAGGTCTTGGAGACCCCCTTAACGCTTATCACGATTTTCACCTCCACCCGGGACATAAAAATGCCTCCCTGACAAGAGAGAGGCATCTTACGTCCCCTTATCTGTCAGAACCGTTTTTCTGGACCGGTTCTGCTGGAATTGGCACCTTCGCACCAAAAGTGCGGGTTGCCGCAGGGTCATCGGGCCAGTCCCTCACCTGCTCTGGATAAGGTCCAGTGGATATTCAGTTATATTGGCAAACTTGTAGCATACGGGTAAGACGGCTGTCAATACTTCGCGCAAAAATATTTTCTGAAGCCCGGGGAGGAACTCAAGAGTGGCCGCGGCTATCAGGGTGCATCCAACTCACTCTGTCTTCGCGGTTTTTGACTCGGCCGTCTTATCCTCCGCTACCTCCTGGA
This sequence comes from Candidatus Fermentithermobacillus carboniphilus, assembly GCA_018208355.1. Lineage (GTDB taxonomy): Bacteria > Bacillota > Sulfobacillia > Fermentithermobacillales > Fermentithermobacillaceae > Fermentithermobacillus > Fermentithermobacillus carboniphilus. The sequence continues at coordinate 2,194,753 of CP062796.1, read as the reverse complement.
ATATCCGGTGCCACACAAGGGAAAGCCAGTCCTGGGCGGAAGGAGAGTCTTTTGACACCTCCGTCGCGGCCCTCGACAGCATGTCGTCGATCTCGCCGGAAAGCCCGGATGTGCTGCCCAGGACAGCCTGGGCCAACCGCACTTCCCGGAGAGCGGACCCCTTGTTCCCCTGGAGATACTCGACCCTGGCGGTGGTGAGAGCGGCGAGGGCCGTGAAAACCCGTGATTTCTCCACAATAACGCGAGAGACCTCGCTGGCGGAAATGCCCTGGGACCCAGGGCTTTCTCCAGTTTGATCCTCTTTGGAGGTCGCCCCTTGAGCGCTTACCGACTTTTCAACGAGAGAAAGTCGCTCCTCCAGAGCGGAAATGTTGTCCTTGAGTCTTGTTACCTCGGTTTCTACCTGAGAAAAATACCTGGATACTTCCTCCTTGACGCGGGTTTCCAGGTTGGAAGAGGAGGCCGGTACGATCGCCTCAAAAACCGGTCCCAGAAGTCTTTTCGTGGGCTCCGGGAAATAGGTCACCGCTCCCCACAGAACAGTCAAAACAACCACCGGGACCAGCAGGATGTAGGCTATCGCCCAAAACATAAGACGCAAGAAACCTGCAGCACGCGAAAGCCCCGTCCCCGGGACCCTCACAGGCTGTGTCGCACCCACCTAGAACACCCCCTATCTTTGCGTGGTGTGCGGAGACAGTCTTTCGCGTTGATCTTCTGACCCGGGTCGTGAAATACCTGCCACAATCCGGAAGATATAAGCAGAATCTCCTAAGAGGCCGGGACTGCCGTGCCTGTCGTCGCGCTGGGCCTGGACGAGGTCCTCCTCTCGAGGTAGTTCACAACCAAGAACGTCAGGCTCCCCGCGATCCTGAGTGCAGCGCACACCATGAACGCCCAGAAAAAGCCCAGTGCATCGAGGAGGGCAACCCCGGCCATGGGAGCCAGAATGGCAGAACCGTTCACGGCCGTGGTGTAGTACGCGATGTAGGTGGCCTTGTTTTCTTCGGGAGTCACCTCGAGGAGGGCGTTAAAAAGGGCTAGGTTCACTCCGGAAAAGATGGCTCCCGTGAGAAGGTTGAACACGGCGACGGTGGTTAGGCTGTGCGAGAAGCCGTACACGAGAGGTACGATGAATATCCATATACTGGACATAAAGAGGGTTTTCAGGTTCCCGTGCTTATTCATCATTCGTACCCAGAACCCGTAGCCTACGAGCGAACCACCTGTATTGGCCAGGTTCAAGAGACTCACCCACAGATTGTTAGCGCCGAGGACTTTGACCTGGTACAAGGTGAACAGAGGCCAGGGAGTCTGCCAGGCAAAATAGAAGACGGCCGAGGCGAGCAGGTAACGCTTGAAAGGCCCCTGCCTGAAGATTTGCCTGATATCGTCAACTATGGAAGCGAGCACCCCTTTCGAGGCTTTATCCGGTGTTAGGATATCCGCCGGACCATATGACTTGGCCGTGCTATCGTCGATGTGGTTGAAGACCCAAATTTCCACCAACGCCACGACGAAGGCAGCCGCGAACACTATCTGGTATCCCAGTGGAAACCCTACGACGTCTATGATTCTACCTGTAAGTAACACTACGAGCGTCCCCACCAGGTTCATCAGCCGGTTTCTGGACGCAAACGCCTCAGCCCGCCGCGCAGGAGGCACTATCCTCGAGATGAATGCCTGCCACCCGACGTTCGCTATGGAGGCTGGCATGTTCATGAGGGCTACCGCGGCAACCAGAAGGGGCGCCCGCGAATCGGAAGTGAAGAACGGGATGGTAGCTATGAACAGGTAGAAAAGTCTTTGCAAGAATATGAGGCGTCCCAGTATCCGTTTCTGATCGGGACGCCGGTCTATGAACTTGCCCCCGGGGATCATGGAGAGGAGGCTCACCAGGGCTGGCCCTGACGACAAAAGTCCGACCTCAAAGTTGGATGCACCCAATTTTACGGCGAATATGCCTATGAAAGGGGCAGCCAGGTTGACAGATATGATGCTGACGATACCGTGGTAGACATTGATGCGGATATTTCTGTCGGTTTTGCAGACATCGGGCTCGCGCGCACGTTCAACATCTCTCTGGCGCAAATCCTCGAGTACAGTACCGACCGCAGTCTTGAGCCGCCCCATGCCCTTCCCCCTGTTCCCCATCCTCACCCTGAGTCAGTCGCGTCTGTGGCGGCTGCCGGTCCGTCGCAGAAAGCGAGGTTGACCCTGGGGATACAGATATTCGTCAACGGCTTTAGAACATCAATATTAGATTATAGCATACCCGGCACCCTTTGGGCGCCCACCGGCTGGCGGCAATGTCCCTTACAAAAGGCTCGTAATGTAATAGATAAACGGCGCGAGGAATATGGCCGGCAGGAGGTTGGCCACTCTGACTTTCTTCAGTTCGAGAAGGCCAAGGCCAATGGCGAGGATCAGTAGCCCTCCCGTGGCCGTCAATTCGTTTACCATGGGTTCTGTCAGTATACCCTGAAAGAACCCGGCCCCCAGGGTGATGAGTCCCTGGTAGACCAGGACCGAAAGTGCCGAAAACCCAACTCCCGGTCCCAGAGAGGAAGCAAAGGCCAGCGCCGCAAAACCATCCAGAGTTGCTTTTACCGCGAGAGTGCTGAAATCCCCCGTCAAACCGTCCTGTATCGACCCCATGATCGCCATTGGACCCACGCAAAAAAGCAGCGAAGCGCTGACAAATCCCCTGGCGAACTTTCCGTTTGATCCCGAAGAGTTCGGGTTCTTGCCGAGAGCTCTCGTCTCGACCCATTTTCCCAGGTTGTTCACGGCAGAGTCGATGTCCAGGAACTCCCCGAGCATCCCCCCGAGTATGAGGCTACCGAGCACTATGAGAATATTGGAAGTGGCCAAAGCCATCTTCGCGCCGATGACCACTGTTGCGAGGCCAAGCCCGTCCATGACCGTGAGGCGCATCCTGTCAGGTAACCGGTTTCCGAGTAACGTACCTGCAAGGCTTCCTAACAATACAGTTCCGACATTGATAAGTGTGCCCGTCAAGTCTACCGTCCCTCTCATCATCCAGCCAAAGATAACTAAACCAACCTTATAGCGAACTCCGGGCATACAGGCGCACAGTAACCGCACAGAATGCATTTCTCGCGGTCGTTGTGGGCTTTACCATCAACGACAGTCATTGCCCCGTTAGGGCAGATCTTCACGCAAGTCCCGCAACCCCTGCAAAATGCCTGGATAACCAGGCGTTTCGTGCGGACGGTCCTTCTGGCAAGATCTTCAGGCACCTTTTGCCCGTTGAATATCAAGAGGTTCATCTCAAGTTCGTCGTAGCTTACCATTCCCACGGCAACCGAGGTTATGCCCCTAAGGTTCCGAACATAGTTGATGGCCTTTTCCCTGTCAGATAGTAGATTCCCGCCACCCAGGGCTTTCATGGCGTAAAGGCCTTTCCCCGATTCCGCCGCGTCAACGATGGCGCGGGCCATGTCATCTCTGGTGCCGTGGAGGATACCGAGACCCTCGATGTTGATTATGGGAAACACCACGTCGATCTCCGGTATTTCCGCGGCCTTTCTCACCACTTCCACCGAGTGGGTCGAGATCCCCACTGCCCTCACGATACCCTTGGCCTTCATGTCAACGAGGCATTCCAGCGCACCCGCTCGCTCCTTGAACACGCCCGCGTCCACCCGGGCGGCATGGAGGTGAAATATGTCGATGACGTCCCTGTCCAGGGCTTTGCGCGCCTCTTCAACTGCCTGCTCCATCTCTTCATAGGTCTTTGCAGCCGACTTGGTGGCTATAACCACCTCGCTCCCCGCGTCTTTCAGGCCATCCAGTGCAAACTTTATGTGCGGGTACGTCCTGTAAGATTGGGCCGTATCCAGGAAGTTGATACCGTTGAGGATCCCTTCCCGGATAAGCTCGCCTCCCTTCTCCGGTTCAAGACTGAACTGGTTCGGTCCCATCGGCAGGACCCCGAAGCATAGCTCCGTGACCACAAGACCTGTCTTTCCAAGTTCCCTTCGCTCCAATTTAACGATGCCTCCGGTTTACGGTTTAATCTTATTATCCAATGTATCTTTGGCACTCACAAGGTATTAGGTGGCTCTGGCCACAACCACTTCAACCTGTCCTACTCTTTTTCTCCACGCACACCTCAAAAAACGCCGACGTAAGATGACCTGAGAATATCTGGGGGAGGGTTACACCTTGAAACGTTTTCTCTCACTTGTAGCTCTTATCTGTGCGGTCACTCTCTTGGCGCTCACCCTCGGCGGGTGCGCACGAAAAGATGTGAACGAGGCGGGCACCGGGACAAAATCCCAAACAGGAACAAAACTCTCTAAACTCGTAAAACCGCTTTCGCCGCCCGCAAAGGTAACTGTAGGACTCAAGCAGGCCGTAACCGACGCAGGCGTCCTGATAGGAGTGGCAAAAGGTTACTATAAGGAACTTGGCATAGAGATAGAAATGACGCAGTTCGCCACGGGCCAGGACATGATCAACGCGCTTGCAGCGGGCCAGCTCGACGTGGGGTGCACAGTCACGGCCTCGGGGCTGTTCAACGCCATGCTAAGGGACATACCCGTTAAGATCGTCGCAGATAAAGGAACCAACGTCCCAGGACAAGGTTACTACCGGTTGTTGATCCGGAAGGATCTTGTGGACCAGATAAAGGACTACGCCGACCTCAAAGGGCGAAAACTGGCCATCGTGGGCACGGCTTCTCTCGACGAAATCGCGCTTGATAGGGTCCTCAATAAAGCCAACCTCACCACCAAAGACGTTGATCTCCAGGTGATCAGGTCTTTCCCCGACATCGTGGCGGCGCTTGCCAACAAAAGCATCGACGGGGGCATGGTAATAGAGCCTTTCGTAACTCAGGCAGTGAGCAAAGGAATTGCCGATCCCTGGAAGGACCCTTCGGAGTATGATCCCCATGCCCAAACTGCGCTTTTAGTGTATGGGAAAAGCATGATCGAGCGTCCGGAAGTCGCCAGGCTGTTCATGGTAGCGTATATCCAGTCTATAAGGGACTACAACGATGCATTTTTCAAAGGAAAGAATAAAGATGAGGTCATCAAGATCCTCGTGGAGTACTCTACAGTGAAAGATCCGGCCCTGTTCGAGAAAATGTACCCCGCAGGGCTGAACCCCGACGGGTATGTCCGAATGAAAGGTATACAGATGGATCTTGACTGGTACAAAGCCCGCGACCTTCTCAAAGGCGACCTCACCGCGGAAAAAGCCGTGGATAACTCTTACGTCGACTACGCCCTGAAAGTCCTCGGCAAGTACCAGAAGTAACCTTTTACGTAAGTAAAGGAGGGTCGAAGGTGAGCACCGAGCGGGCGCAGGAAACGAGGGTTTTGGGTCAGGCGGTGGTCCTTGAGGAAGCACAAGAACCCGCCGCAGGTCTTCTCAATCGTAAGGTCCTGGGACATATCATCGCTTTCCTCTCCCCATCGCTCATACTTGTCCTCTGGGAGGTCCTATCCCGCGCCGGCGTCATCGACGTTCGGTTGTTCTCCAGGCCCTCCCTAATATTTGAAACAATCGTGCCATTGGTCCGGTCCGGAGAGCTCTTGAGGCACACCCTGGTCAGCATGGAAAGGATTATCCTCGGGTTTTTGTGCGGGGCAGTTCCGGGAGTAGTCCTGGGTTTATCGATGGGATTATTCCCTCCGGTGCGAGTGTGCCTGATGCCGCTCGTGGCAAGCACTTTCCCGATCCCCAAGCTAGCCATAATGCCGCTCATCCTGATAGTGTTCGGGCTCGGAGAACCATCTAAAGTATTCACGATAGCCATCGGCGTATTTTACCTGGTACTAATCAACTCCATGACCGGGGTCCTGAACATAGATCCAATTTACCTGGACGTGGCAAAGAATTTCGGCGCCTCCCGGTGCCAGTTTTACCTGACGGTGGCCCTTCCCGGCTCACTGCCGATGGTCTTCGCGGGACTCAAACTTGGGATGGGCACGGCGCTCCTCCTAATCGTCGCAGCCGAGCTTTCAGCTGCCCAGGCCGGCGTCGGGTGGATGGTCTGGAGGGCCTACGACATGTTCGACATAGAAAGAATGTTTTCAGCGCTCATAACCCTGGCCTTCCTCGGTTACATTTTCTCCCACGCATTGGACTGGTTAGAGAAACTGATCATACCCTGGAAGGACAGGTAGGGCTTACGGAGGGTCTTCAATGGAACCATTGACGGAAGATACGGTCAACCCTGACGCTGTCGCGATAAGGATCGAAAACCTCACTAAGACATTCCGGAAGGGCAAAAGCTATTTTGCGGCGATCAAGGACCTGAACATCGTCGTGAATGAAGGAGAGTTTCTATGCATAGTAGGACCTTCGGGATGCGGCAAGACTACTTTGCTCAGGATAATCGCCGGTTTGGAACGGCAGACTGGAGGGAAGGTAATCATCCGGCGTCGCCGCGTGAACCGTCCACTTACTTCAATGGTCTTTCAGACCGATTCGATATTTCCGTGGATGACCGTGGAGAAAAACGTAGGTTACGGGCTTGACATGCAGGGGGTCCCGAAAGCAGTTCGCGATGAAAAAGTTCATCACCTTCTGAAGATGACCGGCCTTCTGGCCTTCAGATACTGTTACCCTCACCAGCTTTCCGGAGGAATGAAACAGAGGGTCAACGTCGCCAGAGCCTTCGCGGCAGACCCGGAAATCCTCCTCATGGATGAGCCGTTCGGGCTCCTGGACGAGCAAAACCGCCTGATCCTGCAGAAGGAACTCATGCAGATCTGGGAGGGCACAGGCAAGACCACCATATTCATCACTCACAGCGTCGACGAGGCACTGGTCCTGGGAGACAGGCTCCTCGTCATGACCGCCCAACCCGGGCAGGTCAAAAAGATCATCGAAGTCGACCTGGAACGACCCAGAGACATAATTTCTCTCAGGTCGAACCCGCACTTCATCGAGCTATACAAAGAGGTGTGGCACCTGCTTTCAGAAGAAGTGCAGAGGTCACGGCAGATGGATCTCAAGCCGCTTTGAGCGTTGGGCTACAGCGTAAGATATTGCGGGCCGGGTCCTCAAAAAGCTCCACCCCTGTCTGGCTGCGCGCCCGAAAACGACCTTGCCGACCACTCTGGAACGGGCGCACGAAAAAGGATCCGGCCCGCAGTTTCTCGAACTGTCGATACCTACCTTACCTTTCAACCAAAAGAGCGATACCAATGCCTCCCCCGATACACATGGTGGCAAGGCCGCGTTTGGAGTTTCGTTTTTTCATCTCATGGAGGAGCGTCACAAGGATCCTGGCGCCGCTGGCGCCGATGGGGTGGCCCAGGGCTATCGCCCCACCGTTCACGTTCAGTTTTTCCGCATCGAGGCCTAGTTCTTTGGCCACCGCGATGCTGGTGGCCGCGAACGCTTCGTTGACCTCATAAAGGTCCAGATCATCGATAGAAAGCCCGGCCTTTTCCAGCACTTTCTTCGTGGCAGGGACGGGCCCTATACCCATAATCTCGGGAGCCACCCCGGCAGAAGCGTAGACCCTGACGCACGCAAGAGGTTCCAACCCCAGTTTTTCAGCCTTTTCTTCCGACAACAGGACGAGGGCCGCGGCACCGTCATTTATCCCCGAGGCGTTTCCGGCGGTCACGGTCCCGTCTTTCTTGAATGCGGGCCTCAGCGCGGATAGTTTCTCGACGGTAGTCCCGAACCTCGGGTGCTCATCCTGAGAAAATATCACGGGAGGTCCTTTCTTCTGGGGAATCTCTACCGGAACGATCTCGTCGCTGAACTTGCCGGCTTTTATGGCCGCCTCGGCCTTGTTCTGGCTCTTTGCAGCGTACTCATCCTGCATCTCCCTGGTAATCCCCCATCTTTCCGCCACGATCTCGGCAGTGACACCCATGTGGACGTTAGTGAAGACACACCACAACCCGTCCGCGATCATGTCATCCACCAGCTCCGCGTGGCCCATCCTGTAGCCGTAACGGGCTTTCGGTACAAGGTATGGGGCCATGTCCATATTCTCGGTCCCTCCGGCAACGACAGCCTCGGCATCTCCGCACGCGATGGCCTGGGCGGCCAGGATCACCGACTTCAACCCGGAACCGCATACTTTGTTCACCGTCATACAGGGGATTTCCGCGGGAACACCGGCCCTCAGCGCCGCTTGACGGGCGACGTTCATCCCCTGTCCAGCCTGAAGAACATTCCCCATTATAACTTCGTCCAAAGATCCGGCCTCGATCCCTGCTCTCCTGATCGCTTCCCTAATGACAGTCGCCCCCAACTCAACCGCAGGCACGCTCGAGAGTGACCCTCCGAATGCGCCTATCGCTGTCCTCACCGCGCTAACGATTACCGCTCGCCTCAATTAGCACTCCTCCTCCCCGCTTGACTGTAACTAACTGGCTTGGCGACCAATAATATACCGTAATGGATCTACTTCTTCCCGGAGTATCCTCAACTCCTCCTCTGTAGGAGGTGTGGACGTGACGACCTCGTCGGCCCAAAGGAGCTCAAACCCAGTGTTCTTCACGATCTCCTCCCTGGTTATACCCGGGTGGATGCTTTCCACCTTCATCCGCTTGGTGTCTTCGTCAAAACCCATGACGCACAGGTTAGTGATGATCTTGTAGGGACCTGTTCCAGGCGGGAGGCCAGCGGCCTCACGGGCACCTTTTCCGGTGAGGTAACCCGGAGTCGTGATGAAATCCACTTTCTCGACAAACCGCCTGGGATCGTGAGGGCAAATGACCATGGTCCGCCAGCATAAAGACGCAAGGTCATTGGCGCCGCCGGAGCCCGGGAAACGCACTTTTGGTTTGTGGAAGTCACCTATGACGGTGGAGTTTATGTTCCCGTACTTGTCGATCTGGGCCCCGCCCAAAAAACAGTAGTCTATCATCCCGCGCTGGCAGGCTTCCATGACATCCGGCATGCTGGACGCCATAATCGCCTTGTGGAAAGTCCTGGAATCGCCGACGGATATGGGCATCGTGGGAAGAAGAGGCCCTATCCCTCCCGCCTCGAAGAGGATCATGAGGTTGGGCGCGTGCGTCTTTTGGGCCAACATGGCAGCGGCGCATGGGGCCCCGGTCCCCACAACTACAGTGGAACCGTCCTCGAGGGCCCTGGAAGCTAGGGTTATCATGAGTTCCATCGCGTTATATTCCATTTTTTGACCTCCTCCTCGGAGCGCTGATTGCCTATTGAAACCCACCCTATCCCTATGGGAACACGCTCTCCCTTGACGGGAAAGACTAACTCCCCGGAAAACCGTCTCTCCAAGAAGTCACTCTTGCAGGAATTCCAGCCGCCTAAGCTCCTCCATTCGCTTTTCGCCTCCGCACAATTCCAGGTATTCAGAAAAGTCTTTCGTCCCGTAAATGTACTTGTCGAGGAAAGGCTTTAACGTCTCGGGACTGGAATCCGCGGCGAGCCACTCTTTCAGGTGTTCTTCGTCGGAGAAGTACTCATAAGGCATGTTACCCGGGTAGCTCCCGTAACGCACCTCGCAAACTGCGTCGACGCAGAAATAAGGAATGACGGTCCTGGACGGGTCATTGCGGATGAAATCGTCGGAGACTATCTTCTCCGTAGTAAGGATGAGTTTCTTGGCCGCCCTCGCTAAATCGAAATCGGATACGCTTATCCCGTCTATCTGAGCATTGCCGAACCGGTCGGCGCGGTGGACGTGGATAATCGCCACATCCGGATAAAGGGCCGGCAAAGCCAGGAGTTTTTTGCCGGTGAAGGGACAGGTGATCTCCTTTGCCCCGCTGTACCTCGCGGTATCTGTGCCGAACATCACTCTCGCGGGCAAAAACGGCACCCCCATAGCAGCCGCCTTATACCTCCAGGCGAGGGCCGCGTTGGTCCACTCAGTGACCTCTACCCTTGCCTCCTCGAAGAGGCGTCTGGCCGCCTTCGAGAGGCCCCTGGCCTCAAGACCCACCACATAGGCTACATCCACCCTGTCGATGACCCCACCGGCGGCCATTATCTGAAAGTCATGTGTCGCAGTGTGCCCGGATAGCCCGAGGTTCTTTTTCCCCTGCCTCAGGATCTCGTGGAGCACCGCCGTGGGGATCCTGTTCGTGCCGAATCCCCCTACCGCCACGTAATCTCCATCTCGCACGAGGAGAGACACAGCTTCTTTCACCGTCATCACTTTTTCTTTAAGAACCCTGGACTTGGTCCTGAAAAACTCCCGGGCTTTGTCGGGATCAGGGTCCGTGAAAATCTTTCCCAAGCCAATTTCTGCGGCGGTGTGCTCGCCGGCTACTTGTTCGGGTAACGCCATGTTTCTGGTACCTCCTATCTGGAATCAAGCGATGAGTAGAGCAACTATACTGAGGACGAGGCCGCTCCACAAAAGCACAAGGGTGGTATAACCCATGATGTCCCTTGCTTTGAGGTTGGCCAGTCCCAGAAGGGGCAAGGCCCAGAAGGGTTGGATCATGTTGGTCCACTGGTCGCCCCAGGCAACCATCATGGCGGCCTTGACCGCATCCTTCCCCATCATCTGCGCGGCTTTGACGGTAATGGCTCCCTGGGCGGCCCATTGACCTCCGCCGGACGGGATAAAAACGTTTATGAGACCTGCGGCCCAGTACTGCAGCATGTAGAAGGTCCTCTGGTTGGATATGGCGACAAACCAGCCCGCGATCACAGAAGCGAGGCCTGTGCCCATCATGAGGCCCTGGATACCGCCGTAAAGAGGGAACTGGAGGGCTATCCCGCCCGCTCCTCTTATGGCTTTATTGACCGCATGTACATAATTGATCGGCCTTTCGTGAAGGATTATCCCGAGGAACAGAAAGATCCCGATGACAAGGTTTAGGTCAAGAGCAAAGCCCTTCTTGATGAAATAGTTGACGAGGTACACAACTCCCATCGCGGCAAAGCAGTAGTTGATTAGCCGGGAGTTCTCGATACGCTGGGCCCAGGTCTCAACCTTTACCTCTTTGCGTTCGGCTTCTTCCTTCAACTCCTCCTCCACCAGCCGCGCGATCGCGTCCTTTGAAAGCGGCCTGGTCTTCTCCCTTGACGGGATAGCCCGGACCAAAAGCACGGCTACCGTGACGATGAGGAACATGGCGGGCCAGAAGTTCCAGGGGGCGAACATAGTTTCCGTGACAGGCACTACCCTACCGGTAAGCTTTTCTATGTGGTTAGCAGGGTTCCCCGGAGTAGCTATGGTAAGGGGGGCAGAGCCCGATATCCCCATGTGCCAGGTGAGGAAACCCGCGTAAGCGGCACCGATGAGAAGGGGATAGTCCACATTCTCCACGCGCCTTGCAATTTCCACCGCCAGGAGTCCTCCTACTATGAGCCCAAACCCCCACTGAAGCCAGGAGCAGAAACCGGCTACAAGAGCTACGATGAATACAGCTTTGGCCGGTGTGTTGGCAACGTCTGCGATTCTCGATAGGAGCTTCTTGACAGGCGGCGCCAGGGCGAGGCTGTGACCTGTGACCAGGATGAGGGTCATTTGCATGGCAAAGGCCAGGATACCCCATATCCCATTCCACCAGGCATTTATCGCCCCCATAAAGCCGGCATCGGTGAAGATGAGCGCGAGAACCATCGAGATGAACGTGAGGATCACCGCAAATAGGTACGCGTCGGGCAGGTACTTTTCCATGACTTTTGTGAAAAATTCACCCAATCTTCTGACCATGGAAACACCTCCAACCGGGTCATTGGTCTTTTGAGCGCCGGGATCAAGACATGGCAGGGCTTGTTACATTGAGACACTTTGGGCACATGCGGTCATCAAAAGCCCGCGGTCTCTGTACGGTGATCCCACGGCTGGTACCGGAAGACTCCAAGTGCCACAGGAACTATAGCCCTTACCAGTCCTGGCTCGTGCCTCTCTCAGTGAGACGAGAGCAATAGGTGTGCCACTGCGATGGAATGCCTGTTAGGAGATGTAGTACCTCAGAAGTGGGTCACCTTGCTGAAGGGTACCATTAGACGCTAACGTCTCACCAGGGGACAGCATGGAAAACGCGGTTACCGGCTTTTCTGGTTGAAGGTTTGTGAGAACGGAGCTTCCCATAACCGGGAAAAGTGGGAATATCCCTTCACCACTTGCGGGGAACTTGGCGGTCTAATTGTCTCCAAGCCCATATTTTTTAATCTTATTGAAAAGAGCGCGTCGGGAAATCCCAAGATATGCCGCTGCGCGGGTCCGGTTGCCCCTAAAAAGGGCAAGAGCTTCGGCTATCCTCGCTCTCTCGGTTTCGCTCCAGGTCACGTCCTTCAACTTCTTGAGGGGAATAGCCGGTGGGGTCTCTGTAGGCTGGGACGAGAAAGACAGACTCGGCGTACCCGCAGTGACTGCGGGCAAGGACACGGTCTGGAACGGAAGGTCGTTCTTCCTAATAACTTTCCCGTCACAGAGAAGGCTGAGCTGCTGGATAACGTTTTTGAGCTCGCGGACGTTGCCGGGCCAGTTGTAAGATACGAGGACGGCCATGGCTTCATCGTCGATGAGGGGAACGGGTTTCCCCGCCTTACCGCAGCATTCCTTCAAAAAATACCTGGCAAGCACAGGGATGTCCTCCCGCCGCTCCCTTAACGGCGGGATGGTTAAGGGAATTACCGCCAGCCTGAAGTAGAGGTCCTGGCGGAACCTCCCCTCCACTACCTCTTTCTTGAGGTCCCGGTTTGTGGCCGCCACCACCCTGACGTCTACCGGAACCCTCTGGGTCCCGCCCAGCCTCTCGATGACCTTCTCCTCAATCGCTCGCAAGATTTTGGGCTGCATCGAAAGAGGCAGGTCGCCCACCTCGTCCAAAAACAGGGTGCCTCCAGCCGCCAACTCGAACTTCCCCGGTTTTCTCCTCCGGGCTCCGGAAAAAGCGCCTTCCTCGTAGCCAAAAAGCTCGCTTTCAAGGAGGTTCTCCGGAAGGGCTGCGCAGTTCACAGGAACAAAAGGTTTCTCCCTGCGGGGAGAACCATAGTGTATAGCCCTGGCCACAAGCTCCTTGCCCGTCCCGCTTTCGCCCTGAATCAGCACAGAAACGTCGCTTGAACAGATCTTCTCGATTATGGAAAAGACCTCCATCATCTTGGGGGAAACCGTGACTATGTTGCCGACGTGAAAACGTTCCTCTATCTCTTGCCTGAGCCTGGAAACCTCCCGGGATAGCCTCGAGTACCTCAAGGCTCCCTGGACCACCAGTTTCAGTTCCTCCATATCGAAGGGTTTCGTGATATAGTCGTGAGCCCCGAGTTTCATGGCTTCTACCGCGGTTTTCACTTCACCGTAAGCCGTCATTACTATGACCGGTCCCATAAAGCCCTGCTCCCTCATGGTCCTCAATGTCCTAAGACCATCCATACCCGGAAGGCGGAGGTCCAGCATGACCAGGTCCACGTCAATATCCCTGAGCATTTCCAGAGCCCTTTCTCCCGAGTTTGCCGCTAAAATCTCACAGACGCCTGAAAATGCCTGGGAGAAAAGCCAGGCCATGTTCGGCTCGTCGTCCACTACCAGGATCTTTTCCAGCAACAACTGTCTGTTCACCTCAGCTCTCAGACGCAACAGGGATCTTGATGATGAAGGTAGTTCCTACTCCGACCTCCGATTCGAACTCGATGAAGCCTTGGTGCTCGTAGATGATCCTCTGAACGAGAGGCAGTCCAAGTCCGGTCCCGCCGGTTTTTGTGGTGAAAAACATGTCGAAGATCCGGTCCCTGTGCTCGAGAGGTATGCCAACCCCGGAGTCTTTCACGAAGATATGGACGTACCTGGCCCCGGATTTCCAGGCCAGCTCGATCAGGAGTTTTCCGCCAGAAGGCATGGCTTGGATGCCGTTGAGAAAAAGGTTCAGGAACGCGTGAATCAGATGGTCTTCATCTCCCCAAATAGGCGGAACAACCTCCGGACAACGCAATTCAATCTCGACTTTGTTAACTTTTGCGTAGGCAGATATCACGTCGCAAGCCGTTGATATCACTCTTTCGAGATCGATGGCAGACATATTGGGCTGAGAATAGCGAGAGAATTGTAAGAGAGACTCGACGGTGCGGTTTATACGGTCCATCTCTCCGGTGGCTACCTCAGAGAACTTCTTCAAAAACTCAGGGTTGTCGAGCTTCTCGGGTACGAGGCCAATGCCCCCCTTCAAGACAGTCAGGGGATTTCGAATCTCGTGGGCTATGGCAGCCGCCAGCTCTCCCACTGCCGCGAGCCTCTCGGCACGCTCCAGCCTTTCCTCCTGTGCTCTCGCTTCTTTCAAGTCTTCCAGGATTATGACCCGACCATGCTCGCCTCCGCCAGTCTCCACCATTTCCCCGCGGGCCGTCTCTACCTGGTCCCCTTCACCCGATTTCCGTGCATCTTCGGGACCTTTCACAACCGTTGACACCATGGTTATGAGCTTTTCTCCATCGCGGGTTTTGATGGGAACATTGATAAACTGGTTCCTGGCGCCGTTGAGTGAATCGTCCAGAGCGACGTGAGGGTCAATCCCGATACCGGCTAGAGCCTCGCGGACGTTCATCCCGGTAAGTTCCGGCACTTCCTCTCCCAGGATATCCTTTATACCCGAGGATACGAAGGTGATCCTATCGTCCGAATCCGAAAGGATCACCGCCAGGCTCAGGCTGTTGAGGAAGAGCTTGAGGTAGCGCTCGAGCCTTTCGACATCGCGCACCAGCTGGGCATGTCCCCCTCCACTCCATTTCCCCGAAACAAGCACTCTCGACGAAAACAAAAGGAGGCCCGTTAGACCCAAAAGAGGCTCGATCTCCGGAGAGAAGAACAGTTTCTTGGCCCCCAGCTGGATCTGCGCGTAAATGTCTTCAAGGGTCTCGTTGGCCCAGACAAATCCTATAGCTCTCCCCTTCCGGATGAGAGGCCGCATACAGTTCATGATCTCTCCTCGAACCATGGAGCCGACAGCCACGGTCTCTTTCCCGGTCTCCATAGCCTGCCAGCCCAGGTGGTCCGGCCCCAGATCAAGGCCGACTTTCGAACCAAAGTCTGAACTGGGACCGTAAGTCAGGATGGCCCGCAGATCACGGGAATAGTAACCGACCCCCACTCCGGGAAACGAGGCGGCCACCCTGTCGGTAAAAGGGGCCAGAGCCTCGTTCAGAACAGCAATTTTCTTTTCTCGCGTGAGGGCGTACGGCGAGGCCGGGCCGCTCGGGTCCGAACACAACCTCCGCTGGAGTATGTCTTCGTAATCTCCTTCGAGATAGGAGTCCAAGAGCCGCGTGATGCCGAAGAGTTTTTCGGCTTTCTCCTCGATGAGAGCAGCCTCGGCCTTTTGGAAGAGGAGATACCGGGACTTCACGGACCGCATACCACGATCTACCTTTTCAACTGATGTGAGCCAGCCTCACAGCCATGTCCGCAAAGGTAAAAGATGCCCTACACTCTATACTTTCAACTGATTGAAGGCAGGTTTGTGACTCTCGGGCATGGCGCACTTATACTTCTTACCGCCTGTAAGCCGTGTAAACTCGGCTTTGGCTTTCGACAATATCTTCGGATTGGTCATAAGATCGAACCCGGCTTCAGCCAGGACCTTGGCAGCAGTCAGCATCCCCGCATGACCTATGCCCATCCCCGCCTGGGCTACGTATTGCCATGAGTGCCCGGGCGTTCCCAGCGCTATACAGGCCGTCCGGAACTGGGCGGTCGGACAGCACCAGCTCACGTCGCCAACGTCAGTGGAACCTTTTACATCTTCGACGTTACCCGGTCTCGGAAGAACGGTGTCGTTCAGCACCTTTCCCCATTCCTCCTCCGGCACCTGCGACTCTCGCAAAAGTGCCAGCCGCTGGTTTTCCGGTATGGTCTTGAGGATCTCCCGAGCAAATTCGTACTCCTCCTGGCCGAACTCAGGAGGCCCCACCCGTTTCATCGCTTCTTCAAGTACATCCTCCAGGACCGGATTGGGCAAGACGTTCCAGATAGCCTTGATGAGTTCGACCTCACACCGCGTCTCCGTCATCTGCGCTGCACCGTACGCGCAATTGAGGACCCTCCGGTAAAGGTCATCGACTTCTTCCCTGCGAGGAGCCCTAACCAGGTACCACGCGCTGGCTTTAGCCGGAACGACATTAGGCTGGCGGCCACCATCGGTGATGACATAGTGGATCCTGGCCTTAGGCGGCATGTGCTCGCGCAAGAACTCGACACCCATGTTCATGAGCAAAAGGGCATCCAGGGCACTCCTGCCATTGTACGGATCTCCCGCGGCGTGGGCCGACAGGCCGTAAAAGTGAACGTTCATCGCGTTATTGGCCAGAGAAGACCCGGTCCATACCCGGTTCACAGATCCCGGGTGCCACGTGAGGCAAGCGTCGCAATCGTCGAAGAGACCATCCCGGGCCATGAAGGCCTTGCCGCTGAAGTTCTCCTCGGCGGGACAACCGAAATACTTAATCGTGCCGCTAAGGTTTCGGGAGGAGAGTTCCTCCTTTAAGCCGATAACAGCACCGAAAACCCCCGCTCCCAGGAGATTGTGGCCGCAACCGTGGCCGGCACCGCCGGGGACCAGTTCTTCCCTGGTGGTGCTCACTTTCTGGGAAAGCCCCGGCAGGGCATCGTATTCACCCAAAAACCCGATGACCGGACTCCCCGAACCCCACGTAGCCACAAATGCCGTAGGCATGCCGGCAACGTTTCGCTCTACGGAGAAACCCTCTTCCTCCAGGGCCTTTGCAAGACATTCGGCTGATCGGTATTCATGGAGCCCCACTTCTGCAAACCGCCAAATTTTATCGGAGACCTCCACGATGAGGTCCTTCTTTTGCTCTATGTACGCCAGAGCATTTTGCGCCTTAACCACCACAAGACCATCTCCCTTGTGAGAATTTGAATCCGGACAAAATCTCGATGAAGAACGGATTCTGTACAACAGCCCTGTACAACCGCTTACGCTGAGGAATCCCAGTTACCATTTCTGCAGGGGGCGCGGAGTATCCTTCAGGAAAAGGCGGTTAAGGAAAAGGCGGTCGAGAAGACCCAGTCCATCGTACCGCAGACCCACGACCCGCGTGAAAAACCTCGGAGCCTCTTAATGCGTCTCCGAACCCACCCCATAGCTCCTCAACGCAAGTTCCAGTTCCCTGACAATCCTATCTCGAAGTTCCTTAGGCTTTACGACACGCGCATGCCTTCCGAAACTCATGATCCAGCGCATAATCTCTCCCATACCTCCGACGAAGAAGGACAGCCTGACAGAGCCGTCTTCAAGTTGTTCTAATCTCTGACTGGAGTGCCATTTCCGTCCTCTGACATACTTGGCTTCTTCGGCATCGAACTCGATGACGACCTCCGTGGGTTCGCCTCGTTCAATAATCCAGCTGGATGCCAGGTAGTCCTCCAGAGAAAAATCCTCGGGGTAGTCGAACTTGTGCGCCGTCATCGAAACGTTCATCATCCGGTCCAGGGCAAAGGTGCGTACCTCATTTCTAGTATGGCAAAACCCGATGCAATACCACGCCCCATCCACGAAACGCAAATGGTAAGGGTCGACCTTTCGTCTCGTGACCGTATCGCTTCCGGCGGAGTAGTAGTCCATTTCCACGGTGCGCTGCTGCTGGATGGCGCTGACTAAAAGCCGATACGTCTCGGCAACCTCGATCTCCTCGCCCCGAAGGGGATCAACGTGAAACGATACGGCATTTATGGCCCTTTCGAGGCTGACTTCCACTTCGCGAGGAAGCGACATCCTTATTTTCGCCATGGCCTGGCGGATAAACTCCTCAAAAGGCGTTCCCCTGCACTCCATGAGAAACTTCTGGCCCAAGAACAGCGCCACCGCTTCCCCTTCCCTCAGTCTCATTGCGGGCAAAGAGAACTGTTCAGTGTAATGATAGCCCCGGTGGGAAGGATCGTACTCGATCGGGGCACCGAAAAGGTATTTCAACCTCTCAATGTCCCGCTCAATAGTCCGCCTGTGAACTTCGAAATGAGCGGCAAGAGTATTGCAATTGGGATAAGTTCCCTGAGAAACTAGACGGTGGATCTCGCATAGACGCCAGAAACCGGTAAGGTTCGTAGGAAGGTCATCCGGAGAGCTTGATTTAAAGGAACGCCGGGAAGTCATCTGACTGCAACCTCCGTTTCGGAAAACATCGTCAAACGCCCGGAACGAGGCCGAAATACGCCTTGTAGCAACCCAAAACCACAGCCCAAAAACTTCAGGACGTAACCGCTGGATGATATTGCTATATTCTCCGGCAAACCCGACAAACCTTCGAGTCAGGAAAATTGAGAGGGCGCCTCAAGATACGAGGTCTTATCTTCTCCTCGCCAAACCGGTACAATAACTATGAGGTGTTATTATGGTACCAAGGTCAAAGAAACTTGACGCGATCTACAATTTCACTGTTATGGTGGGACAGAGCCCGATGTTCGCCTACCTCATGGGCTATCTTGCCGGACAGGTGGACAGGGTGAATTTCGTGGACGACCTGACGGGCGCGGATATCGCCGTGAAAATCTCGATTCGCCGGACCGCGGTATGGCCTCATGAACCCTTTAAGGCGTTCGTACGCGGCGTGGCGATGCCCAACCCGTTTACGCTGGTCAGATCCGTGAACCAAGAAAACACCCCCATCTGCGTTTCATTGGATTTCGACCACGCCGAGGAAACCCCGTGGTATCAAGAAGTGGTCTTACCCAACGTATCGTACGTCACGAACGCCATAGAGGCTGCCCGGGAAGAATCCGAGGCCCTGAGACAGGAAATGGATCGCACCCTCGATATATACAGAGAGTGCAAGAACATGCTCAAAGACTCAAGCCCCGAGAGACAAAAGGAACTGGGCTTTTACATGAAACTCGCCGAACAGCAGCTTAAGTCTTTAAGCCAGCAGCTGGAGGAACTGAACAAGAAGATGAGGCAGCTTGCCGAGTCTTAACCGGCCAAGCTACCCCCACGCTCTCCTTTGTCAGGTCAACCACCTTATGGTGGTATTTCTACGTCTCGTCATTTCTCCAGCATGTACGCTACCACTAACCTCGCCGTGGCCAGGAGTCCCTCTTTGTGCGTCCTTTCATGAGAGTGCGAAGCGTCCACTCCAGGTCCTATGAGCCCCGCCCGTACGTTCGCACCTGCCCTCAAAGCAGCACTGGCGTCTGATCCGTAGTATGGGAAAATGTCCACCACATACGGGATATCGTTCTCCTCGCAAAGTCTCTCCAGACGCTTCCTAATTCCCAAGTCGTAGGGTCCTGAAGAGTCTTTAGCGCAAATGGACACGGTGTACTCGCTACCCAAAAGACCATCTCCGACGCACCCCATGTCCACGGCTATGAGTTCTCTCACTGTATCGGGGATTCCCGAAGACGCGCCGTGCCCTACCTCTTCGTAGTTAGTGATGAATAGATGGGTGGTGTACGTCGGCTGCAGTTTCTTGTCAGCCAGGTATTTCGCCGCCCCCAAGAGAGCCGCCACCGAAGCTTTATCGTCAAGGTGCCTAGACTTGATGAACCCAGACTGGGTCACCTCGGTTCGAGGATCGAATGCCACAAAGTCCCCCGGCTTGATGCCCAAGGCCAGCGTATCCTCTTTGGATTTGACTTTCTCGTCCAGGCGCACTTCCATGTTTTCTGCGGTTCTCTCGAGTTTCGCCGTCTCCTGCCCGAAAACGTGGGTGGAGGCCTTGGTGACCAGGATTGTCCCGGTGTATACCTTCCCGGAACTGGCCTTCACGAATACATGCTCCCCTTCGACGGTTGCCCATTGTACCCCGCCTATGGCCGCCAGCTTCAGGCGCCCGTTGGACTTAACTTCCGCCACCATGGCGCCGAGGGTATCGACGTGAGCTGCAAGAGCTCGCTCGTCTCCAGGGAGGCGTCCGGGAATCGTCACCATAAGCCCGCCTTTGTTTGTGAGTCGCGCCTCATATCCGAGGTTGGCGAACTCTTTCTTCACCCATTCGATGGCCTCAACCGTATCCCCTGTCACGCTCGGTATCCTGGCCAGGGTCACCAGTTTTTCGGTCATATACTCGATGTCGGGAACATTATCCACATTCATCTTGATTCCGTTAGTCACCAATCTCTAAACACCGCCCTCTTTCCCCAAAGTTATTCCGATATATCGCCCAAGACGTTCACCTCAGGCAAACCTCAGCCCGGACTTTTCCCGCCCTGGGTGTGTGGGCTACTATGGTAAATTTGTCCCCCTCTTTTCCCCTGACGACCCAGGAGATTTTCCGTTTGGGGTCACCGCCGCCCGCTCTGCCTCCAAGGTGCCCTATTTCCTGATCCTCTTTCCCGGAAACCAGCACGGGCCCCGCCTCGCCGTTCACTCCTTCCAATAGCACTCTCACCGGTTTTGCCTGTTTCATCTTTAGGGCCTGGAAGGTTGCGTGAGAAGGCAGGTAACCTTCGTTCTTGACGACGACCTCCACCTTGTAGAACCCTCCGCCCAGAGAAGCGACTTTCACCTTCTCCATGGCGAGGCGCGGAGTTATCGCCGCCCTTGTGAGGTTAAACAGGGCATTCTTTCGGCATTCTTCTTCAAGTAGTTCCGGCGGCGGATTCTGCCTCCCGAACTTGGGCTCCCATCCGCCGATCTCGACCTCGCCCAGCTGTGGGTGCTCAAAAGGCTTCCACGGATTGAACAGCCTGCCTCCCATGACTTCGTCGTTCCACTTCAAGATCTTCAATTCTTCCTCTTCCCTATCCTTCCACGACATCGTCCTGAGGGATGGCAATGGCTTCTTCGGTATCCCGGCTCTCCCGCGCATATCCCAGAGCTCGGTCTCAAAAGCCAGCACTCCCAAGGTCTCATAGACCCACTCGAGATCGCTACCTACTTCCGGTTTTTTCTGGTCGTAGGTGAACCACTCGAACACGGACTTGCACGGATAGCCGGTCACTTCCTCGGCTATTTCACCGATAGCAATGTAAATGTCCAGGTCCCTCGAGTCCATGGAACCATCTTTTTCCGTGCACAAGGGTCTCAAGACGTATCCTCCGCTGGTGTGGTAGGACATGGACGATACTATGTTGGGGTGCGACAGGTAAAAGTCCCCGATGGCCTTCATCTCGGGTTCAGAGAAAGGATAATCGCCTGAACCTCGCTGCCGCGTGTAAACTGCCCAGTTAGTGGGATATTGCCGGTTAAAGTCGATTCCGAATCTCGACGGCTGCTGCTTTATCGGAAGGTCTCCGTCGAACTCCTTTATTAGTCCCTCGACGTAGAGATTGTAGTACGTTTCTCCCGGCTTCCCGATCTCGTCAGGGCGCCGGCGCACCATCAGGCGGGGATCTTTATCCGATACCTTCCATCCCCCGTCCGGGTCTTTCACGCGCATGGTAAGGATTTTTCCGTTCCCGTCGATGTCCTCAGGATAAAGCCCGGGTTTTTCGTCTGCGTCTTGAGGCCAGGGATGCAGGCTCGACCTCAACATGTACGGAGTCGAAAGGTAGTATTCAGACCCGTCCACAGTGATCCTCGGGACGAAGTAGAAAGTCCGGGTATCCACCAGGAAGGTAATTTGCGGGTCTTTCCCGTATCCATCGAGGATGTGTTTTATGGTGTAGAGTATGACCTCACACCCGGTGACCTCACCCGCGTGGGTATTGCCGTCGGCGTATATGGCCGGCTTATCCTCTCCTGGCCCGGTTTCGTGATTTGTTATCTCCAGCATGAGTATGTCGCGGCCCTGATAGGACTTGCCTATTACTTCCACCCTGCATAGAGACGGGTGTTCTTTTACACAGTCATCCAAGAACCGCCTGACCTCTTCGTAATCGTGATACCTGTCAAACGTTATGTTCAATCTGGTTATCCCTCCTACTCTCCCAGCCGGATAGTGGCCTCAGCAACCCCCGCCCTCGGCGAGGACGCCTTCACCCTTACTACCATCCCATCTTGCCCCTTAACGACCCACTGGACCTCTTTCTTCCTGGAAGGCGCAGGTTCCCCGGCCCAACCGAAATAGCTTCTTCCAACGGAAGCCAGGCCATCGAGATGTCCTATATCTTCTCGAGCCTTTCCTGCGACGATTTGGAGGGAACTACCTTCGATTTCGACGATCACCGGTTTCGCTCGCCCGGCGGCGATCGCCTGCTGGGATACGTTCGTCGGCATATAGCCTTTGTTCTTCACCGTAACCGTGACCTTGTAGAGTCCGTCAGAAAGTTTTTCCGCCAGCACCTTTTCAATGGCAAGTTTCGGGAGACACGAGGCGTGGTACAGGGTGAACAGGCAGTTCTTGTGACACTCACCTTCCAGGAACTGTGGAGGCGGGTTCATGAGTGTGAACTTGGATTTCCACCCGCCTATCTCTACCTCGCCCAACTGCGGGTGATTGAACTTCTTCCAGGGAGAAAAGGCCTTACCCGCGAGCTCCCTGTCGTTCCACTTGAGGAGGTTGAGCTGGCCTTCTTCGCTTGACCTTGACTGTCTATCGAACAGTTTATTCCCGGCCCTGACCGAAGCATCCCAGAGTTCCGTGGAAAACGTGATGATGCCCATGTGCTCGTAGAGCCAGTCCATGAACACCCCTTTGAGGGGGTGGGCCTTGTCAGTCGTGTAATCTTCATACGTGGATACGTGCGGATACCCCGTGAGTTCCGTGCCCTTCTGACCGATGGTCTTGTAAATAGCCACATCCAGTGCGGGAAGCTTTTCGTCAGGTTTGGTGCAGGAAGGCCGCAATATCGCCCCCATTGTAGTATGGTAGGACATGGCACCGCCGATGTTCGGGTGGGCGAGGATGAAGTCCGCTACGTTCCTCGTCTCAGGCTCCGACAGGGGATACGGGCCGGACCCTCTCTGGTTGGCTTCGGGTTCCCAGTTGGCCGGGTAGTTCCTGTTGATATCCAGCCCCCACTTGGGAGGCGCCACCCTTATCTCCCCACCATCCCAGTTCTTTATGATCCCTTCGGGGTATACCTTGTAAAATGGACCTTCCTTATCCCACGGCTGTCTTTTCACCATCAGCCTCGGGTCCTTATCGGATACCTTCCAGTCACCGTCAGGGTCTTTCACTCGCATCTGAAGGATCCATCCATCCCCGTCTATGTCTTCGGGAACAAGCCCTTCCTCTCTATCCCTCGGAGGGTATGGCCGTGTGCTCGAACGGAGAGAAAGAGGCGTGTGCAGGAAAATCTCCGCACCATCTATCGATATCCTTGGCAGGACATAGAAAGTCTTTTCGTCTAGAAGTTCCGTGACGAAGGGGTCTTCCCCGTAATTTGAAAGCAGGTACCAGATAGTGTAAAGGCAGACCGCCGACCCGGTTACCTCGCCGGCATGGTGATTCCCATCTATGTACATGCCCGGTTTTTCATCCGGGTTGCCTTTCGCGAAGTTGGTGAGTTCAACGAGCCACATATCCCGGCCCTCATACGTCTTTCCGATGGAGTACATCTTTGAGAGCCCCGGATTCTCCTTGACCAGGTCCTCCAGCGCCGACGTAAGTTCCCCGTAATCCATATATTTCGTGAAATCAGGCTTGTTCAAAACCTCTTGCCCCCTTTCTCCTCCTCTTTCCCGTTTCCGTCAACAAACGGTATCTCTTTTTCGCGAACACGCGCCGGGCACGTGGCAACTTCTTCGAGGCCGATTATCTTGGCAAAACTCTTCGTCAATATTCGATACCAGCTCTTGCGGCCACTCCCTTTGAATAGTGATGTTTTACTTCCTGTACCTCGGAGACCATGTCCGCCCTGTCCAAAATTTCCTTGGGACAGTACCTCCCGGTGAGGACCAGGTCCACGTTTTCCGGCTTGGAATCGATTAGTCCCATCACTTCTTCTACGCAAAGGAGCCCGCAAGCCACCGCCACGTTGACCTCGTCCAGGACAACCATGCCATACTTTCCCGAGGAAAGAGCCGCTTTCGCCCTCTCAAGGGCCCGGTGGGCCAGTTCCACGTCTACCGGGTCCGGGTTCGACAGGTTGACGAACTCGTCCCTCCCGTGCTGCTCCATTTCGAGAAGGGGCAGGTATTTTTCGGCAGCGATCCTTTCCCCGTACACGTTCCCTTTGCCTTTCATGAACTGCAGAAAGAGAACTCTTCTGCCCCAGCCCACCTGCCTTAAGGCAAGCCCCAGGGCTGCCGTGGTTTTCCCTTTCCCGTTGCCCGTGTACACCATTACGAGACCTTTGCTTTCGATTTCAGATCACCTACCTCCTGACCGGTGCTAGGCCTTTGCAAGGGTCGAGAATCCTTTGGATCTCGAAATTACTTCTCGGTCCGTGTGTCGATTCCCTTCAGCGAACATAGGTCGATGGGGCCGGTTTATCAGAGGAAAGCAACCGAAGGGATGGTAGTTTGATTTGACCTACTATTGAGAAGCGTCTTTACCGAGAGATAAAAAAGGAGGAAATGCAGTTTCGCAATAGAAATCATACTTGAAGTGGAGAAGAAAGCCGACAATCGCCAGAGTACACCGGAAAAAAGCGTAATACCGGAGGTTTTAAGGTGGCCAAGAGGTACAGGCTGAAGAAAGTTGAAGGCAAAAGGAACGTTGAGTCCCCGGAAAAGAGAGGGAACCGCTGGCCCTGGGTAGCCCTTTGCCTTTTGAGCGTTTCCCTCGTGGCGGCCCTGGGAGTCTCATCCTCCAAGCCTAGCGGAAACGGCCTGCTCTTGCGCGCGACCCTCTGGGCTGCAAGAGGGGTGGCCTCAATAGCCGGTGTATTCACCACGTATGTTTGTTTCCTTCTGGCTTTCACGTCGCTGGTGAAGGCCGCAAGGCCCCTGGAACGCCTGCCGAGATTCATCTGGGGGCTTTGGACCATCCTCGTTTTCGGGGCGGCTTTCTGGCATGACATCCAGGTTCCCTGGAAAGACACCTTCGCTATGGCCAGGATGGGAGCAGGCGGAGGACTTCTGGGTGCCTCTATCGACTGGTTCTTCAGGGCGGCCCTGGGGAGGATCCCCGCCATGCTGATTATTTTCCTCGGCATGTGGGTTGGCGTCAGCCTGCTCTTCAATAAATCGCCGTACACTCCATTCACCGTGCTCTGGATGGGTTTCATTTCTTTCTGGCAGTGGATTAAGAAACTCATGGCAGAGTTTTTCAAACCCTACGGCCCCTCTCTGGAAGAAATCGAATATGAGGCACTGGAAGAAATCTCAAGAGACAGAAAGCGCACAAGCCCGGGCGATGAACAATTTGGAACCTCGGCCGAATCTGACGCCGGCGAGGGTTTGGACCATTCCCCGGCACCCGGGCGCACAGGCAATCTCGGGGAACCGGCCCAGGGATTGGGCGCCATCGTATCGCAGCTGAAAGAACGTCTTTCCCGGTCAGAAGCTGCCGAAGGGTCCTCTTTGCGGGCCGGAACCGAAGATAGCGGAACCCTCCCAGGTTCGGACGGCGCCATCCGCGGCCCGCGACCGAGCGCAGGAACCAGCAGAGGACCGGGCGCACAAGCAGCTACCTTGCCAGGTTCAGGGCCAGCTTCAGGACCTGCAGGAACCATCCCTGGAGCATATCCCGTAAAAGAGGCCGGGCAGGGTATCGCAGGGAATCAGATACCTTCCGGAACCCCCGACGACTTTTCGCCAAAGCAAATGGAGCAACCTCCTCTCCATGAGGACCTTTTCTACGAAATGCCGCCGTTATCTATCTTGCAGAAATCAGATGTCCAGAAGAAAACCCGCACGACGCAGGCTCTGGAAGAGCGCGCAAAGATCATCGAGAAAACCCTTCTTTCCTTCGGCGTGGCGGCGAAAGTCGTGGACGTCACCCAGGGACCGGCAGTCACCCGGTTTGAACTTCAGCCCGGGCCGGGCGTCAAAGTGGCCAGCATAGTAAACCTGTCTCAGGATCTGGCCCTGGCCTTGGCCGCCCAGGACGTCCGAATAGAAGCTCCGATCCCCGGTAAATCCGCCGTCGGCATAGAGGTACCGAACAAAGAGATATCGCTGGTGCATTTGAGGGACGTCTTGGAAACGAGGGAGTTCCGCAACTCTCAATCTACCCTAACGGTTGCCCTGGGAAAAGATATTTCAGGAAGACCCGTGGTGACAAGCCTCGACCGCTGCGTCCACCTTCTCATAGCAGGAGCCACCGGAGCCGGAAAAAGCGTCTGCATAAACTCTATGATAGCGAGCCTCCTTTACAAGGCCCGGCCCGACCAGGTTAAAATGCTCCTCATCGACCCGAAGAGAGTGGAACTTTCGGTGTGGTCCAGGATCCCGCACCTCATAGCCCCGGTGGTGACAGATCCCAGGAAGGCTGCGGCCGCCTTGAGGTGGGCCATCAAAGAAATGGAGGCCCGTTACGAGAAGTTCACGAAAGTGGGTACTAGGGATATCGAGCGTTATAACGAGGTGGCGACGCCCCCCGATAGCATCCGGCCTGCCCTGCCATATATCGTCATAATCATAGACGAGCTGTCAGACCTAATGATGGTCGCGCCTGCTGAAGTCGAAGATGCCATTTTCCGCCTGGCCCAGATGGCCAGAGCCTCAGGTATCTACCTTGTGGTGGCAACCCAGCGCCCCTCGGTCGATGTCCTGACAGGCACCATCAAAGCCAACATACCCTCGCGGATAGCGTTCGCAGTATCGTCCCAGATTGATTCCAGGACCATCCTGGACATGGCCGGCGCCGAAAAACTCCTGGGAAGAGGGGACATGTTATTCTTCCCGGTGGGCGCATCTAAGCCTCTCCGCGCACAGGGATGTTACGTATCGGAGCGAGAGATCGACGAACTGGTATCATTCGTTTCCAGTCAGGCGAGACCCCAGTACGCTCCCGGAGTATTGTCCATGCCCGACGCGCCCGAGAGAGAAACCGAGATGCAGGAAGATCCATTGTTTTTACAGGCCCTCCGGATAGTGGTGGAGGCAAAACAGGCTTCCGTCTCCTTGCTCCAGCGGAAACTTCCCATAGGTTACAGCCGGGCGGCCCGCCTTATAGATGCCATGGAGGCAAAAGGTTACGTGGGACCGTACGAAGGTTCCAAACCCAGGGAAGTGCGCATGACGATGCAGGAGTATCTGCGTCGGTTCGAGAATCCGCAGCTGCCCGATGACGCAAATCCTGGAGGAGAGCATCGCGGTGGCGCGGGAGAATCTTGCGGTAAAACTCGTATCCTGCCCAGGGAAGATTCTGCTGAAAGGCTGAGGTAATTCTCGGATCGGCAGAGCGGGAACCGTCTCAGGACGCGATGATCCGCAGCCTGTCCCGGGTAACAGGAGGTATCCCGGGGGGCCGGCAACGATGTAAAGGAACTGAAATCGCTCACGGTAGGAGGAAGAGCCATGTTGGAAGGAAGAGCCATAATCGTAGATCTCACGACGAAGTGTACGTCACAGTTAGCCATCGACGAAAGAACCCGCTCGCAGTACATGGGCGGTTCTTACCTGGGTACCTATCTCTGGCTCGAATATTCACGGCTTGAAGTCGATCCCCTGTCTCCCGCCAACACCCTCGTATTTGCGCCGGGGCTTCTCACCGGTTACCCCATCATCGCAGCCAACCGCACATCTGTCGTGGCCAAATCGCCTCTCACCGGCCTTCTGAGCGAATCGACCGTGGGAGGCTACTTCGGTCCGAAACTCAGGTCAAGCGGTCTTGACGCAATAGTGCTGCGCGGTACCAGTCCCGAACCCTGCTACATCCTGGTCGAAGGAGATGATCCCTCCGAGGTAAAGCTGCTTCCAGCCGGGGACCTGTGGGGGCTCGACACATTCAAAACCGCCGAAACCCTCAAAGCCCGCCACGGAGATGACGTCGAGATAGCGGCCATCGGACCCGCAGGTGAGAATTGCGTGCACTTTGCCTGTATAACCGCAGGTGGATCTGACACCCGGGCCGCAGGGCGAACCGGCATGGGTGCCGTCATGGGAGCCAAGAACGTTAAAGCCGTCGCCGTCAAGTCCGGGAAAACTCCAAGACCTCAAAACCCCAAAGAGCTCGCCGAAATGATGCGGGACCTGGCAGGCCGCATCCGCGAGAAAACTCAAGCTTTCAGCGCTTACGGAACCGCCGGAGGGGTGATATCGTGCGAAGCTACCGGAGACCTTCCCATCCAGAACTGGAAAGGCGGGAGTTTTCCAGGAGCCGCCCGAATAACCGGGCAGGCCATGGCTGAAAGGGGAATGGTCGTCGGACACTACACCTGCTGGGGCTGCCCGATACGCTGCGGAAAAGACGTGATCCTTTCAGCCGGCGATAGGGCGGGCCAGAAGTCACATGGCCCGGAATACGAGACCATAGCGGCTTTCGGTTCCATGTGTTTAAACGACGACCCGGATTACGTCGCCGCCGCGAACGATCTGGCAAACCGCCTCGGACTGGATACCATATCTGCAGGCAACGTAATAGCTTTCGCAATTGAGTGTTTCGAGCGAGGGATCATCGCCGAGGACATTTGCGGTCGGCCCCTGAGGTGGGGCGATGGCGAGACCATCCTGTATCTTTTGGAAGAGATCGCCCACAGGCGCGGCATCGGCCGGCTCCTATCCAGGGGAGTCAGAGCGGCCGCCCAGAGTCTCGGGCCTTTGGCCCAGGAATTTGCCGTACACGTAAAAGGTCTCGAGGTCCCGTTCCACGACCCGAGAGCCTATACCAGCATGGCCGTAAACTACGCTACGTGCATGAGGGGCGCGTGCCACCTGGAAGGGCTCACGTACTACGTAGAAAGCGGCACCTATTCCAGATCCAACCTTGGGATTGAGTCGGAAATAGTGCCGTCGGGGACTGAAGGAAAGGCCGAGGTAGCTTTCAAGATGCAGAACTTCCTCGCGGCATTCAACTCTCTCGGGCTCTGTAAGTTCCTGTTGAGAGCCCAGGTCACACCCGATGAGATTGCGGGCTGGGTAAGGACAACTTTCGGGCTGGAGATGTCCGGGAAGGACTTGCTCGATTCGGGCGAAAGGCTGTTTAACCTGCGGCGTCTCTGCAACGTAGCCCTCGGGATCACGAGAAAGGACGATATACTACCTCCCAGGCTTCTTTCCCAGCCGAGGCCCACGGGAAAAGCCGCCGGGGTGTTGCCGCATCTTGGAAAAATGCTGGATGAATACTATAAGTTGCGGGGATGGGACCACGAGGGTATCCCCACCATCTCAACCCTAAAGCGCCTGAACCTTCTGGAATTCGTCGGTAAACTGGGGATCAGCGAGAGAGTGTTGAGCGAGTAACCGCATGGCTGCCTGCCGGGGTGCTCGCTGGGAAGCATTGCAGAGTGCAAGTTGGCTTTAACTTGCCTGTGAGGGATAAGAACGGGTGACCGGCACAAATCCGAAAGGAACACGGTGAAGTTCAGTGGCGACTTTAGAAGTTACGGGCCATCTCATATTCTACCTGCCGAAGGCCGCAAGGGACGGCACCGTGGCGAGAGCTGTGGTGCCGCCCGGCACGGCTTTGGGGCATCTCCCGGGTATCCTGGGAATCCCGCAGGAGGAGATCCAGGCCTATATAGTCAACGGGCGGTCGGTCAAAGATCTTTCCACCATCCTGGGTCAAGACGACCACGTCGTGATCCTCCCGGTCATAACGGGAGGTTAGGGATCTTCACTTCCCTGTAAGGTTTCCTCCAAGGGCGCCTATGAATCCTCTGGGATTCACCAGCCTTGCCTCACCCGAAAATGGAGTGGACGAATCCCACAGCGCCTTGAGTATCTCATCCTGGGTGGCTCCAGGCTTTGCCTGGAAACCCAGGGCCATGAGTCCTGCAAGGTAAGGCGCGGCCCAGCTGAGCCCTCCCGACCCGTAGTAGGCGTAAGCGTCCTTTGCGCGGACGTCGGCCACGGTAAGGTAGTCCGCGGGTACCGCCAGAGTTTTCCCCGGCTCCCCCAGCACGCTTTCAAGCCAAACCGAGAATGGAACCTCATTCCTATACGCCGTGGAAAAGTAGATGAACGTATGGGCAGCTTCCGCGGTCAGCGCGTCAAGTTCCGGGTAGTCGGTGAGGAACTTCTTTAGCTCTTCCCGGGCAGCATCCCACGAGTTTACACCCGAGTCTTTCAGCTTCTGTGCGACCTCTTTCTTGGCCTTGGTCCAGGTCCAGAGCTCGTAACTGGAAGGGTCATCCCGGTCTTTACCCGGAAGAGCTCCAGTCCCGGTAAAGTTGATTTCATTCATCCCGGGATACACCACGATGATCCCCTCGCCCCGGGCTTTTTCTATGGCTTGGGCCCAGTCGCGCGCACCTCCTTCGTTTTGGGCAAGCGCTTCCGGTTCGATCCCGTGTGACACGACGACCACCCGGATCTTTTCTCTCTCCGGGAGGGTCTTCTGATATTCAAGGAGCTTCATCATGGCCTCTGTGTACCTCGCATAAGGATCCGCGTCGTCGGGAACCGCAAAGTAGTAGAGGCGCGCCCCCGGAGCAACCCCGTGCTTACCGGCCAGGATGCTCGCAACGGCAGCGCCGTGGAAGTGGACTTGTTTCGCGTTGGGGTGGTCGGGTTTCACCTCGATATAGGTCATGTTGCCGCTGAATTCCACGTGGTCCGGAAGGATTGGCTTATCGATAACAGCCACGGAAATACCTTTACCGGTCAGCCCTTCACGGTGGAGGGCCGAAAGCCCCAGCCCAAGGTATTTTCCCTGTTCCATTATTTTCTGAGGAGAGACCGCTGAAGGCATTTTATCGGCCTCGGGCCAGACGGTTTTTGAATCAAAGGTAAACGTGGGGAAGATATCCCCGCTCCTGCTCAAGTCAAGGCTGGCCACGTCCTGCCCCCTGAAATCTGCGTATCTCAGGGAGCGTATAACCGGGGCAGGGACGTCGGCGAAAGGATCGGTTTTGGTGGAAGAACCGGGCCCTATCCCCGCGAACACGAGGATGCTTGCGATGGTGCCTCCCATCAGCGCGAAGACTAGGAATAAAATCAGGATCTTTTTCAAATCCGCACCCCCGGGCCAGTATACCATACCATACCATGAGGCAGGGAGAGTCCCGGTGTGCTGAAAAAAGCCCCCTCGTCGATGCAGCCTAGACCAGGGTTAAAGTCGTCTCAGTATCCTCGCTCCCAGCGTTGACTTAACGTGTTTAACCCTTACATTAAAGGATTTAAGGTGATGCGTATAGAATTCTATCGCCTGAAAGGAGGTCAGGGACCTTTGTCCAAGACGATAAAAGACCGTATTCTGGAGGCTTTAAGGAATTCGTCTGCGGAGTATTGTGAAATCCGGGTCGAAGAGTCCGAGGACACCTCGGTGAGTTTCCGGGGTAAGGACATAGACCGGGTATCTCAAACCGTCTCGGTAGGTGGCAACGTGAGGGCCTTGAAAGACGGCGGCTGGGGCTTCGTTTCATTTAACCGGCTGGAAGACTTGCCCCGCAAGGTCGAAGAGGCCTGCGCTCAGGCACGGCTTTTGGGCGAAAAACTGAAGAAAGAGATCAAACTCTACCCCGTCGATCCGGTCGAAGACGACGTGCCCGGAGAGTTTAAGAAACCCGCTTTTTCCGTGCCTCTGCGGGACAAGGTGAAGATCCTGGAAGATTACAACAGGTTGATTCTGGAGTCTCCTGAAATCACCTCGTCCTTCGTCTCTTATTCCGATAAGCACAGCCACATCTATTTCGCCAACACTGACGGGACATACATACACCAAGAAAAAATGGACCTTTCCGGGGTTCTGACAGCCATAGCATCCAGGGATAATCTCAGCACACAGGATAGGGTGACTTTCGGCTCCAATTCCGACTTCGACGTCATACTGGGACTGGAAGACAGGGTAAGAGAAGCGGCCCGCATAGCCAGAGAGGCCCTCTACGCGCCAGTCATAGAGGCCGGGGAATATACCGTCATCCTCGACCCCGACATGGCGGGGCTTTTCGTGCACGAAGCTTTCGGCCACTTATCTGAGGCCGATTCGCTCGACGAAGACGAGCGCATGAAGGAGCTTCTGAAAATAGGGACAAGGTACGGTACGGAAGAGCTGGATATTTACGACAGCGGGATCGAAGGAGGCAACCGGGGTGAATCCAGGTACGACGACGAAGGCGTCCCAATGCAGAAAACCTATCTCATCAAGGGGGGCGTGATCGTCGGGCACCTCCACTCCCGGGAAAGTGCCTGGAAGATGGGAGAAAAGCCCACCGGCAACGCTCGTGCCATAAGCTACAGGTTCCCTCCCATTGTCAGGATGCGCACTACCTGCATCGCGCCGGGAAAACACAGCTTCGATGAGATGCTCAAAGGTATCTCTTTGGGGGTGTACGTGAAAGGCGGTTACGGGGGGCAGACCAACGGCGAGATGTTCACCTTCGCGGCATCCAGGGCTTACATGATACGGAACGGGGCCGTCGCCGAACTCGTGAGGGACGTCAACCTGACCGGAAACGTGTTCACTACCTTGCAAAACATCGACATGATAGGAAACGACTTCACCTACAAAAACTCGGCAGGAGGCTGCGGAAAGGGCTGGCAGAGTCCCCTCCCCGTGGCCCAGGGAAGTCCTCACATCAGGATCCAGAAGGTCGTCATAGGAGGCGATAGGCGATGATGGTCGTGGAAGAAAGCAAGAAACGCGGAATCGAATCCTGCCTCGTTTCCCAAGAATCGCGGACGACCATGCTCAATTTCGAATTCAATAGGCTCAAGAATATCCAGGATTCAGAAGATGTAAATCACGCTGTACAGGTAATCCGGGACGGGCGTCTCGGGCTCTTCACGACGACCGAGGCGGATCTGACGGCAGACTTCCTTGACAGGGCGATCGAACTCTCCCAGTTCGGACCCGCGGTTGATTATCATTTCCCTGATCCGGAAGATCCCGGAGCACCCCTGATATTCGACCCCAGGGTCCGGGATATGAGCCTCGATACCATGATGACTCTGGGTGAAGAACTCATCGATTTCGCCAAATCCCTCGACCCCGCCGCCAACGGTAGTGCCAGGATAATCAAAATACACACTAAAAAGTCAGTCCAGAACTCCAGGGGACTTTCGTCTTCGTGGGAGAAAACCGAGTTCAGCGTCGTCCTGGCAGTGGATTTCGTCGAAGGGCAGAACCTATTGCAGGTTTCAGACTTTTGCACCTCCACTCACCTGGAATATGATCTGGAAGGACTCAAGGCGCAAGTAAAAAGGGATTTCGACCTCGCTCGCAAAAACGTCCCCTTATCTCCCGGGACTTATCCCGTGCTCTTCACTCCGGGCGCCTTTATGGACCTCATTATGCCAATACTGGCATGCCTTGACGGCAAGGCGGTCGTGCGTCAGGTAAGCCCCCTTAAAGGACGTCTGGGAGAAAGCATTTTCTCGCCCCTTCTCACGATAGTTGAGGACGGAATCCTGGATAAAGGCACGGGAAGCAATCTTTACGATGACCAAGGAGTTAGGTGCAGGAGGACGTTCCTGGTGGAGAAAGGGATACTTAGGGAATACCTCCTTGACCTGGAAACCGCCTGCAAACTGGGCAGAAAGCCCACAGGGACAGGCAAGATTTCCCGGATAGCCCCCAACAATCTCCTCGTATTGCCCCAAGACCTGTCGTGGAAAGACATGCTGAAGGGCATAAAGCGGGGCGTCATCATCAAAGATACCATGGGAGCCTGGGCCGGGAATCCCTACAGCGGGCAGGTGACCGGTAACATAGCCTTGGGCTTCCTCGTCGAAGACGGAGAACCGGTGGGCCGGGTGAAAGACTGTATGTTCTCGGTCAACGTGTTCAAGCACCTAAAAGACAACCTCGTCAGCCTGAGCAGGGAGACGAAGTACACTTACGGGAACGCCTTACTTCCTTATGCCCTCGTAGACGGCGTCTCAATCGCCGCAAAGACATAGGAAACCCGGTTGCTCTATCATCAATAGTTTACCCGTAAAGGAACCGGCGCCCAGACACGGACGATATGCGTCCCGGCGCCGGTTCTCGTTTCTCTTCGGGAGATTCCCGCTCCCCGCGCGCATTTCCCGCGCGATCTCTATTTGAAATTAGGACCCGTGATAACAAGGATGTAATCTTCGGAAGACAGGTATCTTCTGGCCATCTCGAGGACGTCCTCCCTTGTGACGGCAGCTATCGCCGCAGGATACCGCACAAGATAATCAAGGCCCAGCCCGAAATACTCGAGGCCGGCAATGGTGGCCGCCATATTGTACGCCGTCTCTATAGAAAGGGGGAGCCGGCCTACAAGGTACCCCTTGACCTCGTCGAGCTCATCTTCGCTGCAAAGTGAATCCCTAAAGCGTCTAATTTCCTCAAGGATGCTGGATACCGCTTTCTCGACGCCTTTGGGATTGACGCCAGCTCTGACCACCCAGGGAGCCGGGCCTTTCGACTCAGGGAGGTTGCTGTAGACGTAATAAGCGAGGCCCTTTTCATCTCTGAC
Organism: Candidatus Fermentithermobacillus carboniphilus; assembly: GCA_018208355.1. Taxonomy (GTDB): domain Bacteria; phylum Bacillota; class Sulfobacillia; order Fermentithermobacillales; family Fermentithermobacillaceae; genus Fermentithermobacillus; species Fermentithermobacillus carboniphilus. The sequence goes on along the minus strand of CP062796.1, from coordinate 2,160,543 downwards.
GTTCCGGCCGATTCGCCCTCCCAGGCCCAGCCTGCCCAAGATCATGTCGGCCACCGTGAACTTCAGGTAGTCCGGGTCGGATCTGGAGATGCATGGGAACCCCAGAGCGATGTCGCACTGGGTCTTCCCGGCGATGAACTTGTGGGTTTCTTTCCTACCTCTCGTTCGGGGCACTTCGGCCAAGCGGCCCTCACTTGCTTTTCGGGCCCGTCCATGTGCCTCTGGTTCGGGACTCCACCCCTCGAAGTTTTCTTCCAGAAGAGAGACCACCCTGTCAACTTCGAGGTTCGTTACAAAGGCGATGGTGGTTCGGTCGGGGCGGTAGAACGCGTGATAGAAGGATCTGAGGTCTTCCTCCGTGATGCTTTTCACCGTATCCTCATAACCCAGGATCCAGGAATGGTACGGGTGAGACTCCGGGTATACCATCTCGTTGAAGATTCTCTCACATGTGGACTGAGTATCCTGCTCGCTGGCCTTGATGGAGGTCAGCTGCTGTCCTTTCAGTTTGTCTACTTCTTTCGGAGAAAAAGCCGGCTCTTTCAGGATCTCGCCCAAAAGCGAGGCGGCTTTTTCCACGTCCTCTGAAAGCGCTGATATAGAAAGGATTGCGGTATCCCGACCTGCGGACACTTGCAGTGACATGCCTACACTGTCAGTAAATTCGTGTATCTCTTCGGCAGAACGCCTGGAAGTGCCCCTCAAGAGGCAGGCATTGGTGATCCGGGCAAGCCCGGCTTTTTCCCGAGGAACCCCGTAATTGCCGGCGTCCACCAGGGCGAGGACTGTCGTAAAGTCTATGTAAGGATTTCTGTACCCCAGGATTACCGTACCGTTTGAAAGCACCTTCCGCTTTATGTCATCCGGTCCCGGAAGCTTAAAAGCCACCCCCGCCTGCGAGCTGCCGGTAAAAACATATCCCCGATACCTGAACGCATAACCGGCCTTTGAGAGCGCAGCGCCAGTTCCACCAACCGCTCCGGAAGTTAAACCTTTTCCCTCCTCGGGAATGAACCACCCAACCGTACGGTTCTTCTCATTGAGGAACTTTTGGGCTGCGTTGAGCACGTCGTCTGCAGTGACGGCCAAGATTTTTTCCTGGACCATATCGGCCTCCTTCCAAGATGAGACCATCTCGAACACCCCGAGGGAAAGGGCGTTTCTTTGAACGCCTTCCTGAGAATAAGCGATTTGGGCCCTCAGCTGTTTCTTTGCGCGCTCCAGTTCCAGGCTATTCACCTTTTCCTGCATGAGTCGTTCAAGGACCTCGAGGACGGCGCTCTCCGCCTGCTCGTAGGAAACGCCGTGCCTCAGAGTCAGAGAGATCTTTAGAAGTCCCGGATCTATCGACGGTTCGGCAGCCGAAACGGCGCTTGTCGCTATCTCCCTCTCCACGAGGGCTTTGTACAGTCTCGAGCTCTTCCCCATACCGCCGGTACCTCCCCACCCGGCAAGGGCCTTTCCACCTGAAAGGATTGCGTCCAGCACCACGACGGGATAGAACTCAGGGTCACTTGCACGGGGAATGTGATAGGCCAGCTCGCCGTAAATCGTCCCACCGGGACGCCTGACGAAAACCCGCCTCTCGCCTTCTTGAGGAGGTTCAATAGAGCGGACTTTTGGGCGTTCGGGACCTTTCGGGATCCCTCCGAAATACTGTTTTATCTTCTCAAAGACTTCAGCTGAGGAAAAGTCTCCTACCACCACGGCAACCGCGTTGTCTGGCGAGTAGTACCTCCTGTAGTGGTTGTAGAGGTCGTCTCGGGTCATCGACAGGAGGTCGCTCTTGGCTCCGATTACCCCCTGCCCGTATGGATGAACCAGGTAGGCGACGCGTGACCGCTTCGTCCAGCCAGAACTCGGGACTGTTCTCCGCACCTTCTCGCTCGGATATTATCACCGTGCGCTCCGAATCCACCTCCACCGGGTCGAAAAGGCAGTTTATCATCCGGTCAGACTCGATATCCAGCGAAAGGTCGAGATAGTTTGCGGGAAGCACCTCGAAATACACGGTGAAGTCTATCCAGGTGAAGGCGTTCCAGATACCGCCGTGTCTTGAGACCATCCGGTCAAGCTCGCCCTTTTTGTATTTCCGGGTACCCTTAAACATCATGTGCTCGACCCAGTGGGAAATGCCGGTCACCCCGGGGACCTCGTTCCTCCCTCCTACCCGGTACCATACGAAAAACGCAACCAGGGGCGCGTGATGCATCTCACGGGCTATTACCTTAAGACCGTTATCAAGCAAATATTCCATTGTGTCCAAATATGTATCCCTCCAGAAAACCTATTCTGAGGACCCACCGTGATTTTGCCCTACGAGGCGAGATATTTATCACTGGGGTACTCGCCCTGAATGTCCACGGGCGTACCGATGACCACAAGAGGATATATGGTCTCCACGTCATGGTTGTACATCCGGATGCACCCGTTCGACACATAATGGCCCACGCTCCACGGCGCGTTGGTCCCGTGAATGCCGTATTTACCCCAGGGGACATCCAATCCCATCCACCGAGTACCCAATACCTCCCACCATGGGTTGGGATCTTTTTCGACTACTTGCCAGTTTCCCTTCGGCGTAGGTGTAGACGGTTTTCCCAGACCGACGGGATAGGGCCCATAAGTGCGCCCGGAGTAATAGAACGTGAGGAGTCTCGACGGTATGTCTATTATAATTCGCCCAAGGTAAGGCGCATATGACCAGAATTGCGGACGGTACATTTCCTCTGACTCTCCTTTGCCGGCAGGAGCGAATCGCGGTTCTTCTCCATGTTATGTGGGTCAAAGAAAAAGTAGACTCCGGGAGCCCGCGCAGGCCCAGAAAACTGGACAAACGCTCCTTTTAGCCGATGACCTCTTCAGCTATGTTGACAGCATGGTCCCTTATCCGTTCTAGGTGGCTCAAAAGGTCGAGATACACCACTCCTGAGGTAGGGTAGCATCTCCCCTGGTTAAGCCCGCGTATGTGGCGGTCACGTCCTGCTGAGATAGTTTAGCCACATAATAACTTACGGCTTCTTCGATTTCATCTGTGACCTTCTCTATGTCGCCAAAACGTCTCCGGTCTCGCTTTTTGTCTCCCATAAATATGGCAACAGCAGTTTCCAAGTTCTCATAACAGAGGTTGGCCATCCTAACCACCTCTTTTTTCGTCTGCATCACCGCGCTAAACGGAGTTGAGATAAGACGCGCATCGAGGTACTTGGGCCCGTGTTCTATGATTGAAGCTCACGACCATGACGGTTGTGGCGCTGGACGACTGGATGACTGCTGTGACGATCATCCCAACCATAACGCCGACAAAACGGTTATTGGTCAACGCCTCGAGGATCCGCCTCATCCTCTCGCCGGCAGCTCTCTGGAGTCCATCGCCCATCTTGGAACATGCCGTACAGGAACAATCCCAAACCCCCGAATACGCTCAGAACCATCTCCGCAGTGATAGACACCACCCCCGAGAACGTCTCCGCGCCCGTTCGTCACCAAAGAACATCATAACATGACGTATCGCGCTTGCGAACGAAGTCACAATATCGATGATCACCTATCAAAGAAGATCCTGTCACCTCCCGCGCCCTGAGCACTACCTTCCTGCAAAAAGTCACCCGAACCGGCGGCTGCTTTTTCTTCCACGACAGATTTTTCAGTTTTTTCCTCCCCACGCAGGACGCGGGTCGTGAAGACCCTGTCTTGCGTGGGCGGTCTGAACAGGGTCTTGCGGGATACCAATGGCGGGCGCTCCTCCCGGAGCCTGACGAGTTCCCGGGTATTGAGGACTTCCTCATAGACCTGGAGGGTTCTCCCTGCTATATCGGGCCAGGAGAACCTCTCTCTGGCAATCCTTTTTGCGTTTTCCGAAAGGTATCCTCCCAGAAGCCTATCGCCGAGAAGCAGTTTTACCGCCCTCGCCAGCGCGCCGGCTTCCTCAGGGGGAACCACGAGGCCTGTGACTTTATCCTCGACTATTTCGCGAAGACCTCCCGCATCCCCTACCACACACGGAACTCCGGTCGCCATGGCTTCGAGGGCGACTATACCGAAAGGCTCGTAGGAACTCGGGAAACAGGCAACCCAGCTTCTCGAATACAGACCCTTCAGGGCGCCGTCGCCCAGGTGTCCAGGCATGTCGACCACCTTCCCGAGACCCCTTTCGTAGATCATTTTCTTGAGATCCCCCTCCATCGGACCGCTTCCGGCCAGAACCAGCCTGGCGGTGGGAAAGTCGATGAGGACATCGGACATGGCTTCGACGAGGATATGGGGGCCTTTTTCCGGTACTAACCTTCCGACGTAAATGACGAGGGGTTCGGGATCCGGACGCCGCGCAACCTCGAACCAGGAATCCGAGATCCCGTTAGGGATGACCTCTACCTTGTCGCCTGGAACGCTGAACACCCGAAGGACTTCGTCTTTCATGTACCGGCTGCAGGTAATAACCTTCCAGGCTTCGTAGCACAGCCACCACTCTGTTTCAGAAATGTGGTGCTGCATGGGAGTATGAAGACCTTTCTGGCGTCCGAACTCTGTAGCGTGGACCGTTGCGATGAGGGGCACCTCCCACGAATGCTTGAGAGCCCGTGCGGCGTAAGCCACGATCCAGTCATGCGCGTGCACGAGATCGAAGTCGCCCCTTGAAAAAAGACGGTTACAGGTTTCCAGGAGACTCACGTTAAACTCGGCCGCCCAGGTGACGAAGTCGGGCGGGTGTAATCCGTACGGCTGGGCCGAAATCACCGTGACGCCCGAGTCGTCTCGTTCGGGAGGTTGTCCGGGAACTCCCCGCGTCAACACCGTAACTCTGGCTCCTTTACCGGTCATGGCCCGCGCGAGGTGACAGACGTGCCTTCCAAGGCCACCGACGTGGTCAGGCGGATATTCCCAGGCCAGCATGAGAATTTTCAGGCTCACTCAAAATCACCTCAACTCATGGTAATACCCAGGTTTTCAGGCATTTATATCTTTCTCGAGGCCGCGGAAGTGAGAGATGATCTTCGTGACTTCCGCCACGCTCCAGGCCTGGGCAACTGCTCCATCCGGTTCGTATGGCGGGTCCCCCGATGCGACCTCAAAAATAGTGCCGATGCAAGGGTTGGCGTCGAGCCTGGACACGTGGGACAAAAGGACCGAAAATAACTCCTCGCGGAGGCTTTGGAAGCCTGGCACGCCCGTGGAAATCTTGCCCGCCAGATCGAATAACGGTCCAAAAAGCCAGGGCCAGGCAGTCCCCTGATGGTAGGCCCGGTCGCGATCGCGGGGTCCGCCCTTATAGGTCCCGGCGTACCCGGCTGAGGAAGGTGCGAGGCTCCTCAAGCCGTGAGGCGTCAAAAGCTTGGTCACGGCGGTGTTCCACACTTCCATCAGTACCTGATGGGGTAGATCAAGCCCGGGGAGTGCTGCCGCTATCACTTGATTAGGGCGGATTTCTGCGACCGGACCCTTACAATCCACCCGGTCATAAAGCCCCACCCCCGGCCAGACAAAACGTCTGAGAAACTCTTTCCGGGCCAGGTGAGCTATCCTGAAATACTTTGAGCTGTCAGGCTGAAGGTCACCGGTCGGGGCAAGCGGGGTTTCGGTCCAGGCCTCGGCCCGGCTCCGGCTTTCGCCTTTGGGTGTTCCTCGGGTTCCAAACGCCGGCGATGGAAGGGAAGCTTGTGCATGGGTGTCCCCAAACCTCTTGCACCAGTTGCCCAAGAGGTCAAGGGCCTGGATCCACAAGGCGTTGACCTCAACAGGATACCCTTCCCTCGGGGTCACGGGCATGCCGTCGACGCACGCGTCCATCCAGGTGAGCTGGGTTTCCCTGGAGCCCGCGCAGAGCAAACCGTCACTGTCCATACGTATACCGTTTGAGGTTCCGGCCATGTACGCTTCAACGATAGCTTTTACCTTCGGCAACAGGGCGATCACCAGTCCTGAGTCCCCCGAAATCTTCTCGTACCTGGAGAGGGCATCTATGAACCACAAAGAAGCGTCAGCAGAGTTATATGCCGCTCCACGTCCCTCTTCGAACCTGTTGGGCACAAGGCCTCCTTCAATTGCCGCCGAAAATCGCAAGAACACTTCTTTGGCATCAGCGAACCTTCCAGAAGCGAGGAGGAGGCCCGGCAGCGATATGAAAGAGTCCCTTCCCCACTCGCCGAACCAGTGATACCCGGCAATTATCGAGCTTTTCCCCGATACATTGACTATGAACTGGTCCCCGGCCAAAAAGAGTTTCCCCAAAAGTCCCGTTCCGCCAGAAAGGAAAATCTCTTCTCTTCTCTGGCGCTCCATTTCCGCGAGCGACAGGGCAGTCTCGCGCAGAGTCCCCGTAAAATCCTCGAGGGTCATTTCTCTCAGTCGCTCGGCCAGCGTATCTTCAAGTCCCGCGAAAAGGGCTTCTCCGAACCTTTCCGGTCCTTTCGGCACGGGTCCCGCATAGAACACGACCTCCTCACCAGGATAAAGAGCAGCCGAGAAATATCCCGGACTGAAATGGTCCTCCAGGTAATCCAGACCTCTCTCGCGCTCACGCGGATATACCATGTTTCTGTACCAGCAGGGTGCTTCGACGAAACTTCCCGGGCAGCAGGCTAGAAGTAGCCCTCCCCAGGCGGGATGGGTGTCTAACAGGACTGCATCCCCCAAACGGTGGATTCGGGGAGACCAGGAACCTTCTCTGGATATATTGTGGTAAAATCTGGCGTTACAGAGGGGTCTCAATGATAGGGTAATGGCCTCACGCCCTGCTATCTTGAGACCGTCTTTCAGTTTGTAGCGGCAAAAGACCCCGGGAACCCCTCGCACCATGAATATCTCTCTCTCCAGGAAAGTCTTGCCCACCTTGAATATGAACCTGGCAAACGGGTCTTTTGCGAAAGCCCACAGGTGATCTATTCCCCTGGGGTATGTGGTACCTGGGTAAAAATTAGACGACAATTCCCAGACCCCGTCTGGGCTCTTGCAAACGTCTTCCAGCTTGCTGAGGGCAAGCCACCTTTCGCCCGGGTCCTTGCCCGAAAGGAAAAGCCAGCCGTGATAACGGCGGGTATGGATCCCGGCAGTCGTAGACGAGGCAAAACCGCCCAGCCCGTCGGTCTCGAGCCACTCCTGCAGCGAGGGTTTGAGTAACCCTAAATCCAAAAGATCACCTCCTTCTGCCGTCGGTATTCCGGGTTTTCCGTCTCGGAAGGTCCTTATGAGGCAGTTTTCACCCGGGGGCGACACCTCTATTCCTCGGGCTCCACCTCTTGAAGGAAGACGACCACGAGCTAAAGGTCTTTGCGGCGCCACCTCTATTCCTCGTGTTCCGGCGGACCTTACCTTTTAGTTCCTCATACCTTGATGATCGGGGGGGAGGTAAATGAACACGATCATAAACCGGCATAAGAGACCGTCAGTCACCTGTTTTGACGCCGGGTCAGAGTATTGCCCCTGCGCTCTTGCGGCGCTCGGGGAGTGCGTGGCCTGCTCACTCTTGAGAGGAGAGGAAGCATGCGTATGCGGGTGGAGCGGTCTTTGTGTTTACCAGGAATTCTTGAGAAACCAGGCCGTCCCCAAGCCAGGACGCCGTGAGGTAAAGGCAAGCATCGGGCGGAGAAAAGATCTGGTTTTGCCAGGCGACGCGACGCCCCGCGCATTCGTCCTGGAACTCCATCTCCCGGATGAAATCGCCAGGTGGTGTGGTTTTCCGGGGTCTTTCGTCCTGGTTCGTCCGCCGGGGACCCGGGAAAGGTTCAACGTGCCGGTATCGGTGATGGACGTGCGAGACGGCCGAGTAACCCTTGCCGTAGAAGTGCTGGGACCCAAGACGCGGGCCCTTGCGGAGTCGAGCCTGGAAGGCGCGGAGCTCCTGGTCGTAGCCCCTTTTTGGTCGGGGCTTCATGGTTTTCGAGATCTCCAGAGATACAGCGCCGGCAATGTCCTGGTCATCGCCAAGGGCATGGGACAGGTCGCCGTGCCCCAACTGGCAAGGCACATCAACCATAGAGGCGGCTCTTTGAAAGTGCTTTTGGGTCCGGGGCAGCTTGGCGTGGTCTTCATCGAGGAAATGCTGAAGGCACTCCCGGTTGACGTGGAAATACTCCCGAAAGAAGTGGACCACAACTTGGGCCGCGTGGCACAAGAGCTCGCCGGTACCAGGTATGACCTAGTGGTAAGCGCAGGCCCGGACATTCAGCACCGGGCGTTGAAGGGCATCCTCGACAGGCTGGAAGACCTGACTGGCGAGAGACCGGGCTTTACCTGGATGTCCAACCTCACCATGACGTGTGCCGAAGGGATATGCGGGTCATGTCTTGTCAGCGGGCTCCGCGGATGTAAGGCTCAAGTCACTTTACATGACTACCTGGGGGAGGATTTGCCATGAAAAAGTACCATCAGGTCATCGTGGTAGGCGGCGGGTGGGCGGGGGTTTCGGCTGCCGTCGCAGCGAGAAAACTTGGCATCGACGTCGCGATATGTGAGAGAACCGACATGCTCTTGGGAGCCGGTCTCGTTGGAGGAATAATGAGAAACAATGGAAGATTCGTGGCGGCGGAAGAAGCCATAGCCATGGGTTTCGGCGATCTCTTTGCGCTCACCGACAGCATCGCGCGTCACCGCAACATCAGTTTTCCCGGTCACAACCACGCCAATCTATACGACGTGCTTGTAGCCGAGCCTCTTGCAAGAAGTCTCCTTCGAGAGAGGGGCGTGACGGTCTATTTCGGAAAGAGGATAACCGGTCTCAAAGCGAAAGACGGGACAATCGCCCACGTAGAATCCGAAGACGGGGACAGGTTCTCGGCCCACGCCTTTGTGGATACGACGGGGTCCTCGGGACCTCCCGGGATGTGCCTGAAATTCGGGAACGGGTGCGCCTGCTGCATCCAAAGGTGCCCTTCTTTCGGCCCCAGAGTGAGCCTGACCTCCCTCATGGGCCTCCCGGAGTACATGTCGACAAGGAGAAAGGGCACCTTCGGAGCCATGTCGGGGTCGTGCAAAATATATAAGGAAACGCTGGGATCGTCCATCAGGGGGGAACTCGACTCTTCGGGCGTCGTAGTCATCCCTCTTCCCGAAAGACTGGTCAACCGCAAGAAGCTTGAGTCCAAAGTATGCCAGCAATATGCGCTTCCCGAATACGCAGAGTCGATCGTGCTCCTGGACACCGGACACGCCAAGCTGATGGCGCCCTACTTCCCTTTGGAAGACCTGCGCTCTGTCCCCGGCCTGGAAAACGCGAGGTATGCGGATCCCCTGGCAGGCGGGAAAGGTAACTCTGTCCGGCTCACGGCGGTCTCTCCCAGGGATGACACGATGAAAGTCTCGGGCGCCCGTAACCTTTTCGTCGGCGGAGAACGCTCGGGAGTCTGCGTGGGACACACCGAGGCTATAGTTACCGGGGCTCTGGCAGGCCGAAACGCGGCTCTCCTGGCGCTGGGCAAAGGCCTGACGGTGATACCGCCCACCCTCGCTATAGGAGACTACGTAAAACAGAGCGGAATCGGCCCGGACGGAAAACCTTCCGAGGATGGCGCGTACGGTCTTTCGGCTTCTTACACCTTTGCAGGGTCGGTGTATTTCGAGCGCATGAAGTCACTGGGACTTTACACACCTGACCCGGAGGAAGTCAAGCACAGGGTCAGAGCAGCCGGTATGGAAGGGGCGTTCTTGCAAGCGTAACCCCGGTGCAGTCACATTCCCGGCACAGCGGGGAAAACCCGCTTAGCCGGGATACCCCAGAAAGCCACCACTATCCCTTCCGGAACACCACCCCGAAAACGGCAGGCAATACCGAGACGAAAAAGATTCCCAGCCACTGGGAAATACTCAAGGGAACGGTATCGAAAACCACTCTCAGCGGCTGAAGACATACCGTCGCGTAAAGCATGAGCCAGGATATGACGCACGCTCCGACCAGATACATGTTAGAGAAAAGGCCTATTTCGAGAAATGACTTGGTTTCAGAACGGCAGTCTAGAGCAAATACAAGCTGAACCGTCACAAGGGTAGCAAATGCCATCGTGGACGCAGTCTTGACATCCCATAACTTTAGGCCCGCCACGAACATGAGGGTGGTTACGCCGCCCACGTATGCACCCCGCGTGAGGATCTTGCCCAATAAGCCGTGCGAGAATATTCCTTCTCTCGGGTCCCGCGGGGGCTTCTTCATTATGTCCCTGTCCGGCGGCTCCATGCTCAGGGCCAAAGCCGGAAGGCCGTCCGTCACGAGGTTCGTCCACAGAAGCTGAATAGGCGAAAGGGGTAGCGGCAACCCCAAGATAGCCGAAACCGCCATGGTTATGACTTCGCCGAGGTTACAGGACAGAAGGTACCGGATAAACTTCCTTATATTTTCATAGATGCACCTTCCCTCCTCTATCGCCTTAACTATGGTTGAAAAGTCGTCGTCCACGAGGATGATGGAGCTTGACTCCCTGGCGACATCTGTGCCTGAACATCCCATCGCAACGCCTACGGCGGCTTCCTTGAGGGCCGGGGCGTCGTTGATGCCGTCACCGGTCATGGCGACTACATGTCCCTTCTTCTTCAGCCCTCGGACGATCTTCAGCTTGTGCACCGGAGAAACCCTCGCAAAAACCCGGTAACTCTCAACTACGGACGGTATCTGTGATTCCGGTATCCTGTCCAGCATCTCCCCGGTTATCCCCTCTTCTTCCCTGGACAGGATCCGGGTCTCTCGAGCGACGCTCTCCGCGGTCCTCAAGTGGTCTCCTGTTACTAAAACTGGCCTTATACCAGCTATCTTGCACTTTTCCACCGAGTCTTTTGCCTGGGGTCTCAAAGGATCTGCCAGTACCAGACATCCCAGAAGAACCAACCCGGTCTCCTGGTAACCTTCGGGATCCGTGACCTCTTGAAGTCCTTTCAACGCCCGGTTTCCCGAACCTTGCGCCTCCATTCGCTTGGCCACGGCCAGTACCCTCATACCTTTTGACGCTCTCGAATCTACCCACTTCTCCCATGCTTCCCTGTCTTTCGGTCCCAGATCCATAACCCTGTCTTGAACCTTCTGGCTTCTGCACAGCGGGATGACCGTATCCGTAGCTCCCTTTACGCAAATCAACGCCCCCTCAGAAGTCTTCACTTTCGTGCTCATCATCCTTCTCTCTGGAGAAAAACTCCGCTCAGCCAACCGAGGATGTCTTTCGTCGAGAAACGCGACATCAATGCCAGCATCCAGCGATCTGGCCACGATGGCTTGTTCTGTAGGATCCTCCCCTAGAGATCGGTCGCCCGGAGGATGCCGGGCGTCCGACGCCAGGACTGCCACCTCTAGTATTTCCCGGAAGCGGCGGTCGCCGTACTTGAAATGGGAACGGGATTCTCTTCCACCGACACCATGACCCGGAACGGATGTGCCCGTGGTTTCCTGGGAAGACGCCCTGGTACCCTCCGAAGGTACCCTGAGATCTTCTGGCAAAACTATTTCAACCACTTCCATCTTATTCTTAGTCAGGGTGCCGGTTTTATCGGTGCAGATGACGGTCACCGATCCCAAGGTCTCGATAGCTTCGAGTTTCCTCACGATGGCGCCGTTTTTCGCCATCCTCTGGACGCCGATGGCTAGGCACAGAGTGACCGTGGCCGGCAGGCCTTCGGGAATAGCCGCGACGGCGAGACTCACCGCCGCCAGGAACACTTCGTGGAATGGCATTCCCCTCATAAGGCCCAGGACTCCCAGCACCGCACATATGGCAAGGCAGATGACCAGGATGACCTTACCAAGAGATTCCAGACGGGTTTCAAGAGGCGTTTTCTGGCCCGTGGCCGAGCTTAAAAGGCCCGCTATTTTCCCCATCTCGGTTTCCATGCCGGTGGCAGTGACCACGGCCAGGGCTTTTCCCCTGGTGATCAGAGTCCCGGCGAAGACCATATTCTTACGTTCGGGCAGCGGGGTACCGTAGGGAAGGATCAAAGATGCGTCTTTACTGACAGGAAGCGCCTCACCGGTGAGAACCGCCTCTTCCACCTGAAGGAACGTGGCCTCTACGAGGCGGGCATCGGCGGCCACCCTCTGACCGGGTGTAAGGACCAGGAGGTCACCGGGCACCACCTCTTCTCTGTCTATCTCCTGTTCCGCCCCATCGCGAACGACAACGGCGCTAGGCGGCGCGTAGTTCTCCAGAAGCTCTAAAGCCTCCTCCGCCTTGTACTCCTGGACGGCCCCCAAGATAGCGTTCAACGCGACTATGCAAGCTATGACCAGAGAATCGATGAACTCTCCCATGGCCGCTGAGATCACGGTAGCCCCCAAAAGGGTGAGAACCATAAGGTCCTGGAACTGACCGGTAAAGATGCTCAAAAACCCCGGGCGCTTCCGTTTGATTATCCGGTTGGGACCGTATCTCTTGAGTCGACGCCGAGCCTCTTTCCTGGAAAGTCCCCTTGCCGCATCAGTCCCGAAATGAAGAAGGACTTCATGAGGTGATTCTGAATGATATCCAGCGCGCATGAAACCGCAAGACTCCCTCCAACCCCCCGCCCGTCATGAAAAGCGTGTCTTCTGCATACTTCAGATCCACGGCTGCCGCCATACACAATTCTTATGAGAGAAAGCAACTTAAATTCCAAGCCAAATCGATAAGATGGCCTAAAGCAAGGGGCATCTATATGAAGAAGGCTGTCTTTGTATCCCTGACAGCCCAGGCTACTTGTGGGTAGAAACCAGCTTTTTGGAAACATATTCCATGAATATGACCTGATTCTGACGGAAAAGAATAATCGCGGGTCCATCATGGCCGGGCAAAGACTAACCGGGGCGGAGTGGTCCTGGTTAGTCGGGCAAAGGTCAGAACACCCACGCAGGTGTTCTGGCCGGAGCGAAGGTCATCTTGCTTCCCGGAAAACCAAGTTTGCAGTCTGGTTTAGAGGTCCTTGGTTCACCTCCTAGGTAACTATGGGCCCGGTAGGGAGGCAGGATGGCCGGGCGCAGATCATCCAGATTGCCGTATGGATCGTTTTGACCGAAAGGTCACTGTGGTTCAAAGGGTAGTCTGGATGGTCGAGCACAGGCCATCTGGCTGCGGTTAGATACCAAATTAAACTCGCGGGTTTTTACGGTAACGACACCGCGGCCAGATGGCCGAAAGCAAAGGTCATGATGGGCCGGTTTCATATTATGACTAGCTGTGCCTGAGAATCCTTAAACCATTCAGGGTCACGGCGACCGATGCTCCCGAGTCAGCCATTACGGCGACCCACAGAGGCAAGATACCGCCGAATACCAACACCAGCGCCAGAACTTTCACAGCTATCGAAAATGCAACGTTCTGGATGATAAGCGCCCGCGCTTTCCTGGCGAGATCTATTGCCCACGGTATCGCATTGAGGTCGTTTCTCATCAGGGTCACGTCGGCGGCCTCAAGGGCGATGTCAGTTCCCCTTCCCATGGCTATCCCGACCGTAGCCTCGGCTAGAGATGGCGCGTCGTTGACACCATCCCCTACCATAGCGACCGGACCAACCTCATATTTTAGCCTCTGTATGGCGTGTACCTTATCTTCAGGCAGAAGATTGGACAAAAACTTTGTAAGACCCAGCCTTGTGGCCACGGTTTCGGCGGTCCTCCTGTCGTCTCCCGTGAGCATGACGAGTTCCAGCCCTTTTTCCCGCAATTTACCCAGGGCTTCCCTGGCTTCGGGCCGGACGGAGTCGGATATCCCCAACATCCCGCTGACACCCTTCCTGGTGCCAACGAACACCACAGTTTTTCCGGAAGCTCTCATGTCGTCGCCGAGTTTCACGAGGTCCTCCGGAACCGGAATGCCCTCGTCCCGAAACAGCTCTTCACTGCCTACGAAGGCCTCCTCACCTCCAACGCTCGCCCTTGCACCCCTGCCTCTTACAGCGAAAAAGCCTTCACCCGGCGTGAACTCCACGCCGCGCAGGCGGGCCGCCTCAACCACGGCTCTCGCCAGGGGATGTTCGGACCTAGACTCCACCGCCGCCGCAATGGCCAGGACGGCGCGCTCGTCCCGCTCCCCACCGGGATCGCAGTTTTGCTGCCCATCCGTCTCACCAGCCTCGGGCTCCTTTTCAGAGCCGACGTCATCTTCCCTCTCGCTGACCACGCGTCCTTTAGTCCGTACCACATCCTCGACAGTCATTCGGCCCAGGGTCACCGTCCCCGTCTTATCGAACGCCACAGCTTTCACCTGACCAAGCTCCTCGAGGTGAATGCCGCCTTTGATGAGCACGCCCCCTCTTGCCGCGCGGGCGATGGCGGCCACCACCGTGACAGGCGTAGAGATGACTAGGGAGCACGGACACGAGACTATGAGTATCGTAAGGCCGCGGTAGATCCAGGGCCTGAACGCCTGCCCTGAGACCAAAGGCACTCCAATTGCGACCAGCACCGATAGGGCGAGCATAGCAGGAGTCCAATACCTGGCGAAGGCGTCCACCAATCTCTGTGACTTAGCCTGTCTGGACTGGGCTTCCTCGACCATGGCTATAATCCTGGAGAGAGTAGTATCCCTGGCACCCTTTGTGGCCACGATCTCCAGGGCTCCTTCACCATTGAGGGTGCCCGCGAATACCTGGCTTCCTGCGGACTTGTCCACCGGCACCGACTCGCCGGTTATTGGCGCTTCGTTGACCGAAGATTCGCCCGAGAGCACGTTACCGTCGACCGAGATCCTTTCACCGGGCAGGACAACCACAACATCCCCGGGGACTACGTCGTGGAAAGGAACTTCCTCAAAGCCGCCCTCCCGTTTTACTCTTGCGGTAGCGGGAGCCAGGTCCATAAGCTCTCTTATGGATTTCCTGGTTCGCTCCCCGGCTTTGTCTTCAAGGTACTCGCCGATGCTGAACAGAGTAAGGACGGCAGCTCCTTCCGCCCATTCGCCCAGCATCATGGCACCGATCCCCGCGATGGTGGTGAGGAGGTTGATATCCGCTCCTCTTCCCGCTAAAAGCGCGCGGATCCCGGCCCTGGCTACCGGATACCCCGCAAAAACACTCGCCATAAAGAAAGGAATCCGGTACGCTGAATACCCCATCCGCCTCAGGATAAATCCCAGGGCAATGCCGGTAATGCCAAGAAGAGAGGGAAGAAACTCGGAGATCCCGCCTTCCTCTTCCTCGTCGCCCCAGGTTGTGTCCTCGTCTGAACCACAAGACCCAGTATGAGGGTGGCAATAAGAATGAGAATGAGAGTTAGAGTGAGGGTCAGAGCGACAACCCGCAGACAACCCGCAGGCGCGCGCATTTTGTGCCGTGTCGCTGCTGCACAATCCATGTTTTAACCCGTGGTTGTATCCGGGTCTCTTGCCACTTTCTCTGGTCTCGTCCGCATCCATCTCGGTCGCCTCGCCTTCGTCGTTTTGTCCATGAATTCTCAGGGGGTCTCCGGTCAGACCCCGGCTCTACTGATGACCCGCATGCTTGAACGCTTCCTCGAGAAGTCGCACCACGTGTTCATCGTCCAGCGAGTAAAATACCTTTTGGCCATCCCGCCTGTTTTTAACTAGCCTCGCCGCCTTGAGAAGCCGCAAATGGTGGGAAACATTGGACACCGAAGTCTCCAGGACGGCTGCAAGGTCATGGACGCACCATTCATCCTGGGACAACAGGTACAATATGGAAGCGCGAGTCTCGTCGCCCATAACTTTGAAAATAGAAACCACATAGTCCATCGAAGGAAGTCCCCGTTTCCATAGTTCGACCTTGTGGTCGTCTACTCCGTGAGGCTCACAAATCCCGAGATCGTCTGCCACATCCAACCCTCCCTTATGACCGGCGACAAACGGTTACCCCGAGGTTTTTCAAATCATTGATCATATATTCAACATTACAATAATGATATCCTCCCGTCTTTGCGTTCAGGCAGGGGATTTTCGTCAGTATCGCGAAAGCCTCTTTGTTCGTTAGATTCGCCTGCACAAGTAGTTGAAGAGGAGTGGAGATACTTGGAAAAACGTCCACTTAACTCCGACGACATTTTCCAGATCAGTTGTGTGGGAGACCCCCAGGTTTCCCCGGACGGCAGGTCCGTGGCTTACGTAAGGCAGCACATCGAAAGGGAAAAGGAACAGGTAATCTCTGACATCTTCATCGCAGACATCCGGTCGGGAACCTCCCGGAGGCTCACGAGTTCCGGAAAAGACCACACTCCGCGTTGGTCCCCGGATGGAAAAAGGATCGCTTTCATATCGACGCGAACGTCGAGAAGCCAGATCTGGGTGATCGACGTATCCGGAGGCGAAGCCTGGCACGTTCCCACGAAAGAGGAGGTCCATGGCGACATCCAGTGGTCTCCAGATGGAAAAACCATCTTTTACTCGGCAAAGGTTTTCTCAAAACCTGCCGAATGGGTGCCGTACCCGGGGTGTCCCGAAGATGACCGCGACCGGGCGGTAGAGCAGGCACGCCGGACTATGAAAGCCGAGAACGGTAAGGAGGCCGACAAAAATCAGGAAAAGAAGCCCAATGACATTAAAGTCATCACCCGCTTGAGATACAGGATGGACGGGGCAGGGTATTTCGGCGACCTTCGGCGCCAGGTTTTCGCCGTAAAGGTGCCGGAGCCCCAGGCCAACGAGGAGCCATCAGTATCTTGCGTCACTTCCGGGGACTACGACCATCATTTTGGGTCGGTGTCTTTTGACGGCAACTTCGTGGTGGTGTCGGCCCTAAGAGCTGACGATGCCGATTACCACATCAAGCAGGACCTTTGGCTATTCCACGTGGACACAGGCAAAGTGTACCTTCTTTACGACGCACCCGGGCCCGTTTCAAATCCAAAGTGGTCGCCTGGGGGAGAATATATCGCTTTCCTGGGGCACGACAGCAAGAGAAACGTTTCGACCAGGACGGACCTGTACGTCCTCCCCGTAGGCAAGTTTATCAAAGAACTGGGCGAAGGCAAGGAGCCAAAGCCCCTCACTCTCGAGAACGCTGTGAACCTCACGGGTCACCTCGACTGCCAGGCTGGTGCCCTAATCAGTTCTGACCCTCATTTCGGCGGTGGATCCCCTGTTACCTGGGATCGGACGGGCCTTTACTTCACGCTGGGATACCACGGCGCCATCTATATCTACCGCATCACGGCAGAACAACTCGCTTCTCCCCCCGAATCCTGGAAACCCGAACGGCTTTATGGCTCCCCCGATAGAGCTATCTCGGGTTTTCATGCATCGGGGGGCACCATCGTCGCACAGGTATCTACCCCCGTCGAAACTGAAAACCTGTTCGCCCTCATCCCCCGATGCTGTGAGGACACCGGGTATCTGGGCTACGAAGAGATAAAGATTACCCGGGAAAACGAGGCTTTTCTTTCCGAAATGTCGCTGGGGAAATGGGAGAAGTTCACCTACTCATCCCGAGATGGGCAGCAACTCGACGGCTGGCTCGTGTATCCCGCGGGAGAAGACCCGGCGAATCTTGCATCGAGCGCCTCGGACCGCAAATTCCCTCTGGTTGTAATGGTTCACGGCGGCCCACACGGGGCTTACGGGTCCGCGTTCATGATGGCCGCCCAGCTGTTCGCCGGAAGGGGATACGCGGTGGCCTACTTCAACCCAAGAGGCAGCACCACTTACGGGCAGGAATTCATGGCCTGCATTGACGGAGACTGGGGAAACAAAGACTACAAAGATATAATGGACGGCGTAGAGGCGGTGTTGAGTAAAGGTTTCGTGGACGAAAAGAACATGTTCGTGTACGGTTGGTCATATGGCGGTTACATGACCACCTGGATCGTGACCCAGACTGATAGGTTCAAAGCGGCCTGCGCCGGAGCACCCGTGTCTGACCTTCACAGCGACTACGGTACCACAGACATCATGTGGGCCGACGAACATGAATACGGCGGGAAGCCGTGGGAAAAGGCGGAGCTTCTCCTAGAAAGGTCGCCCCTGACCCACGTTCAGAAAGTGACCACGCCCATCCTGCTCCTGCACGGAGAGAACGATATGAGGTGCCCCATCATACAGTCCGAGGAGTTTTACGTGGCCCTCAAGAGGCTGGGGAAAACTGCAGTCTTCGTGAGGTACCCCGGTGAGTTCCACGGGCTCCAGCGGCCCCTTCACAGGATGGACCGCTACAAGAGGCTTATAGCCTGGTTCGAATACTACCGGATGAAGGGGTAGAGATTTCTCACAGGCAACTTGGCAAATGACATTACCAGGCAACTTGTCATTTAAGACGTTCAGGAGTTAGTCTAAGGATTACTTCTGAGAGAAAGGAGAAGCACCGGTCGTGAGATTGCTTGGAACAAGACCCTGGGAAGACTTTCAGAAAGAAGCAATACTGAGACAGGTCGGCGACGTGGTTTTTCTGGAACCGGGATCCGGCGGAAAGAGCCTGGAACGTCTGGTATTTGAGGCGGATGTCCTGTTCAACTACGGACCTGCGCAGGTAGACCCGGTACTTCTGTCCAGGTCGCCTACACTGAAATTGGTACACGTAACCGCGACGGGGGTTGACTCATTCATGGTTCCCGAGTTCCAGATGTCCCCCATTATCCTCACCAACAGCCGGGGTGTGCACGCCAAAGTGGTGGCGGACCACGCCATGGCTCTTCTGCTCGCACTCACCCACGCCCTCAAAAGAGCTTCCAAGAATCAAGAACAAAAGAAATGGGAGCGCATGGACATATGCGAGCTCGAGGGGAAAACAGCGGGCCTTCTAGGGCTGGGAAGCATCGGCCTTGAAATAGCCAGGCGGTGCAAGGCATTTTCTATGAAGGTAATCGGGCTTAGGCGGGAGGCCGCCCCTGCGGAGAACGTGGATGAGGTATTTCCGACGTCGCAGTTAGCCGAAGTCCTCAGGAGGTCTGACTTTGTCCTCTGCTCTCTGCCTCTCACTGCCGAGACCAGGCATCTTTTGACATTCAGGGAGTTCTCGGCTATGAAAGAGACGGCCTATTTCATCAATGTGGGACGAGGCCCCGTGGTGAAAGAAGAGGACCTGGTCAGGGCCCTCCAGGAAGGCAGGATCAGAGGGGCGGGACTCGACGTTTTCGAGGTAGAACCTCTTCCCCAGGAAAGCCCCCTCTGGCACATGGAAAACGTGGTCATCACACCGCACATCGCCGGCGTCCACCGGGAAAACATCCAAAAATCCACTGATATCCTGGCTGAGAACCTAAGACGGCTGGCCCGCGGCGAACCTCTCCTGAACGTCGTCGATAAGACCAGAGGCTACTAGAGCAAATCGAGGTGTAGCAGCGAGTTCGAAGGACCGGGGTTTACGGGAGAGCTCGGTGCTAGATGTTCGCCAGCAACTCGTGCAGGTCAAGGACCTGGAGATCCGGCAAGAACTCCTCGGGCACTCCCCCGGGCGACGGTCCTTCGACGCGGCATAACGCCGCTTTCATTCCCACGCTCTTTGGACCTGCCACGTCCTCGAGGAACCTGTCTCCGACGAAAAGGGTCTCACACGGAGAAGCCCCCGCCCTATCCAGAGCTTCCCGGTAGATGGCGGGGTGAGGCTTCCGCCAGCCGGTTTCAGAGCTGAGGACGCGGAAATCAACCCTTTCCAGGATCCCTGACTCCAGAAGATACCTGTCTATAATTTCCGGAGGTATGCTGGTGTTAGACACGACGCCAACGATAAACCCACGTTCTTTTAACGTATCCAGAGCATCCAGAGTGTCGGGGTACGTCTTATATCCCGCGCACAACGCCGCCGCAAAATGTGACGCCACTTGGGCCACGCGGTCGGCATCAAGAGTTACTCCGGCGTCTTTCAGGGAATCGCGTACAGTCGCGCTGAAATCCACTTCGCGGAAGAGAGATAGGTTAGGGAGGGACTCTGGGTCAAGGTTGGCCCGCCGTCTTAAGGAAGTTAACTCCCTTAAAATATCCTCCTGCAGGCCGGGAGACGGCACGTCCTTAAGACCATCAATTTTACCTTTGAGACTCGCCATGAAAACCTCAGGCTCGATTGATTCCCTTAAAACACGGTAAACCTCTCGAACCAGTTCTCTCGTTGCTTCCTCCAGGACTTCCTGTCTCGCCCTGTCTCCGAACGGCGCCCAGAGCGTTCCTCCGAGGTCGAAGAAAACAGCTTTGATAGCGGGTACGGTCAGATTATAGATCATTCCGGGTCACCTCTCAGTCCCACGTAAACAGAATACACGTGACCGTGACAAATCGGTAGACCCGTCGGTGCGGGTTCGGATTGGGGTTCGGGTTGGGGTTGGGATTCGGGTTTGGATCCTGGTTGCGGGTTGTAGCGGAGAACGTATTCACGGAGATCAGCTCCCTGTGCAGGGATGCGCCCGGGACCGACGGTCGTCGGTGCAGTGCACAGCTCCTGGCCCAAGGTGTACTCATGGAGACCAGGTTCCTGAGGAGTGTGCATTCAGAACTGACGGGCGTCGCCATGGAGTACAGGTTTTGTCAAAACTGTACTCGCACAAGCCAGGTTCCTCTTCAAGATGTACTGAGTACCGGCGGAAGGAATTGCGGCAAGTTTTCGTGAATATGAAGGAGATGTTTTCCCCAAAAGAAGCTGCTTCGAAGGAGGTCTTGGATGTTGAGCCGCCTTGCCATAGTCAACGGTAAAATACTGACGGCAAGTAAGGATCCGGAGATACCCTTTTTCATCGAAAAGGGGATTGTCCTCGTGGAAGAAGGCAAGATCAAGTATGTGGGGTCCATCGCGGAAATACCAGAAGATACCACAATTCTCGATGCTTCGGGGAAAATCGTTACCCCCGGCCTCATTGACGCCCATTGTCATATCGGCATCTTTGAAGACGGCGCAGGCTGGGCCGGAGATGACACCAACGAATCCTCCGACCCCAACACCGCCGAAGTCAGGGCCCTCGACGGAATCAACCCCATGGATGTGGCGTTCAAAGATGCCATCGCTTCGGGCGTCACCTGCGTCCAGGTAGACCCTGGAAGCGCCAACATCATCGGCGGCGAAACCCTCGTCATGAAAACCTGGGGTTCGCCCGTGGTTGACGAGCTCATCCTGAAAAGGCCCAGCGGCCTTAAAGCAGCCCTCGGTGAAAATCCCAAGAGAGTGTATGGGTCCCAGCACAAAATGCCGACGACGCGGATGGGAAACGCGGCTATTTTGCGGAAAGCCCTTACGGAAGCCCGCGACTACATGAGAAAGAAAGAACTTGGCAAAGATAAGCCCGACAAGTTACCGGATCTCAACTTACGCCACGAAAGTATCGCCCGGGTATTGAGGAAAGAGATACCCTTGCGGGTTCACTGCCACCGCGCAGACGACATCATGACCGCCCTGAGGATCGCAAAGGAGTTCGACATTGATATCAGCCTCGAACACTGCACGGAGGGAGACAAAGTAGCCCAGGCAGTCCGGGATAGCGGAGTTCCTGTCACGATGGGACCTTCACTCACCGACAAGAGTAAACTGGAGGTCAGAGATATCGGTTTCGCGGCACCCGTGGCTCTATCCAAGGCGGGAGTCAAGCTTGCCATCATTACGGATCACCCGGTCCTCCCCATCCAGTACCTCAGGATCTCGGCGGGCCTCGCCGTGAGGGAAGGTATGGACGAAGAGTACGCGATCCTTGCAGTGACGAGGTACGCCGCGGAGATAGCAGGCGTGGGCGACAGGGTTGGATCCCTGGAACCCGGGAAAGACGCGGACCTCGTGATCTGGTCCAAGGATCCTCTCGAGTACGACGCCAAGGTTGAGCAGACCTTCATCAACGGCAAGCCGGTCTACGAGAAACCCCGTTCCAACTCTTAACTTCGATTAATCGCGTGAGGTGATCAAAATGGAGAAAACCTTAGCCGTAGTCAACGCGAAAATATATCCGATATCGAGTCCTCCGATCGAAAAGGGCGTGCTGGTCTTCAGCGGCAGTAAGATCACAGCGGTGGGCGCTGACATTCCGGTGCCACCTGGAGCAGAGGTCATAGATGCCAGCGGAAAAGTAATCCTGCCGGGCCTGGTCGATGCCCACACCCACGTTGGAATATGGGGGGAATGGTACGGGCAGCCCGAATATGACGGCAACGAGGGCTCTAACCCGGTCACCCCTGAAGTGAGAGCCGTCGACGCGGTTTGGCCTGATCACACAGCTTTTTTTGACGCAAGGTCCGGAGGAGTCACCTGTGTCCAGATAACTCCCGGGTCCGGTAACGTCATAGGCGGCGAAACAGTGGTGGTTAAGACCGCAGGGACCATTGTCGACGAAATGGTCCTTAAGAACCCCGCCGGCCTCAAAGCCGCACTGGGTGAAAACCCGAAAGGATATTACGGCAGGACACTCAACAAGGCGCCCAAGACCAGGATGGGGATCGCGTCGATCTTGAGGAGCGCCCTGTACAAGGCGAAAGACTACATGCGTAAGCTGGAGGCGGGTGAAAAAGACCCGTCTAAGCTCCCGGATACGGACCTGGGTATGCTGAACCTGATAAAGGTCCTGAAACGAGAGATACCCCTCCGTGTCCACGCACACAGGGCCGATGACATCGTCACAGCCATAAGGATAGCCGAAGAGTTCGAGATAGATTATTCTATCGAGCACTGTACCGACGGAATCTCCATAGCTGAATTCCTCGGGAAGAAAAAGGCCAGGGTCAACGTGGGCCCGAGCATGTGGCACAGGGCCAAAGTGGAGACCATGAATATATCCGTGGAGACACCCGGTGTCCTCGCGAAGGCAGGATGCAAGGTTAGCATTATCAGTGACCACCCATTCCACCCCATTCAGTTCCTTTCCACGGCGGCGGCCATGGCTTGGGCTAACGGCATGCCCGAAGAAGAGGCTTTGAAAGCCGTGACGTTGAATCCCGCCGAGACTCTAGGCGTGGCGGACAGGGTCGGAAGCCTCGAACCCGGAAAAGACGCGGATTTCGTGATCTGGACGGGACATCCCTTCAGGATCCGCTCAAAGGTCGAAAGCGTGTATATAGAAGGTAAGAAGGTATTTCCCGAGTGAAAGCGGTTTCTAGGTGAAGAGGAGACGTAACCCAACGAGCCCTATTAAAGTAGTGCTAGTTTCCATATGAAGTTACCTGTGAGGTTACATGCGAAGTTACCTTGGGCAGTCCCGATGGAGGTATCTGCCAAAACCCGTGAGCCCTTGGCTCCAACCAATCTGTGGGCCAAGGGCTTAAACGTCACGCTTCTACCTGGAGCCGTGAATCGCCGCCTCAATATAGAGAAATAGTGGGATTTCTTTTCTCGCCCTATCTTCCGCTTCCTTCCTTGGGCCAGGCTGGCTCGTTTTGTGGGAGTTCCACTCTTCAAGCCGGGTCACACAGAACTCCGCCTTGGCCAACACCTTGAAGTAGAGCTGCAAGGGTCTATGAAAAGTTAGGGTATATTGTCGCGGGTCAGCTCCAGGGTGAATCTTAATCTTTACCGTCGATTCTGAGATATAGCGGTCAATCCTCCTGTAAATGACGTTATTTTCCCGGTCCCATCCCCAGGAGGAAGCGCCAGGAATCCTAAATGCGGGGTGGTTTAGGACGAGGTAAAGCTTGCCTTCAGGTTTTAAGACCCTCCTGCATTCAAAGAACACACTGTGCATATCCTGGATGTTCTGTATGGCCAGGACGATTGCCACCTTGTCTACGCTCCCGTCTTCAATGAACGCGAGGTTTTCGGCGGAAGCGACGTGATACGATATATCCTCCGGCGAGGATTTCCGGGCTATATCAATGAGCTTCTTGGAAACGTCGACTCCTATGACGCGGGCTCCGTGCTTTCTGAATTCCCTCGCGAAAAACCCCTGGCCGCAGGCAAGGTCCAGTACCACTTCCCCTTCTTTAATCGCCATGAGCCTCAATAGGTTCGGGAGGATGAGTTCCTTCTGGTACGTGCCTTCTTTGTTCAACAACTCGTTATACCAGCGCGCGACATTATCCCACGAAGTGTTCTTCTTTTTGTCCATGTGTCCTAGAACACCACTAGCCCCTTTCCCTTGCTTTCAACCGCCATTTTCCGGTAAGCCGGGATCGCCCCAAGTCCACTCCGGATTATATCAGGGAAAACCCCTCGCCCGCTTTTTGCCCGCGTCGATCACCCCGAGTTCACTCTAGATTATAGTCGGGGTCAGACTCAGTTAATTGGCTTACCCTAGGGTCACCGCCTTCTCGTCATATCCTCCGCGCTCATTCCCCGCTCTTACGGTAACCGATGTTCTTGACTCACCCTGGGTCTTGACAACCCACCGGCAGAGATGTTCCATCTGTCTTGCCGCTGCGAAAGCTCTCCCGAGGGTAAGCCTTCCTTCCAGGTGACCAAGCTCGATTTCGACGTCTCCACCTATTATCTCCACGCCTTCCGGTAGCACTACCTTCGCTTTCACAGGCGAGGCAGTCTTGTTCTTGATAGCCTGATCCGTTACATTGCTGGGCAGGTACCCCATGTTTCGGACAACCGCTCTTATCTCAAAAACTCCCTGCGTAACTTCTCTTGCTTCGGTCTTCACGATTCGGATAAGAGGGGTAGTAAGAGCACATGCGATGCTGAAAAGGGTGTTCTTGTGGCATTCTTGCTTCAAGAACTTAGGGGGAGGGTTCTGTATGACGAATTTATGCTTCCAACCCCCGATCTCCACCAGACCCAGTTGAGGATGGTTGAAAGGCCGCCAGTTGATGAACCCTTCGCCGCCGAGATTTTCATCGTTCCACTTCTGCATTAGGATCTGCTCGTCCTCGGACCAATCCATGAGGGTCTTATACGTATCTTTCCTCCCTATTGCCCTGTTGGGCATGTCCCACACTTCGGTGGAATAGGCGATAACCCCTGCGTGCTGGTACATCCAATCGAGTGACGAGCCCCAAATAGGCCGCTTACCGGTTATGTCCTTGCTCAATTGGAAATCCTCGTAAACCCCGAGACAAGGATAACCGGTGATCTCGGTACCCACTTCGCCTATCTCTTTCATCGCTTTCAGGTCTTTCGGGCTTATCTCCTTGTCAGGCTTTGATGCGGGAGGCCTCAAGATGGCGCCAGTGAAGGTGTGGTAGGACTGCGCCAGGACTATGTTCTTGTGAGCTTGGAAAAACTCAGCTACCGCTCGGGATTCAGGTTCAGAGAAAGGATAGGGACCGGATCCAGGCTGGACGTGTTGCTGTGCCCAATCGGCGCCGTAATTCCTGTTGATGTCAAGACCCCACTTGGGCGGCGCCTGCTTAATCTCGACTCCATTGAAGTTCTTGATGATCCCTTCTCCCAGGATCCTGTAATACTTTCCTCCCACCTCGTCTGGCTTTCTGCGCACCATGACCCTGGGATCCTTTTCGGAAACCCGCCATTCGCCGTTTTCGTCTTCGATCCTCATCTGAGCGATGATCCCATCACCGTCAACGTCGTGAGGATAGAGGCCGTCCTGTTCTTCTTCGTAAGGCCAGGGCCTTAGGCTCGACCGGGGGATATACGGAGAAGTGAGGTAGAGTTCGGCTGTCATTTTGCAAATTAACCCCGCGTGTATTTTTCAGATTCCTCCAGGCTGAAATTCCGTTCCAATATGCCAATTGTCAGATTCCAAGGTTCTAATTCTTCTCCCGTTTGCACAATCCCTTTACCCTCGATTTTCACTTTCACATTGCTTGTGGGAGGCTGTTTTAGCTCCATATAGAAGGCCGGTGACACCTATTACTAGGCATCACCGGCAAGTTGCAGGGTCTACAGCAAGCGGAAGCGCCCAATGACTTGCGAGTTCAGAGGTTTGTCTCCATAGAGGCCAATCTCACGACCTCGGCATCAATCGGGTTCTTCTTCAACTGGGCTCCCAAAAGTAGCGATGTGCTGGCAAGGTTATTAACCAGCCTGGGCCAACCTGCAGAGTGGGAAGCGATAGCTTCAAGGGCCTCCTGGCTGAACACCTCAGTTGTAGCCCCGGCCAGTTTTAGGCGGTGGTTGATGTACTGGAAGACCTCTGGTTTATCCAAAGGCTCCATCTTGTAATGGACGATGATTCTTTGGGCGAGAGGCTGGATATGATTGAGTTTCAATCGCGTGCTCAAAAAAGGCAAACCGGCTATGATCACGACGAAAGGGTTTTTGGAATCCATGGAGAAGTTGAATATCATCGCCAGATCCAGGAGGAATTCAGGTTTCGCCAGGTGCATTTCGTCCAAAATGAACACCGGCGTAACTCTCTTCTCGTAGAAGAAGTGCTCAACTGCCTTTTGGATCTGGCGGAAGAGATCGCTCTTGCGATATCTCGGCTCTTCTCCCAGCCCTGTCACAAGATTACGGTACATGTCCATTGTTGTGCCTGATGACATGGGAAGGTAGATGGTTTTGTACAGAGCTGGGTTGAGACTTTCGGCCATGGTCCTGAGGGCATATGTCTTGCCTGACCCTGATTCCCCCAAGATGGCGCCAAAGCCTCTGGTATCCACCAGGTATTTTAGTCGGGCCAAGGCCTCTTTGAAACTCTGGGAAGGAAAGTGCTCTTGCGGTTTTATGTCTTTACCGAAGGGTTCTTTAGAGAGCGAGTAGAAAGGCCTGTACATGCTCAATCCTCCTCATCTTTAGCGATGTCAGACAATCGCAGCGCAGGTTTTTCCCGTTTTACCCTGGCGTTATCAGTAAGATTCACGGGTTTCAGGCGGGCGACCTCAAGGCCGTTTTCATAGATGAGCACTTCACTTAGGTCTTTAGGTTCAAATCTTACCTCGATGCTTTGACCTATGAACCTGGGAGGAACTTCAAAGAGAGTGTTTTCGACGCTGATGGTGGAATCATGCCTAACTTTGCGGTTCTCCCGCCTCAAAAAGAGGGGATCCAAAGAGGAAGGGTCCTGCACCATCTTTACGTCACTAGCCTGGGACATGTATTTATCCAAAGGAGTCATATCTATGGCGCTGTGGTGTCTGCCATTGTAGTCTTTCTCAAGCCAGGAGTGGAAAGCCTGGTTAAGGGCATCCAGGGATGTGAGGGTTTCGGCTTCAAGGGTTGAGTAGAAGCGCTGTTTTACAGTGAGAAAGAACCTCTCGATTTTTCCCTTTGCTGCGGCGTCATAAGGTTGGGTGTGAAGGAGGGCTATGCCAAGGGATGCGCAGACAAACTGGAATTGGCCTGACCTGTAGATCTTCCCGTTATCGGCGTAAACTTTTTTGGGGATACCTCTCCTGCATAAGGCTTCTTTGAACACTACTTTGAGAGAGTCGAAGGTCTGGTCCAGTGTGAACTGGGCGAAAGGAACCAGCCTAGAAGCATCATCCAGGAAAGCAAAGAGAAACGTCTGGACCTTCTTCTTGCCCAGTTTGAGGTAGGGACCGTAAGAGAGGTCTGCCTGCCAAACCTCATTTACTTTGTCCAAAGCGTACCTTTTTCTTTCCGGTTCCTTGCGAGTTCTTTTACCTACAAGGTCATGGCGTTTCAAGAGCCGGTACAGGCTAGAGTACGATACTTCCTGAGGCTTTATGACTTCTTTATCTACAAGTTGCTGGTAAAAGACTGTCACCGGAACATTGGTCTTTTCCTGGCGGAGGTCCAAGATCTTGTGTCTTGTATCCAAGGGAATTGCCCTGGTCTCTCCCTTGTCCGAACGCTGACGCGGCTTTAAGCCGTCGAATCCTTCTTTCATGTATGCTCTGAACCAGGACTCAATTGTTTTTGGGCTGTACTCCACATTTCCATAGCAGGGCACCTCGTAGGTTCTGCTTGAAACCGAAGCCAGGTATGAAGCCCTGTCTTCCACGCTTCCCTGCAGCATGGGCGCAATCAATCCGTACCGGAAAAGCGCTATCTGTTCCCGGTCCTTCTCATCCATGATTTCCTCCCCCTTTTTGGTAGATTTTGTTGGTCAGTTGCTGCTCTTTGGCGCATCAGAGGTACGCCAGAACCATACTAATTGACCCGGAGAAGGGAAACCACGGAAACGTTTTGTTGGACGCTGCTCTCTTTACGAAACCACCCGGGGCAGGTAAAATCAAACTGCCATAAAACTACGGTGGTGCTGCTTGTGGTAGAGCAGCGAGAAACTTCCTACGCCCAAATTCTCGATTTCCTCCGCTAGTTTTATGGCCCTTTCTTTTCCGGCCTCGGGAAGACTCCACCTAAAACCCATATCCCTGAAAAAGGCCTGTATCAGATTGAGGTTCTTGAGAAAGCGTTTCTGGTGGAACCGCAAGAGTTCACGGTAGGTTTCGACCTTTCCCAGAATCGAGCCTACCAAGAAATGGGCTGTGTACTGAAAATGAGGCACGAGAAAAGATGGAACCAAGGAGACTGTCTTCTTGCATACAGTGCAGAAGAACCGGTGAATCCGCACAAGAAGAACCTTGTTTTTCTCAGGCAGGGCATTCCGCTGGAAAGAGCCATGCCTGTGAAGACGCTTCCTCGCCTTGCACATCGGGCAGATGTCTATCTTAGGGAACTCTATTTCTTCGTGTTTTGCAGCGTACTCTTCAGGTCCCATGTTAACCGACAAAATCATCTGCATCGTCCTACCTCCCAAAGGAAATTGACAAAATCCTATCACACTGCTTTGGGAAGGGATTTGCATAATCCTAAAAGAACTCGAAAACAAAGAGGCTTTTTACGCTGGATTAAAGTGCTAAGCTACATTCGGCGCCATCGGCCGAAAGCCTAGGCACCACATAGAAAGTCCTGGTATCCAGGATGGTTGATACCTTTGGGTCTCTCGAATAGTTGCTGACAAGGTACCATATGGTGTAAAGCGCGATCATGGAGCCCGTGACTTCCCCGGCGTGGGTGTTTCCGTCGATGTACAGGGCAGGCTTTTCCGATGCTTTCCCGGTCTTCTTGTTCGTGACCTCCATGCACCAGATGTCCCTCCCCTGCCATGTCTTGCCAATGGAATACATCTCGCACAGGTCACTGTAGTTAGAGGCAATTTCCTTCATGAACTCGGTGAGCTCGTCGTACTTGAGATACCTGTCCCAATCGAAACTTTCCAGGTAGGAAAGACTGCTAAAGGTTGAGGTGCCATGTTCCGCTTGTCCTGACATTTTGGTTTCTCCTTTCCCGGTAAGTTTTGGGTTTTATCCCACCAGGCAAGAATCCTCGCCTGACTGCGGAAGGGTCAAGACTGGGATTTAGCAATCATTAAAAAACCGTGCGGCAACCTTGAATCTTGAACCGGTCAAGGAACTTGCCGCACGGGTCTTTTGCACCCACGGTGTACTTTGGGATCTCCAAAGTCAGTACCGCTCCGGACCAGACCGCCCGCCGACAACGAGGTATCGTGAAGGGCGCGGAACCCTAAGGTACACTTCCTCGGGCAACGCCAAATATGATTTTTCGAGGATTCTAGCAAACCCGGTTTGGCAATGCAATAGCTTTCACGGCATATGTTTCAGGGCTATTTCCAGGTTCGCGGTTGTACGGGATCCCGGTTATGGTCAGCGCGGGGTCTGGAACACATGCCCATGTTCCGCGTAAATTTATCCCTTTGCCTGCTAAACGTCCCCAAGCCGCCAGTCGAATTTCAGAAGGGGATGCCAAACCAACGGTAAGGAGGATGGGGAATCAAGCGAGTGAACTGGTAGGACAGAAATCGGAAGCAAGAAACAAAGCCCCTGGACGGGGCACTGGCGCAATAACACGGGACATGCCTAGAAGGGAGAACAGCATGACGAAAGGTCTAAGCATACAGACGAAGCTCATAATCATGGGTCTTATGTTGACACTGATACCGACAATCGTAGTTGGGACATTCATGTATCGGAGATCCCGCGCCGACATCGAATCTGCGGTGTTGAAAAACCTCGAAGTCCTCTCTACAGCAAAGCAAAACGAAATAGACGCCTATTTCGAAGGTCTCAAGGCCCAGGGACATTTCCTCGCCGGAATGGGTGACGTCTATCAGAGTCTCAAGGCATTGAGGTCTTCCGGATATGATCTAATGTCCCGCCGCTGGCTTTCGATGAAAGAAGGCGTCCTTGGAGCGGTAGCCAAGAAAATTGAGGAACTCGGGTTCCACATTTTCTTCATCACATCCCCGGAAGGCAGGGTCGTGTGGTCAACTGACGGCAGTATCCCGGAAGGCACGGACCTTTCCGGTCGCGACTATATTCAGGGTGCACTGAAGGGCGAAATAACTTTCTCCAACTTCTTTTATTCAGACGCTATCAAGACCTCGTGTATCGCCGTGGGGGTCCCGGTCTTCGACGAGAGCGAGGACAATACTCTCCTCGGCGTGGCGGCGATAGTGGTGACGGAAGAGGACCTTTCCGCCATCATCCATTCTGGAATCGACCGGCTAGGCAAAACCGCAGACGCGTACCTCGTGGATGCGGCTGGGACGCTGCTAACAAATATGAGGGACGGAGAATACTCATCCAATCCCGCCCTCAGCAAGAGCATCTCAGGGTGGGCGGTGACCACCCTGGCCGACGCAGTTTCAAAAAACGACTCTTCTTTCTCCGGAACCTCCAAGTATAGAGACTACAGAGGAGTGCCGGTTTTAGGAAGCGTAACCGCAATCAAAGTCGGCCAGCAGCTTGTGGGGCTGGTCATCGAGGTAGAACAAGGCGAGGCCCTCGCCAGCGTCGCGAATCTCAAGGCGTTCACCGTAACGGCTGGAATCATTATGGCAGCCATTGCCTCTTTGGCGGCGGTGGCGTTGGGCCGTTCAGTTGCGCGGCCGCTGAATTTGGCCGTGGGAATGCTGAGGGACATCGCGAAAGGAGAGGGGGACCTCACCAAGCGTCTCGAAATCCAAACCAGGGACGAAATCGGCGAGCTCGCCAGGTGGTTCAACGCCTTCGTCGATTACCTACAGGGGCTGGTCAAGGAAATGGCCAAAACCTCAGACGATCTGGCGGCCACCGGCGAGGAGCTTACGGCCACCTCCGAAGAATCAAGGAACATAGCTCAGCAGATCTCCGAAACTGCAGAACAGGTGGCTAAAGGAGCACAAGACCAGAGCGCTGCGGCAGCGGATACCGCAACTTCCGTCGACCATCTCGCGACTATCATAGAAAAGGTCGCCGAGGGGGCGCAGGCCCAGCATACGTCCCTCGAAACGGTCTCTTCCGTGCTGGAGGAAGTAAACCGAGTGTTCACCGAAGTCGTCGATGCCCTTGAAAAGTACGCCAACGTGGCCTGGGACAACACCAAAGCGGCTCAAGCCGGGATGGATTCGGTAAAATCGCTTACTGCAAGCATGGACAACATAAGGCTCGCAAACGAAAGCGCAGCGTCAACAGTACAGGAGCTTCACGACCTGTCTCAAAGTATCTATGACATAGTAGACATAATCGACGACATCGCCGACCAGACAAATCTTTTGGCGCTGAACGCCGCGATAGAGGCAGCTAGGGCTGGCGAGTACGGCCGCGGTTTCGCGGTAGTGGCGGATGAGGTAAGAAAACTGGCGGAGCGCTCGCTGTCCGAGACGAAAAACATCCGAGATCTGATCAGCAGGGTTGCAGCAGCCATCGAGAAGACTGTCAACAGCATTGAGGCAAGCAGTGGGGAAATTGAAAATGGCCACTCCGTTGCTGGCGATACCAGAAAGGCGCTGGAGGAAATATACAAAGCCGCCGAGCAAACCCAGGGAGTTGTCTCTGACCTGGCCAGCTCCTTCGGTCAGCTGAAAGAATCCCTCAACAGGGCCGATCGCGCCGTACAAGACATTTCGGCGTCGGCAAGCGAGTACTTTACCGCTGCCCAGGAGATGACGAAAACATCCGAACACGTAAGGAGCCTAATCGAAAGCATGGCGGCTGTGTCTGAGGAAACTACCGCGTCTTTAGAGGAAGTATCGGCCTCTATCAAGGAGATGGCCCGGGCTACCGAGCAGGTTTCAGTTTCGGCCCAGGAGCTTGCCATGACTTCTGAAAAGCTCCAGGAGATCGTAAGGAAGTTCAAAGTCTGAGAGGCTGGCGGTAGTAGGAAGCCCGGAGGGTCATGGAAGGGCGCCGGCTGAACCCTGTCCGAGTTTGGCTCGGAGCGGTGGCAGTTCCGGCGCCTTCGCCTCCGTTGGGTCCCACGTGAGTCTGGCGCACCTGTCCCGTACAGCTTCAAACCATACGGACTTAGGAGGAGTCGGCGCGGCTCTCAAAATGTACTCGACCCAGCATCGCACACAATGTACCCCTCGGGCTGCAACGTCGTTCGGGCTATCAAAATGTACTGGACCCTCTCTTATTCACCAAAGATTCCCATTCTCTGTATAGTAATTCTAACCTCGCTTTCACCTGCCCCCATTCCCTCAAAGGAGGTTCCCCGGCGGAAGAGTACGTTTCGGGACGAGCCAGGACATCCGAAAGTTCCTTCTGCCTGGCTTCAAGGGCCAAGATCTCAGCCTCCAGGACGGCGATTTCGTGGTCGAGAGTTTTTTCGAGAGTCTCTTCCATCCGGTCTGCCCCAAGGAGGCTCTGACCCGGTCCCCCGGGAGATTTTCCTTTGCGGCCACCACCCCTTTTTCTCTCCCCTGAACCATCGACGGTTCGATTCTTTTTCGAGGTTAGGCTGATGCCGGCAGGGTACCTGGATGCTTTCCAGGAAGAGTAGTTCCCATCAAAAATAGTTATGCCGCCATTCTCGAAGGCAAAGACCTTTGTCGCCACCCGGTCGACTAAATACCTGTCATGAGAGGCAAATATTATGGTCCCGGGATAACTCTCCATGGCGTCTTCCAAGGCTTCTCTCGAAGAGATATCCAGGTGGTTCGTGGGTTCGTCGAGCACGAGTACATTTGCGTCCGAAAGAACGAGCTTGAGGAGGGCGAGGCGGCTTCTTTCCCCTCCAGATATATCTCTTATGCGCTTTTTCACATCATCGCCGGAAAAAAGAAATCTTCCCAATAGGTCTCTGGCCGCGTTTTCACCCAGCCCCCAGGATTTAACCTCTTCCAGGAGTGTCGCGTCTTGGGAGGAAAAGTCAAATTCCTGCGAGAAATAGCCGATTTTTACTCCGGCACCCCATTTGACCTTTCCATCGCATGGCTCAAGTCCTAGAATGCATTTCAAGAAAGTGGTCTTGCCGCATCCGTTGGGTCCTACAAGGGCTACTCTCTCGCCGCGCAGGATGAGAGCGCTGAAACCACAAAATAGGTCCCGGCGCGCTTCACTCCCAGCCGAACCTGACAGGGGGAACGATTTCGAAAGCCCTTCAACCTCCAGGACCTCTTTTCCCGAGGCCGAAGAAGGCACAAGACTCACCTTGACCTTCTTGAACTGGCGTGGCTTCTCCACGAGCTCGAGACGTTCCAGCATCTTTTCCCGGCTCTTTGCCTGCCCCGACCGCCGAGCATTGGCTCTCCACTTCTGGATGAAAAGTCGCGTCCTCTCGATGAGCTCTTGCTGCTGCCGGTACAGTTCTTCTTGTCTTTTGAGCTCTTCTTCTTTCTGCCTGATGTACGCCGTAAAGTTTCCCCGGTATACGGATACTTTCCCGCTTTCAACCAGGATTATCTTCCCAACCAGGTTATCGAGGAACTTCCTATCGTGGGAAACCACCAGTATTGTTCCGGGATATCGTGAAAGGTACGATTCGAGCCATTCCACACCTGCTATATCCAGGTGGTTGGTGGGCTCATCAAGGAGCAGCACGTCAGGGCGGGATATGAGGAGTCTTGCCAGCGAGAGCCTGATTTTCTGCCCGCCGCTCAGGTTCGCAGCCGGCAATTCCCAAGTCTCCTGGGGTAACCCCAGGCCCGATAGGACTTCTTTCGTTTGGTGTTCCAGGTCATAGCCGCCCAATGCCTCGAACCGGTTCTGGAGTTTGGAATACTCTTTGAGAAGATCTTCCTGGTCCTCAGCATTCCTGAGCCTGTCCTCAAGAGCGCGCATTTTCCTGGCGGCGTCCAGGACTTCCGGCTTACCGGCCATGGCTTCTGAAAACACGCTCAATTTGAACTCCGGAAGACCCTGGGAAAGATATCCGAGCGACGTTCCCGAAGCAATGTGGACGCTGCCCCCGTCGGGTTCGAGTTCCCCGGCTATGATGCGGAGGAGGGTAGTCTTACCTTCACCGTTACGACCAACTATCCCTATGCGCTCGCCCTTTGCGACGGAAAACGACACACCGGTGAAGAGGGGGCGAGCCCCCACGAATCTCTCGAGATCATAGACTTCGATTAAGGACACTTGAAGGACCTCCCTGGAAACAAGTGTTCGCGTAAAAAGGCCGGACTGACCCGGGATTTGGATCACACCCGCATCATGTGGCCCTGCGAACTCTGCATCCAGGTAAGTCCTCCTTCTTCACTGTAGTATTGGAGAGATTTGCATCACTTGCCAAACGATATTAGCATCTCGTTTCCGGGCAAGTCAAGGCGTTCACACTAGGCTTGTTCACACCGGCGTTCACACCGAGGTGTTCATGCCGAGGCTGTTCAAACCGAAGCCCGTTCATCTCGGAGCCTATTGACGCCGGGGCCTTGACCGCAAAGTCGGGTGTTATGAAGGTGATCCTGGCCGATGCCAGAAATATCCTGAAAATGCGGAGGAAGGGGAGTTTCTCGCCGCGAATTTAGTGACCCTGAATTGGTTTTAACCCGAAAAGGGGTGCGCAAAAGAAAGGAGCGAAAAGACGGGATGGCACAGAGCGGTTTTCACGGTTTGATCGGCTTGGGACTGGCCAAATCTGGTCATTGGAAGATGCACCGTTCTGATACAGAATCCAGGCAATCTTTCGCCTTCGGGTTTGTAGTGGGAAACGTGATCCCCGACGCGGATCTTCTCCCTCTCGCCATAACTTACCTTTTTGACCCGGCCCTGGCGATGCGGATGCACAGGACTGCAACTCACAGCCTGGTTGTCATCGGCTTGTTTACTCTGATTTCTCTGGCACTTGCGAGGACACGCCGGGCCAGATACCTGTTTCTGGGTAGCGCGTTAGGAGCGGTGTGTCACTCGCTGGTGGACATCGCGGTGTGGTTTTCGGGAGTGGACCTTCTATGGCCTTTGAGTCACTTCGGCATACCAAGTGAAATCAACCTCTGGAAAGGCATCACAGTGCCGCGGCTTGTAGGAAACCTCCTAGGCGCGGCCGATTTTCTGGCGTTCGGGCTGTTCTCGCTTTATCTTTTCAACCTTTCCAAGACCTTTGAGACAGATACTGACTTTCTCCCACGCCTTCGGATCTTCACCGCTTTTCACTTTATCACTTTCTCGATCTATCTGGTCCTGGCTTTCATACTTTCAAAAACCCTGTTCGAGATGGCGCAGTACGCCCTTTTCGTCCTCGTCTCCTTTCCGATCACCGTATACGCCATTTTCCGGTCCAGAAAGACCATACAGCACCTGGTGACGTGAGACGCATAGAATAGAGGGGCACCCTGTTCACACGGCCGGAACCAGGGCGCCCTTTTCCCTTCCTGTTCGGCTAGCCGCTTTTCGTCGCCCATTTTAGCCGCATTACATAAAGACGCGCATCAGCCGAATCTACCCGGGTTAACCCCAGACGTCTCCCCTCAGTCGCGGTGTCATCCTTGGACCGACGCCGAGCGGCAGTCACGCCCGCCGGATGAGGACGAATTAGACCTCTGGCGAAAACTTTGTTGCTCATGTAACCTCAGGATCGTCCTGAGCAAGACATTGGCCCCGTTTGCGCAAGCCTCTTTATCTGTCCATTCACGAGGACTGTGGCTTATTCCGCCCCTGCTTGGCACGAATATCATCCCGGTCCTGAGGTATTTCGCCAGAACCGCCGCATCATGGCCCGCTCCGGATGGCATGCGCCTTGACGCAAGACCGAGCGCCTTCGCGGAATCCTCGATGACGTCCTGGACTGCCGGGTCCATCATCGCTCCAGGGGTCTTTGATACACCGCTGAGTTCGAGGCCGAGTCCGCGGCGGAACGCGATCTCCCGAGCTTTGTCCCGGAGGGCTTCTACCGTTCTCGAACTCACAGCTTCGTCCAGATCCCGAACCTCCACGCTGATCTCGACCTCGCCGGGTATGATATTCCTGCCGCCAGGTGAGACTCGGACCTGACCACAGGTTCCGACGGTAGCCGGCGACCCGAAACGCCGCACGATGACCGGAACGTTCAGAATGAGTTCAGAGGCTCCGAGCAGCGCGTCTTTTCTTTGATTCATCGGAGTGGTGCCAGCATGGTTGGCTTCTCCTTTGAATAGAGCGGTAAAGGTATGGATTCCAACTATGCCCTGAACCACACCTATGTCCTCTCCGGCCTTATCGAGGATGCCTCCTTGTTCGATGTGGAGCTCGAGGTAGCATAGATAACCTTGGGGATTGAGGGATGGTGCAAGAAAGGTACTTCCGTCACCATCGTCCAAAAGCCCCGCTTTTTCCAGCACAGGCCTTATCTGTTTCCATTCCTCTTCGGGGAGTCCCTCCGCAAAGGCTCTGGAGCCGAATAGTCCCGGACCAACCCGGGAACCCTCTTCATTGGAAAAAGCCACAATCTCCAGAGGGTTTTCACTCAAGAGCCCTTGTTCCTTTAGAACTGTCGCGCACTCAAGCGCCGCGAGGACTCCCAAGGCGCCGTCAAACATGCCGCCTTCGGGGACGGTATCAACATGGGATCCCACGAGGATATGCGGTTTTGCTGGACGACTCGATTCATGCGTTCCCGCCGGCATGCGGCCGAATACATTCCCCACTTTGTCGATGCGGGCCTCAAGGCCGGCTTCTTCTAGCTTCCGGAGTAGCCATCGCCTGCCTTCCAGGTCTTCTCGAGTAAACGCCAGCCTGGTAACCCCCCGTTCTCCTCTCCCTATGGAACCCAGCTCCATTAGGTTCTCCCAGAGGCGGTCCGGGTCAATTGATGGATATCTCCTGTCTGACATATATCCACCCCGCAAAAGATTTACAGCATGGCCGGAACTCAACCTAATCTCCTTTACACGGTTTCTTTCCAAGACTCTTATGCCACGACCTGAAAGTCAAGGTGCTACTTTGTCAGCAAAGTCTTGAGCTTCTATCTGAAACTGTTGCGCCACAACCGCTTACCCGGTCGCTCATAGTGAAACTTTCACCAGAACCTTCACCAGGCATCATATTACAGACATCATATTACCATAGGCTGACGGGTACCCGGTCTTCCGCTTCCTGGATCACCATTTGGACCGCTGAAGGACCGAGGCCACCGATGTCGTCTTCAGCATCACCCCGTTTTCCAGGCCGGGAAGCCACCGCAGAAAGACCGTCCTGACCTTGAACGTAGCTTCCACGGAGATCGACGGTTCGCGCGTCGAAGACCCGTTGCGCACCTCGGCGTGAAAGGACACATCAGAAAGTATACGCCTGACGTCCTCCACGTTTGAGGCAGCGATCTCAACCGCCTTTTGACGGCCTTTATCCTCAACGATTACAACGTCCCCACGGGCCAGGGCGTCCCAGTCGAGCTCCTGCAGCCCGGCTAGCGCTCCAAGATCACAGGCTGCTTGCACACAATGCCTTGCGGTCAGCACGAGGCCGAGGTCCAGGACCATTCCAACGCACAGGACGGCCACAGGCAAGAAGAGGGCAATTAGAGCAACCGCACCCCCTCGCTGATTGCGGATGACATTCCGGAAGCCCCTGTGGGCCCCTCCAGCAAGGAACCTCGCGTCACCTCGGGACAAACTCACTTCTCGTCACCGCCCTTGCAGTCACGGTGATGGTTGGACCTACCAGGGCCGACACCACCGGACTCCTGAACCTGTACTGGTAAGTGAGGCTCACGTAAATGGTAGTGCCGTAGATGGCTTGGTTCGGGGTGATGTCGACGTGGAGTTGCGAAGAATCTATGCCGGTCGCCGCCAGTATCTTTTTCAAGGTTTCTTGCGCCCTGCCCGTGTTCCCACCCTCGACGGCGCATATCCGGGCTATCTCCCGGGCCGAAGACGTAAGCTCCAGCTTTGCGTTCAGCAACAACCCGCCTTCCAGGATGGAGAAGAGGATTAGGACCAAACATGCTAACACCACGCTGAATTCTACCACGGCCTGACCGCTTTCACCCTTAAGAAGCCAAGCAGGTGCCAAGGATCTTGAGACTCTTTGATCGGTCCTTGCTGATAAAACGGTCTTTACCAGCCGGACGGGATCAGCCTCCATTCGGGCTCTCACTGTCCACTTCACCTCCGATTTGTCCTGGCCATCTACGGCCGAACCGCTCATTCCGGCACCGTGACGGAGTCGAAGAGTGCCGTCCGGTAAGAGTCGACTCAGGGAGTGGTCTTGATCTGGTCTATAATCGCCCTGATTTTGCCCTGAAGCGCTGTACCAAGCTCACCCAGCACACCGATGAGAGCGATCACCACGAGAGCGAGCAACAAAGCATACTCAGCTACCGTGGCTCCTCTCTGGTCCTTGAAAACGGCCTTCAGCCTGGCGACGAACGCCCTTTCCCAGAACTTCGCTAGTGTATAAAGCCGAAACACTCCCTCACCCCCTTTCGTCCGATGTCTGAACCTGATACCAGTGACCTCACCATCTGGAACCCAGGAAGGCTAGAATATGGGGCACGACCGAGATCACGAGAACCGGCGGGAGCAGAAACACGACCGTCACGAAGGAAAGCTTTACAGGCAGGGAGTTCAGCCTCTCTTCGAGTACCTGTCTTTCCAGCATATAGGCTTCGCTCGCCAGTGCCTTGAGAACGTCGGCCACTGGTGTCCCCAGCATTTCAGCCTGGATAAGCGTGGACCTGAGCCTCTTGACGCACTGAACTTTATCATCGTCGAATACCGCCAGGGCCGCCCCTAGAGACATCCCTCCTTGCACCCTGGCTATGACTCTTTCAAGTTCCTCCTTGAAAAAGCCGTATGTCCTGCGCCCCGCTATCCTGAAGGCTCCGGCCAGGTCCGAGCCGGCAAGGGCGGCCACCGCCATACTTTCCAGGAAAAGCGGCCACTGAGCCTGAATATCCCAGGCCTTCCTCCTCGCCATGCACCCACGGACCCACCTCTGCCCTAAACGCCAGAAAAGCAGCCCGAGGATGCAGTAACTTACAAAGGAAAGGACCGAGCCTTTCGCACGCATAAATGACACGAGGAAGAGAAGTGCCACAATAAAAAGTTCCGCCACCAATTCCCTTCTGAGATGCCCATGGGCCAGGGACTTTTCCTTAAACGGTGCCGGCACGGTATTCTTGCCTTCCCAAGCATCGTACCCCACCTCCTTCCCGCCTCCAGGCGGGAAAAGGCGCATCATTTTTTGAGAAAGCACCCACCAGCCCAAAAGCGAAGCGGAAATTCCGAGGCAGACGGAAGAAAACAACGCCAACTCCATCAAACCTTTCACCCCTTCAGAATCACTTGAAGCGGAAAGAAGGAGGAATCACCGAACGAATCAGGGATACCATCGACACATTACCGGCACTCCATAGAATAAACGATAACCCGAGCAAGGCCTTCCCCCGCTGTGAACGGGCAAAATCCAAAAGCATCCGTGAATCGATCCGGAGGAGAAAGAATCCAATTACCCAGGGCAGAAGGGATAGGAGCACCGCAGTAATTTTTACCTCTGCAAGTTTGGCCCTGACCTCTCCACGGAAAGTCCGCCGTTGTCTCATCACATCGGAAGCGTGACACAGGAGGGTGGGGAGATCACCGCCACTCTCTGCGCTTATATGCACTACATCGGAGATAGGGCCAAGACCGGTTTCCTCCCCGGACACGACGTCAAGAGCCTCAAATATAGGTGTCCCTGCCCCATATAGCCGGTAG
This sequence comes from Candidatus Fermentithermobacillus carboniphilus, assembly GCA_018208355.1. Taxonomy (GTDB): domain Bacteria; phylum Bacillota; class Sulfobacillia; order Fermentithermobacillales; family Fermentithermobacillaceae; genus Fermentithermobacillus; species Fermentithermobacillus carboniphilus. Next base: position 2,121,056 of record CP062796.1, on the reverse strand, counting down.
ACTCGTCCGAGCGCCCGGTGGCCTGCGGTATCTCCTTCTTCCGAAACGCCTTTTACAGCTTGAACCAGAGTCTCTCCCGCCTTGATGTGAAAGGCCAGAGAGAGGGCTATTTCCTCCCAAAGAACGTCCTCGCGTTTTTCACTCAGCAGTTTCTTGACCCACTTTTTCAGAAAAACCTGGATGCCCTGTGACACGCTCCTGCGTCCGGTCCCCGCAAGACTGGGCGATAAAGTCCATATCCTGAAGGTACTCTCCATATCAAGAGTCATTAGGAAAACGGCGGTCCCAAAGGCCATTGAGATGAGCCACCTCACAGGTTTTCCCTCCGTTCTTTATCGCAGCCCCAACTACCGCGAAAGGCCTCGAAAAGCTGGACCACCCGCTCTCTGCCAACTTTTTCTGTGAACCAGGGAGGGATCTCTTCGACGTCTTGTCCGCTATCGCGAGAATAGATGGGAAACGCCACAAGACCTTTTTCGCGGTCCTCCCCCACCAGCGATACCTCCGACACAACCCTGGTACCGTCGGCTTTCTTGACCTGGTGGACTATTACGTCAACGGCTATGGCTATCCAGGAACGCAAGACCTCTACCGGTACTCCCTCCTGGGCCATGAGAGCCATGCCGCACAGGCGCTCAAGACAGTCCCTCGACGAATTTGCGTGGACTGTAGACAGGCACCCCTCGTGGCCCGTGTTCATGGCGGATATGAGGTCGAAAGTCTCTTTGCCCCTACATTCGCCAATTATGATCCTGTCGGGTCTCATGCGGAGCGCGTTTCTGAGAAGGTCTCTTATGGTAACCTCGCCTTTTCCCTCCATGTTCTGTGGCCGCGCTTCGAGGTACACCACGTGATGGTCTGGTATCCTGATCTCCGATGAGTCCTCGATAACGATAATGCGTTCACCGGCACCTACCGTGTTTGCCAGGACATTCAGGGTAGTCGTCTTCCCGCTCCCAGAGCCTCCTGAGATGACCACGTCAAGACGCAGTTCCACGCACCTTTTCAGAAGCCTCGCGAGGTCTTCCGATAAAGTGTCGTTCTCCACAAGCTCATCCAGGCTTGAAAACTTTTTTGGAAAGCGCCTTATCGTCAGGGTCGGTCCGTTCAGGGAAAGAGGAGGTATTATGGCGTTGACCCTAGAGCCGTCAGGAAGTCTCGCGTCCACGTAGGGCACTGACTTATCGACACGCCGCCCTACCCCCTGGACTATACGGTTTATCACGTCCAGGAGATGATCGTCGTCTTTGAACTGTATGTCCGTCTTTTGAAGGAGCCCCTGTCGCTCCACGAAGACTTCCCGGGGCCCGTTGACCATGATCTCTGTCACTTCTGGGTCGTCCAAAAGTTCATCGATGGGTCCCAGGCCGCACAGTTCCTGGGCTATCCTTTCGGCCAGGTCTCTCCTCGTGAGTTTTGGGACGTAAAGCTCTTTCGAGACTATCAGTTCCTGCACAAGCGCGACGATTTCCTTTCTTTTTTCCCTGAACATCCTGGCTTCCATCACCAGCTCGGGGTGGCTTTCCAGGATCTTTTCCCGGACCGTTTCGGTCACGTCCTCAACGGATCTTTCGCGGACCTCCTCGCGCTGGTTTGAAAGCCGGTACGGTTCAGCCTCGAGTCTTTTCAAAATGCTCACCAAAATAGTCCCCTCCTCAGCCGGGACTGTTTTTTGTGGTCTTTAGTCCAGTGAACAGCCGGTGTTATCCTCGACGCCACTTCCCAGATAGCGTCAGAGATTTCCGTTTTGGCGTAAAGTGCCACCGGCTTCCCTTCAAAAACCGACCTTTCTACCGTTTTCCTGTCTTCAGGCACGACTCCGGCCAGTTCCACTCCTAAGAACTCTTCAACTTTTTCCTGGTGAATAGGAGACTCCTTCGATGCCCTGTTGAGGACGACCATCACTGAGTCTTGTTTTATCCCGAGTTTGTGGAAAATCTCCATGGCGACCTTGCACTGCCTTAAGGCGGGAGGATCTTGCCCTGTCACAAGCACTATCTTGGAAGCCTGTTCGACGCACTCCCCGACGACTTCGCTGGTGATATCCGGCGGAGTATCAACGAAAACAAGACCCCATCTTTTCTCCGCCAGCGACAGTACTTTCTTTATGTGATCCACAGTAACAAGTTCCGATAGTTCGGGACGCCGGGGACCGCAGATGACGTTCAAGCCCGAGGGGCCGTGCCTCTGAGCATATTTGTCGAGGCCATCCGGCCGCAAGTCCGAAATGACGGGCAGAAGATCCGTGATGGTAGGGCCGTCGAGGAGGTCAAGGTGAACCGAGACATCAGGAGAATAGAGATCCAGGTCGATGAGCCCGGTTTTACCTTTGGTAGAAATGGCGGCCGCACAGGCCAGATTCGTGGCTAAAAAGGTCTTCCCAACTCCCCCTTTAGGGCTCCACACGATGACCGTCTGTGAGGTAAGAAACTTCGGCGCTGTCGCGCCTCCCTCTTTTTCGAGAGAAAATGCTGGTTCTTGACCTTTACTTTGGGCCACCACGACTTCTATCCCGGGAAAAGCGGACCTGAATCGATTCAGCCACTGGTCAAAGGTCTCGCCTTTCGTCGCAAGCCTGGGATCGACGACCACCGCGTCTACTCGGAGGTCCGAGACGAAGTACTCTACCAGCGCCAAGTCCCGGAGAGTCCCCACGACTCTCGCCTCGGGCCACCGTGCTTTAACCAGCTTTTCGCACGCATCGCCTGCCAAAAGGATAGTCGGTCTTTCCGTCATCGTTGGGGCCAAACCTCCGATCCGCCGCCTTCCTCAAAAGAAGCCGCCCGGGGTACCAAAGCAAGGTAGATCGCCCCGTTTTCCAAATAGCGAGCTATGACTTCCGAACTGTCGGGAGTCGCGGTGATCACAACTCCCATAAACTCTCCCGACTGCTGATCCCGCAGAATCTCGATTACTCTCGCGCTTTTCAAAACTGTGGCAGCTACCCCCGGTCCGCCCCTATCGTCCAACCCATAGCCCCTGCCAGCCCAGAGGACATCCACTCTATCACCCTTCTTGATGAAACCGCCAACGGCCCGGGCTGCCGTCGCAGGTATGAAAATGGCTCTCTCTTCCGGACTGAGCTCGAAGGAAATTCCCGCCCCCTCTCTGCCCCGGACAACGTGCCCCTCTAGAAGGACCTGACCCTGGCAGACCTTGGACAAGGTGTACGCACCCAATACCTCCTCAACCCTCGTTATGCTCGACGGGAGAATAGCTTTGAGAGGCATTTCGATCACCTTGATATCGTCCAGGGAGATCCTGTGGTACGGGTCCATGTCCCGTGCGGCTGCGACAACAGGCTTGGTCTTCACGTAGGCCGAAAGGACGCTCAATGAGAGAAGCGACGTGGAAACACCCAGAAAGACGGCAATCAATAATAGCCTGTGCCGTTTTACGATGGATTTCAGGAAAACCATCACCTCCATTCGGCAGCCGTACCCGGCCGGGGGAAGGCTGCGAAGGGCGCCGGTGGCGGTTTTTTTGTATTCCTGCCGCTCTTCCCCGTCGAATCTTTCCATCACCTCCTGACATGACCTTATCGGGATCGGCGGCAGTCTGAAGCGCCGGGTACGGCTGCTGGCAATTGTTACCAGGCACCATCAGAATACATCTTCCGACAGACTGTGTCAACAGTCGCCGGAAAATTTTACAGTATCTGTCTCCGACCGGTAGTTTTATGGTATATTCTGTAATGCCGGTGGCAGCAAGAGGAATGTTTTCTGGTCCCAAGGAGGTATGCCTGAGTGTCCAAGCGACGTTTTTCATGGTCGGTCGAAATTCTCTTGCTGGCAGTTACGGCAGCGCTCCTACCAATCCGTACCGCCTGGTGTGAGGGTGACCCCTGGTACCGGGATGTGGATTATCACTGGGCCGCACCGTACATCTATGTGCTCTGGCTTGAAGGAGTCACGGACGGACAGCTGTCCTGGTGGCGCGACCAGCTCAGAGCCTACTTTCTCCCCGACTCAGTGTGCACGAGATCGCAGTTTACCGTGCTTCTGGCAAAGGTCTTCGGCCTTTCGCCATGTGCCCCTGAATATCCGTCATATCCGGACGTGCCAAAGGATTACCGGATGCTGCCGGGAAAACCGGCCTGGCAGTGGATCGAAGCGGCCCTGGCCGGGGGGCTCACTTTTGTCCCCAGGGGCCGGTATTTTTACCCGGATTCCAGCATCACCAGAGAAGATGCGGTAGAGCTCCTGGTCACCTCTTTAGACCTAGGTCCGGTCGCCCAGTCACTATCTGACCAGGAGGTCGCAAGCCTTCTGGGTCAGTTCGGCGACGGAATGACGACGTCTCCGGAGAGAAGGCGTTCTATGGCGTGCGCGATCAAGTTCGGGATCATAAACGGCTACGAAGATGACACCATTCGGCCCAAGAACCCCATGTGGCGCTGCCATGCTGCCACAGTCGTCTACAGATCGTGCCTCATCCGGGCCTCCGCGTATCCCAGCGCTTTTTCCCCGGACGGCGACGGGAAGGACGAAACGGTGACTTTATCCCTCGCCTATCTCAAAAACCGCGGCATTTCTGCCTGGCAGGTAATCATAGAGGATGAGAAAGGCCATAGGATCTTCACCTTTAACCCTGATGAAACAGGAGGAACACCACCTTCATCGCTAGTGTGGGACGGGAAAGACCGTCGGGGTTTGACGGTAGCTCCCGGTAGGTACTACTACCAGGCCTCAGTCAGAGATAGACAAGGTCGCCAGTTTTTCTCCGTGAAAAAGCCACTCGACGTGCAGAAACACTCCCTCAGAGGATACCTCCGGCCAGAGATCTGCCACGACGGTGAAATCCTCACGATCGATGCGTTCACCGAACCAAAGGCCCAGAGCGTGTACGGCGTATTCAGCGACGGCCAGGTAAGGTACCTTCACCGTATAGATGAAGGAACGCGCTGGACAATGCAACTGGCGATTGGACCGTTTCTGCCGGAGGGTCCCCAGGACGTCACCCTGGTCGCAGTATTCCCTGACATCGAGCGCCTGTTGCCGCTCCGTTTTACCCGGCTGGACAGCTTGTGGCTTGAGCCCGACGTATTCCCGAACCCAGCAGGACCGGGTCAAAGTATCCGGCTGTTTTGCCGAACTTCAGAAAACGTCAAGGAAGTAACGGCAGTCCTGATGGGACAGGCCGTCAACCTGACAAAGAGAGGAAACTCCTGGGAAGCAGAAACGCGGGTCTCGGCAGCCGTCGCTTCGGGAGAATATCCCGTTACTTTTACCGCGAAGACGGCGACAAGGCAGGCACAAGGTACCGTCATCCTCGAGATCCGGACACAACGGCTCCAGGACCTCGTATTCACGCTGATCAAATAGGGTCATTTCCGGAGGTCGTCAGATAACCGGAGAGCCGGGAGACACCTGCCAGGGTAACAGGTTGGGCATGTGATCTCCCGGTCATGGGCTAGCGCGAGACCTTTCCCAGATCACCCAGGGCACCGACGACCTCTTCGTACGGGATAGAAGAGGTATGGTCTCCCATAGCCCTTCTTTCAAGAGACCTCTGGAAGTACCTTTTTGCGAGGAAAGGGTCTTTTCGGGATACAGCGACTTTCCCCAGCCAGAAGAGAACATCGGGATTCTTTGGCGAGATTCTCAAGGCCTTTTCAAACTCGTTTTCCGCTGCCTGGAGCTCTCCCCGCGAGAAATAGATCTCACCCAGCTTGAGGTGACATTCAAAGAGACCAGGCCATTGGTCGAGGGCTTTCTGGTACGCGGAAGCGGCGGCTTCCAGGTCTCCCTGTTCTTTGAGGGCATCTCCCAAAACGACATAGCTCAAGGGACTGCGATCGGAAATCTCCTGGCACCTTATGGCGGCGGCCAAAGCCTCCGGGTGCCTTCCGAGTCTTCCCAGGACTTTCGAGAGGAGAGCGAGAGCGTGGACGTCCCTCGTGAGCCTGTTGCATCCCTCCTCGAGGAGCCTGGCCGCCTCGGCAGTATCTCCCTCGGCGTATGACAGGCTCCCGAGGGCGCAGTAAGCCTGGGCGGTGGCCTTTCCCGTATCTACGGCCCGCCTGTAGCGTTGATTTGCTTTGTCGTAATCGTTGAAGATCCACCTGTCAATGAAGCCTATGTGTTCGTGAATTATGGAAGGGACGAAGATCCTGCCGAAGACAACCCACACGAGCACTGAAAACAACACCACTCGCCCGTCGAGGCCAAAATACCGCCACAGAGCGATTCCAACCACAACTACGGATATTAGCACATAATTCCACCAGTGACGCCAGGAAAAGCGCAACGGTTCTCTCACGTCGATACCCCCGTGGGTCAAACAGTCTTGTGAGAAAACGCACAACTTAGCCTCATGATCCTAAGGACGCTCTTCCTAGAGTTTTCCCATTTTTGCGCTTTTAAGCTCACTGGTTGGGAACGGATTTCTGGTTACTCGGGAAGCTCACCTTCCTCGAGTTTTCTGGCCTTTTCATTGAGAAGCTCGACGTATTTCATTCCCGCTCCCGTGTTGAGGACGAGCACCGGGTCATCGGGACCGATAAGGCCCATGTCGGCAACAATCTTGGCCGCCCTGACGGCCGCCGCTCCCTCAGGGCAGATCAACATCCCATCGCGGCGCGCCACTTCCTTCCAGGTATCGAGTATCTCCCCGTCGGAGACAGACACGCAGGTTCCGCCGGAAGATCTCACCGCATCCAGCACCAGAAAGTCTCCCAGTGCCGATGGCACCCTTATCCCCGCTGCTATGGTGCAGGCGCCCTGGAAGAATTCTGCCCTATTTTTACCTTCACGGTAGGCCCTGACGATGGGCGCGCAACCTTCGGCCTGGACGACGACCATCTTGGGAAGCGGGCCCGAAAGCCAGCCAAGAGCCTTCAGTTCTGAAAACGCCTTCCACATACCTATGAGCCCCACGCCTCCACCTGTCGGGTAGATGATAGCCGCGGGCATTTTCCCGTCGAAATCTTCCCAGATTTCCAGTCCCATGGTTTTCTTGCCCTCTATGCGGTATGGCTCCTTGAGGGTAGCCACTTCGAACCACCCGTGTCTCTGGGACGCCTCTCGCACCACCCGGCCAGCATCTGAGATGAGTCCGCGAACGAGATAAGTGCTGGCGCCGTACGCGACGCATTCAGCCTGCGTAGTGACGGGAGCGTCCTCGGGCATGGCCACAACCATCTTCAACCCGGCCCGAGCCGAATACGCTGCCCAAGCCGCCCCGGCATTACCCGCAGTGGGCATGGCTAGGGCCTTTGCCCCGAGTTCTTTAGCTCTTGACACGCCGACTGAAGCCCCGCGGGCTTTAAAGGTCCCGGTGGGATTCAAGCCTTCGTCTTTCAAGTAGAGGTTTTTCAAGCCGTAAACCTTACCCATCCCTTTCATGGGAAGCACAGGTGTCCCGCCTTCTCCCAGGCTCACTATGTTTTTCTCATCGGTGACGGGAAGAAGTTCTTTGTACCTCCAGAGTCCGCGCCTGCGGGTTTTCCAGATTTCCGGTCCGGCCTCTTTCTTGAGCGTCTCGAGGTCATACCTCACCAGAAGAGGCGTCCCGCACTCGCAGGTGTTCACGAGTTTTGACGGGTCATAAGTCTTGCCGCACCGGGGGCACTCGAGAGTCTTCAGGTATGACTTCATTTCCCGCTTCTCCTTTCAATTCAGTGGTCTTGTAGGGGCGTTCCAGGGAAATCCTGCCGAGTTTTCCCTCGCGGAACTCCTGGATCAGCGCTTTCGAGGCGCGGATGAGGTCAACCCTCCCGCCCTGGGACAGAAATCCCCTGGACAACCCAAAATTGCTCAGGAATGAGAGAGGATCTGAGTAGCCCAGGACCTTTTCGGCCAGCCAGAAGCCGACCTCCTCGTCGTCGTACGCGGTCTCCGGAATCGCCCACGTAACCGCCAGCTTCTTCCTGATTTCGTCATCAATGAGGGAGGTATCTATCACTCCAGGCGTGTCGAGAAGCTCCAGGAATTCTCTTCCCCTGAGCCAGTGGCTTCCCCTGGTAAGTCCGGGTTTTGCACCGAAGGGAGCTTTGGTCGTACCCAGAAGCCTGTTGGCAAGGGACGATTTCCCGACATTTGGGAGACCGAACAGCATCAGGCGCAAAGGTCTGTCTATCACTTTCCCTTTGAATCGGAGGAGAACTTGGGACCTCTTTTCCTTCAGAAACTCCAGGAGGCCTCCCAGGCCTTCCCCGGTCCTGCAGTCTACCGGAAATGCCGGTAATCCCTGGGACCCGAACCACCGGAGCCATTCCCGGGTAACACCCGGGTCGGCGAGGTCTGGTTTAGTCAAAACATACACACGCCTCATTTTCGAGAGATAAGGCTCGGCGAGCCGTAGAGAAGTATGTGGTATCCTTGAATCGAGGAGGAATAAGAAGACATCTACCAGGCCCAGCGTCTTGGGGCCTGGCAGTCCTGGTGGAGTCCCCTTCTTTGGTTCTCCCTTCCTTGTCCCGGCTACTTTATGAAGCCCATCGCTTTTGGCGGCCATATGATTAGAAGAGCCTTTCCTTTGATTAGCTCAAGCCTCACCGGCCCAAACGATCTCGAGTCCTCGCTGTTGGTCCTGTGATCTCCGAGGACAAAAACGGTCCCCTTGGGGACCGTGATGGGACTCATGTTGTAGAGCCCGGGCTGGTGCACGTAAGGTTCTTCCATGAGTTTTCCGTTAACGTAAAGCCTTCCGAGACGTAGTTCAACGGTATCCCCGCCAACCGCAACCACCCTCTTTATATAGTCCCTGGACGGATCCAGCGGATACCGGAGAACCACGACGTCTCCACGCTTTGGGGTACCAAACCGGTAGGCGATTTTAGAGACCAGAAGTCTCTCGCCGCTCATGAGGGTGGGTTCCATAGACGGGCCCTCGACCAAAAAAGTCTCGACAACCAGGCTACGTATCAGTATAGCTATGATGAGCGCCGTGACTACGACTTCGAGGATATCCTTGACAGTGTCCATCATTTTTTCTTTTCTGCTATCCTTGCAGATTTGCCCGAGAGCCCTCTGAGATAGAAGAGCTTGGCCCTCCTCACCCGGCCTCTCCTCAGCACTTCTATCCGCTCAATCCTGGGTGAATGAAGCGGGAAAGTCCTTTCAACCCCGACGCCGTACGAGACGCGCCTCACGGTGAAAGTCTCCCTGACCCCGCCGCGCTGGCGTCTGATGACGACCCCGTCGAAAGCCTGGGTCCTTTCGCGGCCGCCTTCGACTACCTTGAAATACACCCTTACCTGATCCCCGGGCCCAAAGTCGGGGATGTCTTTTCTCATCTGGGACTCTTCAATCAGTCTCACTAGGTTCACGAGTATCACTCCTCGCCTGGTATCCATTTCATTCCTGGGTTTCCTTCTGACGTTCTTTCATCACTTCTTCGAGCAGGCGCCTGTCCTCGTAAGTCAGGCACGCCTCTTTAAGAAGGTCTGGTCTTCTTTCTAGAGTGCGGCGCAGCGACGCTTTGCGCCTCCACCTCTCTACCGCTCTATGATCGCCGGTTAAGAGAACATCAGGAACCCGCATGCCTCGATATTCGGGCGGTCTCGTGTACTGGGGACCTTCGAGAAGTCCGTCAGAGAATGAGTCTTCCATGGCAGACTCCTCATCCCCCAGAACTCCCGGTATGAATCTGGAAACGGCATCCAGGACCACCATCGCCGGGAGCTCGCCGCCGGTCAACACGTAGTCGCCGATAGACATCTCTGCGTCAGCCAGGTACCTGATGCGCTCATCGAAACCTTCGTAATGCCCCGCTACAAGCGTCATGTCGCGAAGACATGCGAGTCTTCTGGCCACAGCACCGGTGAACTTTTGGCCCTGGGGAGTGAGCAAAATTACGTACGGCTTGCGCCCGAGATCCTTCTCAACCCACTCCACTGCTTCGTACACCGGTTCGGGCTTCATCACCATCCCGGGACCCCCTCCGTACGGGTAGTCGTCGACGGTCTTGTGGGCATCGTGAGCAAAATCTCTGATGTTGACCAGGGTGACGGCTATGAGTCCGCGTTCTCTCGCCCGTTTCAAGATGCTCGATTCAAGCACCGGCCGGAACATCTCAGGGAAGAGCGTAAGTATGTACACCTTCACCCTCTACCCCTCCCGGACCCTTTCAATGCTCGGTGCCGGAACCCGAAGTTCCCGCCGGTGCTGGCTGGGCCAGGACGCTTACGGCCCTGCCCTCCCTTATCGCCACTACCCTGCCTTCCTCCAGGACTATCTCACAGGCTTGAACTTCCGGCCACATATCGCCGACTTTGAGGTCATAAAACCCCTGAATCTGACCTCTTGTGATCTCCTCTCCGTCTTTGAGCCGGGTTATATCCCTGAGCCTTGCGACGAGAGCCTCACGGCGCGATGATAACTCCCGCTTTTCCTTTTCGAGACGCACGGCTTCTTCGGACTTTCCCGCTGTCCTCCTGGCCTCGAGGTCCGCTTCGATGCGGCTGATCTCCTGGTCAATATCTCTGATCGCCTTCTGAGTCTCGGCCCCAAGCTGCGCCCGGAGATTCGGGGTCACGCGAGACTTTACCGTAACGGTTCTGGCGATCAACACGGCGCACACCACCCCGAAAGCCGCGCTAAAAGCTACTCCAGTATTTCAACAGTGGCCCGTTTACCCTCTTTGGCCGCAGCGGCCTGGACAAGAGCCCTGATCGCGTGAATCACGCGACCCTTCTTACCGATGACTTTTCCCATGTCCTCGGGGGCAACTCTTAGTTCGAACACAACCGCTCGCTCGCCCTCGACCTCGTTCACCTCAACCTTGTCGGGGTTATCCACGATGGATTTGGCGATGAACATCACAAGATCTCGCAACATAAGCGCCCTCCTCGAAAGCTATTTTGCGGCCTGGCGGGTTTTTTCGCGAGCCGCCTGCCATTTCTCCAGGATTCCCGCACGGCTCAAAATCGTCCTAGCCGTAGGTGTCGGAATGGCTCCTCGCTCCAACCATAATATAGCCCTTTCCTCGGATACCTTAAAGGTGGCAGGCTCCGTAGTGGGATCGTAGTAGCCGAGCTCCTCGATGGCTCTGCCGTCCCTCTGGGTTCTTGAGTCCGCCACAACAATCCGGTAGGAAGGGTCCTTCTTCGCTCCCATCCTCTTGAGCCGTATCTTGACAGCCAAGTTGACACCTCTCCTTTCGCTTTATCACGGCTTCCGCCGTTACTTTCACCCTCTGGTTCCTATTTTTTGGCGCCCGGCCAGGGTCTTGCCGGGACAGACAGTACACGCTAGCCAAGTTCCGCGACTTGTCAGGTCAGCCGGAACCTGCCGGTCTTTTCCGGAGAACTCATCTGGAACAGCATTTTTCTAGCCTGGAAAAATTGTTTCAGAAGCCTGTTTATATCCTGGACCTGGGTTCCGCTGCCCCGAGCTATCCTCCGCTTCCTTGACCCGTCGATTATCTCCGGCTTTCTCCTTTCCAGCGGAGTCATGGAATTGATTATGGCTTCTATCTTCACCCATTCTTTCGGGTCGATGTCCACATCTACATGGGCCCTCCCGAAACCCGGGATCATCCTCAAAAGGTCCCCGAAAGAACCCATCTTTTTTACTTCTTTCATCTGGTCCAGGAAATCCTCAAGAGTAAACTCTTTCCTGCGGAGCTTTTTCTCCATCTCAGCCGCCTTCTTTTGGTCGAAAGCGGCCTCGGCCTTCTCGATGAGGGTGAGGACATCTCCCATGCCCAAAATCCGCGAGGCCATCCTGTCTGGATGGAACACCTGGAAATCTTCAAGTTTTTCTCCCGTGGACACGAATTTTATCGGCTTGCCAGTCACCTTGGCTATGGAGAGGGCGGCTCCGCCTCTGGCATCCGAGTCAACCTTGGTCAGGATGATGCCCGTAATGCCGACGACCTCGTCGAAAGCCAAAGCTACCTTACATGCCTCCTGGCCCGTCATGGCGTCGGCCACGAGGATGCTTTCCCGCGGATCAATAGCTTCTTTGATTCGCCTGGCCTCTTCCATCATATCGGCATCGACCTGCATCCGTCCTGCAGTATCGACGATCACGACATCTTGAGCCGCGGATATGGCCTTCTCAACGCCTTTTTTCGCTATGACTTCTGGAGGCGTGTTCGGATCCATCGTGAAGAAACCAACCTGGGCCCGCTCCGCGATGAGCTCGAGCTGTTTCTGCGCTGCGGGACGGTAAACATCGCAGGAGACGCACAACACCTTGCGCCCGTTTTTCTTGAGGTGAAGGGCCAGTTTGCCGGCTGCAGTGGTCTTACCGGAACCCTGGAGGCCGAAAAGGGCTATAACTACCGGCGGGTTGCCTGACAGGTCCAGGGGGCGGGCTTTTCCACCGAGAAGAGATATGAGCTCCTGATTGACTATCTTGATGACTTGTTGGGCCGGGGTGAGACTTTCGAGGACCTCGGAGTCGAGGCACCTCTCTTTGACGGCTGCCACGAACTCTTTTACCACTTTGAAATTGACGTCCGCTTCAAGCAGCGAAAGGCGGACCTCACGCAAAGCCTCATCCACGTCTTTTTCTGAAAGTTTGCCTTTCCCTCTCAATCTCTTGAAGGTCTGGGCAAGCTTTTCCGCAAGGTTCTCAAATGCCATCTTTCGTGACTTCACCTCCGGCCTCCATGGCCTGGAGACACTCCAGCGCCATCTCTCTGTATACGTTCCAGTTTCTAGCATCCATCTCCCTCAGCAGGGCACCTGTCTTTTCAATGTGCCGCTTTTGGCGGCGGATGCGCTCGAGGAAGCCGAGTTTCTCCTCGTAAAGGCGAAGGGCGTTAACACACCTCTTGAGGGCATCTTCGCAGGCCTGGCGCGATATCCCCAGCCTTTCGGAAATCTCGCTCAATGAGAGGTCCTCATCGAGCTTGAGGTGGATCACTTGTCTTTGCCTTTTTGGAAGCAGTTCCCCGTACAAGTCCCTCAAAAGGCCCAGTTCATGAACACTTTCAGGCGACGAAAAAACATTCTGTTTCAACCCAACCCACTGCCCTGTAAAATTAGTGTCCTGGCCTTCACCTTTACACATGTGCTGATTCTATACTAAGGGATTTCCGCGGTCAAGAGGAAGACAGCCCCTGGGGAACCTAGCGGACATTGTCTCAAAAACCACTAGTACAACGCTCACCTGAACGGGCTTCGACAAGGCAAGCTCTAAAAGCTCTGGGAGACTTCAGCACGGTGAAGTCAACTTCCTTTACTGAACAGCCCTCTGGCGAACGCTTCCGGATCAAACACTTTCAGGTCGTCCACACCCTCACCCATCCCCACAAATTTCACCGGGATCCGGAGTTCCTTCGCGATGGCCAGGGCGATCCCGCCTTTAGAGGAACCATCGAGCTTCGTCAGACAGATCCCCGTTACGTCTACGCTTTCCGCAAACACCCTGGCCTGAGAAAGACCATTTTGCCCGGTAGTCCCGTCTATGACCAAGAGCACCTCGTGAGGAGCACCGGGGATTTCTCTGGCTACGACCCTGACGATCTTCTTCAACTCTTCCATGAGATTCTTCTTGGTGTGGAGCCGTCCGGCTGTATCCACAAGGAGAAGGTCGGCCTTCCGCGCGAGGGCGGCTCTAGCCGCGTCAAAGGCCACGGCGCCGGGGTCCGCACCATGCTGGTGACTCACGATCTCCGCCCCCACTCTTTCCGCCCAAATCGCTAACTGGTCTTCCGCCGCCGCCCTGAACGTGTCGGCAGCAGCCACTATGACCTTCTTTCCCTGGTCTATCCATAATTTGGCGATCTTGGCAATAGTGGTCGTTTTGCCCGAACCGTTCACTCCCACGAGGATGTAGACGGTGGGATTGACTTCCGAAACCTTGAGCGGCTGGTAGATGGCATCGAAAATCTCTTTGACCTTGGCCGTCAGTATTTCGTAAAGCTCATCTTCGCTTCTTATCGCTCTCTTCTTACTCTCGAGACGCAGGCTCTCACAGATTTCCTGCGTGGCCCTGACGCCCACATCGGCCTGGAGCAGTATGGCTTCGAGATCTTCCAGGAATTCCTCGGTGACCGCTCCTGGCCTGAAGATCTCCTGGATCTTGTCGCGAAGGTTCTTCGAGGTCTTGGCAAGGCCTTCTGTAAATTTTCGAAAGAAGCTCATAATCACAGATCTCCTTCCACATTTTTGCCATAGAATCTTTCAGCGACTTTCAAGCCTCATTCCGAAAACTTTTGACACACCGGGTTCTTCCATGGTGACCCCGTATATAATGTCTGCCACCTCCATGGTAGCCTCCTGGTGAGTTATCACCAGAAACTGAGTGTCTTTAGAGTATCTCTTAAGAAACTGGGCGAACCTCACCACGTTCGCTTCGTCCAGAGCAGAGTCTACCTCATCCAGGACGATCAAGGGAGACGGTCTTACCGAGAGTATCGAAAAGATAAGCGCTATGCCGCACAAAGATCGCTCGCCGCCCGAAAGGAGGTTGAACTGCTTCTGCCGCCTCCCCGGAGGTTCGGCCACAACCTCGACACCGAGGGTACCCTCCACCAGGTTTAACCGGCCCCTGCCTCCTCCGAAGAGATCTCTAAATATGTCCTCAAAGTTTCGGGCCACGTGTCCGAAAGTCTCAAGGAAACGGTCCTCGATCTCTTTGTCTATGAGCTCCTTCGTGTCGTCGAGCTCCTTCATCGCTTCCACCAGGTCCTCTTTCTCCGCACAAAGGTTGTCTATCCTTTCAGAAAGACTGCGGTATTCTTCCTCAGCTTTCAGATTAACTGTACCGAGAGCTCTTATCTTTTCGTCGATCTCCTCCAACTTCACGAGAGCCTCTTGCCTCGGTATTCTCTGGCAATCGATTTCACGAGGTGCCTGCAATCCGAATCTTGACAAAAGGAACTGCCTGGTATCGGAAAGAGCCTTTTCAGCTGTCTTCAATTCCAGCCTTCCTTCTTCGATCTTGGTCCGAAGAGTTTCCACTTCTCGACCCAGACGTTCTATCTGGGCCCTTTTTTCCGAAAGCATTTTGGAAGTGATGTCCAAATCTTTTTCTACACCCGAAATCTCCTCGATCAAAGAAGCCATTTGCTGATCATGCGCAACGATGGCTTCACTGAGATTTTTCTCCTGCCCTACCAGCTCCTGCTGGAGGCCCTTCAATCTCGCTATTTCCTTCCGTTCTTCTTCAAGGCTCCTTTCAACGGAGGCTTTCTCACCGAGGATGCTCTCTTTTCGCCTGGCAAAAGACGAGATTTCCCTCTCCAGAGTCTCTCTGCTATGCACAAGTTCCTGGATTCTCTCAGAAAGTCCTCTATCGACCACCATGCTTTCCTTGAGCTTGTCCTCGTACTCCTTGAGTTCCCGTTCTCTCGCTGATATCTCCAGTGAGATTTTCTCCTCCTCTTCGGAAAGAGATTCGAGCTGTTTGAGATGTTCTTTTTCGAGGGATTCCAGAGGCGACATATTCTGGGCTTTATCACATATCTCTACCTCAAGGGACATAATTGCCCTCTCGACCTGCGCGATCGACTCTCGAAGCCGCGCGACGGAAGACTCGGCCGATAGCACGTCCTTTTTTATCCTGTCAAGTTTGTGGACAAGGGAGGCAAGTTCCCCTTCGATGGCCTTTCTCTTTTCCCGGGCGGACGCAAGATCCTTTTGCAGGTTGGCCTCCTCAGAGGAGAGGGTATTCAATTCGTGTTTTCTCTGGAAGATGAACTCGTGCCTGGGAGCCTCCCCTCCCGTCATAGCACCGCCTGGTTCTATGCTCTCTCCACCCAGCGTTACAGCCCTCGTGGTCCAGGAAGAAGCTTTCATGAATTGAAGAGCATCGTCCACAGTGTCAGCCAGCACCACGTGGCCGAAGAGGTAGGCCGCGCAGTTTTTCAGCTCCGGAGGGTAGTTAACCACCGAAATGAGGGGCCTAACGCCTTTGAGCTGCTCCAGGCATGATGCGGCCCTGGGGCGAAGGTTACGGGGCCTAATGAGGGTGAGGGGCAAAAAAGTACACCGGCCGCTCCGCGTCTTCTTCAGAAATTCTATGGCTTCTTTTGCCGCTTCTTCGTCTTCTACCACTATGTTCTCGGCAGCTCCACCTACGGCAGCCGAAAGGGCCGGTATGAACTTAGTCTCGCATGAGAAAAGTTCACCTACGGGTCCCAACACCCCTTTTAGGACCCCTCTCTTGGCAGCAGACAGAACTGATTTGGGGCCTTTCCCATACCCTTCGTAAGACTCTTCCATTTCTTCCAGAACCCTGCGTCTTCCCCGCACGAGAGATAGCCGGCCTTCGAGGCTCTTCTCGACCCCGAGGACTTTTTCTAGTGCAGATCTTTTTTCCTGGACCTGGACTTCAAGGTTCCGCGACGCTTCCGTTAGCCGGTCCTGATCTTTCCCGGCTTTCTCAAGGCGCTCTTTCATGAGGACAATCTCTTCTCTGTGCCGGGATACCTGGTCATGCAATGAAGAGAGGGAGCTTTTTAAGCTGACCGATTGTTGCCTGATCTCCTCTAGCTCCTTTCTGACTTCCTCTTTCGCTCTCTGGACCGCCCCCAGTTTTTCCGTCAGTGAAACAGTCTGGGCTCTGGCCGATATGATGAACTCCGATAGCTTTTTCCAGTCCGATTCGGAGGCGTCTCTCTCATTTTCGGCCTGCCGCAAAAGCTCGACCACTTTTTCGTACCTTTGGGCAGCCTCGTCCCTCTTTACTGAAATCTCTTCCTCCTGACGGTTAAGATCCTCCAGTTCTTTGCGGAGCACACTCTCCCGCACAGTCCTCGTCTCTATCTCTTTGGCAACAAGAGCGAGCTTACCCCGCACGGAATCGCGCTCTTTTTCCAGGGCTAAGAGCCTCTGGGCCAATGATTCCCTGTGTGCCGTGAGTTCGTCCAACTTTCTCTTAAGCCCCGCCGCTTTCTCGGAAAGCGGTATCACTTCACCAGATACGGTCCCTATGCTAGACCTGGCCCCTTCTAATTCCGCTTCATATTTTTCCAGCCGTCTCCGAAGACTCGTGACTTTCTTAGCCTCTTCCTGTTCTTGGTACAACCACATGGAAAGTTCCAAGTTGCTTCTCTCCTGGGAAAGTAAATGGTAAGTTCTAGCGGTTTCCCAGTCTGACTGAAGCTTGGCTTTTTGGGCTGATAGCTCAACGAGAAGATCGTCTAGCCGGGCAATATTCCCTCTAGCTTCGGAAAGCTTTTCCTCCACGTCCCTCTTGTCGAGCCTGTACTTGGCGACGCCCGAGGCCTCCTCTATCCAGACCCTGCGCTCTTCCGGGCGGCCCCCCGCCAGCTCCTGGATGGCCCCCTGGCCTATGACCACGTAACCCGTATGGGAAAGTCCTGTCCCCAGAAGCGCTTCAACTATGTCTTTCCAGCGGCAAACCTTGCCGTTAATCCGGAATTCGCTTGAACCATCCCGGGTAAAGCGCCTCAAAAGCTCCTTCTCTCCTTCGTCGAGGACACCGTCGAGAAGGAGCCTGACTTCGGCCATACCCATAGCCTTTCTGCGCTCCGTACCCGAGAAAATGACGTCTTCGAGGCGGTTGCACCTTAAAACTCTCGGATTCTGTTCCCCGAGAACCCACCTGACCGCATCGGCAAGGTTTGACTTTCCGCATCCATTGGGGCCCACTATCGCAGTTATGCCCGAACCCAGGACAACCTCGGTGCGGTCACAAAAAGACTTGAACCCGTGTAGAACGATTTTCCGAAGCAATACGGCCTTTCCTCCTGTACCCGAGTCATGTATCAATTTTTATACACATTATGTAAAGGGATCAGCACTCCGGGGTATAACAGTTCTATTTGTTTTGCGAAAATCCCTGGGAGTGAAAGGATTTTGTCTACGATTCACGAGATGGCCCGGCTCGTGCTGGCCGACCCTAACATAACTGCGAGGCAGATGGCAGAAAAATTGGGTTACGCCGAACAGAAGTCGGTGTACTATTGGCTTGAAAAATCCGGCTTCAAAGGGATGAAAGACTTCAGAAAAGCTGTCCTGTCAAGGACCTTTCCCATCTCCGAGAAAATCATCGCGCCAGAGGTACTGAAAGACTCAAAGAAAGCCCTCCCGCCCGTACCCGTTTACTCTGATGCCAAGGCCACCCAGGTCCGGGCTTTTCTGTACGACTACTTTTCCGAAAGTCTAGGGCCAAAATCATTCGCCATCGCTGTCTCGGGCGACGAGTTCCAGCCGTTCGCCCGAACCGGCGATCTAATCATCGTGGACCCGGGCGTGTCTTTCGCCCAGGGAGATCTTCTGTTGGCCCACACAAAAGAGGCCGCCAGGCTCGTACGCTTTTATTCTCACTCGGGCAAATCTCCCATTTTCGTCGACGCCCAACGGCCCGATCAGGTGCTAACTCCCGATTTTATCGCCGGAAAAGTGGTGTTTATCGTCAGGAAGTCCCCGTGAAAGAAAACCATTTTCAAGAAGACTTCTGGCCGCGTTTTCCTCAGCGTCTTTTTTGGATGAACCTTGACCCCGGGACACCTCTTTCCCGCCGACGAAACACGCCACCGTGTAAGTGGGAAGGTGGTCGGGTCCTTCGACGCCGACCACCTTGTACTCGAGAGTGAGCCCGGGTGTCCTCTGAACCAGTTCCTGCACCAACGTCTTGGGATCAACCGGCACGGTCTCCATTTTCAGAGAAAGGACGGTTTCCTCTACGAGCTTTTTTGCCTCGGCCCACCCTTTCTCCAAAAAGACCGCACCCACGACGGCTTCAAAGGCGGAGGCCAGGTTCCTCTGGCGCTCTCTTCCACCGGTCATCTCTTCCCCTCGTCCCAGGAGAAGGAGGTCTCCAAGCCCCCCAGCCCTGGCTACCCACGCAAGAGAAGATCCGGAGACAAGGTTCGCCCTCATCCGCGTCAGGTCGCCCTCGGAAAGGTCTGGATGTGCGTTGAACAGGTGATATGCCACGGCAAGGGATATCACCGCATCCCCCAGAAACTCCAACCTTTCGTTGGAGGCCACGGGTGGTCCTTTTTCGTTAGCATAAGAGACATGGGTCAGAGCGCGCGTCTTGAGATCTGCCCCAAGGCTGTCAAGGGCCTTTATCAAGACGGACTTTACCCTTCGAACTTCTTCATCACAAGACACGCGTTTTGACCTCCGAAACCGAAGGAATTCTTGAGAGCGACTTTTATATTCGCCGGCCGCGCTCGGTTGGGGACATAATCGAGATCACACTCGGGATCAGGTTCCTCGTAATTGATGGTCGGTGGGATTACCTGATTCTTAAGGGCCAGAACCGTTGCGATAGCCTCAACCGCGCCCGCGGCACCTAACAAGTGCCCGATCATCGACTTGGTCGAAGATATCGCAACTTTTCGCGCGTGGTCTCCGAGGGCGTCCTTGATGGCCATAGTTTCGGTTGAATCGTTGGCGGGGGTTGAGGTCCCGTGGGCGTTGATGTAGTCCACTTCGGAAGGACTTATTCCTGCATCCGATATGGCAGCCAGCATAGCCCTTCTCGCTCCTTCCCCCCGAGGTGCCGGAGCGGTGATATGGTAGGCGTCTGAAGACATGCCGTAACCCGCTATCTCCGCATAGATCTTTGCCTTGCGTCCGAGAGCATGTTCAAGGCTCTCGAGCACCATTATGCCGGCCCCTTCACCCATTATGAAGCCGTCCCGGTTCTTATCAAATGGCCGGCAGGCCCTGCTTCCAAGTTCGTTTTGCGTAGAAAGGGCTTTCATGGCGGAAAAACCAGCAAGCGCGACAGGTAATATGGGCGCCTCGGTGCCGCCTGTAACCATCAGGTCGGCGTCACCGCGCTGTATGATTTTGAACGCGTCGCCTATGGCATTTGTTCCAGAAGCACATGCAGTCACCACGGTACTAATGGGCCCTTTCAGACCAAGGTCCATAGAAACGTGTCCGGAAGCCATGTTTGCGATCATCATGGGGATGAAGAATGGTGATACCCGGTCAGGCCCCTTTTCCAGAAGGACCTGCAGCTCCCTGGAGAACGTCTCTATGCCTCCGATGCCGCTCCCGAGGAGGACCCCGCTCCTCTCCGGGTCAAAGCGACCGCGGACGCCTGCGTCCTCCACTGCCATGCGCGCCGCTACCACAGCGAATTGCGTGAACCTGTCCATCTTCCGGGCTTCTCGTTTATCTATGTAAGCCGTGACGTCAAAGTCCACTTCACCAGCGAGCCTACAGGGGTAGTCGTCGGCGGGAAAGCGCGTAATAGGTCTTATGCCGGACTTCCCTGCCATAAGATTGTCCCAAAATTCCGGCACTCCGATGCCTATGGGGCTGATTACTCCGATGCCGGTAACGACCACTCGTCTTTTCGGCGCCACCTTCGGCCACATCCTCTCGCGGAAACTGGAGGTCCCGC
Source organism: Candidatus Fermentithermobacillus carboniphilus (assembly GCA_018208355.1). Taxonomy (GTDB): domain Bacteria; phylum Bacillota; class Sulfobacillia; order Fermentithermobacillales; family Fermentithermobacillaceae; genus Fermentithermobacillus; species Fermentithermobacillus carboniphilus. The sequence goes on along the minus strand of CP062796.1, from coordinate 2,100,822 downwards.
ATCCATCTCCTGGGCATGCGGGACCTTTTTGACTATCATTCTTTGATGTGTTCTCTCAAGTACTCTACGGCGTCCCCAACTGTAGAAAGGTTCTCGGCATCCTCGTCAGGTATAGTGATGCCGAATTCTCCTTCAAACGCCATAATGAGGTCTACGATTTCAAGGGAGTCGGCTCCGAGGTCGTCGATGAAAGAAGCATCCATGGTAACAAGAGATTCGTCAACACCGAGTTGGTCGACGATGATTTTCTTGACCTTCTCGAAGATTTCGTCCTGGGCCAAGTCGGGTCACCTCCTTGTCATTAGCACTATGTAAGAGCACCGAGAGACATGCCACCGTCGACCGGCAAAACCTGGCCGGTTATATAGGCGGCACGATCCGAAGCTAAAAACCTAACTGCATATGCTACATCTTCCGGCGTCCCGATGCGTCCCAGCGGGATCGCTCCGGAAAGCCTTTCCCTGGCTTGTTCAGGCAGCTTTTTCGTCATGTCGGTAGATATAAACCCGGGTGCCACTACGTTGGCGGTAATGCCGTACCTGGCAACTTCACGGGCGAGGGCTCTCACAAAACCGATGATCCCCGCTTTGGCGGCACAGTAGTTAGCCTGGCCCGCGTTTCCCGTCAGAGCCACCACAGAGGATATGGCAATGACCCTGCCTTTTCTCCTCCTCATCATGGACTTTACCGCCCACTTCGTGACATTATACACCCCCTTCAGGTTTGTGCTCACTACTCCGTCCCATTCCTCTTCGGTCATCCGAACCAGGAGAGCATCCCTCGTTATGCCGGCGTTTGCTACCAGGACGTCTACCGGACCCAGTTCTTCCTCAGTGAGGGTCACAAGCCCTTTTGCTTCCTCGTGGGAAGACACGTCAGCGCGGTACATTCGCGCTTCCCCGCCTTCTTTCAGGATCAGCTCGACGGTCTCAAGAGCCCCCGCTTCATCTTTATTGAAGTTGACGGCCACTTTGAAGCCCTCGCGAGACAGTTCCAGAGCACACGCCCTGCCGATTCCGCGGGACGCTCCCGTGACGAGCGCACAGGGACGGTCGACCATCATTTTAGCGAAGCCTCCTTTTGAAAATCAAGGATGGCCTCCAGGTCGTCCGGCGAAAGAAAATTCCTGCATGGGACGTTTGGGTTTATGCGCTTCCCGAAACCGCATAAAGACTTGCCCGGCCCCACCTCAACAAAGGCCCCCGCGCCGTCCCTTATCATGGACTCCACGTCCACCTGCCAGAGGACTGGGCTCGTGACCTGGCGGACCAGCGTTTCCCTTATTTCCTCCGGGGAAGAAACGGTCTCGCCAGTAACATTGGTATAAACGGGTATTCGGGGTTCCATTATCTCGATCTTCTTCAAGTCTTCCTCGAGCCTCCGGGCCGCGGGCTCCATCAGGGAACAGTGGAAAGGAGCGCTGACAGCAAGGGGTACGACCTTGGCCCCTCTTTCCTGCGCCTTTTTGGCGGCCTCCTCCACGGCCCTCTTGGTCCCTGATATCACGATCTGACCGGGACAATTGTAGTTGGCTCCCGTGACCTCCCCGAATTTTCTGGCATCGTAGCAGATTGACTCAACTTCAGAATAAGATAACCCAAGTATGGCCGCCATGGCCCCTTCTCCAGGAGGACATGCTTCCTGCATGTACTGGCCCCGTTTTCGCGTCACCACCACCGCGTCCTCCAGGGACAGGCTTCCCGCGACTACCAGCGCAGTGTATTCGCCCAGGCTTAGACCCGCCACCATGTGCGGATAAAGTCCTTGCTCCTGGAGTACTCTGGCAGCGGCCACGCTCACGGTAAGTATCGCGGGCTGTGCGTTGTAGGTAAGGGTGAGTTCCTCTTGTGAGCCGGAAAAGATGATCCTGGATAGTTCAAACCCCAGTGCCTCGTCGGCACTCTCGAACACCTCTCTTGCCGTTTGGAACCGGTCATACAGCTCTTTTCCCATCCCGCGAAACTGCGCTCCCTGACCGGGAAAAACCCAAGCGATTTTAGCCAAATTGGACACCTCCAAGGAAGAGGACCGTTAACCTATGACAGAAGCCGGCACAATGCAAACGGCGAGAGTACCGGGCCCCGTGTGAGTCCCGATGATGCTACCTATCTCGGTTTCAAAAAGCCTCTCTACCGGAAAAGTCGACATCACCATTTCTTTGAGTTTTCTGGCCTCCTCGGGAGCATCGGCGTGGGACACGCAGGCTATAATCTTCTCGCCCGAAGGAAGTCTTTCTTGGGCGATCTCGATCATCCTCGGAATGACCTTTCCTTTCCCTCTCACTCGTTCGACCGCGGTGACATAGCCTTCTTTGTCCAGGCTCAGGATGGGTTTCATGTTCAAGATCGTGCCCAGAAAATGCGCCGCCTTCCCGATCCGCCCGTTTTTCGCGAGATAATCCAGCGTATCCACTGAAAAGACCGTGACCAGACTGTCCACCATCTTCCGGACTCTCGCTACTATCTCCTCGAAAGCTCTACCTTCCTTTGCCATCTCGGCGGCCAGTATGGCCATAATTCCATAACCGCCCGAGGCCGCCTTTGAGTCAATGACGGTGATTTGTCTGTCCGGGAGAGCCTCTTTCGCAAGGACCGCTGCCTGATAAGTACCGCTTAACGCAGCTGAGAGCGTGATCGCCACAACCGAAGACCCGTCCCCGGTCAACCGCTCGAAGACCTCCTGGAAGGTGCCTGGAGAGGGCTGCGATGTCCTGGGATGGTGAGGTGATGTCCTGAGTTTCTCGTAAAAAGCCCTACCTCTCATGTCGAACCCGTCTCTGTAAGACTCATCTCCAAAGTGCACTGTCAGGGGCACAACGGTTACCCCTAGGCTTTCGAGAAAAGCCGGGTCAAAATCCTGAGCGCTGTCAGTTACGACCTTTACTCCGGCCATCTTGTATCCTCTCCCCTTTTCGTTCACTTTCCCTTCGCTTCCGTTTGCATTCGCCTTCCGTTCCTTTTCCCTTTCCGCTGATTTTCACTTATCTTCCCATCTCGCCGTTTTTCCTCGTCTCCGGTGACCTGACTCTATCGACCCAATTCCCATAGGTCCGTATTACCACACCACCGCTATGGACCCCCAGCTCAACCCCGCTCCGAACGCCACAAGTATCACCAAATTCCCTTTCCGGATGCGCCCTTCTTGGATCGCTTCGTAAAGAGCAATAGGGACAGAAGCAGACGACGTGTTTCCGTACTTGTGGATGTTCACCATGACTTTTTCCTTGGGAATCCCGAATCTCTGGCAGGCAGAGTCTATGATGCGCTTGTTGGCCTGGTGGGGAATGAGAAGGTCGATGTCCTTGGGTTCTTTACCTACCTGCGAAAGGACTTTGCTTATCGCGACATCCATGATGTTCACCGCGAACTTGAACACAGCCTTCCCGTCCATGTGTATGTAGTGAAGCCCCTCGTCCACCGTGTCGTGGGTAGCGGGGAGCCTCGAGAAGCCTGCCGGAAGTTTCAAAAGGTCCGCCTGCGATCCATCTGCCCCCAAGTGGATCCCGACTATCCCTTCCCCTTGTTCTCCCGGCGAGAGGAGGGCCGCCCCGGCTCCGTCCCCAAAAAGGACGCAGGTATTCCGGTCTTTCCAGTTGGTCAACCTGGACAAAGTCTCAGCTCCTATGACAAGGACCCTGTCGTACATCCCCGACGAAACGAATTGAGCTCCGGTGGCTAAAGCATATATAAACCCGGTGCAACCGATTTCCATGTCGAAAGCTGCGCTTGATCTCGCGGAAAGCTCGTTCTGCACGAGACATGCCGTGGCGGGAAACGCGTAATCCGGGCTTGCCGAAGCCACGATAATGAGGTCGATCTCGTCAGGCCCGATCCCGGCTGACTCAAGACAAGAGCGAGCCGCATTCACAGCCAAATCCGAGGTGGCCATTCCGGGAAGGACCAGGTGGCGCTCCCGAATGCCCGTCCGTTCCACAATCCACTCGTCCGAGGTATCGACCATCTTTTCAAGGTCGTAGTTGGATAGAATCACCGGCGGCACGTAGGCGCCCACAGCTTCAATCCTGACTGGTCTGCCTTTTAGCATGTCTTACTCTCCCTCGTCGGATACATGTGACAGGGTCGTTGCTATGACAGTAGTAACGTCGTTATCCAGGAATTTCAGTGCCTGACGGATACCATTTGCGATAGCCGTTGCGCTGGACGACCCGTGACACTTCACCACGCAACCCTGAAGCCCAAGGAGCGGAGCACCGCCGTAAGTGGTGTAGTCCAGCACTTCCCTCGCCCTTTTGAAAGCAGGCCGGAGCAAAAGGGCGCCAATCCTTGACCGGAAATCCCGCGTCAATTCCCGCTTAATTGTCTGAAACTGAAAGGCCGCCGTCCCCTCGCACGTTTTCAGGAAGACATTTCCGGTAAAACCATCCGTCACGACCACGTCTGCGGCACCTGAGAACACATCCCTGGCCTCAATGTTTCCGATAAAAGTGAAGGGCGCTTCTTGCATGAGCTGGTATGCTTTCCTCGCCAAGAGACTCCCCTTGTCTGGTTCCGTCCCGATGTTCAAAAGCGCCACTTTTGGGTCGTCCCATCCGAGCACTTTTTCCGCGTATATTTTGCCCATGACTCCGAACTGTACCAGGGTCTCGGGACGAACGTCGCTCGAAGCGCCGAGGTCCACGAAAAGTACACCGCGGCCGTTCTGAGAAGGCAACACCGTTCCCAGGCAGGGCTTGTCGACTCCACTTGCACGCCGGACTATGAGAGCGCCTCCCGCAACCAGGGCTCCCGTGGATCCCGCCGAGACGAAGGCTCCGGCCTTGCCTTCTTTGACGGCTTCAAGCCCCCTGGTGATGGTAGAATCCTTTTTTTCCCTGATGGCTTTCACCGGCGGTTCTTCGGGGAGAATTCTCTCGCTGCAAAGAAGCGGCTTCACATTGTCCGGCCTGCCTTTTTTCTCGAGGATCGAGATGGCTTCTCCGTCACCGAGGGCCAGAATGTCCACTCCCGTCCCGGCAGCCTCCAGGAGACCATCGATGACGGCCTCGGGAGCGTTGTCCCCTCCCAAGAGGTCGACCGCCACAACGTGGTTATGTACTCCGTTCCGGCTCTTCAAGCCGGGTTCCCCCTCTCATCCAGCGCGAAAACCAGAAATTTTCCGCGGAAAACCAGTTCTCCCTGGGAGCGAGTCTCGACGAGGACCACTGACTTATTTCCTTTCACCCGGATGACCTGGGCCTTCGCTATGAGCTTTTCTCCTACTTTTGCGGGCCTTTTAAACTTCAGGTTTGCTATGCCCGTCACCACGTTTTGTGCGTCGATGAGGCAAATGGCCAGAGAATCGGCCTGGGCGAAGATATAGTGGCTGCGGGCGATACCGGTTCGTTCGAAGGCCATCTCGGGAGATACTTCCATTACGGAAATGGCCGTTTTACCAAGGTCCACGTCGATTAGTTCCCCGACTATCTCCCTCTGGCCCAGGGAACGCACTCGCCCATAAACCCGTTCCGCCACTTCCTTCGTCCTGGTCCTCTGGTCCGGGATCCCCAGAGCCATCCGGTCCAGCCTTATGGTTTGGATGCTCACCCCGAAATGGCGGGCAAGACGCCTGTCAGAAAGAAACGGGTTTGTGGCAAGCATCTCCTTGAGCCGTTCCCTTCGCTCCCTGGGGTTCAGCGACATCTGGATCACTCCTGGCAGGATTAGCACCAGGTATTAATACCTATATGTTAGTCTCAAGTATACATTCTTCCGGAGGACATGGCAACTACCAAAAATAAAAACTCCGGCATTGGTTCCGGAGTCTTTCGTCGGTCTACTTGCTGTTTCTTGCGGCTTTCCCGGCTTTATTGTCTTTAGCTGCTTAACGGGTTGGCAAGCCTCTATTCCTTCTCGACCTTTATTACCTCGACACCCTTGTAATACCCACACTCGGGGCATACACGGTGGGGCATGATCAGTGCATGACAATGGGGGCACTCTACGAGCGTCGGCGCCTCGAGCTTCCAGTGGGCCCTACGCATATCTCGCCTTGAAGGAGATTTCTTCTTCTTAGGAACGGCCATTTTCCTTGCTCCTTTCCTCCAGCGCTTCTAAGAGCTTCTTTCCGAATAGGGTGTGCCCTTCCGGAAACTTTTCACAATCGCAGTCCCCTTCGTTGAGGTTCTTCCCGCAAACCGGACACAATCCCCGACAATCCGGCCTGCATAAAGGCTTCATCGGGAGATTGAGGATAATCTCGTGCTTAATCATGTCGTCCAGGTTACAGGTAGAACCTTCAAGGGTAAACGTTTCAATATCGTCTTCATCTTCCTGGTCCCGGGGTATCGAGAAACCTTCCTCCACGAACCTTGCCTCACAGTTCAGATCAAACGGCTTCCGGAACGGATTCAAACACCTGGAACACACCAGTTTAACCCTTCCCTTTACGTTAGCTTCGACGTATACTCCTTCGCCGATATAAGTAGCAACTCCTCGGACATCAACGGGGTCGTCTATTTCCAGGGGATATTCCTCGTCTCCGGTAGCCGCGACAGAACCCCTCTCATAAAACGAGATGCTGGCCCCAGGTTGCTTAAGTATTTCAGAAACGTCGATTTTCACCTTCACGCCCTCCAGGACACAAAGGGATTATATCCGCCGCAAAAAGACAGTGTCAAGAATCAAAATTGTAATTGCAATCTAGTCTGGGTCTCTCCTCAAGGTTTGCGCGCCCTAACAAAGCCTCTTGCCAGGTTATCCACATACGGCATTACCCGTTCCACAAGCTCAACTGATGAAAGCCCGTCTAGCAAGTTCTCGGAACCGAGAGTTTGCGCTGTGCGTACTTCCACATCCACAAATCCGGCCGCCTCAAGCATGCTGCGGTACTCTTCTTCAATAAGCGCACCCGCAATACAGCTGGTCCAAAGCTCAACGTCGTGTCGCAGGTGCTCTGGCACCGGCCTCAGCAATATCATGTCAGAAACCGCAAGACGCCCGCCGGGCTTGAGTATCCTAAATGCTTCCCTGAATACCCTCATCTTATCTGGAACAAGGTTAATCACACAGTTGGAAATGATCACGTCTACATAGTTATCGGGCAGCGGGATGTCCTCCATTTCTCCCCGTAGAAACTCAACGTTGCTCAACCCGGTACGTTGCTGGTATTCTTTCGCCAGCGTAAGCATCTCATCAGTCATGTCCAGCCCGTACACCTTTCCCTTGGGTCCCACACGCTTGGCACTCAGCAAGACATCCAGTCCTGCACCACAGCCCAGGTCCAGGACCACTTCTCCTTCCTTCAAATCCGCCGGTGTGGTGGGATTACCACAGCCCAGTGAAGCCAGGGCCAAGTCTTGCGGCAAACCTGCGGTTTCTTCAGGAGTATAGCTACGTGGTCCACAACAGCCTCCAGTGGCGCAGCAACTCCCTGCTCTATTAGACCGAATGGCCCGAGCCACCGCAGCATATCTTTCCTTCGTGATCTCTTTAATGCGCTTGCTCACACGCAACAGCCTCCTTTGACCTTCTTTGTGGCTTCAACCAACAGGCTAAGACTTTCCAGAACAACTTTTTGTTTTTCAGAGGGAATTTGTTCTAGAATCCGACCAATATAGGCGTCTATTTCCACGTTGATAGTCTTCACCAGCTCCATCCCGGCATCCGTTAATTGCAGCCACATGCGACGCCGATCCTCGTGGTCCACTTCCCTCCTCAACAATCCCCGGCGTACCAAACCATCAGCAACCCTGCTTACTGTGCTCAGGTCCAGCCCCAGCACGGTCGCCGCCTCGCTAAGAGTGCATTTCCCTTCCGATCTTCGAGCAACTTCGAGCATGAGATGGCACTGAGACAGCGTGATCCCGCAACAACCAGCTTCGCTTTTTTCCAGGAGATGGAGTGCTCCGGTTAGTTCGGCTAACAGCCGCCTGAAATGTGCAATGGGTAATGCTTTCCCCATATCCTTCACCGACAAATTATTGTATCATGCATTATTTGTATGTTGCAAGTTTTTTTGGAATCTAGCAGTCGGGAGCTAGCGGGCTATCGGCAGCGTTGTGCGACCGGCTTATCGGCCTGGGCTTTTCCCCGACGACAGCGCCAGCACTGCCTCGTCGAAGGTCCCCACTCCGATTATCCGCATCTTCCCCGCGAATTTGAGGGCCTCTTCCAGATTAGCCTTGGGAACCAGAAATATGTCCACCCCCTGGCGCCTGCAGGCGATGACTTTTTGGGCCACGCCACCTACCGGCAGCACCTTCCCTGTCTCGTCCAAAACGCCCGTTCCTGCGATTTTCCGACCCATGACCAGATCCCCATCGATCCGCGACAGTATCTCGAGGGCAAACACCAGCCCCGCAGAAGGCCCGGCTACTTCCCCGGTTTTGATGCTCACGTTGATGGGCAGTGTATCTTCACGAGAGGAGACCAAGCCCCTAGCTCTCATGGCTACATAAGCCGAAATTCTCTGGCTCTCCTCCATTAGGCGCCGGTTTTCCGCCATGTATTCTTCGGGAGTCATGGAACCGAGAACCTGGTTCTTGGACCACAAAGTGACGCTGGGGTCGATGAGAGCTCGAACAACCGCGTAAATGCTTGCATCTTTGGCGAGGATCGAAACCATGTAAAATGATGACTCTCTTGCAGGATGACCCTCTACCTCTACTATCTCTCCTAGGCTCGAGCAAGGTCCGGGGTAAACCGCGAGATAACCCGTGGGGATATATTGAAGGAGCAAGGCAGCAAGAAGTACGAGGGTCACAAGCGCGGTCCGCTTCAAGCGCCTGCTAAAATCGGCTTTCTGCGGTTCCCGGTTCATCCTCGAATACCCCCCCGCAAACGTCCATATAAATTTATGGCAGGCAAAGGAGGCCATATCATGAAAGGTCTTCTACTTTTTTCCATCCTCATTCTTTCCTTTATCCTGCTTGCCAGGCTCTGGAGAGCCAAAAGGGATACCGTAATTTCCCTGGGCCTTGCGGGGATGGTCGTCCTCGTGGCCCTATCCATGATACTATTCCCCGAGCCCTCGTTTAAAGCCGCTGAACGCGGGCTCAAGGTCTGGTGGGACATAGTTCTCCCGGCTCTCTTACCGTTTTTTATAGCAGCGGAGCTCTTGATGGGTATGGGTGTGGTCCACTTCATGGGCGTCTTGATGGAACCCCTCATGAGACCCATTTTCAACGTCCCCGGAACCGGGTCTTTCGCCATGGCCATGGGGATAGCATCGGGGTACCCTCTGGGAGCTGCATTAGCCGCGCGCCTCAAGGACGACGGCCTCGCCACGAAGACCGAAGCCGAAAGGCTCATGTGTTTTTGCAACACTTCGGACCCGCTTTTCATGACCGGGGCCGTGGCCGTTGGCATGTTCAAACGTACGGATCTTGCCGTTATCATCATATCGGCCCATTACCTTTCCGCCCTCACGGTGGGAGTCCTCTTGAGGTTCTGGAAGAGCGGAAAAGACGAGAGTCCTCCCTTCGAAACGCATAAAGCGGGGTTCATCGTCTTGAGGGCATACAGAGCCATGAGAAGAGCTCAGCGAGAAAACAAGAAAGCATTCGGGGAACTCCTGGGTGAAGCCGTCAAGCGTTCGGTCAATACTCTTCTCTTGATTCTGGGTTTCATCGTCCTTTTCTCAGTTATCTTCGAGATATTGAAAATGGCCGGGGTCACGTCCTTCATTTCCCTGGCGGTCTCAAGGCTTATGCCAAAGTCTGTGCTCCCGCCAGACCTGTACGAGGCCATCATAAGCGGTCTCTTCGAGATAACCATCGGTACCTCGATGGCAAGCCAGGCCTCTGCCCCACTTGTATTGAGAGTGGCAGTGTCCAGCGCGATAATCGCGTGGAGCGGGCTTTCAGTGCATGCTCAAGTTGCTGCCGTCATTCAGTCCTCAGGCCTTTCAGTCTGGCCTTACACTGCGTCACGGTTTCTTCAGAGCATTCTCGCGGCCATATACACCATACTCCTGATGATGCCAGGCCGGTCCAGGTGGGCACTTTCGACCTTCGAACCTGTGACCATCCGAGGCTCCCTCGCATGGTTTCAGAACGTAGGGTTCGCGACAAAACTTTGCGCGCTCACGGTGGGCTCGGTAGCAATGATCTCCATCGTCCTGACGGTCTTCGCTTTCGTAAGGAAATACCTGCGCAAGTTCTAGGATTGCGGCATCCGGTCAGTCTCTTCCTCTTCCTTTTCCCTTTCCCCGCTTCCTGGGGCTTTTTGCCGGGGGCACGAAATCTTCATCATCGTATTCGCCGTCTTCCTCATCGTCCCCGGGACCTACTTCGTCGCCAGTCGAAGCGACTGCCGAAACCGTTTCAGGCTGGGGCCCACCCGTGGTCTTGTCCTTCTCTACCGCAAGCTCTCTCCTCCCGGCCCTGACCGTCTCCAGCATCTCGGTGAGCAAGTCTTCAACTTTTTTCATGATTTCGTCCGCGTATTCACGAGCGCCAAGGTTGATCTCTTTGGCGACTTCTCTGGCTTTTTCCATAAGCTCCTCGGCCTGAATCCGCGCTTCTTTCGCTATGGCCGACTCTGAAGCCAGAGAGGCGATCTGTCCCTGAGCATCTTTGATTATCTCCTCGGCTTCTCTTCTGGCTTCCTGGAGTATCCTTTCGCGTTCTCTCAACAGCCACCTGGCCTGCTCCAGCTCCTGGGGGATGGCAGCTCTCAAGTCATCGATGAGGGCGAATACCTCCTCTTCATCTACCATGAGTTTTCCCACAAGGGGAAGCCTGGAACATTCCGAAAGATAAGTATCGAGTTTATCTAAGATGGCTAAAACGTCCACGTCCCTCCACCCCGTTTCTTGGTTTTGCCTCTACTGCGACATTCTCTGGACATTCATCCGTTCAAAAACCCTCTTCTCGACACCCGGTGGAACAAGGTCCTTGATGCAACCTCCATAAGATGCCACTTCTTTTACAAGGCTTGAACTCAGATAGAGATACTTGAGAGAGGTCATCATGAAAACCGTCTCGATATCCGGCGCAAGTTTCTTGTTCATGAGGGCCATCTTGAACTCGTAGTCAAAATCGGACACGGCCCTCAGGCCCTTGACGATAACCTTTACTCCGTGCTTTTTTGCAAAATCCACCAATAGCCCCGACGAGGACAAGACCTCGACATTGGGAAGGCCGGAACATTCTTCTTGGATCATGGCGACTCTTTCACTGACAGAAAACAGGGGAGTCTTTCCCTTGTTTTCGAATACCACAACGTAAAGCTTATCGAAGCACTTGGAAGCGCGAACGATGATGTCCAGGTGCCCGAAAGTAATTGGGTCAAAGCTACCTGGATAGACAGCAGAAAGCACAAGCCACCCTCCGTTTCCGTCACGAGATCTCGTGGAAAATCTCCTGCAAAAATGTTTTTTCTCCCGTTACTAGTGTATAAAGCGAAACAAAATTGTCCATAGTAGTTATCGAGAGTCAGGGCGCAGTCGAGAGATTGCCCCTAACAGGCTCTTCCTCCGGTTTCTCCTCTCCCAATGCCGCTTCGATAAGAAGCGGCATTTTTCTATTTTTCCTGATATGGAACTCACTGGCTGACCCTCGTGCCGGAAAAAGGGTTGTCTCCACAATCCTCTTGCAGAGGTCATGAGCATTCCAGCACGGCGGTATCCTCAAAAATGGGTTCTACGGGAGTACTCCATATACCTTCTCTTACGAGGGTTTTCTCAGCAGAAGGTAAGCACCTGCGACGAAGATAGCGGCACCCAATATCCTTGTGAAGGTCAGGGCTGTCTTGTGACCGGTAACGCCGAAGCAATCGAGCAAAAGCGCGGTAGATATCTGCACCGCTAGGATGGCCGTGGTAGCAGGGGCTGCGCCGACTTTGCTGACGCTAGCGATGACACCCCACACTATGAGGATGTTGAGGGGGCCTCCGAGGTAACTGTACCAGGGAGCATCCTTGAGGGCCCGTAGTTCCCCGGAGGTGAATCCGAGGAGAAGCCCGGCGCCCAGGAGGACGGTTCCTATGACGTGTACCACAAATACGGCTTCCAAGTCTCCGATCTTTTTCCCGAGGATCGAGTTGAGAACACCTTGGAGGGCCATTGAACCACCCGCAATGCCCGCTATTATCAATGGAAATATCTTCAAATGCGCACCCCCTGGAAGTCTTGTACATACTCATCGCAATCCTTTGGGTAGTATAGCACCAGGAATTCAAAAGAAACCTTTTTCCCAAATCATCGCGGCGGGGGATTGTCCAAATGTGGTGGATCGAAAGCTCTAGAACAGACCTGGCGGTTGAGCGGGCCACGATGGTCCAGCAGAGAGAAGGGCAAATACCCGGGATACAGAGCTCCGAACAAGACCTTGACGGAATAAAGATAACCCGGGTACAGGTGCTGACGCCGCAGGCCGCGGCAAAGGTAGGAAAACCTCCCGGGAGGTATTTCACGCTCGAGTGTCCGCAGTTAAGGTACAGGAACAGGGCTCTTCTGAAAAAAGTAGCTGACGTAATCTCCAAGGAGCTTTCAGAGCTTGCGTCGCTGCCTCGAAAGGGGGATGTTCTCGTGGTGGGGTTGGGCAATTGGCAGGCAACCCCTGACGCCCTCGGACCCAGGGTGGTGGCCCAGCTCATGGTCACCCGCCACATCCGCGACTACGTTCCTCAGGAGCTCGGCGGGAGGCTGTACCCTGTGGCGGCAGTTTCTCCGGGTGTGCTCGGAATAACCGGCATAGAGACTATAGATATCGTCCGTGGAATAGTGAACCAGATAAAGCCCGAGCTAGTCATCACCGTAGACGCTCTTGCGGCGCGATCTCCTTCCAGGCTCCTCACCACAGTGCAGATCGCCGACACCGGCATTCAGCCTGGGTCCGGGGTTGGCAACAAACGTCCCGGTATTAACCAGGAGACTCTCGGAATACCCGTGGTGGCCATCGGCGTTCCTACGGTAATCTCTGGTGCCTCTATAGCCGCAGACGTCCTAGATGCCTATTTTTCCAAGTTCAATCCCCATGCCAGAGCCACCCTGGACTCGGTACAGGATTTCCTGGGGCCGGATTTATTTGAACTCATGGTGACCACCAAAGATATAGACGTTCAGATCCATGAAATGTCAAAACTTTTGGCCAGCGCAATCAACCACGCCTCGCAGCCGGCCATAACGGAAGAAGAGATGCTGGATTACCTGCAATAGGCATGTTCGCCTGCGATGTGGTACCGGAAGTCTTGGCCGGCGTTCAGGAAAATTGAATACCCCGAGTACCAGGACAAAAGACTCGCCTTCTATTCCGGCACGTTTCTCATGAAGGACAGGCTCCTTAAAATCGGCGTTTCTATAACGTCGTCTCCCGAGAGAGCTCGTTCCAAAAGCTCCAGAGATATGGTTACGTGGGCATTCAACATAGACTCGCCCGCTTCTCTTGAGGCAAGGGCCGGTGAACCCATGTAGGGAACAAGGGGCTTTTCGCTCACCCAGGCAAGAGTGTTGGCAAGGTGTAAGAGATCGGACCCTAGTTCTCGAAACCCCATCCGCAATAGGACTTGCCCTACGACCCTCAAAAGACCTGCCATTCCCCTGGGTTTCGGCAGAAGGGACGGTTTAACCGAGCCGTAGTCCTTTTCGGCGTAATCCGGGCTAACAGCCATCATGAGGGAAGTCTCATTGGTCCCGGCGTGATTGTCCTCATCATCTCCGCACTTCCCGGCAGGAAGGCCGGTGAGCTCCATGAAGGCCGGCTCGTGTCTCACCATATACTTGTAAATGGTCAGGAAAGGATCTATAAGATAAAAGCGGTACTTGCTCCAGGCTTTACGGACCGCGTAGTCCACCGCCATCTGGTGCCGCGGGCCCCCATGGTTGTCCGTGATCAGGAGATACTTGAATCCCTGCCTGGCCAGCCCTTTTGCGTAACTCAGAAGAACCCCAGATAGATAAGGGGCGGGAACGGATATGGAGCCTGGAACGGGTAGGGCATCTGATCCGCAATAAAGTGGTGGAAGGTTGACTAAAGTAAGCTCAGGGTGGCTCTCCAGGAGCTTCTGCTGCACTCTTCGCTTCACTTCGCAGGATATCATGACATCGGTACCCAGAGGAAGATGGGGTCCGTGAACCTCAATGGGACTAACAGGCATGAAGAATACTGTCCGATTACGGTCCAGAGAATCCAGATCCGTCAAAGTGAGTTCAACGTAATCTAGAATTCCACTCAACCCCCTGCCACCTCCCGCAACATTATGAAGTTGGGCTGACGATCCTTCCACTTGATACTCCAAAAATCCTGTCAACAAAACACGGAGCAACCCGAGGGCTGCTCCGCAATTTGTTGATTTTGCCTAGATGTTACTGGAACCTAGTCTGCTGACCGGCTTGCTGCGCCGCTCCACCCACGGGGAACCGTCCCTGGCTCAGGCTCTGCTCGGCAAGCTCGATCATCCTTCTGACCATATGGCCGCCGACTGCCCCACAAGTCCTGGACGGGATGTCGCCCCAGTAATCACCCGGAGGCTGAATCCCCAGCTCGTTGGCTATTTCATTCCTGAAGGCGTCCAACGCAGGCCGGGCTTGTGGCACCACTACCGTGTTACTACGCTGTCCGGATCCCACTCGTGTGTCACCTCCTTTACTCGAAACTTATTATGTTCACTATAAAAACCTGTATGCTGGCATGTTGTGGGCGTAAAAGCAGGTCAGAACCTTGTCAATACCTGGTTAATCGGTTTTAATAGGAGGCTTAATAACTCATCCATTATTGGATAATTTTGTTAAATGGGGGTAGATATCCTCTCTCCTCCGGGCTAACCTACCTCGATCTCGCGTACATGGTCAGATCGCCAAAGCGCTGCCTGACCTTTTCCAGGAGCGCGCTGTATTCAGCATCGCAACAACCTGCATCGCCGTTTTCGAGACAGCGCAGAATCCTTTCGGCTTCTTCTCTCGCCTTTACGATGATTTCGGCAGTTATCCCCAGTTCCTGCACTTTGATCTCCGGGAGTCCATGCTGTTTCGTGCCGAAAAACTGCCCGGGCCCGCGTTGCTCCAGGTCCAGCTCGGCTACGGAAAACCCATCGTGCAATCGTTCAAGCGCCCTCAAGCGTTCACAGGAAGTCGCCCCTGCAGAAGAAGCGATTAGGTAGCAATAAGAAGGCGCGTCACCCCGCCCTACTCTACCCCGGAGCTGGTGTAAAGTCGCAAGGCCGAACGAATCGGCATCTTCGATGACCATACAGGTGGCGTTTTCAACGTCAACTCCGACTTCTATCACCGTCGTGGAAATCAGGACATCGGTCTTTCCTTCAACGAATCTTTTCATTTCCTCATCGAGGGCATCTTTTGAAAGCTCGCCGTGGATAAGTCCTAGCCGCAACCCCTTGAGGTAGCCGTCTTTTAGTTCCTCGAACACCATCTCGGCGGCTTTGCGACCGGTCTTCCCTTCCCGGATGAGAGGACAAACGACGTAAGCCTGATGCCCTTTTTGTACCTCTTCCCTCACCTTTCGGTATGCTACGGCTCGTTCACCTGAACCCAAAACGCGGGTAGTCACAGTTTTTCTGCCCTCCGGGAGTTCGTCTATCACAGATATATCCAGGTCACCGTAAAGAGTCAGGGCAAGGGACCTCGGGATAGGAGTGGCGCTCATCACGAGTATGTGAGGCCTCAATTCCCCCGCCTTTTCGGGTATAGTTAGTCTCTGTCTTACGCCGAACCTGTGCTGCTCGTCGGTAACAACAAGACCCAGGCGGTACCACTTCACTTCGGGCTCCAATAGAGCGTGCGTGCCCACGACTGTATGAATATCGCCCGAAGCGATTCCCTCGAGGAGCTTTTGCTTCTCCCGGGAACTGAGACTTCCCACAAGAAGACCGATCCTGGTGAGTCCCCCTGCGAGCCTCTCAAAAGTCCTTTTATGCTGGCGGGCAAGAACCTCGGTCGGCACGAGAAATGCTCCCTGGTAACCACTGGATACAGCTGCCAGGAGCGACCACATGGCGACGACTGTCTTGCCGCTTCCCACATCCCCCTGCACCAGCCTGTTCATGGCCTTGCCTGCCGAGACCTCTTCTCGTATCTCAGAGATTACACGGGCTTGGGCTCGCGTTAGCCTGAAGGGTAACGTCTCAAGAAACCTCGTCGGAAGGGTCAGGTCATGGAAAGGTATTCCCGCCGAAAGAGCCTTGCTTTCTTTCTTCATCAGAGAAAGCGCGATCTGGAGGTGCAAGACTTCCCTGAAAGCAAAAGTTTTCCTGGCCCGGTCCCATAAAAGAGGGCTTTGTGGCGCGTGGATCTGACGGTAAGCCTCACGTTCCGGAAGTAGCCCGTACCGTTCTCGAAGAGTCGACGGCAGCGTTTCCTCTATAAGTCCACCGTATCTTGAAAGGGCGCTGGAGATGATAGCATGGATCGCTGACGAGGTAAGCGACGCTTTCCCGTGATAAACGGGTATGATGGGACCCACCTCGACTGCCCCCGGTGACTCTTTCCATATGGGGTGGGCCATTTCTATGCTGTTTCTGCGCCATTCGGCCCTGCCGGAAGCCAGGACCCACTGTCCTCTCGAAAACTTCTTGTAAAGATAAGGCATGTTATACCATACCAGGTACATTATTCCCCTACCATCTGTTATACCCACCCGGAGCGCTTTCCCTCTCAAACTCTCCACGAACCCTACAGATACGACCCGACCCTGGACTGTTACGTCGTCTCCAGGACGTACATTGTCGATGGAAGTCACTCTGGAGAAGTCTTCGATGCGGAAAGGAAAATAGTCGAGGAGGTCCCGGGCAGTCGATACCCCGACATCGCGCAGTATCTGCGCCTTCTTGGGCCCGACTCCTTTTATGTATCTGACGTCATCTTCGAGCGAAAGGCGCGTTGTCATTATTCTACGGAGACGATGTAGTAATACAGCGGCTGCCCGCCGCGATGGAACTCAAACTCCAACGAGTCGGTAAATTCTCGCCTCAGCGTTTCGATAGCATTCATCCCCAGGTCCGGGTCGGAATCCTGGCCGTAATACACGGTTACCACCGAATCGTCTTTCCCCACCATGCCCCTGATTACCGTCTTCAGGACTTCTTCGGGACTGTCGCCCACTACTTCGACCTTACCCTCAATGAGTCCGAGGATGTCTCCCTCTTTCATCACATGCTTTCCGAATTTCCCGTTCCTGGCGGCGAAAGTCACTTCCCCGGTTTTAACTCTCTTCACTGCCTTGGCGGCCCGTTTCAGGTTGTGTTCCATGTCCTCGTTCAGGTTGAGAGCCAAAAGCGCCGAAATGCCCTGGGGTATCGTCTTTGAAGGGATGATATACATCGTCCGGCCGGTGAGCTTTTTTGCCTGCTTGGCGGCAAGAAATATATTCCCGTTATTTGGCAAGAAGATTATTCGCCTTGCATTGACCGTCTTCACGGCTGCCGCGAGCTCGCTGGTAGATGGATTCATAGTGACCCCGCCGTCTATGACAAGGTCGCAACCGAGACTTTTCATGATTTCGCGCAAGCCGTCACCCGTAGCAACCGAGACTATGCCGGTCTCTTTTACCGGCTGGCAACCCTGGACCGGAACATCGGCGACTGCAGGAAGCCCGCTGATCCATGAAGCCTTGTCTGGCTTCAAAGACGGCTTTTCGTCTCCAGAAGCCACTGCGTATGCAGTTCGTTCTTCCAGGGCCTTCTGAGACTGTTCAATCATGTTGTCGATGGTCACCTGGGAGAGCGAACCATACCGTAGGCACAAGGTGAGGACTTCGCCTGGTTTATCCGTGTGTATGTGGACCCTGACGAGACTTTCGGAACCAACCACTAGAAGCGAGTCGCCGTAAGGCTCAAGGGAACTTCGCAATTCCGCAAGCGGGATGTCCTTTCCCACCAAAAGGAACTGTGTATCGTAGGGATAACGGATTTCCTGGATTTCCTGCTCAGAGACCTTAGCGCGGATTTCCTCGCAGGGAGAAGGCGCTTGTACCCGTTCTTCCGGGGTCCTGGATAAGACCGAAAGGGCTCCTTCCATGATTAAAACGAGACCTTTGCCGCCCGCATCCACCACTCCCGCCTGTTTCAATACAGGGAGCATTTCGGGGGTTTTCGCGAGGACTTCTTTGCCTTTCTCAACGCTCTCTTTGAGGATGCCGACGATGTCGCACCCTGATCTCGACGCTGCGAGGGCCGCGTCGCGCATGCCTCGCAGTACGGTAAGCATGGTCCCTTCGACCGGTTTCATGACAGCCCTGTAAGCAGTGGCGACGGCGTCATTCAAAGCCTGCGCAACATCCTGAGGACCCGCAGCGTCTTTCCCGGAAAAACTCTTGGCTATGCCGCGCAAAATCTGCGAAAGTATCACCCCGGAGTTTCCCCGGGCCCCCATGAGAGCCCCGAGGCTCGCCCGTTCAGCGGCTTTCGACAGATCGAGGTCTCTCTCAACCCCGAGTTTCTCAACTGCCGAGGATAGCGTCAAGAGCATATTGGTCCCTGTATCTCCGTCCGGAACCGGGAAAACGTTTAGGGCATCAACTTCTTTTCTGCGAGTCGAAAGGTATTGTTGCGCCCCGGCGAGCAGCTCGCGAAAGAGCGTCCCATCAAGACTCGTGTACTCCATCGAACCCAGCTCAACTCCCCGAATTTCCCTGAAACCTTATGCTCTCTACGTTAACCGTTACTTTCTTCACTTTCAACCCCGTGATGTTTTCCACGGTATACCTGACCTTGTCCACCACCATCCTAGCCACCTCAGAAATCCTAACCCCGTATCCCACTATGACAAAAAGGTCGATGTAGACGTCCTCACCGTCGATGGATACGGAGACTCCTTTGGCCAGGTTTTCTCTGCCCAAAAGCTCCGAAATGCCATCGGTCATCTTCTTCCCGGCCATACCTACGATACCGTAGCATTCAGTGGCCGCTGCACCGGCAATGGTGGCGATGGCCTCTTCAGACAGGACCAGTTTCCCCAAGTCAGTCTTTATTTCCTTACCAGTTAAAGGCGCCATTCCGGTCATTCCCCCGAATTCAAGGTCAGGTTCAGGAGCCCGGATACTACCATATGTTCTATTGTCGCATGTTACGCTCATGGATGAAAGCTCATATTCTCTTCTCTGGGCTGACCTCCTTTTCCTCCTCGGCCTTCTGTGCTAAAATGTGTGAGTCACAAGTTCGGATGGGAGGTTCTTGACGTGCCTAAGTGCGAGATCTGCGGCAAGGTGAGATCCGTCGGTCACAGGATCAGCCATTCCAATATCAAGACCAAGCGAACCTGGGCTCCCAACATCCAGAGAGTGCGCGCTCTGGTCAACGGACATCCCCGGCGAATCTACGTGTGCACCAGCTGCCTTCGTTCCGGAAGAGTGCAGCGGGCAGCGAGGTAATCCAGTCTCCAGGCGTTCAGGTCAAAAACAACACCTCTGGGAAGTCTCCCCCGAGAGGTGTTATTGTTTTGGCGGACCCAAACAGGCACCCGGCGCTTAAGTCCGGTATCCGAATAGCCCGAAGACCGCCTTCACGAAACCTGACAAGAACTTCGGAACCTTGACTATCCTCACTTTCATGTCAATCAACCGCGTCTTACGGCGACGCCAGCACCCCCTGAAATATTTTTCACACGCGATTCTGATAAACGAAGTATGCTCCCGCTATGAGACCCAGGCCTAAAAGCACTGGCCAGACCCATGCGGGCAGGGCGACAATGAGGATCCCTATACCCAAAAGCGCCATAATTAGGGGAACTACCTCTTTCCACCTTGTCCGGCTAGCCCTAAACCTCACTCTTCCTCCCTGCCCCCGGGAACCCCACCGCATCTCATCACAATATATTCATCGGCCAGAGTTTGTGCTTTCCCGAAGGCTTTTGATGGCGGCTGCCTTGTCCCTGCTGCCGAAAACGTAATTTCCTGAAACCAGGATGGTCGCCCCCGCTTCCCGGACAAGACCGGCAGTGCCTTTCTCGATACCGCCATCGACTTCAATCTCCACTCCAACTCCCGCGGAATCGACGAGGTCTCTGACGTACCGGATTTTCCGCGTCATCTCGGGGATGAATTTCTGTGCGCCCCACCCGGGATTTACGGTCATTATTAGGATCAAATCCACTTCCGCCAGCACGTATGGCAAAAAGTCCGGCGGGGTTGACGGGTTTAAGGCCACTCCGCTTTTACAGCCGCTTTCCCTTATTAACCGGAGCATCCGGTGAAGGTGCGGCGTTGCCTCGGCGTGGACAGTTATATATTCGGCGTATCCCGAGAAAGCCATGATGGCCCATTCAACCTGATCCACCATCAGGTGGACATCGAGAGGCAGCCCTTTTGAGGCAAGAGCTCTTGCGACGTGAGGGCCAAAAGTGAGGTTTGGCACAAAATGGCCATCCATGATGTCCAGGTGAAGGAGGTCAGCCCCTCCTCTCATGATCTCATCCACCTCTTCGGACAACATGAGGGGATCAGCAGAAAGGAGCGACGGGGCAACTTTAAGGGTTCGTACATTACTCATACTTTCTCTTCGCCCTTTCGGTGGACTCTTCGAGCAAAGTGAGATAACTCTTGTATCTTTCCCGAGAGATTTCCCCGGCAGCGAGAGCTTCCTTGACCCTGCAGCGGTCTTCGCTTTTGTGGAGGCACCTCGGGAAATGACACAATGGGGCGTAAGGGGCCATTTCACGGAAGTAATATGAAAGTTCGTAAGGCTCTACATCAATGAGGTCGAGTTTTGAGAAACCCGGGGTATCGGCCACGTAACCCTGTCTTCCCGCCCGGAAGAGACTGACCCACTTTGTGGTGTGCCTTCCCCTGCCTAAGCGCGAGAGCCCCTGTGTCAGAAGGCCCACTCCCAAAAGAGCCGACAGTATCTTGGACTTGCCGGCGCCGCTCTGACCGGCCAGCACGGTGACTTTACTCTCGAGGTACCGGGAAAGGTCATGGAGACCAAAGCCCGTGACGGCCGAAGTTACCACACAAGGATATCCGGCCTTACGGTAGATGTCCGAAACGCGCTCAACCTCCTTTGGGTCCTCTATGTCCTGCTTATTAACGCAGATAACGGCCGATATGTCGCTAGCTTCCAGGTGAACCAAGATTTTATCGATGTAGACGAAGTCGAGGGGTGGTTGGGTGATGGCGGTGACGACGACCGCCTGGTCGACGTTGGCCACAGGGGGGCGTATAAGGAAATTTTTTCTCGGCATCACCCTCTCGATTACCCACCGGCTGTCCTTTTGCGATACCTCGACAAGATCGCCGGCATACACTTGATCATCCTCGAACCTCAGACGGCCTCTCAAAAAACATGAAACTACTTCTTCCCCCACGGCCACTCTGCATTCGGATGAATGTACCGAGAGCACTCTGCCTATCAACCGCGCAGGAACACCCCTTTTCAAACCGCGTATTTACGGTCTTATCGTGGCTTGGCTCGCCAATACCCCGTCAAAATACACCTTCAATATTGCTTGGGAACCTTTATATTCGAAACGAATGGGTACTTCCGCACCCGGTTTTTCGTTTTTATCGTACACCACCCTCTCGCCAGCTGTATCGGTGACCACAACCCTCACGTTGACGGCAGGTTTCCCGCTGTCCGGGACTTTGACCGTAAACGAGTAAGTGTTAGGCGGTTTTTCGGGCCCAAGGGAAATTGTAATGTCCACTTTCGATCTTATCGGCACTTCTGTCCCTTCTGCAGGCACCTGTTGGAGAACGGTCCCGAAGGGCTCCTGGCCGGGGACCTGCGACACCGTTCCGATATCGAGGAGGGAACTTTTCAAAAGGGCTTCGGCATCGTCCTTTGACAGACCCACCACTTTTGGAACTTTTACGGTTTCTGGCTGAGCCCCTTTTGATATCTCCACGTCCACTTTGGTTCCGATAGCCACCTGAGTGCCCGCTCTGGGGTTCTGGCTTATCACCCTGTCTTTAGGCACCGTGGGGTGAAACTCAAAACCTACGTTTCCGATGTCAAGGCCGACGTTCTGGAACTCGAGCTGGGCCTCGAGAGCTGTCTTTCCGCTCACGTCAGGCACCGTGACGAACTTTTCGCCCTTGGAGAGGACGTAGTACACTTCTCTCCCTTTTTTGACCTTCTCACCGCCCATGGGGCTTTGCGAGATCACCACGTTGGCCGGGTAATTTGGATCGTACTGTTCTGCCGCGATCTGGGGTATAAGTCCCTTTTCGCGGAGGATGGCCTGGGCCTCCATCTGGGTTTTTCCCACAATATTGGGCACTTCAACGATGGGTACGGCCATCCATTTATTGAAAAGGTAAACGGCGTACCCGGCGATTCCCAGGGCCGCCACCAGAAACCCCAATAATATCTTGGCTGCAAGGCTCAGCCCGCGCTTCTGCTTTCTCCCTCTGGGCAACGCTTCATCTCCCCCGGGGGCAGGTATTTCTTCGGACGACGCCACATATGAAGACTGAAGCTGGCGTATTGCTTTCAGCATCTCGTCGGCAGACTGAAAACGGTCTTCGGGCATTTTCGCCATGGCTTTTCTGACAAGGGCATCAACCGCCGGCGGGATATCCGGATTCTTTTCCCGGAGGGATGGTATCTCCGCCTCGAGATGTTGCAGGGCCACCGCTACAGGGCTTTCCCCGGCAAACGGGGGGCTACCCGAAAGCATCTCGTAAAGTACCACTCCGAGAGAGTACAGGTCCGAGCGCGCTGAAACCACGCCGTTCTTCGCCTGCTCGGGAGAAAGGTACGGTGCAGATCCTACAACCACACCTGTGCTAGTCGTCGAAACTCCCCCGAGTGCCCTGGCAATGCCGAAATCGGCAACCTTGACGTGACCCTGTTTCGTGATGAGGATGTTTTGAGGCTTTATATCCCGGTGGATTATCCGGTTAGCGTGAGCGTGAGAAAGCCCCTCACATATCTGGGCGGCGATATTCAACGCTTCTCTTAACCCCAGCCTCTTCTCTCTTTTCAAACGGTCTCTCAAGGTTTCGCCTTCGACAAGTTCCATCACTATGAAATAAAGCCCCTGGTCCTCGCCTACATCATAGATGTTAACGATATTGGGATGGGACAGCGAGGCGGCAGCTTTCGCCTCTCTCCGGAACCTGCGTATGAAATCCTCATCTTCGCTCATCTCAGGCCTCAATACCTTCAAAGCCACGTTACGGTCGAGCACAAGGTCGTAAGCCTTCCAGACCACGCTCATACCGCCGCCGCCTATTCTCTCCCTCACCTCATACCGGTTGAGGATCTTCTTACCCGGCAGATCCTTGAGGGTCATGAAGTTTCACCTCTTTTCGGCGAAGGCACAGGTGATATTGCGGGCCACAGGACAACCACCGTGACGTTGTCGTACCCCCCACGGCTATTGGCGAGGTCAACCAGGGCGTCGGCTACGTCGTCCTGTCTCCTTTTCGAGATCACATCCGCTATTTCTGAGGGGCTGACCAGGCTCGTCAGGCCATCGGTACACAGCAAGATTACGTCTCCCGGGGATAACTCCTCCTCGTACGTAGCCACCTCTACCCTCGCCTGAGTGCCAAGCGCCATAGTAAGCACGTTTCTTGCCGGGTGGCGCATGGCATCCTCTTCCGAAATAGTGCCGTTTCTCACGAGCTCCCCCGTAACAGAATGATCGTCGGTGATCTGCCTGATTTTGCTCCCGGAGATTAGGTATACCCTGCTATCACCCACATGCCCGACGTAAAGCCTCGACGTTTCTTCTTCCACAAGCGCACAGGTAAGGGTGGTTCCCATTCCCGGGAAACCTGTACCCGAAGTGGCTGCCTGCAAGACCTTTCGGTTACCGTATTCGACGGCATCCTGAAGAAGCTTGGGAGGGGGATCCTGGGGGATGTGAAGCGAAATATAGTCCACCGCGGATTTCACCGCTAGGGACGACGCCACCTCTCCTCCTTCGTGGCCCCCGAGGCCGTCTGCCACCATGGCAAGCCAGATATTGCGACCCGAAGATGAAAGATCAACGACCGCCCAGGAGTCTTCGTTCTCGGGCCGGACAAGGCCCCGGGACGTTTTCGCTCTCCACTGCAAAGCCTTTCCCTCCCGCAAAACACGGCGTCACTGATTCACCGATCCGGTGAGTCAGATAGCACCGTGCGGCGCCGGAGCTGACCGCACGCGGCTTCTATGTTGCCACCTAATTTTCGACGTACTGTAACTTTGATCCGGTTCCTTTCAAGAATCGCCTTGAACTCGGCCACCCGGCTCTTTCCCGGCGGTTCGAACTCCAGCCCTGGCACCTCGTTCCATGGTATGAGGTTTACAAGGCAGTCGAGACCCGCCAGAAGACCCGAAAGCCTGAGGGCATCTTCTCTGCCGTCATTTATCCCCTTCAACAACATGTATTCTACGGTGACCCTCTGCCCAGTGACCTCCGCATAATGCCGCAGCGCCTCCATAACCCGGCCTATGGGGTATGCCCTGTTCAACGGAATGAGTTTGTCCCTTGTTTCGTCTTTTGAAGCATGAAGCGAGAGCGCAAGCTTGGCTCCGCCTCCGTCTTTTGCGAAATTTTCTATGGCTTCGGGAATCCCTACCGTGGATACGGTGATCTTTCTTCTGGATATGCCATACGTGTCTTTGCGGCACAGCATATCTATGGCTGCAAGGACTTCGTCGTAATTGAGAAATGGTTCGCCCGTGCCCATGAAAACCAGGTGGCCGAGACGCTCGCCTTGATCCCTGCACATACCCAGGAACTCTTCAATGATTTCTCCCCGGGAAAGATTCCGCTGAAATCCTAACACGCGGGAGGCACAAAATACACATCCGACCGGACACCCCACCTGCGTCGAAACACATCCGGTCAAGCCGTATTTATATCTCAAAAGCACTGACTCAACAAGAGGCTTGCGGTCCTCGCCCCACAGGAACTTTTTCGACCAGCCTCCCTCCTCTTCTTGTGTCGCCACAAGGTCAAGCCGGTTGATGACCAAAGTTTCTTCTAACCGGGTGCGGAAAGCCACGGGGAGGTCTGTCATCTCGCTGAAAGAGGAAACAAATCTCCTGTATACCCAGGCCAGCACCTGATTTGCCCTGTACGGTCTCTCACCGAGCCCTTCAATCAGCGTTTTCAGATCCCCTACGGATAAGTCTAGAAGATAAGGCCGACTGTTGGTCTGTCCTTCAACCTGAGAATCCAGTCCCTTCATGCTTCAACCCCAATCCCGACTTCGAGTTTACCGGTCCCGCCTACCCCGACACGACCGCCGGGCTTTCTCCGGGCAGCATTTTTCTCGCTTTCGCGATGAAAAAACCGTCCGTCCCGTGGACGTGAGGCAGAAGATACAGGTAGCCTGGTCCCCGGGTCTCGTTCCCGGCACCCCTACGATTCTTCCAGGAAAGCGGCAAAGATTTTGCGGGATCCTCCGGTACAAAGTCTTTCTGGGTTTCCAGAAACCATTTCCATACACCCTGGTTTTCCTCTTCTGTCACAGTGCACGTGCTGTACACCAGGGTCCCTCCTGGCTTGAGAAAATGGGCCGCCGATTCAAGGAGCCTCTTTTGACGCTCCACCATCTTGAAGATGTCCGACTCTCTCCTGTGCCATTTCAGGTCCGGATTACGCCTCACCGTCCCAAGACCGGAACAAGGTGCATCCAGAAGAATCCTGTCAAATTCCGTAGGCAGCTCCCTTTGCTCCAAAAAGCGTCTCACCGTTTGGCTTTCCGTCGCGTCTACTGCAAATACCGTTATATTAGAAAGCCGAAGCCTCCTGACGGACCCTTCTATCATCCTCGCTCTCTCATCGTCGATATCGGTGGCAACTACTCGACCATTACCGGCAAGCACCTCCGCAATATGGGTGGTTTTTCCGCCAGGGGCGGCGCACATGTCCCAAACGTAGTCCCCCGGACGGGGTTCTAAAGCAAAAGTCACCAGCATCGCACCTTCGTCCTGGACGGTAAAGTAACCCTGGTCGTAGCCGGGAAAATCTTCGACTCGCCTCCCTTTGTGAACCTTGATGGAGATGTCCAGAGATCCCGCTTCGGCAGTATATCCCTGCTTCCGGAGGACCTCGAGAAAGCCGTCCCGCGTAGTCGCCGCGGTATTCACCCGCAGAGTGAGCGGAGGAGGTGTATTCCCGGCCTTAAGAAAGGAAAGAGCATCTTCTACACCAAGCATGGAGATCAGCCTTCGGACCATCCACTCCGGATACGAATACCTTACCGACGCGTACAACCCGGGGTCCGTGTCAATTGATGGAAGTTCGACGTGCCCCAAGTTTCTGGCGACTGCCCTCAGGACACCGTTGACAAATCCCCTCTCGCTTCTACGCTGGAAACATTCTACGGTGGAGCTCACGGCTGCATAAGGGGGGATTCCCATCACAAGCATCTCATAAGTTCCCATACGAAGGGCATTCCGTACCCGGGGCGTGAGGCTCGAAAAAGGTCTTTTCAAAAAACCGGAAAGATGGTCGTCGATGAGTCTTCTCCATCTCAGGGTCCCGTTGACGATTTCATGCACCAGAGAACGGTCTCTATCGTCGGGGATCTGCGACACGGACGGAGCCCGGAGGGCGGGCACCTCAAAGGAAGTGAGGATATCCAGCGCAACCCCCCGGGCGCTTTTCTGCAAGCTAATCACGCCTCCCGCGGATCATGAGGAGACGCAGGAACTGCCCGAGAGCTACGGCGGTGGCGGCCACGTAAGTCAGAGCCGCCGCGTTGAGCATGTTCCCCACCGGTACCAGTTCGCTCCCGGTGAGGTAACCCGACGCCTCCAGCATGTTGAGGGCGCGCCTGGAAGCGTTGTATTCCACCGGGAGCGTTATGAGGTGGAATATGACGGCGCCCAGGAAGAATAGAAGACCTATATCCATCAAGAACCCGCTGTTCAGGAAAAGCCCGATTATGAACAAAGGAAAAGCCGCTTGTGACGTGAACTGAGCTACCGGAACCAGACCGTTTCTGATAGCTAGGGGAGCATAGCCCACCGCGTGTTGCACCGCGTGGCCTACTTCATGGGCGGCGATGCCGATGGCAGCCACAGACGAGCTGTCATACACTCCTTCCGAAAGCCTCAAGGTGCGGCTCCGCGGATCGTAGTGGTCGGTGAGACTTCCCGGAATCCTTTCGATTCGGACGTCTCCGAGACCGGCCTCTCTCAAGAGGAGCGCTGCCACTTCATATGCCCTTCTCCCGCTCCCCGAGTAAAGCCGGGAGTAAGTCTCGTAGGCGCTCCGGACTCTTGCCTGAGCCCAAATCGCGAATATAAGAGCCGGAAACACAAAAACAAAATATGTCATGTCGTAGTAAAACACTCGGATTCCCCCCTCTTAAGTGAGATTATACACCCTGATCAGCCAAACTTTACTATGCCTTTCCGGCGGCCCAGAAGGAACGCCCGGGCTGTCATGGGCCTCTTCCCTTCCGGTTGAACCTTCAGGATGCCGATAATCCCCTGGCCGCACTGCACCTTTATCATATCTCCCTCAGTCCCGAGAATGACCCCAGGAGAGTCTTTGTCCGTCGCCCTACCCGACGGAGCGATAAGCCTTGTCTCCCACACCTTAATACGTTCGTCGTCGAACACGGTAACCGCTCCAGGGACCGGAGACAGCGCCCTCACCAGGTTGTGCACGTCCTGGGCTGTCCGATTCCAGTCTATGATCTCTTCGCCGGGTTTGAGGTGCGGAGCATAAGTAGCTTTTCCTTCGTCCTGCGGAGTCCTTCCGGCAGAACCGGTGAACACCAGAAATATCGCCTCAAGAAGGGCGTGGGCACCCAGAACCGCCAACCTCTTCTCAAGGGTGCCAAAGGTCTCGTCAGGGCCTATCTCCAGGGATTTCTGGACACAGATGTCGCCGGCGTCCATCCGGTCAGTCATGTAGGTTATGGATACTCCCGTCAGTTTCTCTCCTGCCATGATTTGCCTCTGAATCGGGTTTCCACCACGATATCTCGGGAGGAGAGAGGGATGGACGTTGAGGCACGCATACTTCGGGATAGCCAGGATTTCCGGAGGAAGCTTTTGCCCGTACGCAGCCACTGCTATAAAGTCCGGGGACGCACTCCTTATCTTTTCGACGACTTCCCGGTCGGCCAGCCTCTGAGGCGTGATCACTTCTATCCCGAGCTCACGCGCCCTTTCTTCGACCGGAGTCGCTTTTAGGACCTTTTTCCGCCCGTAGGGTTTCGGAGGCTGAGTCACTACCAGGGAGACCCTCACTCCGTTATTGATCAGTTCGTCAAGGGACGGCACGGCGAACTCCGGGCTCCCCATAAAGACACAACTCAACCTGGGAGAATCGTCGAACGATACCTCCGAGGTCTCTTCTTTCGGCACTTCGGTGATGGTAGTCGCCCTGTCCACAAACAGTACTCCGTCCAGGTGGTCTATTTCGTGAAGGAGCGCCCTGGCCAGGAGTCCTTCTCCTTCAACCCAGACCTCGTGTCCGTCCCTGTCCAGTCCTTTAACGGATACTCTCAGTGGACGCTCTACTTCCCCCACGTACCCGGGCCAGCTCAGGCATCCTTCCCACTTAGTCTCCGTTTCCTTCGACCTGGCGACAACTTCCGGATTGGCGAGAAAGTAAGGTCCGTCCCCCGCATCGACCACTATGAGCCGTTTCGATATACCCACCTGAGGTGCGGCCAACCCTACTCCCTGGGCCACCCTCATGGTTTCCAACATGTCGTCGAATATCTTCCTTACAGAATTATTCACCCTTTTAACTTCTTTTGCCTTCTTCCTCAGGACTGGGTCGTCGAAGGTCCTTATTTCGAGAACAGCCAAATCGCACCACCTTTTCCATCAACGCATGCCTGAACATATCGTACCATATTACGGAGACTGCATTCTCTAAAGTGAATCTTCGACCTCAAAAGAAATCTTCACTCCCGAGGGAAGGACTGTCTTTGATGCTGCGGTCTCGCACATGTCAGTCAAGGCTTCTCTATCCTGACCTTTCAAAGCCAGTTGCCACCTGTGCTGGCCACGGACCTTGGGAATCTGGGCGGGGCAGGGCCCGAGAATTTCCACGACTTCGCCGCCTCCTTCCAGTTCCTCGCATTTTGCCGCAAAGGAAAGAGCAGCCTCTCTCACCCTTTCCGGGCTCTTACCTGAAAACTCGACCTTGAACAGGTGCCCGAATGGCGGGTAACGGAGGAAGCGCCTTGAATCCAGTTCCTGACGGTAGAAGTCTTCCGGGTCAAAAACACCCTGCACTGCACGGTGACTGCGGTTATACGTCTGAATCAGAAAACTCGTCCTTCCTTCGCTTTGGGCTGACCGAGCGACCTCCATAAGGTCGGAGAGAAGGTGAAAGACTCTCTCGGAAGCCCGGAAGTCAGACAGGTTCAAAAGGCTATCGCAGGAAAGGACCCCAACGGCCTCGACATCCAAAAGATCATCATATCCCAGCACAACCTGGGTTGTGACCAGACATGCAGGACTCGATTGGAGGAAACTTGACAGGACACTTTCGGCCGATGATTCCTCCAGAACGTCTTGATCGAGCCTGAATAGGGGGACCTGGGGGAATTTCTTTTTGAATTCCTCTTCCACCCGTTCAGTTCCCGCTCCAACCAGCTTCCACCTGTACCCGCCGCACACCGGGCACACATCGGGTACAGGCTGCCTGTGGCCGCATATGTGGCAAAGAAGCTCCCGCTTTTTCGCGTGATACGAGAGCGACACCGAACACCTTTTGCAGGTTACGGCGTGTCCGCAGTCAAGACAGATTATCGCCGATGAAGTCCCTCGCCTGTTGAGGAACAAAAGAGCTCTTTTGCCGCCGTCGAAGACGCATTTGAGTTCTTCATACATCTCTTTCGTGATGAGACCTCTTCTCCGGCCTTTGGCGAGAAGGTCGATGACCTGGCTCCGAACGAGGGGTGTTAGAGAAGAGCGGTCCTCCCTGACGAGGAGAAGTCGTCCGGCACATGCTCGTGAATACCTAACTACGGAAGGATGGGACGAGCCCAGGATGACGGCGGCGTTCTCCCAATCCGCCCGTAGCATCGCGACTTCAGCCGCAGAATACCGGGGGAGGTCCTCCGCCCTGTGGGATTCCGACTCCTCTTCGTCGACAATGATTAGGCCCAGATCCTTTACGGGCGAAAAGACGCATGACCTAGTCCCCAGCACAAGACACCTTTGGCCCTCAAGGATCTCGAACCACGTTCTCCTCCGAACAGCATCCGAAAGCCCGGAGTGGAGGATCGCTGCCTTACTGCCTAAATCAGCCTCAAGTATCTTCGAGGCGCTTTCTATGCGCTTTACCTCCGGGACGACCACGATTACGCCCCTTTTGTCCTCGAGAGCCTCCTTTATCTTCTGGATGTAAAATCGCCACCTGAATTCCCGAGACCCCCATATGAGATAACCCGTACGCTCCCCCGCCCGACGCAAAAACGATAATCCCTCACCAGGTCGCTCGAGGTCCCTCACCTCTTCGTTACCAACACCGGCATCTCGGCGCGCGACCTCAGGAGGGTGACAGGGAGAAACGACCTTCGAAACCGGTTTCTTCGGAACACGAGGAGGCCAGAAACAGGACCATACGCTGGCCACCGGGGCGCAATAATGGCGCGCTAGCATGCAGCCGAAAGAAAGAAGGTGCAAAGGTGGCAAAAACCTTGTATCGTACACGGCCAGGATTTCCTTGGTTTCGACCCCTTCCGGTTCTTGGACCCTGCCAACCACGTACCCGTCCGCCTGACCGCGCCCGAAAGGAACATGCACCTTAGCGCCGTAAGGCAAGAACACGCTCTCGCGGACTCTGTAGGTAAAGCGCCTGTCCCTCAGCGCGGGTACGTCAACTATGACGTCAAAGTACGCATCGCTCATACCGGAGGATTCTCGAGGATATTCCGTTCAAGTGCAATCTTTCTCACCCTGTCCAGGATCGCCAGAGCAATGTTGTGCTTGGAGTCAGGGCCGATCTCTTCCCATTTACCGTCCGGGTAAATCACCGTGACGGCATTGGTGTCGGACCCAAACCCCGATCCAGGGATTCCGACCTTGTTGGCGCAGATGAAATCAAGGTTTTTCTTTCGCACCTTTTCCATCGCGTATTCTCGCAGGTTATGAGTTTCAGCCGCAAACCCCACCAGGATGTGTTTTCCCTTATTATCACCGAGAGTTTTGAGTATGTCCTCGGTAGGAAGAAGTTCGAGAGTTTCGGCGCCTTCTGTCTTCTTGACCTTCTCTTTTTTCTTCTCACGGGGCCTGAAATCGCAAGGAGCCGCAGCGGCGATCACCGCATCAACATCATCGTAAAGGGAAAGACACGCCGAAAGCATCTCAGCCGTAGTCTCTACCTGGGTAAGATGGACGCCAGACGGAGGTTCGAGGTTAACTGGCCCCGATACGAGGTATACTTGCGCCCCTCGTCTAGAAGCGGCTTCGGCGATGGCGTAACCCATTTTCCCGGTCGAAGGGTTGGATATGTACCGGACCGGATCCAGCCACTCCCTGGTCGGCCCCGCTGTCACCAGGAGGCGAAGTCCTCTCAAGTCTTCGGTCGCATTGAGCAAGGTCACAACTTCTTGAACTATCTTTTCCGGTTCCGGAAGCCTTCCTTTCCCCATAGCCCCTGAAGCCAGCTGCCCGTATTCCGGTTCGAGGATGCGGTAACCAAGCTCGCGCAGCTTCCTCAGGTTCCCCTGTAGGACGGGGTTTTCGTACATGTTGTGATTCATCGCCGGACATATGAGCTTCGGAGCGGTACAGGCCATCACGGTGGTGGTCAGGTAATCGTCGGCGATGCCGCAAGCGATCTTGCCTATGACGTTGGCGGTGGCGGGACAGATGAGGAAAAGGTCCGCCTTTTCGGCAAGGGCTATATGCTCTACATTCCATCGCTTCGGCTCTTCGAACATGTCTACGACCACGGGCTGGTTCGAGATTGTCCTGAAAGTTATGGGTGCCACAAGTTTTGTGGCGTTGCGGGTCATGATGACGTGAGTTTCGGCGCCGAGCTTTTTAAGGCGTGAGACGACTTCCACCGCCTTGTAAGCGGCGATCCCTCCGGATACGCCGATAACTACGGTTTTTCCTTTCAGCATGAGAACCTTCCTCCGAGGATTTGTCTAAATTCATAATAATCAAGGCACCCTTACCGGGCGCCCTTCTGCTTACATGTCTGCACCTTTCTTTGATTCTTTGCGGCGAATCTTGACCTTACCGCTGGCGATCTCCTCAAGGGCGATGGTCACCGGCTTATGGACCGCAAGGGCGTTGGTCTCCTTCTGGGAGACTATCTGTCTTGCCCTCTTCGCGGCCGCTATTACCAGGCTGTACTTGGAATCCACCTTTTTCATGAGATCTTCGAGCGGCGGGTTCGTCATTGGCAAACCTCCTCTGGACCACAGGCGGGGAGGATGGGTTTTCCGCCCGCATCCTTTCACCCGCCACGATTGCGAGAAGTCGGTTTTTGGCTCTTTCTACGTCAGAATTGATAATAACATAATCAAAGGTCCCGAGATCGGCTATTTCTTGCCGGGCGCTTTCCAGCCGGATCTCCCGCTCCTTCTCAGTCTCGGTTCCCCTTGCCTCCATGCGGCGCCTGAGCTCTTCGAAGGAGGGAGGGAGAATGAATATGAAGACCCCTTCGGGGTAGACTTTTCGCAAAGTCCGCGCGCCCTGGACATCTTTTTCCAGAATGACGTCCCGTCCCTGACTCAGAGCGGCTTCGATGTCGCTCCTCGGAGTGCCGTACAGGTTCCCGTATACTTCGGCCCACTCAGCCAGCTCTCCACCGTCTCTTCTTTTCAGGAATTCTTCTCTGGAAACAAAAAGATAATCTACCCCGTGGACTTCACCTGGCCGGGGCTCTCTCGTGGTCAAGGAAGGGCAGAACACGATATCCGGTTCTTTCGCTAAAAGCGCTCTCCTCAGGGTGCCCTTTCCGCATCCTGAGGGAGCAGTAAGCACGAACAGAACGCCTCTTCTCATTTCGACTTCGTGGTATCCTCTTCGAGCCTGGAAACAACCGTCTCTGGACTGACGGCGCTGAGTATGACGTGTCCCGAGTCAGTGATTATCACAGCCCGGGTACGCCGTCCATATGTGGCATCGATCAGCATGCCGCGGTCTCTGGCTTCAGAAATGATCCTACGTATCGGCGCGCTTTCCGGAGAGACCATCGCCACGATCCTCTGCGCCGATACGATATTTCCGAAGCCTATGCTGACCATCTGTACGCCCATGAAGTCCTCCCGTCACTTATCGGCAAAACGCTGCAACAAAGCCTCTTTCTGACGTTTACCCAGGCCTTGTACTCTCCGAGACTCGTCGATCCCCACTTCCTCCATGATCTTTTCAGCCTTGACCTTGCCTACCCTGGGCAAAGACTTCAAAAGGTAAGAAACTTTCATCCTTTGGATTACCGGATCGTTGCCCTCAATGATCTCGGAGAATTTTATTTCTCCTTTTTTCAGTTTCTGCCTGAGATCGGCTCTCGCCTTGCGCATTGATTGGGCCTTTTCAAGAGCCTTCTTTTTCTCTTCCGGCGTCAGGCTAGGAAGCGCCATCTTTCTCCCCTCCTCACATTTTTGGTCAATCTCGATTGAAATAATACTATCCTCCGAGCACTCAACCTTGGGCGATATTCGCCCTGTTTGGCAAAATTCCTCTTTTTACGTCGGAATTTCCGCCAAAAAGTGAAGAGACCCCTTAGTCCACCCGCTAAGGGGCCTCTTCATTTTGTCACACAAACGGCATGCTCTGATAGTCTCATTAAGATTTATTTCTTGTGTACCGGAACGTACCAGTTCAACCCATTGTTATTGTCCCAGTGGTCCGCCGAATCCTTGAAACAGAACTCCAGGGACCTTTCGGCGTCGGCCATTATCTGGGTCGCAAAAGATCCATCGGGCCTTTTCGACATAGGCACGGTCTGCGGGTTTTTCCAACCGTCGGTGCCGTAATGAAGGTATACCTTATCCGCGCCGCTTTTGGCGAGAAGTCCCCTGTACCCTATCTCTGTCAATCCACCCTTCGAGGCAGGCGACGGGTTAACCCATATCCTATCGTCCTGCAATGTCCTCACCTCCATGAGTTTTTCACGGTTCTATTTTGCTCTTCCGGCACGGGAGGTAATCAGGAGCCCTTCACGAGATTGACCAGGTCAAGGTAGGCCGCCTGAGACCAGGCGAGAGGCGCCACCGATAGTGGCTCTCCGTCCACGCAGCTGACTTGTTCCGGCATAATACCGGACTCAATGCTCACCCTCTTGAACCACGATAGGGAATCGCGTACCACATCCCGGTCCAAAAGACCCAACACATGTCCCGATATCAGCCGCCACGCCGTCGCAACAGGCCACGGGTTTCCCGGTACGTGGGGGGTATCGGGTGGTCTCCAATACCAGTCCCCCTGATACCGGGCAACCCCCGTCCTGTCGCCATCGAGGTGGACCCGGAGAAGGTCGTCAAGCCGCTTCCAGGTCACCTTGCTTCTTTCAATGGTCCTGTCCACGACCACGGGCCACTCTTCCGCCACATCCCGGGAAATCGCAGCGATCCTTTCGTTCCCCTTAAACTCCGCCACGAGGATGGGTATGCAGTAAAGACTTGCATCGGCGGTCCAGTCAGGTATATATTCCGGGTTTAGGGAGCCGGCTTCGGCACATATCCCCCTGGCAAAGCCCCTATCATCGTCAGAGAGGTAGAGCACCAGTCCCTGGAGAAGCTGGTAGGCGCCAGCTAAGAATTCCTTTTCATCGCCCTGACCCAGGACGAAAGATATTTCCGCTGCCGAAACAAGACCTGCGACGCAAGACGCCTGGGTGAAGGAGAAAATGCCTCGCCTTTCCTCCCAAAGGTCGAAAGACGGTTTCACGAGAAAACCATCTTCCTCCCTGTAATCGAGGATGAATCGGGCGGCCTTTCTTATGAAACCGGGATAGACTTCCTCGAGGGAATCAGGATCTCTGGTGGCCACAAGGTAATCTTTCGCAGTGACCAGCGAAAGGGCCGTCTCGTCCTCCTGGATGGGCAGTTGGCCGGGGGGAAGATCCGGTGGGTGCCACCCTGAACCACGGGTTCCATCGGGCCTGTACCTCTGCCAGAAAAACCCGCCTTCCGAGAGAGTATCCCTGCAAAAAAGGAGGTACCGGCGAGCGAATTCCGGATAACCCGCCCTTGCCAGAGCCGAGGCACACATGGCGGCATCCCTGGGCCAAACGTACCTGTAGTGATCCCGGTAATCCAGCATTATATCGCTATCGCAGGAGGCAAGGATTCCGCCTCGCCGGTCGCAGTGAGTCGCCAGGACTTTCAACGAAACCTCGTACAGAGAACCAGGACCGGTGTCACGGGAACCGGCCGTGGACGCGGTCCCCTGGGCTCCGAGGCTCCAGTAGCGCGAAGACCTTGCCTTTACCCCCTCGTATCCCATCCTGGAGCCGTGCCTCGCCAGCCTCCCGGCTTCGTCCATGGAGTTGCCCAGGGCTAGCACGTACGCGGCTTCAAAAGTCGCGGTTTCCCCTGCCGGGTTCCATATGAGACCGACGATACTTTCGATGAGTCCGTGATCGACAGTCCGGCCGTAGACCTTGCCTGTCTCCGGCGAGATCGTGACACCTCCGTCCCGGCGTTTTGCCACAGAGCCCATGATCTCCGCCCGGCCTGAAGAGGAGAGGCCGCTGCATGCCCCCGGGATTTCAAAACCGGCGCACACCCACAAAGGCCCTTTGAAATGATATAGCCGTCTTTCCCCCGAATCCCAGAAAGCGGCCTCACCCACATCATTTTCTCCCAGGTTGTAGTGGTGCATAGAGTACAAGCCGATTTTTCCCGCGGCGTCAGGGATCACGCGGATTCTCCTCACCCATAGGGGTTTCTGAGGGTCCACCACGTCGTCGATCTCGATTTCCAGCGGCTCCGCCCTATGGCGGAACCTCCAATGGAACGACATACCCTCTCCGTATTCTCCATCGGTCATCCAGTTTTCTCCGCCAATATCAAAAAGTTGGCCTCGATACCAGAGGATCAACCTGTTTTCTTTCCCCTCTGCAATGTGATTGGCAAGGCCTACAACCGGCCAGAACATTTCTCTGAGGCAACACGACCTGTCGAAGCCGATGTAAAGGGAACCATTTCCAAGAACGCTTGTTCGCATATGTATTCTCCCAGGCGCTTTTCGACCGAATAAAATCCGAGGTTATTCCTCATATTTACTACAGCCGGGAATTTGGTCCGGTGCTTTTCCGATCTTAGCCGGACAGGGGGAATCCTATTCGCCATGTGGTTCTTTTTTGCGGTTGTGCTCATCCTCTTAGGAGTGGCGATGTTATACCGCACCCGGCACCGTTACCCCGAAACCTCGCGCTCGGGGAAAGACACAGAATCCACTGAAATGGAGGTATCGACCGACATTGGCGTACCCCTCGAAGCCCTGGACCACCAAAAAGCCGCTCAGATTGACAGGCTGTCAGGAGTCGCAAGGCCGAGGGCCCGCCCCGGTGAAAGATTACGGGAATCCCACCCCGACGGTTCTTTGGCCACAAGAAGGCTAAGGAAAGATAATCTCTCCAAAGAAGTGGAGCTCGTGTGGGAGGCAGGGGAAATCATAGAGCTTCAGCCGGGAGCATGGGCGAGGCTGAAGGATTTCCCCGATGAACCCCGGGGACCCCGGGCCCAGGCACCCGAAGAGATAAAAGTCCAAAAAAGACGCGTCCTTTCGCCAAGAGACATCCGGGATGAGAGATATACTCTCCCGAAAAGATACGGCGTGGATAGGCTTGTGCTTCTGGCCAGGGACCCGGGCTGGGTATATGCCTACTGGGAGATAACCCACGAAAAATACCAGGAGATGTATCAGAAGCACCTGAAAGAATGGGGACTTTCAAGGCCTATCATCCGCCTTTACGACGTGACCCCGGGCATCGACGGGAGCGTTCATGTGGACGTGTTCATCAATGAAGACGCAGACAACTGGTATATCAACCTGGGAAAGCCCCGTCACGCCTTTTACGCCGAGCTGGGAAGACTCTTCCCGGAGAAAGGGTTCATCGGTTTCCTCCGTTCAAACGTAGTGGTCCTTCCCCCGGACGACCTGTCTGACGAGATTTCCGAGGAATGGGCCCCCCTCGACTGGACATCATTCTACGGCAAAATACGCTGGAAATTAGGACCAAGTTCGCCCTGGATGTGAGGGAAGTGATCCGGATGACAAGAGGCTTCTTGAGCATAGTGCTGCACGCCCACCTTCCGTTCGTCAAACACTCTGAATGCGAGGACTCTCTGGAACAAAGGTGGCTGTTCCAGGCTATCACGGACTCATACGTCCCACTCCTCGATACCTTCGAACGGCTTGCCGGGGACGGGATCCCTTTCAGGATAGCCGTGTCGCTCTCGCCTCCCCTGCTCGAGATGCTAACCGACGAAGTGTTGCGGCAAAGGTACAAAAGGTACCTGGAGAACCTCATCGATCTCTCAGGCCGGGAAAAGGAACGCGTCAGGGGGAATAGCCGCCTCGAGTCCCTGGCGTCCATGTACCACACCCGTTTTACCCGGATCTACGAGGACTTCACGGGGAAATACCGAGAAGACCTGGTAAGTCCCTGGTCCAGGCTGGAGCGTTCAGGAAGGGTCGAACTTTTGACTTCCGCGGCCACCCACGGCTATCTCCCTCTTCTTCTGCATAAGGAGGCGATAGGCGTGCAGATCAAGGCAGGCGCCAGGGCCTTCAGGCGCATGTTCAATCACGATCCCGTGGGATTCTGGCTACCCGAATGCGCCTACGTACCCGAAGTTGAGCCGTATCTCTCCAGCGAAGGAGTCAGATACTTCATCCTGGAGACACACGGTGTCCTTTACGCCACTCCTAGACCCCGGTTCGGTTTCCACGCGCCGGTGATGACGCCTCACAAGCTTCTGGCGTTCGGTAGAGATCCCGACTGCTCCAAACAAGTCTGGAGTGCTGACGAAGGGTATCCGGGGGACCCACGTTACCGTGAGTTCTACAGGGACATAGGTTACGAATTGCCCCTTGAATACCTCGGTAATGCGCTGCCGGGTAACACCAGGGTTCCCGTGGGCATCAAGTACTTCCGGGTCACCGACAGGAAGACCGACGACAAAGACCTCTACGATCCGGAAGCGGCTCGACGGGCCGCATGGGAACATGCGGGGAATTTCTTGTTTTGGAGAAACAAAGAGGCCGAATATTGGCAGGGGATCCTGGGAAGGCGCCCCATAATGGTTGCACCTTACGATGCCGAGCTTTTCGGCCACTGGTGGTTTGAAGGTCCGCTGTGGCTCGAATTTCTATTAAGACGTATGGCCTCCGAAAATCAACAGGTGATAACGATAACGCCTTCTGAATATGCAGAATATTACCCTGTAAACCAGGTCTCGAAGCCAGCCGTCTCCAGTTGGGGATACAAAGGGTATCACGAGGTCTGGCTCGAAGGCTCCAATGATTGGATATACCGCCACCTGCATCACTGCCAGGAACAGATGATATGGATGGCCAGAAAGCACAAACGGGCGACGGGCCTCCTCAAGAGGGCCCTGAACCAGGCCGCCCGGGAAATACTGCTGGCCCAGTCTTCGGATTGGCCGTTCATCATGAAGAGCGGGACTGTCCCGGAATATGCCAGAAATCGCTTCATCACCCATATCGGAAGGTTCAGGCAACTCATAAAAGAGGTTGAGAATGGCGCAGTTGACCCCGTGTTCCTGCGCCAACTCGAGACGTGGGACAGTGTATTCCCGGACATCGACTACGCTGA
Source organism: Candidatus Fermentithermobacillus carboniphilus (assembly GCA_018208355.1). Lineage (GTDB taxonomy): Bacteria > Bacillota > Sulfobacillia > Fermentithermobacillales > Fermentithermobacillaceae > Fermentithermobacillus > Fermentithermobacillus carboniphilus. Next base: position 2,062,269 of record CP062796.1, on the reverse strand, counting down.
GTTCGCCGGGGAAGAAAGACTCCCCGCTTAAGACCTTACGTGTTCAAACTCTCACTGGAAAGGACTGATTTTCTTGGCATTCGAAGAATCCCCCAGCGAGAAAACTCAAAACTTGAAGGAACTTGGCACCACCGGCCTCCCGGTGCCCAAGAGCAATGTATTTTGCCTGCCGATCATAGGCCAGATCGAGGGACATATAGTCCTTCCGTCTCAGAACAAGACGACCAAGTACGAACACGTGATGCCGCAGCTTGTAGCCGTGGAAGAGAACCCTGAGGTCTCGGGTCTTCTAGTACTGCTCAATACGGTGGGGGGTGACGTCGAAGCTGGTCTCGCTATAGCCGAGCTCATAAAGAGTTTTTCCAAACCCACCGTATCACTGGTCCTTGGAGGAGGCCACAGCATAGGGGTGCCTGTAGCTGTAGCGGCGGATTACTCTTTCATCACTGAGTCGGCAACCATGACGATACACCCCATTCGGCTTGCCGGAACGGTCCTCGGAGTCCCGCAGACTTACGAATATCTGGAAAAGATGCAGGATAGGGTGATCCGCTTCGTGGTGGACAACTCCAAAATCACCGAGGAAAAGTTCCGGGAACTCATGTTCAGGACAGGCGAACTTGCCCGCGACATTGGAACTGTCCTGGTGGGAAAAGAGGCCGTTGAAGTCGGACTCATAGACGAGGTTGGGGGACTCAGCAAGGCGGTCGCCAAGGTCAAAGAACTCGCAAAGGCCAAGGCCGCCAACCAGCCGCCTTCTGCCGAACCGAATCCGGTCCCCAACCTTATGCCTGGACCAGTCCCCCAGCCATAAGCGCCTGAAAGACCTCCTCAAGGACCGGCGGTTTGAGGATGACCATGAACGAAGGAAAGGTGAACAAAAAGGACGGTGGTGTCACATGGTTCTGTACACTATATATCCCCCGGAAGTCGTCTTCGAGACAGAAGAGAAGCGACACTATTTCACCATCGACTTTGAGGGCAGAACTTTCGTGATGGAGCTCATCGACGGGCAGGCCCAGATAGTGCGGCTGATATCCGCAAACCCCAGCGATTACCTGAACCCCAAATGGCAACCGGGAACAAAAGTCGGCTTCTCCGTCCCCAGGTGAAAAGTCTCGAGATCTGATCGTCCGTGTGACCTCCAGCCCGGAAGTTCGTAATAGAAACCGTAACCGGAAAGAGATGGAGGTCGAGGGCTCATGGGCTGCCTGACGGGATGCCTTGGCTTGTTACTGATAGTCCTAGGAATCTTTCTTTTGGTAGGAGAAGTCATAGGCTGGAGTTTCGGCATCGCGGCCACAGTCATCTCGGCCTTTTTCGGAGGAATAGCGCACATAATTAGGGCCATCTTCCGGTGACAGCACGGTGATAAACACCGGGACCTTTAAATTAGGGGTCATCTTCCGGTCGCAACGGAGAGATACCACCCACTGCTGTGCGGGCGCCCGGCGATAGATAACCGTCCGATTCTCCCGCGTCACCGGGCGCCACATTATCTTCTGAAGGAGTTTTTGCGCCCACCCACAGCCGGACCAGGCAACTTCACCCGCCGGCCCGCGGTACCGAAGCCGAGGTCAGCCCGTTTCATCCACCCATTACAGGAGAAACGAGCACTACCTCATCGCCGTCGCGAGGCACGTAGTCGAATCCCACCTTTTTGTCCTCGACAAGGGCGAACATGAATAAATCCTTGGCCACGCAGAGGTCTTCCAGGATCCCTTCCAGCGTCCTCGGAGGGGTCACGTATATTTCGACCTTCCCGGAGCCCCCCGGGAAATATTGTGCCGAGTGACCCATCGCCGACAGGGTTACTCTTATCTTCGCCGGATCCCCTTTCACCGCGGTGAAACCTCCTCTCGGGCGACGTCCTTGGCGCTTTTCAAATAGAATATCCGTCTTTTTCAAGCTCCTCCGCGACAAAGTCAAGCCCCAGTTCTGACAGTTTCGACCTGGTGGGAATGCCTTCTTTCGTCCACCCGCGTTTTGCATAATAGTCATCGAGAAGCCGGTCTACGCTCTCTCTCGCCAGAAACTTCCCCTTGGCGGGGCCGTCGGGGACCGGTTCCTCCATGAACCGGGCGGGCGGGTAATCAAATGACCGGCCAAAACCGGGGATCTCCCTTGCCGAAAATGCCCGAGTGAGGTTCCAGATCCTTTCGGATACCTTGATAAGGTCCTCCCAGGAATATCCTAAACCCGTGACCATGGGGAATATCTCTGCGTAATTTTCGAGCTCAAAACCGATCTCGACCCACTGCAGCCTGCAGAGGCCCAAGACGTCGAAAAGCGGCCTTATGTGCTGGAGTTCGATAGCCTTGTCTGCCTTGCCTTCCAGGCTATCTCTTCCCTTGGCCACGTCAAAAGTGATCGCCCACGAACGGTTATGGTGGGCCCCCACGTCGCAGGTGATGTAGGAGATCATCATGGCCGGAGCCCACCTCGCCTCGTAGCCAGACCACTCGAGCCCCTTGACATGGATGGCAAATCTCTCGGAACCTCCTCCGATCTTCTCAGAAGCAACCTTCACTCCCTCGGCTAGCAGATCCCCGATACCCTCCCTCCGGGCCATCTTCTCGAGGAGGTATACAACCGACTCGAGGTCCCCCCAAGAGAGATTCCTCCCTATCTGTTCCCGAGATAAAAGCCCCTTCTCGAAACATTCTATTGCGAAGGCCGCGACGTTGCCGGCGGATATGGTATCAAGTCCAAGCTCATCGGCGACCCTATTGGCGTACGCTACTTCCTCTATTTCACCGAGAGCCACATTCCCGCCCAAAAGGGCTATGGTCTCATACTCGGGTCCCTCGACGAGAACTTCTCCCAGTCGTGTCTGAGCCCTGGAATACTTGCCGCACGGAGTGGGACACCCGAAACATCCTTTATCGGTGATTAATATCCTCTCTTTGAGCGACTGCCCGTTTATCCTGTTGTGACGCTCGAAATACGTGGTCGAGAAGTTCTTTGTGGGAAAAGCTCCGACTTTGTTGACCCAGTCAACCACTTCCGCGGTGCCGTAAGGAGTCCAAGTCTTAAATCCGGGCTTGTGGAAACACGTCTTGTACATTTCTTTCGCTTTGGAAAAAGCCTCTTTAGGCTGAGCCACCGGGATGGTCCGCGACCCCCGAACGGCGACGGCCTTGAGGTTCTTGGATCCCCACACTGCCCCTACACCGGTTCTACCTGCCTGCCTCCCGAAGTCATGAGAAATGCAGGCGAACTTGACCAGGTTCTCCCCGGCAGGTCCAATGACTGCTATCTGAAAGTCCTCCCCGAGCCTGTCCTTGAGGATTTTCTCGGCTGTGATCGCACCCTTTCCCCATAAGTCACCGGCATCCTCAAAAGATACTTTGTCATCATCTATGACCAGTACAACCGGCTTTTCGGCCTTACCTCTCACCACCAGGGCATCATATCCCGCGTACTTTATCTCAGGCGAAAAATGGCCACCCATATTGGAGTCGCCGTAACCGCCCGTTGCCGGTGATTTTGCACCCATGTGGACTTTACCCGATGCGGGGACGAAAACTCCGGTTAGAGGCCCGGGCGCTATGACCACCACGTTTTCGGGCGAAAGCGGATCCGCCCCCCGGGGAACCAGGTCCCACAGGAGTTTTGCCACAAAACCCCTGCCACCTACGTAGTCCCTGATGAGATCCTCTCCGGTCGGAAAAGTCCTGGACTTCTTCGCGGTCAGGTCTACCTCCAGGATCTTGCCCATATAACCCCCGAGTTTCATGCTCTCGCCACCTCCCCGGAAGCGTCCGTCACGGCCTCCCTCGGACAGTACCTGACGCACTCTCCGCAGCCAGTGCAAGTGAAAGCCACGTTCTTCTCGACGATGAACCGTATCACTTTTTCCGGACACGCCTCCACGCAGGCCCGGCAACCGATACATTCCTCAGAGTTAACTCTGAAAAAGCCGTTATCCCCCATCTCGATTGCTCCGGTGGGACAAACATCTTTGCAGGTGCCACACCTGGTGCATACCTTTACCTCAAACGTACCCGGATCCGGGAAATGCTGAATAATGTTTAGCGCCCCGTACTTCGGGTTGTTGAGGCCGAAGTTTTCCAGGGCGCAGACGAGAAGACACGCTTTGCAGCCCGAGCAACGTTGAGAATACGCCGTGAGGTTCATTGCCCTTCCCCCAAAATTTAAGGATTTTCTCCCGGGAAGAGCAATTCGCTCCCGCTATCGGTAAAACCTTCTAGTGTGCCCCGGGGTCAGGCTCGCTCGCCGTATCTCGAAGCATTTCCCAAAAGTTTCAGTGCCGCCGCGAAAGTAAAAAGGGCCACGATGTTAAAAAGCCCTGCCGCATAAAAGCTCAGGTCGAAACTGCCGGTTGATTCGGCGAGAAAGCCCGTCGCCGCAGGCGCAACCGCCATGGCCAGGGCCCCTGCGAAGTTGAATATCGATAGTATGGTCGCCCTCGATTCAAGGGGGGCGTTGTCTCCCACGTAGGCTATGAGACCCGGGTCTATGACAAGTTTCCCCGTGGCTCCATAGAGGGCCAAAGCCGCCAAAAGGCCACCCGTCGACTTGACCAGGGGTATGGCTGCAGTAGCCAGCGCAGATAAAGGAAGGGCGACATTGACCACTACTTTCTTGCTCCCGAGCCGATCGGCCACAAACCCTCCCGCCAGAGTCGCGGGAGCCATAATGAGGGGCATCACCGTAGGGATCACGGCAGAAAGCCCCCCACGGTATCCCCTTACTGTCTCAAGGTAGTATGGCAGCCAAGTGAGCATGAGGTAAAAGCCATACATTGTCATAAAATGAGAGGCGCACATGAGCGCCAGGAAGGTCCACCCCGGATTCGCTTGACCCAGGTTATCGGGCAACTGAGGAGCCTGGGCAATCTGTCTCGCACCGTCCCCGGAGGGAGAGCTATTAATAAATTTCATCGGATAGACGCTGTGTGGACCCGAAGTCTCTGGCACTTCGAGAGCTATAGCCAATACGAAGGCCAGGGCCATAGCCCCGAGGACGGCGAAAGGAAGCCGCCACCCGAAAGAGTAAAATCCGAGGAACTTCCCAAGGAGGAGCCCGAGAGCGGTGCCCAAGGCCGACCCTGCCACCGTGGCAGCCGTCCCCAGGGCCCTCCTCTCTTTGGGAAGGATTACGCTTATGATCGCGTGCTGGCAGGCAAAATAGGTGGCCTGTCCCGCTCCTGCCAGTACCCTGGCCCCCAGAAACTGATACTGGTCCCGGGCAAAAGCGCTGAAAAAGATGGCCAGAGATTGCGCGGCGAACCCCAAGAGAAGCACTCTCTTAGAACCGAATCTATCTGATAGAAAGCCGGACGGAATCTGCAAAATCGTGTAGGCCATGAAAAACGAAGAACTTATGAGTCCCAGAAAACCTTCTGAAAGCCCCCAGTAATCGCCTATATCTTTCAAAGTCGAGGAAAGCACGGTTCTCGTGGCATATAAGAGGAGCCATCCGAAAGAAAGTACCACCACGCTTTTGACCCAGCTGTACTGCCTGTCCTTCACGTCCAATGCCTCCATGTCCTGCGTTATGCTGGCAATCTACCCCCTATTGTCCCACTATTTTTCCGCCAGCACCATACCCGGTCCGCTTGTCCTGACATCTCGTAACGCTAAAAATAGAAAACCACGCCCTCTTTCCCCCACCTGGAATCCTCATCTGGAAGAAAGCGCAGTCAGCCGTGAACCACGTTGAAGAGCACGACCCCGGAAGACCCTATGGCTTGGTGCTTAGAATCCGAGGGCTAGCCCCTCGACGCGCCTGTCCGACCCACCCAGGAGAAGACCCGAATCCGGGTCTACCATGATGATTTGGGCGCCTCCGCCTCCCGCCCATGGACCCACGGTCTTCACCGTATGACCTCTTTTCCTCAATCCGTCAATAGTATCTTGGCCGAACCGAGACTCCATCCTGAGTTCAGGGGGCCGGTCAATGTTGATGACGTCGGTCCCGGGGAACGAAAGCCATCTCGGGAAGTCGCACGCGTCTTGCGGCCCTGCCCCAAAATCCAACATCAAACTGAGCATTTGCATATTCCACTGAGGCTGACCGTCACCGCCCGGGGTCCCGCCGGCGACAAAGAGGTTTTCACCCTTGAAGACCATATAACAATTGAGAGTATGCATGGGCCGCTTGCCCGGAGCCACGCAGTTGGGATGCCCTTTCTCCAGGACAAATGATCTGCCTGCCCGGTTGTTTAGGATAACACCGGTGCCCGGCACAACCAAGCCAGAGCCGAAAGAAAAGGCGTTGCTGTGAATAAAGGAGCAGGCATTACCGTACCTGTCCACGGCGACGAAAGAAGTGGTATCACCTTCGGAATAGCCGCCTACGAGATGCCCCGAGTTCCTACAGGCACCTTGGGACTTGATGGTATCCGCCAGTTGTCTCGACCGCTCTTTAGATATGAAGAAGCGGACGTCAAATCCAGAGAAAGCCGGGTCCCCTGCGTAAAGGTTGCGGTCCCGGAAGGCCCGCTCCTTGGCCTCCACCATTATGTGGATGACCTCGCTGCTCTCGGGATCTTGGGAGGGCAAGTCGAACTCTTCGAGTATATTTAATTCCTCAAGCACGATGAATCCCTGGGATACGGGCCGGGTCTCATAAATCGTGTAACCGCGGTACGTCGTGGAAATCGGGGTGTAGAAAGGTTCGGGTTCATCGAGGTACCTTGCGAATTCACCGCCCGTAAAGGTCCCGTCAAGTTCCCGGTTCAGGGCATAGAATCTATCGGCAAAAGGTCCCTTGTAAAAATATTCGGCTCCACCTTGGGAAAACTCCCGCAACGTACGGGCGAGGTCACTTTGCACAAACATCTCCCCGGGAACCGGTATCTTACCTCCGGGCAGGAAAATCTCCCTGGTCGGCGGATACTTTTCAAGCTTTTCCCGCTCCGCCGATATAGCCCGTGAGAAACTCCGGGTCACCGGGAACCCCTTTTCCGCCAGTTCCGCGGCAGGTTCGAAGGCCTCTTTTAACGTGAACGTGCCGAAGCGCTTCAATGCTCGCTCGTACACGAGGGGAGCTCCCGGCACGGCCACCGACAATATCCCATCCTGGGGAAGGATGAAAACGGGTGCGTCTCGCCCGGGCATGTGACGCTCCTGGAGGATACCATCTCTCAGATTTTTTCGCATTTCGCTGTCCTTCTGAATGAAGTACTCGGGCGTGGAAAGATCCCCGGGTGCACCGCTTCCGTTAAGAGCCCATACTTTCCCCGAACCAGCGTGATAGTATACGAAAAACGCATCTCCGCCAAGCCCGCACATATGAGGCAGGACCACTGAAGTGACGCCTGCCATGACTATGCAGGCGTCCATAGCGTTTCCACCCCGGCGCAAAGCGTCGATCCCGGCCAGGACCGCAAGGGGGTGGGCTGCGGCCACCATTCCGTGTTTGCCTACCGCAGCATGATGATCTCTCGTCTCGAATCTCATTACGTACACCTCCGGACGACCCGAGCGGCACGGGCGGATAAAGTCCCGGCATCTTGTGTACAACATCTACGGTTTTCCTCGGGTCCTAATTTAATGGCTTCTACCCTATCGTTTTAAACCCTTCTCCCAGGACATCGTGGGATCTTTGCACGGTAACGAAGGCTTCGGGATCTATTTCCTTTATGAAGCCCTTTAGCCGGACAAATTCCTTCCTACCTATGACACTGTAAATTATCTTGATCTCGCGACCCGAATACCCGCCCCTGCCCGAGAAAAACGTAACGCCGCGTCCGAGGTCTTGCATTATGAACTTTCCGATGGTCTCAGCCTTCTTCGATATGATGAAAACCTGCATGAACACGTTGAGACCTTCGACGACGTAGTCGATTATGTAACCGTTCACGACGACGCCCAAAAGAGCATACATGCCTTTTTCCAGCCCGAAAACGGCGGTCGCGGCAAGAGTAATCAGGGTATCCGCGACAAGGAGACATTTTCCTATGGCGATGTGCGTCCACCTGTTCACGATCTTCGCCACGATGTCCGTTCCGCCGGTCGACGCATCCTCATTGAAGATGACCGCCATCCCGAACCCCGATATGATGACACCCAGCAATGTTGCCAGCAAGAGATCACGGGTAAACGGTTGCCGCAGAGGGACAACGGCATCAAGCAGCCACAGCAAGGCAGATAAGCCGAAACTCGCGTATACCGTCTTTATTCCGAAATCTAGTCCCATAGCGATGATGGCGATTCCGAACAAAAAGATGTTAACGACCAGCATGATCTGGCCCACAGATATCTCCGGAATGAAGTGGTTGACGACTATAGCGACCCCCATGGCCCCGCCGGCTGCGATGTTGCTAGGCACCAGGAAAAGATGAATACCGGCTGCCACGATCACAAGGCCCAGCGTGATAATGCCGTATTGTTTTAGAGTCCGCCCCATCGTACCACCTCGTGACGTCCACATGAGGCTCCACATCAGTCCCTACTACATCTTGCCCAGCCGGAACGCCTAACTTGACATGTACCTGCTATATGGCAAGCGTCATTCGAGTTCACGCCTGATGCTATCGCTGAAGCAGGCTTGACCGGGTCTCTTGCGGCACATTCGTCCGAGCGGTTCAAGCCGAATACTATCGCGGAAGTAGGATGACGGGTACCCCGGGGTCGCTAGCCGGGGCGGGGTTCAGACCGAATGCTATCGCGGAAGTAAGGAGGCTATGCCACCGGGATCACGATCTACCGGAGTACCACGAACAAGGACAGGAGCCCTAGGGCCCAGCAGTAGTACGCAAACCTATCGAGGCTTCCTCTACGCACAAAGTTGTAAGTCAGGGATATGGCGAAGACTCCCGTAATCAACGATACAATTGCCCCTATCAACAATTGCGCCGTCATTGTCTCGGCTCCGGTCCCTAAGAGATCTTTGAGGTCAAGTAGGGCCGCCCCGAGAGTTGCAGGAAGCGCCAGGAGGAAAGAGAACTTCGCCGAGTCTTCCCTCGACATCCCAGACAAAAGCCCGGCTGTAATGGTCATACCCGATCTTGATATACCCGGGACTATGGCGATAGCCTGGGCTATGCCCGTCACCAGAGCGCGCCACGTCGTGACCGTAGAAAGCGGGGTATGGCCGTTGTCCTCACGCAGGATTCTCAGATTTGGACGGCTGTCCTGGCGGTTTTTCTTCCGGCAGCTCGGTATCCCGGTACCCTTCTTGCCATAGTCTTCAGCAGTTTCAACGTGGAAAGCACGTTCTCTTCCGCGTCCCGAGATCTTCAGCACGCACCCGGTAACCAGAAGGCCCACCGAAGCCGCCAGGGGCGTCGAGAATAGCGCCTCTACCGCACCTTTGAACAGGAGTCCAACCAAGGCTGCAGGAATGGAGCCGATGATGATGTTTGCGAGCGCTATCTTTCCACCCCGCCCGCGCCCGAAAATGTCTCTGACCAGCCAGGCGATTTCGTCCCGGAACATCCCTATCGTCGCTACCGCAGTGCCCACATGCGCCGCAATGGAAAACGAAAGCCCGGGGGCAGGAAGTCCTAAGAACCGCGAGCCTAAAATGAGGTGTCCCGAGCTTGATACGGGTAGAAATTCAGTCAGCCCTTGTATTATCCCCAGTATGAGAGCGTGCCATCCCGTCATAGATATCCTCCCCTGTGCTTGCCCCCGAGTCTCTGAGGTCAGGATCACTTTCTATCTTCCGAGTCTTCAAGGTAGATAAGTCCGGAATCTTCATCGTAGTATAGGATTTCAGCATAACGTCCCCAATCGATCAACGTGTCGACTCTATGCTCTGCTTCAGCCGGGCTCACATGCTGCTCCATGAGCTCGACAAAAAACTCTTTCGGCATGCGTCTGTCTCTCTTTGATTTGAGCACCTTGATAATTGCCTGAAACTGCGGCACGTTGGAAAGCGCCTGTCTCTTGAATATTTCCTTGCGCTCCAACACATTGGCATCGGCGAATTCTTCTCCTACCCTAGTCAACTCCACGTCCCCGCGTCCGACTCGGGCGAATCCCAGGATTTCTGCGGCCTCAACCAGGGGAAGAAGATCATCGTATTCCAGGAGAAGCTCATGGGCTACGTTGGGCAGGTCTGCCCTGGAACCCAGATCCCTCAAGAGTTCCACGAGACCCGTCATCGCACCGACGGGCGCCATCGGTACATACCTCCTGGCTGACGCAACCGATTCCGCCTTGGCCTCTCTCGTGGTCAGTACTCCGTAGACAGAATCCACCATGCTGACGAACCTCGGATCGCGCTTGTCGAGCCCTGCGGCATGGTTAGTTATATCCGCGACAACCCGACCCGGATTACGCTGCAGAATAACGATCCGGTCTGAGAGATATACGGCTTCCTCGATATTGTGAGTTACCACCACTATCGCTTTCGTGGGTATCCGCTTTTCACGCCACAGGTCGAGCAAATCTCGCCTGAGGTTTTCGGCTGTTAGGACGTCCAAACCCGAGAAAGGTTCGTCCATGAGAAGGATTTCGGGATGGACCGCCAGCGCCCTCGCGAAACCAACCCTCTGACGCATCCCGCCGGACAATTCTTTGGGATAGGCGCCTTCGAAGCCGTCCAGACCGATCATATCGATCATCTCGAGCGCCCTCTTGCGCCGCTCTTCAGCTGTCAGGGAAGAGTTAATCAAGCCAAGTTCTACATTCTCAAGCACAGTTAGCCAGGGAAAAATCGCGAATGTCTGGAACACCATGGCTACGCCATTGTTGATACCGTCAAGCCTTCTCCCGGCTGAGAGAACTTCGCCCGAGGACGGCGTTATGAGTCCCGCCATTATCCTGAGCAAAGTAGATTTTCCTGACCCGGAAGGGCCAAGGATGGCGAGAATCTCTTCAGACCTCACCGTAAGCGATATATCGCTCAGGACCTCGATGGGTGCCAGGGGCGGACGCTCAAACCTCTTGGTGATCTTGTGGAGTTCGATCAGAGACACGCTCACGGGTTACCCTCCCTTCGGCGATCCTACATCGCTCTCATCTCTTCGGCCCGCGCGTACAGCCGACGCCAGAACAACCGGTTGACGCCAACTACTATCGCCGCCATAGCGCTTATGCTCAAAACTATCATCGCCCAGTCTCCTGAATTGGTTGCCTGTGAAATGAGCGAGCCTAGACCAGTGGCAGTCAACGTCGTACTACCCCACGAAGTTACCTCAGCGACTATGCTGGCATTCCATGCCCCACCCGCCGCGGTGATACCTCCGGTGACAACCGAAGGAAATATGGCAGGCAAAATGAACTTGGTCCAGCGTTGGATCCCTCTCAAGCCGTAGACCACCGAGGCTTCGTTAAGGTCATTAGGGATGGACATTGCTCCGCCTATGACATTGAACAGCAGGTACCATTGCGTGCCTAGCATCATCAGGGGTATAGAGCCGATCTCCATGCTTATGTGATAGCGGATGTACAGGACTGTGACGAAGGGAAAGAACATGTTTGCGGGAAACGAAGCCAGCACTTGCACCACAGGTTGAAGGAATCGGCGGAGCCGGGGGGTCGTGCCGATTTTCACCCCAGCCGGTATCGTCCACAACATGCCAAGGAAGACGGCGGCCATCACCCTGACCAGGGTTAGTCCACCGAGATAAAACACTTTTAACACGTCGCCAATATCAAGGACCGACCACAGCAACCAGATGCCTCTGACAAACCAGAAAGCCCCTCTTACCAGCAATCCCACGATCAGGATATCCATGCAGATCAGCGCCACTCTGGAAATGAGGCGCAGCGCTCTGCCACCACTGCGCCTGCCGCGGCGCAGCCTCTCAGCGTACCCGGCCATAAACCTGCCTATAGGCCCAAAAGCATCCTCGAGGAAAGATAGCAGGAGGGATTTCTTCAGTAGTTCCATCACCCAAGAAGTCGGCTCCTCGTCCGAGGCAGTCATCTCTACCTTGAACTTTCTGCTCCAGACCACCAGGGGCCGCCAGACTATCTGGTCGATGACCACGATGACCGCAACCATTGACACCAGCGCTGCAAGGAGCCCAGAAGTGCTGGAAGCCCTGATAGCCGTCGCCATATACGAACCTATCCCCGGTAGTTGAACGTCCCTACCAAGGACAGTGATGGTTTCGCTGGCTGCGAGGAAGAACCATCCTCCCCCGAAAGACATCATGCCGTTCCAAACCAGGCTTATGATTGAATAGGGGAGCTCCAAGTACTTAAAGGTTTGCCACTTGGAAAGCCGAAGCATGCTGGCTGCCTCACGAAGATCTCTGGGGATGGACGTCAGTGATTGATAAAACGCGAACGTCATGTTCCAAGCCTGGCTGGTGAAGATAGCCAGGATCGATGCTATTTCGTATCCCAAAATCGATCCGGGAAACAGCGATACAAGTGAAGCTACACTTACAGAAAGGAATCCAAGTACCGGCACTGATTGCAGTATATCCAGAAGCGGGATCAACACCATCTCGGCAACCCGATTGTGCGCTGCTATATACCCGTACACAAATGTAAACGCCAAGGACAAAAGAAAAGCCAGGACCATTCTAATCACGGATCGCAATACGTAGTAGGGCAAGCTTGTCAACGCAAGGCTTATGTGACTTGATTCGTAAGAGAGTTGGGCTCTACCCGCTTGAGGTGAACTCCATATAATCCACCAGAGCCCCGCAATAAAGGCTACAACTAGCAGATCTCCAAAGCTGAACCCCCGTCGCTTCGAGACTCGGTTCTTGGCCCCGACACAACCATCACCCCATCGTCGCCACCTGCTCTAGCGATGCCCACTTGATCCACTCAAGATTAGTACTCCGAACTTGGCATGTCAACGAGAATTTTTCATCGAAATGTTCTTGCAGCATGGAACAACGAGCACGAGGAGGTGCCCTTTGCATGAGTCGTCGATTAATAGCATAGACAAGGGGTCAAACGAGGTACGCACTCGTCGGATCTGTCATCACCTATGATATTTCTCTCCCGCCGCTATCTTAAACGCCCGGTAAATCTGCTCAAGTAGCAAAAGCGGCATGAATTGATGAGGAAAGGTCATCGGGCCCATGGACAACCTCAAACGAGCGCGAGAAAGCACCTCCGGGGCCAGCCCCGTAGTCCCTCCTATCACGAAAGCCAGATTTGACTCACCGGTCAATCCCCTATCTTGAATCCACCTGCTGAACTCCGGCGATGTCATCCCTTTCCCCCGGATATCCATGGCCACCAAGTATTCACCTTCGCGTACGGTGCGAAGGACACGTTCAGCTTCTATGGCCCTTGCAGCCTCCAGCTGCTTTTGGGATAGACTTTCCGGGACAGGCTCATCCTGAAGTTCTAACAGTTCAACGCGGGCATAAGGCTTGAGACGCTTGAGGTACTCCTCGACGCCGTCCCGCAGGTACTGCTCCCGTATTCTTCCCACCAGAATTATCCTTATATGTAACAACGTTAGTCCTCCGGTTTCTTACTCAAACGCTACCCGAGTTTATCCCTCATCGGGGTCTTCTTCCCCTTATTGGTGCCGTGGGCATGGTCTCCCTTCAACTGATTCTGGTCGCTGCGGACCTCTCTGGGCTGGGGAATGCTTCGGCCGTATGTCTCCACGGTAGCATTGAATTCGGGTATATCGCCATCCCTACCCGTGATGAGCCTTTTCTTTGCCAATCACGTCACCTCCCCGCCTTTGAACTCACCGGCACCAAGATACGAAAGTCTTCCGCCATTAGTTTGGCCCGGCTGCCCTAGAAAGTCCCAATCACCAGGGCCGACGGGGTTGCGCGCCCATAGCGCACTGTCTGGACCGCTTTTTGCACCCGTCGACTTCGGTAGATGGGCTCCCCCGTGTTCGGGTTCCGGTCAAACTTGGGAAAGTTTGAACTCGTAATTAGAAGGCGTACCCGGTGGCCCGGACCGAAAGTGTGGGCACACCCTTTAAGAATTATTCGGAAGAGATAGGTCTCACCCGGCACCAAAAAGTCTTCCCTGTCCAGGCCGTTCCGGTACCTGGCCCTGACTATGCCGTCTGAAACATACCTGGCAACGTCCTCTTCGTCCACGTCCAAGAGCATGGCGACAAAGTCCGTATCGGGGGCGCTTGACGATGCGTATAGTTCTACTTCCGGGACCCCGAATATCTTCAAAGGACTATCCAACGGTTCGGAATCGTAGGTTAGGACATCGTCCCTTAGATGGATAGAGGACACCGAAGGTCCCGGTATGAGTCCTGCCTTGGAAAAAGCCCACACCGCCCCGCCCTCGGTGGGCACGGGATTCTCGGGATCGTAGATGAAAGAATCGCTGGTCGCCGGGCGATTTTCTATAAACGCCATATCCTCAGAAAGGACGCCGCTGCCCGGAAAGCCTACCGCGGGATGGCTGACGGTATGCAGTGAACCTCTCGCGCCGAGGTACAACCTCAGGACACCAGCATTCGGCCGGGGCCAGGAATCAAATTCCTCCCAGTGAGGTTGGTGGCCCGTGAAAAAACACCTCACCGAAGACCTTAACCGGAAACCACCCTGAAAGTCGCCTGTCTGTGAGGAACCGCCCGAGGGGTAACTTACCCTAGAAGGTCTATTCGCAAAACCGCGGGTATCAGCGTCTATCCCTTTGACCCAGAAGTCCAGCCACCTTACGCTTTCCTCGACAAAGTGAGAAGAGGTATCCACCATATCCATATCCGCGCCAAGTTCGAGCCCCTGCTTCCCCTTTAGACCTGAACCATCGCTCCTATCTCGAGATTCCGCCATCGCTCTCTCTTCTCCCGAACCAGCATCTCCACACTCCTTTCCCCAGTACCCGTAGGAAATGTCGCCAGAAATTTTCTCCGTCCCCACGATACCATTGTGGCTCCAGGGTCCAAGGATGAGACGCTGGGGTACGCCAGATCTTATCATCTCAAAGTATGGAACGAGGGTCGCGTCGAGGAGGAAATCGAACCATCCGCCGAAATGAAGCCCCGGAACCCGGACTTTCTGGACGTAGCGCCACAGATCGTTTTCCTCCCAGAACTTTGACCGGGGGCCCTCTTCTAGCATAGCCCGCCACGAAGGATTGAGGTCTTGGGGAATAGCGTCGACAAGAGGCAACTTCCGGTAAAGAGTCCCGGGGTCGAAGCAGCCGAGAGGAGCCCGTCTCATATATACCCAGGGTAACGTGTGATGGAGGCGGAGGGCCCCGCCCTGAAAGCACAGGATATCCTTTCTTACAGGAGCCGTAACCCAGATGGCAGCTTTTACCTGTCCCGGAAACTCGGCTGCGATGGCGATCGAGGCGGCTGAAAGATAGGAGATACCGAGAACGGCCAGCCTTCCGTCACACCAGGGCTGGGCCAGGACCCATCTGGCGGTCTCGACGGCGTCGTCCGGCTCCTGAGCCAGGAACTTAAAGTCTCCGGACGATTCCCCGCTTCCCCGCACGTCCTGGATGACCGTCGCGTAACCGTGGCTGGATAAAAAACTTCCGAGGCCCGGCAAGTTGTTGCGCCCGTAGAGCGTCCGCACGATCACCGCGGGATAAGAACCGGAGCCGGGAAGGATGACAAGGGTGGCAAGGCTCGCTCCACAAGATACAGGCACAAATTCGGTCCTGGTTTCCACCGGTCATTCCCCCTCAGAGTTCGGTCTTGAACCTCAGTTTCAATTGTACAGTCTCCCTCCACATCCAAATAGCGATTCCCGAGGGAAGGTATAACACTGGCTGGAGTGTATCAAGTATAATTGGCGGTGAGCGAAGGCATTCCCGTTCTCGAGCACCCTGGCGCTCAAGATACCCAACCCCGGCATCTCTCAGGACAATTGGAGGGCGTTCAATGAGTTTTCTCAGAAGAAACGACTACTCAGGTTGGACTCTGCGCGACAAAGATCGTTTCCCTAGGGGACGCAGGTACATTCAAAAGGCCATCTTCGCCCTGGCTTTGTTATTCTGTATCGCATCACGCGCCTCCGCCACGTCACCCGACGCGACACCCCAATCTTCCAGCGCGTCAGTCTCCCCGCAAGCGAAGGTTACGGTCTTGCTGGACAGGCTTCCCATCAGGTTTCCCACAGAACCTTACTTAGACGACGGAGTTACAATGGTGCCTCTGCGTGCTCTCGCCGAATCTCTGGGAGTCACCGTCGAGTGGGACGCTACGACCTCCGAGGCGATCTGCTCGAGAGACGGCGTGAGCATCAGACTGAAAATAGGAGAAAATGTGGCCCGCTACAACGACACGGAGTATCCCCTCCCCCGGCCCGTTGCCCTCGTTTCAGGCAACACAGTGGTCCCATTGAGATTCTTCAGCGAGATCATGGGCTACACTGTGTCCTGGGAGGAAGATACCAGGACAGTGCTAGTATCATCCCCGAAACGACCATCAGAGATATGGGGTTTCTACGCGTTAGGCTCTCTCACTTACTCGAGCTGGCAAGATCTGTTCGGGGATAAGTACCCTTATGTCTCGGAAAAACCACCGGCTTCAGAAATGGCAGGCATTTTCCTGGGCTGGTTTGCGGTTAACCGTGATGGGACCGTCGTTTCATCCGGTCACCCCTCAGGCTTCTCCAAACCCGACGGCTGGCCTGCGGTGCTGCTCCAGTCGCGCCTCCGGGGCCTTGAGTGTTTCGCCATGGTCTTCGCTGAAAACGAAAACGGAAGCCTTTCGAGTCTCATCCGGGATCCCGTAGCCAGGCAGAACCTCGCTTATTCCGTGGCCGCCGCCACTTGGGAATATGATGGTGTCCTCATAGATTTCGAGGGTCTCGGAAGAGATGAGACCTCGAGGGATAGCGAAAAGGAAGGCATGAACGCGTTCATAGATTCGCTCAAAGGATTTATCGGCGAAAAACCGCTGGCCGTTGCGCTCCCCCCTTTGAACGGTTCTTTCAAGGGGTACGACCACAAACATATAGGCGAAAAAGCAGACTTCATAGTGCTCATGGCGTACGCATACGAAGACCCGAAGTCTCCGTCGCCCACTGCACCGTGGGATAAAGTCGACGAGGCAATCCGCATGGAAAAGGAAGTCGTGCCGGGTAACAAGATCCTCCTGGGTATTCCCGCTTATGGGACGCTCTACAAAGTAAGCTCAGACGGATCCACCCTCCAATCTCGTCCGGCAGCAAAGGACAATCTGGGCAGATCGGTTCCTGCCTCTGGGGAACCCACGACCACGTCTGGGCCTTCTACTGGAGATCCATCCGGCAAGTCCCTTTCTGGAGTTCCCGCAGGCGAGTCTCCCGAAGCGACGGAGCCCATCTTCAAACCCGAGTATTCATGCGAGTACCTTGAGTGGAAGGAAGGGGAGGTAACTTACCGCGCGTTCGTCGAGACCCGTGCCTCGCTGGAAGCAAGGTTACTCCTGGCCTCAAGATACGGTCTTCGAGGTACAGCCGTATGGCGCCTGGGAATCCTCCCTGAGGGCTGGTGGGAATCAGTCACCAGCGTCGCGGTTCCTAAACGTCCTCAGTGAGCAAGAAGCGTCCCCGTCAGCAAGGACCACCCTCACTAGCCGGGAGTACCCGGCGTCAATAGGGATTGTCCAGGATTTCTTCGATGAATTCAGCAACCCCTTCGTCGTCGCATGAGAAAGTAAACCTGTCGGCTACCAGAGAAAGCCTGGGCGTGGCGTTGGCCATGGCGACGCCCACTCCCGCCATTTTCAGCATTTCGACGTCGTTATCCCCGTCACCGAGAGCAGCAATCTCTTCCCGCGCAATGCCGAGCCTTTCAGCGACAAGCTGAAGGGCCAGGCCTTTGTTGACCGAAGCGTCCATAATCTCGAGGAACCGAGAACCGGTCTTCACGAATTGAAGCTTTTCCGGAAACATCGCCGAAAGGGCGGTCACCGCTTCACGGATCACACCCGGGTCGTCAAACAGGCAGATCTTCGGGATTCTTCCGGCATATTTCTGACTTTCCCCATTTTTCAGCACCTTGTAGGGCGCGCTCGGCCTCATCCCGATGAGACTGCAGAAAAACTCCTTAGGCCCGAACTCCTTACTCACTATTTTCCAGATGTATCTTAACTCGACCGCATAGGAACCCCTGAGGTGTAGATGGAAGCATAATCCCATGTCGCTCAGGACTTTTATGACACCCCGGCAGACTTCCTCTGGTATGGGCGTGAACTGCCATTCTTCCCTTGGCGGAGCTGAAAGGATATGAGCTCCGTTGCAGGCCACTACCGGTTCAGCGATCCCTAACCAACTCGCTATCCTCACCGCCGCGGTGCTCGGTCTTCCGGTGGCAATGACGACTCTTAAACCGCGCCGGCACGCTTTCCTTATCACGCTGCGCGTATAAAGCGAACAAGTCCCGTCGCTCCTCAACAAAGTCCCATCAAGATCCACGGCCACAAGCCGAATCGGCATGACACTCGGGCTCCCCCATGTTCTAGTTCAAGTCTGGCCTCAGCGGCTGCAGCGGGCCAACGCCTGTATTTGCGAAGCTTTCGTGGGCGGCGTGTCTACGTCAAGGCCCAGCCGCTTTCCGAGTTCGTATGCCAAGAGCTGGAGAGGCACCGAACCTGCGAATGGGACCATAACTTCCGGGATTTCTTCATCGTAGATGCCGATATCGAGGTAGTCGTTATACCCTGCATTTTTTCGAGTTATGTCCCCGGTTGACGATACCCCGCCCTCGTCTACCATCTCGAATCTCGTTTCGATTTCTGACACACAAGGCCCGGGCGGGCATCTTCTCTCCAGAAGTACGGTCCGACATCCCAGCTGCGAAAAAAACCGGCCAAGTCTCTTCCCGGCTTGTTCCGCCACTGTCGAACCCAGGATCACTACAGGTATCTTGTGGTACACAATAGGGTATGCTGGACCATGGAGGACGTTATCGCCTTCATGGGCCTCTGCGAACACCTGCGCAACCTCTTTGATTTTGAGCGCGCCGTCGAGGCAAGCCGCGTAACCCGGTCCGAACCCCACGATTGCAAGGTTCTTCAAGCCCCTCCCGCTCAGAAAGTCGGCTGCAACCGGGATAGTCTCCAACGACCTCTTCAGCACACCTTCGATAATACCAGGCAATCGTCCCAGGTTTTCCCGCATCTTGCCCAGCTCATCTTTTCGGGCCTTCTCACCCGCTGCGCCCGGTTCAGGGGCATCACGAACAGGTGAAAGAGGCGCGCTACCCGGGCATTCTGTCGCCCCGCTGCAACCGGGACGAAAACCACCGGCTCCGGCTTCTTCCAGGACATCCAGGGCAAGCTGCAGAAGGGCCGCCATTGAAGCGAGGAAAGTGTGAGTCGCAGCTTCTGCCCTTTGCGGCCCGGCGTCCAGCATGAGTTTTTCACGAGCGAACGAAATAAGGCTCGCCCCCGGCGTATTACAGACGACACCGGGCATAGGGCTTCCCGAGTTAACAATGGAAGTGGCCGCACCGATTATATCCTCGCCTTCTCCCGAGACTGAGATGAGGACAGGCACCACAGCTCCTGTGAGTCCCAGCCCGAACTCTTTGACCTCACAAGCCTGGAGCACCCAGGCGGGAAAACCTCTCTGCCTCAGCAGCCAGGAGGCTGGAAGGGCGGCGTTATATGAAGAACCGCTCCCTATGAACGCGACGGCGCCGCTTTCCGCTATCCTCCGGGCAAGCGCCCGCGAGGCTTCTCTTGCAGAAGAAAGGGCTCTTCTTATGCTGCAGGGAGCAGATTTGATTTCTTCAATAAGAAAATCGCCGGGCTTATCCAACGGATGACACCTCGCTCAGTACAGAGTCCCTCACCTTATTCATGTTGCCCTCGCAGGAACGCCAAGGGCCGTGAGTTCGACAAATCCAGAGCAACAAGATTAGAACGCATCAAACAAAAGCCCCGCAAAACACAATAGAGCCAGTTTTATTCCAGGCACGAGGGAATCGATATAGAGAAACTCGCTGGTCTTATGCCCGTTTTCGGACTTTTTAAAGCCCATCGTAACCGAAGGCCACCCATTTGCCAGGGGGATGTTTGAGTCCGTGCTTCCAGCTTCAAGCCGGAACTCATAACCTGTTTCTTTCCCCAGCGTCAAAAGCCCCCTGACCAGAGGAGAATCGGGGGAAAGGGTGCCGGTTGGCCTGTCGCCGACGACTTCAACGGTAAACCGCGTCCTTGTCTCCGAAGCCGCTTCTTCCAGTAACCGCCGGACTTCCGCCTCGAGGTCCTTAAGGGCTTCGCCGCTAACAGACCTCATATCCAGGAGCATTTCCGCTGACTGGGCTATTGAGTTGACCGAATGCCCGCCCGAGATGACACCGACGTTGTAAGTGGTCTTGGGATCACTGGGGACCCTTATCCGGGCAATTTTCCCGATGGCCGTACCCAGGCCGTGAATGGCGCTGGAATTCCCGAAGTTCCCCCAGCTGTGCCCGCCCTCTCCGGTGAATTTTACCTTTAGGCGCCTCGAGCCTACCCCACTGTTCACAATGTGTCCCATGTTGCCGTCGATGTTCAGAAAGACGAGGTTTTCGGGGCGGAGGTGAAATCCCTCAAAGTCGTACTCTTCAACGTGCGAGCAGAAATATCTCGAACCTTTGAGATCTCCGAGGCCCTCTTCTCCCACGTTCGCTATTAGGACCACCGGGTGAGGCAGGGGCATGTGCTTTGCGAATACTTTCCCCAAAAGGAGCATGCAGGCGACGGAAGCCGAGTTATCGCTGACACCAGGGGCTACAAGTATGTTCCCCTCTCGCCTCACGGTCACGTCTGTATCGATTGGGAAAACCGTATCCATGTGAGCCATGCTCACGATAACCCGGGACCCATCGCATCCAGGTAGGAAGCCAAGGACGTTCCCCGCTTCGTCTACCTGGACCACGGGAAACCCGAACTCTCTCATGGTCTTCCTCACAAATTCGCCCCGTTCTTTCTCCTGGTGGCTGGGCGCTGGAATCTCCGTTATGCGGACGATAAGGTCAACGTATTCTTCGAGACAATCCTGGAAATAGTCTAACCCATCCTTTACAAGAGGCTTTTTCATGAGGGTTTGGGATATCATCTCGATCACTCCTTGTTCCTTTCCTGGTTCGATACCGGGTAACTTCACTCCTCCTTATTGCCGCCCCGCGTATCTATTTCTGGGCGGTACGTTCCAGGATAGTTGTTGCTTTCAGGCGACTTGTGAGATGGAAGTATTTGACTATGGCCCCACCCCCGCAAAGAAGGAGTTCGGACACGCTGTATCGAACAAGTATAAATAAGTTGAAAAATTAAAATAGATCGAAGCATCCACTATAGCCCCACGCCATAAGAATTAAAGCAAGAGCTCTCTTCAAGTTCATCTCATCGGGAGGTGAGTCAAATTGCCGTGGGCGATAGCTGCCCCAAACACTCCCCCTCCTCCAACGTGGGGGATATTCACGCCTGGAACGGTCGGCCAGTTTTTCTTCGTGATCGTGTATTCGGCGGTCATCTACTGGCTCATTAGCAGGGCCAAAGCCGGCATGCCGGTACCCGAGATCCGGAAGATCGCGGGCCTTGACGCTTTCGACGAAGCGGTGGGACGGGCCACCGAAATGGGACGTCCCGTCCACTTCACCCCGGGATTCTATGCTTTCAGTTCCCATACCCTGGCAGCCTTCAGCATCCTCGCACACGTAGCAAGCCTTTGCGCTAGATACGATACCCGCCTCATAGTGACCACCCTTAACGCCACTAACCACCCGGTGCTCGAAGAGATCGTCCGCCAAGCCTACCTGGAAGTTGGGAAACCAGACTCCTTCAACCGTGAAGACGTGCGTTACCTATCGGGATACCAGTTCGCATACACCGCCGGTGTCGTGGGTATATTCCATCGGGAAAAAGTGGCGGCCAACTTCATGATGGGGTGGTTCCTCGGAGAAGCCCTCGTCATAGCCGAAGCGGGTGCTCTGGCCGGGGCCATCCAGATCGCGGGCTGCCCCGCCGTGGTACAGCTTCCGTACCTTGTGGCGTCATGTGACTACGCCCTCATTGGAGACGAACTTTACGCGGCCTCGGCCTACCTCAGCAAAGACCCGGTCATGGTAGGCACCTTAATCGCGGTCGACTGGTTCAAGATGTTCATCACGGGACTCATCGTCATCGGAGTGGTCTTCGCGAACCTGGGCAGCAAGGCCTTTATGAATTTCATAACGAAATGAAAGGAGGGAATCCGGAGGTGAGACGCCAACTTCCCGTCTGGCTCGGCTTTATAGCAGGAATGCTGGTCATAATCGCCCGGTATTTCGCGTTTCCGGGATTCACCCAAGTCCAGAAGACCTTGGATAACTGGGCGATGTATTCCGGCGCGGCAGCATTCCTCATGGGTATGATAAACCTCACCATAGTCCACAAGACAAACATTCAAAGACGCCGGGAAAACTGGGGGGCTTCTCTGGTCCTCCTCATAGCGATGTTCGGCTACTTTATATACGGCCTGTTTACCGGCCCTGACGACAAACTATTCGTGTCCATCTTCAACGCCACCATAAGCCCTCTGGGTTCGGCCATGTTCTCGCTCCTCGCTTTCTACATGTTGTCCGCGGCGTACAGGGCTTTCCGCATGAAAACCCTGGAGGCCACCATCTTGCTTGCTGCAGGGTTAATCGGCATTCTCGGCAATGCCCCCATCGGCGCCGCCATATCACCCTGGATTCCTAGCGCCCGCAACTGGATGACCGAGATTCTGAACACCGCAGCGATGCGCGCGGTCACCATTGGAACAGCGCTCGGAGCGTACGCCGCAATGGTCAGGATCCTGCTCGGCATCGAACGGTCTTACCTCGGCGGCCGCGGGGATTAGGAAAGGGGGGTGAACCATGAAGTTTTTCGAAAAACTCGACTCCCTTGACGTCAGATGGCTTTATCTTCTCCTCGCCATAGTAGTGACGATTCCCTTTTTTAAGCCCTTTGGTCTCCCCATCCAGGTAGACAACATGACGAGGCAGGCGTTCGACACCATAGAGTCAGCACCTCCCGGAAGCTACGTTTTCCTTTCGTTCGACTTTCTCCCCAGCACCCTCACGGAAAACGGAACTCAGGCCGCCATCGTGGCCCGCCATTGCTTTCAGCGGAATTTGAAGGTACTCGTGGGTTCAGCTGAATCAAACAACGAGGGTGTACAGCTGGCCCAGAGCATCATCGAACCCATCGCCAAAGAGATGAACAAGGAATACGGCGTCGACTGGGTAAACCTCGGGTTCAAGGTAGGGGGAGGCTTGTACGTCCGGTCGATGATCGAAGACATAATCAAAGCCAACGCCGACCAGGACTTCACCGGTAAGAAGCTTTCGGAAATGCCCATCATGCAAGGGATCAAATCGCTCAAAGAATGCGAAATCCTCGCGAGCTTCACTTCCTTGGGAGGCGCCCTCAACGATTTCGTCGCCTACCTGTATTCAGAATACGGCAACAAGGTAATCGCCGGGATTACAGGCGGAATGATCACGCAATACATCGTCTACCTTCAGTCCGGGCAGTACAAAGGCATTCTGGGCGGCCTCACCGGAGCGGCCCAGTACGAATTCCTTCTGGGAAAACCAGGAAAGGCCATCCAGGGAATGGACTCCCAGTCAGCCGCCCACGCTCTGTTCTTCGTATTCGTCGTACTGGGCAACATCGGATTTTACCTGAAATCCAAGAAAAGATCGTGAAGGGAGGGAAATCCAGATGGGAGGGTTACCGAAAACCGTCGAGTTGACCATAGGCGCCATCGGCACCCTCGCGGTATTCAGTTTTCTCTATAAGGAAAACCTCGCCTACAGGTATATGGAGCACATTTATATTGGGCTTGCGGCCGCTCACGGCGCCGTCCTGACGTTCCACAACCAGCTGAAACCCCTGTTCTTAAAACAGATAGGTGCCCAAGGACAGTATTCCCTGCTCATCCCCGTGGCGATGGGGCTTCTCCTGTACCTCCGCTACGGGCCAAAAGAATGGGTCTGGATTTCCAGGCTCCCTATGGCATTTTGGGTAGGGTATAACGCGGGATACACTCTCGCCTATGACCCAAAGGTGTTACTGGGCCAGATCACAGGCACGTTTCTCAAGTTTTCCGCAAAGACGGTTGGGGAGTCTATCAACAACATCCTGTTTGTCTTGATATGTGTCTTCACCCTGGTCTACTTCATGTTTACTCTGAAACGCGAGGGGCAGGTCATGAAGGGTATATCGGCTTTTACGAGATACGCCTTCATGGTAGCCCTCGGAGTAGGGTTTTCCAACGGCATAATGGCGAGAGTATCTCTATTCCTTGGACGAGTGCAGTTCCTTCTCGGCGATTGGCTGGGACTCGTGAAATAGTAGAGTCACGGTTGAATTCACGGGGGCCGCTCTCCCGCTGGCCCCCGTCGTCCCCCAAATATTTCGCCGTCCGTCGGAAATGCGCCTTTTCATATACTGTTATGACTTCAATCCCTGTAAAAAACCGGATCGGGACCTGGAGGGATCGCTTTGAACACTCACGATTCAAGCCCTGGCGCCGCTTTCCTTCCCGCCGGAACTGTCCCTATAGGAGGTCACGTCCTTCCTCCGCTGCCTTACCCTTATGACGCTCTAGAACCATACATCAGCCGCGAGACATTAAGACTTCATCACGACCTGCACCACCAGGGCTATGTCAACGGGTTGAACCGAGCGGAAAGGGAGCTCCTCAATAAGAGGCAGACCGGAGATTTCCAGATGGTGCGGTTCTGGGAAAGGGAACTGGCATTCAACGGCTCAGGCCACATACTCCACAGCATCTACTGGACCAACATGACACCTTTGGGTGGCGGAACCCCGGGACCTTCAGTATCCACCCAGCTCGAAATCGCTTTCGGGAGTTTTGCTGCCTTCAAGGGACAGTTCACGGCTGCGGCCAACGAGGTTCAGGGCTCCGGTTGGGCCGCACTGGTTTGGAACCCTGCGTGGAGGCGCCTGGAGATACTTCAGGCGGAAAAGCACGAAGACCTCACACAGTGGGGATCGATACCCATCCTCGTGGTGGACGTGTGGGAACATGCGTATTACGTGGACTACCGGAACCAGAGGGCACGGTATCTTGAGGCCTGGTGGAACGTGGTAAACTGGGTCGACGTAGAAAGAAGACTTCTACTGGCCGTATCGACGGGACTACCTATAACATAGAAGTTTTGTCCTGGTGCCAGTAACTTGGCTCCGTAGAGTAAGCGCCGCTGACCAGAGCTTGCCGAATCCCGGCAGCCAAGCGGAGGAGCAGGTTACTGGCTTTCTTGCAGCTTTTCTCCCGGCGTCACTTTGAGAGGTCCGAAGTCCAAACCATAGCGCTTTAACTCGACCTCGACATTCGTCCGGATTTGTGCCTGTGGATACTTGCTTTGCCACGCAAAGGCCTCGTACTCGGGCCACGTGAGAAAGGTGCGCCTCAGTCTCCGTCCAAACCCGAAGACGTCTGCGCCCATTTCCTGGGTCCTCATTATCGCTCTATCCAGGTTCTTCTTGACATACTCGGCGGCAGCCTTCTCGACGAGGGGTTCCATCCGCGGGTCCGTGTAGTCAGACTGCGTTTTCATGGACATGTATGACACTTCCAGCGTCAAGTGTACATCTATCTCAACCCGGTCTCCCTGGCGATTAACCTCAACCTCGGTCTTTCGCCCGCGCATGTCCAAGCTGAGGGAATACTGTGACTGGTCCGGAACCTGAGGGTCTGGCACGGCAAAAAGCCCCCTCTCGAAATCGCCCTTAACCATGAGCATCGTCCGGGTCTCTTCGCCGTTGAGATCACCCACCATTTTTCCTCCCCGGAACACGGCCGTACCCATGGCTTCTACAGGTCCGCCTCCTACCCTCGGGACCTGCCCCCCTTCAAGAAACATGGGGCCGCCCTGCGGGCCGGAAAGTCCCGGCGGTAACCCGGGCTGCTGGATACGATCTCCCACTCTCGGCGTCGGGGGGAACTGGGTTTCTCCCTGCTGGCCCTTCTGTCCTTCCCCTCCTTGCCCTCCTCCGCCGCCACCCTTGCCGCTCTCGGTACTTCCTTCCTGCTTAAAACTCCTGGAGAGGGAGATTATGGGGCAGGAAGGAAAGTCATCTTCCGACTCCAACGAGTTGACGAAGTCCACCAGAAAGACGGTTTCAAAAAGGCCGGTCTGCATGTGTTGCTGGGCCAGAGTTAGTATGTACCGGCTTGGACTCACTTCGAGGGGTGATACATCCACGCGCAGGACATCCTCCGCACGAGGTCTCGCCACCATGATGTAAGCAGATCCCCTGACCTCCCGGTAACGGTCTATGGCACCAACGATGAACCGTATGTCGGATTTGGCAAGCTCCTCTCCAAACAAATAGAGCTCGGTATGTTGGAGAGAGAGCCTTCGCCCAAGGTTAATCGCCGCCAGCGCTATGGCTTCAATTACGGTCTTGCTCTGGACCGTCACCGTCGTGTGATGAGGTCCTGGTCCGCTTGACCCATCTCCGCTTCCTCCGCCACCTCCTCTGCCGCCTCCTCCCTGGAGAAGACGCGGGATCCCGATTACAAATGTTGTGAGAATCTGACCATCCGCACCCTTATCGAACCCCATGGCCTGAACCCAGGCGATATCGTCAAGTTCAACTTTGTCCCAGCATCCCGTAAGTATTAGAGCAAAAAGGAGTATTGCGGGGAGAAACCTTTTTCCCAATTTCAAGCCCCACCCGCTCCTTCCCGAAGCTGCTTCTTTTTGTGGAGAGTCAAAACCAAAAGGGTCGGTGGCCAGATATCCAGAAGCAAAAGGCCGTACGGACGAGCAAGGTCAAAAGCAATGGTTAGGGCAGCGGCGAGATTCGGGATGGCCCATGAACCAAAATACGCCGCAACCACGTTTAGAACCACGAAAGGCTTGTGTGATTGAAGGTGGAAAACCGTGGCCAGTACCAGGCTGGCCAGGTATATGGCTACCGCCGCTTGGAGCAGTGACACCCCTAGCCAGACAAACACAAAAAGTGAATCAAGCCGCTGGAAGAACCTGCCAAGTTTGATCACGCGGGCGACCCTGAGGAATGGAGCGGAAACCCTCAAGAGAGATGGGATCGGGAACACCATCTGGCAAGTCAAGACCACCAGCGTGAAAGTGAAAATGGAGATGCCCAGGGATACTGCAGCTACTTTCCCCACCTGCCGAGGTTCTCTAAGGTAAGCTGCTATCATACCCAGGCTCAGGAATTCACCGTAGATCGATTGCCTCACCCCGTATTTTTTGAAAAGGGGAATCAACCCGGGCCCGAGCGGCGGGAAAACCAGGTCGGTGTTGTAGCGCCCAATTGAAAGAGCAGCGAGAATGATTGCCATACCTACGACCACGGTCGACGTCAGCACCGAGATCCTCGCCAGAGTCTCAGTGTTTTGGAACGCGACGTAAAAGACGACCGCGTAAGCGGAAGCAAGAAAAAAACCGAGGGGAGTGAGCGGCATGTAAACAGTTATGAGCACATCTGCAACTTCCCTGAAGCCGGTAACTATGATGATCATGAGATAGAGGTACAACGCCACGCCCGCAATAAACCCCACGGTCGGACCTGCTAGATAATTCGTTATCTGTATTAGGTTCATTCCGGGATGTGCTTTGCTGACAACCACGAGCACCCAAATGAAAAGGGAAGCCAACAGTCCCGATACAAGAGGAATGGTCCAGGCGGCCGTCAAACCTTCTTTTGCTATTTTCTCTGGAAACACCAAAAACGCTTTGGTTATCTCAAAGGTGACGACAAGACCCGCAGCTTCCACCCAGTCTATGCGTCCATCGTCTATGCGGAAACGAGTTCCCTCATTCACGTCAAGTCACCGTCGCGGCCATGTCCGCCGGATCGGACCTTAACAGGGGTCTTTAGACGGTGTAGCCGTGTCCTACTTTTTGCATCAAGAGGACGGAGGTTTTGAGGTCTGGTTTCTACGCTATACCACGGTCCGTGGATCAGTATATCGGGATTGTGCCGCGACCATGGCAACACCGGCGCCGTGAGTGGAACCCCGAAAGAACGTAGGGAGAACAAGTTGGTTACGAGGACGACGGTTGCCATGGTGAGCCCTGGGATTCCGAGCACCGCAGCCACGAGTATCATGATGAATTTCAATATCCTCGCGACCAAAACTAGGTCATAATTGGGTATGGCAAATGACCCAAGTCCAGATATGGCGATGACGACCACGAGTATGGGACTGACTATGTTGGCTGCCACCGCCGCCTGCCCGAGGATGACCGCGCCCACTATACCTATGGTTGGACCTATGATGGTCGGAATACGGATCCCGGCTTCCCTTATGAGTTCAAGGGCTATTTCCATGAAAAAGACTTCTATGCCAGTCGGAAACGGGATCGGTTCTCGGCTTGATGCGATGGCAAAAAGAAGTTGAGTAGGAATCATTTCCGGATGATACGTGACCACGGCCACATAGAAGGCAGACGCGTAGAACGTGGCGAACAACGCACCCCAACGAATGAAACGTAGAAAGCTAGCGGGGATAAAGTGTATATAGTGGTCTTCAGAAGAATGCATCAACCCCCATAAGGTAGAAGGCAGGACCATGGCTGCTGGAGAGTTTCCGATGACCGCCACATGCCCTTCCAGTATCATGCTGGCAACTTTATCAGGTCTTTCGGTTAATTGGATGGTTGGGAAGGGATTATTAGGATGGTCCTCGATGAGGTGGACCAGTTGCGGTATGGTGCCCGCAGAATCCGCCCGTACGTTGAGAATTCTCCTCCTCACTTCCTCCACGAGTTTCGGGTTGACTATGCCTTCGATGTATACCAGGGCAATCGGGTCGTGAGCGCGAGCCCCGACGTACATGTATTCAGACACGAGCTGCGGCGTCGCGATATGCTGCCTCACCAGCGAAACATTGGTGCGGATGTTTTCCACAAACCCGGCGTGGGGACCTCTTATCACCGCTTCGTTGGGTGATTCCTCCACTGAACGGTGCTCAACGGACCTCGTTTCGACTATCAGTGCACCGGTATCGCCGTCTATGAGGAGCACTGTCTTCCCCTCGACGGCGGCACCCACGACTTCGCTGAAGGTCCTGCCCGTCTTCACCTGAAGTTCAGGCACAAGTCTCCTGCAAGCCTCCTCAATGCTTACGTTAACTTTGTGCTTGGTCAGATTAATCTTCATTAGAGGCCCGAGAAGATCTCTTCTAATCGTTGTCTCTTCGACAAGTCCTGATATGAATACCAGCGCCGCTTCCTTCGTCCCGTTTTTGGCCCTTATATCGAACTTACGCACTATGAGGTCTGCGTTACGAGGGGCATGAAATATGTCCATTACAATCTTGAGATTCTCGTCGAGAGATTTCGTCAGGTTACTCGCGAGAACCTCGCGCTCCTGGGGAGTCATCCCGCCGAAAGGAGAAAGATGAGGCGGTTCGAGGTTTCGGGGCTCAACATGCCTGGCACGGCCCGTGCCCTTTCTAAGGCTACGATAAAACCGAGACGCGGGCTTCACGATTTCACCCAATGGAAAGGGCGGTCGCTCCACTTGTTCACCCGGGACGACATCTTCCCTAGCCCCCGGGAGCCCCGGCCTACCCCGGTTTCCCGAGCTGAACTCGGCGGGGCACTTGGGCCTGAAGATTCCCCTCAGGAAACCAAATAGCGGCAAACCTTCTACCTCCACCACGTTAGTTTCCCCGGAGGCGTTAAACCAGATACCGGGTTGAATACGGCAATATGGTCGCGTGAGCGCCTGTAACATCGTTCCGCCACTTTACATAATATGGCGCAAGGTTGACCGAGAAAGGAGGTTTTGGATCGATGGGAGGGGGCTTTTTGGGCGAGAGGTTTGCGGTCTTGGTTTTCCTGATCCTCATACTATTGGTCATAGGCATTAGGTGACAGGATAGGCCATCGGTAGTTGCGGTAATTGTAGATTCAGTTCACAAGCCCCCGGTTGCGATGGAGGTCAAACGGGGGCTTGTGCTTGCTCGGAGTTTACTTGACTAGGCTACTTTGCCATCTCCTGGGTCTTCGTGTAGACCTCGTCCGGGTCGACTTTTATTCCGGCCACTCCGGTATCCATCGCGGCTCTGGCCACCTCTCGTGCCACTGTAGGAGCAACCCTCTTGTCGAAAGGATCGGGGATGACGTAGTCGGGACCGAGTTCCTCATCGGTGATAAGCCCGGCGATGGCTTTGGCTGCCGCCACTTTCATGGCCTCGTTTATGACTTTTGCCCTGGTATCAAGGGCTCCTCTGAGGATGCCCGGGAAGGCCAGGACGTTATTGACCTGGTTGGGGAAATCAGACCTCCCGGTACCGACAACCGCCGCACCTGCCGCTTTTGCTTCATCCGGGAATATCTCCGGCACGGGATTGGCCATGGCAATGACTATGGCGTCCGAGGCCATGCTCCGTACCATCTCCTGCGTCACCGTTTTGGGTGCCGAAACCCCGATGAAAACGTCGGCACCTTTCAAGGCGTCCGCCAGGCTCCCCTTTACGCCCCTGATATTTCCGCGACGGGCTGTCTCCAACTTGAACTCGTTGAGCCCTTCTGTCCTTTCGGGGTAAATGGCGCCGTGCCTGTCGCAGACGACTACATCACGGACGCCAGAATCCAGGAGCAGGTTGGCGGTGGCCAGTCCCGCGGCACCGGCCCCATTGACCACCACTCTGATAGAGTCGAGGGATTTTCTAACCACCTTGAGGGCATTGATGAGCGCCGCAAGCGCGACCACGGCTGTCCCGTGCTGGTCGTCGTGGAAAACCGGTATGCCGACTTCGCCTTTGAGTCGCCGCTCGATCTCAAAACATCGCGGAGCGGAAATATCCTCGAGGTTGACTCCTCCCAGGGTGGGTTCCAGCCATTTGACTATCTGCACGATGTCGTCTACGGACTTGGTGTTCACGCAGAGGGGTATGGCGTCAACCCCGGCAAATTTCTTGAAAAGCAGGGATTTCCCTTCCATGACCGGGAGAGCCGCTGCCGGACCGATGTCTCCCAACCCCAGGACAGCAGTACCATCCGAAAGCACGGCGATTAAATTGCCTTTGCAAGTATACTCGTATGCCAGGGCCTGGTCCCGAGCTATTTCCAGGCACGCTTCGGCGACTCCAGGCGTGTAAGCCAGGCTCAGATCCTTCCTGTCTCTCAAAGGCACCTTGCTGTTGACTTCGATTTTTCCTCTGTTTTTTCTGTGAAGTTCCAACGCTTCGTCTTTCAGTGACACTTGGCTTCCTCCTCGCTGTATCGCACTTTAACCTCTTTATCTTGAACTCTTCCGCTTCTTAGGTTCACAACGCCTCCCTGTACACATCATTTCCGCGAGAATCCACCCCGACTATCGCCGGGAAATCCACAACTTCCAGCCTGTATATGGCCTCGGGGCCCAGGTCCTCGTAGGCCACGACCTCCGCCTTACTGACGCACTTCGAAAGTAGGGCCCCGGCGCCTCCAACCGTAACGAAGTACACCGCCCCGTGCTTCACCATGGCCTCTATCACCGCAAGGCTCCGGATGCCCTTTCCGACCATGCCTTTAAGCCCCGCCTCAATAAGCCGCGGTGCATAACGGTCCATCCTCCCGCTGGTCGTCGGCCCCAAAGAACCTATCACGGTGCCGGGTTTCGCAGGACACGGCCCCGCGTAGTAAATCACCTGCCCCCTTAAGTCAACAGGAACCTCTAGCCCTTCGTCAAGAGAATGAACCAGCCGGCGATGGGCGGCATCGCGGGCAGTATACATGACACCCTGCAAAAGAACTTTTTCTCCTGCTCTGAGGCTGTACAGGACTTTTTCATTTTCCCCCGTGAACGGAAGGAAAACGTCTTTTGCCCCTCGCCACGCACGCTCTCTCACGGAAATCGAGGACGGGCTTTCAAAGGTCATAACAACACCCTCTTTTCACTCCTGATCACCGCGCTTGCTCTCCTCGCCGCGTGACACTGCAGGTTGACTGCAACAGGCAGCGCGCCGATGTGAGTGGGATATGTTTCGATGTGGACAGCCAGACAGGTGGTCGCCCCACCCAGCCCACCGGGACCTATCCCCAGGCCGTTAATGGCGGAGACGAGCTCTTTCTCGAATGCCGCGACTCTGGGATCCGGATTGGAACTACCTATTTCCCTGAGGAGAGCCTTTTTTGCGAGATAAGCGGCTTTATCCATCATCCCGCCTATCCCCACGCCAACGATAAGCGGGGGGCAGGCGTTGGGACCTGACTTCTCGACCACCTCCATCACAAAGCGCCTAACTCCTTCGATACCATCCCCTGGAGTGAGCATACGCACCGCGCTCATGTTCTCGCTCCCGGTTCCTTTCGGCATTACCGTGATCTTCACTTCGTCTCCCGGCACTATCTCTGTGTGGATAACGGGCGGCGTGTTGTCGCCCGTGTTTTTCCTGTCGAAAAGAGGATCCGACACTACGGATTTCCTCAAAAACCCCCGCACATACGCGCGAGCTACGCCCTGGCTTATGGCGTCATAAAGGTACCCATCCTCTATGGCGATATCCTGGCCGAGCTCCACAAAGACGTAAGTCATGCCTGTATCCTGACAAATGGGGATTTTCTCATGGGCTGCGAGGCGAGCGTTATCGAGGATAACGCCCAATATGTCTTTTGACAGAGGGTTACTCTCTTCTTCCATAGCTCTTTGGAGCGCTGAAAGCACGTCGCGGGGCAAGATTTCGATCGCTTTCACACACAGTTCTTCGACGGTATCTCGGATGGTTTTTGCTGAAACATTTGTCATCTGCCTATCCCTCTACTTATCCCTAGACTCTCACAGCATTGCGCTTCATTACCGGCTACCCCATTTTATCACCTATCCTGCGGTGAAGTGGTATAATCATCGTGGCAGTCTTCGGGGCAGGGTGAAATTCCCGACCGGCGGTAATGCCGCACCCGTTCTGCGGCGAGCCCGACAGCCCCAGCGGTTGAGTCCGGTGAGATCCCGGCGCCGACGGTTAGAGTCCGAATGGGAGGAGACTGGATCCTCTGACTTTTGCCCCCGAAGCCGCCAGGCCAGAACCTTCACGGAGGGATCCTCAATGCAAAACAACCGTCTCCTTACTTTGGTGCTCCTGGCCCTGGTCGCTTCGGTCGTGCTGGTAGCTACGATGTACCTCAAGCTGCCGACCGCGACCGGTTACATCCACCTGGGCGACGGAGTCATTTACGCCGCGTCCTTGGCTTTTGGCCCAACCTTCGGAGCCATATCGGGAGCGTTGGGATCATCCCTCGCTGATTTGCTCGGCGGGTACCCCACCTGGGCTCCGTGGACTTTTGTCATAAAGGGCGTGGCAGGCTGGATTATCGGGAAACTCGGATATAACCGGGACAAAACGCGCGGAATCATGGCCATGATAGCGGCTGCTCTGTGGACCATCGGAGGATACGCGTTAGCCACCAGCATCATGTTTTCCCCCAAAGCAGCGATCGCCGAAAGCCTGGGAAACGTGGTACAAACAGGCTCCGGCATCATCGTGGGAATGTTCTTGAGCCCGGTTCTCAAGGGGGTCATGAAAAGCAACAAAGGATAGCCCGGGTATCGCGGGTCCACTATCCGTCCCGCATACCTCGGTGATTCCTAGTGCCCTCAGAACCCGTGCTCACGCGTATCGGATTGACCATCTCCCTCTTACGGAAAGGCTGCCTTTTTTGAAGGCGGCCTTTCCGGTCGCAAGGGGCGGATTTCTGGGACTTACGGTCGGAGGTTAGCCGCCAGTTTGGATTTTGTTACCTGAAAGCTCTGACTGTCGCCATCCCTGATTGAAGCGACGGTTTTCTTGAAAGTATGAGGAACGGACGGGTATTTGATCAGATAATCGACACCTCGTTACCGGCCGCACAAGTACCTGCCCCTTTAAGGCACACCACCTATGTGGTCAGATAATCGATATCTGGTTACCGGGCCATGGCTTCTCCGCAGCCGAATTCCTGGTATAATGTGGGAGGAATGAGGGATGGTTTTTCGATGAAAAGCAAGACGGCTCAACTGTACTCTATCTGCCGAAACTACGGTATTTCTCTTGTTTACCTTTTTGGGTCTCAAGCGCAAGCGGGAGTGAAGATACTCGCAGGAGAAGAAGTCAAATGCGACGACCCCCTCGCCGATTTGGACGTTGGTGTGGTAATGGAGAATCCTCTTCCTCAAGTATCGAAGCGTCCGGCATTGTACGCTGCGCTGTACAACGACCTGCAAGAGCTCTTCGTCCCGGCTAAGTTAGACCTTGTGTTTCTCGAAGAAAACAACTCTGTTTTTCAGGCAGAAGCTCTCAAGGGCATCTGCGTCTACCAGGTCAGCCAACAAAAGCGCGACGAGTACGAGATGATGATTCTACGGCGAGCCGCAGACTTCCGGCCATTTTTGGAAAAGTACTATCAAGAGGTCCTGGAGGAGGTGTGACCATGCTCAATCGCGCCCTCATAGAGCAAAGGCTGACGATGATTACCGGGTATCTCGCCGAGCTCGAAAAGATGGCGCTTCTCTCAAAGACAGAGTTTCTCGGCGACAAAACAAAAGTGGCAGCTTGCGAAAGCTACATACGCCGTTCCTTGGAAGCGGTTTTCGACATAGGAAGGCATATTCTTGCCAAAACCGGGCCTGTCGAACTCGCCATGGAATACAAAGGGATTGCCAGAGGGCTTGCGCAAAAAGGGATAGTCGATAACGTTCTCGGAGAAAAACTATTGCAAATGGCGGGATATCGGAATCGTCTCGTTCACCTCTACAACGAAGTCACAGATGAAGAACTTTACGGTATACTGACGGAAAATTTGCCAGATCTCAGAGATTTCGTGCGTCAAATCCGTGGCTTCCTGGAGAGAACCTAGACTCTTTCAAATCTCGCCGTAAAATGCCGCAACACCGGAGCCTGATACGTCAGCTTCAGCCCGCGTACCGATGACGCCCTTTCCTTGACTCTGGCAAGGGCCCTGGCGACAAGATTCATGTGCCTGTCAGTGTACACGCGTCTCGGGATCGCAAGCCTTAGAAGTTCAAGTTCCGGCCATATGTCCTCACCGGTAACCGGATCTTTACGGCCAAACGCGCAGCCGCCGAGCTCTACGCCCCTTATACCGCCTTCTATGTAGAGCTCAACCACTAAAGTTTGGGCAGGAAACTGATCCCTCGGTATGTGGGGAAAGAATTCCCTGGCATCTACGTACACTCCGTGCCCGCCGACAGGCCTGACTATCGGAATCCCTGCTTTGACGAGGAGGTCGCCAAGGTACCTCACCTGGCCTATCCTATCCTCCAGGTAGTCCAGGTTCAGCACTTCCCGAAGACCCCTGGCCATGGCTTCAAGGTCTCTCCCCGCCAACCCACCATAGGTAATGAAGCCTTCGAACGGTATCTGCCACTGTACAGCTTTTCTGAAATCCTCTTCGCGGCGAAACGCCAGAAAGCCACCTATGTTGACCAGCGCGTCCTTCTTTGCGCTCATGGTGCACCCGTCACCGTAGGAAAACATCTCTCTGGCTATTTCCTCGATCGTTTTACTTTCATACCCGGGTTCGAGTTGTTTGATGAAGTAACAGTTTTCCGCAAACCGGGCGGCATCAAAGAAAACACGTATGCCGTATCTATCGGCGATCTCGCGCACGGCCCGGATGTTAGCCATCGACACCGGCTGACCGCCGTTGTTGTTGCAGGTGACGGTGATCAGGATAAACGGCACTTTACCAGGGCATTTCTTGATCTCCGCCTCGAGTTTATCGAGGTCAAAATTGCCTTTGAAATCGCTTTCCTCCGAGACCCGGTATCCGGCCTCAGCCAGGCAGTTGACCGGCTCAGCTCCTCTCAAGAGGATGTGTCCTTCCGTCGTATCGAAGTGCATGTTCCCGAGAACCCGGTCCCCTGGCTTGACCAGGGTGTTCATTAACACATGTTCTGCCCCTCGTCCCTGATGCGTCGGAACCACGTACTCGTAGCCCATGATATCTTTTACCGTCTCTTTCAGGTTGAAGTAGTTCCGGCTCCCCGCGTAGGCCTCATCACCCTGCATCATCCCGGCCCACTGGTAGTCCGACATCGCCGAGGTACCGCTGTCTGTCAAAAGATCGATGTAGACCGCCTCCGAAGGAAGGAAAAACACGTTGTAGCCTGCTTCTCTGATGAGTCTTTCACGGGTTGGACGATCCGTCATCTTGATCATTTCGACCATCTTGATCCGGAACGGCTCCGCATACTCGTCTCTGGGACGGAACATCATTCTACACCTCGTTTACGCATAATGGCTTTCTTCCGAACCCACCCTACGACTATTCTACGCAGCACGGGGCCGTCCCTCCCCGAAAGGATGCTGCCGCTTTATGTCGCGATTTTATGTTCCCTCTCATGTCAGTCGCTCATACAATGTAGGGCCCCCCTTTTGGGGGTTGAAAGGAGGACGTCTGAGTGTCAATAGACGAACTTTTGGGGATCCCGTTTAAGTTCGGCGGCCGGGACAAGGACGGAGTAGACTGCCTCGGCCTGGTTTGGCTCTATTTCAGGTCAAAGAGGATCACCTTTCCCGATACAGACGGGTTGCCGATGAAAGAGGAAAATCAGCCCGATTACCTGGAAAGGGTGCTCAAGGCGTTGGATCGGATAGCCGTTAAAGCGTCGAAACCCCTGGCCGACGACATTGTCGTGATGCGTCTCCCCGGGGGGTATACTCACCTCGGCGTCATGGTGGATGATAAGAACATGCTGCACGTGCTGAAAGATCGCCCCAGCTCTATAATGCCTTTGCGAAGATTCTGGCCCAGGGTGGTAGCCATCTACAGGCTCAAACGGAAACTGGAATCAAGAGGGCCACAGGTTCGCCTCCCGTGGCCCCTTCCGCCGCGTTCACTTACGTGAAGAGAGTTCCCTGACAAAAAGCACGTGCGGCCTCAGTTCGGGTTAGTTGTGCGGCTCCTGAGCGCATCAACGAAAAACTGGCGACCCGGCGCGGATCTCACTCAGGCGGGCAAGGACTCTTTCCGCCCCGTTCATGACGTCTTCGATTATTTCCCTGCAGGTTTCCTCTTTCTTCACCATGGCCGAAACCTGCCCCGCCATAACCGACCCGTACTCCACGTCGCCGTCCACGACGGCAGCCCGTAGTTTCCCGACCCCAAGGGCTTCCAGTTCTTCTTTACTGGCACCCTTTCGTTCCAGTTCCAAAAACTGCCTTGCAAGCTTGTTTTCAATGACCCGCACCGGGTGGCCCGTGGGTCTTCCAGTCACGACGGTGCTCCTGTCCCTGGCTTCTATGATGGCTCTCTTGTAATTAGGATGTACGGTGCATTCCTTGGCGCAAACGAACCGCGTCCCCATCTGGACGCCAACCGCTCCAAGAGCCAAGGCAGCGACAAGACCCCTTCCGTCATATATGCCGCCCGCCGCCACCACCGGGATGCCGACCGCGTCCACTATCTGCGGCACCAGAGGCATGGTGGCGATTTCTCCGATGTGTCCTCCGCACTCCATGCCTTCGGCGACCAGGATATCGACCCCTGCCCTCTCGAGGCGCTTGGCCAGGTTCACCGAGGCCACCAGTGACATAACCTTCGCACCTGCTTCCTTAAGCCTTGGAACGTACTTTCCGGGGTTTCCCGCGCCCGTCGAAACAACAGGGACTTTCTCTTCTACTAGCATGTCAATAACTTGCTCCGTGTATGGGGACATGAAATAAACGTTGACCCCGAAGGGTTTCGACGTGAGGGAACGTGCTTTATGTACTTCCTTGCGGACGACTTCCGGGGGCGCGTTGCCAGCACCGATCATCCCGAGCCCGCCGGCCTCGCTCACCGCCGCGGCCAGCTCACCTGTTGCCACCCAGGCCATCCCCCCCTGGATTATCGGGTATTCTATCCCGAGAAGGTCACAAAGCACCGTGCGAATAGCCAAGGTCATCTCTCCCCCAATGAAAGTAACACGCCGAGCGGAACCTCTTCCTGGCCCCGGGATAGGCAATGCAACGGTGCTTACCCTATTCCCGTGCAAGGAGAGGTTCACGTCCGGCTCCAATTTGGCTCATTTTAGCACAGCCCGAAATCCCTGCCAACGGGTTTGTGCACACGTCTGTACACATCAGAGCATTCGAATCGATAGCCTCTGCTTCCGAGGAAGTGCATAACGAAGCGGAGACCTCGAGTGCCCTTCAGCACCCGCGCCCCCGCTCAGTCAGTTCGCCCGACTCCAAATCGCCGGGCAATAACCTACGTAAACAAACAAGTTACCGCTCCTGACCTGAAAGCCTGGAATCCAATCCGGCCTTAGGTTCATTTTCCAAAATGCCCTTTATACCCGATAGCGCCCCCAGCACGCCCGCAGCTTCAACCGGCACGATTATCTTTGTGGCTTTCCCGTCAGCCACCTTCTCCAGGGCTTCGAGGGACCTTATGGCAACCACTTCCCTGGTGGGGTCCGCTTCTTTGATGGCGTTGTACACCATCTTTATGGCCTCGGCCTTGGCCCTCTGGACCGCCAGGATGGCCTCGGCTTCGCCTTGGGCCCTGAGGATAGCCGCCTGCCTTTCGCCTTCAGCTTTCTGGATTTGTGCTTCCCGCTCGCCCTCCGCCCTCAAGATGGCGGACTTTTTCTCGCCTTCGGCCTTCAGGATGGCTTCTCGCCTCTCACGCTCAGCCCGCATTTGCTTCTCCATTGCGTCCTGTATATCTCTCGGCGGGGCGATGTTCTTCAGCTCGACTCTGGTAACCTTGATACCCCACTTGTCAGTAGCTTCATCCAGTATTGAACGGAGTTTTGCGTTCACTACGTCCCTTGAAGTAAGAGTCTGGTCGAGATCCATGTCTCCGACGATGTTCCTGAGCGTGGTAGCCGTGAGGTATTCAATGGCCGTCCTCGGATTCGCGATCTCGTACGTGTATTTCACCGGGTCGGTTACCTGATAGTAGACCACGGTGTCTATCTGCATAGTCACGTTATCTTTGGTGATCACCGGTTGCGGAGGATAGTCCACCACCTGTTCGCGCATGTCGATTATCGCTCTCATGTGGTCGATAAAGGGTATGAGAATGTTGACCCCGGTTTGTGCCACTCCGTGAAATTTCCCCAGCCTCTCTACGATTCCCACCCGCGATTGATGTATGACCTTCACCGACGTCGCGGCAAAAACCAGAACCAGAAGGATACTCATCCCGACCAGGATTTCCATTTGAACGCACTCCTCTCGAAGTCTTTATTCAAACGACTTTACCACAAGGTGGACGCCTTCAACTTTGACGACCTTGACCTGCGCTCCCGAAGGGATCTTCGTACCATCTATTGACTTGGCGGCCCAGACTTCTCCCTCCACCTTCACCTGGCCGAAGCTTTGCTCAGGGATGTCTTGAATGACATAACCCGTCATTCCTTCAAGGGCGTAAACGTTTGTCTTGACTTCGCCCCCCTTTCTAAACCAGGCCGAAGAGATTTTTTTGGTCGACAGGACGAGCACTGTGGAGACAGCCACAAAAGAAACGATCTGCCAGTTAAGGTTCACTCCGGCCAGAGAAAGCACCGCTGCAACCAGTGCTCCACCGCTGAACCAGATGATGAAAAAACCGGACGTGAAGATTTCGGCTATCGCACAGCCAACCGCCACTATTACCCAGATGCCCCAGTAAGGCAACGGCATCCCCTCCTCCCAAAGTGTATTTACGCAGGGAGCGACGCCAGGATTCATCCTGTCAGACGGCATGGTTATCATTGTCCCGTAACAAATAAGCGTAAAAAGTTGTGAAATCTTTGAGGATGATCTATAATTAATCGCCTTCGGGAGTGAACGACAATGGCTTGGGAAAGTCCGTTCCGCCTTCCCGTTGCGCTAGTCTAGAATCATTTTGAGAGGATGGTATGTTTGACCAAGACCCTTTTTGTCGGTAACCTCCCGTGGAGCGTAACAGACGACGAACTCACCCAAAAGTTCCAGGAAGTAGCCGCAGTCATAAGCGCGAGAGTTATCACCGACCGCAATACCGGAAAATCTCGTGGTTTTGGATTTGTCGAAGTCTCCGAAGACCTCGCCGAGTCAGTAATCCGGGCCCTCGATCAATCTGAATGGGAAGGGCGGGTCATCCGCGTATCAGAGGCCCAACCCCGCACACAAAATTCCGAGAGACGAGGGGCCTACCAGAGAAGGCGCTTCTAGCTGACGTTTCTTGAAGACTTCTTTAAGTCTTGATGAAAGATTAGCCCCCACGACTTCCCAAGCAGCCGTGGGGGCCTTTCGCTCGCAAATCCTCAAGGATACCTAAACCTTAATCTGTTTCCAGTGTCCGGCTTTGAACCTCAGGACGGCTAAGATGGCCCTCACCGTCATATCCAGGGCCATGCCTATCCAGGCCCCGTACAAACCCATGTTCATCCATATATCCGACTTTTCCATTCTCTGATTTCTCCATCTCATCTCAAAGATAGTTCTAGTCACTAAATATCGTATCACCGCACAGCATCGGGGTGCAAGCGGACCGGTCAGAATGTAAAGTCTATGCTCACCGAAGCCCTTATGGTCACCTGCCCCGGTTCGACCGGCGTACTCCCATACGCTGCATCGCTGAGAAACATCCTGCCCGCTGGGGATACCGAGACCGACCCGTCGGACATCCTGGCGATGCCGATGATCTGGACTCCGGCAGCCTTGGCCATGACCTCCGCTTTCTCTCTCGCGTTTTGCACGGCCTTGGCCAGCATCTGGTCCTCGTAGCTTTTAGAGTTGACGAGGCCGAAGGAAATGCCTCCAATGTTGGTAGCTCCAGCTTTTGTGGCCGCATCGATGATCGCGCCTACGTTAGATATATCTTTGACCCGCACCGTGACGGTATTGTTGCAGCGATATCCACTAACCACCTGCTTGAAGTTTGGTTTTTCTCCCTGATACTCATATACTGGAAAAAGGCTGAAATTGGATGTCTGAATGTCCTCCTTAGCTATCCCGCTTGCTTGAAGGGTCGCTATGACTTTGTTCATGGCCACCGAGTTTTGAGCCTGAGCTTCCTGAGCCGTCGGAGCGTTGGTCTCAACTCCGAAATTCAACGTTGCCATATCAGGCTTTACTGTCATCTCGGCCTGC
Organism: Candidatus Fermentithermobacillus carboniphilus; assembly: GCA_018208355.1. Classification (GTDB taxonomy): domain Bacteria; phylum Bacillota; class Sulfobacillia; order Fermentithermobacillales; family Fermentithermobacillaceae; genus Fermentithermobacillus; species Fermentithermobacillus carboniphilus. Next base: position 2,021,459 of record CP062796.1, on the reverse strand, counting down.
CCCGTCACCGATATGATCCTCTGACTCGCCTCTTCTGCGCCGGCCTTCCGCGGAACAAAATTCCCGAAAACCAGGGCAAATGCCAGAACCAAAGCACCTCCGATTAAGAACTTTTTGACGTTTTCTCTCGACAAAGCGTTCACACCTCCTGAATCTATTCTCACGGCGGGACGTCTGGGTTTGAGCTTTTCTTCGGGGTACACCCGGAGTATTGACGCGGCAGCGATACAATTGTTCCAACTGAGGAAAAGGGAAATTATCATCCAGGGCGAAAATGTGAGGGGACTTATGAGGGAACCTGTCAAGGAACGTGGAAGGGAAAATGTCCGCAACAGCCGGTGAGAAAAGACGGTGGGTGCCTTGGAATATATATCTGTGGCGCAGAGGGCCGAAGCAGAGATCGTTATAAAGAAATCTAGGTTCATAGGGAACGTATCTCCCGCACGCACCGTCCAAGAAGCTCTAGAGTTCATCTCGGCCGTCCGCGAAAAATACAGCGATGCGACGCACAATGTCTACGCCTATTCCGTAGGTACCGGCGTCCGGTCGGAAAAAGCTAGCGACGACGGGGAGCCGAGAGGGACAGCAGGTTATCCCGTGCTGGAGGTGATCAAAAAGCGAAACCTCACCAACGTGGTATGTGTCGTGACCAGGTATTTCGGCGGAATCCTGCTCGGGGCAGGGGGGCTTATCCGCGCCTATGGGACGGCAGCATCGCTTGCCATTGACAAAGCAGGTATATCCCGCTGGGTTTACCATGACCTTCTCTTCATATCCGTGGATTATGAGCATTTTGGGAGGATTCAGCGAGAATTGGAGACGCGGGGTTGCATCATCCGGGATACCGCGTACGCAGACAGAGTCACGGTTAAGAGCCTGATTCTGCCCGACGAAACTGAAAACCTTAGAAAAAAGATATCGGACCTGACCTCAGGGAAGGCGCTGGTCTCGGTAAAAGAAGGTCAGTACGTCCCGCGGTGAGGCAACGCCCCAGAGAACCTGTCTTAAAAGCCGGCACGTTTTGTATACACCATCGGAAGCGCCGCTTGGATCACCTAGGGAAAGGAGGGGTGACCCGGAGGAAACGGCTCCCGGGTCGACACCGTGAAAAACTGGAGTCTACGGCAAATCTACCTGTACCTCGTATCGTTCGTCTCTCTGATGATACTCCTCGCAGGCCTGATAAGCCTGGTGAGGGGAGCAGCTGACCTGGCCTTCCCCAGGCAGTATTACGAACCCGGTCCTGCCGACGTTTACCTTAGATACCGGGAAATGCAAGGCCAGAATAAGGAACCTATCCCCGAAGAAGTGATTAAGCAGCAACTGGAGCACGAGAAACTCCAGGCCAGAAGGAACGCCGTCTCTGCTTCCCTGAGTGGCCTCAAGCAGGGTCTTTCTTGCGTCCTGGTAGGGCTGCCGACGTGGCTCTATCACTGGAGGAAAATCCAGTCGGAATTGGCTAGACCCGAAGAATCCCGGCAGCACCCGTAGAGGCCCCTGCCTCCGCACTATTTGACTTGACCAGGGAAAGGAGGTAATCACTGGCTTCTTGCCGCCGACAGGTTCGTACGACTTCATGCCGGCCTTCTGCCGGCATGCCAGGGCAAATCTCTTGCGCACGGATAGATTCCGGATACAAATGTGGAAGCGGCGGTTTACGTGATGCCAGGAACACAATGTCTTTACTGTTTTCGCCCTTTTCTTTTTCAGGACTCCGTTTGAGAAACCGCATCGTGATGCCTCCAATGGCCACAGCCATTGAGGGGCCGGGAGGATCCCAGAATGATGACGGGACCCCGGGCGAGGCGACTGTGGCCCACTATGCCGCGCGGTCGAGAAACGGGGTCGGAATGATAATCGTGGAGCACACATACGTGACCGAAAGAGGAAAAGCCCACAGAGGTCAGCTTGGCCTCGACAGAGACGAGTCGGTACCCGCCTTCCGCGCATTGGCCCATGCCATAAAATCGGGAGGTGCCCTGGCGGCGATCCAGATAAACCACGTGGGCGCCGCCGGAAACCCTGAGGTCATTAAAGGGGAGCCCTTAGGTCCCTCGGACGTCCCCGTCCCCCGCTCAGACCGTAAACCCAGACCGATGACGCGCGAGGAAATCGCCGAGACGGTCTTTCAGTTCGCGTCCTGCGCAAGAAGGGTGAAAGAAGCCGGGTTCGACGCCGTGGAAATCCACGCCGCCCACGGATACCTTCTCACCCAGTTTCTATCGCCCCTCACCAACAAAAGAACCGACGAGTACGGGGGAAGTCTGGAAAACCGGGCCCGTTTCCTCCTGGAAATCGTGGGAGCGGTTAAAAAAGAGGTTGGGACGGAGTTTCCCGTCTTCGTGCGCCTTGGGAGCGTAGACGGGATAGAGGGAGGAATTGTCCCGGAGGACGCAGCCATCATAGCCTGCATGCTGGAAGAAGCCGGTGTCGCTCTCATAGACGTTTCCGGAGCCTTCGTCGGATCACGGCCGAAAGACGCCTCTCCCGGGTACTTTGTCCCGGCCGCTTCGGTGATAAAGAAAAACGTCGACATACCGGTCCTGGTAACAGGAGGGATCACAGATCCGCTGTTTGCCGAAAACATCCTCAGGGAAAACAAGGCCGACCTCGTGGGAATTGGAAGAGCCATTTTGCGAGACCCTGAATGGGTTCTAAAGGCAGAAAAGATCATGAGATCACAGGAGTGATATTTCCCTATCCTTATCGGCCCACGTGCCTATTCCAAAATATCCGGGACACAGCGCGGATACCGGTGGCCATAGAGGCCACCGGTATTTTGACCTATCACATTTTATTGAACTGGTCGAACGCAGGCTTGACTTCAGGAGGAAGTGCGCTCTTGTACGGTTTTCCCCCGGTCCTTTTGCGGAATTCCTCTTTGGCCTTCTCAATGACCTCCCTGTCGGTCATGAGCCGCAACCCGGCCTGAACAAGGGTCCTTGCCGCAGCGATCATCCCTGCATGGCCGATTCCCATGCCTACCTGGGCCGTATACTGCCACGAATGGCCCGGTGTACCCAATGCCACACACGCCGTGGAAAACTGGGAGGTGGGTGTACACCAGCTCACGTCTCCGACGTCAGTCGAACCCCTGGATTCGGGGGGTACCGGGGGCCTTCCGAGGACCTCGTCACAAAGCGCCTTCCCCCGGAGTTTCTCTTTGATCTCATCGGTAAGGGTTTCATCCTTGAACACGGCCTCTATTTGACCTGGGGGGAAAGTCTCTTGGATCTTCCGGGCAAACTCCCAGTCCTCCTTGCCGAACCTCGGCGGCCCGGCTACCGCCATGGCCTCCGCCAGCACATCTTCCAGAGTCCGGTTGGGAAGGACCTCGTAGATGGCCTCAAGCACCTGTACATCATAAGTCGTTTCCGTCATGATGGAGGCGCCTTCGGCGCACTTGAGCACCCTTTGGTATATCTCTTCAAGCTGATCCATGTGAGGTGCCCTCACGTAATACCATACTCTCGCTTCTGCCGGGACAACGTTGGGCTGAAGCCCTCCGTTGGTAGTGACGTAGTGAATCCTGGCTTTCTCGATAATGTGTTCTCTCAGGTAGTTGACTCCCACATTCATGAGCTCGACGGCATCCAGGGCAGAACGCCCGAGGTGAGGTGCACCCGCGGCGTGTGAGGCTATTCCGTGGAACGTTATATTCATAGATTTTACCGCAAGGGAACTCCCACCCCTTACCACGTTCATGGGACCTGGATGCCAGGTAAGACAGGCGTCCAGGTCGTTGAAGAGCCCCTCGCGGGCCATAAATGCTTTCCCGCTGAAGTTCTCCTCGGCGGGACACCCGAAGTACTTGACCGTACCCTTGATGCCTCTCGCCCTCATCTCTTCTTTCAGCGCGATGGCACCAGCCGCCGCTCCCACACCCAGCAGGTTGTGTCCGCAACCATGTCCCGGTCCTCCGGGCACAACCTCTTCTCTCACAGGAGACGGTTTCTGAGATACCCCCGGCAATGCGTCGTATTCCCCGAGGAACCCTACGACAGGGCGTCCCTCACCCCAGGTAGCCACGAAAGCCGTGGGCATTCCCGCGACGCCGCTTTCTACAATGAAGCCGTGTCTTTCAAGGTAAGATGCAAGGGCTTTCGCCGACTTGTGCTCGTGAAGGCCCAGTTCAGCGTATCCCCAGATTTCGTCACTGAGTTTCTCGAGGTCTTTGGAATTTTCTTCGATCCACCGAAAACCGGCCTCTGCAACCGGTGCATCTTTATAAGTCACCCCACTGCCCTGAGCCACCTTGCCTGGGGCGCCAGCTGCTGGAGCGGCATCGCCGTGAACATTTCGCACATCTTTGTCCATAGATACCAGCCTCCCTTTCTGCATCCTCAGCTTCTTCTAGTCTTCCACTTCGGGATGGTTCAAGACCCTTTCGACAGAATGAGAATCCTTTCGCCATGAAAACGATGGTCCCCTGCACCGTATTAAGAAGGTATCTACGGCGTACATGCTGAATTTCTACAGTCGAAGTAAACTCTGACTTCGACAAGGAGGCATGGCAAATTGGCTGATAAGCGAAGGCTCGTACCAGAAGACCTCTATAGACTGGTCTTTGTATCTGACCCACAGATATCGCCCGACGGAAAAAGGCTGGCCTACGTGAAGACCACTATAGACGAGAAGACTAAAGAGTATCGCTCCCGCATCTGGGTTGTACCCACAGACGGGAGCGGTAAGCCCAGGCAGTTCACTTCCGGCCCCAAGCAGGATACGACCCCGCGGTGGTCGCCCGACGGGACGAAACTGGCTTTCGTCTCTGATAGGAACGGGGAAAAACAGGTATTCGTTATGCCCACTGAAGGCGGCGAAGCTTATCAGGTGACGAAAATGAGGCGAGGAGCGACTAACCCAGTCTGGTCGCCTGACGGGAGCAAGATAGCTTTCACCGCTCTCATAGACCCAGGCGACAGTCCGGAAGAATACGAAAAACCGCTGGACCAGAAAGCCAAGGAGGAAGAAGAAAAAAAGAAGAAAGAAGAGCCGACGCTCCTTTCGAGGATCAAGATAAAGTCTGACGCAGCCATGGGCCTCATAGGCAACCGAAGGTCCCATATTTTCGTCATTGACGCAGAAGGAAAAGGTCCCGCAAAGATGATCACCTCAGGAGATTTCGACCACTCTGCTCCCCAGTGGTCTCCCGATGGCAGATTCCTGGCTTTCTCTGCCAATCGTAATGAAGACGCAGATTACGAGCCGTGGCTTTCCGACATATTCGTAGTTCCCGCCGAAGGTGGCGAACTCAAAAAACTCACTCGCACGGAAGGTCCAGCCACAGCCCCTCGGTGGACGCCTGACGGAAAGTTCATAGTGTATGCGGGTCACAAGATGGAGCACGGCGGGGCAACACTCACAAAGCTTTGGAAGGTGCCGGTAGAAGGAGGAGACCCGGTACTTCTCACGGGCTCTTTTGATAGGTCGGTGGGGGATCACATGGCAGGTGACTCCCGTTTCGGACCCTCCGAGGTCGGGCCGATAATAAGTCCTGACGGGAAAGAGATATATTTCCTCGCCAGCGATAGCGGGAAGACCTCCATATATTCGGTGCCCACCGACGGCGGAGACGTACGCCTGGTCCTTGGCGGGAACCGGCAGATTTTCGGATTTACCCTGGACGCCAGAGGTTCCCTTGCGGCTATAGCGGTCTCGGATCCTTCCATGCCTGGAGAAGTTGGAGTTTTTGACCTCAAATCAGGCAGTGAAACGATCTTGACGGCCGAAAACAAGGCTCTCACCGACGAAGTGTTCCTCTCGATCCCTGAAGGAATTGAGTTCTCCGCCAAAGACGGCCTGAAAGAGTTCGGTTGGGTCATGAAACCCGTGGGGTTCAAACCCGGGGTAAAATACCCGGCGATACTGGAAGTCCACGGCGGCCCTCACTCTATGTACGGTTGGAACTTTTTCTTCGAATTCCAGCTCCTCGCCTCCAGAGGGTATGTAGTCATATACACCAACCCCAGAGGAGGAGAAGGGTTCGGCCAGGATTTCGTAAAAGCGGTTATCGGAGATTACGGCGGCAAGGATTTCGAGGACCTCATGACCTGGGTTGATAAAGCCCTCACCCTCGGATTCATAGACGGAGAGAGGCTCGGGGTGACCGGCGGAAGCTACGGCGGCTTCATGACCAACTGGATCGTGGGGCACACCTCGAGGTTCAAGGCAGCGGTGACCCAGAGGAGCATATCCAACTGGCTGTCTTTCTACGGGGTATCCGACATAGGCTATACTTTCACCGAAAGGGAGATCCTCGGCAATCCGTGGAAGGATACGGAAACTCTCTGGAAGCACTCGCCTCTGGCTTACGTCGAGAGCGTAACCACGCCTCTTCTGATCCTCCACTCTGAAAACGACATGAGGTGTCCTATAGAACAGGGAGAGCAGTTCTACGTCGCCCTGAAGCGGCTCAAGAAAGAGGTCGAGATGGTAAGGTTCCCGGGCGCAAATCACGAGCTGTCCAGGAGCGGAAAACCGGTCCTCAGGGTAGCAAGACTCAAACACATCTTGCGGTGGTTTGATTCCCACATCGAAAAGCGCAAGGAGGACTACGATCCAGCGCTTGAATGAGAAACTCGCTCACGTTTAAGGAGGTTTTCGTATGCTGAGAACCAACGAAGACAGACTGGTGATGCTCTCCGTGGCAGGAGAGATCTCTGCTCCGGGAGCATCTCCCCGCGTGGGATACGATGGAGTCACAAGGGTTCTTCCTGGGACCGGCGGTATTACTTACAACGTGAAGGTCGGGGACCCGGCTTTCGGGTGGGCCGGGGATCACGTGGAACCCGGGGTGAGCACCAAGAACAAAGAAGAACGACCCAACGCAGGGTATAACACACTCTCTTGCATCGGCAATACCGCCTACGTCGTCTCCGGAGACGCAAAAGGCGCCAGGGGTACGGTCACAGGCAAACACGGCGGCATAGAACACGTCCTAATCCACTTCGACGAAGAGACGCTGGAGAAACTCCAGATCGGCGATAAGGTCCAGGTGAAGGCGTTCGGGCAGGGCCTGGAACTTCTGGACTATCCGGATGTCAAGTGCATGAATATGGATCCTAGGCTCCTCCATAAGATGGGGATCGTGGAGAAGGACGGGTGCCTGGAGGTCCCCGTAACGGCCATCATCCCTCCGGAGTTCATGGGCTCAGGGCTCGGGGCTTCCTCGGCCGAAACAGGCGACTACGATATCACTTCCATGGAGCAAGAGCGCTTGAAAGAACTGGGCCTGGACAAGATCCTTCTCGGAGACATTGTGGCGATCAAGGACGCCTCTTCCTATTACGGCCGTAGCTACAGGAAGGGCGCGGTGATAATCGGGGTAGTGGTACACAGCGATTCATACGTTTCAGGCCACGGACCTGGGGTCACCTCGCTCATGACTTCACTTACGGGCAGGATTAAGCCGGTGAAAGTCGAGCGCGCAAACATAGCGGACTACCTGGGGCTCAGATAGAAGGCCGGCTGAAAGCGAGAATATGTACGGGCAAAACGCACCGGCACAAAAGACTCACCCAGCTGGAAGATCAAGTCTCCAGGTCACGCAAACAAGGAGGCACGTTGCAAGAATGGCTGGTGAACTCGACACTCTGTATGCGCCGAAAAAGTGGTTCTTCCAGAGGCTCGGCGAAAAATGCGCCGACGCGCTGAGAAAAAACGGCTTTACCGTTTACCATGTAGCAACCAGAGAAGAAGCCGTGAAGATCATACTCGACGAGGTTCCCGAAGGTGCCTCAGTAGGAATAGGCGGCTCGGTGACCGTGAGAGAACTGGGCCTACCGGAAGCGCTGAAAAAACGGGGACACGTCGTCTACGACCACTGGGATCCCGCACTGTCGGCTGCAGAAAAAGCTAAAGCCAGGGAAAACCAGGTAAAAGCCGATGTCTTCCTTTCAAGCGCTAACGCGATTACACTGGACGGAACCCTGGTCAACACCGACGGGAGCGGCAACCGAGTTGGGTCAATGATCTTTGGACCCAAAATCAGCATCGTGGTGGCAGGCACCAACAAGATCGTGAGCAACCTCGAACACGCCATGGAACGGATCCGCCAGTACGCGGCTCCCGTAAACTACAAGAGACTGGGAATCGAAGTCCCCTGCCAGGGCATAGAAAACTGCGCTGATTGCGCGCAAAAAGGTTGCCGCGTGACCACCATAATCGAGGCGCCCCCGCTGGGGAAAGAAAAATTCGTCGTAGTCCTGGTTGGGGAAAACCTGGGATACTGAGGGGGCGTTGGGCCCCTGCCAAAAGCCCGGGAAGGTCGATGGCCTCCCGGGCTCTTCTTCGTCAGATCGATTTCTCAAATCCGTAACCCCGGCAAAACCCTTTTTGAGGTCCCCGGTCTTGCTCGGCAGATCAACGTCCCAACCCCGCCCTGTTAGCTGTCACAAGGTGTGAGCCTTCGCTCGCCGGGTAACCATCAATAACTAACGCCGCCTGCCCCGATTGGGTCTTCAGTATTCACTTGTGCGGCTACCTGATATCTCTGGGCCGGACCCTGGATCCCCGCCACCACCTGCGATGTTTTCTTCCTTTCTCCGAATCACTACCATCCGCGGATAAGGTATTTCAATCCCCTCCTCGTCCAGCGCCTCTTTAAGCCGCAGCCTAAGTTCTCTCTCGACCGCCCACTGTTCCAGCGGTTTGGTCTTGGCCCAAACGGAAATCGTTATCCCCGAATCACCCAGCTTGGTGACTCCGAGTACCCTGGGACCTTCCAGGATCACCGGCATCTCTTTTGCCACCTGGTCGCATACCTCCTGCAGCACGGAGATAGCCCTACGGATGTCTTCTTCGTAAGCTATGCTCACTTCCACTAGTGCTCTGGAACCTGCCCGGCTGCTATTCGTGGTCTTCTCTATCAAGCCGTTCGGCACTATGTGTACGTCGCCCGACCAGTCCCTGAGGGTGGTCGTTCGCAGTCCCATTTCTTCGACGATTCCCGAAACCCCCGCTATGGTAACGTAATCTCCCACATCGTACTGCCGCTCGTATATTATGAAAAACCCCGTGATGATGTCGCGTACGAGGTTCTGCGCCCCAAAGCCGACCGCAAGACCTAGAATCGCCGCGCCTCCTAAAAGCGCTCTGGTATCGATCCCCAGAAGGTCCAGCACAGTCAGGAAAGACACTACGCCCACGGTATACCGTAAGGTACTTTTCAAGAGTCCCGAGAGGGTTCGCGCCCGCGCCTCGTCTGTCTTCCAAGTCTTCGCTTTCCAGGATTTGAAAAAGACCCTGTCTATGAGCGAGTCACCCGCTCTAACGGCGACGAGGGACAGGACAATTACTGCGGCTATTTTTGCGAAAACCGAACCCGCGCTCATCAACACCGGCTTATCAAATAGAGCCATTTCTATTCACCTCGACATTAGAATATCCAACGATAGAGGTTATCGCGACCGGAATGTCGAAGACTCAATGGCGAAACCTATAGCCGGATACCTGAGTTGTAGTTTTGGCTTAAGAAAAAGCGAGGAGGTAGCACTGTGCCAGGCATAGTTAAGGAAGAATGGCGGTACATAGACGAAAACTTCGAGACTTTCGTCCAAGAGCTGAGATCCGCAGTACAAAAACCGAGTATAGCTGCGCAAAATGTCGGTATGTCCGAGGCAGCCCAATATTTTCGGGATCTCATGGAAAGCCACGGGATCACGGCACGTATAATGCCCACAAGAGGTGGGTTCCCCTGCGTCTACGGAGAAGTCAAAGGCAAGTCCGATAAGACCGTGCTGTTTTACGACCACTATGACGTGCAGCCTCCCGATCCTTTGGACGAATGGGAATCGGAACCTTTCTCGGGCGATATCAGGGACGGAAAAATGTACGCCCGGGGGGTATCTGATAATAAAGGGAATGCATGCGCCCGAATACAGGCAATAGGTACGCTGCTCAAAGTGCGAAAAGAACTCCCCTTGAATGTCAAGTTCCTGATAGAGGGGGAAGAAGAAATAGGCAGCCCTCACTTGGCGGAGTTCATTGAAGATAACGCCGATCTTCTTCGGGCAGACTTCGGAGTCTGGGAATCGGGGTACATGAATCCTGATGGAAGGCCTGGAATGTACCTGGGAGTCAAAGGTATGCTGTACATTGAACTGGAAGCCAAAGGAGCCAACAAAGATATGCATTCCGGTTCGGCCACTCATATCCCGAGTGCCGCCTGGCGCCTCGTGTGGGCGCTCGCAAGCATAAAGGATGCAAACGAAAATATCCTGATCCCCGGGTTTTACGACGACGTCCTGCCTCCCACCGAAAGAGAAATACAGCTTCTGGAAGAATCTTTAGGAGAGAACGGCCGGGGAGAACCCCAAGACGACAAAACCGAAAAACTCAGGGCACAGGAGAACGCCCGCGCGCTGGGGTTGGAAGAATACCTACTGGGCCTTTATGGTACAGAGCTCAGAAAACGCCAGCTTTTCAGCCCTACGGCCAACATTTGCGGCATCAAGACCGGCTACATAGGTGAAGGCCAGAAAACTGTCCTTCCTGCCCGGGCCATGGCCAAAATGGATTTCCGCCTCGTACCTGATCAGGATCCAGACGATATCCTTGCAAAGCTGAGAAAGCACCTTGCTTCCAGAGGGTTCGCGGACATTGCCGTGAAAGTAGTGAGCAAAGATTATCCTGTCAAGACCCCCGCTGACCTCCCCGTAGTCGATGCCGCAAGAAAAGCTGCAGAAGCCGTATACGGAAAACCCCCTGTAATCGCACCCACTCAGGGAGGATCGGGCCCCATGTATCCATTTAAGAAGTATCTGAACCTTCCGATGGTAGCGTTCGGAGTGGGCTACTGGGGATCTTCCAACCACGGACCCAACGAAAATATACGCCTCGAAGACTACAGAAATGGCATCAAAATGGTGGTACAGTTCCTGGACGAACTTTCACGGATCTAACCGGCTCTTGTCGTCCGCGCCATGCTTGTACAGCCGGAGCGGAGTGTAAGCGCGAGCTCCGTCGTGACCCCTTACGTACCGAGTGTAAGCGGCAACCGTGGTATACGGGCACGCAGCAAGGACAAAACACCCGAACTGCGCGCCCTCTTTGCCTGAGCCTGAGCATCCCGCCATCTCTGTATCGCCAGCCCGAGACCCACGTTGTGCACCCTTTTTACCTGAACCCTCGTATTCGCGACGGTTTCCGTAAATAAACTGAGTCCTATAATATATGATGGTGGACATAGCGAGATTGTACAGATCTGTCAGCATTTAATCTATATACTGTAAATTCATTGTGGTATACTGTAATAAGCCCTTTCAGCAAAAGGCCAGGTAATCTGGCCATTAATCGTCGTCGCCGTCGGTCTCTTTGCATAGTTCGCCTTTTCTAGAACTCTCAGGAGGTGAATCTCAATTGACGCTTGCAAAAGGCAGGGTGTTCTCGTTCTGGCTCCTGGTCGTTATAATAGGCTGCCTTCTTTATTCCATGTGGAGGGCAAAGAAAGGCCGGCCTATTAGCATCCGGAAGATCGCGGGCCTCGACGCCATCGAAGAAGCGATAGGACGTTCCACCGAAATGGGACGACCCGTGCACTACTGCCCCGGGATAGGCGGCATCGGAGCAGTTGAGGCACCACAGACGTTTGCCGGACTTGCAATCATGAGTCACGTGGCACGGCTCACCGCCAAGTTCGATGTCCCCATCATCGTCACCGTCAGGCAGCCCGAAGTATTTCCCATGGCAGAGGAGACCGTCCGCCAGGCATACCTGGAGGAAGGCAAGGGCGACGCTTACGAGCCCACCAATATCCGCTTCCTTTCTTCCCAGCAGTTCGCATATGCCGCAGCACTGTTCGGCATAATGGCGAGAGAAAAACCGGCGGCAAACTTCATGATGGGCGCCTTCTGGGCGGAAGCGTTGATGCTGGCTGAAGTAGGTTCCGAGGTCGGCGCCCTTCAGATCACTGGGACTGCCCAGCTCTCTCAGGTTCCTTTCTTCGTCGCCTCCTCTGACTACACGTTGATCGGAGAGGAACTCTTCGCGGCAGCGGCTTACCTCTCGAGGGATCAGATGCAACTTGGTTCGATTCTGGGACAAGACCTGGCCAAGGCGATAGTCGCGTTGCTCATCATTATTGGAGTCCTAACTACTAGTGCCGGCTCAGACTATCTGTCCAAACTCATGAGGAAGTGAAAGGGGTGAGTTGTCTTGAAGCGCGAGCTTCCTATCGCGGTCGCGTTCGTCGTCGGAGTTCTGATGATAGTCTCTTTCTTCTTCACTTCCAAGCCTCTGAGTAACGCGGCTGAGATCGTTCAAGACTGGGGAGTGATAGTATCGGCTTTCGCCCTGGGCTTGGCATCTGTTAACCTTATACAGATACACGCTAAAAAGATCGCCCGGGGCAAGGGGCTGGACTGGCTTTATTCCGGATCTCTCATAGTGTCCATGATCGGTATGGCTCTTCTGGGAATAATCAAAGGGCCGACCCACAAAACCTACCAGTTCTGGTTCGACGCTCTGTTCGTCCCCGGACAAGCTACCGTTTACGCCATGACCGGTTTCTTCATAGCATCGGCCGCATACAGGGCATTCAGGGTCAGAAACGTGGACGCTGCCATCTTGCTGGTCTCTGCCGCAATCTTGATGCTGGCAAACGTCCCGATAGGAGAACGGCTGTGGTCCCAACTTCCGGCTGTGGGAGATTGGCTCATGGACGTTCCTAACTTGGCAGGTCAGCGAGGTATGCTGATCGGTGCCGGAATCGGTGGCATTGCATCCGGTTTACGGGTCCTTCTTGGAATTGAACGTTCTTATCTCGGCGGCTCCAGCTCGTAGGTGAAGGGGGGACAAAAAGTGCTCGATAGACTGGCGCGAATGGACCGCAGAGTGATATACGCCGTGGTCTTCCTGTCTCTTTCTATACCCCTGATATGGCCCATTGGGTTGGGGGTATCGGTGGGACCGGAGACGCAAAAGCTGTACGACATCATTGAATCGCTGCCCTCGGGAAGCGCAGTGATCGTGTCGATGGATACTTCCCCGGGTGGGTACGGAGAACTGGCTTCGGGTACAACAGCGCTCCTCAATCACATGGCCCGAAAAGGCCTAAGGGTCATAGGTATGGGATTCTTCGATACCGGTCCGAGTCTCTTGGAAACCGCTTTCGGCGGTTCTGAGTTCAGGAACAAGGAATATGGAAAAGATTACGTCAACCTGGGTTACCTTGCAGGCGGAGAAACGGCCATAGCTGCTATGGCCAGGGACATCCCGGGGAGCTTTCCGCGGGACTATCGGGGCAACGTCACGTCCTCACTCCCTATCATGGAAGGGATCAAGTCCGTGAGGGATGTTGCCTTAATCGTCACTATCTCCTCGGGAACCCCGGGAGTACCCGAGTGGATAAGACAAGTGGGTGACCCAATGAAGGTTCCCATCGCGACGGTCCTCGTGGCCGTCAACGTACCCAATATGACGCCTTACATCCAGGCGGGTCAGCTCAAGGGCATGATCCCCAGCATGAAAGGAGCGGCAGGTTACGAAAGCCTCATGGGAGTAAGAGGTCTGGGAACCGCCGGCATGGATGCTCAGTCTGTATCTCACCTGGTAATCCTGGCTTTCGTGATCTTAGGTAACGTAGTGCATCTTGCCAGCAAGAAACCAGGGGTTTCCAAGGGAGGTGTACGGTAAATGCAAATCAGCACCGATCTTGGAGTGTGGATCGCGGCAATAGCAACCATCGGTATTATAAGCTTCGCCTTTAAGGACAATCCCTTGTACCGCCTGGTGGAAAATGTGTACGTGGGCGTATCCGCCGGTCACGCCATCGTCCTGGGCTGGATCAACATTCGCGATAAGGCCATCGAGCCTATGATCCAGAAAGGGGATTGGTCTCTTCTGGTCCCCGTGATCCTCGGCGTGCTGCTTTATACGCGCTACTCGAAGAAGCTTTCGTGGTTGTCCCGGTTCCCTCTGGCCCTGCTGGTGGGTATCGGAACCGGTCTTGCCATCAGGGGCACAATCGGGTCCCAAATAGTCAGCCAGATAAACGGCACCCTTTTGCCTCTAAACAGCGCAAATAACATCCTGATCGTCCTAGGAACCTTGGGCGTATTGACTTACTTCTTTTTCTCGGTCGAACACCGCGGGGCCCTCAAGTCGGTGTCCACGTTCGGCAGGTACGTCATGATGGTGTCTTTCGGAGCTGCGTTCGGAAGCACGGTAATGGGTCGCATGGCCCTCTTCATAGGCCGGTTGCAGTTCCTGTACTCCAACTGGCTCGGCATCATAAAGTAACAGAGTAACAGGCATCTTGAAAGAGCATCCAATTAAATATCATCCTCCGAGTTTCGTCTAGACTCAGAAACCCCCGGTTATAGTCCGGGGGTTTTTTCTTTTGGCACAGCCCGGGGAGCCTATCCCCTATCCGATACTACCTGACGCCTTACCTCTTTCCTTCATAACCTCCCGATCCGGCCCTCGGGACAGGACCGGCCCTAACTCGGACACCAGCATTCCAGCCAGGATGAGACCCGCGCCAACTATCTCCCGGAGGCTCAAAACTTCTCCCGCCAAAAGCCACGCGAAGACGGCGCCGAAAACCGGTTCCGCCGAGAAGATGAGGGCGGTATGAGTCGCCGATGTGTACCTCTGGACCGCCGACTGGGTCAGAAAAGTGAAAGAAGTCGCTAAAAGGGCCGTGAAGACGATGGTGCCCCAGGCGGCCGGTGGCACGTAGAGGGGACGTTCGAGAAAGACCGCCGTGGCGAAAGACCCTCCGGAAACGACCAAAAGCTGCACGGCTGCGAAAAGCACGGGGTCATTTCCCTTCGAGTAAGAATCGACCAGAAGGATGTGAGCTGCAAAACCCAGAGCACACAGGAAAACCAGGAGGTCCCCGGCGGCTACGCGAAAGGGGAACTCCAGCGACATGAAGCCTAACCCGACGGTGGCAAGGCTCACGCCAACTACCGCAAATTTATCAGGCGAAGCTCTGAACATGAAATTGGACGCTAAAGGCACTATCACCACCGAAAGGCCAGTAATGAATGCAGCCCGGCCTGCCGGGATTGTCATAAGACCCAGTGTCTGGGTGACATAGGCAAAAAACAGGGCAAACCCGGTCAAAAAAGCTCCCCGGCCAAGTCTTTTCGCTGAAAGAAAAGTCTCCTCCGGATCTCCTTCGACTCCTGACATCCGCGGTACCGCTCTGGAGCTTGAAAACAGTCGGCTCCCACCGTACCAGACCAAAAGGGCCATTCCACCGATGAAAAACCTGACGGCAATGAATGTGAGAGGGCCCATCGACGAAACGGTGTTCTTTACTAGCACGAAAGTACTGCCCCAAACGATCGTGACCAATAACAAAAGAAAATCCGCAAAAAGCTGCGACATCTGAACCTCTCCATCCTGCACAGAAAAATAGACATAACGCCTGGTCCATACGGGAGGCCACCCAGGAATTACTTCCGACAACTTCAAGGATGGTGCCAAAAAACTAGGTAAGCGGCCTTTCCCACAAGAACACCCCGCTGGCTACTTCAACCGCGGGCCCATGTTGCCACACGTGGCCGTCTTCTCTCCACTCTACTAAAAGTACCCCTCCCGGTAACCTGACTTTGACCGGTTTGCCGCGGTCTACCTTGCCGTTCAAGATGGAGGCCACTACAGATGCTGAGGACCCCGTCCCTGAGGCCAGCGTTATCCCGGAACCTCTCTCCCAGATCCGCATTTCTATGGCATCCCTGGACTTCACAGCCACGAACTCAATATTGGCCCTCTCCGGAAAAATTGGGTGGTGTTCTAGCCTGGGACCTATTTTTTCGAGGTCGACCTGCCACACATCGTCTACAAAGAACACACAGTGAGGGTTTCCCATTGAAACCGGCGTACCGTAATAGGTCTCACCGTCGAGCTCAATTGGCTCCCCGATGGCAGGCTCGGGTCCATCCAATCTGGAAAGAGGAATGTCTTTCCTCCCGAGACGAGGTATTCCCATATCGACCGAAACCGATTGGACTTTTCCGTCTCTCACCAAAAGGTGGGGTCTGATCAGGCCGGCTTTCGTCTCGATCACCAGATCTGTCTTTTCGGTAAGGCCGTGCTCGTAGACGTATTTCGCGAAACATCTCACGCCATTTCCGCACATTTCTCCCTCCAGGCCATCAGAGTTGAACATGCGCATGCGGAAATCGGCTACTGAAGACGGTTCTATGAGGATGAGACCATCGGACCCCACCCCGAAATGCCGCTCAGAGATAGCCCTGGAAAGTTCTGACCAGTCGTGTTCTTCCCGGTATGAAAACCTGTCTACGTAAATATAGTCATTACCGAGGCCATGCATTTTTGTGAAAGGGATTTCCAAAACGGTTCGGTGCGTCTCCTGTACTTCACCAGGCTCCATACTCACACTCTTGACCCCCTCTACACGCGTACTGCCTTTTTTGAATCCAAGCTCAGTCTTATAATTGATTTTCCATATCAATAACTCCTTCAACAAACCTCCCATTTCCCCTCCCACCCCCGCCTCCATAATGTGGCAGTCATGGAATTGCTCCCTCTAGCAGGACTTTTGTTCGACCTCATTGAAGTCCTTACGGCGGAATTGAAGAGAAAAAAGAGTCGACACCGAAAAGGCACCCGACACCCTTATCACGTAAGGAGACTCGGCTTTGAGTTCTTGGATCGCGTCACACTGCAGGTTCCTTGCTGTCATGGCCATCACGACGGTAGTCGTCCTGTCCCTGGCCATCATCTTCACCTATGTCGTGACAGGGACACGGGAGGATAAATATGGCGTACGAATGCTGTCTTACAAGACACGGGAAGACAGGCTCTCAGGAGCGTCTGAAAAACCGCCCGTGGGTGACGGCGTGATTTTCGCACCAACGGAAAGAGAATGGTTGCTCCAGTGCCAGCTCCCTGGAGGTGCCATCACCCAAACTCCAGATAGCGATACGGTCATCCCGTATTTCGGAAACCTGGCGGCAAGGGCCCTTGTGGACATCGACCCTTCCCGGGCGAAAGACTACATCTCATGGTACCTGGATCACTTGAATTTTCCCGACAGATGGGGACTTTACGGAACCATATACGATTACAAGGTCCGGGGGAATACTCTCGAGCCCACCAGAAACTACGACTCTGCCGATAGTTATGCATCCACCTTCCTATCTTTGGTGGCGCATTATCACAAGAAGACCGGGGATTCGAGTTTCCTTTGGGAAAATCTGGATCTCATTAATCAGGTAGCCGACGTGATAGTGAACCTGCAGGACAAGGACGGTCTCGTCTTCGTGAAACCGGCTTCTAGAACAAAGTATCTCATGGACAACGCAGAAAATTACCGGGGAATCACCGATTGGGCTGGCACCCTCGAGGAGCTGGGGTTCCACGACAAAGCCGCCTCATACAGGAAAGTAGCAGAAGCAATCCGGGACGGGATCCAAAGGGTCCTCTACGATCCTGCTACGGGGAAATACGCGTGGTCTTATTCTCCTCTGGGAAAACGTCTTCCGAAACGAGGCAAGTGGTACCCTGACGGAGTCTCCCAGGTTTACCTCCTGTCCTGCGGCGTCCTCGACCCCGGCGACCCGAGGGCCATCAGGATCTGGCAAGAGTTCAACGCCGAGTTTCCGGGATGGGAGCTTGGAGTGAAAAACGACAGGTTCCCGTGGGGGACTATTGCGGTAGCGGCCTACATGATGAACGATTCGGAGAAAGCCAGACGCTATCTGGAATGGGCGATGAGGGCGTTCGTGACTCAAGGCCGCCCCTATCCCTGGTACGTGCTGGAGTCTTCGTCTTTCATCACTTTGGAGTTTCTACTGGACCAGCGCGGAGAACCGAAGACGCCTTCATTGGCAGGAAGGTAATGCGCCTAAATCTTTTTCCCTATCACAGGTACTTCATCCGCAATTGCGTTGGCTCGACCGAGGTTAAAAACACGGGCTCACGCCGGGTAATCGAGGCAAGAACCGCAAGCTTACCGTATAACTTCGAGCCACGGGCTGCCGGAGGGACAAGGAAGGCACTACCGCCACCACGAGCCTATCGTATAAGTTCGAGCCCTCTCAGTATGTCCAATAGGCTCTCGTATTCCCTGTACCCCGCGGCCAAAGCTTTAGGCTCGCCTGACGCGCCGAAGAAAACCAGTGTAGGTACACCAGGGATCTGGTATTTCCCGGCTTGCTGCGGATACTTTTCCGCGTTCATTTTGACCACAAAGATCTGGGACCCATATTCCCGACTTATCCTGGATAAAACAGGCTCAATCATCTTGCAGTAAGGGCATGTTGTAGTATAAAACTCAAGGATGCCGGGCTTGCCCCGAGCTTGGATGGACGCAAAAGTCTCCGGATCTACATCCGGAACGGTTCCCCCCTTGTTCTGTGAGACTGCCGCTCGGTTGGCATACCACCATCCCATGGAAAGGACAACCACGACCACCGCCAGCACCACAGCCCGCACCTTAGTTGAACACGATCTGAACATCCTGCCACAACCTCCCGCCACGGGGCTCCCTGATAGCCACCACTTGCCCCTCGAGCAAAAATCCCGAACCGGAAACCTCCCCAGAACGCTCTCGCCTCACAGATACGGTCGGACGAGGAGGTATATACCGAAAGCCAAGACCAGAAGACCCCCGGCCTTCCTGACGATTCCGAGCACGTAAACTTTTTTCCCGCCTTCGAGGAACCTCCGGAAATTAACGGCAAAAATACCCGCAACGGCCACAAGAAAAGATTGACCCAGTGAATACGCAAAAAGGAGCGTCATTCCATGACCCGCCGACCCCGAAGTGGCCACCACCGCGAGTATTGCGAGAAGGACCGGCGTGGCGCAGGGGGAAGCCGATAATCCGTACATGACTCCCAGGCCAAGACTCTCCAGAACCCCTCTGATAGGGGAATCTGGCTCGGGCCGTGACCCTTGGCCAAGGGAAACATCCACCGTGCACGTCTTAGGCCGGCTGAAGACGTCGAGATACGAAAGCCCTGCAAGGATAAAGAGAAATCCGGCCAATAACCGTAGCCACGGAGCAACCAGTATGAGCGACTTTCCGACCGTCCCCGCCACGGCGCCAGCCATGGTCAGGGCCCCAGTCATACCCAGAATGAAGAGGAAGGCATTTTTTAAACGTGTGGTCCTTCGGGATCCTGCCATGTGACCCACGAGGAGCGGTACAGCTCCCAGAGCACAGGGGCTTAAAGAAGCCAGGATTCCCAAAAACAGGGCATATATAGGTCCTAAGAAAGGATCTTTCAGGAAGCCCAGGATATGTTCCAATAGAGCCCTCCTCTCTTTCTGCTACTTCATTCTATCATCCTGCACTGGCCGGCAATCCTTTTGTCCGTGATTTTCAGGTATGGACATGGGAGGCAAGGGATATGCCATAGCGGCTTACGGTAGACCTCAAGATATTGCCGGTAGCCAGGAGTTAAGACGGTTAAGATGCCACCCCACCGAGAGAAGGCTCCGGTTACGACGCGAAAAGGCAGGCAGGATTCTTCGGGAGTTACGTACAAATCTTCGTGGAAACCCGTCACAAGATCTTGCTCAGAAACGCCCTGGTCCTCTCGTGCTTCGGATTGCCGAAAAACTCCGAAGGAGTCCCTTCTTCCACAATGACTCCACCGTCGAGCAGCAACACGCGATCGGCAACTTCCCTCGCGAAGCCCATTTCGTGACTGACCACTATCATAGTCATTCCCTCGATGGCGAGCTCCCTCATTACCCCAAGGACCTCCCCGATCATCTCGGGATCCAGGGCCGACGTAGGTTCGTCGAAAAGCATGAGTTTAGGCTTCATGGCAAGGGCCCTCGCGATCGCAACTCTTTGCTTCTGGCCACCCGACAGCTGGTCTGGATAAGCGTCGCGCTTATCGGCAAGGCCCACTTTCCCAAGAAGCTCCATTCCCCTGTCTTCGGCCTCGGACCTACTCATCCCGAGAACTTTTACCGGGGCAAGGATTATGTTCTCAAGCGCTGTGAGATGGGGAAAAAGGTTGAAGTGCTGAAATACCATCCCTACCGACCGGCGGACCAAGTTTATGTTGGTATGCCGGTCTCCAAGGTCAACGCCATCTATCATAATCTTTCCTGACGTCGGTATCTCTAGGTGGTTCAGGCACCTCAAGAAAGTGCTCTTTCCAGAACCACTCGGGCCTATGATCACGAGAACTTCTCCTTTTTGGACTTTGAGGCTGATCCCTTTTAGGACGTGGAGGTCGCCAAATCTTTTGTGAAGGTTCTCAACCGTGACCATTGGTTTTGATTCTCCTCTCGAGGAAGTCAAGAAGCCTCGCGAACGTGAACGTGAGAGCGAGGTAGATAAGAGCTATGGTGAAATAGGCTTCGAACGCCTTGAAACTCCTTCCCGCCATCATCCTGGCTTTCATCATGAGGTCTTCCATACCGATGACTGAAACTAGGGACGATTCTTTGAGAAGCGCTATGAATTCGTTACCCATGGGCGGGACTACCCTTCTGAAAGCCTGCGGCAGGACCACGTATCTCATGGCCTGGCTGTAGGTCATCCCTAAAGAACGGGCGGCTTCCATCTGCCCGCGCTCGATCGATTCAATGCCCGCCCGGAATATTTCCGCAACGTACGCGGCCGAGTTCAGAGTGAGGGCCACAACCGCGTCTACCCATCCTACGGGCTTATACCCGAACATTTGAGGAAATCCGAAATGTACCAGGTAAATCTGGGCCAGGAGGGGGGTCCCTCGTATGAAGTCGATGTAAGCACGGCACGGAACTCTGAGCACCGGATTCCTGCTAATACGTCCGAGAGCGAAGACGAGCCCCAGTACAGAGCCGAGAACGAAAGACAAGACGGTGAACTGCAGGGTAACGGTAATACCTCTCAGGAGAAAAGGTAGGTATCTTGCCACCGCTTCAACATCGTACGTCATTCCCCACTCTCCTTCGCTCGCATCTTCTGATGGATTTGAATTATCCCGGGCAACTGCCGGTGAAGAAAGAGTTGCCCGGGACAAAAATCACTTCTTGCCGAAATATTTCTGGTAGATCTCGTCGTACTTGCCGCTCGCCTTTATCTTGGCAAGGCCCTTGTTGATGAGTTCGTGAATATCCTTGTCCTGCTTGCGCATGGCAATGCCGTAATACTCCACTGTGAAGGCGGGTTCGGGGATGATCAGCTTGTCCTCCGGGTGGTTCTTGAGGTATTCCCGGATGACCGGAAGGTCGGAAATGATGGCGTCAACTCCTCCGGCTTTTAGTTCGTTGAAAACATCTGCGGCGTTGTCAAAGCGTTTTATGATCAATCCCGGCTTCTTCTCTTCCTTGAACCTAGCATCCAGTTTCTGTGCCGCGTAATCGCCCGTAGTGTTATTCTGCACGGCCACCGTCTTGCCGGCAAGATCAGAAATGGTCTTAATCGGAGATCCTTCCTTTACCGCCCACGCCTGACCGGACGTGAAATACGGATCGGAGAACGTGACCTGCAGGGCACGTTCATCTGTGATGGTCATTCCCGATACAACGAGGTCTGCCTCTTTGTTGTTAAGGGCCGGTATCAGGCTGTTCCAGTCTAGGTTCTTGTACTCAACTTCGAAGCCAGAGGCCTCGGCAATGGCCTGGATGAGCTCGACGTCAAATCCCGCGGGTTTACCCGTTTTCTCGTCTATGAACTCGAAGGGAGCAAACGTACATTCTCCAACAGCTACTAGCTTGCGCTTGGGAGCATCAGTCTTGGTCTGGGCGGGAGGATTCGCCGCCTTCTGGGCGCATCCTCCCACAAAAACGGCAGAAATCAAGACAAGCGACAACACCACAAGAGTAAAGGTTTTCTTCACTGATTCTCATCCTTTCGCAGTAAGATGAAATGACCTCAAACGAGAATGGAAAGACCGGCATATTCTAGCTGCATTGACGGTGCAAAGCTTCACCGGGCACTCACGTGAGTGTCCCTTCTCACCTCCCCGAAAGCAACCGTTCCACAGTAAACCAGGTTCCCGGATTCGACGGAGACTCCGTTTTGCAATCAGTTCCTGTAGCCCTGCACTGTTGGTATAGTTATACATCCTGATGCATTACCTTGCAACTATTCCGGAAACGTACTTCGCAAAGTCGATCCATTCAACATTTGTCGGAATATCTGTTGCAGCAGCGCTTTATCCAGTCAGTAGTTCATATCGGAGGGAATAATTAGAGGCGGTTACCGATTTTTCCTTCTTCTCCTTCTTCTCCTTCTTCTCCTTCTTCTCCTTCTTCCGACCGGCTCGTCTTCAAACGCGATTGATCGACGCCAAAATGCTCGAGACTGGTCCCACCCCGTTTAGACCACCGTCCGTGCCGTTGTATTATGGTGTTGGTTGAACGTGGCAGATGTATCGTAGTTAACCGCGAAGACATAAATGAGCGAGGGAGAGGAATGCATGATGGAACCCCAGGTAGTTGAATGCGTCCCCAATTTCAGCGAAGGCAGGGACCAGGAGGTCGTAAATCAGATCGTCCAAAGTATCAGATCGTGCGGTTGCAGGGTGCTGGATGTCTCAAGTGATGCCAGCCACAACCGCACGGTGGTGACTTTCACCGGAACGCCCGCCCGGGTCGAAGAAGCCGCATTCCAGTGCACGAAACGCGCAGCGGAACTCATCGATATGGAACGGCACAGAGGAGAACATCCTAGGATAGGTGCTACAGACGTCATCCCGTTCGTGCCGATTCGCGGAGTAACAATGGATGAGTGCGTCCAGATGGCCCGCAGAGTCGGGAAGCGGATCGGTGAAGAACTGCACATACCCGTTTATCTTTACGCAAAAGCTGCGACCCGAGAGGACCGGGTACGGTTGCCTGACATCCGGAAAGGAGAGTACGAGGGACTAAAAGAAGCTATAAAGGTAGACCCCGCAAGAGCTCCTGACTATGGTCCCCTCGAACTACACCCCACCGCAGGGGCAACCGCTGTCGGGGCAAGACCTCCATTAATCGCGTTCAACGTCAACCTGGACACGCCGGACGTGAGGATCGCGAAATCCATAGCCCGCGATATCCGGGAATCGTCCGGAGGGCTCCCCCATGTTCAGGCAAAGGGAGTCATCATAGAAGAAACCGGCCTCGCCCAGGTCACCATGAACCTCCTAGATTACCAGGAAACACCTATCTCACTGGTCTACCAGCATATTGAGGAAGAAGCCAGGAAACGGGGTACGAACATAAGAGACTCCGAAATAGTTGGTATGGTACCACTGGATGCTCTCTTGGAAGTAGTTTATTCTCGGTTAAAGCTCAAAGGTTTTTCAAAACACCGTATTCTCGACTTCAATATCTAGTTCTGTCCGTCCCCAGTATCCGTTTTCGGTGAGTACAGGACGGTCGAGTATTCCCGGGGTGTACCGGCCGAGGTCATTCGTACCTCACACCATGTACTTCTTGAAGACACGTGTCAGTCTCAAGTACATGTTGTCCTGGAAGATGTACTAACTGAGGTGATGATTAGCAAAAAAGTGTACTTGTGGCAGACGAGTGTCGCTATAGGGTACGGGAAGCGGCGGAGGATGCACCTGTGGGAATCACGTCAGTACAATCTATGTACAACCAGTGGACCGGTATCGGTCGCAAGATCAGGCTGTACGGGAGGGGTATACCTCAAGTTTCTGGCAAGAATGGTCGCCAACCGGTTCCATAGGTGTCACGGTTTACGTGTAGAACGTGCTCGTATTCTACGCATACCTTGAACATACTCCAGACATAGCTCGTCGAGTTTTTTGATGTAAGGAGAAGAGAAATCAACATTGCACTTCGGCAGACACTCCGGAATTCTTGCCAGCATGCCTTCCACCGAAAGGTCCTCGTCAACAACCGTTACCAGTGTTATGCCGTTTTCGAGACTCAGCGCCACCTTTATAAGATCTCTGGTTCTTCTTTCCTGCAAGGCTTGGGGGTCGGGAAATTCAGAGGTCGTCGAATAGTGTTGCTCACCGTTGAACTCGAAAGCAAACCCTCAAAGTACAACCTGTCGTATTCTAGCGGTTGATTCGTCTTGGGATTCCGCAGGAAAGAAGGACGGGCATTGTCCATAAACGTTGTAGACGCCACTGTATTGTCAAGCAATTTCCTCATCAAAAACTCGCCCAGGTAAGGTGCCATGTCTTTCTCCCAGAGAAGTTTTTCTATTCGCTCGTCTTCCACTTCTCGGGGAAAAGCAGGGACTGCGATTCTGGAGTTAGGGGTGTTGACGAATCTCAGCCAGCCTGACCTGTTGAGCTCATTACAGGCATGAGATACGTGGGACCTACTACAGCCAGCCACGCGAGCAAGTTCGGCGATAGAGCGAGGTCGTTTCACTGCGATTACCGTGCGAAGGAATTTGACGTGAGGTGACAGATCCTTATCGTCTATTAAGGCGTTTGGGATAAAGACGTTGTTCTCTATGGGTAGACACCGTCCTATTGGATTTTACATCTTTTCCTTTTTTTGTATAACACAGACGGAAGGTAACGACAACACGTGATGATAATGACGTCGAACACGCCGATTTACCGCCCAGTCACAGGGCAGACTATTTCTCAAATGTTGCTGATCAAAAGATACCGGTGATATACTGCCCCTGGAAAACGCGGGCTGCAACATGCAAGGAGTGGTAAGGATGTCAGCCATTGATCTCTCAACTTTCCTCGACGCACTGAAAGCGCCAAGCGGAGCTCCCGGGGGTGGAGCAGCATCCGCAGTAGCCGGAAGTCTCGGTTGCGCGCTGTTCGAAATGGTATCGGGAATTACCCTGAGCCTTCCGAGATTCACTGAGGGCAGGGAAAAGCTTGAAGAAATAAGGTCCAGGTCTCAAGAACTTAGAGAAACATTTCTCGTACTGGCAAAGGAAGACGAAGACGCCTATCGCCAGGTTGAATCTGCCATGAAGATGCCGAAAGACAGCCCTGAGGAGAAGGCCTCCAGAAAAGAAGCCATGCAGAAAGCTTTCATTGCCGCCACCGAAATACCTCTCAAGACTGCCGAAAACGCCGTTCTAGCATTATCTTTGCTGCCGGACCTCCTGCAATACGGCAATCCCAACGCCATCACAGACGCGGCAGTGGGAGCCCTGTTGTTGGATTGTGCAAGACGCGGCGCTGTCATGAACGCCGAGATCAACATGGGTTCGATAAGAGACGAGACCTTTAGAGAAACTTGTC
The DNA here is from genome assembly GCA_018208355.1 of Candidatus Fermentithermobacillus carboniphilus. Lineage (GTDB taxonomy): Bacteria > Bacillota > Sulfobacillia > Fermentithermobacillales > Fermentithermobacillaceae > Fermentithermobacillus > Fermentithermobacillus carboniphilus. The sequence continues at coordinate 1,996,356 of CP062796.1, read as the reverse complement.
GGAAAAGACTCACTGAGATCCGGGAAGAGGCCCAAAAACATCTTTCAGTCCTGAAAGAAGCACTGGCCAAAGCAGGCCTCAATCCAGAATGAGATGGAAAAGCGCGTACAACAGGTGATCCAATAAGGAAGAGTTTTCCAGCCGCTGCCACGGCAAATACCCCCAGGGATTGGCAAAGCCGGGTGGCGGCTTTCATTTTGGAGACCACGAGAGGAGAGAAAGCACCCTTACGGAGTCGTTGACATAAAATGATCTGACCACATCACCGACAAGGAGGGCTTTCAGCATGCGAAGATACCCGCCAAGAGGAGATAAACCCTTCCGGTATCCTCGCGCCCAGGAGGAAAATGAATCTCCTCGGGAGAGAAGACGACTTTTCGAATCTGAGGAACCAAAACGGGAACCAGCGCCGTCAAAGGGTTCTCCGGACTCCGGGTACGCGATGCCAGAAAAAAACGCATCCGAACGGGTTGATTCCGAGACAGCAGGCCAGGTATCAAATGAACCTGAATCGAAGGAACTCGAGTGGCGGGAACCTGAGCGCCCGGATAATGGCGAAAAAACCATTACCGGCATGGGTGTGGAGTCCACCGGGTTGGCAGGCACGATTGAACTTGCAACAGCTTTTGTGCCGTGGCAAATGTACGGGCGAACATTGGACCTCCGTGAAGCTCTTCGCCTGGGCACCCTTTTTCCCGAGCTAACGAGGACACCCCCTAGGTATAAAAAACCAGGCACGCGAGGGGAGGAATAGAGATGGATCCACGGCAGAAAGAGCTGCTCATGCGCATAATGGAGCTTGAGTTTGCCTGTATAGATCTGGACCTTTACCTGGCTACGCATCCTGATGACACCCGGGCACTCCAGGACTTTAAGATGAGATCCCAGGAACTCATGAACGCCAAGATGGAATACGAGTTGGCTTATGGCCCCCTCTTAAACTACGGTTTCGGAACAAACCCCGGACGGACTTGGCAGTGGATCGACGAGCCATGGCCGTGGGAGATTAACTGGAGAAGGAGTGGAACGTAGATGTGGGTGTACCAGAAAAGCCTCGAATATCCCGCTAGGGTGAGAGGCCCCAACCCGCGACTTGCGAAGGTAGTTATTACTCAGTACGGTGGCCCTGACGGAGAGTTGGCGGCTTCCCTTCGTTATCTTACTCAGCGGTACACCATGCCAATACCCCAGGCTAAAGCTGCCCTCACCGACATCGGAACAGAGGAACTGGCACACATGGAGATAGTGGCCACCCTGGTGTACCAGCTCATCCGGGACGCAAGTATCGAGGACATCAAGAGAGCGGGCTTGGACTCGTACTATGCCGATCACGACAAAGCTCTGTATTTCGTGAACGCATCAGGAGCACCCTGGGTGGCGTCATATATCCAATCTAAAGGTGACCCAATCACGGACATCCACGAAAATATGGCCGCTGAGGAAAAAGCTCGGTCGACCTATGAGTACCTTATGCAACTCTCAGACGATCCCGATGCAACCGAAACTCTCAGGTTCCTTTGGCAGAGGGAAATCGTCCACTTCCAGAGGTTCGGTGAAGTCCTCGATCTGCTCCACGACTATTACAGCCGACAGCATGTGTTTGAGATGAAGGGATACGACCCGGACAAGTTTAGACAGTCATAACGTCTCTGAAAGACCATGACCGCGGACGCCAAGTCCCCGCGGTCATGGGATGTTATCTTATCGTCGAAATTTTCTTGAAAACCGATCAGTCTCTCTTCCTAAACACTTTGCGCCAGAACTTGTAAGTGATATTAGCCAGCGGGAGTGCCAGGAACAGGTCAGACCATACGCCGTCCACTGCGGTAAGGAGGTTACTTGCTGCGGCGAAAGCCAGGACATCCTTGCTGTATTCGGGAAGAGCCGCGGCCACTGCCCCGGCTGCAGCACTCATCATGCTGGCCGAGCCGATACCTGTTGCCATTCCCAGAGCCCACGGGTGGAAGATCCTTAGAGAAGCGACCAATCCGGCGAAAAGTCCCATGTATATAGCCCCAAAAAGGGTACCAAAGATATAAGTGCCGAGACATCCTCTACCCTCGGGGCTATCCAGACCGTAGACCTGACCGATGACAGCTATGCCACCTTCGCGGCAGATGGAGAAAGTGCCTCCGACCGCCTCACGTTTCATGCCGATAGCAACCGCAATAGGCATTGCGACAAGAGGGCAGAATAGCATCCCAAACTCTTGCAGCACCAAGGTTAGTCCCGCAGATGCAATCTGCTTAAGAGACGGGCCCACGATAGTTCCTAGTCTCGCCACAAGCATCATCACCGAGATCGTTATCAAAGGAGATGCTGTCCGCATCTGTTTCTCGTTAACCACTTTCAAGAACCTGGGAGTAGCCAGGACTCCAAGGACGAGCGCGTACAACATCGGCAGTAGCAGTACCATCCCAGGGCCGACTTGAAACCTGCGGGTCCTGATGAGTTCGGAAATAACAACTATAACCAGTACAGTCAGGTGCAACCTCCAATCGTAAAAGTTCAGAGGAGCGGGAGCACCCTGGTTCTGTCCATTCTGGCCGGGGTTTCTCTTATCAGCAGCCAATCCAGGCACCTCCTATATCTTACCCGTGATCTTGAGCATGATTTGGGCAATGATAGCCGAACCGAGGAATGAACCGGCTAGCACAAACATGGCCACTATGGCTATTCTCCAGCTCATCTTGGCAAACTCGTCGAGTTCTTTACCAATGGAGATTCCTGCATAAGCCAGGATCGGCGTGCAAAGCGCAAGGAAATTGACATTGTTCACTTGACTGAGAACCCATGCAGACCCTGGCGTCCAAGGAGTAGTTAAGATGATAGCGACCAAAGAGATATAGACGATGGGAGGCAGGTTAGCGGGAATAATCTTGCTTAGTCCCCATCCCACGAAAGATATGATTCCCAAGATCAACATCCCGGGAAGCGCCTTAATTGGATCGATCTTTACCGCGATCCAATTGCCGAACAAGGTTATACCGCAGACCACTGCCAGAATGAACAAGATGTCCCTTGCACGAATCAAGTTCATCTCTCCCCCTTTTTGCTGGAGATCTAAACTTCGTTCTTCACCTGATGCCGCCGGTAGCTCCTAGTAGTTCGCTGTTCAACATCAAAAATCCTGCAATTCAGAATGAAATCCACAAATACATAGAACAAATCCAGCTTTCACCTAACCCTCTTACCGTCGATGAATACCGCTTCTACCCTGGACTGAACCATCAAAGGATCCCCAGAGAAGATTGAGAAGTCGGCGTCTTTTCCAGGCTCAATGCTTCCCAACCTCGAGGCCAGTCCCATAATAGTAGCAGGATTAATGGTCAGCATCCTTATGGCCCGTTCGGGAGAGAGGCCGTACTTCACGCATATGGCAGCCTGTAACCGTAAATCCCTTATGCTGAGAACCGGGTGGTCCGTCTGGAACGACACCAACACGCCCGCATCATCCATGATCTTCGCCGCATCGGGACGTGAGTTCGGAAACATAGGTATCCACCTATCTCCAACGAAAGGCCCGTAATTCACGGGAACCTTCCTCCTCGAAAGTTCGGATGCCACCAGATACGCTTCATCGCCGTGGTCCACCGTAAAGTCAAAACCGAATTCATCCTGCAGTCTGAAAAGCGGGTACAGGTCGGCAGGGGTCATTGAGTGGATCCGCGCCGGCATTTCTTTTTTCAGAATCTTCGCAAGGATCTCAAAGGTGAAACGCTTGGCAGGATCTTTTTCCGGTTCTTGCTCTCCACTCTCGAGTTTTTTCAGGTATTCCTGTGTGAGTACAAGATATTGTCTTAAGATACCAGCAACACCCATCCTGGTGGATGGATACGGTACGTCTTTACTAGGCCTGGGGCCTCTCCTGCCCCCTGCGGTCCAGGCCATCTTCATCCCTGCAGGATCCCTCAGCACCCGCGAAGCGATGCTTTCTCCGGCGGCCTTTACTGCAATGTCCGTGCCGCATATCACGTTTGCGCTACCCGGGTGGATAATCATTGCAGTTACTCCGCCATCCAGCGCGTCCTGGAACCCTTTGTCGTGAAAATCGATACCATCAATGGCCCTTACGTGTCCGGTAACTGCATTGGTAGTCTCGTTCACGTCTGAATATTCCCAATCGAAGCCCTCAGGTACTATACCCACGTGGCAATGGCAATCGATAAACCCTGGAACGACCCATTTCCCCCGAGCATCTACCACCTGGGTTCCCGGAGGAAACGGCACGTCTTGCCCAACCTCGATGAACTTGCCGTTCTCTATGAGGACAGTACCCTCATCTATAGTACCGCGGGTCACCGTCAGTATTTTTCCACCCTTTACGGCTAGCATCAACAGACCCTCCTTCCTTCCCATGACTCAGTGCCTCCGGCAGCAGCGCTCATGCAGTCAAGTTTACCTGCTACAACCCGCCCGTCCGAGACTACCGCTTCAATTCTGGACGTTATCTCCAGTGGGTCCCCCTGGAAGACCACGAAGTCCGCATCCTTGCCGGGTTCAAGCGAACCCACCCTATCCGAAACTCCCAGGATTTCTGCGGGAATTATCGTTATAGCCTTTAACGCTTGATCGTACCCCATGCCCTCACGCACCAGCATCCCCGCATGATAAGGCAGGTACCACGCAGGGAACGTCGGGTGGTCGCACGTGATGGCAACCTTCACGCCACGCTGTGCAAGGATGACGGCATTACTGAGAGTGAGATTCTGGAGCTCAGAACCCCTCCTCGTCATGGGAACCGGCCCAACCACACAAGGCACTCCTCTATCCTTGAGGATGTCCGCCACCATATATCCTTCGGTGACGTGCTCCAGGACCATGTCAAACTTGTATTCCTCCTGAAGTCTCAAGGCAGCGAGGATGTCTTGCACCCTGTGGACGTGAATCCGGGCCGGAAACTCCCGTTTTAAGAGTCCAGCCACGTTCCGGAACTTCGGCTCGACCTGCCCATTCCTTCCCTTTTCGAGAACCTCGCGGATCATGGCCATGATGTTCATTCTAGTCGCGGGAGCTTTCTTAGACTCTCTGAAGAATCTCTTGGGGTGCTCGCCGAGGGCCATCTTAAGTCCCGCCCGCTCCCTCAAGATTTGGGGTTGGCCGTTCTTCGTCACGGTTTTTATCGCAGACCCCATCCCTTCGACGACCCCTATCTGCTCCACAAGCCCGCCGAAGGACATAGGGCTTCCAGGAAGAAGCCCTATGGTAGTGACTCCGCCCGCTACGCACCGGGCTAATCCCTTTTCAACCGGGTTAAAAGCATCGAGCGCCCAGAGGTGCGGGTTCACCGGGTCTGTTGACTCATTGGCATCCAGCACCGTGAGACCCTCACTCTCCATCCCGGCGTGGCTATGAGCATCGATGAAGCCAGGCACAATTTCCTTACCCGTCGCATCGATAACCTCACAGCCCACGGGCACGGATCTCCCCGGTGTCACATCCACAATCTTGCCATACTGCACAATAATGGCTGCATCCTCGAGTATCCCCTTCGGACCAGCTGTGTGAATCCTGGCACCTACGACTGCGTACACTCAGGAATCTCCTCCCTTCATTTTCGCGAGGGTCTTTGCGGCCTAGTGCCCGCCGGTCCTGGACGTCTTCACGTACAGGGCTGCCGCCAGCGCACTACCTAGCTGGACCCCCACAAGGCTTTTGATAGGTATCACGCTGTAATCGAGGTCTTTTTCGAGTTCGGCATTCCATGCGTGGAGTTCTTGCAAAGCCTCTTCTTTGACACGCTCAAGTAGAGGATAAGCTTGCGATGTAACGGCTTGTCCTTCCAGATTTTTCAGTTCATACTCTGCAGCCCGCAAGAGGAGCCCCAGGATCAGCATATTGTAAAACCGTGACACCTGGAGATTATCGAACTTCTCAGCCACCGTCGCTTTTTCCTGGCACTCGGGACTCGTTTCGGCCCAACGCCTCTTTGCCTTCAACCCCTTGGGGCCGTTAGATAGGAAGTTTTCCAGTGTGACACGGAACGGATTGCCCTGGGACAAGTGCCCTTTGATAAGAACCATCTTCTCATCCGCAAACCCGTAAACCTTTTCAGAAACATCGCACGATTTCAGGATGGCATCTTTGCGTACCATGTCGGAAGGAGATGTATTTTCTATTCTTGGGTCGTAGAAATAAGGTACCTTACATACGATACCAAATGTATCGGGCTTCTGTGACTTAGCGTAATCGATACTTGACGTCCCTGCCGTAATCAAAGCTGCTGGATCATCGTCGGTAAATTTTTCGTAGTAGTCATAAGTGTCTCTCGAATTAGGCATCCTGTAGACCGCCTCAGCAAACTTCTCGGCATACGGCATTTCGGGCTCTCCCAAACTGAGAGGCACATTGTTGAGCGCTGCGAAGGACCGAAACTGGTCGTAAAGTTCGGGAGCGGGGTCGGAGATGTACCAGTACGCTCCGCCAAAACCTGCGTTATGAAGCGAGTAAATCAAATCCGGCCTTGCCGAATCAATTATATTCATCAACGCCTTGGTCTCGGGGATAGGACTCTGAAAGTTGAGCCTCTTATATGTTATCGGGAACGTCCATTCAACCTGCTGATGTGAAGCAGGTCGGAAGAAATTCCTCGAGTAGTTGAAAGGCGTGAAAGGACCTCGGAACCAGCCCTCGTTAAGCTTAGTACCATCAGGATCGGAGCATTTTACTATGTACCAGGTGAACCCGAGTTCTTCTCTGAGTTTTGTGTCGACAGCAAGTCTCCTAGAAAAATACTCCAGCATCATAGCCCCGATTGGCTCGTTAGGATGGGGACAACCGAAGACAAGCGCGTTCAGAGGTCCGTTCCCTATTTTGAGGCACAGCACGGGGTGTCCTTGGCGCGACCTCCCGGCTTCGAATATCTCCACCGTCCCCGGGAATTCTGCTGCCAGGGCTCTCGAACTCTGGTCCATTTCCTCGACGGTCAAAAAGTAATTATAATCCGGAACATCGTTCAAAATGGACTGTATGTTCATGTTTATCCCCCTTTGTTTACTTCGCCGACAAGCGGGTAAACCTACCTTCTTACCGGCGCATAATTCCAGTGCAGACTTTCAAACTCATCGTTGAACCATATGGCACCACACCAGGTGGCCCCCGCCTAGATCAACCTCCTCGGGATACGAATGGAGACATTCTTCACTCGTCATAAAACATCTAGGCGCAAAGTAACAACCGGGACCAGGGTTTACGGGTGTAGGCGGCTCACCCTGGATCTGAATCCCTTCTCTTGCTTCTCGTGGGTCCGCTGACGGGAAATTGGAGATCAAGGCTCGGGTATAGGGATGACATGGATGAGATATGATCTCGTCTGCGTCTCCGATCTCAACGATTCTCCCTAGATACATGACTGCAATGCGGTGGGATATATACCTGGTGACCGATATGTCGTGGCTAATGAATACGATAGCCGTGGAGCTTTCCTCAGAGAGCTGGAGGAGAGCATTAAGTATGTCCGCCCTGACCGACACATCAAGCATCGAGACGGGCTCATCCGCCACCAGGAAAAGGGGCTTGAGAAGCATCGCTCTCACAATTGAGACCCTCTGAAGCTGGCCGCCGCTCAATTCGTGGGGAAACCTGAAGAGGTACTCTCGAGCGGGGCGAAGTCCTGCTTGTTCCAGGGCCTGGCAGCAGATCTCTTTGCGTTCGGAGTCCGAACTACCTATACCGTGTATCTTGAGAGGCGTCGACAGTATGCTGGCTATGTTGTGTCTCGGGTCGAAGGTATCAAAGGGGTTCTGGAACACGATCTGTGCCTTTCGACGGAAAGCTTTGGCATCGCCTTTCAAAAGACTCGTCGCTTCCTGCCCCTGAAAGTATATTTTGCCGCCCGTAGGGACCTCGAGTCCCACGAGTAACTTTCCCATAGTCGACTTTCCGCAGCCGCTCTCGCCGATTACTCCCAAAATCTCGCCTTTCCTGAGGGAAAAATTGACGCCGTCGACGGCTTTCACAAAAGTACCTCCGTCTTTATGGCCTAGCCTTAGAATCTGCCTCCGGGCGGGATACCACTTTTGTATTTCAACCGCCGAAAGCACTTCTTCGTGTCCGGTTGGCCGAGAAGACGTACCTGTACCGCTCATGCATCATCACCCCCGTATTTGTGGCAGGCCACTACGTGAGCGCCTATCGGAGGAACCTGGATATTACGTAAGCCAGCCGATTCGCCCGGCCCGAACTTTACATCTTTCAGATGCTCTTCCCCATCGCGAGATACCACTGTGGGCACAGGAGATTTTTCTTTACATACCTTCAAGGCTTCCGGACATCGTGGAGCAAAAATACACCCCGGAGGAGGCGCCTTGAGATCGGGCAGCGCACCCGGAATCCCCGTTATCTTTTTGCGCGTCCCCGTGAGAGGCGGGAAAGAACTGATAAGTCCCTTCGTGTAAGGATGGAGCGGTTCCACCAGTACAGTTCCGACATCGCCAACTTCCATAAGACGTCCGGCATACATCACCGCAACACGCTTACACGTCTTAGCGACCACAGATATGTCGTGGGTCACGATTATGCTGGTTAGTTTCAGCTCCCGTTCCAGTCTCATCACTTCGTCCAATATTTGACCCTGGGTGATGACATCCAAAGCAGTAGTTGCTTCGTCGAAGATCACGAGTTTGGGCAGATGGACCAAGCTTAGCGCAATGCAGACCCTCTGAAGCATCCCCCCGGAGAGCTCGTGTGGATACAGTTCAAGCACCCGGGGCGAAAGATTGACGACGTTGAACAGATGGAGTATCCGTTCCCGTATCTCATCCTTGCTCGCCCCCGGTGCGTGAACCCGGTAAATGTCCTCTACCTGCTCCCACACTTTGTGAACCGGACTTAGAGAGTTCATCGATTTCTGAAATACTATCGAGATCTCTTTCCATCGGATTCTGGCCATCTCTTGCTGTGGACACCGGAGTATATCGACTCCATTGAAGAGGACCGTACCAGTAACGACCGTCTTATCGAGCGGCAAGAGCCTCAGCACCGACATGACCAAGGTGGACTTTCCAGAACCGGATTCTCCAACTATCCCCAAAGACTCACCTGCGTAGAGGGACAGATCCACATGGTCCACAGCGCGGACTAAGCCCGACCCCGTCTCGTAGCCCACTGAGAGGTCAAGTATCTCCAGGAGAGGCCTGCCTCCGCTTTCCTCGCATTGGTTGTTTTCATTAGTCTGTTGGGTCGCGACCACCCGGAAAACACCCTCCCTTCGCTTCACTGTCTCTCGTCTCTGAGCTTGGGATTTAGTACGCGGTTGAGCCCGTCACCAATCAGGTAAAAACCCATCACAGTCACTACTATGGCCATCCCCGCAAACGTGGAGATCCACCAGGCGGACGTCAAATAAGCCCTTCCATCGTAGATCAGGCGGCCCCAGCTCACCACGTTCGGGTCACCCAGTCCAAGAAAACTTAACCCTGCCTCCGTGAGAATCGCGCTGGCAACTTGCATCGTGGTGTTGGCGATTACGGGGAAAATGCCATTAGGAATGATGTATCTGAAGAGTATGCTCCCCCTTGACTCTCCTATCACTTTCGCCCCGATAACGAAGGTCCTTTCTCTGAGCGATAGGGCCTGAGCTCTCATTAGCCTCGCATTACCGGGCCAGCTGGTGAGGCCGATCACGATCATGACGTTGAGCATGCTGCTGCCGAACATAGCGACAATGATGAGGATAAGGAAAAAAGTCGGCAGCATCAGGAAGATATCGATGATCTCCGATATCACCGCATCTACAGTTCCTCCGAAAAATCCCGAGATGCCCCCCACGAGTGTGCCTATCATGCCCGAGAGTAACGCAGAGATAACGCCCACCAAAAGAGAAACCCTGGTTCCGTGGAGTATCATGCTGAATACGTCTCTACCCATTCCGTCGGTACCAAGCAGATGTTGCCTACCGGGGGCTTCCATGAGAGTGTCTCCCAGATAGTTTGGATCATAAGGAGAAATGTACGGCGCAAGGAATGCTACGGCAACAACCAGGAGCAATATTAAAAGTCCAGCCACTGCCTGTTTTTGCGAAGAGTACGCCATCCAGAATTCTTTCAGGCTCCGGGTAAAGCGTGCTCTAGCAGCGTTTTCGTCCATCGTGGCCACCTCCTAGGTATAGCGAATTCTCGGATCCAGCACGGCGTACAGGATGTCGACTACGATCATGGTAACGGCCACCGAGAGGGACATGATGAGGTAGATCCCCATCAGCAACGGATAATCTCGCCTGTAAATGGCCCCCAGCATGAGGCGACCCATCCCAGGCCAAGCAAAGACGATTTCAACTAGGGCAGCACCAGTAACCACGTACGCCAGGTGGAGTCCGAATACCGTGACGGTAGGGAGTATGGCATTCTTGAAGGCATATTTCCTGAATATCTTCCGCTCGTCCATTCCCGAAGCCCTGAACATGGTGATGAAATCCTCTTTGAGCACACCGGATACAGAAGAACGAGTAATCCTGTAATATGCTGGAATCTGAACCAACGACAGAGTCGTAGCGGGAAGAATGAGATGCCAAAATACATCAAGGTAATGAAGGATTCCCGTGCTCGGGGCCCGCAGATTAACCATACCAGAAGTTGGCAAGATCTTAAGCCAAGAAGCGAAGACCAGGATAAGCATAAGGCCCAACCAGAATGATGGCATGGAGTACAGAAGGTACGCCACGAAAGACAAAGCCGCGTCGACCTTTGAGCCTTGCCTCGTCGCTGAATATGCCCCTAACAAACTGCCCAGGACGAAAGCGATGATGGCACTGGTGAACGTCAGGAGCAAGGTAGCACCCAATCTTTCTTTGATCAATGTCCAAACTGGGCGGTCATATACGATCGAATGGCCCAAGTCTCCCTTAATGACCCGCTTGAAATATGTCACTAGCTGCACTTGGAGTGGCTTATCTAGTCCGTATTTTTCTCTCAGCGTCTGTATCACTTCGGGGGAGGGATTGTCCAGTCCTGATAGTATCCTCGCAGGATCGCCTGGCGCAATGTGGATTATGAAAAAGTTGAGCACTAGGACGAAAATTATTGTAAGGACCGCAGCTCCTGCCTTTTTGAGAAGATAACGTCCCATGAAAAATCCCTCCAAGATCGATGGAAGATGCGTGGGACCCCCAGGGGGGATTCGAGAGATGCTAACCTCCCGAGTCATCAAGCCCCTGGGGATATTTGCGGTCTATTTCTTATCCAGCCACACCAGGCTATAGTCCGAGAATGTCACCTTACCTATGCCGTCTTCCACAGGCATCCCGTGCACATAACTCTTGAATACATAAATGCTGGTGACTTCAGCGAGAGGGACGATGGGGAGTTCTTGGGAGAGTATTCGCTGGACATCTTTGTACTTCGGCGCTCGCTCTTCTACCTTGGTGAGTTGCGAGGCTTCGTCAAGGAGCTTATCTACCTCGGCATTGCTGTACCCCATCATCTGCAAGTTGCCGTTACTCCCGACGCGCAGCCGGAGGTTATCGGGATCCGGACCCTGGAAACCGTTGAGGATTGTGATGTCAAAGTCGTGATCGGTGAGGACCTTTTGCATCCACGCGGCTATTTCAAGCTGCTGGAGGTTTACGTCGATACCGACTTCTTTGAGGTTAGCCTTGATAACCGTAGCCATATCAGCCCATTCAGATCCCTGGAAGTATGGCAGGTCTATCTTAAGCCTGATCCCTTCGGCATTGGGCTTTAGCCCGGCGGCATCCAGGAGACGGTTTGCTTCTTGGAGATTCCTTTCCGGCAGGACGTCTTTATCGTTATAGGCCCACGCGATAGCCGGCGTGTAAAATCCTTTGGCAGCCTGGCCCAGTCCTTTAAGGGCCTTGTCCACGATCTCCTGCCTGTTGACAGCAAGGGCAATTGCCTTTCTCACATCCAAGTTGTTCCAGGGTGCCTTCCTCATGTTGAAGGCAATGTAGTACCTGCTCGGAGCGGCAAACTTGATTACCTTGACCCCGTCGGTCTTCTCGAGCTTGCCTACTTCCGAAAGCGGCGGCCTTACGCCCGCTACGTCGACTTCGTTATTGAGGAAAGCCTGGAGCGCAGTATTGGCGTCCGGGATGATCCTGAAGACCACCTTGTCGAGGTGAGGCGCTCCTTTGAAATAATCTGGGTTCTTCTCAAGAGTAACGTGGTCTCCTTTAACCCACTCCACAAATTTGAATGGCCCCGTCCCGATAGGTTTCTGGTTAGCAGGGTTGGTAGTCCAGTCAGTTCCTTCATAGACGTGTTTAGGCATTACAAAAGTGCCGTACCATGCCAAAAAGCCGAGGAAGGCAGAATAGGGCTGCTTCAGCTTGAACACCACGGTGTAGTCATCCGGGCATTCGATGGATTCCACCGCCTGCAGGTTGTTGTACGCGGTGCCTTTCTTTTGAATGATCGTGTCAAACGTCCACTTCACGTCCTGCGAAGTGAATTTCGTCCCATCATGCCACTTGACATTCTTGGCAAGGTAGAAAGTATAAGTCTTACCGTCGGGAGAAACTTCCCACTTGGTGGCGAGATCGGGTACAATATTATATCTGGGGTCCAAGGTTACTAGTTTGTTGAATATGTTCTGGTTTATGGGGTACGCATAATCATCCGTCTTCCAGTCGGGATTGAAACTTATGGGGTCATCCTGATGAGAGACTATGAGCGTACCCCCTTCCTTGGGCCTCGGCGTCGAGTTTTGCGCACATCCTGCAAGCATGCTTGCGGCAACCACCAAAGCTACAAAGATAGATACGTATTTCCTCACTCCGATATCTCCTCCTTTTCCTTTATCTTCTCGAGGCAACCATGGGAAACGACCACTGTGGCAACCCATTCCATTCACCGCGGAATTTTAGTGGTGACAACTTCTCCACCCCCTCCTAACCACTTATCGTCCACTTACCACCCCCTTTCTGAATTGACCATTCTTGGCAACCGAGCGTACTGAGCAGTGGAAATCACATACTTTCTCAGCATGTTCGCGTCATCAAGCACGTCAAACGCATCAGAATAATACCCATGCGCCTCGATTTGTTAGAGTTTACAACATCATTGCATAATTAGGCAATAAGTCTGCCCTCCATAGCAGAGGTTTCGCAGATCAGGATCTGTATTTAATTTCTATAGGAAGAAGGGCAAAATGGCGTATCTGCTTAAAGACTTTAAGACCCCGTTCGCTGACTTGTAGTGAGCAAACGGTCGTGCCGCCCGAAAGCGGGCGGCACGTATCTCGGCTGACAGATCCGGATCGATATCGCGGTACCGTTACCGTGAAACTTGTACCGTAAAACCCTTCCCGTCAGGTAAAACTCTACCGTAAAGCTATAAAGCTATTGTACCGGCAATGAGCAGCGCCGCCATACCAATCAGCTTCATGAATATGAGGAGCGAGGGTCCGGCGACGTCCTTCATCGGGTCGCCAATCGTGTCGGCGGCAACTGCGGCCTGGTGCTCGAACGTCCCCTTACGACCGGCGTTTTCTATCAGCTTCTTGGCATTGTCGAATGCGGTTCCCGTGTTGTTGAAGAACGGGCCTAAAAGCGCCGCGCTGGCTACTGCCCCGATAAGCAACATTCCAAGGGCCTGTGCGCCAAACAGTGAGCCAACCGCAACTGGAACCGCGATACTTACCACACCCGGCAAAATCATCTCCCTCAGCGCGTTCCTTGTGGCGATGTCCACGCAGGCAGCGTAGTCGGGCTTCGCCTTGCCTTCCATTATCCCCGGGATGCTGTTGAACTGCCGCCTTACCTCATCTACCATTTGAAGAGCAGTCTTCGCAGTCGAACCAATGGTCAGCGAGGATATAAGGTACGGGAGCGCAATACCTAAAAAGAGGAAGGCGACATTCAAAGGCGACGAAATCTCCACAGTTGTAATGCGGACCAAGGAGAAAAACGTCGCGAACAAGACGAATGAGGTCACAGTCCCCGAAGACATAGCATACGCCTTGGTAGTGGCCTTCATGGTGTTACCTACCGAGTCCAGCGCCGACAGCGAGCTGACAACAGCATCGCTTGCCCCGGACATCTCGGCAATTCCCGCTGCATTATCGGTGATGGGGCCGAAGGCATCGGCTGTCATGATGAATCCGATTAACAGGTCCGTGCCTATGTTCACCGCCACGACGGCCAAGAGTGAGGACGCAACAGCGCCCGAGACCAGGTACGCGACTGACACCGCGACCACTATCATGACGATAGACGCGAGAGGGCTCTGGAGCCCGTACGCCAGACCCGTTATGATATTCAGCGCTACGCCGCGCTTTGAAGCCTCAGCGATCTTCTGCACGGGCTTGCCGCCTGACCCGGCATAGTAGCGGGTGAAGAAGGCGGCAACCAATGTAACCAGGATTCCGAGAAACGCGCTCAGGAAAATACTCAGGTCATTCAGCAAGAGCTTGGACACGATGAACGATCCAACCGTAGCAAGGGTGGTATTGACGAGCATCCCGGCATTGAAAGCTGATTCAGGCTTCGCCGACCGGAAGGCTCGTATGGAGAGGACGCCCGCAATGGATGATATGACCCCTACACATTGCAGCAGTAACGGAAAGAATATCACGAGCGGGCCGTACCTCTCGGTTGTCGCCGCTGCGAAAAGCATCCCCGTGACGATGTCATCAGAAAAAGTCTGGAACAGGTCGGAGCCGCGGCCGGCGCAGTCGCCGACATTGTCGCCCACGAGGTCGGCGATAACAGCCGGATTCCGAGGATCGTCCTCGGGAATGCGCTGCTCGATCTTGCCTACCAGGTCCGCCCCCACGTCAGCTGACTTGGTGTAGATCCCTCCGCCGATCTGGGCAAAGAAAGCTGCCAGACTTGCTCCGAAACCGAAACCTACGAGAACCTCAGGGTTACGCAGCAGGTAGTAAAGCACAGACAGGACCACCAGGCTGAACCCGATGACGGAGAACCCCATAACCGAACCGCCATATACAGACGTGTGGAACGCCCGCAAAGGTGACTCGGTGGCATCCTCCGCCGTCCTGACGTTGGCGCGTACCGCCGCGCCCATCCCCAGGAACGCAGTAGTAAGGGACGTGACGACGCCCAAGATAAAGGTGACGGCAACGGCCAGGCCGTTGAAAGCGTAGACCACCAGCGCGATCAGCGGGGTGATCATCAAAATGGTCTTAAGCTGTCGCGAAAGGTACGCCCTGACTCCAATAGCTATGTAACCGGCAATTTCAGCCATACGTTCAGTACGGCCCTTGATCTTTTTCAGGCCTAAGAAAGTCCATAAAGCCACTGTCACCGAAAGCAATCCTGTGAGGATCGAAACGGTAAGCAATACCATGGAACTTAGCCCCTTTACACACTGAATGCTGCTTGTCCAGCAGATTGCATCAAACGGCATTCTATGCTTCCTTTCTTTATTCTGTCAACCTGGTGGGAGCGCCCCCTGATACAGTGCCTCTTTCCCGCGAAGTGATATATCAGCGGCTCTAAGGAGTGCAATCCTGCCATCACGCCCACCCGGCGTAATATCGGGCACCAGACTGGAGCCGCCAGACTACAGCGAAGCGCGTCATTATAGTGGCTCACGCGATGCTGGTTTATGTAAATGTTGGTTTGGGCAACGATCGTCTACATTGTCAAGCGCCCATTTGTGATAAAATGGTCCGATGACACACTGGGGAGGAGATTCGGACAATGACATCGCTCGAGCCTGTAATCGTTGCACGTCTCATCAAAGAGGAGGACCTTAACCATCACGGTACCCTGTTCGCCGGACGGATGGCGGAGTGGTTCATTGAAGCCTGTTTTATCGCTGCCTGCCGTACTATTGGCCGTCCAGAGGAGGTAGTTTGTCTAAAACTCCATGGTCTAGAATTTACGACTCCCGCCAGCAAAGGCGACATCCTCACGTTTCGCACATTCCCTGTACGAGCGGGCCGCACTAGTCTTACGGTATTCGGCCGCGTCATTAAGAACGATAGCCCCAACCCCATGGTTGACGGGTTCGTAACATTCGTTAAGGTAGACACCGAGGGTCGGCCTGTCCCCCACGGTATTGTGCTGCCTGAGCCACGGTCGGAGGAAGAACGGCGAATCCGGGAGATCGCCGAGAACCTCAGGTAAGACTGAGGCGGAACCGCGATAGATCCCACAAAGGGACAGTGACGCCGGGGGCTCTTTACTTTCGGCCGATCCAGAGGGTATGCTGCCATCATTCTACAAGGTCTTGGGCAAATAACGCAGCCCCGTAAGCCCCCATAAATTGTGACATGGGCGGAACCACGATTTTCTGGGAGAGAGCATCCTCCAGCGCCCGCCTCACTCCCTCATTGAGGCTGACGCCGCCCGTGAAAACTACCGCAGGCTCGATACCGACCCTCCTGGCCATGCTCGCAACCCGCCCCGCTATGGCGTTGCACAGGCCTTTGATGACTTCAGGCCTCTTCACGCCGGCAGAAATAAGACTGATGATCTCGGATTCGGCAAAAACCGTGCACGTACTGGAGATCTTTACAGAACCCCGCGCCCTCCCCCACTCCTCTCCGAACTCATCGAGCCCCACTTGGAGACGGGCGGCCATGACTTCGAGAAAACGTCCGGTACCCGCCGCACACTTGTCGTTCATTATGAAGTCCTGGACGAAACCTCTTTCGTCAAGTCTTATGACCTTAGAGTCCTGGCCTCCGATATCGATTATCGTCCGGGCTGCAGGAACCATGGCGTGGGCACCTCTGGCGTGACATGTTATCTCGGTGAGGATCCTGGTCGCGCCAGATACTCTTTCCCTACCGTACCCTGTGGCAACCAGACAACTTATTTCCCGGAAAGTGTGCCCGCATTCGGAAAGAGCTTTATCAATACAGAGCGAAGCTGTCTTCGCCGGGTCTGGACCTGTCACCGCCGAGGTAGTGCAGGCAACTTTCCCGTTTACCAGGACCACCACTTTCGTGGTCGTCGAACCTGAATCTACGCCAACCGCGACGGTCAAGCGATCACCCCACGTGAATCCAGCATCTCAAGGAAGGCAGACAACCTTGTGATGGCCTGGGCTGAACCGGAGTTCCCGGCATCAACCCCATCGCCATCCAACTCGAGGAACGGGATTCCTCTTTTTTGTAGAAAGTCTCTCAGCGGCCTCGCCCCACCATTGGACTGCCTGCAGCCCCATTGGTTGAATTGAACGACCCCGTCGATGGAATAATCCTCCACCATAGACCATACGGCGTGAATCCTTCTTTCAAGGGGCCCCCAACCGAAGTTAGACATCATCTTTTCCGCAAGTCCTTCCGCCCAATTGTCCGGGTCGATCTCGGGCCAGTACAGCTTGCTATACTCTTCGAAGGCTATGGACGTCGAGAATTGCTTTTCCAGGAAATCGAAAATCGGGGTCCTGTAATACGGCCGGAGGTTCAACCACAGCAGCCTGTGCCTCTCATTTCCGACCGGAAATGCGCAGGTCCTCACGGTTCTCTCCAGGTATCTCAAAAGTTCCCCATAAAACTCGGGAAGCCACCCGCTTCCCCAGGAGGAAAGAAACACCGAGACGTAATTCAGGGCCTCGCTTCCTCTCCAGGGAGATGGGACATTCCTTCTCACCCGGCACACGTCGAGGTACACCCTCCTTGCCCCGTTCGAGGCCTCTATTGCCCGTCTCATGTGGTCTAAGGACAACCCGGGAACTTTTCTGACCAGATCCTGGGCCACATGCTCGATCTGCCGAGCCAAAAAAACCCTGGCTTCCCTGTCGAACGAATACGGGACATCCAGGACGTACAGGGGACATCCGGCGACACGGCTGTGGTAGTAAAGGGATCGCCTGCCTCCGTCGCAAAGGTGGGACGATACTATAACCGCAGAGGGATTCGGCAGTATCCCCATCCCGAAGAGGCCAAGACCGCACCTGTGGAAGCTGCAGAGATCTTGCGAATATCCCAGGGATTCCGAAATGTGTATAGCTCTCGGAGCGACGCCCAGTGACGCGGCAAAGCCGCTCCATACCTCCGGGAGAAAAGGGACCGCACCGAGGCCGTATACCAGTTCCGTCGGTACAAAAGCGGTGGTATAGATCACCGGTCTTTCTCTCCGGTAGGCCTGGCGAAGCTCGGTCAAGATCCCTGATGCGGCTACTTCCTGGTAAGATTTCTGACCATTGCTTTTTCTGGCCAAGTAGGTCTCAACGGCCTTGTAGGTAAAACCCCTTTCGAGCAAGAACCTCAAGGCCTTTTCCGGGAAATTTCCCTGGGTCGGTGATTTATGTAGCCTGAAAAAGCGCGGCCACAACGTCCCTCAATCCCTCCGCCAGAGACTTAACTTAACTGGAATTCCATCCGATGAACAGGAATTCCATTTGATCATGTTTGGCTTACATACCGCCATCCGTACCATCAAACATCGGGGCAGGTCCAAGGGACTTTTTCAGCCCTGTTCCAGCAGTTCCAAGAAGGCCATAAGCCGGGTTTTCGTTTGTGCCCACTTGCCCGCTCCATAGTCCCCTTCTACCATCAGGAGGGGCAAATGTTTCCTTTTGGCAAAGGTCTTTACCTCCACATAGTCGTAATAACCCTGGTCGCAGAACTTGGGAAGGTAGTACACGATCCCCCGGATACCGGGGTTATCGTCCAGGAGTTTATCCAGCGCCAGAATGCGCGCGTCTTTTTGGAGGATTCTGGGGCACGGAGTCTTCCGGAGATACGCCCCGGCCAGCGCCAGAAATGGGTCTCCACCATCTTGTACTTCCCCTGGTTCCAATCCCCGTATCCCCCAGCAAGAATCCAGGGCCGCCACCTTAAATCCGCATTCATCCAGAGCTTCCGCCATGGAGGTATCCAGACAGTAGGTTCCCGTGAGGATCACCGGAGGCCCATCTTCGGTCAATGACTTCATCTCCCCCGGGACAAACCCTTCCGAAACGAGGTATTCAACCAGCCCGTCGGTACCTGCTCGTTCGGCGTCTTCCATGTCTTTCATGCCAAGGTAGCGTTCGAGGGCAAAAAGCATCTCAAGCCGCTGGCTGGAAGAACTCGACATGTCAGCATAGTTTTTTGCCACATCTCTCAAGTCATCCAGTAACCTTATCGCGCGCCACAGACGCTCTTCCAGTTCTTCCTCGCCGGTAGCCTGTCCCGTCGACTGCGCCGCAAGTTCCCGCGCGAATCTTCTCAGGACCGAAGCGAAGTACCCGACTGCCAGGTCATCGCCAGTCCTGGGAACGTCCACAAACAATGTAGGGACATTTCCGTACATCCTTACGGCGTCGTATACCCTCCTCATGGCATCGCACGAACCCGCTATAGCCAACACGAGACCAGGTTCACTCGTATCTTCCAATTCCTTGGCCAGACTAAAGACTGCCCTGGAGTAAGGGCAAAAGTCCCTGGGGACGTACGATTCTGCAACAGGTTTTTGGCCGCGCGGAAAAGCCCGCCTCGCTGGAATTCCGAGCGCCACGGGGATCTCGATAGGTATGTAGCTGCACGTCGTCAAGAGCAACATGACCGTTACCCCTGCTTTGCTTCTTTAAAGTCGTCTGGCTCGGACCTTGGGTCGTTGCTTGAGGCTGTGTCCCCCATGGATCTCGCGATCTCCCGGAGTTCTTCCCGGGAGAACCTGTGGACTTCGTTACAGAAGTGGCACCTCACCTCTATCTCATCTTTTTCGTCCGCCAGTTTCTCCACCTCTTCCCGTCCCATGCTGACGATAGCCGAAACCGCCCTGTCCCGCGAACAGCGGCAGGAGAAGGTCACCGGCACCTTCCTCATGAGGGTAACCTCCCGGACACCTTCGAAAGCGGCCTCCACGAGTTGCTCCGGAGGCCTGCCTTCCTGGATAAGGAGACTCACTGAACCCATGCGTTCCAAGTTATCCTGAATCTTCGATATGGCAACGCCAGTCTCTTCGTCTTCCGCACCCGGCATGAGCTGCACCATGAGTCCACCGGCACCTGACACGACACGCCGGCCATCCTCAGTTTCTTCTGAAGTGCCAAGCTCACCGGGTCTGTGGCGGGCAGCCGCCCCGGTCTGATCCATAACCGTACCGCCTACTCTCACTCCTATAGATACAGCCGACGGGAGCTGTTCGGACACAGTGTAATAGTAGGCGATGTCCAGGCCCACCTCTCCTGACTGGATCTTTGCGCTTCCTGTATACAGTTCCTTCAACCCGAGGTCTTTTGTGACATAGAGAAACCCGTCTTTGCCGACGACTCCGCCTACATCAAGCTTGCCCTGGGGTGAAAGAGGCAACTCAACCGATGGATCTCCCATGTAGCCTCTCGCAGTTATCATGTCTCCCTCGTTTCTCGCTTCAGCGATGATGCCGCCTCCAGGTCCGTTTCCCAAAAAACGCAGCGTAACCGATTGGTCTTCATCCAGGGTGCCCGCCATCAGGACCGCCCCCGTGAGAACCCGCCCCAGTGCGGCAGTACCGGTCCTTGAAGCACAGTGACGTCTCCGGGCCTCTTCCACAAGAGCGGTAGTTCTCACCGCCAGGACCCGAAACCTTCCGTCGGAACTCAGCCCCGAGACGAGGTAGTCCGAAAAGTCGCCCGTTTTTTGCAAAATCCTCAGTCCTTTCACTCGTTTTAACCCTGAAGACGTGTAATCTTCCAAGCCCGTGAACTTTCATACCTGTATTCCTTCACATCTAAAGGCCGTCACACCTGTGAATCCCGATGCCTGTAACTCTCGGCACTTCCATTTTCAAGAGTCTTCCCCGCCTTCTGCCCGAGCAAAGAGAGTCAGTGACTTGACCATCATCGTGGCAAAAGAACCAGCAGGAAGAAAAAACCCGAGTTCGAGTTTTCTCTTGCCCGGGTATAGTTCGTCATCTTTGAAAGGACCTCTGCGGAATTCCCCGGGCACCACTATCGCACGCCTCAGGAAAGATTTGAAATATACTTTCCGGATATCCCTGAGGTTGAACTGGTTCGGCCTGATACCCCTTTCTTCCAGAACCTCTTCTATGACATCCCGGACTTCAGGAGGCGCAGGCTCGAGATGCTGGGCGACAACCGGTATCTCCAAGCCAGAAAGGTACGAAAACTCTTTCTCGCCGAGCCGCCGGTAGAAATAGTAAGTCATAATCTTCCCTTTAACCCCGAAAAGATCTCCGGCGTACCGCGGCAGGATGCGTTCCAGGGTCTTATTCCACAGATAGCTTTGGTACGCCGCGAAAAACATTGAGAGTTCCTCCTTGGGTATGGCGTTTATGGCACGGACCAGGTTTCTCTTGCTTCCGCCCTCCTTGAGTATCCTGGCAATCATTCTCTCTACGGGGGTCCGGGACAATCTCTCGACCTCGTCCCAGTTCCCGAAGCATTCCTCGATTTTCCGGCGTCTTTCTTTCTCGGCCTTTTTGTAACCCGGGAAGATAGCGGTAAAATATATCTTGAGAGCACCCCTGTAATGGTTCTTTATCAGCCTCTCGGCGAAAAACTCATCCGGGTGCTCCACGCTGCCGAATCTCTGATCGTCGAAGTAGTTGGGAAACCCCCACCGGCAAATCTCCTCAAGGCGTCTTTCCAGGTACCCCTCCTGGGAAGGGTCTATATCTCTCAGAGTGAGCTCGAAATCATTTCCTTCCAGGACTTCCGGAGAAACGAAGTCACCCGAGTATCCAAGGAAAGTGAGCTTGACGTTGGGTTCTTCTAAATTCAGCTCATAGATGCGCGGAACAGAGATGTGCTGGAAGGTCAGCCCGTACCGGTCTTTCCGGCCCCCGTAACCGATCTCTGATAAAGGGACGCGGTTTTTTTCCGCTATGAGCCTCAGGGCGTCTATGGTATTCCAGAAGCGCTTTTCGAGGACATATATCCTGTAGGGACCCTCTGGAGAGAAAGCGAGGGTCACTCTTTCTCTCACTACAAAATCTTCGGGCCGCACCTTGATCTTCAGGTTCTCACCCACCCGGAAAGACCCCGGGACGAATTGCCCGGACACCGGACTGTTCGGTTCTCGCAAACATCAAGGTACCCTCCCGGAGAAAACCCGACAAGAGCACCTTATAATAATCATTATAGACCTTCTTTGCGGGAAAAGAGAGGCTCGCCGGGCATTAGATGGCAGCCAGCGCCTGACGGAAGTCTTCCTCTATGTCACCGTACTCCTCGACCCCGACGGAAACGCGGATGAGACCATCGCCCACCCCGAAGGCTTCCCGTTCGTTCAGAGGGACGGCCCTATGAGAGGTTTTGCCTGGGTGGGATACTGTTGTTGAGATACCCGCCAGGCTGGGCACTAGTTCCACCATCTTAAGCGAATCTATAACTCTCCGCGCCCCTTGGATACCGCCAATCACTTCAAAACTCAACATCCCGCCGTAACCTTTCTTAAGGTATTTCCTGGCAAGAGAATGGTAGGGCGATGACTCGAGACCCGGGTAGTGGACACAAGTCACCTTCGGGTGATTTTTCAGAAACTCCGCCAGTTTTTGGGCGTTCTCTGAGTGTCGCTGCATCCGGAGATGCAGAGTACGGAGTCCCCTTAAAAGGAGCCAGGCATCAAAAGGCGATAGGACGGGGCCGTACATTGTGGCTAAGCTCCTGATTCCCGCCACAAGGTCCTTGCCGCCACACACTATCCCTGCGGTCACATCGCTATGTCCGTTCAAATACTTCGTCCCGCTGTGAATGACGAGGTCCGCCCCGTATTCAAAAGGCCTGCATAATATCGGTGAGGCGAAAGTGTTGTCCACGAACAACCTGGCCCCGGTCGAATGGGCAATCTCGGCCAGGCGTTCAAGGTCTGAAACCTCCATCAAGGGATTGGAGATGGTCTCGCAGTAGAGTATCTTGGTGTTCGGCTTCATGGCGCTCTTGACAGCGTCGAGATCGTTTATGTCAACAAAAGTGGTCTCGACGCCCCGTTTCGGGAGCTCATCCTTGAAAAAGGTGTAAGTCCCGCCGTAAAGAACTTTGGCCGCGACGACGTGGTCGCCTTTTGACACCTCCGATAACACCGACAGAGTTATGGCCGCCATCCCCGACGAGAAAGCCACGGCCCCAGGTGTGTTCTCGAGAGACGCCACCGCTTCCTCCAGAGCCTCTATCCCAGGATTGCGCATCCTTGAATATACGTAACCGGGGATCTTCCCTTCGTACACCTCATCGATCTGGTCAAGGTAATCGAAGGAAAATACCGAAGTGGAAAATATGGGCATGACTTTAGGACGCGTCTTTGACGGGAGAGGCAAACTACCCGAGTGCACGCACCTGGTGGCTACAGACCGGTCCCGAAGCCATGTTGAGTTTTTTTCTTGTACTTGCGCCTGTTCCCGTGATCTTCCCAAATCACCGGTTATCTTCATTGCTCCAGCCCCCTATGAAACGAGCTCAGACAACACTCTCGCAACGACTGAGCGGGCCAGGATGACCGGTCCGCCCACAATCTCTTTTACAACCGCCTTATTGCCGAGGGTGTAACCGATGCAGTCCATGACTACCACCTGAGCCCCCCATTCGCGGAGCGCTTTTGAAGCCCGGACGATATCGTCCCCGGAACTATATGGCGAAGCCGCTTCCACCCTCACCTCTCTGGCCGCTCCGGACCACTTTCTATATGCAGCCGGAACCTGTGATTGGTCTGGAATTACAACCCCCAGTTTCAGTTCGAGTGCGAGGGCCCGTGTCACGCCGTAGAGCACTTTTTGGGGTTCGACGATGAGCCTGTCGCACTTAAAAGGCGGGAATTCGCCCGTGCATACCAGCGCGATAACTTCCGCTCCTTCTCGGACCAGCCTATCGATTTGGGCCTGCATCCGACCGATGATGTGACGCTTGGCGATTTTTACTTCCGTACCGTCAGCCATGCGGGTTACGAGGACGTAATCGTCGGGTCCCGGATAATAGCGTTTCACTTCCTCCAGGGAAAGTCCATCCAGAGCTCCCCCTTCAATGATCTCTACATCGGGACCCAGGATCGCTTTCATCTCCGGGATAAGATCCACCCTCGGAGATTGACCTATGGTCACGGTTCCGATAACCCGCTTCATCGGAAAGACGCCTCCCCTTTAGATTTCCCAAGCGTCTGAAGGTGGGTCATGGGTCCATAAAGATCGACCAGCCTTCGGAATTCATCCGGATCGTAGAAAGCGCATTTCCCGGAAGTAAAGGACTTAGCCACCTCGATGACAAACCGCACAACCTCTTCGATATCAGTCACGTGACTTGCCCCGGTGGCGCAGCCGGGCACGGGAGTCTCGGCGGTGATAGCCACACCTACACAGGGAGCAGAAGTCGCCGTGGCAGGCTGAAGTATGCTGTTGAGGTGGTATATCCCGTTGCCGTAAGGGGTTATGTCCTGCATCGTGATGGGAAAAGTGACCGGCAACTTGCCGGTGGTGATGCTCATGATTTCGAGGAGGTCTTCAGAAACCCGCAGGATGTATCCTTCTTTGACCGTGGGCGAAATCGCAAATCCCCGGGTGTTGATGATGCGGTTACCTTTGGTCGTATCGATGGACAGGATCGCGTCCATGTCCGGGTCTACCTCGAAGCGGTTCATGATCGCCATGTCCACGGGTGAACCCATGAAAGGGACCGGTTCGTGCGGGATGGTGGGCGCTTGAGGACATATGTGAGTGGCGACGATGACATCTCCAGGAAGAACGTCTCCATTTTCCGCCATCCTGCCGAGTTTCAATGCCACTGCCAGCGCGGCCACCGCCCCGTCACCGTCAGATACAAGGCCTATCCTCTCGGGTCTCGCCCCTATCCCTCCAAGGCGGCCTATGACGCCGAGAGTCGGGGCGGTACCACCGTTTTTCTTGCCCCTGCTCCCCGGGATGACTGCCTTGATGAAATCTGTGTGGCCCCGCTCGCCGTGGACTTGCCTTACCGTTACATCTTTCACACCTTGAGAACGCAGCATGTCCGCAACGCTCTCACCGTTCACTTTGGCGCTGTCCAGAAAAGAGAAGACTTCCAGCGTTGCCTTGAAACTCACCGAGATCACCTCACCTGGATAACATTTAGCCAGCATGGTGATAGAACAAACTGCCGTATGGAGACCATTTAGATTCCATTCTGCAACGCGTCCTCGCTTTCCTCCGGCTAAAAACGCGTTCGGTCAAGAGCCGGCGAACTGAATCTCTGGAGGAACTCTGCCCAGGCGGTCGTCATCCAACTTTGCCCTCCTTCCGGTAAACCACTCTGCCACCAACCACCGTAGCCCTGACTGAAAAATCCTCATCAAGCAAAGTCAGGTCGGCATCCATACCCCTGCGTATGCTTCCCTTGCGATCGGAAATCCCGACCACTCTTGCGGGATTATAAGTCGCCATCCTCAGGGCTTCACTCACAGGGACTTCAACCAGATTAACCATATTTTTGACTGCCTCAGCCAGCGTAAGGGTACTACCCGCCAGGGTACCGTCAGGGAGGGTGGCCCGCCCCGACTCCACTTTCACCTGCCTGCCGTACAGCTCATAGTATCCGTCAGGGAGCCCCGCGGCCGCGATGGCGTCGGTGATGAGACAGATCTTGTCGGCTCCTTTCAGCCTGATCAGGATCTTGGCAGCTTCGGGGCTGACATGCACATTATCCATGATGAGTTCACACGTTACCCTATCATCGAGGAGTACCGCTCCGAGAGCACCCGGGTCCCTGTGGTGGAACCCGCGCATTCCGGAAAAAACGTGGGCCACGTGGGAAATCCCCGCTTCAATCCCGACAACAGCTTCACGGTATGAGGCATCTGAGTGGCCCAGACAGGCCACGATGCCATTACTGACGAGGTATTCGATTACCGGTATTGCACCCTCGAGTTCGGGAGCCACGGTCATGATCCTGGCCACTCCCGGATATGCCTCCAAAAGTCGCCTCGCCTTTTCAAGGCGAGGAGGTTGTATGAACTCTTCCGGCTGAGCGCCTTTTCTTTTTCTAGAGATAAAAGGCCCTTCGAGGTTGACGCCTAAGATCAGGGCGCCTCTTTGGCGCGTTTCTGAAAGAGGCGATCTTTTCACCAAATCGTGTATGGCGCCCAGCAACCTGAGGTGAACCTCGTCGGGCAAAGCTCCGGTCGTAGGCAGGAAGGAAGTCACGCCTGAAGTTGCCTCATACTTCCCCATTTTGAGAAGAGCTTCTGCAACATCTCCGCCCTTCAACGCTTCCGATAGAGGGTCGGCCCCTCCGCCGGCGTGGACATGGATATCGATGAATCCAGGGCAAAGGATGGCATCCCCGGCGTCGATCACCGGAACACCCTCTACGGGACACGGCCCCTGGCCTACGTCCTCTATCAACCCCGAGTCCTCATTTACCAGGACCCATGCATCACGCCTGGAGAGGAACGGGGTATACATCATCCCCGCCAGAATTACATACACGGGAATCACCTCCGGCAATGACCCTAACGCTGCATTTTGACGACGCTCCAACTCATGCCCGACTCTTTCCTTCAGGAGTCTTTGTCGCGACCAACAGAATTAAGACCTTTGTACAATGACTTCTATACGTGAGGAGGGCGAGCCCTGGATTTCTTCGAGCCCACCCTCCTAACGTCCTTCCGCAGTCACGTAGTTCGCGCGATATGTGGCAACTTGAATCGCCAGCACCCGTGTTTTGCCTAATTCACAGGAAACTGCCTCTAGACGTTACTTACCCGTTATCTCTTGAACACCACTTTTCCGTCGATCAGCACCATCCAAGCTTTGGACGCGATTTCAAAGGGATGCCCCTCGAAGATGGCAATGTCCGCGTCCTTTCCCGGTTCAAGGCTACCGACCCTATCCTGGATACCTATGATCTCGGCAGGATTTATGGTAATGGCCTTGAGCGCCGCCTCCGGGTCCATGCCGGATTTTACGGCAAACCCCGCCATGAGAGGCAGCGTTTCAAGGGGCACTACCGGCGAGTCGGTGGTTATGGCAACTTTGATACCGGCCCGTGCCAGGATGCCCGGAGTCTCGAAAGTCTTGTTCTTGAGCTCAAACTTGGTCTTGTGGCCGAAAGAGGGACCGACAATGGCCGGTACGCCTTCTTTGGCGATGTGCCCGGCTATGAGGTGCCCTTCGGTGCAATGATCCAGGGTAATCTTGACCCCAAACTCTTTGGCGATCCTGAGAGCGGTGAAAATGTCATCGGCCCGGTGGGCGTGGGCTTTCAGAGGAATCTCGCCCCGCAAGACGGGAAGAAGTGCCTCAAGTTTGGCATCGAAAGCCGGGAACTTAGAGAGGTCGTCGCCCGCTCTCTCGATTTGCTCCTTATACCTCTTCGCCTTCGAGAGGGCCTCCCTCAGGAGGGCAGCCGTACCCATCCGGGTCATCGGCATCTTGTTCTTGGAGTTGTAGACTCTCTTGGGGTTCTCTCCGAAAGCGATTTTCATCGCTACAGGGTCTTTGATGACCATATCGTCGACGCGGTCTCCCACGGTCTTTATGGCCATGAAAGTACCCCCGATCACGTTGGCGCTTCCCGGCCCTGTCGCGCAGGCGGTGACTCCACCTTCCCTCGCCTCTCTCACGGTATCATCCAGGGGATTGAAACCGTCTATGGCTCTCAAGTGGGGCGTTACAGGGTCGGTCATTTCATTTCCGTCATCTCCCTCAAAACCGATGGCGGTTTCCCACATCCCAAGATGGCAGTGGGCATCGATAAAGCCCGGGAAGATAAGTTTTCCCGAGGCATCCACTACCTCCGCGCCGGCCGGGACAGAGACATTTTCGCCGACCTCGACGATTTTACCGTTTTCCACAAGTATCGTGCCCTTCTCGATAACGGGCCCCGTGACAGTAAATATTTTGCCATTCTTGATCGCTAACAAAGACAATCCTCCTCTCCGTGGATTAAAGTTTAATCGACGGTAACAGGGTTAACTTCGATACGAGAACCAGTTCTCCTTCATCGGGCCTGTAGTTCTACGTCCCGTTCTAATCCGAAGAATAGTTCAAAGCTCACAGAACAGGGACCGTTCAATCCTCTCAGGGGTCCCATACGTTCATTTTTCAAGAGCTCTTTCAAGGAATTCTATAGAAGGAGGCGAAGTGGTGATCCTCACCAAAACGCCAAGAGGTAAAGTCGCCCTCAGTTCGCCGTGGCCTGCGGGAAGGCCCGCGATACACGGTTTCCCGCATCCTCTAAAGTACTGCGCCAGTACCTCTTCCACCTGGAAAGAGGGTCTTCCCGGGTCTGGCTCGCAGTCCGTAAAATCTCCGAGACAGAAACCGGCTGCATCGTCCAGTTTTCCCGCGAGCTTCAACTGGCAGAGCATCCTGTCAACGCGATACGGCTTTTCCCCGACATCTTCGAGAAAGAGGATTTTTCCCCGGGTATCCAGTTCCCAGCGAGTCCCGATCGTCGATGCGATCAGAGAAAGATTTCCTCCTACGAGTTCCCCTGTAGCTTCACCCGGTTCAAGGACCCGCAGCCCTTGTTCCCGTGAATCCGGATCTCGTGTGTCACGTTGGACGTCGTTTGCAGTTGCCTCTCCACCGTTCTCATGAGGAAGAGACAGGTGTCCGGGAGGCCAGGTCCCCAAAAGGACGTCCCGCAGGATCCTCTCGTTGTACCTCAAAAATCCTTCCTCTCCGACTTCGGCCACGGGCCCGTGAAAAGTCACGAGGCCGGTTTCTTTCCAGAGGGCGAGGTGAAGCGCGGTTATGTCTGAAAAGCCCAGGAGGATCTTGGGGTTTTTCCTGATCATATCAAAGTCCAGGTAGGGCAGGATCCGCATGGCTCCGTAACCGCCTCTGGCAGCTATGACCCCTTTAACTTCCTGGTCTTCCCACGCCGTCATGAAATCTCGGGCCCGCTCCTCGTCAGTGCCCGCCAGATATCCGTAGCGGTTGAAGACCGAAGAACCTACCTTCACGCGGAATCCCCAGGACTCGAGGATCTTTATCCCCCTGGAAAGAGACTCCCTGTGCACCGCGCCGGACGGTGCGACGATTGCGACAACATCTCCTGCATGAAGTGGTCTGGCCTTTCTTTTCATGTCCAATCTCCTCCCAGAAAATTACACGGTCAGCCAGAACGCTGCACGAAGCCTGGCCCTCAAGGGCTGATCGACCCCTGCCAATAGCTACTAAGTACTCCGCCTAGACCGGGCCCGGCTTCCATGGGCCGCTTCGGGTAAATTCGGCGCGTTTGTCCCCGGTAGAAGATAAGTTCATGAAGGACCTTTAAAGTTCCTCCAGGACGGAAACAATGTTTCCGGAGATGGAACTCATGGGGTTTTTATCTCAGGTGACTTCGGTCCTTCTCCCTCTCACGGTTGCCGCGGTGCTGGGAGGGATTATCGGCATGGAAAGGGAGAGCATAGAAAGGCCGGCAGGTTTTCGCACACACATACTGGTGGCAGTGGGATCGGCCCTGGTGATGTTGGTGTCGGTCGAGGTTTATAGCAGGTTCGGTAATGTCGCCGACCCGGGAAGGATCGCCGCCCAGGTGGTGTCAGGCATCGGCTTTTTGGGAGCCGGAACCATATTGAGGAGCGGGTTACGCGTGCGTGGGCTCACGACTGCCGCAAGTCTCTGGGCGGTCTCGGCCCTGGGCCTCGCCTCCGGCATGAAGCTTTACGGCTACGCTGTAGCCTCCACGGTCATAATACTGGCGGTCCTTATCCCTCTAAGGCGATTGGAAGAGAGGCTCAGACGGTCGTCGGGCCGCAGCGGCCGACCGGAAAAGGCCCGCATCCGTAAAGGCACCGGAGAAGACGACTCGACCTCTGGCACTTGAAGGATGTCAGTACTGTCCCAGGAATCCTTTGGCCTTGGCGCGGCTCTCTCCCGCGGAAAACGCTAAAATGCCCAGCCCCAGATACATGCCGGTGGAAATGAGAAGCACGAGGATATCTGACCCGTCGAGCTGCCACAGCCTCAGACCACCTGCCATGACTTTTTCAAGAAGATACCTTCCCATGGCAAAAGGCAGGTACTTGGCCCAGGGAAACCTGTCCCAGGGGATGAAAAAGAATCCTATTACCCCAAAGGTGACGATCTGGAAGAAGGCCTGGATTCTCTTGTAAACCAGGGCAAGACCCGCAAGGGCAAAACCAAGACCCAAAGCCTGAGCATAGACTGCCGCAAACAGCGGAAACACGCTGACGAGGTCGAGGTGGAGCCACTTTCCGGTCGTGAGCATCATGATGACCACCATTACGGTGATTTCGGTCAAATATATCAGTGAGTTAAACAGCTGTGTGAAAAATGCTAACCACCTGTAACCCACGGGAGATAGATACAGTTGTTCGAGAGTTCCGGTTTGCGCCTCGTTGGTGACGCCGTAGGCAAGGTCCTGGTATCCTATAATGACGATCATCCACACCACGTAACCGGTAAAAAGGCCTTCAAGCGTATCCCCAAGATTGAGAGCGCTGCCGCCGACCGCTTTGACCCCGAAGAAGAGCATGAGAAAGATAATATACATCGTCACGAGTCCCGAGACCATGTTGAACATGTATCGCGTCATAAGTTGAAAACTCTGTCTCCAAGAAGATTTCAGCGCAACTAGCCACATATTTCATTCTCCCTCCGAACGATCTCCAAAAATGCCCGCTCAAGGTCCACTTCTTCCTGTGAAATTGTCTCGATGGCAGCTCTTAAATCCCTCAGTGTATCGACGAGTTCGTAGATCTCAAAAGCGTTCTTGAGGTCAACTTTGATTTCTACGGTGTCCCGGGTTTCGGTCATCCCGGCTTGTGGGAATACTTGCGTCATTTTGCGCCTGATTTCTTCGAGCGATGTACCATTTCCGTTCCGCGAAAGGACTATCCTGTAGCTCCTCGTCCTGAAGAGAGATAGAAGTTCCTCGACGCCGGCGTCCACCACTACCTTGCCGCCAGAGACGATGATGACGCGGCTGCAGACATCCTGGATGACGCGCATGTCGTGGCTGGAAACGATTATGGTCCTCTTTTCTTCGGATTGAAGCCTCTTGAGTGCCTCTCTAAGTTCGTAGGAAGACTCAACGTCAAGTCCCAGCGTCGGCTCATCCAGGAACACAAGAGGCGTCATTTTAGCAAGGGCGCAGGCAACCGCCGTCTTTTGCTTATATCCGCTTGAAAGGTTTCTGACTTCGGTATCGCGCTTATCTTTCAGTTTAAGCTCCTCGAGGAGATATTCGAAGTATTCCTTACCTTTGACTACAGACACCCCGTGTATCCCCGCAAAGAAGATGATGTTCTCCCATACAGTCAGCCGCCAATATACATTCCTCGCGCCTTCGAGCACTGCGGCCATGTTCTTTGAAGCCTCTCTGGGATTTCTGCGGCAATCTATCCCCGACACCGTTATGTCCCCGGAATCGGGTTTCACGAGGCCGAGGATGCATTTGATGGTTGTGGTCTTCCCTGCTCCGTTGGGCCCCAAAAGCCCCACCATTTCCCCTTTGCCCACCGAGAAGGAGATGTCCTTGATGGCTTCCACTTTGCGCTTCTTATCCAAGAAAGTCTTCCGCAGGTGTTTTACGGCAAGGAAATTCGGTTCCAGGAAGTCTCGGGAAGCACACGG
Organism: Candidatus Fermentithermobacillus carboniphilus; assembly: GCA_018208355.1. Taxonomy (GTDB): domain Bacteria; phylum Bacillota; class Sulfobacillia; order Fermentithermobacillales; family Fermentithermobacillaceae; genus Fermentithermobacillus; species Fermentithermobacillus carboniphilus. The sequence goes on along the minus strand of CP062796.1, from coordinate 1,964,987 downwards.
CATGTCTTTCGACAAGACGCTCATTTGTCGTCACCCCTTGGGTGCCAGTTAAGACTTTGCCTTAAAATAGTAAATCGGAATATTAATAATGTCAATATGCGAATTATATAACTCAACTTGTAGTCAATAGCTATGAACTACTACTCAGGAACTCGGCGCTTCAGCGCCCCCTGTCGCTCATACTCTGGATGTCTATGGTTGCTCTTGTGTCCGGCATATCTTGACACAAAGTGGTAAGAATTACTTGAGGGCACTTCTCTTAAACTTGTCCTACGGAGGCGTTGCTCTTTGGACGAACGAGTGCTTGAGCACCTACGCGAGGTACTGTTAGAAGGACTTGAACATACAGGGGCTATGCTCCCTCTACTTTTCGCCGTTTTTCTTCTGGTAGAAGCCGTATCACACAGAACAAGAGAGTCTTGGCTGGCAAGGGCCACCGGACAGCCCATACTGGGCCCTATTTTCGCCTCGATATTGGGATTGCTTCCCCAGTGCGGTTTCTCGGTGGCAGCTACCATGTTGTACTTGGCAGGGCTGATACCCGCCGGTTCCCTGCTGGCCGCCTATATCTCCACTTCCGACGAAGCCCTACCCATCCTCCTCGCCAACCGGTCCTCTTTGCCTTTCGTTGTGCCTCTTATCGTAACGAAATTCGTCTGGGGTGCGGTCGTCGGCATCTCCGTCAACCTGGCCACGGCTCGGTTGGGACGCTTGCCTGATACTGACACTACGGAAGGTCTTCCTGCCGATTTCGAGAGGCCCGCGGAATCCGGGGATTTCTGCATGTGCGGTTCGGGGAGAGCCCGGAGGCATTCAAATAAGGCGGGCCGTGAGGTGGACTCCTGCATCGGCGGAAAAGCGACTTTCCTCGATATGGCGAGCCATGCTTTAAACAGGACGGCAAGGACTCTTGCCATGGTTTTCGTGCTTTCGTGTCTTTTGAACTTTGCCGGGCACATGCTGGGTGAAAACCTCATACGTGGCTTGACCGGACTGGGATTCTGGCAACCTCTCGTCGCCGCACTAATAGGCCTGATCCCTTCCTGCGCCACGTCGGTGGCAGTGGCGGAAGCCTTCTTGTCCGGCATGATGTCGTTCCCCGCCACCTTGAGCGCGCTTACTTCCAACGCCGGCATAGGCGTTCTGGTGCTTCTCAAAGAGTCTCGCAATAAGGGCGCGGTGCTGTCAATTCTAGGATTACTCGTCCTCTCCGCATTCTTGGTGGGGATTCTAGCGACGATTCTCTTGCCTTCTCCGGCGTTCACCATCTATCGTTAGAGGTGCGGACATTGAAAGAAACGGTGGAGGGGGCTTTCTGTAAATGGCTGTGTACGATAAGGCCTACGAGCTTGCCCGTGAGCTTAAAGGAAGCGAGGAATACAAAGAGTATCAGAAGGCTAAACAGGCTATTTTAGAAAACCCGCAGGCGTTATCGATCCTCAGGGAATACAGGACCCACCAGTTGGCCGCCCAATCGGCTATTCTCACCGGCAAAGAGCTCGACGAAAAGCAAAAAGCCGCTCTCGGACGCATACAGGAAATCGTCAACATGCATGGCCCCGTAAAACGATTCATAGAAGCGGAGGAAAGGGTCCTCGTTGTCCTGGCCGACATCCAGAAAATCCTACAAGATGCGATGAATCTTTTGGACTACATGCAAGGAGATACTGCTTCCCGGCGGGAAGGTGCTTCCGCATAGGTAAAGGATAGGGCTTAACATATCACCGGCGGCGGTAGCCCGGGGAAGGGAACCGCCGCCTGATTCAAGACCGTCTACTGCCTTCGGACCTCTATCTTGCCTGCCTTCATGACAACTTTGATTCTTGAAACATCCTGGAGGACACGTATGTCTTCAAGCGGGTTCCCATCGACCAGGATCAGGTCCGCCCAATAACCCGGCTTCACCTGGCCCATCCTGTCGCCCCAACCCATAAGCTCTGCTCCCATCTTGGTCGCCGCGAGAAGAGCGTCCATGGGTTTCATCCCGGCTTTCACCATGAGTTCGAGCTCAAGAGCGTTCTTTCCGTGGTAGTTGAACGGCGTGGCCGCATCGGTGCCCATGGCGATTTTCACGCCCGCCTTATATGCCTTGGCGAAGCTTTCGAGATGGGCTTTCTGAGCCTCTTTGGCTTTCCTCACGCCGTACTCGGGGATTCCCGCCTCTGTTCCCTTTTCGACTATGTGATGGACCGCGGCAAGGGTCGGGACCAGGAACACATCTTTCTTCAACATCAGTTCAATGATTTCATCTGTGAGATAGAATCCGTGCTCGATCGAAGAGACGCCGGCCAGGATCGCGTTTTTTATGCCGGTAGAACCCTGGGCGTGGGCCATGGCTTTCTTACCGACGTTGTGGGCCTCTTCAATTGCGGCCCTCATCTCGTCGATGGTCAATCCTCTAGCCGTTGGGACGTCGCCCTCAGACATTACGCCGCCTGTGGCGTGAAGTTTTATGTGGTCAGCCCCATCTCTGAGCTGCTCACGCGCTGCCCTGCGGGCTTCGTCGGGGCTGTCTACCACATATCTTCCTTTGAACTCCACCTCGGGCGGCCAGCCATTCCTGGTATCGCCGTGCCCTCCGGTGATCGACAATCCCCGGCAAGCTACCTGCATCCTGGGTCCCGGAACAAGCCCTTCGTTAATTGCCTGTTTCAGGGCTACGTCTACCAGAAAGCCCGCTCCTGCGTCCCTTATGGCGGTAAAGCCCGCCTCAAGCGTCGCCCTGGCATTGAGAGCCGCCCTTATCGCCTGGTGGGGGACCAGTTCCTTCAACGCTTTCAACCGGTTTGGATCACCTGAGCCGGTGATATGTACGTGGCTGTCTATGAGCCCGGGCATCAGGAACTTCCCGGCTGCGTCCAGGATCTCACAGTTTTCGGGGATCTGAACCTCTGCTGACGGCCCCACGGAAGCGATCCTGTCACCTTCGACAATAACGGTGGTAGGACCGTAAGGAGGGGCGCCTGACCCGTCGAAGAGGGTCGCGTTTTTGACCGCTAACACCATATTTCTTCACCTCAGATCTGAAAGTAGTTGACAGTTATGATTCTCGCGGGACAAGCGTCGTTCCTGCAGACGTCAGGGCATTTAGGGGCACGTCACCAGGATTCGGAAAATCGTATGGGGACAGAAGGAAAAGGCCGGAGAGCTCCTTTCCTGCCGCTCACAAACTACTTCGCCGGCACGAGAAAGGAGAATCTACCTCCGGCCCGTCTTATGTCACTTCACAGGACCCATGCGGAACCGTTATTGTTCTTGTCCGTCTTCGCAGTCGCAACAGTCAGATTTCTCCTGGCGTTCTTCTGAAACCCCGGTGGTTTCCGAAGAGAGCCGGTTAACCTTTTCCTCCAGCCACTCGACCTTGCCTTTGAGGTGTTTTACCGCCTTCTTCAGAAGCCTGACTTGTGCCTCTGAATCGAACTTTTCTTTGTCTGCGTCCCCGTCGTGCCAGCACTCGCAGGCTTCTGCGTGGCGGTGCTCTTGCCACTTCCAGGGATGCCCGTGTGGTCCTCCTGCATAAGGGTAGCAGCAACAACATCCGTGGCAATGGATGTGGTAAACCGGCCGGCAGCACCAACTCTCGTCGCGGCGCTCACAGCAGCACTCCCACCAGTACCCTTTGTGTGCCGGTTCGCAGCATCTATTTCCATGGAAGCCGCGACCACCTTCACAGCAGCCGTGGTGCGCGTGCCATCCTTCGCGAGGTCCATCTCTGTATCCTTCACAGCAACGCATCGATTATCACCTCCTCTCCCCGTATAACTCCGGCGAATCGCCCTTGAAAGGCGAACCTGAGAGAGCAAAGTCCGAAAGCCCACGAGTAGAGAGAAGACTTATGACAAGTCCGCCCCGCCAGCCCCCCGCTAGGTGGAAGAAGGTCTTTCTCCCTTGCGAAGAGCCTCATACCATTCGAGGAATTTTTCCAAGGTCTTAACGTGCTGACGTATTGTCTGAGCCCAGGCTGCCAGGTAGTCGGTTCCCTCCCCCGTAACTTCGTAGAAACGTCTGGCCGGCCCTGCACCCGCAGTATCCCACCTGGAACTGATCATGCCCTGTTCCTCGAGCCTCCGCAGGTTCCGGTAGACCATACCGGGGTCCTGGTTCTCCCCGAACCCAAATTCCACGAGTCGAGAGATAAGGTCATATCCGTGCGACGGTTTTTCCAGCAAGAGAAGCAAAAGACAGGGTTCCATGAAGCGCTCCATGCGGGAACTCACGCAAACGCAGGAAACCTGCGGCCTGTGGCCTCCTCCATGGCCATTCTGGCAGCACGAGAAATCCTCCCCATTCTTTCCGTGATGCACTGCTATCACCTGCCTGGGCCGGTAGCCTGCGGTTACGTCGGCCGCCGGCGTTTGGCCTTAGTCTCTGTTGAATCTCTCAGGTCATTTTCGGTATTTTACCAAGCCTTGCCTCAACATTGACGCCGAAACTCATGTTCATCATATATATGCAGATTACACATAGATGATAATCCCATGGAGTAAACCCAGTCAATATCCTCTGAGCTGTTCCTGGCTATCTTTTTGACACAGAAGTTGCCGCACCCCTGTAGAAGAATGACTTGTCTTGAGAAAAACAGTCATTTGACCGAGCTGAGGTATCTCATGATCCGGACGGCCATCACGCAGGCCTGAGCCCGGGTCATGCTCTCTCGCGGGCCAAACCTTCTACCGTCAAGACCCCGGATGAGTCCCGCATCGACTGCCGCCTGAATTGTCCCCTTCCACTCCTCCGGTATCTCGGAATCGTCGGAAAAACTCGTCCGGGCCACGTCCTTCGGCCGGAGTCCAATGGCCCTGGCAGCATAAACGGCCATTTCCCACCGGGGACAAGGCTCGTCGGGGAGGAACGTGCCGGCGATGTCAAGTCCGCGAGAATCCCGGATAACCTTTCGCTCTCTTGCTGCATCGATGAGAGCCGCCGCCCAATGTGAAGTCTCATAGGGGGACACCGGTTCTGTTTCAGGGGTTTTCGCGGTTATACCCGCCACCTCAAAGAGAACCTTTAAGAATTCTGCTCTGGTGATCGGGCCGTCAGGTCTGAAACTCCCATCCCCGTATCCTTTCAAGATTCCGAGACCCGTCAGTTTTTCGATTTCCCGGAAGGCCCAGTGCCCTTCGAGATCAGAAAACGCGGCAACCGGAACCTGGTCGCCTGACAGAGGATGGACCCGCAACGTTTCCCCGTCTATGGCGTAGGTTTTGGCAGGCCCTTCTTTGCCTCCGGCATACCACGTCCTCACCGTGAGAAGGTGAATCCCCTCCAGGTTTTCCGGGATATTCAACGAGATGGCAAAAGGAGCATAGTCTGCTTCCCCTACAATCTTCCCGTCAAACTCGTACCGAACTTTTCCGGCAAAAGGATACGGAAGCCGCACGTAAGCCAGGATTTTGTTCTCCCCGGGGATAAGACCCGCCTCCTGGAGGCTTGCATACCTTACAGGCGAAACCCTATCCTTCCCCGACAGGTAATACGGGCTTTTCGTGACCTCAAGGTACCTGGATCTGAACTGTTCCCTCCCGAGGGAGTAGTTTGACCACCGGTTGGAAGGTTTATAGTCGGGACTCCCCTGGTCCGCGCTGAAGTAAAACACCGCCTTGATCCTGGGAAACTTCAAGGGTAGGTACCCGTACACCTGCGAAAGCTGGTTCAGCCCCCAATCCAGGCAGTCCTCTTTCGTGCTGACAGAGTAATGACTTACCCCAAACTCTCCTATCATTATGGGTTTTCTATCAGAGAACATCTCATAGATTTTGATGAGCTTATCTACCGGGTTGGCTTTCTTCCCGGCCTGGAAAATGGCCTGAGTGGTTTCAGGCAGGTGAGGATCGCCTGCCATGTAGTAGTCGCTGTAGAAGTTGACCCCGATCCAGTCAACATATTCGTCACCCGGGTAATACTTCTCGTAATCCTCAGGCACGTGGTTGGGGCAAAAGACCATCGCCACATTGGGAGCAATTTTGTGGGCGAGGTCCGCAACCAGCCTGAATTTTTCTATGAAGACCGAGGGGTTCTTGCCCCAGATCACCCAGCCACCGTTCATTTCTCCCCCGAATCGGAGGAAAACCGGCACCCCCAGGGAATTGAGCTGAGTCAAAAGGTTCCGTATGTAAGAGTCTTCTTTCACGTTTTCAAGGCCTGACGCGGGCTGTAAGGCCAGTTCCAGTGGAACTCCCAGTTGCCTCACCTGTCCAAGGGTATTGTTGGGCACGGGATTTCCCCACTCGACGTATTCCAGGATGGCATGGGGCTTCCCGTAATATAGGGGAACTCTGCTATACTTGATCCCCACGTTCCCGTCCAGAGGAAAATGACCTCCAAGGTACGTTCCCCACGCAGGTTCGTGGAGAGCAAGAGGATAGCCGGGCAAATCCTGGGCCGGAACTTCACGGAAGAGTTCAAGTTCGATATTCAACTGCCTCGCCCTGGCATCATCCGCCAGCGCGGACTCCGGAGCGTTCATCGCCCGCCAGTGAAAACCCGCTTTCAGAAAGCACTCCCGGGCCTTCTGAAATTCGCCTATGCTGTCATAGTAGCGTCCGAGCTTCTGGTAATAGGGCGCGAGGCGCTGGTGGGAGTCGAGGTCGTCGTAGCGTTCCTCGATATCTATGAGTTCTAGGAGGACCTTCACCATAGTGGCTGTGTCTCCTGAAGCCTCAGCCTCCTGGAGTGTCTGCATCAGCTTCCACTCGTAAGCATTGAGCCTGGCGTAGGCTGCAGATGGAAATAATGCCAGCAACAGCCCGCCGAGCACGAGGCATGCCAGAATCTTGGAAAGGCTTCTCATGTGCGAATTTAACCTCCTTCTGTGCGGTAGAAAAATGGAACCGGTACCCGCAGGCCAGGCCCGGAATCTCGCCCGCCCGCTCAGTACTCAATCACTATTTTCGTTCAGAATTATCTCATCACCTAGCTCGTGACTCGTCCCTATACCACTCAATTACTCTCTTCGTTCAGAACCAGCGTCGGATGACAAGGTTCCGGACTCGTGAACACGCAGCCAGCATGCCTGAAACCGGCCCCGACTCCGCCGGTGACGATCGGGCAGCGTGATAGGTAACGGGCACAAAAACTCCGGCTGCAGAGATGATCCCTGCAGCCGGTATCATGTATCAAAAAGTTCAAGCAGAAGTTCAAGCGGACCAAGCTATGTGACTTCGACGGGCCTGGTTTTACCCCAGAACAGTTCAATGATTCTTCTCGGAGGTTTAGGAGTGGCAAGACTGACCGCGACCGTTAGGATCCCTGAAACTATCAGCCCCATGACAATCCCATGCATTCCGAGGTTGAAAGGTATTATCTTACCCTGAACCAGTATGAAGGTAGCCATACCGCCCACCATCCCGGCTATGGCGCCGTACTCATTGGCACGCCACCAGTATAGCCCGAGGAGCATGGGCCAGAAGAACGAAGACGTGAGGCCTCCTATGGCAAACAGGATGAACCACTGCAGAGCAGCCGGAGGCTTAATGGCGATGAGCACAGGGACGAGAGCCGCCACTGCCGTAGCACCGAGCGTCACACGCCGAATTTTTTTCGGATCTTTGGTCGGCTTTAGCACGAGATACATGTCTCGAACGAGGGCCGAGCTGATGACCAGGACCACGGCGGCTATCGTGGATTGTATGGCAGCAGCGACTCCCGCCAGAACAAGGCCCGCTACCCATCCTGGCATCAGGTTCACCGCTACGTACGGTATCACGTAATCAGGCACAGAAAGTTTCGGGACAACCGCGTGAGCAAGATTTCCGGCCCAAACGATCATCGCGCTCCAAACGGCCACTACCGCCGCACCTATAATCATTGCGCTGTGCATAGCTTTTGTATCCTTGTAGGTGAGACAAGCCATGGCTCCGTGGGGCTGTCCTATGGTGACGAGGCCAAGCGAAACGAACATTGAAAAAGAATATGCGGGCGTCCATACCCAGGGAGAAACCAGTTTGGGATTGGTCTCAATGATTTGGCGGTACGCGTTTTCCATCGGCGAGATCTTGCCCAGAAGCACTCCGAAAAGGATCACGATACATATCGTCATGACCAGGCCCTGGAAGAAAATCGCGGTCGATACTCCCTTGATTCCGCCCATAACGGTATATACGAGGACAACAAGGCCGAACGCAAGGAGAGACCAAATATACGGGAACCCCGTCATTACCTGGATAAGACGGGTTCCGCCACTCAACTGAGCGACTATATTGGATGTGTAGAATATCCAGATGGCCAGAGCACCGAACCACCGGACGAAGTTACTGTGGTTGTACCTCTCGGTGAGAATGTCGAGGTAAGACTGGGCGTCCACTCGTCTCGCGACAATGCCGATTTTCTTTCCCACTTGCCCCAGGACCACAAAGTTCATGAATGATTGGGCCATCACCACAAACGGAAAAACAAGGCCCACACTATAGGCAAGGCCCGGGCTTCCAAGGAACGTACCTGCGCTGCAAAGTCCTGCCGCCACCATGAAGGCGACGACCCAGGAACCCATCCCTCGTCCTCCGGTGTAGAACTCGCTAACGTACTGGTCGAGCCTGCTCTTGGCCATCCTTCGCCTGCTGAACTCCGCGATGAGAAGCAGCGCTAGCGAATAGAGGACGAACGCGATTATAACCGACGTTCTGGCTCCGGTAAGTTCCACGCCAATTCACTCCCTTCAAGCACCATTAAAGCCAGGGATCTATGGGAATATCTTTGAAGACTCGCCTCACCAGGTAGTAAATCAGACCGAGGAACCCAAAGGTGATGATCAGGCACCAGAACCACCACTCTGGCATTCCCATCACGAACCGGTACAAGGTGGGATCTCCTTTACCCAGACTGTAGGCGACAACCAGCATCAGGAAAGTGTAAGCAAGCTGAACCACGAAGGTTATGAGCATCTCTCGTTTGGCAATCGTAAACCTTTCGTCCACTTCAACCTCGCGGATATCGTAATCCCTTTCGTTGACGTTCATTGGATTCACCTCCCGGAGAATCTCAGGACTTTGCCCGCTCTTTGAGGTCTCGGTTGACCGCACTCGACGATCATCTTGCCGTTGACAAACACATACTCTATCCCCACCGGATACTGCCTGGGGTTCACGTAATCGGCTGTGTCTTTGACCGTCTGGGGATCAAAGATGACTACATCGGCGAAAAATCCCTCTTTCAAGATCCCGCGGTCCTTAAGCCCCAGAACCGACGCAGGCTTTCCGGTCATCTTGTAGATTGCCGTTTCGAGGGACATGACCTTCTCTTCGCGGACGTATTTACCGAGAATCCGCGGGAAGGTCCCGTAGAGCCTTGGATGCGGTTTTGCCCCCATTATCCCGTCAGTCGAGACGTTCTGCTCCGGGCGAGTCATGATCCTAACCACGTGTTCTTCCGTCCCGTAAAAATCCACCATCCCAACGACGTTTTCTTCTTCCAAGAGGAGATCAAATGCGGCGTCCAGGGGCTCTTTCCTACGCATCTCGCCTAACTCCACGAGATTCTTTCCTATTGCATCCTGGTTCTTTTCGGTTTTCACGAACGTCACGAAAATGCCGTCGAGACCGGCGAAGTCCACAAAATTATCCCAGCCCGGGATCCCCTCTCTGATGTCTTTTTTCATCTTTTCCCGGAGCACCGGGTCCTTGAGCCTTTCAAGGAGTCTATCAGTCCCACCGTCGTGAGCCCACGGTGGAAGTATCACACTCAGCATGGTACTGCCAGCAACATAGGGATACTGGTCAAAAGAGATCGTCATGCCATCGGCGCGGGCCCTATCGAGTTTTTCGAATAAAGGGTCAATCTTTGACCAATTCTTCTTCCCGGCGACCTTGAAATGGGAAAAATGGACCCGGCAGCCAGACTCACGGCCGATTTTCAGTATCTCATCCGCCGAATTCAGTATGTCGTCAGCCTCGCTTCTCTGATGCGTGACAAAGACGGCACCGGCATCGGCCAGCACTTTTCCCAGAGCGACGAACTCATAAGTCTTCGCGTAGCAGCACGGCGGATAAATCATTCCGGTTGACAGCCCAAAGGCGCCTTCACGGAGGCATTGGCTGAGGAGGTCCTGCATCTTCTCAAGTTCGTCGGGAGTGGGTTCTCTGTTGTCCAGCCCCATAACTGTCAACCTGATATTTCCGTGAGGTGCAAGAAAGGCAAAATTGGGGCCCAAATCCATAGACTCTATTCTATCGAGATACTCCCTTACCGAACGCCAGTCCCAATCAACGTCGTAACTCCCTTCCAGACCTGCCATTGCCTTTTTCCATGCAGACAGGTACTCATCCCGCACGGGGGCCAGGGACATGCCATCCTGACCTATGACCTCCGTGGTAACTCCTTGCCGCACCTTCGGGTCGATATACGGTTGGTCCAACACGAGGAGATCCGAATGGCTATGGGTATCTATGAAACCGGGACACACAACCTTCCCGGTCGCATCGATAGTCTTTCTTGCCACAGAGCCTTCTAACCGCCCTATGGCCGCGATTTTGTCACCTACGATAGCGACGTCCGCCTGCTGACCCGGAGTACCGGTACCATCTACCACCATACCGTTTTTTATGATAAGGTCGAACTCTGCCACACTGATCCTCCTTTCCCCGAAGATGATCAGAGAAGTAAACTTCGGCAATTCCTCTAGGGGCTCGGTTTAGATTGAATCCTAAAAACCCCTCGCCTGCTTAAGCTGGGCATCAATCTCCGCGACCTTCGCTTGTTCTTGGAGCCACCAGTCGGGGTTCCGCTGGGCGTTTAACTCCGATACCGTTTTCCCCTGCTGCTCAACCCAGGTGTAATACTTCAGGTTGAACCACCTGTCTCTTGTGTCTCTCGTCCCCTCCTGCACGTAGTCGAGCTTGACGTTCTTGAAGATCCCGTAATACCGCTGTGCCGCCGTCTCCTTCGTCATCCTGCCGAACTTCCGATCGAGATCGGCCATGACAGACCTGTACCTGTCTATCGTGTCCGTGAGGATGGTGACCACGTTGTGGCTGCTATTCAGCCTGTAATACTTGGCCGTCTTGATTGCACCGAGAACATTGCAGACCCCCGAGATACCAAATATCGTGGACATCTCCTGGACGATGCCGGGCGAGATCCCTACGCTTCCCGAAAGGTAATCCATCCCGACGGGGTCCGTAAGGAGCTGTAGTCCGAGTTTGCACTCCATGTCGTCGATGCACATGAGGCAGTCCATGTTGAGGACGTTGTGGATCCACGTGACATGCTTGTCGCCGATACCTTGGATGTCGTGGTCTCCGTACCCGTTGCAGTACAGGGTCGGGCACTGGATAGGTTCCAGGCCCACGATTTTTGTTTCTGGAAAGACTTGCTTCAAACGGTCGCCTGCCGCGATGGTCCCCGCAGAACCCATGGCCGACACAAAAGCGGCGCAGCGTCCGTTGCCAGTGCCCTTTCGCTTAAGGTCTTCGACCACCTCTTTTACCGTGTTTCCTGTCACGTAATAGTGGAACCTGTAATTGGCCATCTCCTGAAACTGGTTGAGTATCTTTATGGAAGGATCCTTCGAAAGTTCCCTGCATTTGTCGTAGATTTCCTTGACGCTGGATTCGCACCCCGGAGTCTTGATGTATCTTGCTCCGTATCTCTCGATCATCTCGAATCGCTCACGACTCATGAGTTCGGGAAGCACGACCAGGGTATCGTAGCCCATCCTCGGTCCCACCCATGCCCCGCCTATCCCGTAGTTGCCGGTGGAAGGAAAGACGAGGGAAACTTCTCCGGGGGTAATTTCCCCGAGAAGCTGCTTTTCGAGGGTGACCGAGTACGTAGCGCCCACCTTGTGTGACCCGGTGGGGAAGTCCCTCGCGTAAAGGACGATTATGTTGGCATCCACTCCCGTCAGCTCTTTCGGCAGGACCATGTACGATGGGGAACCATTGTCTTGCTTCCACGTGATATTGAAAAGATTTATTGGTGAAAGGGGGTCTTTAACCCTTGCCTCAAGAGCTTTTTTCCTGATTTCAGGGTCTATCTTTTCGGGATGAAGCATTTCATCGAAAGTGGGTCCCCAGACCAGCGGTTTCGACATCCTAGACAGACCTCCAAGGTTTGTATCTTTGATCAAGCACCGGCCAATTGCCGCGGAAACGGTGTTCCCCGTATCCTCGAACATGACGGACTGCTTATGCTAAACCTTTTACCCGGCTCAGGATCCTCACGAACGCCTCGATGTCCGGCGGGCTGACTATCGGATCCCCTACGGCTTTCCTGGCACTTGAGATATCTTTGAGTCCATTTCCCGTCACGACCACTACTGCGGTTTCATCTTGCCGGAGTTGACCTGATAGAGCCATCTTTCGGAAACCGGCAAATGAAGCTGCGCCTGCAGGTTCGGCAAACACACCGGTATTACAGGCAAGTTCACGGATGGCCGAGAGTATCTCCCCGTCAGATACCGAAACCATCGTACCCTGACTTTCCCGTACGGCCCGAAGAGCCTTGGCCCAGTTTCTGGGCCGACGTACCGCGATCGAATCCGCTATCGTATCCGCTTTTTCGAAAGCCTTGACCCGAAACTCACCTCTCTTAACGGCCTCGACAAGAGGCTTACATCCTTCTGCTTGCACACCTACGATACGGGGCATCCTGTCGGTGATACCGAGCTTTATGAGATCATGGAAAGCCTTGTAGAAACTGCTTATGATGCACCCATCACCAACGGCGACGAACAAATAGTCCGGAACTTCCCAACCTAACTGCTCTGCCACCTCGAGGCCGCAAGTTTTCTTGCCTTCGACTAGATACGGGTTTATGGCGCAGTTCCGGTTGTACCAGCCGAAACGTTCGATGGCCTTTTCTGACAGGTTGAACGCATCGTTATAGTCGCCCTTGACCAGTACCACACGCGCACCGTAGACGAGAAGCTGCGTGACTTTAGCCTCGGGAGCGGATTCGGGGACAAAAATGGTGCTTCTCAGAGAAGCAACTGTACAAAACCCGGCAAGAGAACTTGCAGCGTTTCCCGTGGAGGAACAACTCACCTCCTTCCTTCCTAGATCGAGAGCCCGTCCGACTGCTATGGCACTGGCACGGTCCTTCAAGGAACCTGTGGGATTCCGCCCGTCGTCTTTGATGAAAAGTCGCTTCACTCCGTACTGCGCTGCCAATCTGTCGCTCTCGTACAGCGGGGTCCAACCAACCGACAGCGGCGGTACGTGATCTCGTTCGTGAACGGGTAATATGGGCCAGTATCTCCACAAGCTGTAATCCCTGTTCTGTGCCAGCGCTTCCCTGCTGATTGCCTTGCGCGCCACGTCATAGTCGTAAAGCACGTCTAAGGTGCCGTCCATGCCGCAGGATGGGCAGGTATATTCCACCTCTCCTTCGCGGTACCGCTTTCCGCACAAAACGCACTGTAGTTCGAAGATTTTACTCATTTAGAGCTACCTCCGGAGAACCTCCAGGGCTATGGCGTAATATCCCTTGCATGCGTTCAGGAGCTGGTCAATTTCGACATACTCGTCTACCACGTGGGCCAGTTCTTCCCGCGACGCCCCAAATCCGATGGTGGGAATCCCTGCAATGCCCGCATAGTAGCTGCCGTTGGTGCAGAAAGCGTAGTGGGAGAGATTCGGCGAAAGGCCGGCTTTCTTGAGTCCTTTCATCGCTTTTATCACAAACTCGTGATCTTCCGGGAAAAGCCAACCGGGAGCAAATCTCTTGGCCCTTATGGGTTCACCTGTATAACACTTGTCTTCCCCTATCGCAATGCTCACCGTGGCCCGGAACTCCGGGTCTTGCGCGGCGATTTTATCGATGATGTCCTGTATGGCTGCGAGGACCTTTTCTTCGGTTTCTCCAACTAGAAGGCGTCTGTCGAACGTAACTCTGCATCTCGCAGGCACTACGCTGGCTCCCGGATACGGCGACGAAATAATGTCGGTGAGCTCCAGTATGCCTTTTCCCAGTACATCCTGTTTTGGGGGAACGTATGAGTTTTCTATCTCCTGAAGCAGTTTAATCATCTTCTTGACCGCATTTATACCTTCTTCGGGGTTGGACGAATGAGCCGATTTGCCGTGGGTTTCAAGCACAACCTCGGCTCTCCCCCTTTGCCCTCTCTTGACGTTGAGCGAAGAAGCCTCCCCTATGACCACATAATCGGGCCGGTACCGCTCCCCGATTTCCCTGGAAGCGACGCCTTCAAAACATTCCTCGTGAACCGAGGCAGCAACGAGGATTTCGCCCTCGAGGTCATCGTAGTGGTCTGCCTTGAGGTAAGCTCCCGCGGCGATCATGGCAGCGAGGCTCCCTTTCATGTCGGTGGCTCCTCGCCCGAATATCTTCCCATCCCGGACGGTGGCACCATACGGATCTACCGTCCATTTCGAGAGATCTCCCACGTCCACGTGATCCATGTGTCCTTCGAACAATATCCTCTTCCCGGGCCGCTTAAAGGAGATCCTCCCAACGACGTTACCGTACTTGTCGGTATTCACCTCGTCGTAGCCCAAAGCATTCATGGTCTCACGCACGAGGTCCGCCATACCTTCTTCGTGTCCGGATAAGCTTGGCTGCCGGATCATCTTCCGGCATAGTTCCACTACATCGTCCGCTCTCTTGTCATCGATCAAGTTTCTGGCCTCCCTTGTAGACGTAGTGCCTTGTCCCAACTCTTCAAGCCCCAGTTAATAAGGAAAGGCTCGGCTTAAACCGTCGCCATCTGCTCGATGATTCTCCGAACACTAGCAAAAGCAAGAAATATGCCCCGGATATGCCATGCAAGAAGACGGTGCGTTCTGGGAATCGCGTGAGGGCGGTTTATCACTTTGATAGAAAGCTTTGGACGCCAGCAAAAAGGCCCCCAATCATCCGCTCGCAATATTGGAATCTTGAATCACTGGAAGAAGCTCGCGGGTTAATCTCAAAATGATATGGACCTATCAGTTTGATACCTCGATCCGATAGCGGGAAATCTTCCTGTACAGTGTGGCAATACCTATCCCTAATTCCCTCGCGGCTCGTTTTTTTCCCTCATAGCTGGTCCCGTATTTTTTAAGCGCCTGCCTTATCAAGTCGATCTCCGCAGCCTTAATTCCTGACACACGACCCTCGATCCGCAGCCCGGAGGCAAAGCCCTTCTCCTGAGCATTCCCACAACTCCGTATTCTTGCCGGAAGGCTCTTTACAGTAAGAATCTCCTTTGTCTCAAAGTTTACCGCATATTCGATGGCGTTCTCGAGCTCCCGGACATTCCCGGGCCAAGAATAGGACTTAAGGAGCTCCAATGCAGAAGGTTCCACATCGTCGATCTTTTTGCCCATGATTTCCGCATATTTTCGGACGAAGTGACGCACCAACGGTTCGACATCTTCTGGCCTTTCACGAAGCGGAGGAATGTATATCGGTATGACACTCAGCCGGAAATAGAGATCGTCTCTGAACTCCCCGTTCTGCATTTTGCGTTCCAAATCCTGGTTGGTGGCGGCAATGATCCTGACGTCACAACGTCTGGGCTTGTTGGAGCCCAGTCTCTCAACCTGGCGCTCCTGGAGAACCCTCAATAGTTTGGATTGGAGGTGCAAAGACATGTCTCCGATCTCATCGAGGAACAACGTTCCTCCGTCGGCGATCTCAAATTTCCCCGGCTTGCCGCCCTTTCTGGCGCCGGTGAACGCCCCCTCCTCGTACCCGAAAAGTTCGCTTTCCAAGAGGCCATCCGGTATAGCTGCACAGTTTACGGCCACAAAAGGCTTATCTTTCCGGTCGCTGGCCGAGTGGATGGCTCTCGCCAGAAGTTCCTTGCCCGTCCCGCTCTCCCCCCTGATAAGGACGGTGGAAGGACTCTTAGCAACTTTGAGGGCAATCTCTTTTAGTTCCGCTATGGAACGACTTTGTCCGATAAGTGAGTCCACACCGAATACCGCTCCGGCGCTCCCGTGCGTGAGGTCATACGCCCACCGGTGGAGTTCCGAAACCGGCCTGAAGGAAGCTATGGCACCCAGGTTTTTCCCGCCGTCACTGAGGACGCTCGTAGATACCATAAAACCTTGTTCCCCGGTACCAGTATCCATGAATATCTCGCTTTGGCTGTACCGTTTTCCGGAAGATAAGGCGTCTCTCAGGACGGCCATGGCCGCGCGGAATGGCTTTGATTCAGGGTGATCCTCTAAAGGAGACGCACTGTTGGGAATTTCAAATGTTTTCCGAGCCCGGCGGTTCAGGTAGATGGGTTTCCCGAGATGGTCAACGGCGATGACGGCCTCATCTATCCTGTCCAAGAGCAACATTATGATTTCGGCAGCAAGTTTTTTCTCCATCCACATGTGAGATTCGACTGCCTTTGCTGCCAAGAGCCCCGCCATGTGGCCGATGAACTCCTTATGTGAGTCTATCCTAGAAAGGAGTCGATCTCGCTGCTCCTGGTCAAAACAAACAAGACCGATTACACCTACCGTTCTACCATCCACGATTATCGGGGAAGACAGTTCCGCCGTTTCCTCACAATTCCCTGCCCTCGAGCACATAGAACAAATTGCTTCTTTACCGGGATTGGCTAAGAGCGCCCCCTTGCCGGTACGCAGGACGTGCTTGTATACAACACCTTCGCTTCCGAGAAACCAACCGACCCGAGAGCGGTACTTGCCGGTTCCCGCGATCCTTACCAGCATATCATCAACTATTTCAACGTCGACGCCCAGCACGGAGGCAATGGCGTCGCACACTTCCTGAGCAACACCGCCTACCTCGGAAAGGTACGACATGGGAAAACCTCCAATTGGATGGCAAGCGTCGGCAGACGATAACCCCGGACAAGGACGACCCTTTAGAACTCACCGACAAGAATAATTCGCCGAAAAAGACTCTCGATCCTACCATGCATCGAGATGTACCGTTCTGAGGTTATTATGCAGGAAAAGAAGCCCCGGACGCAGGGTGTCGATCGTGACACGCCAGCCCAGGGCTTTGGGAGAGTGCCGCCATCACCTTTCGGCCGTTGTTTCAAGTCACTCGGTCATTGTTGAACCTGGTACATGCCATGTTCCTTCATGTACTTGGCGATGGCTTCGCCGTGCTTTTGCTCATCTTCCTGGATATGCTGAAGAGACTGTCTGATAGTTGGGTTGACGGTTTCAAAGATGGCTGTATCGTAGGTCCCGGAAACGTATTTTTCCGTCATAAGCATGTCCTGAAGCATAGATGAATCCTGCTGATCAGCTTTTGCCTGATCTCCTGCCACGTACCGCCCCTGAACCTGAGACTCACCGAAGTTCAGGGTAAACCCGCTGCCCTGTAAACTCCCTGCCTTACCTGCCTGCCCTCCCTGCTGTACTTGACTTCCCTGCTCCCCGGACATTTGGCCGCCCAGGAACTGGTTCAACATGTTGTAGTGGTTCTGCTCTTCCCGGGCAAACTGGTTGAACATGTTCCGCACCGCAGGATCTTTTGCCTTTTCCGCGTACCCCGAGTACTTCTGGATGCAGATCTCTTCGTGGCTTAACTGGTCACTCAACAGCATCCTTTCCTTTTGGGTCAGTTGATGTGTCATTTAACGCACCTCCATTTGAAGGATGCCTGCAACCGCAAGTATCTATTCGGCGACAGAGGCAGCGCGTTTTCTAACAGGCCATGGAAGATTGAGCAAATGTACGTCTTTGCCCGCATCAGCGGTGCTAGCGAACTCACGGTAGGAGCAGTAGGCAGTGTAAAGTTTCAGTAGATGAAGCCGCGAGGGAAGGCGAGCCAAGGCAAGGCCAGCAGCACTTTCGGCAAGCAGTACTTTCGGTTGATATCCGTCACAACCGGGTGGTATAATGTCTTGCGTCGGGGCGTAGCGCAGCTTGGCAGCGCGCATGGTTCGGGACCATGAGGTCGGTGGTTCAAATCCACTCGCCCCGACCATTAAAACCCAAGCATAATGCCTCTGCCCTAAGGCCCATGTCTGTAGGACCCTGGCGGTTTGACAGCAAAATGACAGCAAAACGTGATGAACGTGCCTCCTTCTCAGAGAAGAAATAACGGGTCAGCGGAAATCCGGATTTCTTCTCGCGCCTCTCTTCCCGCTGCAGGAAATCTGCCATAGAAATATACCCCAATCGAACCAACTATCCAGCTCTTTCGCCACTAGAATCTCGCTACTGCTGACCCAGAGTACGTACCACTGCTAACGTACAACCCTTGAACCGGAGGGAAAACAGTGGTGCATGAACAATCAACTGATTCCACTTTCTCAATTCTCGCAGTGGACCAGAGCAACCTCGAAGTCGGTGTAGCCATCACCACCTGCAGACCAGCAGTGGGCAACAGGTACATCTTTGGCACTGGCAGGTGCCGGAGCTGTAGCCACCCAGGCACAAACAAATGCGTACCTCAAACACGAAGCGCTTCACCGCCTGCTGCAGGGCGAAAACCCGGAGCAGATCCTGCATAGTCTGAGCCGTCAAGACCTGCGGTTCGACGTAGATGCGCAGGAATTTGTTGGCTCCTGCCATGATGTAGACGTAGAAGTGCTTCCCCTCCGCCCGTTTCTTGGCCAAATACTGATAGACCTCCGAATCCGGCGAGCCCAGCCTCAGAATGCCGCAGATGGTCTGAAACAGGGCTTTCCGTAAGGCCGGGGAGCCGCGCTTGGAGATCGTGCGTTTCTTTGCATCAAAGTTCCCTGACTGGTAGGGTGGGGCGTCAATGCCGGCAAAGGCCACCAAGGCCTTCTTGCTGTGGAAACGCCGCACGTCGCCTATCTCGGCGATAAGCTGGGGACCCAGCGTCGGGCCGACGCCGTACATTTGCCCGACGACGGCTGCCTCAGGCAAAAGCGAGGCCAAACGGCGCATTTCACGGCCGACAGCCGCTAGAGTCCCTGCCACAGCATTCAATTGCTCGATGGCTTGAGTGACCAGGCATTTAGTCGCGGCATTGGCTGGCAGCACGCCCACCTGCCCTTGTGCCGCCGAGTAAATCCGCCCGGCTGCGTCATCTGCGTAACAGTAGCCGTTCCGCTTGCACCACTTGGCGTAACGCTCTTTGAAGGCCCGCTCAGACAACTTTGTCACTTCCTGGCAGTGCCAGAACTTGGCGGCGAAATCCACCCATTTCTCGTGACCGTCCTCACGGGCGGGACTTGAAAACAGGGTGTTGACGCCCGGGAACGTCTGGTCTAGCAGGGCGATCAGGTTGTTCTTCAGCATCACCTTGATTTTCGTGTACTGGTTGTACTGCCGATTGTAGATCCTCAGCATCCTGCGGTTCTCATCCTCAGGTGTGTAGGCAGGCAGCTCAGCCCAGCGGTCCAAGGCGTACTTCGCCAGTTTGACAGCGTCTTTCCGGTCGGTCTTCACGTTCCGGATCGAATTGTTGCCATACTGGTGGATCAAAAGCGGATTGACAACGCTAACGAAGATGCCAGCTTCATGCAGGGAGCGGGCGATGGACTCGAAGTGATGCCCGGTATGCTCCATGACCACCCTGGTCTCCCCGGGCAGGTCCTTCAGACGTGTTGCCAACTGCGCCAGCCCGTCTCTCGTATGGCTGACCTCATACGGGCGGGCAACGATCTCTCCACCGGGCCGCAGGATGGCGACCACGCTTCTACCTTTTGACACATCAATGCCGACTGCATTCATATGCGCACCTCCAATTAAAAGATGGCGTAACTGGCGACCCCACCGTTTCCTAATTGCCTATTCAATCTACTGTGTGACACGGGCGTTGCCCCTGGGGCAGCCCAACCTGCAAAACCGAACGCTGCAATGGGTGGTGGATGACAGTCTACTACCTGTTCCCGCTGTATCGGACATTTCTCAGCCAATTGGGAGTTGAATTCGTCGAAAGCCCTCCGTCCAGCGCAAAGGACCTTGAACAGCTCACGCTGTGCCCCACGGACGAACCCTGCATATCAGTGAAGATCGCTTTTCCTCACGCCAGGAAACTGCTGACCGACTGCGGCGCGGACGCCATCTTCCTTCCGACCCCTGTATCCATATCGCCGGAAAACTACTGCTGCCCCAAGATGATCGGCCTGGCCTCAATGCTGAAGGCCGGACTCGGGCTTCCTGAGGACCAGATCATAAATCCGGTGATCGCCATGGCATGCGGATGCGGCTGCATAGCGGATTACGTCGAAGGGCGAGATGTTGCGGTAGGTGCGGACTCTGCCTGCCTTCTCCGGAATCTTCGGAACTTCCCCGAGAGCAACACACTCCGGGCCGCCGGGGACGATGCCACAGCTGTCCTGGGGCATGCGTACGTGCTGCACGACATCTTCGGGAGGACGGTAGTTCGAACAGTATCGGTTTACGGCCCTGTCATCCTTCCAGAAATGGTACCCGAGGAGGCAAGCCGACAGTACCTGCGGGACATATTCGAGGGCGAGAACTCTGGTCCATCGAGGGGCACATACTGGGTTCTGCCCTTCATCTGCTGAAGACCAGGAAGATACGCCGCATGATAATGGTGTCGGCATTTTCGTGCGGTCCAGCATCGGTTATAGAGAGCTACATAGCACAGGCGGCGGAGGATAACGGGATACCGTTCATCAGCCTGGTAGTCGACGAACACACGGGAGAAGCCGGCCTGTTGACCCGTCTCGAGGTATTCATGGACCTATCCCTAAAGCAGGCACACGCCTTCGGGAAGTTGATCGCCTCGGGCCCATCCGCGGGTCCGTCTGCTCCGGGGGACCTGAACCCGGGCCGTCCGGCGGTAGAAGGCGTCGGGGAGGCGGTCCTCGCGGGCCTGAACTCCCTGCACAGCGGCGGCTGGGCTGGCGGTTCAGGTGGTCGGGTCCTGGGCATCGTAGATATGGGTACCCTCAGGATCCCTGTGACGTCGATGCTGCGAGAGCTTGGCACCCGAGTCGTCGAGCCAGAACCCCTATCAGATGGAGTAGTGAGCCTAGGCCGGGAACTTGCCCCTGAGTTCATCTGTTATCCGATGGTGACTTTGCTCGGCCAGATAAGGAGCCTCATCCAGAAAGGCGTCGACCGGATACTGATGGTCCAGGGGAAGGGCAGGTGCCGCCTTGGCTGGTATGCCCAGATCATGGAGCAGATACTTCACCGTGCAGGATACAGGGTGAAGATCCTTGCGGTTGATTCGCCGCTGCCCTGGAGGGAAAAGGGCGAGAGGTTCCTGCAGGTGGTCAGGGAAGCGATAGGAAGCCCGAGGATCGGTGCCCTGGTCAGGGCAATATCGCTGGCCGTGAAGAAACTCGCCGTGCTTGACAGGGCCGAGGACATCCTCAGGGAGACTCGCGCGCGGGAGGAGGAAAGAGGAGCTGGGGACAGGCGCTACAGGCAATTTCTTTCGGGGGTTCAGGCTGCGACTGACATGAGGAGCGTTGAGGCAGTTTACACCGAGTTCGTGCGGGATATGAAAAAGTTGTGGACTCATCCGGGAGAACCCCTCAGGGTAGCACTGGTCGGTGAGATCTATGTCGTCAACGAGCCGTTTGCCAATAGGGATATCGAGAAGGTCTTGGGGTCACTCGATACGCGGGTGAGAGTGTACAGGAGGCTCAATGTCTCGAACTGGGTTGGCGCTCATCTGTTGAAGACTCCCCGGGCTCTATGGGAACGCTTCGAGGTTATCCGAGCCGCGGGACGCTATATTCCCGTTTCCGTCGGCGGCCACGGGCAGGAAACCGTGGGAGAAACCGTGCTGGCCAGCAGGAGAGGTATGGACGGAGTGATTCACGTTTTTCCTTTCACATGCATGCCGGAGATAGTGGCTCAGAACATACTGGTAAAGGTTTCCAACGACCTAGATATACCTGTCCTCTCGCTGGCGGTGTCAGAGCAGACGGGATTGGCGGGGCTCATGACGAGGCTGGAGGCATTCTGCGAGTTGCTGTCAGGAAGGAGGAAAAAGCGGCTATGAACATGGCACAATCTTCCCCACCGAAGGATGGCTTCCTTGGCATAGATGTAGGGAGCCTCACGACCAAGCTCGTGCTCATAGCCGATAACGGCAGCATCGTGTTTGAGGACTACATACGCAACCATGGGGGCCCGATCTGGGCCGTTCAGGAGAGCTTCAGACACCTGCTAGCAGCGGGTCTGACCGAATCCATCCGCATGGTCGGGACCACCGGTTCGGGGAGGGAGCTGGCGCGGGTCATCGTCGGGGCCGATGTCGTCAAGAATGAGATCTCGGCCCACGCCCGGGCTGCGTCTTTCCTGTTTCCGGATGTAGGTACCGTCATTGACATAGGCGGGCAGGATTCTAAAGTCATATTCTTTAAGGACGGATACCCTGTGAGCTTTAACATGAACATGGTGTGCACCGCCGGCACCGGATCGTTCCTGGACCATCAGGCTTCGCGCCCCGGTATCCCAATTGAACAGTTTGGCGAGTGGGCCCTCAGGTCGTCGTCGCCAGCGAGGATCGCGGGCCGCTGCGGCGTGTTTGCCAAATCGGACCTGATCCACAAGCAGCAGATGGGGTACAGAAAAGAAGATCTCATCGCGGGGTTGTGCATGGCCCTTGCCACCAACTTAATAACCAACGTGGCACGAGGTCAGCCAATACGTCCCCGCGTCCTGTTTCAGGGAGGAGTGGCCGCCAATGTCGGTATGCGGTGGGCCCTTGAGACGAAGATCGACATGAAGGTGACGGTGCCGCCTCATTTCAAGGTCATGGGAGCTCTCGGGGCAGCTCTGTTCGCCCGAGAAAGGTGGCTTGAGACAGGCGCCCGGAGTAACTTCAGGGGAGTCAGCACCGTGGCTTCATTCTCGGCCGAAAGTCGCGGGTTCATCTGCGAAGACTGCGCCAACTCGTGCGAGGTGCAAGAGATCCTGATAGACGGCTCTCCCGTGACCCGGTGGGGCTCAAGGTGCGGAAAGTGGGAAGACCTGTCGCGAAAGTCGCCCGCCAAGGACAAGCAGCATCCTTACAATAAAGCGGCAGGATAACGCTGCCTCGGGCGATGTTTGTCGGCCGGGGATGGCTGGCCGCATCCAGCCTGACTATCGTCGAATCCGGTAGGAAGGCATTTAGGGTGTTCCGGGACGTCTGGCGCGCGGTGCACGGACTGGCACGACGGGCCGACCCGCAGATCGATGCGGTTTGGGTGCGAGGGTCGGCGGTGCTACATAGCACCATCATGGGCTAACCCACGCCGTCTTCCGGCTGCAAGGTAGCACGGACAAGGTACCACTGCGGTAACCCGCATACTCAGCACCCGGTTAAGTACTTTCTTGTACGGTTAGGCTTCTCTCTGTCAAGGGACAGTGATTTTGTCACCCCTTTTGGACGTTTATGAGACAGTGAAAATGTCACCTTCCTTGTTAGTTATGTGATGGGGGCAGTGTTAACTGCCCCCGTGTTTCCACGAATTAAGGGTTGCAGAGGGGTCCAGGTGCCTGTTTGCATGGCTGCTGAAGTAGTCGGATATAGGGTCTGGGTCTGGTTTACGCAGCGAGAAGCGAAGCCATGGATGGTCTGGGGAAGGTTTGTGACCGCGTTGGGCAGCCTCTCGATACGGCCTTTTGCCTCAGGGGACCTTGCCTGGATATGCGAGATACCCAGCTCATTCAACGCAGTTCCAAACTGGGTCAGATTGACCGTTTTGCCCTCTAGTTCTTCCTCTATGGTCAGTTTGTCCTTGTTGGGCGACACGAAGATGGTGTGACGATCGCTGTAGACGCATCTAGGGACGCCATTCCGCTGCACCACCTGCATGAGTACCTCGAAGTATCCGCGTAGATCTTCCTCCGGTCTGAAATAAAGGCCCAGTATCTTACCAGTGGCATCATCTATTGCCCCGTGCAGAGAAAGCTCAGGACATCGGCCCTCTAGCCAATTACATGGGCTGGCGTCAATCTGGACCAGAAGACCTTCTTGAGGAGCGCGCTCGCGTGCCTTGCGGTGCCTGCGCTGTTTCTTGGGCTCAGGGATTATCCCAGCTGACCTCAAGATACGTATGACCGATTTTGCGGATATCTTTATGCCGTGATTTTCGGTGAGCAACTCGGCCATATGGTTCGCGCTGGCACCTTTGCAAATGCCCGTTGCTAGCAAGCAGACCATATCTCTGATATCCTTGGATATGGCATGTTTTGGGGTGCGGCCTCTGTTCTTATGTGCCAGGGCTGCTACCCCTTCTTCTTTCATCCCCTTCTTCAACCGTTTCACCTGCTGCTCGCTGAGCTGGAGCATTTCTGCTGCCTGCTTGATCGTTAGGTTTCCTTCTAGCACTTGTTCCGTGATGTATTCCTTAGGGTTCAAGGAAATGTCTCCTCTCGCCATGGTGACATTTTCTCTGTCCCGTTACAGGGTGACAATATCACTGTCCCGTAACAGAGGAAATCACATACTTTGCTTTTATGCGCACTTTTTCGGTATAATCTCGAAGAAACAGCTCCTCAGGTGATCAAAATGCCTGTATATGTGGTAGGTCATAGAAACCCAGATTGCGATTCAATAGTTTCTGCCATAGTATATGCGGAAATCAAAAATCTTTTGGAACCCGGGTGTTCTGCCCAACCCGTTCGAATTGGACCTGTTAACGGGGAGACTTCATATGTTCTGAAGAAATTCGGCTTTGATGTTCCACTATTAATCCAAAATGCTTACCCCCAGGTTAAAGACGCTTCTTTAGACCCAGCGATCACCGTGAGAAAGGAAGAATCTCTTTTTCAATGCTGGCAGGTAATGAAGAAAGCAAACGCTAAGTGCGTGTGCGTCGTAGACGACGATAATAAACTTTGCGGCATAGTAACGACGGGCGACATAGCCAGAGAAGTTCTTTCGCGTTTACCCCTGGATGAAAGCGAATTCGAGGACAGCAAACGCAGTGGAAAACGCGTACCTTTGGAAGTTGCCGCAGGCGTTTTCACGGAGGACCAGGATATCAAAACTTTCACTCTTGATGATCCCATAAGTGAAGTTCAGGAAGTAATGAGGGTTTTTGATTACAAGCAGTTCCCGGTAATAGATGAACACGGGCAGCCCCTTGGCATCATGAGAAGGAAACATCTGCTGGAAAGGCCAAGCAAGTGGTTCATCCTCGTAGATCACAATGAATTAAGTCAGGCTGTTGAAGGGCTCGGGGAAGCAAAGATCCTCGAGATCATTGATCACCACAGGATAAACCCGGTCCAGACAGATCAGCCAATTATGTTTGTTAACTATCCCTGCGGATCCACGTCGACCATAATCGGGAAGATGGCTTCCGATAAAAGGCTTACGCTGCGGCCAGAATCAGCCGGGCTTTTGTGTGCAGGCATACTATCTGATACCCTGGCTTTCCGTTCGCCAACCACCACAGAACAGGATATCTTCCAGGCAAGAAGTTTGGCAGAACGGGCTGGAATATGTCTGGAAGACCTCTGGAGAGAAATGCTGACAGCCGGATCTAATATTGATGGGATGAATCCCAGGGACATCATACGTTCAGACTTTAAAGAATACCACATAGAGGGCTTGAAACTGGGAATAGGTCAAACCATGGTACATGGTACTGTGCCGCCTGATGTGATTAGACAGGTCCAGGAAGAGATGGCCAACCTCGCGGAAGACGGGCGTTACGACTTGCTCGTGATGATGCTCACGGATGTGCAAGCCAGCGGATCACTAATCCTTTGGCACAGTCAGGATCCCTCCCTTATCCAGGAGGCATTCGCTGTCAAAAGCAGAACGCATTTCTTCTTGGACGCAGTCGTGTCCAGAAAAAAGCAGGTGCTTCCTCCTATTATTGAAGCAATAAGGAAAAAAGCACGCAGGCTAAAGTTAAACTCGTAAACCCGCACCTGCGGCAGCGCCGGAGGAAGGCAAAGGAAAACGCGGACGCAACGGGGCTAAGTAGCAAACTCTTCTTTAAAGGTCTCCATAAGTACCATATCTTCATATTCTCCGTTTTTTAGGAGATGTGCCTTCATCCTTCCTACCTCTTTAAATCCCACTTTTCTGTAACACCTTTGCGCCCGAAAATTGCTCCCCATCACCCGCAAAAATACTTTTCTCAGGCCCAGTTGGAGAAAAGCGAAGCGCAAAACCGTTCTTATGGCATCACTTCCGTATCCCTTGCCCCAGTAATCTTTGTTCCCAATGAAAATACCCAGTTCTGCAGTGCCCGAAAACCAGTCGATGTTCATGAGGCTTATATTCCCTATGTATTCCTTACTTTTTCCTTCTCCTACCATTTCGATGGCAAAATCTTTGGTCGAAGCGCTCTCTCCTGATTAAAACCACCCCCATTCATGTGAAATATGGCTAAAAACCATCTATTACCATCTTAGGCCTTACGAACATGGGCTACCCTTTTTAGCCGGGGTCATGTTACAGATGAGTATAGCAGCCCGGGTTTATCTGCGCTATATCTTCATTACACGAGCTATCTCACTTCGGGTAGATTAGCAGGCAATCCAAGTCCGGTCCCGCCGGTTTTTGTGGTGAAAAACATGTCGAAGAGCCGGTCCCTGTGCTCGAGAGGTATGCCAACCCCGGAGTCTGTCACGAAGATATGGATGTACCTGGCTCCAGATTTCCTGGCCAGCTCGATCAGGAGTTTTCCGCCAGAAGGCATGGCCTGGATGCCGTTGAGAAAAAGGTTCAGGAACGCGTGAATCAGTTGGTCCTCATCTCCCCAAACGGGCGGAACAACCTCCGGACAACGAAATTCCAGCTGGACTTTGTTAAGTTTTGCGTAGGCCGATATCACGTCGCAAGCCGTTGATATCACTCTTTTGAGACAACAAAATGACAGCAAAACGTGATTAACGTGCCTCCTTCTCAGAGAAGAAATAACGGGTCAGCGGCAATCCGGATTTCTTCTCGCGCCTCTCTTCCCGCTGCAGGAAATCTTCCATAAGAAATATACCCCAATAGAACCAACTATCCAGTTCTTTCGCCGCTAGAATCTCGCTACTGCTGACCCATAGTACGACCACTGCTAACGTACAACCCTTGAACCGGAGGGAAAAGAATGGTGCATGAACAATCAATTGATTCCACTTTCTCAATTCTCGCAGTGGACCAGAGCAATCTCGAAGTCGGTGTAGCCATCACCACCTGCAGACCAGTAGTGGGCAACAGGTACATCTTGGCACTGGCAGGTGCCGGAGCTATAGCCACCCAGGCGCAAGCAAATGCGTACCTCAAACACGAAGCGCTTCACCGCCTGCTGCAGGGCGAAAACCGTTTGCAGCACACCAATCCTTAACGCTCTGCCCGCTGGCTTGGTACTCAGCGATACGCCTCTCCCATTCCTGACGCCGCTGTTGCTGTTCAGCCTTGGTCACAGTAAAACTTCCCCGATTGATGTTTCGAGGAGATTATCCTTCAGGTCTGATGGGGACGCCAGGTGTGCACAGTGTGATGCTTACATTATAATGATATGTGAAAGGGTGGTGACTATGCCGAGAGTAGCGTGTAAGGTATGCGGATACAATCGAGAAGTATCTCATATGGAAATGTACTTTCCGATTCACCTGTTCCCGGGCGTGATCTTCATATACTGTCCAAAATGTAGACGTTTTCGGTTTCACCGGAGAGCGAAGAGTCGGGAAACAACCGGCAACGAGGGCAAGACAACACCAAAGCTGTGAATTACAGTTCGGATCTGATAAGGGTTGTATTGGCGGGTCACTTTGCGTTCTTATAGTCTTACAACTCCACCAATAACAACTTGCCTAAGCGGGGCAACGGCCATGACTTAACGCCCCCGTTAGCATCCTATACAAGATGGTAGCCATTTCAGCCCTGGTGACGTTGCTCCGGGGATGCGGAAGTTCAACGATGCACTGAACGTACTGCCAGCCGACAAGCGGGCATCTCCAACCACTGCCTTGGAGGGGCTTAACTTCTGCAACGAGCTCTTTGCCATAGAACGCGACTTGAGCGATGTTGGTCCAGAAGAGCGATACATGGCGCGGCTGGAACGAAGCCGCCCTGTTCTGGATGCTTTCTCAGCCTGGCTGAAGACTCAGTCGTCCAGAGTGCTGCCTCAGAGCCTACTGGGTCAGGCCATAAAGTATTGCCAGAGCCAGTGGAGCAAACTTGAACGTTTCCTGTTGGACGGAAGGCTTGAGATCGACAATAACCGCTGCGAACGTTCAATCAAACCGTTCGTGATAGGCCGGAAGGGCTGGCTGTTCTGTAACACGCCAAAAGGTGCCAGGGCCAGTTCCATTGTCCACAGCATTGTGGAGACAGCCAAAGAAAACGGATTGATTCCGTTCGAATACTTGAAGTACCTCTTTGAAAAGCTGCCGAACCTCGGAGACGGCGATCTGGACGAGCTGCAGCCGTGGTCGGACTCTCTACCCGACTATTGCAGGGTAAATCAGCAAGCCTAGTTATCCTGTTTCTCTTCGAATGCCCACATCAAACCCGCTGCAGTTTTTCCTGCAATGTGGGGACCATTTGACGCTTACAGCATAACCAAATCAGGGAACAACCATCGATTTCAGCTGCTTCACGGCTCCCCACAATCTCTCCGTTGTGATTCGACCTTCTCAGCTATGCCCCGCAGAAATTCTCCCGTGTCCTGGACTGGGATGGGAAATCCTTCGCGGGCACGTTCGGTCAGGATGTGGCGCCGGTCCAGGGAAATCAAGACGTCGGCCTTTGCCTTGGCTGCCCCGGCTAGCACGTGTGCATCTTTTGGGGTGACCAGGCTCAACCACTTCGCTTCCTCCTCCGAGGTGACCGGGGAAACCAACTCCAGCTCGACCGAGCCCAGCAGCTGATAATAGCGGAGGAGGGATTCCTCCCCCATTTTGGTCCGGATGTTGTATTCCGCCTCCTGGAGCACCCGCCTGGTCGCTACCAAGCGAACGTGGCTGGCGCGAGCAAGCTTCAGGATGAGTGAGGAGCCGACGGTAGCTGAACCCGCAGCTGCGACCCAGCAACTCGCATCCAGAAAGACGCGTTTCATTGGCAGAGCAGTTGCTCCACTTTGCGCATTGTTTCTTCGTCCACCTTGTCCGCCGCGAGAAACCGACGGATTTCCCTCCGCGTGTACTCTCGCAGAAGAGGTCGCTCTTCACAAGCAGCCCTGCCGCCGCGCAAGAAGACTTCCAACTCTTCGGACGGTACGCGCCATACCCGTCCGACCTTAACCCCCCTGAGTTCACCCCGCTCCAGCATGTTATAGACCGTTTTAGGGTGAACAGAGAGACGTTCTGCTACCTCGGAAACAGTAAGCACTCTTTCCACGGTCGGTAAACCTACTAGCATTAGAGTAACTTATATATCCTCTTTTAGCAAGTAAGGAATTCCTCGGGTCCGTGTCAACAGTTAGTAAGTAAGTTTTTGCCCTGTCAGATATTGGCAGATGAAACATAGACCAGTTTCCGCAAAACGTACTTGACAAACGGTATGCTTTGGTAGGGACCACGCAGCGCTGACACCTTGGCTCGCAGCCACGCACCAATGTCCTCTGCGTGTTTGACCGGGTCTTCCGAGATATGCTGTTTGGTTCTGTCTATCAAGGCTGTTAACCTTTTGTTTACCTTCTTCACGGGTTGGCTGGCATAATCGTTTAACTCATTGTTTGCTTTTGCAGCGAGCAGCCGCGCCATCCTATCTGCACCGTCCGGGCTCCACCTGGCTCCCACTCTCTTCATCCGCCTGGCTATCAGGTGGTATATCTGTCCCTCAATCGTTCCAAGGCTCGCAGCTTCATCGGAGGTCTTTATCCCATCCCAATTGTCCAAGACATACTGCCGGACTTTATTGCCGGCGCCGATTGACACACACCTGCCGGACATTCAGTCCTAGGTCCTTAACCTCCCTGCCTGTCCCACCCCCTCCTTCTGGTTATGTCTCTACGCCGGGCACCGGCCCGTTGCACCCGATAGCTCCACTCCCATAGAGATAACCCCTTGGGCGCCCTACTCGCTTGTGACCCAGTTCATCCCGGGGTAACGTTCGGTAGGCACAATTGCCCGGGGCAAGTGATCATCGTTTGGCTACCTGAAGGACACCGGACAGACTGCGTAGAACATGCTGATCCGGAGCATTTCACTCAAAAACCAATACAGGAACGGGTTGATAAACATGACTAGTAGGCAGATCGATACGCCCATCGGCCCCCTGACCCTCACGGTGGAGGACGGATACCTCACCAGGCTCGAATTTGGAGCCCCCGCTACCCTGGGGGAGGCCTCCCCCGGAGATTCGGAAGTTCTCGACAAAGCCATCCGCGAGATCCTGCTCTACTTCCAAGGGCGTCTGACCGAGTTTTCGATCCCTGTTTCGCTGAAAGGGCCACCTTTCCACCTCAAGGTCTGGGAGGAGCTTAAGAAAATCCCCTACGGTGAAACCAGGACCTACCAGGAGATAGCCGAAAGCCTGGGGTCGCCCAAAGCCGCGAGAGCTGTCGGGAACGCCTGCGCCGCAAATCCCGTAGCCATCGTGGTACCCTGTCACAGAGTCCTCGCCAAGACCGGTCTCGGCGGATTCGGGGGCGGGCTTGCCGTCAAAAAGTGGCTCCTCCGGCACGAAGGGGTTTCCGTGGACGACAGAAAAGCCACGTGAACTTGCTTACTTAGCCCACATGATTAAGGCCCACATGATTAAAACCCACGGGATTCAACCCGTGGGAACACATCTTCCAAGAATTGTAGTTTCTCAGAGTTACCTGATCCCGTCGGATACGAACAGTTCGCGGCCCCTGCTTCTAAGAATTGCAGTTTCTCACGGTCACCCGCTCAGAACTGGTCCAGCGGAAACTCCCGGTCCTTCGGGAAGGGACACTTGTAAGGCGAATCTTTCGTTTTCTCGTCGAACTCGGCCTTGGCCCTCTTGATCTCCTCGGGATGCTCTATCAGATCGAGACCGCATAAAGCCATAGCCTTGGCCGCAACCATCATCCCTTTGAACCCAATGGAGCTCCCAGAAGAAGCGCAATTCTGCCACGAGTGGCCGGGACATCCGATCGGCACCGTCGCCGTAGAAACCTGGACAGTAGGGACTATCCAGCTTACGTCTCCGACGTCTGTGGAACCTCCTCCCGACCTACCCTTCCCGTGCGGCGGGACGAGGGTGGTGTTCAAGATCTGCCCCTGTAGTTCTTTATACTCCTGGAACTCAGGGCTCTTCCTGAGGTTCTCCACGACACCCTTGTCGAAAGTCTCAGAAAGTCTTCTCGCAAATTCGAGGTCATCCTCGTCAAACGCAGGAGCTCCCACTTTCTGAAGGTTGCGCCACATCACCTCGGCCAGGACGTCGTTGATGAGGACCTCGTAGCATCCCGTCAGGAATTCGATATCATAGCTCGTACCGGTCATGAGAGCAGCACCTTTGGCCACGTCAACGAGCCTTTCATATATCTCTTCAACCTGGTGCCTGTGAGGGGCTCTCACGAAATACCAGACCTCAGCCTCGGCGGGCACGACGTTAGGCTGTCCACCCCCGTTGGTTATGACGTAGTGGATCCTGGCCTGGTTTATCACGTGCTCCCTCAAGTAGTTGGCTCCTACGTTCATGAGTTCGACCGCGTCCAGTGCCGACCGTCCATTATGAGGGTCTGCCGCAGCGTGGGCGGTTTTCCCGTGAAACCGAAACTTTGCCGAGTTCATGGCGTTGCCGCTTCCCAGCCTTACGGTGTTGAGCGAACCCGGATGCCATGTTATGGCTACATCCAGGTCAGAAAAAAGACCTTCCCGGGCCATGTACACTTTTCCGGCCAGAAGTTCCTCGGCGGGGCAGCCGTAATACCTGACGGTACCCGGCACTTTCATCTCGGCCAGCGCCTCTTTGAAAGCGAGGGCAGCTCCCAGGGAGGCGGTACCTAGAAGATTGTGTCCGCACCCGTGGCCAGGCGCTCCTTCGACCCTGGGCTTCCTGATGTAGGACGCCTCCTGGGACACCCCTGCCAGGGCATCGTATTCACCCAAAAACCCTATTATGGGCCGACCTTCTCCCCATTCAGCTACAAAGGCCGTCGGTATACCACCCGCTGCGCGTTTTACGGAAAAACCCTGGCTTTCGAGGTAATCTGCCTGCACCTTTGAAGACTTATACTCTTTGAAACCAAGTTCCGCGTAATCCCACACAGCGTCCGAAATTTCCCGCAATTCTCCGGCCTTTTTGTCCAAAAAAGCGATTATGTCCGGCAAAAAAGTCGCCCCCTCAAACGTTTTGTTGACGACCGAGACATCCAGTTTGAGATCCTTCAATATGAAGAGGCGCAAATCCTTTCGGATCCATCCCTTTTCTGGCTTCATCCTATGCAGGTAGCCAGAGGGCAACCGGTTCAGCGACCCAGGCTTAGTATAATCCTGGCGACCTCGAAGTAGATGAGAAGCCCGGTACAATCCACAATGGTGGTTATCAACGGTGCGGATACGACTGCCGGGTCCACCCCCAGGCGCTTGCCAAGTATTGGCAGAATTGCCCCCACCACAGAACTCACGATGACGACAAGAAAGAGGGTGACCGACACCGTGAGACCGATGCCAATGTCGCCTCCCAAAAGCCTCGCGAAGGCAAAAGCAGCCCCCGCCATCGTGAGCCCCAGGGCAGCTCCAATACGTATTTCCTTCCAGACAACCGATAGGAAATCTCGCAAAGTAACTTCACCCAAAGCCATTGCGCGTATCACCAGGGTAGAAGCCTGGGAGCCCGAGTTCCCGCCCGTATCGATGAGGAGCGGGATGAAGAAGGTCAGCGCCACCACCTGACTCAACACTCCCTCATAATAGCGGAGAATGTTCCCGGTCAAAGACTCTGTGATGAAAAGCACGAGAAGCCAGCCGATGCGCTTCCGGAAAAGGCTAAACGAACTCGCGTCCATGTAAGGTTCATCCAGGGGCTGGCTACCACCCAGTCTCTGGATGTCCTCTGTATCCTCTTCTTCGATGACGTCAAGCACATCGTCCACAGTGATGACTCCGACGAGGCGCCCGCCGCCGTTTACCACCGGAAGGGCTACGAAATCGTACTGGCTCAAGATCTTGGCAGCTTCCTCCTGGTCAGACGTAGCCTCCACCGACACGACCTTGGTATACATGATCTCTGAGACCGGCGTTCCCGGATCGCTCAGAAGAACGTCCCGCATGGATGCGACACCTGCCAGGCGCCCTTCTCTGTCAACCACATACACATAGTTGGTTATCTTGACTTCCCGCCCCACTTTCCTGAAATGGGCTATGACCCTATCCACCGTCCAGTCTTGCCTCACAGCCAGGTAATCCAGGGTCATCCGGCCTCCTGCCGAGTTTTCCGGATAGCTCATGAGGAGCTGAATCTCGGGGAGGTCCTTCTCAGGCACGCGGCGCATAATCTCACGCGCTTGACGCGGATGGATGGCTCCGATAAGGTCGACCAGAGCGTCGCCCGACATGGCGGCTATGATGGCCCGAGCCTTATCTTCATCGAGATGGTCTAAAAGCCGGTACTGGTTGTCGTAGTCCAGGTGCTCGAGAGACTCCGCCGCCACATCCGGGGAAAGTACCCCCAAGACTTCGAGCTGTCCCTTCTCGTCGAGGTCAAGGAGAAGGCCGGCGATGTCAAAGGGCTGAAGCTCATCCAGGATGTTCACAAGTTCCTGGCGATTGCCCGCTGCTAAGAGTTCCGTCACGGTTTCTTTTAAGGGACGATCCACGGGCTCCACCTCCCAAAAATCCCCGGAGGAGCCCTTCGCCGAAACCGACCGCTAATGCCCTACCTGTCCCAAGACGCGGCGAACATCAACGACCAGGGAGACCCGAAAAGGCGGCAGGTTCTGGCATAGACAGCCTCCGGAGCGAGTCCTATTCTGTTTGGTCTTAGTTTATCCCCAGGTTGACCGCTACTCGGTCCGGCGTCCACACCATACCACCACCTTTCGGATTGAACTATCAGAATGCTGCGAGGACTATAACGCCACGGCAATTATACCATCTTATGTCGTCAATAGGACCTTCTGACCCGTCAGATTCTGAGAAATTTCAAAAGCCCGATGAGTACAAGCAAAATCCCGGGAATAAGGCCATCTTTCTCGGGGACTTTACTCCCGAAGCGCCGTCCCAAAAGAATTCCGAGGTGCACAAATAAGGGGCTCGCCAGGGCCACCAAAGGGATAATGGCGAGAGAAAAACCAGCCATCGACGCGCCAAGCCCGGCCGCAAGAGCATCCAAGCCAAGGGCAATACCCAGAAAGACCGATTCACGCGCATCCACCGTGCCCGAAAGGTCCCGGTCGGCCAGGATAGGTTCTTCCAGTATGTCCCGGATGGTTTCGGTCCGGATGGTCCCTCCCCCAAACGTCTCATCCCGAGTGGCGGTGCAAATGCTTCCTTCGCCCCTAGACGTCTTCCGCCGAGACATCCTGGCTAAAAGTGCCTGCCCGAGCTGCCATGCTCCGAAACCGCTGAGGGTCCCGGCTCCAAGGGCTCGGGTGAGGCGAAGAGGTAACCAGACAGAGATGAATCGTCCGATAACGATGGAAACGGTCACCATGATGGCGGTGCACATGCCAATGAGCCAGTAAGATTCCACGGACAACGCAAGTCCTCTGATGGAAAATGCGGCCCCTACGAGGACTCCATCCATGCTCACCGCAAGCGTCATCGCCGCAGATAAAATGATAGCATGCCAGTCGAAAACCACGGAATTCGTCCCCTCTCGGCAGTTCTGGTCACTCCCGGCCACCTCGAACGGTATCTCGGCCCCCGATGAGGTGGTATCCCGGGAGAACCTTTCGCAAACGCTTCCCGGTTTCACCGAGTCTTTCCAGTGTATTAGCGGGACGCCCGTTGGGTGACAGAAAAACTTGCCATCGACATCAAGAGGTTGACATCATGAGGTCGACCCTTACCTATCCAACTTCTATGTGTTAGAATGGACTAAACTGAATATGTGCTCCGAGCCTTAAGGCCTGAAGTTGCCCTTTAAGGCAGCCATGGATTAAGGCCGATAGGGTTGGTCTGGAAACGGACCCGCCTCCCTCCTTTGGAAAGGAGCAGGTCTCATATCAAGAGACGGAACGGTCATAAGGCCGACTTGTGGCAAAAGGCGGTTCTTTTTGAGCCGCCCTGAAAGCGCAAGAGGCACAAGCGATCCGTCTCGGGATGTCGCGAGCGCCAAAGGAGGCGCTCATTTTAGTTCTGGGCCTGGAGGGTTTCGATGCACAGTGGAGAGTTACTTTGACGTCAAGACCGTGGACCAAGCAAGAGACATCCTGTTAAAGGCATGGAAAGTGAAGCCACTCGATATCGAGGAAGTACACATAACCGCCGCGGCAGGGAGGGTTCTTGCCCGGGATATCCTTGCCTGCGAAGACGTTCCTCCTTTCGCGAGATCGACGGTAGACGGTTATGCGGTAATGGCAAAAGACACTTTCGGAGCCACCGAAGCGCTTCCCGCTATCCTTGAGATCGTGGAAGACATACGAATGGGGGCCATGCCCGAGAAAAATCTCTTATCCGGTCAGGCGGCAAGGATCCCGACGGGCGGGAGCCTGCCTTGTGGCGCCGATGCGTGCGTGATGATAGAACACACGGATCTCCTGGACGACAGGACTGTCCTTGTCAAAAAACCCGTCGCTCCCGGGGAAAACGTCATACACAAAGGCGAAGACGTGACGTCCGGGGAAACCCTCCTCCTCACGGGGAGGGTCTTAAGGGCCTTCGAGATCGGGGCACTTGCAGCTCTCGGTCACGTCACCGTCCCGGTCTTCAGGAGACCCAGAGTGGCCATCCTTTCCACGGGCGATGAAATCGTCCCTCCCGACAAGAGTCCCGGACCGGGCCAGATCCGCGACATAAACACATACTCTCTGGCGGCATCCGCCCTCTCGTGCGGCGCCATACCCATCACGCTGGGTATTTCAAGCGACACATACGAAGATGTCAGGCAGCCATTGGAGGAGGCGTTGGACACAGCAGACCTTCTGGTTGTGTCAGGCGGAAGCTCCGTGGGCACCCGGGACGTTGTAGTCCAGGTCATCTCCGACCTCGGCCCTCCGGGAGTTTTGGTCCACGGCGTCGCCTTAAAGCCGGGTAAACCGGCAATACTCGGCATTTGCAGGGATAAACCTGTTTTCGGACTCCCGGGTCACCCTGTTTCGGCCCTCACCGTTTTCAGTCTCTTCGTGAAACCCGCGGTGGTCCGGTTATACGAGAAAAGTTCAGCCTCCACGGCCCATAACACGCGACAGGGTTCCGAAACTGCGTTCGACCTGCATTTCGACTTCCTGAGCCGAGAAAAAACCGTGATGGCCAGGCTTTCCCGGAACATCTCGTCGGCCCCGGGAAGAGAAGACCACATCAGGGTGAGGCTTCGCCTGGAAAACGGAGAGTTCTGGGCAGACCCTGTGCTGGGGAAATCGGGCCTCATCTCCACCCTCGTTAAATCCCACGGAGAAGTGGTGATCCCACTTGAGTACGAGGGGTTGAAGGCGGGGAGCCTTGTGGAAGTGAGGCTCACGTGAAACGCGAAGGTATCTAAATGGAGGTTCGGCCATGAGCAGCGATACTGGACACCGGCGACAAGTTTACCTCAAAGACATACCGTACACCGAAGGGCAGAAGATTTTGGCAAGAGAGTTCGGGGGAATGGTCATGCCTCCCGAGACTCTGCCCGTGCCCGATTGTCTTGACAGGGTGACCGCAGCTCCTGTGTTCGCGAAGATCTCCTCTCCCCACTTCCACGCAGCCGCCATGGATGGCGTGGCTGTGAACGCGGAAATAACTTTCGGGGCCCGGGAAACCGCACCCAAGCTCCTGAAGGTCGGCGAGGATGCTTTCTGGGTCGATACGGGGGATCCTCTACCCGAAGGTACAAACGCCGTCATCATGGTGGAAGACCTTCACGACAGAGGAAACGGGCTCTTGGAGATAATTGCGCCTGTCGCGCCGTGGGAAAACGTCAGAGTGTACGGAGAAGACATGGTCGAAACCGAGCTCATACTCCCCGCCAATCACAAACTCAGGCCCGTAGACCTGGGAGCGCTCCTAGCCGGGGGAGTTACGGAAATACAGGTCCGGAAGCGGCCCGTTGTGACCATCATCCCGACGGGCACAGAGCTGGTCCCGCCCACGCGGTCCCCCGGGCCCGGAGAACTCATAGAGTTCAACTCGACCATATTTTCGGCGATGATAAAAACCTGGGGTGGGGAGCCCCGGGTCACCGAGATCATCCCCGACGATTACGAGCTTATTAAGAAAACCGTGGACGAAGCGGTATCTGCCTCAGACGTGGTGCTGGTGGGCGCCGGCTCCTCGGCAGGGTCAGAGGATTTCACCTCCCGGGTCGTCGAAGAACTCGGCGAGGTTTTGGTCCACGGGATCGCCACCCGTCCGGGAAAACCTGTGATCCTGGGGAAAGTTCGAGGAAAACCTGTCCTCGGGATCCCAGGGTATCCCGTTTCAGCCGCGCTGGCTATGGATCTTTACACAAAGTTCCTAATAATGAGCCTCTTGGGCCTTCCCGCACCGGTTCCCGAAACTACCCGTGCCACCCTTTCCCGGGACATTGCTTCATCCATGGGAGTAGACGAATTCGTCCGAGTAAAGCTGGGAAAAGTCGGAGAAAAGCTGGTTGCGACTCCTATCGCAAGGGGAGCCGCCCTGACTACTTCTCTGGTGCGGGCGGATGGGATCCTGGTGGTCCCGCGCGGGAAAGAAGGTATCACCGCAGGCAGCAGCGTGGAGGTACAGCTCCTTAAGCCTTTGTCGGAAATACTGGGCACCGTGGTTGCCATCGGAAGCCACGATCTCACCCTGGATATAATCGCGAGCCTGCTCAGAGAAAAGCATCCTGAGATGACGCTTTCTTCCGCCAATCAGGGAAGCCTCGGGGGACTTTTCGCGTTGAGGCGTCGGGAGTGTCACTTGGCGGGGACTCACCTTCTCGACGAAGAAACGGGCATTTACAATATCCCGTATATCCAGCGCTACCTGAAAGATATGGACATCTACCTCATCACCCTCGTGTACAGGCAGCAGGGTTTGATGGTATTGCCGCAAAATCCCAAGGGTATCAGAGACATAGAGGATCTCACCCGTCCCGATGTGACTTTCATCAACAGGCAGCGTGGCGCGGGTACACGGGTTCTCCTGGACTATCATCTCAAGCTCAGGGGGATCGACCCGGCAAAAATCCGGGGATATGAGAGAGAAGGGTACACCCACACTCAGGTAGCTGCGGCCGTAAGGAGCGGGGCGGCAGACGTTGGACTGGGCGTTTTATCAGCCGCAAGGGCTCTCGGCTTGGATTTCATCCCCTGGCAGGAAGAACGGTACGACCTGGCCATACCCGCTGAGTACCTCGATCATCCCGGAGTCAAAGCCGTGCTGGAAATCATCGGGACGGCCGAGTTCAAACAGAAGGTCGAAGCTTTGGGCGGTTACGACACGAGGGATACCGGTAAGGTACAGTGGCCGCTGTAAGGAGTCCGCTGCAAGGCTCAATAGGGTGAGCAGGACATGAAGTCAAGTGACCCGGACAAGTAACCTGACCAGAGTAGTAAGCGGAAGGAGAGCATGCCGGAGTGAAGGACAGATTCGGGCGCACCATTAATTACTTGAGGATTTCGGTGACAGATCGCTGTAACCTCCGGTGCATCTATTGCATGCCAGAAGAAGGTGTCCTGCCGCTGGGCCACGAGGAAATCCTCCGGTACGAGGAGATCGTGAGGATCGTGGACGTGGCCAGAGAACTGGGCATCAACCACATCCGCCTGACTGGAGGAGAACCTCTCGTCAGAAAAGACCTGATAGATCTAGTGAAATGGATTCGAACCGCGGGGATTCCGGATATATCCATGACGACCAACGGCACCTTGCTGGCACCCCTGGTAAAACCCTTGAAAGACGCGGGGCTCGGTAGGGTCAATATAAGCCTCGATACCCTTGATCCGGAGAAATTCCGGCGGATAACCAGGCGTGGGAGCATACATGACGTCCTTTCAGGGATTCGGGCCGCCGTCGACTCCGGACTCAATCCTGTCAAATTGAACATGGTGGTCATAGCGGGTTTGAACTCCACTGAGATACAGGACATGGCGCGGCTTTCTCTTGAAATGCCGGTGCACGTCCGCTTCATCGAAGTCATGCCGATTGGCCCGGACCCGACGGTAGCCAGGGACGGGCGCGTGACCCTGGAAGAGATAGTGGCGGAGGTCAAGAAGGTGGGAGAACTTGAGCCGGTACCCCATCCGGATGGAGCCGGCCCTGCCGAGAGCTTCAAGATCAAAGGAGGCGAAGGGACCGTAGGTTTCATCGCCGCCCTGTCGAGGCCGTTCTGTACCGAGTGCAATCGCTTGAGGCTCACGGCCGACGGGAAAATACGCCCCTGTCTTGCCTCAGACCTGGAGATCGACGTGAAGGGCATCCTGAGAAGCGGGCAGACAGATGAAGAAATCAGGCGGCTCGTGAAAGACGCTTTTGCCCGCGCTCTGGAGCTAAAACCGCAAGCACACCATTTGGCCAGCTACGAGGCACAGGCGAGACGGATGTGCCAGATCGGGGGGTGATGTCTTGAAAAGCGAAAATCCCGCTCTCACCCATGTCCGCCCCGAAGGGGGTGTCCGCATGGTGGACGTTGGCGGAAAACCTCCGACCACCCGCGAAGCGGTGGCAAGAGGCAAAGTGAAGATGAAACCTGCGACCCTGGAGATGATCACCCAGGGCAAGATGCCAAAGGGCGACGTTTTGACGGCGGCGCAAGTAGCAGGCATAATGGCCGCCAAGAAAACCTGGGACCTCATCCCGCTCTGCCACGTCCTCAATCTCAACGGTGTCGAAGTGAACCTTATCCCGGATTTTGAGGATTCGTCGGTACAGGTCCAGTCAACTGTCAGGCTCGAAGGAAAAACCGGGTGCGAAATGGAGGCCCTCACTGCGGTCTCCGTAGCGTGCCTGGCCCTTTACGACATGTGCAAGGCGGTAGACAAGAGTATGGTCATAACCGACATAAGGCTGGTGAAGAAATCGGGCGGAAAAAGCGGAACCTACCTAAGGGAGGGAGAGGAAGAATGAGCGACCACATGGGAGACGATACACGCACACCGCCGGGCGTAGCCGGGGAAATCGTGGCCGTATGCATCAGCGAGAAAAAGGGCACGCGTAAGCAAAATGTGGGAGAGGCGGAACTGAAGGTAGGCCACGGACTCCTGGGAGACGCCCACGCCGGTCCCTGGCACAGGCAGGTAAGCCTCCTGGCGGAAGAAAGCATTGAAAAAGCTCGCCAGAGAGGACTCCATGTCAAACCAGGGGATTTTGCCGAAAACCTGACCACAAGGGGGATCGACTTGCCCAGCCTTCCGGTCGGGACAAGGCTTCAGGTTGGGGACCATGTCCTCCTCGAAGTAACCCAGATCGGCAAGATATGCCACACCCGCTGCGAAATCTACCGCCTGACCGGGGATTGCGTGATGCCACGAGAAGGGATCTTCGCAAGAGTTCTCTCAGGAGGCCGCGTCAAAACGGGTGACAAGATCAGGGTCAACAAC
The DNA here is from genome assembly GCA_018208355.1 of Candidatus Fermentithermobacillus carboniphilus. Lineage (GTDB taxonomy): Bacteria > Bacillota > Sulfobacillia > Fermentithermobacillales > Fermentithermobacillaceae > Fermentithermobacillus > Fermentithermobacillus carboniphilus. The sequence goes on along the minus strand of CP062796.1, from coordinate 1,924,669 downwards.
GCCAACCGCATCGCCATCCTAACGGCAAGCGACAAAGGTTCTAGGGGTGAGCGAGAGGATAAGAGCGCCGAAGTCATCAGGGAACTGGTAAGGGGTCTGGGAGAGGTAGTCTACTATACAGTTGTGCCCGATGAGCGTGAGGTGATAGCCGCGGAACTCAAGAGCCTTTGCGACGAGAAAGGCATCGACCTTGTGCTCACCACCGGAGGGACAGGCCTGGGGCCCAGGGACGTCACTCCCGAAGCTACCCTTGACGTCATAGAGAGACAGGTTCCGGGAATACCCGAGGCCATGCGGCTCGAAGGTTTAAGGCATACAGAAAGGGCCATGCTCTCACGCGCGGTTGCCGGCATAAGAGGCAGGACGCTCATAGTGAACCTGCCCGGGAGCCCCCGGGGAGTGAGAGAGAACCTGGAGGCCATCCTCCCGGCCCTCCCTCACGGGCTGGAGATCCTCCGGGGGATCGCTTCAGAATGCGCACATTCCGAAAACGGAGGCGAGTGAAGTCATGACGCGGAAATTGCGGGAATCGATGGCGCCGGTGGCATTGCTTGTGCTGACCGCTGTAATCTTTCTGGCAGGCTGCACGACCAAGAAAGATGTCATACTGGCTACGACAACGAGCACTCAAGATTCGGGCCTTTTGGATGTGCTGATACCGCTATTCGAGAAAAAGACGGGATACAGAGTAAAGACCGTGGCGGTAGGGACAGGGCAAGCCCTTGCCATGGGAGAACGGGGTGAGGCCGACGTCCTCCTGGTCCACGCACCAGAAGCCGAATTAAAGGTTGTCAAGAGCGGGGCCGCCGTAAACCGCCAGCTTGTCATGCACAATGACTTCATCATATGCGGACCCGAAAAAGATCCAGCGGGCATCAGGGGAATAAGTAGCGCACCCTTGGCTTTCGAGAAGATAGCCAAAGCAGGAGCTCTTTTCATCTCCCGGGGGGATGATTCTGGCACTCACAAGAAGGAATTGGAAATTTGGAAAGAGGCAGGGATTACTCCTGGAGGACCCTGGTATCAGGAATCAGGGACCGGCATGGGCCAAACCCTCAACATAGCATCGGAGAAGGGTGGCTACGTGTTGACCGATAGAGCTACGTACCTTGCCCTCAAGAAGAACCTGAATCTCGTGATTCTCGTGCAGAGCGACCGGACAGGTAAGCATTCCCCTGACAAGTCGCTCTTGAATATTTACCACGTGATGCAGGTGAATCCCGAGAAATTCCCAAAGGTTAACACCAAAGGGGCCAAGGCTTTCGTGGACTTCATGGTCTCACCGGAGACTCAGAAAATAATAGGCGAGTTCGGTGTGGACAAATTCGGTGAGCCGCTTTTCGTGCCAGATGCCGGGAAGCCCGAGTTCTAGACATTCGGCGGTTCGCATATCCCCACTGGGTTCTTTAGCCAGTAGCCGCATGTGCGAACCGCCGCGGCGGTTTGTACGTCTGTCCGTATGCCCGCGGCCTTCCAACCCGGGTAAACACCTGTAACGCTGCTACGCTTTCGTACAGGGGTGGTCTTGTGGACTTAGTTTATACTGGCCTCATCAAGGCAATACGGCTCATAGTGGCACGAGACCCTGAGATACTTGAGATCACCTTCCTGACCCTCAGGGTTTCCGGTCTTGCTACCTTGATAAGCCTGGCTATAGGCATACCCCTGGGGCTATATTTGGCCGTGGCGCAGTTCCGCTTCAGAAAGGTTGTAGTGGGTGCCGTCAACACCGGGATGGGGCTTCCCCCTACTGTGGCGGGCCTGTGGGTAAGCATCCTGTTGTGGCGCAACGGACCTCTGGGAAGCCTCGGTCTCATGTATACACCGACTGCGATGGTAATCGCCCAGGCCGTGATAGCTTCTCCCATCGTTACCGGGTTCACCATGGCTTCGGTCCAACAGCTGAACCCCAAACTCAGGCTACAGATAATGGCACTCGGGGCATCCCCCGTCCAGTTCTGGTGGCTCATTATAAAGGAATGTAGGTTCGGGCTCCTTGCGGCAGTCATGGCTGGCCTCGGCAGCGTCATCTCCGAAGTGGGGGCATCTATGGCTGTGGGCGGAAACGTCCGGCACTACACCAGAGTCCTCACTACAGCGATTGTCATGGAAATAAGCAAGGGCAACTTCGACGTGGCTATCGCTTTGAGTTTTATTCTAATGGCCCTGAGCTATGGAATAACTTTCATCCTCACGGTGGTACAACAGTCAAGGAGAAGACTGTGAATATGCTGTTGAACAAGACATGGAGAAGACGGGATAACCTGGAATCTGGTGCCGAGATTATTGAGCACAAACAGGGTTTCTCCTCTGGTCCGGTCATCCGGGCCAAAGACCTCGTTGTCATAAAACAGGGTAAAACCATTCTAAAGGTCGAGGACATTTCGGTGTTTCCGGGAGAAGTCCTGGCGATCGTGGGCCCGAACGGGGCAGGGAAAAGCACTCTCCTCACCATCCTCGCGTGCCTGGAGTTTCCCACGAAGGGCGCGGTTTTCTTCCGGGGTCACCAGGTAACCAGGAAGAACGTCCTCTCTGTCAGGCGTGAAATGGCCGTGGTGTTTCAGGAACCTCTTCTACTCGATGGCACGGTCAGGGAAAACGTGCGCCTGGGGTTATCTCTCAGGGGATTGAAAGACGACGCAGAAAGGCGAGTCGATACTTGGCTAGAACGGTTCGGCATCACCCACCTATCAGGCCAAATGGCTCACACCCTCTCTGGCGGCGAGGCCCAGAGGACCGCTCTGGCGCGCGCCCTTGTACTCGAACCGAAGGTGCTATTTCTGGACGAGCCTTTCGCCTCACTGGACCTCATGACAAAGCATGGCTTGCTTAAGGAGTTCCGCGGCATCCTGGAAGACTCGGGCACCACGACGGTGCTGGTAAGTCACGACTTCTCCGAGGTCCGCGCGCTGGCGACGCGAGTCATCGTCCTTTCCGGCGGAAAGATACAGGCGGAAGGTACTCCTGACGAGATATCCGTTGACGTTCTCCCCAAGCTTAAAGAGTCTGTCAGACCCAACTTAACCGGTGGTTGGAAAAATTGATTCTTGTTGTTGTATCACCGGAAATTAAAGCCGTGCGAAGAATTCCGCTGGCTTCAGTATCTTCACTCCCTCGTACTCCTTAAGGTTCAACAAACGGTTGTCCCCGCTCACAATATAATCCGCTCGCGATTCTAGGGCAGCGGCGACAAATTTGTCGTCGTTCGGATCCGGACATACGCCCTGGATCTGGACTTTGCCAGGCGCCAACGTAGCAAACCGCTTCAGGCCCGCGACATATTTTTGAGCCAAATCTCTGTCGATGTGCTCATAGTACTGCTTTATTTTATCTCTCTGGAGTACTTCGGCGAGCTCTTGCAGAATGGCCGGGGAGATGACCAGTTCAAATTTCTTTCCGCGCCACGCGCTGATCAGTTGGGCTGGAATGCCGCTGGGGCTGATCAGACCGGAGACCAGGACGTTCGTATCAAGCACCGCTTTGAGCATTTACGCCTTCCCTCGTCTCTCTAATGGCCTGGGCGACATCTTGTGCCAGCGTATCCGGGTCGACCTCCCGGTTGGCCTTCCAGACCTTGTCTATAAGAGCAAAGAACTCCTCACGTTCTCTTTCCCATTTTTCGTATTCGCTGATGGGGACAATGGCAGCCATCGGCTTCCCGCGCCGGGCGATTATAAACTGTTTGCCGGTGTAGTAAGCTTCCTCGATAATCCGACCCAGCTTATCCCGGACTTCAATCGGGCTGAGCACATTCCGCATGGATACACCCCCTTCTTGGGGAACTACCTAACTAAGCAGATATTATCATAGTTGCATAATTTGGTCAAAAACGAAACTCAGCTGCAACCGGACCGCTGGAACCGCGATAACCTAGAACCTTGACCTTGTTACGGCCCCTACCATTTCCTGGATTTACCTCGGTGAGTTATAATCGTATCTGCTTGGAGTGTTGCCAGCTGAACGAACAGGAGGTCGCAATTTCGTGCGCTATTCTCAGGAGACCCTTCTCGGGATAGCTCTCAGCGGCGGAGCAGCCCGGGGACTTAGCCACATAGGTGTGTTGAAAGTATTGGAAAAGGCGGGCATTCTGCCTTCAGCCATATCCGGGTCCAGCATCGGTTCCCTCGTTGCAGCCTCGTATGTATGTGGAACTCTCCACGAACTTGAAGAGACTGTGATCTCCCTCAGAAAGCGCGATTTAATTGAGTATGCCGATATCTACTTCAAAGGCGGAGTTTTGAAAGGCGAATCCATCCGCGAAGGGATACGCCGGTTCACGAAAGACATGACTTTCGAGGACGTTTCGCAACGAGGGATCTCTCTGGTCATCGTGGGGGCAGACCTGGCAACGGGAGAACCGGTGTTTCTGAGGCAAGGCAGCATCGCCGATGCGGTAAGAGCCAGCATTTCTGTGCCGGGTCTTTTCGCCCCGGTCAAAGTGAATGGTCGCGTGCTGGTAGATGGAGGATTGGTTGACCTCATGCCTGTTGACGCACTGGCTAACACGGGGGCTACCGTTCTCCTGGGTGTAGACGTCTTCAGCAGGTCAGACCTTTGGACACGCGCTGCAACTGGTGCAAGAGTGTCGGTTGGGTTCGTCCGACACGTGTGGAAAGAGGTACTCGGGTTTGCGGAAAGCGAAGTAATAAACAGGATCGCTTACGCAGAGAATCTTGCTCGCGCGGTGTTCGTAGAAAAGTTCGGAAGTCGCATACAGAATACTTTTAACAGGATTTACGGGGCACTAATTTCAGATAACGGCGATCAATGCACGCCTGAAGACGGGGAAATGACCTTGGCCCGCGCTCTTTCTACCGGGGAGACGACCAAACCCGGCTCTGCCGGTCAAAAAACGAGCGACGAGGAGACAGAACCTGAAGAAAGTCGGGAGCCTGAAGGCTGGAGCACGGTCAAGGCGATACTGGCAGCTTTCGATATCACCGAAAGTCTTCTCCAGTCTCCGCGCGACGGGATCAAGCCCGATTTGGTGATTCGCCCACGTGTCCAGGGTTTTCACGGTCATCAGTTTTACCGTGCAAGGGAAATAATCCGAGAGGGTGAAATTGCTGCGCAAGAGGTACTTCCCGAGCTCATGGCGATGATGCAAAGGCCACAGGCGGGGTCGCGTCGGTGAGACTCAAGATAGCATTCTTCTCAGATTCGTTTCGTCAAAACCTCGGTGGACTCACAAGGGCAGTCACCGGTCTTCACGACGCCCTCGTATCTCAGGGTCACCAGGTGACTGTCTTCACGCTGCCCCAAAAAAGCACCATACACCGGGGAAAGGTCGTACTGGTGCCCGCTTTTCCCCTTTCCTGGCTACCCGGCATCCCACCTGACTCCTACTTTGGTTACGGGTACACCAAAGTGGTGAAAGCCCTTCAAGCCATAAAGCCCGATATTATTCACGTTCATACCGTATACCCCGTAGGGTGGATAGGGCTGTTAGCATCCGCGCAGCTGCAAATCCCCTCTATAGCGACTTACCATGCCAACATTATGGCAGGACCGTCAATCTTGACGCAAAGGTCCGCGAATCTCTTGAAAAGGGCCCCTGAAAGAACCGCTAACCTCAATACAAGCGGAGCGTTTTTACATCCGTCCAAGAACCTCACGGAAAGGACGATATCGGCACTGGCAAGGTCATTTTACAACCGCTTCACCGCTGTCATTGCTCCATCCGTGTTCGCGGCAAACTCCCTCCGGAGTTTCGGGATCACTGTCCCCATTCACGTCATACCCTCTGGGATAGATACCCGTCGCTTTTCGCCAAGCCATTCCGGTCCTGATTTCGATCAACCGTGCAACGTCCTCTATGCCGGAAGACTGAGCACCGAAAAGGGTGTCAGAACCCTGGTTCGCGTCATAAAAATGCTGGAGGACGGACGAGAGGGAGGAAAATCGGCGGGCTTCCCTGGCGCCGGAGCGCCCGCAGATGGCAGGAAGGACTTTCGCTTCACCATTGCTGGAGATGGCCCTCTCAGAAAGGAACTTGAGGACGACCTGGCGCCTTTGACAAGACAAGGGACGGTCGAATTCAGGGGATTTGTGCCGTGGGACCGTATGCCGGCCGAGTATCGAAAAGCCCAGGTGTTCTTCTTTCCGTCGCCATCCGAAACCCAGGGACTCGCCGTCCTGGAGGCCATGGCTTCCGGGCTACCCGCGGTGGCAGTCAGGGCCGGAGCCATTCCAGAATTTCTAGAGGACGGTGAGACGGGTTTTCTGTTTGAGCCAGAAGATATTGAAGGAATCTGCAAAGCTATAAGGGAGCTTGCGGTTAACCCCGAATTGAGGCGTCACATGGGTGAAAAAGCCCGAACTGCCGCTTTGCGGTTCGACTGGTCCGAGCTTGTGGGGAGGTTCACTCAGTTATACACACAGTTCCTTAGCTAACACCTTACTTTCCAGCCATCTCCTAGTCCCTTGTTGAAGAACCACTCAAGCACCGGATGTTTTGTCTATGGGTTTTCCAATAGAACTCCCGGGCTTCGGAGTTTAGCTGACCAAGCACCAGGTCAAGGTCAACGATTTTTCCGCGCAATCCCCGAAGATACTTGGCGTTTTTGCGCAGGAGCTCGGGACCCTGGGGTTTCCCGTGGGAAGGTATAACCAGTTTTACGCGGTCGGCCATGGTTTCGAGGAAGTCGACCCACTTACCGAGATGTTCCGGTTCTCCCAACGAGGGAAGCGGGTCTTCAGCGACATCCCCGGCGATGAGGAGATTTCTGGACGGCACATAGCAAACGATGGAATCGCTAGTGTGACCCGGAACATGGATTAGCCTGATTTCCCCTGACACAGAGTCACAAACACGCTTCTGTCGGGCGTTTCGATTGTCAAGGTCCTCAACGTCAACACCCTCAGGACCAAAGCCGCCATCGAGGTAAACGGACATCTCTTCCTTGAATGTCATTTCAGGGAGGATGATGGCAGCGTCTTTTACGAGGCCGGGTTCCGTTTTCCGAAGTTCTTCCAGTTCTTTTTGTGTCTCTTCCCGTATACGTTTCTCCGCCTCTTCATGAGCGATTACGACGCACCTATCGCAGTCGGGTTTTCGGAATTGGGCGAACGCCGCGGTACCCAGGCAGTGGTCCCAATCTCCATGGGAATACACCACCCAGAGTTTCCAGTTTTCTTCTCGAGCATAAGATCCCTCTGAACGGATGATATCCACCACAGGACCGAGATCATGGGGAGAACACATGGTGTCGAATACAACGGCACCGGACCTGCCGAGAATGAGGGTACTTGAAACCTCGATGCCAAAACCGGGCAGGAGCCTTGTGAGGACGTGAACACCCGGAAAGACCTCTGATATCTCCGAATCCGGAACATTTGGTTCCGCCATCTCGGGTCCCGGGGAAGAGCCCTTTCGTCAAGCAAGAGTTGCAGCAAAAACTGGCTGCAACCTCTAGATCGACGGAGGAAGGCCTCCCCGCCTCCTACACCACCTTCCCGGGATTCAGTATTCCCTGGGGATCAAAGATGGCCTTCATCTTCCGCATGATAGCGATCTCCCCGGGTGAGAGGTTTTTCAGCATGTACTTTCGTTTGGCGTAGCCTATCCCGTGCTCGCCTGATACAAGTCCTCCGAGTTCCTCACCTTTTTCGTACAGGAGATCCATGGCCTTTTCCAATCTCTTTTCCCACTCGTCATCAGGGATGCTATCTCTTATCACGTATATGTGCAGGTTCCCGTCACCCGCATGCCCGAAGCTTTCTATGCGCACTCCAGTCCTCTCCGAGACAATTTTCGTGTACTCCACGAGTTCGGCTATGCGGTCTCTCGGGACAACTACGTCGCACTCGTCAACCTGGTTACCGCTCTTGATGGCGGCGAGAAAAGCGCCACGGGCATCCCATATGGCCTTCTGCCTCTCCTGGGTATCGGCTATGAGGACGTCGATTGCCCCGGCCTCCAGACACGCATCACCTATGGCCTCCATCATAGAGGTCACTTCCCCGACCGAATTCCCGTCAACCCTGATGAGGAGGTAAGACGGAGCCCCGGTATGGGGGAACTTCTTACCGAGGTAACGCTCGGCGGCAAAGATGACGTTCCGCTCGGCAAATTCAATCGACTGAGGCAGGATCCCGGTGGAAAGGACTTTCGGTACGGCGCGGATGGCTTCCCCCAACGAATCGAACGGCACGAGGAGACTCAAAGTGCGCCTGGGAAGAGGTAGAAGTTTTAACACAGCCCGCGTCACCACGCCCAGCGTCCCCTCGCTTCCGATAAAAGCGTTCATCAGACTGTAACCGGTGCTGTTCTTGGCATGCTTGCCTCCCAGTTCAAGGATTTCTCCCGACGGTAGGACAACTTCCAGCCCTCGCACGTTATCCCTGGTAACACCATACTTTATGGCCCTCATGCCCCCTGCGTTCGTGTTTATGTTTCCCCCTATGGTGGCGGTTTTCTCCCCGGGGTCGGGGGCATATAGGAACCCGAGTTTCTCGACTGTCTCGTGCAGGGTCAATAGTAGAACACCAGGTTCGACGGTGGCAGTAAGGTTTTCCCTGTCTATCTCGATGATTTTATTCATCTTCGTCGTACAAAGGACGATCCCGCCGAAAACCGGTACGGCGCCGCCGCAAAGGCCCGTTCCAGAGCCCCTGGGCGTCACCGCTATCTTACGGGCGGAAGCATACCGCAGGATAGAAGATACCTCACCGGTAGTCTCGGGGAATACGACCGCCTCAGGCACCCCGCGGACACGGAGCATCTCGTCGTGAGAATAATCTTCCAGGAGAGGGCCGGAGCAGAGAACGTCCTCAGGGCCGCATATCCGTTCCAGTTCCCTTATGTCCTCTTCACTGAGGTGCGAGAATCCCTCCAGTTGGATATGAGCAACCGCCCCAGCCCCCGATGTCTCTCTGGTTCCCCACGTTCCATGCACACAATGTAACTCACAATACGTGCTGGCCACATTCCTTTTCTCGATACCCATCTCCGTTCTCCCTTCTATGGATTCTCACCCAGGTTAGGGCAACTCGCGATCAACGGAAGGGCAACCCTCGGGAGGCCTGGAATTCCACGCACTTCCGTATACCTGTAGCCTCCCGCGGGTTCAGGCACTGAATAGCCGCAACAGCTCAGGCACGATCTCGTACATATCCCCCACTATCCCGTAGTGGGCCACGTCAAAGATCTGGGCGTTTCTATCCTGGTTGATGGCGATTATAACCTCGCTCTCTGACATCCCTGCCGCATGTTGGATAGCCCCTGAGATTCCGCAGGCTATGTACAGTTTGGGCCGTACAGTCCTGCCGCTAAGTCCCACCTGCCGCGATGCAGGAAACCACCCTTTCTCCACAAGTGGTCTTGAGCAGGCAAGGACGCCACCAAGCCGCTCAGCAAGTCTCTCAAACATCGGGAGGTCCTTGTCAGAACGCACCCCTCTACCCACAGCGACGATGACCTCAGCGTCGGCGATGGACTCGGTTTTCGGGAGGGGAGAGTCAGAAATTACCTTTATCCGGTTAAGGTGTTCCCTGATCCGCGCCAACGTCCCACCCGGACTCCCCGATAAGGTCACCTCTTCCAGATCGCCGGAAGGAACCGGTCGTCTTTCAGCTCTTTTCATCACTTTATATCTCACCGTGGCCATTTGGGGCCGGGTTTCCCTGGTCACGATTGTCGCCATTATGTTTCCCCCGAATGCCGGCCGGGTCTGAACGAGTTCGCCGTCGGGCCGGATGTCCAAGATGGTACAGTCTGCCGTAAGCCCCGTCCTGAACCTCACGGCGACTCGAGGCGCAAGGCTCCTTCCCAAGGGCGTAGCCCCTATCAAGAGAACTCCCGGCTTTACCCTGCGTATCGCATCTTCGAGAATCTCGGTGTACGCCGGTGCCACAAAGTACCTTAGTTCCGGGGCGTCATACACAAGAACCTTATCAACGCCGTAGTGAAGAAGTTCTCTGGCCGGTTCCAGCACAGACTCGCCCGCCGCCACGCAAACGACGTTGTCCCCGACTTTACCGGCAAGTTCCAGGGCCTTTCCGATTAGCTCGTAAGTGACGGGCTCAAACCTTCCGCCGTGATATTCGGCGAAAACCATGATGCCCCTGGCGGAATCCCGGAGGACTTCCACCTTATTTGCCCCGGACCGCATCCCGGTTACCCCGGTTCGCACGTCCGATACTCCGGCCCCGTCAGCTTTTTCCTTTACGAGAAGAATTGCGCCCCTGGGACACCTCCTGGTACACACCAGGCACAACCTGCATTGGTCCGATACATCGACCGTATCATTTCTCAGCGAGAGAGCTCCGAATGGACACGCCGCGACGCACTCCCCGCAGCGGTCACACAGAGACGGGTTCACCACGATCCGGCTCATTTCCCCCTCGCCTCCTTGAGAAAGTGATACAGCCTTCCAGCCAGGTCGCCCGGCGTACCTTCCCAGATTTCCCTCACGCGCTTTCTCTCTGGAGCAAATATCCTCTCAACGCGGGTGGGAGACCCGTCAAGCCCGAAATATTCTTCGGATGAGTCATCTGAAGTCAAGTCCTTGCGACCCCAGACCTGTACCGGCTTGTCCTTGGTCAATTTCTTCTTCCTGTACGACGGCAGCCTCGGCTGGTTGAGATCTCTCGAAACAGTTAGAAGACAGGGGATTCTGACTTCAATGGTGAGAAAGTAATCCCCGTGGTCACAGGTAACGGTCAGGGCCTCGGGAGTAGCTTTCTGGATTTCCCGGACGTATGATACGTGCGGTATGTCCAGGAGCTCGGCGACGCCGGGCCCAACCTGGGCGGTATCTCCATCGGTGCTCTGCATACCTGCGATCACGAGGTCAAACCCGATCTTCTGTATCGCGCGGCTGAGCGTAAAACTCGTCGCGAGGGTATCCGCTCCTGCAAAAGCTCGGTCTGACAAGAGAACGCCGGAATCCGCCCCCATAGAGTAGGCTTCTCTGATGACCGCCTCGGCCTGAGGAGGCCCCATGCTGAGCACCGTCACTTCGCCGCCGACCTCATCTTTAAGCCTCAGGGCAGCTTCCAGAGCGTGTAGGTCATAGGGGTTTGTCTTGGACAGAACGCCTTCTCTCTTGAGAGTTCCCCTGACCGGATCTATCTCAACTTCGGATGTCTCGGGAACTTGCTTAACCAGGACTATGATTTTCAAGCCGATCACCTTGCCATGCCCATTTGAACCGTCATCTTAAAGATCTATCTTAAAAGAACCACCGGCACAAAAGGCCGGCGGCTATATCAGAACACGTTTTCGAGAGTGAGGGTGTCTTTCCTGTTTCTGCCGAGCGAAACCAGGGCCACTTTGAGTCCTGTGACCTCTTCCACAAACTCGAGATAGCGTCTTACGTTGGGATGCAGGTCTTCCAAGCGCCTGCATGCAGGGTCTATCTCCGGCCAACCGGGGAACTCGCGATACACGGGTTCGCACTGGGACAGCACGCTAAGGCTGCTCGGGAAGGAAGTAATCTCTTGTCCGCGGTACCTGTACGCATAAGCCACCTTGAGGGTATCAAAACCCGAGAGGACATCCATCCTGGTCACCGCAAGGCCGGTGAAACCACTTAGCACCGCAGCGTACTTGACCATAACCAGGTCGAGCCAGCCTATCCGCCTTGGGCGTCCGGTTGTCACGCCATACTCATGACCCTTTTCCCGTATGAGCGCCCCTGTGTCATCTTTAAGTTCGGTGGGAAACGGTCCGTCACCCACCCTCGAGGTATAAGCCTTAACCACGCCGATCACCTTGTCGATCCTAGTCGGCCCCACGCCCGCTCCTATGCAGGCTCCCCCTGCCACCGGGTGGCTAGAGGTAACATAAGGATAGGTGCCGTGGTCAAGGTCGAGGAAAGTACCCTGAGCTCCCTCGAAGAGGACTTTTTGCCCTCTGGAGATCGCGTCATTGATCAAAACTGAGGTCTCTGTGATATATGGTCTCAGTACCTGCGCGGCCGCAAGGTAGCTCTCTAGGATGGGCTCCAGTGACATAGGTTCTCTGCCGTAGAAATGCTGGAATATGCGGTTCTTGTCTTTGAGATTGACCTCCAGCTTGTCGCGGAAGACGTCAGGTTCCAGGAGGTCACCTACCCTTATGCCAACTCTGGCCGCTTTGTCCATGTACGCCGGGCCGACGCCTTTCAACGTCGTCCCGATCTTCCTCGCGCCCATGCTCTCTTCCTGCAGAACATCCAAAAGTTTGTGATACGGCATTATCAGGTGGGCTCTGGCGCTTATGCGAAGTCCCCTGGTGTCTATACCCCGGCTTTCGAGGGAGTGGATTTCATCCACCAGGACTTCGGGGTCGACAACAACTCCGTTGCCGATAACCGAAAGCTTGTCTGGATACAGAATACCGGACGGGAGCAGGTGGAGCTGGAACTCTTGTCCGTCCACCACCACGGTGTGCCCGGCATTGGGACCTCCCTGGTACCTCACGACGACGTCGGCCTGAAGGGCAAGATAATCGGTGATTTTTCCTTTGCCCTCATCTCCCCACTGGCTACCGACAACTATGACTGCTGGCATTTATCCGGGTTTACACCCGCTCCCTCCTCGATACTGTGGTTTGCGTCACGGATTGACACAATAAAGATAATCCAATGAGAAGACCAGGGCAAGGTTAAAGTAACCCTGCCGCCGCATCGACACTCCACAGGAATTGCCAGGATAAACCTTTCGGGGTTTGAAGGGATTAATGCCCGAAATGTTGTATGAAGAAGGAGATATACAAGACGCTGTTTTCCTCTTTGGGACAAAACAACGGAGTTTTGAGGGAGGGTAGGCCGGGCAATACCGGCACAGGATAATGGGCACGTATTACATCGTGAGGCACGGAGAAACCGAAGCCAACCAGGCAGGTATACTTCAAGGGCACCTGAACGTCCCCCTTTCCGACCGTGGTAGGAAGCAAGCAGAAGCCGTAGCTTCCCGCCTCCGGAGCGTCAAGATCGACGTTATCTACACAAGCGATCTCGATAGGGCGAAAGACACTGCCATGGCTATCGCCAAATACCATAACTGCAAGCTCATTCTCGACAGGAGGCTCCGCGAGGTACACTGCGGCATCCTGCAGGGGAAAACGATGGCCGAATGCAGGGAGAAATACCCCGAACTGTTTGAGCGCTTCAAGCAGGATCCGATTGGGACGGAAAGACCAGGCGGTGAATCATATAAGGACCTGTTCGACAGGACCACCAGGGCTCTGGAGGACATCTATGAACGATACCCTGACTCCAATGTAGTAATAGTTACCCACGGTGGACCTATAAGGTGTCTTCTAGCTTACGCCAGCGGAAAACTGGTAGATCCCGGCTCGCCTACGCCCAATAACGCGTCCATCTCTATCATCACGAGGGATGAGAACGGATGGTCTGTGGAGAAATTCAATGACGTAGACCACCTTGAACCGTTGGGTGACGACATCGCTAAGAGCAACGACGACGCTTACCGGTGGTAGACATAATGATTAGACCCACCTCCAGTGTCCCCTATAAGCGTTAGAGAATGGGCAACTTGGCAGGTGGGTCTATTATGTTCCGGCGCCGACGGGTTACTTCGACTTACGGCAAAGTCCCGGGAAAAACAACCCGCTTTGGGTCTTGACTTGAGTATTCCGGTAGCTTATCTCCTATCCTTCGGGCTTACTTGAACATCTTGAAGACGGTGACCTTGCCTTTTGCCTGCTGCGACAAGTCGTACCCCAGGGTGCTGACGACCATGAGCGTGTCGTTGAATCCTGCTATATATGCCCCGTCATATTCAGCGAGTTTCTGGAATTTGCCGGGCTGCAAAAGCCAGATGACGGTCTTGTCTCCAAGAGTAGCGGCGCCGACCAATGCGTTTCCGTATACGGGCGTCGTGTCCCCTGAGGTCATAGATCCGTCAGCCACTTTGACCGGCTCTTTTCCTTTCGCCGCGTACCACAGGGATCGCTCTTGACTCACGTACAAGTTGTAGAAGACTCCTTCTCCTTTCACGTCAACTGCCACGGGATCCACGTACACCTGTCCACCAGAACCATCTTTTGGGACATCTGCGATCTTTACAGGGGCCGACTTGCCGTCCACTGTGACCAGCCACAGGCTGTCACGTATGATCGCGGGCGGGTACCCGGGATATGTCTCATCGCTGGAGGAAGAATCTTTATCGACAATACCCGCCACAAACCCAATGGCCGGGGAACCTTTGGCCCACTGGAAGTCGGCCAAGAGCCGTCCGTCAACCCTGATTTCCTGGACAAGTTTTCCTTGCTTGTCCACCACCGTTATGCTGGTTGATAATGGAAGAGGACCGTCTTCTGCCGGAAACAACTGGTAACTGGGTATTGACGTGCCGCTGGCCCCGGGTACCCTTTCTACCGTGTACGCCGCCACGTAGCGGCCATCGGGCGACCAGCTTGGATAGAAACTCATCGTATCCCCGCTGGGCAGAAGCGGTCTCTCTTCTCCCGTCGCTACGTCCAGGATGTAAATCCCCGCCCTGCCCTCTTCATATAGGCTGTACACATAGTGAGATCCGTCCGGGGATATCTTGGCTTGGAAGAGATCGCCGTAAACCGGAAGTCCATCTTTGACAAGGCGCATCTTACCCGTTTTCACGTCTATTTCCCAGATAGAATTGCCGGTTGTCTGGCTAAGAGTCATGTAGATCTTGCCTTTCCCGGGAATGAACGCCTGATCCCTGAGGTAACATCCCTGGGGAAGCTCTACAAAATATATCTCCTCAGTAGATTTATCCGCTATGTTTGCCGCCACGATGGAAAGACCTCTTTTGCCTGCGTGGGCGCCGTCTTTTTGCCACCCGTGCCTCGCGTAGATGAGACGGCTATCAGAAGCCCAGGCCAGGGGAACGTAGGCGAAGAAGTTGTCTGCAGTCCACTGCCTGTCAACTGAGTCGACGACGGCCATGTTAGGTCCCGAACCCTCGAGCGCCATCACGACCAGCTCGTACCGCTTAGAATCGCCCTTGACAATAACCATCTTCTTACCGTCAGGTGAGATGGAACTGTCTGGGCTCGAGATCCAATAGCCCCCGCTCACCTCGAATGAACTTAGGACATGCGGGCTTAACGTTCGCGAGGTCTTCCAGAAAGGTCGTGCGCAACCCGAAATGACCCCGGCGATCAATATAACTGTTGCTAAGACCCTTGCCGTAAGTCCCTTGCCGGGCAGCCCTTTGAAGGATAACCATTTAATGAACGCCCCTTTGTTGGGCATCATTTTCCTTATCGGTCCCCGATTAACCTGGCGTTTGAACAGTCCGGACATGTTCCAGTACCACCTTTCAACCATAAACCGCATAAATAAAATCCGAGCCTATATCTTCTCGGCTCACACATTAACTTTGACATGATCCGGACCGCACCGGTTCCAGTTGATGCATGAAAGAACGATGGCAAAAACTGCGGAAAACATCATCTCCGGCCACGCTCTGAAGCTAATGCGGCCCTGTTACCGGCACCAAGTTCCGGGAGGGAACTATTATCCTGCAGTCTTACCGAAATGCAGGGTGTTGATTATACTGGGAATCCGCATACTCCACCATAAGAAAGTAGCCGGGGATGGAGAGATCTCGAAGCCAGCGTGGCAGGGAGCCCGGCTGCCCGCACACCTGCCAGGAGAATAGCAAACATTTAAAAGGACCGGGAAGATGAGATGGCTCTTCCCGGTCCCGGGATGAGGAGGATTTCAGCAGCAACTAGGCACGGGATCTTTCCTCTCGTACACGACTCTACCTTCGATGAATACCTTTTCCGCCACCGTAAGGCTACAGAAGGGATGCCCGCTCCAGATCACTATGTCGGCGTCTTTCCCCGCCTCCAGGCTCCCCACCCTGTCGGCTATGCCCAAGATTTCGGCGGCGTTTATGGTAATTGCTCTCATGGCCTCGTCTTCGGGCATTCCTTCACGCACGGCAAGCCCCGCATGAAGCCCAAGCCACCTTGTGTTGGTGGTGGTATCGCACTGGATGGCTATCTTCACTCCCGCTTTGGCCAGAATACCGGGGTTCTTTAAAGTAACGTTCACAAGTTCCATCTTCGAACGGCTCATAAGGAGGGGTCCTACTGTGCACGGGACCTTCTTCTTAGCCAGAATGTCGGCAATGAGATACCCTTCGGTGGCATGCTCAATGACGAAGTCCAGGTTGAACTCTTCGGCGATCCGGATGGCGGTCATGATGTCGTCAGCCCGGTGGGCGTGTATCCTGGCTTTCATCTCACGCTTTAAGACTTTGACCAAAGCTTCCATCTTGAGGTCCCTGTCAGGATAACCCGCATTTTCGCCTGTAGATTCTTTAGCCCTGGCTTTTTCGATCTTATTCATGTAGTTCTGCGCTTTCACCAGGGCCTCCCTTAGGATGGCGGCGTTGGCCATACGGGTCCGCGGGGCTTTTTTCTGCATCTCTCCGTAAACCCTCTTGGGATTCTCACCCAGAGCCATCTTCATACCCTCAGTTCCCGGGATGATCATCTCTTCAGCCGTCCTACCCCTCAGTTTCATGGCAAAACCGGTACCCCCGATCACGTTGGCGCTGCCGGGGCCGGTATACACCGTGGTCACTCCTCCAGAAAGGACGTCCGGTATCGCGGGATCTTGAGGATTAAGGGAATCCATTCCCCGGAGCTGGGGAGTGACCGGGTCAGACATCTCGTTCCCATCTGCGTTGGCAAACACCGAGGGCTCGCCGAAAACCGCAAGGTGGCTGTGGGCGTCTATGAGACCGGGAGTCACAACTTTTTCCCTGGCGTCCATTACTTCCGCCCCTTCAGGGACCTTGAGATCCTTCCCCACCGCCTTGATCTTGCCATCCTCCACAAGAACAACTCCGTTTTCGATCGTTCCGGAAGTAACGGTATAAACCTTGCCATTAATAATGGCTAACATGTTGAACCACCACCTCCTCAGTTTCCCGGTTATTTCGCTACGCGATACGAAATTCCTACCACTGGGTCGGACGATGGACCGGTGTTGGAGTGTGCACCGGTCAGCTTCCGACTCTGCCCACTCAAAACAACAGTTGGATGAACGTTCCAAGTTCCGACATGGTGGCTAGATTCCGGCCCATGGTAATTGACCTTGGAAGGTTTCACTAATATGATTCTCTTAAGATAGTTTGTGTATCGAAATAAGGGTGAAGACATGAGCAGCAATTTCAACGGAGCCTCGGTAGAAGAAACTTCCGCAAAAACTTCCGTCTCGAGGACAGCCCCGGTGGAAGGCTCAACCTCCCCTCCGCTGCCGGGGACAAAAGATGCCTCCCCATTTGGTACGGCGTCGAGCGCTGAAGAAGCCCCGGCTCAGGTCCTGGCGTTCTCCGAAAAGGGCCACAAGCGCAATAGAGTTCTTGACCTCGCCAGTCACACCATTGAGCAGAACATCTGGATTCTCGTGGTACCTCTCCTGGCCGAGAGGCTCCTTCAATCGGTGGTTGACGCCGCAGACATGGTCATGGTGGGGCGGGTCGGCGCGGCGTCTGTGGCGGCGGTGGGGCTATCTAACCAGATATCGATGATTGCCACCGGATTCTTCGACGCCATCCGTGTGGGGACCACCTCCGTGGTGGCCCGGCGAGTAGGGGCTGGTCGGTTCGAAGATGCCCAGGAAACCGTGAGACAGTCCCTCCTTATCGCTGGAACCATCGGTATCACAGCTTTTCTCCTTTTTTCTGTATTCGCAGAGCATAGCCTGTTTCTCATGGGCGCCGAAAAAGAAGTCATCGAACAGGGCATCCCCTACTTCTGGTGGAAGGGACTATCCCTGGTTTTCGAGTTCGTTACCATGACTTTTGCCGCAGCTCTGAGGGGGGCCGGCGATACAAAGCTGCCCATGTACGTGGGGATGGTGGTAAACCTGGTGAATCTCGCCGGAAACTACCTCCTCATCGGCGGTAACTTCGGGTTCCCGAGGATGGGTACTGAAGGAGCGGGGCTCGCGACGGCCTTTGCCAGGTTCACCGGCATGATGCTCATCATCATCCTCACCACCAAAACCTCCAATCCGATCAGGTACTTCTACAGAGGGTCCTTCAAGCCTCACGCTGAAACCCTCAGGACAGTACTCAGGATCGGCCTCCCCGCGTCGGGTGAGAGGCTGACCCTTAGGGGAGCTCAGCTGCTTTACACGAGGGCTGTAGCCGGCCTGGGAACCAATGCATATGCCGCTCACCAGATAGCGCTGAGGATCGAGTCTATATCTCTAACCGTAGGTTTCAGTTTCGGAGCAGCTACCACCACTCTTGTGGGCCAGTATCTCGGTTTCGAAGACAGGGAGAAAGCAGAGCTGGCTGCGCGTAAATGCCAGAAGATCGCCGCCATCGCCATGGGATGTGCGGGTTTCTTGCTTTTCGCGGGAGCACCGGTGGTTGTGAAACTATTCACTCCCGATAATCCCACGGTCATCTATCTGGGTAGCACGGTGCTGAAGATAGTGGCCATCGCCCAGCCATTTATGGCCATAAATCACGTCCTGGCAGGTGGCCTCCGCGGGGCGGGCGATACTGCCTGGGTCATGTATATAACCGGGGGAAGCGCGTGGGTAGTTAGAGTCGTGCTTACTTACCTCCTCGTGACGGTAATGAACCTCCAACTCCCCGGGGCATGGTATGCCATGGTCTCGGACCAAATTATCAGGTCGGTCCTCTTCCAGTGGCGGTTCAAGACCGGGAAATGGAAACAGATAGCGGTGTGAACGCCAAGCAATGGTCGCTTCTGGGCTAGTAAAGGTGCAAGAGCGCGTCAACCGGGGCATATTCATCTGTAAGGAGGACGACATCCTCCGAATCGATTTGTCTCTGATATAAGTTTCTGGCAATTTCCGGGAACCTCTTGATGGTAACCTTCTCCCGGGAAAGGGCTTCTGCCCGCTTGATGATTTCATCGCGGCTCAGCGCTTCTGCTGGTACCAGCTCACCTGTGGCATCCGACTGACCGGTGCCCCCCGCATTCCCGGTAGCACCCCTGTTGCCGGTCTTCACGCCGAAAACTATTATGTTCCTGTAGAAATACTCGCTATCTTCGCTATAGTCTACGGGAAATACGAAATTTACCGGGAAGATCCTGGCAAACGTGAAGTACATCGAGCGGAATAACTTCGAATTCGGGCCAGAAAGGGCGCCGATGATATTACACGCCACAACCCCGCCCGGGTTAAGCCTTTCCCGGTTCGCCCGAATGGCCCGGGACTGTGCGGTAAAGCACAGCCCCTCATCATTCCGCAGTGACTCTGTCTAACCTTCCCTGGTGAAGATAGGTAAGTCTTGGAGATAAATGAGGT
Organism: Candidatus Fermentithermobacillus carboniphilus; assembly: GCA_018208355.1. Lineage (GTDB taxonomy): Bacteria > Bacillota > Sulfobacillia > Fermentithermobacillales > Fermentithermobacillaceae > Fermentithermobacillus > Fermentithermobacillus carboniphilus. The sequence continues at coordinate 1,905,428 of CP062796.1, read as the reverse complement.
CGCCTGAGAAACCGGAGCCTTCCTTGAGGACGGCGGCCCTGCAAACTATCTTGGCGCCTACTTTTTCCATGAGGTTTTCGACGGCCCTCATGCTGCCACCGGTAGATACCACGTCATCCACTATGACAACGCGTTTTCCCCGGATCCTCTCTGCATCGGGACCATCGAGGACCAATGTCTGGACGCCTTTCGTGGTGATAGACTGGACCTCAACCACCACCGGATCTCGCATGTACGACTTTACGCTTTTCCTGCAAACAACATAACGGTCCTGTCCGAGAAGCGTTGACAGGGACTGTAAAAGCGGAACTGCCTTGGCCTCCGGCCCCACAAGCATGTCGAAATCGTAAGTTGCTAGCCTGGACGCAAGTGCTCTTGCGCAAACGTTGACCAGCTGCGTGTCGCCCAGCATGACGAAAGACGCTATCCACAGATCCGGACCTACCTGTATCACCGGAAGAGTCCTCTTGAGACCGCAGACCGTTAGCTCGTAAGTAGTCTCACCCCTGTACCTCACCCCCCGGCCACCTCCACTTAAGCCTACATTATGAAGATAGCAACCACACCGATAAATATCCCGGTAACCAGCCCTATCGTCGGGTATTGCTCCGACCCGCAAAGGTGAGCTTCAGGGATCAGTTCGTCGCTCACCACATACATCATGGCACCTGCAGCGAACCCCAAAGAAATTGAGAGGAACGGCGGAGATATCGCCCCAAAAACGGCACCAACAAGAGCTCCGAGGCCCATGGGCAACCCTGCGGCCATGGTAGAAAGGATGATGTCAAGCGTTCTTACTTTCCCCGCTCTTAGAGGTACCGCCATAGCCATTCCTTCCGGTATATTCTGGGCCGCAATGAGAAAAGCTACTCCAATTCCGAGAGCCTCTTCATGGGCATACGCCGCGCCGATGGCAAGTCCCTCTGGAATGTTGTGCATGGCAATGCCGAGACCGATCAAAAGTCCCATTGACCTAAGTTTCGTCATCTTTTGGCCGTGATAGGCCCCGCGTTCTTGCCCCTTCCCGGCCCTGACCAGGGCATTGTGCGTATGGGGCAAGAGCATGTCCAAGACAAACAGGGCCAGCGTGCCGAGGAGGAGACCCACCGCAGCCCAGCCCTTGTTGCCAACTTCTATGGCTTCCGGCACAAGCTCCACTAGGGAGATGCTGATCATAACTCCACCCGACGCCGCCAGGAGGAAACTCAGGCTATTGCGCCCCCGAAGGTTAAACCAGAGACCCAGAACTCCTCCTGCACCTGTCCCAAGGATTCCCACCAATAAGCCGATGACTGTAGTAGCCAAGATCCCCAATGCCCAACCCTTCTCTCCGTTTACGTTACAGGCCAGCGAAGTCGGCCTGGGGGCACCTTTTCCCGAGCCAGAGGTCCTTTTTTGGCGGGAAATACATACTGACGACCTCCTTGCAGAAATTATATATCTACCGCCCCTAAAGTCCCATCCCCTCGCAAACCCGATGAAACACCCAGCATACACTTCTTAGCCCTTCGGGCACATACGTTTAACATATCTCTTCTCTTTCGAGGAAGGAATTTTCGGCCTTCCGTCGAATGTCTCTCATTGTATGTGGTATACCACATATCCCATACTGAATCCGGAAGGAGAGCCATCCCATGATCTTAATCGATCCAGAAAAATGCACGGGTTGCGGGACGTGCGTCCCCTACTGCACCGTGGGCGCTATCGAGGTAGAGGACGGGCTCGCCATAGTGGACCCCCACAGGTGCACCGATTGCTACGTGTGCATCCGAAACCAAGTTTGCCCGTCCAAGGCCATGGGCCCCGGACCTCTGGAAACTTTCTACGACGTTTTCCGCCATGTCCTGAGCGACCCCACGGAAACAACGGCCGATACCGGCGTTCCGGGCCGGGGAACAGAAGAAGCGAAGACCAATGATGTGACCGGCCGGTTCGGGAAGAACGAGGCAGGTTTCGCCATAGACATGGGACGCCCGGGCGTCGGAGTGAGGATGAAAGATGTGGAGACGGTAGCAAAGGCCGTTATTAAAGCCGGTCTCAAACTGGAGGACGCCGCCCACAGCCCCCTCGGCAAAGTCCTCGACATCACAACCGGCGAGATGGATCCAGGCATAAAAGACCATTATCTGCTCTCCATCATAATTGAAGGAAAGTGCCCTCTAGAGAAAATGCGCGATGTTTTAAAGGCCTTGAGGGAAGTGGAGGACAAGATAGACACCGTGTTCTCGGTTGGACTCATCCTTCGGACGGACGAAAACGGATACAATCCTTATCTTTCCGTGCTTGAAGAATTCGGGATCAAGCCCATCCGGGGGAAAGTCAACGTCGGTCTCGGAAGGCCCCTTGTTCCGTAAGCGGGTTCGTCCGGCTATTAGGAGGACTCACTCATCGATGGCCAGCAGGGGGCGACCCTGCTAACCGGTTCGTCTGGCTCTTAGGAGGGGGACCCGGCAGCCTCAACTCATCCAGGAGAGCTACTTTGAAAGCAGTAACAGGCACGCAGCAAGCAGGTAAGCTGCGCCAATTCTGATAACGGGAGGGTATGACCTTTGACACACACACTTCACAGAAGCGGCCCTTTCTTGAACGAAGATTTCGTATGGCTCATGTACCAGGCAAAAGGTATCAACGATGAAAACATCAAGCCCAAAGCCCTGGCTTTTCTGGAAGCCGCAGAAGAGTGCCATTCTGAGAACTGGGGGGACGTGAAATCCGGGAACATACTGGAGCTCTCGCCCGAAGAGATCCGCTCACGGCTTTCGGACAAGTCGAGGCTCCGCGGAGTTTTTACGAGCCGGGAACAGGTCACGAAATTCTTAAAGATAATAAAAGAAAAAGACCTCGGGATTTCGGTGGTAATCAGCGGTCTTTTGGACGAAGTCCTTCCCGCGGTCAAAGAAGCCGGACTTACTCCTCACACCATCAACTTCTCTCTCGGCGTCTGGGGAAAGAAGGAATTGCTGCCCTCCGAAGACGTACTCGCCGTTACCACGATGTGCGGGCACCATATGGTGTCTCCGCGTCTCGTCGAAAGACTGGTCAAGGACATCAAGAGAGGTAGGACGACTCCTGAGAAAGCAGCTTTGAGGCTTGCTAAACTTTGCCCGTGCGGGATCTTCAATCAAGTGCGAGCAGAGAAACTCCTGCGGAAGATGGCAGAAGAGTAAAATGCCGGCAGGATTTGACGCCGTTTATGTAGAATACAAAATACTAAACACTACATACCAGGTGGTATGATCCCCCACATACCCCCAGGTATGTCAGGCCAATGAAGGAGGTACGTCCGGTGAAGAGGGTAATCGCTCTGGTTTCGGTGTTAGGCATTCTCATCGGGCTCACCCTGGTCTTATCGGGGTGTAAGAGTGAGGCCAAGTCGTATCCTTCCAAGTCCATCAGCATCGTTTACCACTCAAGCGCAGGTTCGGGCGGCGACATCTTTCTCCGCAACCTAGGTAAGGCTCTTGAAAAGCAGCTCAAGCAACCGATAGTCATCGAGAACAGGCCTGGAGGTGGCGGCGCGACTGCGTGGGGTTATGTAGCGAAGGCCAAACCTGACGGCTACACGCTCCTGGGCATATCGTCGACCATCATCACCGGTCCCCTTCAGACACCCATGGACGTAAACTATAAGTCCTTCAAGCCAATCGCTCAGGTTTTCTACGATCCAACGGTGATATTCACGAGTTCAAAGTCAGAGTTCCGGTCATTCAAGGAGATCATCGAATACGCTAAAGCCCATCCAAAGGAGATGAAATGGGGCGCCGGTTCTCCGGGAAGCGCCGAATCGCTCACGCTGAAGTACATCATGAACCAGGTTGGCGCCGAAATCCAGGTAGTCCCCTTTGAGGGAGGCGGCGACGTGGCAGTTGAAGTCATGGCTGGAAGGCTTGCAGCAGGGATTGGGGAGTACGCCGAAATCGCCCACCTCGTTAGATCAGGTGACCTGAAGATTCTCGTAGGTCTGGGGTCCGAGCGGATTCCCGGACTGCCGGACGTCCCGACCCTCAAGGAAGAAGGGGTGGATTTCGTATTCGAGAAAGTCCGTGGACTCATGGCTCCCAAAGACACCCCCGATTACGTCGTCCAGAAACTCGTCGATGCCATAAAGAAAGTCTACGACGACGCGGAGTTCAAAAAGTACTACACCGAGTCCAACATAATCCCCCTCTTCAGAGGTCCCGAAGAGCTTAGCAAGGTTCTGGACCAGCAAAACGAGTTCTTCAAATCCATGATCGGCAAGTAAGCCAAGTTCGAGGTCCCCGGGATCCCGGGGCCTCGGTGTCCAAAGGGGGTTGGTCTCATGAAAGATGCACCAAAAGCACAGCCCGGTGCCGTCAAGGGTCTCAAAGCCGACATGATTTGGGGAGTCATATGGGTGGCACTCGGCATCTTCGCCATCCTTTATTCCATGCCTTACGCAGAAGTACCTAGTTTCGACCCAATCGGCGCGGCTTATCTCCCTCGCTTACTGGGTTCGGGCATGAGCATTTTGGGACTGGGCTTGTTTATAGATTCATATTTTAAGTTCAGAAATCTCCTCCGGACGGTAAAGGTCGAATCAACCGAACGGGACGGTCCGCAAAGTTCCAACTACCAGGGAGCGGTAAGGATTCTGCTGAGCATCATCGCGTGTGTATGCTACATAGCGCTCATCGAACCTTTGGGCTACATTCTGACGACACCGGCGTTCATCACAGCTATAATGACCATCTACGGCGAAAGCGACAAGAAAAGGATCGCTGCCATGGCGGTGGGAATGACGGCGGCTTTGTACGCGATTTTCGCCCTGGGACTCAAGGTACTGCTGCCACCGGGCATCTTTGAAGGGATTCTCCAGTGAAGGAGGAATAACGGTGGGTCTATTCGCCCAAGCTCTCAAAGTCGTTCTTCAGCCTTCTGCTCTACTGGCCAATGCCTTCGGCGTGGTCGTCGGAATCATCGCCGGTGCGATACCTGGAATAAACGCCTCAATGGCTATGGCGATGATCCTCCCCTTTACCTGGGGTATGGATGTTATACACGCTCTTCTCATGCTCGCGGGCATATATTGCGGTGGCCAATACGGAGGTGCCATAACCGCCGTCCTCATCGGCGTCCCGGGCACCACATCCGCCGCGGCGACGGTCATGGACGGATACATGATGCATAAGAAGGGCAAGAGCGGCAAAGCCCTGGGCATGGCCCTCATTGCCTCTACCATAGGAGGATTTGTCAGCGCGGCTGTCCTCATCGTCCTCGCCATCCCCCTGGCCAAAGTAGCTCTGGCTTTCGGCCCCGCCGAGTATTTCGGTCTCGCAGCCCTGGGGCTCACCCTCATCGCTTCCCTCTCCGGGGAAAACATATATAAAGGGTTACTATCGGGCCTTTTCGGACTTCTCCTCGCGACGGTCGGCATTGACCCGTTCGCGGGGGTCTCAAGGTTCAGCTTCGGCATCCCCAACCTGGCCGAGGGCTTGGACATGATCCCCGTCATGATGGGCCTTTACGCGGTAAGCGAGGTTCTAGAGGAAATCGAAAAGAGAATACCCCGGCAGAGGATCGACGAAAGAGCGTCCACCGAATTGCCCACCGCAAAAGAAGTCCTTAACCTGCTGCCCCTCATAGCGGTATGTTCGTTGATAGGGTGCTGGGTGGGCGTTATGCCTGGAGCGGGTGCTTCTATCGCCTGCTGGATCGCTTACAACTATGCTAAGACAGTTTCAAAGAACGGCCACTTGTTCGGCACGGGGGTCCTGGAAGGTGTTGCCGCTCCGGAGTGCGCCGATAACGGCGTGACGGGCGGAGCTATGGTGCCGTTGCTGGCCCTTGGTATTCCCGGTTCAAACTCAACGGCGGTCATGCTGGGAGCCCTGGTGCTTCACGGCATAAACCCCGGTCCCCTGGTATTCAGGGACACTCCCCTCATACCTTACAGCATATTCGTTGGACTGTTTGTAGCGAACGCTTTCATGTTCCTTTTCGGCCTTTTACTGGTGAAGCCGTCCATCAAGTTCGTGAACGCACCCGAGTCAGTCCTTTATTCCGGAATCCTGGCTCTCGTCTTCACCGGCGCGTATACGCTTACCAACGATCCGTGGCCGATCATCGTCACCCTGTTCTTCGGAGTGATCGGCTATTTCCTACGAAAGCACGGGTTCCAGCCTCCTGCGATAGTCCTGGGTCTGGTCCTCGGAACCATTTTCGAGACTTCGCTGAGGAGATCCCTGACTCTGTCTAACGGCAGCTGGTCCATTTTCATGACGAGACCGATAGCCGCGGTGCTCTCTACCGCCACCATCCTGAGCCTTGTCTTCTTCTTCGGCAAGAGGTACCTGCCAAAGAGATCCAGAGCGTAACGCGGTATTGGCCTGATCTCAAGGGTTCGTGACCCAACAACACACCCTTTATTCGGGGAGGAACAACCGTGGATATACTCAAACTCGCCCCCACTGCCACAAGAGTGGTCCGGGACATTCTGGCCCTTAAAAAAGGTGAACGGGTCCTCATAATCACAGACCCGGAAAGGCCCCACAGCATCACGCAGGCCCTGGCCTTCGCAGCCGTGTCCTGCGGGGCGCAACCGGTGGTCATGATAATGCCAAGACTGGCCATCGGCGGTATGGAACCGCCGCCGGAAGTCGCCGCGGCAATGAAAGTCTCGACGGCCATAATCAATCAATCGACTATATCCCTCACCCATACCGACGCCACACGGGAGGCGTTGAAAGCGGGCGCCAGGATAGCTAACCTCAGAAACCTTGACGAGGACATGATGCTGCACGGTGGGGTAGCCGCTGACTATGAGAAAGTCAAAGATCTTTCCGAGAGAATCGCGAGGATCTTGAGCAAGACCGAGACCGCCGAATTGACCACCCCTGAGGGGACCCATCTGGTCATGTCTCTCAAAGGACGGCCGGGATTCGCTCAAACCGGTTTCGCCACCCAACCGGGACAGTTCTCAGGTCTTCCCGATGGCGAAGCCACTATTGCCCCTGTTGAGGATACAACCGAAGGCGTGGTCGTAGACCCGTATCTTGCCGATGACCTGGGGCTCATTGACAGACCGTTCAAATTCGAAGTCAAACGTGGCAGGATCGTGAACATTGAGGGTAAAACCGCCGCAGAACGACTCCGCCGTCTCATAGAGGAACACGGTAAGGACGCCGACAGGTTCGCGTCTCAGCTCGCCATAGGCACCAACGATGCATGCCGGCTCACGGACAACACGAGAGAAGTCACCAAGAAACTTGGTACCTGCCACCTGGCCATCGGCGATAACAAGACTTTGGCGGGCACGGTGACAACATCCATGCACATGGACATCGTCTTCTTGAATCCGACCCTTCTCTTGGATGGCAAACCCATACTCAAGGACGGCCGGCTTCTTCTCGAGGAGTTTGAAAGAGACGCCGAGGGAAGCGCGCCGGCACAAGACCTTGAGGTTTCGAAGGTTTGAGGTTTTAGGGTATGAGGTTTTCAGGCTTCCAGCCTGCAAACTGTGGCAACCACGTCAGCGCGGGAGGTCTTGGAGTTGGGAAAAACCATCGCTGAAAAGATCCTATCGCAGAAATCAGGCAAGGATGCCCGCAGCGGCGAATTCGTCGTCGCCAAAGTGGACTTCGTCATGGCAACAGATACCAACGGCCCCGACGCCATGACATATTTTGAGAAAATCGGAAAGAAGGTATTCGACCCCGACAGGGTCGCCTTCACGGTAGACCACATGTCCCCCTGCCCAACCAGCGTGGCGGCAAACGTCCATAAGCGCATGGCCGAATTCAGGGATAAATACGGCATCACTCTGTATAAAGTTGGAGACGGGATTTGCCACGAGCTCATCCCTGAGACGGGCAAGATAGTGCCGGGAGACCTGGTAGTGGGCGCAGATTCCCACACAACTACCTACGGTGCCCTGAACGTATTCTCGACCGGACTGGGTTCCTCAGACATAGCCTGCTGCATGGCCACGGGAGAAATGTGGTTCCGGGTCCCCGAGTCGGTCAAGGTCAACCTCAAGGGTTCGCTGCGTTACCCGGCAACCGCCAAGGATGTCGCCCTGGAACTATTGCGGAAGATCGGGACGTCGGGCGCACTGTACAAAGCCCTGGAATTCGGCGGGGACGGTGTCAAGACGCTCGATATGGCAGGGCGGTTCACTCTTTCAAACATGAGTGTGGAGATGGGGGCCAAAGCCGGGATAATGGAGGCGGATGAGAAAACCTACGCCTGGTATCCGTTTGGAATGAAGAGGCAACCGAACCCGGTGGCGCCGGACCCAGATGCCGAGTATGAGTCATCCATCGATGTCGAACTCGGCGAAGTTGAGCCGCTCGTCGCCTGCCCTCACAACCCCGATAACGTGAAGAAAGTCAGGGAAGTCGCAGGCACCAAGGTCAATCAGGTCGTCATAGGGTATTGTACCAACGGCCGGGTCGAGGATCTTGAAGCCGCCGCAAAAGTCTTATCGGGGAGAAAAGTCCACCCCGAGGTAAGGCTCATCGTCTCTCCCGCATCAAGGTGGGTTTATCAAAGAATCGTAGATCTGGGGATCGCCCGGACTTTGGTTGAGGCCGGAGCAGCCATCATGACGCCAGGTTGCGGCGTGTGCGCCGGATACCACAGCGGAGTTCTGGCTGACGGAGACGTGTGCGTATCCACGACCAACAGGAATTTCAAAGGCAGAATGGGTAACCCCAACGCTGAAATATACCTCGCCTCTCCCGCAACAGCTGCGGCTTGCGCCGTCGCCGGGGAGATCATCGACCCTAGAGACCTATAGGCTACGAGCTTTGAGAAACCGCTGCCGAAACCGAAGGGAGGAACTTACATTGGCCGAGGCAAAAGAATTCCAAGCAACCATAAAGCGCGGTATAGCCCGAAAATTCGGGGATGACATCAACACCGACTATATAATAGCCGCTAAGAGGAAAACCCAATCGACGGACCTGGATGAGCTCGTGAAACACATCATGGAAGATATAAGACCGGGGTTCTACAATGAGCTCAAACCCGGCGACTTCATAGTGGGCGGGAAGAATTTCGGCTGCGGGTCATCGAGGGAAAACGCTCCTCAGCTACTGAAACATGCGGGGATATCCTGCGTAGTTGCTACGTCCTTCGCCCGAATCTTCTTCCGGAACTGCGTCTCGGTGGGCCTTTTGCCGGTTATCTGCGATACTTCGTCCATCGATGAAGGGGACGTCCTGGAACTTGACGCCGGACGCGGCGAGCTCAGAGACGTGACAAAAGGTCTTTCTTTCAAGATCACCCCCCTCCCAAAGGTAATGCAGGATATCTTGAAAGAAGGAGGGGTCCTTAACTACATCTTAAAATATGGATCTCTGGGAGCAGGTGAACCTGTACCGCGGTCACCGGAAAACGATGGTTGCGCGGAATTGAATAAGGATACAGGGAACGCCACACGCGTCGAAATACCGATAGGGACAACCAGGGTCAGGGCAAATGTACCGAACCTGCTCGCCGTGATGCGTCCGAAAGAGGTTCCCTGCCATCCGGACCCTGCCGGAGCGGTGAGAGAAGCCCTCTCGCGCCCCATTGGCACAAAACCTCTCTCTGAGCTCGCCCGCGGAAAAAAGACAGTCGCCGTCATCGTGAACGACATAACCAGGCCCTATCCGGGAGGCCTTTTGGTCAGAGAAATCGCCCGGGAACTCAACGCCGCCGGTATCCGGGACGAATATATCACTCTTGTCGTAGCCTGTGGAAACCACAGACCCAATACCGATGAAGAACTGAGGATCATGTTTGGCGACGAAGTCTGCCACCGCTTCAGGATCGTCAATCACAACGCAGCCGACGAGTCCGCATTGAAATACCTTGGTACCACTGATAGGGGAATCCCCATTTACGTCAACAAGATAGTCGCTGACGCTGACCTGAAAATCGCCACGGGCCTCATCACTCCCCACCACGCCGCAGGTTTCAGCGGAGGTAGAAAAAGCATCCTCCCGGGCGTCTCTGGACTGAAGACCCTTAACATCCATCACTCATTGCCCATCAGGCCTTACGATCCTGCCATGGGTTGGTACGATGGGAACCCCTTCCATGAAGAAGCCCTTAAAGCAGCCCGGATGGTGGGGCTCGATTTCATCGTAAACACGATCGACAATGACAAACGAGAGGTAGTGGCAGTGGTGGCGGGAGACGTAGATCTGGCGCACAGAGCGGGAGTGGAGATATGCAGGAGGATCTGGACGGTAGAGGTTCCTCGAAAAGCTGACGTAGTCATAACGAGCCCCGGCGGGTATCCCAGAGACTGCGATCTGCATCAGTCTCAAAAGGCCCTTTCCTGCGCCGAGATGGTCTGTAGAGAAGGAGGAATAATCATCCTCTGCGCCGAGGCAAGAGACGGCATCGGCAAGTTCGGGAACTGGCTAAAAGAGGCTAAGACCCCGCAGGAAGTGATCGAGCGGTACAAGAGAGAGGGATACACCGCGGAAGCCTCGGCAAAAGCATTCATGTACGCCCGCGCTTTCGTAAAGCATAAGGTCATGATCACGGGGTGCAAAGTCCCTCCCGAGGAACTTTCCCAGATGTTCATGCACCCGAAACCCGATCTCGACACCGCCATCGGGGATGCTCTGGCCGAGGTGGGCATGGACGCGTCTTTCATAGTTATCCCCTACGCGTCAGACATGATACCGCTAGTCAGGCAGCCTTGTAGAAATTAAGTATGTGATATACACTATCTTTTAGCCCACGACAGTCAGGTGCTGGATGTGGGTCCGCGTCTCGGCATCCTGCCGGCGGACCCCATCGACGGAAACGTTGACTGTCGAAAGACCCAGTTACGGGGTAAAACCCGCTCGGTCGAGGCTGGCACCGGATGGCGGCTCTTGTTTCTCGTAGCGGGGCGCGGGTCAAGTTTGGGGATCAGGGGGATTACAATGGGAGACATTCTTGAGCTTTCTCTTGAGGAACAGCAGTCGCTCCGAGATAAGGTTTACGCAAAGATAAAGCAAGCTATCACCGAGGGAGTCTTCCCGCCGGGGACTCGCCTCGTGGAAAACGAACTTGCGGAACGGCTCAAGGTTTCAAGGACGCCCGTGAGAGAGGCCCTTTTGCGGCTATCCCGCGAAGGGCTAGTTACGGTGCTGCCAAGAAGGGGCGTCCTCGTTGAGTCCCTCAGCCTCAAGGACGTAGAAGAAGTTTTCCTCCTCAGGGAGGTCCTGGAGGGCCTGGCTGGAGCCCTTGCCGCGCAAAGGATAACGGAAAACGAGATCAAGAAGCTTGAAGACGTTGTCAAAGCCAGCCTTGAAGCCGCTGAGAGAAACGACCAGGAAGAGGCCATCAGACTTAACGGCGTCTTCCACTCAATTATCCTCGAAGCAGCGAAAAGCCCCCGGCTCACCGAGCTCCTCAACGTGGTTCTCGGACAAATATCAACCTACAGGAGAATATCCATGTCTCAGCCGGGAAGGCCCAGGGCCGCCGCAGAAGAACATGCACGGATCCTGAACGCGTTGAAGGACAACAACCCGGAAGAAGCAGAAACCCTTTTGCGCCAGCACGCTTCCAATGCCAGAGAAATCGTCACTTCGGTTCTGAGACAGCAGGGAACGGGCGAGTATCCGGCGGGAAAACAAGGAGCGTGAATTACCCCGAGAACGCGATGAAATCTCTCTTGCCGCCGCACGCACAGGGCGGCGGTCTTTTTTGAGCGACAACTCCCCATTCCCGGTTTTCCCGGGACCCACTAAAACTTGCCTACACCTGAGAGAATCTAACCGGTCAAGGATCGTGTGCTCATTCCGCACCCTTGGAGGGAAATCTCCTCTCGACACAGAAATTTTGTCCGATAGGCGTAATACCCGCGGCATTTCGGGAGTCGCAGGCCAGCCGCGGGAGACGTTCTCGGAATTGCAGGATACCTCGCAAAGTCCATAGAGATATACTACGGCCCAAGCCGTAATCCAAAAAAGGTGATGACACTTGGACTTCTTGCGCCTGGCAATAATAGAGACCAAGAGGAACTCGTCGAGGACGATAGTAGCAACGCTGGCAGCCGCATTCGCCGCTTTCGTAGTAGTGCTCCTCAGATTCATGCCGGAAGGATACGCAACAGGTTACGCTCTACCCGAACGATCATTCACAGGCGGCGATATACTGGTTTTTCCGGGACACGTTTCGCTTTCCTCTAGTAAGGCGACACAGTACGTCTGGCGAGACTGGCCCGGGAGAGACTGGCAATCCCATATCCTCTATTTCTTCCCTGAACTGCCTGAGAAAGGGTATCTTTCGCCCCGGGTCTCCAAAGGCTGGAGGGGCATGTTCCCCGAGGAAGTAATCGATAGACTCCAGGACATCCCGGAGATTGCCCAGATAAGCGTGTACAGAAGCCTTCCGTGTCTTGTCCGAACCGGTCAGCGGGAGGTTCCAGCTATCCTGAGAGGGCTGAAAATATCCCCCGGGAAGGGATACAGCATCGCGCCGTACGTGACGACGGGACGAACTCTCGAACAGAACGACGAAGGAAAATTCAGGGCGCTCGTTCCCGTACAGGTAGAGCCATTCGAAGAGATTGAACCTGATTCACAGCTGGAGATCCGCGTGCCTGAAGTCTCGCTGGTGTACACGCAAGGACCGCCCGGAAGCGGCTCAGAGGCCCTCCCGCAGACGGTGATATCCTGGGATACCGGAAAAACTTACGAGTTCACCGCGGTCGGCGGTTACCAGATCCAGGTAGGTGAAGTATCGAACCCCGAGGCCGCTGCCACATCACCCGGCGGCGTAGCGGTCATGCCCGTGTATTGGGAACGGCCCGAGGTGATCGTACCGGACGAAACCTTCGAGATCATTTTGAGAGATGTATCGGGCAAAGGCCCCGGGGCCTCGTTCCCCGCTTACCAGATAGCCATTACCGTTACCAGGATGTCTAAACTCAAGGAAACCGCTAGGCTAATTCAAGAAAGGCTCGGCCCCGACTACGGAGTGTTTTCCATCCCGGACCTCCTCTCGGCAAGGGCATCCGGGCGTAACCAGATAATGATACCTCCCGACGTCCAGCGCTTGGTTATCTGGCTCGTGCTCGCGCTTTCGGGAATAGTGGTCACCGGGAACATATATGTGCTCCTCGCCCAGCAGCGGAGGAAAATTGGTCTTTTGCGGGTGGTCGGAGCTACTTCACGGAATATCGTAACTTACGCTTTGTCCCTTGTGGTCTACATCACCGTAACCGGCACAATGTCGGGGTTTCTGGCCGGGAAATTCCTATACCTTCTAGTCCTCCTCGGCTCGGACATGACCTGGAAGGAGTGGATGCACCAGTGCATCTTTGACCTGGCCACGACCCTGGGAATATCCGTGGCCATATCGGGGTTCATGGGTTTACTTATAGGTTTTTGGGCGTCAAAGACGCCGTGCTCGGAGGTGCTTAACCGTGAGTAACTGGCAAGGTCCTATTCTGAGCTGCCATGAACTTACCAAATTTTATCCCGTTGGAGACGGCCTCTTTGCCCTGAAAAATGTGGAACTCGAAATCCGGCAGGGGCAATTCGTGGTCGTGATGGGGCCTTCCGGATCGGGAAAAAGCACCCTTCTCAACATCCTGGGCGGGATCGATAGGGCAACATATGGAGAGGTCATCCTCAGGGGAAGGAAATACTCACGCCTTTCCGAAGACGACCTGGCAATCCTGAGGCGCAAAGAGATCGGCATGGTATTTCAATTCTTCAACCTCCTGCCCGAGCTCACTGCCCTGGAGAACATAGGATTCCCGATGAGGCTCGCCGGCTACGGCGACAAAGAAATCCGAGAGAGAACCGCCTACCTGCTTGATGCCGTTGGACTCCAGGAGAGAAAAAATCATTACCCTTCGGAACTCAGCGGGGGCGAGCAACAGAGAGTGGCTATCGCCCGGGCTCTCGCGAACCGCCCGGCGGTGGTCCTGGCTGACGAACCCACCGGAAACCTGGACTCGGTCCGTTCAAAAGAGATTATGCAACTGTTCTCGAAGTTCAATAAAGAAGAGGGACAGACATTCATCATCGCCACCCATGACAGGAATTTCATGGAATACGCCGACCTGACAATCCATCTGGTAGATGGCGAGATCAGGGAAAGGAGCGACCGCAGTGGGGCCCCTATCTGACGGGAACTTGAATCAAAAGACAAAAGTCGCGTTCGGGACGAACACCCTGACCGGTTATCGCGCCGAGGTATTGCGTCGCTGCCCGGAACCGGAGAATCTCTTGAGGAAGAACCCTCCCCGCAAGCAGACATTGCTGCCCGAGGTGCCTGCCAGAAGCCTCTTTCCGGTGTACCATCTGTTCGCCATTCGCCGGATCAGGCAAAAGCCCCTTTTAGCCCTTTTCGTAACCCTATCGGTGGCTCTCACCGTGGCCGTGTCGCTCGTGATCACCGCTTTGATAAGTGAGAACGTCAGGATCCTGTCAGCACAGGTCCTCGAGACGAAACTTCCCTTTGACGCCCTGGCCATCTTTCCCGACCACGATAGTCTCCAGGCGTTTTTGAAGCGTAAGAACGCTTTCGGGAAGAGCGTCTCCGTAGAAACTTTTCGGGTAGGCGAGTTCGACTCCAATCTGGGACCACTTACCGTGATGGATATAGGCAAAGACCTTCCCCCGGGCACCATCTCTCTTCTTTTTGAAGTACAAGCCGAAATGTTTCTCCAGAAGACACATTCGGATGGAGACGCAAGATCGCTTATTGCCTGGACAGAAGCCTTTCCCCAGCACAGGCTGGAATGGTCTTCGGTCGAGGTCCACCCCATCGCGCGTGAAAAAACTGATCCAGGAGGCACTTCATGGCCGAAAGCGTTGTGGGGTTGGGCTCTAGTCAGCCCCGGTTCACTCGACGGCGTGCCCGGGACAAGAGAAGGCGTGCAGTTCATCCTCGGCAGCGGGACGAAAACTCTCACGCGCGAGGAAAAAGAGATGCTTTTCAGGAACATAGAACGGCTCTCCGAGACATATCCGGGTACGAAAGTCATAACCCCTCTTTCAGGTAAGACCATTTTGGAACGTGAAGCCCGACGGTGTTTCGGAGTCTTTCAACTGGTCTCTTTCGGAGTGTTGCTGGGAAGTTCCATCGCCATCGCATGCGTCTTGACAGTATCTTTTCTGGGGCGCAAGCGCGCCCTGGGAATCTTAAGAGTTCTCGGAGGAACCGCCAAGGATCTCCGGAACATGATGCTTGTTGAAGCGATGTACCTGGGTATCCCCGGCATATTCGTTGGGCTTATCGCCGGCACCGCGTCATCAAACCGCATTTTCGGGACCTTTGCCTATCCCTCTTCGTTGATTTTAGCCGGGATCATGGGAGCCAGTACTCTGCTCCTCGGCGTCTGGATGCCGCTGCGATTGATAAGGAACGCTAACTGCGACCAGCTTCTCAATCAGAGAGCGGTATACATCATATCGAACCCGTCGTGTGCCAGCTGCGGTCTTTGCGGCGGGTTCTAGAGGGGAAGGACGATGCCTTGAAAAGGATCCTCGCAGCTGACGTGGGCAATATCCTCACCAAGGTCGCCCTCTTCCATAAAGAGGCCGGCCGCTGGAAACTAGCCGGAAGGGCTTTCTTCCCTACAACCGTCGAGCCACCTGAATCAGACGTCATGGCCGGCCTTCGAGAAGCCGTATCCAAACTTGAGACCTCGACCAAGTTCAAGCTTCTCGAAGGAGCTCGCCTCATTACCCCCGCAGGTGACACGGAAGGCGCGGACATGTTCGTTGCCACCTCCAGCGCAGGGGGCGGGCTTCGGTTGCTTGTGGCCGGGCTCTCACGTGAAATAACGGCAGAATCGGCTCACAGGGCGGCTCTAGGAGCGGGAGCCGTGGTCGCGGGCATCCTTTCGGTCGATGACATCCGACAAGGCATTGACGCCATCGAGAGGATACGCCGGATTGAACCCGATATCATCCTTTTGACCGGTGGAACAGATGGGGGGAACGTTTGGGACGTCGCCGCCCTGGCCGAGCTCGTCGCAATGGCCGATCCCCGGCCCAGGTTCAACGCCTGCGGAAGGATGCCGGTCATCTACGCGGGGAATGTCGATGCCAAGCCGTATGTTACTGGACTCCTTGAAGGGTCCATGGACGTGGTCTGTGTCGACAACATAAGACCTGTCCTCGAAGAAGAAAATTTAGAACCGGTGAGAGCCGAAATCCTGAAGGTGTTTTTTGACCGCGTCGTAGCCCACCTCCCCGGCTATAGGACGTTATCTTCATGGGCTGAAGGTCCGGTCAAACCGACTCCTGCCGCTACCGGCGACGTTCTGACCCACCTGGCAGCGAAAAAACGTGAAGACATCTTGGCTGTCGATGTCGGAGGCTCTACCGTGGATGTCTTCTCGATAATAGGCGGGAAACTTTACAGGACAGTATCCCTGGGTGCCCGCCTTTCGCACCAGACCGGCGCCGGATCATTCCGTCCAAGACCCGAAGAAATCGCAAAGTGGCTGCCTCAGGATGTAGACGAGGATTTAGTCAGAAACTGGTACTACAATAGGGTGCTCCACCCCACTACGGTGCCCGAGACCTTCGAGGATCTAATGCTAGAACAAGGATTCGTGAGAGAGGCCCTCAAAGTTTCTCTCGAACAACACATATCGCTGACCAGGGGACTCAAAGGAATACATCAGAGGAGGCAGATCGGTGACCTGTTTCACCAGAGCAGCACGGGTGAGTCTCTAGTCAACCCGATGAAGATACGCACCATAGTTGCTTCCGGCATCCCGTTGTCTTGTGCCCCCAGGCTGAGCCAAGCGGTACTCATGCTGCTCGACGGGCTTATGCCCCAGGGGATCACGGACCTCGTGGTCGATGAAAAGTGTGTCCTCCCTCACCTCGGCGCCCTTTTTGAGGTCTGTAGAGACGTTGCTGAGGAACTCATCGAGGAAGCACTCGTCCCCGCCGGGACCTGCATTTCCCCAGTCGGACCAAAAGTGCCTCCTGGAAGAGTCATCGCCAGGGTGAAAGTCCTAGATAAGACATGCGACATCGCCTCGGGAGAACTGCTGACCGTCCCCATCGAGAGAGAAGGCCCCGTTACCATCGAAGTGATCGTTAGGAGAGAGTTTGACGTAGGCGGAGGAAAAGGGAACCATGTTGTGACAACCGTCCACCCCGGCGCCTTAGGCTTGATTCTCGACGGAAGAGGAAGACCGCTAGCCATCCCCGAACGCCCCGCAGATAGAAAAGCGGCGCTCCGAAAATGGTTCCGCTCCGTCAAAGCTTTTCCCGACCTCATTTTGAGCGATGCCGTGAGAGCAAAGATAGCCGACTGATCCCCG
The DNA here is from genome assembly GCA_018208355.1 of Candidatus Fermentithermobacillus carboniphilus. Lineage (GTDB taxonomy): Bacteria > Bacillota > Sulfobacillia > Fermentithermobacillales > Fermentithermobacillaceae > Fermentithermobacillus > Fermentithermobacillus carboniphilus. The sequence goes on along the minus strand of CP062796.1, from coordinate 1,888,177 downwards.
GGGAGAGGAGGTAAAAGCTTTGGCTGTACAATCTAATCTCAAGATCTTTGAAAGAGCCCGGTTGAAAAAGACACGGGGCATTTTTCCACCCGGGGAAATCCTGGTTAAACCCGGAGACTCAGTGAGCCCCGAAACCGTCATCGCCAGGACTGATTATATGAGGGGTAGCCCCTACATAGTGGACCTCCGGGCAGAATTCAAGGATATCTTGGAACCGGACCTCCTAGACCAGGTGCTTGTCAAGAAGGCAGGAGACAGAGTAAAGCGCCACGAGGTCATCGCCAGGTACTGGAGGGGCTCTCCGCCCGAACCGGCGGAAGTGACATCTCCCTGCGATGGCACAATCGAGTACATCTCCAGGATGCAAGCAAAGGTGGTCATCCGCGAAGATCCTGGCACCGCAAAACCCGTCACAATAATACCTGTGAGCGCAAAGCTCGGCATAAACCCTCGTTGGCTCAGAATGTATACCGTAGTAAAGGAAGGCGACTTCGTTCGAGAAGGACAGGTTGTAGCCGGGGTCCCGGGCGGCGGGAAAACTGATTTCGTGTACGCTCCGGTTAGCGGGATCGTCGACAGGATATGCCCTCGTTCCGGGGGCATCATACTTGTCCGGCCCGTCATGACCACCCGAATTCTGGCGCAAATGGCCGGTAGGGTGACGGCAGTACGCTCCGGGAGAAGCGTCACCATCGAAGCTGAGGGAGCCTACATAGAAGGAGTGTTTGGTACCGGCGGCGAGCAGTTCGGACCTCTTGAGATACTGGCCTCCAACCCGCAGGATTCCCTGGATGAGGCAGGCATCGACGAAAGTGTGAGAGGTAGAGTTGTACTTGCGGGTGCGTTCGTCTCCTACGGAGCAATTCAGAAGGCCAGGGCCTTTGGGGCTCGAGCCATCATCGCCGGAGGGTTTAATCACAAAGACATGGAGAGAGCGGTAATTGAACCGCCGGAGAACGATTACGCCGGTCCGGAAGACGACTTCACCCTAGTTGCGCTCGAAGGTTTCGGCAAAACGCCCGTAAATGAGAGGACCTGGCACATACTGAACCGGCGAAAAGGTAAGGTTGCAACCGTATTCGGGGGATCCTGGGCCTTTGACCAGGGCCTTTCCTTTGAATTGCCTCAGGACCCAAGACCTCACCTCATGATCAGCGAAGGTCTTCCACAGGATCTTTCACAGGACGTTTCACAACAAGTGATTGACCCGGCAGATGCCATGCCCGTGGCGGACCCTTCCCGCGAACCCCGGAACCTCGGGCTTTTTAGAAGCGCAAAGGCACTCCCCGGCAATAGGGTGAGGTGTATCAGAGGCCCTCATGCCGGACTATGGGGCATGGTGGAAAGAGAGGCAGGTCCTTCTGAGAAGGCAGAATGTGAGGCGGTACTCGATTTTGTGTGGGTCAGGCTTGACGACGGCCGGCTTGTCCGGGTAGCCGAGGCAAACCTGGAGGTTTTTATGTAAGAATCCGCTACGAAACCGGAGGCCATCTCCCGGCGACCTCACGCAGTCAGAAAGTTCTTGATTTCTTCCAACTCAAGGGATATGATTGCCGATACAGGAGGTGATTTTCGTGTCAACAGTCGAAACCATCCGCCTCGGATCTAAATGCCAGATGGTGCTCCCCCTCAGAGTAAGGAGGATTCTCGGCGTCTCAGAAGGAAGCGAGTTACTAGCGTTGCCACTGGGAAACGCAGTGATACTCGTACCCAAACCCAAGAGCTACTCAGAGCGGCTCCTAGGCTTGTACCGCGAGATCTGGGCAAGTACCAACCCCAAAGACTACCTCGAGGAGGAGAGAAGTTCTTGGGAAAGCTGAGAGAAATCGCGTCCCGCGCGGAAATCGTGGCTCTCGATACCAGCTGCCTGATCTACTACCTGGAGGGAAGCCCCCTCGCCCGCGAGCTCGGGAGCGAAGTTTTCCTCCCCCTAGAACAAGGGGCATTCCGCGCTGTCATATCCACCCTTGCCCTCGCAGAGCTCCTCGTCCGGCCTGCGTCGCTCGGCAGGGGAGACGCCTGCGGCGAGTACCTAGCGCTCTTGTGCTCCTACCCCAACTTGGAGGTAGTCCCGCTTACGACGGAGATAGCCGTGCGGTGCGCGCATATCCGGGCCAAGCACCGCACAATCCGCACACCTGACGCTATCCACTTGGCGACAGCCGCAGAAAGAGGTGCGAAAGTCTTCCTCACGAACGACTCCAGACTGCCCCCGGAAGTAGGGGAAGTAGAGGTCATTGTCCTCGGGGAAATTCTCCGCCGCTGACTTTACTCCTGCTTTTGTAAACGACCCTGCGTCCCTAACTACTTCATCGAGCACGTGAGGTCAGAATCGAACGAATGCACTGGTCAGGGGGTTCCCGATTCCCTCACATTGACATAACGCGGCTTCTTATCGAGCCTGTGTACAGCACGTATAAACCTTATGGTCCCGGTAGTGCCGCGCATGACGAGGGAATGGGTCTTGGCGATGGGGCCTATGTACCGCACTCCGTCCAAAAGTTCTCCGTCAGTCACCCCGGTCGCGGCAAAGATCACGTCGTCTCCTTTGACAAGATCGTCCATCAGAAGTTTCCTCCTGATGTCCTGGATGCCCATGGATTTGGCCCTTTCGACCTCCGAAGAACTGGTGGGCCACAACCTGGCCTGCATTTCCCCTCCCACGCACCGGAGAGCGGCTGCGGCCAGGACTCCCTCAGGCGCCCCGCCGATCCCTGCAAGAACGTCCACGCCGGAGTCCTCGAAAGCCACGGCGACCGCGGGGGACAGGTCACCGTCCGGGATAAGCTTTATGCGTGCCCCCGCCTTTCTCACAGACGCAATGAGAGACTCGTTCCTTGGCCTGTCCAGGATCACCACCACTAGGTCAGAAACGTTTTTCCCAAGACACTTGGCGATCCTCTTCAGATTGTCCTCCATGGGAGCATCCAGATCAATCACTCCCCTGGCCTTGGGACCTACAGCGAGCTTTTCCATGTACATATCCGGGGCGTGGAAAAGGCACCCTTCTTCTGCCACGGCTATGACAGTCATCGACCTGGGAAGTCCCTTTGAAAGGACGGTTGTGCCTTCCAGGGGATCAACCGCCACATCAACCTTAGGACCCCTTCCGGTCCCCACCTTTTCGCCTATATACAACATGGGCGCTTCGTCCATCTCACCTTCGCCGATAACGACGGTACCGTCGATATCCACCGTTTCAAGAGCCGCCCGCATAGCCTTGACGGCAGCATCGTCGCACGCTTCCTTGTCGCCCATGCCCATAAGCCTGCCGCAAGCAAGCGCACCGGCTTCAGTCACCCTCACGAACTCCAAGGCCAGCTCCCGGACGATAACTGTCTGCATCGATACACACCTCGCGGTCTTCTACGCGTCGCTCGAAGTTCTACCGACTAAGGGCCTCTTTAGCCCACATAAGACCCAGCCTCGCCAGGCAATCCTCAGTCGGAACACCTTCGTCGGTCCAACCGGACTGTCTGTAGTAAGAGAGTTTCGCTCTCTCCCATTCTTCGGGGGTATACACTTTTCCCGCTAGAGGCCCCGACTTAAATGCCTCGAAGAACCTCTTCGGAAGTTTCTCGTCCGACGATTTCATACCTTCACGGATATTGAATAACCGCGCCATGACGTGGGCCCTTTCGCCGACAGCCAGGAGTTCTGCCGTACCGGTATCCCATCCTGTCACAGCCTTTACAAGATCGACAATCTGGGCCGGGCTATATGGGAGGAACTGGCACATTACTGCAGAATCGCAGAAATAACGGAAGTTGGTAATGGTCCTAAGAAGCATAACCTTCTCAAGCGAAAGGTCCTGGGAAGGGAGAGGAACGTCACCTACACCAAGACTGCGAGCCTCCTCGGCGCCTTTCCCTTCTACGGCATACGCGGGATCATGCATGTTATGGCAGTGATCCGCGCCTGTTACCGAGGTCCCATATCCGACTCCGAGCCCCCACTTCAATCGCGGTTCGTGCATGGGTACTTCCAGTCCGCGGACTTGCATCGCCAGTTCTTCGGCCCCACGGCCTATCTTCTTTGCGGCATAAGCGCTGCCGTTCGCCAGAAGATCTCCGATCCCCTCACGTTTCACTATCTTCTGCAGCACCTTGAGCACGGCTTCGCCGTTCCCGAACCGCAGTTCGATCCCGTCAGTATCCTCGAGACTCAAAAGGCCATTCTCAAAGCACTCCATGGCGAAAGCTATGGTCACGCCCGCAGAGATCGTATCAATGCCGTAGGCGTTGCAGATCTCGTTGGCTTTGGATATGACCTTGAGATCATCGACGCCACACGTCGAACCGAAGGAACCGATGGTCTCGTATTCAGGCCCGCCGTACTTGGGGTCTACTTTGTACGGCTCGTCAAATCCTACGACCCTCTTGCACCTGATGGGGCACGCGTAACACGTGTCGCGCTTGAGCAGGAGTGAATCACGCAATGCCTCCCCGGATATCTTCGCGGCCCCTTCGAACTGCCCTTCTCTGAAGTTCCTCGTGGGCAGGCCGCTCAGCTCCTGGAGAGATAGGAGAACACCCGCCGTACCGGTATCGTGATACCGGTACACGTAGTCTCTCCAGTGCTGGTTCATCCAGGCAGATATCTCTCTGACCTTCTCCCGATCCACGATTGGGATCTGCCCGCGACCACGAGCCGCAATGGCTTTCAGTTTCTTGGAACCCATAACGGCTCCCATACCGGTGCGGCCAATGTAGTGCGTAAGGTCGTTGCATACCCCGGCAAATCGTACAAGAACTTCGCCCGCGGGCCCACACTGTGCCACCCTGATCAGACTATCGCCCAGTTCCTGACGGATAATTTCCTCGGTCTCCCCGGTAGTCTTGCCCCACAACCCGGAAGCATCTCTGATCTCAAGCTCACCGTCATGGGCAAACAGGTAAACAGGCGTCTCCGAAACCCCGGTCACCACAATGGCGTCAAAGCCGGCTTTCCTGAGTTCAGCGCCGATAAACCCTCCACCTTCCCCGACTCCGAACCCACCCGTCAGGGGAGATTTGGCACCTGCGGCGCTTCGCCCGGATCCCGCATAAGGTCCACCAGTCAGAGGACCACACGCATAGACAAACACATTTTCCGAGCCAAGCGCGTCTACCCCCCGCTTTGTCATGCTCAGAACGTGCCGCGCGATGAGGCCAGTTCCGCCAAAATACTTTCTGAATGTATGAGAATCAATGATCTCCTTCCGCACCTGGCGTTTGCTGAGATCCACATAAGCGATTGTGCCTGTTATTCCCTGGCCCATGAATGCTCCTCCTCTCCCTTTTTCCGACATCCCACCGAAACACATCCATGGCACCTATAGACCGGTGCCATGGGAAATTTGTTCCGTTCTGAGTTTACCAGCGGTTTTCTTCGCCGAACAATTTCATGTACCGGATAAGCTCCGTTTTATACCCCTCCATCCCGGCTTTGACAACCTGCGGCAACCTCGGATCCTCATTGGCAGTGACAAATTCCTTCGCCGCCTTCGCCCCTGCAACCATCAGGTCCGTTGCCAGGTTTACCTTGGTTATTCCCAGTTGGACAGCTCTCGCCAGATTCTCATCACCGGTTGAGGAACCTCCGTGAAGTACCAGAGGAATCGACACCGCCTTCCGAATGGCCACAAGCCTGTCAAAGTCCAATCTCGGAGTACCAACGTACTTCCCGTGGGCGGTACCTATGGCAATAGCCAGGCAGTCCACTCCTGTCTGCTTCACGTATTCTACCGCATCTTCAACCCTGGTCAACCCCGCGTCTCGGTCAGCAGAGTAATTTGCACCTTGACCTACGTGACCTATCTCGGCTTCAACACTGACACCAACCGCGTGAGCCATCTTGACGATTTCACGCGTTTCCCTAACATTCTCCTCAAAAGGCGCCTGGGACCTATCTACCATCACCGATGTAAAACCAGCCCGGATGGCTCTACAAGCAGCGTCGAACGATTTACCGTGGTCCAAGTTCAGGGACACTGGAACCTCAGGATACCTTTCTGCGTAAAACCGCGTTACATCTGCAATATACTCCAGGTCCACGCTCTGACCAGCGTCGATCACCATAGGAGCCCGAAGTTCCAGGGCAGCCTCAAAACAGCTCCTAACACTATCCCCGTCAAAAACATTGGGCGCGGCAACCCCGTATCCTTCCTCCTGCGCCTTTCTCAGGATGATATCCATTCTTATCAGCACGCCTACATGCCCCTCTCGTATAGAAACTCGCACATGTGCTGAGCCTCTGTACCTTGTCCCTACTGATCCCACATGCTGAGAGATACGCGGTAGTTGCCTGGCGTAGCGGCCAGCTCAAAGGCTCGCTGCACATCATCTATGGGAACGGTGTAAGAGATCATCTTCTCCACACGGACCTGACGTTCACTTAGCAGTTTCGCGGCAACCTCGAAATCCGCCGGATCAGCGCTGAAGGTACCTATGAACTCCCACTCTCTGTAGTGTACCGTATTCGGATCTATCGGCAATTCAGGTGCTGGATAACCGGCTGCAAACAATAGCACCCGGGCCATTGGTGCCAGGATCTCCAGGGCCTGTTGGTTCGCCTTGGTAGATCCCACCGCCAGTATTACGGCATCCGCCCCCTTGCCTCCAGTAAAATCTAGGACTCGTTTCTTGAGATCCTCCGTTGCAGGGTTAACCACCTCAAAGCCCAGAGACTTAGCGATCCCGCACCGTTCGTCGCTGATCTCGCTCACCATAACTCGCCCGCCATAAACCCGCGCCACCTGGGCGTTTACAAGCCCAAGGTTGCCAGCTCCTATGACAACGACATCGTCTCCAGGTTGCACCCTCAGGCGCTTCATCCCGTGGACGACGGTAGCTACCGGCTCGAGGTAACCACCCTGCTCAAACGGCAGGTCATCGGCAAGCCTGTACACCCGGGTCGCCTCTACCAGGAAGTACTGGGCCATGCCAAAAGACCCGGTCACCCCGGAACGCTCGAGCTCTTTCGGCTTGTTAATGCAACGGCTGGGATGACCTTTGCGGCAGAAGATGCACTGCCCACAGCCGCGTGACCCTTGTGACCCGAAACCAACGCGCATTCCAGGTTTAAGGTCCTGTCTAACGCCCTCTCCAACCGCCACGATTTCGCCGGACATTTCGTGGCCTGGAGCCCACGGGAACTTTCTCCCCTGGCTGGCACGTAGACCCGCCCAGGTTTGCCAGTCAGTCGTGCAGATGTTACACCTGTAAATCTTGGCCAGAACCATTCCCGGCCCCACTTCTGGCACGTCCATCTCCCAGACGGCCATCTTGCGGACGTCTTCCATAACGGCCACTTTCATCTTCTCTGACATACGCATCCTCCTTGAACCCACTTCTCCGTTAACCTATCTTCCGTATCTTCCGATGCCCTCACACCGCATACCCATGCCCCCGGGTTTCCGGTCCGCAGGGGGGATTTTCCGAAAACACCGGGGGGCATGGCTCACATCATGTCGATTACAAGATGCCAAGTACCGCGGCGATCAGCGAGACTGCCAGCATCGCAAAAAGAACCTTCTTGTACTGAGCCCCTTTCTTCAGGAGGAAGAGGTATACCGCGAAGACCACGACGAGAGGCAGGAGCCCCGGTACGATTGAGTTGAGGATCTGCTGCAAAGCGTAAGTCTTACCACCTACAGCAAACTTAATGGGAGTCGATACCTTCACGAACTGTCCGGATAGAGCCCCCATCATAAACATGCCAAGCACGCCTGCGCCCGTGATGAGCTGCTGGATCCAGCCACCCTCGAGAATGGCCATAACTGACTCCCGGCCCAACCTGTATCCCATGTGCCAGAAGAAGTACCCTTCAGCCATGGTGATAGCTGTGAACACGACAAGAGGCGCCACTACCCCAAAAACGCTGCCCTGCATGGCAAAAGGCAGGAACAGGGAAACCACTATCGGCCTCAGGGTCGCCCAGTCGATGGTATCTCCGATCCCGGCAAAAGGCCCCATCAAACCAGTCTTGATGCCTGTAATAGCTTCATCCGGAATGTCGGCGCCTCTGGCCTTCTCCTCTTCCATAGCGATGGTGATCCCGTGAATGATGGTCCCCCATGTGCCCTGTGTGTTGAAGAATACAAGATGCCTCTTAAGCGCTGCGCTGAGTGATTCCTTTGTTTTGTAAAGCTTCTTCAAGATCGGGATCATACTCGCGCAGAAGGCAAGTGTCTGAAGACGCTCAAACGAATTGGAGATCTCCGCAAAGAAGTACCACAGAAGCCATGACTTCGTGATATCTCTCTTTGTCAATGGTTCAGGCTTGAGATCGGGCTTAGCGTCAACATTAGTGGACATGATTCGTCATTGCACCTCCCTATTGAGTCCTGACCTGAGTGAACTGCACGTGCAGGAATGCCAGAACCGTCCCGAATATGGCCGCCGCCATGATGGGAACCTTTGCATACTGAATAAGGAAGAATCCGGCTATGAAGTAGGGCAAAAGACTTTTCTTTCCGATGACCATCATTGTGATGGCAAAACCCAGCGCAGGAAGCATTCCACCCGTAACTTCGAACCCATGCAACAACCACTTGGGAAGTGAATCGATGAAAGCTGTCACGGCATCAGCTCCATAGTAAGTGGCAAGTCCCACCGGAATTACACGGAGCGGGATCTGGTAAAGTGCAGGCCAGAGCCACGCAGCCCGATAGATCCCTTTAATATTGCAATCTTCCGCATAGCGGTCTGCCATGTGCACCCAGGTAGCGTTCACCGTCCGCCGGATCTGATCCAGGAAAACCCCGAGGATACCGAACGGAACTGCAAAGGCCACCGCCATTTCAGGGGTCATACTCGTGGAGAGAGCTATGGGGATAGCTATACACGCGGCCAGCGCTTCATCAGCAGGAATATTGGCACCAGGAGCGATCATTCCCATATAAACAAGCTGAAGGTTGGCGCCGATGATAATGGCCTGAGGCACATTTCCCATGACCATACCGATGAACCAGCTTACAGTTAACGGTTGCCTGAAGATATTTTGGAAGGTATAACCCCACTTGACCTGCGTAAACCAGTAGAGCAGACCGATCAGTAGCGCCTGCATCAATTTACTCATGCGCTCATCCCCTTTACTCTAGTGCTCTAAAACTGCACTTTCTCAATGACGCTTTCAAAGGTAGCCGGCTTGTCTTCAGGTATAGTCTGGAAGGTTATGGATACACCTCCTTTCGCCATCTCATCCAACTGCTTGACATCTTCGGCGCTCAAGGTGATGTTTTGATATACCGTTTTCCGCCCTGGAGCACCCCCAAGACCGCCGACCTGCAAAGCAGAAAACTTGAAACCTTCTTTCCAGGCGGAAGCCGCTGTAGCGACATCCTTAAAGAGGACAATCAGTTTCCCAGCACCAAGATGTTCCCTCTTCCACGACGAAACTGCCGTTGCTACATCCAGGATCTCAACTGCAGTCCCTGGGGGAGCCGCCATCGTGTAAACCTTTTTCATGAAGGGATCTTTTGCCAGGGAATTGTCGATCACTACGATGCGGTTTGCCTGAACCTGTTTGAGCCACTTTGTCGCAACCTGCCCATGAATCAGTCGGCTATCGATCCTTACCAGAGCCACATCTGCCACTCTTATCCCTCCAGTTTCTGAGTCTAAAGGCCGTTAGACTTAGTCAGTTTGCTGTCTCAGAATTTCTAGAATATTCTTAACGCCGTCCCTGCCCGCTGCCTCGACAGCTTTCGCCAATTCTTCGCCTGACAGTGTCTGGCGGAGGTTGACCGCTTCAATCAACATGGGCAGGTTCAGGCCGGAAATTACGGAAACCGAGTAGTCTTTGGACAAGACGGCCGCGGTGTTGGACGGAGTGCCGCCAAAAAGGTCAGTCATCACGATTGAACCTCGGGGCATTTTGGCTAGCACGTTCGACACCCTCTCCCGGTAGTCACCGGGGTCTTCTCCGGCTCCCAACGACACCGCGATGACTTTCTCCATTTTGCCGATGATCATCTCGGCACTCCTGATAAGTTCCTCACCTACTCTTCCGTGAGTCAGGATGACTATTCCTGGCACCTCCGTCTCATCCTGAATCTTCGTGGAATCCATCGTCATTCACATGAGCCCCCTCCGACAACACCGATTAATTCCCAGCATAAGAGCACACTAGCAATTGGCGTGCCATTATGTGTAGCAAGGCAAATCTTAAGCAAACAAACACCCACTCCTCCGTTGCCCCGGGCATGCTTTGGCGGGCAAACCGCGGCGTTTTCTTGGTCCTTTGTCTTGTCATTACAGAGGTCGGGGATTAAACCCAAAAACTATCCCTTCGGGAGGAACGCAAACAGGCGATATGCACCATACCCTGGTGCTACACTTCATCTGCCTGCGGGAGTGTAACCAGAAAGTAAAACACTTCTCCCTCCGGGACGGTGAGGCCAAAGGCAGAAGCACAGTCGCTCAATAAATGCTTGAGAAACTCAAACTCAGGGCTTTTCTCCTGTTTCGCATCGGCTGCAAGCTTCGGCATGACGAGAGGCTGTCCTGTGGCAAGCCTGTCGAACATGCAGGCCCCATGAAGATAGATCCTCACGACCACATCTACCGGCAGTTCTTTCTTGTATAGACCTTTCTCGAGCCCGTCCAGAATACGATCGCACTCTTTGATAACTTCCGAAGCTGGAAGACTGGACACAAACTTGTTCATCTGAGCCCTGAGGAGGTCCAGCGCTTCCTGGCGAGACGCGCCCTTCTCAGGAAGGTTCGGCATCTTTCCGGGAGCATTCCAGCCCTTGAGAAGCACATCGATTTTCTTGAGGCCGTCCTCCCTGAGCACTTCATCTACAGGGACGAACGGGACTCCACTGATTCCGGGATCGACGCTCCCCACTACTAGATGAAGTCTTTTGCCCAGACTATCCGCGATTTCGCTCACATGGTCAAGGATACTCACCGGGATAATGTCCATGGTCCTCGATATCGGTAGATTTTTCAGCAGTATTTCCCTTATTTTCCTCGCCGTCCCGGCGCCGGTAGGGCAAACCGTGATTATGGCACCCCTGCTCCCCGCGTTACGGGTATCTTGCGAGTAGTCGCTCTCTCCTCCCATGCCTGGACGCGACACTTTATTGCGCTGTCCACGATCTGTAGTGCCGTTTTTTGAATCGCTTTCGGGCACATAAAAGGATTCAAGGAGGTTCTTGTGATCTCTCATTACTTCTGCGGCGACCTGCTCTAATGTACCGTCGCTGGTCATGACGACTTTCCCGGCCTCGAGGACCAAAACTGTCGTAACGTTAGGTATGATCTTGCACCTGATCCCCGTACGGTTATATATGTCTTCTTCCATCTCGAGGAAGGACCCCATATCGGCCAGGATCAGAACGCCTTTACCCTGATCACTCTCGGACACGACACGGGCCAGGTCTTCAAACATCTCAGGCAGGCTCTTGGTAAGAGGGGCGTCCACTGCCCGTATATGGTTGGTCCCGAGGAGGGTGTTGGCTACGTCGGCCATACTGCTGGCGGTGGTCCTCCCGTGAGCCGCCACCACGAGCCCGACCCGCGACTTTTTTTCCTTCCCGACGGGTTGGGCCAGGAACATCGCTAAGAACCCGGTCTCGTCCTCAGGCACGCTGACTCCCAGCGTGTAGGAAATCTTTGGCACGAGGTCTTTAGCGATCTGGAACTCAGTAGAATGTTCCGCTTGGATGTATTTGAGACGCGGATTGTAGATTATCTGGCCTGCTTTCGTTCGCTGCAGAAACTGCTGTAGGTGCAAGGCAAGCGCAGCCAGGATAGTGCGGCTGTAATTTCGACCAAGGCGCGTTGACGCCGTATCCAGGATCGACACCGCCAAGTTCCAGATGTTCGGGGCTATTATCCCCGAGCGCACGTTTTCCGGCTGGTCTCCGTGCAGTGCCCAGACAGTCGCGTAGAAGTATTTCTCCAGATCTTCTCCTACACGGGTTTCAACCTCGTGCTGGGATAGGTTGGCGGCCTTGTAGGTCCGGAGCCGTCTCTCAACAAACTCGTACAGGTCGACCGGGAGCTGGTAGTCGTCGACGATGGCCCTGAAAGCTGGCTTCTGCCCGGGGTAGACCACGATCCCTTCGGACAGGACCTGACTTATATACGGGTCATCCGAGAGGTCGATATCCTGGGCCGCCGAATATACTTTCTGGGGCACAGCATCGATGTCCACGAAGAGGATCTGGTGCCTGGCGGGACCGGCCGGCCCGGTTGAAACCGCTTCGCCGCTGCTTCCTTCCTGGCCGCCGCTGAAAGAGCCCTGCGATGCGAGATAGGACAGGTAACTCTTGGCGCAACAAAGCTGGAGGTCGTTCCTGAGGTCCCCGATATTTCCGGGACAATCGTAAGCCATGAATAATTTCAAGGCCCGGCCCGAGAAAGATACTGGCAGGCCGAGACGGTTGGATTCCTGGGATATAAAGTGGATAATCAGAGATAGCCGTTCATGTAAAGGCCTATCCTTGAGCTTTGGGAGCTCTATCTGGACCGGTATCCTCCTCCTGAACGTGGTCAGAAGCGCGCTCTGGGGATCCTCGCTAGTGGCGCCGATGATCATCAGGTTGGCGGTTCTTTCTCTGGTATCTCCCAGCCGCCTGTATATCCCCTTATCGATGAGGGTGAACAACAATTCCTGGCCCGAAGGAGGCAACCGGTGGATCTCGTCCAGGAACAGGATCCCCCCTTGAGCCCGGTCCACCAGGCCGTCTTTATCCTCGTTGGCCCCGGTAAAAGCTCCCTTCACATGGCCGAAAAGCTGAGAAACCAGAAGCTGCGGGTTCTCGGCGTAATCAGCGCAGCTGAATATCACGAAAGGCGCCTCTGTCTTTTTGTCTGATGAACGGAAAACTCCGGACTCCACACCGTACCGCCACATCGCTTCGGCCAGAAGACTTTTACCGACACCAGTCTCTCCGATTATGAGGGTGTGGAGTCCATAAGGGGGATAGGAGACTGCCGCCTTCGCCAGCTGGATCTGGGCTTTCAAACTCCCATTGCTGCCTATTATGCCGTCAAAAGCCGAATCGCCTGAGGAGGGTGTTCCCTGAGATCCCGTGGCGGTTTCCGGCTTCGGAATCGTCTTTTCCTCTCCTTTCCGGCTAAAAGCCCTGACTCCTGCAGGCAAAAGGCTCGGGGCCGGGCTTTTCTGCCCGGAAGTCACGAAGAACTTGTGGAACACTTCAGCCGGCATGTACCTGACCGGCTTCTTTCCCACTTTCTCCAGGATTCCCTGCCGCCATAGCTTGTTGAGCTCAGTAGAAGCATCGGTCCTGCAAATGCGCAGCGCCTCGGCTACCGTCCGGGCGTCAACACCCGGCTCCTGGCCGCGTTCCAGTAGCTCTTTGCACTGTTCTTCGACATACGCTCGGACCCTATCCAGTCTCGTCATCCCGTTTCACCCTCAAAAGACCTAAGATGCTTCGGCAAACCCCAGTTCCTCAAGGACGGACTGGAGATACCCTTTGATCTCCTCGCGAGTGCTCATTTCCCTGACCTTATCCCATATTCCCTTACAAGTCTCGTAGTCCAGCTTCCTCAGGAGATCTTTAATCTTGAGGACCATACCCGGAGCCATGCTCAACTCATCGATCCCCATCCCGACTAAAAGAGGCGCGGCCATTGGCATTCCGGCCATTTCACCGCACATGCCGACCCAGATGCCGTGCTTATGCCCTTCTTCAATTGTGCGTGCTATCAGCCGCAGCACCGCAGGGTGGAACGGGTCAGAGAGATACGCCACCTCAGGGTTACCCCTGTCAACCGCGATGGTGTACTGGACTAGATCGTTGGTACCAATACTGAAGAAATCACACTCACGCGCCAGTATATCTGCATCGATGGCCGCAGAGGGGATCTCTACCATTATGCCTACCTCGAAGTCGGGCACCTTTGTTCCTTGAGATTCCAGCTCTTCTTTGACCTTGAGGACCTCTTTCTTGGCTTCTCTCAATTCATTGAGATTGCTTATCATCGGGAACATGATCTTGAGATTACCGTAGGAAGCGGCCCTGAGAAGTGCCCTGAGTTGGGTCCTAAAGAGTTCTCTCTCCTTCAGGCAGAGGCGGATAGCCCGGAGTCCCAAAAACGGGTTTTCCTCTTTCGGAAGTCCAAGGTAGGGGATTTCCTTATCTCCGCCGATGTCCAGAGTCCTCACGACGATGGGCCTCGGTGAAAGTTTAGAAAGGACTTCCTTATAAGCTTCAAACTGCTCTTCCTCGGTGGGAACCGACGTCCGATCGAGGAACAGGAATTCGGTGCGGAAAAGCCCGACCCCGTCGGCTCCGGCATTCAGCACCATGGGGACGTCTGACACATTCCCTATATTGGCAGCCAGTTCCACACGCTTACCGTCCTTGGTCATCGCAGGGAGATCTTTGAGGAGACTTAACCGCTTCTTTTCGTCGATGAACTTCTGAACCCTCGCTGTGAAAGCCGAAAGGACAGCCTCGTCCGGATTGATACCAACCTCGCCTTTGTCTCCATCGAGGGTCAGGATATCGCCCTGTGATACCAACTGAGTGGCGTTTTGAGTCCCGACGACGGCGGGAATCCCTAGAGACCTGGCTAAGATGGCGGTATGTGAGGTTCTTCCGCCCCTGTCCAGCACAATCCCCACGACCTTATCTATCTCCAGGCAAGCCGTGTCCGAAGGAGCCAGGTCGTAAGCGACGACAACGGAGCCTTCCGGGATGGATTTCAAAGAACCGCGGTCCTGTATCCCCAAAAGACACCTTACCAGTCGCTTTCCAATGTCGCGCATATCCACAGCTCGAGCCGCGAAATACGGGTCATCCATGCTCTCGAGCATCTTGGCCTGCTCTTCACAAGCCTCAAGGCAAGCTCTTTCGGCGGTAAAGAGGTTTTCTGAAATCTTCGTTTCAATCGTGTATTCGAGGGTGGGATCTTCGAGCATCAATCGCTGCGCTGTAAAAATGGCGGCCTTATCTTCACCGAGCCGCCCCTTCACGTCTTTTTCTAAACTTTCCAGTTCATCCAAAGCAACCTTAACTGCATCTTTATACCGCTTGATCTCGCGCTCCGAGTCTTCTTTCGATATCGTCTTCCGAAGCGCTTCCACGCTATCCAGATCAAACGTACGGACCAGGACCGCTTTCCCCACGGACACACCCGGAGCCGCGCCGATTCCGGTAAGCTTGGCGTTCACAGGCATCTTACACTTCCTCCCCCAGTCCCGCTTCTATCATATAGACCAGTTTTTCGACAGCTTCGTCTTCATCTTCGCCATCAGCGCGGATCACGATGAGACTCCCGCACTTTACCCCCAGGGACAAAACCTGAAGGATACTCTTCCCATCGGCTTTCCTGCCACCGCATTCGATGTTTATCTTGCTTTTGAACTTCGTCGCTTCCTGGACGAACGTTGCAGCAGGTCTGGCGTGCAACCCTACTTTGTTCTTTACCGTTACCTGTGCTTCTCTCAAACTATCTGCCCCCGCTTCTTTCGCGTTTGCTGAAAGTGGGTCTGAAGAAGAGACCAACCGACAGCCAGTACGACGTCTCACTACACATTTTCGATTGCACTTACGGTTTCTGTAGCAAGTCTTATGCCAGAGTAGAACTCTCTCGGCCACAAAAGATTGTGGGACCAGGGTTTTTAATGCGCCAGCCACCTCCTCGTGTCGCGACTGATGGTCCGGGTAGTGGATTGAGCTACTACTCTTTTATACCACACAATAGCACAATAGTGGGTCTAGAGAAAAGAGTTGTACCTGGTATTTAATGTGTCGTGAATGCGCCGATCTGAGTAATCCTACCTATCTCATGCACTGACTTCCCGCAAAATTCCTCGCATTTTCGATATTTATGGGAGGAGACAACAAAACACTTCTTACAAAGGAGGCTGGGTCCATGAACCATCCATGGTATATCTGTAATATCCGGCAGCCCCGATTGGCCGGTATCCTAAAACTACTTGTCGCCGCAACTCTTTTGCTTACTTTCTCGCTGTTGACATTCCCGCTCCCGGCGGAAGCGGCCCGCCAGGAGTCTCTGGTGGTAACTGCACCCCCTCAGGTTCGCGAAGGCGAAACCTTCACCGTAAAAGTCAGCGAGAAGTCCACAGAAAAGCCGGTGGAAGGCGCAGCCGTGTACCTCCTGGATAGGTACGAACCGCTCGGAACAGGTGCCGACAAGAAGTCTCAGGATCCCTCGATACAGGGTACTTTACTCGGGAACACTGATAAAGAGGGCATACTCACCGTCTCAGTGAAAAAACAGGGTAAGTACTTCATAAAGGCCATGAAAGAAAACGGCAACACCCAGGAAGGCTATGTACCTGCGTTCACTACCCTCACTGTGGTGGCAACCCCAGGTAGCATATCTTTCTATGTTGATAAGCCGGTATACCGTCGCGGAGAGACAGTAACCCTGTCCCTCTACAATGGCTCGGACGAAACTGTGATACTCTCAAATTCCGCTCCTTGGGTCATAACCAGACCCGGTGACCAGGACGTTTTCAATCCAGTGGCCGGTACGGTCATCGTCGAAGTGAAGCCTAAAGAGACAAAGACCTGGACTTGGGACCAAAAGGATTCATCGGGCAACCAGGCAAGACCAGGTGTGTATTTAGCCAGGATCAAGACGTCATCCGGGGACCTCTGGGCGCACTTCGCCATCTCGGGGTTGAAGCACGAAAAACAGCACAGGAACGAGGCGCCTCCTCTCCCTAAGGTCAAACCGTTCAAAGATGTCACGGGTGAAGTCACCTGGGGTGACCCGCAAATCCTCAGACTATACGAAAAAGGAATCGTCAAAGGGGTCTCTAAGGATACCTTCGACCCCGACGGAACACTCACGCGGGCGCAATTCCTGGCGCTCCTCCTGCGTGCAGCAGGCATGGAGCCATCGGACACGGAAACCCAAGACAACCCGGAATTAGGGCAACCTGCTCAGACGGAAAAGCCCTTCGCTGACGTCTCTCCAGAACACTGGGCTTACCGCTACATCGTGAGGGCAAAAGAGGCGGGCATAATCAGCGACGAAGAATATCCTGAAGGTTTCGAGCCGGATAAACCAATCAACCGTCTCGAGATCTGTGTAATGGCCACAAGGGCCATAGGTCTCGCGAATGACGCTGAAGGAACAACGGGCGATAACCTCGCCTTCAGAGACCGGGAGGAGATCAACTTCAGGTACCGCGGTTACGTCCAGACTGCCGTTGAGTGGGGAATAGTCAACGGATATGACGACGGCACATTCCGTCCCGCCCAAAACGCAACGAGGCGCGAAGCGTGCGTCATAATCTACCGCATCCTTGAAGACAAGTAACCGTAACCAGCCGCGCAATAAAAGACCGCCGGGAAGGCCGTTTCAGATGAAAACTCAGGGAGGGGAGGTATCCGCCTCCTCTCCCTTTTTCGGCTGGCCAGGTCAAATTGTACGGCAACTTGGCTTGTCCGAACGGCCCATGGAGGACGTAATTATCTGCCCCTAGTGCTTAGTTCCCGGACCCCGTTAATACGCGGAAAGCTCGCCGGCAATAGAATCGGCAAGTGCCCGTAACACATCCGCGTACACGCCTTTCCCGGCTTTTATGCCACAGATCCCGAACCTGCGCCTCCAAACCATACCTGGATAAGTATCTTCGAGGTAGACCACGACACCTGCACCGGTTCTCTTTGCCGCCGAAATTTCCCGTGGGCCGCAGAACCGGCAGACTAAAACGTTATCCGTGGTCCCTCCGGGCGGAGTAAGGTCAGCGCACCGCATATCCCCGGAGAAGATCTCGACGAGCTCTTTGATATCAACCTGTTCCTTGAGCACAACTTGAAGCGCTCCTCCTAACACAAGCGACCCGTTTTCGAGCCTGAATACGTCGTAGGCCACTTCTTCATATGGATGGGACTTTAGCATCGCCTCTATGGTCATGCGGAGCCTTCGCTCCCTGACTATGGTTTCAAGACGGAATTCGTCGGTCATCTCGAGCTTGCCAGTGCTGCCTATGTACGGATTGCTTCCCTCGAGGGGAAGGAAAGTGCCCTTACCGGGGGCTTGAAACGTACAATGGCTGTAGTTTCCTATGTGGCCTGCGCCTGCCCTCGCCATCGCGTTGCGGACCTTGTCCTCGTGACCTCTTGGAACGAAGACCACGACCTTGAACGCTTTTTCTACCAGGACTTTTTCGATTGGTGTTACGCTTTCAACGTGTAGCCTCTCCTTGATCTTTTCTGACATGAGGGACGCGGGACCTTTCTCCCACGCTTCCCACGTGTCACCGAGCCAGATGAGGGCTGCTCCGGCTCTCTCGATTCTGCCGAGGAACCCGGTAGTCCACTTTGCCATCTCAGTACGGGTGACACTCCGCCGGACTCGATCCCTATCAGGTGGAGGTGGATTCCACAAAGGGGTCCCGGTTGATTCCAGCAATACGAGACAATCTCCTTCCTGCAATGAGTCAAACATGCTATCTAGCCTGCCGGGATCTAGTTCCAGCCCCGTATCGAAAACGATGCGAACCACGCGGGAGTCCGGTTCTCCCACAAGCAGCTCCGGAGGATGCCAATCGCATTCGCCCTCCTCGGGAGAAGCGTGAGGGACCACCCGCCCGATCACTTCCAGGAGGTCTTCCACGGTACCGCTGAAAGGAACGCTCAACACGGCCATTTCCCCCATTCCATGTCGTTCCATCAACCCCGTTATACGGACAACGACCGGAAGACGCAAGGCTCATGTCAATCTCGTCCTGTGAATCTGCTCCTGTCAATCTGCACCTGAATATGGCCTTGTGCGATGCCCAGACGTTCCAGGAGGTGCAAGGTTTCTGGTTCAATCTACACCCCGTAAAAATTTTGGAGATTCTGGAGGAACTTTTTAAATTCTCGTCGAATGCAACCCAAGTCATCGCAAATGCCTCCAAGGAGCGCGAAAGGAGTTCAGTGAGGGGCAATTGCACATTGATATCGAACATTTGATAAGACAGGCGGTGAATTTGGGTGCTTCTGATCTCTATTTGCTTATCGGGGCACCGCCAACCTTGAGAATTGCGGGGTACCTCACAAAGCTTGATTATCCACCTCTCCTTCCGGAAGATACTGAGAAAGCCGTGGAATTTTTTGCCGGCAGGAACTCTCATTCCGAAGCGGGGGCCTTGACGCACGTCTCGTCTCGGAATGAAGACGACCTATCGTGGGATGTCGCCTACGAAGTTCCCGGAGCATGCCGACTCAGGGTTCATGTGTCTCGGGAAATGGGGAATTATGCTTTGACCATAAGGCTCATCCCACTGGAGGTCCCCCGCCCAGAGGACCTGAACCTACCAGCGATCCTCGTCGACCTGTGCAAGCGCCCCGGACTATTGCTGATTACGGGTCCCACCGGTTCTGGTAAATCGACAACCCTAGCCTCTCTAATGCGTTACCTTCTGGAGACCAAATCGGTGAGACTGGTTTCCATTGAGGACCCAGTAGAGTTCAAGCTTGACCATTTCAACGGACTTGTATCCCAGAAAGAAGTGGGCGTCGACTGTATTTCTTTCCACCATGGGCTCATAGATGCCCTGAGGGAAAGCCCCGACGTGATAATCCTGGGAGAACTCCGGGACCCTGAGGCGGCGGACGCTGCCCTTCTGGCTTCAGAGACCGGGCATCTCGTCATCTCAACGATGCACACCCCTTCTGCCATACGGGCGATAGATAGATTCATAGATCTTTTCCCTGCAGGTCGCCAGGAGTTTGCCAGAAGTTCCCTGTCGAGGGCCTTAAATGGCGTCTTTGCTCAAAAACTCTTGCCTTCTAAAGACAGAAAGAGAAGAGTCCTGGCATACGAAATCCTCGTGGCGACTCCGCCAGTGCGAAACCTCATACGGAAGAACGAGTACCATCAAATAATCACTACAATGGAAGCAGGTCGGCGGTTCGGGATGGTCACCATGGCGAACTCCATCGAAGAACTGGTGAGAAAAGGATTAGTGTCCCGAGAAGACGTCTGGGATGAGGTGGGGAGCCTTGAATGAATTAGAGAAGATCGGGACGCTCCTCGTAAACGACAAACTCGTGGATCCTGACACCCTCCAAAAGGCAGTGGAGGCTCAACGGCAATCCGGCGGAAAACTTGGGGAGATCCTCATTAAAATGGGGGCTCTTTCGGCTCACAAGTTTTACGAGGCCCTCGCAAAACAGCTGGGCGTTCCGTTCTGTGACCTTCGGAATGTGACTCCGGACCCTGAAGTTTTAAAACTTTTATCAGTCGCCGATGCCAGAAGGCTACGGGCCATCCCTGTTGCCATAAGAGGCGATATCCTCGATGTGGCGGTAGAAAACCCGTCCGATCTCGGCATCCTTGAGGCGATCCGCACCAAGACGGGGCTCAAAGTATCGCCCATGCTCGCCATCCCGGAAGATATAGACGATGCCATACAGCGCCTTTACGAGCTCCCTTCTAACGTCGAGAGAGCAGCGTTCCGGCTGACGCGTCTACGAAACCTTCAACAAAGGGTACGGACGGACGAAACTGCACCTTCTCCTTCTTCGCCGAGACCCCTCCGTTTGGAAGACGAGCCAATAATCAATGTGGTAGACAACATGATCAAGGAAGCCGCCAGGCGCGGCGCATCCGATATCCATATAGAGCCTTTTTCCGATAAGAGCAAGATAAGGTTCAGGATAGACGGGGTGCTTGAACAAGCGGGAGCGCCGCCACGGACCCTTCACGATGCAATAGTCACGCGTCTCAAAGTCCTTGGCGGCATGGACATCGCGGAAAAAAGGTTACCCCAGGACGGCCGTTTCTCCACCTCGATCGATGGCAGACCTTACGATCTCCGCGTCTCGACCCTCCCCACCATTTTCGGCGAAAAAGTCGTCATAAGGCTCCTGGAACAATCGACAGACTACACGTCCCTCGAGGCCCTCGGCCTGTCCTCCGGCGTCCTCCAACGTTTTAAGAAGGTCTTATCGCTGCCCTATGGAATGATCGTGGTGGCCGGACCCACCGGGAGCGGTAAATCCACCACACTGGCTGCGGCACTGCGGGAGATAAATGCTCCCGGCAAGAACATAGTAACCGTTGAAGACCCGGTGGAATACGTAATCCCGGGTGTAAACCACACCCAGGTTAACATAAAGTCGGGATTGAGCTTTGCCACCGTCGTACGGCACGTATTGCGGCAAGACCCCGATATCATCATGATCGGCGAGATCCGGGATGTCGAAACGGCTGAGATAGCTTTCCGGGCCGCCCTGACGGGTCACCTTGTCCTCACAACCATACATGCCAACGACGCGCTTTCTGTCCTCATGCGGTTTGAAGAGATGGGCGTCAATAAGTACATGGCCCTCTCGTCGATCGTGGCTCTGTTCAGCCAGCGTCTTGTCCGGACCCTGTGCCCCTGGTGCAAGAAGTCGTGGTCGCCGCCGGACGAAGTTCTAGACGAGATTCTGAGGGCGGCAGGGGTCTCCAGGGAGGAAGCAAGGGTAAGGATGTACTCCGCAAAGGCTTGCCCAACCTGTTTCCACAAAGGTTACAGGGGAAGAACTGCGATTTCCGAGATAATCGTGGTGGACGAGGAGTTCAGGAGAAGGTTCATGGCCTCAGAGGATCCGAAGGCTGACCCGTTCCTGAACCCTGCCAAGCGTCACCAAGGGCTATTAGCCGACGGCGCGAGGAAAGTGCTGGAAGGTATTACGACGTGGGAAGAGGTCCAGAGAGTCTTCAGCGGAGACGAAAGCTATTGATAGCGATATATATGGGTTACAGTGTTTAGGGTAAGTCCCCGCACCATTCAGGAGGGGCAACGGCGATTTTTGCGTAGACCACATCGTGAGGCTTATGGTAGTTTGTGCACCATTCAGGAGGATATGCCGCTTTGGCAACATATCGTTACAGGGCGGTACATAGGGAGACCGGACGGTCTATAACAGAAAGGGCCGACATCCAGGAACTTTATGTTTTCCTGGACGAGATGGATCGGCAAGGATACATAGTCACCTCTCTCAAGCGAGTGGGGTGGCTCGAGAGTTTCCTGAAATCTTTTGTGCCTCTCTCGAGAACATCCCAGCGTAACAAAGCTTTGATTCTCATTGAACTCTCAGCTTTTCTTAAGGCCGGTATACCACTCCGGGCTTCCATTGAGTATATGTCTTCTGAACTTAATCCGGCTGTGTCCAGAGTGCTGAAACTTATGGCCAAGGACATCGAAAGAGGACTCGAATTCCACGAGGCGCTGCGCGCCCATGGACAGATGTTTGAACCCTGGGAAGTGGAAGCTGTCAGGGCTTCCGAAGCTTCGGGGAACCTAGCAGATGTCCTTGAGTATACCGGAAAACAAGCCCTCAGATCTTCCGATTTTCAGGATAAAGTCCGATCGGCAATGGTATACCCGCTTTTGATCCTGGTTGTCACAACTGCGGTCATTCTTCTTCTTCTCACGTTTGTTGTGCCGACATTTGCGGGGCTTTTCGGAAGCGTCGAAAAACTTCCGCCGGCCACCAGGCTGATCATTCGATGGTCGCAGTTTCTCAGTAAGTATTGGCCATTGGTTATCGTGGCGGTTCTCGGAGCATGGCTGTTCCTCAAATACCTCCGTTCGAGAGAAGAGACGGCCGCAAGATTCGAACGGCTTCTGCTCCGGATTCCAGTTTGGGGAAAGTTTCTCCAATCGTCATATTACGCCAGGTTCTCACGGACTTTTTCGATGCTCCTCAGGAGCGGGGTTCCCGTTCTCCAATCGTTCGAATATGCCGGCCAAGCTTCAGGTTCGTACATTCTTAGAGACGCCACGCAGGCCATAAGAAAGGAGGTGGAAAGAGGGTCCGGGATCGGCGATGCCATGAGGGATTCCGGGGCATTTCCGCTGCTTTTGTGCGAACTGGCATCTGCAGGGGAAAATACCGGCAGTCTCGCGGAAATGATCTCCAACGCGTGCTCATTTTACGAGGGCGAAGTCGAACGTTTGCTCGGCACCCTATCTTCCCTGGTTGAGCCCGCGTTGATCCTGGTGATCGGGGTGATAGTGGGCCTTGTGGCACTTGCCGTGTTCGGGCCGGTGTTAGAGGCCCTGAATGTAGTAATGTAGTGATGTAACCGCAACGATGTGTCGCTTTCTCGTGGTTGTTATTGCGTCATGAGCAAGATCTGGCGTAAGATCCAGATAAATGATGCAGTGCATTTCGGGGGGAGAAATCGTGAGAAACCAGAAAAAGAGAATTCTCTCATCGGAAAAAGGGTTCACCTTGTTTGAACTCGTAATGGTAATGGCTGTAATTGCTATACTGGCTGCAGTCGCGTATCCAGTCTACGCCAAGGTCAGAGATAACGCGTACGTATCACAGGCAAAAGCCATTCTGCAACAGGTAAGGGTCGATGTGTGGAGTTACTTCCTGGAGAACGGTAGATTCCCGCAGAATCTTGATGACCTTGGGAATTACGATAAATCGGACTGGGATCTTTGGGGTAACGCCGACAATCAAAACTTTGTGGCAGTTGCACAAAAATCCGGCACTACTTTTCAGGTAAGTATGACGCTTAAGCCCGATGGGACAGTTGATTGGAGTCGGTAATAGCCTAATTATGATGATTTGGCTACGTTAGCTATGCTCCACCAACGCGGCTCTCTGATGCTTGATGTGGTGGTAGCCCTGGCCCTTGCATCTATTCTCCTTATGCTCGTTTCTTCTCAAATCAGTGCAGTGATGTACATGTCCAAAAGAGAAGACGCAAGGGTCCAGGGCATGATGGCTGCAAGGATCAAGATGGAAGAGATACGATCCTCTACCCCGATCACTCCGGGTCAAGGATGGTGGGTTCCCGAAGAATTTGACACGCTCGGTGAATCCAGCTATTTAGTCGAGCAAGTCAGCCCGGGGTTATTCAGGGTAGTCATCACTGTACGCGATAGGCAAGGGGCTGAGGTATATTCCACCGAGTCCATGGTGCGGCAAAAGTGAAGCGGAAAAATCCGCGGGCTTTTCCCTGATGGAAGTGGCCGTGGCCCTAGGGCTCGCGACCCTCATAGTTTCAATGCTAGTCGAAGTCTACACGTTAACCACCCGGGTTTTAGCGAGACTTGACATAGAGCGGGCAATCAGGGACCAGGGTATTTTCGCGGTGGAGAACATCGAGAAAGCGTTCAGGGAGGTCTCCGAATCAGGAGGAAAGATAAAAGACATTTCCAATGACAGAATCACCGTGGCAAAGGACTCTCTGACTGTGACGCTGTCTCTTGAGGGAGAACAACTCCGGCTGGCGGTGGTGCGGCCCTCTTCGGAAAATATAATGAATTTCCCTGACGGTGGGCTTAAGTGCAAGTCACTGAGAATAAAGGCGCTTTGCGGCGATGAATACGTGGAAGGGTCCAGGGCAGCGGGCCTATTTGTGCGAGTCGTACTGGTCGAGTTCACGTTGGAGGACCGATCTCAAAATGTATCGAAGCTATTCAAAGCTGCGTTTAGGGCGAATTAAGCCGCTGCTTGGAAGCGGGGTGGATGGGGGCGCAGAATCAGGTTATGCTCTCATCACCGTCGTCGTACTTATGGGGTTTCTCGTGGTCCTTCTCACCGGAGCGGTTCTGGCCGAGGGCAACATGAGGGCCATCAACATCAAGATGGGGCAGGCTAGAAAAGCCCTGGATCTCGCGAGAGGCGTCGCCGAAGAGATGGTAGCAGCCTTAGAACTAAACGGTTACAACGTCGATGCAACCGGCACTATCACAAAAGAAGATCCTTCCGGAGAGTGGGTTGCTTCCGCCTCCTGTCAAGAAACCGAGGACGGAACGATACTCGTTACGGCAACAGGCTCTGTCAGGAAAGTGAATAAGAAAATTCAACTTAAGCTGGTTCCTGTTGCCTCTCTTTCTGAGGCTGTCATTGCCTGTGCGGGGGAGATTGAGCACGAGGCACATGGCAAGAGCGGTATGGAAATATACGGGAACGTATACTGCAGCCAGAGCGACTTGCCCTCGGAGTACTTTCCGGACCCTCGTTTTGGCGTGATTACGGAGTTACCTCCCGGTCTTATCCCAGACATTGGACCTGGCCCCTTTGAATCAAAAGTCCGTGATACTGAATTTACCGAGTTTCCATCTGGCGAAATCGACACGACAGTCGCCTGGCAAGATGATACGGCTGTCCAGGGAAACCTTACCATCGGTAAGAAAGGAACCCTTATTATCGCTGGCGACGCCTTCGGATTCGTCGACGGAGATCTCGACAACTACGGAAGCCTCGTGGTAGACGGAATGCTATACGTCCGTGGAAGTCTCAGAGAGCGCCACCCCAATGCAACCGTGGGAGGCACAGGGATCCTCGTGGTCTCGGGTTCTCTAGAAGCCTCACTGGATAGCGATGCTTGGGACGGTCTCAGGCTTCTTGCGGTCGGTGGCGATAGTTCCAGCGTCAAGGTGCAGATCGACAAAGAAGGTGCCGCTCCGAAAAGTCTCTTCATTTATTCGAGTGGAAGCATCGAACTAGATGTTAAGAAATCTTTAACCCTTGACCCGGGTCTCTTGATATCCAGAGATGATGTGATAGTGGACCTCGAAACGGGAAACACCGTCCTGAAGATTAACCCAGGCGAGTTCGAGTGGGAAGATGTTGACTTGCCGGTTCATTTTGGGGTGACATATTCGGTGGCCGACTGGACGGAGGAATTCGGTAGGTGATGACGCCGCCTTCCCCCAACAATCATTTGAGGTGAATTTGACCGGTGGCAGCAAGGAACGAAATATATATGGGGATCGACCTTTCAAACCCCGTCCGCATGGTTCTCGTATCCGGAAAACCACCATGCATACTGGCCACGGGGATTGCGGAAACGGAGTTTGATCCCGATGATAAGGCCTCGCTAATAAAACTTGCCGGCGAATTGAAGGAATTTTCGCGGAAATATTCCCGCAAGCCACTGTGTGTGGTCGGGCTTCCACCAGGGGATAGCATCCTTTTTTCCACCGCACTCCCTCCGCTTGATGACAAGGAAGTCATCGAAGCGATTAAACACGAACTCACAAGGATGCTCCCTGATAAGGCAGCAGAAATGCGTGCAACCTACCAAGTCTGGCCTGATGGGTTGCCCAGCCTGCCCACCGCGCGTCCCTCTTTAGAAGGCAGGACTTACGTAGTAGCAGCGGCTGAGAGTCGCTCGGTAGCCGCGATCAAGACGCTTATTAAGACAGCTGGCCTTGCATTGCTCGCCGTGGAGGTTCCAGCGTGTGCGGCATGCCGCGCGAGCTGGTTGGCGAAAAATCTGAATTGGGGCGCTAGCATTTTTGGTGAGACAAAAGACACCAGCACACTCCGCACAACGGAACAAGGATCTGTCTCCCGGCCTTTTGGGGATCTGTCACTGCAGATCTCTATTGTGGTGAGCCAGGATGTGCGTATGTACCTTGGTTTTGGCCCGTATCCGTGGATAATGCGGGAAATCCCTCTTGCCGGCGAGGAGGTACACGAAACCGCATCTGTTCTCGCCGGGGAAATCGTCCGTTCTGTGCGTTTTGTTAGAAGTGGCCCGGGCCCCACCAGCGCAGGAGTCGTCACTCTCATTGGCAAAAATCCCGAAGTTGACATGCTGGCGGAAGTATTAAGAGACCGGATCGGTTTTGTGGTTGACGTATGGGCACTGCCAGGAGTTGCTTGTCCGCCTGACTACGGGATAGCCGCGGGACTCGCATTCCGAAAAGGAGGTTGCCATGGTTTTGGCACGGGCAGGTGACCTTCCGAACCCACTGGGTGATAACGTACTGGGACTCGACTTAGATCTTCTCAGGCCTAAGGTACTATCAGATACAGAAAAGTCCAGGAGAAGGCAGTGGCTCAGGCGCATCGTATGGGCGTGTCTTGCGGTTTTCGTGTGGTCCGCGAGTCTTTATCTCATGTCCAATGTGAATAATATTTCCCTTGAACTACAATCCCGTAGACTAGAAAAAGAGGCGCTTTCGGCAAAGATAGCCACTTTAAAAAGTTCGGGCGAACCGTCAGAGATACAGAAGGCCAGGGAAGATCTGCACGACCAGGTAGACTGGGCCACAAGGCTATCAGAGATCAACAGGATCGTCCCAGAAGGATGTAAGGTAACTCAAATTTCCGTCAAAAAAGATGGTACTGTGGAACTGGGCGGGGAAGTTTCTGACCTCAACGCATATGGACTTTTCCTCGACTCTTTGAGACGGGTCGGTTTCATCAGGGAAATCACGTCTGCATCGCTCCTGGGATCGGACCGTGGTTTTTCATTCAAGATAGTTGCGCCGACCAACGGAGAGGGAGGGGCACAAGATAGTACCAGGTAAGGCTAAACGTTTGAGGCTAGATACCGTGACGATTGCCCTGGCAATAACTACGGTGGCAGGCGCCATCTTCCTGATCAATTCTGTCTTTCGCGCAAGAGCCTTAACCAGCGAGCTTAAGCAAATCGAAGTCGATATGCTTTCTCTGATTCAGGCACGGTCGGCCCTTGAGCAGTCTTACTCAAATTCAGATAGACTTCCATCGCTCGTTGGAGCATCCTGGGAAAAAGACGTAACGAGTGGCTTTGAGAAGGTAACGAAGGAGACAGGCGTTACCATCTACAGGTTGCAGTATACGAAGAGCTCACCTCAAAGCGGGAAGAACATCGGCACCGTAAACTTCGAATTAGAACTTGCTGGAGATCAGGAGGCGCTTAGAAGGTCAATCTCCCTTCTGAGGTCATATGTCCAAGCCGCGAAGATAGAGACGATAGACATCTTACCCGGGAGGGGAAAGTACCAGGGCCTGTACACGATGAAACTAACAGGAGTCGTCTATTATTTGGGGGAAACCAAAGCCGATGCCGCTACAAAATGATTTTTTCTTGGCCCTGATGGGGCTGTGCTTTGGCAGTTTCCTCGCCGCTTTGGCCTCGAGGCTTCCTGCCGGGGTGCCCGTAACGGGCAGATCTCACTGCCCAAATTGCCAAGCGCAACTGGGGTTTACCGAGCTAATCCCGGTACTCAGTTTTGTGCTCTTGAGAGGTAGATGCAAGCACTGTGGCGCCCGTATAAGCCCGGCCTATCCCACACTTGAGCTTGCCACCGCGGTGATCGTCCCGGCCTTTCTGCACCGGTACGGGATGGGTGCCGAGGGAGCGCTTAATTTAATCATCGCTTTCCACTTTGTGGTCCTCGCGGGCAGCGACTGGTTATACGGGATCCTGCCTGACAGGATCCTGGCCTCTCTATCATGCTTCACTCTGCTCCTGAAATTGCTCTCAGGGCATAAGGCATTTTGGAGCGGGTTAGCCGGCGGGCTTCTTGGCTTTTCATTCCTGTACGCGGTAATCCTTCTACGGCCGGATGCCATCGGAGCGGGAGACGTCAAGATGGCAGGTGTCGTGGGCCTTTACATGGGAGCAAGCAGGGTTTTCCCGGCTCTTGGTCTATCATTTGTCCTTGCGGCGGCTTACGCGCTTCCCCTTCTCGCGCTGGGCAAGAAAAAGCCTCACGACGTTCTTCCCCTAGGCGTGTTTCTCTCGGCGGGAAGCCTCATAGTGTCGCTAGCCCAACTTCCGCAGTTATCGGCGATTTTGCTTGATCTGGGCGGTTAAGTAGGCTTGATGATCACCGTATAGAACAGAACATGGTATAGAAACCATTCGGAACCATTCAGCCAAGAGACAACCAAGTTGCGCCTACAGATTGACGGCCCGCTCCCGTGGCCGGAAGTACAATCACCGTACCTGACCCGGGAGAAGCGGACCGTCACGCCGCAAAGTTCCTACCGCGACAAACCGGAAGTCTAGGCGAAACTGACCCACAAGCAGTTGCCATTAAGCCGCTCGCAGCACTGTCATTCTCCCATTTTCCACCCGTGAATATACGCTCCGAGGAAACCGATTAAGCCGGTAATCGATGCTATTACGAAAGCAGGTTTTGCAAGTATGTCACTGCTTTTGATAGTAAGCGCACCGTTTAAGGTAAAGGCACCAACCAACTGACCGAACACGAGAATGGACCCCAAGACCATAAAAGAAACCAACCCGATAACAAAGATCGTGTCAAGAAAGCTTCTCAAACGGTTCATCATCTGACCCTCCCTACCTGGCCAGAATTGGCAACACTCCTAAAGCCTCAAGACACCCGATGATGATAATCGGTACGACATAATACAGCAAAAGCGGTCGGAAGGTCTTCACCGGGTTAACATCAGCAATGCCGGACGCAATGAAGATAGGAGCTGCCCCCGGCGGTGTCGCTCCCTCGGTCGAGGAAAAAATCAGTACGGCAGCAGCAGATACGGCTGGATTTACTCCGACCTGGACTAATGCCGAGAACGCAACAGCCCCAATCGCTGCAATCGTAGCGGTAGAAGTAAGCGGAGCCCCAACAAGAGTAACAAGTAATCCGACGATAAACACCATGATGGCTGCGGGGACGTTCATCCTCTGTAGCAAGCCGGTAAGTTCTTTCGCTAACCCAAGTTTCGTCATTGCATTGCTAGCCGCAAAAGCAAAGAAGAGTGTCGCTCCGACCACAGTGTACTTTTGCGCCGACCTTTTGAGGAATTCATACCAGCCAACAAGGCTGGATGGTAGATAACGCCTACCTTCGAGGATAGCTATCCATGTGATCAGTATCGGTATCCAGACGATGAGCGAAATGGAATCAAGAGCTTTCGAACCAAACGAACTGCTGCGCCCCAGTAGGCCAGCAACCGGGCCTATGGTAAGTACTACCGGGAGGAGAATCCCGATGAACATCAGCAGCGAAGTCCAGCCCTCCTTCAGGGTCTCCCCGAGGGGACGTATGAACTCTGCAGGCAGAGGTTGGATGCGGTACCTTCTGACAAAGAACCTTACAAGTATCAGTCTGTATAATAAAGTCCAAAGACCGGCTGTCAAAAGGGCCAAGTAGAGCGTGCCTGCACTGACTTTCTCCGAAACGATCTTCGAACCTAGTAGTATGAACATCGAGGAGCATGGAGGTAATGCTATTCCAAGACCGGCGTTTCCAGCTACAACTGTAGCTGCCAACTCAGGAGGCCAATTAGAGTTGATCATCCAAGGAATCGTGATCGACCCTACTGAAGCTGCGTTCCCACTTCCCGAACCTGAAATGAGCCCGAAAAGTGCGCTGGCTAGCGTGCTTATATATCCTGCTCCTCCAGCGAAGCGCCCGAGAACCGAGTTCAGTATATTAACCAACCTCTTGACTAACTGAGTTTCGGTCATGACATATGCCATGAATACAAAGGCAAGTGCGGCAAATACCGTCTCCTGCTTGGCGGCATATAGGAGGCTTTCCCAAATCAGGGCCGCAGCCTTGCTTCCCGCGAAAATGGTCGTAACCACGAAACCTATCGCCATTGCCTCACCTATGTTCCTCTTGAGGGAAACATTCCAGAAGATGATGACTACTACGTACGCGATTAAGGACCAAATTCCGACCGCCATAGAAATCCTCCTTTCTTATCAGATCTCCAGGTCTAACAGGGGAGCATTTTGCTGGGCGCCATACACGTCCGAAGATTCAATGTCATCTGCTGCCTTAGGCTTCAAGAAAGATATCTTGATACCACAGCACAGGTCAACGAACCAGATTCCAAGGATAGAATCTTGTGGAACCTTATAGAGGCGGGAAATTGTCTCCTTATTCAAGACACCGGAATCCTTGACACGCAGAAAGTTGTTCCTATCCTCGAAAAATATATCTAATGTAGTCACGAAGGGCGATGCATTCTTACTTCGTATTACACTTGCCATCTCCGCGAGTTTCATTGATTGGCACCTCCTCAGCCAGGCCTCCATCTTCGCCTGCCGTGAGACCACCAAAGTACGAACATAGGTTAGATTCTCAGGATTTCTGTCCTGAAAGGTTCCTCCGGGTCACTAAGGGGCAAAGCATGCCAAATGGTGAACTGATAAACCTCACCTATTGGTATGGCTCGTCCAGGCGAGAACGGCATGGCAAGATTACCTGCAGTACTGAGCCTGCCCGCGAAACCGTGGTGAGATATAGTCGAACTTGTAAATGAGCATATGCTATCCGCCAGGTCCTGAGTTTGAGCTACGACATCAATAAGGAGGCAAATCTCATGACCACCAACCTGGTCTCGTGGTTCGCTGTCTCCCATCACCGCGTTCTTACCGTAGACTCTGAATATGAGAGTGTAAGCCTCCGTTGACAACCCTTTGAAATAATTCGAGACGATTGACTTGCACTCTGATAGAATTGAATCGACGTTATCTATGAAACGCGGATCCCGTACTCCACCGATACAGATACTCCTGTACCCCACCTGAGCTACGCCTTCAAGTTTGATGCGGTATTCCTGCGCCGGTACCCATCTGCTGCCAGTTACCCTAACCGTCCGGTCGTCTATCTGAGTATAAGTTGCGCTGCTTATGTCCAGGTCTCCGCCAGGATTGGCCTCTCTCGTTGGATCACTCCTTTCGTAAAAAGCATGTGCCACGACGCTTGAAGGAGTACATCTTCGTTTTGGGTTCACCGGGAAGACATCAAAGTGGTCTTTGCGAATTATGCCGAAAAGACCATCGTTACCGCTTCCGGGAGTAGCGGCTAGAGCACCGTCTTCCATAACTTTGCCGAAATGCATCGACAGGCCCTTATCGAAGCCATGTAAGAGAGGCAGCGCGGCATAAAGTCCGACATCAAGAGCTCGACCCGTGATAATGCCGTCGAGATCTGGCGCTCTCGTGATAAGTCTCATCACAACCTCCGGTCCCACCTGAGCCACAATGCGTTTTGCCTTTTTGACCGTATCCGGGGAGAGAAAGGGTTCCAACCTCGGATGTGGAAGGATTCGGGGTGCTCTCACTGCCTTGGTCGACAACACATCGACCAGCCACTGCGGACTGATCTCGCTCCAAATCACACCCAGCTTTAGTCGAACCCCATGCTTTCGACATACATCTCGTAAGACATCCAAGGCCAACTCAGTAGTGGGATTTGAACCACACCCGCCTACAGATGCAATGAAGGGGATCCCAGCGGATTTTGCGGCTGTGACAATGAGCTCGAGGTCTCGAAAAAGCGCCTCTCTCGCCATGACTGGCTTGGCCGTTCCCAGATAATAAGGACCCGCATCCGTTGTGGTACCCTGGGCGACAATTGCATCTGGATGCAGCTGCAAAGCCCGTTTCAGCGACTCTTCATCCACTCCGTGGCCTACAAAAGATGTCGCTGAGTAAATTCTTACTTCGTCAGGCTTTTTTGACATTACGCTCCCCCTCCCCAGAAAACACCTTTAGAACTGCGTTCCTAACATTAGTGAGGTGTTCAAGCACAGCAGCTCTTGCGGCTAGAGGATCCCGATGCCTTATGGCGTTCAGGATTTTTTCGTGCTCCTTGATCATTTCATCGCTGCGACCTGGCAATCTGTGCGTTTGCGAGGTTATGTCCTTTATCAACTCTAGGTTAGCGGACATGAAGTTGGTTATTACGACGTTCTTCGTTGCAGAGGCAATACACAGGTGAAACGCACGGTCCAGTTCCGGGGTTCCAGCTCCTTGTTTAGCCTGCGCCAGAATCGACTCCATCTGGGCTAGGTCTTCGTCAGACGCTCGTTGGATGGCAAGCTGGACTGCCTTCTCTTCAATAGCCTCTCTTGCCTCGAGAAGGTCCATGAAGGTGGCCTGTTTCAACTTATCACATAGGCCGTCGATGCCGACAAGCTGATCCCCTAGTTCCCTTACATAGGTCCCACCTCCTGGTTTTCTGGTGATGTATCCGTGAGCCTCCAAGACTTGAAGTGCCTCTCTAAGAACTCCTCTGCTAACTCCGAGATGCCCGGCCAGATCTCGCTCCGGCGGAAGCCTGTCACCAGGTTTGAGGACCCCATTTTTGATCAACTCTACGAATTGTTCTTTCACCTTGTCCGGCAATTTCTGTGTTGTCAGCTTCTTGAACTCCATTAACGTCGCTCCCAATAGCTAGATGGTTATATGGTTAGACCATCATACTATTCGACGCGTACTTCAGAAGTCCTTCTTTGATTCAATTGCTTTGTGCGTTACTCAGTTGACCTCAACATCGCAAAGATGAGCGTGCTATATGGAAGGCCGGGCAGGCCACGTTACCTGTACAGCCTACCCGAGTGAGCTGCGGCGCAGACTGCCGGCACAGGCACACCAAGGATCACAGAAAGAAGTGCATTACAGGGTCCCGCTTCGCGGGACCCTGTTTGCGTTAGAGAACCCTCTTAACTGTAAACGAGACGTCAGGCCGCCCCGTCTTCATCGACGAACTCCGCGTTTCTCAAGGGACTTCTGCTTCGCGCTGGCAACAAACTCCGCCGGCAGGTCGAGAAGGCCACCCATGATGCGCGAGAAGAATGCAATCTGGCACGATTTTTCCAGGATCTCGGCAGCTGTTAGCGCGTCACGCATCGTTTTCCCGACCCCGATAGCTCCGTGATTGCGCATGAGCACTCCAGCGTTGGTACCAAGAGCTTTCACGGTAGCCTCGGCCAGTTCCAAACTCCCCGGCGGCGCGAATTCGGCTATGGCTATCTCACCTCCAAGGTAAGATATAACCTCTATCGCAAAGGCGGGCAAAAAAGTCGCTTCTTTAGAAGACGCGAAAGCCGTCGCGTAAAGGGAATGAGTGTGAACCACCGCCTGCACGTCAGGCCGGTTCAGGAGTATGAGCCGGTGCATCGACACCTCAATCGAGGGCTTCCGCTTTCCGGATACGATCTTGCCGTCATAGTCCACCACGACCAGATCGTCGGGGGTTAGAAGGGAGTAATCCATGCTGGTGGGGGTGATGACAAAGACTCCCTCGGCGTCTGCCCTCATGCTTATATTCCCCGCAGTCCCTACGGTGAGTCCTTTATCCACCATAGCCCGGCAACCGGCGAGCACTTCCAGCTTGGCTGACTTTATGTCCATAAGAAATGAGCCTCCTCGGTCTAAAACGTCTGCTCAAGTTTACAGGACCCTTTCCTTCTTGACTCTTTCCCCGATTACCTTCTCACAAGATTAGCGATGACAGTGACGATAAAATTCGGGAGACTCTGCAACGCGCCGCCAACCACAAGGCCCGGAGTAGAAGTCCCTGCCCATCTAACTACATCGGTGCAGAAAGGAGCCATGTAGTTGAACGCAAAGATTGGAGGATTTTTCTCCCCATTATCGAATTACCAAACGTTTAAGGGAGCATTTAATGCACAGTACGAGGCAAAGGCTGGCGGTGGCATTGAGTTTTTGGAAGAAGAACCTGTATGTAGTTCTCGCAATGGTATTCGTGGGGCAAGCTTCCTTTACCCTGGTCACTCCATTCCTTCCGTACGTCCTGAAATCCATGGCCGTCACGGAAAACCTGGCAACATGGTCAGGAATGGCGTATTCGGCATCTTTCCTTACGTCCGCCATTATGGCGCCAGTCTGGGGATCCATTGCCGACAAGTATGGAAAGAGGTTACAGATACTGCGCTCGGGAGTGGGGATTGCCCTAACCTATGCCATCTACCCCGCCGCAAGGACTCCCATGCAGTTTGTCCTGCTCAGAGGACTCACCGGGTTCTTGTCAGGTTTCATACCTGCAGCAACCTCGCTGGTGGCAACAAATACACCTGAGGAACACATCGGTTATGCTCTGGGGCTTCTGCAGGCAGCCAGCGCCGCCGGGACCATCTCGGGACCACTGCTAGGTGGTGTGCTGGTTAGTCTTCTCGGTATCCCGTTCACTTTCCGGCTGTCCGCGGTGACTCTCTTCGCCTTCACGGTAGTTTCCTTCCTTTTGTTGAGGGAACAGGTTGTTCCGGGCCAGGATAAGATTAACGTCCTGGCAGATATAATGACATCCTTTAAGAACCGGGACCTAACGGTGGTCCTCATCTGCCTCTTCCTGGTTCAAGCGGCAGTGCAAATGACCCAACCAACCCTTGTGCTCTACGTAGATCTCCTCTCTGAAGGAAAGAATTCCACGCTCATCAGCGGGATAGTTTATTCAATTGCCGGGGCAGGTACCGTGCTGGGAGCCACCCTGGCGGCCAGGCCGGGCAGAAACGCTAACGGCCAGGAATCAGGCGTCGAACGCCGCTTTGCTGCTGGACTTATCGGTTCTGCTTTAACGGCGGCGCTCCACGGAGTGTGGGTCAATCTCTTCGCCATTTCACTTTTCCGCTTGGGTTTTGGGATATTCAGCGGCATCCTCACTGTGGCGGGAAATGTGTTGGCCGCCAGGGCGGTACCCAGGGAATTCAGGGGACGAGCATTTGGTGTGCTCAACGGCGTATTGCCGCTGGGGGCTGTCACGGGTCCTGTCATCGGAGGAGCGATGGGCGACTCACTGGGTCTCGGCAGCTCATTCTACGCCTCTGCCGGGGTGTTTCTCTTGTCGGCTCTGATATTCAGCGCATACAGCAAACGGGCCGGCGGTAGGCTGGAAAAAGTAAGCTTGTTGCCGATTTTGGTTTTGCTCTTCGAGACGGTCCCCGCAGCCGTCTCCAAAACCTGCGCCACACCGGGCACTTGAGGTAACACCCGCCACGGTCTCGTATCCGGAAATAAGGCAACCACAGACATGTACCGGTCCAGGTAGACAATGTCTATGGGAAAACGCATGAAGAACGTATGAACACCCTTACAAGGTACTAACAGAAGGCCCTCATCTTCGTCTATCCTGCTGCGAGGGATCAACCCCAAGAGACGCCGCCGGAAAGTATCTGCCAGGTAAACCCGGCGGACGACTATCTCTCCTGTATCCAGATTCAGCAATGCTTTGGTGGTTCCTTGTTCAAACACTTGTACGGCTACTCCTCGGCAAAAAGTCGCCTCTCAATTCGTTCGTCGATTTAAGCTCGAATTCGGCCTTATCGCCTTATCCCAACACCCTAACGCCGGCGAGCCTCGCCAAAGTCACCTACCGCTGAAGATCTTCAGTATGTTCAGGATCGCTGGACCAAGTATGATGACGAAAATCGAAGGAAATATGAAGAAAATCAGCGGGAACAACATCTTGATCGGAGCCTTCATGGCTTGTTCCTCGATACTCTGTTGTCTTTTCTCCCGCATGAGATCGGCCTGAAGCCTCAACACGTTGGAGAGTCCCACCCCAAGCTGCTCCGCCTGCACTATGGCGTTGACCAGGAAAGAGAGTTCTTCGATCCCGACTCGGTTAGCCATGTCCTGTAGAGCATCCTTCCGGGGCTTTCCCAGTTGTATCTCCCTCAAGGCCCTCTGAAATTCCTCTCCCGCCGTCCCACGGAATTTTTCGACCACCCGGAGGAGGGCCAGGTCAAAGGTGAGACCCGCCTCGAGACTTATCACCAGGAAATCCATAACATCTGGCAGGCTCCGGCGGATATCTTGCTGGCGTTTTATCGATAGACGGCTGAGATAAAACAAGGGTAGGTACATCGCGACTGCGCCTAAAGCCAGCGAGATAACGGCCACGCGAATTGCTGAAATTTCCATGAACCGGAAGATCAGTATACTGGCCCCAAGCGTTAACAGGCCAAGGGTCCCCTGAAGTACCAGGAGATCTCCAGGTTTCAGGTTCCGGGGATTGCCCGCCTTCACAAGCCTATCTTCGATTCTCCGGAGGACCCTTGCCGGTGCCACCTGCCCGAGAGTAGCCGCCAACCGCTTGGCAAGGGGTCCAACCGTTCTCTTCAGGAATGGCTGTTTTAGAATGTCTTCTTCGTCTTCGGGAGGCGCCATCTGCAGGGCCCGCAACCGCTCCAGAACCTGCATTCGCTTCCCTCCAAAAACGTGCCGGAACACAGTGAATACTCCTGCACCCCATAAAGCCGCGAGGAACGATATCAGGTATATGGAAAGATATGGAGGCCGGATCCCGTCAGACATCGATGTTCACCACCCGCCGGACAAGGAAAATCCCGACCACCAAAAGTATTCCTGCTACCATAAGCATCCCGATCCCCATAGGTTCTGAAAACATGACGCGACCAAATTCGGGGTACATACCGAACACCAAGACACCCAGGGCAAAAGGCAGGATAGATATAATCCAGGCGGATATCCTTCCCTGAGCGGTGACTACCCGGATTCTTGCCCGGGTCTTGATGCGCCTATCGATAGTGAGGGCAATATTGTCAAGGACTCTCGCGAGATTTCCCCCAACTTGACGCTGGATGAGCACACCTGTGACGGCAAGGTCCAGGTCTCGGCTCTCAACTCTCCTTGTCAGGTTCAAGAGAGCCTCTTCAACGGGAATTCCCATCTTGCTTTCCCGGATGACCCTGCCGAGCTCCTGTGCCAATGGGGGCTCCATCTCCTTCTGTACCAGTTCAAGAGCCTGCATGAAACTGTGACCTGCCCGGAGGGAGTTTGCGATCAAGACCAGCGCATTCAGAAGCTGACCTTCGATCCCGGCGCTCCTTTCTTTCTTGGCAAGGTGAACCCACAGAAACGGCACCAGAACGCCGAGGACCCCTGGTACGGTAGCAAAGAGAGCTCTGCGGAAAAACAACATACCCAGGATAAAACCCCCAAAACCCAATATCGCGGCCATACTCACCAACTCTTCGGGTTTCAGCGGGATACCCGCCCGAGCCAGTTCTGACCGCAGTCTTTCACCAAAACGGCGTCCTAAAAGCGAGCCGGGCACAGCAATTATCGGAAATCTCAGCCTTCTCTGGCCTGTAATATGCGCGGCCTTCCGTGAGCCATTCAGGCGGACAGAGGCAGCCCCACCTAAAGCGGTGCCACCAGAGGCAACACCACCGGAAACAGCCTCCGCAGAAGCAAAGCCGACATAAGAGACGCCAGCGGGAGAAGCCCAAGCAGCGGCTCCAGCAGACTCCGGATGCGCGTCGGCCAGAACCTCCCTCAACCGCGCCCGGAGGCGTCGCCCATCCCTGGTGGCAAAATCGATGAGTGTCCATGTGACCAGGGCTGCAAAGATAGATGCGCATACAGATATGGAGATAGCCAATGGGCCGCCCCTCCTTCGTTCTCTCTGGGTACAAGGTTCGGTGGAATGCCTTAATCCGAGCCACGTAGGGCGAAGTCGAAAAATCCTGACCGACTCTTGGAACAGCTCCCAGAAATCTCACAACATACCCTCTATGACGACCTCTATCCGAAGATCCCGGGAGGCAGGTGTATCCCTTTAGCCTCGAGTTGAGGCAGGCACCTGGGGAGAACTCCCGTAGCCCGGAAAGTACCCATCACTTTCCCGTCTTCCGACACTCCGTGTTGCTCGAAAACGAAGATATCCTGTAAGGTTATGACATCTCCTTCCATCCCCACCACTTCGGTGATGTTCGTGATCTTCCGGGTCCCGTCTTTAAATCTTGCCTGATAGACGATGAGATCGATCGCCGATACGATCTGTTCACGGATGGCCCTGACCGGAAGATCCACCCCCGCCATTAGGACCATGGTTTCAAGACGTGACAGGAGGTCCCGGGGAGAGTTGGCGTGTCCTGTCGTGAGGGAACCGTCGTGACCCGTGTTCATGGCTTGCAGCATGTCCAGGGCTTCCCCTCCGCGCACCTCGCCCACCACTATCCTGTCGGGACGCATCCTCAAAGAGTTGATGACCAGGTCCCTTATGGATATCCGGCCTTTCCCTTCGATGTTGCTCGGCCGGGACTCAAGCCGGATAACGTGTTCCTGTTGCAGATTGAGTTCTGCCGCATCTTCGATGGTTATAATCCTTTCGTTGTTAGGAATGAGGGACGAGAGCACGTTGAGGGTGGTGGTTTTCCCGCTGGCTGTCCCGCCTCCAATGATGATGTTTAGCCGGCCTTCGACGCAGGCCTTCAGGAAGATAGCCATATTTGTAGAGAGCGTCCCGAACCTTATGAGATCCGCCATAGTGAAAGGTTTAGCCGAAAACTTCCTTATAGTGAGCACCGGCCCTATTAACGAGACCGGGGGAATCGTGGCGTTAAATCGGGAGCCGTCCGGAAGCCGACCATCCACCATGGGCGAGCTTTCATCGATCCTTTTGCCCAAAGGCGCAACTATTCGTTCTATCACGTGCATTACGTGGGCGTCATCCCGAAAGGTGATGTCCGTGAGTTCGAGTTTTCCGTGGCGTTCGACGTAGACCTGGTTCGGCCCATTGACCATGATCTCGTTGACGGTGGGATCGGCTAGAAGAGGAGTTATAGGTCCATAGCCTGTTATCTCGCTTATGAGTTCTTCAACCATGCGCCCGAACTCACTCCGGGTGAGGGTCACGTTCATTCCAGCGGCTGCTTTCTGAACCAGAACCCCAACCTCCCGCGAAAGGTAACTCGACCTTTCCGCTTCTGTCATGCGGTCCATGGCGTCAATGTCCAGGACCTCCGCGGCCTCTTGCATAACAGTATCCTTTATCCTCCTCCACAGAACCTGTTTCGACGAGCCCGGGGGAACAACTGGCCCGGCACCTGGCATCTCGTCCTGCGCCTGCCTATTCTGACGCAGTTGTTCCAACCTTTTCTGCAACAGAGACACGTTCAACACCTACCTTCTCCGCGTACTTCCCCTACAGACGGGGAATTGAAGAGAATGGCTGTTGGCGCGCGGACTTGGGCAGAAGACTCCGGATACTCCCGGACAACTTCACTGGAACACCTGCCAGGCCATGGCGGTCTTCTTCTGCGAGTACTTTAGCCGCCAGCTCGGCAAACCGGCGCGCCACCTGAGAGTTTCTGGCTGACGTGAACAGCGGCTTTCCCATATTGACGGCATCTATCGCCGCTTTCTCCTGGTTGGGGATGATGCACTCAACCGCCATCCCGATCTCTTCTTCAACATCCTTTACCTTGAGCCCACCGCTGTAGCCCATGCGGTTGACGACTATCCGGGCCTTCGTTCGCATTGACAGCCTGGCGAGAAGGTCTATGCACTGTTTCAGATTCCGGATGGAGGCAAGGTCCAGCGTCGTCACTACAATGATATCGTCGGCAGCCTCAAGAGCAGGTACGACGGTATCGTGGAGATAGGTCGGGGCATCCACGACGACATAGTTGAAGACCGAGGACATGAGGGAAAGGAGTTTCTGCACGTGCTCGGGCTGGACGAATCCGACGAAATCCGGGTGAAGGGGCGCGGAAAGGATCTTCAGCCCCGAGGGATGTTCGGCGCAATAGCTATCGATGAGTTCTTTATCCAGAGTATTTATGTCGTCAACCAGGTCTTTTATTGAATGTTTCCAGCTCACTCCCGCCATGAGGGAAAGGTTGCCAGAGAGAAGATCCAGATCAACGGCAACGACTCTTTTCCCGGTAATTTCGCGGATGGCCAAGGCCAGATTCAGCGCCACCGTCGTCTTGCCCACCCCTCCCTTGGTGCTGAAGACGGTGATGGTCTTGAACTGGGGTTTCTGGTTTTTCTGTACCGAATACAGAGCCTGGCGCTTCCAGTGTCCCTGAACCACCTTCTGTACAGAACGGATCAGCTTGTCGTCATCGACAGGGAGGGTGATCACTTCTTTGGCCCCCACCTCAAGAGCAAGGTGCAGCACTTTTTTGCTGTCGGAGTTACTCAGCAGTATAAGGCTGGACATGGGGCACTCAAGGGCAAGAGCTTCCGCAAGGGATGGGCCCTTGCCCCCGGGCAAATCGACATTGAGGATGATTATGGCTGGTTGGAATCGCTCGGCCAGCGTCAAGCCAATGTCAGGGTTGTCCGTGCTCCCCATCACGGTTACTTCAACGCATTTTTTAAGTCGTTCTTTGATACTGATCCCCTGTGAGTGATCGATTATCACCACAGTTGCCTTGTCCACTGTGCTCACCTCGGTTTCACCGCCATACCGGGGGCAATCCGCCAGCTAAGGCTGCATCAACAGCGACCTCCGGTCTATCGTGGGGAGACGCAGTTCCCCATCCTCCCCAGCAGGGCGCAGCACCAGTTTGATACGCCCGACGCTTTCGGCCATGAACAACATTTGCGCTTCTTCAGGTTTGACAGCGAGGGTCACGGTCTCGGCCTGCTGAACCCCTTCTTTCTTCTGCAGGTCAGAACCAACGGCAAGCACCAGCACTTTCTGGAGGACGGTGCTGACTCTCACATCTTCTACTCTTTCTGAGACCTGATACGATACCAAGACATCCACGTAATGACCGGGTTTGATATGACCGGCAACTCCGGTCACGGAATTCACCGCAATCGTGATGGCCCTCTTGCCTGAAGGGATCTTATACGGCAATTCGTTGGCGGCTTTCTCGGACGCCACCTGGCCTTTCAAGATGGGTTCTCCCGGCCAGAACTCCTGCGTCGCGTACCGGTCCACGACATCTTGCGGATCGTTCACCGCCATTGGGTGGACGTATTTAGACGGAATCTGGGAAACCCTTATCATCTCGGGCGAGATCTTTGTGTCCCGGGGGATCCTCACCCGGGCAACCACCACATTCACCATAGAAGAATCATCCGTCGCCGCTTGCAGGGCAGAAAGATACCTGTAGACCAGGACGCCCGTTAAAATGCCGACTGCCACAGTGAGGATAGTCCAGAACTTCGCTCCAGGACTCCGCATCCCGCCTCCCCCTCACGGAATCTTACTAGCAACACGACTCTCGCCGCCTGTGTTCCGGTGTTCTGTTATGTTCCGTTCTTGTGTAATGTTGTAGAATAGCACCTCATTACAGAAGGAGGTGTCCATTGTCGCCGGTTCCCCCTACTTCACCAGCCTTATCGCCTGGGTCGTAAAGCCGGAGGTCCCGGGAGCAAATTCAGTAGAAACTGCTTCCTGGAGGAACCAGCCGGTCAGTATCTTGGCATCGTCATCGTAGCTCTCGATAAAGAACTTGGCAAAGCCCCGGATGGTAACGTAGCCTCTCCCTTGCTGCTCAAAGAAACCCGAAACAATTGGTACCATAACGACGCGAGGGCAGTCAGGCATAATGTTGACGTCCACCTTACCACCCGAGTAACTCACTGAGCACCCATCACGACACCGGGATATCCTTTCTTGTATGGCCTGCCGGACTTGGCCGGTTTTCACACCGGGATACGTCTCGATGACATCTCCAACGGAAAGGGTTCCATCGTACCCATCGGTCATGTATTCCCTGAACATATTGCTTGGCTTATAGTCCAAAAAACCGTAATTCCCTTTCTGGCCCGAGCCTGGTGAAAGGGTCAGCGTGTAAAGCTTGTATGGTTCATAATCTCCCCAGAAAAAGGCAACCGGCAAGAGATTCCCTTTCTGGAACTTGGCCTGGCCTATCCGGACAACCGCCTTCACCGATACGGGCGTAAAATTCACCGAAAAAACCCGGGCGAAATATGACCGGACGTCCAAAGCGATTTGAATCTCTATCTCGTCGAGGGAATTCGAGAAACTGATGGTCATGCGCCCCGTCTCTTCGCCGTCGCTTATTCCAACCGTATACCCGCCCAGTGAGCAATCAACCACACCGGCCTTCAACCCGTTGAGCTCAGAGTATCTAACGGCTGCTCCCAGGGCCTCTCGCCTTTTCTCGTACTCGTCACCCGGAGTCTCAACCAGCTTGGCCGCCGCTGCGAGAGCAGCGGAATCGGCTATGTCCTGAAGCCGGGTATGCCTGAAATACAGGTGCCCGCCGTCGATGGTGAGAGCCACCATCCCGATAATTCCTACCATGATGACGGTCGTTATGATCAAAACAGACCCGCGCTCATCACCTGCTATAGACTTTAGGCGCTGTCTTTGGCACGTTTTTGAGCGCCTTCCCAACCGGCACCGTTCTGGCACCCTACTTGCGCGCCGTTTCAAGTAACGCTCGAGGCAGCGCAATTTTCCCACCGCCTCATGCCCGGAAAATTCGCTACTCGTTTCTCATGGCCATCGTGATCCGGAGGTTAAATGGGTTGCCGGTTATGGCACTTATCCCGGGA
Source organism: Candidatus Fermentithermobacillus carboniphilus (assembly GCA_018208355.1). Taxonomy (GTDB): domain Bacteria; phylum Bacillota; class Sulfobacillia; order Fermentithermobacillales; family Fermentithermobacillaceae; genus Fermentithermobacillus; species Fermentithermobacillus carboniphilus. The sequence goes on along the minus strand of CP062796.1, from coordinate 1,845,491 downwards.
GTCACGATCTCCATAGGATAGCTGAGTGTGATCTCCACCCACGTTTCCGTCCTATCCGCGTTCTCTTTCCGGGAAAACTCGATTGACAGGTTTTGCGGGCTGAGCATGGTCAGCCGGCTCTGGACCCACGGAGTAAGGGTGCTTGCCACCCAGGAACTCACTGCACCGTCAGGGACTTCTTTCACGGTACAATGGATAGCCGCATACCTGGCCCCGTCCCGGGCCGCATTTTGTAGTTCCACGTAACCTGCAAAGATACGACCTCCTTCCATAATGACTAGAAGGAGGAAGATGAGAATGGGCAACACCAAAGCAAGTTCCACTACAGCTTGACCCTCTTGCCCCCGGATTAACCGTTTCACGCGGATTCACCTCAAAAGGTACGCCGCAAGGGTACCGGCAAAGATAGCGACCGCGTAAGGCATCTTTATTCCGGAAGGCTGCATGAATCCGGAAATCCTCACGGGTCTTGGAGTTCCGCTTGCTTTTCGGAACGCCCCGGCGCGTGGCTCCCTATCTGATCCACAGACATCTCGTTCCATGACTCTTGAGGATACAAGTGGCTCACTGCCATATCCGGTATCTAGCAGAATACAGGGTGAATAATCGATCCCCGAGCCTGTCAGGGCAACGAATAGCCCTGTTAGGACAGGTCTCATCTTCCGTCTCGCAAGGGTCAGGACAAGCCCGATGATTCCACCGACCACGGCTCCATAGAGAAAAGTGGAGAAGGTAAACCGGGCACCGTTGAGGGCTCCCACCGCGGCAAGGATCTTAACGTCCCCTGCACCCATACCTCCCAGCAGAAACGGGATTAGAAGGAGCATGGCTCCCACCAGCGTGCCAGTGAACGCGCTTACGAATCCAGGTACTCCCAGGTAATAGGAATTTAGTATGAATCCCAGGACAATGGCAGAAAAGGTGATGGCATTGGGGACCCGCCCGGTTCGAATATCCCATCCGGCCGCAAGTCCGGTAGCCACCAGAGTCACTGCGAGGATAACCACGTTTTCACCTCCAGTTGTAAAACCCGTGTCGCCGTTGGCCTTGGTTTAATCGTCTCTGGGTATCGAACCCCGGGGGCCCTCATATGGAAGACCCCCGGGGTTCTAAAGTCCCCTTCTAGCAGGAAGCTGAATACTGCCCTGAAAATACGGTCTCCGACGGTATCGCCGCAGGCTACACGGGAACCTAGCTAGTGGGTGTCACGAGCTTATCTTTTATGCTATTGAAGATCTCTTTGGCGCGGGTACCCACATCGGTAACTGCAACAATGACTACCACCGCGATGAGCGCCAGGATAAGAGCGTACTCAACAAGACCCTGCCCTTCTTCCTCGGTAGCAAGCCTCTTCAAAAGCTTCAACATCATTTGCCACCTCCTCTCTGACCTATGGAAATGCCTATATCCTCCGCTCACCGCTAGAGTCCGCGCGGTATGACGAAGCCGGCTGGTCCGTAACTGGGCCGCTTGCCTACGGAAACCACAGGGCCGACCTGTTCGCTTTGGCATGTTCACTTCGCCGAACATGACGGTACTACCAATCAACAATGGTATTACCAGTCAACGTCGTAAGAAAGGGGTCCTGTCTTCTGCGGGCCAAAAGCAAAAAGCCGGTCATGCAAGGCCACCGGCCTTTGCAATCGCCTCCGTGTGGTTTAGTGAGGATCCCGTGAAGACCCGGGGAACCGTCATCAACAAGCGCGCTTTAGTCTGTCTGCATTCACTTAGACACGATCAGACTAAAGCTAAATATCATCCCCGACCGTCTCGGCACGGGTCGAGTTCCGCTGAATCTCCTAGTTAAGGTTATCGGAAACCGACATGAGAAAGTTTATAGCTAGCGTCCTCTTTGGCCGCCTCCAACGAATATAACCCCGCCGGTGGCGGCCATCATCACACAGTTCAAAGGCGCTTCAGCCCAGGAAGTGGCCGACCTAGTTACTATTCCCCTGGAATCGGTGGCAGCTACCACCCCTGGTATAAAAGATCTCATGTCAGCTCTTACCACAGTCGTGGTTTTCCTACCGGTTGTCTTCGTCGGAGGGATCAGCGGCATCCTCTTTAAGGAACTGCCGAAGTCTCCAGACTCAGCGACACTCTGATCGACAGAATGGAAAAAATTGATGGAATGAAATATGTGAGGTCCAGTCTCACCGCGCGAAAACCAGAGGTTCACGTGATAGTCAATCTCGGTAAGCTGTTCACAACAGTCAAAAAGAAATGACGGGAAAAGAGCGGGCGGGGACCCGTGCCGGGTACCCCGCCTTTCCCACAATAAATCACATTTAGAACGACTATTTCTCCAGAATCCTCGTAGTCACTTCGATATATCTAATAAGCCCGGGTTTACAGAAAGGAGACGACAGGATGGCAAAGGTAAGATTACTGTTGGTGTCGTTCCTGGTATCTACACTCGTCTTGGGGACAGCTGTCGCAGGCTTTGCAGGTCCCAAGGCCAAGGCACCCCGCCCGTTCAAGGATCTGGACGAAGCCTCCTGGGCTTTGCCCGATATCGCCAAGATGAAATCTATGGACGTGGTAAAAGGCTACGATGACGGCACTTTCCGCCCGATGGCCAGCATCAACCGCCAGGATGCGGTCGTAATGGCGGTGCGGCTAGCGGGACTTGAAGCGGCAGCGGAAGACGAAGAAGACGCACAGTTGCCTTTCAGAGACGCAGAACAGATTTCCGACTATGCAAAGGGATCTGTGGCAGTAGCCTACGAAAAGGGATGGCTCGACTCTTTATTCCCCAATCCCGAGGCAGATAACTTCCAACCGCATAAAGCAGCCAGTCGCCTTTGGGTCACGGTCCTATTGGTGAACGCTTTGGGTAAGGCTGAGGACGCCAGGGCACTGACTGATGCAACGTTGAATTTCAAAGATGCAAATTCAATTCCACAGGAGTTCGTCAACTACGTTGCAGAGGCAGTAGCCCTCGGGATAATCAAGGGCTTCGATGACCAGACGTTCCAGCCCAACAAACCCGTGACCCGCGCTGAGATGGCGGCCATGCTCTCGAGAACCGACGGCAACTGGAGTCTAGTGACCGGCAAGAAACGGTCTGACGAAGTTAAAGGCACGGTTACTTCGGTAGTCTATAACGAGATAACTCTCCAGACCGACGAAAACGCGACAATCACAGTGACTTTCTCTCCCGACGTTTCAATCTTCATCGACAGAAACGAGGCTACCTGGGAAGAGATTAAAGCGGGAGATGAAGCCGAGATTAAACTCGACTCTCAGGGGTTAGCGGTTTTCATCGAGATTGAGCGGCAAGACAAAGAAGAGGCCCAAGAGCAAGAGGCAGAACAAGAACAGGGCGAACAGGGCGAGCATGAAGAGACCGAATACGATGGCACTGTCGTCGCAATCACCCCGCCTTCCGGTGATACCGCCGGCACAATCCAGATCGATACTGACGAAGGACGCATGGAGTTCGCGCTGCCTGCCGACGTAAAGTTGCAAGATGGGTATGAGTTTTCTGACATTGAGGCCGGAACGGTAGTCGAGCTCAAGGTCGCAGATGGTTCCGTAGTTGCTATCAAACTTGGGGAATCCCAAGAACATCAGTGGCAGGAACATGAGCGGAATGAACAGCAGGAACGAAACGAAATGGAGCAGGGAGAATTTACCCAGCATACGGGCCGGATAGCATCGATCGTCCTCCCTACCCCAGAATCGGACGGCACAATCACTATCTCCCCGGGCAAAAGTCATAATACGAAGACATTCAGGCTGCCTGCCGACGTAAACGTCGAGGGCGATAAAAGCCTGTCGGACCTTGAAGTTGGCATCGTTGTGGAACTCAAAGTATCTGGAGACACCGTCGTCGAACTGGCAGTGGAAGAGTGATAGAGCACCAGGAACGCCTCACCTAACCCAGGAAGACTTAAGGCCCTGGGCGGTCACGGAAGTCTGGCCGTTCAGGGCCTTAAATTATCGGAGACACTTGGTAATTTAGATAAAGGACCTCCGGTGATTTCTACAGTCCAGTTTCATCGTCAATTGGGATGCGTCAATCGGGATGACCTCTTCATTCAGGTTTGGGCCGGTAACCGCTCTTATAAAGGTTCTTAATACCCCCGTGCCTGATAAGGTTGAGGATATACTGCGAAAGCGGCTCACCCTGAATCTTGCACCCGTCGGGGAGCGTCACCACCCCGGATTCGAGGTCTACCTCGATCTCATCGCCCTCTTTCACCTTATCCCTTATTCCCTTGACGATCATGAGCGGAAGTCCCAGGTTGATCGCATTGCGGAAAAAGATCCTGCCGAAACTTTCAGCGAGAACAGCCGCAACCCCAGCTTCCTTCAAGGTGATGGCGGCATGCTCCCGGCTCGAGCCACAACCGAAATTGCGCCCCGCAACCACAATCCCGCCTGGCTGAAATCTCCGGCTGAAAGTAGGGTCGGCGTTCTCCAAGACGTGCTCTTTTATCTCCTCCGGCTTCACAAGGTGGAGGTAGCGACCGGGGTAAATCTGGTCTGTATCGATGTTGTCACCAAATACATAGGCTCTTCCACGCATGCTTATCCCCCTATGAATCAGAGTTCCCATACCCGTTCCCGCATTCCTACTCGATATACCGTCCCGGGTGGGTTATATGTCCCGTCAAGGCCGCCACGGCACAGGTAAGGGGCGAAGCTAAGTAGATCTGCGCCTTAGGGCTTCCCATCCTTCCGGGGAAATTGCGGTTTGTGGTGGTGATGGCCACTTCGCCGGGAGCCAGGAGCCCCTGGTGGGTCCCAAGACAAGGCCCGCACCCTGGCGGAATCATTACCGCTCCAGCTGCAAGGAGATCCTGTACGATCCCTTCTCGAAGCCCTTCCGCGAGTATCTCCCTGGTGGCAGGGGAGAAAATCAGGCGGGTGCCTTCTGCGACGCGCTTGTTCTTAAGGACCCGGGCCACGATCCTCAGATCTTCCAGGCGTCCCCCAGTACAGGACCCCACGAATACCTGGTCTACATGGGTCCCCTCAACTTCTGCAACTTCCCGGAGGTTGTCCACGCTGCTGGGAGCCGCTACCACCGGTTCAAGATCAGAGACGTCAAAATGGTATTCGGCTTCGTACTTGTAGTCCGGATCCGTGGTATATACGGTAAATGGCTTCTGAGTCCTCGACCTGACATAATCGAGGACTTCCTGGTTGGGCTGGATATAGGATGTCTTGGCACCCATTTCTACTGCCATATTTCCCAAAACCATTCGTTCCGAGACCGAACACCTGTCCACCGCTTCACCGGCGTATTCAACAGCCTTGTAAGTGGCGATGTCAGCGCCGAGTTTTCCTAAAGCGTAGAGAACCATGTCTTTGGCACTAACATAGGGCTTGAGGCGACCGTCAAATACGATCTTGATGACAGGCGGAACCCTCAGCCATATCTCTCCGGATATGAGGATAGTGGCAAGGTCTGTGGCACCTACACCTGTGCCGAAAGCTCCGAAGACACCGTGGGTGGTGGTATGGGAATCTGTGACCACGATGAGCTCCCCGGGTCGGGAGAAACCCTTTTCGGCTAGAATCTGGTGACAGACTCCGGCATCGATGTCAAATAGGTTTTTTATCCCCTGTTTACGGCAAAACTCCCGCATCTCTTTGTGGTTTTCTGCCGCTCCTATGGTAGGAGCAGGGACATAATGGTCGAAGAAGAAGACCACGCGGTCCGGGTTCCGGACCTTCTCTCCTCCCATTTCCTCAAAAGAGCGCAATACCTGAAGATAAAGATCGTTGACTCCGGCGGTGTCCACCCGGCAAGTCACTATCTGACCGGCCGTTACTTCAGAAAGACCAGCGTGGGCCGCAAGGATTTTTTCCAAAGCGTGCAACGGCGAAGACTCCTTTCCCGTGAGTTTTTCTACGATTCAAATCCAGCAGCTTGTCCCGAATATCGCTCATTACACCGTCAACTATGAGTGAAATACGCTAACCTGGTCAAGCGCCTCTCTCGGAAAACCTCCTTGTTCAAGAAGGTAAAGTGAGCAAGAAACAGCCGTGAGGTCCGCGCTTCCACCCGGGTTGATGCGCTCCCTGTCAAAATCCTCCTGCATCTTGAGAATGAGTTCCCGACCTTTTGAAGTAAATATGCTGCCGGCAGATAGTGCATTTCTCGCGGCAGGCCACACTTTCTCTCTGAGCGTCTCTACGCCGTGACGCCCGGCAATGGCAGTATCTTCGACCACCGCGATTAGAGATACGAGTGTATGCACCAGGCTGTCGTTAACGCCGTAGCCCTGGTCAAGGGCTTCCTTCAGAGCAGGAAGTCCTGCCGATAGCACGGTGGGAAGACCGCGGGCAGCTTCCCCCCTTGGACCTGTGAGACCTGATGCCTCGTACAACCTTTTGGCGCGTGCTGAAGCCGGTCCTGGCGACCCGAGTTCCTGTTGGACCAGAGAGCTGGCAAGACGAGACACCGTACAAGCGATATCTTCTGGTTTCAGCGCTCCGGGATAAAGCGCATAAGTATCCGGAGCAACCAGGTACCCTGCTGACGCCGCCACAAGTCCGAGAGTAAACAGCAATCCCTTGTGCGTATTTACTCCCCGCGTCACCCGGAGCATTTCTTCTTCAAAAACATACCCAACAGATCGTACTCTGGAAGCAAGAGCCGGAAGATCAATACCATCCCTCCGCCCTTCCAGTCCGCACGCGGCGAGAACTGAAAAACCCGAGGAAATGGCGGAAGAACTCATGAGAAATGTGTGATAATTCATATCGGTATGGCCCCCGCTTCCCACCGGGCTCACGAGTCCAGGCGAAGGCCACGCCGCCGCTTCCAGCAGCATCCCGGCCACAGCCTTTTCCCCTATCTCCGCGGAAAGAACATTGACTCGAATCCCATCCCCTGCAAAAAGGGCAAAAGCACGCGGATCGTACCGGTCCAAAAGGTCCAGGACCGCTTTCCGGAGTTCTTCGACGGTATGCGTCCCTCGTTTCCGGCAGACGTGGGCCACCTCCTGGCAAACAAGGCACTGCCTGGGAGAAAGACCTAGATGCGTACGCGAGACCGGTCCGATACCGGGAACCAAAAGGTCCAGGTCGAAAAGCCTGCCTAGAGGGTGTCGCTCCTCGATTCTAACGAGCATCTCCTTAATCTCCCTGATATCGCTACGTGCACCGATGTTACCCCCGGTATCCGTCACGGAATTCGCCCCGCCGCCCGGCTCGGCGTTTGGCTTGATACGCAGTGCGGTACTCGCCTCGTATGGCTTTTGGACGGTCTCCTTCCGTTGCGGCACGGCTATGGCAAAGGGACCTGCTGCATCGAAAACCCGGTATGGAAGCTGGAGCACAAGTCCGGAACCGCAGAATGCTCTTGATACTGAAAGCCAGGCTGCGGTCAAAAGGTCGTCGGCAAAAGGATATGATGCTGCTCCCCCCGGAAGGTTGACTCCCAGAGTTATCACCCAAGGTGTCCCTTCAGACCAGAGACGCGCCACCTGGTTCAGGCGAGCCTCTTTTGCGGCCAGGATCTCGTCAAAAGACAATCGCATCTCTCCCGAAATGTTCGTCTAGGTTGGCCCACCGGCACGACCTTAACTTCATCTATGTTCCCACTCCTAATAAGCCTGATGCCTAATGAGGTCGGGACCCCGAAGCCCGGATGCGTTCTATGATCCCTTCCGCATCGCTGCTTTTCAGAAAGTCAAGTGTCGTTTTCGGAACGAGCCTTGAAACGTGTTCCCAGTCTCCCTTCTGGATTGCCTTTCGGACACTGGACGCGCTCACCGGCGCGCCGTCCTTGGTAAGACGCGGGACTATCCTTACGGAAATGCCGTATCTCGGAAGCACGCGCGAAAGCGCCTCGTTGTATTGGGAAGTCGTAGCATCCAGCGGTTCCTCACCGACAAACCGGGTGTTTATGCCGAAAACCGGTGCAATATGTTTTCCAAAGACAGTAGCATCCAGCTCTGCCTGGGCGCGAGTAGCTTCTCCCGGGCATCGCAAAAAGTAGTTGGGGAACGTGGCTGCGCTGATGATGTAAGGCCCGGCCTCGTGAACCACTACATTCTCAAGATCCTTCGTTCCCTCTTTTACCAGGTGCAACCGGACTTTTGTCGGAAAAAGGGACCTGTCCTCAGTCACCACAAAAATGTGAACTTCGCTAGACTCTAAAGACGCAGTTTCGATGAGATACCGGTGCCCCAAGGTAAATGGATTGCAGTTCACGACGATGCCTGCAACTTTCGGGATTTTCGCCTTCGAGACCGGCTCGGGCTCCGGAGCCGGCCCCGCGCTCGAACCTTGCTTGTGGCCCGGGCCCGGCTCCGGTATAGGTCTTCGTTCTTGTCCGAGGCGCTGGAGGTAATCTTCTAAATTAGGCCTGCCGTACTCCAAAAGCGCAGCAAGCTCGGTTTCAACGATCAGATTGAACCCGAGGCCCTTGAAAAGGTGAACGGCCTGGGGTTTCGTGAACACGAAAAGGTGAAAGAGACCTCTTCCAGCCGCTTCTTCCATCAGGGCACCGACAATGTCGGAAAAAAGTCCGCTACCCCTATACTCATCACTGACCAAAATCTGCTTCAGCACGTTTCCGGCAAGCGCCCCCGTACCGATGATATCCCCTCTCGCATTGCAGGCAATGACGAGGAGATCCGGCTTTTGGGCGTCAAAACCGAGCCCACCCGAAGAAAGAAAACTCCTGATGGCTGCTTCTTCTCCGGGGGTCCAGACTGAAAGCCGCTTCAGGGACCATTCGCCCCAGGCCACGTCACACGCCTCCTTCCAATTCCCGACCGTAGAGTAAGCTTTCCGTTACGAGTACGACCCGGACCGTCGCCTGCCAGGGCGACAGGTCCGGTACCTCGACCTCCTCCATTACTCCACCTGATACACAGCATCAATTATTGACCCGTCGCGGTACTCAACCAGGGCCACCACCCGGTCGGAAGTCCTGGCAGGTGCCGGTTTTCCTGTGAGGTCCTCAACCTGCCGCTTTAGCTCTTCGATGGCAAGGATGGGCAGGCGGCGTTGTGACAGTTTTTCTATAAGGTCCTGCCGCCTGGGATTGACGCATACACCTCGCTCGGTCACGACGACGTCGACCGTCTCCCCCGGAGTAGTAACCGTGGTCACCCGGTCTCTGACGATGGGAAGGCGTGTCCTCGTTGCGGTGGTCACTATGATGGTCAGTTTCGAACCGGCTGCAGTGTCGGAGTGTCCGCCAGAACCGCCCATAATGATGCCGTCCGACGAAGTAGTCACGTTGACGTTAAAGTCAGTGTCGATCTCTGTGGCTCCCAATATAACGGTATCCAGGAGGTTAACCACAGCTCCCTTATTCCACGGGTTAGCGTACATCCCCGCGTCGATCTCGATGTGGTTCGGGTTGCGCTTCAAGGACTTCACCGCAACTAGATCAAAACACTGTGTATCCAGGATGGTCCTGAGAAGGCCCGCCTCAAGGAGCTCGACGAAATATCCGGTGATACCGCCCATCCCGAAAGCCCCTGTTACGTGGCGTTCTTCCATATACTTGCGGAGGTATGCTGCTACGGCCAAAGATGCCCCGCCAGCTCCGGTTTGAAAGGAAATCCCCTCCTTGACCAAGCCGGCGGCTTCAATGACCCGGGCCGCGTAGTTCGCTATGGTCAGCCCCACCGGATCTCGAGTGATACGGGTGCTTCCGGAAACTATCCCTTTGGGGTCTCCGATTTTATCCACTACAACTACTGCATCTACGAGGCTCTGGGAAATAGAGATAGGATGAAGAGGATACGGCATCAGATTGTCGGTGATGGCCACCACGTAATCTGCATACTGCGCGTCGGCCATCGCATAGCCCAGCGAACCGCACGCCGAAGGTCCGTCCACCCCGTTGATGTTACCGTACGCGTCAGCAGCGGGAGCGGCTATGAACGCTACGTCGATGTGGAGGTCTCCCGACTCAATGGCCCGCACGCGCCCTCCGTGAGTGCGCATGATCATCGGTCTCGGCAAAAGCCCCCGAGTTACTGCCTCAGCCACCGGGCCAAGGGCATAGTTACAGTCAAGGCCAGTAACGACGCCGTTCTTAATGTGCTCGACCAGCGGCGCGTGTATTGGGAAAATCGAGCTCGAAGCCACTGTCAGATCCTTAAGCCCCAGTTCCGCGCAAGCTTGAAGAACCATGTTCAGTACGTAGTCGCCGTTTCTCAAGTGATGGTGAAAGGATATGGTCATTCCACTCTTGAGGCCAGATGCCTTTATGGCTTCCTTTATCGAAGCCAGGACTTTGTTCTCTCCGGGCCTTACGGCTTTCAGGGGCGGAGAAGCTTTCCGTCCTTGAGGGGAACGGGCAAAAGCCCCGGCGAAAAGGGGCTTGTTTCCAAGCACATCATCTGGAATAACCCGTCCGAGGATGTTCTCACCCATTTCTCTTTCCCCCTTCTACACCCAAAAGACCTGCTCGCATTAGGACCTGCCGGGCACGGGCCTCTATCGGAGGATCTATCATCTTGCCATCAAGGCTGACCGCGCCGACGCCACGTCTTCTCCCGTCTTCAGCAGCCTCAAGGACTCTCTTAGCAAAAACGATTTCTTCCTGCGTGGGGCTGAACACTTCGTTGACGGCCTGGACATGACGTGGGCTGATGCACGCCTTACCTGTAAACCCCAGCTTCCGCGCCAACCGGACGTCGGCCAAAAACTCATCCGTGACTTCGGTCCCGGTATATGGCGTGTCTATTGAATCTATTCGGGCAGCGGCAGCGGCTATCACCACTCTCTGCCTCGCGTAAGATATCTCGATGCCTTCCGCGCTACGGGACGTCCCGATATCTGCCGTAAAGTCCTCGGCACCGAGAAACAGTCCATTGACATGAGGAACCAGTGCACACTGGTACGCAAGTTCTACACCGAGCGCGGTTTCAAGCAACGCTATGATGCCAGTTTCCGGAGCCATTTCATCCACCATCGCGGAAACTCGCCTGAGCGATTCCGGCTCCGCTTTCGGTACCAATAACGCATCTGGCTTTGCGGCAAGAATTGTCCCGATGTCCTTCTCCCCGAAAGGAGTGGAAAGGGCATTGACCCGCACTATCCTCTCGATTTTCCCGAAGGCGAGCGTCCTCAGCGCTTCCGATACAAGCCGTCTCGCGGCATCCTTCTGGTTTGGCGCCACCGAGTCTTCGAGGTCCAGGATGACCGCATCGGCTCCAAAAACGGGCGCGCTCAAGATCATGCCGGGGTTGTTACCAGGAACAAAAAGGAGACTCCGTCGAAGGCTCTTCATCTCCCCTCCTCCTTCCCAAGTGCCCGGTCGATAGCCGTAAGTACCCGTGCTCTAAGCACAAAATCGACGGCTCCGCGGTCATTGACGTCTATCAGGATATCAGTCACATTTGTTTCGGCCACAGCTTTTTCTACAGTTGCGCGTATTTCGTCCCCGAACTGGTTCATGACAATGCTCTGTATATTAACCTTTACCCCGCTGCCCGGTTCCCCCGGACTGACCGTCACCAGACAGTCGCTGGACTCAAGGCTTCCCGCCTGGGCGGGCCTCAAGATGGTTGGCCGCATTGTCTTTAACCTCCTTCACGCAGGGTATTAAGAAAACGCCCGCCGTGAGCCCCGGGGACCACATTCACTGGAGGCTCGAATTCACGGAGGACTAGTCCCTCGAAAGCGCCGGCGGGCCTGACATTACCAGTATCTTGCCGTATCCCTACATTAACAAGCTTATCAGAAGTCCGCCGATGATGAGCATGATGGCTCCGCCGATTCTGGACGAAATCTGAGCGAACGGCATGAGCTCCATGCGGTGGGCCGCGCCGAGAGTGGCCACGTCCCCGGTTCCGCCCATGTTGGCCATGCAAAGTCCGGCGGTGATGGACGACTCAATCTCATAGAATCCCACCAGTTTCCCTGCGTACCAGGTTCCGACTATCGCTCCCAAAACGGTCACACCTACGAGCAAAAGATAGGTCGGAGTAAAGGCCTTTATGATATCACCGAGGTTTGTGTACTTGACTCCGATGCCGACCAGTAGGACGCTGGTGAAGTTAATCATCATGAACTGGAACCAGTAATACGCCGCGGACTCATACTGGTGCGGAAGGAGTCCCAACGCCTTGACCACAGCCACGCTAATGATCATCCATGCAAACGCGTGAATGGACGGGATCAAAAGACCGAGGAATTGCCCGACCACAAAGAACGCACCCGAAAGGAGAAGCCCTGTGCCGAGCATATCAAGTCTCAACGGCGGTTTTTCGTCAGCTTTGAGGATTGAATCGTCTTTGACTTTCATTAGTTGACCGTTGCCCGTGTACTGGGGTTTGAGTTCACCGAGCCTGTTCAGAAGTCCGGCTGAAATTATGGCCAGCGCGTTGCCGAGTGCCACAGCGGGGATCATCATCGAAAGCAGTTTCGCAGCGTCCCCCCGGTACTACCGGCATATATCTTGGAAAGTGGAACCGCACCTGCCCCCATTCCGCCGCCCATAATTGGTATACCGATGAAGAGGATAGCTTCACGCCACCCGTAGCCGGTGATGGCGCCGAAGATGCCCACAAGCCCGAGCGCCGCAAAAACGCCGATGAGGATCGCCGGGATGTAACGGGCAAAGGCCTTAACCAGGAGGTTTCTATTCATCCCCAGTATTGAACCGGTAATCAAGGCTGCGATGTACCAGTCCAGAAAGCCCCAGTTGGCCATAAAGTTGCCGATAAGCGTGGTTACGGGTTTGGGTAGAAGATTAAAGTGGACAAGAGCTGCAGTGCCGAAGATGATAGCTATGGGGCCGCCACCAAGGTACGTATTGACGATGGGAGTACGGTTGCCGATCTCGTTAAGGATGGTTCCGAGGACAGCCATGATGGCAAAAGCTCCGATCAAATTCAGAGGCAGTACGGTTTCAGAGCCATCTTTACCAAACGTCCAGAATCCTCCGGCCAGGATGATTGCGGCCGCTATGGCGAAGTAGTACCACGGCAAACCCAGGAGGCTGAACGTTTCTTTTTTCTCCCTGCTTGTACTCATCCTTGGTTTCTCCTCCTCTAATTGTTCCGTGATTTCGCCTAATTGAGTGTCTCCTAGTTCGTGCAATGATTAGTAGACGTCCCAAGAGACCCTTCCTAGAGTAACCCCAATGCATCAAACCGCAAAATAACGATGAAGTCACTTTAGAGCAGCTGGCCAGAACCGCAAAATTGTGCCTTCGTATCAAAGCAGGCCAAACGTTAGGCCAGTAGCCACGTGGCAAAAAACGCATCCTGAGCGTCACAGGTTGTCCACGCCGGGACAAGGGCCCACATAAAAAATAAACTTCCCCGCGTTTTTGGGGAAGTTTCTGAAAGTATCGGTCATTTTGTTCTTTTTGCTCCAAATAGTGCTCTAGCAGAGCAGTCGCTAAAGCCAGTGCCTCACCCGACCCAGCGGTACCTGTTTACGGGTCGTCCAACGCTCCCATACTCAGGTTCGAGCCTGGCCAACCCGGTAGCGACCAGGTGTTCAAGGTACCGTCTAGCCGTTATCCTGGATATCCCTATAAGTTCTGCCATCTCCTCGGCAGAAAGAGACTTGCCTGCATGATCTTTGAGCACCTTCCGGACACGGCTCAGAGTGTATGCCTGGACACCTTTGGGCAATTCTCGACCCCGGGCAGTCCCTCCGGTATTCCATAAACGGTCCACATCTTCTTGACTTAAGGATTCATCTTGAAGACGCTTTTGACGCTCGCGGTAACGCTCGAGAGCCTCTCTGAAACGTTCGAGCCTGAAAGGTTTTATGAGATAATCAACCGCCCCAAGCCGCAAAGCTTCTCCTACTGTCGTCGATTCCTGCGCGGCTGTAACCATGATGACATCCACCGGAGCAGTCATCTCACGAAGGCGCCGCAGGAGCGCAAGGCCATCCATCTCCGGCATAAAGACATCCAGGATCACGAGCTCTGGCTTTGTTCTTTCGACCTCCCGAAGGGCCGATTCACCATCTCTCGCGGAGCCCACTACCTTGAAACCTTCCACAGATTCCACGAACCGCCGGTGGAGTTCCAAAACCATCGGATCATCTTCCACTATGAAGACGGGGATAACATCCATCACTACTTCACCTCTTCCGGCCAGGGAATTTTGACGGTGAACAGCGCTCCACCTATGGCCGAATCGCCAACTGAGATAGTCCCCCGGAGATTTTTAACGAGCTGGTCCACGAGTGCGAGACCAATCCCTCTTCCTTCACTCTTTGTCGAAAAACCACTTTCAAAGATCCTGGTGCGAAGTTCCGGAGGAACTCCAGGGCCTGAGTCCGCCACATCTATCTCAAGCCCTTCTTCCCCTGTTTCCAGGCATACCTCCACGCGTCTATTTTCCGGCGGCTGGGTAAGGACAGCCTCGAAGGCATTCTCGATCAGGTTACCGACTATCGTGCCAATGTCGTCAGCATCCACGCCTCCAGGCAGTTCGTCCACGTGAGTTTCGGGAAGCAGCGTAAACTTAATCCCCAGTTCCCGGGCTCTTCCTCCTTTTCCGAGGAGAAGGGCTGTCAGAGACACCGGCCGCACTTTCCGGTTCAAGAACGCGAGAAGGTCTTGCTGCCGGTCGATCGCTTCCATCGTATAGTTAAGAGCCTGGTCGTAATCGCCGAGTTGTATGAGTCCCGCGATGGTATGGAGCCTGTTCCGGAATTCGTGAGTCTGAGTGCGCAAAGCTTCGGCATACCGCTTCACACCTGTAAGTTCTTCCGCCATTTGCTTGACCTCGGTCTTATCGCGGAAGCTGGCTACCGCCCCAACTACGGTACCTTTAACTTTAATGGGAACCCTAGAGGTCACGATCACCACGTCGTTGATGAGCTGTTCGTGGTTGAGCTCTGGCTTGCCGGTTTTCAGCACTACGGGAAGCCTCGTGTTAGGGATAACTTCCTCGACGGGACGCCCTACAATGTCAGGACCGCACTTTAAAATACGCTGCGCTTCCTGGTTGGCCAGGGTAACCCTGCCTGCTTTATCCACCGCCAAAAGTCCCTCGTGAAGGGAGGCAAGGATGGCATCTCTCTCTTCCAGGAGAGCGGCTATTTCTACCGGCTCCATATTAAACATGGTGGCCTTGACCCGTTCCGCGACGAAGAAAGACCCGGCCATGGCGATGATAACTCCTGTGGCC
Source organism: Candidatus Fermentithermobacillus carboniphilus (assembly GCA_018208355.1). GTDB lineage: Bacteria > Bacillota > Sulfobacillia > Fermentithermobacillales > Fermentithermobacillaceae > Fermentithermobacillus > Fermentithermobacillus carboniphilus. The sequence continues at coordinate 1,830,402 of CP062796.1, read as the reverse complement.
ATAGCGAGATACACCTGGTCCAGGACCTTATTGATCTGCGCGTTCACGTCGTCCGTCAAAAACCCCACCAGGACGGCACCTACCTGGCGCCCATCATAGCCGTAAACTGGCGCGAACCCGCGCTGCGAGATACCCAGAGTCCCGCGTGCAACGGATACATACTCCTGGCCCTCGAGGGCGGGCCCTTCGTCCCCTCCGACTACGTGTTGCCCGATCCTTTCCGGAACAGGGTGCGAATACCTGATACCGTCGTTGTCTATGGCTACGATGAACAATGCCCCCGTTGCCTTCCGGATATCCTCCATCACAGGCTGAATATACCGGGCCCCATCCGGTTGACCGAGATAGCGTTTGAGGACGTCCTGCTTGGCCACAGCTCGTGCAATGTTGAGAGCTTGCATTCCAATCCGGTACTCCAGTTCGGATCTCACGGTATGACTTACTATCAAGCCCACCAGAATGAAAGCTATCAAGAGCACCAAGAATACCAGTATTAAAACGTGCGATTGCAGAGATAGAGGCTTGTTGAAGAAGCGCACGGTCTGTACCTCCCCAATAATATTTTGATTATAATGAAAACCGCCTGCAAGGCGGGAGTTTTTAGGGGAGACCCGCTTTCCGCCAACGTAAGGGTCGAGGGAATCATAACCTTTCATGGAACTCGAAACATGAGGAGGAATCACTACCGGAGACCTCGTACTAAGAAAATGAAATGACGTTGTTTTTGAGAAAGGAGAATCCGGATGAATCTGAAGGGAACTCAGACAGAAAAGAACCTTCTCGCGGCATTTGCAGGCGAGTCACAGGCCCGAAACAAATACACGTATTTTGCCAGTGTCGCGCGGAAGGAAGGCTACGAGCAGATCAGCGCAATTTTCCAGGAAACGGCCGAAAACGAGAAAGAACACGCCAAAATATGGGCGAAACTTCTGGGATACATAGGAAACACGGAGCAAAACCTCGAGGAAGCCGCCAAAGGGGAGCATTACGAATGGACAGTAATGTATAAAGAGTTTGCCGAGGTCGCAGAGAAAGAAGGGTTTGACGAGATAGCGAAACTCTTCAGGGAAATAGCGGAGGTCGAAGAACAGCACGAGATCCGTTACCGGAAACTCCTCGAAAGAGTGAAGAACGGTTCGGTGTTTTCTAGACCTCAGCCTATCAAGTGGCACTGCCGCAACTGCGGGTACGTGTACGAAGGGACGGAGCCACCGGAGGTATGCCCTGCGTGCGCTCACCCCAAGGCTTTCTATGAGCCTCTGGCAGAAAATTACTGATGGGTACTTCCTTTGATATTTAGTTTCTAAATTCAAGGTCGGCGGGTATACTCGCTGACAGATTTGCCCAGAATCTACATTCAGTTTGCCGGACAGAAGGCCGCACATCTGCCAGGTACCTTGCCACAGTTTCTGGTTGCTGAGAGAGCCTCTGTCCGGCAACGCTCAGCCTACTCAACACGGTCACCTGAGTGACCGAATGAATTCTTTCTTGGCGAACGTGATCATAGGAAGACTAGTGACTTTTCTGATCTCAATCCCGAGATTCCGGCAAAGAGGCGTCCAAGCTTCCAAAAGACTCTCCCGCTCGACCCTGATTTCGGCTGGAATTTGCCTGTTATCGAGCAAGAAATCCAGAAACTTGTCCGTTAAGGCAGTCCACCTGTCATCGGGTTTTGCTATTTGAGTATATAGAAGAAAACCCGTCTTTTCGTCTGCCACAAGCAACGTCGCCGGATAATAAGGAACGGTCTCATCTCTTATAGTAGCTTCCAGCGGAAAAATATCGACGTCCCAGGACCCACCTTTTGATGCTTGGGCGGCGATCTGGCGAACTTTGTTTAAGTCATACGGTATCTTTGGTATCGGTTCCTTGTAAGCTTTTGGTTTGGCCCAGGTGTCAACCCAAAGGTCAGTTTGGCCCTGTCCTACTTCCCCCGGAATCATGTACGGTTCTGACAGTCCCTCACCGACATTCCTCAGTACTGGCGGCAAACCCGCTGCAAAAAGCGGTTCCAGAACCTCCGGACTCGCGTTCATCTCTCTCACGAGGATCTTTCCGGCACGTTTTACCCGTAACGGCTCATCTCCGCGAATCCTGACAGCTACTCTAATCGATTCGAGCAGTGCCATCGCCAAGAATCTGGCCTCATGACTGGTGAGGTACCAGGAAAGACGCCAGGGATGCTGGCTCCTAAAGCAAGGCCACTGCTTGCGGCCTCGGAAGGTGAGGCCGAGGTCCTTGATAACCTGGACATCCTGCCGGGAAAGCTCTTTCCTGTCGCTGAAAAATGCGGTAAGTACATCCAACTCAACGACTCTTTCAAAATTGAGTTTTCGGCCGCTTATGGTATCGGCGTAAGACTTGTATCCGCGGTCACCTCTGTAGACTACAAGGCCGGGCATCTGACCCAGGGAACCCACTATTACGCACCACCCAATCTCTCCCGACCACGGATCCCTAACACCGAACAACTCCGTCTCTTCTACCCAGTTCCAAGGCGCAAGATCCCTGTATAAAACCGAGGCCGAATAAAGGACCCGCCATTCTTCTTGGGTTGGAGGAATGAATTTAGCCTTATCAGAACCCGAAACCTCATTGTCCAAGAAACTCACCTCGTTATATGACTGCTTCGTACGCTTCTGGTCGCCGGCTTCAAACCTTTTTTCCGGCTCCCCCTGGCTACCGCAGATACCTGTCTCAACGAAAACAGTATCTCGCCAAGAAGATCCATAATAGTACCCCCCCCCCCCATTGCCAGCGACTTCCAGACCCTCCGCCGCTACCCTCTGAAAAACCTCTACCACCCGCGGGTCAAACTGCTGACCCGCACCCCGCCGTAGTTCTTCCCAAGCATCCTCTGTGCCAAGTCGCTGCCGATAAGACCTCGCGGATGTCATGGCGTCGTACGCATCTGCAACCCTAATTATTCGCGCCAGAAGAGGAATCTCTTCTCCCGCTAAGCCCGCAGGATAACCCCCGCCGTTGTAGTCTTCATGATGGTACCGAACAGCAGAAACAACCGCTTCCGGAAACCTTGCCGGTTCCAGAATCATGGCCCCCACTACAGGGTGGGTCCTTATTTGTTTCCTTTCCTCCCCGTTAAGAGCCCCAGGTTTCAAGAGGATATCTTCTCGCACACCGATTTTGCCTACGTCGTGTAAAAGTCCAGCCAGGTACGCTTGTTCCTGTTCTTCTTCATTCAGTCCCAGCGCCTTCGCGCATGTCCGCGCCCAGCGTGCCACCCTCAGGGAATGCCCACACGTGTAAACATCTTTCGCCTCAACGGCTGCTGCCACCGATTGTACCGCGGTCCAATAGTATTCCCTCAGCGACAGGTGCAGGCGGGCGTTCTCCAGCGCCAGCCCCGCCTGGCTCCCGATGATACCTAGGTATCCGACATCTTCCTCACTCCACCGCCCCGGTATACGAGACCAAATCTCCAGCGTGCCCAGAACCTTTTCACCCGCCAGAACCGGCACAATTGCAAGCGCCCGCATCTCCCCCAAGTAACAGGGCACTTCCTCCTCTCTCGTACTAGCGGTCAGGTCATCCACAACCACCGGTTTCTCAGTCTGCAGCACCTTCCCAAAAACGGTACCCTCCACTCGAACACGCCCTGCCTGTACCTGCAGGTCCGCGTCTGAGCCTACGCTCCCCTTCAACACCAGTTCGCCACTATCCTCATCAATCAACCGCAGCGCGCACATGTCTGCTCCCAAAACATCCATGACGCTCTCCAGAACAGATTCAATCACGATACCCGTGTCCAGGCTGCTCGATATCTGTCGTCCTGCTTCGATCAACCGCTCCAGCACCGCCGCCCTCGCCTGTAACTTCCGGAAAAGACGCGCATTCTCAAGCGCAAGCCCCAGGCTCGTGCCCAGCGTGGTCATTTTTCTCTCCAGTTCCTCTTTAGCGTAGAGCAACTGGGTTACAGTATCCATCACCTTCCTTACCGCAGCCATCGCCATCGTGAGACGTTCCTGTGTCCAGACTGGTACCGCGTGAGCCGCCGCCAAAAGCTTTTCCCGATCAATACCCGCTTCCACTGCCAGCCGTGCCACCGCCTCTTCTGCCAACGGTCGCAAAGTAACGTTTCCGACCAGCACCACGGCTACCGTTTCTCCGGCTACCTGCAGTGGAATCGCCCCATAAACCAGCCCCGCATGACAGGTGTGGAAAATCTCTTTTCCTGCAGCCACAGCCGTTCTCACAGAAGCTTCACGCGAAGCAGCGCACATGGACCGCCCTTTTCGGTTACCACCAAGAATGGCACAGAAAGAACATAAGTTTGATGCGTTGGCCAGCAGATGTCCATCCGGGTGCGTCACGATAATCCCCAGTTGTAGGATCCGTCCCATGCTCTCCAGTAGTTCGTGCAAACCCGTCTGCGCTATATCTTCATAGAACGAGGACTTCACCTCAAACATGTCGATCTCCCGCACTCAGCCACCGTTCAAGGACTTCGGCCTGTTTCAAGCCGCCGTCACCGCGACTCAGCCCTGGGACACTACGGTCGCAATGCTGGCAGCATAACTCCGTCAACGGTGCGGTTCTACCCTGCACACCGTACACTGCATTGCATCTATCCGCCATTTGCCATATCGTACCCAAACAGATTACCATCCCAAACAGATTACCATCTTACCATCCTTATCGTTCACCGCCGTCAATCTGTCCACACCTGCCGGATTACTCAACCAATCAATGTCACGTTCGCCACGGTCGGTTCGCCACCTCCTTCTCGTAGAATAGTGCTCCTAGTGCCTCAAGCAGCATTAGGTAGTCCAAAACGTTCATCTGTTTGCCCTGATCTGACCCTGCAAAACGTGGAATTTCCTCAGGTGACACGCTCTGCAAACCAGGGAGCAGACGCATTGGGTTGTAGAACGTCTAAGCTAAAGAGCACCGCTTGAAATCTTGCAAGAATTCGCCTGCAGAAAAGAGGTGGCAGACTAACTGCAATACAGGACGGTCAGGTACCACCCTCGCCCTGGACTTCGGCATTACGCCTTCAGATGGCTCAAAAACCGGGCCAGACTTACTCTGGGAAAGAAGGTGATGCTCTTGCTGAAAAGGAGGCCAGCTGCTTATTTTGAACCCGCAACCTGATGTAGCGGAGGTGATGCAGCTGGTGGGGCTGGACAGGCTCCTGGCGTCAGACAGCGCTCCGAACGGAGAAAAGAGGTAGAAGCAGGATGAGAGAAGCAATAACGGGGAATGGGAAAGTATTAAAGACTTGCTGGTTAGAAGGTAGTGGGTGTAACCTGCCTGCTGGACAGGTCGGGGGAGATTTTTTTGAGTTCATTTCCTCCGACGACAGAACCGTATTTGCCGCAATCGGAGATGTAATGGGCAAAGGATTCACTGCCGCCCGACTGATGGAAACAATCCGCCAAATGCTCCAGGAGTGTATCAGGATCAATCCAGATCCTCTCGACGTAGTGCGCCGGCTGAACAAGGTGGGAGGGTATGAGCTGCGTAAATTCGGGGCTTTTGCCACCCTATGCCTGCTGTGTTTTGATGGAAGAACTGGGCACGTCACCTGTGTGAATGCAGGACACCACCCTCCCATTGTCTTGTCTAACGGTATGGTAAAGGTGGCGCAGTCCCGGGGAGTCGCCTTGGGCCTGTTGGAGGATTATCTTGGGTCAGGCGCAGAGGAATTTTCTCTTGCCGCCGGAGATGCAGTAGTATTGTATACCGATGGACTAGTGGAAGCATCCGGCCCTGGCAAGCGAAGATATGGTCAGGAACGGTTGAAAGAAGTAATTGGCCTACAGTATGGTGCTGATGCAGACACGATGAAACAAAACATTTTAGCTGACCTGGAGACATTTACCTGCGGTTTTTCTCAAAAAGATGATGTGACGCTGGTTGTGATTAAGGTGACTGGAAAGGTAGGTGAAACGGGTGGAGATTAGAGTCCACCAAGAGAAAGGACGGGCGATCCTGGAGGTCGAAGGCGAACTGGATTTTAGCACCATAGAACAGTTGCAACAAGAAATTGAAAGACGACCAGAGGAAGTAGTAGAAATAGATTTGCAGGGACTTCGGTTCATAGACTCTTCCGGGGCAGGAATGCTCCTGAGCCAAGCAAGACGCCTGTACAGGCAAGGACGCACCCTGAAAATTGTTCGTGTCCCCGATCTTATCCGTGAAGACCTAGAAGTGATAGGTTTTTTCGGGCGCTGGCGATCCTGGAAACTAATCCCAACTCTTAGCAGGAGGTGAGTTCCTCGTGACAGAAAAGCTTAGCCGTGTTCCCCCCCCCCCCCCCCCAATACACACCACCACCCGCACGCACATAACACACACTGCCTAGGGACACCACCTGGTACCAATCCCAATGTTCGGCTGCAAGGAGAATCGGCAGAGCCACACGCTTTTGTGAAGGATGGACGGATCTTCGTCCAGCACAGCAGCGACGGACCTTACCCGGTAGTAGTGCCTTGCCCAGGAGTAAGATTGATTGTTAACGGCCGGGAATGCACCCAACCCATCCCCATATCCACGAGGGATACGGTACACGTGGAAGCGGTAGAAGAGCGCAGAGAAGGAAAATGGTCTGTGACAGTTTCTTCCGATGGTCTACAAGCGATATTGCGAATGCGTCCTAGGGTAGTAGTTCACCGGGAATTGGCGGATCTCCCGCCTGCCAGAATGTTAAGACTATCGGTAGTCGAGCGGGAGGAACGTCTTCCACCGCTCACATGGGATGAACTATTGCAGGAGTTATCCCGGCAGGGAATTAAATATGGTATAGACTGGGAAGCATGCGCTCGCGCTGTCACTTCCTGGGACGAAGAAGAGGTGGTTATCGCCCGAGGTGTCCCTGCGGAACCAGGAATAGATGGCCAGGTAGAATTGCTTTTCCCTTCCGATTCCAAGGTGCCGGTACTGGCGGGAGAAGACGAACCGGTAGATTTGCGAAAGCGCTACGTTTTTACTTCAGTAGAGACTGGCGAAATCCTGGCTATTAAACACCCGCCCCGGCTGGGACGTCCTGGCACAACCGTCAAGGGCGAGAGAATTGCACCGCCGTCGCCCCAAGACGTTATCCTTTCTGTAGGTGAAGGAGCGGTACTTACTGGGGATGGTGAACAGGCTGTAGCGGCCCGAGCCGGACGTCCAGTGGTCTCCCGCTGGCGCAACTTAGTGAGAGTAACCGTATTGCACGAACTGGTACATGATGGTGACGTAGACCTCGCTTCAGGTAACATTGCATTTAAGGGGGACATCCTAATTGCCGGTAATATCACAGAAGGGATGGTAGTAGAAGCGGGCGGGAATGTCAGGGTAGGAGGGTTGGTTTCCGGTGCGAGGGTTCAAGCTATGGGATCCATCCTGATCGGCAGGAATATCCTGTCATCGGTAGTAGCCGCAGGAGGAACTCCAGCCTTTCTACAAGGATTGTTACCACAGGTTCGTGCTTTAGCAGACGGTCTGCAACAGATAGCCATGGCTATCCGGCAGTTACTGGCTCACCCAGCGTTCAAACAGGGCGATCTGAAGCACGGGATCGGTCCATTAATCAAATTACTGTTGGAGGGGAAGTTTTATCACCTTCCCTCCGTGGTTGATACCTTTAAGAAACAAGTTGAAACTATGCCCCCAGGATTAGCCGATCAACAGCTGGAAGAATTTGTACGGGAAATCGAGCGGGTGCTGGTTTACTCACCTTTAGCTGTACGTGACCTCGCGGAGGTAGAAACATTGGCTCAACGAGCCGCGGAATGGGAGCAAGTCTTTGCGTCTCCGCCGTCGGCAGAAGGTGATGTGGTAGCCTCAAATATCCTCAATTCGACCGTTATAGCAACCGGTGATGTCATAGTGACTGGTGGCGGTTGTTACAATTCGCGAATTCAGGCTGGCAAAAAGGTGATTGTATCCGGGGTCTTTCGCGGAGGCGAGATCCAGGCTGGCGGAGATGTACAAGTGGGAGAGCTCGGAACCAGGGGTGGGGCCGTTACTAAGGTGGTAGCTGGTCCGAACTCTGTGGTTACCGTAAAATACGCCTTCGAGCACGCCTTGGTATTGCTGGGCGGACAGGCTTACCACTTCAATAGGGAGGAAAAAGATGTTCGATTGTGGTTGGATAAAGAAGGAACTCTGAGAGCCTCTGGAACTCCAGCTTGATGAAGTTCCAGATCAGGTGAGGTCCGTTCCTTTCCTTGTCGGCCCACTACACCCAATGCCCTCAACACGTCCTGATCTCTACGGCTGGAGCACGTTTCGCCGCAGCCAGATATGGCAGTGGCAGCTTGGGCCATTTCATTGCTTATGTCGTCGCCGGACATCTTGTTATGGTAGGCACACAGGCAGGGTATCTCCCGCATCCTTGCCAGAAGGCTGCCCCGCACGGAGGCGTGGATTGAAACCTGTGCAACTACTCAGGCTGGCTTAACTGCAAGTAGCTTGTAGCCAGAAGGGCCATTATAGATCCGGACATTCGTTAGGCCGGCAGACTCCACCAGCATCATCATGGTATCATCGTCCGGCAGGAAATCACCGCTGACCGGACCACTCATGTGCCGATGCATCTCGTTGAGTTCCTCTCGACTCTGAGGATGAGCGGTCACCATGCATCCGCCCGGCACCAGGACACGACTGATTTCCTTGGTAGCCGCTTGCTTGTCAGCAAAATGTGTGGCTGTTGAGATGTCGAGGGCAAAGACCCGCCCCTCAGGTCCGACAGCTTCCACGAGGAATGGTAGAAGAACACCTGTACCAGAGCCCACGTCCAAGACGGCGTGGCCCGACCTAATTCCCGCAGTGACCAGAATATCTTGAACCCTGAGAGGATCTACATTCTCATCCCATGAACTTGCCAGCGCATCAAAGAACGCCCTCATGTCGCTATGATTGCCCATCGCGACGGCCCCCAGAGTCAGGCATTTTTCTTCTCGGGAAATAGCACACGCCAATCGCGCTTGCTTAGTGATAGCACCAGGGGGATGCAAACGAGCTGGATTATCACGCCTGGGAGCGACCGTCCAATGGCTCCGAGCAACGGTGCCCACAACGGGATCCTCTGAAAACCGAAGATAGGCAAAACTAAGTAACCCAGAATACCATATGCCACACGCCCGCCAACCATGGCCCCGATCAGCGAGATGTATGCCCCCAGATGTAGCCTCTCGTATAAGAATCCGGTCAGAAGCCCATAGAGCGCCAATTCGACCACCATCATCTGGGCCACTGGTGGCATGAGAGGCGGCATACCAGTTATCAGCGCGCTAAGTATCGGGCTAACCATGCCGACCAACATTCCCACTATTGGGCCGGAGAAAAACCCGGCAAGCAACACCGGGATATGCATTGGCAAGAATACCTGTCCGAGTCCCACCATATGAAACATGATAGGTAGGAGAATCGCCAGAGCCACAAATAGCCCGCCGAACGCCAATTTCCTCCCGGTCATCTGCAACCACTCCCAATTACGAGATTCCATGACGCTAATGGTATTGTAGACCACGAGATTGAACTAGAGGCTTTGATCTGGCCAAAAAATTTAATCATTTCATCGTCATCTCGGTGGTCGATTTGACTTTTTGCAACAGTTCTCTCACCTTGACTCAGCTGCGACGTCCGAAACTGTCCATAAATTCCTTCAAGAGCCTCGCCCTATCGCTCCTCCCCAGCCGGAGATATGCATTGTACTCATATTCCAGAGGAAGAACCGGCACCTGGTAGCCGTGCCAGGGAACGCTTACTCTGAGCGCGCCGACATCCACGGGGGGTTCCCACTCTCCTCCGGGCAACCTCTTTTGAATCCCTCCCATTATTTCCACTCTGAGCTCACGCACAAGCACCGCTCCGAAATGAGACCTTATCCTCTCTGATACGCGTTCCGCAACCGGCTGTAGTGGCTCACCAGGCAAGAGTCTTTCTACCACGTAGGCACCATCTGGAGAGGTCTGGATGTCGATATCCTCCGGAGTGACCGGAACCCCCTGTATAGCAAAAGCAGTGCTGCCTGTTAGAGCCCAAGGAATGTCGACACCTGCCAGGGCTTTCAGGATTAGCTCTAGAACTTGCTGGTGTAGAGGCGGCAGGAGCTCGCTGCCTGCAACCTTCTCTGATTCTTTAGCATTATCTCTGTTTTCAGACATATCCAATCCCTCCTAAACTGATCCTCCTGTTGGGCCTTTTACAAGTGGTTCCTCAAAAACCGGATTACAAGTTCGTTAAACCTTTACGGCTCTTCGAGCATAGGCAGGCGCACTGCTCCATGATATACATACCACGAAACATGCGGGATGTTCTCGGCAAAAACACGCTTCTCAAGGCACAATCAATGGCAAATTCTCTGGCTGCCGCATCTGTCACGAACTTACCGTGCGGGCTGGATGGGTAGACTCACGGGTACGCCAGCGACCTTGAAAGCCGGAAGAAGTTACCCAGTGCGGACAAAGAACGTGGCTGTCTTCTGGAGCACCGGGTTCATGAGGCTACATGCTGTACACGAGCTCTATCCCTGGTTAGGCCGTTTGGCACGCGCCGCTCAGCCAGCCACCGGCGGCTACACGCCATAGGACGCTCCGCTGTCCAAACCCTCGTAGGTGCAGCCGCCGGGGCCCTTACTGAGGTTCTTACTCCGCTTTCACCCCATGAAGTTAAAGTCGCCGGTGATACTTATAACATATGTGCCGGGAACTATTGAGCTTTTCCTGGATTTTAGACTGCGAGACTACACAAAGACTTACAGTCATATTCTACAGACTAGGGGTCTATTCCTTCAAGCCGCCACGTCTGGAATGATTCTTCCAGACGTACCAAGTGCGGCGACTATTCCGGAGGAGACTGGTTTTGCGGGACAAGGCACGGGCTTTGGGCGAGGCAATAAAAACTTTCCGCAAGCAGAGAGGGATGACGCAAGAGCAACTCGCGGAGCGTACCGAGCTACATCCGACATACATAGCTAAACTCGAGTCCGGGGAAAGGTTCCCCAGCCTGGAAACGCTCATCGAGCTTGCCCACGCATTGGACATCCCGCTCTCATCGATAGTTAAGTCTCTGGAACCGGATAAGGAGCTCGCTGTTGTCCGGGATGCGGACAGAGCGCCTGACAGTCATGTTTTTTCAAAGCCCCGAGAAGATCCGGTGCGGGAGGAGCTTCTGAAAGAGACAATCTCCATTCTCAGAGAATGTGAAACAAAGGAGATCGCGTTTTTCAGGGACCTCCTCAAACTTGCGAAAAGGTATTTCTAGAGATAGCGGAGAGTCGAAACCTTGCTTTTACGATTGGTCAACCCTCGCCTTTATGCTCTTTGCGAGGTTCAAGAGCATGGATTTGGATTCGGAGGGTGAGAGGACTTCCAGGCGGGACTGGGCGGACCCCGTAAGCTCGCCAACGATCTCCTTTGCCCTGTCGATGCAGCCGTATTCACGAAGTTTCTGCCGCACCCTGGCGGCAATCTCGTGGGGTACCTCCTTGAGTTCGAAACACCTCAAGATGTCCTCTTTTAGTTCCGTCTTCATGCCAAAGATTAGAGGAAGAGTAAGTGTCCCTCTCCTCAGGTCATTGAAGATGGGTTTGCCCAGGGTCTTCTCGTCTGAGAGGATGTCAAGAATGTCATCAGCTATTTGAAATGCCACACCGAGCTCCATCCCGAAAAGCCACAATGCTTCCGCGGCACCTTGAGGTGCGCCTCCGGCGAAAGCTCCGGCTTTGCATGCTGCCGCCATCAGGGCTGCCGTCTTGCGACTTACCTGATAAAAATAGTCCTGTTCTGTCACAGTAGGATCGAAGAGGCGATTGTCCTGGAATAGAGTGAACTCCCCAAAGCACGTGTACGGCAGGAAGCCCTCTCCTCATCGAAGCCCCGTCTATCACGTCATCGTGGATGAGCGAGGCCACGTGAATCATCTCGCACGCTGCCCCTATTTCAGCTACGACAGTTTTGTCGTTATCTCGGGAGGGAAAACCGCCCCTGAATGTAGATTCACACGCCCCTGCACTCCATATGACCAATTTGGGTCTTAGGAATTTCCCCTGCCCTGACATGAGATAATCCATAATAGGCTTGAGAAGTCCTGAACCTGCCAGGGCATCCCGCATCGTCTTCTCCACGAGTACCTCCAGGTCTCTCCCGGGTAGCCCGCTGGGTCGCCCGTGGGAGCAGACGCTCCTCGACAGGACCCCGAGCGTGAGTTCGGGTCCACAGATATTGTCGCCGGCTGCCCGCGTCACGAGTTCCTCGCCCTTCAATTCCTCCGGAACATGGTCCCCGCCTTCACCTACTAGTTCATCCAACTTCTTCATCCAACTTCTATCCCTCGATTCCTTAGTCCCGTGTCTGCCGTTCTTATACGGCGAAAAGGCGCTTTCCTATTATTTCAAGAAGATGTGAGTAATATGAAACCGCTGACGTAAGAACATGCGTCTCCAGAAGCGCCGTTTCCTCACAACCTACAAATGGCTCAAGCCGTGCCCCGATGTGAACGAGCTCTTTCCTACTCCTGGTTTCCAAAAGCCGCACTGCTCGCCTCCGTCGAGCGATCCGTACCCAACCAGGCGAATATTTTACTGCGGTCGCGTGGTCGGAGTGTGTCACTCATTTGATCCCGTTTACATAACAATGTTCCGAACGGATTTTGAGGAGGTGACAAAGATGGACGAGGTTAAGGACATGATGGACGATTGGATAGGCACCCACATGGATCCACACATGATAATCGACCACCTGATAAGGTCAGAGGAGAGGGAGATTCAGCTGTACACTGAACTGGCCCGGATGGCCCCAAGTGAACCCCTTAGAAGGACGATAGAGGCCATGATCGATGAACAGCAACACGATGTAGAGGCGCTGCGAGCGCTCCATGACATGTTTCCCACGCGCTCCAGCCCAATCATGATGACCGATATGGACAGCCCCGGCTACGGCCAGAGGACGTGGCTTGATATGGTCAGGACGGTCCGGCATATGGAAATGCATCACGTCTCCATGCTCATGAACCTGGCTGCCCTGTCTTCGGACCCGCACGTACAAAGAATCATACTCCAGATGGCTGATGAAGAACTTCAGGAGGCCGTATTTTGGAACACGATCGTCTTGGCTCTGGGCTGGATGCATTTGACCCCCGTTCCACCCGGTCCCGGTTGGATGCCAGGCCGTTTCTCTGAGGAGGATAAGAAGTAGAAATCGAGGAAAGAGAGGTAACGGTATGTAAAGACCGTGTCGAATGAGCCCGGGAAGAACCGGAAAAGATCGAAACGCGGTAAGGTGCAGACGATTGTCCGGGAGGGGGCCTAAACCCCCTCCCCATCTTTATAACCTCGTGCTCCGAGCCTAGACACGCCGGACTTGTTTGCTTCCGTTGCCAACTGACCTAGAACCCTAACACGGCCCTAATAAACCCGCAGGTCTTTCTGAGAGACTCCGCCGGAAAACCAGCAGCAGCCGTGAGTCTCAACGTGTCGGCCAGAAGACCCTGATCCTTCACTTTCGGATCAGAAAGATACATCGCGAGAAGGCCTTTCACCACCGCCCGGTGGAACCAGGGCTCTTGCAGTTCAGCATCTGCCCGTGCTAGGGAGAGGTCAAGAAATCTGCGCAACCCGTTTAGCCTCTCAGGACCCAAAGAGTAGTACGGGACAAAATTCAGGTCCCCCGATGTCTTGTCTTCTTCCTGGTCGATGTAGTAGTCGAGGAGTATGTGACGGGCCGAAATGGCTGGAAAATACACCCGTCCGAGGGCACGCGCTTCACTTTCCGAGAAAGTCTTCCCCGGATGCGACCGACCCTTTGGCAGTCGTTCCTGGCCGTCTCGAGGTCTTGAAGAGTACGAGAGCAGGGTGAAGATACCCAGAGTGGAACCGGCCGCAGCTCCGTATTCCCACCATTTCAGGTTGCAGCCTTCAAAGCCGCCGAAACCCGCCACACATGTCCCCTTACTCCTCTGGAGGAACCACCCGTGCATGAAACTCTCCCTGGCATGGGGCAAAAGGTGTTTTAGCGACTGCATTTCCGAATACAGGGTGGCAAGACGCACGACCGCGGGCCGAACTGCCTCGTAATTGTCTAGTTCCAAAAGAACCGCCCTTGACGCCTGCACTAAAGAGTCAAGGTAACCTCCGTCTTTTTGCGGGTGCTCCACCGGGTATAGTTCGTAATAGTCGGAGACCCGCCTTGAAGGGTCGACCGCGCAAAGCATGGCCCAGGAGGTCCTTAAGCATTTCGGGTATCCGGCCAGTGGCCAACACAACCTGGGTTCCTTTCTGCCGAATGCGCTGGAGTTCCCTGGCATTTTCGCAAGATAGGGTACCGTCGCTCCTGAGAAGAGTTCCATCAACGTCGGTCATAACCAAACGAATCGGCATGAACGTACCTCCAGAAGATACTCATAAAACCCGGGGACTCGTAACTGCCATACGCTTGCACGATCCAGGATTATAGCACATGAACCCCATTCCTGGAGCACCTACGGGAGCACACAGACCTGGAGGCCATAGTCTTGGTTATCCGTAACGGGTCTGAAAAATCGGGTTCGTGACACCCCCGCGGTTATATCAAGACTTGTGGTTTTTTTCGAAATCTCCCGGTAAGATATAGTTCGTCTAGTAAATATGTCTTGATCGATCACCGGTTGACCCGGTTTCTATGTGGGAGAGCCTTAGTCGAAATGCTACTGAAGTGAGGTATGGCCGATGTCCGAAGTCCGTGGCAACGAACACGCTGAGCCGCTACAAGAAGTTCTGAGCCGCTGGGGTACGGATGCGCGGGAAGGTCTTTCGTCCACGGAAGTAAAGCGACGCGCTGAAATATACGGGGGCAACGTCCTCGAAAGACCTCCGGAACCCGGCCTGCTCCGCCGATTTATGGCGCAGTTTTCGGATTTCCTGGTGATTATCCTCATATTAGCTGCCCTGGTGTCGGGTCTTCTTGGAGAGACCCTCGACGCCGCAGTTATCAGTATCATCGTCCTTCTCAACGCAGTAATAGGACTCATCCAGGAAGGAAAGGCAGAACAAGCCCTAAAGTCTCTTGAGAAGCTCTCGGCCCCAAACGCCCGGGTACTCCGACACGGGGTGCCGGCAGTCATACCAGCCAGTGAGGTCGTCCCGGGAGACATCATCCTTCTCGAAGCCGGAGACAGAATCCCGGCAGACGTCCGCCTCATCGAGACCCATACATTTCGATGCGATGAATCCGCTCTGACCGGGGAGTCTGTACCGGTGGATAAAGATGCATCCGTCGTTCTGCCGGTCGAGGCTGACCTGGCAGAACGAAGAAACATGGCATACGCCGGAACCGTTGTCACCCAGGGGCGCGCCCGGGGCGTTGTCGTCGCTACCGGCATGAGAACCGAAGTCGGGAAAATCGCGGGCGCGTTGAAATCAGTTGTCCGCGAGAAGACGCCGCTGCAAAAGTCCCTCACCACCCTGGGAAAGGTCCTGGGCATCATCGTATTGGCTATATCTTTCGGAATTTTCGTCCTGGGTATCGCCAGAGGAGAGCGACCTCTCGACATGTTCCTTGTGGCGGTGAGCCTGGCGGTGGCGGCCATCCCCGAAGGTCTTCCGGCGGTGGTAACCGTGGTCCTGGCAATAGGCATCAAGAAAATGGCTGCTCAGAACGCGATAGTCAAGAAACTCCCTGCAGTTGAAACGCTGGGGTCGACGACTGTTATATGTTCCGACAAAACAGGTACCATCACTCAGAACGAGATGACAGTGGTCGCCGCTTACGCTGGCGGGAAGTTTTTCTATAAGGAAAACATCCCGGAAGAAATCTTGGGGCGGTTTCAGGCAGAAGGGTTTGCCGAGCCTGATCCGTTTCCGGGTTCTCTACCTCTAACGGTACCTGGGGTAACATTCGGCACGGGAGAGATGGGGTCCTCAGCGGACCCACCAGTTCCGGCGATTCCATCTCGAGCCGAACAGGACCTTTCGTTCACGCTTTTCGGGGCTGCTCTCGCAAGCGATGCGGTGATACTGGATAGCGGTACCCAGGTTTCCGGGAACTCCGTGAACGCCACACCCAACAACGGGTACCACAACAGAAGTAAAGATACAATACACAAAGACATAATCGGAGATCCAACTGAGGTAGCCCTTGTGGCGGCGGCTCTTGAAGCGGGATTCAATAAATCGAAACTCGAGAAACGCTTCCCGAGGGTCGGTGAAATCCCCTTTGACTCTGTTAGAAAGAGAATGACCACCGTCCACTCACTGCCTGGCGGTAGACACCTGATCCTCGTCAAAGGCGCGCCGGAAATGGTACTGGCCAGCTGCCTCTACAATCATGAGACCTTCCAGGCGTTCAACCGGGCCAACCTCATCATGGCGGAACATGGCCTGAGAGTCATCGCGGTCGCGTACAGGATACTCGGCGCCCTTCCCGACAGGATATCGGAAGACCTGGAAACGGACCTGGTACCTACCGGGCTTCTGGGCATGATCGATCCTCCGCGTCCCGGGGTCGCGGAGGCGGTCGCGCGTTGCAAAGAAGCCGGCATAATGCCAATAATGATTACTGGGGATAATCCCGTCACGGCCCTCGCCATCGCCAGAATGGTCGGGATCGCGGGTCAGAATGATAGATGCATGTCCGGGCAGGAGTTAGCCTCCATTGACACAGAGGCGCTCGCCAGCAAGGTCAAGGAAATCCGGGTTTACGGAAGGGTATCGCCGGACCACAAGGTAAAGATCGTCGACGCCTTCAAAATCCGTGGCGAGGTGGTGGCCATGACCGGCGACGGGGTCAACGACGCCCCGGCGCTGAAGCGGGCCGACATCGGGGTTTCAATGGGAATAACCGGGACCGATGTAGCGAAAGAAGCCGCCGACATGGTGCTTGCCGACGATAATTTCGCCACCATAGTAACGGCAGTGGCCGAGGGGAGAACCATTTATTCCAACATCGCCAAGTTTGTCGTGTATCTCCTCTCGTGTAACATGGGCGAGATTGTGGCAGTCACAGGGAGCATGTTGATGCGCCTCCCCCTCATCCTGCAGCCAGTCCAGATACTGTGGCTGAACCTGGTTACAGACGGATTCCCTGCTCTGGCCCTCGGATTTGAGCCGGGTGAACCTGATGCCATGAAGCGTCCCCCAAGGCCACCCAGTGAGCCTCTTCTTACAGGGAGGCGGTGGAGCACCATCCTGATTCAAGCCTTCCTGATTGGGGCAGCAACGGTCGGCGTGTTTCTGCATGGGATGCGTGCGGGCAGTGATGGGGATTACTCGCGCACGCTGGCTTTCGTCACTCTGGGATTCGCCGAGCTCCTGCGAGCCTTTACCGCTAGATCCGAAACGAAATCAGTGTTCTCAACCGGACTTTTCCGCAATACCTTCATGAACGCTGGAGTGCTCATCTCCTTCGCTCTTATACTCTTGGTCGTCGAAGTCCCCGTCCTGAGCGCGGTTTTCTCTACAGTCAACCTCAGCGCCCGAGACTGGGGTGTGGCTTTCCTGTACGGACTTATCCCCGCAACAGGCAATGAGATAGCGAAGTTTATACGCAGGAGGCGGGAGACGATATCTTAAGTTGACTAGGGGGCAGGTTGACCGCCCCCGGATGTGCGCCTGCAGCTTTTCCGGTGAACAAGAAGGGGACAATTTCCTGTAGGGAGAATAACATGGTCAAGCACGGAAGCGCAGCGCGCGTGTGAGCGGATTGGGGGAAGAGCCATGTTCAGGGGAGATAAGGTCGTCCTCAGGCCGTTGGACCTCAAGGATGTGGATTCAATATTACGCTGGTACAGCGATTTGGAACAGAACATTTTGACTGGCTGGTCAAGCCTGCGGTCGATACCTTACATGAGAGAACGGATTGAGAAGCGAATCCTCAATCCCCCCGAAGATACGATTTCCATGATAATTGAGGTTTCCGAACTCCCTATCGGAAAGATCGATCTGGTCCTAATAGACTGGAACCAAAGGCGGGGAGAAATCGGCATACTCATTGACAAGCCCTATCGGCGCAAGGGTTACGGGAAAGATGCGGTCATCACTTTCCTCCAGTACTTGTTCCACATAAGGAACATGCACAAAGTCATGGGTTATGCTTACGACTTCAACAAAGCTTCTACAGCTCTCTTTAAGTCGGTGGGATTCGTCCAGGAAGGGATCCTCAGAAAGCACGAATACACCGCCGGCTCTTACCGGGACCTGATCGTGTTCGGAATGCTCAAGGAGGAATTCATCGAAAAATACCCGGGAAGGCAGTTCCTGGTCTAAAGTTTTTGCCAATCTCCTCTCCAATGGATTTGAAAGCATCACACAACAGGGATAAGTCCCGGCTAGTCCTTACGCACCAGGTAGTGCAAGTACCCATCACCCACGGACTTCTCCACGATCTCTAGACCGGACTGGGCAACCCACCTCTCTACTTGCTGAGGCCGAGGATAGTAGTGATAGCCTCCGTGATGCGCGTATTCGCCGCGAACGACCGGTAGCCCCATCTCCCGGGCGCGCCGGTAAGCCTCCTGTATTTCAGATTCTTCAGCAACTTCGACCGTAAAATAGAGGTAACCGCCAGATTTCAGCGCACGGGCAAAATTCCCTAGGACCAAAGCCCAATCTTCAGGAGGCACGTTTTCCATAGCATCCACGCACATGATAGCAAAGAACTCGTCAGTGTACGTCATCTCCTGAAGACCAATTTTCGCCGTTGGGACTCCTGGATGCTTTTTTGCCGCCAGTTTAAGCATTTCAGACGACTGATCGGTCCCAACTACGGATCGCCCACCATCGCGGATCATTGACCAGTATTTGCCGGTACCGCAGGCAGCGTCGAGGACTGTGCACCCTGCGGGCGAAAGTGACAAAAGTTTCTTGACGAATTGCCTGTGAGTGGGATCTATGCGACCATATTTCTCGTCGTAGTCCCTGGAAAAAATAGCGTCGTATCTATATTCGGCCATCTTTCGCCTCTCTTTAAGCCACGTGCTCCTATCCACCACAAGTACTCCTCCTCTACTCATCTCAAATGAGCGGCACCGTCGAACCGGCATACGGCATTACGAGTACCCTGGCATCCGGTCCGTGCTTATTGAAAGCTGCTTCAAGAGCTTCTTCCAATGTCCTGAATGGGCGGAGCTTGCACCGCCGAACCAGTTCGGGATCCATGGATGAAACCAGGAATACGTCGGCCCTCTTCAGGATTCTCGCTATGGCTGCCGCCTTGTGTCCACCGAGGACGAACTTTCTCCTAATCGATTCCAAGATATCGTCGACATCCATCTCAGTCATGTACTTCTCGAAAGTCTTCTCACCAAGTCCCTCGGGACATTCACCCAGGAGGATGATGGTCCCCCCATCCCGGACGGCTTTTCCGGCGTTATCCAGCCCTTTCTGCGCCTGATAGAGGTTGACGTCCTTGGGATAACCTCCTGCCGAAGCGATTACGATGTCGGCCCGCTCGGGTATCTTGACGCCGTATATGCTGTCCACCACCTGACGGGCTGCCGCATGGGCGATCCTGGGGTGACCGGCCACGGCCTTTACAATACGCTTCTTATCATCAAGCACCACATTAATGATATAATCTATCCCGATGATTTCACCTGCTTCTTCTATGTCTTGCCGGACCGGGTTGTCATCGTACCTCGCGATTTCCGCTCCCGGCAAAAGCTGCATAGAGTGGTTGGCCTCGACGGTACGGCGGCTGCATGCACCAGGAAGTACCGCTTTGGCACCTCCCGAGTAACCCACAAAGTAGTGATATTCGACGTTACCAGTGCCAATCAAGAAGTCGCATTCCGCAACCGGCCTGCATACTTCCACGGGCGTTCCCCTGGAGGTCTCCCCGAGAAAGACAAAATCGCCGGTCTCGGTGCTATCTACGCACCTGAACCTTTCGTACATTTCCGCGCCTACTAGCAGGCGTTTCTCTTCTTCAGTGTGGTTCCTGTGGATACCCGTGCCGAAGACGACGGTTACATCTTCGTCTTTCACTCCTGCCCTCTCAAGTCTTCTAATCAGGGGAGGTAGGAGTTTCTTCGTGGGGGAAGGCCTGGTTATGTCGCTCGCCATGATGACGACTTTCATACCAGGCCTGACGATTTCCTCAAGTCTCCCGGAGCCGATGGGATTATCGAGGGCGCCCTCGATTTCTGCTTCTTCCGAAGCCGGAACCTCGGGTTCAACCGGTCTGAGGATGCCGATAATGTTCTTACCCGGCATATTTAGCCTGACCTTTGATTTCCCGTACCCCATCTCGATATCAGAACATGGCATGCGATCCATAATTCCCCTCTCCTCGCTCCTGCTCACCGCAGTTACTCAGGCAATTCTCAAGCCACCGGTAGTACTCAGGTTTATGCGAAACGTCCTCTCCCGGTTATTCTCCAGACATCCTGCACAAGGCCGTCCTTCACGGCGTACATCACTTCATGTAGATTCACTGTGGTACAGCAGTGACTCGGTATTAGAAGGATCTTGTCCCCGACGCCCAAAGGACCTCCTGCTCTTTTCGCATATTTATTATCCAGATCGGCCCAGCCCGGCGGAACCTCAGCCATCGCGTCGCCGGGACCCAGTCTGATATGCTCCTCAGACATTGAGAGGACCCTCAACCCGTAGGACGGAAGTATTCCCACCAGGCCGAACTCCCCCGTCATCGACTTGAGGCCCGCATCGCACACGTAAAGGTCTTTTTCGGGGTGACTCACTATGGTTGAGAGCACGGCGAGAGACTGTTTAAAGTCGACCCCTTCGATATCCTTGTACCGGGTGTCCATAAAGATGTACGATCCCGCCTGAATATCCGTGATCCCTTGACGCCGGCCTGCCAGGAGGTATGTTCCCGTACCTCCGGTGCTGACGATCTCGGGGGCCAATCCCGCCCTCATCACGGCATCTCTTGCCGAGAGCAGCACGTCGTAAGCCTTATTCGCCTGACCAGTCCGGTCCTCGAGGCTTTTCACAAATACGCAGTGCCCCTCGTACCCCATGATTCCCCGGAATGAAACACCCGGTAAATTCGCTGTCAGCCTCGCCAATTCCACAACTTCTTCGATCGACCGGACCCCTGACCTGTTGTTGCCGACCTCCACTTCAACGACGATACCGACGTTCCCGCCGACCAAAGCCGAGCGGCGCGAGATGTCCTTTAGGTTTCCAGCAGAATCCACCGCTACCTTGACGTCTATCTTTTTAGACAGCGCCACCACCCGGTCTATCTTCCCGGTCCCGATTACCTGGTTGGCGATCAATATATCTGTGATGCCACCTTCCGCCAAGGCCTCCGCCTCGCCGACCTTGGCGCAGGTGATCCCCAAAGCTCCTCTTTCCATCTGGAGTCTCGCTATCTCGGGAGTCTTGTGAGTCTTCGCATGAGGCCTGATCCCTACGCCGTGTTGGGTCACGAACATGTTCATCTTGTCGATGTTTTCGTTCAGGATATCAAGGTCCACGAGGAGAGCGGGAGTTTCGATCTCTAAGATGCTTTTGCCGATGGTCTCTCGGGTCTTTTGGATTTCTGCCTCTGAAAACAATCTCATCCCTCCGCACATGAAAGTCTAATTCGTTCGGCTGCAAAATCGCCTATCTTCCAGATTCAACTTGATAGTCACATATTCCTTGTCAAAAAGGTATCCGAGGCTGCAATGTGCAGGCCGGGTTTAAGCAATCTGCACTCGCAACGGGCACTTTCGTCTGATATCATCTGGAAGTAGGTTTACTGGCAGAAGAAATCCGAGGTTCTGGGCACCGGATAAATCAAGCGCAGGGCACCGGCCCGGGCTCAAGAACCATGAACTAAAGTGGCCTGACCTAAGGGTATACCCCAAAAACACCCAAGAGGAGCGGATAGTTATGCGCGAAGGAAGCTTGGAAATACGGGTCGGAGTCGTGGTGCCTATGGTTGAGGAGGCCCTGACTCTCTTCGAAATGGCCGATTTTCCTTGCAGGAGACGAATGGGAATTTGGGAAGTCCATGAACGGGCCGAGACATGTGGACAGGCGGCCGGTGGTACCGGGTCGGGTGACCAGGAATCCGCGGTTTACGGCCTTGGGGGTTATATCAGCAATGACGGCGAGATTCCGGGGTCAGTCACCGTAGGTGTGACGATCAGCGGAACAGGGCTCGTAGCATGCGCCGCAGCCACCGAGCGCCTTATCGCCGAATGGGAACCTGACATAGTCGCGCTGGTGGGCTGCGCCGGAGCTGTAGCCCCTCATCTCCTGCCGGGCGATGTGGTAGTGGCAAAGTCCCTGGCTTACTATTCCAGTTTTCAGACCCTCCCCGACGGTTCCCTTAACCTGGACTTTCCTGCGATCAGGTTCCGGACAAACTACAGGTTGAACGAATCCAGGACAGGCTATCATCAGAGCAGTGTCCGAAAACGCGTGCGTTACCTCGAGGCCACTCCCGAACTGGTGGAGGCCGCCCTACAGGCGGGCCAGAGGTGTGAAAGCCGCTTCGCAAATTGGCCGGGAGCGGCGGACTGGCCTGTCCCCTTCGGAAGACCCAAATGTGTTGCGGCGACCGTTGGCAGCGCCGATCAGATAAACTCAGACCCTCGAGTCCTCGAGCGGCTCCGCAAAGAATACGGAATAGATGTCGAGGAATGTGAAGGAGTGGCGGTAGCACAGGTGGCCTCCATGCACGGAAAACCTTTTGTGGTCATCCGGGGAATCAGCGACAACGAGCTCATTAATCCGGCTTACGGCGAGTATCTTAGGACCGGCAAAGGCGACCTCGGGTGGGTCGAGGTCGAAAGTACGAGAAATGCCTGGTTGGTGTTTTTGGACATGGTACAGAGGCTCGCGGACAACTTCCGGTGACCGGCCAGCGTCACTGTTAGAGGATTTGCAGAAGGAATTACAGTTGCCGGCGGTGAATCCCTCCAGTCGCCCGAACCTTAGGATGACGCACATGCCCGAACCGCCTGTGAAGGCTATGAAGTCCCGTCAAGGAGGTTACACGTATGAGTAAGGCCGAAACCGGAAAGGCCATATTCCTTGAAGAAGCGACCGTCGAAACTCTCCAGCGTATGATG
Source organism: Candidatus Fermentithermobacillus carboniphilus (assembly GCA_018208355.1). Lineage (GTDB taxonomy): Bacteria > Bacillota > Sulfobacillia > Fermentithermobacillales > Fermentithermobacillaceae > Fermentithermobacillus > Fermentithermobacillus carboniphilus. The sequence goes on along the minus strand of CP062796.1, from coordinate 1,807,449 downwards.
GATGACGGCGATCTGACATCCTTTGAACTGGTTATGGGGTACCTCGAGAGAATCGCAGCGTACGACAAGAGTGGTCCCAGACTGAACTCTGTCCTTGAGATAAATCCCGACGCTCTTCACATAGCCGAAGCCATGGACCGGGAAAGAGCGCGGAAGGGCCCCCGGGGACCGCTCCACGGAATCCCGGTCCTACTCAAGGACAACATCGATACGGGCGACAAGATGCATACGAGCGCCGGTTCCCTCGCCCTGGCAGGATCATACGCTCCTGAAGATTCCTTCGTGGCCCGCAGGCTTCGCGAGGAAGGGGCAGTCATCCTCGGAAAAGCTAACATGACTGAATGGGCCAACTTTATGACTGACAACATGCCAAATGGATACAGCTCTCGCGGCGGACAGGTGCTGAACCCCTACGGGCCCGGGAAACACGACGTGGGAGGCTCAAGTTCAGGTTCTGCGGCTGCCGTTGCCGCCAACCTGGTCACACTGGCGGTCGGGACTGAGACATCCGGTTCCATACTGAACCCGGCCAGCGCCAACTCAATTGTAGGAATTAAGCCGACTGTCGGACTCATAAGCCGCAGCGGCATCATTCCCATCGCTCACAGCCAGGACACTGCGGGCCCGCTGGCCCGGACGGTCACCGATGCAGCGATCCTCCTGGGCGCACTGGTGGGGGTGGATGCCAGAGACCCCGCGACGTGGTCTTCGGAAGGGCGCTATTTCCGAGACTACACTCAATTCCTACATCCCGACGGTTTGAAAGGCTCCAGGCTCGGGATCCCTCGCAGCACTTTTGAAAAGCTCGGAGACGATAGGTTACCTTTGATGGACGCGGCTTTGGAGGCGCTGAAAGATGCGGGAGCTGAACTTGTTGATATTGAGATGCCAGAAGCGCCCAAAGACATCACCGTCCTCACCTATGAGTTCAAGTCCGACTTGAACGCGTATTTACGCCGCCTCGACCCGAGCGTCCCGATACATTCTTTGAAGGAACTGATAGAGTTCAACGAAAAGGACCCTGAAAGGATGCTCAAATACGGCCAGACTCTCCTCGTGGCTTCTGAGAAAACCAGCGGAACTCTCACGGAACCCGAGTATATCACGGCCAGGGCCAGAGATCTCTATATGTCGCGGACTTTTGGAATTGACCGGATCCTTTCGACTTATCGCCTCGACGCAATCGTATTTCCGCATGTGTTCGGGGCAGCTATAGCGGCGAAAGCAGGGTACCCTTCCATCACCGTTCCAGCAGGATACACGCAGGCAGGTCGCCCGATGGGGATCACTTTCACAGCGGGAGCATATTCGGAACCCATCCTCATCCGGCTGGCGTATGCTTTTGAGCAGGTTACCAAGCACAGGAGGCCACCCAAACTGGAGTAGAAGCTGACGATGACATGCAGGACCCTTGCGATTCCAGATCTCTTTCGATATCACTGGGACGTCTCGAGGAAGCCACGGTCATCTCGCGGCTCAACCGTTTCGTAGCCCTCGTTAATCTCAAAGGTCGCGAGGTCCAAGCCCATGTTGCTGACTCGGGACGGCTCAAAGAGCTCCTTTTTCCCGGAAACCGGGTAATGATCCGGAAGGTACTGGAAGAAAACTCCGCCGCGGGAACCGAACGAAAAACCCGGTATGACCTGGTCCTTGCCCAATACGCTCACGGAAGCTACGCAGAACCTACAAAAGCGGGGTCTCCTGTCAGTAACACCAGTAACACCGAGGCTCAAGGCACCGTGAAAGAGAAACGTCCCTGTTACAAACCATCCGGGGTTTCTGTCGGTTGCACCGGTGATAGCGTTGACCCGGGAAATATATCCTCTCGAGACCCCCTGGACGGCGAGACCGGCGTTGGACGAAGTTTTAGCGGAAAACCAATCTGGGTGTCGGTAGACACGAGGTATCCCAACCGGCTCTTCGAGCAGGCACTCGTCGCGCGGAAGGTGGCCCAGTTTGAAAGGTACACCAGCGTGCGCCGGGAGTACGCTGTTGGTAACCTCACAGCGACCGAACTCACCGGCGCTTCCCCGAAACCCTCCCGGGGAAAAGATCCTCGGACGACTGGTCCCCGCAAAATCGGTTCCCGGATTGACTTTCTCCTGGAAGGTCCAGACGTCCCTCCGGCGCTGGTAGAAGTCAAGTCTGTGACTTTGTGTAGAAACGGCACCGGCCTTTTTCCCGATGCGCCGACCGAGAGGGCGGTGCGCCACCTGCGCGAACTCACTGAGGCCATACAAGCCGGGTACTATCCCTACATAGTATTCATCGCCCAGCGCGAAGATGTCCGGGCAGTCGCAGCCAACAAGGAGACCGACCCGGTTTTTGCAAAAGCCCTTGAAGAAGCGCACCTTGCGGGAGTTAAGGTCTTAGCCTACCGCTGCAAAGTTTCTCCCGAAGAAATCCGGCTCGATCCCAATATTCTCCCCATCTTGTTCGAGGATGGTTACCACCTTCCAGGGTAGGTGCCACCGATTGCGTGTCGTGGTTTTATTAAAATCCTTGTAAAAATCCTGTTGACTAAACTTTCACATAGGCTTATCATGCCTACAACAAATACTCACCTTAAATGACCGCCTCATCCTGAAAAGGGTGAGGTAGAGGCGCGGAGAGTGGTGGTACCCCGGGGAGTTTCGGGAAACGTTGAACCGGGGGAAGGACACATATCCGCCGAAATCTCAGGGCTTGGGCCGCTGGCCTGACAGCTGGCGCCCGTATCCCGGAACCTGAGGTTGGGACGGCATCGGACTAGGTGCCGTACTGTCGCCGGGAAAAGCCCCCATTTTCCCGGTGAAGCGCTATCTCACACGGGGGGAAGGAGTGGGAGCTGGATCGCCTGCGCTAGCCACGCAGTAGGCCGGTGTACCGGCAGCCTCTTCATCGTACCGTCGTTCTCGTAGTTGCTGGAGGTTTTTTCCATATTTTCCTCGCCCGAGGTCCAGGACCGCGGTACCCGAGGGCTAGGTTGCTTTTGCCTGCAAACGGGCCGCCGGACATTTCGCAATCCGCGAATGTCTCGCCAAACGTAGGCCCGTCGCAGAGCACGAAAATAAAATCCTTGACAGGGAAAACGGAGGTAGATCCGGATGCGGTCGTTCGGTAAAAGGACCGTTAGAATCAACGTCCGAGGAATCCTTGTGACAGTCGCCGTACTGGCCATCGTCCTGCTGGTCACAGGGTGCGGCAAAAACGTCGACGATACCAGTCTTTCTGACGTAAAGAAACGAGGCGTCATTCTCGTGGCCACTGATGATACGTACCCGCCTCTCGAATGGAACGAGAACGGCGAGATAGTCGGTTTCGACATCGACCTCATGACAGAAATAGCCTCCAGGCTTGGTGTTAAGGCCCGCTTCATTTCGACTAAGTGGGACGGCCTTCTCACCGGCCTTAACGGAAAGCAGTACGATGCCGTGATCTCCAGCATGAACATCACACCTGACCGCGAAAAGCAGGTGAATTTCGTGGAGTACATGCGCTGGGCCCAGGTAATAGTCATGTCTCCCGACGCCCAACCGGTGACAAACCTCGAGGGGTTACAGGGAAAGCGCATTGCGGTTCAGGTATCAACTACGAGCGAAACCATGGCCAAGGGCATAAAGGATGCCAAAGTATCGAGCTTCGAGAGTTTCGACACAACCTTCATGGAGCTTAAGAACGGAAGGTGCGATGCCATCATCATCGATGAGCCCGTGGCTCTCTATTACCAGAGCAAAGATCCCGATTCCTTTAAGATAACCGGGGTCGCGAGCGATAAAATGCCCGTCGGTATCGCCCTCCGCAAGAGTGATATACGCCTCAGGGACGCCATCGCGAAAGCTCTATCAGATATGAAGCAGGACGGAAAGTTCGACGAAATTTGCCGGAAGTGGTTTCAGAAGTAATTAATCCTGTTTTCGGGAGATGATGGAATTGTACGACGGGGTCGCTCCCCTGTGGGGATTTGTAGCAGGGATTCTCCCTACTCTTCTGAAGGCGACCGGGGTGACTTTGAAACTGACGGTACTCGCTATGTGCGTGGGCCTTGCCATCGGCACCCTCGCGGCACTCATGAGGATCTCCAGAAACAGGCTGTTATCGTCTCTCAGCCTCGCATATGTGACCTTTTTCAGGGGGACTCCTCTCGTGGTCCAGATCCTGATCATCTATTTTGCCCTTCCGCAAATCGGGGTGAAATTGGATAGGTTTTGGTCTGCGGTGGTAGCCCTCGGGATAAACGCTGGGGCATACATCGCCGAGATCATAAGGGCCGCCATAGAATCCATCGATAAGGGCCAGATGGAGGCAGCAAGGTCTCTGGGCATGAGTTACGGCCTGGCGATGAGGCGGGTTATCATCCCCCAGACCTACCGGCGGCTTCTACCTCCGCTCGGCAATGAGTTCATCGCCATGCTGAAGGACACGTCTCTCATCGCTTTGATCGGCGGCGAAGAACTCACCCGGGCGGGCCAGCATATCATAAGCGCCACTTTCCGGCCCTGGCCGGTATACCTGACCGTGGCCGGTATCTACCTGTCCCTCACGGCACTTTTCTCCTGCCTCGTGCGGTTCGGCGAGAGGAGGCTACAGCAATGATGTCTCAGCCTATGGTCCAAGTCAGCCATGTGTGGAAGCGGTACGGCGCTCTCGATGTGCTTAAAGATGTAAGCCTTGAGGTGCAGAAAGGAGAGGTGGTCAGCATCATCGGCCCGAGCGGTTCGGGCAAGAGCACGCTTTTGAGGTGCATTAATTACCTGGAGAAAGTCGATTCAGGTGTGATAAGAATTGCAGGCAATCCTCCTCCTTCCGACGAGCGGACCCTGAATCTCGCAAGAAGCAGGATAGGCGTGGTGTTCCAGCATTTCAACCTGTTCCCTCACATGACCGCCCTTGGAAACGTCATAGAGGGCCCGGTTCAGGTAAAAAAGATGCCGCGGTCAGAGTCAATCGAGATGGCGCGCTCTCTTCTCGCCAGGGTAGGGCTGTCTGACAAAGAAAATGCTTACCCGCACCAGCTTTCAGGGGGGCAGAAGCAGAGGGTGGCGATTGCCAGGGCTCTTGCCATGCAACCGGAAGTCATGCTGTTCGATGAGGCTACGTCGGCCCTCGACCCCGAACTTGTGGGGGAGGTGCTAGCAGTGATGAGGGACCTGGCATCCAGCGGCATGACCATGCTCGTCGTCACTCACGAAATGGAATTTGCCAGGGATGTGTCAGACAGGATCGTGGTTCTCGTGGACGGAAGCATCGTCGAAGAGGGTCCGCCAGGGCAGGTCCTATCGGTCCCGAAAAACAAGAGAACCAGGGAGTTTCTCTCCAGAGTCCTCGAAGGACGCCGAGCGCAGCTCCCGGCGGCATTAGGCGCGCGGTGACTCTGGCCCGGTTGTTATACCGGAGACGAACCCCACGGCCCGACAGCTGCACTTTTTGGGAAAAGTGACTCTGGCGCGGCCGTTGTACCGGAGACGAAACGGTAAACCTCTGGTAATTTGAAAATCTGCTTCGATCTGGGGCCATGAAACCCGGGGCGGGGATTGCAGGAATTTCCCGGTCCTGCCCCGCCCCGGGTTACGCATTCTCCGGCTCAAGCCCTATATATGATCCTAGATCCATACCCCATGGCCCACACTTTTCCGTCGGGGTCGAAAAGGAAACGGAGGTGGGAGTCCACGCCTTTGATGGTCACGACGGCGGTATCGGGGCCGGTCATCCGCAAGGGGTAGGTCTTTGAGTCTATTTCGGCCACGAGTTCCTTCCCTTGTATCGATATCTTTATGTCCGCGCCCTCGCCGGACTTGTACCGCCCCGAAATCCTTGCCATCCTCGACTCCGGTATTTCGACGGTCGCTGCTTCGGTGATTGGGTGGTCAACGGGAAGCCCGAGGAGGAGGTTCACGGCACCGAGCCAGACCTTGGACGAAGGAAAACCGGATAGGTTGCAGAGGACAACAGCTCCAATTCCCTTTTCCGGGACGAACCCCAGGTTGGATGCGACTCCCCTTAGCAAACCACTGTGCTGCACCAGCGTGACACCCGGACCGTATGCCGGTCTCACGCTGAAACCGTATCCGTACCATGAGTCTCTGACGTAGGGGTAGTAGGGCGTTATCATCCTGGATATGCTATCGCCAGATGCGATTCTCCTACCTGCATACACGCCGCGGCCCAGGTACATCTGCACGTATTTCAAAAGGTCTTTTACGTTGGACCTCAAAAACCCGCAGGCTGTGAGGGCAGGCGCTTCCTGCCAGTTTTTAGTGGTACAGAGTTTGTCTTCCCTATCCTTATAGTAGAGTTCGGTGACGTCCGGAAAACCCTTCACTTTCCTCAGGAGAGTCGTAGTGTGGTCCATCTCCAAGGGGTCAAGTATGTTCTCTCTCAGATAAGTCTCGTAATCTTTCCCCGAGACTCTCTCGATTATGGTTCCCAGAAGACCGTAAGCATCATTAGAATAGCTCAGGTACTGCCCCGGAACGCCTAACAGCTTGTACTCATGAGTCGCGATAAACTTCATGAGGTCTTCAGGTGTCTTCATGCTGGGGCGTTTTTCAGGAACCCCTTCGGACTCCAGCTCCTTCTTGTCTTTCTCGTCCGGAGGAGTGCTTTCGATTATCGCATAATCCAAGGACGGAAGCGGTGGAATGCCTGAGGTATGGGTGAGAAAGTTGTGGATGGTAACCCTATCTGCCATGGCCGGGTCCGGAAGCCCGAATTCGGGCAAATATCTTTTAACAGGATGTTCGATTGAAACCAGCCCTTTCTCAGAAAGCTGGAGGATTCCGAGAGCCGTGAAAGACTTGGAGACAGAGGCTATGCCAAAAACGGTGTTCTCGGTAACGGGCAGTTTCTTATCGAGGTCCCGGTAACCAAACCCCCGGCAATAGATTACATTCCCTCCCGAGATAACCCCGACCGCGAGGCCAGGAGCATTGTGCTCTTCTATGAGGCTTTTTACGAATTCTTCGAATACTGGGACATTGAATTCCGCGCCCGTCACATTTTCGGACAAACGAGATCCCTCCCGAACGCAATTACAACTTGGAGCGTGTGTATCCCCCCCGGGACTACGAGGCCAGGACCCGGTAACTAAAAACCGGGCGAGGACAACTCGCACCCGCAGGTACATCCGATTTCTCTGTTGATACGGTCAAAACCTTCCCACGTAGGCCAGCGTACGACAAACCAGGACGAAGCCGCGCCCCTGGTTCCCGAAAACCAAAACCTCCGGTCATAGCTGCCCCTGTCCGGCTACCCGAGATTCTCCATACCGTAGACAACCTCTCCCCCGATACTTGTGGCGAGGACTCTCACCTCCCCGATCCTATCGGGAGGTACCTCTGTCAGGTCTACGGACAGCACGACAAAGTCCGCGCATTTCCCGGGCACGAGTTCCCCGAGTACCTGCTCACGGCCAACCGCGTACGCGGCGTTTTTCGTATATGCCCTAACTGCGTCCTCCACCGTCACTTTTTCGGACGGGTGCCACTGGGTTTCGGGACCTTCACCCGGCAGGTTCCTGTTGACCGCGCAGTGTATACCGAAGATCGGATCGGGGGTTTCAACCGGGGCATCTGAACCGAAAGCCAAAAGTACGCCGGATCTTTTCAGCTGTCCGAATGAATAGGCCCTTTCGGACCTCTTACCCCATTCCCTGTCTGCCATGTACCTGTCTGCAACCACGTGCGCCGGCTGCACCGAGGCAATAACGTCCAGTTCCTTGAACCTGGGGATATCCTGTTCTCTCACCATCTGCGCATGTTCGATCCTGTGCCGGATTCCCTTCCGCCGGCTTTCAGCGAAATTGGCCTCGATAGCATCGAGGGCTCGGGCGACCGCCCTGTCCCCTATAGCGTGGATCGCCGCACCGTACCCTGCCTCCACGCACCGCCGTACATCCCGTTCGAGGTCTCGGTCGGACGTAACCTCCACTCCGTAGTATCCCGGAAGATGTTCGTAAGGCTCAAATAAGAGCGCGGTAGACGAACCTAGAGACCCGTCCTTGAACATCTTGATCTGGGCAGTCCAGACCCAATCATCGCCGAAGCCCTGCCGGATGTCCAAGGCCGACAACACAGAAAGGGCGCTTACGGGAGGCATGACTGCTATGCGCAAGGGGTATTCGCCTTTCTCGCGGATTTTCCGGCCAATCTTGAACAACTCGATGCCGTCGGGCGCATGGACGCAGGTTATGCCCATGCTCCAGAGGCGTGGTATGGCTTCGGTGCATGCTTCCAGCAGCTCTTCAAATGTGTCCTCCGGGACGAAGCGCCACACCAGGTCCTGAGCTGCGTCTTGGAGGATCCCCGTAGGTTCGCCCCTTTCATCTTTCAAGATCGCCCCTCCAGCCGGTGTAGCTGTCTCGCTCGTGATTCCCGCGATTGACAAAACCCTGCTGTTTACCCAGACGCTGTGGCCATCTTTACTGGAAAGCACAACTGGCGTATCCCCAGAAACAGAATCAAGCTCCCTCCTCGTGGGGAATCTCAGCCATAGACTTTTATCCCACCCACCACCCACAACCCACGAACCGGGCCCGGCTTTTTTAACCGCCTCTCTTACCACCTCAAGTCCTTTTTCCAAAGAGTCCACCCCGTGGAGGTTTACTCTCCGGAGGCTCATAGCGTACTGCATGAAATGAATGTGAGAATCGTGAAAACCCGGGTAAACTGCCTTTCCTTTGAGATCGACTTCACGCGTATCTGAAAGAGCAAAAGCCCTCATCTCGCCTTCAGTACCTACAGCCCTGACCTTGTCCCCCACTACCAGCATGGCATCTACAACTCCCGGGCGCCCCATTGTATGGATGCGCCCTCCGTAGAACAAATAAGACGTCAATTTATCTCCCCCATTCCCGTTTAGTCTACTTGACGGTTTTCGCCAGGAAATTTTCCCTTTCCTTTGCCGCCTAACCTTGAGAAACGAGCACACCATCTCGTTTTCTTGACACCTATAAAGAGAGCGGATAGCATGACTCCAGTGCATATGAACGATGGGACTTACTGAATGAACTTCGAGACATGAGGACATGGGGGTACCAGCTCGCATGAAAGCCGGGGCCTGGACGTCGCAAGGTACGGCGTTGGTCACAGATGCTAGACTGAGGATGACGCTCCCGATAATCAGGTCTCTCGGCAGAGCCGGAATATCGGTGACCGTGGCTGAGCAGGATTTTGGTGACGGGCGCCCCATCATCGGCTTTCATTCGAAATACGTGACGGACCGGATACGGCTTCCGCGCACCTCCGAAGGAAGCAACCTCTCCTTCATACGGGAATTGATCAAAGCCGCTTCCCGCGTAGACGCTGTGTTTGCAGTCTCGGGGCAGGCGGTGTTTGGACTTGCTTCATACATCGAGTCACTCGCATCTCCAAGAGCCAACCAGATTCTGACCTCGGAGCATGCGGAAGCTGGAACCGAAGAGGCTCCTCCCTGGCCCGGACCCCTGGAGATAGCGCAAAAGGTTGCATTGCCTCCCCTTGAGTCTCTCAGGACGGCCCACGATAAAGCGAAGTGCACGGCCCTGGCAGAAGGCTTGGGTATCCCCGTCCCCCGTCACTTTGACCCGGTGAAACACGGCGTACCGCTGCCTCCTGCAACAAGGGAGACATCGGCCGAATCACGCAGGATAGACTCGAGCACCATCCATGAGCTTTCATCCTGGGCAGAAATCCTTCCATACCCGGTCATAGTTAAATACCGGTCGGGTGAAGATCTGGGGGTTCCTGCAAAGGACCGGTACAGGGTTTGCCGGGACCCTGGAGAACTGGTACGAGCATACCTCATGATACACTCCAGGCAACCGTACCCACTTATAGAGGAGTACATCGAGGGCGAGGATTTCGGAGCCGCCATTCTCATGAACCGGGGTACGGACATAGTGGCTTCGTTCACTTATAGGAGTATAAGACAACATCCCAAAGCGGGCGGCCCGACTACCTACGCCGAAAGCGTGACCATGCCGATTCTCTCGGAAAGGCTTGTAAGACTCTTAAGAGCTCTGAAATGGCACGGGATAGCCATGGCAGATTTCCGAAAAGACGCGCAGGGCGAGTTCAGGCTCCTCGAGATAAATCCGAGGTTTTGGGGAAGCCTGGCTCTTGCCATCGACGCGGGCGTGGACTTCCCTCTCCTGTACTACAGGCTGGTAACCGGCCAAGAAGTCAGGCCATCTACGGTACAGAAAGACGGAGTCAGGATCAGGTTCCTTCCACAAGACCTATTATCCTGCCTCGAATACTCGAGAACCGCTTCCAACCGGTTTGGCTACTTTCTGGGTTCCCTGGCGGACTTCCTTTCGCTTAGGGCAAAAACTGGAGTGTTCGACCTCGCCGATCCCCTGCCCGGAATCTATTATCTGAAGCACATCCTCGGAAAAGCCAGAAACGTCGAGTAACCCATCTACTCCGTGTAGTTTAACTGTAAAATTTATTGCGTCCGCTAGCATATAGGCCAAGCATATCGACATATGGTCAGATTGGAGCAGACCCAGAGAGGCGGCGGCTAGTTGGGTCCCCTGTGAGTCGGGGAGGAGCTTTTGGGTTCAGGTTACGGGTCTGCTCCGCCATTTTCATTCCCACACCTGTGAGACGTGGACCACGTGGAATCCCTCGTCGATGAACTTGTCAACTAGTTCCTTGACATGACCGGTCTTGACCCGGAGTATTACATTTCCCCGCTTCTTCTCGGGAGGAGTGTAAGTCGACAGGCTGGCTATGGAAATCCCTGCATCCTTGACGATCCTCGTTATTTCCGCCAAAATCCCCACCTTGTCGGGGACGTCCAGGGTAATTCGAGTCCCCCTGGTCCTAAGTCCCATGAGAGTCACAAACGTACGAAAGAGGTCCGACTGCGTCACTATACCTACAAGATTATCTTTTTCATCAACCACCGGAATAGCGTCCAGGTCGTGAAAGTACATGTGGTAGGCAGCCATTTCGACTATTTCGTCAGGACTAACGGTAGCCACGTTAGACGTCATGACATCCTTTACCCTCGTCGAGTCCAAGTAGTTCCCGGCCTCGCGGTTGGAATAGTTGACCACTACATCCCAATCGGTCACTATACCGACAACCTTCCCGTTTTTCTTGACGGGAATGGCCTCAAAGGTTTTATCGGTCATGACCGACAGAAGTTCTCTCAGGGTCGCCTCCGGGCTTATGGAAACAGGATTGTGGGTCATTATGTCCCTGACAAACACGAAAGACCCCTCCCCAGGTCGGATTAGAATTCCTTTCGCCGGTTTACAGGTGCATTCCTCCAGGGCACAAGCCTTGACCCGGGTGTGATAAAGAAACTGACATTGAACGGCAGGTTCAAGCGGTCCAAGAGGAGCTATCTAAGGCCGGGCGGGCCGGGAGATGATTCCACCGCCAAAAACTACTTCCCCTTGGTAGAAAACAAGCGCTTGACCAGGGGTGACGGCAAACTGGGGTTCGTCGAATTTTACCAGGGCCCGTGAAGAAACTCCGGTTTCTTTCCCGGCCTCGTCTTCCATCATCGTCGCGGGAACCTCCTTACCTCTGTACCTCACCATGCAGGTACCTCTCACCGGATCGCCAAGGCTTGACCGTGCGATGAGGTTGAGGTTTTCGACGTATGCCCCGACGGAATACGCCTCTTCTCGCCTGCCTACGATGATCTCGTTCGCTTCCGGATCGATAGCTACGACGTACAAAGGCTCCGGAGCGCTGATCCCCAGCCCCTTCCGCTGGCCGACTGTGTAAAAAGGTATGCCGTGGTGCCGTCCCAGGATCCTCCCAGAAGTATCCCGGATGAACCCAGGTTCAAGCTTGACTCCCCGCTCCTCGAGAAAGGTCCTGTAATTTCCAGCCGTGACGAAGCATATCTCCTGGCTCTCAGGCTTTTCCGCTGTAACAAGTCCTTTTTCTCTTGCCAGTTCTCGGACCCTTTTCTTGGTCAAACGCCCCAGGGGGAACATGGAGCAAGAAAGCATATCCTGGTTGAGATCGTAAAGTGCGTAGCTCTGGTCTTTAAACCTATCTTTTCCGCGGAGAAGCAAAGTTCTTGATTCTCGGGGATCTTCGTAAGCATCGTAGTTTTCGACGAACTCTCCCTCCGGAGTAAACCTCCCGGAACGAACGTAGTGCCCGGTCGCAAGGTACTGGGCTCCGATCTCTCTGGCCTTTTTGAGGAGATGCCCGAATTTCATCTTGCTGTTGCACCACAGGCACGGATTGGGAGTCCTGCCTCGGACATATTCTTCAATAAAGGGATGAATGACCTCCTCCTCGAATTCATCTACGAGATTGATCGTGTAGTGGGGAATTCCGAGAAGATAGCAAATCTTCTTGGCATCCTCCGTCATCTCCAGGGTACAGCAGGGTCTTGCGGCGGGGTCGAGATAGGAAGGAGGGTTGGCAAGAAGCTTCATGGTGAAACCTACCACATCAAATCCTCTATCGACAAGGAGAGCGCAGGCCACGGAACTGTCGACCCCTCCCGACATGGCTACCGCTACCCGTATACGGTTCTTCCCCAAACAGCCGCCACTCCTTTCTTCCCCATACTAGGTATGTTGGTCGCGGGCTGTCAAGGAAATGCGGTTGTACGGCTCTTATCTCGTGAGGTTACATGATTCCAAAGGAGGGCACAGGTCAGCATGGGTGCAGATTACACAAACATAACTGACCGGTCAGAGGGTCTGAGAGTTTCGATCCTGGGCGGCGGAAGCGCCTACACTCCCGGCCTCATAGAAGGCTTCATCCGGCAAAAACACAAAGTACCCCTCAAAGAGCTGGTCCTCATGGACATCGATGGGGAAAAACTTGAGACGGTAGGATCGCTCGTATCGCGCATGGTGGAAAAAGAACTGCCGGGCGTGAGAGTTACCCTTACCGGAGACCGGGCCAGGGCTATACGCGGGATGGACTTCATTCTGTGCCAGATCCGGGTGGGAGGCCTTGCCGCCCGTCACGTAGACGAGTCTGTGCCCTTAAGGTTCGGTGTCATAGGTCAGGAAACAACCGGTCCCGGGGGATTCTCCATGGCTTTGAGGACTATCCCGGTAATGGTGGAGATAGCCCGGGAAATCGAGGCCCTGAATCCCTCTGCCTGGCTCATCAATTACACGAATCCAACCGGCCTTGTAGCCGAAGCCATAAAGCGGACTTCCAACATAAAGCACATATCCATATGTGACGAACCAATGGTGCTTCAAGAATCCCTCGCCTCTTTCCTGAAAGTCCCCCCGGAAAAGCTGTTCTTCGATTATTTTGGCCTCAACCACCTGGCCTGGGCCCGACGGGTATTCCTTCAGGGAAAAGATATCCTGCCCGAGCTCAGAAGAGCGGTTCGAGAGGTGCCTTTTGAAAAGATCGAGCCTCTTTTCGGAGAAGAAGTCCTGAAAGACCCGAAAGTCAGGATGGAGCTTGAGAATACCCTGCGGATTTTCGTGGAAACAGGGATGCTGCCGTCCCCCTACCTGCAGTATTACTTCTTTACCGACGAAATCCTCTCGTACCAGAGGAAGACCGGGAAAACAAGGGCTCAGGAAGTCATGGAGCTTGAGAAGGATCTCTTGTCAGAATACCGTTTGGTGACGCAGGGAGTCAGGGCGCTGGAGATCCGGCGGGGCGGTAAATGGCACGCCGATATGATGGTAGGTATGCTGGGGGCCATCGCCAGCGACACACGAGAGGTTTACATCGTGAACGTCCCAAATCGAGGGTCCATACCAGACCTTCCATACGAGAAGATAGTGGAGGTACCGGCCCTTGTCGATGCCGGAGGTGCCCACCCTCTGGCCGCAGGCAGGATGCCTAAAGAAGTGAGAGGGCTTATCCAGGCAGTGGCAGCCTACGAAGAGCTTACGGTCGAGGCTGCCCTGGAGGGGTCCTACGAAAAAGCTCTACAGGCACTGGGATGCCACCCCCTGGTTCCGTCCCGGACAGTAGCCCGAAAGATCCTGGATGCCTACCTCGACGAGCACCGGGAATATCTCCCGCAGTTTAGGTCGAAGACGTCCTGATTCGGGGACAGCGTGATTAAAGGCCCGGCCCCGCTTCAGGTCCGAACCCAAAGCTCTGCCCGGAACTCTTTTGCCTCAAAAAAGACATGCGCCGGCCGGGCCTTATATCCTACCTTTTACGGGAAGCCTTTTCGAGGTGCAGGGCATTTACCTTCATTTTTATTTCCCTGAGTCTTTCACCTTCCAGAGGGTAGTACCTGAAGATCAGAAGAGCCAGGGCCACCGCCGCTATGGGGATGAGAGTCATAAGAAGCCTCATGCCCAAAAGGGCGCTGGCCGGTTGCTCGGGTAGGTTTGGGTTGTAGCCGAAGCTGTCGAGAATGGATCCCATTATCACTGCATTCATCGATATCCCGAGGCGGATCATGAACCCGTTGACCCCGAAGTACATCCCCTCGCGCCTAACCCCGGTCCTTACTTCGTCCTCATCGGTCACGTCAGCTATGAAAATGTCGAGGAGGACCATGAGGCCGGCAAGGCCGAAGGAAAGAAGGACGGCTATGATGATCGCATGGATGTAGTTCTGAGCTATAAAGAACGGCAAGAGGCAAACGCCGTAGTAAATCATTGCCCTGATAAACGACTTTTTTGGTCCCAAGCGGGATACAATCTTTGCCCACACTGCCGCAAAGGGAATCGCCATGACGAAGAGAGTGCCCAGAAAAAGCGTTGTTTGAAAGTCAGTTGCTTTCAGCACGTACTTGGCGTAAAAGGGTATGGCCGCAGGGAGCGCGACAAATGTGTACTGTATCAACATGGCGGGAATGACGTAAGTCATGAACGATTTGTTGATGAAGGTATACCTGAGAGCCTGCAACAACCCCAGTCCCTGGTCCTGGGCGAATTCCGGTCGTTCCTGGGCACCGAGGAGAGAAGCATACATGGTCACGAGGCCCAGGGCGCCGTAGAGAACCCCGAGGAATTTCCAGCCCAGGCTGCCGTATATCATAGGCGGAAGGGCTACAGCTGCAATTAGTCCCAGTATGCCGAGGATCTGTCTTAAGGCCGAGACCCTTGCTCTGTCCTCGAGCTCCGGATACATTTCGGGAAACAACGCCGTCCAGTTCAGTACCACAATAGTGAAAAGACCGTCAAAGAAGAAAATGACGATGAAATAATAGACGAAGAGCTGGTGAGCCGCACCCTCGGGAAATGGCGGCATCCACAAAAGAGCGAAAGCGACGCAAAGGGGAACCGTGAACCAGATGATGTAAGGTTTCCTTCTCCCCCACCGGGTCCTGGTCCTGTCTGATATCTGGCCGAAGAGAGGATCGTTTACTGCGTTCCAGATCCCGTAAAAGACCATCGCCAGGCTTATGAGCCTGGTAGGTACCTTCAATACGTCGACATAGAAAAATATGGCAAAAGCGCTCACCGTCTGACCCAGGATGGATGCAGAAAAGGAACCAAGAGAGTAGGTAAAGTCTTTATACGAGCTCACACCTCACACTCCTTTGTCGTAGTCCCCTGGCTTGGGATAGCAATTTCATGCTCCTTTGTAACTCCCCGGAAAACCCCGGCTGCCCCGCGATCACGGGTTAGTACCACACTCAGGGGAAGGGAAACCCGCCTTCCCCAGCGAACTTTCCACGGGAACAATTCGAGGTGGCTCTGGAAGATTCCTCCGCCACCTCAAAGGAGATGAATGGGATGAATATCAAAGACCTGGTCCCCACACCCGAACTGAGGCGGGCCAGGAACGTCCTGGTCATCTTCCCTCATCCCGACGACGCAGAACTGGTTGCGGGTGGCACGGTCGCTCTCCTAACCGGAGAAGGTGCGACCGTGACTTACGCTCCGGTCACCGACGGAGGAATGGGTTCTTTTGATCCCCGGGCCTCGAGAGAAGAAGTATCTCGCTTGAGGAGGAAAGAACAGGCCGAAGCCGCCGGCATCCTCGGCGTCAGTCACATCGAGTGGCTCGGGTTTGAAGATGGCCGGGTACCTGAACCAGAGACCCTGAGGAAAAGCATGGTTTCCCTTATAAGAAGGGTCAGGCCCGATTTCGTGATCACCCTTGACCCCTGGCTCCCTTACGAAGCCCATCCTGACCACCGGAGGACTGCCATGGCGGCTGTAGAAGCCTGTCTTTTCGCCCCATTACCACTGGCTTATCCCGAGGATTTGGATAAGGGATTTTTGCCCTGGCAGGTCACAGGCATAGCTCTTGCCCTATCAACCCACCCCAACACCTTCATAAACATAGAAAAAACGTGGGACAAGAAAATACAGGCAATCCTGTGTCACAGGTCGCAGTTCC
Organism: Candidatus Fermentithermobacillus carboniphilus; assembly: GCA_018208355.1. Lineage (GTDB taxonomy): Bacteria > Bacillota > Sulfobacillia > Fermentithermobacillales > Fermentithermobacillaceae > Fermentithermobacillus > Fermentithermobacillus carboniphilus. The sequence continues at coordinate 1,791,223 of CP062796.1, read as the reverse complement.
CGGAGGAAGTGTGGAACACCTTCTTCCCTTATATCCTGGCCAAATCCCAGGAATACGGAAAGGAGATCGGTGCAAAGGTCGCAGAGGTTTTCAAGGTTTTAAGCCCGACTCACCTTCACGTTATGGTTGATACCTGGAGGGTCTGAAAAGCAGGATGGCCGGAAGAGAGATCCCGAAAACAGGGGTTTCCGACCGGTGGGACAGAAGTGCCCGAAGGCAATCGGCTGAGTCGAAGAAGGTGAAATAGAATGAAAGAGTTTAAGCTGGTGATCATCGGCGGCGGTTCGTCGTACACTCCTGAACTTGCGGGCGGTCTCATAAGCCGGTGGAAACAGGGCGAATTTCTGGCAAGAGAAATCGTCCTCGTCGATATCCCCCAAGGTCAAAAAAGGCTGGAGACCGTTTCCGCGTTCATACAGAGGATGGTCCAGAAGGCCGGGATGCCCGCAAGGATTACAAGCACCACAAACCGGCAAGAAGCGCTGGACGGAGCCTCCTTTGTCGTGAGCCAGATGAGGGTCGGCGGGATGAAGGCCCGCAGCATGGACGAGCACTTACCGCTAAAGTACGGAGTTATCGGCCAGGAAACCACGGGGCCCGGCGGGTTCGCCAACGCTCTCAGGACCATCCCGGTATCCCTGGAACTGGCTCAGGACATAGTCCGGATCTGCCCTAAGGCCTGGCTTTTAAATTTCACGAACCCCTCCGGTTTGGTAACCGAGGCTCTTTTGAGATACTCGGACGTCAACACATTCGGCCTGTGCAACGTCCCCATAGGGATCAAGATGGCCCTGGCCAAAGCTCTTCTTGCCAGCCCCGAAAGGGTGAGCATAGACGTTTCCGGGCTCAACCACCTCTCCTTCGTCACCGGGGTTTATCTTGACGGAAAAGACGTCAGCGATCAGGTTTTCGGTTCCCCGCTCTTCCCGCTCTACCTCGACCAGACGGGCATAGGGAAAATAATGGCTCCATACCTCCAACACCTGAAAATCATCCCCTCTAGCTACCTTCAGTACTACTGGGGCAAAAACAGGGCACTGGAAAAGGAAAAGAAGGACGTGGAAGCCGGCAAGGGCACCCGGGCCGACGAGGTGATGAAGATCGAGAAAGAGCTTTTCGAGATGTATGCGGATCCCCGGGTCGACGAGATGCCTCCCCAGCTGAAAAAGCGGGGCGGAGCCTACTACTCGGACGTGGCGCTCAACTCTATCTCGGCCATGGTAAACGACAGGCCAGTGGTAGAGGCCCTCAACGTCAAAAACAAAGGAGCCGTACCGGGCATCCAGCCGGACGCGGTCGTGGAAGTCAGCTGCATGGTTGACGGAAGAGGACCAAGCCCCATCGCTCAAAAGCCCCTTCCCCCCGAAGTTCTCGGCCTCGTCCAAAAAGTGAAAGCCTACGAGAGTCTCACCGTCGAGGCAGCAGTCCACGGCGACGTCCAGAAGGCCTTCTTCGCGTTGTTGAACCATCCGCTCGTACCCGACGCGGACACGGCAGCCTCAATCCTCAAAGACATCCTCGCCGAGAACGCGGAATTCCTGCCCCAGTTCAAAGGAAAAACGGAGGTCTGAGAAAGGAGGACGTTACTTTGAGAATCGCCTTAGGCGTCGATGGAGGAGCCACCAAAACTATGGCTGCAGTGGGCGACGAGACCGGCCAGATCCTCGGGGTAGGATTGGCGGGACCCACAAACTACCAACTCATAGGCCTTGAAGCAGCCATGAAAAACCTCAGCGACAGTGTCCAGATGGCCCTCTCTTCGGCGAAGGTCTCCATGGAACAGGTTGAATTTGCCGTCTTCGGACTTGCAGGCGCTGATTTCCCGGTGGACTTTGAAAACCTCACCCGGGGAATCAAGCATCTTTACCCGGAGCTTAGCTTCGAACTGGTCAACGATACCTGGGTCGGGTTCAGATCAGGAACCGATAAAGATTACGGCGCGGTTGTCATAGCAGGTACGGGCGCGAATTTCGCAGCCAAAGCTCCCGACGGCCGGATGATCACAGGAAGAGGTATGGGGTACGAGTGGGGTTCAGAGGGAGGCGCGGGCAGCCTCATCAGGCAGGCTCTCCATTTCGCTTTCAGGTCTCACGACGGGACCGGCCCCAAGACGGCGCTGGAGGAAACGGTCCTCTCTGTCCTGGGCTTCTCTTCCTACGACGACCTTGCCTTTTATATGTACCAGGTCGCGGGAGAATTCAGCAAAATCTACATGAAAGCGGCCAGGATCGTCCCGGCCCTCTTCGAGCTGGCAAATGGTGGAGACGAGGTCGCTTGCGAGATTCTATCCAGGTCAGGCAAGGTCATGGGCGAGATCGTCGGCGGCATGATCAGGAGATTGGGTTCTTCTCATCTTCCCCAGGAAGTTGTGATGGTAGGAAGCCTCTTCACAAAAGGATCGAACCCTCTAATGGTCGACCATTTCAAGGCATCCTGTCACCGGTACGTACCTCTCGCCGAATTCAAGTTGCCGGAGATTGAGCCGTCCGGCGGCGCTTATCTTATGGCCTTGGAGAAAATGAACGTCGACTCAAGAGGAGCGGTACGTAAGAGGGCGATAGAAACTTTTCCGCGGGTCGACTTGCCCGGGGAACTGGTGATCTAGAACCATACCGGATTTGTTCGCGGAACCACGCTGAATTTCTCCGCGCAACCATTCCAGATTTTCACCCGGTTGAAATAGGACAACTGTCGCAGCGTCTGTAGCAGCGTCGGGTTGACTGGTCTGGCGGTCGAACAGGTATCCTATTCCCGCGAGAGTCAAAAAGGAGGGGGAACAAGCCCCCTCCTCGCTGATACCTCCGCCTTACTTTATCACTTTCACCCTTGACGGTCTTAACACGTTTCCCCGGTACAGATAGCCTCTCCGGAGTTCTTCCACGACGGTTCCGTGCTCGCCTCCACCGTCCTGGGTCATTACGGCTTCATGGTACTGCGGGTCAAGCTGCTTTCCTACAGGGCACTCGATGGGCACCACTCCCTCTTTCGAAAGTAGGTCCATCATTTGCCTGTAGATCATCTCGACTCCTTTGACGAAGGCCCTGAACCCGGAATCCTCTCTGCCGGCGAGAGTTTTTTCCCCCGCGCTTAAGAATCTCTCGAAATTGTCTACGACCTCGAGGAAATTCAGAAGGAAATCTGCTTTTCCCCGTCTGACCCTGTCTTCGATATCTCTTTCGGTACGCTTGCGGAAATTCTCCATGTCTGCCCGAGCTCTCAGGTACTGATCCCAGATGGCTTGGGCCTTGGATTTCCACTCATCCCTCTCCTTGGTAAGGGAGTCTATCTCGAGACAGGCTTTTTCAAGCTTTTCCCGGAGGCTCTCCGCCGGCAACTCGGACTCTTCACCGCAGCGTTCATCGCCTGCGCCGGCTCCTTTTCCACCGGAACCCGGCGACTCCTTGTCCTGGACTCCACCCTTGTCCTGTGACCGGCTCCCCGTTTTATCCTGGTCTTTCTCTTGTGTACCTCCGGTCTCTTTCGCCGCGCCGATGTTCTCCTGGCCTTCGTCGCGAATCTCTCTATCCTCGTCTCTCCTCATGATCGCTACTTCTCGCCCTTCTTCTGATTATCGTTTTTTTCCCTGAACTCGGCGTCATAGACGTTGCCGCCGGAGTTCGCATTTCCGTCCGAACCGCTGCCTGAACCGGCTGCCTGGCTATTCGAGGCTACGTTACGGTACAGTTCTTCAGCAAGCTTTGCAGCCGCGTCTCTGAGCTGGTCCGAGGCCCGCTTAATGGCCTCTATATCGTTGCCCTTCAGGACCTCGCGTGCTTCCGAAAGAGACTTCTCGATCTTCGATTTGTCATCGGACGAAATCTTGTCTCCCACGTCCTTGAGGCTCTTCTCGACCGAGTAAATGAGCTGGTCCAGCTGGTTCCTAGCTTCTATCTCTTCCCTCTTCTTCTTGTCTTCCTCAGCGTGGCGCCTGGCCTCTTCCACAAGCCTGTCGACTTCCTCCCTGGGAAGCTGCGTCGAGGCCTTTATGGTGATCTGCTGCTGCTTTCCGGTCCCCAGGTCTTTAGCTGACACGTTCAAGATGCCATTGGCGTCGATATCGAAAGTGACTTCTATCTGAGGTACCCCTCTCGGTGCCGGAGGTATTCCGGTCAGCATGAAACGCCCTAAAGACCTGTTATCCCTCGCCATCTGGCGTTCTCCCTGAAGCACGTGAATTTCCACCTGAGGCTGGAAATCGGCTGTAGTGGTGAATATCTGGCTCTTCCGCACGGGTATGGTCGTGTTCCTCGGGATGATCGGAGTCATGACCCCTCCCAAAGTCTCAACGCCCAGCGTGAGAGGTGTGACGTCGAGAAGGACGATGTCCTTGACTTCCCCGGCGAGGACCCCGGCTTGTATCGCCGCACCTACGGCCACCACTTCGTCCGGGTTGACGCTCCTATTGGGCTCCTTGCCGGTGAGGGTCCGCACCAGTTCCTGTATCTTGGGCATCCTGGTTGAGCCTCCGACAAGGATGACTTCGTCAAGTTCCTCCACTTTGACTTTGGCGTCTTCTAAGACCTGCCGGAACGGAGCTATGCATCTTTTTGTAAGATCCTCGGTGATTTCCTCGAACTTGGCTCTGGTTATCCTGACTTCGAGGTGCAGAGGCTGCCCATCCCTGTCAGCCGTTATGAAGGGAAGACTTATGGTGGTCTCCAGGACCTGAGAGAGTTCGATTTTGGCCTTTTCGGCAGCTTCAATCAGCCTCTGAAGAGCCTGCCTGTCTTTACGCAGGTCAATTCCGTATTCGCGTTTGAACTCTTCGGCCGCGTAGTTGACTATCCTCTGGTCGTAGTCGTCACCGCCCAGGTGAGTATCGCCTGCGGTCGCCAGAACCTCCACTACGCCGTCGCCGACCTCCAGGAGGGACACGTCAAAAGTACCGCCGCCAAGGTCCCAGACCAGGATCTTCTGATTCTTCTTTTTGTCTATGCCATAGGCCAGGGACGCAGCCGTAGGCTCGTTGATGATCCTCAAGACTTCAAGACCGGCTATCCTACCGGCGTCTTTGGTTGCCTGACGCTGGGCGTCGTTGAAATAGGCGGGGACGGTGATGACGGCCTTAGTCACCGGTTCTCCCAGGTACTTCTCGGCATCCTCTTTGAGTTTCCGCAACACATGAGCGGAGATCTCTTCGGGGGTGATTTCGTTGTCGATGGCCGGCAGATAGACCCTGACCTCATCGTGTTTCCCCCGACGAATCTCGTACGGGACTCGTTTCCTCTCGGCTTCGACCTCGTCGTAGCGGCGACCTATGAAACGTTTTATTGAGAATACCGTGTTTTCGGGGTTAAGGACAGCCTGCCTTTTTGCCAGCTGTCCCACCAGCTTCTCCCGTTTTTTCGTGAACGCCACGACCGACGGGGTCAGCCTTGACCCTTCCGCGTTTATGATCACCGTCGGTTCCGAGCCTTCCATCACTGCTATGACTGAGTTAGTGGTACCAAGATCGATGCCAACAATCTTGGACATACATACACCTCCGAACACTAAGCGACTTATTTCAGCGATTTTCTTTCACCAGGTCATTATCGGTTACTTTCCGAACTCCCGGTCTTTGTGCGCGATTTCCGTAATCTCCTCCCACCCGAGACGGGGGTGTTGTCTCGCGGAAGTGCGCTGCGTCAGTATCTTTAGAATATCCCTCCTCCATGGAAATGATCACTCTCACGCCTTGCGGGTTTATTCCGCAGTCTTTCCACAGATAGATAATCCTGGCCAAAAGTTTTAAGTCGTTGTCGGAGTAAAGGCGGATGTTGGAGTCGGTGCGGGCCGGAGAAATCAGGCCTTCCCCCTCTATCTGCCGCAGAAACTGCGGCGTCACACCGAGAAGACGCGCAGCGACGCTGATGGTGTACACCGGATCGTCCGGGCCATGGAAAAATGCCACGCAATCATCTCCCCTTGTTAAGAAACCTATCGTGATCTAGGAGGTTTCTTCTCAAATATTAATAAGCTTCTTGTCGTGTCCAGTCAAGTTTCATGCGCCAAGAGTTTGATGAGCCAAGAAAAGAACCCGGACCTTCACAAGTTGGCCAGTGGGAAGGTTGACCCGGGACGGACGCTTCGTCCAAAAGAAGGACCCGAACCCCCGTCGGGAGGGTCCGGGCACCGATTTCCTCGTACCACCTTTTTCAGCTCGCTTTGAACGACGCCACCACGTTTGCAAGTTCCTGGGCCATGCGGGCAAGGTTCTGAGCGGCCCTCGCGATATCCTGGGAAGAAGCCGCTATCTCCTGAGCAGAGGTACTCACTTCTCCAACGGCAACCGCGATGCTCTGGGCGGTTTCAACTCCGCGGGAAGCGACTTCTTCGACGCTGTTACTAGAAGCCGCCATCTGCTCGGTCGCCGTAGTGGTCTGCTCTATTATCCGGGCGACTTCAGTCATACGGTTGGAGACTTCCTTGCTCAGCTCGGAGATTTCCCCTATGGCCTGGGATACCTTTTGTATCTCGTCATTAGTGATGGATATGGCCTCGACTATGTGGTTTAGGGCGGCCCTGGTGTCGTCCGCCATGGCCATGCCCGACTTTATGGCATTGTTTCCTTCAGCCATAGAGTTGACCGCCAGCTGTATGCTTTTCTGGATACTGCTGATTATCTGCGCGATTTCCTTCGCCGACGCCGAGGATTGTTCGGCGAGTTTGCGAACCTCGTCGGCGACGACCGCAAAACCCCTGCCGTACTCGCCGGCCCTCGCAGCTTCTATCGCAGCATTGAGAGCCAGAAGGTTGGTCTGACTCGCTATCTCGCTGATGACGTTCACGATTTGCCCGACCTTTTCCGATTCGGAACTTAGGCTGTCAAGATGGGCCGTGACCTTTTCGGCCATTTCAACGATCCTGGTCATACCGTCCATGGTCTTGGTGACCGCCAAATCACCGCTGGACGCGGCCTCTCGCATCCCACCTGCGGAATCGTACAGGCTGTTTATGGCCGAAGCCACCTTCTGCACCGAAAGATCCATCTGCCGCACGAATTCGGTGGTATCCTGGACCGACCTGGACTGATTTTCGGCTCCTGCAGCCAATTCGGCCACAGCCACGCGGAGCTGAGAAGCTACGTGTCCCGTCTCTTTAGCGAACTTCGCCTGCTCTTGCGCCGAAGCCGATATTCCCTGGACTATCTCGGAGATTTGAGCTGTAGCCGCCGACGCCTCCTCGGACGTTGCAGAGAGTTCTTCGCTGGATGCAGCCACCTGTTCCGCAAGTTCAGTGGCCTTGGTAACAAGATTTCTCAAATTCTCGAGCATTGAGGCCAGAGCCTTCTCAGCCCTGGATATCTCGTCGTTGCCTTTTGACGCCTGGACCTCGATACTGAAGTCGCCCCTGGAAACCGCCTCTGTGACATCTGCGATCTTTCTCAGTCTCTTCGCAAGGTTGAAAGTGACGCCCAGAGAAAGCGACAAACTCGCAGCTATTCCAAGGGCCGCTACCAGCTGGACCACCTGTGTTGACTTAACGACCGACCGGGTTGCCTCGCTCACGGCATCCATCGCCGCTTTATCGATAACCGCCTGCCATTCACTGAGGGTAGACTCAATGTTCGCCCGGACCTGGGCCCCCTGTGCCTCCAAGAGGGACACTGCGTCTTGTCTGCGCCATGACTTCACCATCTCCGCTGCCCGGTCACCGATGGTCTTGTAAGTATCAAGGTACCCAGAAACTGTATCCGCATAACCCTTGGACGCATCGCCTGCTTCTTTCACAAGCTGATTAAGGGCAACAGTCACCGCCTCGGCCCGTTTTTGGAAATCTTCGGCATACTGAGTTTTTCCCGTCAGGACCAGATCCTTAAGGCACGCATCCTGGTGACTTAAGCCCAACTCCAATTCTCGCATGAGCCTGCGGATCTCGGCGTTCTTTCTGATCTGGCCGGTGTAAATATCACTGATTTTGGAAAACTCGCTGGAAGAAGTCCATGCCAGCGCTATCACGAGAAGGATCACAAGAAGGTATCCAGTCATGATTTTCATCCCTATTTTGCTTCTCACTTGTTTACCCCCCTGGGATTCTATGAAAAGCTGATGTGATGACGGCGTCTTACACATTAGGTATCGAGAAACGGAAAGCGATCTTGAAGAATAGTCGGCCGTTTCAGGCTGGTCGTTGAAGGTTAAACAATTGCAAAAAATAACTGGACAGGGCTGTATTTAAGAAGGAATTCGCCATATTCTGCTAGAAAGTATTTTCCAAGGAAATGCAAGACCGAATAAAGGTCTTGCTGCACACACTTTTTAACAACCTTGGGAGGGGGATCTAATGCGATTCAAGAAGTGGTTTTCGGCACTGGTCTGCGGCTTGTTGCTGCTTTCCTTGGTCGCCGGCTGCTCACCCGGGCAACCGCTGCCTCCGATCAAGTTCCTGAGCGGAGATAGCGAAGTCGCCAAGAAGTACGCAATGGGCCTGCAGGAAATCGTCAGGAAGGGATTGGGCATTGAGCTCACCCTGGAGAACGTCGACTTCAAGACAAGACTCCAGAAGATGAGGGACGGCGACTTCGCCATAGTCATGGCCGGTTGGGCCGCCGACTATAACGACCCCATGACGTTCCTCGACATGTGGACCACGAATTCCCCGTACAACGACGTGAAATGGTCCAACAAACAGTACGACGATCTCATTGCGAAGGCAAAGGCGTCGGGTGACCAGGCAGAGCGCATGAACCTCATGGCTCAGGCAGAAAAGATCCTGCTGGAAGAGCTGCCCATCATCCCCATCTACTGGCCTCAGCGGAACTACGCGGAACATCCGTGGGTCAAGGGCATCATCCGTACCGCCATTGGACCGGGTAACGACTGGAAATTCGCGTACACTGAAGGACGTCCCGGCGGAGACGATCCGCAGCATCTCAACCTCAACCTGGGCGAAGAACCCCCGGATCTGCAGTCGATAACCACCACCGACACGGTTTCATTTGATGTCCTCAACGCATGTCTCGAAGGTCTCGTCAGGCTCGGACCCGACGGTCAGTACAAGCAGGGCTCCGGCCTTGCCGAAAGCTGGACCGTCTCGGAGGATGGGACCAAGTATACCTTCAAGCTTAAGAAAGGTCTAAAATGGTCTGACGGAACCCCGCTTACCGCCCACGATTTCGAGTATGCCTGGAAGAAGGCCGTCGACCCCAGGACCGCTTCTCAGTACAACTACATGCTTTTCTACATCAAAGGTGCTGAAGACGTAGCCAACATCCAGCTCCCCGACAAGGAGAAAGAACCCGCCAAGTACAAAGAGGCCGAAGCTGCCATCCAGGCCGCAATGGACAAGATGGGCGTCAAGGCCGTCGACGACCTGACCCTCGAAGTCGAACTCGTCGCCAAGAACAACATATTCATCAGCCTCACCGCGTTCCCGACCTACTTCCCGCTCAACCAGAAAGCCCACGAGAAGTGGGGAGACAAGTACGCGACCGAGAAAGACAAGATGCTCTTCTGCGGGCCTTTCGTAATCGACCAGTGGGAGCATGGCAGCAAGATGGTCCTCAAAAAGAATCCCAATTACTGGGATGCCAAGAATGTCAAGCTCGAGTACATCCAGTTCGACATGATCAAGGACATCAACACGCCAATCAGCATGTATGAGGCTAACCAGCTGGACGCCATCGGTGTGCCCGGAGACTTCATACCCAAGTTCCAGAAAGAACGGCCGCAGGAGTTCCACCAGATGGCCGAAGCCGTGGCCTGGTATCTGGAGTGCAACTTGAACCATCCGGTACTCAAGGATCCCAAGTTCCGAAAAGCCCTCTCCATGGCAATTGATAGGCAGGCGTACTGCGACAACGTACTCAGGAACTATTCCAAGCCGGCGACAGGGCTTACTCCTCCGTCAATCGCAGGCAAAGATGCCACCGAATCCTTCCACGACAAGTACATCGGCAATATCCTGCCTGCGACTGGAAATCCGCAGGAAGCCCAGAAACTTCTGAAAGAGTCGTTGAAACAACTGGGTTACGCTTTGCCTAAGCAGAAGTAAGCGCGGCCCGCACCAGGAACGAGCGGCAATGCTTCGAGCACTGGCCGGTTTAACGGGCATAAAAAGGCATAAATGACGACGTCAAGACGAGGAGCCCATTCTCCGGCTCCTCGTCTTACATGAAAGGGAGCGAGGTTTGTGTTAAGGTATATTTTGAGAAGATTTGGTTTCATGGTCCTGTCGCTCTGGGTTATCGTTACCATAACATTCATACTCATGAACGTCGTGCCGGGAAACCCGTTTTCCAGCGCAAAACTCACTCCTCAGGTGCTGAAACAGCTCGAGCGCAAGTACAACTTAGACAGGCCCAAGTGGGAACAGTATCTAACCTATCTTAAGAACCTCTTACGGTTTGACCTCGGGATATCAATCAGGGAACGCGGTAGGAGCGTCAACTCGATCATAAAGAGCTGCTTTCCGGTATCGCTGGTCGTGGGGATTGAGGCTCTTTGCTTCGCGGTCACTACCGGGCTCGCCCTCGGGATCATAGCAGCCCTCTATCGGGGGAGAACCATAGACTACATCGCCATAATCATAGCGATCATCGGAGTTTCCGTGCCCAACTTCGTGGTAGCCTCGACGCTCCAGTACATTTTGGGAGCAAAATTGAAGATATTGCCCATAGCGAGGTGGGAAGGCCCCAAATACCACATCCTGCCCGCCTTTTCTCTGGGCCTGGGGACGTTGGCGACCATGGCGAGAATGATGAGATCTAGCATGCTGGAAGTCGTCAACCAGGATTATATCAGGACGGCCAAAGCCAAGGGCCTTTCACCTGTCCAGGTGACCTGGCGCCACTGCATCCGCAACGCAATACTGCCCATAGTCACCATCCTGGGGCCACTTATCGCCAATATAACCACGGGGACTTTGGTGGTTGAAAGGATGTTCGGGATACCGGGCCTCGGTAGGTATTTCGTCGAAAGTATCTACAATAGGGACTATCCCCTCATCATGGGGACAACCGTGTTCTATGCAGCCATTCTCTTGCTCATGACTTTCCTCGTAGACATAACATACGCGATCGTAGATCCAAGGATCCGCCTGGTGAAAGGGAGGGATTGACGTGCTCGAGATGAACCTCAAACCCTCCGACTTCGAACCTATTTCTCTAGACCAGCGCGAAGGGGAAGCCATAACGAGACCCCATATCAGTTACTGGCAGGACGTGTGGATGCGCTTCAAGAAGAACCGGCTGGCGCTCACCGGCTTGACGGTCCTCGCCATCTTGACCTTCATGGCCATCATCGGTCCCATAATCTCCCCCTGGGACTACAGAGAGTGCGATTACAACCACATAAATGAATTCATAAGCGCCCGGCACTGGTTCGGCACTGACTACCTGGGGAGAGACATGTTCACGCGTCTTTGGTTCGGAACCAGGATCTCCATATTCATCGGGATAACCGCCGCTCTACTCGATTTGTGCATCGGCGTGGTTTGGGGCGGGATTTCCGGGTATTTTGGCGGGCTCGTCGACGACATCATGATGCGCATAGTGGACATCCTATACGGCATCCCCTACCTTCTGGTGGTCATCCTGCTGCTCGTCGTCATGGAACCAGGGCTCTGGACCATCATCCTGGCCATGAGCCTGACTGGCTGGACCGGCATGGCCAGGCTGGTGAGAGGACAAATCCTCCAGCTCAAGGAAATGGAGTACGTCCTTGCCGCCCGTTCTGTGGGCGCTTCGCCCCGGCGGATCATCGCCCGCCATCTCGTGCCCAACACCATGGGCGTGGTCCTGGTGAGCCTCACCATGTCGATCCCCGGAGCGATATTCGGGGAGGCCTTCCTCAGCTTCATAGGGCTGGGAGTCCCGATGCCACTGGCGAGCCTGGGAACTCTGGCAAACGAAGGCTATCAGGTACTTCTGGTATATCCCCACAACGTCATTATCCCGGCTCTGACGATAATCTTGCTCATACTCTCATTTAACTTCGTCGGCGATGGATTGAGAGACGCTCTCGATCCAAGGCTCAGGCAGTAGGGAGGCGCGTGTCTCATGGAAGCAGTGCACGATAACAGGGGAGAACAGACCAGGGATCTGATCCAAGCTAAAAAACGCCAGGACCTCGCCTCCTCGCGCTCTACGCTCCTTTCCATAGAAGACCTCCAGGTCTCCTTCCATACGTACGCCGGCGAGGTGCATGCCGTCCGCGGAGTCTCATACTCGGTTGAGCGGGGCGGTTCCCTGGCGGTGGTGGGTGAGTCGGGTTGCGGTAAGACCGTTACCGCTCAGGCAGTAATGCGTCTCACCCCTATACCTCCTGGGGAGATCAAAGGCGGTAAGATCTTTTTCAACGGCAAAGACATCCTGTCCCTTTCAGAAAGAGAAATGCAGTCTGTAAGAGGCAAAGAAATCGGCATGATCTTTCAGGATCCCATGACGGGCTTGAACCCAACGATGACGGTCGGCAACCAGATCGTGGAGGCCCTCATCAAACACCAGCGACTGTCCAGGAGAGCCGCGTGGGAGAAAGCCGTGGAGATGCTCAACATGGTAGAGATCCCGAATCCAGCCGTCCGGGCTACCCAGTACCCTCATCAGTTCAGCGGGGGCATGAGGCAGAGGGCCATGATCGCCATGGCGCTGGCGTGCGAACCTCTCCTCCTGATCGCCGACGAGCCCACGACCTCCCTTGACGTGACTATCCAGGCGCAGATCCTTGACCTTCTGAAAGAGCTCCAGGAAAAACTGGGTATGACTATCATCCTCATAACCCATAACCTTGGCGTCGTGGCCCGGCTGGCCAAAGACATCGTGGTAATGTACGCGGGAAAAGTTGTGGAAAAAGGTTCTTCAGCGCAAGTATTCTACAATGCGATGCACCCCTACACAAGAGCCCTCTTGAAATCCGTGCCGAGGCTGGACAGACCTACAAGGACCAGGCTCGAATCGATCCCAGGCACACCCCCGGACTTGTTCGTGCCCCCAAGGGGTTGCGCTTTCGCCCCTAGATGCAGGCACACTATGAGGATCTGCGTCGAGCACGACGCCGACCCGATAGAGACCGAACCGGGTCACCGGGTCTCGTGCTGGCTCTGGCACAAAGACAATCCTCACCCGCCTAAGAGCGACCACACGAACGGGGGGTTTGACCTATGACAGCCGAAGTTACCCTCGAGGTCAAGAATTTGACCAAGTACTTCCGGGTAGGGCGCCGGAAGATCCTGAAAGCAGTCGATAACGTCAGCTTTAGCCTGGAAAGAGGACATGTCCTCGGGGTCGTGGGCGAAAGCGGCTGCGGGAAGACTACCCTCGGCAGGACCATAGCCAGGCTATATGAACCCACTTCCGGAAGCATCATCTTCGAAGGGCGCGACGTGACCAACGCTCAAGAATCCGAACTTCTTTGGTTCAGAAGGAAACTTCAGATGATATTCCAGGACCCTTACGCATCGCTGGACCCGAGGATGACGGTCGGAGAGATAATCGGTGAGCCCATGGACGTCCACCACATAGCCTCCGGAAAAGAACGGCTTGAACGTATCCGGTACCTTCTCGAACTCGTGGGACTGGATCCTGAACACGCAAATAGGTTCCCACACGAGTTCTCGGGGGGGCAAAGACAGAGGATCGGTATAGCGAGGGCTCTTGCGGTTGACCCGGAGTTCATCATAGCCGACGAACCCATTTCTTCTCTCGATGTCTCGATCCAGGCTCAAGTGGTGAACCTCCTGACCAACCTTCAGGAAGAGCGCGGGCTGACTTTCATGTTCATAGCCCACGATCTTTCGATGGTCCGCCACATATCCCACAGGGTAGCTGTCATGTATCTCGGAAAGATAGTAGAGATAGCCCCGTCGGAAGAGATCTACAAAGAGCCCCTGAATCCATACACCCAGGCCCTTATGTCGGCTAACCCAATCCCTGACCCAAAGGTAGAATCCGAACGTTCCAGGATCGTACTGCCCGGGGAAGTGCCGAGCCCTATCAACCCGCCTCCCGGCTGCCGGTTTGCATCCAGGTGCGTGCGAGCCATGGAAAGATGCCGCAAAGAAGACCCTGAACTTAGAGAGGTATCGCCCGGTCACTGGGTCTCTTGCTTCCTTTACGGCTGAAAGTCGCCCACCCGCGCCTACGGCCCGGGAAAGCGGTGGCGTCGCCAGGTTTCTCGCCTCTGCGACGGCTGAATGACGTAAGAAGGCCGGGACTACGGGTAAGACTCCTGCCCCGGCCTTCTTTCTACCGTGTCATTACCGCCTAAGCTCTTTTGCATGTATCCTCAGTTTTTGCATCCTTGGTTCTCGTACGATACTCCCGGACCCTTTTAGATGGTGGTCCCGAAGTACTTTTCCACGAGCGCCCTGGCCCCGCTTTCGGGATCGCCGGCCCCTTCCACAAGATCTCTCAGGATTCGGTCAAGGGTGCCGTCAGATTCGGCCTTTTCCATGATTTTGTCCAAGGTCTCGCGCTTGACGTATTCCACGAGGACGGCATGGTGGCTCTCCCTCACCTTCTTCTCCAAAAGCCCGGACGCAACCAGATAATCCTGGTGCTGGAGGACTGACTCAAGCAGCCTGTCCAGGCCCTCGCCGGAAGACGCGATCGTCTCCACGACGGGAGGTTTCCAACCCTCAAATTCCTTGAGGCCAAGCATCATCTCAAGCTCCTTCCTGGTGCGCTCTGCCCCCGGGAGGTCGGCCTTGTTGACACACAGGACATCCCCGATCTCCAGGATCCCCGCTTTGATGGCCTGGATGTCGTCACCCAAGCCCGGGGCCAGCACCACCACGACAGAGTGCGCGTATTTCATGACGTCGACCTCAGACTGTCCGACCCCGACGGTTTCAACGACGATATAGTCGAAACCGAATGCGTCCATGAGCACGATGACCTCGGCCGTGTGGCGAGAAAGCCCTCCCAGGTGCCCCCGGGTCGCGAGGCTCCTGAAAAACACGCCTTCGTCCAGCGTCCGGGAGCGCATCCGCACGCGGTCACCCAGTATGGCCCCTCCCGTGAAAGGAGAAGAGGGGTCGACGGCGATGACCCCAACCGAACCTCCCCGTTCACGGAGTTTTCCAATGAGCCCATCAACGAGGGTCGACTTGCCGACCCCCGGGGCTCCCGTTATCCCCAAAACCTTGGCGTTTTTCTTAGACTTGAAGGCCCGGGCTACGACTTCCCGACCCAGAGGCGAACCGTCTTCCACAAGCGATATCGCCCGGGCGAGGTAGGTCCGTTTTTTTGCCTCTATCCCTTCCAGGATTTCTTCGACATCCACTCTACTTAAGCGATCTCCCTCTTAAGATGCGTTCTCGTGTACTGGACGATCTCTTCCGTGCTGGTCCCAGGCCCAAAAACCTCGTCTATCCCGTGTTCCTTCAAGAACGCCACGTCTTCCGCGGGGATGATCCCGCCTGCCAGGATCAGGACGTCCAGTTGATCAGAGCCTTTTTCCTTTTTGAGACAGTCAACCACCTTCGGAAGGAGCGTCGCGTGGGCTCCCGACAGGATCGAGAGAGCCACAACGTCGACATCCTCTTCCACAGCCATACGGGCCAACTCTTCCGGGGTACGGTGGAGTCCGCTATAGATGACTTCCATACCCGCATCCCGGTAGGCCCGCGCTATGACTTTTGCCCCGCGGTCGTGACCATCGAGGCCCGGCTTTCCTACCAGAACCCGGATTGTCCTAGACATCCAGAACCCTCCCTCGCGTTCTTCAAAGAAATTACTTGAGGAGTAATGCCAGCATGACTCCTGCGACAACCGCGGTCCCGATGACGCCGGCGACGTTGGGTCCCATGGCGTGCATCAACAGAAAGTTCTGCGGGTTCTCCTTCTGGCCCACGACCTGGCTCACCCTTGCGGCCATCGGGACTGCCGATACTCCCGCCGAACCTATGAGCGGGTTTACTTTGCCGCCCGTAACGTAATACATGAGTTTCCCGAGGAGGACGCCACCTGCAGTGCCGCCGGCAAAGGCCACAAGGCCCAGAGCGATGATCTCTATGGTCTGGAGCTTGAGGAAATTCTCGGCGCTCATGGTCGCGCCGACGGATGTCGCCAGGAAAATCACGATGATGTTGTTGAGTTCGTTGGCCGCGGTCTTTGAAAGCCTGTCTACCACCCCGCACTCCCTGAAGAGGTTCCCTAGCATGAGCATCCCGACGAGAGGGGCAATGGGTGGCAGCAGGAGGCTTACGATCACTGTTACCACTATGGGGAAAATGATTTTCTCGACGCGGGATACTTCCCTGAGCTGACTCATCACGGTGCTTCTTTCCTTAGGTGTGGTCAGCGCCCTCATGATGGGCGGCTGAATCAAAGGAACCAGGGACATATAGGTGTATGCCGCGACGGCGATAGGCCCCAGAAGCTCAGGGGCGAGCTTCATTGCAGTGTAGATAGCCGTCGGACCATCTGCTCCTCCGATTATGCCGATGGCAGCCGCCTGAGAGATGCTGAACCCCAGCGCCTTGGCTATAAGCATGGCGATAAATATTCCCAGCTGTGCGGCCGCACCCAAGAGCAACGTAGACGGGTTCGCAAGTAGAGGTCCGAAGTCGGTCATGGCCCCCACCCCGAGAAAGATGAGAGGCGGGAAAATTTCTTTTTCGACCCCGAAGTGGAGATAATACAGAAGCCCTCCCGGCATGGAATCCGTCGGAGGGTTCATGATGGGTGCAAAAGGCAGGTTGGCAAGTATTGCCCCGAACCCGATGGGGAGGAGCAACAGGGGTTCGAACTTCTTGAATATGGCAAGGTACAAGAGCAGCACCCCGACGCCGATCATCACCAGGTTTCCCGGGGTAAGCCCAACCAGCCCTGTAGACTCCCACAGTCTTTCGGCCAGTACGCCTAAATCCATGTTTTGAAGACACCTTCCTCCGGTATACGGTGTGGGTCAGCCTGCCTATCTATCGAGTCTCACCAGGAGGTCTCCGGTCTGCACCGAGGCTCCTTGGTTGACGGCCACTTCCTTTACGACGGCATCGTAGGGCGCCAGGATCTCATTCTGCATCTTCATGGCCTCGAGCAAGAGAAGAACTTCTCCCTTTTTCACGCTCTGCCCCGGAGACACCTTTACCTCGCTTACCACGCCCGGTATAGGAGCCACCACGGCGCCCGGTCCGTCTTTTGTCGCCCCGGTCGCCGGCGTCGCCGGAGTTTCACGTTTGGGAACAGGCGCCGAAGCCACTGGGGTCACCTTTTTAGAAGGAAGGGCAACCGGCGCAGTTACCGCAGGCGCTGTCACGCGAGGGGCCGCCGGAACCTCCGCCCCGGTAGCTTCGCGACCGATTTCTTCAACTTCGACCTCAAATACCTCGTCGTTCACTTTAACTCTGAACTTTCGCACGGCTAATCCTCCTTCAGCGTGATGGCTGGAACTATCTCCGGTGATGGGCCCGGGACCATATCATCTGGTTGAACCCGGCTCTCGAGGATTTGCCCCACGCACCGGAATCAGGTATCCTTCTCACAAAAACAGAAGCAGCCGGAGCGCCGAGATACACGGCAAGCGCCGCAGCGATAGCCGCTTTAACCGGACTTTCAAGGGATTCGAGAGGTACTCTATCTTCCTCTGGAACCGCGTCCAGGCGGGCTTCAGTCTCTTTCCTCTCCTTTTGATCCTTTGAGACTGCTCCAGTACTTTTCAATATCCTGTGAGTCAATTGGATGATGAGAGCCAGAATTCCCAGGACCAGGAATACCACTGACATATTGACCAGGCTGAGAATCAGGCTCCCTCCAAGAGTATCAGGTATCATTTTTCTCCCTCCAAACAAGGCGTCCAATCAAGCCGACTGGGGCCAGTTGCAAACAGCTTCTGCCCGACCCTTACCGCTAGACAGGCATATTGCCGTGTTTCTTTGGCATTACCTCGGGTTTCTTGGTTATCGTCAGCTCGAGGGCGCCTATGACCTTGGGCCTGAGCTCCTGAGGATCTATGACGTCATCCACGTAACCTCTCGAGGCCGCCACGTATGGATTGGCGAAAACGTCTCTGAACTCCTTGATCTTCTCTTTGCGCTTCTCTTCAGGATTCTCGGCAGCGGCGATCTCGTCCTTGAACACCACGTTGGCAGCCCCTTCGGGTCCCATTACGGCTATCTCGGCCGTCGGGAAAGCGAATACCATGTCTGCTCCAAGGTGCCTGGAACACATGGCGATATACGCTCCACCGTAAGCTTTTCGGGTTATGACCGTCACCTTGGGGACGGTCGCCTCTGAATACGCGTACAGCAGCTTTGCGCCGTGTCTTATGATTCCGCCGTATTCCTGGTCCACTCCTGGGAGATACCCGGGTACGTCCACCAGGGTAACGAGGGGAATGTTGAAGGCATCGCAGAAGCGGACGAACCTCGAGGCCTTGTCCGACGCATCGATGTCAAGACACCCGGCCTTCACCTGTGGCTGAGAAGCCACAATCCCGACGACCCTGCCGTTAAGTCTGGCAAATCCCGTAATTATGTTAGCCGCAAAATCCCGCGCGACTTCAAAGAAAACCCCATCGTCCACCATGAGGTTGATCACGTCATACATATTGTAACCTTTATTGGGGTCGACCGGGACGACCTCCCGAAGAGAAGGTTCCAGCCTCCCGGGATCGTCCTGGGGCTCCACATAAGGCGGGTCTTCCTGATTATTCGAGGGCAAGTACGACAACAGCGTCTTGACCATATCGAAGCAGGTCTTCTCGTCAGGCGCCATGAACTGGGCAACGCCACTCACCTGGTTGTGAACGGCGGCACCGCCCAGCTGTTCCACGGTCACTTCTTCTCCGGTAACCGCCTTGATCACCTGCGGCCCGGTTATGAACATATTGGATATCCCCGAAACCATGAAGATAAAGTCAGTAAGGGCTGGCGAATACACGGCCCCGCCGGCACAGGGTCCTAGTATGACCGAAATCTGCGGAATAATACCCGAATACTTCACGTTCCTGTAAAAGATCTCGCCGTACCCTTTGAGGGCATCCACGCCTTCCTGGATCCTGGCTCCACCGGAATCATTCAAAAACACAAAGGGGATGCCGACCCTGGCAGCCAGGTCCATGCACTTGGTAATCTTCTGAGCATGCATCTCGCCTAAAGAACCGCCGATGACGGTGAAGTCTTGTGCAGCAACGCACACCGCCCTCCCGTTAACCAATCCGTACCCGGTAACCACTCCTTCCCCGGGCGCCTCAACTTTGTCCATACCGAACTCTTTCGCCCGGTGCGTGACGAACGCGTCGATCTCGACGAAAGTGCCAGGATCAAAAAAGGCGGCGATCCTTTCCCGAGCGGTCATTTTGCCTGCCTTGTGCTGACGCTCGATCCTGGCGGCCCCGCCACCCTTTTCCACTTTCTCCCGGCGACTCTTGAGATCCTTGAGTTTCTCTTCCAGCTGTGACAAGGATTCCTGCAACCGGTCCACCTCCACCAGGGGTCTTGACAAGACCATACTTTGGCCCAACCAATCCTGAACAAAAGCTTACATCAAACCACCGATAGCATAACACAAAGGAGTGAAGCCGAAAAGCAGGATCGCGTATGATAGCCTCTTAGGTGCGTGAGCAGTTTTGGATCTTAAATATGATCCAATTGTGGCAGCATGGGGAGGGTCACGTAGCGCGCCAGTAGCCTTAAGCACTTTATGGTCATCCTTAGCGAGTTCGGCCACGTATTTACTCCCTCACCTCAGCAGCCTTACAGGTAGAAAGCCAGCTCCTGCAGATCGGACGTTACGTCGCTGTAGTGCACCCTCACGTCGGGAGGAGTCTTGAGTTTCACGGGGGCAAAATTCAAAAAGCCCTTTATCCCGCTGGCGATCGCCTCATTCACCACATCCTGAGCTGCGAAAGAAGGGACTGTTATGATCCCGATCTTGATTTCTTCCTTACGGGCAACTTCTCCCAAGTCCGACAGAGGCCTTATTACAAGTCCTTCGACCTTGGTGCCGATCTTCTTCTTGTCGACGTCGAAAAGCGCTTTGACCACGAACCTGTATTCGGGGTTAAACCGCCTTCTGGTCGAAAGGAACCTCGTGAGGGCCGTGCCGAGTTCACCTATGCCGAATATAGCTACGGACATTTCCCTATCGGCTCCGAGGATTTTGATGAGTTCTGCTTTCAGCCTTAAGACGGGATATCCGACACCCTGTTTTCCGAACTCGCCGAACATGGCCAAATCCTTGCGCACTTGAGCGCTGTTGACCGCGGCCAAGTCGCCAAGTTCCGCCGAAGATATGTAGTCTTCAGGTCCCGCATCTCTGTCCTTGAGAATCCTCAAATACGTGACCAACCGTTTGATGACAACGTCAGGAATCTTGTTGCGGATCATACCCGGCACCTCCCTGTCAAAATTGTACAGGCACGTACATTTGACGGCAACTACCGACCTAATTTTGGAAACTTTTCGGCGAATGAGATAATTCGCCCCGCGAGGAAGCCCACGAAAATACCCGTAGGGATGGCGAAAAACAAGAGATAAGGGAGGTAGAAGAACACGCCAGCTTGCCGCAGGATCAAGCTTGCGGTGACCAGCTGGGCCGTATTGTGGGCAAAAGCCCCCGCCACGCTGATCCCCACCACAGAGAGACGCCCCCGGGAAAGGCGATTTGCGGCGTACATGGCCAAAGTGGAGACTATGGCTCCTGAAACGCTCAAGTAGTACCCCACGTTCAAGAAAGTACCGGAAATGAGGCTTCCGATGAGAGTCCTCAGGAAACTTATGAGAAGCGACTGGCCGAGGCCCTGGGTAACTACCGCGAACAAAGCCACTACATTGGCAAGCCCCAATTTTGCACCCGGAATCACGTAAGGTACCGGAATCACGGCCTCAACCGCATGGAGTATGCCGGCCAAAGCTACAAGGATAGAGATTTTTGTGATCTTCCGAACATTTGCCTGTGTCAACGCCTATTGCTCCACCATTCCAAAAGCATCCCGACTAGCTCGTCTCTTTTGTTCTTTCGAGGGTCTTTGAGAATCTCCTCTTCCAGATAACTTATGGCCTCACCGACCACGGGACCGGATTTCACTCCCAGGATCTCCATGATATCATCACCGCTCAGGGCAACCCTGTGAAAATCGCCGGTCTCTTCAGCCTTTGCGCGCCAGAGGCCCGAAACCAGGAACAAGACCCCACCGGGAATCCCATCCTTACCGAACCCGCGCCAGAGAGACCACTTGACATCTATAAGACGCTCCAATTGCCTTTCGCCGTAATGGTAAATTATCCTTCTCACGACGTAGGCGGGATCTGCAAAGTGACCTGATTCACCGTCTTGCGGATTATCTCGAGCGGGACGTGAACCCCGGATTCCCCGGGCGCAGGAACTGGAGGGGTTCAGGGGGACCTCCGGGTCACAGTGTTCCAGGAGCCACCGGATGTCTTGCGTGAGTTTCGCGGGAAGGTTGAAGCGGGTCCCAATCTTATCGACCACTGAAAACGATCCTTCAGTAGAACCTCCTGGCACAGGCCGCCGGAGAAGAAGGGTAAGTCTTGTGGCAAGGTCTTTCCCGGAAAAGCTCACGGCCCTCGCGACATCTCCAACCCGCGCCGAAAACACTTCAGGCAATATCACCGGCCCTATGCCATAGGATTCAAGATCCGTCAATCCAGCGCAAACCGAGTCTGAGAGAAGGATCTGCTTCAGTTCCCGGAAAATTCGTTCTCCGGACACGTGCTGAAGCAGCCCCGCGGTATTCACGATGGCCATAGAGACCTCAGGATCCAGGTTCAACCCGAGAGTTACTTTGAGCCTGATGGCCCTGAGTATCCTGAGAGGATCTTCCTGGAACCGCGTAACGGGGTCACCCACGGTCCTCAACACCCGGGCCCTTATGTCCTCCCGGCCACCGAAGGGGTCGAACAGTTCACCTGAAAACGGATCTAGCGCCATGGCGTTCACCGTGAAATCCCTTCGCTCCAGATCTTTCTCAAGCGGGACACCGTAAATAACCTTACCAGGGTGCCTTTTGTCCTCGTAATCTCTTTCTGCTCGGAATGACACCACGTCGACATCTCCGACAAGCACCCGTCCGAACTCGATTCCGCAGGTGGATGCTCCGGGAAAAACCATGAGGATTTCACGGGGTTCGAGATCGGTGCCGATGTCCCAATCGGCAGGTTCAAGGCCCAAAAGCATATCCCTGACCGCGCCTCCGACGATGAAAGCGCGCCCGCCGGCCTCCTTTATGGCTGAGGCCATAGCCCTGATTTTGAAAGGGATCTTTTCAAGATCAACGTACTCTCGCATGAGCCAGAGGTTTTGCCAGAAGAAGCCTGTTATCCGCTATTGACAGAACCACTCTCGCCTCGCTTCCGTCGTCAGGGTTCTCGAACTATTCGGTATACAGGTTCGGACGGCTCTTTTTTTCGATGTAAAGGAAAATGATAGCAGCCAGAAGGGCCAGTCCTGCCGAGGTCCATTGCCCGTAGCTTAAACCCAGAAAATATCTGTCATTTTCCCTCACAAACTCCAGGAAGAACCTGAAGAACGAGTAACCGAAAAGATACACTAAAAAGAGCTCGCCCTCGACCTTGAGCTTGGTATCGAGTTTCAACAGCACCAAAAAGAGGACGAAGTCAAGGAGACTTTCATAAAGCTGGTAAGGATGTCTGAGACCCGGGGCGTACCTCGTCATAAAACCCCAGCTCCCGCCCGTCTCGACCCCGTAACAACACCCATTCAAAAAACATCCGATCCTCCCCAGTGATTGGCCAAGGGCTATCGAGGGAGCGACGATGTCAGAAACTCTCCCGAATGGGATTTCTTTCGTCCGCGCATACGCTGCCATCCCGATCACGCCACCCAGAAGGACTCCGTGCATGGCAAGCCCGCCCTCTCTCAAGTCGAGGATGGACTTCCAGTCACTGTAGAACCATCTATCCTGGACGATGCTGAATAACCGCCCTCCCGCAACCCCCGCAGCCAAAAGCAGCATGAAGAACCAGAAGAGAGAGTCCGGGTCCACTCCCTTCTTCTCGGCGCGCCTTGACGCCACGAGCACTCCGAACGCAAAGCCGAGTCCCACCATAAGGCCATAGGAATAAAAACTTATCTCTCCAACGCGGAATAACACAGGATGCATGTCTCATCACCTACGTCAATAATATCACGCCTGCATAATAAAGCACCAGTAAATGCATGATAAGGCATGAAAAGGAGGTAACTACCACCTTGTCAAAAAGACACATCGTCCTGTCAATCTTTCTAGGATTCATCCTCGGGATCGGGTTCACCATTGGCGCGTATTTCGGACTGAAAGAGTACGCACCCAACCTCATGTCCAACTTCCTAATAGGGAAAAAGGACCCGGAGGACGGGACGAAAAGGGGCGCAGTCCTGGACTCGACTCTGATAAAAGGCATGGTTCAGGACATCCTGGCATCAGACCAGGGTAAAGCGATTGTAGAGGAGCTGTTCCGGAGTGAATCAAAGAAAACTCTTGAATCATTTTTCCAGGAAGCTGCCAAGTCTCCCGAATTCAGAAAGGCTCTTGGAGAGGCTCTCGAATCGTTTCTGGCGACTCCGGAAGGAAAAGAGCTCGTAAAGAAAATAGCGAGGGAAGTCGTAATCCCCTGAGCACGCCCCGGAGGATCGACTTCCCTGCACTGAAACACCAGAGCACTCTCAAGTTGAGATATATTTAGTCCGCCGACGCTTCGTCGAGAGGCATCTCGGCAAGAACTTCTCGCGCAAACAGCCTGTCCCGCACCATCTCGTCAGAGACGATCCTCCCGTCTCTTATGAACACGATCCTTTCTGCATGCCTCGCTATGTCCGCATCGTGAGTAACCAGGACCAGGGTTATGCCTTTTTCGTGAAGTTCCTGGAAAATGGCCATAACCTCTTCGCCGGATCTAGAATCCAGGTTCCCGGTAGGCTCGTCTGCCAGGATTATCTTCGGATCGCCGACAAGGGCCCTGGCGATTGCCACCCTTTGCTGTTCTCCGCCTGACATCTCGTTGGGACGATGGTGGATCCGGTTGCCGAGTCCCACCGCCTCGAGAGCCTCCTTGGCCCTCTTTCGTCTCTCTTCAGGCGCCATCCCGCGGTAAATCAGAGGGAGCTCGACATTTGTTACGGCATCGGTCCTGGCTAAGAGGTTGAAGGTCTGAAAGATGAACCCTATGAACCTGTTTCGCAGCTCGGCCAGTTCATTGTCGGACTTCTTGCTGACGTCGGTCCCGTCAAGGAAGTAGCTCCCCGACGTAGGTCTATCGAGACAGCCCAGTATATTCATTAGGGTAGATTTCCCCGAGCCGGATGGACCCATGACGGCCACAAACTGGCCTTTCGGTATCTCAAGGTCAATTCCTTTTAAGGCGGGAACTTTCACCTTTCCCATCATGTATTCCTTGGTAAGGCCCGTAACCCTGATCATGAGGATGTACCACCTTCCAGAATAACGCTTGGCCCGAGGACAACTTTGTTGCCCATTCGAGGCTATTGACGCAAAACTAGCCCTTCCTGTTCCGGCAATACCATAAGTTTCGTAGGGCCCTCGCACCTACCTCGTAACTCCGCCGGTCAACACGGTCACCGGAACTGTTTGAAGGTATGTGTTCTTCACCGAGACGGACTTGCCCTCCAGCCGGTATGTGATCGTCAGGGTCACCGCACAGGCCACCTCGAAATCCCCCGCCCTTTCCCACAGGACATTGAACCTCTCTCCCGGGTCGTATTCGACTTTATCCAGGGTCGCCTCTTGCGGAAGGTCGACGCGCAGCGCCACGGAAAAAGCCGCGGGTTTGCCGGTAACCCATTTTTTCGGACCGGTCAATGTTACTTCTACTCTCGGCGGAGATATGCTAGAACACGCGAAGATAAAGGGCCCCGGTGATTCGGGAGTCACGGTGGTCTCCCACGTCTTCTCCAGGATCTTTTGCCCCCGGTTGTCATAGGAAACGGCTCTTGCCCTGTATATGCCCGGAGCGGCGTAAGAATGCCGCACCTGGAGTCTGGGGAGACCCTGGATGATTTCTCGATCGCCATCTCCAAAATCCATTTCCCAAAAGGCATGATAAGTTTCCTCCGCTTTTTTGAGGGTGGTATGTTTGGACCTGTAGACAACTCTTATGGTTGGTATTTCTCCAGTTGGTGGTATCTCTTCTCGCTTTGTCCCGGGTGTTCCAGGCGCCCCGTCATTCCCGGGAGGCCGGACCGGGCCTTGAGGCCGCTCACCCCCGGACCGCGGCCCACCGGTGTTCCCTGAGAGTTCCATGCCGGGCTCCTGTGCTCCCGGCTTTTCTTCCAATTCTGATTCTCTAGCTTTCTCTGTGACCACATGGTCCGATGTTTTCGAGGTGTCTCCAGCACCCGGCGTCTCTCCGGTTTCCAGCACATCCAGTATCACCGGTACCTCAACTGTGACTTCCTTTTCATAACAGGACTCGACCTTCCCTCCGGGGTAATAGGGATTCAGGGGACCAAGCCGCACCAACCTGATTCCGGCTCTTTCTCCCGGAGACAATGGGACAGTCAAAGGCCCCCCTCGTCGAAGGACTTTTTCGGTTCCCACCTTCACTTCCCAGTCGCTACCGGCAGTACCCTCGGTCCAGACCAGGTATCCCCAACCATCCGGGGGCACGCCCAAGTAGAAAGTCAGCCTATCGTATTCAGTCCCCGCAACACCCGGCGGTAACTCGACGTAGGCAGGCCTCCACGAAGAGACCGGGATCCTCGATTCTCGCCCGCCTTTGGGCCAGCAACACATCTCCCCGCCCCGAAACCCTTCAAGGACGCTGAGGAAATATTCTCTGACCCTTTTGTCTCTGAGGAGGTCCAGGTGGGAAGGGGAAAAGTATCCCGAAAAAACGGCCACCAGGTCTTTCGGACCCAACGGTGCTATGGCCGTGTCCACCTCCAGGATCCAGTCGTTGGGCCCCACTTGAGGCCAGGCTAACCCCCAGATGTTGGACACCCGCCCGGTAATCGATACATATCTCGTTGTCCTCGACGGCGACCGGGATAGAGAATCCTCATTGAACCGGCTGAGGTAGTGATTTACCTCGATCGTCGCGAAGCGGTTTCCGAGAGATGTCCCGAGATTGACCAGGATGTCCTCTTTGAGGAGCCTTCGCAAAAATGGAGCATCCGGGTCTTCGGCGTAACCTGTCATTCTGACCAGTTTATCTGCGAGGATTTCCTGGATTTCGGCCTTAATTGTAATCAGGGCCTTTTTGAGGTAAGAAAGGAGCGCCTTGCTACCGTAGTGAGCCAGCGCGTCTTTCCAGTCTTTCGGGGCATAAGGCTCTTTTAAAAGGTCTTTAACGAGATTCCCTCTCGATGCCATCCTCATCACATACTGATTCCTCGCTATTTCGATGGCGAGTATCTCATAGTATGCCGAAGTTAGATCCCGACCCGGATCAGGCAGAACGCATCCAGCGGCGGTCCCTTCGCCGCCCCACGCTCCCAACGGCGGAGTCGTCCCTCGCACAACCCGTTGCTCCCAGAGAGAAGGCTTCTTTCTTGAAAGCCAGCCGTAGAAAGTTTCCGCAGGCGAGTCGATAGGGACGTACGTGACCGAAAGGAAGCGTTCCTTCACGTACATGGCGTACAGAGGCTCATATACTCGCGCCCGGGAAGACAGATAACTCGTTTCATCTTGCCAGCCTGCGCCGGTGTGAACGCCAGCCGGTTCTCCATCAGATGCCAAGACATTTACGTCGTAAAGCCCATCATCTTCGAGCGAGGGAACATCCCCGAACGGCATAAACCTAAAGACCCTGGTCGCTTCCTCCAGGATTCCCTCGTGTTTCACTATCTCACACAGAGACTTAAGAAGACAGGCGGTAAAGGCTCCTCTCTGGGGTGAAGCCAGCATCATCAGGTTCCGAACAGTCACATCTTCAAGATATCCCGCCTCCAAGGCATATCTCAAAACCAGCCCCGATATCCCGAAGGCGGCGATATCCACCGTTTTCGCCTGGGTATTTGCCAGGGATTCCTTGACGTGCTCGCGCACGAAAACCGCTCCGTCCAAAAGGTCCCTGAACGGTCCTTCAGGTGTAAGGACGAACAGGTTTTCGCCCCGGCGGTATCCGTTCTTCTCCAGGAAGGACACAAAACCCGTCGACTCCCAGACATTGTTACCGGAGGCACTTCTGGAGCCAGGCGGTTCCGAGACAAGGATCAGCGGAACCTTTCGGGAAGAGCAAAAAGCCCCGGGCACGGAACCCAGAAATCCGGCGCACAGGCTCACCAGGAATAAGACACAGACGGCGCGCCTCAAAATAGCGACCCTCACCGGTCTATCCCCACCTTTACGCCGGATTTGGGCCAAAGACCCCGGTTGGCGATGACGATCCGGGTCACAGGATACCCGTTGCAAAGGCAGGCATCAATCTCCGCTTCCCAGGTTTCAGGCTCTATCCTCTTCTTTCCCCCAGGCGTCAACGCTAGCACCTCGGTCCAGGTCTCCCCCGGACGTAACCAAAATTCCCTGTCCCCGTAGCGCATGTGGAGGCTTCCGTCAGGAAGGGTTTTGGTCACCTGCAGGTTGCCCGCCAGCACTCTCGAAGAGTTGTCGACGGCTTCGATCAATTCTCCGCTGAGGTTCGGGAGCCTCAGCGAGAGAGGCTCCTCCAGCTTGAGTTGAGCCTTGCCTGTCCTCGAGAATAAGAGCCTATCCGTCAATCCCACTCCCTGGGAAGATGCGCTGTAGTACACTCCCAGCGACACACCCAGAAGATTTTTTCTCTGCGGCAGGATTAGAGTCTTTTGAGTAGCATCGATGAAAATACCCCCGGTATCCCCGGAAACGAGGGGCCAGGTCACGAGGGCCATCGAAGAAGATTCCTCAACAGTTACAAAGACATAACTATCTTTGAACAAGACCGCTCGGTACACCATGTGACATGCGGCCCCGATGATGAAGAGAACCACAAGGGAGACCACGAACCTTTTCCGGTATCTTCTGGTTTCAAAGTTACCCAAAAAACAACTCTCCTTTCGGGGAAATATAAAAGGCCCGGCCTGACGGCAACGGCTTGACGAGCTTCTGCCGTACCTGGCCACCGGGCCCTTCGCGAGAAGATTATATCACGGTTCCTGCAGATATTGGTATATCTGGATGCTGGTGTCTACGACAGCTCTTCGACCCGCCGGATAGCCTTTTCCAGAATAGCGCGGTTATTGGGGTAGGTGGGGTAGCGTGACAGTTGTCGGGCATCCGCCCAGAAAGCCTTGCTTACCTCGCCTTCCTGGGGCCTGGGGTTTTCGGATAAAGGTTCCATGAGGTAGTACCGGACAGTCTTTTCCACAGGCCGTCCGAGGTCGTCGAAGAACCTGTACCTCGTTACGCCTATTTCCCCTTTTATACAAGCTTTTATCCCCGTCTCCTCCAGAACTTCCCGGACGGCGGCTTGTTCCTCGGTCTCGCCTGGATCCACGTGTCCTTTAGGGAGGGTAAACACGCCAAACCTATCTTCAATGAGAAGGAGTTCGGGACCCGAAGGTCCGCGCCTCACCACAACCCCACCGGCCGACGTTTCGGATCTCGAGGGAAATCTGAGAGAAAAGATCCTGGCCACCCTGGCGATTTGCTCTGCCACGAAAGGAAGGGTCTCCCTGGACACACCCATGGCCGACTGGACTGTCATAGGCCTGACCGTGGATGAAAACATCGCCGAATACTCTGCAGGATGTTCCGCGATAACGTCGTCGGCCAGTCCCCCGGCAATGACTATTACCGGGATTGATCTTTCGGCCGCAGCAGAGGCAACCGCGAAAGGTACCTTACCCTTCTTCGTCTGTGAGTCCACCGTCCCTTCACCCGTCAG
The DNA here is from genome assembly GCA_018208355.1 of Candidatus Fermentithermobacillus carboniphilus. Taxonomy (GTDB): domain Bacteria; phylum Bacillota; class Sulfobacillia; order Fermentithermobacillales; family Fermentithermobacillaceae; genus Fermentithermobacillus; species Fermentithermobacillus carboniphilus. Next base: position 1,762,519 of record CP062796.1, on the reverse strand, counting down.
CACCAGGTCACACTCGTCCATTTCCTCGAGGACGCCCGTCTCTTCCAGGATGAACCTGGCTCCATCTACAAGCTTCGCTCCAAAGAACGCCCAAAGGGCTCCACCGAGACCGCCGCCCGCTCCGGCCATCGGGAGGTCACACGGGTTGCGACCCAGGTCCCGTCCGAGTATCTCCGCATACCTCTTCATTTCCCTGTCTACCGCATCTATTTCGGAAGGGTTTATGCCTTTTTGGGGCCCGTATACCGCAGTGGCGCCCTCGGGTCCCACAAGAGGGTTACTGACGTCAGATATCCCGATCACTTGAATGTCCCTGAACGTATCCGGAATGCTCCCCAAAGCCACAGAAGCCACGCTGAAAAGCCCCGGGATCCCTGGTGGAACATCCCGACCATCGGCATCCCTGATCAGTGCCCCCGCCGCTTGGGCCATGCCGATTCCACCATCGTTCATGGCGGTACCGCCGATCCCCACGATGATGCGCCTGGCTCCCCGGAGCGCCGCCCACCTCAAAAGCTCCCCGACGCCGCGACTGTGCGCCCTGTACACGTCCCTCTTTTCGGGAGGAACGAGCGCAAGCCCTGAACAGGAGGCACTTTCTATGATCACAGTTTTGCCTCCGTCCACTATGCCGACTCGGGCACGCACCGGGTCTCCGTATGGCCCCGTAACTTCCACGGTCTCCGGGTATCCCCCAAGCGCCTCAAGGAGGACGTCAACCGTACCGTCTCCCCCGTCGGCCAGGGGTCTTTCAGATACAACGGCTTCCGGATATCCGCACAAAAAGCCCTGGGCGACCAGAGAACATGCTTCTTTCGCGGAAAGGCTTCCTTTGAACGCGTTCATCGAGACAAGTACCTTCATGACACAACCTCCCTAACCATGGCAACCAAAAGTTATTCACGACGAAAAGCGGCCCGGCCTAATAACAGTAAGTTAGATTCAAGTAACTAGAGCCATGTGTTTTCAGTATCCTTTCGGCCTCTTTGAGATCTTCACCGGTATTGACATTGAAGAAAAGCACTCGCTCGGGACCAAATTCTCTGATGATCTCTTTTGAGATAGTCACGATCGGCGCGCCGGACTCCTCGAATACTTTCCAGATCGGGCCCTTCGGCTTTTTGCGGTATTCGGAAATGAGAGTCAACGCCGCCTTCGAATAAACGGCACACAGCGGTTCGTAAAAGCCGTCGTAGTACGGGATGGCCAGCCAGCTGTCACCGATGAGCCGGCTCATTGCCCGAAACAAGCCGCCTGCCAAAAAAGGCATGTCGGACGCGGCAATCGCAACGCGTTCGTGCCGGGCGTTCAAGAGGGCAGCCTCAATCCCCGCAGAAGGGTTCCTTTCTCCAGGGGTATCGTACACAATCCTGAAAGGGATATCCCGGAGTTCAAAAGCGATTTTTTCCTCCAAATCTCCATATTCCCGGGGGCTTTCGCCCGGCCGGAGCGCCACCATGAGGTCTCCGGACGGCGGGAAGACAGCTTGGGCGACCCGCCTCAAGATGGAGTCCTGTCCGAGTCGGGCCAGCGGTTTGAACCCGCCGAACCTTTTGGAGTATCCGCCTGCGATTATCGCCGCCGACCAGGGTTCAATATCCGTAGACCCTCCAGAATGGTTCACCCTATCACAGCCCTGAGGACTCTCAACCAGTTGCCCCCGAGGATCCCGGTTATGGTTTTGCCCGGCATTCCTCTTCTCAGAAGTTCCTCTGTGAGAAGGGGCATCTTGCTTATATCGCAAAGAGGCTGCGGACCTTTCTCCGAAAAGCTGTCAAAGTCGGACCCAATGGCTACGTATTCCTCGCCGGCGACTTCGACTGCGTGACAGATGTGGTCAGCCACTTTAGACATAGTTGCTTCTTCGCCGGGAACTACAAGGTACTCCGGGTTAAAGGATATCCCCACGACCCCTCCCGTGGCGGCGACAGCCTTCAGCTGGTCATCGGTGAGGTTCCGCGGGTGTGCCAATAGCCTGTGGCAGTTGGAGTGACTCGCCACTATCGGTAACTCGCCCATCTCCGCCAGGTCCCAGAAACCGGCCTCCGAGATGTGGGAAACGTCGACAATTATCCCGAGCCTTCCCGCCTCCCTTACGACCTCAAGACCCAGGGGAGTGAGTCCGCCGCGGCTCTTGGAGACTGCCGCCCCGTCAGCGAGAAGGTTCCGGTCGTTCCAGGTGAGAGTCAGCATCCTGAGCCCGAGCCGGTAGAACATCCTGAGAGCTTCTAGGCTTCCCTCAAGGAACTCTCCTCCTTCGAATGAGAGCAGCACCGCTATTTCCCCGGCACTCTTGGCTTCTTCGATATCCCCGGACGACTTCACAGCTCGAATCCCACGGGTTTCGGCCAGTCTATTGAATGCGTCTGCATATTCCAGCCCGGCCCTGACCCCGCGGATAGGCCACAGCCTGTCAGTTATGAAGGCGCTCAGGAAAACGCAATGGACACCGCCTCGTTTCAGCCGTGGCAAGTCCACGTGGCCGGTATCCGATTCCTCCCCAAAATCCCTTAAGTTGTGCACGATGTCAAAAAGGGTACCTGCGTGCCCGTCGATGACGGTCGACTCCCGGTGCAGCTCGGATGCCCGCTCCGCCAGGATCTCGAGATCTTCTTGGGTTGCAGTCTTTTTCTTTTCCGGTAAGAGCGATGAAATTCCCATACGGCATAGCTCCTCCCTGAAAGACTTTGCCTCGTCACAAAGTCCCTCGCTTATTGTTCTCTCCTTTTCTCCCCCATACCTTTTCCATCCTCTTCGAGCCTACTGGCGGCAACGCTGTTCCCGGCAAGAAAAGGGCAAAATCTCACGGAACATAAGTCATTTCCAATCATATTATGTGGTGATGACCGGGAACGAAAAGGGGGGTCTCTAGTGTCCCATCAGATAACCAAGGAAAGCCTCGATCTCATAACGGCATTGAAGCCCTTTACCGGCCAAAAAGGCCGTAGCCTGATAGATACCCTGGTAGAACTATGCCAGGAACCAAGCGCAGGTGTCGAAGGAATGGAGATAACCACCCTTGCCGAAAAGGCAAGAGGTCTTTTGACAGCTCGGGTCGAGTCGGCGATATCGCTTTTCCTTATCCTGGTGGTCGTGTGGTTGTCCCAGGTTATGACCGCTTCTCTGGCCCACGAATCTGACGGGCCCGCCGGCTGAGGGGGGAAAGATAGTGAAAATCCTCGGGCATGAAGTAAACCCGTATCAGCTATTCTTAATATTGATACTGCTCCTGGCGGCAGCCGGTCATTTCAATAGAGAAAAGCCAGATGAAGAAAAACTGAAGGGTGAAGAGGCGACTCGGGAGTCTCCCATCGGGTTGTTGACGCTTTTCAGGGGCAAGGAGCCCAAACCCGCGACGCTCCAGGGACCCAGGCTAACGATATTCGGCACGTTCCCCAAACGCAGAAAGTCTTTCTCACTGAAGACGAAATCCTGACACCATGCAGACTGGAAACGGCATAAGATGCAGCAGTGAACGTGACTGGAGGGAGTATTGTGCAGAATCTGGCGAGTCTTTTGATGCAGATGGAAAGGATTGAGTCTGAGGTAAACTCCCGGCTTTCCGGCTTACAGGATAAACTCGTCCAGGGCGAAGCGGGATCGGGGCTTGTGACTGCCACGAGCGATATCTGGTTTAATATACAGAAGATTCACATAGACAGGGAAAAACTGGCCGCAAGAACCTATGACCTCGCGACGCTAGAGAACGTCATAGCGGAGGCCGTGAACAACGCCATAAAGGAAGCCCGGAAACTTTTGAGGACCGAGATCGGGGGAGTCTTCGGTGGGCAGGTGCCTCCGGAATTTGGCAATTTCTTTGGCCGGAGCGGAGTCAATGGGTAGTACAAATCCTCTCGCGGAAATAGCCAGGTCGCTTCTCCTTGAGGACCAAAGCCAGACACCGATGAAAATGAGGGAAAAGGCAGGTATCCTGGCTCTCTTGAACCTCCTGGGTATCGTGGACGCGTTCTACGGCGCCGAAAGTTCTGCCGGTGAGGTATCTCCCTCGCTGAGTCAGAATACCGCCCCCTCTGCAGGGGAAGAAGAACCCGGAACAAGGCCGGTCCCGTCTACCATCGCAAATATCGTATCAGCGTTGTCAGGCATGACACCGGGCCTTGAGCCTTCCCAGAGCGCTTTTAAGGAGGACGAGGTGGCATCGGTGCTTTCCGCGGTGACGAGGCTCGTGGGACAGCGCGAAGGCGGCCTTGATCCAAACGTGGTGGCGGCGCTCCTCAAGGTCATGTCCTCCATGTCCAGAGCGAAGAGTTCAAGACCCGGACGCAACACCTCCGCCCAGAAGCAGGGCCAAAAAGAAGAACCTGGAGCCATAACTGAATGTCCCTCGAGCCCAGATGCTCCCTCTCCGGGCGAGACCGACGAACCCTCAGGTGAGCACGCTAAAGACCCCGAAAGTAAGAGCGTATCCGAGGCTTCGGGGTCAAAATCCGAGCTTCAGGCAAGTCTCGGGATTGACCCGAAACTCCTAACAGTGCTCTTTAATTTCCTGGCAGGACTGGACCTGTCAAAACAAAAAACGCCCCCAAAACAAGAACTCGTCTCCAAACCAAGAACGGACGCTGAACCGAAGCAGGATACATCCATCACAGTTTCTCCAGACGGAAAGACTATCATCACCGAATCGAGAGCCGCCCGCCCAAAGCCAGAACCCAGGTCTTACCACAAACCCGGGCTGGGAATACGGAAAGGGTGGGTCAAGGAAACATCGCTCTTTTCGCGCCCGTGAGGTCCGGTAATATCTTTCGGCCCGGGAAACTATCATTATCTGGAGGATACGAGGAGCCGGGGAGAGAATCTACCCCTGGCTCCGGTTTTCCGGGAGGAATAACCCATGATAATCCGCAAGAAAGTCATCTTCCTCGCGTTAGGTCTTTTTCTCGGAGCCGCAGGGATTCTCCTCGGACTGCCAAGGAACGATGTCCGGCCGGTAGTTGAACTTTACGACCTCCGGATTTCCGCCGGGTCAGAGATGCCCATATTCTATGTGAAAACCGACAAAAAAGCCCTCGCCCTCACTTTCGACATATCCTGGGGCGACAAAACTCCCGGTAAAGTCCTTGACGTGCTGAAGAATTACAACCAAAAGGCCACTTTCTTCCTTTCAGGGCCCTGGGCAAATCACTACAAGGACATAGTGACCAGGATCGTCTCCGAGGGTCACGAGATAGCCAGCCACGGTCAGGACCACGTGAATCTAAGCCAGGAATCTAAAGAGTCAGTCCGCAACAACATAAAGTCCGCCCACGACATCCTGGTTAACGTCACCAAGACTTCGCCCCGATATTTCAGACCGCCCAACGGCGATTACGATGACGTGGTCGTCCTGACCGCAAGGGAACTGGGATACGAGACGGTCATCTGGGCCGTGGATAGTCTTGACTGGAAAAACCCGGGAGCCACGTACATCGTGGAAAGGGTTTCTAAACTGGCATTCCCCGGAGCCATACTCCTTTTTCACGCCTCTGATTCGGCAAAACAGACGCATGAAGCTCTTCCCATGGTAATAGAGAATCTGAGGGCAGCGGGTTACGAGCTCATGCCTTTGGGCCAGCTCATGAGTCTCGGGAAGCCCGCCCGGGACGACCCGAGGGGAAGGCCCAGATCTGAACTCCCGGGTCAGTGAATGCCGTTGGAGAAGCCCGATCGCGAGGAATTACCGGAACTCTTTTCCGGTGACCACAACCAGGAGAAAGCCTCCGGTAATGCTGCAGGAAGCTTCTTCGGAAACCATCTCGTTGGAAACTCCGAGGGTGCTTCCTCTCGAGAGCGTCGCCCCCGAAAGCCCGAACTTGAGTCCCGAAGTAGTGACTCCTTCCACACGCGACGTCACGGGGAAAAGGGAAACCCAGTCGCCGGGGTTTCCCCAGAACTTCCTGCCAGCACTCCCTCCACTCCTGCCCGGCGGAGCGAGAATCCCGAAAATCCTCGTGCGTTCGCTCCACAATATAACGTCCATCCCGCACCTTGAGTACTTCTCTATCAGGAACAGGTTTCCCAGGGCATGTTCGGGGCGCCCACCACCCAAAGCTCCCAGGACTACGGCTGTGTCAAAACCTTCGTCGAGGAGGAGATCCAGGGCGACTTCTGTGTCAGTCTTATCTTTGTCCCGCATGAGTTCGATGACCTCAACGCCTCTGGACCGGAAGTCCTCTACCAGCTCCCGGTCACATGAGTCGAAATCGCCCACCAGGACGGACGGGACAATGCCGCACCGTCTCAGGAAAGAGGCTCCCGAGTCAGCGGCTATGACCTTCAGGGCCGACCTGAGGACATTCACCTCCCCGCCGGAAGTCTCTCCTCCCGCAACGACGGCGGCAAATCCCTTTTTAATCTCTACACCCAGAATGTTCATGCGCTGGCGCTTTTCTTGACAAAGGAGTAAAGAACCACCCTCAAAACGACTGCCGACACGATGAACTCAGGCAAAAGATACGCGCCATTATAAAGGAGCGAATATAAATAGGGACTCATACCTTTTGGCGCGTACTGCGAGAAGAAGATCACGCCGGAAAGGAAGTGGGAAATGAACCTGCCGAGGATACCGACGAAAGACCCGAGTATAACCCGCTGGCGGAAAAGCCCCGCCAGACCCAAAAGCCCGAACGCAAGAGGATAATCCAATACCACCTGAACCGGGTGGACGATGTACGGTTCTAGGATTAACTGAACTATTCCTTCGACAGCCCCGGCCAGAAGTCCAGGGTATACGCCATGCCTTGCAGAGTAAATGAGGATGGGTACCATGCTGCCAAGAGTGACCGACCCTCCGTATGGTGCCTCGTAAACCTTGACGAGGCTCAACAGGAAGGAAGCCGCAACCATCAAAGCCCCTTCTACCAGTATAGATACTTTTTTGTCACGCATGTCAGGATCCCTCCGTATTTCGGGGAGGCGACAAAAAAGCCGCACACGGGTGCGGCATCTGACGTTGGATTTCCCTACGCGGGCATTACCCCACAGGTTCCAAGGGTCAGGTGCTACAAGCCCTTTCTCAGCCGTTAAATAACAGCTCCCCGTTTGGGTATATATTACACCAGAGGTGAACGGTTTGACCAGAGAGAACCTCAGGCGGGGGCTTCGGTCTTACCAGCTCTCTATGATTTCTATCGGCGGCGTAATCGGCGTGGGAATGTTCCTCGGCGCTGGCGCAACAGTGTCCCTGGCAGGCCCCGCCATTATCTTGGCCTATGCTCTTGGGGGCGCAGTGATGTTCGCCGTCATGCTTGCTCTGGGCGAAATGACGGTAGCAAGACCCGCTCCCGGGGCATTTCGGGTACACGCCGATATGACCCTGGGTCCTTACGTAGCATTTCTGACGGGCTGGTTGTATTACTTCAGCTGGCTGGGCACAATGGCCGCCGAAACGGTTGCCGCCACCACATACCTTGACCGCTGGTTCCCTCACTCGGTCAGTCCTATCATCGCGGCAGGCATGGTTATCGCCCTCACCTTGGTCAATCTGGCTAAAGTCGAGTCTTTCGGTACTTTCGAATTCTGGTTTGCCAGCATTAAAGTATTGGCCATAATTCTCTTCATACTTACCGGGGCTGCACTTATCGTGGGCTTCCCGGGACATCCGGGCATAGGGACACGGAACTACCTCGGACAGGGAGGTTTCGCGCCCAACGGCATCGGAGGTCTGGTCAGAGCCATGGCTCTCGTTATGGTCGCTTACGGAGGTACTGAAGTCATCGGTGTAGCTGCTGGAGAAACAAAAGACCCGGCAACCAGCGTACCCCAGGCGGTAAAAGGTATCGCCCTCCGGACTCTCATACTCTACGTCGGTTCCATGACCATCCTAGTGGGCATCATCCCCTGGTACGAAACGGGCCTCCGGGGCAGTCCCTTTGTCCTGGCTTACGACGCCCTCGGGATCCCGAGGGCATCCGACATCATGAACGTGGTAGTCCTCACTGCCGCCCTGTCGAGCCTGAATGCGGGAATCTATACGAGTTCCAGGATGCTCTATTCCCTGGCACTGGAAAGCACGGTGGTGCGAGCACTCGCGTACACTTCCCCCCGAACCGGGATCCCTTCCCGAGCGGTGATCGCGAGCACCATAAGCGTATACTTTTCAATATTGCTGTATTACCTGTTTCCCGGCAGCGCGTTCTTGTACGTGACGTCGATAGCAAGTTTCGGATTCCTTTTCGTGTGGCTTGTCATCGCCCTGTCACACGTTAGGTGGAGGAAGGTGGTTACAAAAGATTCGGAGTTCAAGGCCCCCTTTTACCCGTACCTGAGCATCATCTCGTCAGCCTTCATAACAGCCTTCATCGGAACCCTTTGGGCCATGCCTGAGCAGCGGGTAGGCATCTACGCCGGCCTGTCTATGCTCGCCATCCTGACGGCGGCTTACGGGTTACAGCGGGCAACGAGGTATCCGGCGCTCCAAAAAGTACTTCCGGGTTTACGCCCCAGGGCCGAGAGCCCAACCCCAGCGGGGACAGCCTTGAGCCTCGGATTGGCTCTTGCGACTTATTTCGGTCTTGTCTCCCGGGAAGTCCCTCCGGGCTAACGTTTGGGGCTGGCGTTTAGGGCTGGCGCTTATACCTTAATCTCCTTCCACTTCCCTCTCTTGAGCCTTATCCAGTAAAGGCTCGAACGGACAACCCAGTCTGAAAACATAGCGATCCAGGCAGCTGCCAGGCCAAGCCCGAAAACCTCCATAAGGAGGTAGGTTAACCCGAGTCTCACAACCCACACGCCCGCTACAGTCACGTACATGGCGATCCGCGTATCTCCCGCTCCTCTTAGGGCTCCAGGTATTACGAACCCGATAGCTTCGGGAATCTGGGTAAAAGCTACGATCCGGAGGAGCGGAACACCCCTTGCGATTATGTCCGGGTCGTCAGTGAAGATCCTCAGGAATTGCCCGGGAAACAGGAAAAACATAAGACCCATGGACCCCATGGTCATGACGGCCATCTTCGTGGCAATGATAGCGCTTTTTTCGGCACCCGACGGGTCCTTGGCTCCGAGCCTCTGCCCGACCAGCGACGTCGCAGCCGTTGCAAACCCCATCCCCGGCATGTACGAGAAAGACTCGACGTTGAGGGACAGAGAATGGGCGGCGTAGGCCTGTGTTCCAAGCCCGGCCACCTGCCTCGCGTAGGCTATCTGACCGGTCGATGTCAGCACCCTTTCCATCGCTGCAGGGACACCGATATTCAGGATCCTCCGGAAAAGCGCCCAATCGAATTCCCTGACAGTCTTCTTCCAGTCCACTGTCAATTTCCCCCGGGGTCTCGATAATACATAGAGCATGGCGGCCCCTCCGAGAATCCGCGATATGGAAGTGGATATCCCGGCTCCCGTCACTCCCAGGGCTGGAAACCCGAGATAGCCGAAGATCAGGAGGTAATTGGTAAAAACGTGGATCACGTTGATACCCAGGTTGACCAGCATTGGGGTCGTGGTGTCACCCGCTCCTCGGAGAGCAGCTGTAGACACGGTAAACACGAAGAAAAGGAGCATCCCCGGCATCATTGCCTTGACGTAAGAGGCCCCCAAAGCTCTCACCGGGATTTCGGCCTTCATGAAAGCGATGATCCAATCGGATTTGAGAAATCCAAGGTAGCTCACAATTACACCGAAAATGAACGCAACCACAATGGATTGGCCCGCGACTTTCCCCGCTTCCTCCCTGTTTTTCGCGCCTGTGGCCCGCGCACAGAGGGAAGTGGTCCCCACTGAAAGCCCCATGAAGACCGCGTTGATCAAGAAAAACGGCTGCATGCTGAGACCTATTGCGGCGACAGATTCCGCCCCCAGCCTCCCGACCATGGCCATATCGACTACCTGGCTCACCATACTCAGCGCCTGCTCGAGAACTACGGGCCAGGCCAGAGCCCAGGTGGCCCTGAGGAGCGTTTTCGTTTCCTCCGATTCTGTTACGGTGCGTACCGGCAATCTGGCCTCAATATTTTCGCGAGAAATCCCCTGCTCCCCGTCTCCGTTTTCTTTCACCCGCGGTTTTTCAGAGCCAAAATCGCCCAAAATCAACACCCCCGAGGGAATTGGCCAGAAGACCTTTTGACGCGGTCTCTCTGTCTTCGAAGGTTAAGTATTTCGGTGCCAGAAACTATAATTCCTTCGACGCGCCAGCTCCCGGCACCATCTCCCGGGACCGTCACGGTCTCGCTCTGCCCCGGTTGAAAGTGCCCGTGTTAGGAAAACGAAAAGGCGCCGGAATTTGCTCCGGCGACTTTCCGGCGCCTTGCACGAACGGTGCGGTTTCAGCCCGAAAAACTCGAGAAGCTCTCTCCTTTTGACTCTTAAACGCTATCCGAGAGAAGCTGGTCTATCCTTCTCTTATCGAAGCCGACCACAACATTCCCATCGATGACGAGTACCGGGACTCCCATCTGGCCGGATATACGCACCATCTCCCTGGCAGCTTGAATATCTACGGAAACATCCTTCTCTTCAAACGGGATACCCAGTTCCTTCAGGTACGATTTGGCGCGAGTGCACCAAGGGCAGGTAGGGGTCGAATACACGGTAACCTCATGATTTGCCATCCTCATCTGCACCTCCATGAGCAAAAATCTCTTTGACACGACCACTGTACTTCTCGACTCGAAAGCCTCGCGTATACTATGTTTTCACGAGACACACCTTGTTTTCAACAAGCTTTCACAGTTTCGGAGGAATTTACACAAACGTACATGCCGGAGGATTTGGCGAACACCTGCACATACTATGAGCGGCGAAGGCGACCGGGGCCTTGCATAACTCCTGTACCGTCGCCCTGGCTTAAGATCTTTTCTTTTCGAGGTGGATTCGGTGTATAAGGTGTCTCTTTCGGCCAGAGGGCAAGTTGTGATACCCGCCGCCCTCCGCAAAAAACTCGGGCTCAGGCCCGGCATGTCTTTAGCGGTACACGATTCCGGGAACAAGATAATATTTATACCCGAGATGGAAGATCCCGTCGGCCAGGGTTTTGGATTCCTGAGAAGACTCCAGCCGCACGAGAAGACCGGGGAGGAAGAAATCGGTACGGACCATGTGGAGTAAAGATACCGGGCGATCCCGCGAGAGACCTCCGGCACAAGCGGAAGACGACAACATCGCTTTTGTGGTCGACGCTTCTGCCCTTCTGGCGTACCTTCTGGGAGAACCAGGTGGAGAAGTCCTGGAAAGGGTATTCCGCCAGTGCCTCGATTGCGGGTCCAAAGTCACCGTCTCGGCCCACGAACTTTTGACAGTCTATTCGGAAGTCGTCAAGAAGGACCCGGCTGCGCTGGAAGACATCATTACTTTGCTACATCAACTCCCCCTGGAAGTCGCCGCTTTAACCCACGAATGTGCCGTAGAAACAGCCAGAGTCCTGGCCGTCCGGCCCGAATTCCAGCCGAACCAGGCCGTAACCGCGCATCTTTCGGCCATCACAGGCGCCACTCTCCTGACCTGTGACGGTGTGTTCGAGACTGGAGAAAAAACGCTGAACATCGCGAAAAAAGGGCCACCACAAAGATGAGATAAGTCTACCCAAAGGAAGGAAACCCGGCCGCTCGTGAGAAATGTAACTCTCAACCCGTCACGCTCAGGTGGGGAACTTACCAAAGCCCGGTGTGAGCGCGGTCTGGGGTCGGCACGAAGGTCAAACCTATTGCAGGAAAGGAGGCACCTTCCTTGTCCCTGGAATTTGAAGTAGTCGCAATTGAAAAACCTGAGAACCTCAACGTCATAATAGGCCAGTCTCACTTCATCAAATCAGTCGAGGATCTGTACGAGGCCATGGCCAACGCAGGAGGTGGGATCAAGTTCGGTATAGCCTTCCTCGAAGCCAGCGGCCCTTGCCTCGTCCGTTTCGCCGGCAACGACGAAAGACTCATTGAACTCGCGAAGAAAAACGCCCTTGCATTGGGTACGGGACACGCTTTCATAATCTTCATGGAAAACGGTTTCCCCATCAACGTCTTGAATAACATAAAGGCAGTACCGGAGGTTTGCCGCATTTTCTGCGCCACCGCAAACCCTGTGCAGGTCGTGGTAGCAAAGACGGACCAGGGAAGAGGGATAGTCGGGATCATAGACGGCAATCCCCCGAAGGGCATCGAGGGTCCGGAAGATATTAGCACCAGGCACTCGTTTCTGAGAAAAATAGGATACAAACTCTGAAAAAACGCCGATCGCACAGCTCCTATAATCCGAAACCGCTCGGGCTTCAAGACTCGAGTCTGAGACAGACACACGTCGCAGGGGCGTCGATCGAGTGGGCGTTGTGCTCCCGTATTGGGTTTTCATCTTGGGTTTTCATCTTGGGTTTTCATCTCGCCGCGGGGGTACAGCGCCCTTGACGTTTTTCTGATGGGAATCGTCGAGATCTTGACGTAACGACCGTTACATGATAAGGTGGTGTGGCACGACAGTAACTGTCGTTACATCCAAGCGGAGGGAGTGATCTATTCGTCGTGGAATGGCTCATACTCGTCTACAAGATGCCTCCCGAACCGTCCAGGTACCGCGTTGCTCTATGGCGGAGCCTGCGAGAGATAGGCGCCGTGTACATTCAGAATTCCGTATGCATCCTGCCGGACTTCCCGGAACACAGGGAGAAATTCCAGGAGTTTTCCAGAAAGATCCTTGAGTACGGCGGGGAGTCCATACTTTTTTCGGCACAAGGTCTCGATGAAAACGAAGACGGCAAGATCGTGGCGCGTTTCAATGCCGAGCGCGACCTAGAGTACCGGGAGGTTGTGGAAGAGTGTCTCAGCTTCCTCAAGGAAATCGAAAAAGAAACCGAAGCTGAAAACTTCATTTTTGCAGAACTGGAAGAAAACGAGGGTAACCTCCAAAGGCTTTCAGCCTGGGCGGCCAAGGTTAAGAAGCGGGACTTCTTCGGCGCCCCAATGCGAGACGAGGCCGAGACGATGCTCTTCCGATGCCAGGAGGCCCTGGAAGGATTCGCCTCCCGAATTTGTCAGGCCGAAGGAGAAATACAGAGCAAATGACGCTCTAAGCTTTAAGATAGAGAGGAGCCACACCACATGTTCAACATCATAATCGCTGGCCTTACGAGTCTCTTGACTGACATATCCACGGAAATGGTCTACCCGTTGCTCCCACTTTTTCTCACCACCCGGCTGGGAGCAAGTCCGGCCATAGTTGGAATTATCGAAGGAATCGCCGAAAGCACTGCAAGCATCCTAAAAGTCTTCTCGGGCGCAATCTCGGATAAGATAGGGAAACGTAAACCACTGGCCATAGGAGGATATTCCTTTTCGACCCTGGGCAAGTTGTCCCTCGTCTTTGCAAACTCCTGGCACATGGTCCTCTGGGGGCGGATACTGGACCGGTTCGGGAAAGGAATCCGCACCGCACCGCGGGATGCCCTCATAGCCGAATCCTCACATGAGGGAGAAAGAGGAGCGGCTTTCGGCCTTCACAGGTTGATGGACAGCTTCGGGGCAAGCATAGGAATCATCCTGGCATACTACTTGGTCACGAGCTATAAAGGCGATTACGCAAAGGTGTTTCTCTACTCCGTCATACCTGCTGTCCTGGGAGTTGCATGTCTGTTCTTAATCCGGGAAAAGCCGGGCTACACGCCCCGGGAAAATAAGGGGTTCCACCTGTCTCTGAACTGGAAGGCACTCGATCCGAGACTCCGGGCATTTCTGATCGCGACTTTTGTTTTCACCCTGGGGAACTCGTCGAACCAGTTTCTCCTGCTCCGGGCGGAAAATATAGGCGTTTCGCCTTCCACCGTGATCCTCCTATACCTGACGTATAACCTGGTATATACGGCAGTTTCCTATCCTGCAGGGAAGCTCTCAGACCGCATAGGCAGGCGCACCCTTCTCGTGCTAGGGTACCTGGCATACGGTCTCGTCTATCTGGGATTTGCCTTTGTGAAATCTCCCTCGGCCCTGTGGGCGCTCTTCGGGACCTACGGACTCTATATCGGTTTCACCGAAGGAGTGGAAAAGGCGCTGGTTTCAGACATCGCACCTCCTGCCCAGAAGGCCACTCTTATTGGGTTGCACGCCACGCTGGTAGGTATCGGACTTTTTCCTGCATCGACCCTGGCAGGGTTTCTCTGGAAGGCTTACGGCCCGAGAGCACCTTTCTTCTTCGGCGGAGCGATGGGTCTTCTGGCGGCTTTCGGACTTTGGTGGGTATTGCGTGACAAGTAAATAAGCCGCTCTGTTGAGCCAAGCACGGTCCCAACGATTTCGCAGGTATAGGCGCGTTCAAGATTTCGGATTTTCCCCGTACAGGAAGAACCCCTGCCCGGTCTTCCTCCCAAGATGCCCTCTGTCTATCATCTCCTTCAGAAGGGGGCACGGGCGGTACTTGGGGTCGTCCAACTCCAGGTAAAGGGTATTCATGATAGCGTAAAGCACGTCTATACCCACCAGATCCGCCAGGGCCAGAGGACCAATGGGATGGTTTGCGCCCAGTTTCATGGCCGTGTCTATGTCCTCAGGCGAGGCTACTCTTTCCATGACCAAAAAAGCGGCTTCGTTCATCATGGGACACAGGAGCCGGTTGACTACAAATCCCGGGGATTCTTTCACCGCGATGGGGGTCTTTCCCAGCTCTCTGGCAAAAGTCAGCGCCTTTTCCACAGTATCATCTGAAGTCCTTTCTCCCCTGATCACCTCCACCAGTCTCATCACCGGTACCGGGTTGAAAAAATGGATTCCGAGGAACCTTTCTGGATACTCCACAGCTTCACTCATTTTGGTGATGCTCAACGACGAAGTGTTGGACCCGATGAGAGCCCGGGGGGAGACAACCCGAGAGACTTTTGAAAGGACTTCCTTTTTGACCTCCAGGTCTTCGTACACCGCTTCGATAACTACATCTGCCTCTTTCAACAGGTCATAGTCTGCGCCATGCCTAAGACGCGCAAGCATTTCCCCAACCTTCTCTGGCACCACACGGCCTTTTTCAACTCCCCGACGAAGGCTTCTCTCGATCTCTCCGTAACCTCTTTCGGAAAGTTCCGCTGTCGCATCAAGTATGGTGACAAAAAAGCCGTGTAGAAGGCCCACTTCTGCTATCCCTCGGCCCATGGTGCCGGCTCCGATGATCCCCAGTTTCGTCGCCATGTTCTGACCCCCAAAGTCAAATACTGAGGGATACTTCGTCGCCATATCAAGATGATCCTTTTTTTCCATTCCCCGAAAAGAACATGGCACCCGCGAACTTCATGACAGCCTTGATTATGCCCGCAGCCGGTACCGCAAGGAAGATCCCCCAAAACCCCAATAGCTCCCCTCCGGCCAAAAGAGAAAAGATAATCCACAAAGGATGCAGGCCTACTCGCGGTCCCGTAACCCTGGGCACGATGAGATTGGAGTCTATCCACTGTATCACGAGGATGAAGCCGAGAGCCCAGAATCCCGTCACAGTGGATTTTAGGAATGCCACCGTCAGCATCGGCACAGCCGCGATGATGGGACCGAAGTAAGGGATGAATTCGCCGAGCCCTCCGATGACCCCAAGGACGGCCCCGTATTTTAGGCCCAAGACCACCGAGGCCACCCATACCATGAGCATGACGAACAGGGCCACTATTGACTGGCCCCTCACGAATCCGCCAAGTACCCGGTCTATATCGCGAAAAAGGTCCAGGTAGGGCAAGGGGTGCCTTGCGAAAAATACGAGACTCTTCTGCCTCCACTTGTTGATATCTCTCAGGATGTAGTAGGCGATGATCGGAGCCACGACTACGTAAGAAAGTATGGTTAGGGAGGAAAAAACGTAAGAAACAAGCTTTTCCCCCGCTCTGTCGAGAGAATCATCGAGCCTGCCGAGGGCGTTCAAAACTCCCCTTTCGAGTCCCGGGGGAAGGTCGTATCGGTTCGCTATCTCCCGAGTCCTGACCGAGAGTCTCTCCAGGCTTTCTATGTATTGAGGGAGAGCCGCCGAAAGTTCTCTTACATCCCGGATGAAGCCCGGTATGAAGTACACCCCGAGAAGGAACGCCGCTGAGAAAAGCAGGAGATACACGAAGAGGATGGCGCGCGCCCTGGGAATTCCCCAGCGATGAATGGTTGAGACGACAGGTTCAAGCACGTAGCTCAGAAAGGCTGCTATCACGAAAGGTGCGAGGATGCCGCGCACCGAGTAAAGGAATAAGAGAATCCCGAGGGCGACGATGGCACTTATAAGTGCCCGTTTTACTTTCCGGTTTTCAGTCAGAGAACCTTCCTACCATGCGACCCAGAGTTCCCTGAGCTCTTCTCAGCGCGTGCCTCGCAGTCCGTCCGACCATCACCTTGGTTCTGGTCATGGGAGTCATCTTCGTCCCCCTAGAAAGCATCAACGCGCCGACCAGTATCCCAAGAGCCCCTCCCATGGCGAGGCCATCCCAAAAAGTTTTATTTTTCATCGATAGCTACATCTCCTTTCCTTGATTCTGGCTTTGTCTGTTTTCGCCGTCACTGGTTTCACCTGTAGAAGTGCCCCGAGCAACCTCCAGCCTTTCTCCCAAAGTCCCCGACAGACTGTATCCCGGTGCCACGCTACCCAGCGTTTCGGGCATGACGGTACCATCGGGCTCTAGCCTGTACATCCTGAACCCGTCTCTCGCCGGAATAAATTCGATGTTGCAGTCCCAGCAGTAGTACTGGTTTTGACCTATCCTGCCGACGGCCCTGCTCTTGCATTTGGGACAGTATATCAACGTTCACGCCCCCATGAGGATTTCATCAAAGAGCATTTTGCCCTGGAAAAGCACATGCGATACGGAAACCAAGCGACAATGGAGAACCCGGGACGATCTTAACGAGAGGGTTTCCTCGACTTAGGTATGGCCTCGTTCTCTGAGGGTATATAGTACTTTACCCCGGAAAGTTCTTTTGGCAGGTATTCTTGTTCTACGTAATGCCCGGGAAAATCGTGGGGGTAAAGGTAACCTGCCCCGTGCCCGAGTTTTTCAGCCCCCGGGTAACCCGTGCCTCTCAGGTGGGGAGGAACAGGATACGCAGGTTTTTCACGTACGTCATTTGTGGCCCTTTCGATAGCCAGGTACGATGCGTTGGACTTGGGAGCCAGCGCCACGTATATGGTTGCCTGCGCCAGCGGTATCCTGGCTTCCGGCATTCCCAGGTGTTCGGCGGCCCTAAACGCGGCCTCAGCCAGCACCAGGGCGAAGGGGTCGGCGTTGCCCACGTCTTCCGACGCGCATATCACGAGGCGCCTTGCGACGTAGCGGGGATCTTCCCCCGCCTCAAGCATCCGCGCGAGCCAGTAAAGTGCGGCATCGGGGTCGCTTCCTCGCATGCTCTTGATGTAGGCCGATATGATGTCGTAGTGCTGGTCGCCGGCCTTATCATAGAAGAGCCTGGGACTTTGGGTAATTTCCAGGGCTTTTTCGAGAGTGAGCGTTACCTTGCCGTCCTTCTTATCTCCGGCAAAGTACAGAGCCTCGAGAAGGTTAAGGGCACACCTGGCATCACCCTTGCAGGAATCTATTATGTGGTCGAGCGCCTTTTCCTCGACAACCACAGGTGTCGGATCCCGGGAAAGGCCCCGCTCTTTGTCTTCGATCGCCCGGAGGAGCAGGGTTTTGATGTCCCCGCGAGAAAGGTGCTCAAACCGGAATATCCGCATTCTGGACAAAAGAGCGGGATTAACCGCAAAATATGGATTCTCGGTGGTGGCGCCTATAAGCACCAGCGTCCCCTTTTCGACGTGAGGAAGAAGTGCATCCTGCTGGGCCTTGTTGAACCTGTGAATTTCGTCGAGAAAGAGAATCGTCCTTTTTCCTTTTTTCCTGGATCTTTCGGCGTAGTCCACTACTGCCCTGACATCCCCGACTCCCGAAGTGACCGCCGAAAGCTCCCGGAACGAGGATCGCGTCTTGAGAGCGATGAGGCGGGCAAGGGCGGTCTTTCCGGTACCGGGTGGGCCCCAGAATAGCATGGAAGTGATCTTATCCTCTTCAATGGCCCTCCGCAGGGCTTTTCCAGGGCCCACCAGTTCCTCTTGCCCGACAAATTCCGTAAAGTTCCGGGGAGTCATCCTCAGCGCCAAAGGGGCTTCAGGAGGAATGTCCAGTAAGTCAGCGCCGTGTGTAGGATCCTCCTGGTGAAAAGACTCCGGACTCGCCTTCCAGCCTGCTTGTTGCGCTATCTTTTCTCCCTGAGGATCATTTTCCCAGAGCCCCTTCTGGTTCAAAGCATTCCCTCACTTTTTCGGCAGAGACTCGACCGCAAAAGCGATTCGCCTGATGGCTTCGTCGATATCTTCCGCCGTAACGTCGTTATGGGTGACCATTCTGACCCTGTACGGGAGGTCCGCGTTGAAAAGCACTCCGTGGGGTTTCATCAAGGCCACGAATTCGGGACCATCCATGCCGAGACCTCTTGTGGAAACAGCCACCATATTAGTCTGGACGCTGGCCATATCTATTCCCAGGCCGGGAATCCTGGAAAGGCCTTCGGCCAGGCGTTTTGCGTTGGCATGGTCTTCGTGGAGCCGCTTGGTCATCTTCTCGAGCGCAATGATGCCTGCTGCCGCGAGTATACCCGCCTGGCGCATCCCTCCGCCAAGCATTTTCCTGTATTTCCTGGCCCTATCTACGAAAGTCCTGGGACCCGCCACGAGAGAACCTACGGGCGCACACAGGCCTTTTGAGAGACAGAACTGCACCGAATCGGCATATTTGGTTATCTCTTTCACATCCACGCCTAAAGCCACGGCAGCGTTGAACACCCTGGCTCCATCCAGGTGGACGAAAACACCCTTTTCTTTAGCTATCTCATATATCCGCTTCATGTTGTCCAGCGGAACGACGCATCCCCCGGACCTGTTGTGGGTGTTCTCGAGACAAATCAACCTTGTCCTGGGGAAATGGATGTTTGGCTTCCTTATGGCGAGAGCAACTTCTTCAGGATCCATTGCGCCGTAATGCCCGGGAATAGGCCTGACCTGTACTTGAGAAAGAACCGCCGTAGCCCCGACTTCGTACATATAGATGTGTGACTGAGATTCCAGTATGATCTCATCGCCGCGCTCCGTCCAAGACATCACGGAAATCTGGTTACCCATGGTCCCGCTGGGGACGAAGACCGCGGCTTCCTTACCTACCATCTCCGCTCCGAGGGCTTCCAACCGGTTTACCGTCGGATCTTCGCCGTAGACGTCATCCCCCACCTCTGCTCTTGCCATAGCTTCCCGCATTTCAGGCGTGGGCTTCGTGACGGTATCCGACCTTAGGTCTATTACTCTTTTTTCCGGCACTATTTGTCCCTCCAACTCTGTCTTCTATCTACAATCCAAAACGTTCCGCCAGCTTATCTACCCACTTCTGAAGGTCTTCTTTGGACTTGCCGTTGAATCGGTCGAGCGGAACGGTCCCAGAAAAACCCAAGATAGTTGGGACGGTCATCACTTCGAACTTCTGGGCCAAAGAACTTTCCTGGTCTACGTTCACTCTAAAAAAACCGATTTGTCCCCGGTACTTCTCGGACGATTCCCTGGCCACTTCTTCGAGCACGCTCAACATCCTTTTGCAGGGAACACACCAAGGGGCCCAGAAGTCCACCACTGAGGCTTTCAGGGACCCAAGCTCTTTTTCCATGGTCCTCGATGTGAGATCTTTTAGGATTGTATTACCTTCAAGGCTCATCGCTTCTCCTCCTGTGGACTCTAGGACGTATGCATCCGCCTTAAAACATCAGGCCAACAATTCGAGATCACCCGGATATTTTCCTTTTCAAGTCCGTCCAAGCAGCTTTGACCATTTTTTCAGTCTCCTCGGGGGTTTTGCTGTTGTCGATTATCCTATCGGCTCGCTTCTCTTTCTCTTTTTGCGGCATCTGCGATCGTATCCTCGAGAGGGCCTCCTCCCGGCTGAAGCCCTCTCTCTTCATCAACCTCTCCATCTGGGTTTTCTCGTCCACGGACACCACCCATACCTCATCGACCAGCCTATCGGCTCCTGCCTCCAGAAGGAGCGGGGCGTCCAGCACCACAACGGTCTTAACCCCTTCAATCTGGGACTTTCGTGAAAGGGCCTCGAGGATATCTTCCACACGCTCCATCACAAGTGGGTGGACAATTGAGTTAAGGAGTTCGAGGGCGCCTTTATCGTGGAACACGAGCTGTGCCAGCTTCTTCCTGTCCAAAGAACCGTCGGGAAAAAGGAATTCCTGGCCGAATGCCTCGACGATGCGCCTAAGGCCCATAGACCCCTGGGACGTGACCTCGCGGGCAATGACGTCTACGTCTATGACGACCGCTCCCAGGCGTGAGAGGAACCTGGACACAGTGCTTTTACCGCTGGCGATCCCACCGGTCAGTCCTATCACGTAAGTACCTTTTCGCTTCGGTTCGTCACACCTCATACCAACTCTTTCCGGTCCCTATCTCCACTTCCAGAGGAACCCTGAGTTCCATGACCCCCTCCATTTCCTCCTTGACCAGTTTCCTCATGTACTCTTCTTCTTCCGGTGCAATCTCGAAAATGAGCTCATCGTGGACCTGAAGGATCATCCTGGAAATGAGACCCTCGTCCCGTATCCTACGGTAGATTTTGACCATGGCCAGTTTAATGATATCTGCCGCGCTCCCCTGTATGGGGGTGTTTATGGCAGTCCTTTCGGCGAATCCCCTGTTTTTCTTGATCCGCGAATCGATGTCGGGAATGGGCCTCCGCCTTCCCAGTATGGTTGTGACGTAGCCGTCTTTTCTGGCCCGTTCGATCTGTTCATCCATGTATCTCTTGACCCCGGGATATCTGGCAAAATAGGCTTCGATGAACTTTCTGGCTTCTTCCCTAGAAACTCCGGTATTCCTCGCCAGCCCGTAATCGGAAATGCCGTAAATGACGCCAAAGTTGACCGCCTTGGCCCTGCTCCTGAGGTCGGGGGTCACTTCTTCCAGTGGTACCCCGAATATCTCGGAAGCCGTCCGGGCATGGATATCTTCCCCTCGTCGGAAAGCATCGATGAGCGAGGGGTCTTCTGAGAAGTGAGCCATGACCCGAAGCTCGATCTGTGAGTAGTCCGAAGCCAGAAATAGCCTGCCGGGCGCCGGGACGAACACTCGCCGGATGGACTTGCCCAGTTCTCCTCTGACGGGTATATTCTGCAGGTTAGGCTCTGAGCTGGAAAGGCGCCCGGTGGCGGTGACCGTCTGATGAAACGTGGAATGGATGCGTCCCGTGGTCGGGTTCACGACTTCTTCCAGGACATCGAGGTATGTTGATTTCAGTTTGGCATATGTTCGGTATTCGAGTATTTTACGTGGCAGGTCGTGCTGTTCGCTCAGTATCTCGAGAACCTCAGCATCGGTCGAGTAACCCGTCTTTGTCTTCTTGACGGGAGGAAGTTTGAGTTTCTCGAAAAGTATGTGGGCAAGCTGCTTGGTAGATCCCAGGTTAAACGTTTCCCCGGCCATGAGGAATATGCTCTTCTCGATATCCATGAGTTCGCGCGAAAAGCTCGCCCGGAGCTGCCTTCCCGTTTCAAGATCCACCCCTATCCCTATCGCCTCCATCGACGCCAAGACTTCTATGAGGGGGAACTCGACTTCACAGGCGAGCCTCGAGAGCCCCTTTTCCTCGAGTTCTCTCTGTATGCCTTCAACTACCTTGAAAGAAGCCCACGCGCCCTGTGCAAGGTGTCGCCCCAAAGCCCGCCTGTATGCCACAGCTTCTTCCAGGGTCCTGGGATGGCCTGCAGGCGGCAAAAATATGTCTATTCCAGCATAATTCTTTACGATATCCTCCAGGCGGTAAGTCGTACGGGTCGGGTCGAGAAGATACGCGGCTACCATGATATCAAAGGATAGCCCTTTAAGGGTAAGACCTCTCTTGAAGCACAGAGTGTAAAGCCACTTCTGGTTAAACCCGAGTTTCTCGACTTTGGGGTCAACGAGTATGGGACCGAGGTATTTCCACAACAGTTCCTGGCGATCAAAAGTTCCCTCCGGAAAAGAGATGAGATACGCCCCTTTGCCGGGGGACACTCCCACAAGGTCCGGCCACAAAAAATCCCTGGTTATCTCGGTGACGCTGGCGTAAATTGAAACTCGCCCGCTCGCCGCTATCTTGTCACAAAGGTCTTTGAGTTTCTCTTCCGAGTCGACCGTGACGATCCCTGTTTCTGCGGAAGAAGCGGAGCCTACCTCCGGAACCGGCGGTTCCGACTCCGGCTCGGTAACCGCTGGTTTCAACCTCTTGACCAGGCTGTGGAATTCAAGGGCGCTCAGGACTTCTCTGGCCTTTTCTACGTCAGGTCCGGTCCAAAAGAGATCTTCGGCGCTTACCTCAATGGGAACCTGCCTCGTGACAGTGGCAAGTTTCTTAGAGAGCAGCGCCGTATCTTTCGCGTCGCTCAGAAGTTCTCTGACTCTCGTGGGAGTCACCTCTAGAAGGTTCTCGTATACCGCTTCGAGACTCCCGTACTGCTCGAGGAGCGACACAGCCGTTTTCTCACCTATTCCTTTCACGCCCGGGATATTGTCAGAACTGTCCCCGGCAAGACCCTTGAAATCGGGGATCTGGTGAGGCCAGATGCCCAGGTCCTTTTTCACAGTCTCGCGATCGTACTCCCGGACTAAGGTAATGCCCCGCACTGGAAGGATAGCGGTCACCCGGTCGTCCACAAGCTGAAGGCAATCCCTGTCTCCTGAAAGGATGATCACCGAGAACCCCTGTTTTTTGAATCTCTCAGCGAGTGTGGCGATGATGTCGTCGGCTTCAAATCCAGGTACTTCTATGTACTTGATGTTCAACGCCTTCAGGACGTCCTTCAAAAGAGGTATCTGGGTCTTGAAATCTTCTGGTGCAGGTTTTCTGGTAGCCTTGTATTCCCCGAACTCCGTGTGCCTGAAAGTAGGGGAAGGGTGGTCAAAAGCGCATGCTATGTAACCCGGTTTTCGTTCGTCGATGAAACGGAATAGCATCGTCAAAAAACCGTATACCGCGCTGGTGGGAACCCCCTGACCCGTCGAAAGAGGCGGAAGAGCATAATATGCCCTGTTGGCGAGGGAATTGGCGTCAATCAAAAGGAGCCTGTCACGGTCCACCCGGGCTCACCTCTTGTCCTTTCCGCGTTTATTTCAGTATAGTTCTAAAGCCGTGGAGCCGCAATTTGGCGTGCCGCGCCTTCCGTCGCACCTCCACCTACTGAAACTTTACACTGCCTAAAATACGGGTGAGGAAGCCCGGCCAGAGGTCGAGGTGGCAAGAGACCCTAAACAGGAGCCCACCCAACAGGGGATAGATTGCAGTCAGAGTTTACGACGCAAGACTTTCGAGCCCGCGAAAACCACCACTCCTATGGTGACAAGACCCGGGGTTATCCGCGCGATCAAGATAAAGAGATTTCTCCAGGCAGACACAAAAGCACTCCAGACGTCGAGCCACGGCAAGAACTGCCCTGATGGTTTGAGGGCACCTTCTTCCGTAATGGAAAGGGTCAATGAAGAAAGGTCCGAAGATTTTTCAAGGACCTCTCTCTGGGCCACCATGCTCTCGATATCCGCGCGGACCCTGGAAAGCTCGCTTTCTACCTGTAATATTTCTCCTACTGTCTTCGCCTCTCCGAGGATCTTCAATAACCTTTGTTCCTGAACCTCTTTGTTCCTTATCCTGGCATCAAGGTCCACGTACTGGTCTGTCACGTCCTGCGCAAAAAGGTCCTGTTTCACCACTTTCCCTAGAGTTGACAGTTCACCGATGGCCCTATCGAGGTTCTCTCTGGGTATCCGCGCGGTCATGTAGAAACTGAACAGTTCTTCTTTATTCTGATCCGTGCGGCTCATAGATGAAGATTCGACGTAACCCTGGTTTTTTTCAATGACCTGCATCGCCTCATTGGAGGCTCTCTGTACTTGCCCGCGGCTTAGTTCGATAGAAAGGTAGGCCCTCTTCACTATTTTCCGCTCCGCGCCCGGAAGGAGGCTTCCCGTTCCGGTAAGGGATTTCACACCACGCCCTGCGATATCCGTTTTGAGACCTTCTGCGGCTCCTTGAGGGGCGCCTGACGACGGAGCGACCGGGGCCTGGGCCGAACTGCTTCCGTATTCATCATTTAACGTAAATCCCTCATCTTTTCGCTCTAGACTCCCGTCTTCCGCTGCTTTTCCCATAAGACCTGCTCTCTCCCGTGAATCCAGGACCCCTACACCAAGCCGTTTCACCACCAACCAGTAAGTGCCGAACGAAGATACAAATACGAGAATAAAGCCGGCCACGAGAGCCGTACCAAGCCTCCGGTAATCCAGAGATCTAACCCAACCCCGCAAACCCGGGAAACGGCCTTTTTCTCCCGCGGCATTACGTTTCCTTGCGAAAGAAAGAAACTTTCCCCTTTTCTCCGCCTTGATGGCACTCATCACCATCTGGTGCAGCTCGGCCGGAGGCTCTACCTCGGGGAGGGACTGAAGAGCCCTTTTGAGGTTCCGTATCTCAGTAAGGTCTCTCTGACAGTCAGCGCAGTCTTTTACGTGCTCTTCAACGAGTCGTCTTTCTTCTTCTGCAAGTTCTTGGTCGACGAACGAAGACAGAAGCTCTTTCACCTCACGGCAGGTCAACGGTGTTCCCTCCCTTCGTCTCCTTTGACGCAGGAAGGCGAGAATTGTTCCCCGACCAGGATCTTCCTCACGAGGTTCCTGGCCCTGTGTAGCCTAGACTTCACCGTTCCCAAAGACATGCCGAGGATCTCTGAAATCTCCTGGTACGAATATCCCTGAACGTCGCAGAGGACTAGGAGAGCCCGGTAGTGGGGCTCGAGATCCTTCAAAACGCGTAAGACCGCTTCCCCCAGAAACCTCGTTTCGACGATATCCTCAGTCCTTTTGCCAGAGTCCTCTACCTCCCTCGAAACTTCTGCGTCTTTCAAGGCCAAAGGTTCATCCAGCGAATACATCTGGAATTTCTGCTTTTTCCGGAGAAGGTCGAGACTGGCGTTGACGCAAACCCTGTACACCCAGGTAGAAAACTTGCTCTCTCCTCGAAATTCGGGAAGCGCCTGATAAGTCTTGAGGAAAACCTCCTGAACCACGTCCATGGCATCCTCAGGATTGGAGACCAGACGGAAAGCGAGGTTATAGAGACCCTTTTCGTACCTCCTCACGAGGGTCTCAAACGCCTCCATATCTCCTTTCGCCGCTCTTCTAACGAGAGCCACTTCGTCCAAGAAAGCCACTTAGGACGTTCCTCCAGATTCCTTTTCATTCACCCTGCTGATTTGGACCGACACCGCCGCTATCTGTCATTTTGATCGCTGTTTTCTCCGCTGACCAAAGCTTTGTCTTTCGTGACTGAAATGCCCAGTTCCCGGAGCTGCTCTTCCCTCACCCGGCTGGGCGCGTCAGTCAAAAGACACGCGGCCCTCGCCGTTTTCGGAAAAGCGATGACATCTCTGATAGTGCTGGCACCCGCCATCATCATCACGAACCTGTCCAGCCCGAACGCTATGCCACCGTGGGGAGGAGCCCCGTACTCGAATGCATCCAGGAGAAACCCGAACTTCTCCCTGGCCTCTTCCGGGCTCAACCCCAGAAGGGAGAAAACTTTCTCTTGAAGGTCTCTTCTATGAATACGAATGGACCCAGAGGCAAGTTCCACGCCGTTTAAGACGAGGTCATAAGATCTGGCCCTTATTCTCGCTTTGGCCTCATCGGAAAAATCCTGCCCTTCTATATCCTCAAGCACGGGACTGGTGAAAGGATGGTGGGCAGCCTCCCACTCGCCCGTCTCCTGATTCCTGGCAAGGAGGGGGAACTGGGTTACCCACAGGAAATTGTAGCGTCCTTCCGGGATAAGCCCGAGCCGAGCTCCCAGGTCGAGCCTGATGCGCCCGAGGACTGAGACTGTTAGGTCAATGGGACCCGCTGCAATGACCACGAGGTCCCCTTCTTTAGCTCCCGTCGCGTCCTTTATACCGGTCATTTCGGCCTCAGAAAGGTACTTCTTGACGGCAGACCTGACTTCACCCGATAGGTATGAAATAAAGACAAGGCCTTTTGCGCCCAGGGCTTTCGCTCTCAGAGATAGGCTATCCAGCTCGTGCCGCGTCGCTTTAGCGTAACCGGGGACACATATTGCGCTGACCGTACCACCCGAAGCCGCCGTATCCCTGAACACCCCAAAATTCGAGTTCTTCACCACGTCGGTTATGTCCCGTATCTCCATGCCGAACCTGGTATCCGGCTTGTCAGAACCGTACCTTGCGATGGCCTCCCGGTAGGTAATCCTGGGGAACGGAGTAGCCAGTTCAACTCCCAAAACCTCTTTCCATAGAGCTCGTACCATGCCCTCGACGAGCTCGAAGATCATCTCTTCATCGACGAAGGACATCTCTATGTCTATCTGAGTAAATTCGGGTTGCCGGTCGGCTCTCAGGTCCTCATCTCGAAAGCACCGGGCCAGCTGAAAATATCTGTCTATGCCCGAAACCATCAAGAGCTGCTTGAAAAGCTGGGGTGATTGAGCCAGTGCGTAAAATTTGCCGGGTTCCAGTCTGGACGGAACCAGATAGTCCCTGGCTCCTTCCGGCGTGCTCCTGGTCATCATCGGGGTTTCTATCTCCCAGAATCCCCGGGATGACAGGTAGTTTCTTATGACCATGGAAGCCTTATGCCGGAGTTCGAGATTCCGCTGCATGGGAAGCCTTCGAAGATCAAGATACCTGTACTTTAGCCTGAGAGTTTCGTCGGCCTCGGCTTCGTCCCTGATCGGGAACGGAGGTGTCTTGGCCGCGTTCAGGATCCTGATCTCGCTGGCGATAACTTCGACTTCCCCCGTGGCCATGTTGGGGTTTTCCTTGCCAGGGGCACGCTTCTGGCAGGTACCCACAACGGCCAGGACATACTCGGGCTTCACCCTCTTTGCCCTTTCAAAGGCTTCCCTTGAACCCCCGCTTTCGCAGACTACCTGCACAATGCCGGTCCTATCCCGGAGGTCTATGAATATGAGGTCGCCGAAGTCCCTATGGCGATTGACCCAGCCCATGAGCACGACCCGAGAACCCGCATCTTTCACCGAAAGTTCCCCGCAATACTTGGTCCGCCTGAGGTCCCCCATATCTTGCGGGGCGTCATCGCGTACCTGGGTACCGATTTGAGGTTCAGCATTGGTTGCCACGACCGAGTACCTCCTTCTCGATAAAATCTCTCACCGACTCCAGCGGGATTTCTTTCTGCCATCCTTCTTTCATAGACCTTATGGATACCATCTTCTTTTCCAGCTCTTCCTCACCCAGGATAGCGACGTAACGCGCGTTCAGCCTGTCCGCCTGCTTCATCTGAGCTTTGAGGCTCCTCCGGAGGGGGTCAAAATCGCATGAAAGGCCCAAAGATCTTATCTCTCTCACCAAGAAGAAGCCGCGCCGGAAAATATCATCGTCCGCACCGGGTGCGGCGTTTTGGGCCGCCGGAATCCGTTCATCTCTCGTAGCCGAAGCTTTTTCTCCCCCATCCAGACGGGTTTCTTGCCCAAGGGCGATCACGAAAAAGTCCAGTGCTCGTTCCTCCCGGAAAGGCTTTTCACCTTTCTCTACCGCGAGCAAGATCCTCTCGAGACCCATGGCAAAACCCACGCCCGGGGTATGTTTTCCGCCTAGTGCTTCCACAAGACCGTCGTAACGCCCGCCCCCTGCAACAGCGTCCTGGGCCCCGAGGGGAGGCCATTTCAGCTCAAACACGGTCTTCGTGTAGTAATCGAGGCCCCTCACGAGCGATGTATCAACTTCGTAGGAGAGACCCATCCGCAAGAGAAGTTCCCGGAGACCTTCCCAGTGCTTCTGGCAGTCTTCACAAAGGTAGTCCAGCATAGAAGGAGCCCCCGAAGTTACCGCTTTGCACGAGACATTCTTACAGTCGAGGACCCTCAAGGGGTTTTTCGACAGCCTCTTCCGGCAGTCCTCGCACACGGCATCGCTGCGGGCCGAAAGGTACTTTATCAGATCTCCGCGATATCTTTCGCGGCAAACGGGACATCCGATGGAGTTAATCACTAGTTTCGTCCCGGTGAGCCCCAAAGACTCCGCTATGTCGACGGCGAGGGCGATTATCTCCACGTCAGAATAGGGCGAAGGCGACCCCAGAATCTCGGCGCCGTACTGGTGAAACTCCCTGTACCGGCCAGCTTGGGGTTTTTCGTAACGGAACATCGGTCCTATGTAAAACAGTTTCTGAGGCAAAGGGCCCTGGCCCAGGCTGTGCTCCAGGAAGGCTCTCGCAACCGGCGCCGTGCCTTCGGGCCTCAGAGTCAGGCTCCGGCCTCCTTTGTCCTCGAAAGTGTACATCTCTTTTTCTACGATGTCGGTGGACTCTCCGACGGTCCGGGAAAAAAGCTCCGTGTGTTCGAATACGGGCGTCCTTATTTCCTCGAAATTGTATTTGAAAGATATTTCCCGCAGAACCTTCTCGAGGCAAATCCACTTGCGGCTTTCCGAAGGCAAAACGTCGCCGGTTCCGCGAGGCGCTCTCAGCATGGCGCACCCTCCTCCAAAGGATGAAAGACAGGTTCGTTTGTTCTTCTTAAGATATCACAAAATGTCTGAGAAATGGATTTTTCTTGCGTTCTTCCTCGACGGTGGTAGGTTCATCGTGGCCAGGATGTATGAGGGTATCGCCGGGAAGGGTCAGGACCTTATTACGTATACTATTGAAAAGAACCGTCTCGTCGCCTCCCGGAAGATCCGTGCGTCCGATACTGCGCCGGAAAACCAGGTCCCCCGAGAAAAAGTGACCTTCGCCGTATAAGGAAATGCTGCCGGGACTATGACCGGGAGTTTCCAGGACCTTGAGACTCACGTCCCCGAACGTCACCGTGTCTCCTTCTTTAACGGGGCGGAGGTCTTTCACTTCGGGCACTTCCTCCACATCCATGAACGACTTCATCCAGCCGGGGTTTCTTACGAGCTCAAGATCTCCGGCCCCGACATATACCGGCACTTTTTTCGCTTTTTGGATAAAGCCCGCTTCCACGGTGTGATCCAGGTGTCCGTGGGTGAGGATTATTGCCACAGGGTCTATGCCAAAGCGTTCGATACACTCAAGGATGTAAGGGCCGTCTCCCCCCGGGTCGATGATTATGCCTTTTTTGGATTTTTCGTCAAAAACCAAGTAGCAGTTGGTGGCAAGACTTCCTACGACCAGCCTCTCTACTTGCACAAGTTACCCGCCTTTCTTAAACCGCGTCCGGAAAACTCAAAATTCTTTCTTGCTGGAGATGAGGATAGTCACCGGTCCATCATTCACGAGTTCGACGTCCATGTGCGCGCCGAACCTGCCGGTTTTCACATCTAGTCCCGTTGCCCGCAAAAACTCGATGACCTTTTCGTATAGTTCCTCCCCCTTTTCGGGTGGGGCAGCCCCGTCGAAACCCGGACGCTTTCCTTTCTTCACGTCCCCGTACAACGTGAACTGTGAGACCACAAGAACCTGGCCCGCCACATCCACAAGGGATAGTTGCATTCTCCCGGTATCGTCGGGAAAAACTCTGAGCCCTGCCAGTTTCTCCGCCATGTAAAGGGCATCTTTCTCCGTGTCATCTTTGCCAACGCCCAAGAGGACCAGGGCGCCTCGACCTATGGACGAGATCTCCCGGCCTTCTGCAGTTACGCTGGCTCTTTTGACCCTCTGAAATACCGCTCTCATGTAGACCTCCAAAAATACTTCAGCGTACCCGGCTGAATACCCTATTGACCCTGCTGATACCCTTAATCTGACGAATGCGCGAAGTGGCTTCTTGCAGTTCATCCAAGTTGTGTATCTCGAAGGTGATATCGATCCTGGCCGTTCCGTCGGCCTGTCCTCTTGCCGACGCATTGAGTATATTGGCGCCAAGACCTGCGATCACAGATGTCACGTCCGCGAAGAGTCCCGGGCGATCCTGCCCCTCAATGAGGATTTCAACAGGATATGAGGCCTGAACGGCCCTTTCCCACGTGACCTCGATAAATCTCTCCTTGTCGTTGTACGCTGCGATGGTGGGACAATCCAGCCGATGCACAGTGACCCCGCGTCCTCTGGTGATGTAGCCGATGATCGGATCCCCCGGTACCGGGTTGCAGCAATGAGCCAGCCTGACGAGGAAATCCCTCATTCCTTTGACTATCACGGCCTCCTCGGGTCCGCGGGGTTTCCTCTGGAAGGTCCTGGTAGCCTCTTCCTTGTGGGGCAAGAGGTCCGGCTTAACCCTCAGGACCTCATCCTTTATCCGCGAAGCCACGTGGACTGGACTCATTCCACCGTAGGCTATGGCGGCGTAGAGATTCTGGATGTCTGGATAGTTCAGTTTTTCGAGAACATTGGAAAGTATGTTGCTGTCCTCAAGGACAGACATCTTGAGCCCAAGTTTCTGTATCTCCTTGTCGAGAGCCGTCTTGCCGCGGGCGATGTCCTCTTCTCTGAGCTGCCGCTTGAAGAAAGCCCTGATCTTTGACCTGGCTTGGGGGGTCTTGACTATCTCCAACCAGTCGCGGCTCGGTCCCACCGATTGCCTGGAGGTCAGGATCTCGACGATATCCCCGGTATTGAGTTTGTAGTCCAGGGGCACCATCTTCCCGTTGACTTTCGCCCCAACGCAGTGATGCCCTATATCGGTGTGTATTTTGTAAGCAAAGTCCAGGGGAGTAGAGCCCACCGGAAGGTCGACGACGTCGCCCTTGGGCGTAAAAACGAAGACCTCGTCGTTGAATACGTCGATCTTGAGGGCTTCCATAAACTCGCCGGCATCGGTCATCTCTCTCTGCCAATCCAGAAGCTGCCGGAGCCAGGCCATCTTTTGGTCAAAAGCTTTGTCGGTTTTTCCGCCCTCCTTGTACTTCCAGTGGGCGGCGCTGCCGTACTCGGCGGTGCGGTCCATCTCACGAGTCCGGATCTGAATCTCGAAAGGCTCCCCCAATGGACCCACGACAGTAGTGTGAAGGGACTGGTACCCGTTGGGCTTTGGCATGGCGATGTAATCCTTGAACCGGCCGGGCATGGGTTTCCAAAGGGTGTGGGCAATGCCGAGAACCTCATAGCAGTCTGTAACGTTGTTGACAATCACTCTCACGGCCAGTAGATCGTATATCTCGGAAAGATCCTTCCCCTGCGTCCGCATTTTTCGATAGATGCTGTAGAGGTTCTTAGCCCGCCCCTGCACTTCGCACTGGATACCCGCGCTCAAAAGCTTATCTTTCAGCCGCGCCATAACCATGGCCGCTTCAGCTTCCCGCTCGCTTCTCTTGGCTGCAATTCGCTTCGCCAGAGAACGGTACTCTTCGGGCTCAAGGTACCTAAAAGCGAGGTCCTCGAGTTCCCACTTGAAACGCCAGATTCCAAGCCTGTGGGCGAGAGGAGCATAGATCTCCAGCGTTTCCTCGGCTGTCCTCTTTTGTTTTTCAGGAGGAAGGGCGCTCAGTGTCCTCAGGTTATGAAGCCTGTCCGCAAGCCGAATGACGAGGACTCTCCAGTCTTCGGCCATGGCCAGGAACATCTTTCGGAGGTTAGATACCTGCTCTTCGACCCTGGAATGAAACTGGATCCTGCTCAGTTTGGTGACCCCGTCTACGAGTTTGGCGACTTCTTCGCCGAATTCGGCCCTTATCTCTTCGAGTTTCACCGGCGTATCCTCCACCACGTCGTGAAGCAGAGCTGCCGCCAGCGTCTCGGCGTCACCTTCGAGCTCCGAGAGGATCTTGGCGACCGCTACGGGATGCTCTATGAATTCCTCGCCGGAAAGCCTGTACTGACCAGAATGGGCTCTGGAAGCAAAAGCATACGCCCTCCTGACCAGTTCTTTGTCCTGGTCTGACAGGTACTGCCCGATATCTTGTTCAATTTCGACGACTGCCAAAGCTCCTACCTTCCGTTCCCCGGCGCTAATTTGAGAAAAGCGACATGTTCGGGTCGTGTGCCCGATTGTCGCCTTTCGTCCATTTTACGTGATTTTACTCTCCGAGCTTATTACTCTTTGAGTTTAATTACCGAGATAACCTTGTATCCCTTCTTAGTTAGATTAGCCCTGCCGGGAATATAAGTCAACTCGATGAGGAAAGCCACAGCCGATACGACGCCCCCTAGCTTTTCCACCATATCGATGGTGGCCGAAATGGTGCCGCCAGTCGCGAGCAGGTCGTCGAGGACAAGCACCTTCTGTCCCGGTTTCACCGCATCCACGTGTATCTCCAACACATCTTTGCCGTATTCGAGCTCGTATTCTCCCGAAAGAGTCTTCCAGGGGAGTTTCCCCTTTTTTCTGACGGGGGCAAAGGCCTTACCCATGGCGTACGCAAGAGCGCTACCTATTATGAACCCGCGAGCTTCCGGTGCCACTATTACGTCGAAGTCTATGTCCTTGCACGCCTCTTTCAGGGCGTCGATGGCTTTGCGGAAAGCCACAGGATCCCCCAGAAGAGTGGTGATATCCTTGAAACTTATCCCTTTTTTCGGGAAATCCGGAATCACTCTGAGCTTCGAACCCAGCTCAAGGTTCAAGTCTTCCTCCATACCAAAACCCCTCCACCTCATAGTAAATGGTACTTTGCCCAAGTCTTTTTGGCCGTATCCACGATTTTCTTTCCCCGGACGAACGAAGGTGAACCAGAAAGACTCACTTTCCCTCGAGGTTCCCTCAACAGCACAAGAGGCGTTTTCCGGCTTTCAGAGGTCACCATGTCGAGTTCTTCAAGGATCGTGAGGCACGATTCCAGAAGCACAAGGCCCCTCTCGCGGCACAAGGCAGCGCCAGCCTTATCAGCCCCCGGGTCAACCTCGATCAACAAGTCTTTCCATCTCTGCCCTATTTCCCACGGGAAAAGGGCATTTTTGACCGCGTGTTCCCTGAGAAATTTCCACGCTTTCTCCATGTATTCCTTTTGTGGATAGGACACAGATAGCCATTTCATCGCGTCCTCGAGCATTGACGGCGGATATTTTTCAACGCCGATGGTATCCCCCAGCCGCCGCAGTCTCTGCCAATCAACTTCCGTAAGGGGAGGATGTACCATGACAAGACGGGCTGTGCGCATGTCGCTGCGCGGTCTCCCGCCACAAAGGGATTCGTCTGCATCGTCCTGGAAAATGTCCCACGGTCCGGTCGAAACCACGATCCCGCCGCCCTTCAGTATGAGGCGGGCTTCATGAGCCAGTGCCCCACGCCAGCCTCTTTCGTGTAGGGCTGCTTTTCGCCCCCGGCGGAGAAGAGAGACATAGATGCTTCTCGAGGCCTGCCTGGACCAGGTGTAGAGTATGAGAGGCCCCGTGTCCGGAAGATCCTCGATAACCTTGTCGTAGGTTGTCCCAAGTGATCCCCAGGCAAGTCTTATGTCTTTTATGACAAGGGAGATCCTGACCTCTCCTCCATAAAGGTCCCGGCAGGGAGTGAAGACCACGTCGCATTCTCCCCACAATGCCACATCCCTGGCCCTTTTACCCTGACCGAACCAGAGAAACCGCCTGGAATCCCCTTTCTCGCCCCAAGCGAGGTGTAACTCCAGATGATCCAAAGACCGGCCAAAAAGGCCTGCGTATCTCACTTCGCACCCATAGGAGGCCAGCATGGGTACCGGGTTTTCCTCCCCGAAAGGCTCCATCTCGAGAAGGGAGAAAAGCGTATCGTCGTCAAGAGATGGGACCGGCACGACCGCGTCGAGTCTTATGGAAGGGATAAGGTTCACTTCAGAAACCATCTCCCGCGACACTTCCTCGAATCTCTGGAAAAACTCGAGCATTTTCTCTTTCCTTACCGAAAATCCGCCGGCTCCCTCGTGCCCCCCGAAATTGACAAGGAGATCGCGGCAGCGGGAAAGGGCGGCGTGGACGTTGAAGCCGGGAATGCCCCTGGCGGAGCCCTTTAATACCTCCCCCTCGCCGCCCACAAGCAGCGACGGGCGGAAATATATTTCTTTTACCTTCGAAGATGCGATGCCGATGACCCCTTCGTGCCACGATGGCCTGTAGGCACAAATGGCGTAGCGGCAAGATGCAGGATCTGCTCCCTGTCCTTCGTCCAGGTCCCAACCCGCATCCTGGAGTTGCCTCATTCCTTTAAGGTCTTCCCGGGGCTTTCTCAAGTCTTCGAGGCACTCGGCCAGTATCTTTTCTTCGATTTCTCTTCGTCGAGAGTTGAGAAGGTCCAGCTCCCCGGCCCTCTCGAGTGCCTTTGAAAAATCCTTTTCGGTCAGAAGCTCGTAAGCGAGGTTCGCGTGGGCCAGGCGTCCGGCAGCGTTGATCCTGGGGACCAGCCCGAACATGACGTCTCTTTCGAAAGTGAGGACGTGATTTGAATGGCAGTCCTGGGGCTGCGATCCATTTGGCAGTTTCAGCATTCCCGATACCGTCAAAAGGGCCTTTATACCCGGGCCCGGAGTTTGGACAATGGTCTTCAAGCCGGACCTCACCCACATCCGGTTGAGGCCGATGACAGGCTGCCCGTCTCCTGCGATGGATAGAGTCAAGAGGTCGTGGGCCCAGTTCTCCGGGACATCGTTTATGCCCATGACGAGGAAAAGCGCTCGGGCGAGAAGGTATGCAACACCGGCGCCTGATAGATATCGGAGGTCATATGGCGCCCATGACGGAAGCTGCGGGTCAAGGACGGCTCTTGCTTCCGGAACTCTGTCACCTGCGCGATGATGATCGGTGATCACGACCTCGCAACCCGCATCCCTGGCTGCATCGCAGCCGGAAAAACCGGTTATCCCGCAGTCAGCGGTCACAATCAACGATACCCCTTCACCCGCGAGTCTTCTAACCGCCCCCGGGTGAAAGCCATAGCCTTCCTCGAAACGGGAAGGAAAATATACTTCGACTCCTTTTGCGCCGCAGATCGTGAAGGCCTCTTTGAGGATGACGGCACCCGTGACGCCGTCTGCGTCAAAGTCTGAATACACGGCAATCCGCCCCGAAGAACCTCCTGCCGTTATTCGGGACGCTATAGCAGCCACAGCATCTCCCATGGCCGGAAGGCCCAAAAGATCGGGGATGGGGAAATCGGCTGCCCAGCGCATCCTTGCTGCCTCGCGGTCACCGTGCGACCTTCGAAGCAACACAGAAGCCGTCTCCAGAGGTATCGCCAGTTCTCTCGCCAGTTCTGCAGCTACTGAGGAATCTACTGACGTCGGCTCTTGCCAGCGAAAAAAACTGTCCCAGTTCGGTCTCGAAGTTGCCTTCGCTCTACCAACGGCTGCTCTGGTCTCTTCCCGTATCTCGTTGAGCTGACTCATATTCTCTCTTTCTCGATCTCTCTTCCTCTAGCGCTTTTTCCAGGTTCTCGACTTTTCTCCGCTCCGCATCAAGGGTCCTTGAAAGCTCCTTGACCTGGCCCCTCACACCCGCTCCCTTAAGCCAGGACCACACGGCCCCCAAAACGAGGCCGATCGACAGGGACCCGAGAACTACGAGGGCCTGATTCAGAGACAAAGACCAGATCAGGAAGCGTATGTCCACCATCTGCGCGTTCTGCACGGCAAAGACGACCACGAAAAGGAGTAATATGACCACGAGAAACAGCACCAGCATCACCTCCGAATCTCCCCGCCTCCGGCGGAACATCCCGAGAAGGCACTGGATAACTTCCGGTTTCGTTAGGCCCACGAGGTACTTCGCTTACTGTCGACGGCTGACCCGCTTCTTCTTGTCACGTGCATCTTCGTCTTCTTCATCTTTTGATGGCATTTTGCCGAAGTCATATTTCTCAAGGAGCGCCCGGAAATCCTCTCCGGGGCGACCGAAGTAGTCTTCCATAGTCTCCTCTTCGCCGGCCCCACAAGCGCTTTTCGGACCCGGCGACTTTTCCCCGTAGGCCATCTTCTCCCTTGTCATCCGGATAGCTTCGCCATCTTTGAGGGCCTTTTCCATTAGTCTCTTCCGGGCCTCTTCGACCTGCCTCTTGAGATCCCGATTGTCGAATTTCGCATCTCTAAGCCCCGGAGGGCCCGCATCCAAGATACCGCGGATCCGGCGGACCCACCTCTTTAACCCACCTGGCAAACCTGTGTCCATCGCCGGGACTCGTACCAGCGTAAATCCCGCATCTTCCAGGACCTGTTGCTTTCTCCTATCTTTTTCTGCTCGCGAAGAGGTGAGATGCGATTCCCCATCGATCTCGACTATGAGCCACCCGTCGATGAGAAAATCCACCGTGAATTCCTTGACCGGTACCTCTTCTTCGAACCTTATCCCGGCTTTCCGGAGGGCCTCTCTGAATCTGGCTTCGCTCGGAGTCCTCTCATGAAATCCCCAGATATAGCTCCCGGTAGGCTCCTTCTTCACGTGACCTCACCTCCGGGAATCTCAAAACTCCAATAGGCGCTTTTCGGGATTTCTCAGGGGTATTCCGTAGTCGTCCGGTTTGGGGGCCAAGTATTTATCGAACCAGGCGGCGATGTACTCGAGCCTTTCAACCCTGTGCCTGGGCTTCCCGGACCGGGAAAGCTCGTGGTTTTCTCCCGGGAACCGCACCATGACCACTGTCTTCTTCAGCTTTTTAAGGGCCACGAAAAACTCCTCCGCCTGGCTTATGGGGCACCTCAAGTCTTCTTCGCTGTGCATGAGTAGAAGCGGCGTCTGGACGTTTCTCACGTACATTATCGGTGACCGTTCGAGATAAGCCATGGGATTATCCCACGGATCCCCGGGAAACTCGAATTCCCCGTTGGTGTAAGCCGCATCGCTCGAGCCGAACTGACTCATACGGTTACAAGTGCTTCTCTGGCTCACCGCCGCCCTGAACTTCCGGGTATGCCCGATGATCCAGTTAGTCATGTATCCACCGTAGCTCCCGCCCGTCACCCCCATGCGGTCCCTATCAACCCAGGGAAGGGTTTCGGCATAGCCGGCCACGGCCATCACATCTTCGTAATCCTTTCCACCCCAATCGTGACGGGTCGCTGCGGCAAACTCTTGACCGTATCCGGTGCTTCCCCTGGGGTTGCCGAATACAACTCCATATCCTCTCGACGCCAGGAACTGAAATTCGTGGAAGAACGCGACTCCGTAAGCCGAGTGGGGCCCGCCGTGGATCTCGAGTATCAGCGGATACTTGACCCCGTCCTTAATCCCGACGGGCTTCATCACCCATGCCTGGATGGGGGTTCCGTCCGGACTTTTGACTTCTATCTCTTCCGGCACACTCAGGTAAACCGAGGACAGTAAGTCGTCATTTAAGCGTGTGAGCCTCTTCGCGGCCCCGCTCGAAAATTTCCCCCCCTCGCATCCGACCAGTATCTCAAGCGGACTTTTCTCTAAGCGGCTTTCGCAAACCGGGGAGCCATTAAGCTTTTCTTCCGGCCCCGCGCAGGAGCGCAGATCCACGATGAATACGTCGGAAATGAGGTCAAAAGAGGTCAGAGCCACCGCGAACACATCTTCCCGTAAAGCCCTGCTCCACCCATAGACGCTGCAATTTCCCGAAGTTATGGCCCCAACGTCGCCGGTGACCGTATCCACCTGGTAGAGGTGGCTTTTCCCCTTCACGAGGGCGCTGAAATAGATAGTCCTGCCATCCTTGCTCCACGCGGGTCTCGGTACCGGCGAAGAGACCATGTCGGATGCGGGAGTTTCGGTGACCCCCAGTTCCCTTTCTTTTGTAAGGTACCTGACAGGCCCGCCGTCCACGGAGAGGAGGTAGATCCCGGTGACTGTCGCTCCCCAGTACTTGTTGTCATGACCGTAGCAGGCGATATACTTGCCGTCTGGAGACCAGGAGGGTGCCGACAGGACGGCGTCTCCGGAAGAGATCTTCCTCATCTCGCCACCCTCCGCCGGTATTACCCATACATCCCGCACCGGGGAAAGGTCATGATCTTCAAAACGAGCGGAGGTAAACGCAATGAACCTTCCGTCGGGAGACCACGCAGGTTCTCTGCAATCGTAGGGGCCCTCGGTCAGCTGGGTTACCTTCCCGGATCCTATATCCAGGACATAGATTTGGGTCCTCTTCTCGGGAAGAAAACCCTTGCCGTTGAGCTTGTATCTAATCCGCGTTATCACTCTGACATCGGACTTGTCTTGGTCAGAACTGCTATCTCCGCTTTCAGCTCCACCTTCCAGCGCGGTAAAGGCGATTTTCTCGCCGCAAGGGGAAAAAACGATATCCCCTATTCCCGAAAGCCCCGAAGTCATCTGCACTGCTTCTCCGCCGTCTAGGGAAAGCAGGTAAATCTGGGTTTTGTCTTTCCCCCGGTCCGAAAGGAACGCCACTTTCCGCCCACAAGGGGACCACCGGGGATTCCAATCGTTCCCGGGGCCGAAAGTGAATTGCCTGACTTTCCCATCGCTTGCCAGCCAGATATTGGTCTTGTAACCTTTCAGTTTGCCTTCATCCGTCACTGTCTTGACGGTGAAAAGAACCTTCTTTCCGTCAGGAGATACCTCCGGGTCGGAAGCCCACTTCATGGAATAGAGATCTTCTGAAGTGATCCGTCTCACTGAAGATTCGCTCCTTTCTCGCTCTCCGAAGACTTACGACCGATTCTCGCAAACCTTTCCCTGACCAGATTTGTGACCAACTCTATCTCCTGGCACTTCAACAAGGCGGCTGCCCCGAGATACACCAGGACAGAAGAGCCAATCACCAGCGCTCCCGTAAGCGCATCTTTGCCAAAGCTCCCGAAGCCTCGGGTAAACCCTAAAAACTCCGCCGCCAGAAACGCGAAAATGCCCATAATCCCCGAAGCCGAGGCGATTTTCAGCATAGATGCGGCCAAATCCCACAAGGGCAACCTTGCTATGCACCTGGAAAACACGTAAAGGCTCAAGATAGCCCCGGACACCGACGCCAGGCTGTTGGCCAGGGCAAGTCCGACGAGACCCAAGAACCGTACCAGGACAAGGTCGAGGCCTATGTTAATGATAGCCGTACCTGTACCCAGGAGCACCGGAATCCACGTCTTTTGACTGGAGTAAAACGCGATGACTATTACCTGGGACGCGGCCATGCCAATGATGGCGGGAGCGTAAGCTGCGAGCACCGAGGCAGTGAGGGCTGTCGCTTCGCCCGTGAACGCTCCTCTTTGATATACCAGCCTGGTGATGGGTTCCGCCAGTACCAGAAACCCCACCATTGAAGGGACGCAGACGAACTCCGCGTACCGTAAACCCATTAGTACGGTTTCGGAAAGTCTCTCCCTGTCTTTTCTGGCCCACATTTCCGACAGCGCCGGGTAGACCACGGTGGTCACCGCCGTCACGAAAAGACCGACCGGAAGCTGGCGCAGCCTATCGGCAAACCCTAGGGCCGCAATGGACCCTTCCGGGAACTTTGAAGCCAGGTTCTTATCGACCATCTGGTACAGCTGGCCGAACAGAGCCTGGGCGACCAGGGGAATCGCAAGCTTCAGGACCTTCAGAGTACCTTCGTTCAATTCCAAAGACAGCCCGGGCAGAAGTCCTGTTTTCCTCAAAGAAGGTACCTGGACGAGAAGGGCGCCCGCATACCCAAGCACAGTGCCTACAGTCAGCGAAGTGATGCCTGTAACGGGCGCAAGAAGCGCCACCGTCGCGACGATGACGAGGTTTTGGATGAACGGAGAGACCCCGGGCACCGTAAATTCTTTGAACGAGTTCAGCACACATTTTACGAGAGCGGTCAGGAGAGGTAGGACCATTGCGGGAAAGAACACCTGGGTCATTCTGACCGCGATCTCGTAGTCGCTTCCAGACAGCCCGGGAGCCACCAGGGTAACCAGGCGGGACGAAAAAGGTATCGCTGCAAGCGAAACCAGGAGGACTGCACCTGCGGAAATGGTGAACACTGAAGAGGCCACACGGCGGGCCCCAATTTGATCGCCTTTCGCTAGGTCAGCTGCGAAAACCGGAAGAAAGGCTGTGGATATGGGACCCGAAAGCATTGCACCTACAAATCCGGATATGAGGGTCGAAACCATGTAGGCGTCGGTGAGACCGGTTGCCCCGAAAAACATGGCGATAAGCTGGTCTCTCAGAAAACCCACAATTTTAGATAACACCATGAGCAGCGCCACTACTGCCGTGGCCTGAGCCATACCTTTCTTCGACAAGCTTAAAGACCTCTTTTCGTTGCGATAGAACCGGTAAGGAGCAGGTAGTCTGTCTCGATCCACCGGCGTATAGAGTCTAGAATGATGATAACATTTCCATGTATGTTCCCGGTGTTCCTCCCGCAATATCTGTGTCTGCAAGCTTAATGCTCCCCGGCAAAGCCGGCCCCCGTTCGCCATTTCTCGGGTTCGGTTCCTCTTGCGGGCGGAGTAGACTGCTGACTATTGCGGTCATCTGGTTGTTTGTGGTATTTTTGTACGTGGTTATCCGTATTGCTTCTCAAAAACGTCGGATAATTATCTAAGGGGCGGAAAATCGTGGTCATCTTCAGGTAAACTCCTCTCTTCAGGGCCACAAAATACCACCAGGGTGCGAACTCCGTCCGGCAAGATACTCCGGGCTTGGGAAGCCGGAGTCAGGCAAATTTCCCTGACAGCAACACCCTGGCCGCACGACCGGTCGCAAAGGCACACGTGAAGCTGTTTCGGATTCCGACAAAGAGGAGAATTCTCATGGTGAACTTTAAGAGGCTTTTAAGGTACCTCCTGCCTCACTGGCCCCTAGTCATAGTCGTGTTGCTTGCCATGGTGTTTTCCAGCATCCTGGAGATGGGGCCGGCAGTACTCGTAAGGCAGATCCTGGACATTGCTTTACCCCAGATGAATCTCCCTCTTCTGACCCGGCTATCGCTGGCGTTCGTCGGCGTGGCGCTGGTGAAGGGAATCGCGGTTTACGTGCAGTGGTACACATCTGAACTCATAGGGCAGAAAGTCATCTACAAAATACGTCAGGACATCCACCGCCATCTCCAGACCCTGCCCCCGTCCTACTTCTCAACCATGGGGACGGGGCAGATCATGTCCAGGCTGACGAGCGACGTTGACTCGGTTCAACAATTCGTCGGGTGGGGAGCGCTCTTCCTCGCCAATATGGTCATAATGATCATCGTCATCGGCGGGTACCTCTCGTACCTAAACTGGCGGCTTATGTTGATCACTTCGGTAACCCTCCCATTCCTCCTGCGGACCGTGTTCTGGTTTGACAGGTCGGTGAGGCCGGCCTGGAAGGATGTTAGAGAGAAGATGGGCAAGCTCACCGAAAGCCTCCAGGAAAACATCACCGGGATAAGAGTGGTCAAGGCATTCGCCAGAGAGAATCTGGAAATCGTCAAATTCGCCGAGAAGAACCGGGAACATTACGAAGCCAACATGAAAAGAGCCGGGATAGAATCTCGTGCCCAACCTTTCCTGGAGTTTTTGTCGGCACTCTCGGCAGTCCTCGTAGTGGGATACGGGGGGTATCTCGTTCTCACAGGCCAGATGACGGTTGGAACACTCTTCGCTTTCTATTCCATCCTCTGGAGCCTCATCTGGCCCGTGCGGATGCTCGGGTGGCTCGTGAACATGGCCGAACAGGCACTTGCCGCGGCACCCCGGCTCTTTGAACTTCTCGACACAGAACCTGCCATAAAAGACGCTCCCAATGCTCTGGACATCGATGAGGTAGAAGGACACATAGTTTTCGAAAACGTAAGTTTCTCGTTTCCGGGAGACTCCCGTGAGGCCCTGAAGGGCATAAACCTCGAGATCATGCCCGGAGAAAAAGTAGCCATAGTCGGGGGCACCGGGTCGGGAAAATCGACTCTCGTAAATCTCATCCCCCGGTTCCTCGACCCGACCGAGGGGAGGATCACCCTTGACGGACACGACATCAAGGAAATATCCCTAAAGTCTCTCAGAAGGCACATAGGCCTTGTGCTCCAGGAAAACTTCCTTTTCTCGGCGACGGTCAGAGAGAACATCGCCCTGGGCAAGCCCGACGCCACCATGGACGAAATTATCCATGTGGCCAAGCTCGCCCAGGCCGATGCTTTCATCTCCGAATTCCCTAAAGGCTACGATACTCCGCTAGGCGAGCGCGGCATCGGCCTTTCAGGCGGGCAGAAACAGCGAGTGGCCCTTGCCAGAGCGCTGCTGATGAACCCGAAGATACTCATCCTCGACGAGGCGACTTCGAGCGTAGACACGGAGACCGAGTACCTCATTCAGGAAGCCCTCAATGAGGTGATGAAGGGGCGGACATCTATAATCATCGCCAAGAGGCTTTCAACCATAAGGGGAGCCGACAAAATCGTGATCCTCAACAAAGGTGAGATATCACAGGTAGGGACGCATGAGGAGCTCCTGTCCCAACCTGGATTCTACAAGAAGCTATTCGAGAGCCAGTTTGCCGAAGAAGACGTCGAAATGGCGCTCGAGCTCGAATTAGGCAACGGGACGCCCAAACAAAACGATGGGGGGTGTAACGCGGCTTTTTCCACCTCTCAGTGAGCCGCCTTTCGCATGTCAGAATACGACCTTGACCTCACCGAAGACGTAGAAGAACGACCTTTCAACACCGCGTATTTCTTACGTATCCTCGGTTATACCAGGCCCTACAAGAAGACCGCGGCGCTGGCCGCTTTCTTGACTCTCTGCGGCATCATAATAGGCCTTCTGGAGCCGCTCCTTCTCCGGACAGCGATAGACGCGGGCATAACGCAGAAAAATATCTCGACGCTCGCCAGCGTGCTGGGTATCCTTCTGACTTTGCGCCTCATTCAGTGGGTTACATCGAAAATCCAGATACGCACCATTAACTTTCTCGGCCAGCGAGTCCTCTACGACCTGAGACAGGAGCTTTTCGAGCACATCGAGAGCCTCCCGTTTTCCTTTTTCGATACAAGGCCGGCGGGAAAAATAATCTCCCGCATAACTAACGACGTCAATCACATAGGTACCCTTGCGGCGTCGGGCATCATCAACCTCATTAGCCAGCTGGTATCTCTCGCAGGTATCATCGGGATCATGGTATACCTGGACTGGAAGATGGCCCTTGTCTCATTCACGACTATCCCTTTCCTCGTCCTGCTCCTCACGAAATTGAGATGGACTCTGGAGGACGCGTGGGGCGATACGAGGAAGGCCGTGGCCAGCATAAATGCTCACCTGAACGAGACGGTCCAGGGCCTTCAGGTAATCCAGGCCTTTGGGTGCGAAGAAGCCAACAACAAAAAGTTTTCCAAATTCAACCGGAGTTACTTTGATGCCTACATGCGGGCCGTCCGCATAGATACCTTCTTCTGGCCTCTCACGGACCTGGTGGCAGCAGCCGGAAGGTGCGTGGTGATCTGGTACGGGGCTCTTCGCCTCATCAGAGGAAGCCTGAGCCTTGGTTTGATCCTCGCCTTCGTCAGCTATCTCGATAAATTCTGGGCACCGATCAGCACCTTCTCCAGGGTATGGAGCCAGATACTCTCGGCCATGGCCTCGGCCGAAAGGGTATTCGGGATACTGGACCTGGAGCCCGAAAGAGGAGCAGAACCGGCCGGCCCCAGACGCGATGAGGCCAAGGCCGGAGGAGCCCGACGTGCCGGGCACTCTGGAGAACATCTCATCCACCTCCCTCCCATAAAGGGCGAAGTGGTATTCGAGAACGTGTCATTCAGCTACCGGAGGGGTGAGGAAGTCCTTAAAAACGTAAGTTTCAGAGTCCGGCCGGGAGAGACGGTGGCTCTGGTGGGTCCTACCGGCGCAGGCAAGACGACCATCATCAATCTTCTGGCCAGGTTCTACGAGCCTGTGAGCGGCCGGGTGCTGGTCGACGGTTACGATCTCCAGAAAGTATACCTTCCGTCCTACAGGAGCCAGCTGGGTATGGTGCTGCAGGATACGTTCATATTTTCAGGCACCATCCTCGACAACCTCAAATTCGGTAAACCCGACGCTACCATGGAAGAGATAGAACGGGCTGTCGAGGCAACGCGCGCCAAAGACTTCATTGAAAGGCTGCCCAAAAGATACGAGTCAGAAGTCAAAGAAAGGGGAACCAATCTTTCCGCCGGCGAAAGACAGCTATTGGCCTTCGCCCGGGCTCTTTTGAAGGACCCGCGCATCCTCATACTGGACGAAGCAACGTCGAGCATAGACCCTGAAACAGAGAGACTCATACAAGAGGCCATGAAGACCCTCCTCAAGGGAAGGACTTCTTTCATAATAGCCCACCGGCTCTCCACCGTGAGAGCGGCCGATACCATAATGGTCGTCGAAGACGGCAGGATAGTGGAGGCGGGAACCCACGAAGAACTGGTCAAGACCGGCGGGCGCTATGCCAGGCTCCACGAGGCTCAGTTCAGGAAGAGAATCTCTCCTCTCACGGGCTGACTTTCGTCTTTTTCGTCTATGTAAAGGATACCGTAGGACGCGGGAGAAACCCAGCCCCCGCACGCAGAACCCGGATTGAAAATGAGGGCCTTTCCTTCATATTCGCTGAACGGCCGGTGAGTATGCCCGAAAATCACGCAGTCGCTACCGGAAAAGCCGGTCCGGGCTTTCCGTATGGTTTCCTCGGGACTGCCTCCGCCGTGCATGATCGCGATCTTCTTCCCGCCCACCGTCATGGTTTTTACCGGTTCCAGGACGGAACGGACCGGATCCGTATCCATATTTCCATGGACCGCTTCGACGGGGGCGATTTTTCGGAGAACCTCAAGGACATTGAGGGAGGTAAGGTCCCCCGCGTGGATGATGAGGTCCACCCCTTTGAGCCCGTCTAAAATCTTCGGCGGGATTGACTCTTGCCTGTCAGGCAC
Source organism: Candidatus Fermentithermobacillus carboniphilus (assembly GCA_018208355.1). GTDB lineage: Bacteria > Bacillota > Sulfobacillia > Fermentithermobacillales > Fermentithermobacillaceae > Fermentithermobacillus > Fermentithermobacillus carboniphilus. The sequence goes on along the minus strand of CP062796.1, from coordinate 1,717,938 downwards.
GTGCGTATCAGAGATGACCCCTATACGGAGCATGAGCTCTTCTCCCCTCTATTCTTCTTTTAAGCCCAGTTCAACGGCCTTTGTACAACCTGTATCTTCCTCATCGGCCTCCCCCCATCGCCGGACGCACATACACGGCCCAGTATAGGAAGCCAACGAAGAGGACGCCGCCTATGATGTTTCCCAAAGTCACGGGCAAAAGATTCTTTGCCAAGAACCCGCCCCAGCTCAGGTTGCCCGTGGCCAGCGCCTGAGACGGAAATGCGGGAAGCGCGGCTATCTTCGGGTCATGGGCGGCTAAAATCCCGGCCGGGATGTAATACATGTTGGCGATGGAGTGTTCAAAACCGCTGGCCACAAACAGCATGATCGGGAAGAAGATCCCGAGTATCTTGCCGGAAGCACTCTGGGCGCCTGTGGCGATCCAGACGGCAAGACACACCAGCCAGTTGCACAGGACCCCCCTGGCGAGGGCTTCCGTGAAAGACATGGATACCTTACCGAGAGCGGTGTTGACCACCGAAAGGCCAACTTTCGCGCCGTTGAGGTGCCACAAGCCAGAAGAATTCATGAGGCCGGCAAGAGCCAAAGCCCCCAGGAAGTTGCCCGCGTAAACCGTAACCCAGTTTCTCAAAAGTTCCCTGAACGATATGGTGCCGCTGAAAAGCCCCACGGTCATGAGAGAGTTTCCGGTGAAAAGCTCCCCGCCTGCAAGTATTACGAGCATAAGCCCTGTGGCGAAAGACGATCCGGCTACCAGCCTCTGAATGCCGAATGGGGAGACATCCGAGGCTATGACAGTTGAACCCTGGGCGGCCAAGGCGATGAATGCTCCGGCCAAAAATCCCAGCACTAACATGGACGACAACGGCAAAGATGCCTTTTTCTTTGAAATCTCCATAAATTGCTTCGCGATGTCAGCCGGTGATAACACTGGTCCCACCCCCGAACCGAAAAACGTGCTCTCGATCTTTCTTGAATATCCGGCGATCTGCTCAAGCAGTCCAAATCCTGTCCCGAATGTTTGTGCTCCAAGGAATAGGCCCTGCGCATCTAGATCCTTCTTCCGTCTTTGCGGACCACTTGCCTGTACACCTCCACCGTCCTTTCGGCCATCAGTTTCGCGTCAAAAAGCTCTTCCGCTCGCCTTCGTCCGGCTGCGCCGAGTTTCTCCGCAAGCTGGGGGTCTACGACGAGGCGCACGATGGCCTGAGCCAACAGCTTCGGCTGCCGCGGGGGAACGAGAAAACCGGTTTCCCCGTCTACCACCGCTTCGGGCACTCCCCCGACCCTGGTGGCGACTACCGGGAGCCCCTGGGCCATAGCTTCGAGCACCGCCAGGGGAAGTCCTTCGTAATCCGAGGAAAGGACGTATATATCCAGCCCCGACAAAAACCCGGGGACGTCCTCGATAAAACCTGCCATCTTCACATAAGGTTCGAGTTTGAGATCCCGGATTTTCGCCCGGATCTCGCCCTCAAGAGGCCCTGTTCCCCCTATGAGAAACCTTGCGGAAGGCTCCGACGCCACCACGATCCTCGCGGCGTCCACCAGGACGTCCAGGGCCTTTTGCCGGTGGATGCGGGCCACGGTGCCTATCCTTATCTCCTTCCGACCACCTTCTGACCGTAGTAGGCCGTCCTGGATCTTCTTTTTGGGCTTGAACGGACTGAGGTCAATCCCGTTGGGGATGGAAACGACCAAAGATGGGCTTATGCCCGATTCAACCAGGTCCCGGTAAACTCCTTCTGAAACAGCGATGACTTTTTGAGAAAGCGCCTTCGCCACAAAACCGTTGATGGCCCTTTTTACAGGTCCTGCAGGAGGCGGGACTCTCCCCGAGGGTGACGGAATCCTGACCAGATTATGTTTGGTGTACACCACGGGTATGCGAAGGAACCTTGAGGCTATCCTCCCCGAAAGACTTGAATGAGTGTGCACCACGTCGGGCCTTAAGGTCCGCACCGTCCGCACAAGCTCGAAAACCAGGGGGAGCGAAAAAGATACATCTTTACCTGATATTGCGACCCGCCTTATGCCAAGAGAGTCTATGCGTTTGGCCAGCTCTCCGTCGGGACAGGCCACAAAAACTTCGTGCTCCCGAAAGACAGGTTGAGTCAAGAGGTTGAGAAGGTACCTTCCCGCTCCGCCGATGTTCGTGTCAGTTATTATGTGAAGGATCCTCACTGTAGAATCACCTGTCTCAAGACTCCTCGTTTTCCATCGAAGGCAGGATGAAACTCACTTCGCTGCGACCCTGATACAACTATGAGCATCCAAGACCCTCGCCAGACGCGACAGTCCCGAGCCCTAACGAGCTCGGTCCCGAGATAAACCGACCTCGTCCCTCCGCCTCAGCGCCGCAATGCCTGCCGAAAGCCCCACCCACAACCAGTACACCATCGCTATTTTCGGGCTGTACCAGGTGTATTCCACCACTCCCTGAACCATGTGACCGGCTATGGCGGAAAAAATTCCAGAAAGGATGCCGATCTCGGCCCACCTTTTTCCCCACCTACCCTCAGCCTTCAGGATCGTGAAAAACACGTATGAAGCCCAGGCAACCAAGAACCACATGAGGGCGGCAAAACCTAAAAGCCCGAGCTCGATGAGCATCTCCAAGTACGTACTGTGAGCGTGAGGCGCAGGGGTCTGGATGATCATATACTCTGGGTATACATGGACAAAGCTCTCCGCTCCGAGGCCGACCCCGCGCAGAAAATTGGCCTTTAGAAGGGCAATAGATCCTCTCCAGATGAACATCCTGTAACTATTGGAACTGTCGTCCAGGGTGAATGACGAAAGAAGCCGCTCCACTAGGACCGGCGGCGCCAAGAACAACGCGGCCACCGCTGCCAAAACGCCCAGGATCAAAAGCTTCCTTTCGTAAAATACCGCCATGACGGCAAAGGAAACCATGAATCCGAGCCAGGCACCTCTCGAGTAGGTCAGGATGAGCGCAAACCCTTGACAGGCGGCGTAACCCGAAAGGACGATCCTATCCTTCCATGCGCGGCTTTTAAGGAGAAGCGCAAGGGTGACGGGAAGGGCAAGACCGATCATCTCCGCGAAGAAAGTTGGATTTGTAAAGGTCCCGACAACCCTCACGATCTCACCTTCGAACTTTTCGTCAAGCCACGACCTGGGCGGCTGCCATCCCGAAAAATGCTGGTATATCCCGACGAGGCTCGACAACGTAACGCCGGCGAGAACCGGCCATATGACGCTTTCGGCCTTTCCTCTGAAAGCGGCATCGAAGCCCATCAAAAAGAAGAGAATGTAGAAGCACCATATTAGAAAACTCACGGCACTTGCTCTGGGCACTACCGAGGACACGGCTGCGCCCGCCAGGAAGAGAAAGGTTACCGCCAGCGGTAAGAATAGCCCGAACCCGGGCAAGGCCAGAAGTCCTCCGTAACCCCTGATCTGGCCAGGTCGAGAGCTCCGGTCATGGGTCTCCGCAGCTCTCTCCCAGAGGGTTAGGAACAGAAAGAAAAGTGCTGCCAGAATGAGAATCTCGGTCGGCATGAAGCAACCCGCCGCGGCAATCGCACCCAGAAAGGTCTCCATCCGCAAAGGTTCCCCGGAAGGCGCCACAAAGAGCCCAAGACCCCAGATTCCGATCTTCACAAAAACGCTTCCGGCACACGCAGCCTTAAGACTTTCGCAGCAACGTCTCAAGAACGCACCCGTGAGGCTCGCATCGAAGGCATCTTTGCCCCAGGCCAGAAAGCAAAGGGTTTTCCGGGAAAGGTGATCCGCGAAACTGGAAAGGTACCCGTACAGGCGGCTCGACCCGTAGATGCCAATCGCCTCGCCATGCTCTCCCACTATGGAGTTCCCCCTGCTTCAAGATTCATGTCCGTGATGTAGCCGGTGAACACAGCCATCTTCGATTTAAGCCCGATGCTGGTACCAACGCGGACCTCCACGCCGTTCATGATTATGACGTCTTCACCGATCCTGGCTTGACCCCGGATGGTCACGTAGGCGTCTACCCGGTCTTCTGTTTTCATCCTCAAGAGTCGCCCATCCGCGCTGACGGTCCAGACCTCAGCAGGTTCGATTCTCACTCCCACAAGGTCCCCGATGTACGCCCCGGTCTTGAACTCGAACATCCTGGTGCTTTTCTTGATTGCCTCAGCTGTAGTGGGCCTTATGCCGGTAGTGACCACAGTTATCTCGATAGTTCTCTCTCTTTCGGCGACGTCTTTGTGAAGGTTTTTCCCGAACATGGCATAGCCGAACCACCCTGCCACGCCGAGGAGTATGACCACTATGAGTACGTCGATGATGCTGACCTTGCCGAAGATTCGGCCTTTCTCGTCGAGGAGCCGCAACAACACCCACCTCTCTTACGTAAAAGACACCTAGGACAAGGATATACCATGGGGACAAACCCTGCAATTACGCAGGGTCAGGAGATATCTGGGTTATATCTGGGTTAGGAGAACGGAAGGATGCAGATCCCGGCTTTTCCCGGGCGCAGGATCCCGACGTACGTCGGCACTACAACAGCCGCACCTGGTTGATATCCAGTTCGAACCTAGCTCCTAAAAACTCTGCGGCCCTCTTGCAGGCCAGCATCCTAGTGAGGAATATCTCAAAATATTCCATTACCGGCGCAATTTCCGTATCAATCGTAAGCTGCAGCGAAATCACCTTTCCGGCGGTGTCTACTTTCAGGAAAGATCGAGATGCGGCATAGTTGACCCGGTCGTGGACGTCAAAGCTATGAATATCTGGGTTTCTCACCCTCGACCGGTGGACGTCGGACTTATCTGCCAGGATAAGGGCAGCCGAAACGGGCGAAACAGCGTTACACGTGTCCTCCGGATCGTGGCTTCCGATAGCACCCATCACGGTTGCGACCTCGGCCGGGGGCATCCCCATACTACGGAGGATTCGCTCTGCAAGCGCCGCGCCCACCTGGGCGTGATAGTATCTAGAGACGACGTTGCCTATATCATGAAGGTATCCTGATATGGCAGCAAGCTCCTGCTCCCGTTCGGGGTATCCCAGCCGTTCGAGAATGTTTTTCGCTATGGACGCCACAAGTCCCGCATGACGGGGACCGTGGTCGGTGTAGCCTAAAGCCCCCAGGTGCGCATTTCCGCCCGCAAGGTAAGCCTGGACCTCGGGGTTGTTCTTCACGTCTTCCAGCGTTACCATCTTTATTTGCTCCATCGAGAGACCATCTCCAGAGATTCCAGGTACTCCTGGTATAAAGGATTAAGGATAAATTTCCCCGAAGAAAGTACCTCGTAATCCCAGGGAAACATTATGTAACCGGCAGTCTCCATGGCGTAGAAAGTTGGCTTCCAGCTTTCGGACGACGCCCATAGACACGCGGTCCTGACATGGCGCGCCTTTTGCTTCTTGCACTGGGCTAACACCACCCTCATGGTCTCGCCCGTCATGACCATCTCATCCACCACGAGAACCCTCTGTCCCGCGACGTGCTCGCTTACAGATACTACCACCTCAGGTTTCTCGTGCACTACCTCACCTCGTCTTCTCCTGGTCACAAGGCACGGGAAAAGATCAACCCTGAGTATGGAAGCGATGATGGTGGCGGGAATAAGCCCTCCCTTGGCCACTCCCACGATAACGCTGGGACCGAAGGATTTCTCCGCCTCAACTGCAATGTTTCTGCAGGCCTCCATCACTTCATCCCAGGTCAGACGGTATAAGGGTTTTTCAATATACTTGACTTCCATTCTTGCGTTTTTCTTTAACCTTCTTGGTATTCTTCGGCTTCGCACTCATCTTTCTTCCGCAGACGCGCTCTTTCCTGCCTGTCGAGGACCATTTTCCTGATCCTCACGGACTGTGGAGTCACCTCCAGCAGCTCGTCGTGGTTAATCCACTGGAGAGCCTCTTCCAGGCTCATCCTCTTTGGAGGGGTGAGCTGGACAAGTTCCTCCTGAGTGCTTTTCCTCACATTTGTTAAATGTCTCTTCCTGCACACGTTTATATCGAGATCCCCGGGCCGCGAATTCTGGCCAACCACCTGACCAGCATAGACTTTCTCGCCGGGCCCCACAAACAGAATTCCCCGCTCTTCGGCATTCTTCAGCGCGTAGGCGGTGGTAATTCCTTCTTCCCAGGAAACCAGGGCTCCGGCCCTCCGGGTGATAATATCACCGCAAAAATCGCCGTAATGGTCAAAAACGTGGTGCATGATGCCGGTGCCTTTGGTGATGGTCAAAAACAAGGTCCTGAGCCCGAAAATCCCCCGTGTCGGGATGTAAAAGTTTAGCCGCACCCTCCCGGAACTCTCTTGATCCATGCTGAGAAGTTGACCCTTCCTCGCCCCGATCTCTTCCATAACCGGCCCTAGATACTCTTCCGGCACATCCACGGTGAGGTACTCAATGGGTTCCTTCTTACTACCGCCTTCGTTTTTCAGTATCACTTCCGGCTTAGATATCCCCATTTCGTAGCCTTCGCGACGCATGTTTTCGATGAGGATCGAGAGGTGCAGTTCTCCCCTGCCCGAAACCCTGAATGCGTCAGGATCTTCTGTATCCTCTACTTTGAGGCTGACATCTTTGCGCGCCTCACGGTAAAGGCGTTCTCTGAGGTGCCGCGAAGTCACGTACTTCCCTTCCCGGCCGGCAAATGGACTGTCGTTGACCCTGAAAGTCACCATGACAGTAGGCTCTTCCACACGGATGGGAGGAAGCGGCTTTGGGTCTTCAGGGTCGGCGATGGTTTCTCCGATGGCAAGGTCTTCTATGCCAGAGGCTGCCGCGATGTCCCCTGCCTCGACCTGGTCCACCTCGATGCGTTTAAGCCCCTGGAACACCCACAGGCGGGAAATCTGGCAGGGTACGATCGTGTTGTCCAGCTTCAACAGAGCAACCGGGGTCCCCCGTTTAAGGATCCCGGCTTCTACACGGCCTATGGCTATTCTCCCTACGTACTCGTCAAAGGAAAGAGCGCTCACCATCATCTGTAACGGGTCATCGAGCCTCGCAGACGGCGGGGGCACTCTCTCCAGTATGGCATCTAGAACCGGAAAAACGCTTGCCGGGGAAAAACCATCCTTGTCCTGGGCCTTCGAGTATTCCTTGGCAACCTCCAGGTCACGACAAGCAAACCCTCTCCTGGCATCCGTATATACGACCGGGAAATCCACGTCGTCGTCGCCGGCGCCGAGGTTAACCAGGAGGTCGAATACTTCGTCGTATACTTTCTCCAGCCGGGCGTCGGGTCTGTCGATCTTGTTGATGACGAGGACCAGCCTGAGCTCATGTTCCAGGGCCTTCTGGACCACAAACCTCGTCTGGGGCATGGGCCCGTCGCAGGCGTCCACAAGAAGCAGGGCGCCATCGACCATGCTTAGCGTCCGCTCGACCTCGCCTCCGAAATCCGCGTGTCCTGGGGTGTCCACTATGTTGATTTTGACCCCGCGGTAATTGATCGAGGTGTTTTTGGCCAGGATGGTAATACCCCGTTCTCGCTCGAGATCGTTGTAGTCCAGGACTCGCTCCTGGATAAATTGATTTGAACGGAAAATCCCGGTCTGCTTCAACATGGCGTCCACGAGGGTCGTCTTGCCGTGATCCACGTGGGCTATGACCGCCACGTTTCGTATCTTTTCGTTGACTTTTACAGGTGTCCCGGTCAAAGGAACTCTTCCACCTTCAGCTAGAGACGTGCTTCATCTAAAAAGCCCTCTTTAATGTCACGGCCCAAATTATAGCATTGTAAAAACCCTCCATGAACATCACAATCCCACAACGAAATGATAAAATGTACCCGTCCGAGACATAAGAGTCCCATTCTTGCAAATGCCTCCACGGCCTGACCGGAGGATACTTGACCGTAACCGGAGGTAAAATGAGCGAAGACGCAACCACCGGCCGCCTTCTGTCAAGAGCGGGAAACAGAATAGCGAGAATTCTGCAAATAGGAACCATCCTTCGTTACCTCGGAACGCCTGTACAGAGGGTTTTGGATAAACCCGGCGAAACCCATCGCTTCTTGACCGTGCAGGGAATCCGTATCATGAAGGAAGATGGATGGGATGAAGCATCAGCGTTCTTTCAAGGGCACCTCGACGTCTTGATCAAGGGAAACTATTGGGCGGATACTTTGTGGAAGAACGCTACCCATCACTATAACCCAAAGACTAAGAGAGGATTGTGGATATGGCCGGCGGCTCACGACCAGTGCAGAAACTGGTTCAACGCCGCCCTCAATTTCTGGAAGAAAGGGAAAATCCAAAAAGCTTTGTTCTTCCTTGGCTCGAGCCTTCACACGGTTCAGGACTCTTGCCAACCGTACCATACCAACTGTATCCTTCTGGACGGCCATCAGAGGTATGAGTCCTGGGTCGACAAGCATAAAGCGGAATTTGCGGAGAAAGCCGGCGGGTTGTACGATCTGTCTGATAGCCCGGGAGGCTGGGTAGTGCAAAACGCCATCTTTTCTCACGGTTTCATCCGCAACCTCAGGAACGGAGAAGGTTTTTATGCTGAACCCACGAAGGAGCTATTGGCCAGAGCCCAGAAAACTACTGCCGGATTTCTAATATTCTTTCTGACAAAAGCAGCCGAGACAGGCAGTCTCAAGGGTTTTGAAAACCAACCGGATTTCTTCGAGAAGGTGCTGCGATGCAGGAAGAGCGTAAATTTCTCTCAATATTGAGGCGTATTGACCGGCTGGCATTGCGGGAAAAGCTGGAAGGACTCCTACCCCAGAGCGAGAGAGACGAATCGCCCAAGGATGTACTGAACCTCACCGCGGATTACGGTGCGGGCCATCGGCGAGCATCTTCGGCACTGGGTGAAGCCATCAAAGAACTCAGGCCGGACATCTCGATTCTCACTTTAAACTACATAAAGTTCGTACACCCCGTCCTGGACCAGATCACCCAGTCTCTGTACGTCAACACTGTTAAGGTAGCTCCCGAGCTTTATCGCGGTTTCTACTACGTCACCAAGTCCATCGACCCTGATTCCGTCTGGCAATACGCCCTGAATCACCTGGGTCACAGGAAACTTTTAAGGCTCCTCCAGAAGGTGCAACCGCGCCTGGTCTTGTGCACCTTCCCGACCCCGGCAGGGGTCGTCGGTGAACTTAAACGCAGGGGACTCATTGACGTACCACAGGTCACGGTGATAACAGATAACGCTGTTCATACTCAATGGGTGAGCCCATGGACCGATCTCTACATCGTGGCCTCAGACTGGGTAAAAGATGGGCTGGTAAAGCGCGGTATCCCTCCGGAGAAGATCGAAGTTACGGGAATACCAATAGATTTAAGATTCGCATGCCATTGGGATAAAGAAGCGCTCAGGAAAAAGTACGGCCTGGACCGGGACTTGCCCGTTGTCCTTATCCTCGGCTCCGCGTACGGTATGACGGCGGACGCCTGGGAGACTGCAGCCTGGCTGGGCGATCTGCACGTACCGTGTCAGGTTCTGGTAGTGGCGGGCTACGACAAATCTTTGAAAGCCAAATGCGAAGAAGCCACAAGGGGTTCAAGAAATCCCGTGAAAGTTTTCGGATACGTGGACACCATGCATGAGCTCATGGCGGTCTCTGACATAGCAGTAACGAAAGCTGGAGGACTTACGGTATCCGAGGCCCTGGCGTGCGGGCTTCCCCTGGTGATTCACAGACCTATCCCTGGCCAAGAAGAAGAGAACTCCAAGTTTCTCATACAACACGGTGCAGGGCTTGTCTCGAAAAATCCCTGCACTACGAGGGAACTGGTTCTGATGTTGCTCCAGAACGAGACGACTCGAAATGAGATGGCCAGAGCCGCAAAATCGCTGGGGCGGCCCAACTCGGCCCGGGACGCTGCGAAGGCGATATTAACCAGGTTCTCTGAAAGGCTTATGCCGAACGGTCCACGTCAAACTTACAGGTCTTGACCTCTTGAAAAATCATTTTCAGGAAGGTTTTGGAGATGCGGCACGGAATCTCGTTTCTGGCGTACGCTCTGGTCGCGTTCTCTTTAACGTCCTACATCATACCTCATCTTCTCCTGCGCTATCTGGGGAAGGGGGTCATCCGCGCGGCAGGTGGGACTTACTGTAGGACGGGGAAAACGGCTAATCTATCTCTCTGTTCCATCACTTTTGACGACGGGCCCGATCCCAGATTCACCCCGGCTATACTCGACATTCTTAGGGAGTACTCTTGCAAAGCCACATTTTTCGTGCTGGCGGAAAAATGCCAGAAGTACCCGGAACTTTTTGAGAGGATTCGCAGTGAAGGTCACGAGATCGGATTACATGGCCACAACCACCTTCACCCGTGGCTCCTGGGCCCTCTTGGCACCTGGCGTACCCTCGCCACAGCCGCGAAAGCGGTTTTCGGCGACTTGCCGGGTCATTCAGATAGCATCGTCCGGTCCGGTTCCTGCCAGTCCGTGCTGTACAGGCCACCCTGGGGGTTTTGGTCTCTATGGAACTGTCTTCTCACCAAGAATTTTACCAGGGTTATGTGGTCCATCCCGGGCAACGACTGGAAGAAGACGTTCGATGCTTACCGCGTCGCGAGGAACGTCCTTGAGAACCTTTTTCCCGGAGCCATCATCCTGCTTCACGACGGCGGTCCCTATTCCGGAAAGACGGTCGCTGCTCTCCCCCTCATCCTCGATGGAATCAGGAACATGGGGTACGTGCCGGTCACGGTTCAGGAACTCCTCGGCCAGACCAATGAAGCCACAGTGTCCCGTGATCGTGTCGCATGATTGGTTTTTCGACCATTTCCCGAAGTCGCTGCCGGTATCGTGACCGTTTACCGGGGAGGAAAGCCATATGGCGGAATCTTTCAGAAGACTTCTACGAAGCGTCCAAAATGTCCTAGAGGCAACTTTCGAAAAAAAGAGGAAGCTTATCAGGTGCGGACAGTCGGGACTCATACGCATCGAGCTGAGGACGCAGGAAACTCAAGTTATTCTTTCGGACGGTACAGTCATCCCGAGGGGCGCACAAGTGGCCCAGCTGCACCTCGATAGCAGGGAAATATCCAGGATTTACGGCGGGGCTTCCCCTAACATGAAAACCAGGATCCAGCTTCTCAAGGAAGCCCGGGATTCTTTCAGGTGGATAAGTTCCTGGCTCCAAAAAGACCCTATCGGGATGAGAGTCGCTGCAATACACAGCGTGACCTTTCTGGATAAAGAACTTCTCCGTTTCGGTTTTGAGATAAGAGACTTACCGCTCTGGCCCTGGGTCCTCCAGGGAATCCACATGCGCTACCTTTCGTATCTTTACAGGGTGACAGTCAAAAGGCATTTTCATCCGGAAAACGTTTCTGGAACCCCCGAGACTGGAGATCGCGGTAAAGCGGGCTACGGCAAGCAGCCTCCGCATGGTCTTTTAGAGGCATTGAGAGGATACGTGCCGAAAGAAGCATGGATGTCCAGACAAGCGTTCATCGAGAGGTTTCAACTACCACCCCGAGACAACCAGGTCCACGCTATCTTTACTTGAACCGGAGGCCTTCACTTTATCCCCCTTCTGGATCGACCACGGACCAACCTTCTGCCCTCCTCTGTATACCGTGGCACCGCTATCTATGACGATAGTGCTGGTCCCGTTTTTACCCGAGACAGTTATGACCCTTCCCTGCGCGTAAGTCACGCTACCTTCGATCTTGAAGGGCGGAGAATAGCCCCTCTCGACATAGAGCACGGTCCCTTCTTTTCCGAGAGCGACGCTTACCCTGTCGCCCGGAAATAGTTTCAAAAGATCCCCGTCTTCTCTGGCGTTCCAGTCGCAAAACCAGGCGTCCTTACTCACCTTCAGTTCCTGGACTGTCTGTCCGCTCGAAAGCCTCATGCTTCCCTTCGCCACAGAAAGAACCGTGCCCAAAACCCACCTTTCGGGGCGGACAAGATTATCCACCTCGAGGTAATTGATGATGTTGCCTTTTCCTCCGACAAACACTCGAGAGCCTTTCGTCAATTTCTCTCCTTCGGAGAGTCCAATGACGACGATATTCTCTCCGGGAGTAAAACGCGAAAACCCCGTGAAATAGTAGAACCCGTCTTGAGTTCCGAGGTAGTGACCCAAGAGTTTGATCTCATTGGCTTCCACGACCTCTCCCCAGACAACCCTCCCCTCTTCGTCGAAAAAGAGTTTGACCTTATCTCCCCAGGAAAGTTCCCTCAAGCTCAGGTTCTTCCGCTGTGCCGGGTAAGAAAAAGTGATCTTCGTATCTAAGAGTCGCGGGTACGGCTCACCTTGTCCCGAAGATGGAAGCTCGTAAAAGATCCTCCCTCCTCTTGGATCTTTCGCACCTATGAATCCTGTACCGGTCCTGACGTACAGCAGCCGGTCCTCAACCCATATGAAGCGGATGTCGTCCCCGGACGGTCCGGCCGCCAGCACGAGATCACCCACCTTGACGTCATAGTAGGGGCGTTTTTCCCGATCCAGGAATACCGAAGTTTTCTCGCTGATGAAGACCTCCTGCCACCCGGGCATAACGTGCAAAGAGGCTCCGGCAATAAGCCCCACCCGGCCCTCCAAAGATGCACCTGCCTTCCACACGTATTCAGCCCACACCACATCACCAACAGGATTTATATAGAACCTGAGGCGGGAACCCGACGGCACCCGAGATGGATTATCTGTCACCCGGGCGACTGGATCGGCGACCTGGAGATTGTTCGGCACGGTAAACCAGGTCAACGAGTAGTCGCTGAATATCCTCAGGCCTGTGGAAGTCTTCACCAGAAAACCCTCAAAAGCTGCTTTTTCTCCCAGAGTTTGCTCAAGGTCGACGAACCTTATGTCCTGTGGCGAAGCACCGTAGACGGCAACCGTATCTCCAACCGATAGTGTTTCGAGAGGGACATCTACGGTGCCGGAATGAACAATAGCATCGTCCCGGAGGAGGCATTCCGTCCACCCCTCACCCACGAAAATCTTGTTTCCCTCGCGGAACATGATCTTTCCTTCAGTTGAAAACGAGTGGGCGTAAATCCTGGTGGCCTTCTTGAGATTTCCCTCCGGATCGGTCTCGATAACGAGTTCTTCTCCAGGCATAACCCTATCCCACGAAATACGACCGAAAGGAAGCCGCTCGAGAGGTACGTTCTCAGATATCGCTAACCTCAGAAGGCTGCCTCTAGGGTCCTTCACTTCGAGTACACCGAGGTTCGGCCAGGTCCTCTCGACGATAACTTTTTCTCCCGGGACGTCTCCGGGATTTCGGATAGAACCACCGGGAACTCCGGAAGCCGCCTTCGCAAGCGTGAAACTTAAAAACTGCTCTCTATCCTGCACGATCCTGACCTTGGCGCTCTTAGGGTAGAACCCTTCGAGTTTGGCGGTTACCTCGTACTCTCCTGGCGGAACATTCAGCGTCAATGGCGTACGGCCTTTCAGCTCTCCGCCGACATAGATGGCTGCCCCCGACGGGTTAGAGGTAACCTTCAATGTCCCGGTCACACGTTCCAGAGTGACGGTCACTTTCGTCTCCTTAAGAGGTTCTACGGTCACGGGCAACCTCAAGTCTTTGTAGCCTTCAGCCCGCACCAAAATGTCTTTTGTCCCCGGAGAAATCCTGAAGGTACACGGCGTCTTCCCCCTATAGGTCCCGTCGGCAAAAACCCTGGCTCCTTCGACGTTCGAGACGAAAGACAATGAACCGGCTTTCTCCACAACTTCCACCAAAAGAGCCGTGTTTTCGTGCCCAAGTACTCTCACCATATCTCCCTCGCCTATAAGACCTGTCAGCCCGGCTCTCCCCTGCCCTTTTCCTGAAGTCAGGAAAAGGGCCTCTCCGGCGGCATAGCGCCGGTCGCCTAAAGTTATTGAATCGCCGTCCACCGCCCGGATTTCATCCGTTGCTGTAAAGCTCGAAGGCAGCTCTTCTATCTTGACGACCTTGCCGTCTGGCCTCACCCTTACTTTCACCACTTTTTCTTTCCCCGGGCCGAGTTCAAGGCTCTCGAGCGTCAGTTTCTTGCCTGCGGCATCGACGACGGTCACGCGTTCAGCAAGAGGAATATTCGTAAAGCTTTCCGGACCCTTCGGCCTGTACGCCGTGAGGGAGCTACCGGAGATATCCCGGGCAACGATTACCTCCGAGAGGCTTCTCTTATAGGTGAAGTAGTTCAGGGCGAGGAAAAAGGAGCCAGCACCAAGGACAGCTGCGATGACTCCGGCAAGAAGATACCCGGAGAAACTCCGGGTTCTTTTTGTCTCGTTCACTGTGCCCAACGTCGAAAACCCCGTTACTTATATCGTCATGCGAGCGCCATGGAGTTACGCATGACACAAACGCTTCGTCAACCTCTGAAACGAGCAGGCCTCTTTTCAATGAACGCCCTCATCCCCTCCTTCTGGTCGGGGTGAGAAAAACACTGACCAAACAGTTCCTCTTCAAGTTTCATCCCCTCCGCAAGAGGCAGCTCTTTACCGCGCAGAATTGCCAGTTTGGCCTGTTTTACGGCAAATGGCGATTTTTTCGATATTTCCCCCGCAATCTCTTTGGCTCGCGCAAGAACCTGGCCCTCCGGCACCACTAAGTGCAAAAGACCGATGCGGTGGGCTTCCCTGGCATCTATGACGCGTCCCGTCAAAAGGAGATAAAGGGCGTTGGCCCTTCCCACTGTTCGGATAAGTCTCTGGGTTCCTCCCCAGCCGGGAATGATCCCGAGGCCTACCTCGGGCTGGCCAAACTTGGCATTTTCTGAGCCTATCCTTATGTCGCAGCACAGAGCCAGTTCGTTGCCCCCACCCAGCGCGTACCCGTTCACCGCTGCGATCGTCACGCCGGGAAACTCCTCGAGTTTCGCGAAAACCCTGTGACCCAGGCGGGAAAACTCTTTGGCTTCAGCGGGATTCATCGGCTCCATAGAAGTAATGTCTGCACCTGCTGCGAATGCTTTCGGCCCGGCGCCGGTTATGACGAGTATCCAAACAGAGGGGTCTTCTGAAAACCGGTCGAGCGAAAGTTCCAGTTCTTTCAAAAATTTCTCATCCAGAGCGTTCAAGAGGTGAGGGCGATTAATCGTTATTACCGCTGTAGGCCCCTCAGTCTCTACAGTCAAAGTGTCGCAGACAAAAGGTTCATCATTCCCCAATTTTCTCCCCTCCCGTTTACGCATGTGCTGAGACTGGCATTAGAGACAGAGGTCAGGGACTAAGAACATTAGCGCCTTTTACCGACGAGCTCCCCAAGCCTGAAATACTGTCCCCTGAAGTACGCCACCGGATCCATCTTTTGAGGATCCACCTCTCCTCCAGTCATCACCTTGGGATCGATGTGCACAGCGAGGACTTCGCCGATGAAAAGGTCGTGGCTCCCGAGGGAAATCCGGTCTTTAACCTTGCATTCTATGTTAACGGGGAATTCGGCGACCAGAGGTGCCCGTACGTTTTCCGCGCGCTCCGCGGTGAGCCCCGCCTTCTCGAACTTATCCTCGCTCCTGCCTGACACGGATCCGCAGTATTCAAGTATCTCTACCTGGCCGGCTGTCGGAAGGTTGATCACGAAATCCCCATACCTCTGGATGAGTCCGTAAGAAAACCTGGTGGGCCTCACTCCGATGGCGACGGCCGGCGGTTCCGAGGCCACCGTCCCTACCCATGCCAGAGTTATGACATTCCGCTCCCCCATGTAGTCTCCGCACGAGACCAACACCACGGGCAAAGGATACAGCGCCGTCGAAGGCGCCAGGATGCGTTTAAGCGACTTCTCCGTCAAGACCCTTACCTCCTAACCATATTGCATTAATAAGATGGGATCGCTAAACTTACGGGTATAGAACTACTTTCATTACCTTCGTTCGAAAGAAGGAAATGCCGTTGTCGAGAAAAGCCACTCAGGTCGCAATACAAGATCAGACGGCGCTCTCCCGTCAGGAAGTAAAGCATATAGTCTGGACGCTCACTTTCCCCACTCTCGTAGAGATGTTCCTGGTCTCCCTCACGGGGATGGCAGATATGATCCAGGTCGGTCGCGTTGGACCCAGTGCCATCACCTCTGTAGGACTGACCAACCAGCCAATGATGCTTCTTCAGTCGATCTTTCAGGCACTGAACGTCGGGACCACTGCCCTCGTAGCGCGTTTCATAGGTATGGGAGAACCAAAACGGGCTTCCGATACCATGAAACAGACTTTCTTCGTGACTATTCTCCTGGGATTGGTAATTTCCCTTTTTGCCGGGATCACCGCGCCCTGGATCTTGAAGTTCATGGGAGCCGAGGAAGACGTCATCGCTGTGGGGACACCGTATTTCCGGGTAGTAGGTTACGGATTCATCTTTAACGCCATAGCCATGGCAATAGCTTCTGCGCTCAGGGGAGCAGGAGATACCAGGACCCCCATGACGGTCAATCTTTTCGCCAACCTGGTTAACATAGTCTTCAACTGGATCCTCATCTGGGGGAAATTCGGGTTCCCGAGATGGGGAGTGTTCGGTGCAGGCGTTGCGACCACTTTCTCCAGGTTCGTCGCATGCGTATGGTTCATCTACATCGCGGTGAAAGGCGAAAAGTCCATAAAGCTGGACCTTCGAGAACGATACCGTCCGGATATCAATATCTTGAAACGGATCTACAATATCGGTCTTCCCGCCGCCCTTGAACAGCTGGTGTTGAGATCCGGACAGGTCATGTTCGCCAAGGTTGTATCTTCTCTCGGGACCGTGACATTCGCTGCCCACCAGGTGGGGATGAACATACTGAGCCTCACTTTTATGCCGGGCCAAGCTTTTGCAACCGCCGCGACGACTCTGGTAGGTCAGTACCTGGGCGCGGAACGCCCCGATGACGCCGAACGTTGTGCCAACACCTCCCTTAACATGGGTCTTATCGTCGGCGTGTCAATGGCTATCGTGTTCCTCTTTTTCGGAAAATACATCGCGATGCTTTACAGCGATGACATGAACGTGATATTAGTTTCGGCGCTTATCCTGAAAATATATGCGTTGGCCCAACCTGCCCAGTCGACCCAGTTCATACTCGCAGGGGGATTGAGAGGTGCTGGAGATACCAAGTACCCCCTTTATTCAACCGCCATCGGAATGTGGCTTGGGCGGGTGTTCCTGGGCTGGTTTTTCGTCAACGTAGTACACCTGGGTCTTCCGGGCGCCTGGCTCGGTATGGCGGCAGATCAGATCGTGCGGGGCTTTCTGATCGCCCTACGGTTCAAGAGCGGCAAATGGAAAACGGCGAAGGTTTAAAACCTCGCTACGCAGCGATATCAGGCCAGATACCGTAGGTCCCGCATTCTTTGAGTTTCTCGACTACGGCTTCCATCACCCGCCTGGCGGTTCGGATATATACGTCCGAGCTACAGGCGGCTTTTCTGCCTTCTTCGATAGCCTTGCGGTTGTCCAGCACGTGTCCTAGCAGGTATTGAGCCTGTGTTACCAAGAAGTAGGTATTGATGTTGTTCTTGCCAACGAGCCCTCTTTCGACTTCCTTGGCTCCGGTCCCACCGTGCTGGGCAAAAGGAACGTACACGCCAGTGACCCTAAGGATTTCCCGCTGGACCGTTTCCAGTCGCTCCGTGTCTGGATCATGTTTCACCGCCGCCGGGGCAGCGTGCTCCATCCCTATGGGGTATGAGATGCCGCGGGCTCCCGTGTACTTCACAAACCCCGCCACGCAGCGGGCAAAAGCAAAAAGCTCTTCCCTATCCAGTTTCACGTACTCTTCCGAGTGTCCCGCCTGCCCCGTGGCTCCATACTCGGCTTCTATCACGGCATCATATCCTCTTGCGGCAAGAATATCCCGCACTTCTTTGGTCACCGCGAAATTGAGGACGGCTGGCATCTCCCCAGTATCGATCATGGCCCAAGCTGGGCGCAGTTCCTCCACGGCTGCACAGAAACCCGTCACCGCCTCGCGGTATATCGGAGAAAGCATATAGTCCTCCCAGCGAAGGACCTCTTCTTTTGTAGGAAGAAGTACCCCTGCCTGGCACGCAGCCTGGATAGCCTCATCGAGCAAGGCACGGATTTGGGCTCTCGATGGAACCGGAACGGACGGGAGGGCTCCCTTTCCCGGCCCGCTACCATCGCACCCTCTCGACGCGTGGTTTTCTTGACCCACATCGCTGCCGGAATAAGGGATGGCAAAATGGTCGAGGCCAAGGGCCACAAAAGGAGGGCGGTAAACCTCGGCGAAGACATCCGATGTCTCGCGGGCGAGCCTTGCCCCCAGCTTAAGGGCCTCTACCCGAGACATACCCCGCACGCCCAATCCCCTACCGGCGACCTCAAGTGCCTGGCCGCTGAACTGGACTATTATGGGCGAACCGCCTTCCAGCGAGGCCGCGGCCAGATAAGCGCCGATCTGAAGGTCAAAAGGAAAGTTGGCGTTAGCCGCCAGGATGGTCTTCCGCTCCTGAAGCGGTTTGAGGGACAGATCCTGATTGAAAGGATTCAACCTCTGAAACAGAGAGTGCAAAGAAGTTCCTGTAGCAAATTTTCCTTTCATGGCCTTACCCAGCCCGGATTAAATAGGCTCCTTTCGAGGCGACACCTTGCCTCACACCCGGGCTAAAAACTCCTTTCTCGCATAATAATTGATTGTTACTACGTTCCCGGCTCTCACGCTTTCACGAAGAATGGAAGCGCCTGCGGCACCACCCTTACAGACACAGGGTAAGTCACATTCACAGTATCACCATCTATGTGGCACGGGAATCCAGGAGCGTCTATTAGGACCCCCTTCGCCTCCTGGAGATGCACGCCGCGCTTCCCCACATGCTTTCCCCTGAATACGAGGAAAAGAAGACTCACGATGCTGGCCCGGCTGACATCTGCGAGATAAACGGTGTTCAGAACACCATCACACGAACTTGCGCCGGGACAAACTCTCATCCCGCCCCCGTATTTTTCCGAGTTCGTTACCGCACAGAGCCACATGTTTTTGACTGTTTCTTCAACTCCGTCTACGATGACTTTCACATCCAGGGACTTGAAAGCCAGAAGACCCCTCAGAGCCTCGAGCATGTAGCTGAGCCGACCGACCTTCTTTGAACCCAGTTCTTGCACTCGCTGGACCACATAAGCATCAAATCCGAACCCCACAGAGTTTATCGCGTAACGGGAAAAACCTTTTGCGTCCTTGAGCAACAGGACGTCCATCTTCCGGACGACAGGCCGCACGAGGGCTTGTATAGAGTGAGACCAATGTGAGAATAGACGGTTGCCTCCTGCAAAATCGTTGCCGGTCCCCGAAGGGATGGTGGCGACGGGGATACAGCCCTCGCTTCCCGAGAGGACCCCATTCACCACCTCTCCCAGAGTTCCGTCTCCTCCCATAGCCACCACGGCCCGGTACCCCTTCTCGGAGGCTTCTTTTGCCAGGGCTTCCGCGTGTCTCGGCCCTTCTGTGGTAACGACATCGAACTGGACGCCGTTTTCGCGTAGGATTTTCCCGACTTCAGGCAGGAGTTTCCTTGACCTACCGTAGCCTGCTACAGGATTTAGGATGATGCAGATCTTTTTGGGAGCCTCCATGATACTTCCTTCTTTCTGGCTCTCTTTCTAGCCTTTGTCGGGAAGATACTTTGAGGCCCAACCTATACCTAGCCTGGCAAGGCATTCCTTAGTCGGTATACCTTCCTCAGTCCACCCCGCCATCTTGTAAGCTGTGATTTTCGCCTTCTCCCAAACCGCGGGATCGGCGGCCTTACCTGCCAGGGGCCCCTCGGAAAATGCCTGGAAAAATCTCTTGGGCAATCTCTCTTCCGAAAGATCGATGCCCTCTCTCAGGTTGAATACACGTGCCATGGTATTAGCCCTTTCGCCGGCTGCGAGGATCTCGGCGGCGGTCGTGTTCCAACCGGTGACCGCCCTCACCAGTTCCTCAAGCTGCTGGACCGACCACGGGACAAACTGGCATATGACTGCCACATTTGCGAAAGTCCGGAGGTTAGTCACCGTCCAGAACATGTGGATCTTTTCAGGGGAAAGATCGCTGGCAGGAAGGGGATCGTAAATTCCAAGTCCCTTGAGTTCTTCAAATCCCCTCGAATCGGCCTTTTCATAGCCCGTATCGTGGAAATTGTGGCAGTGGTCGGCTCCCGTGGGTGAGACCGCGTAACCTATTCCGAGCGCATACTTCAGCCTGGGCTCGTGCATGGGGATCTCCTGTCCTCTCACGTGCATGGCTAGGTCTTCGGCTCCGCAACCTATGCGTCTTGAAAGCTCTCGAGAACCCAGAGCCAGGAGATCACCAAAGCCCTTACGTTCCTTGATGAGTTCGATAGCCTTCAGGACAGCATCTTTATTGCCGAACCGGAGGTCAAGCCCGCCTGTCTCTTCCAGGGTGAAGAGACCTCTTTCAAAACACTCCATGGCAAAAGCGATGGTCACCCCGGTCGATATGGTGTCGAGTCCGTAAGCGTTGCATAGCTCATTCCCTTTGCAGATCGCCACAAGGTCATCTATACCCAGGTTTGAGCCTAAAGAGCCGATTGTCTCATACTCGGGGCCACCGTACCTTGGATCTACTTTATACGGAGTCTCAGTCTTGACCACACGCTTGCAGCGGATGGGGCATGAATAGCAGGTATCCCGGTCCACGAGAACCGTATCTCGCATGGTTTGGCCGGAAATCTTCTCGGCGCCCTCGAAACTCCCCTGCTTGAAGTTCCGGGTCGGAAGCCCTCCAGCCACACTGAGGTTGACCGTTCCCCCCGCCGTCCCGGTGTCGGTGAGGCCCGGGGCGAGCACCGGCGCATTTTCTGTCATCCACCTTGCGAGCTCTCGCAATTTTTCCGGGTTAGCCACCTGAACCTGGCCTTTCCCTCTAACCGCGACCGCCCTGAGTTTCTTAGAGCCCATCACAGCACCCATACCGGTCCTTCCAGCAAAATGGGTAAGGTCGTTGGCGACACACGCGAATCTCACCAGATTCTCTCCTGCGGGTCCACACTGGGCTACACGCACCAGGCGGTCGCCTAATTCCTCCTTGATCAGGTCTTCTACCTCTCCGGTAGTCTTACCCCATAGGTGAGAAGCGTCTTTAAGTTCCGCTTCGCCATCGTGAACGTAGAGATATACCGGCTTTTCGGAACAGCCTTTGATCACGATTGCATCAAATCCGGCTCGCTTAAGCTCGGCCCCGAAGAAGCCGCCACCTTCAGCGTCTCCGTAGCCCCCCGTCAAGGGTGACTTGGCTCCCACGGAGTTCCTTCCGGAACCAGCAAATGGCGCCCCCGTCAGAGGCCCCGCCGCAAACACGAGCACGTTCTCAGGCCCGAGCGGGTCAGCCTCTCTGGGAACTTCGTTGAGGAGATAGTAAGCGATGATGCCGCGACCTCCCCAGTAACGCCGATAAAACATCTCATCTTTTTCCTCGACCCAAGTCTTCCCCGTTCCCAGATCAACTCGTAAGATTTTACCTTGATATCCAGGCACTTTCCGGTCCTCCCCTTCTATGGTTTTCGGAGCTCGACTAACCGCCCATGACCGGCGCGAAGATCATCACTTCGTCCCCTTCCGTCAAAATGCGCTCGGCCTGAGCCTGAACTCCGTTCACAGTAATGATCCAGACCTCGCCCTCGGGAATACCTAGCGCCCGAATCAACTCTTTCACCGTTGCGTCCGAACCGTTGAATCCGGGAACTTCCAGTTCGAAGACGTCTCTCCCCGACGGCGAGTACCTGATTAGGTCACCGAATAGTTTTACTTTCAGCTTCAAGTGAATCCCTCCAGATCTCTCCGATTACAGTTCTACTCCTGACACGCCATTCCTCCTTATAAGACCCCGGGAAGCAGAGATGCGCCACCAAGGAGGAATTTTCGGTGTTATATATAAATTGCATGTTCAGTAGGTAGTTCGAAGACATTTGCCGAATGGTCCGCCGGCTTTACGATGAACGTGCGCTGGCAACAGTAAAAGGTAGCAAGGTGGAACGATATCTATGCAAGAGTTAAAGTACAAGATACTGAAGCTTTTACAGACCTCCGACAACATTTTCGACCTTTTGTCCCAACTGAACGAATATATTGGTACGGTTGAACAAGCTTTGTCAGAACTTAAGGAACAAGGACTCATCGCCGTTTCGGAGGGGAAGATCCATGCTCGTGGGGGCTTGACAGGGGGGTTGGATCAAGACTCGCGGCCAGAAACTGCAAACCCTACCATGTACTCAGAACCCGCATGTCCGCCTCAAGAGAGCGATGTACCGCGGCTGTTAATCCATGAGTACTTGGAGCTAGCAAAAGATAGGCCCCGCCCGGTCACCGAGTATGATCAGGGGTATGTGACGCCCGAGTCGGTCATGGCCAGGGTATCCATCCTGGATTCAAGGGGAGATCTCGACGATAGCAGGGTCTTCGTCCTCGGCGACGACGACCTCACCTCTCTTGCCCTGGCGCTTACCGGAAAACCCCGGGAAATCGTAGTAGCGGAAATTGACCCCCGCCTTGTAGAATTCATCAATTCTTCCGGCCAAAAGATGAAGAGCCTGGCAGGTCACGCCGTCTCGCCTGTACTGGCCGTGCCCTATGATGTCAGACGTCCTTTGCCTCCTGATCTTACGAGGAAGTTCAGCGTGTGCGTAACCGATCCCCTCGAGACCAGGTCCGGTTTCCCCCTTTTTTTGAGACGCGCTGCGGAGGCACTTTCAGATGCCGGTTCAACCCTGCTTTTTGCCCTTACAGACCTGGAGTGCCCACCTGAAAGATGGCATGAGTTTCAGACGATCCTTCTCAGGACGGGTTTTGTGTTAAAAGACCTTCTGAAAGATTGTCAGAGATACGTCTTGCCCGACAATGACTTCGTTTTCAGGGAATATCCGGGGTTGCGAGAATTCAAGCCAAAAAGGCCATACGAAGGTTCCTGGTATCACGCGAGCCTGGTACGGGCCATAGCGGTAAGACAGCCCGACCCTAGCTGGATTGTGACCGAAGGTGAAAGCGACATTTACATGGATCGGGAATCTTGAGAGGCCATCGCGCAGTAAGCGCTACCCGGAGCGAAATCTCACCGGCTTCCCCTCTTGACATCATAGTCCTCTCACGACCATCGCAGGCCACCGCAGGGCTACCGCAGGCTATTGCCATTTGACCCGCTTTAGGAGAAGATTGAGTATCGAACAATTTGCCAGGGCGGTCGGAGGAAAGTCATGGGTTACTTGGAGATCGGACTTGCCGGGTTGATCTGGGCCACCACAGGTCCATTACTGCGGATACTCCAGAAACGCGGGTTTACTCCCTGGGACATCGTGCTCGGAAGAGCCCTTTTTGCCATCTTTTTCATGGGCACGGTCCTTTTGTGGCGGCGAAGACATGGCCATAAAGGTAACGGAGAAACAGAGAATCTCGTCCCTTCGGCCCAAGATTTCCCCACCTTCCTCGCGCTCGGGTTCTTAGCCGTGGTTTTCTCCCAAACTACCTACTTCTACGCCTTGTCTGTGACGAGCGTCGCGGTAGCCGTTACCCTGAATTACACCGCGCCCTTTTTCGTCATGATCATTTGTTATTTCTTATACGGAGAGAAGCTTACCGGACAAAAGATCCTCGCCCTTGTCACTGCGCTCCTAGGCGTCGCCCTGGTATCAGGGTTGCTGACACCCGAAAAAGGTACCATGACAGCTTCTTTACCGGGGATCCTGGCCGGGCTTGTCTCGGGAGCGGCGTACGGCTCACAGACAGTAGTCTATAAAAAGGTCGGGGTGAAATACGGTCCGCTACCGCTCAACTTCTGGACCATGGCAACCGGGACCCCCGCACTCATCCTAACCCTCACCATATCAAAAGGCCAGGCACCCGAGTTTTTCACAAAGTTGGCTCACGCCACTCCTGGCAGCTGGCTAATCTTCCTGCTTTTGGGCTTGGGCCCCGGAACTCTAGCATTCATATTCTTCGCCGACGGCATCAACAAGGTTGAGGCAACCAGAGGTTCCATCGTAGCCATGTCCGAGCCTGTAGCAGCCTGTATTCTCGGATACTTCATCCTGGGCGAAACTCTCACATGGACAGAGCTGCTCGGAGTTGGCCTGGTCCTTGGCGCCATATGGTCGGTAAGCCTGCCTCTTGCGAGTAGAGCGCGCCGCTCTACAGGCCAAAGCTGTTCCTGACGTAGTGGTAAAGGTGCTCCTGGGCATATCCTGCAAATTTCCCAAAGCGCCGGATACCTTCCTCTCTGGCAGTTTTTGTAGATATCTGCCTGCCTCCGAAGTAAAATCGAGACATCGCCCGCAGAATCCAAACATCTACTGGAAACACTTCAAGGCGGTGATAGGCGAAGAGAAGTACACAGTCGGCAACTTTTGGCCCTACACCCTTGATCTTCATGAGCTCACTCGCCGCTTTTTCCACGGGCATTTCCCCCAGGGCCGAAAGGTCGACTTCCCCTCCATCCACTTTCCGGGCGGCATCCAAAAGGTACTCCTTTCTGAAACCACACCTGGCAAGGTCCAAAACCGCCGGATTTGACAGGATCGCCCTCGGCGCCGGAAAGGAGTACTCTCTCAAGCCCGTCGGCTCCCCGAGTTGTTTCGAGAGGTAACTTATGACCCTCCGTATGGCAGGGATATTGTTGTGGACCGAAATGATGTAGGAAGCAAGACATTCCCAGGGGTCCTGGCGAAGAAGTCTGAGTCCCCGGGAGAACTCAAGAGCCTTCCTCATAATCTGGTCTTTCTCGATCAACGTGGTCTCTATGGTATCCAGGTCATCATCCAGGGAAAGATACCGGAACACGGCATCTGCCAGCATCTCTCTGGTCGTCCCCTTGACAACGACCGGGTCGAAAGACACGAGAAGACACGGAAACTCTCTTCCCGCGTCTTTCTCCCCGCATGTCCCGGAGACGTCACACAGGGAAAGCATCACGCTGTAAGCGCCCACCACGCCCTTGTATGCAATCCCGCGTGAACCCTGGACTTTTTCCCACCTGAAGGCCTGCCCGCACTCAAGTGTCACTTCAAGGTTCAAGGGTCCCGGAAGCAGGATCCTCAGGACGCTCTCGCCCTCACCCGGGCAATAGGGTTTCGATGCCGGACGGCACATCTCTCAACGTTCCCCTGAGGTGCGGGGCTTCTCCGCCTCCCCTATCAATCAGGAAATCCTCGACCAGGAAAGTCTTCATCCCGAGCTTTTTCGCCACCATATCTTCCTGCACGTCGTTACCTATCATCACACACCTCTCGGGGTTCAGGCGGAGCGTCTCACAGATTTCTCGGTAATACTCGAGGTGGGGCTTGCAGAAGTGCATATTGTCAAGGGTCGTTATGAACCGCCAAGGGAGGTCGTCGACCCGGCACCATTTCATGCGTTCTCTGACCGCCACTTCAGGAAAAACGGGATTAGTGGCTAATATAACGGTCCAACCTGCGTCAAGACATGCGCCCACTACCTGCCGGGCCACGCTCGTATCCGGTACAAATTTCCTCAGGCGCGGAAAGCCGATCTCGTAGAACCTCTGAAAGATGGGCCAGAGCACCTCCCACTTAACACCCACCCTGGATTCGAAGGCTCTCGCAAATGCCTCGTGGTTCCCGACTCGGGGGTCCAGGTTGTTGACCATATCGTATGTGGCTTCCCAGAGAGACTTGACGAAAACCTTCTCGGGTATTAGGTGCGAGAACTCCGGCGTCACCGCTTCCACGTAACGCTTCAAGAAAAACTCGAGGTCAACAGGCAAGAGGGTCCCGTCGAGATCGAATAACGCGTACCTCTCCACCAAACTGCCAAACCTCACTTTTTGTTGGGTACGGGTATCTCCACCCTGGGAAGTTCCTGGGGGGCGTCCATATCTTCGGTCATGACGACGTACTTAGAAGGCCCTCCGACACTGAAGGCGCCGTGGTTGCCTTTAGCGTCCATCACTATGCATGAAACGCGCCCCCAGAACCTATCCTTCAGGCGGGCGAGTTCGAGCATAGCTTTGGTAGCCGCCTCTTCCAACGAAAGACCCATCTCCATGTAAAGCACGATTGACCTTGCTGTGGAAAGCCTTATAGCCATTTCACCACGGCCGGTACATGCCGCCGCTCCGTAACGGCTATCAGCATAGTTGCCCGCCCCTATTACGGGCGAATCGCCTAGCCTGCCAGGATATTTCCAAGCCCAACCGCTCGTCGATACACCGGTCGCGAGGTGGCCCCTGGAATCCATGGCGATGAAGTTCACGGTACCCAGATGCTTTTCCGGATCCACCGCCAGATTGGCGAATCTCCTCAGGCTTTCAAGGTACTCTGCCCTCTCCCCGTAAATATCAGGGGCTTTCTCTTTCAGTCCCTTTTCCCAGATTTCCCTCGCTTTCGGGGTAAGAAGGTCTTTTTTCTCGAAACCCATTTCCCGGGCAAATCGCTCGGCTCCCTCACCGACTATCATGACGTGGGGAAGCTCTTCCATAACCTTTCGAGCGATTGAAATAGGATGTTCATACCCTTTAACCGCGCCGACGGCACCCGCTGCAAGAGTCTCTCCATCCATTATGCTTGCGTCCAGCTCTACCTCACCTAAGAGGTTAGGGAGGCCTCCGTAACCGACGGTGGTATCTTCCGGATTTGACTCGACCAGGCGGATCCCGGCTTCGACAGCGTCGACGGCGGTCCCGCCCTTCTTCAACACTTCCATGGCAGCCTCGATGCCGACAATGCCATTGGCGCTGGCGATTACCTTTAGCACGTTTCTTCCTCCTGTTCGAAAAAGAGATATAGTCCTATCTATCACTGAGACAGAGCTGAAGAACCGGGCCTTGACGACGAAACTTCAATGTTTTTGTTAGAACGCTTCGGCACCTCCCGGTTCATTCGATGATCATTCGATTCCGCATGTCGAAAGTCCTGCCTAATTTCGATAGGAGTTGTATAATAGGAAATAGCTCTTAGAAACCGACCGCCATCGAGGGTGAATACCGTTGCCATTAGACGCAGTATTGCCCGCATTTCTGATAGCGCTTGTGGGTTACGTTGCCGGCAAGAAACTCCAGCTCGACTCACACGTCCTATCGAGAGTATGTCTCTACATCCTGACTCCGGCACTGACTTTCTCTTCTCTTTCAACCTCACAGGTGGATTTAACAACTGTCTGGAGACTTGCCCTAACCACCTTCCTCATACCGTTCGTGCTCATCCCCATCTTCCTTGCAGTTTTCCGCCTGTTGAGGTGGGAAAGATCCTTCTCCCAAGCGATGCTCCTTCCGACGTTGTTCACAAACGCGGGAAATTACGGCTTACCCGTCTGTCTCTTCGCCTTCGGGACCCAGGGGATGGACCTCGGCATAGTCTTTATGGTGACTCAGAGCATGCTCATCGCGACCCTCGGGGTCTTCATCGCCGCCTCGAGCCACATGACACCCACCCGAGCTTTGAAACAGGTCCTTAAGATGCCGGCCCTTCATGCTACGATCGCCGCCGTCCTGGTAAAAACATTCGGCATAAGTGTCCCTGAGGTTATAGGAAGGCCTATAAGCCTCCTTGCTCAGGCAGCGGTTCCGATATTCCTCTTGGTCCTAGGCATTCAGTTGATTAACGGCAGCGGCAAAGCCGCGTGGAAAGAATCGACCGTGGCTGTGATTCTACGTCTTGTTATAGCTCCTATTATCGTAGGGATTCTCGGAAAATTACTGGGCCTTGGAGGGCTCGCCTGGAAGATACTGGTCCTACAAGCTGCAATGCCTCCTCCAGTAAACGCCACTATCCTCTCCCAGGAATTTAACGCCCACCCTGAGGCCGTGTCCAGAGTAACGCTGGCCGGAACCGCTGTCAGCGTCGTGTCTCTCACCATGTGGATCATGATCTTGAGGGCCTTGTGATGCAGGCACCGTCGATGCTGGGAGGTCTTGACCGGCGAATCTAGAAATATTAAAGTCCTGCAAATGATATTTCCGGAGGGATGAATCGTGGAATCCAGGTCAGCAAGGGATATCTTGGAGTTTTTGAAGGCGCGTCAGGATGAAATGGTGAGCACCCTCGAAAGGCTAACCAATATCGACTCACCCAGCACAAATAAAGAACTTGTCGACCACTTCTCGGACGTGGTCGCCGGAGCCTGGGACGAACTCGGGGCGAAGGTCACCGTCTTTCCTCAAGAAAAGTACGGCAACCATTTCAAGGCCCAATGGGGGGCAGGAGATGAACAGATCCTCCTGCTGTGTCACATGGATACAGTGTGGGGCCCCGGCGAAGCGGCCCGGCGCCCTTTCAGAATCGAAGGCCAAAAGGCTTTCGGGCCGGGCGCCTATGACATGAAGGGGGGCATCGTAGAAGCACTTTATGCCGTTAAAGCCCTCTCTGCTCTCGACCTCGTTCCCTCAAAACGCGTGGTGGTTTTACATAACAGCGACGAGGAAATAGGATCCCCGTCGTCAAGGCCGATCATTGAAGAAGAAGCCAGAAAGTCTAAAGCTGTCTTGGTGCTAGAGCCTTCTGTTCGCGGGGGAGCGTTGAAGACCTGGAGAAAAGGTGTTGGAATGTTTGAGGTGAGGATAAAGGGCAGGTCTGCTCACGCCGGAGCTGATTATGAGAGAGGCGTATCGGCAGCCCAGGAAGCAGCCCACCAGATCCTCTACCTGCACGGCCTCACCGATCTTGAAGAAGGCACTACTGTCAACGTGGGAACGGTCCAGGCGGGAACCAGGCGCAATGTGGTCGCCGAAGAAGCGGTTCTGGGAATCGACCTTCGGGTTAAGAGCATGGCTGCGGCTTCGAGAGTAATCCCCAAGATCCTGAACCTAAAACCTGTAGACCCGAGAGTGTCGATTACCGTCGAAGGAGACCTCAACAGGCCACCGATGGAGAGAAACGAGAAGAACCTCGCTCTTTTCCACTTGGCAAAAGCCATCGGGGCCGAAATTGGACTCGTACTTGAAGAATCAGGTACGGGCGGCGGCAGCGACGGGAACTTCACGTCGGCTCTTGGGATACCGACCTTGGACGGGCTGGGACCCGTAGGCGACGATGCCCATTCTCCTGGCGAATATGTCCTCTTGCCGAGCCTCCCGGAAAGGGCGGCGCTGGTAGCAGCCCTGTTGCTCAGAATTTAGAAGAACAGGGGAGCACGAGGGGGAAGTAATCCCCCTCGATTTTTGGGACTCCATTACGGCCTTTTGGAAGACTCAGACTGCAAGGGGCACCGGGAGAATCAATCATTCCTCGCTAGGGCGATCATGGCTCTCATGCCCTTAAACGCAGTTATGTAGTCATCTGCCGTGAAAGAAAGAGTACGTGGATCTATCACTTTGGCGTAGGGAAACCTCGCAGCCTGTTCGGCAAAACCCGAGTCTTTGAACTCTATCTTGAATGTGACGGGAGATGTGGGAACCCATGATTTCGCAGAAGAAAGGTCTCTCAAGGCCTTCTCCGTCTCGGTCGTCAAGAGTTGCGATACCTTTTCGGGTGGAAGACACTTTGCCGAATACCTGGTTATAGCCTGCTTGACCACAACTGTGTGAACGTGGGGGAGAAGTGCCCGGGCTTCCTCGGCCACCACATCGTCGCCAGCCACCAAGACCACCGGGACTCCGTAGAAACCCGCGATCCCAGCGTTTATCCCGGTCTCTCCCACGAGAACATCGTTAACCCAAATGTTGGCTACTACGGCGCCAGAGATGGTATGACTCAGCACACCCGGCGTGCCCATTCTGGAGTGGTATCCAACAAAAATGGCCGCCTGGAACTGGGGTCCTATTCCCTCCATCATGGAAAGAGGCTTGGGTGAACCGGTGATGAGAGTGGCGGCAGGATGGAGTTTTTCTATGAGCAGATTGCGCATTGGACCGTGAGCATCGTTCACCACGATTTCCGTGGCGCCCGCCCGGACAGCTCCCTCGATCACTGCGTTGGCCTCGCCTGTCATCAGCTCTCTGGCTCTGGAGTAATCCTTCCCTTCGGGCGAAGTTTGATCGGTATTCACTATCCCCGAGATACCCTCTATGTCACAGGATATGAACACTTTCACAGGAAGTCCCTCCTCAGATCTTCTCTGGCCATATGTTCCGAACTGGCCTCACAGATTGTTCATTCGGCGTCAGCACCCTGGTTTTCCTCTGGATTAAAGGGCTCCATGTGTACCACAACGTCTCCGGCAACACGGGACTTCACCGCCTTCTCGACTTCCGTGGCAATGTTATGGGATTCGAGCAAGCTTAAGTCCTCACTCACGAGGATATGGAGGGAAACAGATTTTCTTCCACCGTAATCGTGGACAATGACCTTATGGAGGTCCTTCACACCCTCGCACTTCAGAACTTCAGTACGGATCGCATTGAGGAGCTCTTCGGGCGCCCCTTCTCCGATGAGGGTGGAAGCAGAAGACAGAGCCAGTTCCACTCCAGTGTAGACTATAAGAGCCGATACGCCGATGCCCAGAACCGCGTCAACCCAGTGATAACCGTAACGGGAGGACACTATAGCTACTGCGACCAGGACAGATGCTATCGCGTCGGTCCTGTGGTGCCACGCATCCCCTATAAGGGCCTGTGCATTCGTCTTTCGCCCCAGATACAACGCAAACCTGGTCATCCATTCCTTCGCCACACCGCTGAGCACCATCATCGCGGCTACGACAAAACTGCCTTTGACCGGGGTATTGGACAGGAGCCTTTCATACGAAGATTTGCCAAACTGGAAGCCCACCACCAGCAAAAGGATGGCTATCACGAGGGTGCTCAGAAACTCGACTCTCCCGTGGCCGAAAGGATGCTTTTCGTCAGCCGGAGCCCTGGCCATCCGGAAACCTACAAGGACGACGACGGAGGTCAGGACGTCAGCCGCCGTGTGTGCCGCATCGGCCAGAAGAGATATGCTGTTCAGGACAAGTCCGAAGGTCACCTTGATGAAAGCGAGGATGAAGTTCCCTATAATACTTACCCACGCTTCGAGAAATGCAAACTTGGTCCTCACATCGGGATCGGTCACAGGTTCTGGTGAGGAAGAATGTCCCGTGAATTTCTCGATAAGATATCCGGTGATGGACCAACGAGCGGATTTTTTCTGTGGCATACACGAACCCTCCTGGGGAAAGTGTTGTCGAGGTCTTGCCGGATTAGTACGTCTCCGTACTTCCGGCAGGATCCGGCCCCACCAACTCCCCAGCGAGGGAGTCGATCGCCTGCTCCAACGACATCTTAATTATATAACATTTGTAGAAGGACATAAAACCTGGGCCATAGAATTAAATGGCGGCTGGAAAAGGGCACCGGCTTACGAGGGGAGATGTATGTGGACGCTTCTTCCAGGAGAAATGCTCTTCTCGAGATCCTTGCCGGGTCGAAAGAACCAGTTACCGGGTCTTCTCTCGCATCGCGCCTTGGAGTAACCCGGCAAGTCATCGTCCAG
Source organism: Candidatus Fermentithermobacillus carboniphilus (assembly GCA_018208355.1). GTDB lineage: Bacteria > Bacillota > Sulfobacillia > Fermentithermobacillales > Fermentithermobacillaceae > Fermentithermobacillus > Fermentithermobacillus carboniphilus. The sequence goes on along the minus strand of CP062796.1, from coordinate 1,686,701 downwards.
GACATCGCAGTTCTCAGGGCGCAGGGCAAGGAAATACTGGCAACGCCAAGAGGCTACACTATCCTATCAAGTGATAGGACGCCGGGTATAACGAAACTGGTCGCCGTCAGACATTCGAGGAGCGAGACCCGAGAAGAACTATACTCTATGGTTGACCTGGGTCTCGAGGTAGTAGACGTCATAGTCGACCACCCCGTTTACGGGCAATTGACAGGCCAGCTTTCGCTTTCAACCCGGAAAGACGTAGACGACTTCATAAAGACCATCGAAGAAACGAGGGCCGGTCTCCTTTCATCCCTTACCGGGGGAGTGCACCTGCACACCGTAAAGGGACGCGACAAGTCTCAATTCGATAAACTCGAAGAAACGCTCAGAGAAAAAGGTTTCCTGCTGACAGAATGATCCTCACAGGTCACAACCTTTCCAAAGATGCCACTCACTCACTAATGAAAGCCCCTGCCAGGCATGGTAAAATCGCCACGGCGCACGATATTTAGCCGAATCTCGCGCACCTGCGCGGGTACGGGGGAACCATTTTCGGGTGAATCTGCCCCATGTGATTACGGGGCAGTAGGGCTGAACCCTTTCACCGAACCCTAAAGCTAACTCCGGAGGCAAGAGAGGGGGATCAACATGAATATCCTTAAAAAGCTGTTCTACGTTGGATTGGTCCTGTTACTTATAGCTGGACCAACCCTATTGATGTTCCCTGCGAAAGCTCTCGCTTATAGTCCATGGGACACGAACTATACTTACGATGAGCTCATGCTTCTCGCCAGGCTCGTATACGCGGAAGCTGCGGGAGAACCTTACGTGGGCAAGGTCGCAGTAGCGGCGGTTGTCCTCAACAGGGTCAAAAGCCCGCTTTTCCCGGATACGATCTACGATGTGATCTACGAGCCCTGGCAGTTCTCGTCCGTGGGTAACTGGATGTTCAACTCATACCCACCGGAAGAGTGCATCCAGGCCGCGCTTGACGCCTTGGCTGGCTGGGACCCGACGGGTGGAGCTCTTTACTACTTTAATTACCATACTGTCTGGAATGAATGGTTGTGGTCCAAACCCGCCATGGGCGCAATCGGAAACCACTGGTTCGCATATTGAAAGGGACGGCATGCGCACATTTGGCCCACTTCGCATAAGCAGCGGGTTGATTGGTCGAGCGGGAGCCGAACAGTCTCCCGCTCGCCTCTTCATTGCCGATCCACTACGCCGGCTCTCTGGCCAAAAGCTCCATCTCCAGGCGCAATGCGATAGACGGTTCGCCCCTCCGCTACCGTGTTTACACCTGACAAGACACCTGATATACTGAGACATGGGACTGAATTTCGACCGAGACGCGGTCGCGAAGATCTATGCACTCTTGCCGGAGGAGCTGACAACATGAAAGATCTCAAGATTCGAAGACTCACCTCAGGAGCTCTACTCCTTGCCCTATCCCTCATGATCCCGCTGTTTTTGGCCGGAACCGTGACTGTGGCTCTGGGTCCCTTCACTGCGACGCCGGCGTCCCATGTCCCGACCTTTTTGGCTATGCTCTTAGGACCTGGCGCGGCAGCAATGGTTGGCTTCGGGTCAGCGGTCGGTTTCTTCGTTAAACTTGGGCCGCTCGTGGGTATGCGAGCCGCAATGCACGTACCTGTAGGCATCCTCGGAGCCTATCTCGTCAAGAAGAAAACCAGCTTCGCCCTGAGTCTTGCCGCAGTTGCGCCGGTCCACGCTATCTTGGAGGCCCTGATCGTCTTACCATTCGGGTTCAGCGTCCAAAAAGCCGGTTTCCTTGTGGGGCTCGGGACTCTCGTACACCACAGCGTAGATGCGGGGGTCGCCTTGTTGTGCTGGGGGATCTTGAGGCAAGTCCAGAACCGGTCTTCCGGGTCAACCTATCAGAGTTGACTTTTCCGCAACAAAATCTTGAACCCCTCGTCTTGTCCGAGGGGTTCTTTTTCTACGTATCCGCCGCTTTAGATTCGCCTTTATCTTCTTTTGCCTTTTCTTTATATTCATTGGATCTGTTGTCGGTAGTGTAGAACCCTGTCCCTTTAAAGATAATACCTACATTATGGCTTATTAGTTTCGTAACGGGCCCACCACACTTGGGGCAGGTTTTGAGCGGCTCATCCGTTATTTTCTGCATCGTCTCGAAGACGCCGCATTTCGCGCACTTATACTCGTAGATCGGCACGCCTCACAACCCCCTTACGCGAATACTGGACCTACATACCTAGGTATAAGAAATTGAAAACCTTGTGTCAAGCACACCGGGATTGACCAGCACACCGAGGTTGATAGCGCACAGGTTCATCCAGATTAGGGGGCTTTGGACCAGCATCAAAAAGCCCCCTCTTCTCACCTTAATTTCAACCGTCCTTCTGCCGTTTCGCGAAAGACCCGGGCAAGCATCGGAGAAACACTCGTCTTTCAGGGAGACCCGAGTTCTTCAGCGGCGGTCATCGACACCCTCATCGGGTGAACTTGCTGCGGCGACTTCTTCCAAAGGCCACACGCCCTGATGATTCTTTTGTACCATGCTCCCGAACGGAGAACGCCACCTGTATGTTGTATGAAGGAGGTGATGAGACTTGGGCCCAAGAGGCTTACCCAGATACGTCTCGTACAGTTCCCGGACAGCCGGATTTTCGTGGGACTTCCTGAAAGGCATACGCCTATCAGCCTCGTAGATGGCCTCCAGCCTCTTTTGTCGTATCTCGGTGTTTGTCGGTATCGGTTGTCCGCCTCCGCCGATACAACCACCGGGACAGGTCATTATCTCTATGAAGTGGTACTGGACCTCGCCGGATTTGACCCTATCTAGAACAACCCTTGCGTTCCCCAACCCGTGGGCGACCGCCACTTTCAACTGAGTGCCGTCGAGGTCGACCGCAGCTTCCTTTACGCCGTTAAGCCCCCTCACCGCCTCAAAGTCGATCCTGGGGAGAGGCTTGCCGGTGTGGAGTTCGTAAGCGGTCCGCAGAGCAGCTTCCATGACCCCACCGGTAGCTCCGAAGATCACGCCTGCACCCGTTGATATGCCTAGCGGCGCGTCGTACTCCTCTTCAGGTAGCTCCTGGAAGTCAATGCCTGCCTGCTTTATCATCCTGGCCAGTTCCCGAACAGTGAGGACGTAGTCTACGTCCTGGAACCCGGAAGAGGTCATCTCCGGTCGCTGGCATTCATACTTCTTGGCGGTGCAGGGCATAATCGAGACCATTACGATTTTCGCAGGGTCTATCCCTGTTTTTTCCGCATAATACGTCTTTGCGAGAGCCCCGAACATTTGCTGGGGGGACTTACAGGAGGAAACGTTCAGAGAGAGTTCAGGGTAGAACTGTTCCATAAACCTTATCCAGCCCGGACTGCAGGAAGTTATCAGCGGAAAAGGTCCGCCCTTGGCGAGCCTATCTAATAGTTCCGACCCTTCTTCCACGATGGTCAGGTCAGCCGCGAAGTCGGTATCGAATACCTTGGCAAAGCCGAGCCTCCGGAGGGCCGCAACCATTTTGCCCGTACTGATGCTTCCCGGAGGGAGCCCGAAAGGTTCGCCTATACTCACCCTAGTCGCGGGTGCCGTCTGGACAATGACGTGCTTATTCGGGTCACTAAGGGCTTTCCAGACCTCCTCAGTGTAGTCCTTTTCGTAAAGAGCCCCGACGGGGCATACGAGGACGCACTGGCCACATTGGACACAGGGGCTTTCAGCCATGGACTCACCCCAGGCAGGCCCTATGGTCGTCTTGAGACCACGGCCATAGGGGCCTATGGCATTGACCCCCTGTACTTTTTCGCACACCGAGACGCAGCGCCTGCAGAGGATACACTTATTGAAATCACGCACCAGGGCCGGAGTGGAGACGTCAGGCTTGTATTCTTGTCTCTGACCTTCAAACCGGATACGGCGGATCCCCATTCGCTCCGCAAGCGCCTGAAGCTCGCAATTGAGGTTTCTAGGGCATGTCGGACACTCGTACGGGTGGTCAGAAAGAATGAGTTCCACGGTGAGTCTCCTAGACGCGCGGACTTTTGGTGTGTTGGTATGCACCACCATTCCCGGCGCCACCGGTGTAACACAGGCCGCCTGAAGAGTCTTAGCCCCTTCCACTTCCACCACGCATACCCTGCAGCTGCCGATGACGTTGATATCTTTGAGATAGCACAGGGAAGGTATGTCTATACCCACTGTTTTGGCGGCTTCCAGGATGGAAATACCTTCTTCGACAGTCACCCGTTTTCCGTCTATCGTGAGAGCGATAGGTGCCATGTCGTCTCCCCCCTTACTCTTTCACGTCGCAGCGTAAACATCTCTGGGCCTCTCGCTGCGCCATGCGGGCATCAAAACCGAGCTCGACCTCGACAAAAGAGCCCTTGCGGTCAGAAGGAGGTAGTACCCTCCCGCGGACCCTGGACATCTTCTCTTCGATGATTGGGCCCGAGAGCTTTCTCTGGTGCTTTGACCTGGGAACCACGTTACCATCTCCGCCCAGGTACTTATCGATGGCAGCCGCAGCTCGCTTGCCAGCCGCTATTGCTTCGACTACCGTGGCAGGCCCTGTCACACAATCGCCGCCTGCGAAGACGCCCGGTACATTGGTGGCCATTGTCCTGGGATCAACGGCAAAAGTCCCACCTCGTTTTATCTCGAGCCCGTTGCCCGTAAAAGCCTCTGCGTCAGTAACCTGGCCTATCGCGGGGATGAAAACATCGCAGTCGATGTCAAACTCCGAACCTTCCACCGGATAAGTCCTTCTTCTGCCCGAAGAGTCAAACTCTCCCGCGCGCATCTGGACGCACGTAACTTTTTGCACCTTGCCATCACCCTTGAGTTCTTTGGGATTGACCATGGTGCAAAGGATGACGCCTTCTTCGAGAGCGGCGTTCACCTCTTCTTCGAGGGCTGGCATGTCTTCTCTGCGACGCCTGTAAAGGACCGTCACAGAATCAGCTCCAAGGCGCTGAGCTGATCTCGCGGCGTCCATGGCGACGTTACCACCTCCGACCACGACGACTTTCTTGCCAGTAAGGTCAATCTTCTCCCCCAGGTTTATCTTGCGGAGAAAGGTGACGCCCGGTATGACGCCCTCTAGTTCCTCACCGGGGATACCCAGTCTCTGGTCCTTGTAGGCGCCTATGGCTAGGAATAAGGCGTCATGTTCGTTCTTCAGGGTCTCCCAGGAAACGTCCTTCCCCACGGTTACGCCCGTCTTGATGGTTACGCCCAGGCTCTCTATTAATTCAATGTCTTTAAGGAGAGAATCTTTTGGTAGCCTGTATGAAGGAATACCGACGGCAAGCATCCCGCCGGGTAGGGGCAACGTCTCGAACACCGTGACCGAGTGGCCCCGGAGGGCAAGGTAGTAAGCCGCGGAAAGCCCGGAAGGCCCCGCTCCTATCACGGCGACCTTCTTCCCGGTAGGCGCTTTTCGCTCGGGCCGCGGCCTGGAACCGTTGAGACTCACCGCATAGTCCGAAGCAAACCGCTTGAGTTCGCGTATGGCCAATGGCTCATCGAGCTGCGCTCTCCGGCAGCGGGACTCACACGGATGATTGCATACTCTCCCGCAAACCACCGGGAACGGGTTCTCCCGCAGTATCTCTTCGTAGGCCTCGGCGAACCTCCCCTGCCTGATAAGGTCGATGTAGACCGGAACGTCGACGTTCGCAGGACACGTGTTCTGACACGGTGCGTTGAACAGAGCAGCGCAGACTGAAGCGGGACACCTCTTGTCCTTTATGTGGGCTTCGTATTCGTCACGGAAGTACCTTATCGTCGACAGGACCGGGTTGGGCGCCGTCTGGCCCAATCCGCAGAGGGCGCTCTCTTTTATGGATTCACCCAGTTCCTGCAAGAGTTCTATATCACCCTCACGGCCCTCTCCCCTTGTGATCCGCTGGAGGATCTCGAGCATCCTCTTGGTCCCTATCCTGCACGGAGCACACTTGCCGCAGGATTCGGATTGCACAAACTCAAGGAAGAACTTGGCGAGGTCCACCATACAGGTATCTTCGTCCATGACGATGAATCCGCCAGAACCCATTATTGTGCCCAGGCTGGCGAGGGACTCGTAATCCACCGGTGTGTTTAGGTATTGGGCCGGGATGCACCCGCCGGAAGGGCCGCCCGTCTGTACCGCCTTGAACTTTTTGCCTTTGGGCAAACCCCCGCCTATGTCGAACACAATTTCACCTATAGTGGTCCCCATCGGGACTTCGACAAGACCGTTATTGTTAATCTTGCCCGCAAGGGCAAACACTTTGGTCCCTTTGGATTTCTCCGTACCCATCGAGGCAAACCACTCGGCGCCTTTTCTCAGTATTACTGGCACGTTTGCCAGGGTCTCCACATTGTTTATGACAGTGGGTTTACCCCATAGGCCAGAATTGGCCGGGAAAGGAGGCCTCGGCCGCGGCTCGCCGCGCTTACCCATTATGGAGTTGAGTAACGCGGTTTCCTCACCGCAAACAAAAGCTCCTGCCCCGAGCCTCAAATCGATGTCAAAATCGAAACCTGATCCCAGGATATCCTTACCGAGAAGTCCCATCTCTCTTGCCTGGTCTATGGCTTTATATAGTCTTTCTACAGCCAGCGGGTATTCGGCGCGGACATACACGTAGCCATGCGATGCTCCGATGGCGTAGCCGGCGATGATCATGCCCTCCAGGACCCGGTGGGGATCTCCTTCGATGGTGGACCGGTCCATGAATGCACCGGGGTCACCCTCGTCAGCATTACAGACCACGTACTTAGGAAAGCCCTTCGCCTTCGCCGCAAACTCCCATTTCAATCCGGTCGGAAACCCTGCGCCACCCCGACCGCGGAGGCCTGATTTCTTGATGATGTCTATGACTTCCTGAGGAGCCATGGTTAGGGCCTTGGAGAGGCCGAAGTACCCGTCTCTGGCGATGTACTCTTTGATGGACTCCGGGTCGATTATACCGCAGTTTTCCAGGACGATCCTGGTCTGCTTCTTGAAAAACGGAATATCTTCAAAGTCTACTACCGATGCTTTTGTTTCCGGCTCTTTGTAGAGGAGCCGCTGAAGGACCCGCCCTTTTATTAGGTGTTCCTCTACGAGTTCGGGAACATCTGCCTCCTGGACTCCGCAGTAGAATACCCCTTCGGGGTAAATCATCATGTTGGGCCCGAAGCGGCAAAAGCCGAAACAACCAGTCTGGATCACTTTAACTTCCTTGTCCAGTCCCACCCGGGATATCTCTTTCTCCAGCGATTCCCTGAGGGACAGGCTACCAGATGCCTGACACCCGGTACCTGAACACACAAGGATGTGACTTCGATAGAACTCCATCAGGCCTCTCCTCTCTTGCTCAGGACTTCTTCTCGTCGACGTTAATGACCCACCCCTGGATCGGTTTGTGGTTGATTATGTGTGATAGCACGATCTGTCTCGCACGAGAAGGGTCTACGTTTCCGTACACTATCTTGGGTTGACCGGGGATGTTTACTTCGACTATCGGCTCTTTGGCGCAAAGTCCTATGCAACCCGTCTCCGATATGGTGACATCAAGTCTTCGCCTTTTCCTGAGTTCGTCAATTATCGCAAGCATGGTCTCCCTGGCTCCCGCAGCGATGCCGCACGTTCCCATCCCGACCACTATGCGTGGGCAGCCTTGGGACGAGCGCAGCCTAATTTCAGCCAGGGTTTCCTCTTTGATGCGTTCCAGCTCCTCTCGGGACTTCAAACAAAAGACCTCCCCTGTCAGGTTTGAACCCGGCTTTCGCCAGGCCTTCCCGCAATTTCTCCTCGATCTGACAAATGGCACCAACCTGGCCTAAGTACTGGGTATCTATACCCTGCAACGCTTTTTCACTGTCAAAAGCGAACTCTCCGTGAGGTCCTTTATACAGAAAGCAGATGTTGACGCGGGGATTACCCGCCATAAAAGAAACAAGAGTAGATGCCAGATCACCGAGAGGCTGCCTGTCGATATGGGAGAGCCTGTACTGTACTGTGACTTTTGTTCCCGATCCTGGTGCCGACTCTATCGACACTTTGCCGCCGGCCATCTGGGCGGTCTGAAGGACCAGGGGAAGTCCGAGACCTACTCTCTTTCCGGGCGAAGAGGAATAGAATGGGTCGAGGGCTAGCTCTTTCTCTCGTTCGTCCATGCCCACACCATTGTCCTTCACCACGACCTCAAGGCTATCGTGCTCCTGGTCTTCCACAACCAGGACCGAGATACTGGAGGCTCCGGCGTGAGCGCTGTTCTGAAGGAGATCCAGAAGGTGCAGAGATATGTCGATCACCCTCTTCGCCTCCCCTGACCCGCATCTTTTCGCCTAGGTCCCTGCGACTGTGACTTCAGATTCGGCCTTTTTCCTGTATAAATTGAGCACCGAAGGAACCTTGTCCTCGGACATCCTTCCGTGAGTGTCTTTGTTCACGGTGATGACAGGAGCAAGGCCGCAAGCTCCGAGACACCTCACGACCTCAAGGGTGAAAAGCCCGTCCTCCGTGGTGTCTCCGGCCGAAATACCCAGGTCTTTTTCCAATCTCGCCAGAACTTCGGGAGCTCCTCTGACATAGCAGGCCGTTCCCTGGCAAGAGGAAATGATGTACTTGCCCCTGGGTTTCTCCCTGAAGAAGGAGTAGAAAGTCACGACACCGTACACTTCAGACAGGGAGACGCCGAGCGCCTGGGCAACCCTGACCTGAACGTTCCTTGGGACGTACCCCAGGCGCTCCTGGACGTAGTGGAGCACCTGGATGAGCGCCCCCCGATCCCCTCGGTTTTTCTGGATAACCCTATCGATGTCGCGGTACGCCTCAAGACACTCGCACTTGTGCTCTCTCGACTCTGTCACTTCAATCCCTCCTTCCGTCTAGTATTGAAAGCCGGCTGTCTTTCAGCGACCTTCCGGATAAAGCAGGCTGTACAACCTGCCAGCGATCTCGAAAGCGCCGCTTTCCGTCCATAAAAGGGTCACTGCCTCCTTTTTAGCCCGCTCCTGCGTCTGGGCAGGGAGCTCTCTCTGACACACGATGATGCAGGCCACATCCAGGAGGCTCGCCACAGCCACGATGTTCTCGTGGGTTTGAACCGTTATCCACGCGTAGCCTGGTTGGGCGTTGGCCATGACGTGGGATAGGACATCCCCCACGTAGCCCCCTTCGACCTTCCGGAGGCTCCCCTCTTTAGTCATGGCTTTGACTTCGAGGTTCAGATTGGAAACCATGTCGCGTACAAACACAGGTTACACCGATCCTTTCTCAAAACCATTACCCTGGTAACGGGCCATGGCAGGAGGACGTATCCCGGCGAGATCCTTGACCTCCTTGGCCAGGGTTTCGAGACGTTCCCTTAGTTTGAAACTGCAATCGTACCAAGAAACCTTTTCCAGGACGATATCTTCGGCGAAGGCCCTGCAGGTGGGAGCTCCGCAGGCCCCGCAGTCGAGGCCGGGAAGTTCCTTTTCGATCTCCTCGAGCTTCCTGAGCTTTTCTTTCGCCCTCTCAGGGTCTTCGTCCAGGCGGAATATGGGACGCGGCAGAACCTCCAGGCTGAACCACAACTCAGGTTCTTCTTTCCCTATGTCTTTCACTAAAGGATTGACCGGGGCATCTTTGTAATCCCTGGCGAGGTACCTAAGTCGCATCCTCGCCACAAACGGGTTTTCCATGGCAAGACAGCCACCGACACACCCGCCGGTGCAGGCCTGGGCTTCGATGAAATCAACATCCTTGAGATTGCCTTTTTCGATCTCGTCCAGCACTGAAGATACGTGGAGGATGCCATCCACCGCGAGCCCACGGAGTCCAACCGCACCCATCTCTCCCCCTGACCGCCCCCACCCGATACCCAATCCGGTAGAGGTGGGGAATTCTTCTTCCCGGGACACACGGCCGATGTTCTGATGAACCCAGAGATATGCGCTCGACATCGATACGACCGCGTCTACCATGGATCTGCCTCTGCCGACGGGTTGCCTCGCGGCGGTGATCTTGGCAGGACATGGAGAAATGAAGATGGCGGCGGGATTTTTGCCAGAGCCAGCGTGATTTTTCTTAGCCAGCCAGGCCGCTATTTCCATAGGAGCTTCACAGGGTATGACGTGTCTCAAAAGGGAGGGGTACTTCACCTGAATCAATCTTAAAACAGCCGGACAGGCCGGGGAAATCAGCGGCCTCGGAGATGCTCTATCTCTGATGTATTCCCGCATGGCGTAAGATACGAGGTCCGCGGCAATCGCAACATCAAACACTTCATCAAACCCACCCGGAGCAAGGAGGGCAGCCTTCACCCGTCCGGGGCTCACCGTGCCGAACTGGCCGTAGAACGAGGGAGCCACGAGGGCAATCTTATAATCGAAAGTTTCGAGGATTTCCCAGGGGTCACTTATCGCCACCTTGGCGTGATTGGGACACCGTCTGATGCATTCGCCGCAGTCTATACAGCGGTCTTCGAGGATGAAAGCCTTGCCGTTGCGGACTCTTATGGCCTCCGTGGGGCATCCTTTAATGCAGTTCGTGCAACCTTTACACATGGAGGGTTCGAGCTTTACAGAGTGGAAATAGCGGGTAGCTTGAATATCCTCAAAGCCCGGTAACACTCGGCACACCACGCGGGTCCCTTCGCCGGGGCGAGACTCTATCGTCATGGCATCTGAGGCTTTTTTGGCGTTGGGAAGACCCATTCCTGCGCCATACCCCATTTCTCTAACGTAAGGAGGGGCAGTTGAATATCCTTCCTTCATGGCCTGCTCGACGTCCAGAATCCCCGGTCCTTCATCATCAGCCACAATCTCAAGAGCCCCATCTTTCCAGAAAATCTTCACTGTGCCCGTGTAGGCGTGGATCACGACGTTCATGCCCAGTTCGTACGCTGCAATTAGGGCCCTCCTGGACGCCTTGGCGGGAAAACCGATGTTCAAGAGCGCTCGTTTCAGCCCGGAAGTCTCTTCGCCTATCTTCCTGAACTCTCCCCGGGAAACTGAGAACTCGTACAGGAGCCGTCTCTCAGGAGGCAGTCCCGCCATGGCCTCTCTTAGCCATCCTCTCGAGGACTTCAAGGATGGCCGCGGCCACCAGTGCTCCTCCAAGGGCGGTAAAAAGCTGCGTTACCGTGAGGGAGGTGTATACCGCCGCGGGAATCCTGGTGCCTCTAGCCACGAGAAACTTCATTCCGGCCGTCATGGCCAAAAACTTCGCGCATGCGCCCGCAAAAAGGCCAAGGAACCGGTTGATTCTCGATAAATAACCGCTGGAAATGGCCAGCGTGGCGTTTCCGAGCATAATCACCGGGACAGCGGGAGCGAACTTCATTATGCCAACCGCGAGGGCGACCCACGGAGTCACTAGCCCTACGAGAACTCCGGAAAACGGGCTGATGTAGAGCGAGGCCACGTACAATACTGTGTTCACCGCAGGCCCCGTCACCATCTGATTTAAGCCCAGCGCTTGGAAAGCCAGGGCGAGAGCTGCCAGAATGGCGGTTCTGATCCAGAATCTGAGGTCTATCTTCATTTCTCCGATCTCTCCGATTTCTCCGACACTTAGTTTATAGTGCTCACTTTCACAAAATTCGAACTTTAAATAGCGCTCCTGGAAGCGCCAGATATTTGTGAGAAAACATACTATCAAGGTTATTCTATCACAGAAATGCGACCCCCACAACCAGAAAGTGGATTAAAAAGGACCGACCAACTCGTCCACATAAGGCAAACCTATTCCCCTATGTGAGAGCCCACCTGACTCCTGCTACGGTCAGCGCGGCAATATGAGGGTCACGCTCTCTACGTGTGGAGTCATAGGAAACATATCTACTGGCCAGGACCACCTGGGATACCAGCCGCATTCTTTCAGGATCAGAAGATCTCTGGCAAGGGTGGCCGGGTTGCAGGAAACATACACGATGGCCCTTGGTTTCTGCCTGGCTATCGAACGGAGGGCACCTTCTTCAGCACCACCTCTAGGCGGGTCGAGTATCACCACTGAGGGTTGGCCGATATCTGCCGATATTTCTGGAAGAACTCTTTCAGCTTTGCCTTCCCTAAACACTACGTTATCTATGCCATTTTGCCGGGCATTTTCTATTGCGTCCCGGACGGCAGCCCCAACTTCCTCGATTCCGGCACAAAACCCTGACCGTTTTGCCGCAAAAAGGGCAATCGTCCCGATACCCGAGTACACGTCGTAGACGAGGTCTCGGGGTCCTATTTCCGCCGCCGAAAGGGCGATCTTGTAGAGGTTCACCGCTTGGTACGAGTTAACCTGGTAGAAGGATTTTGGTGAAATCCTGAACACCAGACGTCCCAGTTCGTCATCGCCGAATAGGTCCTTGATGTAATACCTTCCCCCGAGAAGCCTTTCCTTGTCTCCAAGGATAACGTTGGTTTTCTCGGTGTTCACATTCAGTACCACGCTCACGAGTCCTGGCGTGGACTCCATGATTTCCCTGGCTACGCGGCTTTCATGGGGAAGGCGGTGGATGGCCGCAACAATCACGGCCATGCGCTCTCCTGTGCCTGGAGCCACCCGGGAGATAAGATGTCTCACCTGCCCCCTCCCGGTCACTTCATTATAGGCCGTATACCTTTCCTCTCTCACCTTTTGGAGGAGGCGCGATACCACTTCCCGAGATAGAGGATGTTCCAGAGGGCAGTCTTCAGAGGGGACGACTTTGTGCGTATAAGGCTCGTAAAAGCCCGCCACCACCTGCCCATCCTTTTCCGCCACCGGGACTTCTACTTTGTTCCTATAATTCAAAATACGGGGAGATGGCAGGCAGTCTCTGATCTCGCAGTCTGTGATCTTGGCCACGCGTGAAAGGGCATCTTCCAAGATTCGTCTCTTCCATGTAAGCTGGAGTCCGTATTCCATGTGCTGCCACGTGCATCCCCCGCATCTGGAGGCCACGGTGCAAACTTCTTTGACCCGCCCGGGACCGGACTCGAGGAGCTTTTTTACCCGGCCCCGCATGAAATTCTTCTTGCGTTCTACTATGGAGTACTCCACAAGGTCTCCCGGCAAAGTCCCGGGTATGAACACAACCAGGCCCTCGTCGGGGCCTCCGGTTATCCTACCTACTCCTTCTCCCCTGTGATTTAGCCCTGTGACGCGCGCGACAGAATACCTGGTCATTTACGATTTATTCTCCCAACTTTTCCGGGGATTTCGTCATTTCAGTCGTAGGACTTCACTTATACTTACTGTTATTGTCCTTCCCTTCAGTCTAAGCCTCCACCGGGTCCTCCCCGAGGACCACGATTTCGGGTTCAAGGCAGACCCCGTAAGCCTCAAATACCTTATCCTGGATGATCTTCATCAAGGTAAGGACATCTTTGGCCGTCGCGTTTCCCTCGTTTACTATGAATCCCGCGTGCTTGGGAGAAACGCGAGCCCCCCCGTATGAAAATCCCTTGAGGCCCAGGGCCTCGATCATGGGCCCGACGAATCTCCCCTGCGGTCTTCTGAAAGCGCTGCCTGCTGACGGGAGGTCCAGAGGCTGTTTTTCCTCACGTTCCTTTGCGTGCTTCGCCATAACCCTGTAAATGTTATCCCTTTGGCCGGGGACAAGTTCCATATCCACGGTGAGGATCAGCAGGTCTTCTCTCTCAAGGAAGAGAGAATGCCTGTAGGAAAAATCCAATTCTTCTCGGGACAGCCATTCTATCCTGCCTTCGGGACTTGAAACCTGGACCTTTGAAACTAGAGAACCCATGTCTCCTCCGTAGGCCCCGGCATTCATTGCAACGGCCCCACCCATGCTTCCGGGAATCCCCACTGCGAATTCAAGGCCGGACAACTCGTAATCCAGACAAGCCTGTACAAGACGCGGGAGCAGGGTTCCAGCTTTCACGGTCAGCGTGTTAGGCCCGGTCTTCGCGATAGCCGCGAGGTCAGGGGCCATCTTTAAGACACATCCTCTGATTCCCCCGTCCTTGACCAGAAGATTGGTGCCATTTCCAATTATATGTACGGGAACTGAGAGGTTCTTGCACAAAGTCCAGGCCTTCACGGCGTCTTCAGCGGTACCCGGGATGATGAGGAGGTCACACGGCCCGCCAATCTTGAACGAGGTGTGGTTGGACATCGGTTCGGAGAAGTACGCGCGCGAATTCTTCAGAGAACGGGCGATTTCCACGAGTTCCTCTCGGACCGGCATATTCCGGGCATCCATCGCGACCCTCCTCTCTTCAACAATAGATTATGCTTATCGTCTAAGAAGTAAGTTTGTCCTTCAAGATTATGTTAACCTTCGCAGGATTAGCCTTGCCTTTCGTCATCTTCATGACTTGGCCGACCAGGAACGCGATGGCCTTTTCCTTCCCGGCTTTTATCTCCTCTACCACCGAAGGATTATTGGCGATTACTTGCTCCACAACCCGCGCGAGGCTCTCCTCGTCCGAAATCTGTTCAAGCCCTTCTTCTTTCACTATAGTGCGAGGGTCCTTCCCGGTTTCTATCATCTTCACCAATATATCCTTGGCGATCTTTCCGCTTATCACGCCATCCTTGATGAGGACGAGCATTTCCACGAGACTTCTGGGCTCAAGAGGGATCTTTTCGTAGGGAATCCCCTTGGCCTTCATGTACCCAAGGAGGTCACCCATGATCCAGTTTGATGCAGTCTTGGGCTCCGCTCCGAGTTCGACGCATTTATCGAAGAACTCGGCCAGAGCCGGGCTGGAGGTGAGGACATTTGCGTCATACCGGGGAAGCCCCATGTTCTCGACGTACCTTGAAACGATCTGGTCAGGAAGCTCGGGCATCGAGTTTCGTACCTCGTCTACGAATTCAGGGCTAAGTTCGAGCCTGGGGAGATCTGGATCGGGGAAGTACCTGTAATCCTCACTGGTCTCTTTCGCCCGCAAGACGGCTGTAACTTCTTTACTTTCGTCCCAGTGTCTCGTCTCCCTGACCACCTTCTCTCCCTTTTCAAGGAGCCCCACCTGTCTTTCGAATTCGTACGACAAGGCCTTCACCACCGCCCTGAAGGAGCTCAAGTTCTTGAGTTCGCACGGGACTCCCGGGACGTCGCTGCCCTTGGGTCTCACCGAAACATTGCAGTCCACCCGCATTGACCCTTCTTCCATTTTAACGTCCGATACCCTGGCGAACTGCAGGATCCTCTGGAGCTTCTCCAGGTATTGCCTGGCCTCTTCCGGCGACCTCATATCGGGCTCAGAGACGATCTCTATGAGGGGAACGCCGCTGCGGTTGAAATCGACCAGGGAGTAGCTGGCCGCCGTGATGTCGTCGCCGGCGTGCATGGACTTGCCGGCGTCTTCCTCGATGTGAAGCCTACGTATCCGTATTCTCTTCCTGGGTTCTTCAATCTCGATATATCCGCCGGTGGCAAGAGGCTCGTCGTACTGGGATATCTGGTAACCCTTGGGAAGATCGGGGTAGAAATAGTTCTTCCTGTCAAATCTGCTCGAAAGGTTAACCTGGCAATTGAGGGCCAAAGCCGCCCTGACCGCAAGGCGAACCGCTTCCCGGTTTGGACGAGGCAGAGAGCCCGGAAGGCCGAGACACACCGGGCACACGTTCGTGTTCGGAGGATCTCCGAAACGGGTGGAACACCTGCAAAACATCTTGGTTCTGGTCAAAAGCTCCACGTGGACTTCGAGGCCGATCATCATCTCATACTCGTGCCTAGTCAACTGGCTCACACTCCCTCGTGCGCGTAAGGTCGCGCCTCATGTCGCGGATCTTGTCATTGATCTCTTTTCCGATTTCCTGTTCCAGGGCGTTTCCAACCTGAAGGACTGTCGTCTCGGCAAAAGGTTTTCCTATAATCTGAAGACCCCAGGGAAGTTCTTTCCCTTTTTCCCCGGTAATGACAAACCCCGCAGGCATAGAAAGAGCTGGTAGCCCTGCGAGATTGACCGGCACGGTCAGGACATCCGCAAGGTACATTGAAATCGGATCTTCGATCTTTTCCCCGAGTTTGAAAGCGGCGGTGGGAGTGGTAGGTGACAGGAGGACGTCGAATTTCTCAAAAGCATTCTCGAAATCCCTTCGTATGAGGGTGCGGATCCTCGCGGCTCGCAGGTAATAGGCGTCGTAGTACCCTGCGCTCAAGGCGAAAGTACCCAGCATGATCCTGCGCCTTACCTCCCTGCCGAAACCCTCTCCCCGCGTCTTTTGGTACATGCTTTCAAGGTTTGGCGCGGACGCCCTGAAACCGTACCTCACGCCGTCAAACCGCGCGAGGTTCGACGAAGCTTCCGAAGGAGCGATCACGTAGTAAGTGTCAAGGGCATACGGTAAAGTCGGGAGGCTCGTTTCTTCAACGATAACTCCCATGTCGGAAAGGATCTCCAGGATCTTCTCGAAGCCCTCCCTCACGTCCGGGTCTATGCCAAACCCCAGGAACTCTCCAGGGACTCCGGCCCGGAGCCCCCTGAGAGAAGACTCGAGATGTTTCGTGTACGGGAACGGCTCCTTCCGAGAAGAAGTAGAATCCAGGGGGTCGTAACCTGCTATAGCCTCAAGCAAAAGAGCGCAATCCCAGACGCTCTGCCCGAATGGCCCGATCTGATCCAGGGACGATGCGAATGCCACAAGACCGTAACGTGACACGAGCCCGTAAGTTGGCTTTAACCCGTACGTTCCCGTGAAACTCGCCGGTTGCCTTATTGATCCCCCGGTATCGGAACCGAGCGCCAGAGGAGCCATGCCCGCAGCAACTGCTGCAGCTGACCCCCCGCTTGACCCACCCGGGACCCTCTCGAGATCCCACGGATTTTTCGTGGGTCCAAAAGCCGAGTTCTCAGTAGAAGAACCCATGGCGAATTCGTCCATGTTGGTTTTGCCTAAAAACACCGCACCTTGCTTTTTCAACCTAGCAACGCACGTGGCATCGTAAGGCGCAACCCAGTTTTCCAGGATCTTCGAAGCGCACGTACAACGAGCTCCTTTGAGGGCGAGGTTATCTTTTAGAGCACACGGGAGCCCGCTGAGTATACCCGGGTCTTCTCCTCTTATGAGCATGGCATCTACCTTTGCCGCCTCTGCTCTGGCCTCCGGCTCGAGAACCTCCAGGTATGCCCGAACCAGAGGTTCCACCTCGGTTATCCTGCAAAGGTAGGAATCCAGGACTTCCTGGGCAGTTATTTCCCTCGATTTGAGGAGGGAGAGAATCTCCTTCGTGCTCATTTCCCATATTTCCATGATGCCGCACCACCTTTATGTCTTCTGGCGTTGAGGGAAAATCTCGCGACCGCGGGTACCCCGCGTCACTTACGACCGGTCCTTACCTTCCTCATCCCTCGAAGCGCCGCTCTCTCTCGGAACCTTGAAAAAAACGTCGTGAATTGAAGGTGCGCCGACCAAGATCAGATCTCTCTTAAGACCCTCGCGGGGGATATCCTCATCCAGGTCTACTCCAAAAATATCTCCGGAGCCGAAAGTCGGGGGAACGTCATTCACGTCGAGTTCGAAAAGCCTTTTCACGTGCTCCAGTATAGAACGAAGGTCTTTTTCCATGACCTGCTCTTCATCGGCAGAGAGCTGGACCTTGGCAAGCGCTTCCAGATGTTTAACGTCTATCTCCATCGACCTTTATGCCCCTTTCTGCCAGTATCTTCAAGAACTCGGTCTGGGACATGATGGGGACTCCGGTGGTTTTAGCCTTTTCCAGCTTTGACCCCGGATTTTCCCCAACTACCAGGAAATCGGTATTCTTTGAAACAGAAGACGACACTTTACCGCCAAGAGCCACGATGGCATCTTCGGCTTCCTTACGAGTCATCCCCGCGATGGTTCCGGTCACCACCACGGTCTTCCCGGAAAAAGGCCCTTCTCCGGTCGCAGCAGGTTTTTCGCTTTTCCCGATGGCGGCTTTCAGACCCGCCTTCTTCAATTTTGCGACGATGACCTTCATGGACTCCTGCCTTGAAGCGAGGACGATAGATCTTGCTGTCTCAGGACCTATGTTGGGAACTTTCGTGAGTTCTTCTTCGGTGGCGTTGAGAAATCTATCGAGGGTTTCGAACTCAGCCGCCAGGGCGTACGATGCCTGTTGCCCGACGTGACGTATGCCTAAAGCGTAGATCAGCCTGTCAAGAGGTCTTTCTTTGGACGCACGTATACTCTCCACGAGGTTTTCAGCAGATTTCTTTCCCTGCCTTGGAAGTTTCATTATGTCCTCCACTTCAAGAAAATACAGGTCACCTGCATCTTTGACGAGTTGAGCCTCGAGGAGAGATTCAACCATAGAGGGCCCGAGGCCTCTTATATCCATGGCATCCCGGGAGGCAAAATGGATGAGACTCTCTTTCAGCTGTGCGGGACACGCCAACCCTGTACAGCGGTGAGCCGCTTCACCCGGAAGGCGCACTACCTCAGCACCGCAGGCCGGGCACCTTTCCGGCATCCGGAACTCTACCTCGCGGCCGGTGCGTTTCTCCTTGACGACGGCCACGATTTCCGGTATAACCTCGCCAGCTTTGCGTAAAATCACGGTATCCCCTATCCGGATGTCCTTTTCCCGGATGACGTCTTCATTATGAAGGGTGGCCCGGGATACGGTCGAGCCGGAGACACTGACAGGTTCAAGCACCGCGGTGGGTGTCAGGACCCCCGTCCTTCCCACCTGCACGATGATATCGAGAACTTTGGTCTCTACTTCTTCTGCGGGAAACTTATACGCAAGCTGATACCTGGGGGAGTGACCCGTCGCTCCTATGGACCGGGCAACGTCCAAATCGTTTAATTTAATTACGATACCATCTGTATCGTAGGGTAACCGATGGCGCTCCTCCCGCCATCGTTCTATGCGTGAGACGACATCTTCGATGGAATGGCAGAACTCGTACTTCGGGATCGGAAAACCCATTGCTTTCAGCATGGAAAGAGCCTGGACCTCGGTCCGGGGAGGTTCGATTCCTCTTATGACGCGTATCTCGTAGAAAAGCGCTCGGAGAGGGCGAGAGGCAGTCACTTTGGGGTCGAGCTGTCTCAGAGAACCTGCCGCCGCGTTCCTGGGGTTGGCGAATGTAGAAAGTCCCTTTTCCTGTCTTTCCTCATTGAGCCGCTTGAAGTCATCCTTCGGTAGGTACACTTCGCCACGGACCTCCAAAAAGTCGGGACAACCCAGGACCTCCTCGCGGAGTCTCAAAGGGATGGATTTTACAGTCTTGATGTTGGCGGTGACATCCTCGCCCACCAAACCGTCACCCCGAGTGAGCCCGAGGGCCAGGATCCCGTTTTCGTAACGGATGATAACCGACAGTCCGTCTATCTTGGGCTCGATCACGTATTCCGGCGAGATCTCGGTCCGGGACAGATCCCTTATCCTTCGGTCGAAAGTCCGGACTTCCCCTTCGGAAAAAGCGTTAGAAAGGCTAAGCACAGGGGCCGTATGGGGAACCGAGACGAAGGATGGAGAAACCCCTCCTCCGACCCTCTGGGTGGGAGAGTCGGGAGTAACCAGGTCCGGGAACTTCTCTTCCAGCGCCCGTAGTTCCTCGAAAAGGAGGTCAAATTCGTGGTCTGAAATCACCGGCTGGTCCAGCACGTAGTAACGGTACTGGTGCTCCAGAATCTCTTTCCTGAGTTCTTCTATACGCCTCTTGGCCTCTTCCCTTGAAACCTCCCTCACGGAAATGCCCCCCTTTTACCGTGATTCCCACGTCCTTATCTCCATGAGGTCCCGGGGTATCTCCTGCAGAAAACGTGACACTCTTGTGGAATTGGTACCGAGGTAAGTCTCCCTATGGCTTGCAAAGGTAAGGTAAAGCATTTCTTTGGCCCGGGTCATCCCCACGTAACAGAGACGTCTTTCTTCCTCTATTTGTCTCTCATCCCCGATGGAACGGGCGTGCGGCAAAAGGCCCTCTTCCATACCCACCATGAAGACCACGTCGAACTCAAGGCCTTTTGCGGCATGTAGGGTCATCATGACACAAGCGTCCTTTTTCTCGTCGTACATATCCTGGTCCGACACGAGGGTCTGGCTTTCCAGATATTCGTAAAGCCCTTTTCCCGACGCAGAAAACACTCTCAGGGAAGCCAAAAGCTGATCCAGGTTTTCAAGGCGGCCCAGACTCTCCTGAGTGCCTTCGGCTTCGAGAAATCTCCTGTAACCGGTCCTGTCGAGTATCTCGGCCAGCATCTCGTGAAGCGGCATCGTATCGGCCCTTTCACAAACGCTGGCCAGCGTGTTTCCAAGTTCCTCTGCCGATTTTTTGGCTTTCTGCGACAAGCCTTTAATCGAAGATGCTCTTGAAAGTGCATCTACGAGGCTGATGCCTTCCCGAGCCGCATAATCTATGATTTTCCTGACGCTTGCGGGACCGATACCCCTGGGGGGCTCGTTTATAACCCGTTCGAGGGAAATGTAGTCCTTCGGGTAAGCGATAAGGCGGAGGTAGCTTATGGCGTCCTTTATCTCTTTCCGTTCGTAGAACCTGAGACCTCCTAAAATCGAATAAGGGATCCCTCGCTCCATGAAAACATCTTCAAAGGTCCTGGACTGGGCATGGGTCCGGTACAGTATGGCAAATGAGCTGAAACTCCTGGAAGGTGATAGAAGTTTTAATATCTCGTCGGCCACAAACCGCGCCTCGTCTTCTTCATTCAAGGAAGCGTAGACCAGTATTGGCTTACCGCCTTTTTTCGCCGTCCACAACCGCTTGTCTTTCCTGAAAAAGTTCCTTGAAACCACGTGGTACGCTCCATCGAGTATTACCTGCGTCGAGCGGTAGTTCTGTTCGAGCTTAACCACGTGACAGGAAGGGTAATCCTTTTCAAACTCCAGTATATTCCTGATATCGGCACCTCTGAACGTATAGATGCTCTGGTCATCGTCGCCCACCACAGCGATGTTCTTATGGCCATCCGCCAGGATTTTGGTGAGGACATATTGGGCTCTGTTTGTATCCTGGTACTCATCTACCAGTATGTGGGAGAACCGGCGCTGGTATTTCTCCCTGATTGCCGGATTGTCCCGCAAGAGGATGACGGTTTGCATGATGAGATCGTCGAAATCCAGGCCGTCCTGCTCATTCAGCTTGTCTTGATAGGCGCGGTACGCTTGAGCGACTCTGGTCTCGTAAAAAGTAGTGGCCCTTTTCGCGTACTCCTCTGGTCCCAGGAGATTGTCTTTGGCGCCGGATATCATCCGTAAGATCCCCGAAGGCGGATACTGTCGTTCCGAAAGGTTCAGTTCTTTCAGCACCTGCCGCATGATCCTTATCTGGTCCTGGGCGTCCAATATGGAAAAACGGCCCGATCTCCCTACGGCGGGAAACTCTGTCCTGAGTATTCTGGCACACGCTGCGTGGAATGTCATGGCCCAGATGTCTTTCGCCCTATCTCCCAAAAGGGCCTCAATGCGGCTTTTCAGCTCATTGGCCGCCTTGTTCGTGAAAGTTATGGCAAGGATGGAACCGGGGGAAACTCCCCTGGCTATGAGATACGCGATGCGGCGTGTGAGGACGGTGGTTTTTCCGCTGCCTGCTCCGGCCAGGATCAAGAGAGGCCCCTGTGTGTGAGTCACGGCTTCAATCTGCCTGGGATTGAGTCCTTCAAGGATCTTGTCCGATAGGAATTTCTCTTTTTTCTCTTCAGGTAGCATAGTACACCGCCAGAGCCTTCTCGATCTATTGGTTTTTGGCACGACTAAATTATACAAGATTGGCATAGACGTGGGCAAAAAGCGGGCTATTGGGCTTGCCCTGTACAGGTGGCGTCAAGAACCTTCGTGCCCAGTACAAGCCTTCTCAGGGGAACCTCCGCTTGCCGTGAACCGGTGGCATCGAGAACCAGACAGGAGGACTTGACGATCTAACGTAGAATATTTAAGTCTTTAGGACCAATCTCGAGAGGAGGTTTACCGTGGGAAAAGGCGGTCCTGCCGTAGTTCAAAGCGATGGGACCATCCTGTTAGAGGTCGACCATCCGGACTACGAGGCGGCTCGGGACGTATTGATGCGGTTTTCGGACCTGGTAAAAAGTCCCGAGTATATCCACACCTATCGCCTTTCGGTGCTGTCGCTCTGGAATGCCGCTTCCTGCGGACTTTCAAGCCAGGAAGTAATCGAAGGGCTCGACCGTTATTCCCGGTACCCTCTCTCCGAAAATATAAGACAGTATATCGAAGATACCATGGCAAAATTCGGTATACTGAAGCTCTTTAAGGAAAACGGAGACCTGGTGTTAAAGAGTTCCGATCCGCTCGTAATGGAAGAAGTTAAGCGCTCGGAAAAAATGATCCCGTATATCAAAGAAACGAGAACGGACGATTCCCTTACAATCTTACCCCACGCCAGGGGTATAGTGAAACAGGTCTTGGTCCGGATGGGTTACCCGTGCGAAGACCTGGCGGGTTATTGTGACGGAGATCCACTCGACATCAAGCTGAGAAACATCACTTCCCAGGGTAGACCATTTTTCTTGAGACCTTACCAGGCCTCGGCTCGCGATGCTTTTTGGGCAGGTGGGTCGGTTCGCGGAGGAAGCGGCGTCGTAGTCCTGCCGTGCGGGGCCGGAAAGACCATCGTAGGACTCTCGGTGATGGAGAAGGCGTCGACTCAGACATTAATTCTCACCACCAACGTAGTGGCGCTCCGCCAGTGGATCGCCGAAATACTGGATAAGACCAATCTCGACGCGACCTGCGTTAAGGAATATAGCGGTGAAAAAAAGGAAATAGGGCCTGTGACGGTAACCACCTACCAGATCCTCACCTACAAGAAACGAGGCGGCGGCGCGGAATACCCTCATTTTTCTATTTTCGAGGAGAGAAACTGGGGGCTTATCATCTACGACGAAGTACACCTCCTGCCGGCTCCGGTTTTCCGGATCACTGCAGACCTTCAGGCCAGGAGGCGGCTTGGCCTTACTGCCACTCTAGTCCGGGAGGACGGTAGAGAAGAAGATGTGTTCAGCCTCATCGGACCCAAAAAATTCGACAAACCCTGGAAGGAGCTGGAGGAACAGAACTGGATAGCCACCGCTTACTGCCACGAGATCCGGGTAGATCTCGATCCGGAGGACCGCCTCGCTTACGCGGTTGCTCCGGAGAGAGAAAAGTACAGGATAGCCGCAACCAACCCCGAGAAGATCCCACTTGTGAGGGAAATCGTGAACCTCCACCAAAATGATCAAATACTGATTCTGGGACAGTATATAGAGCAGCTCGAGACCATAGCTAAGATGCTGGGAGCTCCTCTCCTTTACGGCCAGACCCCCAACTCCGAGAGGGAGTACCTATACGATAGGTTCAAGGCCGGCGAGATAAAGGTCCTCGTCGTCTCCAAGGTGGCAAACTTCGCCGTCGATCTACCCGACGCCAGCGTAGCCATACAGGTCTCGGGGACTTTCGGGTCGCGCCAGGAAGAGGCCCAACGTTTGGGCCGGATCTTGCGGCCAAAACCTCAGGGCGAAAGCGCCGTGTTTTACTCTCTGGTAACCCGCAATACAAAAGACCAGGAATTTTCCCAGAAACGCCAGCTATTTTTGACAGAACAGGGATACAAGTATACTATCTGGGAGGCCCGGCATTTTGTCGAAGCGATGAGAGAGAGGGGAAAGAGCAAATGAAACTCGTGGAGGCTCTACTCACTACTTCCGGGGAAAGAGTCAACGCTATAGCGGCCTTCTACGGCATTTCCACGTCTTCCGGTACCCCCGAGGGGAAGTGCGGGACACGCGAGGATATCATCCAAAAAATCTCGGCTCACCTTCTCGTGCCGGCCAACACACTCGTAGCCATGAACGGCCTGAATGACGAGGAGATACTGGCTTTGAGGCTCATCACCCTAGCCGCCGGAGGAGGCGGAGTTGTTGTCGAACAGTGTCACCAGAGGCTCAACCAGATCTCACGCAAGTGGCGCAGGAACGGCTTCAAGGTTATCGAAGCCCTCTTATCTCGCGGGCTCGTTTTCACCAGGCGTGAAGGTTACAGACAAGTATATTTCGTACCCTCAGACCTGAGAGAAGTCCTGGCACGATTTTTCCTCGACGACATTTTCAAGAAGGCAGCTTTACAACCAGACCGTTTTTCCCCGAGAAACCGCGTCGATTACGCGGCACCGCTCCGGCACCTTTGCCTCTTTTTATCTTACCTCAGGAAGAACGAGGTCCGGGTCACCCAGACTGGGACGATGTTCAAGAAAGCCCAAGCGGACTTGGCTTCTCTCATCGAAGAAGACTCCACCGTCGAGGATACCTTCTTTTCTGTCAGGTATCCCCCTCGCATGGCATTTCTCTTGTACTTCGCCAAGTCCCGCAGCCTTTGCGACGAGCGTAACGGGCTTCTGCGGCTCGGATCCAAGGTAACTGCCTTGATGGAAAGCCCATATTCGTCTTGGAGGCAGGAGCTTTTCGATTACTGGAGGCAGAACTTTATTTCGCAGGATACAGATCTTCAAACCATGCTTTGGATAATCATGCATTCGCCCGAAGACTCGGTCCTATCCCTCTCCGCTCTTCTCTCGGAAATGGAGACTCTGTCTACAAATCACTCCTCTCACGGGTTGACCCTTCGTGTCGAGAAGAACCTCGTGGACATCCTCGAATACCTGGGAGCGCTCCAGGTATCACAGGTGAGAAACGACATTCTTGTAAAAGCCACAAAGCTGGGACGCGCATTGTGTGGTCTCTGTGAGTGGCCGGAAGAAACGTACGACAGGGATATTTACGTTCAGTCGAACTTTGAGATCCTTGTACCCTGCACAATTGAACCGAGGATACTGTGGTCCATAGATGCCTTCGCCGAGCTCTTGAAGCCCGACCAGATGATGATATATAGACTCTCCCGTAACTCGGTCTATCGAGCTCTTCTGCACGGATATACCCCGGAAACCATTGAAGCTTTTCTCGAAAGACACTCGAAGACTCCCGTACCGCAGAACATCATTTACTCCATCTCTCACTGGGGTACCTCATACGGGAGGATCGAATTCGAGGATGCCATCCTCCTCAAGTGCGACACCGAGGAGCTGGCTGACGAGCTTTTCCTTTCGCCCAAGATACGGCCTCACCTAAAGAAAAAGGTTGGCCCATGCTATCTCGTGGTGGATAGGGATTCTTACGACGCGTTGCTGGCAGCGCTTTCCGAGGAAGGCTACATGCCCAAGATAAACGCGGCATCCAAGCTTTCGCCCGAAACGGCAGGGCAGCCCTAGGAATTAGACTTACAGGTCCCTTTGATTTAGCGCTCGAGCAACAGGTAAGTATCGTCCCTGTTCCCGGGCAACCATATCATAGTGACGAAGCCAGAAGAAAGAAAGTCCCAGTCCTCCCGCGGCGAAAATCCACGCCCAGAGGGAGCCGTTGCCCAGCGTACGGCCTAAGAGCCAGCCAACGCCGTAACCTATGCCGGACGCAATTAGCGGAAAGATATATAGCAGGAACGAAAGCTTGAGATAATCTCCGTCAGAGATCTCGAGCTCGACGAGGTCGCCGGGCTTAACCCTGCCAACGTACGTCGCCTCCACGGTGAGGCTCTTGTCTCCGAAAGCAATGTGGCCTCCGCAACGGCCGCACTCGCTGCAGGCAGGACCCCTTTCCACCTCGACGAGGACCCTCTTCTCTCCCACTGAAATCACTCTTCCGATCTCCTTCACGCGTCCACCTCCGGTACAAGTCCTGGACCCTAGAAACAGCTCAACTTCAGCATAATTGTACGACAATTCTAATGTATTTTCCAGGCTCAGAAGAGGATCTTGTGCCGTTTCCAGCTGATGTTGAGGACGAGTCCGATAGAGAAGGAGTTCACGACCAGCGCCGAGCCTCCATAGCTCAGGAAAGGCAAAGGCACACCCGTGACCGGCATTATCCCCATGGTCATGCCCATGTTGACGAGGACCTGGAACAACAGCATGCTCAAAACCCCTCCTGCCACTAAAGTCCCTGCCATATCTGGCGCGGATATGGCGGCAAGCAGCAGGCGATATAGGAGCAACGCGTACAAGCCAAGCACCGCAAGGGTTTTCACGAAACCCAGCTCCTCGCCCACCACTGAAAAGATGAAATCCGTGTGCTGTTCCGGTATGAAATCAAGCCGGTTCTGAGTCCCTTTGCCGAGGCCCTTTCCCCAGAGAGTTCCGGACCCTATGGCGATCTTTGACTGAAGTACCTGGTAGCCTGTACCCAGGGGGTCTTTGTGGGCGTTGAAGAGAGAAGTGATCCGGTCCACCTGATAATCCTCAAGCGGGAGAGGGAAACCCGCATACAGGTGAAGCAAGAGGAGGACGGTAGCGGCCAAAAGACACGCTACTGCTAGGGCAACCAGCTTCTTACCCGGCGCGCCGGCGAAGTACACCATACCCGTGCTGATGGCGAAAAGCACCAGGGTAGTCCCGAGGTCCGGTTGCTTTAGGATGAGCGCTCCGGGTATGAGCGTCCAGCCGTAGAACGAAAATATGTCCCACCAGGTTTCTGGCGGTTCTTCTTTGGTACACGCGTACCTTGCCAGGAACAAGATTATGACAAGTTTTGCAATCTCAGAAGGTTGCAGGTCAAAAAATCCCAGGGAGATCCATCTAGTGGAACCCATGACGCTCTTTCCCACAAAAAACACGGCTACGAGCAGGACCAAGTTGCCCGCATACAACCACGGAGACAGACGAACCATGTCTCTGTAGTCGATAAACGTCCCAAGGCCTAACATGGCAAAAGAGGCCATCACCAGAACTGCCTGTTTTTTGACGTAGTAATGACCTCCAGAGGCATGAGTAGCGCTGTCGATTAGCGGCAACGAAAGCATCTCCAGCAAGAGGACGGCTCCCAGGAGCCAGAAATCTATCCGCCGGACCGCCCGTTTTTCTATCCTGACGCTGGGAAGCTCAATCGTCTCGAGATGCACCTCTCTTGACCGATATCACGGGGATACTGGCTACGAGAGCCCTTTTTCGCTCCGAGTCCTTCCAGGACAATTCTATGCCGTGGGGATCGATCTCTACAAATCTTGAAATCGCTACAATCACGGCGTCCTTCATCTGCTCCATGGTATGGGGGGCAAGAGACAACCTATCCTGCATGAGAACGAGCCTGAGCCTCTCCTTGGCCACTTCTTTTGATTGCTGCTCCTTCTTGCCGAATAATCCCAGCACCTTAATCCCCCCTTGTTCAGAGCTTGATGAACTTTTTGATCCGTTCCCAGAAGGTTTCCGATTCCGTAAGGTCCATGAAAGGAACTGTTTCCCCTCTTATGCGCCTCGCTATGTTCCGAAAAGCTTCGCCCGCCTTCGAAGAGTTAGCCAGGACCGCCGGTTCACCCCGGTTAGTCGAAACCACTATGTATTCGTCATCCGGAACAACTCCGATGAGGTCGATGGCGAGCAGGTCTATTATCTCATCTATATCCATCATGTCGCCTCGCGCCACCATCTTCGGCTTTATCCGGTTTATTATGAGCTTAGGCCTATCGAATCCGGAAGCCTCCAGAAGCCCGATGATCCGGTCTGCGTCCCTGACAGCGGACATCTCGGGAGTGGTCACTATTATGGCCTTATCGGCGCCCGCCACCGCGTTACGGAACCCCTGCTCAATGCCGGCCGGGCAATCCACCAGGACGTAATCATGCCCCTCCTTCAGCTCGTTGATGAGGTTTCTCATTTGCTCGGGCGTGACGGCGGTCTTGTCTTTGGTTTGCGCCGCCGGAAGAAGATACAGGCCCTCCAAACGCTTGTCCTTCACTAAAGCTTGACGGAGCCTGCAGAAACCTTCAACCACATCCACAAGGTCGTACACGATCCGGTTCTCAAGACCCATGACCACATCCAGGTTCCTAAGACCTATATCCGCATCCACCAGCACGACCTTGTGACCCAGTGATGCGAGTGCCACTCCCAGATTCGCACAGGTCGTAGTCTTGCCGACTCCGCCCTTTCCCGACGTGATAACCAGCGCTTCACTCAACGCTCTCCCTCCCAACGACTTCCATCAAGTGGTTCTACAAGGATCATCCCATCTTTGAGCCTCGCCACTTCCGGTTCCTTTCCAAGACCCGGATCCCCCTCAGGAGGGCGACCGATGACATCTCCTATCCTGAGCTGAGTCGGCTGCAACCTGAAGGCCACCACTACGACGTCTGTGGCGCCTCCAACTCCCGCATGTGCCAACCCCCTTAGAGAACCCATCACCACGATATCTCCTGTAGCTTCGATCTCTGCTCCGGGGTTGACGTCCCCCAGGATCACCACATTTCCATCATAGGTGATCCTCTGACCCGACCTGAGGGTACCTTTATAAAGCAAGGTTTCAGGCCAGCCGGAACCCGGAAGAAGCCCGCGCCGGCCATTCCCGGGTAAGATGGTGCGGGTTTGCCCAGAAGACGTCGCTGAACCTGCTCCTTCCAAATGTTTTGGACCTTTGACTGTTCCCGGTTCACGAGAGATCCCCGTTTCTTTCGAAGCACCTGCCGGCTTACGGAGAAGCTCGTCGCCGTGCACGATCTTTTTAAGCCGTAACCCGTACGGATACGCCAGGATGTTCTGAACCTCCAATATCTCGTCGAGAGATAAGGTCCTCTTTCCTGTATCGAGTATCACATCAGCCCCTTGGAAGAAGTACTCAGCCTTCTTGAGATGCTCCTTCAGTTTCTCCTTCAGGATATCGAAATTCTGCGCGTCATTGAATATGAGATAGAGGCCTTCTTTAGTGCCTCTGAACACTACATCTTGCTTCTCTGCCATTCCCTGGACCCTCCGGTCACATAAGTCTACCGGCCCTCCGGGGAGGAAACCCCTCCCTGCGAAGACTTGGACAGAAAGTATGCCTCGAATATCGCCCGGGCAACTGGAGCCGCTACCGCAGATCCCGAACCACCCTGGTCTACTACAACCGCCAGAGCGATCTCCGGTTTATCGTACGGCGCAAAACCGACGAACCAGGCGTGATCTTCCCCCAGTGGATTCTGTGCCGTACCCGTTTTCCCTGCAACTTTAACCGGAAAATCGTAAAAAGCCCAGTAGGCTGTGCCTATCTTATCACTAGTGACCCTCAACATACCGCGTTTCACCGTTTCGAGGATATCGGGGCTGACCCCGAGGGTCCCGGAAACCTCCGGAGCGAATTCCTTAACCGTGTTACCCTGGGAATCCACAATTTTCCTCGCGAGACGGGGCTTCATCCTCACTCCATCGTTAGCTATGGCCTGCACCACCGAAGCCATCTGTATGGGAGTATCCATGTGAAATACCTGTCCCATAGCCGCCATCATGTGCTCTGATAACAGGAATTCCGGTTGCGCCACGCGATTCTCCGAATATGCCTTTTTTTTCCACTCAGTACTTGGCACCGTCCCGTAATTTTCACCGTAAAGGTCTATACCTGTCTTCTCACCAAGTCCCAGTAACTTGGCGTACTTGGCAAGCGTATCCACACCGAGGCGCCTGCCCATCTCGTAAAAGTAAACGTTACAGGACACGGCAAGAGCCTCTTCCAGGTCTACGTATCCGTGACCCCCGCGCTTGTGGCAGACAAGGGTAGGGGCCATTGGGTGGTATCCGGGGTCAAATATCTTTTCCTTCGGATCGACTTTGCCTTCCGCCAACGCCGCTATGGCGGTGATGATCTTGAACGAGGAGCCAGGAGGATAGAGTCCCGTCGTCGCCAGGTTTGCAAACCTCCACTGGCCCGACTGTATCTTTTGATTTAGCTCCGACTGAGTTATGCCGGTAATCAGTTTGTTCGGGTCAAAACCAGGCAACGACGCCATGACCAGGACTCCGCCGGTCTTGACGTCCAGTACCACGGCCGCGGCTCCTTTTGCCTTTGGGCTGGTCTTAAGCGCCTTAACCAGTGCTTCCTCGGCGGCTTTCTGGAGATCGACATCCAGCTCCAGTACGACATTTTTTCCCGGTTCCGGGTCTATCCCGGGTCCAACGTTCCCGGTGGGTCTCCCCCGGTAGTCAACCTCTACCTGATAACCACCATCCTTGCCTCTCAACACGTCCTCGTAGTAAGATTCCAACCCCTGCTGTCCTATGATATCCCCCATCTTGTAGTCCTTGTACCGCTCGCTCTTGAGCTGGCTATCGGTTATCTCGCCCACGTAGCCTAGGACCGGACTGGCCAGTTCGCCCTCGGGATAGTACCGTATAGGCTGTGGTTCGATGAAGACACCGGGCAGATTGGGGGCATCCTCGACGATGGTGGTATACTGTTCGGGAGTTATGTCTTTGGCGATGGGGATGGGTTCGAAGTACCTTCCAGAATACTGCTGGACCTTCTTCTGTATTTCACCCAGGTCTAGCCCCAAAATCCCGGCCAAGCGGGGCAAGGTCGATTCCGCTTTTTCCTTGTCCAGATACCAGTAGAAAACCGAAAAAGCCGGCCTCGAGGTCACGAGCGTTTTCCCGTTACGGTCAAGGATATCACCTCTCGGAGCCGGTATGGGCGTTATGCGAAGGTAGTTCTCCTGGGAGAGTTTTCGGTAACGCTCGCCTTGGATGACCTGCAAGTTGAAGAGTTGCGCCGCCAGGATGACAAACACGGCCGCTATGATACAGGTAAACGTCCGTTTCCTTTTCTTGAGCTCACCTTGAGAAAGGTTCTGAGCCCTCTCCTCGAAAATGTCACGCGTTGGGCTCATACGGGAACCCGCCTACCTTTCTCTTGGCCTCGTCAGGCCATAGCCTGGAAAAGGCCAGGGAAATGCCCCTAAGAAGCCCCTCAAAGGGCACTACCAGGATAAACGACCACAATACGTTAGCCGGAAGGATGGATTTGAAAAAATAAGCGGTATCTATAGAGATCCCGGACGCCTTGAGTACCCAGTAAGCCGCCAGATCTGCGGCGCCCGAAGATATCAGCGCCGCCATGCTACGGGAAAATGGCATATCGGGACTGATAAAACGCTTTGCCCACGAACTTATGAATGCAGCAACGGTCAGAGTCATAGAAGTAAGTCCGATCAGGCGCCCGGTGAAGGCATCGGCGATGAGACCGGTGCTGAACCCAGCAAGTACAGCAGCGGGAACGTCACATAACCAGCCGGCGGCACATGCTATCGGCAGCGTAAGGTCCGGTGACACCTGCGAACGGAAGTATACGAATTCCCAGGCCTTTGCCAGGGGAGCAAGGCCGAGACAGCCGAGATACACCCACACTTCTCTTCTGGTCATCTGATTTTCACCAGGACTTCTTCAAGGTGGTCAAAATCGGTGGCGGGCTTCACCACGCACTCTTTCACCAGCCCCGGCTTGGGCACGTAAACCTCGGTAACCTCGCCGATATAGATGCCCGCCGGGTACTTCTTACCCATCCCCGAAGTAAAAATCTTATCCCCAGAAGCCACGTCTGCGTCCCTAGAAAAGAACCTCAAAACCAGCCTGTCGGACCCACTGCCACCCAAAACCACACCGTATTCCCTGGAGCGGCTCACAAGGGCCCCTACACCGCTTTCGGGGTCGGTCAGGAGAAGGACAGTGGCGGTATCGTCGTCGCAACTGAGCACCCGTCCCACAAGCCCGCTCCTGGACATGACCGGAGCATCCGGCAACACTCCGTCTTTTGTTCCCAGGGAAATAACCAGAGTAGAAAACCATTTAGTGGGGTTTCTGCCTATTACCTTTGCCACCTTGTATTCTCCGGGGGAGGATTCTTTGAACTGGAGAAGTTCTTTGAGACGGGCATTTTCCGCCAGGAGATTTTCCATGGCAGGCTTGAGAGACGACAGGGTCTCGATCTCTTCTTTGAGCTTCTGGTTTTCTTCCATTAAAGCCTTTTTTGAACGAAACGCCACAGAAACACCTAAAGACCATTCTTTGGCCTTTTGAAATACCCCGATCGCGGGCCCCGCCGCTTTCCAGCAGAGAGTCTCCCAAAACGATGGCCCTTGCTGGGGCTTTCCCGTGACGTTCATGAGAAAAACTGAGGCGGCCAGGAGAAGCGCTGTCAGAATGGCTTTCTTATAAGGAAACAGCCGCCTCACTTCAACTCATCCCTTCAGCCGACACGCCTTGAAGATACCAGCACTTTCTTCAGAGTCTCCAACTCTTCGAGCACTTTACCCGTCCCTTTTGCGACGGCATAGAGGGGCTCGTCCACAGTGTGTACGGGCATACCGGTTTCCTGCGTGACCAGCCTGTCGAGCCCCCTCAAAAGGGAGCCGCCACCGGTCATGATGATCCCCCTATCCATGATATCGGCGGCAAGCTCTGGCGGCGTTTTCTCAAGCGTCTCTTTGATGGCATCTATTATCGCATTAACCGGTTCCGCCAAGGCTTTTCTGATTTCTCTGGAATCCACGGTGATAGTTCTCGGAAGCCCCGTGACAAGGTCTCTCCCGCGGACCTCCATGCTCATCTCTTCTTCCAGGTCAAAAGCAGAACCGATGGTTACCTTAACTTCCTCGGCGGTCCTCTCTCCGATGAGAAGATTGTAGGCCCGCTTCACGTAGTTGACTACCGCTTCGTCCATCTCGTCGCCGGCAACGCGGATGGACCGTGAAGTCACTATTCCTCCCAGAGATATCACAGCAACCTCGCAGGTACCGCCACCGATGTCCACGATCATGTTTCCGGTAGGTTCATTCACCGGAAGACCGGCACCTATGGCCGCAGCCATAGGTTCTTCTATGGTGTATGCCTCGCGGGCTCCCGCGCGCAGGGCAGCGTCAATGACCGCTCTCCTTTCAACTTCCGTACAGCCTGAGGGTACGGCGACAATGACCCGCGGTTTCAAGATACCGCCTTTATAAGCTTTCCGGATGAAGTACTGCATCATCGTCTGGGTGACATCAAAATCCGCGATGACTCCGTCTTTCATGGGGCGAATAGCGACGATATTCCCGGGAGTTCTACCGATCATCTGTTTCGCCTCGGTCCCGACGGCGAGGACTTCTTTCGTATCGGCGTTGATGGCAACCACGGATGGTTCCATCAGCACTATCCCTTTTCCCCGCACGTGAACCAGAGTGTTGGCGGTTCCCAGATCCATCCCGATATCCCTGCTGATGTAATTATAAAGCCATCGCACCATACCCACTCTCCTTTTGCATCGAAACCTCGTCGTATTCCTACCACGTGAACCAGCCCGAGCACGCTTCCCGCATGCTTACATACTGGCCACGCCCGATCACTACATGATCCAGGACGTAGATCCCCAGGATCTTGCCTGCGTCGACAAGCCTTTTGGTTATCTTGAGATCGTCGTCGCTCGGCGTAGCGTCGCCGCTCGGATGGTTATGCACCAGGATAATCCCGGCAGCGCTCTTCTTTATGCAGTTTTTGAAGATTTCCCTGGGATGCACAATGGAAGTGTCCAGGCTCCCAACAGATATCAGTTCTTTACAGGTAACCTGATTTCTGACGTTGAGCATCAGGATATAGAAGTGCTCTCTGTCGAGGTCCTCCATTTCACTCCTCATGAACTGGTACACGTCTTTTCCGTGGCGCACCTGCACCGTTTTTTCTACTGTATCTCCGTCCCGATTGAGCCTCCGCGTCACCTCGAGAGCAGCCTTCAGCCTCGCCGCCTTCACCGGTCCTATGCCGGAAAGAGACATTATCTCTTCAATAGAAGCTTCTTTTAGGAACTTCAGCCCTGGACCGTAGTGGACCTCCCCCCAGCAGAGAAGACTCTTCGCTACATCCAGCGCTGTCTCTTTGGAGTTACCGGTCCCCAAAAGGATGGCCAGTATCTCGGCATCCGACAGTGCCCCCGGTCCTAACCTGAAAAGCCTTTCCCTCGGTTTCTCGTGTTCAGGCCAGTCCTTAATCGTCAATCGTTCCCGGGATATATTTGACCCCTCCTTACCCCTTCGCAGCCAATACACCCCGGAACGCTATTTCAACCTTTCAAAAGTTCTTCGATGCTGACCTTCGCCCGTTTCAAAAGCCTGTAAGTTTTGGGCAGTGGAAGACCTATCACGCTCGTGTAATCTCCTTCTATCCTGGTAACGAAAAGAGCTCCTAAACCCTGAAGGGCGTAGCTCCCGGCCTTGTCCAACGGTTCTCCGGTACCCACGTACCACGATATCTCGTCCACGGCAAGTTTTTTCATGGTTACTCTGGTACAGTCGAAGTCCGTCAGGATTTCTCTCGTACGTGGATCGTATAGGGCTACCCCGGTGTAAACCAGGTGGGTACGGCCCGAAAGTCTTTCCAGCATGGCACAGGCATCTTCCGGATCTCGGGGTTTACCCAGCATGACCCCGTCTAGGACAACTAACGTGTCGGCACCCAGTACAAGAAACTCGGGATAAGACTTGGCCACTCTCGATACTTTCTTCCTGGCAAGAGAGGTCACGACCTCGGCCGGATCTTCGGACTTGGAACGCATATCAGTTTTTTCTTCCACGTGGGACGGGACTACCAACGGAGATATACCCAGTGTCTCGAGAAGAGCTTTCCGCCTCGAAGACTCCGACGCAAGGATGAGCTTCAAGACATTCACCGCCCCAACAACAGGATAAGTAAGAGCGCGACGACAGCGCCGGCAAGGTTGAGATGTAAAGTGAAACCAAACGTCAAAGATACGACGTTGAGATCCAGCACAAACGGGGGCTGTAACCCCACGGTAAAACCTCTGGCGAGGACAGGAGCCACGCTACTGAGGACCTCTCCTACTATGCTTCCAGCTACGGCGCCTGCAACGAGCACAATTATCCAGAACCACGTCCGACTCTGTCTCCTCATGAGAATCTTCCTCCCAGATTATACCAGCCCGGTATCTTGTCCATCCAGATATCCCGGCAATGCGTATGTGCAGGATCTCCCCAGTCACACCTATGCCTACCTGCAATATTATTTGAATTCAAACCCGTCCACAAGCCCTTTCGTCACCACAGTTCCGTCTCCTTTTACAAAGATCGCCCCGATTCCGGCAAATCTCGACATTACCCGCTCGCTTTCGTCGGGACCCAGTATGAAAAGGGTGGTGGAAAGTCCATCCGCATCAGTCGACGAAGGAAGGAAGACCGTGGTTCCGTGAGAGGTCCTTGACGGGTACCCGGTCCGGGGATCCACGATATGGTGGTACCTTACGCCGTCTTTTTCAAAATACCGCTGATAATCGCCTGAGCTCACCAGGGCCATGTCTTTGGCGGGCATAACCCCCAGGATGGTACCCGGATTTCGCGGGTCGGTGACACCCACCCGCCACATGGTTTGGTCAGGCTTCAAGCCACCCGCATAGACGTTACCTCCGGCGTTAATGAGGAAAGAAGTGATGCCTTCTTTGCGGAGGATCTCGGCCATTTTGTCAACGGCGTACCCTTTGGCTATAGCCCCGAGGTCGATCCCCATGCCTTTCTCTTCGAGGTAAACCGTACTTTCCTCTGCATTGATCCGGATTTTACGGTAATCTACCAGCTTGAGTGCTTCCTTGATCTCATCGTCCCGCGGCACCCGGTAGGAGCCGGACCCGAAACCCCATAACTTCATCAGGGGGAGCACCGTTGGGTCAAAGGCGCCGCCCGATATCTCCGCAAAGTAAACTGCTCTCTGAATGACGAAGAGCGTATCCGGAGACACTTTGACCGGCTTGGTACCCGCCTCTCTGTTTATCGCGGCGACCTCCGATTCGGGATTGTAGGCGCTCAGTAAGGCGTCAAGCCTTTTCATCTCGAGGATCGCTTTGTCAATGGCGCTTTCTGCTTTTCGGCCATATGCTTTCACGGTCACGTCCGTGTCCATGATCCCGTAAGCTTCTTTTTCCACCGGCTTTCCCCGCGACGCCAGAAGACCGCAACCCGGAACGCCGGCGGCGAGGAGGACGGCAAGAAGCATGGCGCCGACAGACCAGAGTACTCGGCTCTTCGACCTAGATCCCGCAACTGTTTTACCCATGTATCTTCATAACACCCCATATAGGCCCATATACAATCATGTCCGCCGGAGCTTTTCGCATCCGGCGGAACCTTCGATATTCGATAGAACGATAAGAGAAAGCCCAGAGGGCAAAGTTACGACGCTGCGCTTGCCACCTTTTTCTCGTCGACGATGGTCTTGACCGGGCATTTGGTGGCGCATATCCCGCAGTTGTCGCAGACCGAGTAATCTATCTTGGCCAGCGTACCCCGGTCCATCGAGATACATTTCAGCGGGCATGCCCTGACACAGGCCTGGCAAGCTATGCATCCTACCTTGCAGTACTTTCTGACAACGGGACCGCGATCATAGGACCTGCACAGGATGTGCACTTCCTTTGACTTGGGGACCATATCGATCACGTGCCTCGGGCACACTCTGGCACAGGCGCCGCATCCCGTGCATTTCTCTTTAATGACCACAGGCAAACCATCTTTTGACATGTACATGGCCCCGAACTTGCAGGCGCGGACACAGGTACCCAGGCCAAGGCAGCCGTACGGGCATGACTTGGTGCCCCCGATCTGATCGAGCGCGCGACAATCATCCACCCCGTCGTACTCGGCCGACTTTTCCGCAAGGCTGTCGCTTCCCTGGCAGTACACCACCGCCACCATGGGTTCCACGGCGCTCGCCGCGACGCCCATGATACCTGCTATTCTCTCTGCAACCGGGTTCCCGCCGACCACACAAGCGTTAACCGGGGCTTTGCCTTCGGCAATCGCCGACGCCAAGCCGGAGCAACCGGGATATCCACAACCTCCGCAGTTAGCCCCCGGTAGCACCGAGAGGACCTCGGTCACTTTCGGGTCCACCTGTACTCTGAATTTCTGTGCCGCAAGGGCCAGGAGACCTCCGAACACAAGCCCCGCCAACCCTAATGCCAGTGTCGCTTGTAACACGCCAGCACCCTCCTACTTTACCAGGTTCCTGAATAAGCCGGAAAATCCAAGGAACGCCAGGGACATGAGACCGGTGGAGACCAGCGCAAGGGGGAACCCCTCGAGGACTGGCGGGATATCCATGAGCTTCCACCTTTCTCGGATTCCCGCAAAGATGATGATGGCAAGACTCCATCCTAACGCACCCGCAAGGCCATTCAGCGTGCTCATCAAGATGCCGTAAGAGTTCCTCACATTGAGCATGGCCACACCCAGAACAGCGCAGTTGGTAGTTATAAGAGGAAGATAAATTCCCAGCGCCCTATATAGCCCCGGGGCTGTCTTCTTCATGAAGATCTCCACAAGCTGGACGAACGCCGCGATGACCAGAATATAGGCGATGGTACGGAGATACTCGAGCCCAAGAGGTACCAGGATGAATTGCTCGAATGCAGCGGTAACCGTCGACGCGAAAGTCATGACGAATATGACCGCTCCCGACATCCCCAGGGCAGTTTCCAGCTGGCGTGACACACCTATAAACGGACAAAGTCCGAGATATCGCATGAATATGAAGTTGTTGATCAGGACTCCACCCAGTATTACAGCGACGACTTCCACTAATATCCCTCCCCACAACTAAATTCTCTACGCCGCACGCCTGGCTTTCTTCCTGTTTTCAGACCTAGCGACCGCAATATTGAGGGCGGCCATGAGCAGCCCCAGTGTTATGAAACCTCCGGGAGGAGTCAGCATGACAGCGGCAGGTTCAAAGAGGGGCGTCCCCGGGAAGGAAACAGATCCTATGGTAATTTGACCTGTGCCGAGGAATTCCCGGATCCCTCCGATCACCATGAGGTTGATGGTGTAGCCTGCGCCGATTCCCAACCCGTCCATGAGAGAATTCAAAACCGGCTGGTGATAGGCGAAAGCCTCAGCCCGGCCAATGATGATGCAGTTGACCACAATGAGGGGGACGAATATTCCCAGGATCTCGTACATGGCGGGAAGATAAGCCCTCATCACCAGCTCGACGATAACCACGGGAGTAGCTATGAGTATGACAAATACCGGTATCCTGATGTCATCAGGGATGGATTTCCTCAACAGGGAGACGAAAACGTTGGAGAAGGTCAGCACGAATATTACTGCCACCCCCATCCAGAAGCCGTTCACTACGGAGGTCGTCACCGCCAGGGTGGGACACATGCCTATAACCAGCCTGAAAGTGGGGTTTTCTTCGACAAATCCCTTTATGAAGTCGTGAAAGAGAGAACGCTTCAACTGACTCACCTCCCGCCTGCCGCAGCTTCTTTGGCGGCCCGGTCATGCGCATATCCGTAATACCTGGGTACAACGAACCTATCAATAAGAGGAGTGACAAGGTTCATGAGGAGGATGCCGTAAGTGACGCCTTCCGGATAACCTCCCCAGAGTCTTATGAGAAGCGTTATGAAGCCGGCCCCTATTCCCATGTAAAGCCTTCCTCTCGCCGTAACAGGCGAAGTCACGTAATCGGTGGCCATGAAAAAAGCCCCCAGGATAGCTCCTCCCGCAAGGATGGCCAAAACCCCGTCACCCTGGAAGAACGCCCCGGGCTTACCGAACACCAAAGTGCCGACAAAAAGCGTGCCCAAAAATCCCAGAGGGATCCTGTAGTCTATCACGCCCCGGGCTATCAAATAAATGCCGCCCAGGAGAAGAGCCAGTACAGAAGTCTCACCTAAAGACCCAAGCCTCACTCCGAGGAGGAAGTCCTTGATTCCGGGCAGAGTCCCCTGCCCCGTCCCTTTGAGCACCGCAAGCGGCGTGGCAGACGTCACGGCATCATAGGTGAGAGGGTTCAGCCAATCGCGGGTCATGTGCATTGGCCACGCGGCCAGGAGGAAGGCTCTCCCTGCGAGCGCCGGATTGACAAAATTGCACCCAAGTCCACCGAAAATCTGCTTTGCTATCACAATCGCAAACGCAGAACCGATGACGGGAATCCACAATGGGACATTTGGCGGCAGGGTCATGGCAAGGAGGATACCTGTTATGACCGCCGAAAGGTCACCGACGGTCACTTCCCTCTTGACCGCCTTCTCGTACAACGCTTCTGACGCCACCGCCGAAGCGACGGAGGCCATGATGATCAAAAGCGCTTTCCAACCAAAAAGAATGAGAGATGCCAGGCACGCCGGGATGAGTGCGATAATTACATCGAGCATAATCCCTCTTACCGTCTTCGGGCCTTTGATATGCGGGGACGACGATATCACAAGTTTCTCTTCCATGACTACCCTCCGTCCTCTCCTCGTCCAACCTATTTGCGCGCATGGTTCTGAGCGCGTCTTTTCGCCAATATCTCGGACTTGGCCATTCGTATCCACTGGACCAGGGGCCTTTTTGCGGGACACTCGTAAGCACATGCCCCACATTCGCAGCAGTCCAGCACCCTGGCTCTCTCAGCCTCCTCCAGAAGCCCTCGCTCCGCGTATGCCGCCATCCAAACAGGCAAAAGACGCAAGGGACACGCGTCGACACAGCGGCCGCACCGGATACATGGAAGCATCTTGTCCTTCTTGACCTGTTCTTTCTTGAGGACAACGATGCCAGATGTACCTTTAAGTACGGGTACGTCCAGAGACTTCACGGAAATCCCCATCATGGGGCCTCCCATGATGACTTTACCGGGAGTACCTGAAAAACCCCCGGCCTTCTCAATTAAATATGAAACGGGAGTCCCGATAAGCGCGAGGAAATTCGAGGGCCGCGTTACACCCTCCCCGGTCACGCTGATAACTCGCTCCACCAGGGGAAGGCCGGTCCGTATGGCCTTACCCAGGGTGAACGCAGTGCCGACATTTGAGACGATGACTCCCACATCCAGGGGGAGTCCCGCGGGAGGGACTTCCCGTCCCAATACAGCCTCTATCAGTTGTTTTTCTCCGCCTCTCGGGTAACGGCTGGGCAGAACTGCTAGATCCAGCTCCGGGAAGGGCGACATAGCTCTCTGCATGGCGGAAATGGCCTCGGGTTTGTTGTCTTCTATGCACACTATCCCCCGGGCAACTCTTGCAGCCTTCAAGAGAGCTCTGAAACCGAATATAACTACTTCGGCTTCTTCGAGCATGAGCCTGTAATCCGACGTCAGG
This sequence comes from Candidatus Fermentithermobacillus carboniphilus, assembly GCA_018208355.1. Classification (GTDB taxonomy): domain Bacteria; phylum Bacillota; class Sulfobacillia; order Fermentithermobacillales; family Fermentithermobacillaceae; genus Fermentithermobacillus; species Fermentithermobacillus carboniphilus. The sequence continues at coordinate 1,646,955 of CP062796.1, read as the reverse complement.
TACGGCTCACACTCGGCACCGTTGAGAAGGTAAGTATCGATGGGCTTGTCCGCAGGAGGAGTGAGCTTGACGGCAGTGGGAAAGGCTGCCCCTCCGAGGCCGACCAGTCCTATCTCCCGGACAAAAGCGATGATCTCTTCGCCTGATATACTGTCGAGATCTCTCGCTCTAGGAACAACCCCTTCAAAAACCTCGTTTTTTCCGTCAGGTTCAAGGACAATGGCATCTACCAGACGCCCTTGAATTGGATGATACCTGGGTTCTATAGCCTTAACCTTACCTGAAGTGGGCGCGTGCAGGGCGGCGCTGATAGCTCCCTGCGGTTCTGCGAGAAGCTGCCCGCGCTTCACGAGGTCCTGGACTTTTACCACAGGTTTCGACGGGGCGCCCGTATGCTGGCTGAGGAAAAGAACAAGTTCTCCGGGAATTCCCGCCGGTTCTATGGGAGATCCGGCCGAGAGGTCTTTCTTGTCGTCGACTCTGACTCCACCCGAAGTTCGTTTGAGACTTATCACTGGCACCACCTCAATCGCGCCGATTCTTGAAAAAGCAAAATACTACCCCTAGCAATTCTACCTCTAATCCGATAAATCCTGTTGGAAATCGAAACGCCGTACATTGTTAATTCTAGTGCTTATCTGCACGATTAGTCAAATAAGCCGGAATACTTACCCAAGAGAAAATTGGAAAGACTAGGAGAAAGATGTGCGGACATCTTTACAGTTTTTTCCTTCGATTGGAAGGAGGTATGCCCAGCTGCGAGCGGTACTTCACGACAGTGCGTCTTGCCACATGAACTCCTAATCCAGAAAGTCTATCCGCTATATCCTGGTCTGATAACGGGTCCCTGGGGTCCTCGTTCTTGACCATCTCTTCTATCAGCCTTTTCACCGAGTACTGGCTCACATTACTATGCTCAGACCTTATCTTCGGGCTGAAAAACATCTTGCACGGAAACACTCCGAAAGGCGTATCGACGTACTTGTTGGAAATCGCTCTAGACACGGTCGATTCGTGAATTCCGAGTTCCTCAGCTATATCTTTGAGAGACATGGGTTCAAGGTAACAGGGACCTTTATCGAAGAACTGTCTCTGCCGTCTCACTATTGATTCCATGACTCTTGAAATCGTGAGCCTTCTCTGCTCTATGCTCCTGAAAAGTGCCTGAGCTTTTTTGAACTGTTCCAAGAGGTACGCTTTGGCATCCTTTTCCCCTCGAATAAGGAGTTTTCTGTAAAAGGAATTCCATCTGATGGTGGGAAGAGCATTGTCGTTGAGGATGACAACGAACTCCCCGTCTATTTTCTTCACCAGTATATCGGGGACAACGTAAGAGATGCCTCCCGAAGAGAACCTCGAACCCGGTTTCGGGTCAAGACTCAAAATCAGGTCACGGGCCGAAAGCACCTCTTTGAGGGATACTTTCTCTTCCTGGGCGATCTTACTGTAACGACCCTTGGCCAAATCGTCGAGATGGGCATCGATGATGTGTCGCGCGAGATATCCGAAACCTCTCTGGGCAGCCTGTAAAGCGAGACATTCCCGGAGGTCTCTTGCGCCAACTCCCGGCGGGTCCAGGCTCTGGATTACCTTCAGCATGCTTTCGACTACCTTTTTGCTTTTTCCGGTGGCAATAGCTATCTCGGCCACGGAACACCTGAGATATCCGTTATCGTCCAGGTTGCCTACTATGAACTCGCCGAGCTCATACTCCTCTTTTCCGAGGTGCAAAAGCCCGAGCTGAGAGAGAAGGTGTTCTCTCAAAGTAACTTCTTTTTCGGTGAGAGTCTCGTACGACGGAGGTATCTCGTGCTTTGCCGTCTGGCCTAGCCCCTGCCCCAAACCGAGATCCGAGGAATCGCAGAAATACGCGATCCAGTCTTCTTCATTGGCCGGTTCAAGCTCTTCAGAAGAAACGTCCTCTTCGCGTTCGTCCGAGACCTCCAGGAGCGGATTCTTCTCGGTCTCTTCCCTGATGAAGTCGCGGAGTTCAAGCGCGTTCATCTGCAAGACCATGATAGCCTGCCTCAGCTCAGGCGTGAGGATCAGTTTCTGAGTTTGAACCAGCTCGAGGCCGTATCCCGGTTTCATTCTCTCTCCCTTCTCCCTATAATATTTAGACGCAACCCGTCCTTCTTCCTTGAGGAATCCTATTCCAGACTTATTTTTTTCGTGGAAACATCGATGCGCTGGACGTAAATACCTGTCAGGTACTCGAGTTTCTCTTTTAGTTTGCTCTGGACCTCCATCATGACGGGGAAGACCTTTACGCCGTACTGGAGAACGAGTTCTACGTCAAGAATAGCACCCTCGCTGGTCGCCAGGACGAGAGATTTCAAGACTCTCCTCACCCCGGGCACCTCATAGCAGATCCTCTGGGCGATCTGCATTACCACCGCATCTGCGATGTAAAAGTGGCCAAAGTAGCTGTAGGTCGGCCTCACCACAGATCTCTCGCCTAAGGCGCCCTTTTGCTCTCTCGACCTGGTAAATATCTGCAACGGATCTACGAGATACCCGGAAAAAGTCTTCTTGACTTCAAAACTTGGGGCGGGGATGACGTGCTTGCCCTCCTGCCTGCGGTACCACAAAGCCTCTCTTATCTCCTCGGGACTGGCGAGTTCCGTGATGCTGAGGACTTTGGAAGGCGCTCTGAGCCCGAGGCGCGACGCTATACGTTCCACCATCGTCACGGAGGTTCCGAGGACAAGGACTTTTTTCGGCATGAGGCTCTCCAGCGCTTCCCGGACTTCCAGAGCGTGTCCGGGGGAAGAGAAAATCGCCCTACGTATGGCGGCTGTCTTTGTCTCCTCACGTTTTGCGGATCTTCCCGCGAGGATCCGCGAACCGGCTATGAGGAGGCCGTCGTCTATGATGGCGTCGCAACCCTGTTCCTTTGCCACCCACATGGCGTGGTGGGACTTACCCGTCCCGCTGGGACCCACCAGGGCCACGACCTCGATATCTTCAAGCTTTGGTCCGGCCTTTATCTCCTTTTCCGCGAAAACCACCTAAAGCCTCCTTCGCCCTTTTCCCCTTCTTCCTTTTCTTGCTTTGACTTAGTGGCGGAAAAACCCTTTGGCGGCAATGTATCTTCTCGTACGAAAGAGCCGACAAGACCCGCGGCCTTTTTCTCGTCCTCGTCCCTGGCCGCCTGCTTGGCTCTCCAAGAAAGATCCGGCCATATCACCCGCGCGATGAAGGGACTTGAGGCCATGGCAAAGTTCGGGTCGTACTTCATGGATTTGACCCAGTGGGAAAGCCCTTCTCTATCTTTATTTTGAGCCAACAAAATCGTCCCGTAAAGGAGTTCAGCGCTCGACCTGGTTTTCCGCTCCTCAGGGTCTTCGGTTTCTTTCTGGGTGAGCTTCTCCAGAAGGTCTCGGGTAAGCGCCTCCGCCTTCTCTATATCGCCGTTCCGGAAGTAAAGTTCACCCAAGACCATCTGTGGTTCGGGAGCATCCGGATTCAGCATCCTGATGGCCTCCCACTCAGAAATCGCCCTGTCAAGATTCCCCGCCATTATGCTTGCCGTAGCGATGTTTTGCCGCGCAGGGAGATACCCGGGATCAAGCCGGATACATTCCTCCCACATCTTGATGGCTTCTTCTTTCTCGCCCTTCTGAAACAAGCCGAGCCCAAGGTTATACGCAGCGAATACGTCATCCGGCTTTTCCTCGAGGGCTTTCCTCCACCAGTCTATGGCCTCATCGAGGTCACCGGACATGGCACATGCTTCACCGAGCGCAACCATAGTGGCCACGTTCTTCGGCTCCAGCTCATGTGCTTTCTTCAGAGAAGCAATAGCCTTCTCGGGGCTCTTCTTGCCCATGTGGCAGAGCCCCATGTTGTAGTAAAGTCCCGCGTTGTTCGACCCTAACCTAGATGCCCGTTCGAGGTACTCGAGAGCCGCGTCGTACATGCGGAGGTCTGTATATATAGCCCCTACGTTATGGAGCGCCTGAAGGTTGGAACTATCGAGTTTGAGCACTTCCAACCACTCGCCGAGGGCATCCTTTGCCCTCCCCTTGGCGATATAGAGTTCGCCCAGCTGCGCGTGAGCCAGGATGTTGCCGGGCCTTGCGTCTCTGGATCTCTCAGTGAACCTTATGGCCGCGTCGATGTCGCCTTTTAAGGCGTAGATTTTGCCGAGGAAGTACAAGGACGGCCCGTGGTCTTTCCAGATAGCGACCGCTTTTTCCCAGGACCTCTTCGCTTCTTCCAGGTCACCCGAATCTGCGTACGCGATCCCCAGGTAATAGTGGGCTTCGACATTTTTCCTATCTTGTTCGATGACGGTGAGGAGCTCTCTCTTGGCCTCTTCGAGACGGCGTCTCTTCATGTAGGACAGGGCAAGTTGAAGTCTTGTCCCAGTATCTTTTGGTCGCTGAGAGACCTCTGTCTCGAGACGCTTGATGATCTCGTCAAGGGACTTTTCGTCTATTTCCACTTTAATCCCCCGCAAACGTCCGGAATTTGTACGTAGCTTCGCCCTTTCTACCCTGAATACCTTCTCGACAATAAATTCTCCCAAGCCTTACACCTGAAATACTTGACGTGGAATAATCCTAGAATAATAATAGGAATTAAAGCAGACTAAATTAGTAGGATTATGAGTTACAAGGAAACAGTACTTTGTCCGGGAGTGACAGGTCGACCGATGCCATTCAGACTTTCGACGCGGGGACATTACGCGGTGCTCCTAATGTACGAGTTGGCCCGCTCGGGAGATTCTTTCATATCTCTATCCCAAATCTCTTCCAGCCAGAAGATCTCCCAGGGGTACCTCGAACAGATCATCAAGCCCTTGAGAGAAAGCGGCTTGGTGAAAGGCCGGAAGGGATCCGGAGGCGGCTATATGCTGGCTAAAGACCCTTCCGAAATCACCGTGGGCGAAATTGTGAGGTCGGTGGAAGGTCCGGTCATCCCGGTGAAATGCGTCGATGAGAGCGCTCCTCTCCACTATTGCCCCGATAATTGCAGAGCGAGAATGGTCTGGCGGAGGGTGGGAGAAGCCATAGACCGCGTCCTCGATTCCATCACTTTGAGTGATCTTTTGTCCGAAGAGGGCCTTAACGAAAAGGAAAGGAGAAATGATTCATGAGTACCGAAACTCGAAAGACGCCGGAACGTCACATTTACCTGGACCACTCGGCAACGACGCCGGTCCGGCCCGAGGTTCTGGCGGCAATGCTGCCCTATTTCGGCGACAAGTTCGGTAATGCCTCCAGCGTGCACAGGTGGGGGCGCGAAGCTCGAATGGCCGTGGAGGAAGCCCGCGAGAAGGTCGCCTCGCTCATCAAAGCGGATCCGCGCGAGATAATCTTCACTTCGGGGGGCACTGAATCCGACAATCTTGCCTTGAGGGGCGTAGCCTGGGCCTACAGATCTAGAGGGAACCACATCATCACCAGTGCGATAGAACACCACGCCGTCCTCCACACCTGCGAATCTCTCGAGAAGGAAGGATTCCGGGTAACATACCTCCCGTGCGACAGGTACGGGATGATCGACCCCGAAGAGGTTAAAAGGGCCATAACCAAAGATACAATCCTGATCTCCATAATGCACGGTCAAAACGAGGTAGGCACCATAGAACCCATCGGAGAGATAGGCAAGTTAGCGAAAGAACACGGGATTATCTTCCACTCCGATGCCGTCCAGAGCGCCGGGAAAGTCCCCATAGACGTAAATGCCATGAACGTGGATCTCCTAACCGTATCAAGCCATAAGATATATGGACCCAAAGGCGTAGGTGCCCTTTACGTGAGGAAAGGTACGAGACTGGTCCCGCAGGCAACCGGAGGAGCCCACGAAAGGGGAATGCGGGCAGGCACCGAGAACGTGCCCGGGATAGTTGGCTTCGGGGAGGCGTGTCGTCTCGCCGAAAAGGAACTCCCCGAGGAGTCCAAAAGACTTTCCGCTTTGAGAGATAGGTTGATCCGCGGGATCCTCGATAAGATCCCTGACTCGATCCTGAACGGTCACCCCACGGAGCGCTTACCCCATAACGTCAACGTCAGCATCAAGTATGTGGAAGGAGAGTCAATGCTCCTGAACCTCGACCTCCTTGGGGTGGGGGCGTCGTCGGGTTCCGCATGCACCTCGGGTTCCCTGGAGCCATCTCACGTGCTCCTTGCCATGGGCGTACCCCACGAGGTCGCTCACGGTTCCTTGCGGATGACGCTGGGAAAATCCAACACCGAAGCGGACATAGATTACGTCCTCGAGGTTCTCCCGCCTATCGTGGAGAGGTTGAGAGAGATGTCGGTTTTCGGCAGGGGACAAAAGTCAAAGTCATAGTTTAAGAAGGCGAGGATCGCTATGTACAACGATAAAGTCATGGACCATTTCTTTCACCCCAGAAACGTCGGAGAGATTGAGAACCCTGACGGCGAAGGACAGGTGGGAAACCCCGTCTGCGGGGATGTCATGAGGATAACCCTCCGCATCAAGGATGGGAGAATCGAGGACATCAAGTTCAAGACGTTCGGCTGCGGCGCTGCTATAGCCACAAGTTCGATGGTCACCGAGATGGTCAAAGGGCTTACTCTGGAAGAGGCGATGAAAGTCTCGAATAAGGCCGTAGCGGAGGCTTTGGGGGGACTTCCTCCCCAAAAACTTCACTGTTCGAACCTGGCTGCAGATGCGCTTCACGCGGCCATCCAGGATTATCTGCGGAAGACGAAAAAAGCCCTGGAAGAGGACAATGCAACCTCGCTTCAATGAGGGCCATTCTGCGTTCCCCCTAGGTCGTATCCCGTCAGCTCCTGCTGGCGGGTTTCGATTTTGTATTAGGGAGAAAGATGTCGAACCGGAACATATCGTGGAGGAAATGCGTCACATAGTTTGAAATCATTCCACATAACGTCATACAACCGGGGTGAGCACGGTGTCACAGACGCGGCCAACATCTAGAAAACCCTTCTTCAGGCAAGAGTACCTAAGAAAGACGGCTTTGAAGGCCACGGCTGTTCTTTCCTTGGTAGTGCTTTTGGTCGGTTACCTTTTCCTCGGAAACTCAAAAGATGTCTTGGCCGAGAGTCAGAGGACCGTCCCGAAAGAGCTATCCGGGTTTAAGGCCGTCGTCGTAGGCGACGTGTGCAATCTCCGGCAAGGACCTTCTATGAGTTCCCGAGTGGTGGGACAGGTAGTCCAGGGCACGTGGGTCGACGTCATTTCCTACCAGGGAGATTGGGTGAGGATAAGACACGGCGGGAAAGAAGCATGGATAGCGTCTTTTCTTATCGACGTGGACCTGGGATCCAGAGCGATAAGTGCGAGGATAACCAAAACCGACGTCAACGTGAGGAAGGGACCCGGCACTGAATTTCCCGTTCTCTTCGTCACTCAAAAGGATGCGGTGTTTCCGGCTCAGGCCAAGCGAGGACAATGGGTCCAAGTGTCGATAGGCGGCGGAAAGACAGCGTGGATACACGAATCGCTGCTCCAGCTTGAACTGCCGGTCCTGGAAAATTCAGACCAACCATCCGGGGACATGCTGGTATTTCCCTCAGGCGCGAGCGTGAAGATATGGCAGACACCGGTACAAGGATCCACGGTGCTGGGCCGGCTGGAACCTGGCCAATCCGCAAGGTACATAACTTCCAAAGGGGCATTCGTCGCGGTAGAGGCTTCTGGCGGGGTCAAAGGGTGGGTCTATGGTCCAGACGTACGTATCTCCAGCGTCAAGGATCCGGCGCTTTCGTTCGGTGTTTCAGAATCATCGTGGTCCATAGGGAAGTTTAACACCGTAACCGTCACTGCCACCGACGTCAATTTCAGGAGCGGACCGGGGACAAACTATCCCGTCCTGACAATGGTTAACAGAGGCGATGTCTTAAGAGTGATCCAGAGTCAGGACAGGTGGATCCAGGCGGTTTCCCCAAAAGGGGTAGTAGGCTGGGTTGCATCTTGGCTGACCAGCGGCATCAAGGATAGCTCTCCTTCCTTTTCAGTATCTATTGACGCGAGCCAGAGGTCGAGGATCTTGACGGTTACGGGCCCATTCCAGTCAACTCGGATCATTGAAGACGAGGCCGGTGGTTCACTCAAAGTCAGCACATCCATATTTTTTAACACTGAGGGGCGCCTTGACATCAACTGCTTTGAGTTCGAAAGCGTGAAGGTTGCCACCAGCGATGTAACGGTCAGATTCAAAGAAAAACCGTCTTACGTAGTGAGAGAACAGGCCCCGGGCAGGGTTGTCCTCGAGTTTTCACCGACGGTGACTTCCATCGTCGGTCAGTCGCATGAAGACAGGGACGTCCTCACCATCAACACCCTCGGGTACGCTTGGCCTGATGTGAAGAGAAATGGCAGCTCGATATCGTTCTTTTTGCCAGGAGCCTCGTATGAAGGGCACTTGCCGACCTTCCAGGGGAAGCTTATCAAGTCAGTGAGTGTCAAGTCCCGGGACGACGGGCTAACCTTGTCTCTTGACACCCTTGTGGATACTCCGTACCTCCTCAAGAAGAACGCCAATTCCTTGGAAGCGTATTTCCCGTTGCCCGGCCTCGCTGGAAAAGTCATTGTAATCGACCCGGGGCACGGCGGCAACGACCCGGGCGCCATCGGGCCCACCGGCTTGCAAGAGAAGGTAGCTAACTGGGAGATCGCGATTCGAGTCAGAGAGCTTCTCAGGAACGCGGGAGCCACCGTTTACCTGACCAGAAACGGGCTGGACGAGGACGCGACTCCCCCGCCGGATTGGAATCCCGCCCCGGACGAATATGCGGGGGATCTGGCAAAGAGGGCAGCATGGTCTGCCAAAGCGGACGCTTTCATCTCCATTCACAATGACTATCATTCTGACCGGAGCATCTCCGGGACGGCTTCCTACATCTGCGAAAGGACCCTCAACGCTTCCGAGTCATACCGGCTCGCTTCGCTTATCCAGAAGGAATTATCGGCAAGTCTTGGCACCCTCGACCGGGGCGTCAGGGATTCCAACTTTTTCGTGGCGAGAGAGTCGATCTGTCCCTCTGTGCTGGTAGAAGTCATGTACCTGTCAAACCCGAGAGAGGAGGGCATGCTGAAAAATCCCGCCATGCTGGATAAAGCCGCCTATGGTATCTACCGGGCGATCCTGACCTACTTTTCTCCGGCAACACGGACAACCCAGTAAGTCACCTGGCAGTTATGCACAAATACCCTAAACGGCAAGGAACACCCCGGGCCCCAACCCGGGGTGAATTATATGCGCAAGCCCGGGTTTCCAAGGCGCAAGGGCCTAAAACGCAGCTGACCCCGTAAAGTTGAAATCTCTTATCCTGAGGGCCGGGATGACCGAAGTGAACGTACCCCACCAATCTCTCGTCACCCGCGTTGTCCCGGATATCGCGTCTACCCTGGAAAAGGCCTCCAGTACCGATTCGGTGAATCTCAAATCCTTTACTCTTGCGGAGATCTCTCCGTCTTCTATTAAGAAAGTTCCATCCCTCGTAGTCCCTGTTGCAACCAAGCGGAGGGGCTCGAGACAGTGGGTATAGTGGAACCTCGTCACCAAAAGCCCCTTTTTCGTCGTCCTGATCATTTCCTCAAGAGTAGCGTTCCCCGGGGCCACGAACATGTTCTGCGGCAGCGGCGAACCTCCATACCGCGGATTTGCATGTCCGGTAGACTTCAATCCCTCTTTGGCCGCAGTGCGGGCATCGTAAATTACTCCTTTTGCGACCCCGTTCTCTACGAACACCACTTTCTTCTTGGGCACTCCTTCCCGGTCAAAGGGAATCGCGAACCCCCTGGTATCAAGACCGTCATCCCAAATGGTGATACTATCTCCCATAACCTTTTCTCCCATGCTCCTCGACATGAAACTGATACTACGCTGTTTGGCTTCAGCTCCAAAAGCGATGTAGCCGAGAAATCTCAGGAGGTCAGCCACGGCATATTCCAGGAAGATGGTATCGTAACGTCCCGGAGGAATCTCTCTGGCTTCGGGAAACAGGGTGGCCCTCTCGATGGCTTCGCGGGCGACATCTTCAAAATCTATGTCTCTTGAGTCCCTGACCAACCTGTCAGCGTACCCCGTATTCTGCCCTGACCCTACAATGGTCCTGAAGAAGGCCTCGGTAGATGCGTTGTACGCCCGCACTCCCAGGCTCGAGGCCACGGCGACTTCACGGATAGAAGTGCTAAAGGAGCCACATCCCACAAGCCCCTTTTCGCTGCTCCGCGAGATGATCACGCCACAGCCATCTGCCCTGTCCCTGGGCTTCAAATTCGCCGTAGAAGATACGTAGGTGTTGATGTCCGAATACGGCTCCGGCCTCGGAAGGCCTGGAAATTCCGGGTCTTCCTCAGCGATTTCCATTGCCTCCCGGGCCGCATTGACCACCCATCGTAAAGAACCATCGTCCAGAAGGTTGACCTGTGCGATTCCCACTTTTCCACCTTTTACAGTCCTCACCGAGAGGATGTGGTCCTGTCGCCTCAGGTTCTGGTGTATGTAGTTTTCGTAGAAGCGAGTGAGGCTCAAATCTTCGGAAATGAGGTTAGTTTCAATGTCAAATCCTTTGGCGTATGAAAGGGTTTTCTCCATAATCCTGAAGGCGTCTTCCTTGCCTATCAACGCCCCACACCTACCTTTACGCCGCGAAACCGGCAGGGAGATGCTCCATGGCCCACGTGGATCACCTGGACAGGTTCGCCTTTGGCGCAGCCGGGAGTTCCCCACATCCGCCATTCCTTCTTCCCCGCTACAGCGTCGCACGAACCCCAGAACTCCGGGGTCGTCCCGGTGTACCCGGGGTTCTTAAGCATCCTGCCCAGAGAACCGTCTTTGATTTCATATGCTATTTCCTGTCCAAAATGGAAATTCAGCCGTTTGTCGTCAAGGCTCCAGCTTTTTGGGGAGTCAACGAAAATCCCGTCTTTTGTATGTTTTATTATCTCATCCAGCGTCCAGTCGCCGGGTTCTAAATTTATATTGGTCATCCTGATGAGCGGGATGTTCTCCCACCCGGCGGCCCTCATGGTTCCGTTGGACTCCTGGCCGAACATGGGAGCAAGCTCCCTGGAGGTGAGGTAATCCTGGAAAACCCCTTTCACCACAAGTTTCGTCCTCTGTGCCTCCACACCCTCGTCGTCGAAGCCAAAAGTCCCAAGTCCTCCCGGTACGGTGGCGTCGGCCACGATATTCACCTCGGGCGAACCGTACCGGAAACTGCCTTTTTTCTCCGGAGTCAAAAAAGAAGTCCCGGCAAAGGTGGCCTCCTGCCCCAGGACCCTGTCTAATTCCACCGGGTGCCCGCAGGATTCGTGGATCTGGAGCGCCATCATGGACCCTCCCACCACCAGATCCCTGACACCTTCAGGACACACGGGGGCTCTCAGGAGGTCTCGCGCCTCGGAAGCAAGATCTTCCCCGAGGTTTTTCAAGTCTAGGCTTTCCACGAATTCGTACCCACACCCCGCATAATCGGCGAAAGAACGGGTTTGAACGTCGCCTTCGCCTACAGCCGAAACTGAGATAGACGCTCCTGTGTGGACCAGCGTCTGCTGGATCTGGCGGCCATCGGTGGACATGAACTCCTTTTCTTCTCTGTAAGTCATCATTGAAGCCGACGCCCTGGAAATCTCGGGCATCCTGCTGGCAGCATCCACGGCATCTTTTAGATAAGCGATTTTCTCCTCTGGTTTTACTTGAAAAGGATCAACCTTGACCGGCGTTTGCCAGCGGGCCCTCAACGGCGGAAGAGGCGATAGAGTCACTCCATCTCCCGTCTTGTATCGAGCCGACGCCATGGCTATCTTCACGGCCTCTTCGCAAACTTTTCCCAGGCTACGCTGGTCGATATAGGGAGTGGCCGCGAACCCCCAAGCCCCATCCACCAGGACGCGCAGGCCCAAACCCGTGCTCTTGGATACAGAAACTTCCGGGCCACTTCCACTCGTCACTGTAACCGGTTCCCTGGTGATCGTGACATACCGTGCATCTGCGTATTCCGCCCCCAGTTTTTGAGCCATTCCCAATACTCTCTCGAGCTCTACGAGCAAAGCAGGGTCTCCTCCTCGTTAAACAAATCCATCCACCATACTGGTGGCGTGGCCCCGGCTGGCCTCCCGCGCGTATGGTGGATGGTGGACTGACTTTTACCGTGCGCTCAGGGTCCGGCTTAGAAATCAAGCGGGCTCTCGCACAGAGCCTTGCACAGCCTGATGCAGGCCTCAACATCACCCAGGTCTACCATTTCGCTGGGGCTGTGGATATACCGGCAGGGGATCGAGATGACTCCCGCCGGGATCCCCGCTTTCGTCAACTGGATGGCGCCGGAGTCGGTGCCTCCTGCCTCCAGGACTTCCAGCTGGTAGGGTATCTCTACCTGCGTCGCCAGTTTCACCATGTACTCTTTGAGGCCCGGATGACATATTAGGCTCGAGTCTTTGACCTTTATAGCCGCTCCCTTGCCGAGAGCCACTTCCATCGTGATCCCCTTGGGCGTGTCTCCGGTCCGCGTTACATCGAAGGCCACACCGACGTCGGGCTCGATGCCGAAGGCTGCAACTCTGGCGCCTCTCAATCCCACCTCTTCCTGAACCGCAAAGACGGCGTAAATTTCGTTTCTCACCGGCCCAAGACGCCTCAGGGTTTCGATTATCACCGCACAACCTATACGGTCATCCATGGCCTTCGCGACTACCCTCGAGCCGAGATCGAGCATAGGTTGGAAAAAGGCCGCGCTATCTCCAATTTTCACTTTTTCTTCAGCGGACTTTTTGTCTTTTGCGCCGATATCGATGAAGAGTTTTTCGGCCTTGACATCTTTTGGATCTTCGATCTTCTCAGAGCCTATGACCCCGAAGGTCCCGTTCTCAAAGTAAACGCGCTGCCCCAGAGATATGTAGGGATTGACTCCTCCGATTGTGCCAAATCTCAAAAAACCGTTGTCATCTATGTGGGTCACCATCAGCCCGATCTCATCCATGTGCGCATCAAGGAGGAGCTTTTTGCCGCCCTGCCCTTTCTTATGGCATATGAGGTTCCCCAAAGCGTCAACCCGGATCTCGTCGACGTAAGGCTCTACCTCTTTCCTGATAACTTCTCTAATCGGTCCTTCCGCCCCTGCGGGCCCGAAGGTCTCTGTCAGCTTTTTTATGAGATCTTTCACGGTCTGAAACCTCCCTCTACGCTCTTCAAGAATAGGACCAGGAGCTTCTTGGCGGCTTCAAAGTCAGCCATGGACATGACGGAACAGGGCGTGTGGATATACCTGCAAGGTACAGAGATGGATGCAACCGGACATCCTTCCCTCGCGAGGTGTATGGCAGCAGCGTCGTTGCCGCCGGAAGTGGTCTCCCGGAACTGTACCGGGATGTTGTTTTCTTGAGCCAGGCGCAAAAGTTCTTTCAACATCGTCCGGGAGGGTATTGAACCCCTGTCCATGATGCTGAGGACCGCTCCTTTTCCGAGGCGCGTTGCCTGAAACTCTTTATCGGTCCCCGGTATATCGGCGCACACCGTCCCCTCCAGGGCTATTCCCATATCAGGGGCTATGGCATACGACGCCACCCTGGCCCCCCTGGTGCCGACTTCTTCCTGGACGGCAAAAACCGCGTAAAGCTGTATGTTTTCCCACGGCTCTTTCAGAGTTTCCAGGAGAAGAGCGCAACCCACCCTGTCGTCTAAAGCTTTCGACTTGATTATCCCCGGCCACAGTTCCTCGTACTCGGTATCGAAGATAGCGTAGTCCCCCGGCTTGACCTTCTTTTCCGCTTCATCCCTGGATTTGGCCCCTATATCTATGAACAGCTGGTCTTTCGGGATCACTTGTTCCCGCTCTTTAGGCTCTTGAAGGTGGATGGCTTTCGCCCCGATGACGCCCGGCACTCGATCCTTTCCGATGAGCACCCGTTTTGAAACCAGCACTCTCGGATCTATTCCTCCGACAGCCGAAAAACGCACAAAGCCGTTTTTCTCAATGAAAGTGACGATTAGCCCTACTTCGTCCATGTGGGCATCCACCATGACTTTGGGCCCTTTAGAGCCTTTTCGGGCTATGATGTTCCCCAGAACGTCGAGTTCGTAAGGTACTCCCAGGGATTCAAGCTCTCTTGTTATCCCCCTCCGGATATCCGCTTCATTCCCTGAGACCCCTGAGAGGAGCGTCAGTTCTCTCAGATCCATGTCCTCAACTCCTTCACAAACGAGGCATCGACCGACGCAATGAACCTTGCCAGAAGCCTTCCGGCCTTGTCTACATCACCGAAAGATAACGTTTCCACGGAGGTATGCATGTATCTCAGCGGGATCGAGATAAGTCCCGTGGCCACCCCTGCCCGCGTCACCTGGATGGCCCAGGCATCGGTTCCTGTAGCGGCAGGAGCCACTTCTGTCTGGAATTCGATGCCCAGCTCCTTCGCGGCTTTTTCAAGGCCTTCGTACACTCTGGGATGGATGTTCCCTCCCCGCGCCAGGGCGGGACCTTTGCCCATGGTGGAAGTCCGCGATTCCGGCACCCCCGGCATATCGGCGTGACACACGTCGATCGCGATGCCTACGTCGGGGTCAATGTCAAAGGAAGAGGTCAGTGCACCTCTTAAGCCAACTTCTTCCTGGGTAGTCGCAACCGCATAGACGTCGGCGCTGACCTTGTACTTCTTCAATTCCTCGAGACAGACCAGGATTACAGCAACCCCCGCCCTATCATCAAAGGACTTCCCCGCGAGGACATCGCCTAAAAGCTCCGTAACCTGCCGGCGATAGGTAACCACGTCACCCACTTTCACCAGGTTTTTGACCTCTTCCTCGGGAATCCCAACGTCTATGAAGAGATCCTCCATTTTGTGGGCCTTCCCGACTTCTTCCGGTGAAGTGAGGTGGGGAGGCTTCACGCCGATCACTCCGGGAAGGGGTCTTCTTCCGTAAACGATTACCTCGTGACCCGGCAAGATCCGCGGGTCAACACCACCCATCCCCGTGAACCTCAAGAAACCGCCTTCCTCTATCTTGGTGACCATGAGGCCAACTTCGTCCATGTGCCCAGCAAGCATCACTTTCGGTCTGGGTTCCGGCCCTTCACCCCTTCTGACACCGATGACGTTGCCCAGGACGTCCTGGCGGACCTCATCCACAAGACCCGCCATGGCTTCTTTCACGAGCCCAGCCACGTTCAAAAACTCGTATCCTGTTACTCCGTGAGCCATAGAAGCTTTTTTTAGGAATTCCTTTGCATCCAAGCCCTGGTTGACACCTCCTGAAGGAAAACGCTGTGATACTGGAACTAGTTTCCTCAAAGTGAGTATTCTTTGGTAAGGCAGCCCAATCCTTCCGAAGTTCATCCGGAAATGACTACTGGACATCCGGTCTCTTCCATAAATGCCTTGTAATGCTCTCCCCTCAGATCCCTGCCCCAAGGGTCGAAAGCTCTGGCAGGCAGAGTGACCACTTCCGGACGGAATCCGTCTGAGGTCACTTCCCTGTATCTTTCCACGAAATCCCTTACGGTAAGCAACCCGCCCGCCTGAATGTTGCCCCCGAAGAATAGTGAGGGCACCTCTTCGACCCTCGCCGAAAGGCCTCTTGCCTCGAGGGCTTTCTCGATAACCGGTTTGGCCAGGGAGGACGTAAGGATCAGGACGTTGCGGCCTCTTCTGATCCCGGACTTTCGTTCCCAGGAAAACCATTCTTCGGGATCGAGATCTTCGTACATTATGAACCCGGGAGACTCGTACTTCTCTTTTGTCAGGGTCGTATCATAGAGGACCCCGTCCCTCTCGTAAGAGATCTTCGGGTTTTCCCGGTCTCGAGCAAGTTCGAAGGCTTCCTTCCGCGAAAACACTTCAAGACCTGCAACTCGCAGGATGACGTCGCCTGAGCGGAGGTGAGCCCTTCTCGCGGGCGAACCGGGCAAGACTTCTTCTACCCTGGCTGATAGATCTTTGATCTCGGGCGGTTCTGACAGGATCGGGAGCTTGAGTTCCCTGGCGAGTTCCTTCGAAAACTCTCTAATCTCGGTCCAGATTCCAGGTGTAAGGTAACTCGCCAGAGGATGCCGGGAAGAAAACCCCGGGGAAAGCAGCCGGATGAGTTTTGCCCCCGACTCTTTGAGGAAGCGCCCGGTCTCTCTGATATCCTCCCAGCCCGTGATGAATGGAAGAGCCACTATGCTGCCTTCGAAACTGACTTTCCCACCCAGGGCGGAAACGTTCTTGAGGGTCCTTTCAGGCTCGGGGTCTCTCATGACCCTTTCCCGGTGTCCGACTGTGTTGAGGGATACCAACAGTTCAACCTCGAGGTCAGAAAGAAGGGCAATCAGTTCGCGGTCGAGGAGCGAGCAGTTGGTGGTCACTTTGATGGGTCGGTGGGGGTAGTATTTTCTCACAAGTTTCAGAATCTCTGCAAACTCGGGATGGGTCAAAGGTTCACCTTCGTTGATCCTCGTAACGGACTCGCCGATGACCACAGGACCTCTGGAAGCTCCCAGCCACAAAATAGTATCTTCTATTTCCTCCGCACTTCTCGGGGGAATGTTGAATATCTCACACCCGGGCGGGTTGTAAGCGTTGGAACAAAATATGCAACCCATGTTACACCGGGAGGTGATTGGCAGAATCCCCTCTTTCTGGGCGTGGTACAGAAGGGCTTCGATAGATGGAGAAGGAGTGATCATCCCAATTGGTCACCGCCCCCACGATTCAAGTTCGAGATCGGAAAAGGCGTTGAGGTCTGGACCCGCAATCTTTCCCGCTTTCAGCCTGTAAAATCCCGCCGCCGCCACCATCGCGCCGTTGTCGGTGCACAGGTCCCTGGGAGGGATGAAAAGGGGGATCCCCCGTCTTCGGGAAAGCAACTCCGCTTCCTTCCTCAGGAGGCTGTTTGCTGCAACCCCCCCTGACACGCCCAGTGCCTTTGCGCTCGCCCCGTCAATATCGAGCACTTCCTCAACCCTGCCCAAAAGCTGCTCCACCACCGCTTTCCTGAAACTGGCCGCAAGGTGCGGTATACATCGGGTTCGGTCAGGGCAGGATTCAAGCTGGAGAAGGGCCCTGGTCTTGATGCCTGAAAAGCTGTAATTGTACCCTTCACATTCAATCTTAGGGCTGGGGAAAAAGAACCTGTCGGGGTCTCCGCTATCTGCTATCTTGTCGAGAAACGGGCCACCGGGGTACGGCAGGCCCATCTCCCTGGCAACCTTGTCAAACACTTCCCCGGCCGCGTCGTCTCTGGTTTCCCCGAGTACCTCGTAGATTCCGTGGGCTTTCATCAATATCAGGTCAGAATGCCCCCCTGAAACCACCAGGTTCAAAAGGGGGAACGACGGAACTTCTTCACGCAGGAAGTTTGCGTAAATATGTGCTTCCAGGTGATGTACGCTTACAAGTGGAATTCCCCGTCCATAAGCGAGACTCTTGGCGAAAGAGACCCCCACCAGTAGGGAACCCAGCAACCCGGGTCCTTGGGTCACGGCGATGCCGTCTATGTCCTTCAAGGAAACATCCGCAGTCCTCAAGGCCTCTTCGACGACAGGAACCATCAGCTCCAGGTGCCGTCTCGACGCTATCTCCGGGACCACGCCGCCGTATTTTGAGTGGAGGTCTACCTGGGAGGAGACTATGTTTGATAGGACTCTCCTGCCGTCTTCCACCACGGCACAAGAAGTGTCGTCGCATGAAGTGTCGATACCGAGTAAAAGCAAAATACCATCACCGCCAAAGTGAAATTACTCCAAAAGGTCCTACCCGCAATTATACTGTTCTCCTCATGAAAACCTATCCCTTGTCCCTGGCGAATTGGCCGACTGAGACTGACTTCCACACAGATAGTTTCCTTTAACTCCCGGTCTTCCCTGTGATACATTCAAAGAAAAAGGAGCGGTTGCAACGTGCATTTTTCCGACAAAATCGAAAAAAGGATGCAAGAACTTGACTCACAGTTGGTCATCGGGATCGACCCTCACCCCGAAAAAGTCCTGGACAAGTCGTCGAGATTCGCAATTACCCTGAACAGCGATGATCCGGAATATCTCCTTTCGGCTTTCTGTCATATTGCCCTCGAAGTTGCCGCCCGCACGGCGTGCGCCGTAAAACCCCAGGCAGCTTTCTTCGAATGTGCCGGGATCCCCGGCTGGAAAGCCCTTAGACGCTGCATCAAGATGGCCAGAGAAATGGGTCTACCAATCATACTGGATACCAAGCGAGGAGATATCGGGAGTACGGCCTCGGCTTACGCCCGGGCTTACCTCGATCCTTCCTCGGAGTTCTTCTCGGACGCTGTGACAGTCAACCCATACCTCGGGCCCGACAGCCTCGAACCTTTCGTCGCGGCGGCAAAAAAGAGCGGTTCAGGGATTTTCGTTCTGGTCAAGACCTCTAATCCGGGTTCCGGGGCGTTTCAGGATGCCGTACTTGCAGATGGCGAACCTCTTTTTGCTAAAGTCGCCAGGGTCGTAGCTGCCTTTGCCTCTTCATCCATAGGAAATTGTGGGTATTCCAACGTAGGTGCGGTCGTAGGCGCCACATATCCCGAACACCTTAGCATTTTGAGGAGCCTCCTGCCCCAGTCCATAATACTCCTCCCCGGCTACGGGGCACAGGGTGGCAAGGCTGAAAACTTGAAAGCGGCGTTCCATCCAGGAGGGCGTGGCGCACTAGTTTCTTCCTCCCGGGCCATAATCTTCTCATACGAAAACTCGGAACCCGGGCAACTTTCAGAGTCCAGGATATTCGATGCCATGTTGGAAGCGGCTCAAAAGGCAAAAAAGGAAATCCAGGCCATAGTAGGGACCGGGGCCTCCCCTACATCATCCACTTGACCTGCTCTTGTTTGGGTTTCCTTGGGCCAAGGTCGTCTTTCCACATTATGATGGCATCCTCATTGGTATCGGTATAGTAACCTCGCCGGATGCCCCTATCCTCAAACCCCAGTTTTCTGTAAAGGGTCTGAGCAGGTATATTGGAGACCCTTACTTCCAGCGTCATCCTGGTAGCACCGAGATCTTTCGCCTTTTCAAAGGCGAACCTCAGCATCGATTCTCCGATACCCTGTCTCCTGAAGCTAGGGTGGACCGCTATGTTGGTTATGTGGGCTTCTTCAAGTATGATCCACATCCCAAAATACCCGACGATCTCACCACCTACGCGCGCCACGAAGTAGTGCGCGTAGGAATTCTCCGTGAGTTCCGACAGAAAAGCACGCCTAGACCAGGGGGTGGGATAGGACAGCTGTTCTATCTCCAAGACCCTGTCCAGATCCTCCGGGGTCATCTTTTCTATTGTCACGTTCACTAGGCTTTTCACTGAAAGTCACCTTCGATCCTGAAGGATATCTCACGTCCTGTTCCCAAACGCCGCTTCAGCCTGAGATTTCCTGTAGTACTGGGGCAACGCTAGAGATGGCGGCTGTCCCTTTCCTTCAAGGAACATCCTGGATCCAATTAGCCCGACAATCCCTGGCCGGGGAAGCCGCCAGTACTCGTCGACCGGCCTTACCTCCACCAGCCGTTCTATCTCCGGAAGCGCTTCGCCCCTGATAAATCTTTCTCTCATCTTTAGGACCTCATCGCAGAATTCAGCCGCCGCATCACCCGCCACCCACGTTGTTTCAGCCGACGGCACCCTCTTCAGGATCTCGACGTAAAACCGGGAGAAATCGTCGGGGCCTATGGTTATGGCTTCTCTGTAACCATAGCGGCCCCAAAACCCTTCCTGTCCGGAGGGGCCTCGAGTCTCTCTCACATATAGAGCGCATACGGTCTGCCCTCTGGCTTTACCTTGTACTATGGCCACCGCATCAAGGTGCAAGCACTGGTACAGATAAACCTCGAAGGTCGGTACCAGAACGACTGTTATGCCCAGAGAGAATCCCAGCCCCTGAGCGGTCGCGCACCCTATCCGCAGACCCGTGAAAGAGCCAGGACCGGCCGAAACCGCGATACAAGAAAGGTCTTCCCGCGACACTCCCACAGCATCGAGAGCCTCGATGCACAACGGCAGAAGCATCTTCGAGTGCACCCTCGGCCTCTCCAGCGCTGTCTCGTAGACAACCCTGTTACCTGCTACTACCGATACGCCCAGAAGAACTGTACTGGTCTCAATTGCCAGGACCAGAGGGGTCGCTTCTCCCCGAGAGGATATCCCCAATTATCTCCCCCCACTCATCCGACGAAACGGTTAAACGCATAAGCCTCTTATCCAAAGACCCCGGGACAAACGCAAAGGCTACTCTCACAGTGAAAGAAGGGTAGGTACCGGCACGTTCCGCCCACTCTATGACCGTGACGGTCTCGCCATCCGGATCATCCAGGAGTCCTGCTTCATTTATCTCGCCTTCCGAAAGCCTGTAGAAGTCACAGTGCCGCAGGCGGAGCCTTCCCTCATAGATCCTTTCCAGCACAAAACTCGGGCTTTTCACTTTTCCCTCGATCCCTAACCCCGCTGCTATGCCCTGGACAAAAGTGGTTTTCCCAACCCCTAGGGGACCGGACAGGAGAAATATTTCGCCTCCCCGGAGTCTTTCACCCACGCGTTTTCCGAGGAATCTGGTCTCGTTCGCCGATTCGCTCAAGACCTCAAACTCTCTCATCCCTACTCTACATCCTTGGAACGGAGTAGCTCGTCCAGCCTTTTCCTCAAACTCTGAAAGTCCTCCCACATGGGCCGCTTTTTATGCGCTTCGTCTCTTAAAACCGCGGCAGGATGATAAGTGACGAGATAGTCTATCCCGTTCTTGTGAAACCATTTACCCCTATCCCTCGTGACCCTCAAAGAGGGGTCGACCAGCGTCTGGCTGGAGAGAGCCCCAAGAAGCACGATTATCCTTGGCTTGATTATCCGGATCTGCGCCATAAGGTGAGGGAGGCAGGCTTCCACCTCCGGGGGAAGAGGGAGCCTATTGTCCGGTGGTCTGCATTTGACGATGTTCGCTATGAAAACGTCTTTTCTGTCGAAGCCCGAAGATTTCAGCATCAAGTCGAGGAGTTGGCCGGCTCTCCCCACAAAGGGTCTCCCGGTCTCATCTTCGGTAGCTCCCGGACCTTCACCCACAAACATGACGCGGGCGTGGGGGTTTCCTTCTCCGAACACAACTCCCCTGGCGCCTTTCCTCAGACCGCACCTTGTGCACTGAATCACCCTTTCGCGAAGTTCTCCGAGGTCCCATATGCCTTCCCAGCCGTTCTCAGGACCGGGTTCTCGGGGATAAATCTCACAGGACGCGCCGGCCGGCAGCACCTTGTCCTCGTAAGGACCGGTCAAAACCTCCTTCTTAGATTCACTTCCGTCTATACCGTCGAAAAGGCCTAGAGGTTCCGGCTTACGTCCTTCTGAAGCAGATCTCTCAGGTTCTTCCGAAGACTGGAACAGAGAACGCTGTTCAAGGACTGCTTTATTCTTCAAGTCTATCGCCCTCTCCGGTCCTACCTAAGGATTTTTCCAGGGCTTCTATTTTTTTCTGGATTATCTCCGGATAGTTTCTCACCAGCGAAACATTGTCCATGAGGTGCTTTTTATATTCTTCGGCAAGCCCCCGGTCGATCTGTGATAGCTTTTCGTATATGGCTTTGCCGATTTTGGCAGCCTCGGGACAGTCGGGCTGGCACGGGAAGAAATCCTTGGTAAAGAAAGCGAAGGGGTCTATCTCATCCGGGCGCTCCACACCGGTCAGCTGGCTCGAGGCCCTGGTTTCCGGGGTGAGGACACCGGAATCTCTGTCGAAGATGTACCGGTCTATGCAGCAGACCGGAAATCCCAGGATAGAACCAAGTTTCTTCAAATATCCCGCGTTTTTTTCTTCGGGGAACGCCCTGGCATAGGGCGGCGTGGACGGGTCCGGCGATTTCATGGCCTCGTACCTTATGTCCTTTCTCAGGTCCTGAAGTTCTTCCAGCTCAATCGCAACCTGAGGGTCAGTGAAAAGGTAAATCTCTCTGATAGTCGGCCGCGACTCAAGTTCTTTTCTCTGAAGCCCCAGCTTGTCTACCCATTTCATGTAAACCTGGTAAGAATGAGATCCCTCTACCACATCGGCGTAAAGGTCCCTCAGCACCCCAGTGCGGTATCGTATCTCTTGCATCTGATTGCGTCGCCAGAATTTGCCCGCTTTGTCTTTGAAGAACTGGCCCAGAGATTCTCCAGGAAGCCTCCTCCCCTGCATTTTTTGGCGGAACCGGTCATCTATGGTCGCACCCAGGATCGCCGCATCGGGAAGCTCGGCTGGCACCACTATCTGAGTGGCCCGTCGTATTCCCAGTACAACCGGGAGATAATCATCGAATTTCGTCTTCAACGGGATTACGTGCTCGTTCAAGAATTCCTTCAAGACCTCTGGATTCATATCTCCGTGGAAAGGCGATCTTGCCGCTCTTTCCGATTCACGCCCCCTTCCTTTGCTGGCGTCCTATTTACCATTGTTCTCTACTCGGGTAATTTATCCCTCCACGACAAAGAGGGAGAGATGTTTTCTCCCCCTCTTCACATCAATCTAGTACGGTGCTGGCTTCATCGATTTTTCGTCTGCGACTTGAACCCCGACTTGAAGCGCGCGCAGCGAGAACCGATTATGCTTCGATGATCTCGACGTTGGCCCTGGGGATGGTCACTATGGTGCCATCTTCCAGCCTCGCCTTGAGGATCCTGACTTTGGCCTCAGTCTCGATAACCTGGAGTTCAGGCGGCAGCTCCACGACCTCTGCCAGGCGCCCGAAGTAGGGCTCTCGGATAATCCTGATGGGAGTCCCGGGGACGAGACCCTGAGAAAGGTCCTGGTCTTTAACTTTTGCCTTAGGTTCATATCCGGGAACGATGATCTCGGGTCTCATGACGCCCGCTCTGATCTGGGTGGCCCCGTTGATTGACGCCTTGAACCCGTTGAGGTTCTTCAGGAGATTAAAGGTCCTGTCCGCCATCCTCATCTTACCGAAACCCTCGGTGATGATGACGGTGACAGGTATATCTTCGTGACCGGTTATCGCGACGCCGATGTCGCGTCCAAGATACCCTATGAGGTCGGTGTCGATGATGCCTCCGGCCACGATCCCTTTAGCACCTACTTCAGCAGCCTTTTTTATGGCGTCGCCGGTCACAAGAGATCCGCCTACGAGGATCTTACCCCTATCATCTTTATTCACACAGGACGCGTCCAAGACAGCTCCTGGGTCATCCACGGCAACGCGGATAATCCCCTGGGTTTCACCGCCGACTCCGAAAATTCCCTGGATAAAAGCACCTTCCGTTCTGACAATCACGCCTTCTCTGGGAAGGACTTCTTCCACGACGCCGTCGACATATGCATCTATCTCGACGGGGATGGGAGGTTCACGCAGGGTCACCTGTCCGGTGACGGTCGAGATCATCTCCAGAGTCCCGTCTATCGGCGACTCGACGCTATGCTTGAACAATCCAAAGAATGATTTGTACTCGGCAAGGATTTCGCCTTTCCTGACCTGGTCCCCTTGCTTCTTCTTCATGAACTCGACTATGTCCTCGGGTTCGACGCCCAGGAGGTTTGCGATGTTGACAGTCTGGGGGTTACCTGGAATGTTCGTCCTGGCTACTACAGTATCGGGCGACACCGCCTGTCCTTTTTCGACCAGTACCTCACCAAGGATGGGAAGGCGGCGCGTCTTGCGAATTACCGCTTTCTCTGTAACTTTCAGCCCTGGAGTATATGCGTGTGCCATTTTTACCTTCCCTCCCCTACACTTTGGCGTATTTCTTCAGCGCATCTTCGGGATACAGGTTCATGGCTTTGAACCACTCAATCAGTTTAGCGTTGCGCTGTTCAGCATCTTCAGGAAGCTGCAGAGGACGACCTCTGCAGTCGATCACGACTCCAACCACTCCGCCGTTCACCGTGGTCTCAAGAGTGTGCCCGTATCCTTTTCCAACATCGAATTGCCTTGTTGGCTGAATCACTGCCCTGGCGGTCTGACCGTCGGGAAGGGGTATGAGCTTCATGGACCCAAAAGGTACTTCTTCCTCAATCTTCTTGTCCCCGGTATCGAGGATGACCCTCAAGCAAGGATCGCCGGGCTTGACGTTGCCACTGGGTCCCACCGCTGAAATCGAAGAACCCAGCTTAACCAGGCAGTCCCTGTCAAATACCTGCATGGCGGCTTTCTCGTGGATGGTCGATAGGATACCGAGCTGGGGCATCATGAAGATGGAGTCAACCGCAAGCATGGTCAGACCTTCAGGCTGGAAGGCATCGAGGAGCATCATGGCAGCTTGAGCTCGTCTTGGAGCGTGAGAGAGCACTCCGCCAGAACCGATGAGCATCCCTAGTTCCATCATATTGATGTAGGTCTCGCCGCTTCCGGTCTGCTCGAAGGTGTCGCCGATGGTCCTCTGCCTGTGAACGCCGCGCAACCCCACTGCAAGACTCTTGTGGTGGATGAACGCCAAACGCAGCGCCTCTCTCGATATGGCCTGTTCGATGATGAGCTCGTCCAGCGTCTGAGGTATAGTCGTAGGCCGGATCATCTTGTTCCTAATCCTGTTGCGGAGGTCGGCTTCGTCGATGGTGAAAGGAATCCACCTCATGATATTCGGTACCCCTGCCTCGAGGAGGACGTTGCAGATGGAATAGCTCATTCCCAGGTTAGCCGAAACTGTCCTGTTAAAGTACTCGCCGAACACCGAGAATACGTCGGTAGTGGCCCCTCCGATGTCAACGCCGATGACGCTTAAGCCGTATTCTCTTGATGCCGTCTGCATGCAGATGCCGACAGCACCCGGCGTGGGCATGATGGGTACCGGCGTCCAGGACATGAGTTTGTTATACCCCGGCGCCTGAGCCATGACGTGCTCCATGAAGAGGTTGTGAATCTCTTCCCTGGCCGGCCCGAGAACCTCTTTCTCCAGGACAGGGCGAAGGTTGTCAACTATCCGGAGGTCTGTCTTCTGCGACAAGATGTTGCTTATATGCTTCCGGGCATCCTTGTTTCCAGCGTAAATCACCGGCAGCTTGAAACCGATCCCTAGACGGGGCTTGGGCTCGGCAGCCGATATCAGCTCGGCGATCTCGACCACGTGAGTGATGGTTCCGCCGTCGATTCCTCCCGAGAGAAGGATCATGTCAGGCCGCAGATTTCTGATCCTCTGTATCTTCTCGTGAGGCTTGCGGCCATCGTCGACAGAGATGACGTCCATGACTATGGCACCGGCTCCGAGAGCGGCTCTTGCGGCAGACTCGGCGGTCATGGTCTTTACTACGCCCGCCACCATCATCTGGAGACCGCCACCCGCCGATGACGTGGACATGTAAATGTCTACGCCGGACCCGTCGGGTTGGGTAGGAGTGATGACGCCTTTTTCGTTGAGGAAAGTCCGTCCGGTAAGCTCTTCAATCTCACGGATGGCGTTTCGAGCACCCATCGTGACGTCCTCGAAAGGTGCCTCAACGGTGGTCGGAGCTTCCCCTCTCACGATAAGGCGGTACTCATCGCCCACCTTCTCTATGAGGATAGCTTTTGTCGTGGTAGAACCGCAGTCAGTGGCAAGGACAGAGTTTATCTCCCTGTCCAGCTTGTATGCAGTCTTCTGTTCCTGCACAGACTCTTCCCCTCCCTTACTGCCGAAAAAGGATATGAAACCGCATAATAGGCCAATTACGACATCGCGTTAAAAATTCCTTCATCAAACACCCGAATTCTTAGAATTGCGATCTTTCATCGCTTGATCCATCTTCATGGCTTCATCAAGGATGGTGGACTCGGGAGCCCTGGCCTGCTTGGCCTGTCTGGCCTGCTTCTTACGCTCTTTCTCTTTCCTGCGCTGTTCCTCTTCCTCCTGGGCTATGGCCTCCAGTCGCTGGATCAAGAGTTCCACGTTCTCTCTGTTATCGAAGAAGTAAGCATAGTCCTCGAAGGTGTTGAAAAACACCCCGACTATAGGAGCGAAAAAGTGCATTGCCTGTGCACCGATGTAGCTCAGTGGCTTATTCATCTCGAGGAAGAATATAGCGGGAACCACCATGCCAAATTGTTGAACTCGTTTCGCGATGGCCTCGATGATTTCTTCGCGCCTCTTTTCGTCTATGGGTTCGGGAAACTTCAACATCCGATCCACCTCCCTCCGCCTTCTCGGATCCTACAGTATCTTGACTATTTTACAATATTTCAGTCGAAATTGGTGATCCAATAAACTCCAAGCGAACCAGGCAAAATACATGGCGGGACCCCGAGCAAACGCGACAAAACCCGGGAGCCCGCCCTTTCACATCAGAATACCTCGACGTTGGCCCTGGGAACTACGACCCTGCGTCCGTCTTCCAGGTCCACCTTGACTACGGGGACTTTAGCCTCGGTCTCTATTATCTGGGGCTCTTTCACTATCTCCACGATCTTACCCATGGCTCCGAAGTACGGCTCGTTGACGACCCGGACGTGCATGCCCACTTTCAAGTCACTGTCGACGACCGCGTCAGCTGCCAGGGGCCCGGTATAGTCAGGGAACGGCACGATAATCTCGGGTCTGATGGCACCCGCCCTGATCTGAGTGGCCCCATTGATAGAAGCGACTCTACCTTCAAGGGCTTTAAGGGTCTCCCAGACCTCTTTCCGCATGTTGAGGTGTCCGAATCCTTCCATGAGTATTACCGTTATGTCTATGTCTTCCTGCCCCGTGATACCTACTCCGAGTTTGACGCCTAAGGATTGGGTCAGGTTGAAATAGTTTACCGTGCCCGTTATGACTCCCTTCACGCCCACCTCGAGTGCTCTTGCGAGAGCCTCATTGGTCGCGAAAGAGCCTCCAACGATGATCTTGTCTTTGCAGTCCTCCGTTATCATCTCGGGAGTGAGAACCTCTTCAGGACCTTTGGTCAAGACTTTCAGGACACCGTGGGTCTCACGCCCCAATCCAAAAATGCCATTGATCTTTATTCCGGGGGTTTCCACCACACAACCGCGCTTTTCGATTATGCTGGATACCTTCCCTTGGATATAAGCATTGACTATGACCTGCTTGAATGGCCTGGATATGGTCACTTTGCCGGTCTTTGTATCGATGTCCGAGATTATTCCCGAAACGGGCGCGACGGCGGTCTTGGTGAAGAACGCCTGGGCTTCACCCTTTTTCGCTATCATCTGCCCTTTTTTGACTTCCTGACCCACGTGTCTCAGCATGTGTTTGGGCAGTTCTTCGGGCTTGCACTTGATCTCGAACGCCACGTCGAAGGTTATTGGGGGTTCTTCTTTGCCGAATTCTTCCCGGATTGTGATTCTCCCGGACCGGTCTGATACGTCCTCTATGACTCCATCGGTGGGAGACTCAAGCTCCTTCCGGCCATACAATCCCTGTTCGGCCCTGGCGATGACATCTTTGGTCTTTACTTTGTCTCCCACTTTCACCAACATGCATTTGGAGAGGTTTTGAGGTTCGATACCAAGGAGACGCGCGGCAGGAATCACCCAGGGGATACCCGGGCGCAACGCTATGCGTGCCACCGGAGTGTCGGGATCGACCAGGTCCCCGGCCTTGACCAGAACCTCTCCGGGAAGCGGCAGCTTCCTGGTTTTCCGTATAAGAGTTATCATGCTTTCGATTTTACTTGAAGAAGCTAAAGAGACCGCCACGTTTCTTCCCTCCCTGTGCTCCCTCGGCTTTCACGGGGTATCTCTCTTGAAGTTCCGCAATCTTCTCGGAAGGATAGGCATTCATAGCGTTAATCCACGACGTCAGAGTCTTGACTCTTTCCTGGGGATCTTCCGGAATCGCTATCGGCCGCCCGCGTCCATCCAGCATGATCCCGACCAGCCCTCCGTGAACCTTTACCTCAAGGGCTTTACCCCTGCCTGTGCCCACATCGATGTTTCCGTTGGCTGGCTGTATCTTGCAAGTAGCGGTTTCGCCGACTCCGAGGGGGATGACTTTGATTTCTCCGCTGATCACTTTTTCCTGGATAGTCTCCCCATTGGGCAGGCTGATCTTGACGGTTGCCATCGGGGTCCCGCGCTTTGCGGGCCCAACAGGGGCTATCGCCGTCCCGAGCCGGACAAGGCAGTCTTTATCAAAGACCTCAGCCGCTATTTCAGGGTATACGGTAGAAAGCACGCCGAGATGAGGCATCATGAAAATCGAGTCCACTGCAAGCTGAGTGACCCCTTCGGGCTGGAAAGCGTCTAGGAGCATTAGGGCAGCCTGCTGGCGCCTTGGAGCATGAGAGAGTACGCCGCCCGAGCCCACCAGGATATCCAACTTCATCATCTCGATGATATCTCTGCCCGACGCCTTTACCATTGAGGCCTGGCTTTTGAAAACCACCCCGACTTCTTCTTTTTCGACCTTCTTGGCAAGGCTCTTGTGGTGCTCAAAACTCAGCCTCAGGGCTTCTCGGGCAAGAGCCTGTTCGAGGACGAGATGATACAGGGTCTGTGGGATGGTGGTGGGCCGTACCATTTTGTTGGCGATCCAGTCGGATATCTGGGACTGGTCCATCCCAAAAGGTATCCAGCGTAAGATGTTGTCAAATCCCGCCTCCTCCAGGACGTTGCAGATGGAATAGCTCATACCCAGGTTAGCCGAAACTGTCCTGGTAAACGTCCCTTCAAAACTAGAAAATACGTCAGTCGTAGCTCCCCCTATGTCTACCCCAACTATATTGGCCTTATACTTATCCGCCATGAGCTCGATTATCCGCCCCACGGCGCCGGGAGTAGGCATGATGGTGGTATCCACCCAGCCCATGAGTTCGCCATACCCGGGCGCTTGGGCCATGACGTGGTTCATGAAAAGGTCGTGGATAGCTTCCCTAGCCGGCCCTAGGTTCTCTACGTCGTGGCGGGGCCTTAAGTTGTCGACTATGTGGACATCCATCTCCTCACCGCACACCGCGGTGACTATGTCCTGGGCATCTTTGTTTCCAGCATAGATCAGAGGAAGCTTGTAGGTCGCTCCGAACCTCGGTTGAGGGTTTGCTTGTTTGATGATTTCCGCTATGGAAGCGATGTAAGAGACGGAACCGCCGTCTACTCCTCCCGACATGAGGATAATGTCAGGACGAAGTTCCGTGATCCTAGTTATCTGTTCTGACTGAGACCTTCCGTCGTCTACGGCTATCACGTCGAGGACCACCGCCCCGGCCCCCAGGGCCGCACGATGGGCCGAACTGGCGCTTATGCTCTTAACGAGGCCCGCAACCATCATCTGGAGACCGCCACCTGCCGACGAGGTGGAGACATATATGTCTACTCCTCGTCCATCTTCCTTGGGCCGGATCAGGTGACCCGTATCGTCGAGTATGGGCCTGTCGATAAGCTCTTCCACTCGTTTTATGGCTTTCCTGACGCCGATCATCACGTTTTCCCAGGGCGCTTCCACGGTTGTCGGCATTTCCCCGCGAGTTACGAGCCGATATTCATCTCCACGCTTTTCGATAAGGATCGCCTTGGTCGTGGTAGACCCGACGTCAGTAGCCAGGATAGACTCTACTTTCTTTTCTTCCATCCGATTCCCTCCTCCAGCGTCTCACCGAGAAATAACTTTACGTCAAAGGCCCGATAGCGGCTGGTTTTTCCCCCGGAAGGCCGTTTGACAAATCAGTCTTTTGACTTTAAGTTCCGGATGCGCCTCCACGCCGACCTGATTCCGCCTTTGTACTCGTTGTCCTCTCTAGGTGCAAAAGCTTCTTTGGGGGGCTTAAGTTTGGATCTAACTATATTTAGCACCTGTTCCTTGTTAGATCCGTCCTTCTCGTAATAGAGGAAAATCCCCTCCTTCATCCTGCCGCGGATGGTGCGGGTATCATGGGTGAGCAACACTCCATCCGGAAACTGGTAATAGGTGAGGAGATTCCCCCACGGACGGATGTCTTTAGCCAGGAACGTCCTGTACCCCACCGTCTCTTCGGTCATGACGTACTTCACCGGAAAGAGATAAGGCGCGAGCCTATTTATGAGTATGAGGCTGATGATGACGACGAAAAACACCTGGGGTAAGGTCCAGTAGGCAAGCAAAATACTTCCGATTAGAGATGCCACGACCAGTACGGAAACGAGAGGACGCCTCGGCAGGAGCCAGACCGACCAGCTGTAAAGTTCTACATCTTCTTTTTCCTCGGCTTTTTGAGCCTCCGGACGTTGAACTTCCGGGCGTTCGTGTCCGGGCTGAGCAGCGCTTACGGCCTCCGGACGAGACGGATTCGCGGCCTTCGGCGCAATCGAACCTCTAAGATATGAAGGCCTTTGGACTCTGGGACCCGCTTTGGATGACTGCCCTTTAGTAAGTTCGTCCTTATCTGGCATTATGGTCCTCCTGACAGGTTGACTTGCCTAATGAAAATTATGCACCAATTCTGTACACGATTCGACGGCTTTTGAATTTATCCTGCTGAAACCAGACACTTCCCTACGTTACATCGCATGGAACTTCCGCAGTATTTCGCAAACTTTATCGATCGGTATGCCCGCTCTGATATGATTGTCCCTTCCTACCATGGTCCGGGCTCTGAACAACGCGTTCAGCACAGCTTCTTCTGTGGCTTCGACGGCTGCCTGGAACACCGCACCCAATACGGGTGAATCGTCTCTCACGAAAGAAACCTGTTCCTCACCACAACCCCAGTGAGATACCTTGTTTTTTGTTGAGAAAGCCACGACGAAATCGCCGCTGCCGTTGGCAAAGGCGGACCCAACACGGGCAAGACCCCCCATGCATCTTTTTGCCACCCTGAGAAGCTGCCTCTCAGAGAGAGGTGCATCGGTCGCAACGACGACCACGACTGAGCCCGGAGGAGTGGAGTCACTATCCTCGACGTACTTTTGAAGTTCCAGGCCCACCGGCACGCCTTTTATGAGGAGGTTTTCTAACCGGCCGAAATTGGCCAGGACCAGCACTCCCACTGTAGCCGCAGAAAGCCCGCACGGAAGGCGCCTGGAGGAGGTCCCTATCCCTCCCTTGAATCCCAGGCAACACATTCCGGTGCCCGCGCCCACGTTGCCTTCATCGACGATTCCCGTCCTCGAGGCACCCAAGGCTTCAAACACATGCTCCTTTTTGACGTGCCTGCCCCTTATGTCATTCAGGTAACCGTCATTGCATTCGAGGACCACAGGGTTGAGGGTTCCCGTGGTCACACCTATCTCGGGGTTTTGCTCGAGGGTGTACTCGCAGACCGCATCCCACACCGTTCCGACAGAAAGCGTATTGGTGAGCGCGATAGGGGTCTCTATGACCCCCAGTTCCTGAACCTGAGCGATTCCTGTGGCCTTCCCGAAGCCGTTGATGACGTGGATGGCGCCTCTGACTTTGTCCTTGAAAACGTTGCCTGGATGGGGCAGGATGACAGTCACTCCGGTACGCACGGGGCCCTGCCCCGGCACCAGCGCTCCTTCGCCTCTGATAATCGTGGAATGTCCTACCATGACGCCTGGAACATCGGTGATGGCGTTCAACGGTCCAGGTTCCATTTGCCCTATGATGAGTCCAACATCCCTGCATCTAGGCCTTTGTCCGGTGCCAGCGACGTCGTTCATGGAAACCACCCTCCGGGGATAGAGATGGGCAGCTTTCGAGAACCTCCATGAAGCCTACCGCCTGCCCTTATTCCTCTCATTCGCGGCCTCTACCAGTGCCTTGAATGGCTCAAGAAATAACCTTTCGTTCTTCCACATGGCCTCGGGGTGCCACTGTAGGAGAAGCTTGAAACCTTTTCTCGCTTCGGCAGCCTCGGCAACCCCGTCAAGAGCTCTCCCGGTAACGGTGAAACCGTCGCCCGGGTTCTTGATGGCCTGATGGTGGAAGGAATTTACTACAAGGCGCCTCGTTCCAAACAGGCGCGATACAAACGAGTTTTCTTCGAGAATCACTTCATGAGTCCCGTACCAGCGCGGAGCATTCTGAAAATGTTTTTGCGCGCCACCAACCTGGGTCGGTATGTCCTGAACAAGAGTTCCACCGGCAGCCACAGTGACCACCTGACAGCCCCGGCAGATGCCCAGGATAGGCAAATCCATTTTGAGCGCTCTGCGTGCCACATATATCTCGAGCTGGTCCAGAAGAGGGTTTATTCGCCCAAGATGCACGCTCGGACGTTCGTCGTAGAGCCTCGGATCCACGTCAACTCCTCCGGGAAACAGGATCCCGTCTATCATGGAAAGCGTTTCGTCGGCCACTTCTCGAGAAACTATCGGGATAAGCACGGGATTTCCGCCGGCTTCCAATATAGAGTCGACGTATGTATGGGGAAGAGTCGAAGCGTGTTTTTCATCATCGTAGCTGGCTGTTATACCGATCACCGGCCTCACTTTAAATCCTTCCTTTCACAAAGACATCTGAATAGGCGAAGTCTGCCGGAACGCCGCCGGTATGAAGGAATACGACGACGTCGTCCCGGGCATATTTTCCGGTTCTTGCGTCCGCCACAAGCGCGGAAAGCGCTTTGCCGCTGTAAACCGGGTCCGCAAGGACTCCCTCATTCCTCGCAAGCAGGGTGATGGCCTCAAGACACTCCGGGGTGGGGATCCCATACCCGGGGCCTACGAATCCATCAATGACCGCTACGTGTCTTCTGACCTTTTCCAAAGACGCGTCCCGAATCCTCTCTAACATTGCCGCATGATCGGGATCGAGCGCGCCCGGCCCCGGCGAGTCTTCGAGTCTAGAACGTATGAGCTGGATAGCCTCAAACACGAGTTCGACTGCCCTTCCTTCTTTTTCCGCGGCTCCCGGGCTCACAGCAACCCCTTTTACCTCGAAAGAGGCTCCTGTGAGGATCTTCCCGAGCACAAGGCCCGCCAGAGTACCTGAAGAGCCGGTCGCCACGTAAACCGCTCGAGGCCGGACCCCGGCTTCCTCGGCCTGCCGGTTCATCTCCTCCACGCACGAAACATACCCCAGGGCACCCAGGGCATTGGAACCGCCCAAAGGTATCAGATACGGACGCTTTCCGCGTTTCTCAAGGTCCTCTTTCACCTCCGCCATAACCTCTTCCGGTGGGCGCGCCCCGGAAAAGATGATCTCCGCCCCGAGTATGTGGTCCAGGAGCAGGTTCCCCTGGCGGACACACGGGTCTTCGCCTTCGAGAACCAAAACGGGCTGCATTCCAAGTTTTCTCCCGGCTGCCGCCGTCATCCTGGCGTGATTTGATTGAGGCCCTCCTGTTGTAATCACATGATCTGATCCGAGGGAAACCGCTTCGCCCATCAGAAGCTCGAGCTTCCTGGCCTTGTTGCCGCCCATAGCAAGGGTAGTGGTATCGTCCCTCTTGAGGAATATTCTCGGACCACCTAGGGCCTTAGAGAACCTGGGAGCTTCTTCAAAAGGGGTGGGAAGATCCGTAAGGTTGACTCTGGAAAATCCCAGTTTGTCCACTAACATATCATTTACCTTCCTCCAGATCCCTCGATGAGTTTCTTCTACCAAGTCACACACGGGTTCGCTCTCATTTGCCTTTCGGGAAGGGATAACTCAGATGGGCCGAAGACCCACCGAAATGGCCAGAGCTTCGTTGACCTTGGCCATGGTCTCGTCGTCTAGCCTTGCCACGCGTCTTTTGAGTCTACGTTTATCAATAGTCCTAATCTGTTCAAGCAAGATGACCGAGTCTTTATCAAGGCCCGAAACGTGAGCGGGGAGCTCCACGTGGGTTGGTAGCCTTGCCTTTTGGATTTGGGACGTGATCGCGGATACTATCACTGTGGGACTATATTTGTTTCCGATATCATTCTGAATGACAAGTACCGGCCTGAACCCTCCCTGTTCAGATCCAACCACAGGGCTCAAGTCGGCGAAGTAGATATCGCCCCGGAGAGGCTCCAATCAGGTCTTCCTCCAACCGGGAGAATCATCTTTCAGGCCCTCTCCCGCGGTACAGAAATAGTCGCCGATATCCGGGAGCCTGGGCAAACAATCAAAGTCGCAGGCCATCTCTTCGGCCAAAAGTCTATTCAGCTCGGCCATTTCCTGATAACCCGTTTTCATCTGTTCTCGTAGATGTTCCTTGCGTTTTTCCTCGATGTAAAAATGACATGCCTCGCGTATAAACAAGGACCGAGACTGGTTGCTTCCGGAAACCAGATCATCGATGCCTGCAAGCATTTCCTCAGGTAACCCCACGACCACTCGTCTCATCCTCGCCACGCCAACTGACCCAGGGAAGGGTCATCTCACCTCTCTTCAAGTATCTCCATGGTCTTCCGGGACTCCGGCAGGCACTCAATTATGTCCCCGGCAAGGATCCCGTACGAGCCCTTCTTTAACCTGGCTTTTTCTCCAGATAGCCCGTGCCAGAAGACTCCCAGCCACGCGCTATCTCGAACCGTAAGTCCTTGAGCGGCCAGAGCCGCTATGACACCTGTCAAGACGTCGCCCGAACCGGCGGTGGCCATAGCCGGGTCTCCGGAGGTGTTGATGAACAGGTAGCCCGAGGGGTCGGCCACACAAGTACCTGCCCCTTTAAGGCACACGACGCTCCTGGACTCTAAGGACGCCCTCCTGGCATATCCGGGTCTGTCTTTCCCAAGGTCACTTACACTGATACCCAGCAATCTGGATAATTCGCCCGGATGCGGCGTCAAAATAAAGTTTCCCTCGTACCCGGCGAGATATGATAGCCCCCCTAATTGCTTCAAGGCAAAGAGGGCATCTGCGTCCATCACACAAGGGACTTTCGACAAAGAAGGCAGGATCTCCTTCAAGAACGCTGCCTGAGAATTTCCCCTTCCAAATCCAGGTCCAACCACAACGGCGCTGGATCTTTCGATGTTTTCCACGGCTCTTTGGAGGATGTCTTCCTCAGGCCCAAAAACCGGCCCGTCTCCGCACGGGAGGACCATGACTTCAGGAACCATTGAGGCACATATCTCGTAGATTCTTCCGGGGCAAAGAAGGGTAACGGTTCCCGCTCCAGCGCGAAGAGCCGCTTTGGCTGAAAGGACCGCCGCCCCTGCCATCCCTAGGGAACCGGCAACTACGGTAACGTGGCCCGATTGTCCTTTATGGTGGTCTGGATTCCTTCGAGGCAGAAAAGCTCGAGCATCATCGAGTGTAACTGCTTTTGCATGGAACTCCCTTCCTGAAAGGGCGGGAGGAAGTCCGAGCCCTTCTACTACTATCTCGCCGCAAAACATCCTGCCCGGATAGCTGTACAGGCCGATCTTCGGAAAGCCCATGGTGACGGTGACGTCGGCGCGAATACAGGGTTCATACACCCACCCGGTATCAGCAGAAAGACCCGAAGGAAGATCGCAGGCAACCTTCGGCACGTTTTTCGAGTTGGCCCAGCGGATGGCCGCATCGAGAGGTGGCCTAGGATTGCCTGACGAACCTGTCCCCAAGAGGGCATCCACGATGATATCCGTATCTTCGAGCGCGCTGAGGACTTTCTCGGGGTCGCCCGGGTCGCACTCAAGTATCTCGACGGGAAATTCTCTGAGCATCTCGAGGTTCTGGGAAGCTTCCTTGGGAAGTTTTTCCCGTTTACCGAAAAACCCCACACGGACCCGGTGTCCTCTCGACGACAAGTGCCTTGCCGCTGAAAAACCGTCCCCGCCGTTTTGGCCTGGCCCCGCGAGGATAGCGACTTTACCTTTCTTCCCGAGAAGCCGCTCCGTGTGAAAGGCCAGGGCTCTTCCCGCGTTCTCCATGAGGATCAAGGCGGGGATACCCATGGCTTGAGCTTTCTGGTCTATCTCCCTCATTTCCGCCGCTGATACCAGGAACATTAGATCCACCTCCGGAACGCAGAGATTCACCGGCAGGACCCGAAAAAGCCTCTCGCGGGATACCGAGAGCTACCGCTACGGCTACGTCGCCGTCATGGGTTATCGAAACCTCGACCGCTCCCAGGTTTTCCTTCTCGAGAAGGGCTTTTGCCTTTCCGTTGAGGTAAACGAGCGGCTGGGCATTGTCACCCGGAAGGATCTCGATATCGACCCACGGAACCCTGGGCCAGCCATCCCCCAGCACCTTCATGACCGCTTCCTTTGCCGCAATCCTGCCTGAAAGACGCTGAATTTTCCGGGGACCCGAGCAAAAAGACAGCTCCCTTTCTGTAAAAAACCGCCTGAAAAACTGAGAGGGATGAGAAGAAAGGCTCCGCTCCACCCGCGGAACCAAGACGACATCTACGCCGACCTTCCATTTTTTCATGAGGGAGTCACGCTTCCCGACAGGGTGCAACAAATTTTCTTTTATCAGGTTATACATTCAAGCTATATACCGCTTTCCTACAAGTTATATACTGCTTACCAATACCAGATCAATGGGACATCCACCCTAACCTTTTAACGGCGAGCCCTCCGGTCATCAGACGTCGCTGCCACTATCCTCCACACATGCAACCGTGCCTGAAAATACCAGGTCACATGACCTCCGCATCCGGCCTGCTTGCCTCAAACAAAGCGCTTGATGACGTCCATGAGTTCCGTAACTGTCGCCTCTTCGTCACCATCCTTAATACCCCTAACCACACACCCCCGGGCGTGGGTCTCCAGCAGCATAAGCCCGATTTTTCCGAGAGCGGCCCTGGCGGCAGCGACCTGGTTCAGGATATCCACACAATACTCGTCTTCTTCGATCATCCTGGATATTCCGCGAATCTGGCCTTCGACCCGTTTCAAGCGGTTAAGAAGATCGCTTTTGTTCTCGCGATGTACGCGACGCCCTCGACTTGGCATTGAGTCATCTCCTTTCCAGCCTCTCAGGAAGGCCCCTCACCGGTAACAATTCCGTAACCTGATCTCACTACCCTGCAGGCTCACTCAGCGATTTCTCACGTATTTGGGTCGAATGTCAACTTTTCGCAGGAGATTTGCGTTTGTGACAACGCTGATGGAACTCGTGGCCATTGCGATCTCAGCGATTACCGGGTGCAACAAACCCAAAATGGCGATGGGAATAGCTATGGTATTGTAAATGAAGGCCCAGAAGAGGTTCTCTTTGATCTTTCTGAACGTGGCCCTCGATAGTTTCACCGCAGTTACGACGCCGGATAGGTCCCCTCTGACCAAGGTAATGTCTGAAGATTCGATTGCGATATCGGTTCCGGTTCCGATGGCGATCCCTACGTTTGCCTGGGTCAGGGCAGGCGCGTCGTTTATCCCGTCTCCGACCATAGCGACCGTGCCAAATTTCTCTTGAAGCTTCATCACCTCGTCCACCTTGCCCTCAGGCATGACTTCAGCCAGAACATGCTCGATACCGACTTTCCTGGCTATCGCCTTGGCCGTTCTTTCGTTGTCGCCGGTGATCATCGCCGTCTCAAGACCCATTTCCTTCAATTCGTTAATGGCAGCGATGGAGTCTTCTTTGAGAGCATCTGCGACCGCTACAATCCCTGCGATCTTTCCATCTACCGCCACAAGCATAGCCGTCTTGGCCTCTTCTTCCAGACGCCGCACTTCATCCTCCACCGAGCCTATATCTATGCCCGTCTCACTCATCAAACGACGGCTACCTACCAGAACCTCTTTGCCCTCTACCGTCGCCTTCACACCTTTGCCGGCAATAGCGCCGAAGTCTTTGGGTTCACCGACTCTAATTCCACGATCCTTTGCACCTTTGACGATAGCCACTCCTAGTGGGTGCTCTGAACCGCTTTCGACACTCGCTGCAAATTCCAGAACCTCGGCTTCGCTGAATCCGTTTGCCGTGACTACGTCCGTGACCTCCGGCTGGCCTTTTGTGATCGTCCCGGTCTTGTCGAAGACGATTATCTTTACTTCCTTCATCGTCTGAATCGCCTCACCCTTGCGGATCAGAACGCCGTTTTCGGCACCGATTCCGCTTCCAACCATAAGCGCCGTTGGGGTCGCAAGACCGAGTGCGCAAGGGCAGGCTATGACGAGGACAGAAATGGTGGAAGACAGGGCCAAGGTAATAATCCCAAGTGTTGGATCAACCCAAGGCAGGAATTTTGCGGCCCAAACAAGAATGCCTCGCATGGCATCGGGGAAAATCAACCACGCGATAAGTGTGAGGCTTGCCACAATAAGGACGGAAGGGACGAAGATCCCGGTGACTCTATCGGCAAACTCCTGAATAGGCACTTTGGTTCCCTGGGCCTCTTCGACCAGTTTTATGACCTGAGCCAGGAAAGTATCCTTGCCGACTTTGGTTGCTCTTACTTTGATGAGCCCGTACTGGTTGACTGTAGCGCCTATTACCTCGTCACCGGGTCCTTTTTCCACAGGCATCGATTCACCGGTGGCCATCGACTCATCGATGCTGGTTTTACCTTCTACGATCACTCCGTCGGTCGGTATTTTCTCGCCCGGTCTCACCAGCATAATGTCTCCGGGTTTCACTTCTTCGACGGGAACCTGTTTCTCTTCCCCGTTTACGATGATCGTCGCCGTCTTCGCACCGAGCTCAAGTAACTTCTTGATTGCCTGAGATGCCCGCCCTTTGGCTGTTTCTTCAATATACCTCCCCGTAAGGTGAAAGGACATTATCATGGCCGCGACACCTGCATAGTTGGCTATCGGAGCAAAGAAGGACACGGGCCCGGTGATAAATGCCGTCCCTGTCCCGATAGCGATCAACACGTCCATGTTGGTCCCGCGGTGTATGACTGCCCTGTAAGCAGTCTTGAACGTGTTCCGGCCAAATACGAATAGCGGCGGAATGGCGAGGATGATTAAACCGAGTTGCATGGCCATGTGACTGGGCCATGCGATGCCGTAGAACATCTCGGGTATCATCCAGATTATTATCGGAATGGTGAAAGCCCAGGAACCCCACATTCGATTCCTGGCCTGCCTGACCTTTTTCAGTTCCTCGTCCTCTTCCGCCTCTGTCTTTTCGTCCGCATCGGCGCCGACGACCTCGTATCCAGTGGCTCGTACTACCTCGACCAGTTTTTCCTTACCGATCACGTTTGGATCGTATTCGACATAAGCCTTTTCCGCGGCAAAATTAACCTGAGCTTTTTCCACTCCGTTCGCCCGGCTTAAAGCTTTCTCGATGGCAGCAGCGCAACTTGCGCAGGTCATGCCCTCGAGTTTGAATGTGGTCTTCTTCAAGACTTTCTCGCCCACGTCCTGTACCTCCGTTCCAGGCATACCATATACCCCTATGGGGTATATTCGTTTGCAAGAATATCAGTGCGGACCAACTTTTGTCAAGCACGCTACCTAGATCGCCGACATTTTTGCCTCCGGCCACGTATTCCCGAGCAGAGAACTGCCTTATCGTCGGGCATGTTTCTCTAATAAGCTCCCCTTTTAGACGTAATTATTCTCGACTATTGACGGTGAAGGATGGGGCGAGTAAGATTGCAATGGAGTAGGATACCTGGGTAGGGTATAAGCTACCGTAAACAATGAAGCGAGGTGCTCACAAAATGTGCGAATGTTGTGGAGGTTCTGCCACTCATACGGAGGTCTATTCTGTAAAGGGCATGACCTGCCATCATTGCGTCATGAGGGTGGAGAAGGCAGTTAAATCTCTTCCGGGTGTGAAAGACGCCAAGGCCGATCTTAACACCGGCAAGCTGACGGTAACGTCGAGTCACAGACTGTCTAGGGATGATATCGCCAAAGCGGTTGAAGAGGCCGGTTACGAATTAGTGTGACCTGGCAGTCTACCGTCAATTCGTCAATTCCCCCCGAACCAGCCTGTATGAGTAGCTAGTGAGAACCGTCGCTCTACGGGAATTAATAAAGAGCCTTGCGCATTGTCCTATGCTGGGAAGACAATGTTGGAACCTACTGCATGGTTGTACTCGAGAGCGTTCTCCGTGAGCAACGCGAAGTTCCTGGCATCAAGGTTTTGGGAACGCTTTAATTTCGGAGGCGCTGCCAAGAAGAACAAGGATTTCCAGAGGTCGGCATCCTACTACCTATTTTTTCAATAACCTGACCATACACTCTTGTGGGACAGAACAACATGAGCAGCTCACCTGTCAGGTGAGGAATCGCCCGAAAAACTACTGCCCCGGCCAGCTACCCATCATCGGATTACCGGTCCGGAGCAGTAGTCTTTCATCTCCTGTGGATCTAGCTTAAGAGCTTAGATTGACTTCGTTCACTATCTCCGCAAATTCAGCGCCTGAAACTGTGCCTTTCTTCGCTATCCCGGGTTCTTTGACCCGATTCAGGATAATCCGGGCTTCTTCGCTGAGCTGTATTCCCATTTCCTGCGCTTTCATCTTAACCGAGTTGACTCCGCTTTTCTTCCCCAGGACTACCCCCGGAAAACTTCCCACAAAGTACGGGTTCAGCGAGAACATCGCCAGTGGGTACTTCATCACCGTATCTATCCCGATGCCCGACTCTCTTACAAAGTTGCCATCGCCTACAACAGGCTTGTTCGGAGCCATGGGAAATCCAGACAGCTGTTTGCCAAGGTCGCTCAGTCATATTTGCTCCTCCAATCCCAAATTGCCCGCGTCGTCCGGGCAAGTTTCTCCAAATCTGATATTCCTCAGGTCTGGGCTCTCCATACACGCCCCACCTAATCCCCAGGGCTTCGTCCCAGGAAGCCAACTTCCACGTTGTTTCAGCGCTTCCCTTTTCCCTGACCATGGGCGCCCGCAACCTCTGGGGGTTGTAGATCAGCTGCCTTGAGGCGAGACTTTTAGAACACAGGACCCCCTTGTCACAGGCGACCCCGGATCACCCTCTACCCTGATGACCTCTCCTGTATCCGCGTCGACAAAAACCAAGACTTCACAATTGGAGTTACAAGAAAAGCAACATGATCGGACCAACCTCACGGTGCGTTTACCCAAGCTGAACGGCTTATCCCCGTACCTCTGCCACAGCCCTTCAAATTCCTGCCTGAGACAGCCATAACGATGGCTTTCCCACATTTCGGCGATTTCCGGAGAACCGCTAGGTTTGGGGACGCCCGCTCAGACTGCCAAGCAGTTTGCGAGCAAATGTCTCGGAACTATTGGACATCGACTACTTCTCCATACCGGGGATCGTTTCCGAAAGTCTCAAATCCACTACCCTCGTTTGCCCCTTCTGTAGCGGGCGAGATGGAGCACCACTACCGCTAGCAATATGTGAACCCCGGATGAATAGTCGTCGATCCAGACTGAAGCTGCAAGGTTTATTGAACCGATCGCTACGGCCAGAAGAAAACAGTTAGTTGGTTTCACAATCTGGCAAACCACCCAACGCTTCACAACCAATAAACCGCCCCGGCGACGACTCTGGAAAGAAATCTCCAGGTCTCCTGCCGGGGGGTAAACAGTTATTCCACCGTCACAGACTTGGCCAGGTTCTTTGGCTTGTCGATATCCGTCTCCTTTCGCTTCGCTACGTAGTATGCGAGGAGCTGCAACGGGATCATCGAAACCACCGGCGAGAAAAGGGGATAGGTCGCCGGAACTGGAACCCTAGCATCGTCGCCGTCCAGGTGAACCGCCAATAGGCACTCCTCGGAACCTACTGCGATAATCCTTCCGCCGCGAGCTTTTACTTCCATAATGTTAGAGGCCGTCTTCTGGGAAAGAGCCGGGTCGTTCATCACCGCCACCACCGTCACTCCGGGTTCGATGAGGGCTAGCGTCCCGTGCTTCAGTTCCCCGGCAGCGTATGCTTCGGCGTGAATGTAAGAAATCTCCTTGAGCTTGAGCTGCCCTTCCATCGCGGTGAGGTAATCCACGCCGCGCCCGATGAAGAATATATCTTTCCTGTCGAATAGTTCAGAAGATATCTTTTCGATTTCGTCCTTCACCCCGAGGGCTGCTTCAGCCTTTTTCGGGAGGGACACGAGTTCGGCGCAAAGCTCTCTCTCCGTCTCAGGAGAAAGGACGCCTCTCAACCGGCCCAAATAGACAGATATCAGAGCCAGACAGACCACTTGCGTGGTGTAGGCTTTAGTTGAGGCTACCGCGATCTCTATGCCCGCCCGCTGGTAAAGGACGTTATCCGCTTCTCTGGCCAGAGAGCTCAGAGCCGAGTTGGTGATGGCCAGAAGCCGGGCGCCCCTTTTCTTGGCCTCCCTCGCCGCAGCGATGGTATCCAGGGTCTCACCGGACTGGCTCAACAGTATGCACAGGGTGTTTCGGGGGATGATTGGTTCTGCATAGCGAAATTCGGACGCCAGAACCGCCTCTGCCGGGATACCCGCAAGCCTTTCTATGAGCATCTTACCGACGAGGCCTGCGTGATAGGCGGTCCCGCACGCCACGAGGTACACTTTGTCGAGGCACTTCACCTCGTCAGCACTCAAACCGAACTCCTCTTCTTCGAGAATGACCCTATCGTAGCGGATCCTGGCGGAAATGGCCCTGGAAAGCGCCTCGGGTTGCTCGAATATCTCCTTGAGCATGAAATGCTCGTACCCACCCTTTTCGCCTGCTTCGGCCCGCGCATCCAGGACCACGGGTTCCCTGTGGACTATCCGACCAGAGTAGTCTTTGATCAGAATGCCATCTCTTGTGACCTCGGCGCATTCGCCATCATTAAGAACAATTACCTTCCTTGTATAGGGTAATATGGCCGGGATGTCGGAGGCTACGAAATTTTCCCCATCTCCAAGCCCTATGATGAGCGGGTTCTTGTCGCGATAGACAACGATCTTCCCCGGCTCACTGGCATGGATCACCGCGAAGGCCATAGAACCTTCGAGTTCCCGCGACACATGCGCGACAGTGGAGGCCAGGTTTCCATCGTACTCCTCCTCGATAAGGTGAGCGACCAGCTCGGTATCCGTTTCAGACTCGATGCGGTGGCCTCTTTTGAGGAGCCTTTCTCTCAGTTCTCTGTGGTTTTCGATTATCCCGTTATGCACCAGAACCACGTTTCCGGTGCAGTCCCGGTGGGGATGGGCGTTCCGGTCACTCGGCACCCCGTGAGTCGCCCATCTGGTATGCCCGATTCCCAGGGTCGCGGCAGGAAGCTCTCTGAGCCTGGCCTTTAGATCAGACAGGCGGCCTTTACACTTGACGGTCGATATACCCTGACCATCCAAAACAGCAATTCCCGAAGAATCGTACCCCCTGTATTCAAGCCTTAAAAGCGCATCCCAAATCAAGGGAGCAGCTTCCTTCGTTCCAACATAACCGACGATACCGCACATTATAACTGGTTCTCCTTTCCCAATACTTCCAATCCGGTTCGAAATCGCTTTCAAAAGTAAGGAAAACGCTACGCCTATCACGGGGCTTTCGCGTAAACCAGGAACGGACAAGCCGGTCGAAATTTCGCCTAAATCCGGCTCACCTGAGCCAGGGAATGAAAGAGCAGTATCCTAGGGAAATCAGGGAAAGGAGTTCTTAGCGGCACCACCCGGCCCTTTTGTTCTCCGGTCGCCCGGAGGTTTTGTGGGACCTCTTTCGGTCGTGGCCAACCGTGGGGCATCCGCCGAATCTTTCGATAAACCCCAACCTCGTCAACTCCCGCCGCTCGCCGGCGAGAGTCCTGGCGCTGCTGTCATACACGTTCCCGCAAGATTCCTTCTGCCCGATGCTCTCTTCCGCTCTCATCCCGAGGACGATTCCGTCAACCTGGCACGTACACAAGACCCCTCCTCTTCCCTGATCACCTCCTCCAGGTATTGTATGCAACGAGTAACCTTAGCGTGGTCGAAAGACTCTACCATGACCCGGATAACGGGTTCCGTTCCGGAAGCCCTAACCAGCACCCTGCCTCCTGTACCTATCTGGTTTTGCGCCGTCTCGATGGCTTGCAGCATCCTCTCCCTCTCCATGATGGCTCTGGGCTGCGAGACCCTGACGTTTACCATCACCTGAGGAACCTTAGGTACTATGGACCTGAGCTCCGACAACCGGGACCCGGAGGAAGTAAGGACATCTGCCAGGATCAACGAAGTGATGATGCCATCACCTGCCGGCAGGATGTCCCTGAATATCACGTGTCCCGATTGCTCGCCGCCAAGGCTGTAACCTCCTCTATCCATCTCTTCGAGGACGTACCGGTCTCCAACCGGCGTGCGGACGAATTTTATACCGTGTTCTTTAAGGCATAATTCGAGCCCGATATTGGCCATGACGGTACCTACCACCGTGTCACCTTTCAAGGTGCCTGCATCTTTCATCCAGATGGCGAGGATAGCCATGATGTGGTCGCCGTCGAGGATCTGACCTTTTTCGTCTACCGCAATGCACCGGTCACCATCCCCGTCGTAAGCAAAACCGACATCAAACCCGCCCTCTTTGACCAACCGACGCAGCTTCTCCGGATGAGTTGACCCGCACTCTTTGTTTATATTGCACCCATCGGGAGTATCGTTGATCACCGAGACCTCTTTGCAGACCTGCCTCCACACCCTGGGGGCGATGTCAGAAGTTGAACCATTGGCCGTGTCAAGGAGGACTTTGAGGCCCGAAAAACGTTGCCTCGGGATGTTCGCCAGAAACTCGACGTAGTGGTCGGAGAGAGAAAACCCGTCAGCGACACGACCTATACCGCTTCCCGTAGGGAACGGCCCGTCGTCGCTTTTCTCCAGAATAAGCCGGGAAAAAAAGATTTCGGTCTCATCCGGGATTTTCCTGCCGTCAGGCCCGAACACTTTAAGCCCGTTATATTCGAATGGGTTGTGAGAGGCCGAGATCATGATACCTCCGCCGAAGGAAAGGCGCCGGACCAAGTATGACAGACCCGGCGTGGTGACACGCCCGAACCTCGTGACGTGCCGGCCCGTCGAAGTAATCCCGGCGATGAGGGCCGCCTCCAGCATGTCTCCCGAGGCTCTGGTAT
Source organism: Candidatus Fermentithermobacillus carboniphilus (assembly GCA_018208355.1). Taxonomy (GTDB): domain Bacteria; phylum Bacillota; class Sulfobacillia; order Fermentithermobacillales; family Fermentithermobacillaceae; genus Fermentithermobacillus; species Fermentithermobacillus carboniphilus. The sequence continues at coordinate 1,602,403 of CP062796.1, read as the reverse complement.
CCTTTCCGACACACAGATCCCTTCCGGGCGAGAGGTAAAGCCCTACAGCCCGTCCCAGTCTGAAAGCCGTTTCCCACGACAGATCGGCGTTTGCAACACCGCGAATTCCATCTGTTCCAAAAAGATTCATGCTAAGACCTCCGAGTTTCTTCTCTTCCCAGGCTCTGCACCAGGTGACACCAGGCGATTTCAGGATCTTCGTCTTTTAACGCTTGGTCAGCGTAAGTTTCACGCGGGCAGGTCTCACATCGATCCGGATGTTTTCGGAATCGGGAACTTTTGGTACCACTATAAGCTCGTAAGGCCCGCCCTCGGGACGCCCGTCTGCGTCTATATACGCCTCTATCTCGGCAGCCTTGATCCTTGATAATATATCGCTCCGCCCTGTCAGGACTATGTCCACAACTGGCGGATCGAGTTGCCAGGCCAGGCCCGGCGCCGGATTCAAGAGCTGGACTATGACATCCTTGAAAGTCCTTTCGATTATGTCTTCAGCGATCTCGACTCTCACGGTAACCTGGTAAGTCTGGACCGATACGCCCCTCGGAACGTCGAGGACCGCCACCGTGTCGAAACTTGCGTCTTTCCCGCTGACATCTACGGATTTCGTCGAGAGGGAATTGATTGAACCGATGATCGACGGATCGGCCCTCAGTTTTACGATTTCGGGGTTGACAGTGACACCAACGACTTTAAACCCGGACTTTGGAGTTCCCACCACCGGAACGTGAACCCTGACAGTTTTCGCCGGTGGGAGGGCGGTCATGGGAACCGTGACTTTCACTTCTTTGGGATCAACATCGACCCCTTTAACTTCATTACCCATCGCATCTTTCGGGACAACTGAAATGACGCCGGTAACTTCCTTTACGGCCCCGGTAACGTCAACCACCCCTACCGCCGACTGAACTTTGTCCACGAGGGTCCTGGGCCCCTTGACTTCCACCTGTTGAGGGATGGAATAAGGCACGCCCTTCGTGTAATCCTCGTTTGGGTCTCCCTGAACCTCTACGATCACCGGTACTTTTCTGGTATGGCTCACATCTAGGGTAACCGTCACTTTCTTGGGGTTTATTTCAAGAAGTTTAACCCCACGAGGCAGCGAAATGGTCAGGGAGACCGCCGACTCGCCGGGCTCTACGCCCGTGAGATCGGCGATGGCCTTGGGCTTCTCTTTTTCCACTTCCGCCAGGGTTCTCGCGCGCCCTTCTATAGTCACGTTGACTTTTTGGGGATTCAATCCAACGACCAGTTTGTCGCCATAGTTTTTCGGTTCAACATCGAGGCTGAGGACTCGTTTTTCCAGAGGGTTTTTGTCGTTAAAAACTTGAACCCACACTATTAGGGCGAGGATTACCGCCGCCACTTTGGCCACAATGTCGTTAGTGGTAACTTTTCCCGTCATTTCTGAGACCCCCGGTGAAACAACTGCATTACCGGCTGCGGGTTGACGAGTTCCAAAAGCTTATCCCGCAATGTCTTGGCGTCGAGCCCCCTTATCAGCCTTCCACCAGCGGCCAGAGAGACCGTACCTGTTTCCTCGGACACTACGATGGCCACCGCGTCAGAAACCTGGGTCACCCCTATGGCAGCCCTGTGTCTTGAACCGAGTTCAACAGTCACGGGGTCCTGAGTCGACGGCAAAAAGCAAGCGGCGGCCACGATCCGGTCGCCCCTGACAATCACGGCACCGTCATGAAGAGGAGTATTTGGCACAAAGATATTCTGCAAGAGTTCAGCGCTGACCAATGCGTCCAATCTGACGGCGCCTTCCATGTATTCCTCAAGACCAGTCTCCTGCTCCACCACTATGAGAGCACCCGTCTTTGAGGCGGCAAGATCGAAGGATGCCCTCACTATCTCGTCGACGACTTTGAAAGCAGATTCGTTCTGCGCCCGGAAAAAAGACGATGTGAAAATCTTACCCCTCCCTATCTGCTCCAGAGCCCTTCTGAGTTCCGGGTAAAAAACTATGGGAAGTGCGACAAGGAGCATGGTCCTTACCTGCACTAAGAGCCAGTTAACGGTATAAAGACGGAGCCACTGGGTTAAAGATACGAGTACGAACAAGATGGCGATTCCCTTGAGGAGCTGGACGGCCCTCGTACCTCTGATCAACACAAAGACCCTATAAAACAGGTACGCCACGATGGCGACGTCCACCACGGACAGGATTACGTCTTGCCAGGTAAAGTAGCGAAGCTGATCCAACAAGTGCCTGCCCACGCCCCCTCTTATATGTATAGAATATCATTCGCGCGGGATTGCCGGAACCCTTCTTGCACCCTCAACGGGGCATGCATTTATTGTAAGCTCTCCCAGACTCAATATATCTACGACGTTTTTGACGACTGGCGGTTCCACAAGGTTCTGACTTTCGGGCAAGACTTTGTTTTCTTCCGGGTTTCAAGTGTAATATTGGTATTGTACGAGGAAGACATGAAAAGGAGGGTAAAACGTGACCGTATATTTCGATAAACCTGGTCGTCAGAATACCGGTGAAGTCGCAAGGCTGGCCCTGGAACGAGCTAAGGACCTGGGTATCGACTACATAGTCGTAGCGTCGAACACGGGGTACACCGCCAGGCATTTTTTGGGCAAGATCCCGCACCTGGTCTGCGTGACTCATCACGTGGGGTTCAAAGAGCCGGGATTTGACGAGATGGGCCGTGAAACCAGAGAAGAACTCAAAAGGTCGGGCGCGGAGATTTTGACAACCACCCACCTTTTCGGGAACGTAGAGAGGGCCGTCACCAACAAATTCGGAGGTCTATACCCTGGCGGCATAATATCGAACACTTTGCGGATGTTCTCGCAAGGAACAAAGGTAGCGGTGGAAATCGCGGTAATGGCCCTGGACGCGGGATTAATACCCTACGGAAAACCGGTAATCGCCGTCGGAGGGTCTGGAGGTGGGGCAGATACGGCCCTTGTCCTCGTACCGTCACACGCCAAGACCATTTTCGACACAGAGATCCTGGAAGTGATATGCAAGCCCAGGAGACCCAAAGAATAGTTCCGCGACAATACTCTATGGAAGGTGAAGATTATGAAAGACATTTCCGAGCTGGTAGGCTTCCCCGTCACCCTTAATGACGACGGCACCCTTACGTTCGGCCATGGCGTCCTTTCACCCAGGCCAGAGGCGAGGAAACTCAAAGATGCGTCGCCGGTCCTCCTTTACCCTGACCAGGGCGGCCCTGAGACTCTGTACTTGATGTACAGGGGAACGGGCCTAGAGAAAGACCAGAACGCCATGATAAACTCGGGCCTTCGCTTTGACCTGACTGTAATTTATCCGGGGAAGATCGGTTCTGAATACGTCAAGACCTTCGGTCACTACCATCCCCTGGCCCCGGGTCAAGCATTCACATATCCAGAAGTGTATCAGGTGATTCACGGAAAAGCCCATTTCCTAATGCAAAAAGGGGGTGACATCACCGGCGAAGTGGAAGACTTCGTCGTAGCCGACTTCGAAGAAGGCGACATCCTTCTTATACCTCCCTTCTACGGTCACGCCACCGTCAATCCGGGGAACGACTTTCTCGTCATAGCCAACTGGATAGCGAGGGAGTTTGCGTCGGTGTACGAACCTATCCGCGTCCGAAAAGGAATGGCCTATTACGATGTGGAATATAAGGATAAAAGCATTTTCATGCCTAACGACAGCTATTCAAATCATCCCAAGCCTCGTCTGGAAAAACCGAAAAGTTTTCCCGAACTCGGGTTGCGGCAGGGCGTGAGCATGTACCGGGCCTGGCAGGAAGGGGCCAAGCTCGACTTCCTGGTAAAGCCCGTGCTGTACCAGGAACTGTGGAAGTCAATGGGCATAGAACCCGGCGAGCGTCATTAGAACCGGTCGCACGAAACTGGCTAACCGCCTAACTGTTCGCCTTCGGTGCGACCCGGATAGGACCAACTGGTAAAGGCCGATATGGAAAAGCCGAGGATTGAGCACAGGTTGAACTCCGAGTACAGCGTAATCATAATAACGGGATTGTCAGGGGCTGGAAAGTCACAGGCCCTCAAGACCCTGGAGGACCTCGGATATTTTTGCGTCGATAATCTGCCTCCGTCCCTGATACCGACATTTATCCAGCTCTGCACACAGGCCAGGGAACCTATCCGGAAGATCGCCATGGTCGTCGATATAAGGGGAGGCGAGTTCTTCAGGGACCTTTCCGACGCCTTGGACGAGGTCAGAAAATCTGGTCTGAAACCCCTCATATTGTTCCTGGAAGCAGACGACGATACCCTGGTCCGGCGGTTCAAAGAAACGAGAAGAAGGCACCCGCTTTCGTCCCAGGGAGGAATTCTAGAGGGCATCCGCGAGGAGAGGCTCAAGCTGCGCGACATCAAAAGTCAGGCCAGCATTATCATGGACACATCGGACCTGAGTCCGTCGGAGTTCAGAAAGAAACTCCTAGATGTAGTCTCGAAACAGGCGAAGATCGAAAAACTTCTGATCAGTATTATCACCTTCGGGTTCAAGCACGGTCTCCCTCTCGATGCGGACCTGGTCTTCGACGTGCGTTTTCTCCCCAATCCCCACTACGTCGATGCGCTCCGTCCTCTGACGGGCCTCGACCCCGAAGTATCGAAGTACGTCCTCGAAGCCCCTCTTACCAGAAAGTTTTTGTCCGAATTCGAGAGGTTTCTGGAGTTTCTTCTTCCCAATTACATCGAAGAAGGAAAGAGTCACCTGACCATCGCCATAGGCTGTACCGGGGGCCGGCACAGGTCTGTGGTCATCGCCGAAGTGCTCAAAGCACACTTGGAGTCAAGGGATCACGTGGTAGTGGTGGAACATAGAGATATAGAGCGGGAAGAAGCCGGAGGTAGCGAAAAGTGAACGAAGCGCGACTCCCTAAAATAGTGACCATTGGCGGAGGAACCGGACTCGCAACAGTCCTGCGGGGACTAAAGCTGTTTCCGTGCCAGATCGTAGCCGTAGTCACGGTAGCTGATGACGGCGGGAGCTCCGGACGTCTCCGGAAAGATATGGGAATCCTTCCTCCGGGCGATATCAGGAACTGTCTCCTCGCGCTCGCCGAAGCGGAACCCGATATGACGTCTCTTTTCAACCACAGGTTTACGCGAGGAGAGCTGAAGGGTCATAATTTCGGCAACCTGTTCCTCGCCGCTGTGACGGAGATGACCGGGGATTTTCAGGCCGCAGTGAGAGCCATGTCCAGGATCCTGGCCGTTAAAGGCAAAGTCCTTCCGGCGACCCTGTCCGACGTCACGCTGTATGCTGAAATGGAGGATGGTTCCGTTGTCTGGGGTGAAAACGCCATACCGGCGGCCAGAGGTAAGATCAAGAAGTTGAGACTAAAGCCCGAAAACCCCCCGCCCCTCGACGAGGCCGTGTGCGAAATCGAAACAGCCGACGGCATCGTCATAGGCCCGGGGAGCCTATTCACATCCATCATCCCGAACCTCCTGGTACAGGGGATATCACAGGCGGTAAGGAGGTCGCAGGCGCGCAAGATTTACATATGCAACGTGATGACTCAGCCCGGAGAGACAGACGGCTATACCGCCTACGACCACGTCAGGGCGATAGAAAACCATGCCGGAAGACTATTCTCTCACGTTCTAGTAAATACCGGAATCGCCCCCGATGAGGTTCTGGAAAAATATGCTGCAGAAGGAAGACGCCAGGTAACCCCTGATACGGACATGCTGGAGTCAAGAGGTTACATCTCAATCACCGGGGACTACTTGGCAAAAGGAGACCTGGCCAGACACGACTCAATCCGGCTCGCACGCGCCATAATCCACTTTGTTAATGGGAATACGAGCCAGGACAGTAAAGACGTAGAGACCGTCCTGAAGAAAAGCCTTGCCTGATCTCGGGGATACTCATGGAAAAAGATACTTTCTCGGAAGTGTTGAAAGAAGAACTGGCGCACGTAAGGATCCAGACTCATGCTCAAGCTTTCTGGGAAGCATACGCTTTGCGCCGCTATCTTCCGCCCAGGTCAAAAAGGGAATCCAAAAGATTGAAGGACGGGACGGTTGTATCCGGAAGACCCTTTCTCCTCCGGCGCCTGTATTTTCTCGAGAAAAAACTTTCCGGCCAGGGCCCGGCATTCCGCAGGCAAGGAAAGGGCCTGTTAATCGACGGCAATGGGCTCCCAGCGGAGCCCCCCCTCCATATCCTCCTCAAGAACGCAGCCGCCCGGAGGTGCTATCTCAGGGGGACATTCCTCGCGAGAGGTTCCGTAGCATCCCCTCACAAGAGCCACCACCTCGAGATGGCCTTTGCCAACCGGTGTGACGCCATGTGGATTAAGACCCTATTGGAAAAAGAGGAGCTAAAGGCAGGCATCACCGATCGGAGGTCTGCCTGGGTCGTATACTTGAAGGATTCAGACGAGATCTCGAAATTTCTGACAATCCTCGGGGCATTCCGTTCTGTCCTCGAGTACGAAAACATCAGGGCCAAAAAGAACCTCAAGAGCTCGGTGCAACGGCTTGTGAATATGGACAGGGCAAACGTATCACGCGCGGTAGAAGCTGCACTGCGCCAGATAGAAGACATAGTGCTCATAGACAGCGAAAGAGGGCTATCCAGCCTGTCGCCCGCTCTAAGAGAACTTGCCGTTTTGCGCCTGGAAAATCCCGACATGACTATGGAAGAGCTGGGCCAGGCTCTCAACCCGCCGGCATCCAAGTCAGCCGTAAACCACAGATTCAGGCGGATAGCCGAGATAGCTTCCAGGTTACGGGCAGAGATGTCTCATGGGGATACCGGTAAAAATCAGCTTCCCTGACAAGGTTTATAACCCTTTTGAAACACTCGCCGTAACATTTCTCGCAACAGGGACCCACGATGAGGGTGACCAAATAAATAAAAATGAAAAGGGGTCATGATGGCCCCGGGGTATGACCCATTCTCTCACTCGATCTCGATTTCCACGTGCTCGTTTGAATCTTCGTCGGTCACGTCTAGGATCTTTCCTCTCATTCCCGTAGTTATGGCCCGTCGAAGTTCCTCCAGATCGACCCCGTTTAGGTCGACTGCTCCCATGCCGATGAACTTGTTCCCTACTTTAAGAGCCCAGTCTACTATGCCGATCGGCAGGTTTAAAATTACTTTGGGCTTTTCTTTGTTGGCCTCGGTAACTCTGACCCTAAGCCATTTTGGCCTGGTCTGAGGAACCTCCTCGCTCGGTCGGGGAGGCTCAAGCGCCTCCAGGAGTTTGAGAGCTTCATCTACTGAAATCTTGCCATCCCTAAGCATCTGTAAGATGCGCGTTTTTTCTTCGTCCATTGAGGGTTCCCCTTTCAAAGACTTACCGTAACCCTACCCATCGAAGAGGATGCTTTGAGAGATGCTTTCACCGGCGACTCCTCGAACCCTTTAGTGCGCGCTTTATAGCGCCTCGAGCCAAACTTCTGCCTGGTTTCATCTATCAAAACCTCGGCGTCATCCATGCCCGTCACTTCAAGCCTGCCCATGACCGAAGAGATGTCTATCTCGTAACCCGTGCCCTCTTCGCGCTCTATCTCCACTTCGATTCGTCCGTTAGCTGTGCCCAGTTTCCACGTTCCTGCGCCGCGAAGACAGGCTTCGATTCTACCGTTAGCGGTATCCGCTTTCAAGTTTGAGGCACTACCGTCAAACTCGATCCTCCCGTTGGCCGTGTCAAGGATGGCGTCACCGAAATGGCAACCCGTCACCTCAATGCGTCCATTGGCCGTATCAGCTACACATCTTTTGCCCGAAACTCCTTCCACGGTTATGCGGCCGTTTGCGGAGTCAAGGTTGAGAGAAGCCTGTCGCGCTCTGGGTATCGTCAGGGTGAAACTCACCGAGGCGTTGCGTCCCATAAAGTTTCCCGAAGACTCCTTGGCTCTAGCTCTGAGGGAGACTCCGTCCTGGCTGAACTCATATACGTCTTTCAGGAGTTCTTTGGCTTCGTCCTCATTTCTAGCAGAAATCTTCTTCTTGACGTCGAGAAGGAATCCCGGTTGGTCCCAGGTTTCCACCGTGATCCTGCCGTTTATGGTCCGCAGGGATATGTCAAGATCCCCCTCGGCAGGGATCTCTCCTTTGATTTCGTCGTGCAGTTCAAACTCGGGACCTCCAGCAAAAAGCCCACCTCCGCCGAAAAAGCTGGAAATAAGTTTCCGCAATCCTTCCGCGCTCTCGCTGACTGTCTCCCCCACCCTCTGGCCGAGATCCTCAAAATGTTTCGACATTGAATCTGCGTACGATTCCGCCTGCTTGGGCGGGATAGCACCTTTCGGAGCGTACGGTGCCGGTGGTTTCACGGTGGGTTCTGCAGGAACCTCCCTTGTACCGGGACCACCGACCACCTTTAGGAGTTCCACTCCCTGCTCAGGAGTGATCTTTCCATCGGCCACCATCTGAAGGATAAGTAGCTTCTCTTCCTTCGACATGCTTCTCCCCCTCCTGGCTACCCCGTTTTCGCCTTTTCCCCCGGCAGGGATAGCCCGGTTATCGATCAACTCCGCCGGCAACCGGGCCTTTTGGTCCCGAGAAGGGGCGGAGATGATTCCCACAGAGCCCCAACCTTTTTACTCTAAGACAGGTTACCGGGACGATAGATTCTTAAGCAACCTGGCTGCTTCCGTAGCGTTGATTTCGCCCCTGGAGAGACGGTCAAGTATCTCCTTCCGCTGCCTGATAAGTCTCGCATCATCGGAACTCTCATCGTCCTCGTCAACCGGGTAACCCAGTGCCCTTATCAGCGCTTCAAGACGGCTTCGCACCGTGGGATACGAAATACCCAGCTCCCTTTCTACTTCCCTGATGTTGCCCCGGTTCTTTATGAATATCTCCGCAAACGCCCGCTGTTCAGGCGGTAACTTACAGAACTTACACAGGTCGAAACTTCCCGATATCCGTGTATGACACGAGGGGCATTGAAGGTCAGTGACTTCAAGGGCCTCCCCGCAAACCGGACACCTGCCTACTACTTCGTTGGGCATCGCATCTCACCTTTCAAGAGCAATATACACAGGCGGTTAATAATTGTCAATATGATGCTAAATGATTTTAATCAGTCAATTAATAAAATGTTATTGACGAGACGAAGGGTTCAGGTGCTCAATGATTTTCTTGGCTAGTTTCGGGCCAATCCCTTTAACTTTGACCAGGTCCTCGAGAGATGCCTTCCTGACGGCGTCGAGGTCACCAAAGGATTTCAAGAGTTCGGTAGCACGGGTCTGGCCGAGGCCCGGTATTTCCAAAAGCGCGCTTTCCATGGCTTTCTTACCTCTAAGGTTCCTGTGGTAGGACAGGGCAAACCGATGGGCTTCGTCCCGGAGTCGCATCATGAGAAAAAGGGCTCCCGAGGCACGCGGAAGGAGTACAGGGTCGGATCGTCCCGGCAAGAAGATCTCTTCGTTTCGCTTGGCTAGCCCCGCCAGCGGGATATCAAGGCCCAGCTGGTCCAGCACTTCTTTGGCGGCGCTCACCTGGCCTTTGCCTCCGTCAACGACGATGAGGTCGGGAAACAACCCAAAACCGCGCTTGCAAGATTTTTCTTCGCCCGCCCTAGCCCGTTCGTCGAGCCCTCTCTTGAACCTCCTCCATAAGGCTTCCTGCATCATCGCGAAGTCATTTGGTTTGCCATCGATCTTCATCTTAAAACGCCGGTACGAAGATTTATCGGGTTTACCGTCGGAAAGTACCACCATTGACGCGACGGCTTCCTGCCCCAAAGTGTTGGAGATATCGTAGCCTTCGATCCTCCGGGGAAGACGCGGAAGACCCAGAGCCTCTGCCAAATCCTCCATGGCCTTCCGGTTCTCTTCCGCTTCTCTTTCGTATTTGGGGATAAACTCAGCCAGCATGGTCCTGGCGTTATCGTTGGCCATCAGAACCAGATCGCGCAGCGGTCCCCTTCTGGGCATCCTAATCCTGGATTTCAAGAATTGTTCCATGCCTCGCTTTTCGGGGATCTCGCAGGGTATCAAGATCTCCGGAGGAATCAAAGACGCACTCGGATAATATTGGCTCATGAAAGCCGCGATTACCTCGGAGTCTTCCTCCGAAGCTGTCCCGGAGAGGACAAACCCTTCACGGCCAATGAGTTTTCCTTCACGCACCGGCAGAAGAGCTACGAAGGAGTAGTCTTTCCCCCTTGCGATACCCAGGATATCCCTGTCTTTCATGTCGGGAGATATAATTTTCTGGCGGACGGTAACCTCGTCGAGGGCGCGGATCTGATCCCTGACCTTAGCCGCTTTCTCGAATTCCAGGTTTTCGGCAAAAGTCTCCATCTTTTTCTCAAGACTCTGCCGCACGTCTTTGTGGCGACCCTCGAGGAACTTGATGACGTCGGCTATTGTGGCCCTGTAAGTTTCTTCATCGACTTTTCCGGTGCAGGGTCCGAGACACCGGCCTATATGATAATCCAAGCAAGGGCGGGTTGTCTGGGAAAGGACCCTGTCGGAGCAGTTTCTGAACGGGAAGATCCGCCTCAAAAAGGCAAGAGTCTCCCTGACAGCCCCCGACCTGGTAAAAGGCCCAAAATACCGGGCCCCGTCTTTTTGTATTTTTCGGACTACGGTAACGCGCGGCCATTTATCCGCGACCCCAACCCGCAGGTATGGGTAGTGTTTGTCATCCCGGAGCCGGATGTTGTACGGGGGCTTATGTTTTTTGATGAGGTTTGATTCGAGGATAAGAGCTTCTACCTCTGAGTCCACGGTGATAGTCTCAAGTCCCCTGACCTTCTCCATGAGGACCGCCGTCTTCGGTGAAAGATTGGACGAAAAATATGAACGGAGTCTTTTCTTGAGATTCCTGGCTTTTCCGACGTACAGGATTTCGCCGCCCTCGCCCCTGAAAACGTAGACTCCCGGCAATTCCGGAAGGTCCAGGGTCTTCTGGTCAAGTTCCTGCCTGGTTCCGGAAAGACCTACCCAGGTCTCCTTGTTCACCAGGTTGTCCGCATCTTTCTTCGTATCTTTGCCTTCAAGAGGCTGCCTTGCGGTTTCCTCGCGGGCAACAGTTTCTCCGGGTTCTCCCACCGGTTCATCTCCCTCCGCCCATGCAAGAAGCAGAATCGGCTACCTGAGCCCTTGGAGGCCCGGCATCTTTCAGGTCATCCCCGCCGAATTCTCCCTGCGGCACCGCGGCTCTTCCCATGCCGAGCACCTTCCGGAGGAACTGACCTGTATAAGAGTTCTCACACAAGGCAACTTCCTCAGGAGTACCCACCGCTACCACATAACCGCCCTCCTCACCACCCTCAGGGCCGAGGTCTATTACGTAATCGGCCGACTTTATGACGTCGAGGTTATGTTCTATTACCACTACCGTGCTTCCCCCATCGACCAAGCGCTGGAGGACATCGAGGAGTTTGCGGGTATCTTCAAAGTGAAGCCCGGTGGTGGGTTCGTCCAGGATATACAGGGTCCTTTCATTTCCCCGGCGAGAAAGCTCGGTGGCGAGCTTAACCCTCTGGGCCTCGCCGCCCGAAAGGGTAGTTGCAGGCTGACCGAGCTTGATGTATCCCAAACCCACGTCGTAGAGAGTTTGAAGTTTTCTCTGAATTGCAGGAACGTTCTTAAAAAGATCCAGAGCTTCTTCGACGGTCATGTCCAGTACGTCGGCTATGCTCTTCCCGCGGTACTTGACCTCCAGAGTCTGGCTGTTGTACCGCTTGCCGTGACATACCTCGCACGGGACGTAAACATCGGGCAGGAACTGCATCTCTATCCTGATGATGCCGTCCCCTTTGCACGCCTCACATCGCCCGCCTCTCACGTTAAAGCTGAACCTGCCGGGCTTGTAACCACGCACTCTGGCTTCCGGCGTCATAGCGAAAAGGTTCCTGATATCGGTGAAGACTCCTGTATAGGTAGCCGGGTTGGACCTGGGCGTTCTACCGATAGGTGACTGGTCGATGTTTATCACTTTGTCCAGGTACTCAAGGCCTTCGATGCCGTCGTGTTCGCCCGGCTTGAGCCGTGTGCCGTGCAACACCGAAGACAGCTTTCTATAAAGAATGTCATCTATGAGCGTGCTTTTGCCTGAACCTGAAACCCCTGTCACGCACGTAAAAACTCCAAGGGGGATTTTTACATCTATGTTTTTGAGGTTGTGTTCCCGGGCCCCTTTTATGGTTATAAAGCGCCCATCCTGTCTCCTCCTTCGAGGCACCGGGATCGACCTCTTGCCCGAGAGATATTGGCCGGTAAGGGAATCTTCGCACTTCATGACTTCTTCCAGGGAACCAGAGACAACGACTTTGCCACCTGTCTCACCTGCACCAGGTCCTATGTCTACGATGTAGTCAGCGCTCCTTATAGTCTCTTCGTCGTGTTCCACGACTATAACGGTATTTCCGATGTCCCTCAGATGTTTTATGGTATCAAGGAGTCTCGCGTTATCTCTGGGGTGAAGACCCACGCTGGGCTCATCGAGGACGTAGAGGACCCCAACAAGTCCCGACCCTATTTGGGTTGCCAGCCGTATCCTCTGGGCCTCGCCTCCCGATAGAGTTCCGGCATGCCGATTGAGCGTGAGGTATCCGAGCCCAACATCGATCAAGAACTGGAGCCTCGAACGAATCTGCTTGAGCACCTGATGGGCGATGAGCTCTTCTCGCGGTGTGAGTTCCAGCGCCGAGATAAAGTCCAGGGCCTTCTGAACTGGCATGTCCGTCAGCTGGGCGATGTTCAAGCCCCCAACAGTTACGGCTAACGCTTCCGGTTTCAGACGCCGCCCTTCGCACACAGGGCAGGGCTTGGCCGCCATAAATTCCTCGATTTGTTGTCTCACGTCGTCGCTGGGGGCATTTTTGTAACGGCGCTCCAGATTGGGGATGACTCCCTCAAAAGTAACTAGCCTCTCGCTGTAACGCCCGTACTGGCTTTCGTAGTGGAAAGGTATTTTCTCCTCCCCCGCTCCGTAGAGGATTATCTTAAGATGTTCAGGGGAGAGGGAGTCTATGGGCGCGTCCACCGAAAACCCGAAATGACGAGCTACCGCCTCGAGAAGCTGAGCGTAGTATCCGTCCGGAGGCCCGTTCCAAGGTACCACGGCCCCGTCTGCTATGGATTTGCGCTTGTCAGGTATGACCATTTCCGGGTCTATTTCCATGTTGATCCCCAGCCCGTTACAGGCCGGGCAGGCACCGTACGGGCTGTTGAACGAAAAGAGCCTTGGCTCGAGCTCCGGGATCGATACGCCGCAGTCGGGACACGCGAGAGACTGGCTGAAAATCATGTCACCGGAACCTTGAACCTCTATCACTACAAGATTCCCGGACAGAGCCAGCGCCGCCTCGAGGGAATCCACAAGCCGGGCCCGGATACCGGGACGCTGGACGAGCCTGTCTACAACTACCTCTATTGTATGCTTCTTCTGCTTTTCGAGACGCCTTCCCAGAAACTCGCCGAGTTCCGCTGTTCTCCCATCTACCCGTACTCGGAGATAGCCCGCCCTCTGGATATCTTCAAAAACCTTCTCGTGCTCACCCTTACGGCCCCTGACAAGAGGCGCCAGTATCGAAAACCTGGTTCCCTCTGGCAGGCTCAACACCTGGTCTGCTATCTGGTCCACCGTCTGTTTGGATATGGGTTTGCCGCACACGGGACAGTGGGGATGACCGATCCTGGCGTAGAGGAGTCTCAGGTAGTCGTAAATCTCAGTCACCGTAGCCACAGTCGACCGGGGGTTCCTTGCTCCTGACTTCTGGTCGATGGAAATGGCGGGAGACAGGCCCTCGATGTAGTCGACGTCAGGTTTATCCATGAGGCCCAAAAACTGCCTTGCGTACGCTGACAGGGACTCGACGTAACGTCTCTGTCCTTCGGCGTAAATGGTATCGAAGGCCAAAGAGCTTTTGCCCGAGCCAGACAACCCCGTGATGACGGTCAGCTTGTTCCGCGGTATCTCGAGGTCGATGTTCTTGAGATTATGCTGGCGAGCCCCTTTGATGATTATCTTATCCTGTGACATTTTCTCTACCTCTTGAAGCGGCCGTTTTGCCCATCCTTTCCTCCAGCTCGAATATCATGTCCCTCAGGATGGCCGCTCTTTCGAACTCCAGGTCTCTTGAAGCCTGCTTCATTTCTTTCCGGAGTTTTTCGATCATTGCCGGAATTGCTCTCCTCGGAATATCTTTGAGATTCGTCTCTCCCAGGTATCTGGGCACTTCCTTAAGCGGTCTTGAAGGGTGGATCACGTCATGGATCCTCTTTTCTACCGTCTGCGGTGTGATGCCGTGTTTCTCGTTATATGCTATCTGCTTCTGGCGGCGCCTTTCCGTCTCTCTGATGGCCCTCGACATGGAACCGGTGATCTGGTCGGCATACATGATGACCCTGCCATTGACGTTTCTCGCCGCCCGCCCTATGGTCTGAATCAGGGCGGTCTCGGACCTGAGATAGCCCTCTTTGTCCGCATCCAGGATGGCCACCAGGGATACCTCCGGAAGGTCCAGTCCCTCTCTGAGGAGGTTAATCCCCACAAGCACGTCAAATACTCCGAGCCTCAAGTCACGAATTATCTCCATCCTCTCCAGCGTCTCTACTTCAGAATGCATGTACCTCACCTTGATGCCAACCTCTCTCAGGTAATCGGTGAGGTCCTCGGCCATGCGTTTCGTAAGGGTGGTGATGAGGACCCTCTCTTTCCTCGCGACCACTTTCCGGATTTCCCTGACCAGGTCGTCGATCTGGCCCTTGGTGGGCCTGACCTCGATCTCGGGGTCCACAAGCCCTGTTGGCCTCACCACCTGCTCCACTACCTGCGAAGCGTGCTCCAGCTCGTATGGGCCCGGCGTGGCCGAAACGTATATCACCTGCCCCACTCTTTCTTCGAACTCCTCGAAAGTCAGGGGCCTATTATCGAAAGCCGAAGGCAGCCTGAACCCGAAGTTCACCAAAGATTCTTTTCGCGACCGGTCACCCGCCTGCATGGCTCGGAGCTGGGGTATGGTCACGTGAGATTCGTCTATTATCACGAGGAAATCCTCAGGAAAGAAGTCTAGGAGCGTGTACGGTGGCTGCCCGGGAGCTCTTCCCGTGAGATGTCTGGAATAATTCTCGATGCCCGGGCAGTACCCCACTTCCCGGAGCATCTCCAGGTCGTACCTCGTCCTCTGTTCGAGCCTGTAAGCTTCGAGTATCTTTCCCTGTTCCCTAAGTTCCCGAAGCCGCTCCGCCAGTTCCTGCTCGATGGAGGCGATAGCCCTGGCCATTTTCTCGTCGGTGGTCACATAGTGCCTTGCGGGATAGATCATGACGTGGTTCATCTCTGAAAGCGCTTCTCCCGTGAGCACGTCAAATTCAACGATCCTGTCGACCACGTCTCCGAAAAGCTCGATCCTTATCGCCTTATCCGTAGACCCTGCCGGGAAGACTTCCACTGTATCGCCTCTGACCCTGAAAGTGCCTCTCTGGAAATCGACGTCGTTCCGGGTATACTGGATATCCACGAGACGCCTCAAGATGGCTTCCCTATCTTTGACCATCCCCTGGCGCACCGACAGCACAAGTTCTCGGTAGTCTTCCGGTGAACCCAAACCGTAAATACAGGATACGCTGGCGACCACGAGCACGTCGCGCCTCTCGAACAATGCACACGTAGCCGAATGCCTGAGCTTATCTATCTCGTCGTTGATCAGCGCGTCCTTTTCGATGTAAGTGTCCGTCTGGGGGATATATGCTTCAGGCTGGTAATAGTCGTAGTAGCTGACGAAGTATTCCACAGCGTTCTTCGGAAAAAAGGTCCTGAACTCGGATGCCAGCTGGGCCGCGAGCGTCTTGTTGTGGGAAATGACGAGAGTGGGCCGGTTAAGTCTTGCCACCACGTTGGCGATGGTGAATGTCTTCCCGGACCCCGTCACCCCGAGGAGGACTTGGTGCTTGTACCCCTTCTTGACGCCCGACACCAGCGCTTCGATAGCTTCGGGCTGGTCTCCTTTTGGAGTAAAGTCCGATATAAGCTGAAAATCAGGCAATGCCATTCCCCCGCCTGACTATTATACACCGCTGGTTGATATACAACCAAATGTTCTATATCATTTTTAAGGCAGGCGGTTCTAATGACGCATTCCGGGGAACGCAATGTATCTCCCTATGCAGTCTTACCGGCGATCTTCTTAAATAGTTGGATAAGCCATCCGTCAGAATACGGCTTCACGACCGGTTGATCGCCGATCTGTGGCACCGTTATGATGCCAAGCGGTTCACTAGACTGCCTTTTGATGACAACGCGCCGGAGAACTCCGGAGTAGGGGTCCTTTTTCACCTCAAGTTCGACATCTCCGGGTTCTTTGAGGAGCACTTCCATCTCTTCTCTCGTGCTTACTTCAATCCCGCGCACAAGGCATACCACATTTCCGCGCTCAATACCGGCCTTTTGAGCGGGAGTGCCATCAAGCACATCGAGGACCATCACTCCCCTGTCTCGGGAGACGTAGTACGGTTCACCATCAAATTCTTCCTTCGCCGCCACCCTGATCACCAGTTCGTGGGCAACAGGGGAAAACAAAGCGGCAACCCACGAAAATGCATGCCACCGGGACGCCGCAATGGAAAATCCAAGAAGCAAGACGCTGAACAAGAAAAGGTTCTTGGAGGTGCTCCTGGCCTTTTGGGCTGGATCTCTGGAAACAGCCAGATCTCCGTATCCCAGCGCAGCCACTATGGGTATCATATGAAACACCGGGGTTCCGAACCCGGGCACCTCGGGCGCTTTGACCAACGGCCACCAGTCCGGAAGGTGAATTAGTCCCTCTATCCGGGATATATCCGGGACTTTTATGAGGAAGAGCACGATCAAAGGGATGGGCCAGAACCTCTGCAACCCAAACCCTCCCACCACTTGTCCGTCTCTATGGGCGATGTACAGAGGCGTGGCACAGCTTTTACCCGAAATCCTTATAAGCAAAGCCTCAGCAAGATGAAGACAGGCCACCAGAGCCATCACCGCCGGCACATTCACTTTAGGTTGCCCGAATAGAAGGTAGCTCAGGCTGACAAGCCCTCCCGCGTACGAGTAACAGACGAACCTTGGACTGAAAAGGTACAGCACCAAAGCTACGGGGAGAAGATAGGAAATGCCGCTCTCGGTAACCGAGACGCCGGCAAGCACCAGGAGAATGCTGGCAAAAAGCCCCCCTAGAAGTCCAAGTCCGACGGCCACGACGGTGTGGTAAAGGGCCTTGTTCTTCGCCCTGCCATACATCTTCTCCTCGAGAGACTGAACGCGGGAATACTGTCCCGCCACAAGGCCGAGGACTACGAGATAAAGGACATCCACCATAGGGTTGGCAAATATCCCAGGATAGGAGCGAACTACCGAAACCACAAGTTCAATGAGAGGGCTCACAATGGTCGGCCCCTTTCTGACTCTACGCCTCTACCCGCACTCGTTATCCGATACATCAACGATTCTTGGCTGCCTCTATTCTCGCGAGTTCCATAGCTTTTGCCATCTGGGCTTCGTCCCCTTCTATCTTTATGTCAGGTTCGAGCCCTTTGCCATTTATGGCTCTGCCGTTCGGAGTCAGGTATTCAGCTATAGTCACCTTTACAACCGAGCCGTCCCGGAGCCTATAGGAGTTTTGAACCAGACCTTTGCCGAAGGTTGTCGTCCCGATGAGGATACCCGCCTTTCTGTCCTGAATGGCGCCAGCGAGGATCTCGGACGCACTGGCGCTTCCCTCATTCACCAGGACGAAAAGAGGCAATCCCAGCCCCTGTCCCTTAGACTCTTGGGTAGATTCGGGGACGGACTTACCTTTTAATGTCACTATCGGCCCTTTCGGCACAAACAGCTCGGCAATGGCGGTACATTGGTCGAGAAGCCCTCCGCCGTTGTACCTCAGGTCGAGAATTATGGCTTTGGCGCCTTGCGATTTCAGGTCGGAAAGTGCCTTCGCCATCTCCATATAGGAATGCTCGTTGAAACTGGAAAGCTCTATATACCCGATCCCCGGCTCTTTCATGGAGTAATCCACTGCAGGGATAGATATTTCCTGTCTCACTATGCTGACGTCGAAAGATTCTCCATCTCGGAAAATGGTCAAAGTAACCTCGGTACCCGCCGGACCCCTTATGAGTGATGCCGCCTCATCGCTGGTAGATACAGGTTTCCCATCCACCTTCAGTATGACGTCGTTGGCTTTGAGGCCCGCTTTTTCCGCAGGCGTGCCTTTAATGGGCGAAATGATTTGCACTCTGCCGTCTTTGACCCCTATGTTTACGCCAATTCCCGAGTATTCGCCAGAAGTCCTTATGAGGAATTCTTCCCACTCTTGTTTAGTCATGTAGACTGAATAGGGGTCTCCGAGGCCGGCAACCACTCCTCTTGCGGCTCCTTCAAGTAGCTTTGCCCTGTCAACATCTTTGTAGAAGGTCTTTTCGAGTAGATTGACGATGCCGTAGATTTTTCCAATCGCCCCGAAACTGTATAACAAATACCCCCCGAGACCGGCGGTCAACATCGCCGCAAGGAGGGCCGATACAAGGCACAGGCGAATCGCTTTTGACCTCGGCATAGTCGGTTCCATGGAGTCACCGCTCTCTCTTGGAGTATAAGGTGAAATTTACACAACCTGCCGCTCACTCAAAGTGGGAGGTCGCGTTCTCAATAATACAAAAGTCCATTACCTTATATTGAGTCTAACATATCTGAATGATGTTCTTCCACTCAAGCCGGCAGCAGCACATCCGGCAGGTTTTCAACGGCTTAGGTTGATGGCTGGCCAGCGCGGTCTCTGGTTTAAGGAATCCATTTCAGGGGATCCTGGGTTTGGCCGTTTACTCTTACTTCAAAATGGAGGTGTGGTCCGGTAGAAAGGCCTGTGCTTCCAACCAGGGCGATCGTCTGTCCTTTGGATACTTCCTGCCCCTTGGTGACCAGTATACGGGAAGCATGTGCGTACAGAGTCGAGATCCCGCCCCCGTGGTCGAGGATCACGCAGTTTCCGTACCCTCCGTTCATCCCTGCAAAGATCACCGTGCCGTCTTCAGCCGCTTTGATGGGTGTCCCTGCATCGACGGCGATGTCGATGCCCGAGTGCCACCTGTAGTAGTTGAGAATCGGGTGAAGTCTGTTGCCGTAGTAAGAACTTATCCAACCGCCGCTAACGGGACGGATCATCGAAAGGGATGCCTTTTCAGGCCTGTGACCCTGTGCTTGGAGTTCCTGGATGATCTTTTCCAGAGCTTTGGACTCCCGCTCCATCTCATCGAGGGCTTGCTCCAGCTTTTTCCGATCGGCCTGTACCTGGGCAAGGTATCTTTCCCGGTCCTGGCTCCTGGAAGCTAACACCGCGCGCTTTTGTTCTTCCTCCCGCTTGGAAGCCGAGAGGTCCTGAAGGTCTTTTTCGAGGGCGGCCTTCTTATCCAGAAGATCTTTATGGGCAGCGTTGTATTCCTCTATGAGGCGCGCATCTTGCTGGGCGATCTCGCGCAAGTAGTACAGCCTCGCCATGAAGTCGGATAGGCTCTTGGAGTCAAGGAGAACCTCGAGGTAAGATATGCTTCCCGCTTTGTACATTGCTACCAGGCGTTCGTTGAATGCTTTCTTTTGACTTTCGAGTTTCGCTTCAATTGCCGCAATTTCAGTTTTGGTCTCCTGTACCCTGTCAGTGAGATATTGTATCCTCGCCCTTATGTACGAAAGCTCCTTTTCAGACAACGTAAGCTGCATTTCGAGTTTCTCGAGTTCTTTGGTTATGGATTGTTCAGTTCTCTTTTTTGACTCTATCTGATTCCTGTAGTTATCGATATCTTTCTGCATCTGTTCAAGTTCTTTGAGCTTGTCGTCCAGCACGCCGGCCTCGCACGGAGAGGACAGGCTTGAACTGATTATCGCCCACAGGAAAAGACCCGCGATGAAGAGCAGGAATGAAAAGTAAAAGCGCTTCATCCTCACTTCCGATACCTCCAGTCACTCGTCTCACCGATTTACATGCTCTATCTGAATCAGATCCTCAGATGACGTCTTAAGGAAAAGACGGACCCGGCCATCCCCACCATTACCCCGGTCACGAGGACGATGCCGAGCATGTCACACAGGACGTCAAAATCGAGTCTGAGCATCGGTATGAACGGCAGGACCGAGCCTACCCGTTGGACTATCCAGACGTAGAGTCCCGCGGCAAAACCGGAGCCAACGAGACTCCCGAGGACCCCCAACACTATCCCTTCTAGCAAGAACGGACCTAGGATAAATCCGTCGGTCGCACCCACGAGTTTCATGATGCTTATCTCGTGCCGCCTCGAATATATCGTGAGCCTGATGGAGTTTCCGATGACCATGACCGCTACGAATCCCACGATCACTACTCCCCCGAAGGAGACGATCTGGATCGCCCGGCCCACGGAGGCAAGACGCCTCGAAACTTCCTCCTGGTAAATAACATCGACCACACCCGGGATTTTCTTCAGTTCCCCGACGACCCGGGGTATATCTTCGACTTTCTCAGTTCTCACCCTTATACTGGCCGGTAACGGGTTTTCGTCACCCAGGGTATCGAGGACCGAGGCTTTATCTCTGAACATGGCCTTGAGTTCCTCTAAAGCCTTTTCCTTACTCACGTAGTTGACTTCCCTGACACCACCGGTGTTTTTGACAATTTCAAGGATTTTAGACGTTTCAGACTCGCTGATGTCTTTCTTGAGATACGCCTGGATTTCCATCTGCTGCTCCACTGTGCTGAAAATGAAACGCAGGTTGACGCTGACGAGAAAGCTCATTCCCAGAAGAAAAAGAGCAAACCCGGTGGTGAACGCCGAAAGCAATGACGACGCTTTATTCCTCCATATACTTTTCCACGTCTCGGAAAAGAGATATCCGCTCCAGGATTTCAAGAACCATACGCCCCTCTTCTCACATCTCTCACGATGACACCGTCTCGGAGCTCGACCACCCTCTTCCTCAGCGCATCCACTATGTTTTGAGCGTGAGTGGCCACTACGACCGTAGTCCCGTACATGTTGGCTCGTTCAAGGAGCTCGAATATCTCGATGGATGTATGAGGGTCGAGATTACCGGAAGGCTCGTCCGCAAGCAAGATATCGGGATTCCGGACAAGAGCTCTGGCTATGGCGACTCTTTGCTGCTCGCCACCTGAAAGTTCCCTGGGGTATGCGTCTTTTCTGTCTTTAAGCCCTACCATCGAAATAACCTGGGCCACTCGTTTCTTCACGTCTCTCCAGGGTGTTCCGGTAACCTCCAGGGCAAAAGCCACGTTCTCTTCAACGGTCCTGTCTTCGAGAAGACGGAAGTCTTGAAACACCACGCCGATTCTCCGCCTCAAGTACGGGATCTCTCGCCGCCGCATCTTCTGAAGGTCTTTTCCGAACACGATGACCTGACCCGTTGTAGGTGTCTCTTCTCTATAGAGAAGCTTTATGAGAGTAGACTTCCCCGCTCCGCTTGGACCGACTATGAAAACGAATTCGCCCTTCCTGATCTCGAGGTTTACGCGGAAGAGCGCCCTTACGTTCTCGGAATAGGTCTTCGACACGTCTCTAAGGGATATCAACCGTCATCACCTGCCAGCTGCCCAAGCAGGGCCAGAACCTGACCTGCACCGTCATATATTCGACACAATTTGACCCGATCCTGTTCCAGAAAAAAATGGCAAGGTCAACACACGCCTGCAAAAATACCCCCAGCAATGGGGATATACCCTCACACTTTCGAAAGGCCCTTTCTCGCGGTTTCGACAATTCCTTCAGCGGTGAGACCATAAGCATCGAGGAGTTCCTGGGCCGAACCCGATTGTCCGAATTCATCCCTGACACCGACCCTTAACACCGGCCGGGGATAGTTTTCCGCCAGAGTCTCGCACACTGCGCTGCCCAGCCCCCCGATTATGCTGTGCTCTTCGCAAGTCACGACGAGTCGGCTGTTTTTCGCTATCGCCACCAGAAGTTCTTCGTCAAGGGGCTTTATACTGGCAAAATCAGCCACAAGACAGGTTTTTCCCTCCTGTCCAAGGATCCTCGCGGCATCCAGAGCCGGCTTCACCATTATCCCCGAAGCGACGAAAGCGACGTCGAAAAGATGCGCGGACTCTTTTGGTTCTCCGCGAGATACGGAGGATATAAGGTCTTCGCGTCTTTTATCCGGCCACAGGATTAGCCCTTTTCCTATTTCAAACGTCGCGTCGTCAGGTAGCACAGAGGGCACCTTCTCCCTCCCGAGCCTCACGTAGACAGGCCCGTCGTGCCTCAAGGCAGCCTTAATCGCCTCTTTCGTCTCGTGGGCATCGCAGGGGACGATGACGACCATTCCGGGAATTGCCCGCATCAGGGCGACATCTTCCAGCGCCTGGTGGGACGCCCCGTCGGGCCCGACAGACAAGCCACCGTGGGACGCGACTATCTTGACGTTGAACCGGGGATAAGCGATGGACTGACGTATCTGGTCATACGCTCTCCCCGTGGCAAACACGGCAAAAGTCGACACGAACGGGATCTTGCCTGAACGCGCAAGCCCCGCGGCGATCCCCATCATGTTAGCTTCTGCTATCCCTACGTTGAAGAATCTTTCCGGGAACGCCTTGGCAAACTTTTCCGTCTTCGTAGAAGACGAAAGGTCCGCGTCAAGCACCACGATGTTGGGATTCTCTCGACCTAGTTCGACAAGGATTTCACCGTAAGCGTCTCTCGTCGCTATCATGGCTACCACTCCCTAGCGCAAATGGTCCCCGGAAAGCTCTTTCAGCGCTCTTTCCAGCTCTTCGCCCTTAGGAGCTTTTCCGTGCCATTCTTTCTGGTTTTCCATGAAACTTACGCCGCGGCCTTTGACGGTGTCGGCAATCACGGCGGAGGGCTTCCCCCGGACGGTTGCCGCTTTTCTGAAAACATTCACGAGGTTTTGGATGTCGTGTCCGTTGGCCTCAAAGACTTCCCAGCCGAAAGCGGAGAACTTCTGGGCGATGGGCTCGGGTGACATAACTTCTTCGATCCTGCTATCGATCTGGAGGTGATTGTGATCGACGATGGCCGTCAGGTTATCCAGCCTGTAATGGCTGGCAGCCATGGCAGCCTCCCATACCTGGCCCTCCTGGCATTCGCCGTCCCCGAGCAATACCCACACGCGGTAGCCTTTCCCGTCAAGTTTTCCAGCAAGAGCCATCCCCACGCCCATAGAAAGTCCCTGCCCTAAAGAACCGGTGGAAACTTCCACGCCGGGAGTCTTCCGACAATCTGGGTGTCCCTGGAGGATGGACCCGAACTCTCTCAGAGTTAAAAGGACGTCTTTTCCAAAGAACCCTCTCTCGGCAAGGGCAGCGTAGAGGGCAGGGGCGGCGTGACCTTTCGAAAGGATGAACCTATCTCTTTCAGGCCACAGAGGGTCTTCTGGTTTTAGCCTGAGAAAACCGCCGAAATAGAGTGTCGCAAGGATGTCGGAACTCGACAAGGAACCGCCGGGATGTCCCGAACCGGCTTTTCCGACCATCTCGATTATGTGCCGCCGTAGCGCACGCGCTCTAGTCTCTATTTCACAGATCAGGGCTTCGTCTTTTTGAGGTTCACTCAGCACTGGCTTCATCTCCTTCTTTCTGCCGTTTCCCTCTTCCAAGTGACTCTGCGTAAACCCTCAGGGCAAATTCAAAGAGAAGGATGTCATTCTTGATCCTCCTCGGTTCACGGACCAGCCTGTACAGCCACTCGAGGCCCGCTTTTTGGAAGAACTCGGGAGCCCTTTTGGTTTTCCCTGCAAGAACATCCAAGACGCCGCCAAGACCCAGGGCGACCCGAGCCCCTAGAGATTTTCGGTTCCTCCATACGAATTTCTCCTGCCTCGGCGAGCCCATGGCTACAAATAAGACGTCCGGACGCGCCTCCCTTATGATCCCGACAACTTTCTCCTCCTCCTCACCGCTGAAATACCCGTGGTGAGTTCCGCAGATTTGCACGCCCGGGTTGTCTCTTTCTACATTTCTCCTGGCGCTCTCGGCTATGCCGGGTTGACCTCCAAGGAAAAAGAACCTGGGGGATGGCCGCAACTTCAATAGGCTTGTGGCGAGGTCAACTCCGGTCACTCGTTCGGGGAGTTTTAGGCCGCGTTTTCGGGCAGCCCACAAAATTCCGACACCGTCCGGGACTATCAAATGGGCTTTTTTGAGGATTTCCATGAATTCCGGGTCCCTCTGAGCGATCATGACCATCACCGGGTTCGCCGTGACCACGAGCCTCGTACAACCGTCGGTCCGCGACAGCATCCAGTCGATAGTATGTAGTGCACCGCTCAGAGTTATCGGGTAAAATTCTACACCCAGAATATTCAGGGAAACCACAAAATCACCCGTCCTTTCGGTGTAAGTCATATTAAAGGTACGCCATACGTCAGGTTTCTACAAGCAGGTCACCCCATCCTCTCATTTTCGCCATGTTCGCGCTTATTACCGTCGACCCCCTTTTCTGTTATGATCCCTTAAGGAAAGGGTGATTTGCCTGCGCCGGGTCGGTGTTTTAGTTTTGTTACGTTTACCGTCAGGATCTGTTATTTTTCGGAAAAAGAGGTGCGGAATGTGAGGAGCGTCCTCCTTTCCGGTTATTACGGTTTCGGGAACACTGGCGATGAAGCTATCCTGGCTTCCACCGTGAAGGCGTTGAGGGAAGCCGATCCCGGCTTGAAGATAATGGTGCTTTCGAGAAACCCGAAAGATACCTCACTCTCCTACGAGGTAGAGTGCTTCCAGAGAATGTCCCCGATAGAAGTCTCTCGCGCCATGAATAAAGCTGACCTTGTGGTGTTCGGCGGGGGAAGCCTGTTGCAGGATTCGACATCCTTCAGGTCGCTTTTATATTACATCGCGATAATATACGCGGCCAGGCTTCTGGGAAAACCTCTTGTAGTCTACGCAAACGGCATAGGACCTATCAGGTCGAAGATAGGTAGGTTCCTTGCGAAAAAAGCCCTTTCCACTGCAAGGAAGATTACCGTGAGGGACCGGGAATCCAGGGATGAGCTGATTAGGCTGGGGATCAAGAACGAGGTGGACGTCACCGCCGACCCCGCTTTCCTGCTATCTCCCGCCTCCCCCGAAAAGGTCGAAGAAGTCCTGCGAGCAGCTAATGTCCCGGAGAAACCCGGCATCGTCTTCATAGCCATCCGAGCGATAGACGCTCCGTCCTGGTTCTACCCAGAGATCATTTCAGCTGCCCAGTATCTCAGAGGCAACGGGTTTTTTCCCGCTTTCTTGCTCATGCAGGACAGGGATAGAGAGATCGCAGAACAGTTGAACGGCGAAATTAAAAGGCGCGGACAAGAACCTCTCCCTGTCGTCGGTGACCTTTCACCGGAAGACGCCCTCGGGGTTCTGGCGAAGAGCGATTTCTGCGTGGGCATGCGCCTCCACACGCTGATCCTCGCCGCAAGGGCGGAAGTTCCTTTCATCGGCCTGGAAATCGACCCTAAAATCGGCGCCTTCTGCCGCGCTGCAGGATGCCCGGTCCTACCTGCTCCCAAAGACTCCCGTAACTTTGACCTAATTGCGGCTTGCCAGCATCTTGCGAAAAACAGGGATGCCTTCGCGGCGACCCTTAAAAGGAACCTTTGCGAATTCCAGGCCCTGGCGAAGAAGAACATCGATATGATCCTCTCAGTTCTCAACCAATGCACGAGCGCAAACTCTTCAAGGGATCTGGCCTCGTAGGGCTTCGCGCTATCCTTATCGAGCGTCATTTGACTGTATAGCTACCCCGGACCAGGAGAATCACCGGCGACAGGGCTTCTACGCCACGCCCATCGTCCCTGGGAACTATCA
Organism: Candidatus Fermentithermobacillus carboniphilus; assembly: GCA_018208355.1. Taxonomy (GTDB): domain Bacteria; phylum Bacillota; class Sulfobacillia; order Fermentithermobacillales; family Fermentithermobacillaceae; genus Fermentithermobacillus; species Fermentithermobacillus carboniphilus. The sequence continues at coordinate 1,576,667 of CP062796.1, read as the reverse complement.
GTAAGTGATTGGCGGGGACAGCTTCGCCACGCCTCAGGTCTCTGGCAGCGGTCACGTCGGACAGCCCGCCGAGCTGAGAGTCGATGACTCTGGCCTTTCCCGAACGGAGGACTATCTCGGTTCCCGACGAACCAAGGAGAATCTTTCCCTGGGGAAGTTCCACCACGTTCATCTTGACTTGCATGTCGACGTAGGACTTTGACACCAGCGGATCTTCCTGGCTTCCGGGAAGAGGGGTATCTGGAGAAGCAAGGCTTCTCCCGAACCATCCAAGAAACAACCCTAAAACCAGGAAAAACCAGAACTGAAAAAGGACTTTCCTTCTGTATCTCGACGTTTCCATCTCAGGCGTCCCTGGTTTAAGAAACTTGACTGTTTTCATCTCCAGCCAAGCCGGTTCCCGGACCAGGTTTTCGCCTCCTTTCCGGATACTTGATTTGCCCCCCGAGGGGCAGGACGACAGGAAACCTCGGCCCTGGAGTCCCACCCGGACGCGAGTTAAGACTGATGATTCGCCAGCGCGTCTTGCCTCAGTTTTGCGTAGATGAACTCGTCTATGTCACCGTCCATGACTCTTTCCACACTGCCGATTTCGACCCCCGTTCGGTGATCTTTCACGAGGGTGTAAGGCTGGAACACGTAGGAGCGTATCTGGTTGCCCCAAGCGATTTCTTTGTGTGGGCCCCTGAGATTCTCTATCTCCCTCATGCGCTCCTCTTCTTTCAAGGCCAAAAGCTTGGCTTTGAGGAGGCGCATTGCCACCAGCCTGTTAGAATGCTGCGATCGTTCGTTCTGGCACGTAACCACAATTCCCGTCGGGATGTGAGTTATCCGCACCGCCGAGTCGGTCTTATTGACGTGCTGCCCTCCAGCGCCGGAAGACCTAAAAGTATCGATGCGGAGGTCATTGGGGTTAATCTCGATTTCGGTGTCCTCCTCAAGCTCAGGAAGAACGTCCACCGACGCGAAAGAGGTATGTCGCCTCTGGTTCGCGTCAAACGGCGAGATCCTGACCAGCCGATGCACGCCTTTTTCAGGCCGCAAGAACCCGTAAGCATAATCCCCTCTGACCGAAAAACTGACGCTCTTCAGTCCCGCCTCTTCTCCGGGGAGCATGTCCAGGGTTTCAACCTTGAATCCCCTTCTTTCAGCCCACCGGCAGTACATCCTGTAGAGCATCTCGACCCAGTCCATGGCTTCAGTACCGCCGGCACCTGCATGCAGGGTAACTATTGCATCGCGGGCATCATAAGGACCCGATAGAAGCGTGCGGAGTTCAAGCTCCCGCACTTTTTCTCCGAGCGCCCTGACCGTTTCAGTGAGGTCTGAAATGAGCGAAAGGTCCCCCTCTTCTTCCGCCAAAGAAGCGATCTCGAGGCTGTCGTCCAGCGCTTTTTCAATCTCGCTATAGTTGTTGAGCTTATCCTCGATCCGCCTGATCCGTTTCCCGAGTTCCTGAGCCCTTGACGGGTTCTGCCATATAGACGGATCTTCCATCTCTGCCTTGAGGGAAGCTGCCTCTTTCTTAAGACCCTCTAAGTCAAAGAGACCTCCCGATATTGCATAGTCTTTCCTTGAGGCTTTCCAATTCTCGGATGATGTCTTCGTACATAGATTATCCTCCTCGGGATCATCTCCGCGATAAACTCGCAAGATATCCTTCGCTTACATATATATGCGCTCCCTGGGCAGTCCCTCCCGGATACCCGGTTGACTTAAGGAAGGAGGCCGAGCCTCCTGCCGGCCTCAGTCAGCCAGCTTGCCGCAACAGTTCTTGTACTTCTTGCCACTGCCACAGGGGCAGGGATCGTTCCGGCCTACTTTTCGTTCGGTTTTCCGAGCCAGGGATCTTTGAGCCGGACCTTCCGGTGAAACTACCCTACCCCGGGGTCTCGAACGAGATATATTTCCTCCGGCATCTGATTCGGATCTTTCAGGTTTCTTGACCGTCACCCGGAACAGATAACGAACGGTATCCTCTTCGATATTTTGCACCATACTCTGGAACAGCTCAAATCCTTCTCTCTGGTACTCAAGTAGAGGATCTCTCTGGCCGTAAGCACGGAGGCCTATCCCCTCGCGCAGACCCTCCATAGCCCTCAGGTGGTCTATCCATTTCTGGTCTACAACCCTCAAGAGGATGATACGTTCCAGATCTTTCATGTCATCTCCAAGTTCAGCGGCTTTCTCCCGGTACCGGGCCTCAAATCCGGTCTTCAAACGGGACATGAGATCCTCGCGTGTAGAAACAGCATCACTATCCACATCCAGTAAGAAACCGGGTATGAGGTCGGCGAAATACGCTTTCAATCCACCGAGGTCAACCTCTTGCTTTTTGGCTCCTTTCGGCCAGTAGAGATTAAGGGTCCTGTCTATAACTCTATCCATCATCCCCCTGACTATCTCTGACGGGTCTTCACAATCGAGGATACGCCGCCTCTCGCCGTATATGATTTCCCTCTGTTTATTGAGGACATTGTCGTATTCCAGAACATTCTTCCTGATAGCAAAGTTGTGTGCCTCGATCCGTTTCTGAGCAGTTTCCACCGATTTAGTTATAAGCGGATGTTCGATGGCCTCATCTTCTGGAAAACCTACCTTTTCCATGACGCTGGCGATGAGATCGCCGCCGAAAAGCCTCATGAGCTCATCTTCAAGCGAGAGGTAGAACCGGGAGGAACCGGGGTCTCCCTGTCTCCCTGCACGACCTCGCAGCTGGTTATCGATCCTTCGGGCTTCGTGACGCTCGGTACCGATGACGTGAAGCCCGCCGAGTCTCACGACTTCGTCGTGCTCACGGTCTGTGATCTTTTTGAATTCGTCGTACAGTGCACGGTACCGTTCCCTGGCAGCGAGGACTTTTTGCAGGAAATCATCTATCTCGCCTTGCTCTATCTTCCTGGACATTTCAGCCGGAAGGACTTTTTCAGAAGCGATGGCGATAACCTCGGGATCGAACCCTTCCTGTCTCAAAGCCCTCCTGGCCATAAACGCAGGGTTCCCGCCAAGCAGGATATCCGTACCCCGCCCAGCCATATTGGTCGCAATGGTGACTGCCCCTTTACGCCCGGCCTGCGCGACTATCTCCGCCTCTCGCTCGTGATATTTGGCGTTGAGCACTTCATGGGGGATACCGCGCTTTTTCAGCATCTCCGAGAGCATCTCGGATTTCTCGACGGACCTTGTGCCTACCAGCACGGGACGTCCCGCTTGGTGCATCTCGGATATCTCCTCAACCACGGCCCGGAATTTCGCCTTTTCGGTTTTCCAGATAGAATCGGGCAGGCTGGTCCGTATGAGGGGCGCGTTAGTCGGTATCGTCACCACGTCCAGGCCATATATTTCCATGAACTCCGATTCTTCGGTTGCAGCGGTACCGGTCATTCCCGCAAGTTTCTTGTACATCCTGAAAAAGTTCTGCACCGTAATAGTGGCCAGCGTATCCGTTTCTTCTCTGACCTTCACGCCTTCTTTAGCTTCGATAGCCTGGTGAAGGCCATCAGAGAACCTTCTACCGACGAGTATCCTCCCGGTAAATTCGTCGACTATGAGAACCTCCCCGTCTTTCACTACGTAATCCACATCGCGACGCATGAGCTCCTTGGCTCGCAAAGCCTGGATGAGGTAGTGGGAAAGATCCATGGTTTCCTGGGAATAGAGATTCTCGATACCGAGCCACTCTTCGGCTTTCCTGACCCCTTCTTCTGTGAGAGCCACAACGCGGGCTTTCTCGTCCACGGTGTAATGTTTATCTTTTTTCAATGCAGAGGCGAGGTCTCTAAACCGGTAATAGATATCGGTAGAACCTTCTCCCTGACCCGAGATGATGAGAGGGGTCCTGGCCTCGTCTATGAGGATCGAGTCGACCTCGTCGATTATGGCGTAGTCCAGCTCGCTCTGGACCAGATCCTCTTTGCGCCAGGCCATATTGTCTCGCAAGTAGTCGAAGCCAAATTCTGTGTTGGTTCCATAGATGATCGGGCACGAATACGCTTTTTTCTTTGAGGCTGTGTCCATCCCGGGAATCACCAGCCCCACGTCTAACCCCAGGAACCGATAGATTTGACCCATCCATTCCCGGTCTCTTTTGGCGAGGTAGTCGTTTACCGTGACCACGTGCACCGTTCGTCCCGCCACCGCGTTCAGATATGCCGGAAGGGTCGCAACCAGAGTTTTCCCCTCTCCGGTCTGCATCTCTGCGATACGGCCCTGGTGGAGCACTATTCCTCCCATTATCTGAACGTCAAAATGTCGCATGTCGAGGACCCGTGAGGAGACCTCTCGGACGGTCGCAAAGGCCTCCGGCAACAGGCGGTCCACGGGTTCTCCCCGGGCAATCCTTTCTTTGAACTCTTGCGTCTTTGCTGCAAGTTCGCTGTCGCTGAGCTTTTTCAGATGAGGTTCAAAACTCGATACAGCCTGCACTATTGGGCGCAGGCGTCTCAGTTCTCTTTCATTGGAGTCTAAAAGCCCTTTGAGTATAGACACCAGTATCCCCTTCTCGGCCAAAGATTAATCTTTTCCCTGCTCGTACAGGCAGAACAACGGCAAACGACAAGTGCCTTCAAAAATACAAAAAGATTGGACAAACCATAATCATGCGCCGGAAGACACCCCGGCGGTCTCGTCTGTTTAGTTTATTCTAGCATCTTCAGGAGCACAGGAAAAACCGCGGAGCATGCCGTGGAGAATGAACCATGAAATCCCAACCGCCATAAGCACGTCACCTACGCTGAACGTAGTTGGAACTTTTGAAAAGAACCTCCACTTGAATATGTCGGCCAGGAACCCCAGACGCACGTCCTGCGGCATGACCTGATGGATGAGGCTGAGAGGAAGTGCCTGGATTTGTCCGGCGGATGTCACAGGATCCAAAATGCTGACATCAACCGGCATCCGTCCTTGATTTGCGACAATAACCAGGAAATTCAGGACAATGCCCGCAAAAACAAGAGGGAAACCGGTGAGGTTCAAATTGGGGTAGAGGCCATACAACAACAAACCGTAAGTCACAACGCTCAAGGCTGTGCAGAGCACCGGCTCCGGTGATACCCGGCCCGCCAGGAACACCGCCACGAACTTTAATACGAATGAAGCCAGTATCCAAGGCAGCCTCTTAACCCGGACTTCACCGAGCCGGCTAAGTTTTCCACCGAGCAAAAGGCCTATCGCCAGCGAAAAAAGGACCACCGTTCTGAACAACCGATCACTTCCTCAAAATGTGCTTATCGATAACTCTTATCATGGCCTCAACTACTTTTGGGTCAAACTGGCTACCGCTACAGCGTAGAAGTTCCTTTTTCGCCTCCTCGAAGGACATCTTCTCCTTGTAAGGCCTATCGGTAGTCATGGCATCGAATGAATCGGCACACGCGATAATCCTGGCTCCCAGCGGGATTTCTTCTCCGCGCAGCTTTTTGGGAAAACCGGTGCCATCCCAGCGCTCGTGATGATATCTGACCCAATCTTGTCCCTTGGCCAAAGACTTCATGACTTTCAGAATATCGGCGCCGATTTCAGCGTGCTTTTTCATTTCTTCATACTCGTCATAAGTAAAAGACCCCTGTTTCTTCAGGATGCTGTCCCTGATGCCGACTTTTCCGACATCATGCAGGAGCGCCACGTACCTGATCATCTCTACTTGTTCGTCAGGCAACTTGAGTTCCTTAGCCAGAAGCGCAGCGTACTCGGCAACACGTTCCGAATGACCGTGGGTATAGGAATCTCTTGCGTCAATAGCGGTACTCAACGCAGCAGCCATCTCGTTGTAGACGTCCCTGAGTTCTATGTACTTCTCCAGGGAGTACTTGGTCACGAGCAACGGCATGTAGAAAAGGAGCAGCACAAGAGGACCTGCCTGCTGGGCCACCAGGACCATGAGGGCACCAAGAGGGAATAACGCAAAAAGGTTGGGTAAGAGCCAAATGACGTTGGATTTCCAAACGCTTGCCAGTGAGATCTGCAACTGAAGGGAAACAGCGACGGACGTTAGAACTGCGTTGGCCAGAGTATACACAGATGCCGCCACTAAAAAGGGTACGACTCCTTCCGGAAACGACAGGCCCCCGAACTGCCCGCCCATAAGCCTGTAAGTCATAGCAAAGAGCTCCATGCAGATGGCCAACATTCCGCGGTTGAATAGCACGATAGGCAGAGGCACTTTCAGCTGGAGATCCTTTTTCCGCAGAGTCGCCAAGGAGGATATCCATATGCCTGCGGCTGGCCCGTAAAGAACGCCGGCAGTATAAATCACCGGGGTCGAGACAGACACGGTCCCTCTTCCTCTCACGAAAGGCACCGAGGCCATCTCGCCGAGGGCCACCAGAAAAGCCAAAACTACCATATCAAGGGTTTTTCTCGGGTTCTGGAAGTCCGGTATGTTGGTAAACAGAACCAATAGTCCTGTAAGGGCAACAGCCCATATGTATAGGTCCGTAAGTTTCGACTTTCGCGTCACGGTCTGCACCTCATTTGAGGGAGCCGGCGGAGAGGAATAAGTTAGCCTAGCTGAAAGGTTGCAGCTCCTGCCAGAAGGAGCGCAAGGATAGCAAGGACGACCTTAAGAACCTTATTCACCAACAGAACCCCCAGGACACCTAAGCTTATCCGAGCCGCTAGTTCAGATCGGTTACGCTCCGCTGGAACTATTTGTATACCGCCGGCTCATAAGGTTACATTCTACGTCTCTCCGTCACTCTCCTCTTCTCGCTCAGCAGGGCATATCAACTATGGTTTAGGAGAAACGAGAATCTTCTGTTAACCGCGTCGAGAGTCGCCTTCACCACAGCTTCCCTCTCGTCGTAAGAAACGGGGCAAGAGCCGCTCAGAATCTGCTCGCTTGACTCCCCTACCAACGACACAGATACAATCGCTATTCTAACACGTTTGGAATCGGTAACGGCCACATGATTGACCGAAAGAGCATATCTTGGAGAAAGAAGCTGGGACAGAGCCATGACTGTGGCATCCGCAGCCAGCCTTAGCCAGCCGGTCGGGGTCGGTACACCGGATGCGGTCCCGACAACCTTGGCATCGCCAAGTGAGAGGTGTACTTCGACCTCAGCCAAATCGGCCCCGGCAACGATGGCGACCTTGGCGAGCCTGACCCTCCTACGGTCCTCCGGGCTTTCATCGGCGTTTACTTGAGCGATGGAGATTTTCCTGCGATCTATCTGAACACCGAAAGCAGCCATGATGGCCGATTCAACGTCACGCACTATGTGCTTGGGCAGTCGTCCCGGACCCGCGAGAACGTGGATTTCGTCGATTTCCCCGTTATCCAGAAGGACAACTCGCGCGGCAAGGACGTCTTTTATCTTTTTGATGGTATCTTCGTAATCCTTGGCGCTGTAACAGAGTTTATCCACCGACATTCCATCTCTCACCTTCTTAGCTGAGCGGTATTTCTTGACGCGCTCGACGTTGCCCACCTTTCGACGTCATCTCGAAAGGATAAACGTGTTGTGCCGGTAGCCTGAGTCTTCTCTCTCCTTCGTAACCATCTCAGCGAGAATCCAAAGTCCACCGGCCACAAGGCTATGCCCACCCAGCACCACCGGAATAGGCGCCTCCACGGCGCATTTCGTGAACTCTCTGACCCATTCATCTTCTATGAGGTCGTACCTTCCCAGATCCGACTGGAAGCGGTCCCAGTCAGACAGATGCTTTTTCATGTGTGCGAACAAAACCCTTGTATCTATAAATGCCACATCGCATATTCTGGAAAGGTAATCGAAGAACCTGCGAACACCTAATTCCTCAACCATGAATCCCAATAGAGAAATCACTTCGCCTCGTTCTTCGCGGCCAAGTGCTTTCATACCTCTTTCTTCGGAAAAAACCCGGACCCTGTGAACCATGTTGGAATTGATGTACTGGATTACCGGCGGACCCACCCTGCCAATGACCGCGATTTCCCGAGAAGTATCCCTTAACACTTCAAGAGCCAACCGGATCTTGTCCCTTGGCCAGTCAAGGCCGTCTATTGCCAATTTGGCCCGTCTTCCGCACAAAGGGTGAAACCCCAGGATCAAGATATCAGTCGGCGTATCCAGGTCGAAGTTTGCGCGCCCCGAATTGGGAATCAGGACTTTCCTCATGCCTATGTCTTTCAGCAGGTTTCCGAGGGGATTGTCTTTATCGGGGAGTTCTATCTCATCGATGGCGCGAGCCGGAGCAAAAGCCACAAGATCGGCGCTCTGAACGTTGTTCATAATAGCAAGATTTCTCTCTCTCTTTAGTGTCGTGGCGATCTGGGAAAACTCCGCTTCTGTCAGTAGGGGGGCGGCTGCGCCCCCCATGTATATCACATTTTCTATACCATAGCGGACTATTATCTCCCTTAGACGCCTTCCGAAGTGAAACCTCCCACCCGAAGATTCGAAATCCACCACAGCACCCATTCGGCTGGCGCTTTTGGCCAGATCTTCGATGTTGGTGGCAAGCAGCACCCTATCTATCTCCGGCACTCCAAGGAGCTTTTCGATGGTGTCAAGCACGACTTCCTTTCTGATAGCTGCAATGATCTCATCCAGCGGCGTCCTGGCTTGTCCCCCTTCGAAGACAACTGCCGTAACTTTAGGCTGTTCCAAGCCCCATCCCTCTTTTCAAGCGAAGCAGCCCGCTCTTTTCAGAAGATTAGTCTTCGGGTTCGATGAGACCGTAGTTCCCGTCCTTCCTGCGGTAAATGACATTGACGCTGCCCGTCTCGCCATTGGCAAAAACGAAGAAATCGTGGCCCAAAAGTTCCATCTGCATTGCAGCTTCTTCCGGGAGCATGGGCTTTATGGCAAAGCGTTTCACCTTCACGATCCTGCCTACTTCAGGTTCGTCTTTAGGCTCGTTCAACTTGACTTCCGTCTTATTGTCTCTTTTCAAGAGCCGTGTCTTGTACTTTTCTATTTGCCGCTCGAGCTTTTCCAGCACAAGGTCTACCGACGAGAAGGCGTCCTGCGCCGATTCTTCCGCCCTTAACAGAAGACCATTGAGAGGTATTGTGACCTCCACCACGTATTTGCCCCGCTCGATCGAAAAAGTAACCTGACAGTTTAGGTTCTCTAGTTTGATATACTTGTCTATTTTTGAGAGTCTCTTCTCCGCGTACTGCCGGAGGGCGGGGTTCACGTCGATGTTCTTGCCTCTAACGTTGATCTCCATGGAGTATACCTCCCACCAAACCGTTTAGGCTATATTATTCCCTCTCGCTTGGCCAAACCCTTCCAGGGTACCCGCGAGGGCCCTTAAATATGTTTATTCGACAGGATACAACAAAACTCATCCTCGGAAATGATACCCCTCGACAATCCACAACGATATCCCCAACCCGAATGCCCCTTTTAACTGGTTATCAACAGAGTTACCCACATTATCCACAAGAGAGTGACTGAAATGTCTGTTGACTCTCTTTCCTGGGCATGCTATAGTCCGGACACGAGCATTAAGCTCCAAAAGACGACGTGGCCGGGACCCGTCGTCGGGAAATTAGGAGGAATGTCCCGAAATGCAAGGTAAAGTAAAGTGGTTCAATGCTCAAAAAGGCTATGGTTTTATCCAGCGAGACGACGGCCCAGACGTTTTTGTCCATTATTCTGCGATCAAGAGCGAAGGGTTCCGCACTCTCACCGAAGGAGATCTGGTCGAGTTTGACATAGTCGAGGGTCCCAAAGGACTTCAGGCAGCAAATGTAACCAAGATTTCCGCGTGAGCGCAACCAACATGCCCCGGTTATACCGGGGCTTTTTTGATTTCTACATCTGTCGTCAGCCTGTCGAATATATGGTGCGCTATTTGACTCTATCGAACTTCCTTAGTTTCACAAGGCTCTTACCGTAAGCCGAAAGCACTTTGGATTGAGTGGCAATCTCAGTTATTTCACGCAACTTTTCAGCCATTTCGTCCTTGATGAGAGCCGTGATTTCTTGGTCGAGTTCCCTGATGCAGAGAAGCAACTCCTGAATAAGCAGCTTTTGCGTTTCAGAAAGCTCGCCGCATCCAGAGCCACCGGCATGAGCCATAAGCTCCTCTCGCCTCTCCAAAAGAGCTGCAAGTCCGGAAAAATCTTTTTGGCGAGCCAAGTCTTTTGCTTTTGCGGTTATCGAGAGAATCTCCTTGAGGTCTTCAATCATGGCTCACTACGACTTCTTGCCAGGCATCCCTGATCTGGGTCATAACCTTCAACGCATCTTCCACGAGCCGGGCGTCCTTCCTCAGATTGGCCCTAAGGAGGCAGTCGTACACGTAATCGTACAGCGAATCAAGCCTCCTGGCGATTTCCCCGGTTTCATGGTTTAAAGACCCCCGGAGCTCGTCTACGATGTCCTGGGCCTTCAACAGATGACTGTTAGCTGTAGGTACATCCTCCCGGCTGATGCAGGCTATGGCCTCTTTCATGTTCCTGAGACACGCATTATATAGCATCAGCACCAGCTCACCCGGCGATGCGGTTTCGACCCTTGATTGACGGTATGCCTGAAGAACCTTATCGCGCCCCTGTGCGCTGTACCCTGGATTTAGCATTTCTGGCAATTCATCTCCTTCTTCACGTGCTGGTGGAGAATCCCTGGATCTGCTGGGCAAGCCATAAACCCTGGGAGTTCATCTTCATGAGCATGGTCTCGAGGGCGGTAAACTGGCGCCTCAATGAGGCAAGACGCATATCCAGCCTTCTCTGGAGGTTCTCGATTTGCGTGGCGATACTTTTGTCTTGTGAATCCAGCTGCGCCTGGCGGAGATCGAGAAAACCGTCGTAAGCGGTATACTTCTGGATGGTGTCCCTGAGGATGTTAAATACGCCGTCGCTCTTGTTAAATGCCTCGACTTCCGTTATTCTGGAAAACTGCCCGTCGTTGGAATTCGTGACCACAATCCGGATGCTATCGGTGGTCACCGGTTCAAAAGAAGCGGAAACCATCCCTTGCGTGTTGCCGGTATACGATGCCAGTTGCTTCCAAGAAGACCCATCATAATACTCAATGGAAAAGTCCCGGATCCCGTAGGCCGATGCGGGATAAGTAGCAGAGTCAAGCGTGTATACATTTATCGTGTCTATAGTCCTGAGAGTTCCGAAATTGATCTGCAGCCAGTCATTCGTGAAGTCAGCCTGGGTCCCATCATGCCACCCGCCCCCGGCAGAACCCCAGAGAGCCGAGGTTGAAACTCCGTTTATGGCTCCATCGGGAGCAAATTCCGCAGAATAATAACTTGAAGCCTGGGCAGTTGCACCGTTTGACGAGAGGGCCACATTCATCGCTTTAGCCCCGAAGAGGATCGCCACGGCGTCTCGGTTCTTGCCGAGAGCTTCCCGTAATTTGGCTTCATCAAGCGTGATCTTACCGTCACGTGAAAAGGTGCTGCCGCTTCCGGTGCTCAGTCCAACGCTCCCGACGAAATTATAGTTGGGTACTGCGCCTTTGATCTCGCCGAAGATGACCCGCCGGATTTCATTGAGCAGCCTTAACAGGAGAGGGTCCCCGAACAGAAGACCCCCCTTTTTAGCTTCAGGGTCCCACGAGTTGTACTTGGTCACCAGATCAAGGAAGCTGTTGTACTCGTCTACAAAAGACTTGACGCAAGACACCACCGCATCGTCATCGTACTTGACGGTGAAACTGGTTTTCCCACCTTGACCGGTAACTGGATCTCTCGCTTCCAAGAGAGTAAGCGTCAAGCCAGGAATGACGTCAGATACCTGGTTGGAAGAACGGATAAACTGGACCCCGTTCACCGAAAAAACTGCATCCTGTGCTGCTCTTATTTCGTTGGGCTGGTCCACTCCGTTGACAGTCACGATTATGCCGAGACTATCCTTCAACAGTGTCGTGTCTCCCCCAAACGTCATCTCGTTGGCGGTACCCGTAGACTGAGACGTCAATATGAGCCTGTAATCGGAAGAAGATACCTGCATTACAGAGGCGGTGACCCCAACGCCTGTCGTGGCGTTGATCTTCTGGGCGATTGCAGTCAGGCTATCGGTGGTAGTCACGCTGATGGATTTCCCGTTGAGGATAAGCGTCCCCGAAAAGCCGAGACTTTGGTCGGACGATTGGAAACCTTTGGATTGAACCACCTGAGCTACCGCTAAAGACGTCACGCTGAGGTCGTAAGAACCCGGAATCGCTGTAGTAGAAGCCTGAACCGTGACAACTGACGGCTCTTGTACCGATACCGCCTTTTTGTCAAAAAGGGTTCGTTCCAGAAGAGCCGTAATCTTTGAAGAAAGAGAATCGAGCTTGTCCTTGATTGCCGCCCAGGCTGCCTTTTTGTCGGCTATTGCCTGCTGGCGAGCTTCCAGTGCAGTTAACGGGCGTCTCTCGATCTTCATCAGTTCCTGAATGATGGTCTCAGTGTCGATGCCCGTCACATTCATAGTCAACTGAGATGCCATAAAGTTCACCTCTGGCAACGTTCTTCCAGCTCCGCTTGACTACCGCGATCGCTCGGAAAACACCCTTAACGGATCGCATCCTCGTAGAACGTCACACCTTGGGGACAGTCTGTTATTTTAATCGGAAGAACTGTGCCAAATCTTTAAGGCTTCTTGCCTTGTCTTATCTTGTTTCTCAGAGAGTTGATATCGAAGGCCGGGTCTTTTGCGAGAAGCATTTCTTCCGCGATCTCCGCCTCAACCTCTTCCCTGAGAATCCTGGTACCAGACGGAGCCTCGATCCCTAGTTTCACGAGAGCATTTTGGCTCCTTCCCCTGACTTCGGTTACCCGTACCGTGATGTTGTCTCCGATCTTTATGGCTTGGCCTACCTTCCTCGCAAGAACAAGCATGTTCAGCCCGTCCTTTTCAGAAGATTCTCAAGCGCCGGAAATATCTCGTGCTTTGTGGAATACTCCGGGGATATAGTAATAACCTGCTTGCCAAGCCGCTTTTCGGGATTGATCAAGAGAGGAGCCTGGAGGTTGGCGGTCATCTTACGCACGTTTCTCGGTACCGTGACCACACACACCATCACCAAATCGTCAGGGGTCTTGATATCCAGCGAATCAAGGTCCTCCGCGGAAAATTCAGGGTCATAATCAGGGAAAACCGCACGAGGGTCGAGGATCAGAAAACCCAAAGACGGGTCATCTATCGATTGAAGCCACCTTATTACGTCATTCCCCTTCTCCAGCTGGACCACCACGAACCTTTTATAGTCATAGAAGCCCAAAAGTCCCTCCGGGAATGTGAGTATCTGATTATCCTCTACTTCGAGAACTCCTAATCTTTTGGTCACCAGCTGCATTTGCATACCCCCTGAGGGATTCAATCATTCTCCATCCTGCAACGCCGTCATCTCACCTTATCTCAGGTGGTCCAGCAGGCTCGGCTGTATGAGTCTCGCCCCAACAGCCAGCGCAGCCTGATACGCCGCCTCCTGTGATTTCAACCGAACGATTACCTCCGTAAGATCCGCGTCCTCGACGTTAGAGAGAAGACGCTGGTATTCTATATCCAGCGCCTTGGTCTTTTCCTCGAGGATATCCAGCCGGCGAATCTTGGCACCGTTTTCCGCTCTCGCGGCCAAAACGCCGTCAAGAGACGAGTTAATGCCGGCGGTAGCCGCCTCTATGTCCGATTCCGAAGAAGTCCGTAACCCAACAGCCAGCTGCGAAATGAACTTTTCCGCATCGCTCAAGAGAGCGGTAAGGTCCGGCACAGTCATCGTTACATCGTCGCTGAGCTTCCATTGGGGCATCGTTCCTGTCAGGAGTTTTCTTCCTTCGATTGTCGTCCCGGCGATATTGTGAACTTCCTCGGCTAGCTGTTCAAGTTCGCTGGCTATCGCCTCCCTCGCCGCGGGGGGAGTTGTGCCAGTCCCTCCGTAAAGTGCCAGTTCCTGGGCCCTGGACAGAACGGTCGTTAATTCTGAAAGCGCCTGCTCTGTCTCTTCCATCCAGGTCCTCGCATTGTCGAGATTCCTGAGGTATTGGTTGCTTTTACTCAGGTGGTGCCGCAATCCTATCGAGCGCTCGGTTCCCAGTGGGTCGTCTTGTGGCCTAGTAATCCTTTTACCGGATGAAGCCTGATCCTGAAGTTTCTGTAACCTGGCGTCACAGTTGAAGATGTTGTACAGAAAATTTCGCTCCATCGTGAGGTCCGTCACTCTCAACGCCTATCACCTCCCCGCCATTCCCATGCGGTTGATTATGGTGTCCAACATTTCATCGGCTATGCTTATTACCCGGCTTGCCGCATTAAAAGCATGTTGCTCCCTTATCAGGTTGGCAACTTCTTCATCGATTGAAACGCCGCTCACGGAATCCCTGCGGTTTTGAAGCTCTTTGACGAGGAGTTCCTGAGTATCGAACCCACCTTCGACTTTTTGCCCAACAGCTCCGAGCCTACCCACGATTCCCATCCATAGGTCGCTGAAACTGGTCCCGGAAGGATCCGAGGTGCCGTCAAGATAGTTTGCTATATCCCTTGCTATTTGCCCATCTAGCGGATCGGTCTTCGAGGCGCATATGGCGTTCGGGTCTTCCTGTATTGCCTGAACGACTCTCACCGTTCCGAGGTAGTCTCCGGCGACCCCCTCGAAGAAAGGACCCGACGTTCCCGAAGGTGATATTCCATCGTCGTGGATACCGTTCACGCCGGTTACAAGTTTGAAGAGCATAGACTCGAGCTCTTGTTTGAACTCGCCTACTATATCATTTCTCGCAGTCTTTAATCCTCCCAGCCGGCCTCCGACAGCATCGACCACCGCATACTGTCCGTTTCCCAGCGATACCCTGATCTCCGCGGAAGGACCGATCTCGATCTTGTAAACCTTTTGGTGGTCCACTATGGGCAGCCCACCCAGCAATACTCTGACTGAGCTTCCTTCGTCAAGGTGAGTCACCGTTGCCCCTGAAAGACTGGCTAGCTCGTCTAGAAGGAGATCTCGCCTATCCATGAGGTCCGCCACAGGTTCTTTCCTGGCAAGAGCCCTCGAAATCTCAACGTTGAGAACGGCGATCTTCTCGCTGGTGAGGTTTATCTTGTTCACGGTGGCCTGTATGTTAGCATCGATATCTGCTGTAAGAGAATCTAATTGGCTGCCAAGGTGACGGAATAAATCCGTCAGTGTGCGGCCCCTCTCCATTACCTGGGACCTGGCCGCCTCGGACAACGGATTCGAAGAAAGATCGTGCCAGGCGGCCCAGAAATCGTCTATCGCCTGCCTGAGACTGGAGTCGGATGGCTCGGCAAACACGACCTGAAGGTGGTCCAGGACCTCTTTCTGAACCGCAAAGGATTCCTTCTTCCCCATCTCATTTCTCAGGACCGCGTCGATGAACCGATCTCGTATCCTGGTAACGTCCGCTACCTTCACTCCAACCCCTGATACACCCGAAGACAGCGGAATCCTCTGGATGAGAGGCTCCAGTACGACTTCCTGCCGGGAGTAACCAGGGGTCGCCGCGTTAGCCACGTTGTGACCGGTGACTTCCATTGCGCGCCGGGCCGCCATAAGTGCTGATTTCCCTATTTCCAACGCAGTGAAGGTCGAAGGCAAAGGAGCACCTCCCGTTCAGGTTTTTTGATCGAACCTAAGGGCCTGCATCTTGATCGCCGGTCCATACCCGTTTTTCGGTAGAAGAAGACCCAGTTCGTACCTGACCATGTCGAGGCTCTTCGCTATGAGCCTCTGGTTCTGCTCGTTAATGGTCTTCAAAAGCAAAATCTTGTCACGGACAGCTTTCTCAAGGCAGGTAACGTCTTTAGCCTTTTGGAGAGGAGCCTGCCCCGGCCCATCCCCAATAAGCATCTTTCGCTCTTTTTCTAAGGACTCTATGAGACGGAGAGCATCTTCTTCCCGTCTGACGACGTCTTCGAGCGAAGCAACATCCCCTCGCACGACCGCGTCTTGCTTCTCCCTTGAAAACGCCAATAGCTGGTCAAGGACCGACACCATATCTTCGAGGATCTCTGAAAGGCTCCTTGAGGATTCCGACAAATTAAGCCGCCCCTTTCGGGACGGTAGCGATCTGGGGTATTATCACCGTATCCTGTCTGCGAATAGGCGACTGAGCATCTTTTCAGCTACTTCTCGAGGATCAACCGAATAAGTCCCCAGTTCGACCTTCCGGGCTATCGGTTCCACCTTGTCATAGCGGATGTCAGGTAGTCTCTGAACCAGTTCCCTCACCCGTTCAAGGTCTTTCTTATCAAAAGACAGATTAATGTCGTCTTTTGCGGCTTCAGGGACGTTTTCCTGACCCTTGCCGACAGTTCGGGAAACGCTCCGGGTTCTGTAGACCTTGAGCACCTGATTCACCTGGGTCCTCGATATCATCACCTTGACATCGCCCTCTTTTCGCGCTTTCGCCACCGTCCATGATACTCATCGATTGAGATCATCACGGCGTTTAGCTACGGATGTTGGCATCACGTTCTTTTCCTCCGTATTAGGTCAAACGTATACATTCTTTCAGGCTGCCCAGCGCGTCGTTGTTCGGAAACCACCGCCACGCTTTCTTCACTTATCGTATCATTTTTACCCTTTCCACCGGAAAGTCCTTTCGCGAACAAAGCTCTTTCACATTCAGGGCATATCTTACCTGACTGAATGGGTCTTTTACATATTGCGCAGGAAAGACCGGCATTTCCCTCACCAGGTAACACACTGATAAGGAGACCCTTTCGCATAAATTCGGTGATAACCTCCACAGGAACTTTCGTGTTTTCGCTGGTCTCCTTCACCGTAGCCCTGGGGTTCTCCGCCAGGTACTTCTTGACGATCTCAAACTGTTCTTCTTCCTTCTGCAAACACTCCGGGCAGATGTAGGACCCCCTAGAAATAAAGACCTTCCCGCATCTCTTACAGTTCCTGACCTCGCTGACCCCAATATCTTTCCCTCTCACCGGGCATCAACCTCTTTATATTGACGTCATCGCCCGGCCTCAACGCCGGACGGTTCTAGCCAGCGTAACACAGTAAACCTTTGCGGCCCCAAGGTACTTGAGCACCCTCGCCGCCTCATCGAGAGTGGCTCCTGTAGTGGTCACATCATCTATCAACAAGACCGTTTTTCCGGAAAGCCGTTCGGGCCTTTTCGGAACCATCGTACCCTGGAGATTCGACCATCTCAGGTGCCTCCCGAGTGCAGCCTGATGCTCCCTTCCCCGCTCTCTCTTAAGAATATCGTATACCGGGACCCCGATTTTACCTGATACCTCTACGGCAAGATCCAGGGCCTGGTTGAAACCTCTCTCGAGCCCGCTTTCTGGCCCCAGCGGCACGGGCACAACCAGATCTACCGGGAGAAACACCAGCGCAGTCTCGGCCAAAAGTCCTCCCAGTGGCCTGGAAAGCCACCTTTCACCGTAGTATTTCATCCTCACGATTGCATGTCTCAGGTTCCCATCGTAAGCTCCGCAGGACCTCTGGGCATCGAAGTAGTACAGGTTTTTCCTACAGTCCGGACAAAGGGTCAAAGGACGCCTGAGAGGCATCCCGCAGACCTGGCAAACCCATTGCATCTGCAAGCGGAGGTCCTGCAAACAGGTTGGGCAAATACCAGAACTCCAAGATGCCGATGCTCTTCCTTGGAAGCCAGGCCAGCCCCTTTCCCCGTCGTAGTCGACCGTCTGGGAGGCGAAATCAGATCCAAGCGGACTTCCACACAAAGCGCAGGCCGATGGAGTTCCGAACACAAACCAGGTAAATCTATCGATGAGATGCAAAGACCTTCGCATTCACCTTTCCTCGGGTTTCACTGGAAATTCGCCGCTCAGCATCTTGCCTGCATACATGTCCATATCCGCGTGCCTCACCAGAGTAGCAACGTCGGAACCGTCCTCCGGAAATGTGGCCACGCCGACGCTGGCACCTATCAACGATTCAAGGGGTTCAGGCAGCCCTACGTCGAAACGGGCTTTTTGGAGGTTTTCCTTTATCCTTAAAGCGATGCTCCTGGCATCCTGCTTTGAGACACCCGGAAGAATCACCGTGAACTCGTCTCCACCGGGGCGCGAGACCAGATCGGATTCACGGCACGATGCCCTGATAATCCTGGATATTTCCTGCAGCACTTCGTCACCTGCTTGGTGTCCGTACTTGTTGTTGACCTGCCGGAAATAGTCCAGATCTATGTAAATCAGAGATACCTGGGTCTTTTCTTTTCTCGCCTTGTCTAAGGCTTCAGCCAGGAGGTTCTGAAAGGCCCGACGGTTATAGAGACCTGTAAGAGAGTCGGTTGCCGCCAGCATAGTTGCTTTCTCAAATTTTATGGCGTTATGCACAGCCAAGGCCACGTGGGATGAGAGAACTGCAAATATCTGAAGCGTGTCCCGCTGGACTTCCTGGGTAGACATCCTAGCAACGCCAAACTCGGCCACGAGCTCGTTGCCGCACCACAGAGGCATCGCCAGAACGGTGCCAAAATACCCGTCCCGGGGCTTGTCCTTTTCCCGGTTCCAGTAAAGCCTCAGTTTCTTCGAAAAAGCCCGCTGTCTTTGAGGCAGCCCCAGAACCTGACAAACACCCCGGGATACGTCGATGCCGGGCTTTGCCCACGTATACTCGACCGTTATAAGGTTTTCGTCGTCGGAAGGAAGACCGAGCCAAGCAAAGTCGATATCGAGAATCGCATTTGCCGAACTGTAAGCCCTTTCGAAGACCTCTTTCAAGGTCAGGGCCTCATTTATTGAAGAGGCTGCGCGGTAAAGGTTTACAAGGCCTTCTCTGTTAAGGGCATATTTTCCAGCCATGGTGCCAAGCCCCACCATGGCTGCTATCGTGAGACATGACAGATAGAAACTAGAATCTCCCCAGGAGTTACGCATTGCAAGCATGAAAAGAGCAAGACCCGTCCCCACAATCATGTGCACCGCATAAAGGAAGATGTTGTAGCCGAAGTCCGAGAACTTATGCGAAGGGCTGTTGAGGAAGCCATACAGAAGCACCAGAGAAGCGTTGACGGTCATGAAAGCTACTACAAAAGTCGGGAGTGCGGGAGACAACAGAGTAAAAGGCTCTGCCGAGGTCTGAGAACCATTTTGCACAAGGCGGGCTGCCCAGGAAGCTACCATCGCCGAAAACAAGACTGAACTCGTGTTGAACAGTATCACCCTGAGAGATTTTTTCTTCAAGAGTCCAACGATAGTCAGTCCGAGACTCATGCCTACAGCACCGGTCTCGCCGTAAGTCATATAAGCAGCCAGTATAGACGAAAAACTCAGGCTTACCGAAAGACCTGCGCGCACCGGAAGGTGGTTGAACTCCAGGATGACGAACATGCTCACAAATACCAGGAAAGGCATTGTGGCCAATTCGAGGAATTTCCTTGCTTCTAAAATGACCCGCAAACCAAGTACCGCTCCACCGACAAGTCCCACTGCCCACGAATAGATCCTGGCTGAGCCTGGCATCGCTCGAATCACCCCAGATTCAAGAAATCCATCAAGAAGCTCTCCGCTGGCAATCGCAAAAGATAACATCCGGCTCCTGCATTTCGTATTCAGGCAATAAGAGTCCATCTCTCTCCAAATACTGCCTTATCCTCAGAAGCTCGGCTACCTCTTCGATTGCGCCGTCATCTTCGTGTGGTTCGATCCTAACCGCGATCTCGGGGTATAGTCTGTCCAGAAACTGTATTTCCCACCATAGGTATCGGATTATCCCTTCCAAATGGAAGGAAGTATCACCGACACACAGCAGAATCCGTATGGGTTTAGGAGGTATCCTTGCACTGAAAATAAGGCCTTTGTCTATTTCCAGGATACACCAGACGGAGACAAACATCAACAGCAATTTTTGCTGACTCAACAAGATGACTCCCTCCCGGAGCATTATATGCCCCGGGAGAGAGCCGGGCTTTTGCAGCGTACCTAGACAAATCTCAGAAGGTCGTCTTTAAGGTCGAGATGTTCCCACGGCAGGTCGAGGTCATCTCTGCCAAAATGTCCGTAGACCGATACCTGAGAGTATATGGGCCTTCTCAGGTCAAAGCGCTCAATGATCGCGCCAGGTCTGAAGTCGAAGGATTTTTCGACCGCAGCCAGAAGAGCGTCATCCGGTATTTTGCCAGTTCCCTTAGTATCGATGGCAATTGAGACAGGGCGGGCAACGCCTATGACGTATGCGACTTGTACCTCGCATTCTTTTGCCAGTCCCGCGGCGACGATGTTCTTGGCTACGTACCGTGCAGCGTAACTCGCCGATCTGTCAACCTTAGTCGGGTCTTTGCCGGAGAAACTGCCGCCTCCGTGCCGCGCATACCCGCCGTACGTATCCACAATTATTTTCCTTCCCGAGAGGCCGCTGTCTCCCTGGGGTCCCCCAATCACAAACCTCCCGGTAGCATTGATCAGGATGCGAGTCTTATCGTCCATCATGTCCCGAGGGATTACTTCTTTGATGACTTTCGAGATTATGTCTTGCCTTATGGTCTCCAGGCTGACATCACTGGCGTGTTGAGCGGAAACGACCACCGTATGAACTCTCACAGGTCTTCCATCGACATATTCCAGGGTAACCTGGGTTTTCCCGTCCGGCCTGAGATAAGGCAGAATCTTCTGGTGACGGACTTCCGAAAGCCGCTTGGCCAGTCGGTGAGCAAGATAGATGGGCATGGGCATGAGGACATCGGTCTCGTCACAGGCATATCCGAACATGAGGCCCTGGTCACCGGCGCCGAGGGTGTCGGGCATCTCCCCTTCTTTGGCCTCAAGTGAATGGTCTACTCCCAGGGCTATATCCGGAGACTGTTCCTCGATGGCGGTGAGAACCGCGCAGGTATCCGCGTCGAAGCCAAACTTGGCTCGAGTATAACCTATCTTCCTGAGGGTGTCTCTCACGATGAACGGCATATCCACGTAACACTCGGTGGATATCTCCCCGGCGACGAGTACGAACCCCGTCTTGACGATACACTCGCACGCAACCCTAGCCATCTTGTCTTTTTCAAGTATTGCGTCGAGAATGGCATCTACGATCTGGTCGGCGACCTTATCCGGATGACCCTCGGTGACGGACTCGGAAGTGAAGAGTCTTCTTCCACCGGCTATGGTAGGCATTTACAGCCCTCCTTCAGGAGAGGTAAAAAGTGCCCGGAAACCAAAAACGCACCTTAAATCGGGATTCATCTTAACATCCGTGCCAATCACTGTCAATTTGGCACCGCAAATAGCACCACCGCTCGCGCCACCTCTTCGCCACCGACGAAAACGTTCCCCTGCGCGCGTCCGATCCGCCGCCGGATGGGACCTATGACCGTCTCGGCCCGCATGGTCTCACCGGGACGGACCGGCCTCTTGAACCTCGCAGACTCGATACCTGCCAGATAGGCTATCTTCCCGCGAAAGTCCTTGTGAGACAGAATAGCCAGTGCACCGGTCTGCGCCATCATTTCTATGATTATAACTCCGGGAAGGATCTTTTCTTGGGGGAAATGCCCTTCAAATAGGGGCAGGTCTAAAGGAACATCGTATTCGGCCACTGCAGATCTGCCGGTGTCTATGGAGATTATCCTCGAGACAAACAAAAACGGCGGTCTATGGGGCAGGATCTTCTGTATCTCATTAAGTTCCTGAGTGGTCTCGCGTGCGTCCACTTCCGTCATCTCCTGGTGAATTTTCTGGAGATGATTTCGACATAGACCGGTAAAGGACCTCCGCAAGACCGATGCCACCGCTCCAAGCCCACTTTTTTCCCATAGCTTCCTCAGCAAGGATGCTCCAGCCGCCTAAGTCTATGCCGGTAGATTTCGCCATGTTTTTCCATATAAGCGAGAGGAACATCGCTTCGAAATCCTGACACGCTTTCAGGAGCTCCTTTTGTTTTCCTCCCTTATCCGCACCGGGCCCGGAAGGCCGCCTCGACGCAACGGCCCTGGCACCGGCTGAGTTAACTTTCTGACTGAAAGTCACTGAACTCCACCACCGCGAGTAACCTCATTCACCGGAGGCTCACAAGATCTATTACGATCTACTACCGTTTGATATTGTTAGCTATACCCCACATCTGGTCTGCCGTTTCAACGGTCTTGGAGTTGAGTTCAAAAGCCCTCTGGGCGATTATCAGATTGACCATTTCTGTCACGATCTCGACGTTGGAAGTTTCAAGGTACCCGCCGCGTATACGCCCGGCGCCTTCTTCTCCGGGCAACACCTGGTTTTCTTCGCCAGACTGCGGAGTTTTCCTGTAAAGATTACCGCCAACCGATTCGAGCCCGGCCGGGTTGGCGAACATGGTCAGCACGATACGGCCGAATTCCCTCAAAGCGCCATCGACTTTCCCATAGATAACACCTTTTTCATCTATGCCCAGTTCCTCTGCATTTGGAGGAATCGTATCGCCTCCCTCCAGGACCACCGGATAGCCCGACGACGTCACCAGACGACCTTCACCATCTAGCCTGAACGAACCGTCGCGTGTGTACCGGATCTCCCCATCGCCCGTCTCCACCGCGAAGAAACCTTCTCCCTCGATAGCCACATTCAGAGGATCGTCGGTCCTTTCGAGGTTCCCCTGGCAAAAGTTCCTCTGGGTCCCGCCGACCCGGACACCGTTCCCGACCGAGATGGGCTGCGCCCTCCCCAGGTTGAGGGTTTGGTAATAAAGGTCCTGGAACTGAACCCTCTGCCGCTTGAAACCGGTGGTATTGACGTTGGCGAGGTTGTTAGATATCGTGTCGATCATCATCTGCTGCGCGTTCATACCTGTAGCACCCGACCACAGTGCTCTCAGCATGCGTACGTCTCTCCTTTCTATGAGACTCTGCCGACACGGTTGATGGCCTGCTCCAGGGTCTCATCGTGAGAATGGAGGACCCTTTGGGCAGCTTCGTAGGTCCTCATGGCTGAAATCAGCCTCACCATTTCACTGACCGGGTCCACCGAGGATTTTTCCAGGGCTCCCGGGATCACCCTGGCCGAAGCGAGAGTGATGGCTGTCCCAGACTCCAGCCGGAAAAGGGAGTTCCCTTCTTTGACCAGGTTGGCACCTTCGGAAAACGTGTAAAAGTTCAAAGCTCCTACCTCTTCTCCTCCTGCCAAAACAAGGCCATCTTCGGAGATGGAGTAGTTTTTACCCCCTTCTAACCGAACCGGCCCCGAAGCCCCGAGCACCCTGTAACCGCCAACCATCAGGTATCCGTCAGGTGAAACCTCAAGGTCCCCTCTGCGGGTGTAACGGGTCCCGGAAGGTGTTTCCACCCCCAGGTAAGTGCCGTCTGGCAGGTAGATGTCGAGCGGGTTTCCGGTAGTCTCAGCCGGCCCTTTCGCGTGGATTGTCTTAACATCCTGGATGACGGATCCGCCCGTATAGCCACCTATGGCAGTCTCGACAAAAGGTTCAAACCTGTATATCAAGACATCGTGGAAAGTCCCGAAAACAGCCCTATCTTGTTCATAGGCTGGGGTTGCAACGTTGGCAAGGTTATTGGCGATGACTTCCTGGTTAAGGACTTGCGCCCGCATGGCGGTAGTCGCCGAAATGATCCCCCGAATCACGGAAATCCCCCCCTTATGTTCTATCGACCGGCATTATGTGGGGTTTAAGCTCCCGAAAGCCTTTAAGGGGTATGAGGGATGGCTCGGAATGTGATCACACAATGGAAGCCGGATTCATGCGGACAGGCTTTTCATGTGCTGCTCGTAGAGCTCGAAGTTTTCCAGGGCAACCTTGGTTCCCCGGGCCACGCAGGAAATCGGATCGTCGGCTACGTAAACCGGAAGACCCGTTTCAGCCCTTATGAATACGTCTATACCCGAAAGAAGAGCGCCCCCGCCGGTAAGGATTATGCCACGGTCGACGATATCCCCGAGAAGTTCCGGAGGAGTCTGGTCGAGGACGGATTTTATGGCCATGGATATGGCGTCAAGAGGCTCTCTCATGGCCTCTCGAAGATCCTTTGAAGTGACGACTACGCTGCGGGGTAGGCCGGTGACGGCGTCTCTTCCCCGTAACTCGATCTCCCGGTCCTCTCCCGGGTAAGCCGAGCCGGCCTTTATCTTGGCTTCTTCCGCCGTCGTTTCACCGATGTGGAGCTTGTACACTTTGCGTACGTACTTGATAATGGCTTCGTCCAGGGCGTTTCCCCCTATACGCGTGGATATCTCTCTCACGATCCCGTTGAGAGATAGAACCGCGATATCGGTTGTACCCCCGCCGATGTCCACCACCATGTGGCCCGCGGGACCCGTTATGTCAAGCCCGGCTCCCAGCGCGGCAGCAAGCGGTTCTTCGATCAGGTACACTTTTCCTCCACCCGCAGCGAGTCCCGCCTGTAGAACCGCCCGTCTTTCTACGGAAGTCACAGCCGCCGGTACACACAAAAGAAGCCTCGGCTTGAAAATGAACGGGCGTCCCAGGCTCTTGTGGAGAAAATGCTTTATCATGATTTCCGTGAGTTCAATGTCGACGATCACGCCCTGACGCAAGGGCCGCACGGTAACTATGTCCCCCGGCGTCCTTCCCACCATGCGCCGGGCCTCTTCCCCCACAGCCAGAACCTCTTTGGTGCCGACATGCCGGGCGATAACCGAAGGTTCCCGAGTGACGATCCCTTTGCCGGACACGAACACGAGAACGGAACAGGTTCCAAGGTCAATTCCTACATCCTTACCCAGCATGGAGGACCACCCCGCTGCGGAGCCTTTCGAGGAAAATTCTACGGCAATCGGAAATGTCCTCCTGAAAACGTGTAACCCGGAGTCGAACCAAGAAGCTCACGGGTTACGGCAAGGAGTTTTGCGTCTGGATCAATTGGGTTTCTGGTACTTGCGCCTGGTCGCTTCGCCTCCCCTTATATGTCTTTCAGCCTTATTAAGGTCCAAAATTTCGCGGACGAGTTTTGCGAGCTGGGGGCGGATCCTCGGCAGCCTATCCGTAACATCCTTGTGAACGGTGCTCTTGGAAACTCCAAAAACGCGTGCGGCTTCGCGTACCGTGGAGTGAGTCTCTCTTATGTACTCTCCGACATCGATGGCGCGCTTCCATATCACATCATTCATTCGAGTTTCCCCCTTAGTGGGATGTTACGCTAATATATATGCGGAAGTGCGAAAATCATTCGATGAAAGACGGGTTTTCCATTAATTCCCCGGGGTCTTGACCAGCTCGCGCGGGTTGAGAGGGTTACCGTCCTGGATGACCTCAAAATGAACTTTGCCGTTGCCACTCTGACCGACCACTTCACCCTGACGGACGTGGTCCCCGGCTCTCACCGATAGATTTGCCAAGCCTGCGTACCGCGTCTCCAGGTCGGGTCCGTGGCTAATTACCACGACATCGCCCAGAAGAGCATCCTTAAAGATGGTCTTTACGACCCCCGGCAGGGCAGCCTTGACTTGGTCGCCCTGTTTTGTCTCGATATCGACTCCGGGAAAGTACCGCCATTCCCGGGTATCCTCGGAGAAGTACCACCCGGGTTCTCTGATGATCTTCCCCTGTACGGGCCAGGTTAGCTTTGTAAGAGACACAGTTTCCGTTTCACTCGGACCTTGGCTCGCCCTGTCTCCGGAGGGTCCCGCTGAAGTGGTTGAACTGGGAGAAGAATTCCCTTCGGATTTTACGGTGACTTTCTCATCTTTCTCTCCTGGATTGAAAGCGGAAGTATCTTCACGAGACGGGGTGCTGTTTCCGGATGGCAGGCTTTCCTTGTTTTCATTTTCCGCAGTGCCCAAATTGGCAAAAACCCCGGTTCCTGCGTTGTCAGGCTCCGGCCAAGGCGCCTTAACTGCCCTCATAGATCTCACGCCTAAGTAAATCCCGGAGAGGAATGAGAAAATACATATTGAGGCCAATAACGCAGCCTTGAACGCAAACGTCCCTCTTCTCGAAGAAACCAGAGCAGAAAGCCTCTGCGAGAAAGTCTTCGATAAAAGCATTGCACGCAAGACAGCCCTGCGGTCTTTGCGGCTGGGAAGCCTGTTCTGGCTCTCTTCCATAGAAAACACCTCCGGACAGGTAGTATTACCATAATCTGCCGGAGGCATACAGAATAGATGGTTGGTTTACCTACTCCTGGAAGATGTAGCTTACTGACGTCCCCGGGTAATAGTAGGAGAGTATATCCAGGTAAGTCTTTCCCTGCCTTGCCATGCCATCGGCGCCGTACTGGCACATCCCGGCGCCATGGCCGTATCCTCTGACGTTGAAAATAACTTTATCGCCCCGGACGGACCAGGTGAAGGCCGTTGACCGGAGATTCAAGGCCATCCTGAACTCGAGCCCTCTTACCCTGTTTCCCTGGACCAAGAGTTCTTTGACGCGCCCGGTGGGAGAAACCGCCGAAAGTGAGAACGCGGCGCCCTCCGATATCTTGCTGGCTGGTACCGCGAGACCGAGATGTCCAAGAGCTGACGCCACTTCTGTAGAGGACAACGTCACCTGCTGCGGGCGGTAGTAAGGTGAATGCTGGCAGAAATCGCATGGAACACTCTGGAGATACGGGATGTCTTTTCCCCAGACATCCTTGGCCGCTTCGGTCCGGCCTGCGCAAGTTGAATGGTACACCGCCTCGGCAGGGACTCCGTTATATGTAAGTATCAAGCCTTGAGTTTCTTCGACTGCTCTTACGATTTTTGGCCAATTGAGCCACCATCCGACTATACCCCAGCGCTGCTTGAGGACTGACTCGGGGTTCCAGGCCTGGTCTTGCTTAGGATCGGAGGTCAGGTCCGCATCCGGTCTTGACGGAGTCCCTCCAAAGATGCGCATTTTCCGCACGGCATAAGTCCGGGCGAGGATCGCCTGGGCTTTTAGCGCCTCCAAGTGAAACGAGGCAGGCATCTCCGAAGCAACAACGCCCTTAACGTATTCCTCCAGGTCAAGGCCAATAACCTTCCCATCCGGCACGTAAAAAACATCGATGCGGAGGATGGGATTGGAAGAATTCTTCGGGGGAACGGTTCCCTGGTAACGGTCGGATGATTCGGGGACGGTCCCGAGAATACCCGCGATAATTCCGAGAACAAAGAGTCCGACAAAGAAAATTCGTCTCAAGAGATAAGCCCCCATATGGGTCAGCAGAAATGTACATAAGGATCTATATGGGAGCAGATTTCCCTTTATGACTGTGCCTTGAAGCTCGTGCGACTCTCACGTAGTATTCAAAAACCCGCTTGCCCGGTTGATTCCGGGATCTATGACCGAAATGCTCGCTCCGAGACCACGCAATTTTGTCAGAAAACTGGCATAACCGCGCTCCACGTGCTCCATGCCCGTTACTTCTGTGACCCCTTCGGCCGAGAGCCCCGCAAGACAAAGCGCGGCACCAGCGCGGAGGTCCGAGGCCTGGACCCTGGCTCCGGTGAGCTGCGGGACTCCTTCTACCACCGCGTTGGGACCTTCGATCCGGATCTTGGCTCCCATCCGTCTCAGTTCCTCAGCATGGCCAAAGCGGTTTTCGAAAACGGTTTCGGATATGATGCTGGTTCCGGTCGAAATGGAGCAAAGGCTCATGAATGGAGCCTGAACATCGGTGGGGAAGCCCGGATAAGGCAGTGTTTTGACGTTGGCCGGGGCAGGTCTTGTACCGAGTTGTATTTCGATGCTCTTGGCGCCCTCGAGGACATTACAGCCGCACTCCTGAAGTTTTGCGATAACCGATTTGAGGTGGGTGGGTATTACGTTTTCTACCAGCACCTTTCCACGGGTAATGGCACCCGCAACAAGGTAAGTCGCGGCCTCGATCCTATCGGGGATTATGGCATACTTCGTGCCTCTAAGCTCTTTGACCCCGCTTATCCGTATCCTGGACGTCCCGGCACCTCGGACTTCCGCACCCATTGAATTCAGGAAATTGGCAAGGTCAACCACTTCGGGTTCCTGGGCCGCGTTTTCTATGATGGTTTCTCCATCAGCCAAAGTTGCAGCCATCATAATGTTCTCGGTAGCACCGACTGAGGGAACATCCAGGTAGATGCCCGCTCCTTTGAGTTTCCTGGCCCTGGCGTGAACATACCCGCGGTCTATCGAGATTTCGGCTCCCATGGCTTGAAAGCCTTTGAGGTGGAGGTCCACCGGACGCTGGCCGATCGCGCACCCACCCGGAAGAGGGACAGAAGCTTCGCGACAGCGAACAAGCAAAGGTCCCATTATCAGGAAAGATGCTCGCATTCTGCGCACAAGATCGTAGGGCGCTTCTTTGGAAAGTCTTTCAGCCGGCTCTATCTCAACCTCGTCGCCGTCAAGCCTGACTTTGGCTCCGACGGCTCGCAACAAGGCTACCATGGTGTCCACGTCTGCGAGGCGGGGAATGTTTGAGATCTTGGAGACATCCTGCGCGAGAATCGCTCCCACCATAATGGGTAGAGCAGCATTTTTCGCTCCATCACATTTGACTTTACCCTGTAGTGGCCTTCCACCCCATATGACAACGGTTCTCATGATCTTGCTCCTCACATCTTTTCTGCGATTAGTGTCCGTCCAAAGAGGAGCAATATCCCCGGAAATGGCGGTATCTTTGAGGCAAAAAAGCCTCTTCAGAGGAAACGCGTCTTCTTGTCCTAAGGCATCAGTGCGCTCTCACTATGTCTTTAATTTTCATAAGACGCGACGCATTTGCCCTATCCATTTCCTCGAGTCGCATCTCGACATCTTTGACGGCTTGTTCTAGTTCGGGAATTAATACGTATTCCAGAGCATTTACCCGTCTCCTGGTTTTTTCGATTTCGTCTGCCAAAAGTTGGATAGTTCGTTCTATGCAAGATAGCCTCACAAGGAGGGGCATGATCCCGCGAAATTGCGCCAGAGCGTCGTCCAGGTCAGACGAGGTTGAGGCTAGACCGTAAGTAGGAAGCATAACACGCCCTTCCTCCGGCTGGCTTCCTTGAGCAGGGCTCCTGCCAGTTATATACATTTCCGGCACCACCACGTTCATGATGTGCCTGTACGAGATCGATACTTCCTCCGGTCCCCCCGCGACCATAAGAGCCTCTTCAAGGGCGGGAGGCGATAGGACGGCTCTCGCCAGGGAAAAGCTCTTGTACGCGAGAGAAAGCTTCTTCTCAAGCTCCTGCCTGAGCCTTTGGCTTTCGTGGACGATGGCCAAAAACTCCTTCATGAGCTGGTCTCTTTTGTCTTTCAGAAGCTTGTGCCCGCGCTTGGCCATCCGGACCCTTGCTTTCAACCGGGTGAGCTCCTGACGAGTCGCGTTCACCCTGATTTCCACCGCCTACCCACCTCCCTAATCGCTCGCCTTTTCAAACTTTGCTACCCCGGGCATGTATTTCTCCATATTCTTTTGAGACACACGCTTGAGCTCGCTTCTAGGCAGCAAGGTCATAAGCTTCCACCCCAGATCGAGCGTGTACTCGATGGGCCTATTCTCGTTGGGCCCTTGCTTTACAAATTTTGCCTCAAATTCGTCGGCAAACTTCAAGAACGCCTTATCGGTTTCCGTGAGGGCCGCCTCGCCTAAAACCACCGCCAACTCTCTGGCCTCTTTGCCTCTGTCGTAGGCGTCAGAAAGCTGGTTCAGCACATCGGCATGGTCTTCCCGGGTTTTTCCCTTACCGATACCCTTGTCTTTCAGTCGCGACAGAGAAATAGACACGTTGATGGGCGGATAGATCCCCTTCTTGTGAAGGTCTCTCGACAGGATGATCTGGCCTTCGGTGATGTACCCAGTAAGATCCGGGATGGGGTGGGTTTTGTCGTCTTCGGGCATAGTGAGAATGGGGATCTGGGTGATAGATCCTTTCTTTCCCCGGATCCTCCCCGCTCGCTCGTACATGGACGCGAGGTCGGTGTACATGTAACCCGGGTACCCTCGCCTTCCGGGGACCTCTTTGCGTGCCGCCGATACTTCCCGCAACGCTTCCGCGTAGTTGGTCATGTCGGTAAGGATTACCAGTACATGCATGTCGCGCTCGAAGGCCAGATACTCGGCTACTGTCAGGGCCATCCTGGGGGTCGCTATCCTTTCGATAACCGGGTCGTTGGCCAGGTTGATGAAGAGAACCGCCCGGTCCAGAGCCCCTGTCCTCCTGAAATCTGAAATGAAGTAATCGGCTTCTTCAAAAGTGATGCCCATCGCACCGAAAACTACAGCAAAAGGTTCAGTCGAAGAGAGCACTGTGGCCTGTCTTGCGATCTGGGCCGCTATCTGAGCGTGAGGCAGGCCCGCTCCCGAAAAGATAGGAAGCTTCTGCCCGCGAACGAGAGGGTTCATGCAATCTATTGCCGAAATGCCTGTCTGAATGAACTCCGACGGGTAAGCCCTGGCAAACGGGTTAATGGGGCTTCCGCTGATGTCAAGGCGCTTTTCCGGTATGATCCTGGGACCGCCGTCTATGGGATTTCCGGCGCCATCGAAGATCCGGCCGAGGATGTCCGGCGAAACCGGGATTTCCAGGACACGCCCCAGAAACCTTACCTTTGACGAGGTCACATCTAGCCCCCTTGTCCCCTCGAACAGCTGGACGAGGGCCTTGCCCTCAGAAGCCTCCAGGACCCGGCCTCTCCGGATCTCGCCGGTCCCTGTCTCGACCTCGACCAGCTCGTCGAAGTGAACCTCGCGTACCTGCTCCACCACGATAAGCGGTCCCGATACCTGTGTTATGGTCGTATATTCCAACGGCATACCAATTCCCCCATGAAAAAGGTTTCACGGTCGCCCGGTATTTCCAGCTCGCTTTTCCATCTTGGTTCCTAGGTCGCTGCTTCGTCAGCAAGTCCTTTTCTGATCTCCGCCAGGATCCCCTCGAACTCACCGGGCCATTCGTTTTCCGGCGTGACCCGGGCCCGCGCTATCCTCTCCCTCACCTTGAGACCCAGTATCTTCTCGAGCTTTTCACCCTTGTCGAGGAGCGCAAGGGCATTGTGGTGGAATTCAAGTATGACCTTGAGGATCCCGTACTGCTTCCGCTGAGAGCAATAAGTATCGATGTCATGGAAGGCGCTCTGGTACAGAAAGTCTTCCCTGAGTGACTTGGCGGTCTCCAAGATCAATCTCTGCCTGGGCGAAAGGGCGTCGAGGCCTACGAGGCGCACTATTTCCGAAAGCTCCTGTTCTTCCTGCAGGATGGACATGGCCTCGTCCCGCATCTCAGGAAAGTCTTTGCCCACAGCTTCTCTGAAATAGTTATCAAGTCTTTCAGTGTACAGAGAATAGCTCGTCAGCCAGTTGATCGCCGGGAAATGTTTCCGCGCCGCCAGCCTGTCGTCGAGTCCCCAGAAAACTTTCACTATCCTAAGGGTCGCCTGAGTCACGGGCTCTGACAGGTCTCCGCCCGGAGGCGATACCGCGCCTATGACGCTGAGTGCGCCGACCCTTTCGTCCTTCCCCAGAAGCCTGGCCTTGCCCGCACGCTCGTAGAACTCGGCCAAACGGGAACCCAGGTAAGCCGGGTATCCTTCTTCACCCGGCATCTCTTCCAGTCGTCCGGATATCTCCCGAAGGGCTTCCGCCCACCTTGACGTGGAGTCAGCCATCAAAGCGACGTCATAGCCCATGTCCCGGTAGTATTCCGCCAGGGTAATTCCGGTGTAAATCGAAGCTTCCCTGGCAGCCACCGGCATGTTGGAGGTGTTGGCCACAAGGATGGTGCGCTCCATCAAAGGCCTCCCGCTGCGCGGATCGGTCAATTCCGGGAACTCCAAAAGCACGTCGGTCATCTCGTTCCCACGCTCTCCGCACCCTATGAACACGATGATGTCGGCGTTGGCCCACTTGGCCAGCTGGTGCTGTATGACCGTTTTGCCGCTGCCGAAAGGTCCGGGTACGCAGGCGGTTCCTCCCTTGGCGATGGGGAAAAACGCGTCAATAACCCTCTGCCCTGTCACTAACTGTTCTGTAGGAGGCAGTTTTTCTTTCACCGGACGTGAAACGCGGACCGGCCAGCGCTGAAGCATAGTTATTTCACGTACGCCAGCGCTGGTCTCGAGTCGAGCCACGGTATCGGTAACCGTGTAATCGCCCTCGGCTATATCCCTCACCCTGGCAGACTCGACATCCGGAGGGACCATCACCCGGTGCGCTACCAGAGGAGTCTCTTGCACCGTGCCCAAGATATCGCCGGCCACCACCTCATCGCCCGCTTTTACCAATGGGACGAAATGCCACCTTTTCTCCCTATCAAGGCCAGGCGCCTCGAGGCCGCGTGCTATGAAGGCTCCGGCCATTTGCTCAATGACGTTGAGAGGCCTCTGAATTCCGTCGAAAATCGATCCGATAAGGCCGGGCCCCAGTTCGACGCTGAGAGGAACCCCGGTGGACACGACAGGTTCTCCGGGACCGACCCCGGAGGTTTCCTCGTAAACCTGTATGGAAGCAGTATCGCCTTTAAGCTCGATGATCTCGCCGATGAGCTTCTTTTCTCCGACCCTCACAACGTCGAACATGCGGCAGCCAGCCATTCCCGAGGCTACCACCAATGGTCCGGATACTTTGACGATCCGTCCCGCAATCTGGCTATGTGCCATGCCGCATCATTCCTCTCCCTTGAACAAAATGTTCGCTCCTACCGCTCGTTCAACCCGCTTACGCAATAGCTCCATACCGATGCCTTTGGGCTTCCGGGCATCCGGTAGTATGGTCACAATGGGTCTTGGCTTTTCGTAGAGGGGACTCAGTTCCTTTCGCAGCGCTTCGGCGATCTCTTCGGTAACCAGGAGTATGGCATAGTCTCCCTCCAGAATTTTGGCCAACGCCGCCCTGGCTTCTTCGGCGTCGTCGGCCGGGAAGCAAACCGCCCCTGAAGCCTTAAAACCCAGTACCGCATCTCTTTGCCCCAGAACCGCAACCTTAGACATAGCTCTCACGCAACCTCTCTGCAATCTCCCCCGCGCTCAGCTCGGATTGCTTTCCGGCCAGGATGATCCGGATATTTTTTACCTCGGCTTCCCTGGCGGCTATATAACCTATGACAGGTTCGGGACCCAGAGGAAGGATCCTTGCCTTCTTTATGAGGCGGAAAAGCGCATCGTCGCAGCTTTTTTCCCACGCGGTAAGCCTTTCTCCACGTTCTAGGAGAGCCACGCCCTCACTAGCCAGTCGTTCCCAGGGAGTGCCTTTATAGGCTAGTTTAATCTTCTCACCATCTTTACCGTAGGCATCCACCAGGACCTCCGACGGCACGTTTCCCTCAGGCAGCGCCAGATTGGAAAATAGGGAACACGGCAATCCCAGACGTTTGGCCCGGAGCGCCATCTTAAGATTCAGTATGTCCATCTCTGAACTCAAGAAATCACTGACCCCATCATAACCGAAACGACGAAAAACCCCCTGCGCCCAACCGTAAAAAGCGCGGTCAACCAGGCTATCTAACTCTAGAGGAGACAAGCCCAACGTATTATTTGCGTCATTTACCACACGAGATTTCAGAGTTTCATATGTCCTGGCCAGGACCGACTTGAGTTCAACAAGATCAGGACGCTCAGACTTCTCATCTTCCAGGCTGGTATCTCGTGCTACGCCGGCGTCACGGTCCCTGTCAATGGTATCGAGAAACCCGATGAAATCCTCAGGCCGAATGTTACCGAGCAAAGACAGGGCTTTGTCTTCTCGCGGGATACCCAGAAGCCTCGACTTGGAAAACACTTTCAGGTTGTGGAAATCGTACCTGGCCCTGTATGCCGTAATCACGAGAGGCTCGGGAGCCATGCTCCCGATGTATGCGTATGAATCGGCCAGGAAGCGTTCTAGGGCCACATCGAAGTCTTCTACGTTCTCGAGTCTCGCAAAGTAAGGACCATACACCGAGTCTCTCAATGACCCGATTGCAGCCTCCAAGTTCCTGGACTCCGCAAGCCTGTTGAGTTCTTGCTTTGATAAGAGTCCCTTTTCGAGTACCCTGATGCGACCTACAGCGCTAGCCCACGCAAACTCATCCAAGGTCTACCCACCTTCCCGGCCGGTATCGAAGAGTAGCTTGGCTACTTCCAGCTCAAGTTGGTCCCTCATCATATCGAGAAGGGCCTTGAATGTAAGGTTCAATGATACGCCGCCGCTTTTCAAGATTAGTCCTCCGCCAAAAGGCGTGGAAGCAAAACTGACTCTGAGCTGGCCTTTCTTGCCCAGCTTTGTCAGGACAGCGTTAGCAGCAGCCGCAAATTCGTTCCCGAGCCTTGCTTCGTCGTCTTTCCCCAGCACTATTTCCTCTGTACCCTCTGCGAAGTTGGCGATCATGTCCAGCAGCATGCTCCGGTACTCGTCTCTGGGCATCGTTGAGAGCCTTTCAAGAGCCTGGTCGAATACAGACCGTAAAAGTTTCTGTTTCGCCGCCAGGATCATCTGCTTTCTTTCACTCTCAGCCCTCGAACTGGCGATGGATCTGATCTTGGAAGCTTCTGCGCGTGCCTCCTCGATGATGCTATCTGAAAGCCGGGATGCTTCTTCCCGGGCATCGCTTATCTTTTTGTCATACCGGCTTTTCGCAGACGAAAGGATCTCATCGCTTAAGTTTCGAGCCTTCTCCTCTATCCTGCTCACGATGTTCTCTAAGGGCATCAGTATTCCCCCTAGACCTTGACTGCGAACATAAGGAGCAATACTGAAGCCAGGAGGCCCAAAACCGCATAGGTCTCGACCATAGCTGGCAGAATCAGTGCTTTACCGGATTCTTCAGGATGTTTGGCCACGATATCCATACCAGCAATGGATACACGAGCCTGATACAAGCCGGAAACAAGGCAGGTAATTGCCACAGGTAAGCAGGCAAATAAGAACTGCCAACCTTGGTCGATGGTAAGGTTCATCCCCCCAGAAAATGCGCCCATTCTAAACATGGCCAGGAAACCCACCAGGAAACCGTAGATACCCTGAGTACCCGGCAATGCCTGCAGGAGCAAGAGCCGGCCGAACTTCTCCGGATCTTCCGCGGTAATACCTGCCGCCTTTTCACCTGCAATACCGACACCGATAGTTGAACCCATACCAGACAAAAATACGGCTAGGCCCGCACCGATAAGGGCTATTCCATTCCCTCCCAGAACCTCACCAAAGAAAGCCGCAGTTCCAAGAGCCAAAAAGGATACTAACAGTCCAAATAAGACCAACATGCCAGTAAGACCACCAAACAAAGGAACATCCCTCCTGCCTGTTTTTTGACCTTATCCTGTCACAGTTGAATTGCCTCAAATCACACCCAAGTTCAACTCACCGATGTATACTCGCTAACCCTTGTCAGCGGCTTAAACGGTTTTCCACCCCCTTCAAAGAACTTGGTGAAGAACTCTACGAACTGCAGACGGCCGGAATGGATGAAACTCCCGAGCACGTTAATTACGAGGTTGAACACGTGGCCGACGATCAAGATTATCGGAACGAACACCCATCCGACCGTGGGAATCATTGTTACCGCCAGCTGAGATATTTTGTTGATAACCACGCCTATAATGGCGCTGGCAAGCCCCAAAGCCAGTAGCCTCGC
The DNA here is from genome assembly GCA_018208355.1 of Candidatus Fermentithermobacillus carboniphilus. GTDB lineage: Bacteria > Bacillota > Sulfobacillia > Fermentithermobacillales > Fermentithermobacillaceae > Fermentithermobacillus > Fermentithermobacillus carboniphilus. The sequence goes on along the minus strand of CP062796.1, from coordinate 1,541,371 downwards.
GTAGGACATGGTATCCGAGAAATACCCGATTGTTGAATATAGTCCGTACACTCCCGCAAAAGGCTTGAGCAGGATATTTCTCTGTCCTCTGGAAGCCGAATACATGACCATGAACGCCCCGACCAGCATAACATAGAACGGGAAGTTGCTGTTAATGTACCCGGCCCTGGCAAGAGCTGTCCCTATTAGCCCAGGGAGAAACAGCACCCATGACCCCTGGGAGATAATCCCTTCGTATACCTGCCCCGAGCGTATGAGGCTGTACATTTTCACGATGATGCCGACCCAGACCTGGAAAATCCCGAACCCCAAAGAGATTACCAGCAACGTGAGCGGGTCCTCTATGGGATTGAGCAGCGTCATGCTCAAAACGAACCTCTCAACGGCAGTCCCCGGGAAAAACACAGAGACCAGGTCTCCCATCCAGCTGCCCATGAGAGCGCCCGCTATCGCCGCAGAGACTCCCGAGTACATGAGGAGCCTCACGAACTTTTGACCACCATCGGAAAGCTTGTGAGTCCTCAAAAAGTACCAGCTTCCAACGGTAAGAGCGATCCCGTATACCGCATCTGCCAGGCAGATACCGAAGAATATCCAGAAGAAGGGCGCAAGAATCGGAGTCGGATCGATTTCGTTATATTTCGGATAGCCAAAGATATTAGTGATCACTTCAAAGGGCCTGATGATTGGACCGTTCTCCAGGTATACCGGGACCTCGTCGGGGTTTTCAGGCTCCTCTGAGACGATTTCAATTTCCTTGAACTCCGATAAGCCCTTAACAAGCTTATCCACATCCCGCTCCCGCACGTAACCTTCGACGATAAGCGTGAAATCTGTCGTTGCAGCATGTTGCCGGGTCTGAGATAGATTCAGCTTATCGAGGTAGTAGTCGGTGAGGGCCAGAACCTGGACAAGGTTCTCGGCCATGTCGGCGTCTTCCTTCTGGATAGCGTCTCTTTCCAGAGATAGTTCCCGGCTTCTTCTCTCAATACCCTCGAGGATATCTTTAACCAGACCCCGTTCCGGATCGCCGCCACCAGTTTTCGAAAGATTCACGAGGGTGCCTCCGCTAGAAGAAACGAGGGACGCGAGAGAACCGTCCCCTTCAGAAAACGCGAGAAGCCAGACACCCAAGTCCGACCGGCTCCTCCAGATCACCTCGCTGTGAATACCTTTCGCGAGAAACTCTTCCTGGAGCTTGGGCCAGTCCGCCGCGGGAAAGACCGCCAGGATGTTCTCGGTGGCCCATGTCTTCCCGATAGCCTCCAGGGGGATGTCAAGATCCTTCCAGGGAGACAGCGCTTCACTCCTTGCGCTGAGCGCAAGACTTTCTTTCGCTATTTCCTTCAAACGCTCGTCGTGTCCTCTTACCCGTTCAAATACTCCATCTATATCAAAGCGCCTGACTGTCTCTTCGAACTCCTCCCTGGACATCTCCGGCTTTTTGCCGGTGAACATGTCTATGAAACCTTTTTTTATGACGTTGTATCGCTCGAAGTAAGATCTGATGAAGCCGAGTTTAGATAGTCTGTCCTGATAGACGTCATTAAATGATGTAATCGACGATTCCGATGGCTCTTTTTCAACCACCGACGAGTCTGTCACCTGCATTATTCCGAGGTCACGAAGCCGCTCGAAAAGATCATTTTCTAACTCCCTAGACGCAAAAATCGTGACCTTCCGCATCTTCGCAACAGCCATCGCCTCGCCACAATACCGGGAAAACCGATAGCCGGGTCTTGCGGCTTCCCCCCTTCACACCACTTTCTTCATCCGGTCAATTACAAGCGCTATCGCATCTTCGATTTTGGGCAAAGCGGACTTGTTCAGAGCCTCGATTTCCGCGTCCGCTTTGCGGCGTGCCTCTTCTTCGATGGCAACTGCATCTTTTCTGGCATTGTCTATAATCTCTTGGGCTTTCGCCCGGGCTCTTTCGAGGGCTTCCGCTTTGAGCCTTTCGGCATCGCTCTCTGCCCGAGAAAGTATCTCTTTTGCGGTTTGCCTGGAGCGCTCGATCTCTTCCTGCGCCCGTTTTTCGGCGTTCAAAATGGCATCAAGTTCTTTCCTAGCCAAAAGACCGCCGCGCGGACTATAAAGCCAGCGCAGTCTCCCTCCCTTATTTAAGTCTTTTGCGGAACCAGAACTTCAGTCCGAATACCAGCCACGGACTAACCCTGAAATTCACAAGGCTTCTCGCAAGTCAATCCGAACCAGTACATCAACGCCTGGACGATTCTCAGAGATGCCCGTCCATCGCCAAACGGGTTTCTGGCTTTCGACATCTTTTCATATCTCTCACTATTCTCTAATAAATCTAAGACAGTGTCCACAATCAAATCCTTATTGGTACCAACAATTGCCACAGTACCGGCGCTCACGGCTTCGGGCCTCTCGGTCTTATCACGGCACAAAACTACCGGGACACCCAATGAAGGTGCTTCTTCCTGGATCCCGCCGGAATCGGAAATGACCAGGTAGGACCTTTTGACCAGGTTTACGTAGTCCGGGTAATCCAGGGGGTCGAATAACACCGTCCTGGGCGCATTCGACAGATGGCGCATGATGGGCTCTCGCGCGTTGGGATTTCTGTGGACCGATACGAGGAGTTGGACGTCGTGGCGTTTTTCTGCTATGGCGAAAAGGGCCTCGGCGACATTTTCCATGCCCTGCCCGAAGTTCTCCCTGCGGTGGACTTCGACGACGATGTTCTTCCGGGATTGAAAGTCTATCCTGTTGAGCGTCTCATCCTTGAAAACGTAATCGTCTTTGGCCGTAAGAAGCAGCGTGTCTACAGCCGTGTTTCCCGTCACGAATATAGATTCTTCCGGGATCCCTTCTTTCAAGAGGTTTTCCTTGGCCCACTGCGTGGGCGCAAAGTGTATGTCCGAGATGGCATCGGCGATTTTGCGCATGATTTCCTCGGGAAATGGCGCATACTTGTCACCCGTGCGGAGGCCCGCCTCTACATGCCCGCAGGGGATCCGCAGGTAATAAGCGGCAAGAGCCGCCGACGCGGTGGTGACCGTATCTCCGTGGACAAGCACGATATCGGGTCGCTCGGATTCCAAGACCGGCGTCATTCGTTCAAGCACGCTCTGGGTAGTATGTGCGAGAGTCTGATTCTCTCTCATGACGTCAAGGTCGTAATCGCTCTTGATATCAAAATCCCGGAGAACCTGGTCGAGCATATCCCGGTGCTGCGCGGTCACCAGCACCTTTGAATCGATTAGGTCGGAATGTCTTGCAAGCTCCTTGACAAGGGGAGCCATTTTGGTGGCTTCAGGACGCGTTCCGAACACCGATAGAACCTTTATCTTCCCGCGAGACAACAAAAACCAGCACCTCTTTAATACCTCTTGCGTTGTCGAAAACCGTCAGAATCTTTGAGATTTCTTCTGAACCTCTTTCTGTCCCGCCCTTGTGTGGTTCACGGTGAAAAGACCCATCTTATAGGCAAACAGAAACAGTCCCAAGACAGCAAGGCCCGTAATAGGACCGCTTTCAGAAACCGGCAGGAATGTAGAGAAAAGTCCCAGGGCACCGAAAACTAGGCTGACAACGTAAATGGCCATCACAGCCTGCCGTTGCCCCATACCGAGTTCAAGGAGTCTGTGGTGGATGTGGTCGCGGTCGGCTAAAGATACGGGCACACCTGAAGAACGCCTCCGCACGATGGCGAAAGCTGCGTCAGAGATGGGAACCAGAAGCGCCAACAAAGGTGCCAGCACGGCCATGGCAACCGTCGACTTGACCAATCCCTGGACAGACAAAACCGAAAGGGCGAGCCCGAGATACATGGCGCCCGCATCTCCCATGAAAATAGACGCAGGGTGGAAATTGTAGGGCAGAAAACCTATGACACTTCCGGCTACCGCAGCCGCAAGCGGGCACACCGAGGGCACACCGACCTTAGCGGAAGCAAACACTGTCACAAGGGCGGTAATGCCCACTATTCCGGCAGCAAGACCATCCAGACCGTCCGAAAGATTTATGAGATTCTCGAAGGAAACAACCCAAAATAAGGTAAGAGGTATCGCGAGAGGACCCAGAAACCGGATAGTCCCCGACAAAGGATCTTTAACGAAAGTGATGCTGACTCCAAGGTACACGACGGTGGCAGCCGAGAATATCTGGCCCAGGACCTTCTGCCACGGCTTCAAAGTGAGGAAATCATCGATGAGCCCTACGAGAAATATAACCAGTCCTCCGAAAATGATGCCGTATTCCGTCACTTTATCGTGAGGACGCGTCAGAAGTATCGCAGTTACAGAAGCGAGATATATGGCGGCTCCTCCCAGATGAGGTATGGGTACCTTGTGGACGCTCCTTTGGTTGGGATAAACCACGGCACCGACCCGACGAGCCAACCCTCTCATGACCGGGGTCAGAGCAAGCGCCAGGATAAACGCTATGATAAACGAAAGAGCCGTCTGCAAAGGTACGTGCCCCTTTCGGCCATTCACCAGAGCGTGATCAACCGGAGATATTCTATCTAAGTGTATTCGGACAAGTCAATCCGAAGCGTCCCGGGTAAATCGCTCCACGGTAACCCCCGCCTCCGACAGGAGCAACCGGGAGAGGTCGTCCGGGTACGGGTCACGGTAGACAATCCGATTGATCCCTGCGTTAATCAGCATTTTGGCACAAAGACTGCACGGTTCCGTCGTCGAATAGATCGTCGAACCCTCAACCGCTATCCCATACTTCGCCGCCTGTATCAGGGCATTTTGCTCAGCGTGCAATCCGCGACAGATCTCGTGTCTCTCTCCCGAGGGTATCCCCAGCTTTTCCCTCAAACACCCCACCTCAGTACAGTGGGCGAGCCCCGTAGGAGCCCCGTTGTACCCCGTAGCGAGGATCCTCTTGTCCTTCACGATCACGGCTCCGATATTCCGTCTCAAGCATGTAGACCGTCGCGCCACGACTTCGGCAACCTGCATAAAGTATTCGTCCCAACCCGGACGTTTGTGTCCCTGAGACGGTTGACTCATTATCTATGCACCCCGTTACAAGGGCCGTGGCCAAGCGCCCGCTGACGCACGCCCTGCCGCGACTTGACGTTACCTGGTTACGCCCTTGCCGAATCTTTCTTCAACCTCGTCCCAACTGTAAACCGCTCTTTTTCCGCCGATAAGCTTGGGTCTTGTCCGCGCCATGGTCAGGTGGGCGTATCCTATGGCCTTGATGGGAAGCCGGACAGGAACCGCCACAGGTCTTAGGTGCATGCCGATAAAGGTGTCGCCGATATCGATGCCCGCGTGTGCCTGAATACTCTCGACGACCACAGGGTCCTTGAACCTGCGAACAGCAGTTGCCGCGGTTGCTCCGCCAGCGTTTGGAACAGGAAGGACCGTGACCTCAGTCAAGTTGTATTTTTCGCAGGTCTCCCGCTCAACAACAAGGGCCCGGTTCAGGTGTTCACAGCATTGGACGGCAAGGTATACTCCCGTCCCCGAAAGGGCGGCTTCAACCCCTTCGAGGATGGCCTCAGCCACGTGGACATTCCCGAATGACCCTATTCTCTTGCCCTGGACTTCGCTGGTCGAGCATCCGAGAACCAGTATTTGACCTGGCTTCAGCCGCGCAACTTCCAGAAGCCCTTTCACCGCTTCTTCAACCTGAGACCTTATCTCATCGAGGCTGATCTCTCCAGTCTCCGGTTTCTCCGAGACGGAACCGGCCATATCCCCTACCTCCTGTCCTTCAGATACATTCTTTCTATATCCGTGATCTTGGCAAGCCGCCGTTCGTGCCGTCCCCCTTGAAACCTGGCCTCCAGCCAGGCCTTGACAATGTCCCTGGCGAGACCTCCCCCGGTTACCCGGGCGCCGAGGCACAGCACGTTAGCATCGTTGTGTTCCCGCGCCATGTGGGCGGAAAAGGTATCGGTACACGTAACAGCTCTTATCCCGGGTACCTTATTGGCTGCAATAGCCATCCCCAGTCCCGTTCCGCATACGAGAACGCCGAGTTCCGACTCTCCGTCACGGACCGACTCGGCGACTTTCAGCGCAAAATCCGGGTAATCCACCGAGTCTTCACTGTGTGTACCGAAGTCCAGCACCTCGTGGCCCATCTCTTTCAAAAACTCAAGGATTTCCGTTTTTAACCTGTACCCCGCATGGTCGCTGCCAATGGCTAATTTCATCCTCATGTACAACTCCTTCTCACGTCCTTAATGGCCTTCGCACCATCCCACCAACCGTTTCTGATGACGCCCCATGAAGGCGATGCCGGACCGATCCGGCTGACCATCCAGGCTCCCTCCGGGCTTTTCCATTAGGTCTCATCATCCGGTCGTCACCGCACAGCCTTGTCACCCAGGTTCATCTCTTTGTACCGCGCTCCGGCACCCTGAAGGTTTTCCCCGTTGCCTCTTCTAGGGGAGCATACAATGACTTGTCGTACATGCCGCTGCCCAGAGAAAGGCGTTCTCCCGGAACCCCCAGCACGGCCACCTTCTGGCCTTCCCGGATCTCAGCCGAAGAAACCGGCCAGGCCGCGCTCAGGTCAAACACTGTGATCAGGTCAGGGAAACTGAATAGGGGCTTTCTGTCAATCTCCAGGGTGAGGTACTCGTTCATGAAAGCGATCTCATAAGTCTCCGCGTTCCCCGGAAACTCACGGATCAGGACCTTCCCTATGTCGAATCCGCCTTTGGTTTCTATACGTACCTCCGTCACCTCTCCCGCAGAGACCAGCTCTCCTCCCAGAAAACCCGCAGAGGTCTTTGCGGCGACATATCCGGGCCATCTGTCGAGAACTGCCGGTGCGCTTTCGCACGTCTGCATCACGACCGATCCAGAGGCCGGGCTCGCCCTCGAAGTCGATCCAACATCCGCCGGGATACCTCCGACGAACTCTGGTTTAAGGGGGTCCAGGTTAAACCTCCCTTGGATGACATCCGCCATTGCCTTACCCAACTCTATCGCCATCGATATAGCTCCTTTGGCACCGTGCTTTCTGAGGTAAGCCGCCGTTACCGGGTTTCTGGCGACAGCAACAAGCCCCTCCCTGGCCGCCAGGGCCCTCACCAGGGCGGAGGTATCCTCTATGCTCCCTTCAACATAAAGGCGGCTTTTCCTCCCGCAGGCAGCTTGTCTGGATATGTAAGATGGATCCCTGTGAAGCCCGAGGCCTCCCATCAAGGCCGTGGGATGTGCCCGCCCGTTGCACGGGGCATCTACCACCGGGACCCCAAGTCCCGAAGCTTGCAACCAGCCATTTACGGTGGCAACGCCACCCGATTCATTGGAGTTGACGGCGGCTATTTTCAGCGAGGCTACTTTTTCCAGAATCAAAAATGCGTCTACGTATGATTCGGGGTCCGGTCCCAGCCCGCCAGCTTTTGGTGAACCCACAAGTCCCGCCGTAACCACAACACCCTCGGGGTCGATCTCGTCGACCGACGCGAGCAGCACATCACCTCTTTCGAGGGCAGCTTTTCCCAACCTGTACCCAGCTTTTGGGTCGCCCCCGCCACCGCCTCCCAAAACCGCTCCTCCCCAGAGCGCAGCGAGCATTTCTCTTTCAGAGATCTTCCTCATATGGTAGACGCCCCCCAAAATCTGGACTCTGCCTTGGAATAACAGCCAGTCATCAAGCATCCTGCAGTACGCTGGTCACCTTCAGATAAGCCGCCAGAGATTCTTCGGCACCTGATCTCAAATCTCAACATGGTCCTTCCGGGGCTCCTTCCTCCCCGTTTTCCCTTTTCACCAGAGGGACCTCACCTGCAGCCATCCTGGCGGCCAGCGATTTCAATCCTTCTTCCAAGAGCGCCGCTGTCTTCTCGTAGAACTTCTCTCCCAGCCCGATTGGGTCGCTCACATCACCTTTGACCTTGTCAGGCACCATTTCCGCCAGCGTGTGAATCTTGTCCGCATATTGAGGGAAACGAGATAGCAGGGCGGATTTGTGGGCTCCCGTCATGGCTATGACGAGGTCCGCTTTTTCGACATCCTCCACGGTAACGGGCCGTGACACGTGGGTTCCAAGGTCAACGCCGCGCTTTTTCATCACCTGTATGGCCTCTTGAGAAGCGGGAAGACCCGGGACCGCTCCCGTCCCCCTGGAGATCACCTCCAGGGGAAATGGCTGACCCATGTCGGCCCACACCTTTTTCATGAGTCCTTCCGCCATGGGGCTCCGGCAGGTGTTGCCTGAACAAACCATGAGGACCCTCAGCGGGCGCCTGGAGGGATCTTCGATTTCCCTGCCTCCGCTGGCCCGCTCCAGCCTGTTTGCTATGGCAAGGCCCAGCCCTGTAACAGGAAAGGTCTCCGACAGAATAATGTCGGCCCCCACTTTTTCGCACAGGCGAAGGCTCGAAAACAAGCGCGCTGCGACAGGAGAAAGGTCTTGTCTTGACCCCAGCTCTATGACCAGGAATTTCCCCGGAAATGCCCGCTGAAATGAGGCATAATGAGGGAGATTTTCCGAAGAGGCGAGGACTGCCACGTTCTTTCCCCGCGAGATCTGGCGGACGCTTTCCGCCAGGATCGTTTTTCTCTGGAGTTGAGAATCGCCCCGTGCAAGGTACATTTCGACGCAAGGCGCGTAATGCCTATATTTCATACCCGGAGAGGGAGGAACTCCATCTTTGAATTCTTCCGCTACCTCGACCCGGCCCAGGGCTTCGACGAGTTCTTCCCTTGAGACTCCTCCTGGTCTCAGTATGCGGGGTATAGCCCCGGAAACATCCAGGACAGTCGATTCCACCCCTATGTTGGTGGGTCCAGCGTCGATGATGATGTCGACCTTTCCGTTGAGGTCGGAGTACACTTCATCCGCAGAAGTCGGACTCGGCCGCCCGGAAGTGTTGGCCGACGGGGCGGCCACCGGTACGCCGGCCACATCTATGAGCCGCTGCGCCACAGGATGGTCCGGCATCCTTATGGCGACAAGGGGTAATCCGGCGGTGACGACGGAGGGTACCAGGGAAGATCTCGGAAACAGAAGCGTAAGAGGTCCGGGCCAGAACATATCCATGAGCTTTTGAGCAAGGGGCGGAACGCCCGTGACCAGGGGCTTGATCCCTTCGGGCCGGGAAACGTGGACGATCACGGGATTATCCTGAGGTCTTCCTTTTGCCCGGAATATTTTCTCGACCGCCTCCGGATCCAGTGCGTTGGCCCCCAGGCCGTACACAGTCTCGGTGGGAAAAGCCACAAGGCCGCCTTCCCTCAGAATCCCGGCCGCAAAGTTTATCACTTCTTCGTCCGGGTTAAGAGGATCCACGCGAAACAATTTGGTCTCCAACAAAGCCACCCCCGGAGGCGTCTATTATTATCTTAACACTACATTAGCAAAAAACTGCGGCTATCTTGCGCCTGGCCCCTTCACCTGCTGAAACTTTACACCGCCCCTCTCCCCGCAAAGAACCGGCCCGATTCCCGCACCATTTTCAGTCTGCCAGAGCCCTCTTCCTAGCCACAAAAACTCTGTCAATTCCCGCATAATCCTTCACGGTCCAGAACTCATCCCACGACGAGGGGTCCGCCTGAAAAAGGCGCCTGCACGAGTCAGCCTGGTCGTGCCCGATCTCGAGGATAAGATAGCCGGCGTGCCGGAGAAGCCGAGGCGCGCCTTGGATAATTCGCCTGATTACTTCTAGCCCTCCCGGGCCGCCGTCAAGGGCCAGGCGGGGCTCAAAACACCTGACCTCGGCGTCAAGATCCGGGATGTCTTCCCGGGGGATGTAAGGGGGATTGGAGAGGATGGCGTGAAAGCCTCCGGCGGGCATAACTTCGAAAAGCGGATTAAGAGCGTCTCCCTGCCGGAAAACAGCCCTGTCGGACACCCCAAGGTCCGCCGCATTTTCCCTTGCAACGGCAAGGGCATCTTCTGAGATATCTGTCAGGACGGCCCTGGAGAGAGGCAGAAGTTTGAGGACCGACAAGCCTATGGCGCCTGACCCGGAACAGACGTCGGCAATTTGTGTCCCTGTTCCTCCATCAAGGAGTCTAAGAGCCGTCTCCACCAGTATTTCCGTTTCAGGCCTGGGAATGAGGACGCGCTTGTCGACTTTGAAGCGGAACCCCATGAATTCCTGGTACCCCCTGAGATAAGCGATGGGCTCTTTGGATTGGCGGCGTCTTAAGAGGAGAAGGTACCGGGAAAGCTGGTCGTCAGTTAAGACATGTTCCGGATGGAGATACGGATATTCGCTGGGTTTTCCCAACACGTGACCAAGTAAAAGCGCCGCGTCTCTTGCAGGGTGTTCGACCTTACCCTGCAAGAGATCTCGTCCTAAAGATAGCGCTTCGTCGGCGCGCACAGAATGGACGTCCCTTTCACACGAGCTTTTCAAGCTTCTTTTTTTCCTCGTCGAGGGCCAAAAGTTCGATGAACTCGTCGATTTCCCCATCAAGTACCTCGGCCAGCCGGTGGCTGGTGTAACCTATCCTGTGATCTGTGACCCTGTTCTGCGGGAAGTTATACGTGCGTATCTTCTCAGCCCTCTCCGCGGAACCTACCTGGGAACGGCGGGCCTTCGTGAGTTCCTGGTTCTTTTCCTCTTCCATAAGGGCCTTAAGCCGCGAACGGAGAACCCTCATGGCCCGCTCCCTGTTCTGGATCTGCGATCTCTCGTCCTGGCAGCTCACGACGATCCCCGTGGGGATATGAGTTATCCTCACTGCCGAATAGGTCGTGTTCACTCCCTGTCCTCCATGACCCGAAGAACAGAACGTATCCACGCGGATGTCTTTCGGGTCTATGACCACATCCACTTCCTCAGCTTCCGGGAGAACCGCAACCGTCGCCGTAGAAGTGTGGATTCTCCCTGAAGACTCGGTAGCGGGGATCCGCTGCACTCTGTGGACTCCACCTTCGTACTTGAGCTTGCTGTAGGCCCCCTCACCTTCTACCGCGAAGATAACCTCCTTAAATCCTCCCAGGTCCGTGGGGTTTGAGGAAAGAACCTCGACTTTCCAGCCCTTCTCTTCCGCGTAGCGGCCGTACATCCTGAAAAGGTCCCCCGCGAAAAGCGCCGCTTCCTCGCCGCCTGCACCTGCGCGTATCTCAACGATGACGTTCTTGTCGTCATTGGGATCTCGGGGGATCAGCGCACGCCTGAGTTCATCTTCCAGTTTCTCTTTCTCGGCCTCTAGGGAACGCAGGTCCTCGGCGAAGAGTTCCCTCATCTCTTCGTCGGTTTCAGTCTTGATGACTTCTTTGCTTTCCCGGATCTCCTGTAAAACCTTACAATAACGTCTGTACTTTTCTACGGTTCCCTCGAGCCTGGATTTCTCTCTCGCAAGTTCCCGGTACCTTTTTGGGTCCGAGAACACCTCAGGTTCTTCCATAGCCGAGTTTATATCCTCATACCGTTTCACTATGAGATCGAGCTTAGCTAAAAGCTCGTTTCGTTCGGAATTCGTACCGGCCATCAGCTTTCACCCCTTTCTTTCATGAGCAAAAGCGCAAGACTGGTAGCCGCTACCTCCAACATGGCCGAATCAGGTTCCCTGGTGGTCAGAGACTGGAGAGCCATTCCCGGAGCTTTTATCGCGCTCCAGAAGATGCCCTCCTTGCCTGCAGAGGCCCTCAGTACCTCGTACGCCAGTCCCGCCACCAGAGGCAGCAGGGCCAGCCTGACAACGGCCCTCGTGACGATCCCTTCGGGATTTACGAACAGGAACACCACCCAGGTGCACATAACCGCCAGGAAGAGAAAACTCGTCCCGCACCTGGGGTGCAGCCGTGATTCCCCCGCAGCCTTCCGGCACAGAAAGTCTTTTATGCCGGAAAGCCCGGGAGACATGGTCTCCAACAGGCCCTCTCCGACAGGGGAATACCCCAGCGAGAGGTGAGTTCCACTTTGATATACGTCTTCTAAAAGGGCCTGCCCGGCTGCCCGGTTCTTTTCCCAGGCCCACACGACTTTGTGCTCGGCACCATGGTAGGCGAGGACCCTCTGGATTTCTTTCATCCTCGAGATCGCCAGTATATACAGCACGAGAATCAAAAGTCGCAAGACCGTCTCGAAAAGACTCACATACACCGGCCCGCCCAGGCCCACAAGACCCAGGAGGTACGGGGTCAGAAACGTCGGGAGAAGCACGAAGAGCCCCACCGCAACTACAACCGCAAAGGCCACGCTCAGGAAATTTGCCCCTTCGGTCGGCTTGGCTTCTTCTGGAGAAGCGATTTCAGCCGACTTCACCAGCATCTCGATACCGAGGGAAAGCGAATCCCAAAGAGCAAAGGCCCCGCGGATAACCGGGAGCCGCACAAACCAGCTCTTGTCCTTAAGTCCGGGAGCCTTTTTTATTAAGGAGAGGATGTCCCCGCCGGGGGCTCTCACCGAAAGCGCCACGTGCGATACCCCCCGCATCATCACACCCTCAATGACGGCCTGACCCCCGTACCTCGTGTCCTCCACCCGGTGTCTTCCCACGGCCCTCACCTGATTTCAAGGTATTCCTTACCCGGGAGATTTCCCAAAATAAAAAGGCAGACGCTCTTTTGAAAAGGGACGGTCTGCCTTCCGAGCACAATACGCTAACGACGGCCCGCTTCTTTGGCGTCGTTCTTTGCCTCCTTGGCTCCTCCGGGCGCTTTTTCGCCTTCTATATACCCGTACTTCTGGCGGAACTTCTCGACGCGCCCACCTGTATCAACTATCTTCTGGACGCCCGTGAAAAACGGGTGGCACTTCGAGCATATCTCAACGCGGATGTTCTTCTTGGTAGAACCCACGTGATATACCGCCCCACAAGCGCACGTTATAGTCGTCTTATAATATTCAGGATGAATATTGGGCTTCACGAAAAATCACCTCAGTTGAGTCGAACATAACCTGTAAGAACCTTGCCGGGCAGAAAAAGTATAGCATGTCAAAGTAAGTAGAGCAACCTGCCTTGGCGCGCCTGACCTTGGCTCGCCTTCCCTCGCACCTTCACCTGCTGAAACTTTACACTGCCTTGGCTCCGGACCTTGGAGCTCCGGTGCCCCGGTATCCCCGGGGCAGGACTCTAATATGAGACCCTGGCCACGTCCTTCCAACTTGCAAACCCCGAGAACCCGGCTGCCTTAAGGACTTTTTCCGCGCTGGAATAGTTCTTGCCGACAGCTTCGGCGGAATGTGCGTCCGAACCGAAGGTGGGCGGTTTTCCTCCCATCTCTCTGTATATCTTGAGGACTTCCACCGATGGAGAAGGGAGGTGTCCCGGCCTATCCATCACGTTCGAGTTGAGTTCAAGACGGGAATTGGCGCACACTTCTTCCAGCGCTTCGTGGAGGATATCTGAAAGCTCATCGTCCCCGACAACATCAGGCCAGACGTTGGGCATGTACCGTTGGTAAACCCCGAGGTGGCCCACTATATTGAAAAGGCCTGTCGCAGCCATGGACTTGACCTCGCGGTAATAAACCTTCAGGGCACCTTTTGCAAGGGCGGGGTTTGAGCGGACCAGCGCTGAATTGGCAGGGTCCCAGAAGTTTATGGGCGGAGCATCATGGACCGATCCTATGACGACATCGAACCGGTGGCTCTCTAAGAACCGCCCGATCAAGCTTTCTATCTCGGACCGGTAGGTCACCTCCGCGCCGAAAAGCAGAATCAGCCTGCCATCATACTTTTCTTTGGCCTTCTCGAACGTCCTCCTTGCCGCGTCGTAGTTGAACTTCCCGTAGCACAGATCGTTCGGGTGGAGTTCGACGTGTTCCGTGAGGGCCACCGCCTCAATACCGCGCTCTATGGCTGTCTCGCATATATCCCAGATGCTCGCGTCTGAATCGCACGAGGCCGAAGAATGGACGTGCATGTCTGAGTACATAGCGACTTCGTTCTCTCCTTGGACTTTTTTCCCGGCTTTCCGGCTAGCCGCGTTACCTCATCAATGCCAGCCTTCTCTTGATGAGGGGCAGGGCTTCGCGGTTGTTCCTGGTCTGGTTGAGAAGTTCAATTAGACCTTCGAGTACTTTATCGGGCTCAAGGTCGTTGGTCATCTTCCGGAAGAGCCACATCGCTTCCAGTTCCTCTTTGGACTGGAGGAGTTCTTCTTTTCGCGTACCTGACCGCTTTATGTCTATGGCCGGGAAAATCCTCCGCTCGGAGAGTTTCCGGTCAAGGTGCACTTCCATGTTGCCTGTACCCTTGAACTCTTCGTAGATCACGTCGTCCATCCTGCTTCCGGTATCGATCAGGCAGGTGGCAAGGATAGTCAGGCTTCCGCCCTCTTCTATGTTCCGGGCAGCGCCGAAGAACCGCTTAGGCTTGTGGAATGCCGCTGGGTCCATACCTCCCGTCAGCGTCCTTCCCGATGTAGGCTCGATGAGGTTGTAGGCCCTGGTCATCCTGGTTATGCTGTCGAGCAGTATGACCACGTCGCGCCCGTTCTCTACAAGACGCTTTGCCCTCTCGAGGGCCATTTCCGACACTCGAGCGTGGTTTTCCGGCGGCTCATCGAAGGTGGACGCTATCACTTCGCCCTTGACGGATCTCTGCATGTCGGTCACTTCCTCGGGACGCTCGTCGATGAGGAGGACCATGAGGTAGACCTCGGGATGGTTCTGGGTGATGGCATTGGCGATTTTCTTCAGAAGGACTGTCTTGCCCGCTTTAGGCGGAGAGACGATGAGTCCTCTCTGGCCTTTGCCCACCGGGGCCACGAGGTCGAGGAGCCGGCCTGAGATCTCGGTCCTCGTGGTCTCAAGCCGAAACCTCTCGTTGGGGAATATCGGCGTGAGACCCTCAAAGTTGGGGCGTTCACGGGCGGTCTCCGGATCCTCCCCGTTTATCGCCTCAATCCTCAAGAGTCCGTAATACCGCTCGGTATCTTTGGGCGGCCTCACCTGCCCGGATACCAGGTCGCCAGTCCTGAGGTCGAATTTGCGGATCTGGGACGGAGATATATATATATCGTCTTTGCTCGGGAAATAGAACGCGGGCCGCAGGAATCCGTAACCTTCATCCAGGATTTCGAGGAGACCTTCAGCGAAAATCAACCCTCCCGCCTGGGTTCGGGCCTTGAGTATCTCAAACACGAGCTCTTTCTTCCTCAACGTAGAGTATCCCTGGATGCCAAGTTCGCGGGCCATCTTCTGGAGCTCTACCAGCGTCATGTTCTCAAGTTCCCGCATCGAAGGACCCGGCCCTGGTTTCGGGCGCACCACCGTAGGCCTAGGCTGGCGCACGACGCCGGGAATCTCGGCAACCTGATCAGGTCTGGCAATAGCCTCGCGATAGGCCTCAGGCTCAGTCTCGGGGAGTCTCGAAGGAGGTTCTATCTCCGCCTTTTTTTCTGCAGTTTCCACCGCCTCACTCCTTTCACCTTCATAAATCGCGGGCACGGTC
Organism: Candidatus Fermentithermobacillus carboniphilus; assembly: GCA_018208355.1. Taxonomy (GTDB): domain Bacteria; phylum Bacillota; class Sulfobacillia; order Fermentithermobacillales; family Fermentithermobacillaceae; genus Fermentithermobacillus; species Fermentithermobacillus carboniphilus. The sequence goes on along the minus strand of CP062796.1, from coordinate 1,526,067 downwards.
TCGGCGGGAGCCACTTTGTCCTCGACTGCGGGGGCCGGCGCCACAGGCTCGGATTCCCGAGTTTCTTCCGAGGCTATTCTTTCAGAGGCGGGAATCTCCGGGACACGCGGTTCAGCTGGCACGGTGGCTGTTTTGGCCCCGGTCTCGTGCAGGGTCAAAGTTTCCTGCGTAGTCCTGGTTTCTGCGAGCTCTTCTCGTCTTTCCGCTGAAGGTTCTTCGAGAGGCACCTGAAGAGGGAGTTCAGGAAGTTCTGCCGCCTGGGGGAGTTTTGCCGCATCCTGTCCTATCACTGAAACCTTTTGTGCGGTTTCTGCCTCAGCCTTTTCGGCCGCGGATAAAGGCTCTTCGGCGGCTTTTCTGGTTCGTCTCGCTCTTCTCTTAGGCGCAGGGGTCTCTTGAGGTTGGGCCGCTTCCACAGGCTGCAGGGAAGGAGGCTCCTGGGGCAAACCGGCTGCATTCTCTCGGTCTGTCCCGGCTGTCTTTACTTCTTCCTGGGGAGGATGACCATCGGCGACCTCCTGACCCTCCGGGGCCTCCCTGGTGTCCTGGATTGGTCCAGAACCCTCCGGCAACTCTCCAGCAGCGTCTGTCTTCCTCGTCCGCCTGGTCCGGCGCCTGGGCTTTTCGGCTGCCTCGGTTTCAGGTTCTGCCCGGGAATCGGAAACTGGCTGTTCTTGAGCCGTTTTGGCCCTTGAGCCTCTCCTTCTGGTCCTCGGCTTCGGTTCGTCAACCGGGGTTCCGTCCGCTCTCACTTCTTGAGGCTCAGATTGAGTCTCGGGTGGGTAAACGTCCTGTGGCATTTCCTCCGGGCTTCCGAGCCCTGCTCTCTCATAAGTAGTTGCCGTATCCTTGTCTGTGGAATCTTTTCGCCCATTATCTGACATATCTGACACCTTCTTACCTCATAGTTGAAGTCTGACCATACCCTCACGCACTTGGACAGTATCCTGCGGGTGAGAGGACGGCGTAAAGTCGTGAATCGTCGAATTCAGTTGTTAACGTAGAGGGCAACACCTGTGAAGACTTAAAGGCTTTTTCGGTTCCTATCTGACACTATCATACGTGGGAATCCAAATCAAGATACATTAGGGAACCAGTTTTGGAATACCTCTAAGCACCTCTGAGCACCTCTAAACACCTCTAAGCATCTTTCCCCAATTCCCTGGCCACTTTGGACCAGTCGTCCAGAAATCGCTTAATCCCCGCGTCAGTCAGGGGATGGTTGACCATGGCTTCGAGCACCTTGAACGGGACGGTCGCGATGTGAGCGGAAACTCTGGCTGCTTCCAGGACGTGCATCGGATGCCTTACGGAAGCCGCGATCACCCTGGTCGGAAGTCCATAGTTCTCAATTATGGTCACAAGATCCTCCACCACATCCATGCCTTCGTTGCTGATGTCATCCATCCTGCCGATGAAGGGACTCACATAAGTAGCTCCCGCAAGAGCCGCGAGCAACCCCTGATTGGCAGAAAACACCAGGGTGACATTGGTCTTTATCCCTTCCTTCGAGAGGACTTTGACCGCCTTAAGCCCTTCTCTGGTCATGGGGATTTTGACCACGACGTTGGGAGCGATCCGCGAAAGTTCCCTGGCCTCGGGTACCATTTCCTCGGCCGTCAGGCTCAACACTTCCGCCGAGACCGGTCCAGAGACTATATCGCAGATCTCTTTGACCAGGGACTTGAAGTCCCGCCTCTCTTTGGCAACAAGAGTCGGGTTTGTGGTGACTCCCGAGATGACACCCCAGCTTACGGCTTCCTTGATCTCTTCAATGTTTGCGGTATCCAAGAACAGCTGCATTTATGTACCCCTTTCATTTCCCTATCACTCTATCGCTCTGTAACTCTCTAACTCCCTGACTCTGTAACTTTCAGAAAGAAACCCAACATGTAAAGTCAAAACGGAGGTATACGGTTTTCGGCAGAATCCAGGCGACAATCACGAAAGCCTCAAGATCTTCCGGGCTTCAGATGGGTTGGCCACAGGCCTTCCGAGCTCTTTTGCCAGCCTGGCAACGCGGGCCACAAGTTCCGCGTTGGATTTGGCCAAAACTCCCCTCGTGTAGTATATATTATCCTCGAATCCCACGCGAACATGCCCGCCCAAAATCACGGCTATGGCTCCGAGGGAAAGTTCGTGCCGTCCGATGCCCGCCACCGTCCACGTACATCCTTCGGGAAGCAGAGAGATAAGGTGCATGAGATTCCTGGGGTCTCCAGATATCCCTCCCGGCACTCCCATTACGAAATCGAAATGCCCCGGTAGGCTGATTAGTTTTTTAAGCGCAAGCTTTTTCGCGTTCTCTATCATGCCCGCGTCAAATATCTCCATTTCGGGCTTTACGCCTTGTTCCTTTATGACGCCGGCGATGTATTCCATGTCCCTCTGGGAGTTGGTGAAGATCCCATCTCCGAAGTTGACCGTCCCACAGGTAAGTGTAGCCATTTCAGGCTTGAGGAATACGGGCCTAACTCTTTCTTCGATTGTCATCCCTACGGCGCCGCCTGTAGATACTTGGATGATCATGTCGGTCTTGGCCCGGACCCTTTCGATGATCTCCCTGTATGCTTCGGGGTCTTGCGTGGGGTTGCCGTCTCTATCTCTTGCATGGATGTGCGCGAGAGAGGCTCCTTCGTTCCACGCCCGGTAACATTCCTCGGCTATCTCTTCTGGGGTAATGGGAACGTTGGGGTTCTGTGCCCGGGTTACCTCGGCCCCCACCGGAGCCACCGTGATGATGAGGGGGTCCATTGTGCTTTTGTCCTCCCCACTTTGTGAGCGACTTGGCGACCTCATGACCTTCAAGCCAAGTGCCCTGACGGTCTTCAACGGTCAACTTTCGCGTCCTTTGGGAACCACGACGGTTCCAGCAGCCCTCGCCACCAGCACTGGCTCAGGGAGGACGCTCGCTTTTGACGGCCCTTTGTCGTACTCACTCTGGATGACCTTATATGCCTCCAGCTCTACCTTACGGGACCTGTTTCCCACCTTCGTGATACGACCTCGTATTTCTAGGAAATCACCGGCGAAAACGGGCTTTTTGAACTCGACCATGTCATAAGAGGCGAAGAGCCCTTCGTCGCCGTCGTGCTTTATGCAGAGTTCGGTAGCCACATCTCCAAAGTATTCCATTATCTTTGCCCCGGCCACAAGCCCTCCTCCGTAATGAGCATCCGCGTAGCTCACTCTGACCCGGAGAAAGGCTTCCGGATATCCTGCCGTATCTAGGGTGTTTTCAGCCACTGTATCACCTCCGGAAAACGATAGCTTTCAGGAAGAAATCTGCAGGTATGTTTCGTCAATGGCAGGCAGCAATCAGGACCGTTTCCAGAATCCCCCAGAATTCTCTTCGGCACGGCCGCCTCATCTAAGAACATATTATCTCGCAAGGAGCTTACAGGCAACCTTTCCCTGTTGTGCAGTCCGTGTCAAGAGTAAGTAAGTAGGTAACTTTTGCTCCACACAAAGCATTACTTTTGAGGAAACCACCGGTGACCGAGCAGGCAATAATCGCACCTTATCGTGAAAATTTCACACCCAGGTTGCGCAGCATTGCGAATGTGTCAACGTATGGAACATTAAACGCCTTACACACATTGGGCATAGGAACTTTATTTTGTGCATCAAGAGAAAATTTTTCGTGCGTAACAACAGTACATCCTTTAGCCATCGCGTACGCAACCAACCAGCCATCTGCTCCGCTGGCAAATTGTGCTTTGGCATGGCTTTAGAACTGTGTTTGGATCACGACCCACTTTATGATTGCTTGGTAATCTGCAATCACATCAGGCTGGTTGGTGGAATCAAACCAAGAATAAAAGACAGTCTTTACCCACTTAGCAAGGTCATCTTTGCCACGTTCTATTTCTTTTTTTACGCGATCAATACTTAATACACGCCCGGCTTTGGCACGGTCTACGAGAGTATCCCAGTATACTGGCACGATGTCAAAGGCGTAATAACGGCGCGCCGCTTCTATGAAAACGTTAGCATCCAGCACGTAAACGGGGCCAGCTGACATTACTCTCCTCCCAAGCCCAAGGACTGCGCGTATTTGTCAAAAGCCTTTCCATAGAGTCCCGTAAGTTCGTAGGCATCCCGATAAAGAAGCCGGCCTTCCCTAACGGCACGTATAACAGCTTCTGCAAAACGGCGCCCTACGCGAAGTCGTTGTATGACATAGAAGTTACCGCCACCCTCGTCTTGCGAAGGGCGCTCCCTTGCCTGGTACTCTGTGTAAAAGTCGATGAATTCTCTCTTCGTGACAAGGCCTAAGTCCAAGGCTCTACGCGCGGCAACCAGCTCACTTACCTTGAAATGGCGTGCTATTGCTGCAAAAGGTTCTGGCTCACGAGAGGCGGAGGGCCAAACTTTCTGTAGCTCACTTTTGGGTACCAAGAATTCTGCAGCTATGCGATCGCAAGCCAGTTCGATCCTGCCGCTAGCCGGCTGAAGTTCTCGCAGATCAAATGCAGCACTAGCGCCAAGCCACACATGAGCCAGCTCATGAGCCAACGTGAACATCTGAGCCGCTTTCCCGTCAGCTCCGTTCACAAACACGAGCGGTGCATAGGGGTCTACCAAGACAAGTCCTCGGAATTCATTCGGATCAAGCTTGCGGTAATTGTTGTTTCCCACAACGCTATTTACAACAACCAGAATCCCAGCACCTTCGATCTTGTCTCGTAGCTCACTTAATGCAGCAGTCCAAGTGGGTTGCTTTGCCGCCCATTCATCACCGAGTCGTAGCGTACGCTTAATTGCTTGAGCAACTTCACCAGGCTTGTCGGTGATATCGGCCGAATGTACGAACGGCAGTGGCTCATGTCCTTCTTCGATGAGGTATTGACGCATCCACTCTTGGCGTCGTTTCATCATGTAGACAGTTTCAATGAGCTCAGGGCTTAACTGATGCCTAGGTTCGTAATCAAAAGTCCGCAAATACGGGATGGGGAGTTCCTCTTTTGGGGGAGCGGGAAGAAATAGGTAACCAAGAGGGGTAGAAGTGATTTTTGCCAGTTTCTCAAGATCGCGCAAAGTTGGGTTGCTCTTGCCCGCCAGCCATTCGGATAGCTTAGGCAGTTTTCGCCTTATTACCTTATCCCTTCCCGAGCGGGCCAATGCCCAGTTGAGGACAGACGGACTTATTTGTACCTGGGCTACGCCGCTGCGCATCACTCTACCCTCAGTCACTGCGTACCCCCCTTTCTTAACAGCTTACCCCGTCAATCTAAATTACGCCAATACGTGTCTCTTAGAGACGAATCCGCGTGAGCCTGTGGTCCTGGGCCCCGCACCCCACCCGATTTGTGGGCACGGGTTTGAGTACACATTCGACGCCCGTTAATCTGCAACCTCCGTATTGTTGTTCAGTCGATACCGCGTCCAATTTGCCCGATTGTAGAGGAGAGTAGCGTTGAATGAGCGAATTATCCTCAGGTGGGGGTGTAAGTTTGCGTACGAGCGATTCAAAGTTTTCAACTTACTTAAGGTGGGCTTTGACGCTGTGCTTTGCGGCGGTTATCATATATGCCCCTCTTTTGCGCGGGTTGTTTTTCCGTGAAGACTACCTCAGGTTTTTCGTGTGGGTGGCATGGTTTTTCGTCGCCGTCGCCGCAGCAAGCATATTGGAACGCCGTCCATTGTGGGATAGGTGGCCGGACCTGGCCTTTCTGGCCGTGGTCGTGTTTTATGCCCTTTCGATACTATGGGCTAAAGCCAAAGGCCAGGCTATTGACGGCGCTTTAAAATATTGCGTTTATCTCGGGATGTTCCTGGCAGGTAAGTACCTGGCAGGAAACGAGGAAAGTAACCGCCTGGTAAGAAACGCCATTGTCGTAAGCGGTATAGTCGCTGCCATGGTCGGACTTTTGGCTGCAGCAGGCCTCCTGTCTTACAGAGACGCCGTGGTCGGCGGCAGGATATTTGGAAGTTTCCAATACCCGAATGCCCTGGCTGCTTACGAAATGTTCGTATCCTTTTTTGCGTTCCACGCTTGGTTTGAGACGCAATCGTCAGCAAGGGGGTGGCTGCAAACTGTCGCCGGAGGATTGTATTCGGTCGCCTGTTTCCTCATATTGACGGTGATAGTTCTCTCGTATTCACGGGCAACGTGGCTGATTTACCTGGCGGCGCTGCTCGGGTATTTCCCGCTTTTGCCACGGGGCGTTCGCGGACAGGTCTTTCTCCGTTTCGCGACGACTCTTGTACCCGTTCTGGCAGTTAACGTCCCCTTGGCCACCGCCATCGGCAAGAACCAGCACCCCGAGGTGCGAAAGTACCTTCTCATGGGTGCCTCGCTCTCGCTGATTCTAGAGATCGCCCGTGCCTTTATAGCATTGCGACGTTTTCAACCCGCAAGGGTCGAGGTCGCCGCGGGCAGCACTCCGGGCACCAGGGTAGTAAGTGGATTGGCGGGTAAGCCTCTGCCGGCAAGTCAGCCGACAGACCAGTCAAGCAGTGGGCTGCCCGAGAGAGGAGTTGGGGGAGGTATCCGGCGCAGGTACATTTTCTTGGCCGGGGTCCTTATCGCCCTCGCATTGGCGGTCTCTTCGTTAGCCTTGGCGACGCCCCAGGGGCAGAAGCTACTGTCAAAGGTGCTGCCGGCGGCGGTGATCGCACGTATAAGGTCCATCACCCTCGTGGACCGCAGCTTGTTGATGCGGTTTTTCGCCACCAAAGACGCGTTCCTCATCGCCCTGGATCACCCTCTGGGGACAGGGGCAGGAGGCTGGAACATCCTCTACCACAGGTACCAGACGGTACTCTACTGGTTCACCGAGACCCACAATCATTTCGCTCAGGTCCTCGTCGAGACAGGCTTCCCCGGGTTTCTGGCATACGTTTTGTTCTGGGGGTATCTTGTGGTCCTGTGTGTCAGGTCTTATTTTGTCTTCCGGAAAGTGTCCGGTTCAGAGGAGACTATTGGATACGCCGGGGCCGGAGGGAACATGCCAGGTTCGTCCGGAATTAAGGCGCAGGTTCTAGCCTGGTTTTCTCGGCTTACGACTGCAGCTTTCGCCGTTTTTTCGCTGGCGGTCCACAGTTCACTCGATTTCGAACTTTCGCTCCCGGCTGTGGCCATTTCCCTTTTCGCTGCAGTCGGAGTTTTGAGTTTCGAGATACGGACAGGGCTTTCCATGGAACTCCTTTCCGAGGAGATCTTTAGAACCGGCAAGACCTCTGAGAGGAAGCCCTCAGTGAGGTTTGAGAAGGCGGTGCACGGGAACGTGGTGAGCAGCCCGGAAGCCACCTCGGAAACCGCCTCGAAGTCCCCCCAGGCCGCGAAGGAACAGAAGAAAGGTTTTAAGAGCGCCCGCAAGGCTAAAGGAAGAAGCGAGCTAACCGAGCTTAACGGATTAAGACCCCTTCTAGATGCCTTGAGCATCATCATCCTGGCCATTCTGATCATCGTTCCGTGCAAGCGGTATTTCCGCGGCATGGCCTTGGGTAGCCTCGGCATCCAAAGGATCATCGAAGGAAGGGTCGAGGAGGGACGAGAGTTTCTCCTTGCCGCCATCAAGTACGATCCCCACACATCAAGTTACGCGCTGGATTTGGCCAGAACCTACGTCCAGGAGTATGCAGAGAAAAAGGACGAAGCCTCAAGAGGCATGGCAAAGCTGTATCTGGGGCTTGCGAGAAGGACAAATCCCCTGGACCTGGAGAACAGAACCACAGAATGCCAGATGCTATTTGCCCTGGACCTTTACGATGAAAGCGTCCAGGTTGCGCGGGAACTCGTGGCTATGATTCCGTTGGATATCCGTTATTATGAGTTGTTGGCTTCTACTGCTAAGACAGCGATACTCAACCACTTGGATACAATCCTTGCCGGTACAGGTAATGTCAAGGATCTCGATGAAAGGCTTGCCCTGGTTAAGAAGTACGTAGGCTGGCTCGGAGAAATCCCTCAGATGATGGATAACCGGAAGTCGAGGATTACCGGGCTTTATGCCCAGGCGTGGGATCCCAAGCAGCTCGACATCTCGCCAAGAGTCGCGCTAGTTCTCGGAGAGGCGTCATATCTTGCAGGAGATGCAGACAGTGCCATTAAGTATCTGACGTCGGCCCGGCGGGATGGCAACATCGCCCAAGAGGCAAATACCTGGCTCTATTATCTTGCCGCTGTAACAGGTACCAAGGTAACCGTGCCGCAGGGGTTCAAGCCGTCAGAAGGGGCCGAGAGGGTTGCAAAGCTCTACGGGCTTCTCAAGTGAAACGGGCGGCACTGGACGATGAAGCCAGTTCGCCGATAAACGGGATTAGAAGATAAGTCGAAAGGGGTTCTTTCAGGATGAATCGGGATGAAAGTATCGATACTAGCCTAAAGTCTGAAGGAGGGTCCAGTCATCGGGCAACGAACATGCCAGTACCTTCGATGCCGGTCTACGATGACGAGATCGACCTCCGTGAATACATAGCGGTGCTCTGGAAATGGCGCTGGTTGATAGCGACGGTAACACTCATTTCAGTCCTTACCGCAGGAGTCCTGAGTTTCTTCGTGCTCCAACCCGTTTACGAAGCTTCGGTTCAGATACTCGCTGCAAGAGACGGTCTCCCATACGAAGTGATAACCAGCCCCTATTTTTTGGAGCGTGTAACCGAAAAACTCGGCCTTCAGCATGACGAAAGATACACACCCTTCGCGCTGGCCAGGGCGGTTACGGTTCAGGCTGGGAAGTCGGCCAACCTGACGGTCATCAAGATCCAGGATCCTGACCCGGAATTGGCGTCAAAGATAGTCAATGCCATAGCTGAACTGTACGTCGAATTCGTGAGGGAGAAAAACTCGGATACAGTCTCAGAAACCGTGTCCTACCTTACGAGGCAGCGTCAAGAAGCCGAAAAGGCCCTGGACGTGGCTAAGACTGACCTGAACAACCTGCGACATACCGGACAGATCGATGTGCTGCAGCGTGAAGTTGATCGACTCGCCGCAAAGATTACGGAGTACAAGTCCATCCTGACTTCCGGTGAAGTGAGACAGAAGGAACTTCAAAAGGGCATCGAGGAGTTGGAGAAGCTCCTAGCGGCCACACCCAAGACAGTCCCGGGACCGCTTGACTACGCTGGCAGACCGACAGAGGTTCCCAACCAAACCTACCAGGAATTAGAACAGACCATAGCGCTGAAAAGAGTAGAGCTCAGAGAATTGGAAGTCCGCATGAAGGAGACCCGGCAGATGCTGCCTTCGGTTGAAGCAGCTTATTCCTCCAATTACGAGAAGCTCCTTTCCCTACAGAAACAGGTCCAGGACCTTGAGCTCCTGATTGACCGGCTCAACACACAAATTGCGTCGCTGGACACGAAGGTAGTTGAGGCGTCATCGACTCTCCCCGAGACGACCATCGCCGCACCTGCATTAGTCCCGCAAGAGCCGGTCAAGCCGAGAAAGCTTATGAACATGGCGATCGCGGGGGTTCTAGGTGCGTTCGTATCGGTGTTCATGGCCTTCTTTATCGAGTACTGGAGGTCTCCACAGAAAACCGGTCTTCCCCTTCCACGGTAGGAGGTCTCGATTTCACTCCGTTTGTGCAGACTCAAGCCTGGTAGGGCACACGCACCAGGCTTGAGTTCTTCTCGTTAAGAAGAGTGTAGTAACCGATTCCGAGGAGACAGCAGAGACACACACGTTAAAAGATCCCATTTACTCGCCCGTTACCAGTTCCCCGTGGTAAGCCTATTCCTCAAGACTTCAATACCCTTTTCCAACACCACGTCGGGCGCGTTCTTCACCTTATCGAGAGTTGCGAAGTACAGCGCGTCTACCTCTCTTTCTGTCATTGCACCGTTATACGGCAAGCCATGGTCCTTGCAGAAATTGGCGCAGGCTCGCTCGGTCCTGGGGCCAAAGATGCCGTCGGGCTCTCCAACGTCGTAACCCAGAAACTCCAGGCCCTCTTGGAGGGCCAGTACGTCAAGCCCAACCATCCCCATTTTCAAGGGTCGCTTATAGTTCACCCGGTCGGGTGCTTTCAAGACCTCGGGTTTGACAAAGATATCGGGTTGGAGACCGGTTCCAGAAATGGACTTTCCAGATGGGGTATAGTAGTCGGCAATTGTAAGGCGGATTCCACCCATATTATCCCCTAAGGGGACAACCGTTTGTATGCAGGCTTTCCCAAAGGTAGGCTCGCCAACCAGGATTCCCACGCCCCGGTCCTTGATGGCACCGGCCAGAATCTCAGCTGCACTGGCAGTGCCTTTGTTTACGAGGACGACAACCGGCACAGGCACTGTATCCTTTTCGTTCTCAAGTACCTGCTTAAGATCTTTTCTCCGCAGCTCCACTATAGGCCCTTTAGGAACCAGTTCCTCAGCCACTTCGACACAGTCATCCAAAAGGCCCCCCGGGTTATTTCTCAGGTCCAGTATAAGTCCCCGGATTTGTCGCATGCGCAGGAACCCCATTATCGGGCCGAATTCCCTTCCGGTCGCTGAAGTGAACTGGCTTATCTGGATACGGTAGATCCCATCTCCGAGATCTTCCAATGCAAGGGCGGGAGGAGTAATGCGCGCCCTCACGATACGGAGGGTTAGGGTTTCTCCGGTGGCAGGTCTTTTCAGGTTGACAGTTACCTCAGTACCTTCTGGGCCACGAAGAATATTGGAGGCGTCTACATGGGTTTTGCCGCGAAGATCGATTCCACCAGCGCCGATTATGATATCTCCTGGTCGCACTCCTGCTTCCTCTGCAGGAGAGTTCCTAAAAGTACTTACCACCGTAATGTCGCCGTTGATGAGTTCAATGGTGACACCTATTCCGACGTACTCGCCCTCTATTGAGGATGATAAGTTATCGAGCTCTTCCTCGGTCATATACTGGGAGTAAGGGTCGCTTATGGCCTCGAGCATTCCCTTAATGGCTCCCTGGTACAGCTGCTCGTCAGTAACAGCCTTAGTATGGTAATTCTTGATGAACTCCTTGACCTCCGTGAAGAGGTTGAATAGTGGGACTTCTTCCGCGGGCAGAGTAACGGTCTGTGTAGCCTGTGACTTTGTCCCTGGCTCTGACGCTTGCGCGTACGCAAATCCGGCCTGTACCACAAGGAGCAAAACTGTCACCGTTAGTGCGATTGAAGATTTGGTCCTAGAAGCGAGCTTTATCATGGGCAACAACTCCAATTGATCAAACTTGTGTCAATCAAGGCATATCCGCAAGGACCTTCATACTGGGACTCATACCCGGATATTCGGCAAGGAGCACAGTTCCGTCAAGACTCGTTTTGTCAAGAATTACTGTGGCCTCCCCCTTGTATAACTGGTACCAGACATCGTCCAGGCGCACCAGGGCATCTATCGGTTTGAACGTTCTCGGATCCCAGGCACGGATGGTGACGGCCATCTTACCGTCGAAGACCGCTCCCTTGCCCACATACGCGAACGGCATTGGAGAGTCCTTATGTACATGAATGGGAATCGCACTTTTGAGTTTCCCCGAATCACTATCCCATATCGTGAGGAATACTTTCTTTGGCTCACCATCTTTTGCTAGCGAACCGGGCGGCGAAAATGTCAGAACCTTGGTGGCATTTTGCTCCCAGGCTGTAGTCTTATCTCCCGGAGTTTGATCGGTGACGCTGAATGACTGCTGTTCTCTGGCAATGACCGCTATCCAACGGAAACTAGTTTCCGGCCCAGACAGCCTAGATCCTTCCACGTAGGCTATGTACTGACCAGGTTTTGGGTTTACCAGGGAGATCTCTGCGTCCTCCATCGCTGTCCCTTTAGCACTCGCCACTTGCACCCAACGGTTCGAGCCTTTGTCGAAGTAATATAGAAACACGCTTAAAGATGCTCCGGAGTCTTTCGGATTTGAAGCGGCGATAAAAACTCGCTTGGTTCCCTGCGCAATGGGAGGCAAAGGCTTCATGAGTGCCGCAGACCCGCTCAGCGCCAGGTCTTCCACGATAAAGTCCCCATTTTCTCCTGAGGCGATGACCAAGGGCTCGTACTTAAAAGATTCCCCCGTGTTATTGATTACGACTCTGCCTGACTGCGTGTTTGACTCAGTATCGCTCACCCAGAGACTCGTGTGCATCTCCCGGGCTATCAACCCCTCATACGATATGTCCAACTTGAAAGCCGCCTCTTCAGCACCGAACAGGGATGACGCCGGATCGCTTACTACATCTACCTCCCAGACGCCAGTTGAAGGAATCTTGAATTTGACCTCCGCCGACCTTTGCTCGGCGCCACGACCAATCCAGGGGCTTTCGTATAAGGGCTGACCTTTGTTACCGTACACGTACACTTTGATCCGCCCGCGTGGACCCAAGTCAATGCCCGGGGTCACCTCCGCGGAAACCACGAGGTACTCCAGACCTTCGGGAACTCGTACATACTCCCTGTGAACATCACCTGGCCACAACAGTTGCTGTATCCCGAAATGCCCTTCTTCCCCCAAATCTCTCGGAACCAGCACAGTCCAGAGCGACTTCAGTTCCTGGCCAGGGATGCCGGGGTCATCACCCTTAATCCACCCACTGTGAAGGCCAGGACTTAGTGCCGGGTCTGTGGAGACGAGGATCGTCCGTTGCTCCACCGCAGGTATCCCGAGTTCCTTGGTATGCACATTCAGCCATGCCGGGGCTTCTAGCCGCAACCTGGTAGAGAACGGCGAGAAGTTGTCGATGCTGACTGGAACGTACCCCGGTATTTGATCTCTTGAAAAGAACCCGTTTACTAGGAAAGTCGTTCCCCACTTGGACACTGACCTGATTCTCGCCTTTTCCTGAATCCGTTCCAAGGCCTCAATTGAGTTCGACGCATTTACAAGCCCGCTTCCCTGTTCTACCGGCTCGATTCCCATCAACGGCTGGGCTCCTTCCATGAGGGCCCTCCTGATTAATGCTGGCGATGGCGTCTTTCCGGCTTTAACGTGCTGCTCTACGAGCAGCGCTGTCACCCCGCCAACATAGGCTGCAGAACACGAGGTCCCCTCAAAAAGGTGCGGCTGGTCGGGGCTGGATGCCCAAAGCGGTAGAAGCGCCGGAGCAACCGCAGGAGCGATAACTGTAACCGGGGAGCCATTTGCAGTCGGCCCCATAGACGACCAGGGCCACAGGCGCCCCCCTGAATTCCAGTGTAGATATTTTGAAACCGTCGTGGGAATATACCCACCGGCTATCACAACGTTATCCAGGTCTGCGTAGGTAGGAAGAGTACCAATTCCTGGCCCCTCGTTTCCCGCAGGCATCACAACCACCGCACCATAGTCTCGCCCCGTCCTCTCCAACGCTGCGCATATCCCTGAAGTATTCGCGTTCGAAGCAGAAGGGGCTACCGCCAATATGATCACCTTGGCACCTTCCGCACAAGCCACATCTATAGCGTTGGCGAGCCGGTTCCAGGTACTTGTCCCTGATGATTCAACCGCCTTAATGACAATTAGTTGTACACCGGGAGCTATCCCTTCGATGCTTTGCTCATGTCCGGTGATGATTGAAGCAACTGACGTACCGTGCCCGTGCCCATCAAAACCCAAGACTACTAGAGACCCATTGTCACGTATGTCGGATACCACCAGTGAAAACGTCCCCTGAAGACCTCTGAGTCCACGCACGCCTACGCTAGCCCTGCTGTTTCTATACACTTCCAGGCCAACTTCATCCCCAAAACTGCCGTCGAGATCCGAGTCAATGTACACGGTATCGTATTGTTTAGGTACGTAGTTGTCGGCTATCAGGACCGGCACTTCCACCAAAGGTCTAATGAACTCCCGACAAGGTGCGCTGTCAGGTATGGATTCTTTGGGCTTGAACAGCCCGATCCTCACATAGCCGCTCTCACTCTTCACTCCGGATACGTTGTATACGCGACCCCCGTACGCCACAGTATCCGAGAGTGATACCTCCAGCGGAGCAGACATAGGCACGACGCCTTCTGACGTGAGATCTATCCAGTTGATAATGTTTGCGCGTGGAATAATCCTTGCATCCGCGCCGGTATCAATCAGAGCTATTTTGACGCCGCCCCCATCTCGTCCCAGTGCCGCGACCCCAAGCTCGGCCAGAAGATCCTTAGACCATATAGGACTGACAACCGTCGACCGCGCAGCAGGTTCGGCAGCAAGGTAGTACCCCGCAGATTTGGGTTTCCCGCCAACACGCAAGACTGTTTGAGGCTCCAAAACGGAGGCTAGCACCAGGATTGCCAAGCAGAAGCACCTTAGGCGCATCTTATTGGTCATAGATATCCTCTCATCAACAAAGTAACATTTGACACCACTATCACCGCTATTTAGACGCAAGACTCACCACGGAGTTCCCCTATTTGTCAATAATTATCATACCAATTGTTTTCTTCGATCCGTCGAGCACAACCTTTACCCTGCAACCAAACCGAACTGACCCCAACCCGACGGACTTACCGCCACTATATACATTTATTGTGTCAGACAGCCACCTCAAGCGCACAGTTTCTCCGCTTGAGGTTATCCACATCTCACGAGAAAGTGGATCAACTCCAGCGATGGTTCCTTCAAGGTCCCACCTCTTACCCAAAACCTCCATTGTCCTAAGTATGAGCGTCACAGCCTCCGCACGTGTGACGTCATCCAATGGCCTTAAGTACCCTTTATCATCGCCAATCACTACCCCTAGCTTCACAAGTCGTCTGACGCTCTCTTCAGCCCAGTCGGGTACGGATGCAGCATCCGCAAAGGGCATAGCTCCCGTCTCGTTGCTTAAACTTCCTGCGAATGCTTCGATGATTCGGTCTAAGGATGTCATCGCCTCAGCCCGGGTAATGCGCTCATCCGGTCGCACCTTTCCTCCATCACCCCGCAGCACGTTCATCTCCGCGAGCGCGGTGATGTAGCTCACAGCCCAGTGGTCCCTAATATCCGGAAATGGCGGAAGTACCCGTTTCGCCCAATCACTCACTTCCTCCGCGACTATACCTCTACAGATCAACACAGCGAACTCTCCACGCGTGACGTGTCTGTCGACTCTCAGGCTGCCATCGGGATAACCTCTTACCAGGCCTCTTGCGATTGCTTCTGTGATCACGGTCCCAGCCCAATGACTCCTAATTTCCACTGCCCTGCCCGACAGCTCCTGTGCCCTCGATATACCGGGAGCACGGAGCACAACCCAAGCTATGACACATGCACTAACCACCCGTTTCATTTTAGACAAACACCCTAGCAACTGGATGCCCCTTCCTTTCTCGGAGACTACCTACTACACCCTGCCCATCTCGAGTTAGCCCCTCATCCTTTAGCGACTGATTTACCCTCCGAGAGCAGCTGGCGATACGCTCCCATCACGGACACGCCACCGCAGCGATCACGGATCCACTGATAACAAAGACCAGGGGGACTACTGCCCCCCGGTCTTGCCCTTCAACCGCCTCCAGGTCTTGGCTAGATACGCTCCAGCTCTTTCCCGGTTTATTCGGTCACGTTGGCGTCAACCGCCTCTGACACGAGGCCCGCATAGTCGACTGCCGCAACCGTAACCTTAGCAGGTTTCGCCGCCAGGTCCTCCACCGTGAGGGTCCACGTCGCACCGCTCCTGGTTGCCGTATACTGAGTGCCAGCTATCCAGACGTACGCCTTCGGGCAGCCCTCGTTCACAGTGAAACTAACCTCCAGCTTGCTCTTTGTCGTCTGCGTTGCCGCCGTCCACTTCGCCTGGGTGACTGTTACCACCGGCTTGTCTTCGTCGGTAGTTGCCTTGACGTACGGGTTAATTCCGTTAGTATCCGCGGCCGCCGCCTGCAGGAGATCACCGATCTTAATGTCCGCAGCGGTCACCTTCGAACCATCCTTCACGATTATCGAATCTTTGTTGACCTTGACGGTGGTCGCACCAGCGTTTGTGTCGAGCGTGAAGGTATAGACATCATCTTCCGTAGTTATTGACTTGACAGCATAGGCTTTTGCGTCGGTGAGCTTCTCGAGCGACACAGACGCCGCAATGGGTACTCCGTTGTCATCCTTACCTGTGAACGTTACAGTGATCAGGTACGTGCCATCACCCGGAGCAGCCTGCGCAGCGGGGGACGTGTTGGATACGCGCACACCATTCAAGGTGACTTCGGTGTTCCAGTACGTGATGACAGTGGCCGTTGTGTACACGCCATCCGAGACCGAGTACTTGTCAGAAGCAGCCTCCCTTACAGCATACCCGGTCAGTTTCGGGCTGTAGGCAAAGATGTCGTATCCAGCCTCAAGCCGGAACAGATCGTTTGCGGCAACATTATTCCATACCGTAACGACCTTGTCTATGTCGTCATTAGTATCTCCGTCGCCATTTGCGTCAACGATAGCAATGGGGTTTCCGTTCTTCTTGAACTCGTCGATAGTGAGGTCATTGAGAACTAGAACCGAACCATCGCTGAATGATACCCTGTAGTCAACACGAGACTTCGTGCCGTTCCAGACCTGGTCTTTGCCGCTCACGGTCTTAACTTCGCCGGTCTTGGGTCCCGCGACGGCTGTGACGGTCGCCTTAGTAATCTTGCCAGCGCGGTTGAGGCTGAAGTCATAAGTCGTGTTGACATTGATAGGCTCAGTGTAGTTCTTGTCAACTGCGAACGTGCTCTCAACGCCGTCCTTCACTGCAGTGACAGTGCGTCCATCGGAGGTTGCAACCACAGCCGTAACCTTGTAACCTGTCACTACGTTCTTCCATGCATCAAGATACAGGAGTGCGGTCCCAGTAGCGGAAAACTTCAGATCATCGCCAGTCTCAAGAGCTGCGAAGCCCACGCTAGCGCCGTTCCTTACTATGACTGTACTGGAGGTGCAGGAATAGGTCTGGATTCCGCTTCCTCCCGCGGTAAGCTCAACGTCAATCTGATTCGTAATCGTCCCATCCGAACCGATCACACTGCGCTTGGCCTTAAGGGTACCGGCAAGATCCAGTTTGCTGGCATCAATACGATAGACCTTCCCGTTGGTGTCAAGCAGAAGCTTCGCGCTGGCTCCATTGATGGCTACCAGTGCCCCGGCAATGGTCGTCGAGTCTGTCAGTCTTTCGCCGTTCTTGTAGATCTCAGCAGTGGACAGAACGTTGTAGCTCGTGCCGCCGACAGTGACCTTGAGGTTTACGGTGTCTATCGCAGTCACATCGCCGACAACTTCGCCTGCCGTCGTTACTTCGATGAAGATAATCTTGCCGTACTTGTTAAAGGTCGCCGAAACGAACTGCCCGAAGAGGTCGCTGATATTATCCTTGCCGAATACGGCAACAGCATCTGCGTAGTCGTACCAGGTATCGCCGATCTGGATCTTCTTATCAGTCGTGTTCACTTTGGCCGCAACTTTGCCAGATACCGATTGCTCCTTACCAGCAGTCCTGAGACCAAATACGTCTTCGTAGAGTGTGGTACCGGCAGGCCACTTCTCGATAAAGTTACCGGGAGCATCTTTGTCTTCTTTCACAGGAGCCTGGTCAAGAGTATTCGCAACCAACTCGGCTACGAGCGCTCTTGTTGCTCCTACGTTACCGACAAAACCTGATCCAATGACTCCTAGTTCAGCACCCTTGAGGACATAGTCAATCGGCCAGTCACCAGGCAGGTTATCGTTGTAACCAAGAGCGCGAAGGAGAATCGTAAGAGCCTGAGCCTGGGTTACCGGTTCGCCAGGTCTGAAGGTGCCATCCTCGAACCCCTTGATGAGACCGCGTCCGGTAGCCACGTTGATGTAGCCATATGCCCATGACCACTGCTCCGTGACATCGGGGAACACCGTGGGAGTATTCAGGTAACTCGCTGCGGTCTCGAGGTTGAGCATCCTCACGACCATAGCGGTAAACTCAGCCCTATTAATGGTGCTATATGGTCTGAAATTGCCGTTCTCGTCACCCTTGACGAGTCCCAGGGCCTTCAACTTGGCGATAGCTGCCTCCTGCTCCACACCCGCAGTGTCCGGGAACGGAGAGGTTGCAGCGAAGCCCACGCTGACGAGCCCGAAAATCATTGCTGCTGCAAGCGCAGTAGCAATAAGTTTCTTTAACATGCTTCTATATGTCCTCCTTTGCTCGGTCATAGTGCACCTAGATGTACTCAACCGACTTAACTTCCACAGGTAATTTGCTTGTATCTCTCTAACTCTCCGCTGGCCCGGGATCCCCCCTCTCAAGAAGTCTCCACAGCCTTCCACCTTGCCCGGAAACCCTCCTGCCTGGAGGGTGACTCCCTTTTGTATGAAGTAGGAGTCCATATAAACTAATTCGTTTCGGGAGCGCGCTTTCCGGGAAGGATCTGTATCTTCTAATGTATCTGCATTTAGCCGGTACTTTCTCTATCTAGACCCTGGGTATGGACAGCTTCCCAGGCTATGGCCGATTATAGCACCCCCGCCACTACAGGTCAATCCGTGTTATCCAGGAAACTCGAGGTAATAACATAAACTTTTCTGCATAACTGCAAAAATACCCACCAGAGATGAAACCTAGCGACGTATCTATTCGTCGCCAACTCCGAAATTCCTTCTTGGCTATCCACAATTTGTCAAAGATCTAATCCCTGTTTCAAGGGCCGAAATAACAGCATTCCTGATGAGGTCCACGTGCATAGAAGGCACGCTTTGCCCTTTCCCAGCCACCATCTCGGGAAGCGCCGGTACGTGGATGAACCCTACCAGGGCACGTTTTCCCCTGGAATTCACATGGTGACAAGCTGAGTAAAACACGTAATTGCACAGGTAAGCCCCCGCAGTAAGCGAAAGTCTCGCCGGAATTCCCTTCTTGTTCAGCTCCTCCACCACTTCCTCTGCCGGGATCGTCGCAAAGTAAGCAGCTGGCCCATTCTCAATTATGTAATTTCGCTCCGAAACGTTACCTCGGTTATCCTTACCCTTCCCCGTATAGTTGATGGCGACCTTCTCAACAGAGATCTCCGCTCGCCCTGCCGAAAGCCCCAGAGATAAGATTATGAGCGGGTCCACCTCGTCGATGAATCTTTCCATAAGGTCTCTGGCAGTCCCCCACTCTACGGGAAGGACCCGTGAGACAACCTGGTACCCGCCTATTTCGGCACCGTCCAGGGACTTTGCCACTTCACCGGAAGGGTTGATCTTGTCTCCCCCAAAAGGCTCAAATCCAGTCAGGAGCAGTTTTTCCTCCAATGTTTATGTTCACCTCTCGTGCATTATTAGACGCAGACGCGGAAGCTTTGTTCTGAATACCATGAGAATCTCTCCGCGGGATAAATCTTCCTGGTCACCTATCTGACCCTCATCTTCCCTTTCATGACCGTGACCGCGCTTCCGCCCACCCTGATGGAAGTGATTTCGCCCCCGGAAACTCCCACCTCGGCGTGAATGATCGATGGGCGCTTGAGGATATGCCCCTGCTCGCAGATTATCCTGGTTACCGGCTCTGTGACTTTCACCAGCTTGTTTAGGACCAGATAGCCCGCGGTGGCACCCGATGCCGTCCCTGTAGCAGATTCCTCGGGCACTCCTACCGCCGGCGAGAAGTCCCTACAGTGCACCGTGGCCGCCGGATCTACAGTCTCAAGCGAGAAGCAATGCACGCTTATGATGTTTCGCTCTTTGCAGAAATCAGAGAGCAAGGACATATTGGGCCTGAGGGACAAGAGGGCTTCCCTAGAAGTCACCGGCACGATGAGGTCAGGCAAGCCGGTGGACACGGCCTGAGGCCTTGCAGACTTGAAACCCGTGATTGAGCCCCCAGGAGCTCCGAGGATCTTCTCGAGTTCCTGAAGTTCGGCGTATGTAGGTTCCAGGACGATCTCGGGGAGGTTCTGGGTCATCATCACCCTCGACGGGCCGCTCTCGCACCCTCCGACGATATCCACGGGCAGCACGCCGGCCTTGGTCTTCTGAAACACCCTGGTCTCCTTTTCACCAAGTTCAATGACTCCCATCTCCGCAAGGAGCCAAAAAGTCCCTATTGTAGCATGGCCGCAGAGATTCACTTCCGAAACCGGAGTGAAGAACCTCACGTCGAAATCAGGCACAGGTCCATTCCCGCATGCTGCTCTGGATTCGCTTTTCCCTCGCAGGTCCATCACGAACGCAGTCTCCGAGAGGTTCATCTCTCTGGCGATCTTTTGCATGACGTCTTCAGACAATCCGGTAGCATCCGGTACTACGCCTGCAGGATTTCCGCCGAAAACGACGTCGGTGAAGGCATCCACCTGGTAGATATCTATGTAGCCATCGCCCTTGCAGCGTTCTCCACCCGGACCACCGGTCCCTTTCGGTTTACAACACCCAGCCACCGCTATCACCACCTAATATGTTTACAACACCAGAGTATACAGATTTACCTCTGAGAGCAAATCGAATGCGCCGGAAATACGCTATCTCCCGGGTTGCACATTTACAGTGCTTACCGCACCGGGATTCTTGGGTAAGCCGATCCTGACGATCGCACCGCCTCCGGCAGCATTTTCAGCCACCGCCCAGCCTCTATGACCTTCAGCTATGGCTTTTACGATAGCAAGGCCAAGTCCAGCTTCACCACCCCGACCCCGGTAAAATGGCATGAAAACGTTGGGAAGGTCTTCTGGGCTGAACCCAGGCCCGTCATCTTTGACTTCGATTTCCGTAAAACCTTCTGCCGCGTCGTCTTTGGCAGACACCAGGATGCGGTTCGTCGCATGCCTAATCGCGTTACTGAGTAAGTTCCTCAGAAGACACTCCAGTTTATCCTTGTCAGCCAGCACAGTCAGATCTGGAGGAATGTCCAGATCCACCGTCAGGCCCTCTGTCTCCAACCAGCCTTTCAGTGCAGCGAGCACTCCTTCTGCCACCTTCCTCAACACGAGAGGCTCCAGCTCGTATCGCTCCGAGGGGCTTTCCAATCGTCCGAGGTACAGAAGCTCGTCCACCTGCGCCTGAAGCCTCTGGCACTCTGCCGTGATTACATCCAGGGCAAGGCCTACCTCGTCTCCCTCGAACACCCCATCCCTTATACCTTCGGCATATCCGCGGATACTCATGAGCGGCGTTTTCAGCTCGTGAGAGGTATTGTGGAGGAACCGTCGCATGGCCTGGTCATGCTCTGAAAGCCTTCTTGCCATATCGTCGAATGCCATCGCCAGTTCACCGATTTCGTCGTTGCGTCCCAGGTCCAGCCCAACGTCGAAATTAAGGCGGCCGAGCTCCCTGACCTTGTCTCTAAGTACAGAAAGAGGATGGACAATGCGAGAAGTCAGGTATACGGTGAAGCCGGCGGCCACCAACGCTCCAATTCCGAACCCCTGGATGAGATACTTCCAAAATACCATGTTGAGCGTTTGAAGAACGCTGCGCCTTGTATAGACAATCACCATACCTGGTGAATCAGGAGAACCAGGTATGGCCGCGACACCGGCGACGAAATCCCTGCCGTACCGTGTGACCGGCCTGTCCGCCGGCTGACCGGCCATAGACCCCTCGGGCCAAACCTGATCCCACCGGCTACCGATTGGAAAATCTTCCGGGGAACTGGCCGATATCACCGAACCGTCGCGATCGGTGACCACGTAATGGCTTTCAATAGGCCGGCCGCCGAAGATGAATATCATGGGGGAAGGAATCCCTCTTAAAGGCCAATGCCCCCTGCGCGAACCTGACGCAAGAGACTGTGCGAAAGCCCCGGCTTCACGGGCAAGAGCCAATCCAGCTTCGCGTTCTATATACCGCCGGACCAGCGAATAGAAAGATACTCCGGCAACCAAGGTGCTGAGACATATGGCCAGTAGATAACAAAGAAATATCCTCGTAGAGATGCTTCGGAATCTCATGGCTCGAGCCTGTAGCCGACCCCCCAGATAGTCGTAATCCTTACCGTCGCGCCCGCCTCCCCCAGTTTCCGCCTGAGCCGTTTTACCAGGTCATCCACTGCCCTGAGATCGCCTCCGCGGTCAAAGCCCCAGATCCCATCCAAAAGCTCCTGCCGGGTATAGACTCGGTTGGGTCTTTTGACGAAAATCTGCAAAAGGTCGTATTCTTTCGGCGTAAGCGTAACTTCCTGCGCCCCCACAAGGACCCGGTGCTCATCTAACACTATCCGCACATTGCCGGCCAAAAGCTCGTTAGTGTGTTCAATGCCGTCAACTCGTCTGAAAATTGCCCGTACTCTCGCAACCAGCTCCTTAGGGCTGAACGGTTTTGCGAGATAGTCGTCAGCCCCCAGCTCCAATCCGATTATGCGGTCTGTTTCGTCCCCTCGTGCTGAGACGAAAATCACCGGAACCCCGGACTCTTGCCTCAGTTCTTTACAGAATTCCAGGCCATCCTGGCCCGGCAACATGATATCGAGAATGAACATGTGAGGATAGCCCGCGTTCAGTCTCTCCCGCAACTCTTCCACTGAAGAAAAGGTTTCTACGTTAAACCCTTCCTTCGCCAGATACTGGCGGATAAGGTATCTGACGTTCCTGTCATCCTCTACCACAAAGATGGTCTTGACCATGGCACAGCTACTCCTGTATGCCAAACACTCCCCAGCTGTTCGAGCCTGCATAATCCCGGACCGTGATAACCACCTAGTCTCCTCCCGCACCCGAACCCGTATCCCCGAGATCGCATCACTCTGTACGAAGGGCTTCAATGGGTTGGAGGTTGGCAGCTCTTCTAGCCGGGTAAATCCCGAAACCTATCCCAACAGCCAGCGCAAGCCCAAGCGCGATGCCGGCACCAGCCCATGGGAATATCGCCGGGACCTTGATCGCTGAAGCAATTCCCCTGGCCAGAATCGTACCGGTGATGATTCCCACAACTCCTCCGATACCGCTGAGCATCGTCGATTCAAACAGGAACTGCCTCATTATGTCACGCCTGGTGGCTCCAATCGCCTTTCGGAGGCCGATCTCTTTGGTACGTTCCACGACCGATACCAGCATTATGTTCATTATCCCTATACCGCCAACCACCAGGGAGATAAAGGCTATGCTCGCAAGCATCAATGTGAGAGTCTGACTGATATTAGTCACCGTTTGAAGCATCTGTGTCTGGTCAAAGATCCTGTATGCCTCCTCGTCACGGAAGCGCCTGTAAAGTCGGTTGGAGACTGCGGCAGAGATTTGTCCTACAGATTCTTTATCCTGACCTTTAATGTAGAAAGTGCTGACGCCTCGCCTTCCCATGAGTCTCTCGGCAGACGTGACGGGGATCAAGACCTGATCGTCTTCGGATCCGGCCAGCCCACCACCTCTGGCAGCCAGCACACCAATCACGACGAACGTCTGACCGTTCAGTTTTATCTCCTTACCCAGGGGATCCGACAGACCGAAAAGCTCCGTCACGACGTTTTGCCCCAGTAGAGCCACTTTCTGCCTGGTGCTGATGTCTACTTGAGTAAAAAAGCGCCCTCTTTCCGGCTTCATGTCTCTCACTATCGCATATTGCTCATTTACTCCCAGGAGGCTGCAGTCATACTTATGTGTTCCATACTTAGCAGTCGCGGAGCCCGTGACAACAGGAGATACCCCCGCAATACCGTCAATACCCGCGGTCAATTCCATCACTTCGTCATAAGTCAGAACCCTGTCAGCACCCCGACCACGTATGGAGACCGTCAAGAGATACGTACCCAGAGATTCGATCTGGCTGGTAACCTGACGCTGGCTACCCTGAGCCACCGCCACAACACCGATGACAGCGGCCACACCTATGGTTACTCCGAGAATCGTCAGCGCGGACCTGAGTTTATTCGAGAGAATGGCCTTTAACCCCATCTTTACAGTAGTAGCGAAATCCACCGTAACTACACCCTTTCGTCTCCCTCGAGGACCCCGTCCCGGATCTTGAGTAGCCTTTTGGCCCTCGAAGCGGCTGTCATATCGTGAGTCACCATGACAACAGTACATCCGGCATCATTGATCCGCTGGAACAGGTCAAGCACTTCTGCACCGGTGCGGCTATCGAGGTTCCCCGTGGGTTCATCTGCCAGCAGCAGGATTGGCTCCCCCACCATAGCCCGGGCAATGGCAACCCTCTGTTGCTCACCCCCGGAAAGCTCGTTTGGGTAGTGCTGGACCCGCGCACCCAGTCCCACCATTTCCAAGGCCCTGACTGCCTTCTCCCTCCTGGTATTCGCATCAACTCCCCTGTAAACGAGAGGAAGTTCTACATTTTCGAGAGCGGTGAGTCTGGGGAGCAGGTGAAATCCCTGAAAGACGAAGCCTATCTTGCGATTCCTCACTCTCGCCAGTTCATCTTCACCGAGAGTAGACACTTCGACGCCGTCGAGCATATATCGCCCTCCGCTGGGGACATCCAGGCAGCCGAGAAGGTGCATTAGAGTGGACTTGCCAGACCCTGATGGCCCGACTATGGCGACATATTCGCCTCTCTCTACCTCAAAACTCACGCCCCTGAGAGCAGGGACTTCCACCAGCCCGGCTCGATAGGTCTTTCGGAGGTCCTCAACCTTGATCACGGTTCCATCCTCCTCTACCTCGGCATCGTTCTTATAACGACACCTGGATTCCCAAACCCTGGAGCAAACCGCTGACCAGTCCCGCCAGATTGCCCTGAGCTTTGCGAGAACACCACAACTGTATCGCCCTCTTTGAGCCCGGCAAGGATCTCAGCGTGGGTCGAATTCATGAGTCCGACCTGAACCGTAACGGGTTTGGCCTCCGACAAAATGCTTCTATCCACCGTGGCGCTGGGATACCGCCTCGATTGCGATTGACCCTCATTGCTGGCAGGCACGTTCGATACGACCCATACCATGTATTCATTTCCCCGGGACTGAAGTGCTTCGATAGGAAGGAGAAGAGCGTCATCTTTAGAAGCAACGGTTATCCGCACGTCACACGTCATCCCGGAAAGAAGGTCTGTCTGCCCTTCAATAGCCACCGTTGTATCGAAGGTCGCAACGCCGCTCGATGTCTTGCCTTCAAGAGCAATCCCGGATACCTTACCCTGAAATTGCTTCCCTGGAACCGCTTCAGAGGTTATCGTAGCCTGCTGCCCCACCTTGACTTTTCCAGCATCGATCTCATCCACCGGAACAGTTACTTCCATAGAGTTCAAATCCCCGAGGATAACCACGACCGCCCCTGCACCAATACGGTCTCCTTCGCTGACCTTGACGTCCAGCACCGTGGCATCAGCAGGTGCAGTTATCGTTCGGGAAGCCAATTCATCCTGGGCCGAGGAAAGCTGCGTCTCTGCTTGCTTGACCTTCAGTCTTTGACTCTCCACCTGCTTTCTCAACGCCTCGTTTTCAAGTTCCACAAGGACTTGGCCACTTTTCACATAGTCACCGTCAGCCACGAGGATTCTCTTGACGGTACCGCTCACTTTGGTACGCACTTCCCTGGTGACATACGAAGTCTCCTTCGTACTATCGGGCGCTTTCATGACACCCGCGGGGGTGTTTACCTCTACGGTGGCGAGTAAGCCCGGGACCAGAGCACCCTTATTCTCTATCTCTACCGTCACCGGGTACAGGACGGCTCCCCTTCCATCGGCCTTACCCGCCTCACTGACGTGTTTTACCACCCCGGTCATATCCCATAAGAGATCCGGGAAGAAAACGCGCGCTTCCTGTCCTACCTTGATGTTTCTCACCTGGCTGGCGTTAAAGTAAGCTCTGACTTCCATCTTAGAACTCGTAATCGTGCCGATCAGGTAATTCTCCGGCACCGACTGGCCTTCTTTGACGGACAGCCCTGTCAAAGTACCTTCACTGTCGCTCCTGACAGTCAGCAAAGCAAGGTCATTTTCCAGGTCAGAAAGGGTAGACCGAGCCTGTTCTAACTCGAGCTCCGCATTTTCTACCTTGAGAGAAGCATCATCCGCGTCTAATTCAACCAAGGGCTGTCCCGCTTTCACGGCCTGGCCGGCTTCTACAAGTACGCGCTTGACATCCCCGGCGGCTCGCGTACTGAGCTCCCAGCGACGACTTGGCTTGACAGTTCCTGTTCCGGTTACGGTCACCTCAATCGGGCCGCGGGAAACTCGTGCAAGTCGCAGCATCTGATTCTGGTTTCCAGCCGTCGTGCGGCTCCTCGACGCGAAAAACCCCCACAGACCTATACCAGCGACAATCAAAACAAGCGCTATCCACAGGCTTCGCCTGCGGGCGGAAAACAGCCCCTTGACTTTCTGCCCGAAAGTCGATTTCCTATCGCCTCTAGTCTCCTGCATCACAATACCCCACCTCACCTGTAGCTCTTCGGCCTTGGCATCCGATCCCGTCAGCCATCCAGGAAATCCTATATCCTACCTAACATCGGGTACCCGACGGGTGGCCCCGAATTAACAGTACGATTTCAGGCGGACTTGGCTTCATCTAGGATAATTTATCCTGACTTTGCGGATTACCGGTAGAAAAAGTGTGTAAAAATTGTGGAATAGTCTGTCCGGGGACAAGTCGGTCGGCTACGTGAAGCCATCGCTCACTCACACAGGGTGGCGAGTCACGTCGCCCGGTAGTAGACCGCGTCCTGACTGCAACCGGGCATCCAGATGGCAAATGCGTAGCATCGACTGAGAAGAAAAAGGAACAGCGGTTCTTAAAGTGCAACAAAAAATCGGGGGTGCCGCCCCTTGAGCCTTAAACCGAAATGTTCGGCGTCAATTGCCTGGTGGCACCCCACTCGAAAATCACACCGGCACGTAACCTGCCGGATGGTCTTTCTTCGACTGTTCCAAAAGCTCGTAATCTACCCGGGTCCTCGCCGCAAGCCTCTCTTCCAGGAACTTCTTGGTTTGTTGCGGGAAGATGGCGTAAGAGATGACATCCTCCTCTTTCGTATAGAGGTGCCCGAGTTCCTGCTTGGCCTTGGCGAGGCCTGGCTCGATGTAATCGGCGGGCCTGCCCTTGATTGGTTCCTCGTCACCTATGACCTTCTTCTGCACTTCGAGGTTCACCTGTCCCGGCGGCTTTCCGTACAGGCCCCTGAAGTAGTCTTTGACCTCGTTAGTGACCATCTTGTATCTTTCCCCGGTGAGGACGTTGAGCACCGCCTGGGTCCCCACTATCTGACTTGAAGGCGTTACCAGAGGCGGATGGCCCAGGTCTGCTTTGACCCGCGGGACTTCCTCAAGAACCTGCGGTAGCTTGTCTAGCTGCCCTTGCTCTCGAAGCTGAGAGATAAAGTTGGATATCATTCCGCCGGGGATCTGATACCTCAATACATTGGCGTCGGGAACCGGAGAAGCGTTATCCCATTGGGCGTACTTCTTCCTGACTTCTTTGAAATACGCGGCGATTTCCGAGAGGAGCTCCAGGTCAAGGCCGGTATCGTAGTCCGTACCTCTGAGAGCCGCCACGATGGTCTCGTCAGGCGGCTGGGAGGTAGACATGGACATCGTTGAGATGGCGCAGTCCACCACGTCGGCGCCCGCCTCTATGGCTTTGAGGTACATCATAGAGGCCATCCCTGAAGTGTAATGGGAGTGTATCTGAATAGGAAGGCCGGTCTCATCTTTCCAACGCCTCACGATGTCGTAGGCTTCCTTGGGAGCCAATATGCCGGCCATGTCTTTGAGGCACAATGAGTCGGCTCCCATCTTCTGAAGCTCCCTGGCAACGGAAGCATAATGGTCTAAGTCATGCACCGGGCTTATGGTGTAACACACCGTCGCCTGGACGTGGGCCCCTGCTTCCTTGCTGACCTCGATGGCTTTTGCCATGTTCCGGGTATCATTGAGCGCATCAAATATGCGCATTATGGAGATGCCGTTCTTCACTGCGGCTTTGACGAAAGCTTCGACCACGTCGTCAGGATAATGTTTGTATCCGACAAGGTTCTGACCGCGAAGGAGCATCTGTAGGGGAGTATTCTTGAAGAGCTTTTTCAACGTCACGAGCCTTTCCCAGGGGTCCTCGTTAAGAAACCTGAGACAGGTATCGAAGGTGGCCCCGCCCCAGACTTCAACCGAGTGAAAACCCACTTTATCCATTTTCTCGATGATGGGGACCATATCCTCGATCTTCATCCGGGTGGCCAAGAGCGACTGGTGGGCATCCCGCAATGTGGTATCGGTAATGCCAACCTTCCTTTTTACGTTTGTCCCGGTCATAGAACCCAAGACTCTTCACTCCTTGATGATTGTGATGCCAGAAAGCTACTCCGGACATATCATACTACGATATTCGGAGTATTTCGACATAGAGAACCCGCTTCCCTCCCCCGACACTCCCCGATACCGGCACTTTCGGGGTTCCATTAAACCCGACGCCGAGAAGAAAGCTCAGAGGATATACCGGAGACCGCGACCTCACGCCTCTCTTTATACTCCAGCGCCGCCTTCACAAAATCCCTGAACAGTGGATGAGGACGGTTGGGCCTGGACAAAAGTTCGGGATGGAACTGGGTTCCCAGGAACCACGGGTGTCCTTGGAATTCCATGATCTCAACGAGTCCCCTGGTGGGCCAGATTCCGACCGGGAAGAAGCCCGCTTTCATGAGTTCTGGCACGTACCTCGGGTTCACCTCAAACCTGTGCCTGTGCCTCTCCTGAACCTCTTCTTTCCCGTAAGCTTTTCGGGCCAAAGACCCTTCTTTCAGCCTGCAGGGGTAAAGCCCTAGCCGCATGGTCCCGCCCATATCCTCGACGTTTTTTTGCTCGGGCATGAGGTCTATGACGGGGTGCGGGGTGTCAGGCTCGAACTCTGTGGAATTTGCCTCTTCAAGTCCCAGTATGTTCCTGGAAACTTCTATGACCGCGCATTGAAGACCCAGGCAAATGCCGAAGAAAGGAACCTTGTTTTCTCTGGCATATTTTATGGCCTTTATCTTTCCGGCTATGCCCCTTGACCCAAAACCGCCGGGTACAAGCACGCCGTCGGCTCCAGCCAGTATATTCTCTACGTCAGCTTCAGACATGTCGTCCATCTTGCAGGAGTCTACCCACATAATCTCAACTTTGGCATCGTTGGCGAGTCCTCCGTGATAGAGGGCTTCGATTATGCTCTTGTAGGCATCGTGCAGGGCCACATACTTGCCTACTACCGCGATCTTGCAGCTATTCTTCGGATTTGCGATCTTCCACGATATTTCGTGCCATTCTTTGAGGTCCGGTACCCTTTCGGGGAGGTCCAGCTTGTCCTCTATAATCTTCCCAAGTCCTTCTTTCTCGAGCATCACTGGCACTTCATATATGCTCTTTACGTCCAGGTTCTGTATCACCGCCTCGGGTTCCACGTTGCAGAAGAGGGCAATTTTTTCTTTCATCTCGTTTGAAAGGGGGAGGCTCGATCGGCACACTATGATGTCAGGCTGGATGCCGATAGAGCGAAGTTCCGCCACGCTGTGCTGGGTGGGTTTGGTCTTTAGTTCGCCGCTCATGGGAAGATGAGGTATCAGCGTAACGTGGATGTAGACGGTATTTTGACGTCCCACATCTGCGCGGAACTGCCTTATGGCCTCAAGGAACGGGAGGCTTTCGATGTCTCCCACGGTGCCACCCACTTCGACTACGGTGATATCCGCAGAAGCTTCGTCCGCGACTTTCCTGATCCGTTGCTTGATCTCGTTGGTCACGTGGGGAATCACCTGGACGGTGCTTCCGAGGAATTCCCCTCTCCTCTCTTTTGCTATGACCGCTCCGTAGATCTGACCGGTCGTCACGTTGTTCGCTGCACGCAGGGGCCTGTCTATGAACCGCTCGTAGTGTCCCAGGTCAAGGTCTGTCTCGGCCCCGTCATCGGTGACGAACACCTCGCCATGCTGAAGGGGGCTCATTGTCCCGGCGTCCACGTTCACATAGGGGTCCATCTTGAGTATGGTAACCGAATAACCGCGAGCTTTCAGAAGAGTCCCGATAGAGGCGGCCGTTATACCTTTTCCGAGTCCCGAAACAACCCCTCCGGTGACGAAAATGAACTTGGACATAAAATAAACCCTCCGCGATTGTCTCGTGCGTCGTCTTTTCCTAAAACTTGGGCATCGTGGTAATCCCCAAAAACAAAAGTTGCCAGGCAGCGCCGCAGATATCACGGGTCCAACCGTAAACGTTAAGCCGCATTACAGGTCCGAATGTCCCAGCGCTCACCCAAACTAAAAGATTAGCACAAAACGACCGTAAAAGAGGAGGGAGCCCTAGCTCCCTTCCGGATCTTCGGGCTCCCCTATTGGCTCTTCGTCGATAAGTTCTTCCTCGTATTGGTAATCTTCGTCTATGGTCACCAGTTCCTTCCTGAGCCTCTCGCCAGGTTTGGGTCTATCACCGCTGGAAACCTCCAGCACCTTGTAGGCGGGAGGCTTGACCGACCACTCCCGAAGGCCGCACAGTCCGCCGCCCTGACTCAGGAATCTGTTGTCAAGGCTTATCTCGGTGTGGATCTTCGCCATCAGTTTCGGAAGGTCCTGCCCGGATCTCACTCCGCGCGCTGCCAGGACCGTCTCCACGAGATCCCTGTATCTCATGGGCTCACGGCGCTCCTTCAGGATCTGATACGCCATATCGGTCACCGAGAGATCGGGCCGGAGGTTTTGAAACTGCACTGCATCTGCCATGCACAACACCCCCAACCGCTTCAATATCTTCAGTAATTCTACTCATCACGTGAATTATGTTCAATACAACGACTTTCGCCTCAGAACTTCCTGGGTGAGGTAGGAGGCCACATCAGAAGGCCTGGTTCCGGGTCCAAATCCCGCATCGTAGCCAAGTTCAACCGCCAAGGCATGTGTTATCCTCGGACCACCCGCCACGAGGACCACCTTATCGCGCCAGCCTTCCGCCTCGAGAAGTTCCACGAGGTTCGTAAGGTTCGAAAGATGTACGTTCCGCTGCGTCACCACCTGTGATACCAGAATCGCGTCTGCCCTGAGCTCGATCGCTTTCGCTACGAGGCTCTCATTGGGTATCTGACTACCCATATTAACCACCCGGAAAGCAGAATATGCTTCCAGACCGTGGTCTCCACTAAATCCCTTGTAGTTCAATATGGCATCAAGCCCGACCGTGTGAGCATCCTGTCCGGTTGCAGCCCCTACCACGATGATGGGGCGGCCCAGGCGCTCACGCACCAGGCGGTCTATGGAGGCCGCGTCAAGCTTATCCCACAGGGGTCTTGCCACTTTGAGTTTGGAAATCTCCACCGGCCGGGTGAGTTTCCCGTAACCCACGAAGAAAGTGTAGTTCTCACCCAGCGGGGTTGATTCGACCACCTGGGGTTCTTTCAGCGACATGAGTCGCATGACCTGCCGGGCAGCTTCATCTCCCAAAGGCCCGTCCGGAACAGGTAGGGTGAAACTCACCTGGACTACTCCGTCATTCTTGTGATCTCCGTAGGGAAGGATTACGCTCGCTTCAACGTTCTCCCGGACAACGTCATCCATCATGGATATCCCTCCCGCACCATTTCTCTAAGCTTCGTTCCGGAATAATTCCTTGACGAGGAGGTCTTCAACCGGGTTGAAATACCACTGGCTCTTCCTGAACACCCCTTCTCTGCCCTTCCCCCCGGTCCTCTGCCTCTTCACGCCAGCAAAAGTCCCTTCCTCGATAGCCTGGAACAGCCCTTTCCGGCTCACTTCGCCGAGGAGTTTCTCGGTCCTGTCCAGGATTTCCGAAGCCCGCCGCTGGATGAGGCAGTCTTTCTCCAGGAAAAAGTTTTCTGCCAGGTGTCTTGCGGCGGTCCTCATGTACCTGGCTGCGCTGATCGAAAGGTACCGGTCCTGAAGAAGCGGCGTATGTATGGCTTCAGTCAGCATGCCTACGAGGTGAATTGACTGGCCGGTGAGAACCGAAACCATGTTGAAGCAGGTGTCGAGTACGTGGGCGAAGAAGATGTCTCCGCTCTTGTGAACCGTCGGGGGCATGTATTTCACCGGGCAGTCTCCGAATATTTCCCGCACGAGGAGAGCCATGGCAATCTCGTAAGTGAGGCTGTCTTCGATGCGAGGGTCTATCTGAAAGGCATGACCCAGACCTATGTATTCATCGGGAAGACCGGCCTTTTTCGCGAAATGATAGTTTATGAACTGGGAGGCTAAAACCGCCGGTCCGGCGTTGAAGGCGTCCACCGTCGTGAGGTAGTTGTCCTCCCCGGTATTGATGATGATGCCGGCGTAGGCGTTGATCATGCGGGAAAACCTCTGGTCCACGAGAGTCCTCTCCATGTTTATGTCCCTGAAAAGTATGCCGTACATTGCGTCATTGAGCATCATATCGAGCCTTTCTACGGCACCCATGAAGGCTATCTCGGGCATACACAGCCCCGAACAGTAGTTAACCAACCTCACATAACGCCCGAGCTTTTCCGATTCCTCGTCGAGGGCCTTCCTCATGAGCCTGAAGTTCTCTTGCGTCGCGTAAGTCCCGCCGTACCCTTCTGTGGTCGGCCCGTAGGGCACGTAATCAAGGAGGCTTTGACCCGTGGAACGAATAACCGCGATGACGTCGGCCCCTTGCGAGGCGGCCATTTTCGCCTGGATGATATCTTCGTATATGTTTCCCGTAGCGCAAATTACATAAAGCCAGGGTCTTTCTTTAACCGGAAGAGACTCGAGCAACACCTCCCGCTCCCTGCGCTTTTCCCTTATCTTTTCGAGGGAAACGCCCACCAGTTCAAAGGCCTTCTCCTGACACGCCTCCCGCCCCTGCCACGGAACCTGGGAAAGGGAGATTTTCCCCAGGGCGATCTTCTCGGCGATCTCTTGAGGGCTTTCGCCGTAATAGAGGCAGGCGTTGGCAAGGTGCAGGGCCACTCCGTCCTCGAGCCTGCCCTGGGACTTCAGGTGTTCCACCACCACGTTTGGGAGGGGAACGTCATCCTTCGCCACGCCGTCGATACCGAAAAATCGGGCAACGGTCCTCTCAATGGCAACGGTGCTGAAAGGCCCAAGTTCCTGGTTAACGCGGGATGACACCGAGCTGGCCATCTCGTGGCATTTTTCGACCTTTTCACCGTCAATTTCGAGACGAAGCACTTCCTCTCACCCCTTCTTGAAAACCTCTCCCGAGAAGGTAAAAGTCTTCGGCTTTCCGGACCACTTCTTCTTCGAGTCCGAGGACTCTGGCCACCAGGAGAGCATCCTGGGGAGTGGGAGTATCGGGACCAACTTTCTGGAGCCTGTAGTCCATGTGTTCGTAAAGCCACTTTATGTCCCGTGCCCCGTTTATCCATCGCTCCCCTAGATCCTGGAGGTCATCCTGGGATGGCACGAGGCCAGTTACCTGCCAGTGAGGAACACCCAGCATGCTCGCGAGGCCGTGATAGTGAGTCGTTGCGATTATGGTCGAGCCTTTCCTGTCGTTTTCCATGAAATATGAAAGGAGGGCGGCGTAGAGCGCGAGCCCCTGGGCGGGATTCGTTCCTCTCCCCACTTCGTCCAGGAGAACCAGGCCTCTTTCGTGAATCCGCGAAAGGGGCTCCTTCAGCGATACGATCTCTACAGCGAAGCTGGAAAGTCCCGGTTTCTCTCCGGTTTGCGGCTGGAAGTATATGTAATCGTAGAGAGAAAACTTCATTGCGCGGCAGGGTACCAGAAGCCCCCATTGGGCCAGGGCGACGCAGAGTCCGACAGTCGCCAGGGTAACCGTCTTTCCGCCCATATTGGGGCCGGTGATAACCGACACCCCCGAGTCTATCTCGACGCTGACCGGTTGATACCTGCCTCCCCGCGACTCAACCTCTTCCTTCACCGCAGGATGAAAAGCATCCTCGAGGAAAAGGACCCTGCCGGAAGTCTCCGCGATTTCAGGTTTGACGGCACGCCACCTGCGCGCAAGTTCTACTTTGGCCAGGAGGAAGTCCAGTTCACCCAAAGCCCACGCGGCGCCCTCGATTTCTCCCAGCTTCGCGTGGACCTCTCTGGACAGAGTTGAGACAACCTCTTCTTCAAGGGCGATCTCCCGCTGTCTTAACCTGTTGATCTCTCTTTCGAGTTTCACCGCTTCTGCAGTAGCCTTCAACCTGAAATGGACATGGGTGACCGTCTCCCGGATTTCCCCGAGTTCCGGCATGAGCCTGGCCTTTTCAATAAGGTCGGCGCTGGTCTTCCTGATGGCTATCTCTTCTCTCAGGCCGGGACGCCTTCCGAGGAGCCTCTCCACCGCCTGAGCCTCCTTGGTCATCTCAGCCCGCCACATCTTCTCTTTGTTTTTCCTCTCCGCCCGCACGCGGGAAAGCTCGGGTGAGTAAGAGTCGCTCACGTAGAATACGGGTTGTCCCGCCGAACCTGGCAACAGCCTTCTTTCCAGGTCTTTCAACGAGGGAGGGATGGCGCGGGGAGGAAATCCCTGTATCCCGATTTCCTTGAGGATAGAAAGGACCCGCGTGACGGTGAAAGCCAGGTGCCCCACGACAAATAGTTCTGCGGAAGATAAGCGTTTTTCATCTTTCAGGAGCGCTATGGCATAAAATGGGTCTTTGACGGATTCGAGGACGTTGCAAAGTCTTTCGAATAAATCGGGGTACGTGTCCCAGAGTTTACATACCGAGACTATTTCCTCGAGATCATTTTCAAGCTCTTTTTCCTCACCGGGCAGTCTTGGTCTGGCTCTTGCCTTCACCCGCCGGCCCGGAGCCGATCTCAAAACTAGATTTTCCCAGATTTTCAAGAAACCTATGTTCTCGGCGGTAGCTTCACCTGCGAAAAACTTCCCCATTACCCCATAGCCACCCCGGCCACCCCCCTTATGCTTTTTTCACCGGAAACCACGTCGAACACCGGGACCGTCCTCCCCACTGCGGCTCTCACCGCAGCGCTCACGGTCCGGACCATCTCTTTTGGCTCATACGACATGCCTCGGTAAGAAACGGGATTAACCGTGATGGCGAGGAGGTTAATGGGTTCTATGACGTGTAACTTCACTCCCGGATCTTTCGCCGCGAATATGCAGGTAGCGTCCCTGGCGATCACGGCAAAATCTTTGCGTTCAGTCCAGGCACGGGCCTCGGAAAGGAACTTTTCGCTTACGGCTCCGGGAACAACGACTGCTATAGAGTCCCCGGATTCCTCCAAGATCTCTTCTTCGAATCCAAGACAGGTCGGGTATTCTGTGGGCCGCAGGAGAAACTCCTGGTCTATGAAGGTCACGACGTTCATGGCCATCGCTTTTCGGGAAAGGGTTTCGATCAGTCGGGATTCAGGCGGAACTCTGGACCAAAGCCAGGTCAAAAAGGCGATCTCCTCTGCGATGGTCTTGAGGTTGGCGGAGGAAGACGCACCGGTAGCCAGGATGGAAGCCTCTGTCACTTTCGGACTCGCCGCAGCCCTCCTGTCAAGGGCGCCGTCTACAAGGACGACGTCAGCCCCAAAGGCGAGGAGCTTTTTCACCAGGGCCGAAAGCTCCCTGGCGCTCTGGGGACCCACCAGTTCTACGGGAGCCTGTTCCACAACTCTTCCCACGACCAGGCGGCCGAAAAGTCCCACTCTCTCCAGGACGTCCACTATCTCTATGAAAGCCGCCGCCTCTCCGAGCACGCCCTCAGCCGTGGCAACCCAGGAGCCTTCCGGGGGCACCACCGAAGGTTTGGGTTCACCTGTAAGAGAGTCTATGCTCTCACCATCCCGTCCACTGGATACGAGGCCCAGCACGAGACCCCTGGAAGCCAGCTCCTGAGCCAGATAGCTCATGGTCACGGTTTTCCCCACGTTTTTCGCGGTACCTACGACAGCAATGGACCTTGCGCCGCTTTTCTCCACGAGGTCTACCAGGTTCACGGAAATCACCTCCAAAAGTCATGGTGCCGGGCACTTTCCACACCAGATACCACTGCGAGCCAGGAATCTCCGATCAAAAGTCAGTCCCACGTTTGCGTTGAGCAGCCCGGTCTTGTCGGCCCGTCTTTTTGTCGAAACCAACCGGGCTTTCACTCCTGAGTAAAAACACAGCGTGGCCGACAGGGTTTTCTGGCGAATCAGGGCTGCACGGGCCTTCATTCCTGAGTGAAAACGCAGCCCGCCTCACCTGAAGGATGATGATCCTTCCGCCGCTCGAGTCGTTTTGTGCCCTGGGGAACCAGGCTCACTTTCTCCCCCGCTAAAAGTCCCGCCACTCCCAGAGCATCTCTGTGATCGCTCCTGCAGAGGCGACATTTTCCTCCGGCATCCAGGTTCTCAGAAGGGTCGTACTCGGGCTCGCGATACCCGGATATGACGCCTTCGTAGTTTCTCACCACCACCGTGTTCTTGCCCATGGCGAGGATGTACTGCGGACTAAGAGGAATCTTTCCGCCGCCTCCTGGGGCGTCAACGACGTAAGTTGGCACCGCAAGGCCAGTTGTATGTCCCCTCAGGTATTCCATTATCTCGAGACCTTCACCGATAGTCGTTCGGAAGTGCTCTAACCCCCACGTAAGGTCGCACTGGTAGATGTAGTAAGGCTTCACCCGAATCCTCAAAAGTCCCTGTACCAGTTCCCTCATGACGAACGGGCAGTTGTTGACCCCTCTCAGCAAGACGCTCTGATTTCCCAGAGGGATCCCCGCATCAGCCAGGATGGCACACGCCCTGGAAGACTCTGGAGTGATCTCTTTCGGGTGGTTGAAGTGAGTGTTGATATACACGGGATGATATTTTGCCAGCATCCGGGCAAGTTTCTCCGTTATCCTCTGAGGCATCACCACAGGCGTCCTGGTGCCTATCCGGATTATCTCCACGTGTGGTATTTCCCTTATCTTCCGCACGATAAACTCTACCTTATCGTCGGATAGCGTGAAGGGATCTCCGCCGGAGATGAGGACGTCGCGGATTTCCTTGTGTTCCCGGATATACTGGAGGCCCTGCTCTATCCTCTCAGGCGGAGCCACCCGGTCGGTAACCCCCACGACCCTGCGTCTCGTGCAATGCCTGCAATACATAGAACATTGTTCGGTAACTAGGAAAAGCACCCTGTCAGGATAGCGGTGGGTAAGCCCGGGCACGGGCGAGTCGGCCTCTTCGTCCAGGGGATCAACCGACTCCCAGGGCATTTGTCTCGCTTCCTGTCCTCTAGGTATTGCCTGGAGCCTCACGGGACAACTTTCGTCGTGGGGATCCATGAGACTTGCGTAGTACGGGGTGATGGCCATCCTTACCCTGGTGAGAGCTTCTTGGATGCCTCTTTTGGCCTCGTCGCTCAGCTCGACCACTTTCGAAAGGGTCTCTACATCCTCGATCCGGTTCTTCCACTGCCAGTGCCAGTCGTTCCACTCGCTATCGGTGACACCCTCAAAGAGCGGTATCTCTCTCCAGTTCCGCAATTCCGGTAAAACCTCCTTGATTGACATCCGGCACCTTAACGCGTTCCGCTTGACGGCGCAAAGCGCTTCCCTCAAAACTAGTTGCCCTGGAACTGCCCTTCAAATATCTCTCTGAGCCGGGCGTTTCTCCTGACAAGTTCAAGGGCCTGCTTCGCGTGTCCGCGCGCGTACCCATTGCCGATGATCAATTCTACATCGGCCCCGACCCCTTCAGCACCAAGAGCGGCTGCCGTGAAGCTCGTCGCCATGGAGAAAAAGTACACTTTGCCCCCGTCTTTCGTGCACAGTATGGATGCCATCTCGGTTCCCGGAATATTCACGCAGTTTATCGTTATGTCTACTTTCTTTCCCCCGTTGGCCGCAGTGACTTTTTCCATGGTAGCTATGGCGTCTCTCGCGTCGCCCGAAAGCACGACGTCGGCTGCCCCCAGACGCTCCAACCTCTTCCTCGATGTGTCGCTGTGAGCAAGGCCTATAACGCGGCCCGCAGGACCCGCCTTTTCTTTGGCCACTGCAACACACATGAGCCCCGACTTACCTCCGGCCCCAAGCACCAGTACCGAATCTCCCGCTTTCACGAGGCGCACCGTCTGGACGGGAGCTCCCGCCACATCGAGGACCGCCAGGGAAAGCTTCTCCCCGAGGTCCGGCGGTATCACGGCAAAAGGCCCTGTCTCGAACAGCACCGCCGTACCCTCGACGTCGATCTGATCCTTATCCAGGTGAACCTTCTTGATTTTGTCGATCTTGAGCGGCGTGAGGCTGAGCGAAACCAGGGTGCAGATGCGATCTCCCACTCTGGCCCCCTCTTTGCCATACACCTTTGGCCCGAATTCTCTGATACGGCCTAAGAGCATTCCGCCGGAGCCCGTGGCAGGGTTGTGCATCTTGCCGCGCCTTTCGACTATATCCATGACCACGCTGGCCACGTATTGCTCCTTCGCCGCCTCATCCATCTCGGGGTTGCAGCCTGAAAGGATCTCTTTGAAACTCGCCGCGTCTATGTTGAGGGCTTCTACGTCTATCAGGATCTCATTGTCGCGTATCTCCGGAGAATTATCTATCCTCCAGGCGGCCTGCGGAAGAACCCCCTGGGGTTTGAGCACCCTATGTGTGCCGTAAGGGCATCCCGGTTTGTATTCTCTCTTCATGAAAAGCACCTCCCGCGCCGTCCCATACCCTGGTCCCGCGGTGCTCGATGGGCACCTCGGTATCTCCGTAGCAAGATTCGTGCCACCCTTGCACGGGACGTAGGACTCCCGCTCAACGACTAAAAAGAAAGTGCCGCCGCAAAGGAGGAATATGACTGCTGCCTGCCGAATATTTTGCACCTGGGTGCCCAAACCTCAGCATGACCAAAAGCATCTCGAGGAGAATGCTGCGACAGGATAGAGGGGATGGCCAATGGACCTGCTCAAAGCACTTTTGGCTGCACTCGAGGCGGCCAGCGAAGGCTTTCACGTCGTCGACGAAAATGGAATAACGCTGGTCTACAACAAGGCCGCTTCGGAAATCGACGGGCTGGATCGCAGCGAGGTCGTAGGAAAGCACCTTTTGGAGGTTTTCCCTTCTCTGGACGAAGATTCAAGCACCCTGCTTCGAGTTCTGAGGACGGGTATCCCTGAGCTCTACAGGCAGCAAACCTTCTCCAACTATAAGGGTAAGAAAATCACCACGATTAACTCGACCCACCCCATAATCGTAGACGGGAAAGTGGTGGGCGCCTGCGAGATATCGACGGACATCACCAGGGTGAAAGAGATGGCCGAAAGGCTACTGGACCTCCGCAAAGAGCTGCGCGATATGGCAGTAGATGCCCAGAAAGACCGTTCGGCTCGCCTTCGCCTCAAGCAGAAAGACGCCGTCCTATCGCGAAAACTCTTCACAGTCGACGACATAATCGGAGAATCTGCCGTAATGAAGGAAATCAAACGGAAGGTCCTTCAGGTAGCCAGAGGAGATTCCAGCATCATGGTCTGGGGTGAAACGGGTACGGGCAAAGAACTTCTTGTCCAGGCGATCCATTCTGCATCCGATAGACAGGACTTCCCGTTTGTCCCCCAAAATTGCGCGGCGCTGCCCGAAAGCCTCCTGGAGGGATTGGTTTTCGGGACAGCCCGGGGCGGCTTCACCGGAGCCGAAGATCGCCCGGGCCTTTTGGAGCTCGCCTCGGGAGGTACGCTCTACCTCGACGAGGTGGACTCTATGCCCCTGGGGCTTCAGGCAAAGCTCCTCCGGGTGATCCAGGACAAGAGGGTGAGGAGGCTGGGCGACATCCGGGAGCGCCCGGTGGACGTGCGGATCATAGCTTCGACGAGCATGCCTCCGAGGGAGGCTGTTATGAGGGGGCTTCTCCGGCCAGACCTGTATTACCGCCTCTCCGTGGTGGAAATAGGGCTACCGCCCTTAAGAGAGCGGAAAGAAGACATTCCCTTGCTCTGCGACCACTTTCTCAAAAAGCACGCTAAAAAAGACGGGCCCAAAACTGTATCCCCGCAGGTCATGGCCGCTTTTCTCACCTATGATTGGCCCGGCAACGTGAGAGAACTGGAACACGCCATCGAAGGCAGCCTTAATTTCGCCAGGGGAATGGCTATAGAAGTCGAGGACCTGCCGGCGGCGGTGAGGGGGATAATCGCCACCGCCTCGTTGTTCAGGACCGACGGACCACAAGTCCTCCTGAGCCCAGAGGCGCCCGACCACACACCTCAAGCGGGACTCCGCCACATCCTCCAGGAGGCGCCCAGTTCCGGGTCACACGACCTTCAAGGATCAGAAAACGATAGCGCCTCGCAGGCCGCTTCCTGCCCGACTGGCTCTCTTAAAGACGATCTGAAAGAACAGGAAAAAAGGGCCATCGAGGCCGCCCTCAGGGAGACGGGATCGATCTCGGCGGCGGCCCGTTCTCTCGGCATTCCCAGGCAGACCCTTCAGTACAGGATGAAAGTTTTAGGGATTCAGAAACCACCCTCACATAGACTCGGGAGCAGAGATTCCCGCCATCCTGAGAGCGTTGGCCAGGACCACCTGGGTTAGCCTGGCAAGGTAAAGGCGTGCCGCACTGAGCTCTTTCTCTTCTCCTAGCACCCGGCAGCGGGTGTAAAACGAGTGGAAGAGAGAAGCCACGTCAATCATGTACTTGATTAGGCGGTTGGGTTCCCTGGCTTCCGCTATCTCGTGAACTTCTTCTGGGAAAGCGGCAAGGGCCTTCATGAGCTGGATTTCCGACGGATCTCTTAAGAGAGAAAACCGCACTTCGTTTGGACCTGAACCCAGCACAAACCCCTCCTGCCTGGCTTGCCTGAAAATACTCGCTATCCTGGCATGGGCGTACTGGACGTAATACACCGGGTTTTCGCTGGACTGAAGTTTCGCGAGGTCAAGGTCGAAATCCAGATGACTCTCTGGCGACCTCATGAGGAAGAAGAACCTGCAGGCATCCTTTCCGACCTCTTCCAGGAGTTCATCCATGGTCACGAACTCCCCGCCTCGCTTTGACATCTTGACAACTTCCTTGCCCCTCACGAGCCTCACCGTCTGGACTATCAGCACCTCAAGGGCGTCTTCGGGATAGCCCAGGGCTTTAAGCCCCCCGGAAAGTCTTTTCACGTAGCCGTGGTGGTCGGGCCCTAAGATGTCTATGAGGTGGTCGAACCCGCGGTCCATCTTGTTCTTGTGGTAAGCGAGGTCGGGGACAAAGTATGTAATCTCTCCGTCGGACTTAACGAGCACCCTGTCTTTATCGTCGCCAAACTCGGTTGAACGGAACCAGATGGCACCGTCTTTCTCATACGTGTAACCCTTTTCGCGCAGGATATCCACAACTTGCCGGTGAGCACCCGTTTCCCTTAGAGTCTTTTCTGAAAACCAGGTATCGTATTTCAAGCCATAATCCAAAAGGGTCTTGCGCTGCTTTTCAACCATCCTGGACACGGCAAAACTCTTCAGGCGCTCATGCCGCTCCTCCGGTGGAAGTTCCAGGATTTTCTGACCCTCCGAAGCCAGGAGTTCCCTGGCAAGGTCTATGAGGTATTCACCACGGTAACCGTTCTCCGGCAACGGCGCATCTTCGCCCAAGAGCTGCCTGCACCTTGCCTCAAGAGAATCGGCCAGGAGGCTTACCTGATTTCCCGCGTCGTTGACGTAGAACTCTCTAGAGACGCTGTAGCCAGAAGCTTCCAGAAGGGCAGCCAGGCAGTCACCTACCGCGGCCGCCCGGGCGTTTACGACATTGAGTGGTCCAGTGGGGTTGGCGCTGACGAATTCCAGGAGGATCCTTTTCCCTTGACCGTATCCGGTGCGGCCGTAAAGAGGACCTTCCTTCCATATCCTGGCCATGGCACGCTCGAGCCAGTCAGTTCCGAGGAAGAAGTTTATGAACCCCGGACCCGCGATATCCACTCTCAAGATCGACGAGTCGTCGAGTGAAAGGTTCTTGACTATGGCTCCTGCGACCGATCTCCCGTCGGACTTAATCTCCCTGGCAATGGCCATGGCAACACCGGTGGCAAAGTCTCCCTGCTCCGGCCTGGGTGGGGTCTCGAGTTTTATCTCCGGTGCCACATAGCCCGGCAAATCCCCTCTATCCTTCGCTCTGGCTATGGCTCCGGCAATTCTCTGGATTATGTCTCTCTTCACCTGACCCAACACGCTAAGGCTTTCGTCCATCAGGGTGCATCCCCTTTCGGAGTAGAATTCAGCCTCTTTCGTTTTTCTCTGGAGTCAAAAGCAAGAGGCACTCTCTCACGATGGCCGCAGCCAATAATCCGGTCTGCCCGGTGGCATCATAAGCCGGTGCAACCTCCACCAGATCCGCGCCCACAATATTCTTACCCTTGAGAAGGCTTACGGCGTCCAGAATCTCCTGGGAGGTTATTCCGCCAGGTTCCGGGACTCCGGTCCCGGGAGCAAAAGCCGGATCTACCACATCGATATCTATGGTGAGGTACACGGGCCTGTTGCCGACCTTGGCTACGACCTCGCGGAGGGGTTCGATGACTCTATAGAAATGCACTTCGGAAAGACCCTCTGTCTCCTTGAGTTCCATCCGGTCGGCAGAGCGGATGCCCAGCTGGTAGACTCTCCCGGGTCCCAGAAGCTCTATTATCCGCCTCATTACCGTGCCGTGGGAAAACCGGGTACCGGTGAAGCTGGATCTCAAGTCAGCATGGGCGTCCATCTGGATGACGACGAGATCCGGGTACAGTTCGAGCATGGACTGGACCAGGGGAAACGTGACGAGGTGTTCTCCCCCCAAGGCCATGAACTTCTTACCAGCCGAAAGAATCTCAGCCGCAGCGGTCCTTATCACAGAAAGGGCTTCTTCCACGTTTCCCAAAGGCAACACTAGGTCGCCAACGTCGTAGTAATCGCTGGGAACCAAAGACCTTCTTTGTCTCAAAGAGTAGTCTTCGAGGGCATGGGATGCTTCTCTGGTCGATGAGGGCCCGAACCGGGTACCGGGGCGGAAAGAAGTTGTCTCGTCAAGGGGTATCCCGAAAATGGCACACGGGGCGGATCGGTCCTGGGAAGACCAGATGAACTTGTCCGGACGCACCCACTCCAGACGTGACTTTTCAGTCAATCTATGTCCCTCCGTACAGAGATTCTGGCGCCCAAGCTCGCGCCAGAATCCCTGAATATCTCATGGAATTGCTAGATTATGCCAACATCCTTCTTCAGTTTGGGGTTCAGTATAAACAGTCTTTCGTGGATTTCGGGAGAATAGAATTTGAGTTCCCAGGATTCTTCCGGCTTGCGCATGGGAACTTTCGGGTCCGAACCCAAAGAACCGCAAGTGAAGCTCCACCACCCACCCGGGTAGCTCGGAACCGGGGCCGTGTAGAGTCTTGTCACCGGAAAGACTCTCGATATCCTATGGAATATGTCGCGGACGACCGCCGGGGTGGCGATGGGACTTTCCGTCTGCGCGCACATCACTCCACCCGGACGCAGGACTTTCGCGATAGAAGAGTAGAACTCGGGCCGAAATAGGGCTTCGCTTGGTCCGACGGGGTCCGAAGAATCGACCAACACAACGTCAAAACGGTCCCGGGTGGTAGCCACATAGTTCAGCCCGTCTTCCACGAGAACCCGGGCCCTTTTATCAGAAAACGAGCTACTCCAGGAAGGAAGATACGTCTTGGCAGCTTCTATAACTTCACCGTCGATGTCCACCAGGGTGGCTTCCTTTACCTGAGGATGTTTCAGTGTTTCTCTGAGGGCCCCGCCGTCGCCACCCCCGATGATGAGGACCTTTTCGGGATTGGGGTGACTCAGGAGCGGGACATGAACGAGGCTCTCGTGGTATATGTACTCGTCCTTTTCGGTGGTCTGTATCACGTTATCGAGCACCAGCATCCTGCCGAATTCCACCGTGTCGAAAATGCAAAGTTCCTGGAACTTGGTGCGTTTGGTGTAGACGACTGATTTTATCTGGGCCGAGATCCTGAGTCCCGGCAACCATTCTTCAGTAAACCATACTTCCAAGAATCGAGCCTCCCGAGTTTGAATTGGGAAAATGTCAGCCAGACGTCGAACGAATTATATCAGAAATGGGTATGGGATAAAACATAGGAAAGTGAGGGTAGGCCCGGGTTGCGGTAAAGGAACGGTACTGCTAAGCTAGACTGCCAGGAAGGAGACATAATGCAGATGAATAAAGCAGAAAGTGCTGCCAGAGAACAAGCCCAACCCAAAAGACGGCAGTATCGTGCGCTGCCCAGCTTCAGCACAGTAGGGGCTTTCCTGGTCAAAGCGACCATCATCTCGGGCCTTCTCTTTACCGCCGTTTTCTTCGCCTTATTTCTGTTCTTGCCTTTGCCCGAAATACAAGTTCCCCAGGCAACCAGGGTTTATGATGCCAAAGGCAGGCTTGTTTCGTCTCTTTTCGTCCAAAACAGGATCATAGTGCCGTCAAATGAGATTCCCGATAGCTTAAAGCAAGCAGTAGTCGCCGTGGAGGACAAGCGGTTTTACAGCCACCACGGCATAGATCTTGAGTCTCTAGGAAGAGCCCTTTTGAGAAACCTTAAGGCCCGCAGGATCGTTGAAGGCGGAAGCACAATCACCCAGCAGCTGGCGAAAAACCTCTTCCTCAGCGATGAGAGGACTCTGAAACGGAAGCTCCTCGAGGCCGTTTACACGCTCAAGCTCGAGATGCGATACACGAAAGAAGAGATCCTCACCATGTACCTCAATCAGATATACCTCGGGCACGGCAGCTACGGGTGTGAAGTCGCGTCCCGCCTGTATTTTGGAAAATCCGTCAAAGACCTGACCCTTTCCGAGTCTGCGACCCTGGCCGGGATCATAGCCAGCCCCGAGAATTACTCTCCATACCACAACATGGATCTTGCCATCGAGAAAAGGAACATGGTCCTCGACCTCATGACCCAACAAGGGTACATAACTCCACAGGAGCGCGATGAGGCAAAGGCCCAAAAAATCCGCCTTGCGGGACTTCCCAAAAGCCAAGCCCCGTACTTTGTGGATTACGTCATATCCCAAATCAAAGAGCGCCACCCTGAGATCGCGTCCCAGATATACCGGGGCGGGTTTCAGATATATACCACCCTGGACCTGGACATGCAGAGGGCGGCAGAGGAGGCCTTCAAAAGGTACATCCCCGAAGGGGTCAAGGACGCCCGCGGCATCACGCAGCCTCAGGGAGCACTGGTCGCCATCGAACCTTCAACGGGCTATATCAAGGCCTTGGTAGGAGGCAGGGACTGGTCCGAAACCCAGCTCAATAGAGCCTACCAGGTCAGAAGGCAGCCGGGTTCGGCCTTTAA
This sequence comes from Candidatus Fermentithermobacillus carboniphilus, assembly GCA_018208355.1. Taxonomy (GTDB): domain Bacteria; phylum Bacillota; class Sulfobacillia; order Fermentithermobacillales; family Fermentithermobacillaceae; genus Fermentithermobacillus; species Fermentithermobacillus carboniphilus. Next base: position 1,481,198 of record CP062796.1, on the reverse strand, counting down.
GATTTTCCTTTATACAGCCGTCATTGACTTGGGCCACCAGGTGACCGAGACCAGAATGTGCGAGCCCGTTGAGTATCAGGGGAAAACCGCCGCCGACACGTACAGACCCACAGATTTCGGAAGACGCCCCTATCATTACGCTCCTCTAAATATCAGACAGGCCGTGGCCATATCCGATAATGTGGTCGCCACCAGGTGGGCCAGCGAGATCGGCCCCTCAAAGATCGTCGAATACGCCAGGAAAATGGGCATAAAGAGCCCACTCGAGGCAAGCATCCCCCTGGCTCTCGGTACATCTGAAGTGACGCCCCTCGAGATGGCCGTGGGTGCCGCCACCTTGGCCGCTCAGGGGGTCCGGCCCGAACCTCTGGCCATCCTCAAAGTGATCGACGCGCGCGGGAATGTCATCGAGGAAAATTCGGTCAAGCGAACGCAAGTACTGGACCCGGGCACATGTTACATCGTAACCAGCCTGCTTCGGTCAGTCCTGGGACCAGGAGGGACTGGAGAAGGTCTCGCTGGCTTTTTGGGGGGCAGGCCAGCTGCCGGGAAAACCGGTACAACCGACGATCTCAAAGAAGCATGGTTCGTAGGGTACACCCGAGAACTGGCCTGTGCCGTATACGTGGGCTGGGATAATAGGGAGAAATCGCTACAGGGAACCGGAGGCACCGTAGCCGGGCCAATATGGGCTAAATTCATGGCAGAAGCTCTGAAGGGTGAGCCGTTCAAGGATTGGCCTCTTCCTTCAAATGTGGCGTGGGTCGAGGTATGTGACGAATCAGGTTACTTGGCAGGTCCAACTTGCTTCAAGAGGCATCTGGAAGTCGTGAAAAAGGGCGCCTCGCTCCCGGTATGCAATATCAATCACCTGTTTGAGTTCCTGTTCCCCGGGAAAAAGACTTCTGGGCAGGAAGGAGAAGGCCCGGACGCAGCCGACGTCCCGAACATAATGCCCCGAGAAGCTCCGGCCTCACCCGGACCATCCGGGACCATAGAACCCGATGATCTTCTCCGTCTTCCTACAGCTCCCGGAACGACCAAGGAGAGTAAAGACAAGGTTAACGCCAATAGGTGAAACAGGTGACGTAGGATGCGCTAACTGATTGCGAGCGCTTGTAGGCGGTTTAACTCAATAGGTGACCCCAGCAAGCCCGGAAGTAGCGTCTTTTGCCCGGAATGCTGGGGTCACTCGACGAAACTCACTTGACCTCCTCTCCGAGAACCACGTTGAGGACCATCTCGCGGCCGTCTCGCAGTATCTTCACGCGCACGGTTTGGCCCGGAGAACTGTCGTAAATCAGGAACCAGAACGTCGCGGCATCATTCACCGGAGTACCGTTAAATTCAACGATGATATCACCCTTCTTCAAGCCCGCCTTGGCAGCCGGCCCGCCGGGTACAACGTCGAAAACGTAAATACCTTTGTCAAATTTGATTTGCGGGTAATAGAGGTCCGCAGTAGTTTTGTCGATGTAGCTGATTCCCAATCTCGCCCTTCTAACCCTACCGGTTTCCATGATCTGCTGCACGATTCGCTTTACCTCGTTGGACGGGATGGCAAAGCCCATACCTTCGACCGCCTGGGCATCGATCTTACTCGAGTTTATCCCGATAACTTCACCCCGTGCGTTGACGAGAGGACCGCCGCTGTTGCCCGGGTTTATCACCGCGTCGGTTTGGATGAGACGCATATACCCATCTCCGAGTTTCAAAACCCTGTCAAGACCCGAGATAACCCCTGCCGTCACCGTCCTCTTGAACTGCATCCCGAGGGGATTGCCTATGGCTATGGCAAGCTGACCCGGTTTAAGCTGGGACGAATCTCCGAACTGGGCCGTAGGAAGCCCCGACGCATCAACCTTAATCACGGCAAGGTCCGTGGCAGGGTCACCGCCGACCACCTTCGCCGGAAGCGTCTTCCCGTCACTCAGGAAAACTGTCAGGCTCCTTGCCCCTTCAACTACGTGGTAATTGGTAACTATATATCCATCCTGCGTGATTACGAGACCCGAACCGGAGCTTTCGCCCTCATACACATTGCCGAAAAAGTCCCGGTAGGCCACGGATTTGTTCACTATGCCTACTACGGCCGGGCTCACCTTTTCCGCGGCTTGCGAGACGACCTCCCAGGGATCACTCGAACTCTGGCCCCCCTCATGCTGGAGGGGAATCGCCCCGCTTTGACCCGGCGCGGTAACCGGTCCCGAGTAAGACAGTTCAAGCGAGTGCATGCGGTTGACTATCACCTGAGGGACTATCCCCACGACGAGAAGTCCCCCTATGACGGCACCAACTATTCCAACCATGAGGTATGACCATAAGGGAGAACGCCTCGGTTTCTCCGGCAACTCGAAAGACATACGATCCACCCCCGTGAAAGATCCCGCTTCAAAGAGAAAGCCGGACCCTTTGAGTCAATTAACGAAGATTAGAGCCTGCTTTCCTTTCCGTCAGGGATTATTATACTCTAGCAGATAAATACGCTTAAAAGCGGGGACGAGTCGCAGTATCTCTAGTTTTCAACCCTGAAAACCTTTGCGCCAATAGCAGAAAGTTTTTCCTCTATGAGTTCGTAGCCCCTATCTATGATCTCCAAACCATATATCTCGGTGGTGCCTTCCGCGGAAAGACCCGCCACTACGAGGCTCGCTCCGGCTCTTAAGTCATTGGTGGTCACGGGCGCACCCACCAGCCTGGGTACGCCTTCCACGATCGCGGTCCTGCCTTCGACCTTGATCTTGGCACCCATCTTGATGAGTTCGCTGACGTAACCCAGGCGGTTGTCGTACATAGATTCCTGCACCACGCTGACACCGGTAGAACGCGCCAGGACAGCAACGAGCGGTTGCTGGGCATCAGTGGGAAACCCCGGATAGGGCAAGGTTTTCACGTTGACGGGGTTGGGTCTTTCGGGACCAATCACCCGGATGTAGTCCCCGTTTTGCTCGATCACCGCTCCGGCCTCTTTGAGCTTGGCGGTAACAGGTTCCAGGTGCTTCGTGATGACCCCCTTGACTTCCACATCTCCTCCGGTGGCAACCGCCGCCATCATGTATGTGGCTGCTTCCATATCGTCCGGAATGACGGAATGTGGAGCGCCGTGCAGCCTTTTTACGCCCTTTATTCTGATGACATCTGTCCCGGCCCCCAAAACCCTTCCACCCATAGCGTTGAGGAAGTTAGCCAGGTCAACTACGTGAGGCTCTTTTGCGGCGTTTTCGATGACTGTGGTACCTTCAGCCAACGACGCAGCAAGCATGATGTTGATTGTCGCACCCACGCTCGGGATATCGAGATAAACCGGTGCTCCCGTGAGTTTTTTGGCGAAAAGCTTGACTACCCCGCCTTCAACAGTGACCTCGGCGCCCAATGCTCTGAATCCCTTGAGGTGCTGGTCGATGGGCCTGGGTCCGATATCGCACCCACCCGGAAGGCCCACTTCTGCCTTTCCAAATTTGGCGAGCAATACCCCCATCAGGTAGTAAGAAGCCCGTAGCTTCCTAACGAGGTCGTAAGGGGCCACATGCGACGAAAAACCATTTGGAGCAACAGTCATGGTGTTGCGGTCGAGAGTTACCGACGCCCCCAGATCCTTAAGGATCTGAGCAAATACCTGTACGTCCCGTATGAGCGGGACATTGTCCAGCGTCGACGGGCCTTCCCCCAACAAAGCAGCGGGGATCAAAGCGACCGACGAGTTCTTGGAGCCGCCTATCCTCACTTCGCCAGATAGCCTTTTCTTTCCCTCGATGATCAATTTAGCCATACCCTGTCTACTCCCGGTTCCGTTTCACCTGAAAAAACTGCAGAGTGTAAAAAGCCGCAACATACTCTACTTTTTCTACAAAGATGCTTTTACACCCTGCACAGAACCGCCGGAGACTGGTAAGTAAATGGTTCCAATCCCGGCGCTTTTTTCAGCTATGTAAAATTGTCTACTTGTAGTAGTTCAGGGGGTTGACGGCGGTCCCTCCGACACGCACCTCAAAGTGCAGGTGTGGTCCTGTCGAGTTGCCCGTCGAACCCACATATCCTATTACCTCGCCTTTAGAAACCTTCTGGCCCACAGATACCGCAATTTTGGACATGTGCGCGTACCAGGTTTCCTTGCCGCCACCGTGATCTATCTTGACGAGGTAACCGTATCCACCGTTCCAACCCGCAAAACTCACCATCCCGGAATCGGCTGCACGGATTGGGGTACCTGCTGGTGCTCCGATATCTATCCCCTGGTGGTACGACCCCCAGCGCCAGCCGAAATAGGACGTGATGGAACCCTGAACAGGCCATACCATCTGGCCGGAGCCCATAGCGGGGACCTGCTTGCTCCCTCTCACGATCTTTTTTGTCACAGGATAGGAGATTATTTTCTCCGAGATCTTTATTCGCTGCACTTCTTTTCCATTTTCGCGGAGAATCTGCTCGGTTATCTCTTTCTCGCCGCTCTTCCCCTCCTGGATAACTTTCTCTTGCCACGGCCACATGCTATCGTCGTAAGATACTTGCACAGAAAATGGGATCGATACCTTATACGTGACTGTTTCTCTGCTCGCAAGGGTGACATAGGGGTTGGGCACTACAAGGTTCAGGTTTTGCCCTTCCCGTATGAAATCGCCTTTGATTTCAGGATTGGCCTTTCTCAGGTCGTCTACGGTGAGGTGATTGGCAGCCGCTATTGTCCACAGGCTGTCTCCACGTTGGACCACGTACGTCATGATCTTATCGGTACCGCGAACCAGGATCCTGGCCGCTTCGTCCCTGTTCCTGAAGATGCTGGTGGGTACCTCTTTCTCGGCGATGTCTATTTTTTCTTTGATGAGTACTTCTTCCACAGTTGCGTGCCCAGCTTCGACTATATTTTTTATGTAATTGGTTCGAAGGTCAGAAAGGACACCCCTGGCCTCTTCCTCAGAGGATAGGGCCACCACATCTTTTCCGTCGACCGAGATGACGAAGCCCTTGGCCAAGAATTTGAGTTTTCCTTTGAGAACCTCACCCAGCTTATCGGGTTCCAGGAGTTGTACGTCATCGCTGGTTTCCTTAACCTTTTGAAGAGATATCTTGCTTCCCACTCTGACTTCAGCACCAACCCGGAACGCTTCTTCCTCCGAGAGGCGGCTCACGATTTTATCGAGAAGGCTTTTATCTTTGGTATATCCGAGGACTTCGCCGTCGACAGATACCATATAGGTGGCATTTGTGCTGGAGAAGAAAAGAAGGACCAAAAGGATGGCAAAAAGCAACCCGGAAGTAACGTAGATAAAAACCCCTTTAGGCTTTTTTCTCGGCAACAGGCTGAGTAATCTTTGTCGGAGGGCATATAAGGTTTTCCCATCCGCATAAGAAAGCAGGTGTTTCATCACAGAAGCTGCACTTTCACATCACCGGCGCCTCCTCCGGAGATTCGAAGAATCCAGCCGGTTCGTCAAAATTATTTCCCCCTTCAGTGCAGCATTTCCCTCCTTTCCGCGTGGCTTGTACACTCTTTGGAGGGCGTAAGACGGATACTACCAGGCACAGGTTTTCCGCTTCAGTTTTAACCCACCAAAAAGTGATATTCTATCCCGCTTAAGAAATTCCTGCTAAATGCCCTTTATATATTGGACATATAGTGCAAATTCTAGTCTCGTTTTCATAATGAGGCATGCCAGGGGGTCGGGTTCTTTGATATCTCCGGTCGAAAGAAGGGCCCCGGCATGACACCCTCCCCCGCAGAGGTACCTTGCCCAACATTTTATGCAGCGGGGCTTGTACGGGACACGGGCTTCGTAAAAGCGCCTCATCAGGGCAGGCGTTACTATGCCATCTGATACATTTCCCATGTTAAACTCCGGCTTACCCACTAGCTGGTGACAGGGATAGATTGAACCGTCGGGCGTGACCGCCAGATACTCGTATCCGGCACCGCATCCCGTTATTCGTTTTTCCTTGCAGACTCCACCATCGAGGCCTATCTCAAAGTGATAGAAGGAAAAAGGGTCCCCCTTTTCGAAAGTCTCCTTCCAGAAGGCCGCGAGTCTGGAATAAGCCTCTCTTAAGGCAGGGAGGTCTTGTTCAGTTATAGCCCAATCCTCCCCTCGCCCACCCGTAACAGGTTCCAGCGACATCCTCCTGAATCCTTGCGCGTAAAGGTATTTTACGTCCTCGTAAAAGTCGAGGTTATGCCGAGTGAATGTGCCCCGGACATAGTAATCGCGGCCCTGCCTGGACTGAACAAGCCTGAGGGCGTTTCTCAGAACCGTAGCATGGCTGGGACTTCCACCCGAACGCTTCCTCATGCGGTCGTGAACTTCCGGCCTTCCGTCAATGCTCAAGATGACGCTGATTCCCTCGGCATTGAGGAATTCGTCGACCTCCGCGTCGAGTAGAACGCAATTTGTGGTGAGCGTGAACCTGAAAATCTTCCCGGTGGTTTTCTCCAGCCTTCTGGCATAACCCACAGCTTCCTTGACCGTGTCAAAAGCCATAAGAGGCTCTCCGCCGAAAAAGTCCACATCAAGGTAGCGCCTTTTTCCTGACTGACTCACGAGAAAGTCCATGGCAGACATAGCCACCGAAGGTGGCATCAACTGCGGTTTTCCGCCAAAATGGCCGCGAGCCGCAAAACAGTATTCACACGCAAGATTACAGTCGTGAGCCACATTGAGGCAAAGGGCCTTCAGGGAACCAATTTCAGGCCCGTCTGAGTTTTCTTCCGCGGCGGCTTGGAGGGTAAAATCATCCCCCCAGAGTGTTTTGCCGATAAGCGGCAGGGCCTCTTCCCAGGCCGCCTCAACCTCTTCACGGGTAAACCGCGGGAAAAGGGCTCCTTTTACTTCTTCCAGGAATCTTTTTTCGAAAGCCGGGTCTTGCCTTATGCGACGGTCGATACCCGCCCGGCAGGCGTACTGCAGGACCGCTTTACCCACCGGATCCAGGCTGTGCAGACTCCCGGTCGCTGAGTCAAACGCCAGGTCACACCCGTTTACCGAGAAAACATGCACGGCCTCCTCTTGGGCTGCCTTCACCGCTCCGGGCATGGCTGGTTAGAGACAGTGCAGGAGGTTTTGCACGCCGATTGGCAGGATGCCTGGCAGGAATCGCACGCCGGGTCTTTTCTGGTCCAGTCAGGCAGGATAACCGGTTTTATATGTCTTCTTCCGTCAAAAGTTTTCTGGTCTTTCTTTTCCGTCATGTCAGAATTCTCCTCCACATGAAAAAATGGCCGTACACGCCTGACAGATATGATTATATGAGACCTGCAGGAGATGGCAATACCGATTTTAACCCCGCTTGTGGCTTGAATGGTATGTCGATAACCAGGGGTCTCGCCGCCCGGCTAAAGGTGCTCACTCATAAAAGGTATTTCACTGCTAAAAGTAGGCCTATACCGGGAATTCCCAGCACCCCGATTACGAGAGCCGAGACGAGGTTGAGTCCCATGTGAAAACCGAAAAATCCTCCAACCAGGTTTGCTACCCAGATGGCAAAAAAGGCTATAGCAGAGCGCATAAGCACCTTGCCGAGGCCAGCTGCATACCTGAAGAGGGACTTCAAAACGTATACCCCCACGAGCGATGCGACTAAGATCCCGAGTACCACGTTTATATCCACTTTCATTCCCCCCGGAAATCGTATGAGATAGGGGAAAAAGATATGCGGCCTTTCTACGACGTGTGGCTAGTTGCGACTGGAACAGGATCTGACTCTCTTGAGGAAATAAGAATACTTTCTTCTGGCAGCTTCCATGCGAAAGATGGCTTCGTCTATTATCTCAGGCTCCGTAGCCTCTCTAAAATATGCCACAGCAACGTTGTATTCTTTTTCAGCCTGATATAGAGCCTTCAAGAGTTTCGTTTCTTCGCTTTCTTCTTCCGGTGACCTGCGTAACTGGAAGAGTTGCATCCACCTGGTCGCCCCCACAGATATATGTGTACGCTCCTCGGTCCTGGATTGCCACACATCTATTATGACCGCCAGGTGGAAAATTTATACACTACATTTCCCTGCGGCCTTCCAGGGATTTCGCCAGAGTGACTTCATCGGCGTAATCCAGGTCTGCCCCGAAGGGAAGTCCCCTAGCCAAACGGGTTACTCTCACCCCCAAGGGCTTAAGGGCGCGCGCAAGATACAGCGCTGTAGTCTCGCCGTCTATATCCGGGTTCGTGGCAAGTATGACTTCTTTTATCTCGCCTTTACCTTCTTTCACGCGACCGAGGAGTTCTTTGACGCGGATGTCATCAGGCCCGACACCCTTCAAAGGCTCGATGTATCCGTGAAGGACGTGATACACGCCCTGGTATCCCCCCGCCCTCTCAATGGCGAGTACGTCTTTGGGATAACCCACGACGCAAATGACGCTCTTGTCCCGTTTCGAATCCGCGCAGATGATACAAGGATCTGTATCCGTAAGATTGCCGCATATAGAACAATACCCTATTTGGTCGCGCGCCTCTTCAAGTGAAGATATAAGCCGGTTTATGGAAGATTTCCCGGAAACAACAAGGTGCAGGGCGAGCCTCTGTGCGGTTTTGGGACCCACCCCGGGAAGCTTCCTGAACTCTTCAATCAGAGCTGATAAGGCTTTCGGGTACGAGGGCATACTTTCACCACTTCGGTATACTGAGGCCGCCGGTAACTTTGGACATTTCCTCCTGGGCGGTCTCTCTCGCCTTGGCGATGGCTGCATTCACTGCAGCAACGATTAGATCTTGAAGCATCTCCACATCGTCCGGATCGACGACCTCTTTTTTGATCTCGATGGACTTCAGTTCCATCGAACAGGTAACCGTCGCTTTCACCATACCCCCGCCCGCAGTGCCTTCCACGGTCCTCTGAGAGAGCTCCTCTTCGACTCGGGCCATCTCCGCCTGGAGTTTTTGCGCTTCTTTCATGAGACGCTGCATGTCAAAGCCGCCCGGACCCTGATATCTTGGCATACTCTTTTCCTCCTACGTGACTATTTTTCCGTCGAGTATAGTTATCGCTGCTTTCACCAGTGGATGCAAACCGTCGTCGCCATTGCCCCCCTGCTCCCCGTCACCTCTTGAACTGAGCTGCGAGACCTCGACGCCTAATTTCAGGCTCCTGCCGGTGATTTTGGCAAGGTAATTCTCCACCACGGACCTGTTGGCCGGAACCATGATTTGCTCCATGTGCGGGACATATCCTTTGGGATAGGCCAGGATGAGGGTGGTCCGGTTTTCGACCCGGGAAGGACTTGCGGGAAGGAGGTAAGCCCTGGCTTGAACCTTTCTCTTCTTCAACAATTCCTCGAGAAGCTTTGGCCAGGCTTTCTTCACTTCTTCGAGGATGTCCTCATCGGATTCCCGAAGAGAAGCGGTATCGGGGGGACTCTCCAAAGGCTTCTTTTCGCCGGGCTCAGTTTTCGGTAAAGGCACCGCATTATCATGACCGGCTGGTGATTCCTCCCGCCGGGAACTATCCGGTCTCGTCGCGGATTCCCCAACCTGGACCCCCTCTACAAGGGGGAAAGGCTGAATCCCCGCAAACCCAGGTCTGGATTCTGAATCCAAAAAGAGGCCCATAAGAGCCACATCGAGGACGAGCCGGGGGTTATCGCTGCTCTTGATACGGGTTACGGCACGGGAGATGGCTTCAAGCAAGGCGATCAACATACCAGGTGAGAATGATTTCGCCAGGACCGTCATATCTTCTAGTTCTTCGATGGTGCGTCCGAGGTCCTGACCCTTTCCTCCGGATCGCAAAAACAGGAGGTCCCGGGCAAACGCCGAGATCTCCTCGCAGAATTCAGTCGCATCCTTGCCGCTCTCGGTTACCTCGCGGGTGATGTCCATTATACCCTTGAGATCTCTCTGAGACATGGCCCGGAAAAGCCTTCCCATTAATTCTTCAGGAGTCTCGCCCAAAACTTCTCTCGCGTCCTTTTCAAGGACGTTCCCGTCTCCGTATGTAATGCACAGGTCAAGGATGGACAACGCGTCCCGCATAGAACCTCGCGCCGCTCTTGCGATAATCCGCAAGGCGCCTTTTTCCCAGGTGGCTCCCTGGGAAGAGAGGATTTTCTCGAGATGCATCTCGATGTCCTGGATGGAGAGTCGTCTGAAATCCAATCGCTGGCACCGCGATGTTATGGTCACGGGAATCTTGTGCGGTGCGGTGGTGGCCAGGATGAAGATGACGTGTTCGGGAGGTTCTTCCAGGGTTTTCAGCAGGGCATTGAAAGCTTCCTGGGTGAGCATATGAACTTCGTCGATTATATATACCTTGTACTTCCCCAGCACCGGCAGGTACCGTACGCCCTCTCGGAGTGCCCTGATTTCATCGATGCCCCGGTTGGAGGCCGCGTCTATCTCCATGACATCTACGGAGTTACCTTCAAGTATTGCGGTACAGGAGCGACAACGGTTGCACGGTTCGATCCCATCGGGATTTTCGCAGTTTACAGCCTTTGCCAGAAGCCGAGCTATCGTGGTTTTTCCCGTTCCCCGGGGACCAGAGAACAGGTATGCGTGGGAAACCTTGCCTTCGGATAGGGCATTCTGGAGTATCCGAACGACGGGCTTCTGGTTAACTACGTCTTCCCATTTTTGCGGGCGCCACACCCGGTACAGTGCCACGTAAGACAAACTAAATTCCCCCGACTGGAAGGCTAAGGGCCGCAGAAATCAAATTGGCCGTGCACCTACCCCCGACCGGTCGACCCAGGCGTTACCGCCGTGGCTTGCTCCAGCCAGGATACCCTGCGGCACATGAGAAGGTTCGCTTACCGCTGCTTCCTCCCGGACCTGACGGGGTTCACGAGTTCTCATTGCGCAGGACCCAGCCTTCAACGCCGCCCGCGACGGCCGGACCCTAAGAAGACCCGGCCTCAGGTAGGCTTCAACCCCGCTATAGCGGATTGCGGGTTACAGGGCACCGCTACCTCCCCGTTTAGCACGGCCAAACTTTTTGCCCAACTTTTTACGTGTAGTTTTTTACTCAGAAGTTTTACCGAGCGGATTCTTTTACAAATACTTTGTTAGCGTAAAACCCAAGATGGCGGAGGGAGTGGGATTTGAACCCACGAGACGCATTACACGTCTACACGCTCTCCAGGCGTGCTCCTTAAGCCGCTCGGACATCCCTCCGCGCTCATACGCGGGTCGTGCACATTTTAAGCAAGTGGCGGAGGGGGTGGGATTCGAACCCACGAGACGCGTTACACGTCTACCCGCTTTCGAGGCGGGCTCGATCAACCGCTCCGACACCCCTCCGGAGCATCTCACTTCGACCCGGTGGTCATGTCTTCCGGCTCAGTCTTTGCTCTAAGCTCCCGGAAAAAATCCTCAAGTATGCGCCGGCATTCAGGCTCCATTACGCCTGTAACCACTTGCACCCTGTGGTTCAACCGGTCATCCCGGGTGATGTCCCAGAGAGAACCACACGCGCCGGTTCGAGGGTCTTTCGCACCTATGACGAGCAACGGTATCCTCGCCATCACGATGGCCCCGGCACACATGGGGCAGGGCTCGAGAGTCACGTACATGGCGGCATCAAGTATCCGCCAACCCCCTGTAAGCCTTGCCGCCCTCCGTATGGCCAGGATCTCTGCGTGGGCCGTCGGATCACCTAAGGTCTCTTTCAGGTTATGACCTCTGCTCAGTACTCTGTCGCCGCGCAGGATTACGGCCCCTACCGGCACTTCGCCCAGGGCGTACGCTTTCCTCGCCTCTTCGAGGGCAAGTTCCATCCCGAACCGGTGCTGTTCTTCTGGCATGGAGCCTCGTTCAGGTCAGAAATTTTTGGTGCGCCCGAGAGGACTCGAACCTCCGGCAGACGGGGATTAGGAATCCCCCGCTCTATCCACCTGAGCTACGGGCGCATCTTGAAAACTTTACGTAACTTGTTTCGTTCTTATGTTTTTATTTTTGGTGCGCCCGGCGGGATTTGAACCCACAGCCTACAGATCCGTAGTCTGTCGCTCTATCCAGTTGAGCTACGGGCGCGTCGCTTTATCAAAGTGGCGGAGAGGGAGGGATTCGAACCCTCGAAGGAGGTATTCCCCCCTTAACGGTTTAGCAAACCGTCGCCCTCGGCCTGCTAGGCGACCTCTCCGCGTTCCGGACGACCATCTTTTACACTGAGTATATTACCACGGATGCTTGAACATTGCCAGTGGCGGAGGGGGTGGGATTCGAACCCACGGAGGACCGGTGGCCCTCAACAGTTTTCAAGACTGCCGCATTCAACCGCTCTGCCACCCCTCCGTCCGACAGAAAAAGCCGGGTGCGAACTTGTTCCCTGCTACGACCTTTGGCCTGTAGTCTGGCCCGACTTTACCGCGTCACCTGGTGCGATGCCTGCATCCGGCTTTTCGAAAGCCCATGATATCACACGCGGGGCCGGAGATCAATGCGTGCTCTCAGAGTTGCTCTCAGAATGTGCTTTCAAACTGCACTCAAGGTCGCGACTTCGCTTTAAAGGGCTGCATTCCACGGAGTCACAATCTCTCTATGACCGCCCGAGCTGCCTTGATTCCCGATGCGGAAGCCTGCGCGAGGCTTCTCGTGATTCCCGCCCCGTCTCCCACGGCAAACAGGCCCTTTATCTCCGTCTCCATGGCCGGAGTAACTTTAACCCTCGCAGAATAGTATTTCACTTCCACGCCGTAAAGCAGGGTATGCTTGGACCAGACGCCTGGCAAAAGTTTATCGAGTGCTTCCAGCATCTCCAGGATGTTCCGTATGTGCCTGTAGGGAAGGACCAGGGTGAGGTCACCGGGAGTAGCGTCTTTGAGAGTTGGTTCTACCATGCTTTTAGCAAGCCTCTTCTCGGTCGACCTCCTCCCCTCCCACAGGTCTCCAAGCCTCTGTACGATAACTCCCCCGCCCAGCATGTTGGCGAGGCTGGCGATGTATTTGCCGTACGCTATCGGCTCTTTGAAGGGCTCTGTAAATGTCTTGGACACGAGCAGAGCAAAGTTGGTGTTTTCGGTGGAAAAACCGCTCCAGGAGTGCCCGTTGACCGTCACTACTCCGCCGGTATTCTCGGTCACCACTTCTCCTTTAGGGCAGACGCAGAACGTGCGGACGAGGTCGTCGAATGCCCTTGAGTAATAGTGGATCTTCGGCTCCCACACTTTTTCGGTGACCTCGTCGGTGATGACCGCCGGTACCTCCACCCGGACCCCTATGTCCACCGGGTTGTTCTCGAGAGTCAGGCCGAGACGTTTGGCCTCGTCTGAAAACCAGAGAGAGCCCTCTCGCCCTGGTGCCGCAATCAGGAAGCGGCATCTTTCAACTGACCCGTCCGATAAAACGACACCGTAGACTCTGCCATTTTCCGCCAGGATCTTCTCGACTCTAGAAGAGGTCTTGATCGTCGCTCTCGGACTAAGGTAATCGCGCATGTTCTTGAGGATCCTGGGACAGTTCTCGGTACCGAGATGTCTTATGCGCGCAGGGATGAGCTCAAGGCCAGCCCTTGCGGCTTTCTTAACGAGTTCGGAGGTAGCCTCCTTATCTGTCCCGAACAGCCTATCTGCGGCCCCAAATTCGAGCCAAATCTGGTCCACGTAGTCTATGAGAGCGCCCAGTTCGCTCCTGGAAAGGTATTCGTGCAGAAAGCCCCCAAATCTGGTGGTTAAGGTAAGTTTGCCGTCGCTGAAGGCACCTGCTCCTCCCCATCCCGACGTTATGGAACAGGGTGAGCAATTTAGGCAACCGCCTATCATCCCGTGCCGGGGACACGATCTTTTATCCAGGTCGTGACCTTTTTCGAGTATTAAAATCGAAGTACCCGGGCTGTTCCGGGCAAGTTCGATCGCGGCGAATATGCCCGCGGGACCCGCACCGACGATGATTACATCCCACGATGACACCGGCATCCCTCCCAATACGGGCCCAGGTTACGGCGTGTGGACCACGTCGAGGTCCTCGAACCTGCAGATCTCCCTCGAGAAGAACAGTTTGAAGGAACCAGTGGGACCGTTCCTCTGCTTCGCTATGATCAGCTCGATGGAATTCTGCTGTTCAAGCTCGGCATCGGTGTAAAGGAACATGACCAGGTCGGCGTCTTGCTCAATAGCCCCCGATTCCCTGAGGTCGGAAAGCAAAGGTCTTCTGTCCTGTCTTTGCTCCACCGCCCTGGAAAGCTGCGACATGGCCAGGACCGGCACATCCAATTCCCGGGCGAGGCCCTTCAGCGACCTCGAGATCTCGGAGATCTCTTGCTGCCTATTTTCCTGTCTCCTCGATGGTCTCATGAGCTGCAGGTAATCGATGACCACGAGGCCGAGTCCGTGTTCCGCCTTAACCCGGCGGCATCTGGTGCGCAATTCCATCACCGATAGGCTGGGAGTGTCATCTATGAATATCTTTGCCTCACCCAGCCGGCCGAGGGCCGTCGAAAGCCTCCGCCACTCGTCCTCATCGAGAAACCCTGTCCTCAGTTTCTGGCTGTTGATGGCCGCTTCTGAGCAGAGAAGCCTTTGGGCCACCTGTTCTTTTGACATTTCAAGGCTGAATATCACTACCGGGAGATCGGTTTTTATTGCAACGTTCCGGGCTATGTTTAAGCCGAGCGAAGTCTTGCCGACCGAGGGTCTGGCTGCGAGGATAATGAGGTCTGAGGGTTGGAACCCCGAAGTAAGCCTGTCGAGGTCTCCGAGGCCGCTGGGAAGGCCAACCGTCTCCCCTCTGTGGGAAGCCAGATATTCAAGTTTCTCGAGAGTTTCTACCAGGACATCCTTAAGAGGCACGTAGCTCTGGGTAGCGCGTCTTTGGGCTATCTGGAATATAGTTTCCTCGGCCTTGTCCAGGATCTCGTCGACTTCACCCTGCCCCGAATAGGCGCTGGCGGCGATCTCCGTAGCTGCGGCTATCAGCCTCCGGAGCACGGCCTTTTCCGCAACTATCTTCGCGTAATACTCGACGTTGGCAGCGGTGGGCACGAAATTGGCCAATCTGGCCAGTTCCGCCATCCCTCCCACCCTGTCCAGTTCTCCCTCTGCACGAAGTTTCTCAGATAAAGTCACAAGGTCAACTGCTTCCATCTTGTCGGCCATTTCGGCGATACGCCTGAATATTATCCTGTGAGACTCTTTATAGAAGTCCTCGGGGGAAAGAATCTCCAGCGCGGTCAGCATCGCGTTCTTCTCGATGAGCATTGACCCTATGACGGACTCTTCTGCCTCTATGTTCTGGGGCGGCACGCGTTCGGCCGAGTCAGGCATACGAGCGGCGCACCTCCTCACCTAGGCACATGAAAGAGCCTCGCGCCACCTGGGGCAGACGTGTTCCAGGGCTTCCTTGAGGTCAGACACGAAAACCACGTCGATGCCGCGGACCTCTTTTATCCCCTGAGCGTTTTCTAAGGGCACAATTATCTTGTTCATGCCCGCCTGCTTTGCACCATAGATTTTTTCGTACACTCCACCTATGGCTTTCACCTGACCCCGCAACGACACTTCACCAGTAACGGCAATGTCCTGGCGCAGGGGAAGCCCGGTTACGGCCGAAAAGATTGCCAGCGTTATGGCAAGTCCGGCAGAAGGGCCGTCGATTTTTGCTCCGCCGACGATGTTAACCTGCACGTCCCATCTAGAAAGGTCGATGTCGAAAATCTTCCTCAGCGCCGCGGCGGCGTTGAATAGAGAGTCTTTTACCATGGAACCCGCGGTATCGTTCATCCTCATTGTCCCTTTGCCGGGCTCTCTTGCCGGGAAACTCACGGCTTCTATTTCGAGCACAGAACCGAGGTAGCCCAGGACTCCCAGTCCGAAGGTCTTGCCGACTTCTTCAGCATCTTTGGCTTTCACCGTGACACTAGGCAGGAGCCTGCCAGCTTCTATGGCCTCTTTAACATCCTCCACCGAAATGGGCAAGAACCCCCGCTCCGGAAGTTTCTTCGCTTTGTGGAGGGCGACCGCGTACGCATCAGCGAGGAGTCCTACGGCTTTTCTCCCTTCAATGGTGTGGTCCGCGATCAACCGGCAGGCTTCCTCCGGTATCTTCGCCCGAAGCCTTCTTGCCGCCCCTTTGACGATTTCCACGATATGAGCGGGCGTCAGGGCGTCAAAAAACACTTCGGCGCAGCGGGACCTCAGCGCCGGGCTGATTTCTTCAGGATCCCTGGTCGTGGCCCCTACCAGCACGAAATCAGCAGGAGCGCCATGGCTAAAGAGGTGTCTCACATACTGTGGCACTCTCGGATCGTCGGGATCATAATACGACGAGTCGAAAGAAACCCTCTTGTCTTCCAGGACTTTGAGAAGCTTGTTCTGAAGTAGGGGATCCATCTCCCCTATCTCGTCGATAAACAGGACGCCACCGGTAGCCATAGTCACGAGCCCGAGCTTGGGTTCTGGTATGCCACCTTCGGCAAGGTCCCTTCTGGCGCCTTGATAAATGGGGTCGTGGACCGAGCCCAGCAGCGGGTTGGTGATCTCCCTCGGATCCCACCTCAAGGTAGCTCCGTCTGTCTCGATGAACGGGGCGTCCTTGGAAAAGGGCGAAAACGGCATGTTCTTAGCCGCTTCAAGTACCAGCCTGGCCGCGGAGGTTTTACCGACCCCCGGGGGTCCGTAAAGGATCACGTGCTGAGGATAGGGACTGGCCAGCTTAGTGAGGAGGGCCTGGATGGCCCTGTCCTGGCCCACTATATCTTTGAGGCTCCTCGGCCTGAGGAGTTTGAGGGCCGATCGCGAGAGAGTCCTCCGCTCCAGCTTGATTAGTTCTCTCATTTTTTTCTGGGTTTCCTCGGTCTCGGGACCCATGTCCTCCAGGAGTATTTCCCTCTTTATTTCCTGGATGTATTCCTCGTGTTTCTCCTGCATCTTCCTGGAAACCCGTTCTTCGATCTCCTGTTCTATTGACTGACGCGCAATGTGCTCGGCTATTTCATCCTGGCAGTCCTCAAGGATAGCCGGTATTTCCTCGATAGCCGGCGATGACTGGATGGTCGGGTCCTCGTATACGACTTTCTGCAGCGCGATGACTTGCTGGAGAAGGTCCGGCGACTTCATCCCCGACAGGGCTCCAAGCTTTCCGGCTTTCAGGACGAGTTTTTCCGGACCGTAAATGGAGGCGAGAAAGCCGAACATGGCTCCAACTCTTCTCTTGAGTATCTCTTCGTTATCAAATCTCAAGGTATCTTTTCCTTTCTGGGCCAAGCTACTCTCCCTCCTCCGCTCTTATCTCCACCTTTATTCTAACACGCACCTTGGGGTGGAGCTGAACCTCTACCTCGTGAGTTCCCAGTTCCTTCAAGTTCTCGTCCAGCAATACCCTTCTCTTATCCACCGGAATCTTATACGTATTTTGTATCTCGCTCGCGATTTCCTGGGCGGTTACCGAGCCGAAAATGCGACCTTTCCCCGCTTTGACCCGGAAAACCAGAGTTTTCCCCTCCAATTTTTGGGCATATTCTTTTGCTTCCGCTAACAGCCTCTCTTCTTTTTGTCTCTGGGCGGAAGTCAGGTTTTCTTGCTCTTTCAAAGAACTTTTTGTCGCGGCTACCGCAAGCCCTTTCGGGAATAAGTAATTCCGCGCATAGCCGTCTTTTACTTTGACTATATCGCCCGCCTTCCCCAATCCGGGCACGTCACGTTTGAGGATAACCTCCATAGCCCCGGCCTCCCTTCGTGAAATATGGGGGTTCTCTCATCGAACTGATATACGTCCGGAGACCTATCAGAGTTCGTCGATCCACCCGTACCGGAGACGTCGAAAGTCGAAAAGTATATCTATGATACCAAAAAACGCAAGCAGCGTGCTAACTGAGGGGATGGTGAAGAGGTAGAAGCAAATAAGGCCAACGAGGACCCTCGGGACACCCACGCGCAGGAGGTAATAAGAGATCGCGGAGAAGGCCTCCACCAGCAGGAGAAATGACAGGAAAAGCAAGACGTTTTCCGCCGCCCGGGTAAGAACAGGAGTCTTGTGGTAGGGCTCGAGGATTATGACCATGTAACTGAGGATGGCGGCATGGGCGATGAACTCGGGGAGGATCCACCGTGAAAAGGGCGGGAGCGGGTCTATCCTCATCTGCAGCCTCGCGAGCACTCGCCTGGAGATTTCGAAATTTACATAAGATTGCAGGAGGGCCGCCAGGAGGACTGACGAAGGGAATAGCTTGAGCAACATATCCTTCATTTGAGAGACTTGTGCGAACTGCTCCAGCGCTGGGTTCGATCCCAGAATTTTCCGGTTCATCTCGACGGCCAATTTCACTGACTCAATATATTCATCGATGAGCTTTTCCGGCGTAAACCCTGCTACGAAATACGCTGAAGCCAGAGCCGCTACAATACCCACCAGAGCCGCCACTGCAGTGAGTAGCACCACCGTCGGCGAACTCATGCTTCGCCTGACGGTGTACCCAAAGGTGACGCCGGTGACGGCAAAGGCTAGCCAAAAGCCCACGGCAGTAATCCAGTCAATGAACATGAGGAGTGAAAGACCGGTTACAACGGAACAGAGTACTCCCCACCTAACCCCGTGCCTCAAAACGGCGATGGCTGACGGCAGAGGCCAAATAAATATGGCTAGCGGGCCGATAAACGGCAGATAATACCCTACCAGGACCAGAACTGACCCCAGTGCCGCCAGAAGAGCGCTCTCTACCAGTGGTCTTGCGTATCTTCCAGTCAAGGTCTGCCCCCCAAACACTCTATTGAGGAAAAAGCGGGGCGTCCGGGTACCGGAGCCCCGCCAGTGACCGCAACGACGGTATCCCTACTCTATCGTAAATGGCATCAGCGCCATGACCCTGGCCCTCTTGATGGCCTTCGTCAACATGCGCTGATGCCTCGCGCAGTTTCCTGTTATTCTCCTGGGCAGGATCTTGCCGCGTTCGGTGATGTAACGGCGAAGTCGCGCTGTATCTTTGTAATCGATGTAAGGAACGCCGTCTACGCAGAACGCGCACACGCGTTTCTTTGCTTTGCGGCCGTGCTCACGTTTCACGAGGATGCCCTCCTTTGTGCCTTACTCCTTGAATGTCTCCTTTTCAGGGTCGTATTCTTCGTCTTCCTGGAATTCCGGCTGGGAGACGTCGTTAAGGGTCTCGTCTTTAGTCCTGGGCCGGGGCGAGAGGAACTCTATGCTGTCGGCAACCACTTCCCAAGCTTTCCGTTTCTGCCCGTCTTTCGTCTCAAAAGTCCTCGTCTGTAGCCTTCCTTCAACTGCCACAAGACGCCCCTTATCCATGTATTTGCAGGTTATCTCGGCAAGCTTACCGAAGACGACCACGTCGATGAAGTCTGTTTCTTTTTGCCCGGCCTGATTCGGTTTCCTATCAACAGCCAGCGTGAAACTGGTCACCGAAACGCTGCTTGGGGTAATCCTGAGTTCTGGCTGCTTTGTCAGTCTCCCGATGAGTATGACCCGGTTGAGCAATTTCTCCCCTCCACGAGTTGGTTATTTCTGTCATCTCTCTGCCTGTTCAGCTTGGGCTGGCCCGATATCAGCAGAAGTCTCGCGGCCTTCTTCGCGGACCACGGACACTTCCCGTTTCTCTTGGTCCGATTCGATTTTCAACTCCTCGGCCTTCGCCTTAGGTCTTGCCTTCGCACCTTTAAGTTTATGGGAGATGTTATCGATCCGGGAGATCATGTGCCTCACGACGTCCTGATCGATTTTCATGAGGCGGTCGATTTCGGCAGAAAGTGAAGGCGGGCCTTCGAAGGTCATGAGGATGTAGAGCCCTTCCCTTAACCCGTCTATCTCGTAGGCAAGACGCCGCTTCCCCCACTTATCCGAGGTCTTCAGGGTACCATTACCGCTGGCGATTACGTCCTGATACCTGGCTATTATCGAGGCTACCTTCTCCTCGTCGTAATCAGGACGAGTGATGAACAAAACTTCATACGTGCGCAATGAATAATCCTCCTCCCTTGGACTCAAGTGGCCCCTTTTTCAAAGGGGCGGGAGTACTAGGGCACAATACCCTTCCGCTCAACCGGCGCAAAGGAAATTATAGTCTTCCGGCGGGCAAAACTCAATACTTCAGTCCTGTAACTTTCCAACTCCTTCCTGAATGCTGATCCTTTTCTTGAACCGGGAAGAAAATCTCACCCTATCAAGCAAGATGACCCTGCCACAGCCGGTACACTTCAGCCTCACATCGGCCCCGGCCATGAGAACTTCCCATAGATCGTTACCGCAGGCATGCTTTTTCTTGAGTCTGACTACGTCGCCCGGCCGTAAAGGTGGATCAAGGAGCATATCCCGCACGTACCCTCTTTCACCCTCAAGTTTTCTTCGCAAATCCCGCCCTCGCGAGGATGGCGGGCCAGATGGACTTGTAGGTCCCCAACAAGATAGACATCATCCAGGAATGGGAAAAAGCCTCCCTAACCCCGGCAAGAAACTCAAGGCCCAGGAGAGGATAAAGGCTCCCGGCCAGGATAGAGAGCCAGAAGAAAGAAATAGCTGTCTGGAGAATGCCTCCTAGAAGCCGCTGGCCCAAAGACACAGATTCCGCCAGGCTGACGGTGCTGGATACAAGAGCCCAGAGAAACCTGGTGAGGGTCAGCAGGATCATGAACGCGACGCCTGAAAGGAGGACCTCGGCTAGAAGCACGGACACCATTTTACCCCACGTAGCCCCCGGCCCGGCCATTTTCTCCACGGCAAGCAGGTGACTTTCTATTAACGCTTTGAACGGTTTCAGCCAGGCGGTGGCGTCCACGATCTCGAGGAACTCGGCGAAGGTCCCGGGTTGATATGGTCTCGCGTAGCCCGGGATAAGGGCGAAGACGTCGCTCCACCAGCCGGAGAGAACGGTCACGGCCCCGTAGGTCCTTTCAACATAACTGACGATAGGTCCCGTTAGAAACAGGGCTGCGAGAAAGCTGGCTATAGTTCCGGCAAGGTTGAACAGGGAGCGCCACAAACCGGCAGAAAACCCCTTCATGAAGGCCAGAAGCAACAATATGACAACTATCAGGTCTACGACGTTCACGTCAGCTCACCTCCACCCGCTGTCCGGCGTTTGGCCAGAAAACGTCCTATCCAGCAAAGCCACGACAAGCGCCGGTACCGCCGGCCCCGCGTGTTTTCCGGTATAAACGGAAATGTGAACGTCGACGTAGTACGCGAATAACCCCGAGGCTAGGTAGAACGCGACGCCATAAAGGATGTCTTCCAGATAGGCAGGTGAATCTTTCTTTAACAACGCGGGAAGGTTTTCTGCCGCGTAAACCGTCGCAAAAACCAGGACGAACCAGCCAGCCTGACCCACCTGTTTGAAGACCGTTTCAGCCACGAAAGCAGCGGCAATAGTCGTGGTCAGCCGGATCAATCTTCTATCAGGACCCATCCCGCGTCTCCCTGCCTGGCTGGAATTCACCCAGATTCATAAGGTACAGACCGCCGCCTTGCTCACACAGTACGAGTTCTCCGGAGCAGCTGATAGGGTAGCCCTTCGTGCCTAAGCGGAGAAGTTGCCGTCCGTTTTTCACGCTCAAGCTTATCACACGGTTTTCAGACAGGGCAATAACCGAGTCGCCCGAACCCGGGAAAAGCCTTATCTCTTTGCCTGATAGGCTAGTGCTCCACCGAACCTCTCCCGTAAGCGAAATTGAGGTTACCTGACATCGAGGAAACATCCCCCACAGGGCTTCAGGATAATCCCTGAGAACAGAAATGATGATAGAGTCGCCGTGAAGCACGGCAGATGTGAGGATTCCATCTGGAAAGTGGGTCCAGACGACCTCGCCCGTGATGCTTATTGCCTGGATCACTGCGTCCAGTACGGCGACGATCACGTCACCATCGGTTAGAAGCAGGTTTCTCCAGCTCCCCTGGCCGATTCTCCTTTTGGATATGATACTACCCGTGACGGGGTCCATACACAGGAGCCACTGGCTTCCTCCGCCCGAAATATCGGTAGCAGCTATGGCTAAGGACGTTTGCCCCTGCCTAACCATGAAAGGTGCGAGCGGGACCTCGGTTTGCCAGAGTGTCTTGCCTCCCAGTGAGATTGCCCGTATGACCCAGGGCTCGCCAAAACCCAGACTACGTCCTGGGCGGTACAGGTAGACCACGTTTTTTCCGGGAAATGGCAGGAGTTTTTCTCCTTGGAGTGCGGGGCCGATCCTGGCCTCAGCGCCATCGAGGTGGCGGATGAGGAGGGTTTTCGATTGCTCGTAGACGAGGAAGTCTTCGCCAAGTACGGCGTCCCCGACGGGCCCTTGCAGCCCGAAAACTCGACCTGATTGATTCCACAGTGAAATGCCCCCGCTTGATTGTAATAAGAACGTCCCGCCGCACGAGTAAAGGACCTTTCCTGAATCCAGTTTCCAGGCCGTATTCGGCGAATACCCCCAGGACGGCCCGAGATGGCGGAAGATCAGGACACTGACGATAAGGATCACCGCCATCACCGTGCCGGCGAGATAGCGTCGTGGGTTCACCGGCGGCCTCTTGTGAATGTCTGGCCGGTCTTTGCCCGGTGAAGGGCTTTCTGGCACGTTCTCTTTTCTTTCCCACGGTAATAGGACGCTCATCGGGTTTCTGGAGATTTCTCTCCCCCGCTATGATGCTTGGACCTCTATTGGGCAGGCTGCGACGCTCCCTAGCTACTGAAAGAGGATGTAAACGACAAGCAGTATCCCCAGCGCGAAAAGCACCCTGAACCAGATGCCCATCCTCTTTAGAAGGAGAAACTCGTCAAAAGCGGCCATGGCTTTCTCAAATTGCCCCATGTCCTGATAGGCTATGGCCAGGTTATATCTGGGTTCGGGCAACCACATGCTTTTCTCTATCGCCCGGAGATAGTAGTCCCTGGCCGTGGCCGGATCGTCGTCCAGCAGCGCAATGTTACCCATGTTGTTGAGGTGTTTCGGATCATCCGGGGAAAATGACAGCGCTTTGGTGAAGAGGTCTTTGGCTTCCTGGAGGTGGCCGAGCCGCGCCTCGCAGATGCCTAAGAGGTTCAAGAGCCGCGGGTTTGAGGAGGTCTCCTTTTGCAACTTTTCCCTGAGGATCTCCGACGCCTTGTCCAGTTTCCCGTAAGCCATTAGGCTGGCGACTTGAGCCTCAAAACCCCAAAGCATACTCCATCACTTCCCTCTTTCTTCTTTGGGTATTTCTAGGATTACCCAGAAGATTCCTTCCGGGAGGGTGTTCTGGAATAGATTGCGTCATCCCGAGCCTGACAGGAACGGCTCCGCACGTCCGGCACTGCGCTCTTCTGAATACGACTGGCTGGAGCGAGAGACATTACTTGAGTGACAGAGTCGCTCGAGTACCGTTCATGGAGGGATCCTGAATTGACAAAAGTCGCGATCGAACAGGGCTTACGTCCTTTCCAGGAGGCTCTCAAGAATGCCGGGTACGTGGTGGTCGAGGTGACGGAGCCTTCTGAGATCGATTCCCTGGCCCCGCACGCGGTTGTCGTTTCCGGAATGGATTCAGATTTCATGGGGATACAGGATGCGAGAGAAGCTCCTGTAATCACCGCTGCCGGTCGAACACCGGAAGAGGTAGTAGACGAGGTTCGTCGTTCATTGGGACCCCGTGAGTGAATCTTTGTGGCAAAACTGGCCCGGACGTACGGCTGGAGGCAAGGCCTCTTAATCTTTGCTCCGCCTCTACTATCCCTGAGGCGATAGTTTGGGCCATCTTCATCACAAGGCCGAGACGCGTGTTCTGGAGCACAGTGTACTCCATGAAGCCACCTACGTTGACCACTCCCGCTATGTGAAGGTCCCCTACTGGCGGGAGCTTCTTTTTGACTCCAAGTCCTGGTTTAAGCGAGCCCTGCCTAACTATTATGGTCCCGACCTCTGCTTTCACGCCAAGGCAGGCATCTACACCGAGAACTGTGACCCTTTCTCCTTTAATCTCTTCCAACGTGGTCTCGAGGTTACCTGCGTGCACAGGGTTGTCGAGGGTCCCCAGGACCTTTCCGGGAAAACCGCTCCAGGTTAGGAATGTCCCGACGAGGGGGCCGAGGGAATCACCCGTAGCCCTATCGCTTCCGACGCAGATGACGAGAAGCGGGAAAGCGGGACTCATGTTAGAGAGAATAGAGAGGATCGCCAGGGCGACCCTGTGCCCTGCGTCAGGTAGCGAGCTATCAACTGAGAATGCCGTGTCTACGGCTGATACCCCTGATAGGAGAATATGCGCTGAAGGAGTCGAAATGATACCCTATTGCACGTAACTGCGGGCTGGATATGGATTTCTCACAGATGGCACTGGTACGCCGGTCCTGCAGGCTCGCTGAAGGTTCACGCGAAGTCTTTCAGGATCTTTTTTACTTCTTCGTCTCTGACTTGTTCGAAACTGTCGTACCATTGTCCCACGGCGTAGAAAACCCGTGGGGTAAGAGGACAAATTATTCCGTCCAGGTAGGATGCGAGGTTTTGAAGGGTATCTTCAGGGGCAACGGGAACTGCTAGAATGATTTTGGACGGTTGCTTTTTCCTGAGGTACTTGATAGCCGCAAGAGCCGTCAATCCTGTCGCAAGCCCGTCGTCCACCAGAAGGACTGTCCTACCAAAGGGATCTTTCTCGGGGCGCCCTTCACGGAGATACGCAAGGCGTTCAAGTATCTCTCTCCTTTTGATCGCGGCCTGTTCCTGGATGTAAGATTCATCGATCCCCGGATAGTCTCCTCTCCACCTTGTAAGTTCACCGTCAGGGTCGACAGCGGCAACCGCATATTCAGGGTCGAAAGGGGCTCCGATTTTTCTGGTCAAGACTATGTCCAGCTCTGAGCCAAGTGCTGAAGCGATCTCCCGCGCCACCACTACCCCGCCTCTAGGTATGGCGAGCACAAGCGGGCTTTCTATCTGCATGGCCAGTACCTGTTTGGCCAGCGCCCGGCCTGCATCCGATCTGTCCCTGTACATTTTTATATTCAGCACTCCCTGTGATGCGTACCGCGGCTGCCAGACCCCTATTTCCCTGCGTTTGCGCGGGTCAACCCGTGCTTGACACGGCGTCTCGGCTCCTGCATCCCTGTTTTCCCGGTTTAGTTTCCCGGAAATACTTTAACCTGACATTGCCTGCCGCGCCGATGCGTCTCGCTCTCGGGTCCCAACAGTGCCCTGCATGCCGGAGGTTGCCGGCTGCGCCGGGTCGGCCATTTGCGACGAACCACTGAATACCGCTCCTTCGGAGATTACAAGCGTGCCGGTGACTATATCGCCTTTTAGCCGGGCAGTAGACAAGAGCTCGACCCTCCCCGAGCACGTAATGTTGCCCGATACTTTTCCCGCTATGATCACGTTCTGTGCAGATATGTCCGAGTTAACGACTGCGGTTTCGCCTATCATCACGTCGCTGTCGCTGTGGATGGTACCTTCCGTAATTCCGTCGATCCTTATGCTACCCTTAGACTTGACGGTTCCCTTAATTTCGATACCTTTCCCTAGGACGCTTTCGAAGGTCCCCGGTTTTGAAGCGGTGTCGCGGCTGGCGAACATATAATGCACCCCCGGCAATCATTTCGGAAGATAGTTGAGAGGGTTCATTAGTACTCCGTCCTTGTGCACCTCATAGTGCAGGTGGGGGCCGGTGGCGGTCCCGGAGTCGCCTACGTATGCGATGGTTTCTCCCCGGGTCACTTTCTGCCCCGCTTTTACCTTTATCGATATGCAATGTGCGTAAGCGGTCTCGAGCCCGTATCCGTGGTCGATTATGACTACTCTTCCGTACCCGTACTTATATCCTGCGAATCTGACTATGCCATCGGCGGCCGCTTTAATGGGAGTCCAATATCCTGCGGCGATATCGACCCCAGAATGGAAATCTCTTTTCCCCGTCACCGGGTGCGGTCGCCAGCCGAATCCAGAGGTTATTTCTCCTCTTACCGGCCAGATATTCGGTTGCGCTCTCAGATAGGCGACCACCCGGGATGCATCCTGATGAAGGTCTTTGCTGCTCTCTTCCAGGCGGGCGATCTGGCTCTCGAGATTCTGCGCGCTATCGGAAAGGAGCGCAAGAGCTCGCCCGAGGTCACGGATAGCAGTGGCGCTTCGCGACGCGAGGGTTACGTTCCGCTCAGTAGGGGAAGCGATGCGTGCTTCGGGCTCCGTCAGGTTTTGGGTGATAACGCCTTCGCGCTGGAGCATCTCGCGAGTTTGACTTTGGAGCAATTCTGTCTGCCTCAGTCGCTCACTGAGCTTGCGGTATTCCTCCTGAAGCTCCAGAATTTGCTGGCGTTGCGCCTCAGCCACGTTCTTGAGGTAATGAAGCTCCGACAGTTCCTTTTGGGCCAGGACGTAGGATCGAACGAAGTAGCCCAGCGTCCCGAAGGAAAGCAGAAGGCCGGCAAAAATGGTCGCAATCGTACGGAGAGCAATGCTGGTGCTCCTGGTATTTCCGTGGCTGTCAACCAGGAGAAGAGTGATCCGCCGCTCGCGGTTGCTCTTCGCCTTCTTTAACTGAGCCTTACGTGAAAGGGCCTTCAGCCATGGTGCCAGCAACGATCGAACCCCCGCCGAGAAAACTAAAAGCGACAAGTTTTGTCTTGGAAGGTTACGGTAAAGACTATGTTTCGACGCCGCGGTGAAAATTCCTGCCCGTTTAGGCAGATTGAGCGAAATTCAGAAAGGCCGTCCATGCTAGTAGTCGGGGAAAGTTTGTAAACTTTGTCTGCCCATCCCCTGCTTTCCCCTCTAGCTAGTGGGTCACATGAAGGGACACCGGTATTTCCCACCGCGTACCGCGCCTGCGACGGAACTGCGAAGAGACCGCGAGATGGCCGATAGATCCTTCCTCAGCAGGGCCAGATGTACTTCCTCGGGACCCTTGCGGAGATACCAGTGAGTATTTCGTGGCTTATGGTACCAGAGAGTTCCGCAATGTCATCCGGGGTAATAGACTCGTCTCCGTCGGAACCGATGAGGGTGACCTTATCGCCGACTTTCACTCCGGAATCGACTCCCACATCGACCATGAGCTGATCCATACATACGCGGCCGGCGATGGGATAGCGTTTTCCCCCAATGAGAACGGTTCCCCTGTTCGAGAGCATTCTGGGGTATCCGTCTGCATAGCCTATAGGTATTGTAGCTATAGTAGTCTCGGCTGTCGTGCGGAATGTCTTGCCGTATCCTATGTAAGTTCCCGGCGGGACTGTCTTGACGTGGGTGACTCTTGCGTGCAGAGAAAGGACCGGATAGAGGGGAGCTTTCCCTGCAAGTGATGGATCGGGGTAACATCCATAGAGCATGATTCCTGGCCTGACTAGGTCGAGGTGGGCGTCAGGTAGGTCCATAATGGCCGCAGAATTGGCCGCATGGACATATTTCGGCTTGAGGCCTTTTTCCCGGACTCGCGCGACAGCACGGCGAAACTCCTTCAGCTGGTGTTCGGTGTATTCCTTGTCGGTGTCGGCTGCAGCAAAGTGAGTAAAGATGCCCTCGAACTCCACGTGAGGAGATTCCAGAAGTGTATCTATGGCGGCATCGAGCTCTTTGCCGTAACGGAAGCCTATCCTGCCCATCCCGGTGTCTATTTTCAGGTGGACCCTGCACCTTGTCTTGCATGAGGCGCCCGCATCTTCTGCTGCTCGTATGCCATCAACCCCGGTTACCGTGACCGAGACTTCCGATTTCGCCAGGATTGCTGTTGCTTCTCTAGTAACGGGTCCCAGAACCAGGATGACGGAGTCAATCCCTGCTTCTCTGAGTTCCATGGCCTCCTCAGGGGTCGCTACGGCAAGCCCTTCCACTCCGGGCACCGACAACGCCACCTTAGAGGCGGGAACCGCGCCTATTCCGTAGGCATTGGCTTTGACAACGGCAAGAATCCTGGTTGTAGGAGGGATAAGGCTGCGTACGGTCTCCACGTTCTTTCTGAAGTTGCCGAGATCTATTTCCGCCCAAACGGGCCGCAAGATTTCGTGCATTTCTTTTGGGCCTCCTGTGCAGGGAATATGGCTCAATGTTCCACGTGAAACATTCAGTTCAGGACACGGGCCCCTCGCCCCCACCGAACGCTTTCTGGATGGCATCGACGAGTCTCTCAAGATCCTCCTCGCCGAAAAATGTGATCTGGATGGAACCCCTCGATCCTCTCATCGTGACGGAAACCGGGCTTCCCAGAGCCGCCGAGAGCACCTCTTCCGCCTCCCTCAACCTCACCGCTTTGCTATCGCGTCCCGCCGCCTTCGCTCTCCGCGTCCGTTCTGATACGACTTCCTCAACCTTCCGCACCGACATCCCCTTAGACACAATCGCCCTGGCAAGCCTGAGCTGCTCCTCTCTAGCTAGTCCCACGAGCGCCCTCCCATGACCGCCTGACAGCTTGCCTTCGGCTAGAAGCGCTTTAACTTCCGGCTCCAGCTTCAGTAGCCTCAAGGTATTGGCCACCTCGGCCCGGCTCTTCCCGACCCGCTTTGCCACCTCCTCCTGAGTCAAACCGAACTCAGTCATAAGACGCTCAAACGCCTCGGCCTCCTCCAGCGGCCCAAGGTCCTCCCGCTGCAAATTCTCCACCAGCGATATCTCCATGGCCTGACGCTCATCCATGTCCCTCACGACAACCGGGACCCTGTTCAGGCCCGCCAGGATGGCCGCCCTCAGCCGTCTCTCACCCGCCACCAACTGGTATGCTTCACCGACTCTCCTCACAATCAGCGGCTGGATAACCCCGTGTTCACGCATGGAAGCCGCCATCTCTTCGATCTTGCTCTCGTCAAAAACCTGCCGTGGCTGGTACGGGTTGCCCCTTATTTCCCTGGGATCCAGCTCGAGGACCTCCTCGCCCCGAAAATCACCGACGCCCGGGATGAGAGCTTCGATACCTCTACCAAGTCCTCGTTTCGCCACGCCGCAAAACCTCCTCGGCCAGTTCCCTATAGACTTCTGCCCCTCTCGAACGGGGATCGTAGACTGTTATCGGCTTCCCGTGAGAAGGCGCTTCTGAGAGACGCACGTTGCGCGGAACGATCGTTTTGTATACCTTCTCCCTGAAATACTTCTTTACTTCCTCGGCCACCTGCAACGAAAGGTTCGTCCGCGCGTCGAACATGGTCAGGAGGACTCCCTCCAGTTCGAGACCCACGTTCAACTTGCTTCTGATGAGCTTGATAGTGTTGAGAAGCTGCGTGAGTCCCTCCAGCGCGTAATACTCACACTGGATCGGGATCATCACTGAGTCCGCAGCGGTCAGAGCATTAACTGTGAGAAGCCCTAAAGACGGAGGACAGTCTATCAGCGTATAATCGTAGTTGTCGCGAAGTCGCGCTATTACTTTCCTCAGTCGCAACTCCCTGTCCTGCATCCCCACAAGCTCTATCTCAGCGCCTGCCAAATCAAGAGAAGATGGCAGGACCCACAACCCCCTGTACTCGGTCGCCCTCAGGGCCCTGACCGGTTCAAGCCCGCCGATGAGGCAGTCATAAAGCGAATAATCCAGCCGCTTCCTGTCGATCCCCAGCCCGCTGGTAGCATTGCCCTGGGGGTCCGTATCAACCAGCAACACGGAGCGCCCCGTATCACCGAGGCAAGCACCGAGATTTATGGCGGTCGTAGTCTTACCGACGCCGCCCTTCTGGTTGGCTATGGCTATAACCCTCGACATCCTCTACATCCTTACAAAGACCCTGAACTCCCATGTCCCTTCACAGGACTCTTCTTCACAGACAACGTCCAGTCCTGCCTTATTCATCTCGGCCACGACTTTTCTGAGAGCGTTCTGAAATATCCTGGCGTCCTTGAAGACGACTCGCCCGTTACCCCTCCGGCCGCGTCCTACCCTTCGAATGGCACCGCGGCCACACATGGATTCCATTTCTCCAGCGGTCAGTTTCATCTTAACACACTTTCGCAAAACCTCGATCTGCTTGTCCGCATCTTCTAGTCTGAGAAGCGCTCGAGCGTGCCTCTCGCCTATTTCACCCGCTCGGAGCGCTTCCAGCACTTCTCCCGGCAACCTCAGCAATCTGAGCTTGTTTGCCACGGTACATTGCTTCCTGTCGCACTTCATCGCCAGTTCCCGCTGCGTCAGCCCAAACTCGCTCACCAGTTCCCGCATGATCTCGGCTTCTTCCACCACATTCAGGTCGCCACGCCTAGCCCCTTCCCGGAGACGCAACAAGAGCGCATCTTCATCTCCAAGCTCGCCCACATACACCCTGATACGCTCTTCCCCCCGCTTCTTGGCGGCAACGACCTGAGCATCTCCGGCAATCACCTCGACTTTACTTCCAATTGGCCTCGCCAGGATAGGCTCGCTGGTGCCCTTAACCAGGCCTCTCAGCACAGTCATCGAAACCAGCTCACTGCCGCCTGGCAATGACGCCCCTTCCCTCAGAAGTAGATCCTCAACAGGCACATCTACCGGCCTAAAACGGTCTAGCAGGACCGGAACAGTCATACAGAAGCCACCTCCACGGTAACTTCTTCTCTTTTCCGGTAGATATTTCCTGCTCTGTTTCACATAAGCGGCTTTTTCTTGATGGCAGAATACCTTCTGGGGAACCGTTCCGGTGTGGGAGCCACCTTCCGAAAAATCCCAATCGCACGGCCCACACCTATCTCAGGAAGGACGTAGTCCCGAAATCCGCAGACCATCAACCCGAGTTGAAACAATGCTTCCTCCCGTACTAAGTTTTTTTGCTCCGGACTAAGCCACAGCGCCACCTTTCCCCCTATTTCGACAAAACCGGCGCCTATTTCCAGCACAATTCCCGGCGCCGCCATAGCCCTGGACGTAACCAGCCCAAATTTTTCACGGTATTCTCCGTCTTTTGCGGCTTCTTCGCCTCGCCGCCAAACAACTTCCACTCCGGCGAAACCAGACGAGGCCACAAACCCTCTCAGGAAATCGCAAGCCCGGGATCTGGAATCCATTAGGACCAGCTCAACTTCCTCGCGCAACAGCTTTACCGCCAGTCCGGGCCAGCCGTTCCCGCTTCCGAGATCCAGTACCCTTCCTTCCCCCACGCACCCGGGGACGAGGGCAATGCCGAAAGAGTCAGCCAGAAGCTTGATAGCCACTTCCTTCGCTCCAGAAAATCCCGATATACGCCTTCCGGGCCACCGATAAAAATAGCGAAGCCAGGACTCTACCTTCCTCTGAAGCGCATGTTCCGGGTCGAGGCCAATTCCAACCATAGCCTTTCTGAACCACTCGAGTCCTTCAGCCAAAAAACGTTCTTCGTCCACGACTACCTCCTCAGCCCTTTCTGGCTTCTCGGCCACCGGAATCCACCCAGAAACCTCACTCGAAATCGGCCAGCACTAGGCGCTCTGCGTTCTAACCTGCGAACCCGAAGGCAGATTCGCTTCTCCCTGCTTTCCGCCCTTCAAATGCGCAAGGAGGATCAGGACATCCGCCGGCGATATGCCGATGTCAAGGGCCCTTCCTATCGTAGAAGGCTCATATCTCCGCAGTTTATCACGGGTTTCTCGCGACAATCCAGGAATCTCATCGAAATCCGTGCCGGGTGGAATCCGCCTTCCGGTATACCGTTCAAGACGCCGGGCTTCCCTTTCCTGCCGCTCTATGAAGCCAGCGTATTTGGCCTCGATCTCAACTTCCCTCAGGATCTCCCGGGGAAGCTCCTTCAACCCCTCCACCTCTTCAAAAAAGTCGTCAATGGCTCTCCCCGGCAACCTCAGGAGGTCTTTCACGCACCCCCCAGCCACCCGGGTACTGACGAGATTCCGTCCCCTCTCAAGGAGAGCCTTTTTCTCCTGGAACCTTCTCCACCTCTCATCTGATACCAGTCCAATCCGCCTTCCGACCGGCGTCAGCCGCATATCTGCGTTGGATTGCCGCAACAGCAACCGGTATTCGGCTCTCGATGTCAACATCCTGTATGGCTCTTCGATGGCGGTGCTCACAAGGTCATCTATCAGTACTCCGATGTACGCTTCGTCCCGCGCCAACACCAGTGGCTCCTTACCGAGAATTTTCATAGCAGCGTTGACCCCGGCCACAAGTCCTTGAGCGGCCGCCTCTTCGTATCCCGAAGTCCCGTTGATCTGCCCGGCAGCGAAGAGACCGCTAACTCCCTGCACCTCCAAGGTGGGCTTTAACTGGGATGGCACTATGAAGTCATACTCTATGGCATATCCAGGCCGCGTAATCCTGGCCTCTTCGAGCCCGGGCAGGCTTCGCACCATCTCGACCTGGACATCTTCAGGCAGGCTCGTGGACAGCCCCAGGATGTAGACCTCCGGACTCTCCAGAGACTCGATCTCAAGGTAGATCTGGTGCCGGCAACGCTCCGGGAAACGCATTACTTTGTCTTCTATTGAAGGACAATATCTCGGCCCTACGCCACGGATAGTGCCATTAAAAAGAGGAGCCCGGTCAACATTCCTCCTGATTATCTCGTGAGTCTTCTCCGTCGTGTACGTCGAGTAGCACGCACCGTTATCCCATGTCCTCGGCGTCGACATGAAGGAGAATGCGTACGGCTCTTGCACCCCACGCTCCAGGGTAAGCCGTTCCCATCTAACGCTATCCCTGGCTATCCTCGGAGACGTTCCGGTCTTAAACCTCCCTAGCCGGAGGCCCAATCTCTCGAGGGAACTTGACAGCCCCTTGGAATTTCTTTCACCCATGGGTCCCGATTCCACGATATTTTCACCGATGATAATGCGGCTTTCGAGGTAAACTCCTGTAGCCAGTATGACGCACCTGGCAGAAATCTCTTCTCCTCTGGACAACCTGACCCCTATCACCATGCCATCACGGACAAGGATCTCGGTGACCATCCCCTGAATCACGGGTATACCGTGCTCTCGTATCCTGTCTTTCATATAGCGCGAATAGATTTTCTTATCTACCTGCGCGCGCAGGGACTGGACAGCAGGTCCCTTTGAGGCATTTAACAGGCGCATTTCTACGGTCGCGCTGTCCGTCGCCAGCCCCATCTCGCCGCCAAGGGCGTCTATCTCCGAAACTATTTGAGCCTTTCCGGGTCCACCGATGGCGGGGTTACACGGCATTCCGGCGATATTGTCTTCGTCAAGCGTTACCACGGCCACGCTCATGCCCAGCCGCGACGATGCTAGGGCCGCTTCGACCCCGGCGTGTCCGCTCCCCACCACTACTACATCGAAACCAGTCCGAGCCACCCCGCCTGCCTCCTTTCGTATCATTTTCCCACGCAAAATCTGGAAAAGATCTCGTTTAACGTTTCTTCGCTCACGTTCCGCCCTGTTAGCTCTAGCAGCGCCCGAGCAGCCTCTTCTAAGGATAACACGATAACATCCTCAGTCCAACCCTGCTCCAGGTCGGACAACACCCTGGAAAGGGCCTCTTTCGCTCGCCTCAAGCAGTCTACCTGCCTCGCGGACCCGGGTAAAACCTCGTCAATACCTCCCCCACGGGTGAACAGACCAGCCACCTTTTCCTTCAACGAAGATACCCCCGAGCCTGTCTTCCCCGAAACCCTGACCCAGCCATGACCCACCAGAGGCTCAAGCTCCCCGGCAGTAACCAGGTTCCTGCCAATATCCGTCTTGTTAACGGCTACGATCACCCGCCTGTCCTGCCACTTCCTGAGCCACTCTATGTCCTCGTTCAACAGCCCCTCGCTGTCGTCGACAACATACAGGATCACTTCTGACTCCTCTGCAGCACTCTTGGCCCGTTCAACACCCATGGCTTCAACGATCTCCCTGGTATCTCTTAAACCGGCTGTATCCAACAGGATCACCGGGAGCCCTTGCCATTCCGTCCTTTCCCTTAGAACGTCCCTGGTCGTGCCCGGGATATCGGTAACAATGGCCCGCTCCTGAGCTAGAAGCGCGTTAAACAGCGATGACTTCCCCACATTAGGCCTGCCAACGATGCACACTTCTATGCCCTGCGTGAGCGCAAGACCCAGAGGGGCTCTCTTCAAGAGCCCGTCTATCTCGTCGCGGACTTTTCGGACCTCTTCCACCACTTCACCTCGTGCAGCGTCGATATCTTCAGGAAAATCCGCGGCGCCTTCCAGCTGGGCCAGTATACCCACGATGCTCTTTTCCCACCTCCCAACCATTGACCCGAGTTCTCCTTTGAGCCTCCGCCGCGCTTGCGCCAGGGATGATTCGGTTGTCGCAGTCACTATATCCAGCACCGCTTCCGCCTCCTCGAGGGTTATCCGCCCGTTCAAAAAAGCGCGGCGAGTAAACTCGCCCGGCATCGCCAGGCGCGCACCTAGCGAAAGGGCAAGACTCAAGACTTTCTCAGCGACAAGCCTCCCCCCGTGGCACTGAACCTCGACCACATCCTCGCCCGTGTACGATCTCGGAGCCCTCATCACCACGATCACGGCCTCATCAACGTGAACCCCGCTTGCCGGATCAAATACGTCACCCAGGGCACAGGACCAGGTCTGGAGAGAGGAAATGTTCCGCCGCCTCCGCAGCCAGACCATTCCCTCAGCAACCTCAATGGCCCTAGGACCGCTCAACCTCACGATCGCGATCCCACCCATCCCCGTGGGCGTCGCCACCGCTGCTATAGTTTCTGTTTCGTCCTGCCACGGTCCCACGTCCTCACCAGCTCCTCCCAGAACACTAACCTTCGCTTGCACTCCTTCCTGTTCGTAGCTTACCTCGCCTGCGCTCCAAAGCAAAATGAAAGAGCCCCTCGAAAGGGGCTCTTGAGAACTTGAGGAAAAACTTCGCCCCACCCCGGCTCTCACGGATTACCGGGCTGAAGATCTCCAGGCGTCAGTATTCCGTCTTTTCCTTTCTCGGTTCACTCCCCTGACCTCTTCTCAATGAAATCACGACCCTGCGAAAAGGTTCTTCTCCCTCGCTATGGGTCACCACGCGGTTGTTCTTCTGGAGAGCCATGTGGATGATCCTCCGGTCTCTGGCATCCATGGGTTCAAGCATGATGCTCTTACCGCTTCGTTCGACTCGCCGCGCAGTGCTTCTGGCAATCTCTTCAAGCTCCTTCTCCCGCCGTCGCCTATATCCCGAGACATCGACGAGTACCCGTTTCGCCTCACCAGCGCCCTTCGAACATACCACGTTTGTCAACAATTCCAGGTGCTTCAGGGTCTCTCCGCGTCTTCCAATCAACAGCCCCAAGTCCCTGCCGATGATGTCCAGGATTCGAGCATCACCCTGGCTCCTCACCTCAATTGAAGCTTCCAATCCCATTTTCTTGATGAGACCCAAAACAAACTCTTTGGCGAGTTCGACCTTTTCCTTCTTCACCGTCACCCGGACTTTCGCGTCCCTACCACCCAGGATGCCCAGAAAACCCCGGCTCGGCTCTTCAAGGACTTCAATGAGAACGTCTTCTCTCGACACGCCGAGTTCTGAAAGTGCGCTTTCGACCGCTTCTTCCACGGTCCGCCCGCTTTTCTCAACGCTTTTCACTTAGACCGAGCTCCCTCCCCGGCAGTTTCGCCTCGCGGCACCAGGAACCGCTCAAACAAACCGGCAATGTTGGCAGTTATGATATATATAGACACAGCTGCCGCGAATCTAAACGAGAAATACCACATAATACCCAGCATCGCTACAATCACCGCGTTCTGACCCTGACCCTGCTGCTGCACCCCACCACCCATCGTCGGCGACAACCTCACCGCGAGGTAGGTCGTAGCCACAGCAAGGACGGGTAAAAATACCTTCTCAGGCTGTCCCAGCGCGATACCCAAAAAAGTGGCGCTCTTGAGCGCAGGATGAGCTTCCAGCGCCCGGATCACTGCCCAGAGAACGGGAAATTGGATAACCAAGAGAAGGCAGCTGGAAGCCGGATTGACCTTGTGCTTCCTGTAAAGCTCCATGATTTCCATATTGAGTCTCTCAGGGTCATCTTTGTACTTCTTCTGAAGTCTCTGCGTTTCTGGCTGTATCAATGCAAGTTTTTGCGAAGAGCGCGCCTGCATTATCGTGAAAGGAAGTATCACCAGTCTGACAAGAAGGGTTAACCCTATGATCGAAAGCCCCCAGCTCGATGTCACGCTGTGGATATAATCCATCACTGCTATCATTCCGTTGACTATGTATGACATCTCCTAAACCTCCTCGGCCCGAGCGAGCCAGGTTCTTTCTTCTCTGGAACCGGATCGTATCCACCAGGGGAAAATGGGTTACACCGAAAAAGGCGCCAAAGGGCAAGCAACGTACCTCTGAAAGGGCCATGGACGATAATAGCTTGTCTCGCATATTCGGAACACGAAGGATAGAACCTGCACGTGGGTCCTTTGAGGGGAGACAAATACTTCTGGTAGAGCCCTATCAAGAACACAAGTATCTTGGTAAGCATCTATAACAATTCCATCCTCTTGAGAAGGTCTTTCATTGCATCGAATATGTCTTTATACTGGGCCTCCGCGGCCCTGTGCCGCGCAACGAACACGAACTCGCCCCCGGAACGGATAGACGGCATAAGATGCCGAAACGCCTCTTTGATCCGTCGCTTCACCTTGTTCCGCAAGAAGGCCTTCCCCAGGCGTCGGGACACGCTCACCCCGAGCTTAACTGAGCTCTCTCCGGCACGATAATACATGACAAGATACCTGTTGGCTACAGAACGACCTTCCTCATATACGGTACGATAAGAGGGAGCAGGTATCCTACCTGATACCACGTAGAAATCCTCACTTTACAACCGGGTAGCCACTATACCGCAAGCCTTTTCCTGCCCTTCGCTCTCCTCCGCGCTATTACCTTTCTGCCTCCCCGGGTGGACATGCGGACCAAAAAGCCGTGCGTACCTTTTCGCTTCCTGCGTTTGGGCTGATACGTTCGCTTCATCCTCGCAACTCTCCTCCTAGAAGTCCCTCTGGAACTTTGACCCAGGAATCGAAGGAATTATATCTTAGACCTTCAGCGAGTGTCAATAAAACTGCCTTTTCCAGGGACTTTGTGTGATATACGTTACGGCACGGGGCCGTACAAACGTTTTTCGCACAACCGTTTTTCATTGCCACGGCCGACCTACCTTGCTATAGTCTTAGACGGAAGCATTTTTCGGGTTCACGCCGGCGGCGGTTGCCGGCGTTTTCTAAACTTTATCCACAACTGTGGATATAGATGTGCATAACCTGTGAGTTTCTTATACGCATCTTCCAAGCACGGGTTTTGACGACAAGGCCGGAACCGCTCAAGTGAAAGCGGCACTCTCGCTTCAGCGGTTCTTATTCAATGGTGAATAGTCCCTGCGACAGCACACCTTGTACCGTCGCCGGCTGTCGGCAATGACCGTTTAGAGGATTAGAGGAGCGATACAAGCTTCCATACTCACATAGATAGAACGGTGATCAAAACTATGGAGAAAAGTCTTGAAGAATTGTGGAACGATGCTTTATCCAAGGCCGCTGTGCGGTTTTCCAATCCAGGACTCATACAGAGCTGGCTCAAAGACACTCGGCCCGCAGGACTCTCGAACAATGTCCTAACCATAACGGTCCCCAGCGAATTCGCCAAGAACTGGATCGAGGCTAGGTATCGTGAAGAGCTCACCCGGGCCTGGCAGGAAACTTCCGGCTGGACCTGCCAGTTGAAGTTCACGGTGGCGCAGCAAGAGAAGCTGGTTCCAGAAACTCTCTTTCCAGCCGAGGGACATACTTCACCTCTCCGGAAGAGGAAGACCCAAGACGAAGCATCATTCCAGGTAAAGAACCTCAATCCCAGGTACGTATTCGAGAACTTCATAGTCGGCGCATCCAACCGCTTTGCTCACGCCGCAGCCCTTGCGGTGGCTGAGAGCCCATCAAAAATATACAACCCCCTTTTCATCTATGGAGGGGTGGGGCTGGGGAAGACCCACTTGATGCAAGCCATCGCCCACTATGTGCTCTCACATCACAAGGGACTGAAAGTATCGTACGTTTCCTCGGAGACTTTCACCAACGAACTCATCCTGGCGATTCAGGAAGGAAACACTCAGCAGTTCCGCAACCGCTACCGCGGCGTCGACCTTCTTCTCATTGACGACATTCAGTTTGTGGCGGGGAAAGACGCGACTCAGGAAGAATTCTTCCACACTTTTGACGCATTGCACCAAGAGTCCAAGCAGATCGTTATATCGTCCGATAGACCTCCGAAAGAGATTTCCACTCTAGAAGAACGCCTCCGCACGCGGTTTGAGTGGGGGTTGATTTGCGATATTCAACCTCCTGACATCGAGACTCGCATCGCTATCCTGCGAAAAAAGGCCGAGCTGGAAGGCAGGTCCGTACCGCTGGAAGTGTGCCAGTATATCGCCGAGAAGATACCCACAAACATCCGGGAGCTGGAAGGGGCCCTAATCCGGGTACTGGCTTATACGGCCCTCCAGAAGCGAGAGGTAACTCTCGAGATCACCAAGGAGGTCCTGCGTGGCCTTCTGCCCGAAAAGAAAGAAGTCCCGGTAACCATAGATTCGATCAAAAAAGCTGTAGCAGAGTTCTACAACATAGATATAAGTGATTTCAACGCTAAACGCCGGACGAGAAATATCG
Organism: Candidatus Fermentithermobacillus carboniphilus; assembly: GCA_018208355.1. GTDB lineage: Bacteria > Bacillota > Sulfobacillia > Fermentithermobacillales > Fermentithermobacillaceae > Fermentithermobacillus > Fermentithermobacillus carboniphilus. The sequence goes on along the minus strand of CP062796.1, from coordinate 1,442,879 downwards.
CATATCCCAGGCAGGTAGCCATGTACCTTTGCAGGATCCTCACAGACTCTTCTCTGCCCCAGATCGGGCAGCAGTTTGGAGGCAGAGACCACACCACCGTGCTTCACGCCTGCGCAAAAGTCGAAGCGGATCGGAAGGAAAACCCGGCATTCGAAGAGAGTATCCAGAAGCTAATCAAGAGAATCAAAGAGGGTTAATTTCCTTTTGTGCAGAAGCCTGTGGACAGGTTCTGGATTGACTGTTGAGTAGCTGTGCGTATCCCCGTTCCATCCGGGACAGCTGCCGATTATCCACACCTATCCACACAGGCTCCACAACGATCCCCACAAGGAGGAACTTACGTCTAACTGTACGAATATGGACCTATCAACAAATCCAAAGACACTACGACTATGACTATACTAAGTAATTCACATCGCCAATCTAGCTAAGAAAGGTCTCGGGCAAGACACACGACAGGACCACATGAGGAGGGTAACGAATGAATCTGACCATCACACGAGAGAACCTTGTCTGGCTCGTAGAAACTGCTTCCCGTCCCATCCCTCCGAGGACCACCCTGCCTACGATAAAAGGGTGCTTGATTGAAGCCCTTTCTGACAGGGTCATATTTTCCGGGACAAACCTCGACTGGGGAGTGAGGGCCTCTAGCGAAGCGGAAGTGACTTCGTCAGGGTCTTTGGTTGTTTCTTCAAAGCTCCTCCAGGACGTAGTGAGGACAATTGTTACTCCAGAAGTCACCATGTCCCTCGATGCCTCTGCGTGGGCACTTTCCGTGAAATCGGGCACATCTGAGATGGTCCTTAATGCCGTTCCAGCCGATGATTTTCCAAAATGGCCTGAAACGTCAGGCGGAGAAAAGGTAAGCCTTAAAGCAGATATGTTCCGGGAGCTTGTTAAGATTGGCGCCAGCTGCGCCGTAACGAATCCGACTAGACCTTTGTGGGGAGCCTGCCTTCTGGATCTCCAGGAAGATAGGGTGGTAGCCGTAAGCACCGACCAGTTTGCACTATCCAGGGCAGTGGCCAGGGTCAAGGCAAAACCGGGACGAGCGATCATCCCCGCCAATGTCCTTCAAGATATAGCCAGGCTCAAAGATACTGAAGACAGTGACGAGATAACATTTGAGATCTCGGACAGTTACATCTATTTTACCTCCAGAAACCTTTCATGTTTCTCGAGACTCATTGAAGGCCAATATTACGCCTACGAGCAGGTGATCCCCAAGACGTTCACGTCCTCTGCTAGGGTCTCGACGGAAGCCCTGGCGCGTGCGGCCTCGAGGGCGGCTATTGTAGCCAGCGAGGAGGATCGCGCTATGCGCATCATCGTCGATAGGAGCGCAAAAACCCTCGTCGTGAAAGCAGGTTCTCCGGACAAAGGCAAAATGGAAGAGACAATTCCGGCCGAAATTACCGGAGAACATATGGAAATATGGGTACAACACAAGTACATACTGCAGGCACTGGGTAGAATATCGACCGAAGAGACGTTCGTGGGCCTGACCGGTCAAGTGAGCCCTATGAAGATCGAACCCGTACCAAACGACGGGTCGCGAAATGGTGGCGTGGAAGCGACTTTCGTCATAATGCCTATGAGTCCCAAGGGAGCGTTCTGACAGGTGATCATCTCCCTGTTACTCCTCCAGAATTTTCGCAATTATCCCTACCTCCAATTGGAACTCAAGCCGGGGGTTTCGCTTTTCTTGGGAAAGAACGCCCAAGGAAAGACCAATCTCCTTGAGGCCTGCTACTATATGTCGACGCTCACCTCTCCCCGGGCCGAGAAAGAATCGGACCTTGCGTTGTGGGGAGCCAGTGGCTTTTCATTGCAGGGGCGTCTCGAGGATGGTTCCTCCACTACCACTATCAGGATAGATGTGTCAATGACGCCATCTCTCAGGCGCCGGATCTTGCTAAACGACAGGCCCGCCAAAAGGCAGGATCTCTCGCTTTCGTTCCCGTGCGTCTATTTTTGTCCGGACGATCTCTACATGGTAAAAGGTAGCTCTGCGTTACGTAGGAGGTTCATGGACTCGCTCCTCTCGCGTGAAGACCCTGTGTACGCCAAGGACTTATCCTGGTACCACGACACTGTAACACGCCGGAACATGGCATTGAAGAAAGCACCGGGCGACAGCTCCTGGGAAAAAACCCTTGAAACCCTGGAGGATCTCCTGGTGGATACCGGGTCCCGCGTGCTCTCAAAACGTCTCCGCCTCCTGCGGTCTTTCACGGAATATGTAAAAGAGGCATACGAATTCATTTCAGGTGGAGAGTGCCACGTTTCTTACAACTCGAGCATAGGTCCGATTGACGAGGATCTTGCCGGCATCCGCGAAACCTTCAAGAAGACCCTTGAAAAGTACAGGACCGAAGAGAGACTGAGGGGGATGACTCTCGTAGGTCCGCACAGGGATGATCTTGCCATCGTGTTCCGCGACAAAACCTTCAGGTACTTTGGTTCCCAGGGTCAGCAGAGGAGCGTGGTCCTCGCGTTGAAGATGGCCGAAGCCAGGTCTTTCGAGGAGGTATTCCATACGAAGCCAGTTCTCCTACTGGACGATGTATTATCCGAGCTTGACGATGACAAACGTTCCCGGGTCCTATCTCTCTGTAGCTTCGGCTACCAGATATTGTTGACTGCCACCGATTTTCCGAAGGATAGAGGTCCAGGGTTCCACACCTTTATCGTTAAAGACAACAATGTCACTCCGCTTTGAGCCGGCCGGCAGATAGGATGTGAGCAGATGACAGGATCAGCGATAGGACCTGAGATGCTGTCGGATATCCTCGAGAGAACTCTAGCAGGGCTGGGTCTCTTACCCAAAGCCAGGCGCTACCAGGTTTTTTCACTCTGGCGAAGGATAGTCGGTGATGTGGCTCGGAACGCAAGACCGCGAAAGATCGAAGGAGACGTCTTATATGTAGCCACGTCCACGTCGGCGTGGGCGTATGAGCTGACCCTGATGCGAAGGCGGATAATAAGAGCAGTAAACGAAGCGCTGGGAGGAGAGTACATAAAGGACATACGCTTCTCTGAGCACTTGTGGAATAGGACCGGAACCACGGATTTTCGTTTTGAGGACGGCTCATTTGATCGGGACAAACCAGAGCCTCCCTCGATGAGCGCAAAAGATCTGTTATCGGGCGGCCACTGTGAAGGTAAAGTGGAAGAGACGTTTTTCCCGGAAATACCCGATCCCAGGGTATCAGCAGCCTTCAAGAAATACCGTCTTACAATGCGGATGCGAAAGCAGCGACTCGTGGAGAGAGGTTTTAGCGTTTGTCCGGCTTGCGGGTACGTATATCCTTCTCGTTACCGGGAGTGTCCTTCCTGCAAGTCCGAGAGAGAATCTAGGAGCTACCTTGTGGCCCTGAGTTTTCTGGAAAAACACCCCTATATGTCGGACCTTGCGGCTTCTGTAAGCACGGGCATCAAGGACCTGTCCATATTTGAGCGCGCGAGACAGGAGATTGACTCTAGGTGGCTCAGGACAGTAAGGCACTGCCTTTCGGCTGTAAAAACTAATGGCGAGATTGATCCTGGTACCGGAGAGTTGCTGGAAAAGCTGGTCTCGCTGAGAACTTGCAGGAGGTTGGAAGAGTTGACAGAAACTGAGATCGATAGAGTTCTGGGTAAAAGACTTGCCATGAGCCTCAAAGATAGAGCGCTCCTGAGAGCGAGAATAAGAAAATGAGCTACTGGGTAGACCTGACAGGCGAGAAGGTTGTCGTTGCTTCTGAAATCGTCCTGGTCCTGGACTGGACCACCGGAAAGGACCTTCCTATCAACAGGGAATTCGTAAGCCATGCCCGTGCCTGTGGTCTTATGGTACCAGGCGAAATCCCCCAGAAAAGCCTCCTGGTGACGCGGGATAGAGTTTACCTTCTACCTGTATCAACCCGGACGATCGAAAGGCACATGCGGAACGAACATAGATTCGCTCCCAAAAGTGTGATAACATGTCAGCGAGGTGGTCGCGAGTGAAAGAACCCAACGCGGAAAGAGAGCAATATACTGCGCAGCAAATCCAGGTACTGGAAGAACTCGAGGCCGTGCGAAAACGCCCGGGGATGTACATTGGTTCTACTTCGGAGCGAGGACTCCACCACCTCCTCTATGAGGTCGTAGATAACAGCGTAGACGAAGCCCTCAACGGCTTTTGCACCAGGATTCAAGTGGTCCTGCATAAAGATGGTTCGGCGTCCTGCGAAGACAACGGCAGGGGTATCCCGGTCGAAATCCATCCCAAACTCGGGATCCCGGCAGTCGAGGTGGCCCTGACGAGGCTTCATGCCGGGTCGAAGTTCGGAGCAGGTGGCTACAAAGTGTCAGGGGGCCTGCACGGCGTCGGCGTTACTGCAGTGAACGCTCTTTCAAAATGGCTGGAAGTCAGGGTCAAGACCCACGGCGGGATATATCACATCCGCTTTGAGCGCGGGAAGACGGTTTCGCCGTTAAAACGCATCGGGGACACGGAAGAGACCGGCACTTACGTTAGGTTCTTGCCGGACCCCACGATCTTTGAAGTTACCGAGTTTGATTTCGATACGGTGGCGCTACGACTCAGGGAGCTCGCATATCTCAACAAGGGGCTCGAGATTTCTCTTTACGACGAAAGATCCGATAAGAGCGTCCACTACCGGTTCGAGGGCGGGATCGTGGAATTCGTGAAAGCGTTGAACAAAAACAAGGATGTCTTGCACCCGGACCCGGTGTACGGAAATGCTTCCCGCGATGATATCGAAGTTGAATTTGCGTTCCAGTACAACGACAGCTACATTGAAAACGTGCTTTCCTTCGCGAACACCATAAGGACGACGGAAGGTGGGACTCACGAAGCCGGGTTCAAGACCGCTCTTACCAGGGTAGTGAACGACTTTGCGAGGAAAGTAGGGGTCCTGAAGAACGGGGACTCCAACCTCGCTGGTGAGGATATACGCGAGGGAATCGTCGCCGTGCTTCACGTTAAAGTACGAAATCCCCAGTTTGAGGGTCAGACAAAAACCAAGCTGGGCAACACGGAAGTGGCCGGAACCGTGCAGGCGCTCGTCAGTGACATACTCACGGCTTACTTCGAAGAGCACACTGACCTCGCCAAGACGATCGCTCAGAAAGCCATTGTCGCTGCGAGGGCCAGGGAGGCTGCCCGGCAGGCTCGTGAGCTCACCAAACGAAAGGGTGCCCTGGAGATAACGTCCTTGCCTGGCAAACTCACCGACTGCACGACGCGGGACCCGGCGGAGGCTGAGCTGTTCCTGGTAGAGGGTGATTCGGCAGGCGGTTCCGCAAAACAAGGGCGCGACAGGAGGTTTCAGGCGATCTTACCTCTACGCGGCAAAATACTGAACGTTGAGAAAGCGCGGCTGGACAAGGCACTAGCTCACGAGGAGATAAGGTCTTTAATAACCGCCATAGGGACGGGGATCGGTGATGATTTTGACATAACCAAGACCAGGTATCACCGGATAATAATCATGACCGATGCAGACGTTGACGGAAGTCACATCCGGACTTTGCTCTTAACTTTCTTCTACCGGTACATGCCTGACCTCATCGAACGGGGGTATCTCTACATCGCTGAGCCGCCACTTTATCTCGTAAAGAAAGGCAAGACAGAACGGTACCTTCATTCGGACGAAGAGCTCGAGGAGTACCTGAAACGGTCCGGCCGGGACGGGGCCACGATTCAAAGGTACAAGGGTCTCGGGGAAATGGACCCTCACCAGCTCTGGGAGACCACCATGGACCCTGAACGGAGGACCCTGAGACGAGTTACCATACAAGATGCCATACTTGCTGACGAGATATTCACAATCCTGATGGGAGATAAAGTGGAGCCCAGACGGCAGTTCATAGAATCCAACGCGCACCTCGTGAAAAACCTCGATACTATTGCGTGACTTCAGCGCTTTACAGGAGGTTCTAAAATAAATGGCCGACATTGCCTTGAGAGTGGTCGAGACACCCATAGAGGAAGAAATGAAGCGGTCCTACATCGACTATTCCATGAGCGTCATCGTATCGAGGGCCTTGCCGGACGTTCGGGATGGCTTAAAGCCGGTGCAACGCCGGATCATTTACTCAATGGATGAGCTCGGGGTCAGGCACGATAAGCCGCACAAAAAGGCGGCGAGACTCGTAGGCGAAACGATGGGTAAGTACCACCCCCATGGAGATATGGCCATTTATGACGCCCTTGTGAGACTGGCTCAGCCATTCAACATGAGATACCCTCTGGTCGATGGTCATGGAAACTTCGGGTCAATCGACGGGGACGCTCCGGCTGCCATGAGGTACACGGAAGCCAGGCTCACTGCCATAGCTGAAGAGCTCCTGGTCGATATCGATAAGGATACGGTCGACTTCATGCCAAACTTCGACGATACGCTGAAGGAACCGGTCGTTCTTCCTTCCAGGATACCCAACCTCCTTGTCAATGGATCCTCGGGTATTGCGGTGGGTATGGCTACCAACATCCCTCCGCACAACCTGGGAGAAGTCGTGGACGCTCTCGTGGCTCTCATAGACAATCCGGAGATAGACTCCATGGGTCTCATGAAGTTCATCAAGGGCCCCGACTTCCCCACGGGAGGACTTGTCGTGGGGATAGAGGCGGTGAAAGCGCTGTACGCGACAGGTCGCGGGATCATAACCTTGCGAGCCAAGACCCGAATCGAGCGGGAGAAGAGCGGGAGGCAGTCCATAGTGGTTGATGAGCTTCCCTACCAGGTGAATAAAGCGAGGCTCATCGAGAGCATCGCCGAACTTGTGAGGGACAAGAAGATTCAGGGTGTAACCGATTTGAGGGACGAGAGCGACAAGAGCGGGCTTCGTGTTGTCATAGAAGTCCGGAAAGACGTGGAACCCGAGGTCGTGTTGAACCAGCTCTTCCGGCACACAGCCCTGGAAACCAGCTTTGGAGGGATCATGCTGGCCCTTGTCGACGGGAAACCTCAGGTTCTGGATTTAAAGGGCATCCTCTGGCATTATATCCTGCACCGAAAAGACGTCGTCACCCGCAGGACGAGGTTCGAGCTCCGGAAGGCCGAGGAGAGGGCTCACATCCTGGCGGGTTTAGAGATCGCCCTGGATAACCTGGACGAAGTAATCGCCCTCATCAGGTCGTCGGGCAGTCCCGATGAGGCCCGGAAAGGACTCATGGAGAGATTCGGGTTGGACGAGGTACAGGCCAGAGCGATACTCGACATGAAACTCGAGCGCCTGACCAGGCTCGAACGGGACAAGATCATTGAGGAACGACGCAACCTTTTGAAAGAGATAGAGTACCTACGAGCCGTCCTATCGTCGGAGAGTCTCCTCATGGGGATCATCAGGAAAGAACTTGAAGACATCAAGAAAGCATACGCTGATGAGCGGCGGACCAGGATCGTTGAAACGGTCGAACAAATCAAAGAAGAAGAACTCATTGTCGAAGAAGAGGTATCGGTTATACTCACGGGCATGGGTTACATCAAAAGGATGCCCCTCAGTACGTACAGGAGCCAGAGGAGGGGCGGGCTCGGTGCCACCGCCATGCAGACCAGGGAAGAGGACTGGGTGGAAAAAGTGGTGTCCACCACAACCAGGGAGTCTCTGCTCCTGTTTACCAACCAAGGTAAAGCGTACTGGCTGAAAGTTTTTGACGTTCCCGAGGCCGGAAGGCAAGGCAAAGGGTACCTCGTTTCAAAGATGGTATCTCTGGGTGCCGACGAGAGAGTAACCGCGCTGATCCCGGTACGCCCCGATTCCAAAGGCGATCTTTTCTTCATGACGAGGAACGGGATGTGCAAGAGGACTCCTCTTGAAGAGTTTTCTTCCATAAGAAAGACCGGCATCAAGGCCATCAACTTGAAGGAGGGAGACTCCCTGATCCTCGCCAGGCTTGTTCAGCCGGGAGACGAAGTCTTGACGGTGACCGCTGGGGGCAAAGCGCTCAGGATGAAGGTGGACGATGTGAGACCTATGGGTAGGGACGCGGCAGGGGTAATCGGGATGAGGCTTTCCGAAGGAGACTATATTGTGGGCGCAGATCGTGTTACGCCTGGCGGGATGGTACTTTTGGTGAGCGCCTACGGGTATGGGAAACTGACCCCCCTTGACGAGTTCCCGCTTCACAAGCGAGGCGGCTCGGGCGTAACCGCGTTGAAGGTGACTGAGAAAAGCGGGTCTTTAGCGGTCATGCGCGTGGTTTCGTTGAAAGACGAAGCTATCCTGGTTACCGCAGAGGGGGTAGCGATACGCATCAAGCTATCCCAGGTGAAAGTCGCCCACCGGCCGGCGCTGGGAGTAAGACTCATGAAAATCGAGCCTCCTGACAGGCTAAGCGCCTGCAGCATCCTAGAGGGAGAATGAAAAATGTCAGGTGGCTATGATATTCAGGATCATACCGCGGACCTGCGGTTGAGAGTATGGGGTTCTAATTTCCGGGAAACGCTGACCTGGGCTTGTCTGGGGATGTGGTCTCTCATTACGGATACCGAAACAGTGCCGAGGGAGATGACGTGGGAGGTAGAGGTCACGGGCAGCGACCCGGAGGAACTCCTGGTTAACTTCTTGAATGAGCAGCTGGTTTTACTCGAAGCTGACGGGCTGGTGGCGGGCGGTGTTGAATTCCTGAATGTGGAAGAGCGCGGTGATCGCTACAAGGTTAAGGCCGTTTTCTCAGGGTGCAGGATAGATAAACTTAGCAAGCCCCTGGACCGCCAGATCAAAGCTGCTACCTACCACAGACTTGAAGTCGCTCCGACCGGGGCTTCTATCACGTTTGACGTTTAGCAACTCGAGAAAGGAAAAGCTCTTGTGAAAGGAGGCGAATTTTATCATGAGCCCCAGACTTCAACAAGTTCAGGGTGAAAAGTGTAGATGGGTGATGCCGCAAGCGGATGGGATGAGAGTCCCCGGCATAATATTCGCGACGGAGGAAATCATCGAGGACCTGGGCGAAACCAAGGCTCTCGATCAGGTCAAGAATGTGGCGTACCTGCCGGGTATACTGGTGGCATCCATGGCGATGCCCGATATCCACGAAGGTTACGGATTCCCCATCGGAGGTGTCGCGGCGACCTCCCTCGAAAATGGAGTCATTGTCCCCGGAGGCATCGGGTATGACATAAACTGCGGGGTCAGGCTGCTTCTATCCGATCTTGTCAGGAAGGATGTTGAAAAACATATAGAGAGCCTAGTTGAGAAAATGTTTGAAAAGATCCCGACGGGTGTCGGCAGGGAGGGTCCCATAAGACTTTCGAGAAAAGAAATGGACGAAGTGCTTGAAAAAGGTGCGGCATGGGCTCTCGAACGCGGCTACGGATGGAAAGAGGACCTGGAATACTCAGAAGAACACGGTGGCATGAAAGGAGCCGATCCGGGCGCCGTTTCAGACAAAGCATACAAGCGGGGCAAGGCTGAGCTGGGAACTTTAGGCTCGGGGAACCACTTCATCGAGATAAGTTACGTCGAAACCATATATGAACCCGGGGTTGCAGATGCATTTGGGCTTTTCAAGGATCAGGTGGTCTTCTGGGTTCACTCGGGCTCGAGGGGGTTGGGTCACCAGGTTTGTACTGACTATCTAGGTGTGATGAGAGAAGCGCGGGCAAAGTACGGCATATCGCTCCCAGACAGGCAACTCGATTCTGCGCCGGTGAGTTCACCTGAGGGTAAAAGGTATTTTGCCGCCATGGCCGCGGCGGCCAACTACGCGTGGGCAAACAGGCAGGTCCTGTCACACTACGTGAGGCAGGCGGTTGGCGAGTCTCTTGGCAAGGACCCCGAGAGTTTGGGGATGCGCCTTTTGTACGATGTTGCCCATAACATAGGTAAAATCGAAGAGCACCTGGTCGAAGGCAAAAAGATGAAAGTTATGGTGCACAGGAAAGGTGCCACACGCGCCTTTGGGCCCGGCCATAGGGACGTGCCTGAAAGATTCCGGAACGTCGGGCAGCCGGTATTAATCCCAGGAGACATGGGTAGAGCCTCCTACGTGCTTGCAGGGACAGAAAAGGCAATGGAAGTGTCGTTCGGCTCAGCCTGTCACGGGGCGGGAAGGGCTCTTTCCAGGACTCAGGCGAAAAAGACTGTGTCCGCAGAAGATTTGAAAAGGGAGCTTTCCTCAAGAGGGGTGTTCGTTAGATCCGCCACGGCCAAGGGGCTTGTAGAAGAATCTCCCTGGGCGTATAAGGACGTGGATGAGGTGGTAGAGGCGACCGCGTGTGCCGGGCTTGCGAGAAAAGTGGCGAGACTCCGGCCGATGGGTGTCATAAAAGGATGAGATCCGTAATTCTTATGGTTCTCCCGGCTGTGTTGGCGCAATTTGCCTGAGGGATTGCAATTATTTTGACTTGCTAATTTTCTTTTGAGAGGGGGAAGGCCGCGAGTTTGCGGCGGTACTATGGAGAGACGGGCAGAGATCGCCGTAATAGGCGGGACGGGGTTTTACAGGTTTCTTGAAGACGTCACTGAAACCAAAGTCTATACGCCTTTTGGAGCACCTTCAGATCTCATATCCATCGGGACCATCGGTGGCCGTAAGGTGGCTTTTCTGCCCAGACACGGCAGGCACCATCAGTTTCCACCCCACATGGTCAACTACCGGGCAAACCTGTGGGCGCTGAAGGAACTCGGAGTTAGTCGGGTGATAGGACCTTGCGCGGCGGGGAGCCTTCAGCCGGAAATAAAGCCCGGGGACTTCGTGTTCTGCGACCAGTTCGTCGACCGCACCTCAGGGAGGAAAGATACTTTTTACGATGGACCTCAGGCGGTCCACATCAGTGCAGCGGACCCGTACTGCCCCGAAATGCGAAAGGTCGGGATTGAAACTGCCCGGAAATTGGGTTTACCCTACCATCCTGAAGGAACCATGGTCGTCATCCAAGGACCCAGGTTTTCGACGCGGGCGGAATCCCGCTGGTTTTCGTCGATGGGCTGGAAGGTCATAAACATGACCGGGTACCCTGAAGTGGTGCTCGCGAAAGAGCTAGGCATGTGCTACCTAAACATCTCCTTAATCACCGATTATGATGTGGGGCTAGAGGGCAGAAGCGATATCAAGCCGGTCACCGCGGACGAGGTTGTGAAGGTATTCAACGAGCACAACGAGCTTTTGAAAAAACTGATAGCTACCATTATTGAAAACCTGCCCGAGGAAAGACACTGTTCTTGTGAGGAAGATCTAAGGCGGGCCATGTCATGACGTAATGAGGTGTGTTTAATGTTGCCGGCGATCAAGTGGGAAAGCGACAGGGTATCCTTCCTGGACCAGAGGTTGTTGCCCGAAGAAGTAAAGTACGTGACTTGCCGTGACTACCGCCAGGTGAAAATGGCCATAAAAGACATGGTGGTCAGGGGCGCCCCGGCAATCGGTATAGCCGGAGCTTACGCCGTGGCTTTGGCCACCATGGAAGCGGCTCAAAATGGTCCCCGGGCTAAAAACGCCATAGAAGTCCAGGAGTTCCTGAGACTTGCGGCCTCGGACATCAAAGCCGCGAGGCCGACGGCGGTGAACCTCGCCTGGGCCGTAGACCGTGTGCTCAATAAAACTCTTGCGGCTTTCGCAAGTTCAGGCCTCACTGGAGCGGTGGAAACTGCCGTATCAGAGGCGACCGCCATAGAGAGGGAGGACCTGGAGGTGAACCGTAAGATAGGGGAATACGGTGCAAGCCTCATAAAGCCTGGTTCCAGCGTCCTCACTCACTGCAACGCGGGAGCCCTCGCTACCGGCGGTTTCGGGACGGCTCTTGGCGTGATAAGACAGGCCTGGAAAGAGAAGAAGATTGCCAGGGTGTACGCGGACGAGACTCGACCGTTTCTCCAGGGCGCTAGGCTGACCGCGTGGGAACTTTTGCAGGACGGCATAGATGTGACGGTTCTCGTGGATAGCGCCGCGGCTTACCTCATGTCCCTTGGTCGTGTCGATGCCGTTATCGTCGGGGCGGACAGGATCGCCAGGAATGGCGACGTCGCCAACAAAATCGGTACTTTCAGCTTGGCGTGTCTTTGTCGCTACCACAATATACCCTTCTATGTGGCGGCTCCCTTGTCTACCCTGGACATGAATATCCCTTCGGGCCGTTTCATCCCGATTGAGGAAAGGCCGGAGACTGAAGTTCTGGAGTTCCGGGGAAAGATGATAGCGCCGAAAGGGGCAAAGGCTTTCAATCCATCGTTCGATGTAACGCCTGCGTCTCTGGTCTCGGCAATAGTCACAGAAAAAGGTGTAATATTCCCTCCGTTTGAGGAAAACCTTTCCCAAATCGCAAGGTAGGAGATGATCTCTTTTGCTGGACCTCAAGTTCATCCGCGAGCACCCGGAATTAGTGCAGAAAGCACTGTCAGACCGGAACTATGAGTTTGACCTATCCCGGGTACTGATTCTCGACGAGGAGGTGCGGAAGCTCAAGGGCGAAACCGAAGGGCTCCGTGCGAAGAGAAACGAAATAGCCGCGAAGGTCGCCGAAGCCAAACGAAAAGGTTTGGATTCGAGCGAGGATATGGCTGTGGGGGCTCAAGTAGCTGAAAACATCAGCCGCCTCGAGTCTACGCTGGCTGAGAAAGAAAGACAGCTACACGAGCTGCTCACGATTATACCCAATATACCCCATCAGTCGGTGCCCGTTGGCCCTGACGAGAGCCACAACGTGGAACTAAAAAGGTGGGGAGAGGTCAGGAAGTTCGATTTTGAACCGGTGCCCCACTGGGACCTTGGGCCGAGACTGGGGATCCTTGACCTGGAAAGAGCTGCCAAGATGGCGGGCTCCAGGTTCCCTCTTCTTAAAGGAGAAGGCGCACGGCTGGAACGGGCCCTCATCAATTTCATGCTCGATGTACATGTAAAACGCCAGGGATATACCGAGATATTCCCGCCATTTCTGGTGAACGAAAGGTCTATGTTCGGCACAGGCCAGCTTCCGAAGTTCAAAGGGGACATGTTCAAAATAGAAAACCTTGACCTGTTCCTGATCCCGACCGCTGAAGTACCCGTGACCAACGTTCACAGAGAAGAGATACTGCATAAAGAGGCCCTGCCAATTAAATATGTCGCATACAGCGCTTGTTTCAGGCTCGAGGCGGGATCCACGGGGAAAGACACAAGAGGTGTCATCCGAAACCACCAGTTCAACAAGGTGGAACTTGTTCACTTCACTCTGCCTGAGAAGTCTTACGATGCGTTGGAGGAGCTGACCAGGGACGCCGAGGAGATCCTCGAGCTTTTAGAGCTCCCTTACCGGAGAGTCCTTCTGTGTACCGGCGACATGGGCTTTGCATCGGCAAAGACCTACGACTTGGAAGTGTGGCTTCCCAGCTATAACGGCTACAAAGAAATATCATCATGCTCAAATTTTGAGGATTTTCAAGCGAGGAGAGCTGGAATTAGGTTTAAGCGTGATCCCAAGAGCCGCCCCGAGTACGTACATACTCTAAATGGCTCAGGGCTCGCGGTTGGTCGAACCTGGGCGGCGATACTGGAGAACTATCAGAATCGGGACGGCAGCGTGACTATCCCGCCAGCTCTCCGACCGTACATGGACGGAATGACGGTGATGGGGAAGTAAGAAAAGTCAGGAGCAGGGATATTGATGCATCGGGGTGGAGTTCTCCTTGGGAAAACTGCCTCTCGGACCCAAAAATAGGTTTATAGACGCAGGGTGGCGGCTGACCATACCGAAGCAGATCAGGGAATACATGGGCTGGGATAAGGATACTCCGGTATGTGTCAGCTGGGACGGTTTCGTCATAAGGATCAAAAGGCCCGCGGGGTGTATCGCTTGCCCCGATACTACCCGGATGGGCGCGTTGGGGAAAATTGTAATTCCGCCCAAGGTTCGGGAGGAAGCTGGGCTCTATCCGGGACAAGTCATGACTTTGCGGGTGGAGGGCGAAGAAGTCGTGGCATCACCCGGGTTGTCACAGGTCAGATGCGTGGCGTGCGGTTCCGAGCTTGACGTAAAGGTGGTCCTTCCGAATGTCTATCTATGCAGAAGATGCAGAGAGAACCTTTGGAAAGCTGCATCCGACGTGGGGTTTTAGCCAATTAATCCAGAGATTTGATGCGCAGGGATATAAAAATTGTGGACTAACGTAAGGGCGAATGCGCGATAACTCTTCAAGGAGTAGGTGTGACCGGAGTGGAAGTCTCCATACCTGAAAGAAGACAATACGTCCGAACTCTCACGACGGGATGGCGGTTCACGATACCGACCCCCATCCGACAAAGGCGAGGGTGGAACGAAGGGTCTGTTTTGAGGGTGATGGCGTCCGGGCCGAAGCTAATCTTCTCTGATTGGGAAGGGAGCTCCGAGGTAGCGGATGCTACGGCACATCCTGGTACTGGCTATGGTGAACCGGTGCGTAACCTGGCAAAACTTTCGGGGAGTTCCCCAGACGTGCATCGCGAGAAACAGATGGAAGCTTCCTGCTACGTTGGGTCAGGCGGCAAGGTTGTGGTTCCCAGGGAGCTCCGCAAGGCCACAGGATGGGCCATCGGAGAGCGGCTTTCTATAAAGGAAGATGAAGAAGGAGTATCTGTTGCTCCCTGCTGTCCGAAAAAGAGGTGCCGGTCCTGCGGGAGCACCGTCGGAGTTCGTGAAGTCATCCCGAACCTCTATCTCTGCGTCGCATGCCTTGAAAAATACGTATCCAGCGATAGGGACAAGCACATAGCGCATGAAGTCCGGGCAGGACGTCAAGTTCCGAAATGACCTTGCGGACGACGCGGTGATAAGATATAATCAATCATGCACGGTGGGCGAGAGTAGTTTAGTGGTAGAACATCGGCTTCCCAAGCCGAGGGTCGCGGGTTCGAATCCCGTCTCTCGCTCCAATTTATTGAGAGCCGGCGTAGCTCAACGGCAGAGCAGCGGTTTCGTAAACCGCAGGTTATGGGTTCGAATCCCATCACCGGCTCCAACAGTTCAGGGTGCTCTACCTTCTGCGCAGCACCATCCCCGGCCGCTTCCCGGTGTGCTGCCCTTCCTGTACTACTGGCACGCCGTTGACGAGTACCCAGAGCACTCCTTCAGCATACTGGTGGGGTTGCTCAAAAGTCGCTTTGTCGATTATCCTGTCTGCGTCGAAGAGGACAAGATCCGCTCTCATACCTTCCCGCAAAATGCCCCTGTCCTGAAGTCCCAGTCTCATTGCCGGGAGTGAGGTCATTTTCCGCACCGCTTCCTCGAGCCTGAGCAGCTTTTGTTCCCGCACATATCGTCCCAGGATCCTGGCAAACGTCCCATAAGATCTGGGGTGAGGCTGGCCTTTTGCTGTTTTCACGTTAAGCGCTCTGGAGTCTGAGCCTGCCATTACCCACGGACACGACATTACCGTCTTGACGTCATCTTCACTCATGGCAAAATTAACTATCTGTACTATTCCATCATTTCTTTCCAGAAGCCGGAGGCACGCTTCTTCAGGGCTGACTCCCAGTATTTCACCAATCTGCTCGACGCTTTGCCCAATGAACCCGAGATCGCCCTCGTTGGACAACGAGGCGATAACTAGGTTTGCCCAGTTCTCTCTTCCGGCAATGGCGTCCAGCACTTTCTTGCGCTCGGAAGGGTCTTTAAGACGTTTGAGCGCTTCTCTGCGACCCCCGGCCCATACCCAGGAAGGCAGGGAAGACGCAAGGCCGGTCGATGACGCCACGTAAGGATACTGATCCGCGGTGATGTCGAGCCCATGCTCTCTGGCTTTCTCTACGCGAGCGATGGCGTCCTTAATTTTCCCCCAATTACGCTGGCCCATGGCTTTGAAGTGGGAGACCTGCACCGGTAATTGTGCCTCAAAGCCTATGCGTATGGCCTCTTCCAGAGCCTCCATTAGACGGTCGGCTTCGTCACGGATGTGGGTGAAGTAAACTCCCCCATAACTGGAAGCGACTTTCGCTAGCTCGACTACCTCATCCGTAGTCGCATAAGTACCAGGAACATAGATGAGACCTGTGGACAACCCGAAGGCCCCTTGCTCCATGGCTTGATGGACGAGTTTCTTCATCAATTCAAGTTCTTTTGAATCAGGTGCCCGCCTGTCGGACCCCATGACCTGCCGTCTGATTGTACCGTGTCCCACGAGGGCGGCTACATTCAGGCTCACTCCGTTCGTTTCGAGGACCTTCATGTAGGATGCCATGTCCGTCCAGCAGGGGGATTCCACTTCGTCGAAACTTCCCTCGTCCGCCGGTCCCGGTCCCATAGCCCGCGGAGCGGCTGAAGAACCACATTGGCCTATCACTTCCAATGTTACCCCCTGCATAACCTTGCTATCAGCAGTCGGGTTTACTACGAGAGCCTGGTCCGAATGCGAATGGGCATCTATAAATCCGGGGGAGAGGTAAAGCCCTTTCGCATCAATTTCTTTGACCGCCTCGCCTTCTACCCTGCCGACTCTGACTATGAACCCATCTTTCACGGCGACGTCGGAAATAAACCACGGGGCTCCGGTACCATCCAGGACTTTTGCGTTCTTGAAAACCAAATCGTACATCTGATTGCCCTCCCAGCTCTCATTATGGGGTGCGCCAGTCAGGCTCCCGTACTTCTGGTATGGTGAGCATTTGAGCATTCCGACACGGTAGCCAAACTGGTTTTCAGTACCCGGTAAGTTAGACCATAGAAAAGTTCGCCATTCAAAAGACTAGATCCTTCAGGAAATGCGGGGCTGTTTGTCAGGAAAAACCCGCCGCTAGCAGGCACGACGGAGCGGTTTCCTTGACTTGGGAAGTCTTGTTTGTTAACTTATACACGATAAGCCATATGGACTAGTCGCCATAGTCCGCACGGATTATTTTTTCGGAGGAGGAAGGGCTCGTGTCGAAGCTTTTGGAGATACGCTGGCACGCTCGAGGCGGGCAAGGGGCTAAAACGGCCTCAACCTTGCTGGCGGAATCAGCTTTGAGCGCCGGCAAGTTTGTTCAGGGGTTCCCGGAATACGGTCCCGAACGTATGGGTGCACCCATCCGGGCTTTTAACCGGATAGGCGACGAGCCCATCACAATTCATTCCAATGTTGAGCATCCTGACGTTGTCATGGTGCTTGATCCCACGCTTATAGGGTCTGTCGATGTTACAGAGGGATTGAAAGATGGTGGAATAGTGCTTGTAAACACCACGCTTTCGCCCGAGGAGATGAAAAAGAGGCTTGGCGGGCATGTCAGAGTGGCTACCGTTGACGCGAGCGGGATTTCACAGGCCACCATCGGACGGGACATACCGAACACTCCGATGATGGGCGCTCTGTTGAAGGTAGTGGATATACTTCCCATTGAGGACTTTATAGAGCGCATGAGGAAGGACCTGACCAAGAAATTTCACGGACGGCAAGCCATCGTAGAAGGCAATATCAACGCCATTCGCCGGGCTTATGAGGAGGTGAAGGTGGGATGACCGGTTTGAAAGGATACAAGGACATCCCCATAGGCGGAGTCATCACTGAAGCCGGCAACTCGGTGCAGTATAAGACCGGCGACTGGAGAAGCATGAGACCGGATTGGATACCTGAGGGCTGTGTTCACTGCCTTATGTGTTGGGTATTCTGCCCTGAAGCGGCAATTAAAGTTGAAAACGGCAAGATGACAGGAATAGATTACGACCACTGCAAGGGTTGCGGGATCTGCGCCCGGGAATGCCCGAGGAAAGAGAAAGCCCTGCGCATGGTCAGAGAATCATGACAGGGCAAACGTCTTTTTAAGGAGGGGCACGAAAGTGGCTAGCGAGCAGAGAAAAGTGGCTATGACCGGTAACGAGGCTGTGGCCAACGCGCTGAGGCAGATTGACCCCGACGTGGTTGCCGCATACCCGATCACGCCTCAAACCGATATAGTGCAGTATTTTTCTCAATTTGTGTCGGATGGACAGGTTAAGACGGAGTTCGTCACCGTAGAAAGCGAGCACTCGGCCATGTCCGCTACTGTGGGTGCTTCAGCCGCAGGTGCGCGGGCTATGACCGCTACGTCTTCCCAGGGGCTTGCCCTGATGTGGGAGATGTTGCACATCGCTTCGTCGTACAGGCTTCCCATCGTGATGCCAGTGGTCAATAGAGCTCTTTCAGGGCCCATTAATATTCACTGCGACCACTCGGATACCATGGGCTCGCTTACTACCGGATGGATTCAGATTTACTCCGAGAGCGCTCAGGAAGCATACGATAATGTCATCCAGGCAGTGAGGATCGCCGAGCACCCTGACGTGCTTCTGCCTGTCATGGTGTGTCAGGACGGGTTCATCACGAGCCACGGTATCGAGAACCTTGAGATACTTGCAGACGAAGACGTCAAGCAGTTCGTGGGCGAGTACAAACCGTCGAACTATCTCCTGAATATCAAAGAGCCCGTGACCTTCGGGCCTCTGGCCCTCCAGGACTACTATACCGAATTCAAAGTCCAGCAAGCCGAGGCTATGGCAAACGCAAAGAAGGTCATACTGGAAGTGGCTGAGGAGTACGCTAAGCTCTCTGGGCGGAAATACGGTCTATTTGAAGGTTACAGGTTGGACGATGCTGAGAGGGTAATCGTAGTCCTTTCATCGACAGCCGGCACAACGAAGGCGGTAGTAGATGAACTCCGGTCAAAAGGGCAAAAGGTAGGCCTTTTGAAACCGAGGGTCATTCGTCCGTTCCCCGCTGAGGAACTGGTAGATGCCCTGTCCGGCGCGAAAGCCGTCGCGGTCATGGATAGGGCAGAAACCTTCTCCACTCAGGGAGGCCAGATCTTCACTGAACTTCGTGCGGCCTTCTACTATGCCAAGGAGCGGCCGCTGATGCGGAATTATATCTTCGGTCTGGGCGGAAGAGACACCACAACACGGGAGATCCACAAGGTGTTCTCGGACCTGGAAAATGACCTCGAACGAGGTCACGTTGAAAAACTCGTAACGCACCTGGATGTCAGGGAATAGGAGGGATTGAACGTGGCTACTCTCAAGGAACTCTCTAGTATCCCGGAAATGCTTGCTCCAGGTCACCGACTGTGTGCCGGTTGTGGTGCTCCTATAGTGGTCCGGCAGGTGCTTCGCGGTGCCAAGGCCCCCGTAGTCGTCGGTAACGCGACCGGATGTCTCGAAGTTTCCACGACCATTTATCCGTACACGTCGTGGCGGACCCCGTGGCTCCACACCGCTTTCGAGAACGCGGCGGCAAGCCTTTCGGGAGTTGAAGCTGCATACAAGTCGCTGAAACGGCAAGGAAAAATCAAGGAAGACATCAAATTCGTGGCCTTCGGCGGAGACGGCGGTACTTATGACATCGGTTTCCAGAGCCTCTCCGGTGCCATGGAGCGTGGCCATAACATGGTGTATGTATGCTACGACAACGGGGCATACATGAACACCGGGATTCAACGGTCTTCGGCCACTCCGAGGGGAGCCGATACTACGACCACCCCGGTCGGGAAGATGATGCCGGGGAAGCGAGGGCAGAGGAAAGACTTAACTAAGATAATGGCGGCCCACGACATTCCATACGTGGCTCAGGTATCGCCTGCCCACTGGAACGACCTTTATCAGAAGGCCGAAAAAGCTTTTGCCGTTGACGGGCCTGCTTTCATTAACGCGCTGGCGCCTTGTCCGAGGGGCTGGAGATATGATCCCAAGGATACCATTGAATTGTGCAGGTTAGCAGTGGATACCTGCTTCTGGCCGCTGTATGAGATCGTCGACGGCAGGGTTCGTATCACCTACAAGCCAAGGGAGAAGAAGCCTGTTACCGAGTTCTTGAAAGTGCAGGGACGGTTCCGTCACCTCTTCCAGCCAGGTAATGAAGGGCTTCTCGAGGAGATTCAGAAGGATGTAGACAGGAAGTGGGAGGAACTCCTCGCGCTTGAAGCCATGCATGAAGCTGTGGCTCAGAAGGCTTGACCTCGGTAACGAGAACCTCTCATGATATAATTACCTGGGTAAAATGAGAAAGGGCGGGTTGAGTCCCGCCCTTTTTAGAATATCGATTCCCGGTTTAGCAGGATCAGCGAAGTCTAACGAGATACGAGGTGTTTTCGGTGGGCGAGTTACGTGTGAGGTTTGCACCTTCACCTACTGGGTATCTTCACATCGGCGGCGCAAGGACGGCGCTGTTCAACTACCTCTTTGCCAGGCATAATGGCGGCAAATTCATTCTCCGAATAGAGGACACCGATACTGAACGCACCATTGAAGATTCGGCTGAAAAGATGATGCAAAGTTTTCGGTGGCTTGGCTTGGATTGGGATGAAGGCCCTCAAGTAGGCGGATTGGCCGGCCCTTACTACCAGTCGCAGCGACAGGAGTTTTACAGGAAGTATGCCAAGATCCTGCTCGATAAAGGTTATGCCTACAAGTGTTACTGCACCCCCGAGGAGCTAGAGGCCGAACGGGAGAAAGCCCGGGCAGAGAAACGTCCGCCGAGGTACAGCGGTCGTTGCCGGAACCTCACACCTGAAGACGTGGAACGATTCGAGAGCGAAGGCAGGAAATATGCGATAAGGTTCAGGACTCCCGATTCAGGAGTCACGGTCGTTCATGACCTGATCCACGGCGAAGTTGCATTTAAGAACGAGGAGATTTCGGACTTCGTGATCATGAAGTCTGATGGATTCCCCACCTATAACTTCGCGTGCGTGATTGATGACTGGCTCATGGGTGTAACCCACGTCATAAGGGCGGATGAACACCTATCTAACACTCCGAAACAAATGATGATCTATCGTGCCCTTTCTGCGCCTATGCCCAAATTCGCCCACGTTCCAATGATACTTGCACCTGACAGGTCTAAGTTATCCAAACGCCACGGGGCCCAGACAGTTGAAGAATTCAGAGAGAAAGGGTATCTTCCCGAAGCTATCCTCAATTACATAGCACTTTTGGGATGGACGCCTCCTGACGCCACCAAGGAGATCTTGAGCCTGGACGAGATGATCAAAGAATTTGACCTGTCGAGAGTCTCTTCTACTCCGGCCATATACGATGTTCAGAAGCTCACCTGGTTGAACGGACAGTACATTCGTCAGATGGAGCCAAGGCTCTTGGTCCAAAAATACATCCCTTTTGCGGTTTCAGCGGGATTGGGTTCCAGAGAGGAACTTCTGGCTAAAAAAGACTGGCTCGAGAAAATCATGCTCGTGCTCAGAGAGAGGGCAAAAACCCTTGAAGAACTGGCCCAGGCGTCAATTTACTTCTTCAAGGCACCTACGGAATATGACGAAAAAGGGGTAAAGAAGTTCTTCAGCAAACCAGGGATTTCGAGACTTCTCAAGAAAGGCGCCCAGGCGGTTTCGGCGATCGAAGACTGGAATGTCGCGTCTTGTGAAGAGGCTTACCGGAAGCTTATCGATGAGGAGGGTATAAAGGGTGGGGATCTCATTCATCCCACTCGCCTGGCTCTAACCGGCAGGACTGTTGGTCCGGGTCTCTTTGAGATTATGGATATCCTGGGGAAGGAAGAAACAATAGCTAGGTTGAACAGTGCCGTAGAATTCATCGAAAAGCACGGTCTGGAACAGGCGTTTAGAGGGGAGCCGGGAACGGACGCGGCCAAAGAAGGCTAGAGGAGGGTAATGCCATGGAAGTGCTGGAAGCTATCAGAAAAAGGCGCAGTATAAGGAAATATCAGGATAAACCCGTTCCGGATGATGTACTAAAGGCCATCCTGGATTGCGCGAGACTCGCTCCCAGCGCTGGTAACAGGCAACCCTGGGTTTTTGTCGTTGTTACAAAGCCGGAAGTCAAAAATAAGCTGGTTGAAGCGTCAGGGAATCAAGCATTTCTCGCCCAGGCGCCCGTCGTCATCGTCGTGTGCGGTGACGCTGAGGTTTCAGCTGCGAGGTACGAGGACCGTGGCCGGTCTTTATACTTCATCCAGGATACCGCTGCTGCTGTCACCAACATACTTCTCGCTGCAACCTCGTTTGGCCTGGGTACGTGTTGGGTTGGGGCGTTTAGGGAAACATTGGTTAGAGAGGCTCTGGACCTTCCGTCCAACCTCAGGCCCCTCGCCATGATACCGATAGGCTACCCCGACCAGGAGCGCGGACCGAGAGACCTTCGGCCTTTCGAAGAGGTAGTCTGGTACAGATAGCCAGGCGCGCAGCGGCCTAGAGATGTGTCGGTGGGGACGTGACAGGGGTCCATCGGCCTGGTGCCTGCTGGTGCTGCTGGAGATATGAATGCGTCGGCTATAGGTTCCCTGGTCGTGTTAGCACGGTATGCTATACCGGTCACGAGCGTAAAGGCATATTGTGTGGGGCCCGTGGTTAATGGTATAATCGAACCTGCTGTGGAATTGATGGGGGATCGGCTAGTGGTAGGCCAGCAGACTCTGGATCTGCCTGCGGAGGTTCGAATCCTCCTCCCCCAGCCAGGAGAGTCGGAAGGCCTCATCGTCTAGCGGCTCAGGACACCGCCCTCTCACGGCGGAGACACGGGTTCAAATCCCGTTGAGGCCACCAATCGTGCCCCGAAGCAATCCCCGCGAAAACCGCTAGGACTTTGTCCTCGGAGGACTGTTTTTCGGCCACCGTCCCCCTCGAAATGGCAAGCGCTGCGACAAGGCTGCTCTCGCCTCAAGGAACAGAACAGTTTGGGGACCGAGAGCCAAAGTAATTCGTAAAACCCGGAACACCCGTGGCCCTCATTGACACCAGTTCAATTTTTGCAGCATAGTAATACAAAACCATTACTTTCCCGCTAAGATAAAAAGGTGGTGAAATGACTTGATCACCAACAAGGTCGAATACATGCTGTTGATTCTCGTGGACCTCGCCAAGCATTCCAAAGAAGGTTACATCCTCTCTAGAGAGATAGCTGAGCGGCAACAGATACCACCCAAGTACATGCCCCAGTTGATGGCGGCGCTAACCAGAAGAGGTTGGGTCGATTCTGTCCGTGGCGCTAAGGGCGGCGTTAAGCTTGCCGTTGATCCCAGAAGCATCAGAGTTCAAGACGTGATAGACGCAACAGGAGACGAATTTAGAGTTAAGCCGTGTCTTGACCCGGATTTTCCCTGTCAGCGTAAATCCGTATGTCCTCTCTTCCCTGTCTGGGAAAAGGCCCAGGCGAGCCTCAGAGATATCATGGAAAGCACCACAATAGCTGATTTGGCATCACGATCTCAGTGAAGATTTTTTGAAGAAAAGTATTGACACCGTTTCTTGAAGAGGCTAAATATAAGTTAGTAGATAAGTAAGACACTGCGAGGGGATGCAAAATGTCCGATGCGAAAATAGACCGGTTGGCTCAGGATCTCTTGCGGATTAACCGCGGAGAAATGGAAGTTTCAGAGGCAAAACGTCTCTTACAGGGAATTGACGAGGTTGAGCTTTCCCTGGCCGAACAGCGCCTTTTGGAGAAAGGCGTGTCCCCTGAACAGTTACGGGGGCTTTGCAAGGTTCACCTCGAAGTGCTCGACCGTCAGGTTCAGGACCTAAAGGAATCTACAGGGCCGGGGCACCCGCTGCATACTCTCATCTCTGAGCATGAGCTCATCCTGGGGTTCATAGATTCCGTAGAAAAAGTGGCGAAAGCGTTCTCAACCAAGTCATCCTGGTCCAAAGATGCTGAAGAAGAACGGCTTCTCGAGATCTTGGTAGAGTCAGCTTACGAGCTGGTCGAGACCGAGAAGCACCATCAGAGAGAGGAGGAGGCTCTGTTCCCGGCAATAGAACGCCAGGGGATTACAGGACCGACCCGGATCATGAGGCTTGAGCACGAGGAACTGCGCCCCAAGAAGAAAGCCCTCCTCGAAACGGCCAGGAAGGCGCGGCAGATGGAATTCGAGACATTCAACGCGAAACTGCAGGAGCTATCGTCATTCATAGCATTCAACCTGAGGGAGCACATTTTCAAGGAGAACACTATACTCTACCCCGCCGCTTTCAAGGCCATCAACGACCCGTTTACCTGGGAAGACATTAAGCGTAAGTGCGACGAAATCGGTTACTGTTGCTTCACTCCGGCTATGTAGGCCATCGCCCGGAAGCAACAGTTTAGAGCGACCGGTTAAAATCTAAAGTGCATCTTAAAGGAGTGTTTAAGATGGAGATCGTCAAAATCGACCAGATTCCCGTTACTAGATCACCCAGAGGACCCAAGGTCAGGCAAGTCCTATCGCACCAGAGCGTCGCCATCAACGAGGTAATTTTAGAACCCAACGAGGAATTGCCTCCTCATACAACCCCTGTGGATGTGTTTTTCTATGTTAGGAGCGGGTCTGGAAAGGTTTCTATCGGGGACGAGGAACAGGAAGTTGTAGCAGGTGATGTTATCTTCAGTCCAAAGGACATACCGCACGGGCTAAAATCCACCGAAGGAAGGTTCAGCGTACTTGTTGTCAAGACTCCTAACCCGGCGTACGGTGAGTAACCAAAAAGGCGGGGTCCCCGCCTCAACCTGTAAGAGCCGAGCGGCCCCCTTTCCGGGAAAACACGACTGGAGCCGGGACTCGAACGTCTTGCATGTTATCAACTGAAGAATAGAGGGAGGTTACAAACGGAATGTTCTGCAATCAGTGTCAGCAAACCCTTGGAGGAGTCGCATGTACATCGGTTGGAATATGCGGCAAGGATAAAGATGTCCAGGCTCTTCAGGAGAACCTGGTTTACTCGCTTAAAGGCATAAGCGCTTATGCTTATCACGCCAGGGAGCTGGGATATACCGATCCTGAGATCGATGCTTTCCTGGCTGAAGGTCTATATTCTACACTCACGAACGTCAACTTCGATATGGACTCCCTGTTTTCCCTATCCATGAAAGCGGGGATGGTCAACCTTAAGGCGATGGATCTCCTTAAGCGAGCTCACCGCGAGACGTTCGGAGAAATGTCGCCAGCGAGGGTGGAGACTGGGACAGTAGAAGGCCCGGGCATCTTAGTTACCGGCCACGATTTGAAGGCCTTGTTCGAACTCTTGAAGCAAACTCAGGGAACCGGGGTTAATGTTTACACGCATTCGGAGATGCTGCCGGCGCATGCATACCCGGTATTGCGGGCTTTCCCTCATCTCAGGGGCAATCTTGGAAAGTCCTGGTTTGATCAGCGAACCCTCTTTGCTGAGTTTCCTGGAGCTATCCTTGGAACATCAAACTGCGTGCTTGTCCCGAGGGACGAATACAAGGACAGGTTTTTTACTGTGGGGATTGCCTATCTTCCCGGCGTACGGCATATCGAAGGCTACGATTTCAGCGAACTCATCGAAAAAGCGAAATCCCTGCCGCATTTAAAGGCTCATAAGGGAGAGACCATTCTTACCACAGGGTTCTCGGATTCAGTAATACTATCGCTCAAGGATAAGCTTTTGTCGTTGCTCAAAGAGGGTAAAATAAGACGAATCTTCCTGGTCGGCGGCTGCGACGCTCCGGGGCAGGTTCGCCAGTACTATAGGGATTTCGTAGCCAGGACACCTTCTGATACCATCGTGCTCACGCTGGCCTGCGGCAAGTTCAGGTTTAACGACCTTGATCTTGGCGAGATCGATGGGATTCCCAGGCTCCTCGACATGGGTCAATGCAACGACGCCATATCTGCCATCAATGTAGCGAAGGCTTTGTCTGAAGCGCTCGGATGCTCGGTGAACGATCTTCCTTTAACGTTGGTGCTCTCATGGATGGAGCAGAAGGCCGTTGCTATTCTGATGACTCTCCTGGCGCTGGGGATCAAAGGGATCTACCTGGGCCCCACTCTTCCGGCGTGGCTCACGCCCACTCTTATTGAAAAGCTCAAGGCCACTGCAGGCATACGGCTGACGACCACAGTTGATAAGGACATGGCTGAGATACTTGCGGCGAAGTAACCTGTCTTTGCTGCGCGGAGAACCAAACTCCGCCGTAGTCCGGAAGCACCGGGCCAGGATAGGTCAAGGAGGGCTGCTGTTGCAGCCCTCCCGACATCCGATCCGAAGGCTTCGTGTGGCGTGGGACCATGTGGGCAGGTCCGCAAGGGGCCAGGATCTGTTCCCGTTCCTTACACCCTGGTGTAGCCTGTGAGCACCTTGTGTGGAATACGTCTCCTCTCTGCATGGTGACATTTTCTCTGTCCCGTTACAGGGTGACAATATCACTGTCCCGTAATACCTGTCCCATATATATTGCATATGGTCTTCTGGTATGCTAACATATACCTCGCCCCCCGCAAGGGCGAAAGGCCAACAACGGCTCGCCTGCGGGTTGACAGAAGAGCGAAAGGCGATTAAGATAGTGCCTGTCGCGGTTGGTCCTTGAAAACTGAACAGCGTAAGGAACCTTTGAGGGAAGGGAAAGGTGTAACCGGAGAGTTTGATCCTGGCTCAGGACGAACGCTGGCGGCGTGCCTCAAACATGCAAGTCGAGCGGAGTTAAGCCTGACCGCAAGGGAGGGTTTAACTCAGCGGCGAACGGGTGAGTAACGCGTGGGTAACCTGCCCGGAAGACTGGGATAACGGCTCGAAAGGGCCGCTAATACCGGATAATGTCTTTACTCCGCATGGAGTGAGGAAGAAAGGGGGAACCCGCTTTCGGATGGGCCCGCGTCCCATCAGCTAGTTGGTAGGGTAACGGCCTACCAAGGCGACGACGGGTAGCCGGTCTGAGAGGATGGTCGGC
This sequence comes from Candidatus Fermentithermobacillus carboniphilus, assembly GCA_018208355.1. Taxonomy (GTDB): domain Bacteria; phylum Bacillota; class Sulfobacillia; order Fermentithermobacillales; family Fermentithermobacillaceae; genus Fermentithermobacillus; species Fermentithermobacillus carboniphilus. Next base: position 1,416,351 of record CP062796.1, on the reverse strand, counting down.
CACACTGGGACTGAGATACGGCCCAGACTCCTACGGGAGGCAGCAGTTGGGAATCTTAGGCAATGGGCGAAAGCCTGACCTAGCGACGCCGCGTGAGGGAAGAAGGCCTTCGGGTCGTAAACCTCTGTCATCGGGGACGAAGGAAGTGACGGTACCCGAGGAGGAAGCCCCTGCTAACTACGTGCCAGCAGCCGCGGTAATACGTAGGGGGCGAGCGTTGTCCGGAGTTACTGGGCGTAAAGGGCGTGTAGGCGGCATGTTAAGTCAGGTGTGAAATTCCGGGGCTCAACCTCGGAACTGCGCCTGAAACTGGCAAGCTAGAGGGCAGGAGAGGGAAGTGGAATTCCCGGTGTAGCGGTGAAATGCGTAGATATCGGGAGGAACACCAGTGGCGAAGGCGGCTTCCTGGACTGTACCTGACGCTGAGGCGCGAAAGCTAGGGGAGCAAACAGGATTAGATACCCTGGTAGTCCTAGCCGTAAACGATGAGTGCTAGGTGTGGGGGGTTAAAATCCCTCCGTGCCGGAGTTAACACAATAAGCACTCCGCCTGGGGAGTACGGCCGCAAGGCTAAAACTCAAAAGGAATTGACGGGGGCCCGCACAAGCAGTGGAGCGTGTGGTTTAATTCGACGCAACGCGCAGAACCTTACCAGGGCTTGACATCATGGTGCCAGCCGTGGAAACACGGTCTTCCGTAGCAATACGGACGCCATGACAGGTGTTGCATGGTTGTCGTCGGCTCGTGTCGTGAGATGTTGGGTTAAGTCCCGCAACGAGCGCAACCCCTATCCAGTGTTGCCATCGGGTGAGGCCGGGCACTCACTGGAGACTGCCGGAGACGATCCGGAGGAAGGTGGGGATGACGTCAAATCATCATGGCCCTTATGCCCTGGGCCACACACGCGCTACAATGGCCGGTACAACGGGCTGCGAAGGGGTAACCCGGAGCGAATCCCTTAAAGCCGGTCTCAGTTCAGATTGGGGGCTGCAACTCGTCCCCATGAAGACGGAATTGCTAGTAATCGCGGATCAGCCACGCCGCGGTGAATACGTTCCCGGGCCTTGTACACACCGCCCGTCAAGCCATGGGAGCTGGCAACACCCGAAGTCGGTGACCCAACCCCGAAAGGGGAGGGAGCCGCCGAAGGTGGGGCTGGTGACTGGGGCTAAGTCGTAACAAGGTAGCCGTATCGGAAGGTGCGGCTGGATCACCTCCTTTCTAAGGAGACCTTCCAAAGGCCTTACGCTGTTCGGTTTTCAGGGACCAAAGGCGTGTGGGCGCATAGCTCAGGTGGTTAGAGCGCACGCCTGATAAGCGTGAGGTCGGTGGTTCGAGTCCACCTGTGCCCACCATGGAGAGCTTGGTCCTTATTCATCGAGAGCCAAATCCCAGGGTGGGGGCGTGGCTCAGTTGGGAGAGCGCCTGCTTTGCAAGCAGGAGGTCGGCGGTTCGATTCCGCCCGTCTCCACCAGGCATGGTCCTTGACAACTTAAGAGAGGGAAGCGGCGCATTCTGAGGAAGGGTGCGTGCGGCGGGATTGACTTAAGCAGCAAGAGTCGAGGTAGTAAGGGCACATGGTGGATGCCTTGGCGCCAGGAGTTGAAGAAGGACGTGGCCAGCTGCGAAAAGCCTCGGGGAGCCGCTAGCGGGCGTTGATCCGGGGATGTCCGAATGGGGAAACCCGGCACGCGAAGAGCGTGTCAGGGCTGCCTGAATACATAGGGCAGTCCGGAGAACGGGGGGAACCGAAACATCCAAGTACCCCCAGGAAAAGAAAGCAAGGAAGCGATTCCCTAAGTAGTGGCGAGCGAACGGGGAAGAGCCTAAACCCTACCGGTGTGATAGTCTGCCGGCGTTGCCGGTAGGGGGTAGAGGGACCTCCTGATACACTGCGGCAGCGGTGTAGGGAAGTTACAAAACCTCGGTCTAGCCGAAGGTGCCTGGAACGGCGGGCCATAGAAGGTAAGAGCCCTGTAGGCGAAAGGCTGGAGGACTTCCTAAGGAGGCACCCGAGTACCGCGGGGCACGCTAACCCTGCGGGAATCAGGGAGGTCCACCTCCTAAGGCTAAATACTCCCTGGCGACCGATAGTGGACTAGTACCGTGAGGGAAAGGTGAAAAGAACCCCTGTTAGGGGAGTGAAATAGAACCTGAAACCGTGTGCCTACAAGCAGTTCGAGGCTCATGGCCGAAAGGCCGGGCTGAGGGCGTGCCTATTGAAGAATGAACCGGCGAGTTATGGTCTGTAGCGAGGTTAAGGGGTTAAGCCCCGGAGCCGCAGGGAAACCGAGTGCGAAAAGCGCGAATAGTTACAGGCCATAGACCCGAAGCCGGGTGAGCTATCCATGGCCAGGGTGAAACGCGGGTAAAGCCGCGTGGAGGCCCGAACTAATTGTCGTTGAAAAGACATTGGATGAGCTGTGGATAGGGGTGAAATGCCAATCGAACCCGGAGATAGCTGGTTCTCCCCGAAATAGCTTTAGGGCTAGCCTCGAAGTGAGGGCGGTGGAGGTAGAGCACTGATTGGGCTAGGGGCCCTACAAGGTTACTGAACCCATTCAAACTCCGAATGCCACCGTGACCATCTTCGGGAGTCAGACTACGGGTGCTAAGATTCGTGGTCAAGAGGGCAAGAACCCAGACCGCCGGCTAAGGTCCCTAAGTCCAGGCTAAGTGGAAAAGGAAGTGGGATTCCTAAAACAGCCAGGATGTTGGCTTAGAAGCAGCCATCATTAAAAGAGTGCGTAACAGCTCACTGGCCGAGGGATTCTGCACCGACAATACACGGGGCTCAAGCCTGGCACCGAAGCCGCGGAATTGGCTGTAAGGCCAATTGGTAGGGGAGCGTTCCGCGGGCGTAGAAGGTAGACCGGGAGGACTACTGGAGCGCGCGGAAGTGAGAATGCCGGTATGAGTAGCGAAAAGGCAGGTGAGAATCCTGCCCGCCGGAAGCCTAAGGTTTCCTGGGCAAGGCTCGTCCGCTCAGGGTTAGTCGGGACCTAAGCCGAGGCGTATAGCGTAGGCGATGGACAACCGGTGGACATTCCGGTACCGCCGTAAGGAGCGAAGGGGTGACGCAGGTAGGAGGACCCGGCCGGGTGTTGGTTCCGGTCCAAGCCCAAAGGGAGCCCCCGCAGGGAAATCCGTGGGGGAGTCCTGAAGGGTGATGGCGAGGGAAATTAGAGTACTGAAGCGGGTTTGTCCCAGACTGCCGAGAAAAGCCTCTAGCGCACCGTAAGGTGCAATCCTTATGGCGCCCGTACCAGAAACCGACACAGGTAGGCGGGGAGAGAATCCCAAGGCGCGCGGGATAACCCTCGTTAAGGAACTCGGCAAAATGACCCCGTAACTTCGGGAGAAGGGGTGCCCCCGTGAGGGGGCCGCAGAGAAACGGCCCAGGCGACTGTTTAACAAAAACACAGGTCTCTGCAAAGCCGAAAGGCGAAGTATAGGGGCTGACGCCTGCCCAGTGCCGGAAGGTTAAGGGGAGGGGTTAGCCGCAAGGCGAAGCTCTGAACCGAAGCCCCGGTGAACGGCGGCCGTAACTATAACGGTCCTAAGGTAGCGAAATTCCTAGTCGGGTAAGTTCCGACCCGCACGAATGGCGTAACGATCTGGGCGCTGTCTCGACGAGGGACCCGGTGAAATTGAATTACCTGTGAAGATGCAGGTTACCTGCGACTGGACAGAAAGACCCCGTGGAGCTTTACTGTAACCTGACATAGAATTTTGTTGTTTCATGTACAGGATAGGTGGGAGGCAGAGAACCACCCTCGTCAGGGGTGGGGAGCCGCCCTTGGAATACCACCCTTGAAATAACGAAGTTCTAACCCAGGGTCCTGGAACGGGCTCGGGGACGGTGTCAGGCGGGCAGTTTGACTGGGGCGGTCGCCTCCTAAAAGGTAACGGAGGCGCCCAAAGGTTCCCTCAGCGCGGTTGGAAATCGCGCGTGGAGTGTAAAGGCAGAAGGGAGCTTGACTGCGAGAGAGACATCTCGAGCAGGGACGAAAGTCGGGCTTAGTGATCCGGTGGTTCCGAGTGGAAGGGCCATCGCTCAACGGATAAAAGCTACCCCGGGGATAACAGGCTGATCTTCCCCAAGAGTCCACATCGACGGGAAGGTTTGGCACCTCGATGTCGGCTCATCGCATCCTGGGGCTGGAGCAGGTCCCAAGGGTTCGGCTGTTCGCCGATTAAAGCGGTACGTGAGCTGGGTTCAGAACGTCGTGAGACAGTTCGGTCCCTATCCGTCGCAGGCGCAGGAAACTTGAGGGGAGCCATCCACAATACGAGAGGACCTGGATGGACGCACCTCTGGTGTACCAGTTGTCGTGCCAACGGCAGAAGCTGGGTAGCCAAGTGCGGAGTGGATAAGCGCTGAAAGCATCTAAGCGCCAAGCCCACCCCAAGATGAGGTTTCCCACGGAGCAAGTCCGGTAAGACCCCAGGGAGACTACCTGGTAGATAGGCCGGGGGTGTAAGGACGGTAACGTCTTTAGCTGACCGGTACTAATAGGTCGAGGCCTCGACTCTTGCGCTTAAGTCAGTTCCGCAACCTCTCTTAAGTGAAGGACGGGACAAAAAGTTTCCGGTGGCAATGGCGGAGGGGAAACACCCGTTCCCATTCCGAACACGGAAGTTAAGCCCTCCAGCGCCGATGGTACTTGGCTGGAAACGGCCTGGGAGAGTAGGTCGCTGCCGGAAGTTAATTGAAAGCCCTGCAGAAATGCAGGGCTTTTATATTATAGGCCCGGCACGGGTGTTGTCTATATGTGTCCCGGAAGTCGAAACAGGTTTTGACGCCGCGCGAGAGAAGGGAAATGCTGTCGATAAGTCTGGGGATAAGTGGAAGATTTTGTGGATAAAGTTGGAGATGGAAGCTAGTTAAATGCGATCGAAAAGCTGGATCGCAAGTCGGTCTCAGTTAATGTATCATTGACCTGAGAATTCCACAACGAGACCGTACCGGGCTTTTCTCGTGGCATCGAGATACCGTGGTAAGGAAGATACAGAGACTATCATCATCTACCCTCCAGGCTGGCCGGTTAGCGGGCCGGGCGAGAGGGTAGACGCGGATATCGTTGAATACATACAAAAAGCAGCGCACGTGGGATTGGAAGTTTTAGGTCGAGGATGCCGCAGCGGGGAAAGAGAGCTGAAAATCCATTGCGTGGATTATTCATAACTTTCGAAGGTTGCGATGGTTCGGGAAAGAGCACTCAAATTGACAGGCTCGTCAAGCGTTTGGCCAGGGAAGGCTTTCACCCGACGGTGACAAGAGAGCCGGGAGGTACCGAGTTCGGGGAGATAGTGAGACGTGTCCTTCTCGACCCGCAAGGACCTGACAGGACGGCTCTTGCAGAGTTATTCCTGTACTCCGCTTCGAGAGCGGAGCTGGTTTCCAGAGTCATCAAACCGGCTCTGGACCAGGGTAATATCGTCATCGCGGAGAGGTACGTCGACTCTACCTGGGTGTACCAGGGGTATGCGGGAGGACTTTCAGTAACAGACGTAGAAGTGGTGAATAAGATCGCTACTGGAAACCTTTATCCCGACCTGACCCTGGTCCTGGACGTGTCCGACCCACTCGTTATTCACAATAGGCTGGCCTTTAAACAGAAGGATAAGATAGAGTCCCGGACTGAGTCGTATCACGCCATGGTGCGAGAAGGATACAGGAGGCTAGCCCGGCTCTTTGGGGACCGAATCAAACTTATAGATGCGTCTGTATCCATTGACGAAGTAGAGGAACGGATCTGGACTCACGTGCTGAGGGCCTTGAAAGACAGGGGATACGATCTGTTCAATCAGAATGAGCCTAGGAGGGAATGACTGTGAAGCTCATAATCGCCGTTGTACAAGATAAAGACGCTCCGAAACTGATGGACAGCCTTGTTCGGGCTGGTTACAGTGCCACAAAGCTCGCGTCCACCGGCGGCTTCCTTCGAGAAGGGAATTCAACGGTGCTGATAGGAGTAGACGACGATGTGACGGAGAAAGTCATCGACATTATCAGGAAAACGTGCCGGTCCCGCGAACAACTGGTAACTCCGATAACTCCTGTGGGCCCCGGAGAGTCTTACGTTCCATATCCGGTTGGTGTTGTGGTCGGAGGAGCCACGGTGTTCATCCTTCCGGTCGAAAAGTTCCTGAAGATCTGAAGAAGATTTTAAAGCCAGGGGAGATAAAACGCAGTTGACGCCGCTCTTGTCAGCCCAGACCGTGGCTCGAAAAATCTTGATGGCAGAGCTCCGATCAGGGAGACTCTCTCACGCCTATCTTTTCAAAGGGCCGAAAGGTTCCGGAAAGTCTCTCCTCGCACGGAAGTTTGCCCAAGGTATATTGTGCGAGAATCAAGAGCCGGGCAACGGAGACCGCTTCGGTTGCGGCGAGTGCCGTTCGTGCAGAGAAGTTGAAACCGGTTCTCACCCGGACGTCTTTTATATTGAAAAGGACGGCTCCAGCATCAAGATTAAGGCTTCCCACGACGTGCTGAGAGAGGCGCTAATGAAACCTTTCAATTCGCGATGGAAGGTGTTCATCGTACAGGAAGCGGAAAACCTGACACTGGAAGCTGCCAATGCCCTTCTGAAGATACTCGAGGAACCGCCGCCGTACGTTATCTTTATCCTGACGACCGCGAACATAGGCGGTGTGCCTGATACCGTCATTTCCCGGTGCCAGGTAATACCCTTCCGGGGGCTACCCACGCGGCTGGTGGCCGAAATTTTGACTAGGTACCATGGAATCCCGGAGGAGGACGCGGAAAACCTCGCAAAATACGCTGGCGGGAGCGTCGAAAAAGCTCTCTCCATCCTTTCTCTGGGCGAGCCTTGCAGTTCTCCCGGAAGGTTGCTGATTCAGGAACTCCGGAGTCTTTCTCCGGTGGAGCTCGCCCGAAAATATGCTGGGCTTGAGCAGCGGGCTCTCTCTAACCTCTTCCTCAGTCTGGAACTTGAATTCTCGAAAGATCTTAATGTATGTATTGAACGACTAGACGAATCAAAAGTGGAACCCGAAAATGAACCTGGGGCCAACCAGATTGATCCTAGCGATCTTTCTAAACTAAGGACTTCATATAAGGCTCTTGATTGCATTCTGACGGCCAGGGAACGCCTGGAAAGCAGCGTGAATGCTTTCCTTACCTTGACTGCACTTTTTTTCGATTTGGAAAGACTGTTAAAGAGATACGAAGATAACTGACCATCGCCTTGGGGCAGCCGGAATACCTCGAGGCGAATGCCTCTCGAGAAGGGGAAAGTTCATGGCTATAGTGATAGGCGTGAAATTTAGGGACCGAGGTAAAGTTTACTACTTTGACCCGGGAGACGTCGAGGTCAACGTCAGGGACAAGGTTCTCGTTGAGACCGTTCGTGGCATCGAAATGGGAACCGTAGTGTTTGGACCAAGAGAGGTTCCAGAAGACAAATTGGTGCTGCCTCTCAAAAAGGTAGTGCGAGTGGCTACCGAGGAAGATATCGAGATTGACAAGAAAAACAGGGAGAAAGCAAAAGAGGCGATGGAGGTAGCAAAGGCAAAAGTTCTGGAACATAATGTCGATATGCGTCTCGTGGATGCCGAGTATACCTTCGATGGATCGAAGGTGACTTTGTACTTCACCGCTGACGGGCGAGTCGATTTCCGGGAACTTGTGAAGGACTTGGCATCGTCTTTACGAGCTAGGGTAGAACTAAGGCAGATAGGAGTAAGAGATGAAGCCAAACTGATCGGTGGGTTAGGTCCATGCGGTAGACCACTCTGTTGCGCCACATTCTTGAACGAGTTTCTGCCTGTTTCTATCAAGATGGCCAAAGACCAGAATCTTTCCCTCAACCCCAGCAAGATCTCGGGAACCTGTGGCAGGCTCCTTTGTTGCCTGCGGTTCGAATGTGAGAAGTGTGATGATACGAAGACCGCTTTACCTTCAATAGGGGTACTCGTCATTACTCCGGAAGGGGAAGGCCGAGTCATCGGGCAGAATCCAGCCAAAGGTACTCTCACTGTCCAATTTGAAGACGGTAAGGCAATAGAGTTTCCCGCCGAAGAAGTCGAGGAGAAAAAATGCTGAATTCTGGAGAGCCCTGCGGTGGGACTTTGTACATCTGTGGCACTCCTATAGGGAACCTCGGGGATGTCACCCAGCGTCTTCTCGAGGTACTCCGAGAGGTCGATTTTGTGGCGTGCGAGGATACAAGACGCACCCTTAAAATCCTCTCTCACTTTGGGATAAAGAAGCCTCTTTTAGCCGTGCACGAATACGTTGAAAGAGAACGGGCGGAGACCGTCATGAAAGCGCTTTCAGAAGGGAAATCCGTGGCTTTTGTATCCGATGCGGGTATGCCGGCCATTTCTGATCCAGGTGCCTACCTGGTGCGGACTGCGAGAGAACGAGGTTTCCGGCTGGTCCTGGTTCCGGGACCGTCCTCGGTGACAGGAGCTCTTTCGCTTTCAGGATTTCAAGCTGATAGGTTCGTGTTTGCGGGGTTCCCTCCGAGAAAATCCAAAGAGCGTCGTGAGTTTTTCCGAGAATGGGTTCGTCCCGGGGTGCCGGCGGTGTTTTTCGAAGCCCCTCACAGGCTCAAGAAGTCCTTGAGCGACCTTCTGGAAGTCTTTCCTAGTAATATGGAAGTGTGTTTGTGTCACGAGATGACCAAGATACATGAGAGCGTTATATTTGGCACTATCCAGGAGGTTTTCGAATCCATCAAAGAAGCTCAAGTACATGGGGAATGGGTCATCGTTGCCCGGTTGGACCCGTTTCCCTTTAGGGGACCGATGACCAAGAGCGAGGAAACTCCCATAACGTAAACCATAACGCAAAAAAATCGAAAGGAGGCAAAATCGCTTTGCCTCCGTTATCAATCAGGTATTATTTCCGCTCCTCTAAGAGCCAGGGCTTACTTGGCCATGCGTGCCAGTTCTTGGAGACACTCTTTGCAGACGCGCTTCCCTTTATAGATCTCTACGTCGGCAGCGTTTCCGCAAAACACGCAGGCCGGTTCATACTTCTTCAGGATGATGCTTTCCCCGTCGACATATATCTCTAGAGAATCTTTCTCTCCAATGTCGAGGGTTCTCCGAAGCTCTATCGGAATCACCACCCTGCCCAACTCATCTACTTTGCGTACTACGCCGGTAGACTTCATCATAATAGTAATCACCTCTCTTCCCCAGCCGGTTCCTCCAAAATTCGACAGTTACATCAAATAATAGATACCAGACGTGGGAGAAAGCGTCAAGCGGTTTTCGACAGTTTTTTGATACTATGGGTATACGGTCAAAACTTTCTTACGTAGTCGGAAAGTGCTAAAATTACGCAAGATATCCTGTGGAGGTCGATTACGATGAGCAAGTCTTATTATATAACAACTCCGATTTACTATGCATCAGGAGACTTGCATATCGGGCATTCTTATACAACCCTGGCGGCCGATACTATAGCGAGATACAAACGCTTGAAAGGATTTGACGTATTTTTCCTCACGGGTACCGATGAACACGGATTGAAGATCCAGAGGAAGGCTGAAGACCAGGGTCTTGAACCCAAAGAATTTGTCGACCGCATAGTCGCGAACATCAAAGATTTATGGCGAGTGTTGGAGATATCCTACGATGGGTTCATAAGGACCACCGACGACTACCACGTCAAAACTGTCCAGTGGGTATTCCAGAAACTATTCGAAAATGGGGATATCTATAAGAAGAACTACGAAAGCTGGTATTGTGTTGGTTGTGAGTCATTCTACACTGAGACTCAGGCAAGGGCTTTCCCCGACATGATTTGCCCTGACCATGGAAAACCTCTTGAAAGGGTTAAAGAGGAAAGCTGGTTTTTCAGACTATCCAAGTACCAGGACCGGCTCCTCTCTTACATCGAGTCTCATCCCGATTTCATCCAACCTGTTTCCAGACGTAACGAGGTTATCCAGTTCATAAAGGCTGGTTTGGAAGATCTTTGTATTTCCCGGACATCTTTCGACTGGGGCATCCGAGTTCCGTTCGATCCTAACAGTGTGGTGTACGTATGGGTTGACGCCCTGACAAATTACATTTCAGCCCTGGGATATCCCTTCGACAAGGAGAGGTTCGAACGGTGGTGGCCGGCGGACGTTCACCTTATTGGAAAAGAAATTCTGAGGTTTCACGCAATCATCTGGCCTATCCTATTGATGGCGCTCGACCTGCCCCTGCCTAAGAAAATATTTGCCCATGGCTGGTTGAACCTGGGGGGCAAGAAAATGTCCAAGACAATGGGAAATGTGGTGGACCCCAAGGAACTGGTCAAGCGTTATGGCCTCGATGCCATCCGTTACTATGTATTACGAGAGGTGCCTTTTGGAGCTGATGGCGATTACACGGAGGATGCACTGATCTCCAGGATCAACTCGGATCTTGCCAACGACCTGGGGAATCTCGTTTACCGCACGCTTACCATGGTCAAAAAATTCACCAACGGGATAATCCCTGAACCAGGCCGAGAAGAGAAAGAAGACGCCCAATTCCGGGACGAGTGCCTGTCTCTGAAAGCCAGAGTAGAAGAAGAACTGGATAACCTCCGGATAAGTGCTGCTCTTGAGCGAATCATGGAAGTCGTTAAAAGAGCGAATAAATACATCGACGAAACGAGCCCTTGGAACCTCCAGAAAACCGGTGACACCAGGCTCGGCACTACTTTATATAACCTCTGCGAGTGCCTCCGTATCGTCGCAGAGCTCTTGCGGCCTTTCCTTGTCAACACTCCCGGTCTGATCTGGGACGCTCTGGGGATTACTGAGCCCATAGAAAGAGCCTCTTGGGATTCTGCCGCTCAGTGGGGTTATGTCAAGCCCGGGTATGTTACTCGGAGGGGCAAACCTCTCTTCCCGAGGATAGAGACCGAAGACTGGAGTTCTGAGTCCGTAAAAGAGGCGGAGATATCCGGGGCAAAGGCTTCTTCAGGTCAAGAGCTAGACAAAAATCTCAAAAATAGGCGAGACTTTCTTGATAGAGACCCCGGAGAAGGTCTCATCACTATAGACGAGTTCCGAAAACTGGATCTCAGGGTGGCTAGGGTTATTTCCTGCGAAAGAGTCCCGGGGGCGGAAAAACTCCTGCGCCTCGAAGTTTCTTTCGGTGAGGAGAAAAGACAGATCGTTGCAGGCATGGCGCTACACTACAGCCCGGAAGAACTTGTCGGTAAACAGGTTGTCGTGGTGTATAACCTGAAGCCCGCGACCATCAGAGGGATACAGTCCAACGGCATGCTTCTCGCCGCCAAGGACGAAAATGTCCTGTCGGTGCTCACTCTTGATCGAGAGGTGAAAGATGGTAGCAAGATCTCTTGATCCAGGACGATACGGTGCCCTGATTATAGACACCCACGCGCACGTGTCTTTAGACGTTTACGCCAAAGATAGGGAGCGGGTAATAGACAGGGCTGCGAGTGCCGGCGTAGCTTTCATTGAGATCGGTTTCGACGTTGAGTCATCTATAAGGAGCGTGGATCTGGCCGAGCGGATAGGTGGCTACTGTGCGGTGGGTGTTCACCCTCACGAGGCAAAAGGAAAAGAACCCCTGGAGAAAATGTGGAGGGATATTGAAGCTCTTCTTTCGTCTCCGCGGGTGAAGGCTATCGGGGAGATCGGTCTCGACTATTTCCGGGACCTGTCACCGAGAAACCTGCAGGTAGAAGCGTTTCTCAGGGGACTCGACCTTGCCAGGGCTAAATATCTCCCTGTCGTAGTCCACCAGCGGGAGGCCGAAAAAGATGTTTTGCGGCTCCTGACGCATGCGGGCCACCATAAACCCATCATTTTCCATTGTTTTTCGGGCGACAAGAGCTACCTGGGAAAATGTCTGGATTTGGGAGGTTACATAGGACTCGGGGGGCCCCTGACCTATCCTCGTAATGCTTTTCTTCGCGACCTGGTGAAGTACATTCCCATGGATCGTATCCTGGTGGAAACAGACTGCCCATATCTTCCTCCTCAAGGGAGAAGGGGCAAGCGAAATGAACCGGCCTTTATAGTTGAAGTGGTGGATATTCTGGCACAAATCCTTGACTTGCCTTCAGCCCGGGTTGCGTCAGTCACCCGAGATAACGCCATGAGAGCCTTCTCACTTGAGGAAATGCCTCTTCCGCGTCTTTCATAAGTATAAGATGACGCTAATTTCACATAATGGAAGTAGAGATTTCCCAGATAGGTGGGAATTTACAGGAGTTCTTTCGAGCTCACTTTGGAGGAAAACGTTCTCATTACGTAGAATGGGTTGTAAGGAGGGGTGTTGCGTTTGCAGAACTGGCGATTCTCTCAGCTGGACAAGACGCCTTTCATTAAGTACGTCCCGCTGGCGGTTGTGCTCCTTGCGGTAGGTTCTTGCGCCGGCCTGGTTGTCACCAATAGTCGACAGAACGTTGTGATTTCTGCGCCGGACCGGGAGGTTTACCTTACCATCAGGCCATCAACCGTAAAAGATGTCTTAAACCAAGCAGAGATATCTCTTGGTCCCGGTGATTCTGTGTACCCATCCCTTGATACCCAGACGAAAGATGGAATGAGGATAACGGTAGAAAGAGCCAAACCTGTGTTTGTCATTTCCGGTGACAGGATTTCGACGGTTTTTACTTCCGAAAGAAATGTGGGGAAAGTGCTTGAGCTGGCCAAGGTATCTTTGGCAGCAGAGGATAAAGTGGTCCCCGGCATTGACCAGGAAGTTCCGCCAGATGGAACCATCAGAGTCGTTAAAGTCACGTACGGAGAAGTTACGGTAGATGAAAAACTTCCTTTCGATACTGAGAAAAGGGAAGACAGTTCTCTCGAAGCGGGACTTGTGAGAGTGTACAGGGAAGGAACGCCGGGGATAGTCAGGGTTACATACACCGTGAAATACGAGGACGGAAAAGAAGTATCTCGTCAGGAAAAGTCCCGCGTAAAGGTGAAGGACCCAACGCCAAGAATCCTCCTCGTTGGGACCAAGCGAGAGGTATCTCGTGGCGGCCAGAACATAAGGTTTGAAAGAGCCCTGGAAGTCATGGCTACAGCTTATTGTCCCTGTTCGAAGTGCTGTGGTCCTTACGCCAACGGGTATACTCATACCGGAGTTCCTGCCAAGAGAGGAGTCATAGCGGTTGATCCCAAGGTTATCCCCTTGGGTACCAGAGTTTACGTAGACGGTTACGGGTTCGGCGTCGCCGCAGATACCGGGAGTGCCATCAAAGGGCAAAGGATAGATGTATGTTTTGACACTCACGAGGAGGCCCTTGCGTGGGGCAAACGCAAAGTTAAAGTATTTATTCTCCGCTGATGACTTCGCCTCACAAAACTTACGGAAATATTCTGAAAGAGCACGGGTTATCCCTGAAAAAACGGCTGGGACAGCACTTTATGCTGGACCCGCAGCTTCTGGATACCATAGCCTCGATTATGATCCCGGGCTCTTCATGGGTAGCTTTCGAGATCGGTGCAGGAATTGGCACGCTCACGAGAGCTCTTAGCAAAAGGGCGCGGTGGGTTTACGCGGTTGAAATTGACGAAGATTTAAAAGGTGCGGTGGCCCAGACCTGTCAAGGGTTGTCGAATGTCACGTGGATCTGGGGCGATGCGCTCAAAACCGACCTCTCCGGTAGGACCTTAAAAGAGACCCACCTCGAATGTTCCCTGGTCTTATGCGGCAACCTTCCGTATTACATTACCTCCGAAGTACTGTATACCGCACTCGTCAAAAGGTCCTCATGGACCAGAATGGCTTTCGTGGTCCAGGAGGAAGTTGGAGAACGGATGGTTGCTTCTCCCGGATCCAGGCAGTTCGGAAGAACTTCTCTCTGGTGTCAGTACCGGGCGAAAGTTACCCTCGTGAAGAAGATCCCCCCGGGGGCTTTTGTCCCCCCGCCGGAAGTCGGGTCCTGCCTGGTTGTCCTTGACGTCTATCCCTCGTTTCCTCTAACCGAAGCAGAAGAAGAGCTTCTGGACCGGATTTCCCGTGTGGTCTTTGCACAACGCCGGAAGACTATTCTCAAAAGTCTCCTGGACCTCGTACCCGAAAAAGACGTATTGTACAGGACCATCACCGAGAACCAACTCGACCCTCGGAAGAGGCCCGAGGCTCTTACTGTTGACGAGTTCATCTCACTTACCAGAGCACTATCGAAGCTAAGCTGTGCAATTTGATCAAAATTGCCTGTATATTTGCGTCAATAGCAGAAAAAGTGATAAGATTACACAGGTGAGGCATGGGGAAGGAGGGGAATCGCGCATGTATTTCATCAGCCCGACAAAAGGCCCGATGTCTTTTTCAGCCATGTTCGACGATATCTGCAGTTTTATGGCTGAGAATCCGGATGCGGAGTACAAGCTCATTGTCGGCAGCGATTCCCAATCCAGAGACCAGGTATGTTTCGTTACGGCAGTGGTCATTCACAGGCTGGGTAAGGGTGGAAGATACTATTACAGGCGTACCCATGTGGCAAAGATGCCCAGTCTCAAACAGCGGATATTCTACGAGGCTCATCTGAGCCTGGATGTGGCAAGCAAAATTGCTGCGGAAATGGCCCGAAACGGCCATTCCGATCTCAACGTCGAGATCCACCTGGACGTCGGACGAAACGGGGAGACGAGGTCTTTGATCAAGGACCTCGTTGCCGAGATAGTGGGCAGCGGGTTTTCTGCCAAAATAAAACCCGACGCTTATGGAGCTTCTCAGGTAGCTGATAAACATTCCAAATAGAGTGTTGAGGAGAGGATAGCCGGTGCAGAAGAAGGCGATTGAGGCTATCCGTAACGAGCTGGATAGCCATCTTGGTGAGCGGATCAGAGTCCGTGCCAACGAGGGCAGGAAGAGAATTCTGGTAAAAGAAGGGGTCCTCGAGAAGACGTATCCAAGCATTTTTGTGGTAAGGCTGGGGGACACGAAGGGCAGGCTCGTTTCCTGGAGCTACATCGACTTACTGACAGATGCCGTTGAAATTCAGTTTACAGGAGAAGCTCAGGACGTTCCCGCTGGCAGCTAATCTCACTCCGTGGTGGTTCCCGGAGAAAAGGTGAAAGCCCAAATCGCGTTACAGGTTATATAGTGGCTGTGATCGAGGGTCGCAGCCATTTTTCTTATGTCCGGAGTCACCTCCCTAACCTTCATTACATAAGGTGTTGACGCAAGGGTTCGTTGTGGAAGAAGGGAGGGAGGGACGATGGATCCTGTAGTGAAAGCGCTAAAAACCTGCGCCCCGAAGCTTCTGGGGTTGCCGAACGTGATAGGATACGGGAGAGGTCACAGACACGTGGGGGGCAGGAATACCGGAGAACCAGTACTTACCGTCCTCGTCAAAAAGAAGGTCCCAAAAGACGAGCTTCAGTCTTGCCATATGATACCGAAGAGCCTGAACCAGTGCCCTACAGATGTGATTGAGGTAGGAGAAGTGGTGGCACTCAGCCGGACCGACCGCGAAAGGCCTGCTAGACCTGGAATGAGTATAGGACATTATCGGATTACCGCTGGAACGTTCGGGGCGGTCGTGTACGACGTGAAGACAGGCGAACCCCTTATCCTTTCGAATAACCACGTCCTGGCAAATTCCACGAATGGAAAAGACGGCCGTGCAAGGATCGGGGATCCCATACTTCAGCCGGGAAGGTACGATGGTGGTACCGATCAAGACGTCATAGCCAGGCTTCATCGTTTTGTGCCCATCCACCTCGAAGTGTCGTCTCCCGAGTGTAAGGTTGCAGCTACGGTGGAAAACGTCCTGAACAAGATAGTCAAGAAATTCAGGAGGAACTATCAGGTCAAAATCTACAACTCAAACCCCAGTCCAAATCTGGTTGACGCTGCCGTGGCAAAACCTATATCCGACTCCCTGATTGTGCCGGACATCATCGATCTGGGAGTGCCGAGAGGAATTGCGGAGGTGGCAGTCGGCGACCGGGTTGTCAAGAGCGGGAGAACCAGCGGCACAAACTGGGGGCAGGTGAAAGTCGTTCAGGCGACTATCAAAATTAGCATGGGGGATATGGGGGACGCCGTATTCTCGGATCAGGTCATTACCACTCGGATGGCCCAGCCGGGTGACAGCGGGTCCGTTGTCCTCAACGATAAAGGGCAGGTATGCGGGCTGCTCTCAGCCGGCTCAGATACGGTATCCGTCTTTGGCCGGATCAAAAACGTATGTGATGCTATCGGTGTAAGGTTTTAGAGAAGGGTTTTGAGCGCGTCTTGGCGAAACTAGCCGTGTGACACGATTCGATCCTGAAAGAAAGATCATAGAATACCGGGCATACGCCAAGATCAACCTGGCCCTGAGCGTGCTTGGAAAGAGGGCCGACGGGTACCACGACATCGTAACAGTGATGGTGCCTGTGGGGATTTTTGATGTTGTTACCCTCGAAAGGCAGCCTGAGGGTCTTTCGGTTTTTTGCCCGGATTTGTTGGACCTTCCTCAAGAGAATAACCTGGCTTATAAAGCGGCCCGCGCTCTTATGTCTAAAGCAGGTATTGACTTGGGGATCAAAATTGAAATACAAAAGAACATACCGCCGGGTTCGGGGATGGGCGGAGGAAGTTCTGATGCCGCAGCCACGCTTTTGGGGATTGATTGGTTTCTGCGCAAAGGCGCTGACCCTGACCTGGGGTTTTTGATGGAAGTAGGTGCCCATATCGGCGCAGATGTACCCTTCTTTCTGGGCTGTAATTCACACCCCCCTATATGGGAAGGTGCTATCTGTACGGGTATAGGAGATAAAGTGGAACCCCTGTCGCCTCCGAGGTACTGGCTTGTGCTCGTGGTCCCCGAGGTTCAGGTAAGCACCAGGTGGGCCTACTCGCTCTGGAACCCCGGTTCTTACCATCAGGAGAAAACAGCAGGGGAGTCCCGAGGCACCGACCTTCGCGTGAGGGCTACGGTGGATGCCCTTTTATCGGGAGATCCGGAGCATCTTGCCCGTACGACGTTCAATGATTTGGAAAAAGGTGTAGCTTCCTTTCACGAAGAAATCACGAGAATTAAAGAAAAGCTGCTTTCCTCGGGAGCCCTGGCTGCCTGCATGACGGGAAGCGGCTCAGCGGTTTACGGAATCTGCAGGTCTTTCGAACATGCGACCTTGGTCCGGGAGAGGTTTTCCCTGGCTGCAGCCGATTTACCTATAAAGGTGGTCACAGTCGTGAGGACAGGGGTGGGGGGAAATGAAGATTGATTCCGTTGTTTTGGCCGGAAGGCCGAATACCGGAAAACTTTCGAGCGTGAGCAGCGAGCCTCTGGAGGCCAACATTGAAATCGCCGGTAGACCTATGGTCAGCTACGTCTTAGAGGCCCTCATTGGAGTTCCCGACGTCTCGAAGGTGTTGCTGGTAGGTCCAAAAGACGGCTTGGGCAGATACGAGAACGATAGAATTGTCGTGGTTGAACCAGGTGAGGATCTAATCGAAAACATCAGGATCGGCCTTGAAAAGGCCAGTACAGAATACGTTCTGGTGTGTTCCTCGGACATACCCCTGATTACTTCTGATATCTTGGCTGACTTTTTGGAAAAGTGTATCTCGTTTGGGGTGGATTTTGTCTACCCGGTATCGAGAAAAGAGGACTGCGAGGCAAGATATTCGGGCGTAAAGAGGACCTACGTGAAATTGAAGGACGGTACTTTTACCGGGGGCAACGTCTTTTTCGTACGGAAAGCAATTGTTGATAACGCCTGGCCCATGGTCGAGAAGATGGTGACCTACCGGAAGTCCCCGCTGAAAATGGCTTCTTTTTTGGGGTTCGGGCTCCTTCTCCGGATCGCTCTCGGGCTCTCCGGAGTCCAGGAGATCGAAAACCATGTCGGGAAGCTATTGGGTATTACCTGCAAAGCGCTGATCGGCGCCAGTCCCGAAATGAGCGTGGATGTAGACAAACCCCTCGATTTTGAGGTTTGCAGGCTTGTGCTCGAGAAATGATATAATACCCCGGGAGAGATTGAGATGACAGGAAAATTGCCGGTTACTGCAGTTATCCTGGCCGCGGGCGAAGGAACTCGAATGAAATCGAATAGGGCAAAGGTCCTCTTTCCCCTGTGCGGGAGGCCGATGATCGAATATGTGCTCGATGCGGCGTTTGAGCTGGAGCCCCAAAGGATAGTGGTCGTGATCGGACATAAAGGGGACGAGGTCATAGAGGCGGTGACGGACGGCTGGACCCGTAGCAAAGAAGAGAACGCTCGAAAAATCCTCGAATTCTCGTGGCAGCGCCAGCAAAAAGGAACTGCCCATGCGGTGATGGCAGCGCGGGATGCTCTCGCCGGTCTCGATGGAGATGTGTTGATCCTTTATGGAGATACTCCCCTCATAACCGGCGATATCCTTAGGGAATTTTACGAAGCCCACAGAAGGAATAAAGCCGATTTATCGCTGATCACGACTTTTCGCGATGATCCGGGTTCGTACGGCAGGGTAGTCCGGGATTCTGCCGGCAAAGTAGTGAAGATAGTCGAGGCAAAAGACCTTGGGCCGGGACAGGAGAGAATAAGGGAAGTCAACTCCGGCATCTATCTTGTGAGGGCAGAAGTTCTCTTCAATCTGCTTGAGAAGGTCAGAGATGACAACGCCAAGCATGAATACTATCTCACGGACATAGTCGAGATTGCATCGGCGGAAGGGCTATTCGTGTCGGCGTTTGTCTTTCCTGATTATGAGGTCCTTCAGGGAGTTAACGACAGGTATGCTCTATCGGAAGCCGAGTCGCGTTTGCGCCTGTCCATCGCCAAAAAGCTGGCTTTGTCCGGCGTAACCGTCAGAGATCCGGCGTCCACTTATATCGATTTCGGGGTCACAGTCGGAAAGGATACGGTTATCGAGCCTTTTACGTTCCTCAGGGGAGCGACAAGGATCGGGGAAGGCTGCGTGATCGGGCCCTATACGGATATCCGGGACTCGTCGATAGGCGACAACAGCATCGTCTGGTTTTCGGTGGTTGAAGCGTCCACTATCGGCAACGACGTCCGCGTGGGACCATATTCCCATATCCGCCCTGACAGTGACGTTCAAGATCATGTACTTATCGGCAATTACGCGGAGGTCAAGAACACCAAAATCGGGGCCTATTCCAAGGTCCACCATCACTGTTATCTCGGGGACAGTGTCATCGGCAAGTACGTGAATGTCGGAGCCGGGGCGGTTACGGTAAACTACGATGGCATCTGTAAACACCAAACAACGATAGAAGACGGCGCCTTTGTCGGATGCAACGCCAACCTTATAGCCCCGGTTAGGATTGGTAAGGATGCATACGTGGCGGCGGGGTCGACAATCACTTCTGAAGTTCCGGATGGAGCGTTGGGAATAGCCAGAGAGAGGCAGACCAATAAAGAAGGCTGGGTAGCCAAGAGAAAGGAAAAGTCACGCTAGGGGGTATCTGCAAGTGTCGCCGTATGGTGATAAAAGATTGCAAGTCTTCTCGGGGAATGCCAATAGGGATCTGGCGTTGGAGATCTGCAAGTATATCGGGATCGATCTTGGCGACATAGAGGTTGGCAGGTTCTCCAATGGAGAGATTAAAGTCATAATCAACGAGAATGTCCGCGGCTCCGATGCTTTCGTGGTCCAGCCCACATCATCTCCGGTCAATGACAACCTCATGGAACTCCTCATTATCATAGACGCTTTGCGGAGAGCGTCAGCGGACCGAATTACCGCGGTGATCCCTTTTTACGGCTACGCGCGCCAGGACCGAAAAACCCGTGGCAGAGAACCTATAACCGCCAAGCTGGTGGCCAACCTTCTGGTCACGGCGGGCGTTGACAGGATACTTACCATGGACCTTCACGCCGGGCAGATCCAGGGGTTCTTTGACATCCCCGTCGACCACCTCACTGCCGTTGGGTTGCTTTCGCAGTATGTAAAGGATCAGGGGATTCGAGATGTAGTCGTGGTTTCGCCCGATGCCGGAGGAATAGCCCGCGCGAGGGACATGGCGGAACGCCTGGGAGCTCCTGTGGCCTTTATCGACAAGAGACGGCCGGAACCCAATGTGGCAGAAGTCATGAATATCGTAGGCAAGGTGAGTGAGAAGAACGTTGTGATTGTCGACGACATGATCGATACGGGAGGCAGCATTGTACAGGCCGCCAGGGCCCTCCGCGAAAAAGGAGCCCGTTCAATCCTCGCATGTGCAACTCACCCCGTATTCTCGGGCAAGGCGAGGGAGAACCTTGAAAAGGCGGGCCTTGACGGTACAGTCGTGACAAACACGATTCCTATTGAAGAACCCTTAAGACCTATGGTAAAAGTACTGTCTGTGGCACCTCTTCTGGGGGACGCGATAGTGAGAATCCATGAAGGTCGATCTGTATCGGAGATGTTCAGGTAACAATACTTTGTATGGATTTTGCTGGGATTTGAAAGGGTGTGACAGATTTGGATCAGGACGTGATCTTCGTAAAGCCGAGGGCCACGGGAAAGGGTGCAGCCAGGGCTTGCCGCAGGGAGGGCCTGGTTCCTGCGATAGTGTACGGGAAAAACACAGAACCGGTCCCCGTGGCGCTGGATTCAAAAGCAGTGAGGCAACTTTTTGCCCGCACTCAGGGCCACATCCACCACATAGTGATGGAAGACCCAAAGTTTGAAGCAGATGTGATGGTTCAGGACGTCGCGAGGGACCCAATAACCGGCAGCCTCCTTCACCTGGATCTCCACAAGATCTCTCTTACCGAAAAGGTCAGGGCTGAAGTGCCCATCACCATCGTCGGCGAAACCGAGCTCGAAAAGAAGGGACTTATCCTGCAGAGACAGCTCCGGGAGATCACGGTGGAATGCTTGCCTGCCGAGATCCCCGATAGCGTTGTCCTGGATGTGTCTGGTCTCTCTGTCGGGGATACTGTGACTGCAGGCGAACTTTCATTGCCTTCCGGCATCCGCCTGGTTACGTCGCCTTCGGAAGTTGTTGCCGTGGCGGTGGCACCCAAGATCGGAGGGGAAATGACTGAGGCAGAAGCCGGTGAAGGAGCCCAGAAGGAGACCGGAGGGACTGAAGAAAAGCCTGCTACACCCCATGCGTGAACTGCATACCGAAGGCGTCCCCACGGTGACTGACCCATGATATGTGTAGTGGGGTTGGGAAATCCGGGACGAAAATATGCTTTCACCAGGCACAACGTCGGGTTCATGGTCGTATCGCGCCTGGCGGAAAGGCTCTCAATTAGTTTTTCCGAAGCCGGGTTTAGCGATGTTGCCCGTGGAACGATGTTCGGCCCGGAGGGGCCGATTGAAATCGTCCTGGCAAAGCCCGGAACTTACATGAACCAAAGCGGCCAGGCCGTCTTGGAACTCCTCTCTGACTTAGAGGCGCGCCCCGAGAATCTTCTTGTGGTCCATGACGACATGGACCTCCCTTTCGGGAGGATCAGGATAAAAAGAAAAGGGAGTTCTGGAGGACACAGAGGGATTGAATCGATCATTTCCAGTTTAGGCACTTCCGAATTTCCCAGGTTAAAAGTGGGTATCGGGCGGCCGGCTCCGGGTGTGGATCCGGTCGATTACGTGCTAAGACCTTTTGAAAGAGAAGAGACAGAGCACCTTCTCCTCATCATCGAGCTTGCAGTGGACGCAGTGATGAGCGTCGCGACGTATGGGCTCGACCGGGCTATGAGCGAGTATAACGGAAAAGATCTGCTCGAGGAGAACGAGAAAACCTGATGCCTCATCCGGGCCTTCTAGATTTGTTCTCTCAGTCCCATAGCGCGACAAAAGTCCTCGATGCGATATCCGCCGGGAAGGTGCCTCTCTTGATCGTCGGGGCCCAGGGATATGCCAGGACTATCTACACCGCCAGCATATACCATCGAGGTGCGCGCCCAATTGTGGCGGTTTTCTCCAGGCCGGAAGAGGCGGTAACCGCGAAACGCGATCTTTCCGACCTCGTTGGTCCCGACAACGTCGTGCTTTTTCCCGCTCGAGAAGTCATGCCGTTCGAGAGCAAGGATAATCAGGAAACTCTCTGGCTCAGGATATCTTGTCTGCACCGGCTCTGTGTTGCTGGAAAAACTCCCCTCATAATAACTCTTCCGGCAACGGCTCTCATGAGGAGACTTATGTCGGAACGAGAGTTTCGTCAAGGGTGTACAAGGCTTTTCCGAGGGATGACCGTTTCCCCCGAAGATATCTTGAAGAAACTCATCGAGTTTGGATACGAGCGTGTTCCGTCTGTCGAAACCCGGGGCCAGGTCGCGGTCCGCGGGGGAATAATGGACGTTTTTCCGCCTGTCTCAGAATACCCCTACCGGATGGAATTCTTCAACGACGAGATTGACTCGATACGAGTTTTTGATCCCGAGACTCAAATTTCCACGGAATCTCTTGAGGAGGCGTGGTTGAGTCCTGCCCGGGACGACCCTGGAGACTTGCAGGGCGATTCCACCGGTACTATTCTTGAGTACCTTCCTGAAGACAGCATTATCGTAATTGACGAGTACGAAAGATGCGTGGAATCGATTAGGGAGTTTGAAAAGATCGGCCTTGAAATTGCATCCGCCCGGATGGTGGCCGGCACCATGGATTCCAAAGAGGCTTCAATATACTTCCACGCTTCTTACTTGGAGTCGCTCCTCAAAAAGGCTTCCGTACTCTATTCGACTGTCTTGAGGAACCTAGATGGAGTTGAACCCAAAGAAGTCCTCGATTCGGAGACTACAATTCAGGTCGGGTTCTCCGGCCGATGGAACGACCTGGCTGCCGAGCTCAAGGAGCTAGTATCTCAAAGGAAGAGGGTTGTCATCCTTGCGGGTAACAGAGACCGGCTTGAGGTACTGAGACGGTGGCTGGAAAAGCAAGACCTTTGCCCAATATCTGCTGAGAACATCGAGGAATCCCCGCCGCAGGCGGCCATAACTCTTACCTTGGGGAGCGGGGAGAACGGCTTCAACTGCGATTCAGTCGGACTTTCGTTGTTCACCGAAACCGAAGTCTATGGCCGCCCGAAAGTGAGGCAGACGAGGCGCAGAACCCGCCGGGTTTCGCTCGACTGGAGGGATCTTTTGCCGGGCGACTACGTGGTCCATGTGAATCACGGTGTCGGCCAGTTTATGGGGATCAAGACGATGACCGTCAACGGCGTCACGAGAGACTATCTCTATATCCGATATGCTGGAAACGACGCTCTGTATGTTCCCACCGATCAGGTACACATGGTGGAAAGATACGTCGGCCCGCAGGGAGAGCCTCCCACCCTGCAAAGGCTCGGCACAGGCGACTGGCAGAGGATAAAGGCGAGGGTCAAAAAATCCATCGAGGACATGGCGAGAAAACTCATCATGCTAGAAGCCAAGCGGAAATCCAGGAAAGGTCATGCCTTTTCCAAGGATACGCCGTGGCAACGGCAATTTGAGGAAGCCTTCGAGTACGAAGATACTGAGGACCAAGCTCGCGCTACCGAGGAGATCAAGAGAGATATGGAAGACGAGACTCCGATGGATAGGCTCCTCTGTGGAGACGTGGGTTACGGAAAAACCGAAGTGGCGATGAGAGCCGCCTTTAAGGCTGTTATGGATTCTAAGCAAGTGGCAGTGCTCGTTCCGACCACCATCCTGGCGGAGCAGCATTTTTCCACTTTCAGTCGCCGGTTCTCAGATTACCCCGTGACCATTCAGGTACTTTCCAGATTCCGGTCTGCCGCAGAACAGAAGAGAATCTTGAAAGATCTCGAGGCAGGTGCGGTAGACATAATAATCGGCACGCACCGGCTATTGAGCAAGGATGTGAAGTTCAAGGATCTCGGGCTTCTCATCGTTGACGAAGAGCACAGGTTCGGCGTTGCCCAGAAGGAACGATTGAAAGAGATCTCCGAGACCTGCGATGTCCTCACCCTAACGGCTACGCCAATTCCAAGGACTTTAAACATGGCGCTGTCGGGTATACGTGACATAAGCGTCATTGAAACTCCTCCCGAAGGCAGGTTTCCAGTTGAAACATACGTGGTACCGTATAACCCGTCCCTTATCTCACAGGCCATAAGACGGGAGATGCGACGGGGAGGTCAGGTTTTCTACGTTTATAACCGGGTTTACTCGATCCACCGCGTCTATAGCAGGCTGCAGTCAATAGTCCCTGAGGCCCGTATCGCCGTGGCTCACGGCAAGATGAGGGACCAGGAGTTGTCAAGGACCATGCAGGACTTCCTCCAGGGAAGGTACGATATCCTCGTATCCACTACGATCATTGAGTCGGGATTGGACCTCCCGAATGTAAACACCCTGATTGTGGAAGACGCAGATAAACTTGGGCTTGCCCAGCTCTACCAGCTCCGAGGCCGCGTGGGCCGGTCTAACCGTATCGCCTACGCGTATTTTACCTACCGACCTGATAAGAACCTGACTGTGGAGGCGGAAGAAAGGCTTAACGCCCTTCGAGACTTCGCGGCCATGGGCTCAGGCTTCAAACTGGCCATGCGGGATATGGAGATTCGGGGAGCAGGGAACCTCCTGGGGGCCGAACAACACGGATTTATGACTCTGGTCGGCTATGACATGTATATAAGACTTCTCGAAAAAGCGGTGAGGGATCTTAAGGGCGAAAAAGAAGAAAAGTCCGAACGGATTTCAACGGTAGTAGAAATACCCTGCGATGCATATATCCCCGAAACGTATATCGAGGACCCCAGAGAAAGGTTCGCTTTCTACAAGAGGATAGCGGGGGCGGAGGACGTCGGATTCCTTGATGACGTGGAATTCCAGTTCCAGGACCGGTACGGAGATTTACCGCGACCGGTAGTCAATCTCCTGGATGTGGCCAGGCTCAAGGTGTTATGCGGCTCACTGGGCGTTACACAAGTCTCCTTCTCTGTCGAAGACCTGGTACTCTGCAGGCAGCGTCTTAGTTTCAAAATTGAGGTACCCCACCTTTTCCCCTATGACAAAGTACCCCACTTGAAACCCCAATTCCCAGGTGTAGAACTGGACCAAAGATCTGGGCTCCTATCTGTCTCCCTCATCAAAGAGTCTCCCGAGACTGCGCTGAAAACAGGACTTGCCCTGGTGAGACAGCTTTACGGGTAGTGAATAGCGATTCCAAAACGTCTATATACTAGCAAAAGACAGGTCCGAACCAGTCAAAGGGGGTGGTGTACTGTGAAAGCAACGGGGATCGTAAGACGAATCGATGACCTCGGCAGAGTCGTTATCCCCAAGGAAATCCGCAGGACTCTGAGGATTCGTGAGGGAGATCCTCTGGAGATATTCGTGGACCGGGACGGAGAGGTTATACTGAAAAAGTACTCCCCCATAGGTGAGCTTGGGGACTTCGCCAAGGAGTACACGGATTCTCTCGCCGAGGCCACCGGGAAAATAGCCATGATCGCTGACAGAGACAGTATAATCGCAGTCTCAGGCGCTCCCAAAAAGGAATTTCTCAATAAGCGAATCTCTCCTGCTGTGGAGAGGATAATGGAGGACAGGAAGCCAGTGTTGATAACCCGGCCAGGGGAGGACCGTTATTGCAAAGAGTGTATTACCGAAGACGAAACCGGCTGCAAGTTTACTTCGGAAGTTATAGCTCCTATCATCGCTGAAGGAGACCCTATAGGTGCTGTAATCATCTGCACCAGAGAACCAGGAGAGACTGTGGGTGAGCTTGAACTCAAGCTCGCCGAGACAGCAGCGGGGTTCCTTGCGAAACAGATGGAAGAATGATTCCGGCAAAAGTTCCTTGATGGTAAGAGTCGGCGAGAGTATTCGAAGGCCCTCCGGGGTGTGAGGTGGCACCAGGTGCCACCTTTAATTTATAATTTGGAGGAGTCAGCCCGAGATGCTGGCGGAAGGGTCGGTAATTCTCGATGAGCACAAAGGATACGCAGTTCTTAAAAGGGGCTTTCGCGTTATCTCTTTCCACCCTACTTGTTAAGATCCTCGGTGCCATGTACAGGATCCCACTGTACTCGATGCTCGGCAGCGAAGGCATCGGCCTTTACCAAATGGCTTATCCGATATACGTCGTGCTCCTGGGAGTCTCCTCAACAGGACTGAATGTTGCCATATCCAAGGTGGTTGCGGAGAGATGGGCCCTAAGAAAATGGAGCGGGGCCAGGGCAGTGTTCAGGGTCTCCATGACTCTCATGGTTATCTTGGGGCTGTTAGCATCCCTCACTCTCTTCGGCCTTTCGGGTTGGATATCTCAAAACATGGCGAAAGACCCGCGTTCCAGGCTCTCTATCATGGCCATATCTCCCGCACTCTTCGTGGCCGCCATTCTATCGGCGTTCCGGGGGTGGTTTCAAGGGATTGAGGAGATGGGGGCTCCGGCAATTTCTCAGGTGGTGGAGCAAGTCGCAAGGCTTCTGACCGTGTTTTTGTTGGGAAACTTGCTTCTTTCGAGAGGAATTGAACACGCTGCGGCAGGGGCTACCTTCGGCGCGGTCGTAGGTGCCGCGGTCGGGGTTGTCTATATCGCGGCAGTTTACTTTGCCAAGGCCAAGACATGGAACTCTGACGATAGCGATGTCGGAGAATCGTATCTCTCCATAGTGCGGGAAATATCCTCTATAGCCGCGCCTCTTTCTATCGCCTCTGCGGTTTTTGGTATCACGGAGATCGTTGATCTGGGGCTTGTGCCCCGGCGGCTTCAAGTTGCCGGGTTTTCTGTAGAACAAGCTACCGAACTGTGGGGACAGCTCTCGGGAGGCGCTTTTTCCATCCTTAATCTCGGGTCGATATTTTCTGGCGTGCAAGTGGCATTCGTACCATCTATTTCCGCTGCCGCGGCACTGAGGGACCGGGAAGGCATTAACAGGCGAGTCAAAAAAGGTCTTGCCATCACAAGCGCCCTCGCCCTTCCGGCGGCCTTAGGCTTGTACGTTCTCGCAGTCCCTATACCAACGCTTCTATTCGGCGAACCCGAGATAGGCCGGATCTTGAAATCCCTTGCTCCGGCCTTTTATTTCTTTGCTCTCCAGCAGGTCACCGCAGGCATACTCCAGGGGATCGGCAAGATAAAGGTTCCCCTGATTAACCTTGGGTTTGCCGCCATCGTCAAGGCTGTGCTCACGTACAAACTCGTGGCCGTGCCGTCCGTGGGGGTAGTTGGTGCAGGAATTGCGACCAGCTTTCATTTCGGGGTAGCCGCTCTCCTCAATCTGCTGGCTATATACAGGGAACTCGGAAACCCGATAGACGTCTTGGGACTCTTTAAAACTTCCTTAGCCGGAGCTTTAATGGCGGTCTTGGCCGGCTTTTCCTACACCAGAGCGACGCTGGTGATGCCGGAAAAAATGGCCACGGTCGTCGCCATAGCGGTGGCGGCGTTTTTCTATGGGGTCCTTGCCCTTGTTCTAGGTGCTGTACCGCTCGAGGACTTGAAAGCAATGCCGATTATCGGCAGTTTCGTAAGTAGAGTGTCGCGCAAAAGAACTTAAGATGACAAGGGTGGAACGGGGAGGTTTTGCCTGTGGAACATAGGTCCCTGGTGATCGCGGGCCTTGGCCCCGGAGACCCGGCCCTCGTGCCCGAACGTGCCATTGCCCTGGCGAGGTCGGCAAAAACCGTCGTCCTCAGGACAGAGAATCACCCAGCGGTGGAGCGGCTAATCCGGGAGAAAATAGTATACACCTCATTTGATAGCCTTTACGAAACTGCCGAAAGTTTTGAGGAACTATACCAGGAGATTGCCAGAAAGGTTATTGAATTCAGCCTAAACGGAGACACCGTGTACATGGTTCCCGGACACCCTCTCTTAGCTGAAAAATCCGTTGAAATCATAATAGACACAGTTCAAGGCGGCTCAGGGAGCCAATCTACTTTGGACAGGGGGAACGGTATCGTCCTGGAGATCGTGCCCGCCATGGGGTTTGCTGAGGCAGTAATATCAGCGCTGAGAAGGCCGGTACCGTCTGGATACCTTCTTGTAGATGCTTACGATCTCATTGGGGATATAATCCCCGAGCACTACCGGCCCGAGATCCCGTGTATCGTTTTCCAGGTCCACGACAAATTCCTGGCCTCTGCGGTAAAGCTCTGGCTTTTAGAATATCTTCCTGCCGATTATACGGTCTACATTGTCAAAGGAGCGTGTGTACCAGGCAAAGAAGAGATCCTGCCTGTTTCCCTGGAGGACCTGGACCGCACAGGCCGCCCGGACCCCTTGACTTCGGTGTTTGTGCCTGCCCGTCCGAATGCGGAAAGACCCGGGGCCCGACACGGAGCCGGTTCATGGGCCAGGTTCATGTCCATAGTCGCTCGTCTTCGGGGTGAAAACGGTTGTCCTTGGGATAAACAGCAGACTTACGAGACGCTGACTCGCTTTGTGCTCGAAGAGGCCTACGAAGTGGTCTCGAGCGTTCTGGAAAAAGATGTGGATAAACTCAAGGAAGAATTGGGAGACTTACTTCTGGAGGTAGGGTTGTACTGTCAGATTGCCAGGGAAAGAGGGGACTTTACGGCTGAAGATGTACTGAAGGGTATCTCAGAAAAACTCGTGAGACGGCACCCTCATGTGTTCGCCGGTGAGAAGATAGGGAGTCCCGAGGAAGTTGAAGAGCGGTGGGCGGAAATCAAGAGGCAGGAGCCAGGGCGTTACCCTCGAGATCACTCGCTTATGGATGAGGTCGACAAGGGGCTTCCTGCCCTGATGAAGGCCCAGAAGCAGCAGCGCCTTGCGGCTGAAGTCGGTTTTGATTGGGAAAATGCTGGTGCAGTGTTTGACAAGATTCAGGAAGAGCTTGAGGAGCTCAGGGAAGCTGTAAACGGAGGCGATAAAAGGGTGGTCGCCTCCGAAATCGGCGATCTTCTCTATGCGTGTGTTAATCTCGCAAGACACTTGGGAGTAGACGCTGAAGTAGCGCTTCTCGGGAGCATAGAGAAGTTTTCACGCAGGTTTCGGGAAATGGAGAAAGTCTTAAAGACCCATAATTTAACCATGAAAGATGTGGACATGGACTTTTTGGACCGGTTGTGGGAGAAAGCCAAAGAATGCGAAGAGGGGGTTGAATAGGGGCGTAGGGGCTTTTTGGAAGGTTAAGTTCTGCATTTCGTGTCTTAAGATGGAGGGATATGTATGAACAAAACAGAACTCATCGCAAAAGTCGCGCAGGCGGCAGGAATGACCAAGAAGGATACAGAAAAGGTGATAAACAGTTTCATCGATGTGGTTCAAGATGCTCTTGCCCAGGGTGATACAGTCGCCATCTTGGGGTTCGGGACTTTCCTGGCTCGCGAAAGGCCTGCCAGAGAGGGTAGAAATCCCAGGACGGGTGAGCCGATACAGATTCCGGCCGGCAAAGTTCCGGTGTTCAGGCCCGGCCGGGTCTTGAGAGAATCGGTCAGCGGTGAAGCGGGACAGACCGAGTGAACTTTTAAGGTGTATTTCCCCGCCTTTGTGAACGGCGGGTTCCGGAGGAAGAAGGTATTAAGGCAGTGCGGCTGGACAAGTACCTCAAGGTCACCAGGATAATCAAGAGGCGTACTCTGGCACAGGAGCTGTGTGACGGAGGTCACGTGTTTAAGAACGGCCGCACTGCAAAACCATCTACTCAGGTGCAAGTGGGCGACATCATTACGATTAATTACGGGTCCAGGACAGTATCATACAAGGTGCTGGCCGTTGCAGATTTCGCCGACAAAAAAACGGCCAGTTCTCTCTATGAGGAAATCAGCGATCCTCAGTGAGCCGTCCTAAGGTATGTGTTTTCTACTTGCCGGTATCCCCTTTCTGGACCACGTACTGTACTTCGCCAGGCCGGACCAGTCCCAGTTTCTCCCTGGCTACCTTCTCGATGTGTTCGTCACTTTTTAGGATCTCTATTTGCTTCTCGAGAGCGGAGTTTTGTGCCGAGTAGTAGCGGATTTCTTCCTGGAGAGCCTTTAGCCGCTTTTTCGCGGAGAGCACCTCGGTTTGCCTGACCGCAAGACTTATGAAGAGCGCAAGGCCCACAAACCAGATAAGTCCCAACTTCATGCGGGGCCAGCGCTTTCGCGAAGGTCGATTCCTCATTTCGACTCCTCCTCCGGTTCATCACCGCCGAATAGGTTCAGCGGGTCTCCGGAAATAACGATGACCACCTGGTATCCCTTGGTCTTTGCTCTGTTGTAAAGGGTTGCCACGGTGGCGGTACTCAACCCCAGTTTCTCCGCTATAGCTTGAGCAGAATAGCCCATTTCCTTGAGGACGACTACCTGGCGTTCTCTAAAGCTGAGCCGTTCCGCTCCCCGGATCTCGATTTGCACATCTTATCCCCCGGGTTATCCACAAATTATGCACAATATGTGGACAGAATTAGTACAAGCCTATTCGACGCCGGTTCGGGAAATCCTTCTTTCCCAACAGGAAAGTGATAAGACATGGAGGAGCTGAGTACGAGATTTGAGAACGATGCAGCGACGGAGGTAAATTCGCGGATGGGAAGTTCCTTGAACCAACCGGTCAATCTGCCGGATTTTCTGGAGGCAGGTTGCCGTTTCCTGGTGGTTCGGAGGGAGACAGCCACTGTCTGAGGGTCGAAAGGATTCTCCGCGAGGTGTTCTTCGCCGGTACGATGACTGTCCTCACCAGCCACCGCAGGCTTTTCCGGATTGACCGGAAAAGCGACAGAAAAACCCGGTAGGTCACGTTTCCTACAAGGAAGTTGGAAGTCAAAAAACCCAGGCCGATTGCAACTGGTACGTACAACCTGATTTCCCCGTAATTGACGATAAATATGACTAGTGCCAGAGAGCTCAGTACAAACACTGCTAGCAAAAGGTCGAAAAAGTGCCGGTAAAGTCTCCCGAGTGACACGGCTGCGCGGAAGGCGGTGTACGCGTGAAAAACGATGTTACAGCCTATTCCCAAAAGGAAAAGGGCTGAAAGGCGCCATAATTGCACTTCAACCGGGGTTTGCATGTTCTACCTGAAAAGCCTCTGGAAAAACCCTCGTTCTTTTTGCCTCGACTTTGACTTGTCAAGACCGGAGTATTCCAGCGCCACAACCATCCCTTCAATGAGCATCTGGCCCTTTTCAAGGTCAAGGCTGGTTATGTGAAAGTCTTCCCCAGTTAAAGCGAGGATTCCCATTTCTGTTTCGATGACGACCTGGCGGTCATCAAAGCTTTCAACGTGGATCACACCATGGAGCCTGACTTGCTCCCGCTGGAAAATCTCTACCTTGTGCCCCTTTTCGTCCATTTCAAAGTCGTCCAAAAGGCATACCTCCGTTGGTATACTGAATTCCGAAGGACACGAAACATCCCATCACGGATAACTATGCTAGATACCATAAGATATTCCTCGGAGCGGACCGTATGTGTGACTGAAATCCTGACCGTACGCTTGAGAGCTGAAAGGAAATGTCCTGCTATTAACACATGCTGGATGCTCTTGGGAATACTGTATCCTTGACACTCGAAAGTTGCATAAGCTATAATCAGTTTGCCGGATTTATTTTCAAGATCCCGGGAGGAATGTCGGAGGTATGGCGCTCGAGGTAGGAGCGATAGTTGAAGGAGTCGTTACTGGAGTCACAAATTTCGGCGCATTCGTGAGTTTACCTGACGGCAAGACCGGATTAGTTCATATCTCTGAGATCGCAGACGCTTACGTTAAGGACATTAATGAATATGTGAAGAAAAATGACAAAGTTCGCGTCAAGGTTCTGTCGGTGGACGCATCAGGCAAGATAGGACTGAGTATAAAGC
The DNA here is from genome assembly GCA_018208355.1 of Candidatus Fermentithermobacillus carboniphilus. Classification (GTDB taxonomy): domain Bacteria; phylum Bacillota; class Sulfobacillia; order Fermentithermobacillales; family Fermentithermobacillaceae; genus Fermentithermobacillus; species Fermentithermobacillus carboniphilus. The sequence continues at coordinate 1,384,759 of CP062796.1, read as the reverse complement.
AAGCCAGCCCCACATACCGCCCGCGATCTGCCGTTGACAGCCGGCGCGCTAAAGCAAGTTTCGAAGATAAACTTGCCCGCTTCCTCAAGGAAAGCGACGAACGGCAAGCTGACTTGCGTAGAAACGTTGACTCGAAGCGTGGAGGCCGTGGGTCCCGCAGAGAGTTTTAATGTTTATGCCGGGGTGTTGGAACCGGTAGACAATGGGGACTTAAAATCCCTTGGGTCGTAAGGCCCGTGCGGGTTCAAATCCCGCCCCCGGCACCAATTCGACTTACGTGGTCAGTCCGCATCACTGCGATGGTTGTTGCTGCCACTAGGGCCAGGCTTATCAGTAGCGGCACGTCCTCCCCAATTTGCCTGGAGTGCAAGGATCTCAGTTGTACCCCCACATATAATTTGTTAGGGTGAATGTCCTTGAGATTCCTCGAAGATGCCGTCTGGCGTTATTACGGATGGCCCAACGACTTCTGGGCTTCGAAGTGCGCCCTATGCCGCGAGGTTGTAGCCCGATTTCGGAAGCCTGTACCTGAATGTATAAACTGCTGGAAAATAGAGGTCTGGAGCAAGGGGAAAACCATAGGGGAATCACTTATCGGCCTTCGGGACGAATTTCAAGAAGAACTCCGGTTTGGTATGCTGGATAACCTGGCTCAGGCTATCACTGTCGCGGTTGGTTCGGCTATGTCGAAGATATCAAAATGCCCCATCCAGGTCGTGCGAACGGGACTGCCGCGTGTCGGATATCCTGAAGCGCCGACAGACTTTGTTCTGATAATATACGCAACAACCATAGGAGAAAGAGACAGGCTCCGCCGCATTGTGTGCGATATCCTGTGCCTTCCGACGGGGCGAGCGGCAGAAATCCCGGTGCGCAGGGGGTGCTGGATGTACGACGACGTCCTCGGTCCGTGGACCACCTGGTATCCCGAAGATAGGGATTTTGCTGCACGACCAGTCGAGAATATCCGGGGCGGTCCTGGTGATAGGTGAGGATGAGCACCGGGCAAATGCACATGAGCACACCAACTAGTACAACACACATTGACGACTGAAAGAGCTCTGGGTATAATGAAGGTTGCTTACGTGGCGGCGTAGCTCAGTTGGTAGAGCATGCGGTTCATACCCGCAGTGTCACTGGTTCGAGTCCAGTCGCCGCTACCATTTGTTGTGGGCCATTAGCTCAATCGGTAGAGCATCCGACTCTTAATCGGGTGGTTACAGGTTCGAGTCCTGTATGGCCCACCAGATAAAACCCCGAATTCTAGGATTCAGGTTTTTCTTTTTCAGCCGATTTGGTGCCCGTTTGGTGCCCACCAGTATTTGTCAAGAGTGAGCCTATCCGCTTAACAATGTAGCCGAACCCGCAGGTGGAGTTCGTATCGTTGCCGTGTTCTGGGGATAAACTTAGCTTTACAGACCCCAGACATCCTTCCGCAAACTCAGCCAGGGTAAGCTTTGCTGGTTCCACAAACACCCCCTTCTGTAATTCGGCCAAAACCTGCGTCTTGTAGGCTTGAGCTTCTCTTCGGTTACAGAACCCCTTAGTAGCGTGGTTTGCGTTTTTAACTAACGTGGCCTGACCGAAGCTATGAAGATCCATAAAACACCAGTGCGCAGGGTTCTAGGGGCCACAACCCGATTTGATAAGAGAAGTAGACCCGAAGTTGAGAGACATCTAAAACAGGCGGACTAAAAGAGAGAGGGGACCGACAGCAGGAGAGATAAAAGGCGGTCGCAAACTGTACGAAACCTAATTGGTCAGGTGAGCTGCTCTTCTGTTTGCCCCCTAGATTTCCCAAGTTGAATAGAGCAGTAGATAGGCTGTATCGGACAAGCGAAAGAGAATTTGGAACTGTTGAAGAGCCACAGTTCGCGCTCAGGGGCAAACCCATAAGGTGTATACTTGCGTTAGGCCACACCAAGCCCTGAAGCACCTGAACCCGGTCCAGTACCTTGAGCTCTTGGGGATACAGCAACCAGACATGCCTCGGGTCGGGCGTCGAAGTCGAAGCATCGCGCGTCTTTGTCTGGTCGTTTGAACTGGTCGTCGTTCGCGAGGCGAATTAACTGAGCATCGGCCTTAGGAGAGTTTTTTGTAATAGTATGGGGAGGATATGGTTTCATGGGCACAGCGGATAGGAAAGCGAGAGCACCTAGAAACAGAACAATCACACTCTCCCCCGAGGAAATAGCTCTCTTTGAGAAAAAGCTACTCAAGCTTTCCGGGCCGGTTGAACTCAAAGAGATTGAAAACCGAACGATAAACCAGGACTTTTTCGAAATCCTCGATTGGCTACCTACACGTTTTGTAGACCTTCTTTTCGTAGATCCACCGTACAACTTGACGAAGTCCTTCAACGGCAGTGTATTTAGAGGGTGTTCCATTGAGGAGTACATGGCATGGTTTGAGTCTTGGTTTCCGAAATTGTTGAAGACACTGAAGCCCACGGCGTCGGTATATATTTGTGGCGATTGGCGGTCTTCGGCAGCGATTCACCTTGTCGCAGATAAATATCTCTTTGTCCGAAACCGCATCACCTGGGAGCGTGAAAAAGGAAGAGGGGCAAAAACGAACTGGAAGAACTGCAGTGAAGATATATGGTTTTGCACCATGTCACAGGAGTATTTCTTCAACGTGGAGGCAGTGAAGCTAAAACGGCGTGTCCTTGCCCCTTATACGGACTCAAATCACAAACCTAGAGATTGGGAAAGGACGAAAAATGGAAACTATCGTCTTACATATCCATCGAATATCTGGACGGATTTAACTGTGCCATTTTGGTCTATGCCAGAAAATACAGACCACCCGACCCAAAAGCCGGAAAAACTCTTGGCAAAGATCATCCTTGCAAGTTCTCGCCCGGGAGATTTAGTCCTGGATCCGTTTTTGGGTTCAGGTACAACTTCAGTTGTGGCTAAGAAACTCGGGAGACGATATGTGGGTATCGAACTTGACCAAACGTACTGCTGTCTGGCCGAGAAACGGCTGGCAATGGCGGAGCAGGATAGGACCATACAAGGCTATGCCGAAGGAGTCTTTTGGGAGAGAAACTCGTTTCAGGACCAGAGAGCGTCTTCACATTAAGTGATTGCGGAAACAGGCCGGTAGAAAGTGGGCTGTTACTTGTCGATGAACACATCGAGGAGGACTACGCATGGTAACGAAAAGCCGGATCTTCTACACGAAAGAATACAAGGCTATCGAGAAGGCTATCGTCAATCTTCTCAATCTCAACCAGATTTTCTGTCAACCCAAACGGCCACGAGTACCAGGGCGGTAGGGGATGCAATACAAACCATCCTATGCGAACATTTTCGATCATTAATTGGAGATTTATGCTCTGAGTATTGTAGTGATGTTCGTAGAGCAATGACCGACCTGGCGTTTACTGACAAAGATGGCTTTTACTATATCGTTGACGTAAAAACCCATAGACTTGGAACACATTTTAAGATGCCCAACCTGACCTCATTGGAGAGACTAGCCCGGTTCTACGAGGATGACAAGTGTCAAGGCTGGACGAAGATTCACCCACTTTGGCCGGTTGAATATTTTCCGACCCCTTGTCTTGGGTTCTTGTTAGGGCTTGTGTAACTGTTGCTGAATAAGCCAGCTCGTCTCTTCTCCCACAGCCTGTGGCTTTCTCCCCGGATGTTGATTATGTGGGAATGGTGCAGCAGGCGGTCCACGATAGCGGTGGCTATGGCGGCGTCTCCGAATATCTCACCCCGCTCCCCGAAGCCTTTGTTTGAAGTAAGGATGATGCTTCTCCATTCGTACCTGGCAGAGACCAGTTGAAGCAGCATGGTGGCGCGGGTCGAGTCGAATGGGAGGTAACCCACTTCGTCGATGATCAGTACTTTCGGTGCAATGTAGACACGCATCGGTCCCTCAAGCCTGTTACCAGTGTAAACCCTCTTCAGGTCTTCCACGAGCGTGTGAGCGGTCACAAAGTAGACTCCGATGCTATGCCTGATAGCCTCAATGCCCAAAGCCAGGGCAAGGTGCGTTTTACCAACTCTGGAAGGCCCGAGCAGCGGCCTCTTTCCAGCGCAATCAATAGTCGTTCACCTCCGCAAAGTTGTCGTACACCTTCAGAGGCCGGACTTCAACCTCGGGACTTGAAACCGGAAGCGCCAGTACGGGTTTTGGCCGGGAGGAATCACCCACCGGGATCTCGTCCCACTGTCCGGTCAGGGGCACCACAGTACCCGGGAGGACTGCTTTGGGATGCACCGCCACCCTGACTCCGGCCGAGAATACCTCCACATGATGCCCATTCTCACGTACTTCGACAGTCCTGCCTGCGAACGCCCACGGCACACTGTAACGGCTGCCGCCGAAACTCACGAACCCGTCGCGGCTCTTAGGGTGCTGCTATCTTGCCTGTCTACAAGCTCCACGTACATCCCTCGCGAGTAACTCAGCGCCATCACGAAGGCGTACGCCATGCGCTTGTGGCCATTATGCTCGTGCTAGAACACTCCGAAGTCAACCTGAGCTTGCTCACCCCGCTTGGTCTCAAATCTAACGGTTGCCTCAGATTTTTGCAGAGGCCGAAAGGGCTTCAGGAAATCCTATAGAATTGTCTTACCACCGCAGTAATCGAGTTCCCGGATAGGGAAGTTAAAACGCCGTGGTTGTCGTGAGTTGTACCCGCAAATTCTGGAGGCTTCGGTGACAATGCTGTTTCCACCAGAAGTCCTGTCTGGTCCGACAACCTGTGTCGGGGTAGCCGTTTACAATTGCGGTAGTAGCTAGTACAGCTCGTACGTCACGGAAGCGTATCAGGAGTCTGTCATATTATTCCAGAGGGTTGGAGTGGGGTTTGTAGAAAGACTTACCAAGTAGCAGTCAATTCGGGCATGGTTGATTGGTTTAAGCGGGGTCGAACATGAACCAGTCTGCTCTTGAGCGGTGCCTGAGGAAGTTGATCAGTCAGGGCAAACGGCACGACGGTCTAATAACCTATACGATGATATTGGATGTTCTCGACAAAGAGGCTATCGAGGTATCGGTCGAGGACGTAGATTCAATATACAAGAGACTCAGATTAGCTGGCATTGAGATAGTAGACGGACTACCTGACAGCAACGTGCTGCCTACTAGTAGACCGCAGCAATGGTGCCTAAGCGTCAAGACGCGGCGACCCGCAAGAGTGGGTCAGCGTAGACGGCGCTACAGGCGGAAGTATGTCGATGAGGACCCCTTTTGGTATGAACTGGCGCTAGCTACGTGTCCCGAGAAAGCTCTTGATGCTCTTGTATCAAAGGCTGAGTGTGGTACGTTGAGCAAATCAGACCTAATCAACGTTGCTGAGCAATATGAGCTTTCTACGGTGGAGACACGACAGTTAGTGGAGTATCTTATTTTGCGAACCGAACAATTGGATCTGGACTTGCTAGGTTTTTACAAGATGATCGTTGCCAGGGATGAGCAGGGTGAGACGGAGGTCGCCACACCCCGCAAGTACCCGTTTGCTTGCTCTTATTGTGTGGCGTTCGATTGCGACCGTCTTGGGTGGGAGTGTGCTGATCGGCTTTACGACGAGAGCGCCTGAACCTTGATGCTAGTATCGAGGTAGGTAGATGCCATGTACGTAACTCAGTGGGACCCAGATACAAGAGGAATCTTGTTGACTGATACTAGAGATATCACGGTGGGTAACGAAATTCGTCCTGTATTCTATGAGGAACTGGATTTGCTCGGCTTTAGCCAACACTGGAGCTACCAAAGAGTTGAAGAACCGTTGCTTTGGGCTATTGGCGGACGGAAGTACTACTACAAGGGAGAACTAGTGGCAGAAGCCGAGGGTGGGGGTCTCTTCACCAGGCCCACTCTGAAAGTGTATCGCGATGGTTTGGTGCTTGAGCCTGTTGACGTCGATGGGATGCTCGAGAAGAACAAAGCGCTGTTACAGGGGCTCGTGCAGCGCTCCATGAAGTTCATCTGGCAGACGTATGGTAAATACCAGAATAAGGTAGACGTTACAGCAGTGGCTTTTTCGGGAGGCAAAGACTCCATTGTTACGCTGGATTTGGTGCAGAGAACTCTGGAACCTAGCCAATTCGTTGTTGTCTTTGGGGATACCGGCATGGAAGTTCAAGATACGTATGAAGCTGTGAAGGCCGCACAAGAACGTTGGCCGCAGTTGTCGTTTTATACCGCAAGGAGTAAGAAGGATGCACTAACTATGTGGCGTGAAATGGGCCCACCCAGTCGAATTCATCGCTGGTGCTGCACAGTTCACAAGACTGCTCCCTCCTTGCTACTGCTACGGCAATTGACCGGTAAGGCGAGTGCTATGGCCCTAGTATTCGATGGTGTGCGTCATGAGGAGAGTGCGAGTCGCTCGAACTATGATGAGATTACGCAGGGTGGCAAACACAAGACTCAGGTTAACGCCAGTCCGATAATCCGGTGGAACTCGGGAGAGGTATTCTTGTACTTATTTGATCGGCACCTAATGCTTAACCGTGCTTACAGGCATGGTGTTGTTCGAGTAGGTTGTGCCATTTGTCCGATGGCGGCAAAATGGTGGGACATTGTTAGCTGGAGAGTATACTCGGAAGACATGAGGGCCTTTGTCGAGGAACTGCGAAATTACGCTGCTTCGGCTGGTATCAACGTGTCGGATATTGATCGGTTCGTTGAAGATGGAGGGTGGAAGCGGCGAGCTGGAGGCCGGTACCTTCCGAGCGGAGGTAATCGGGTTCTGGAACACAAAGAAGGTAACAAGACAACGTTTACATTGCATCATCCAACAGAAAACTGGCTTGAATGGGCCAAGACCTTGGGTCGCATTGTGCAAACTGGAGAGACCCAAGGGCTGATCGAGAGTAAAAATGGTACTGTTTATCCGTATGTCATGCAGCGCTTCGATAACAGTGTAGTTGTAGAGATACAAAACTTAGCTCAAGCTGACCGCTATGTGATTAGCGCGTTTCGAGCTGTTGCTCTGAAGGCTGCGTATTGCACTCATTGTCAAGCGTGTCAGGTTGAATGTCCTACCGGCGCATTGCAGATCCGTGATGACGTTCGGATAGGTGAAGGCTGCGTATCTTGTGGCATGTGTCTCGATATGCGCGGTAGGGCTTGTCTTGCTGCAGAGTCACTAAAAACCAGCGAAGGGGGAATAGCCTTACAAGGTTGCGACAAGAGGACGTTACATACCTATCAGCACTTTGGTATGAAAAGAGACTGGCTTGCCGAATTTTTCAGTTTGAAAAGACAATGGGCAAGTAAAAACGGACTCGGCACATGCCAATTTGATGCGATGTTGATGTGGTTGAAACATGCAGAGTTGATCGAAGGCGACAGAAAATCACTCACAATTACAGATTTAGTGAACACACTTGTCAAACGCGGGGTTGATGACTTAACCACCTGGGCCGTGATTTGGACGAATCTGGCCCGAAATTCAACTCCTGTGAGGTGGTATGTCACAGCAATTCCCTGGGGAACGGTAATATCCAAGGATGAACTTGTCAGACGAATGGGTGAGTATTTCCCACAAAGCGAGAGCACGCGCAGAAATGCTGTTAAAGCTTTATATACACTACTTACAGAAACGCCCTTGGCTTCAGGTCTAGGGCTTGCCGAAAAACTCTCCACTGAAGAGGCCACGAATGGGGTTTTCTTGAAGAGGGGTTGGCAAGAACCTAACCCTGTGGCGGTATTGTACTCATTGTATCGCTATGCGGAGAAAACTGGACGATACGAGCTAACTGTTAGTGAACTTTACGGTGAAGCAGAGGAGGGACCCTACATCTTATTTGGAACAGAAAGAGAGACTTTAGTTGCAATACTCCGTGGACTGTCTCTAGAGAAAAATGATCTGATCCGGACAGATATTGTTCGGGACTTGGACAATATTTTCCTTGACCGTAACCGTAAAGCCATCGAGGTGCTTGACCTTGTCTAGTTATGAGAGTGAGACCGGTTGGAGTCGCCATAACAGCTTCGGGTTGCGGAAGGAATGGTTAGAACTATACTTTAGACACTCACGGAACTGGGTGAATAATCCATCTCTTGGTAATAAGCAGGTTGAGTCTCTTCGCTCGTGGCTCAGGACTTCGGGAATTGAAGATAGATTAGGTCAACAGACTACATTCGGACAGGAGTTTTCTTCCAGAGGAACAAACTGCCTTCCCTTGTGGGAACTGTTGTGGGTTAACGTAGTTTTTAATTTCCCAACAGCCAGATGGTATGTAAATTTGGGGTGTAGTGAATGGACCACCAATGAGCTCAAGTTCTTGCTTCATTTGGCCGTACCCCGCTTGGCAGCAAGGACAGTATCGAACGCGATCATGGAACTTGTGGGTTTCTTGGAAAGAACACCTGTGGGTGATGTCTTGGGCCAGGGTCTTGTGGTTCATGGAAGGCCTCGTCGCATAAGACGCCTTGGCTGGGAGCCTTCTGAACGTGCAGTCTTACATTGCCTTAGGTGTCTCTTTGTTGAACAAGGTGCAACCACGCTGTGTTGGGATAGGGATCTAACATGGCCTTGGGTGGTTTTTGGCTGCAAAAGGGAATTTGTCCTCGGTCGCCTGACTGGCAGCGAACAAACTTCCTTTGAACTCACTGAAGAAGGTGTAACAAGACTTGCAAGAGGTGAGGAATGGTGAGCGAGTGGACGTATAGTGACTGTCTTACCGTGAGGGAAGATTTTATCCCGGTTTTCACGGAAGATATAGATAAGCAGAACAGGGGAAATTGGAAGTTCTTTATACCTCATGATCAGACCCGCACCTTGTTGGAGAAACTCATCGCGGCACTAGAAAGAGCTAAACCTTCTGATTGTAGATCTATCTGGCTCACTGGCGCTTATGGAACGGGAAAGACCTTCACCTGCTTTGTCATTAAGCACTTGTTGGAGGACCCCTTAGAGGAAGTACAGGATTACTTCATCAAGCATTCTGTATTGTCACACCTATGGCCTCGCTTCAGGGCGTTGCGCCAGAGGGGCAACTATCTTACTGTATATCGTTCCGGTTCGGGTCACATCAAGTCAAGCCGACGCCTGTATCTAGAAGTTGAGCAGGCTATTAAACAAGAACTTCAGTCCCATGGATACGCCGATGCAGTCACAGAGAACATAATGGAGGAACTGGTCAGTAAGCTTACCGCCAAAGACAGCATATTTAACTGGGATCACGCCTTCAGAAAACATAGGGGCATGTTTCAAGATGTAAGCACATCCGAGGGAGTTATCAACAAACTGCGTGACGGTGATTTGGAGACGGGAGAAAAGGTCGCTGCAGTGTTGGAACAAGAAGGAGTGATCATTAAGGATTCCCCCGAAGCGATCAGGGAATGGATCAGGGCCGTCATCACCCGGAACAATCTCAAGGGGATACTGTTTATCTGGGATGAGTTTACCCAGTTCTTTGCCAATAGTACCGATGTAGATTCGTTGCAGGAGCTAGCTCACGCAACGACAGGGATCCCGTTTTATCTTTTCCTCGTGACCCATAGAGCTCTGGACCAGTTTACCCGGATCGATGAGGGTACAAGGAAAAAACTTCACGATAGATTTCATCTTTGTCCTCTGGAGATGAAGCCTGTAACTGCCTATAAGCTCATCAGCAATGTTATTGAACCTAAACCGGCCTGGAGAAAGGATTGGGAGGCCAAGCGAGATACGCTTTGGAGCAATGTAGACGCTGCTGTGTTGCACATAAACCTACTAGGCGAACGTGTGGCTAAAGAAGAATTGAAGGCACTTGCCCCTATCCACCCTCTTACTGCCTATCTTTTAGCTACCATTTCATCGAACTTTAGCTCAAGTCAGAGAACACTATTTCAGTTTCTGAAAGCAAGTGAGTCTGGCTCTTTTAGGGAGTTCATAGCAAACTATCCGAAGAACAACTGGTACTGGCTTACTCCAGACTACTTGTGGGAGTACTTCTTCGAAAACGTCAAGGTCGAAAGCGTCGACTCAGTGGCTGACATTTTGACTCACTACAGCTCGAGCAGGCAAAAGCTGCACAGTGAAGGCGAAGTACGCGTGTTTCGCGTGATGCTCCTCCTGACAGCATTGTGGCGTCAGACGCACGGTGCTCATCCTCTTCTTAAGCCGAGCCTTGAGGTCCTCAAGCGGATGTTCATGGGTACCGAACTAGCGCCTAGGGTTGCCGAAATAGCTGAGCGAATATGCGACCAGGGTCTCATGTTAGCCGTACCTAGCGGAACGGACCAAGAGTACATAATCCCGTCGGGAACGATCGACCACAAAAAACTGCAGCAGTACAAGCAACAGGCGCAGAGCAGTTTGACTTTTGAGAACATGATCGATGACCGGAGATTCGATGCCGAGTTTGTTCATGAACTCAAGCAGCTTCTATCATTGCAGGGAGCTGCCAAGCTACGGCATCCGGTTCAAATTATATCTGCAAAGGAACTTAAGCTTAAGCGTGAAAAGATAATTCGAGGCACTGAATACTCATACGAAATAGGCGTAGTTGTGGTAGTTGCCCAGGAAGACGAACATCTCCATGGAACAGAAGACATTGCTCTGGAATTAAGCAAGCATTACTTGGATTGCTGCATTCTTATTAGCCAGTGCGCTTTCGGCGCAAAACGTTGGCACGATTGGTTAGACCATCGCGCGTATCAGTGGTATTACGAAGAGATGCATGACAGCGCCAAAGAGAGATATTACAGCACCAAGGCCAAGAAGCTTGTTGACGAGTGGCTAACAAGCGTACGGCTAGGTCGGATTAAAGCCTTTTTTCATGGTGGTCTGCAAGAGTTATCTGGTTGTGAATCGGTGCCGGGGTATCTTGAAGATGTTGTTTCGCAAGTGTATCCCTACGGGCCAGAGCGGCTCAGCAAGATTGCCACGCTGTATACCAGCTCCTGGGGGAAGGGAGGCGCTGAAATCGGTCTGAGAATTGCTCGGACGATTCAACGCCCGTACAAAGACGTGGTCGAGGAGCTGGAGCGCAAGGGTCTTTGGGAAGACGGGGCATTAACCAATGCTAAGCATCCCCTTGGCGAGATGAAAAGAGTCGTAGATGAATTCTTTAAGAGTCAGGACCACGTAAATTTGCACGACCTATGGAAGGCTTTACAGGAACCCCCATATGGTCTGATGCCGTCTCCCATCGGTATCCTGCTTTTCTCGCTTCTTATGCGGGACTACTCGCAGGGCTACTACTATTCTGACGGTGTGAATTCGTTGCCGCTCAATCCAAACAAGCTGGCGGAGCTTATTCAGGATGTGATGAAGGGAAATAAGTCAGATAGCAGTTGTTACACAGTTCGTCGCATGTCCACTGAAGCTGAAGAGTTCTGCAAAATGGCTCAGGAGGTGTTCCACCTTAGACCGGAAGAAGCAGCCTATCCCGAAGAAGCACGAAAGAACATGCGCAAATCATTGGCGAATGCTGGCTTCCCGGTGTGGTGTGTGAAGTATTCTGTTGAGGAAATACGCGATCCTAGAGTTCAAAAGGGTTTAGCTCCGGCTGTTGAGGCTCTAACTAACGTTCTCTCGTATGACCTTGATGAACTTGATGATCGTGAAATGAAGCGTGTGTTTGAAGCAGTCCAGCCTGTAAAGAGTGAGTTGTCCAGGTTGTTGACCCGAGAACGCATGCAGCAAGGCATGCTCTCTTTCCTGAGAACTCATACTCCTCAGCTCAGTTTCCTTGCGGGTTCTCTCGGTCTAGATGTGCCAAGGATTATGAGCAGACTGAGGGCCCTGCTACAGGAAGATGTCTACTTATGGCGCGAAGAGCGAGTCAAGGATAAGCTCCCTGAGATCACTGCTGAGCTGAATCTTACTCTGGCATTGGATGAACTCTGCGGGGCACAGAAAGACAGCCTCGACGATGTCAGATTGCATTTCCAAGAAACATGGTTCCGGAGCAAACTCCCGTTGACCTGCTACAAAGTGGGACAGCCTGCCGAGGTTGCAGCTGCCATAGACTACCTCTATCAAGTCGTCTACCAACCATCGCGGGAGTTGAAAGTTGACTCTTCAGAGGAGATCCGACGATTGTCTGGGACTCTCAGAGTACTTCTGCGTGATGGGGTGAGAATCACGCAGCTCTTGGTGGCAAAGTACACCGGGCAAAGCTTAGAAGACTCCGAGGCAGCTCAACTATATGAAATGCTTCCTAGTAACCTATCAGCTGCGCCTGAAGACGAAGTCAAGAGGGCTATACTGTGTGCCCTGGAACAATTGACTAAGCAAAAGAAAATTGCGGAGCTGAAGAAGCTATGGCAGTCTATTACCTCCACTGACTCGCCTGTGGCATGGAGTGAGGCAGAGCGTGTTCCGATTCAGTTGATTCTGGAAGGCCAACAATACCACGAGTTTTTTACGCGGTATTCGCGGCTCCAGTCTTTGCCTGAGCGTGAAATAGAGGAAATGCTACAGTTTCTTACTGAGCATGCCGAAGAATTGAAGGTTCTACATGACAAGAGATATGTTCTTAACAAGTTTATTGATGTGGCTGCCGGAGAGTATGCAGAGCTTGTTCGACAATCTGATGCACAGGAAGGCGTATTGAATTACGTCTACGACTCTATGGGCGGTAACGTGCAACAGTGGCCAATTCGCCTTAACGAAGTTGCTCAGGCAATCAGGAAATGGGTTACACAAAACTACCAGGCCACTGTATATCCCAGAGTCTTGAAGGCACTCGAGGGTATGTCAGCCGAGGATATAAAGCGCTTCGTCGAGGAATTGGTTTCCAAAGACGCACTTGTGGGTGCCCGATTGTTAGCGGTATTGGAGATCGCGAAAAAGCGGGGGTAGAGGCATGTTGTCGTTTTCCAGCGTCGACGAACTTGTAACCTACCTAAGAGCAGAAAGCGATAAGGGTGAGCGCTTTGCCACCAGGTTTATCCTCCTGGAGGGTACCGAAGCTTGGGACGACTTGACTACTAGACTACCGTATGAAGTTGATAGCATTATTCGTTTGTCGGAATTTTGCAGCGAAGATGATGTTTTTCCTGATACGTCGCGTCTAATCTCCTATTTGAAAGAACAGGCGCGCCGGTGCAAAAAACTGTTGATAACTCCCTTGTCTGAGTGGGTAAGACTTAATCCAGAGAAGACCGATGTAATACAGCTTCTAGCTGAGTGGCCAGTGTCCTATTTTCCCGACGGAGTCCGCAGGATATATGTGCCGCTACTGAGCATTAAAGACAGTTTCTACCAGGCAATTGAGTGTGTTGTTCGATACCGTTCTGGTGAACTTCCTCAGGAATGGTATCTTGAGTCTGAGGGTACCTCCGATATCGTCGTTGCTTCTTTCCTGGGCGACGCGGGAAACCGTAAGGTGGCTTGGGGCATCAAGGAGTATCTTTCGTTCTGGGAGAAAGGCAGTGTAAAGCGTGTTTGGCTAAAGACTGAGTTTGCACCATGGCTGCCCGTAAGGCAAATCAGGAGTCAGTGTCGGGTGCAACTCTACCCAACTTGTTTTGAATACGTCTTAAAGACCCTCGGCTGCGCAGAACTCAAGCGAGAATGGGGCTCAGCTGAACAGTGGGAATGGTTAGCTACCCGGCTGTGTGAAGGGGAATCGCTCGACAAATTGGCTTCGCGGCTGCTTAACGTGGCTGACTACAACGCTGACCAACTGTTCACACTGTGGCCAGAGTTTGACGAATATGGACGCTGGCTGGCATGGTTATGGAGCAAGAGTCGTAACAAGTCCGATTCTTACCTTTACCACGTCCTAGAGGGCAACCATAGGTTCAACGATTTCCCTCGAGATGCAGTGACAACGATATTCCGTTTGCAGATGAATAGGTCCTACAGCAGAGAACGCAAGGAACTTCTGCAGCGTATTGGCATCAAAGCGATGCCGACAGAGTTCTGGGAGGCTTACAGAAAGCTAACAGACCCTCTGGCACGGATCGCGGTACTGACGGACATTTCGGAAGAAGAGCGCAGGGAGATCGTTCTGTGTACTTCCCAACTAATGGAAGAAGCCGATTCTGCTGTTTGGTGGGAGTATTTGGAGATTGCATTTCCCGCTTTAGCTTGGTATCTCCGTCCCCCGATGATTGGCGACGAGTTTGTTGCACGATACTTTTCTGTCTACAACTGCTGTCGGGTAAGAGACAGGGCGAACGAACAACTCGCCCTGCTAACAAACCAGTGGGCCAATCAACAACTTCTCTGGAATTACCCACCTAGATCGGAACTTCTTGCCGAGCTGCGAGCTAATGGAGCAAAGGTATACTGGGTAGATGCCATGGGAGTGGAGTGGGCAGGGTTGCTTGCCCGGATTTTGACGGAAAAAAGCGAGGTTGAGTGCGAGGTAAGAATTGCGAGGAGTAGCCTCCCTACTATCACGGACGCAAATCAGGGATGGGAGTCTGGAGAAACAGTTGAACGCGGCTTGGATGACATTGCCCATCACTATGCCTACGTTTTTCCTGACTCCTTCCTCAAAGCCATGAAAGTCATAGAACACGTAGCTGAGAGGGTTCTAGGTTTGCTGCGCGAGGTCGACACGGTCGTTATCACCTCGGACCATGGCTTAAGCCGATTCTCTGCCACAAGTGACATAAAGGTTGACGTGCCAGAAGGAGCGGAAGTTGTTTTACCAGGTCGGTATGCGATTCTTAAGGATGGGGGTTCTCAAGGTGTGCGGAATTACCAATGCTATGGAATGTGGGTATCGGACAATGACAAGCTCCTTCTGCTGACTCATGCTCGAATCAAAGGCAGCGGCTACTGTCCCGGCGAGGTTCACGGAGGGGCTACGCCGGAAGAGTTTCTGGCGCCGGTCATCATTGTACGCAAAGGAAGAACTGAGTTACAGTTCGAAGTGGTCGATAACGTCGTCAGGCTTAATCCGAAAGGTGAAGGCGTCCTTACTGTGCGATGTAATCGGGTCGTGCACGATCTTAGGTTACTCTTGCGTGGACAGGTTATCTCGGGTAAGAGCGAGAATGGTAGGGAATGGGTCTTTTTGTTAAGAAGGCTGAAGTCAGGTCAACATCAGCATACAGCAGAGGTGTACTGTGGTAGCCAGCCGGTTGGCAGGATTAACTTTAAAACCATTAAGGGCATTACTCAAAGCGATCTGGGTATATAAGGCGGGGTGACTTCGGACCGTGAACGCAAGCTTGGAGGAAAAGGTCAGATCGTGTTTCCAGGACATGACGGTGTACAAGAGGCCGTCACAAAACAAGTTCTTTAGTTCGCTGAGTATTCCACCGTATTTGCGTGACTGGCTAATGATGCGCTTTGCTGATGAGAAGGGAAACGTTGATCTTGAACAAGTGGCGGCTTTTGTCAGGGAGAACATCCCGGGGGAGAGAGAGTGGGGATTACTCAAGAGTGCAATGATCCAGGATGGACGCTCGGTGAGGTTTTTAGCTAAACTGCGCGTCGACATAGACGTTAGCACAGGCGAAGGGTTATTTAGTCTGCCTGATCTTGGATTTCCTACCCGGAAACGTGAAGCCATAGTTGACGAGCGAGTACTGAGTGGCCATCGCAACGAACTGTTGGCGGATAGCGAAACGTGGGGAGTTATAGAGTGCGAGTGGCGTCGCAGAATTGTGGGCGGGCAGGAACGCGACGGCGCTATATACATGACAGACTTCAAACCCTTCCAGCCGTATACGGTCGACTTACAGTTCTTCCAGGAAGCACGAAAGGAATTCACGTTGGAAGAATGGATAGATACCATACTCATGGCTATAGACTTTAACCCCGCAGGTTTTCTCAACGTGAGTCAAAAACTAACCTTGCTGTCCCGTCTGTTACCCTTTGTTGAGAGACGTGTTAATCTAATCGAGCTAGCGCCGAAAGGTACAGGCAAGTCGTACGTGATGTCGCAGATCTCAAAGTACGGTTGGTTAGTAAGTGGTGGCAGTATTACCAGGGCTAGACTGTTTTATGATATTGGCCGAAAGACTCCCGGCCTTGTGAGCCGTTACGACTATATAGCTTTGGACGAGGTCCAGACTATTACATTCGTCGATGTAGACGAAATGAGGGGGGCACTAAAGGGGTATCTTGAGTCTGGAGATTACCGCGTGGGGGACTACAGGGGCGTAGGAGATGCCGGTGTTATCCTTATGGGTAACATTCCTGACGAGAAAATGAACGAGAACATCAATATGTTCACGGAGCTGCCTTACGCATTTCAGGAGTCTGCTCTTATCGACAGGTTTCATGGCTTCATTCGAGGGTGGCAAGTTCCGCGCATGCGGGAGAACATGAAGGCCGAGGGTTGGGCCCTTAACGTTGAATACTTCTCTGAGATATTGCATGCTCTTAGAAGCGAGATCACATATGCCGCTTTGGTTGACGAGCTACTGGAGGTTCCGAGGTCTGCTGACACGAGGGATACGACAGCTATAAAGAGGCTTTGCACGGGTTTCATGAAACTTTTCTTTCCTCATGTGCAGCGGATCGACGACGTGGACAAGGAGCAGTTCGAAGACTACTGTCTAAGACCGGCGCTGCAGATGAGAGCAGTGATAAGGCGTCAGCTCCACCTGATGGATCCGGAATACCAGGACTCTATACCCGACATTAAGGTCCGATAGAATTCCATGAGCAGCGTTTGGCAAGGCCATGCATAAGATGATGCAGACTTCTGGGGAGTTGGAAAACCATGAAGGTAAGGCGTTGTTATAACTGCGGACAACCAGCCAATAAGGACGTGGTTGCCCTGAACCAAAAACTGTTGGGACGGTCTGTAAACCGAGTCCTCTGCATCAAGTGCCTGGCTGAATACCTTGAGTGTACCGAAGAAGAGTTACTTGATCGTATTAAGCAGTTTAAGGAAGAAGGCTGTGCATTGTTTGCTGATGACAACGTATCGTGATGATCCGCAGCTTTACCTCTAGATTGTTTAACGTGCCGCTTTGCCTGGGTAGGTTCATGTAAGCAGAAGGATATAGTGGACATAGAATTCTAAACAGAAAACCGGGGGCGCCAAGCAATAGATGGGGATCCGGAAGAGCAATCCATCCGAGTTAAAAGCAAAGGTGGTGTCGGAAATTCTAAAAGAGACGAAGTCTATTTCTGAGATTTCCTCCGAGTACGGTGTCCACTCAAGACAACTGGTCAGGTGGAAGAACGAGGCGGCCAGAATGGTTGGAGTATTATCCATCCTTCTTGGACCACGGCGTGGTTGTCGTCGGCAAGAAGGAGCTGTAGAAAAACACGCTCAGATTCTGCAGTTGCCTAAACACCTTCTTCCCATCTTCCCGGTGACAGAAGATCCTAAGGGTTCTCTCTGGGCTCGTTTTGATGGCCCAAGGTATGTACCTCAAAGGAGTCATACCGGTCTACGGTAACCTCCCTGACCAACCCTGGTGACAGCGGTAGTGGCAGCCGCACGCCTACCCTCGCGCAGACCCCCGGCCACCGGCTACCTATAAGGCGGCGGTGGCCAAATCCCTTTTTTGAGATACTCCTGCAGTATCTCTTTCCTTTTACAAGATTGCATGCTACTTTTGCCGGTTCTGTGTCCAAGGAACTTGGCTGCAACTCTCACCCCGTTAAGCACGGCTTATATTTATGAGGTCGTATGCTGACTATCAGAACTTGAAATAGATAAAGGCATTTTCTTTCGGACGCAGAAACACGCACAGCACAAAGACGATTCCCGCGTAAACCAGACCTTTTATAGGCGCAGGGACGTTGTTATCCCAAAAGGAAGACAGGGAATGAGCGTTCCTTCGGACAAAGTATTCAATCAGATGGAGGATATATAACCCTGATACGAGGATCACATAGTACCAGACGTGAGGCCCGTATGTCAGATCGCTGAAAGTAAGCATCTTGCGGACAGCGCGAAAGAGCGTTTCAAGATCCCTCATCCTGAATAGTATCCAGCCAACCACAGTAAATTGCATGAATACGAGTGAATTGAACAACGGAAAGGGAAACCCGGCGAGTTTCCTGGCAAAAGACCTGTTTCCCAAAATATTCCTCCAGATTCTGTGAGCGGCACTCAAAAGTCCGTGGTAAAGACCCCAGAGCACGAAATTCCAGGCCGCGCCGTGCCACAAGCCGGAAATAGTCATAGCGATGACAACGTTGAAAATGCCCCTCGCAAATCCCCGTCTTGAGCCTCCCAGGGGAATGTACAGGTAATCTCTTATCCAGGTAGAAAGGGTTATGTGCCATCTCCTCCAGAATTCAGGCGGGTTCTGGCTCACGTAGGGCGAGTCGAAGTTTTTCGCAAGTTCATACCCGAATACTGTACCTATACCCAAAGCCATATCGCTGTAGGCGGAAAAATCGAAGTAGATCTGAAAGGCGAACAGATACCCGGCAATCCAAAGGTCTATGGAACTCAGATCCGCAGCTCTGGCAAAGAAGGTATCGACGAACGGCGCGAGCGTATCAGCAAATACGAGCTTTTTGACTAACCCTACGGTGAAGAGCGCAACGCCGCTTTTGATACGCCCTAGGTCAAACGTATATCGTTCAGTCCGTTCCACCTGGGGTATGAAGTCACTGGCTCTCATGATCGGCCCCGCGATGACTTGGCCGAAGAACGAGATGTAAACCCAAAAAAGGAGAAACGACCTGCAAGGAGGGACTTCGTCCCGGTATACGTCTACGAGGTAAGATACCAGTTGGAACGTGTAGAAAGAGATGCCTATGGGAAGAATGGGATTCATCTTCAGCAACATATCGGGCACCGGAATCAGTCGAGAAACGTTCCCGAGTATGAAATGGTAGTACTTGAAAAACGCTAAATTGAGAAGGTTTGCTGTTACGCCCAAAAGAGCCCATGCCTTCTTCCTGGGCCCACGCGACCGTATTCCCGAAAAAAATGTCACCGCTGCGGCCCCGAAAAGGAGAAGTAAATCCAGAATGCCTGCGTTCAGGTAGAAAAGAGCGTCAAAGATCGCGAGGACCCATAGCCTCTTTCCTTTCGCGATGAAAAAGAACGCTGCGGCCATCAAGAGCAGGACGAAAAACCGAGGACTGTGAAAACCCATCCTATGCCACCTCCTGCCCGTCCCTAAGGTCGCTGACTGTTCGGAGGTTCATCCCCCAGCTCCTCCGGAATAGGTCAAACCTGAGAACTGCCGGGTCGACGGGACATGTAGCTTTACTGCTATCGAGTATCCATAGTTTTGGGTCAACACCATATCGTGCGGTAATGCGACAGGCGGCTTTACTGCTGTGGAGTATCCCTGAGTTCAGGATTTCTTTCCACAAGATACCTGCAAAATACCTGTATCCCTCACTGACGAGGTGCAGGTGGTCGGAAAACAGGTGAGCCGGAACCACATTGCTTAAGTCCCTGTAAACAAAAGAGTATTCCGAGGCCAGATCCTTCAGGAAATCATTCAAACTGACGAAATTTTGGAGGAATCCCGGTTTCGAGACTTCTTCGGCCATAAGTTCCCGGTTGATTGGACTCATGAAAAGGAGAAGACTTTTGCCCCGCTGGTGTTCGGCTATTCTTTTCAAGAAAAAGACGTTGGGGTTGGAATCATCGAGCGCAAACGGAGCAGGGTCAAACTGCCTTTTGTAGACTGGGTCTTGTAGAAGACTTTTCAGATACGGTTTTTCGTACCACGGCCGTATATCACCTGTAACTTCATTGTAAGCACCGAAAGCCTTGAACAACCCGGCCCTAAGGAAGTCTCTGTACCTGAGAACCGGAATCCAGTTGTAAACGTACACCTCCAGAAAAGTCTCAAAAGGGTCTGGACGATTCTTGTTTTCGTTGCTGGCCAAAAGGGCATCCGCAACTTGCGCATAGGATACAGGGTCAAGACGTTTCAGTTCTCGCTCGAGCCAGTAGACGACGGGAGGGTCCGGGTCCCTTTTCACAAAGCCGGCGTAGAGCAGGTTGATGATCACCTTGTCTGTAGATATCCCTTTCTGATCCAACATGAGAAGGAGGGTATAAAAATCCCCCATCTGGGCTGCCGGAATTGCGAGGTTGAAAACAGGAGGAAGTGATTTCTCCCGGCTAATCTGATTCATATAGTATGAGACCGACTGGAGCGGGCCGCCGGGACCGCTGTAGGC
Organism: Candidatus Fermentithermobacillus carboniphilus; assembly: GCA_018208355.1. Classification (GTDB taxonomy): domain Bacteria; phylum Bacillota; class Sulfobacillia; order Fermentithermobacillales; family Fermentithermobacillaceae; genus Fermentithermobacillus; species Fermentithermobacillus carboniphilus. The sequence continues at coordinate 1,364,769 of CP062796.1, read as the reverse complement.
CACCGAGTCCCCTATGATGATTATGTAATCCTCAATCCCATTACGTTGAATGTAGAGTTTCAACCGGTCGAGTACCCTGTTTATGTCGGTCAGGTTGTCTTTGATGATGTTGTAGTCGATGCGGTAGTTATATACAAGGGAAAGCGGTAGAAAGAGCTCCAGGAGGACCTGTGATAGCACGAAAAACACTAAACCGTATTTCAGGGAAGAAGGTATACCTGTCTTTGTTTTCATGTAATTGTGTAATTGAATCCTATACCGCCCCCGGTTAGGGACGTGGATTTGACGTACATTGATTCGACCATACGTTCATTCGATGCTCGTTAGTCCGCCACCTCCCGGTTGTAGGATTATTCAACATCTCAACATTTTTTCCGTTTAGCTGCCACATATTCGACACGTAGTACTCCTCGTGTCTACCGGCTACAAGACAAGCCCCGACAGAAGGCGCATTTTTCCAGGGATAAAATGGTATCGAACTGACATCGCACCAGGTTATGTGTGACGAGGTCACGGAGAGAGGGGGTAAGCCACTTGAAGTTACCGGCGTTCCTGCGTCTGCTACTTGAAAAAGACGGTAAGACTGGGGGTTGCCTCGAGATAGACAAGCCCTTTGAACAGCGACTTGCGCTCACAGCGACACTCAGCTTTTTCCTGGGTCGCACAGTGCTGGGAGGCAGCATAGCTCCTTTTGGACCGGGGTTTTACGCTGCCTTAAGGTCGCTGGGAGGGACTGGTTTTTCGCTCTTATCTGCGCTTTTTATGATCCTTGGCTGTGTCACCCTTTTCAAGTGGGAGCAGATTGTCTATCTTTTTCTTGCCGTCATGCTTCTCACTGTCTTCATCAAACCGGAAAAGGAGTCACGTCACCGGGAAGTCTTGGATTCTCTTGTGGCAGGACTTGTTGCGTTTTGTGTCCGGACCGCCATAGGCTTTTTCCAAGGCCCGAGCCTTTATGCTTATATTTCTGCCTTTATCGAAGGGTTGTGTGTCCTTGTGGCAGGACTTCTATCCTTCTCCGCCATCGCGGGTATAAAAGAGTCCCCAAGTTCGCGGACAGCCAGGCAGGCCCTGTTAGCCCTGGTCCTGGTCTCCGTCGGGGGATTACAGGGTCTCTACGCATTCGGCCTCGACGTACAAATGGTGACTATAATGGCGGGGGTCCTGGCGATGGCTTGTGTCGGAGGTCCAGCGGCGGGGGCTATTGCGGGTCTTTCGGGAGGATTGATCGCTTCTTTGACTGGATCAGGTGATCCTTTCGCCCCAGGTTTATTGGGGATATCAGGAGTTTTGGCCGGTATCGGGGGCTGGTTCGGGAAGGCAGAATCTGTCCTGGGTTACCTCGCTTCGGGACTTCTCTTGTCGTTCTTTGCGCCTTCGGGCACCATCGTGAGCAAAAGGCTCCTCGAGCAGATGGTTTCATGCGCCGTAATCCCGTTGATTACCTCCCCGGTCAAGAAAACTCTCGGGAGATACCTGCCGGAGCTCAGTGACGAGTCGAAGGCGAAAGTTGTTCCCCAGAATCCGGTGGACCCGTTAAAACTGAAAGTTGCCGCGGTTTCCAATGCCCTCTCGGAAATAGGGAACCTATTTTCTCAGGCTGCAATTACGATGACTGGTTCCGGGACAGCTCCAGGCCGAGACGAGATTGCTTCTAATGACGTGGAAAGCAAGGGAGGGCCTGTGACGTCGACCATCCGCTACCTTGTTGAGAGAGTATGTGCTGAATGTGACGAAAGGTCATTTTGCTGGGAAGAAGAATTCGGTGCTGTCTATGAGGCATTTACTGACCTTGTAAAGAAGATGGATCTGTCAGGCAGGTTAAGCATCCGAGACAACACTGTGTTACTCAAGGACCGGTGTCACAGGTATGGAGAATTGGTATCGGAATTGAACCATCGAAAGGAAATTGAGCGGCTTGAACGAAAGATCAGCACTTTCGACGGTGAGACCCGGAAGTGCCTCGCATTTCAGTATCGCTGCCTCGGTCAGATCCTTTCCGTTCGAAGTATTTCTCCTGAACCGGACATCAGGGTTTCTACGGGTAATAGGTTCTCAGGAAGGGAAGAGCGTTTTAGGGTGAGGCTCAAGGGAAAGACAATCCCCGCCGAGGGTGCGCAAAAACCGGGGGATGTCTGGGTGAGATACGACTTGGGACCCGGCAAGACACTGGTGGTGCTGGCCGACGGCATGGGCAAGGGAGATCTTGCCGCGAAGCAGAGCAGAGAATCCATCGACATCCTTAAATCGCTACTCGATTGTGGATTAGACTACGATTCCTGTGTGTCATTTCTAAATTCCGCTCTTTATCTCGCGTGGCGTCCGGACGGGTTTATCGCTCTCGACTGCCTCTTGATAGACCACGAGACTCGGAGAGCCTATTTCCATAAGCTGGGCGCGCCTCCTTCCTTCATCAAGAAAAAAGATGGAAATGTGCTCGTAATCCGCGGATCTACTCCTCCTGCCGGTGCAGCTACGACAGTCCCGTACCTGGGTTCAAGCGAGCCGGTGGAGCCAGGCGACTCAATTTTCCTGGTATCTGACGGAGTCTTCAGATCCAGTCCCGTTCCCGCCAGGGCCGAGCACTTGATAGTCTCCAGGTTAAGCCGGCTCAAAGAGAGCTCCCTAGATGACTCGGTGAAAGCACTCATAACTCAGAGCCTCAGGTATCAGCACAAGACACCTCCGGATGACGTTACCGTCGTTGGCGCGATGATTGAGGGCGTTTGAAATTACGAGTTGTACATGGTATGTGTATCTCTGGTGATCCGTCATCGCGGGGGGAGACCTGCTGGCTGATAGCTGCGTTGAAAGAGTGCTGGGCATTGTCCGGAAAGTCATCCGAAAGTATAGGATGATTGAGCCCGGAGATGTCGTAATTTGTGCGGTGTCGGGGGGGCCTGATTCGATGTGCCTCCTTGATACCCTTTTCATGCTTTCCCGTGAGCTCGGGATTTCTCTTCACGTAGCTCATCTTAACCACCACATGCGCGGAGAAGAAGCCGACAAAGACGCGGCCATGGTGGTCGAGTTCTGTCGGGCCAGAGGGATACCCGCGACGGTAGGTCACGAGGAAGTATTCCGTCTCGCTGAAGAACTCAAGACCGGTGTGGAAGAGGCAGGACGCATTGCCCGGTACCGCTTTTTCTTTTCCCTGAGAGACGAGATCGGGGCGGATAAGATCGCTCTGGGTCACAACATGAACGATCAGGCAGAAACCGTCATCATGAGGCTCTTGAGGGGTTCGGGGACCCGCGGGTTATCCGGGATACCACCTGTGAACAATGGAATCATCAGGCCGCTAATCGAGGTTCCGAGGGCTCTTACTGAACAGTATTGTCGGGAAAGAGACCTTCCAGTTATAAAGGACGTATATAACTTTGACTTAACATATCGAAGAAATCTGGTGAGACATAAAATCCTTCCCGAACTGTCGAGACTTTTCAATCCGTCTCTGGTCGAAACTCTCTCGAGTGTAGCCGAGGCATTGCGGTGGGATGCAGAGTTTCTCGAGAAAGAAGCCCGGGAAGCTTTCTTGAGGGACTCCTTCAGGGAAGGGAGGATCACGGTAGTCGATGAAAAAGCGATTGCCTTGCTTCCACCCGCGATTTCATCCAGGGTGCTTGAGCAAGCCTGGAGGGAGTGCGCCGGGGACGGCGGAAGTCTCTCCGTCGACCATATCAAGGACATTATGAGTGAGAACGGGACCATCTCCCTTCCAGGCGGGATAAGGGCGACCAGAGAAAGGGGTTTCATAGCGTTTTACCCTCCCGTCCCCGATATCGAGGATATACAAGTCTGTGTTCCCGGATGTACAGACGTTCCGCAGCTTGGGTTGAAGGTTGTTACCAGTGTTCTGCGGCGGGACAGTTTACCCGGTAATCTTCGGGTATGTCGGGACGTGAAAAAGGGTGAAAATGCACCTTTTTACATCTTGGAGCGCAAAGCGTTTGTGGACTACAATAAATGCGGAAGGAGCATCCATCTCAGAACGTGGCGTCCGGGGGACAGGTTTATGCCCCTGGGGATGGGCGGTCGGCAAAAGAAATTGCAGGATTTCTTCGTTTCCCTGAAAGTGCCGCGACTTTTCCGGGATTTCGTCCCCGTTTTTACTTCAGGTAACGAGGTTGTCTGGGTAGGGGGATACAGGATAAGCGAACGGTTTAAGGTTGATGAGGGTACTACCGATGTCCTGGAAATCGAGGTAATGCCATACTTGCGATATCGCCAGAATTGTGCTACTATTTCATGGTCTGACCCGGCAGGATGCCAAATCGGCCCGTCGGGTGTTTCTGTAGACAGAGAGGGGGCGTTGGATTGAACAATAAGATATGGCGCAGCCTAGCAGTATATGTCCTGTTAATGTTCGTTGCAATCTCTCTGGCTGACCTTTTCACCCCTAAAGACCAGTATATGGAAGTGGACTACAACCGGTTTCTTTCTTACATCGCCGGCAATAAGATATCTTCGGTTACGATAACCGATGGCAAGTCAGTGACGGGTACCCTCAAGGACGGGACGAAATTCCGCACTGTCATACCGGTCGATCCGAACCTGTATGAAAGACTGGTGGAGTCGGGGGCAGCGGTTCAGTTCAGACTTCCCCCAGAGCCTTCGTGGTGGATGTCGCTTTTGACAAATATGCTTCCTGCGCTTCTGATGGTAGCCCTGTTCTTCTACATGCTTCAGCAAAGCCAGGGTGGCGGGAAGCAGGTAATGCAGTTCGGTCGCTCGAGAGCCCGGCTTCAGTCCGATTCTCAAGAGAAAGTGACTTTCCAGGATGTGGCGGGCTGTGAAGAGGCGAAAGAGGAGCTCCAGGAGATTGTAGACTTTCTGAAGCATCCTAAAAAGTACGTCGAGATGGGAGCTAGGATTCCCAAGGGCGTGCTTCTGTTCGGACCGCCCGGGACGGGTAAGACGTACATCGCAAGAGCAGTTGCGGGCGAAGCCGGAGTGCCCTTCCTGTCCATAAGCGGCTCGGATTTTGTCGAGATGTTCGTCGGTGTCGGGGCGGCTAGGGTCAGGGATTTGTTTGAGCAGGCCAAAAAACGGGCTCCTGCCATTGTCTTCATCGACGAGATCGATGCGGTTGGTAGGATGCGTGGTGCTGGTATGGGGGGCGGGCACGACGAGCGCGAGCAAACCCTTAACCAGCTCCTCGTGGAGATGGACGGGTTCAATACCAATCAAGGGATAATCGTTATGGCCGCCACTAACAGGCCCGACATTCTTGATCCGGCGCTACTCCGGCCTGGTCGGTTCGACAGGCAGGTCGTCCTCGACAAGCCTGATCTCAAGGCTAGACTGGAGATCTTGAAAGTTCACAGCAGGGGTAAGCCTCTGGGTAAGGACGTGGATCTCGAAGTCCTGGCGAAAGGGACACCCGGGTTCACGCCGGCAGACCTTGAAAATGTGATCAACGAGGCTGCTCTCCTCACCGCACGCCGAAAGAAGCGGCGTATCGGTATGGAAGAGCTTGAAGAGGCCATCCAGAGGGTTGTGGCGGGTCCCAAGAAGAAATCGAGAATAATCAGCGAGAAAGAAAAGCGAGTCGTAGCCTTCCACGAGGCGGCACACGCCCTTGTAGCCAGGGTCTTGCCAAATACGGACCCTGTGCACGAGGTTACCATCATCCCGCGGGGATCGGCGTTGGGTTATACCCTGCAGCTTCCAATTGAGGACCGGTACCTCATAACCAAGTCAGAGATATTAGACCGGGTGACATCAGCGCTGGCCGGGCGCGCGGCCGAAGAGATGATTTTCGGCGAGATATCGAGCGGTGCTGCCAACGACCTAGAGGTTGCGACGCACCTTGTTCGCAAGATGATAATGGAATTCGGCATGTCAGAGAAACTTGGTCCACTGACATTCGGGCGTAAAGAGGGCCAGGTGTTCTTGGGCAGGGATCTTGCTCGGGAAAGGGACTTTTCCGAAGAGATCGCAGCGGCTATAGACCAGGAAGAAAGAAGTATCATCAACGCTTGCTACGAACGAGCCAAGGCAATCCTCGATGAGAAAAGGGATGTCCTTACGCTGGTAGCCGAAACCCTGCTTGAGCGGGAGACGTTGAAGGGTGAGGAACTCGACAGTCTTTTGAACGGCAAGAGGCTTCCTGCTGAGCCAGGGACGACAGAGGCCAAACCCAAAGACACCGGTACGCCTGAGGAAGCAGATTCCAAAAGCGCTAAGGGGATTGTACCCGAGGCCAAGCGCGTAGCGCCGGTTCCCGAAAGCAGCTAGTCAGTTGGCTGCTTTAAGCCGGTGACCATCTTACCAATTCGCAGCCGCCGTGAGCGCGCCTTTGAATGCTCCGGCGGCTGCCTCATTACGGGTACGTTCTATCCTATGTTGCAGGTACGCTGAATTGCTCCTTCGAATTACCCTTGATTTGTTACTTTTGTTACTTGGAGACTTCGACCTTACCTTTTGCCCAGTCTTCAATCCAACCACAGAGGCGCTCTATCCCTTCTCCGGTGCGGCACGATACCTCGAATATTTCAAGAGATGATTTCATGCTGCGGATTTCTGCGACCGCGGATTCAAGGCTGAAATCCGTATAAGGGATAAGGTCTTTTTTATTGATGATAACCGCCTGGGAAGTGAGGAAAGCGGCGGGATATTTCAAGGGTTTGTCGCTTCCTTCAGCCACGCTCAGCACCAGGATACGCAGGTCCTCTCCGAGGTCAAATGACGCCGGACACACCAAGTTGCCCACATTTTCGATGAAGAGGAGGTCCACCGTGGAAAGGTCAATCTCAGAAACCGCTCTGGATACCATGCTTGCGTCCAGGTGGCATGCTCCCAATGTTGTTATCTGGACAACCTGAATTCCGAGGGAAGAGAGACGTTCTGCGTCTCGTGTGGTGGCTATATCACCTTCTATCACCGCGACGCGGAGAGGAGATAAGCCGGGAATTACCTTCTGGAGGATGCTTGTCTTCCCCGAACCGGGGGAACCGAGCATGTTCACTACTCTTACGCCTGACTCGTGAAAAACTTTTCTAAGGTCATCGGCATTTTTCTCGTTGGCGTCCAGTATGTTTTTGCCTACAACTACTTTGACTGACACTCTTCTGCCTCCCCAACATAGGACTTTACCTGAAGCTCCATCCCGCGGACGAGGTCTGCCCCACCCGCCCCGCAATATGGGCAATTCCAACCCTGCTTTCCCGGGAAAAACGTCCTGCCGCAGTCTTTGCAGCAAAGTTCTGCCCGGACCTCGTCAATCACTAGGGTTGCGCCGTCCAAGAGCGTCCCTTCTGCGGCTATCCTGAATGCTTCTTTGAGAGCGTGAGGGAGAGCTCCTGAGAACTCACCAACCTCCAGTTCGACCGACTTTACCCGGCGAAAGCCCCGAGATGAAGCGTCCTGGGTAATCATGTGAATTACGTTCATGACAAGCCCAAGTTCGTGCAAATCTGGTCACTCTTCAGTTTCTTGGAGTCTAAAACAGCCTTTTTACAGCCCCAATAGTTGTGGCTTTAGAAAAGCTTATCACAATGGAACCGGGAATCAAAGAGAGTGGAACCATACCGCCAGGACCTTTGATTGGGAGTGGTCTTGCCGCGTATGCGATTTTCGTTACTTTCGTTCGCATTACGCCGGAGGCAGTATCGAGAAAGGACAAAGAAGGTACTATGAAGAATTACGGATGGGATGCAAGAACGTTCTGGTGAGGGTAAAAGTGGGATCAAAACGACCATATCGAGGGTTTGCCCGTATATATGACCAGGTTATGTCCGATGTTCCCTACCGGGCGTGGTTTGACTACATTCTGAACATCTGGTCAATTTTCGGTTTTTGGCCCACGACTGTCCTTGACCTGGCCTGCGGTACAGGGAATATGTCTTTACTCCTGGCCAAAAGAGGGTTCAAAGTCACGGCTTTAGACGCATCGCCGAGCATGCTCGAAGTGGCGAGGAAAAAGGCTCAGGTAGAGAATCTCGACATAGAGTTCACCTGTCAGGACATGCGCGATTTTAGCCTGAAATTCCCTGTTGAGGCCGTGATCTCGGTTTTTGACAGCCTCAACTATCTTCTTGAACCGGATGACCTGAGGTCCACATTCCAGAGAGTTTTCTCGGCTCTTTTGCCCGGCGGGTATTTCGTATTCGACGTGAACACGCCCCATAGACTCTCTTCCATCCCGAAGACGACAACCCTCCTGGAGGGAAAAAACTATTTCGTCGTGTGGCGGGACCACTGGGATGAGAAGCACCGGTGGTGGCAGGTTAATCTCACCGGGTTCATCGAGGATGACGGAAAGTGGTCAAGGTTTGACGAAATACACAGAGAAAGGGCATTTCCCCTCCAGGATCTGGAGAGATGGCTTTCGGAGGTGGGGTTTTCTGTCGAGGCGATCTTCGATTCCTGTACATTTAAGAAGGCAACTCCTACGACATGCAGGGCTTATTTTGTGGCCAGAAAACCCATCGATGGAGCCGGGAAGTAGATCCGGTAACGGTTCGTTAGGTGCTTTCGTCAAATAGTCATATTGTCGTAACGCGACTGCCGCGCGACTTGGACCCGGGTATTGTAAATCGGAGGTGTGGGACTTATAAAAAACAAGATACTGGAGGCGAGAGTTCTATGAGAAAAGAGAGGTGGCAACGGCTCCTTGCTAGAGTCAAGGAAAGCGGGGTATCAGGGATTGCGCTTGTACCGGGGCCAAACCTGTATTACCTAACGGGTTTACGTATGGGACCGTCGGAAAGGGTTACTGTTCTTGTCGCAAAGTCCGACGGAAAGGCTTTCTTTGTGATGCCGGGTTTTGAGGCATCCAAGGGCGAAGCGGCAGTGGAAGCCCTCAGAGAAGAAGGTGTCCCCGTTGATTTCTCGGTCTACCCTTACCTTGACCAGGAGGGGCCTCTAAAGGCTTTTCTCGATGCCTTGGGGACAGGGGCTTCTCCACGCGATACCTGGGCTTTCGAATACGGACACATGCGTCTTCTCGAGTTCCGCCTCTTCAAAGAAGCTCTTGGAGACTTCCGCCACGTTGATGCAGGTGATATTCTCAAGGATCTGCGCATGATAAAAGATGAAGAAGAGTTGTCGCTCATGGAGAGAGCATGCAAGCTGTGTGACCTTGGGGTAGATGTCGCGCGAGGTCTTTGCCAGCCGGGTCGGACCGGGAAGGAGATAGCCCGGGGTGTGGAGGCGGTCCTCCGCGATAAAGGGGCTGGCCAGGTAGGGATTTCGGTTGCCACAGGGCCTGAAACCGCGACCCCGCACGCGAGGACTTCGGACAGGAAAATCGCGGGCGGGGACCTGGTTTGGATAGATCTCACAGTAAATGTGGACGGATACTGGGGAGATATAACCCGGACGTTTGCCGTGGGGACAATAAGTCGAGAGCTGGAGAAAGTCTATCGAGTAGTGCTGGAGGCGCAAGAACACGCTAGGTTAAAGGCGAGACCGGGGATGACCGGTAAAGAGATAGATGATCTGGCCAGGGAGGTCATCGGTTCTTACGGTTACGGAGAGTACTTCACTCACAGGACAGGTCACGGACTTGGTCTCGAGGTTCACGAAGAACCGTACATCGTTGCCTCCAACACGGAGGTGCTGCGTGAGGGGACTACGTTTACCGTCGAACCGGGCATCTACATCCCGGGCAAAGGTGGAGTGCGCATCGAAGATGATGTCGTGCTCACGGCAAACGGTGCAAGAAGCCTTACTTCCTATCCCCGAAACCTTCTCTACTGCGACGGAAAATTGGTGGTGTGACGCGGCGTGACTCAGGGTATCGTTCGCGACGACGAATTCAAGACGTTTGAGATAGAACCCGGGATCACATTCAGGTACCTGCCTGTGTCCAAGTGGAAGACGCTCTCCATCGACGTTTTCTGTAAGGTTCCTATCACACGCGAAAGGGTAACCGCCTTGGCTCTGATTCCCCGGTTGGCCAGGCGGGGAACGGTTAACCTTCCTACTCTTCGGGACTTATCCAGGAGCTTGGAGCAGATGTACGGAGCAAGTATGAACACAGATGCGAGGAAAATCGGGCCCGTTCAGGTCCTAAGATTTGGGATGGACCTTCCATCCCCCGAATTCCTGGATCCCGCCGCATTTGGGACGCTGGACGGAGTCAATCTGGGAAAAGCCCTATCCTTCGTCTGGGACGTCGTTACCCGTCCTTACCTGGAGAACGATGCTTACCCTCTTGACAGGTTCGAGGTTGAGCGGGAAGAACACAGGCGGGACATCCTCGCGATCATCAACAACAGGCCTCATTACGCAACCGTCAGGCTGGTGGAGGAACTGTCCAAAGGGGACCCGAGAGGTCTTCCTGCCTGGGGAATCCTCGAAGACCTTGATACCCTTGATCCCAGGAAGACATGGGATATCTGGAGGGAGACCCTGTCAAGATGCAGCGTGAGCATTTACGCCGTAGGAGAAGGGGCAGAAGAGTGCGGGGAAATACTCACACGTTCAAAACTTTTCTTTCCGGAACCACGAGTTTCTGACCGTCTTTGGGATATCCACGAGGAGCTGGAAGCTCCTCCGTTGCCACCCGGAATTCTCCGCTCAACCGAGGAGCTTCCCGGGGAGCAAACTATCCTTTGCATGGCGTTTTATACGGGTGTGACGGAAAAGGACCCCAGGCTACCGGCGCTTCTCTTTTTTGACGGTATCCTTGGCGGTTTCCCTCATTCGAAACTCTTCAGAACTGTACGGGAAAGAGAGGGACTAGCATATTTTGCCGATACAGTGCCGAATACCTGGCGGGGTCTTGTCCTGGCCATAGCGGGGCTTGACGGGAAGAAAATATCTTCAGCTGAGGCGCTTATACTGGAGCAGGTCGACTCGATGAAACGCGGGGAGATTACGCGAGAAGAGATCGAGAACACGCGGGCGGGGCTTTTGAGGCGTTACAGGTCGGAAAGCGACTCTCAGGAGGCCCTGATCAGGAGATTCTTGACCCAGGAGGTTCTGGGCGGACCTGCTTCAGAGGAAGAGATCATCTCGGGGATCCTGAAAGTAACCAAAGATGATATCGTGGAAGTGTCACAGAAAGCGGAGCTCAAGGCAGTCTACGTACTTGACGCTAGAAAAGGTGATGGATAAGGCTTGGATGCAGACTACGTCTTGAAGCAAGATCACCTGCGGGAAGAGATTCACGTCGCTAACTTTGATGGTATGCCCGTATTTGTGATGCCTAAAGGGGGTTTTCGCAGAAAGTACGCGGAAATAATCATTAACTACGGTTCCAACGATAATGCCTTCATCCTGCCGGATGAAAACACCCGGGTTGAAGTGCCGCCGGGTATCGCCCACTTTCTGGAGCATAAGATGTTCGAAAAGCAGTGGGGAGATGCATTTTCTGCTTTCGCCGAGATTGGTGCGTCCGCCAATGCCTACACAGGCAACAACCACACGTCGTACGTCTTCTGGACCCTGGATAACTTCGACAAAGCTTTGAAGATCCTCTTCGAGGTCGTATTCGAGCCGTACTTCACCGAACAAACGGTCGAAAAGGAACAGGGTATCATTGCCCAGGAAATCCGCATGTACGACGACCAGCCGTCAGCACGATTATTGCGTGAAACTCTGCAGGCTCTTTACTGGCATCATCCGGTTCGTCTCGACATTGCCGGGACAGAGGAATCCATAAGAAAGATAACTAAGGAACTACTTTACCTGTGCCACACAAACTTCTACCGCCCGTCAAATGCCAGCCTTTTTGTGGCAGGCGATTTCGATCCTCGAGAGATATTCGACGTTGTTGCGGACCTCGTTTCCAACTTCACGCTTCCTCGGGGCGCTGCCCCAAAACGGCTGAGACCTGAAGAACCAGAAGGCGTCCGTGGTGACGCTGAGGTCTTTCTACCGGTTCCCACGCCACTCGTCCAAGTTGGGTGGAAAGATGTTCCTGCAAAAGGCAGCGGGGAGGCCCTGGTTAGGCAGGAGATCGCGACTTCGGTGCTTCTTGACGTAATTTTCGGGAAGAGTTCTCCGTTTTTCACCAGAGTGTATGAGAAAGGGCTGGTAGACGACATCAACTATTCCTACGAGGCGTGGCCCGATTACGCTTTTGCCCTTCTTGGAGCAGAAAGTCCCGAACCGGAGAGACTGTGCGATCTGGTCCACGAAGAGATTCAAAGGCTCCTCTCGGAAGGGATAGGACGGCCTGATTTCGAGAGAATCAAAAAAGCTGCCCTGGGGCGGTACGTGAGCCTGTTTGACGCTTTCGACCTGATAGGTGAGACCCAGGCGCATCTTTACCAGGTAGGGCTAGATGTTTTCTCCTACGGAGAGATACTTAAAGGGCTTTCGATGGAAGAGGTGTCTTCAAGGTTAAAAGCTCTTGACCCCAATCATTCGGTCAGGGTCATCGTGAAAAATCCCAATGCGAAAAAAGCTCGGTGATTATTCGGCCGGGAGGGGATTCCGGAATGCCTGTCTGCATAGACGGTAGGCCCAAGAGTCTTTCGGAAATTGCCAAAGTTGCCTTCTTCCAGGATTGCGTAGTAATACCGGATGAGACCAGAAAAAAGGTGGAGGATTCTCGAAAGATGGTCGAGTCCGTGATCTCGGCGGGAAAGACAGTTTACGGCATTAACACGGGGTTCGGGAAATTTGCCGATTTCCGCATCTCCAGTACGGATCTGGCCAGGCTTCAGGAAAACCTCTTGAGAAGTCACGCGGCCGGGGTTGGTCCGAGTTTTTCCCGGGAAGAGGTCAGGGCTGCAATGTTCCTCCGTGCCAATGCCCTGGCCAAAGGAATGTCGGGTGTAAGGCCCGAGGTCATTGAAGCGCTGAAAGACATGCTCAATGAGGACATTACTCCTATCGTCCCGGAGAAAGGCTCAGTGGGGGCCAGCGGCGATCTTGCCCCCCTTGCCCACATCGCCCTCGTCCTTACGGGTGAGGGATATGCCCATTACCGAGGCAGGATCCTTTCCGGCAAGGAGGCGCTGTGTCAGGCCGGGATATCTCCCTTAGTGCTTCACGCCAAAGAAGGCCTTGCCCTGACCAACGGTGTTCAGATGACAGCCGGGGTGCTGGCCCTGGCCACCATTAAAGGCTATATCCTGGCAAGGGCCGCTGATATCATTTCATCTCTCACCGGACAAGCCTTGCGTGTCATAGCCGATGCTTATGATGATGCCATAGTATCAGGAAGACCACAGGTCGGTGCGCGGGAAGTCGCCAAAAACTTAAGGACCCTCCTTGACGGTTCGCGTCTCACTTCCGCTCCGGGCGAAATGCGAGTACAAGATCCTTACGTCCTCAGGTGTATCCCACAGGTCCACGGTGCGGTACGCCAGGCGCTGGAACATACCAGGTCGGTGGTGGAGATCGAAAGCGGTTCAGCCACGGATAATCCCCTTATCCTCGATGACGGCCGGGTGGTATCCGGCGGAAACTTCCACGGGCAACCACTTGCAGTAGCCGGTGATTATCTGGGTTTGGCCCTGTGTTCCCTCGCGAACATATCCGAGAGACGCACTGCCCGCCTTCTGGACGCTTCCAAGAGCGGCTTGCCTCCTTTCCTGGTCCCCGAAGGAGGGCTCAATTCAGGGCTCATGCTTTTGCAGTACACTGCAGCCGCTCTCTGCTCCGAATGCAAAGTCCTTTCCCACCCGGCGAGCGTCGATACAATCCCGACTTCTGCCGACCAGGAGGATCACGTAAGCATGTCGACCATCGCAGCGCGAAAGGCCAGGGACATCGCAGAGAATGTAGCCAACGTCCTGGCAATTGAGTTCATATCAGCTTGCCAGGCGCTGGAATTTCAAGACAGGACTCTCCTTTCACCGGCTGGGCAAGCCGCCTACCGACTGTTGAGAGATAGGGTTCCTCCCCTGAATGTCGACAGGGAGCTGAGCCAGGATGTGACCGAAGCAAGGAATCTTATTGTTTCTGGAGAACTGGAAAAGGTAGTCGAGAACATTACGGGGAGTATCTTGTGAGGCTGTTTAGCGGGGAAACATAGCCATCAGGTGGTGCCCACTTTGAGAGAATACACCGGGGTTTTTGGCGCCGAACCGGTTCTCGCCGACTGCCTCGTCACGGGCGCGGGCCAGCTTTTGACGATGAAAGGAGGGCCCGGCCCGAAACGCGGGCACCAGGCAAGAGAACTTGGGATTCTCGAGGATGCTTTCGTTGCCTCACGCGGAGGGTCGGTAGTTGCAGTAGGACCAGTCCGCGAACTGTGGAAGCACGTCAAGCTCACCGATGATGCTACTGTAATCGACGCCAGGGGCAAGGTTGTATCGCCGGGTCTCGTCGATCCCCATACGCATCTTGTATTCGCAGGATGGCGATTTGACGAATACGCGGAAAGATGCCGTGGGGCTTCGTACCTAGAGATAGCTGAAAAAGGCGGGGGGATCCTGCGGACGGTGAAAGATACCAGGGCAGCGTCGTTTGAAGAACTTGTCGTGAGGACCATGGGGTTTCTCGACGAGATGCTCTCCTTCGGGACCACGACATGTGAGGCCAAAAGCGGCTACGGTCTAGAGCTGAGCGCCGAACTGAAACAGCTGCGAGTCATCAGGCACTGTGACATGAACCACCCGGTGGACCTGGTTCCTACTTTTCTCGGGGCCCACGCCGTTCCCGTCGAATACAGGCATGACCGGGCCAGCTATGTGGACCGAGTTATTGAAATGCTGGCTCCCATCAGGGAAATGAGACTTGCAACCTTTGTGGATGTTTTCTGCGACGAGGGAAGCTTTAATATACGGGAATCGGAAATAATTTTGACTTGTGCCAGGGATCTCGGCTTTGGCCTGAAAATACATGCGGATGAACTGGCCTACACGGGTGCCACTGAGCTTGGATGCCGGTTGGGAGCCACATCTTGCGATCACCTGCTAAAGATCTCGGACGAGGGCATCCGCAAGCTTTCTGGTTCAAATACCGTTGCAGTGCTTTTGCCTGCTACCTCCTGTTTCCTGGGCAAAGTGCCCGGACTTCTCGGGAGAAAGCTCCTGGACTCGGGAGTTGCAGTGGCTTTGGGTACGGACTTCAACCCGGGTACCTGTACCGCGATGTCATTGCCGCTCTGTATGACGCTCGCCTGTTCCCTCTTGGGTTTTTCCCCGGAAGAGGCTTTTTCGGCAGTCACCTGGAACGCGGCGTACGCTGCTGGTCTCGGGGGGAAAGTGGGCGGGCTTTTGCCGGGGTTTCAGATGGATGTTGTGATATTTGATTCCGGAGATTACAGAGAAATACCCTACCGGTTCGGCACGAATCTGGTAGATATGGTCATAAAGCGCGGTAAAGTCGTATACCACCGTCGCAAAAACGCCCGGTAGATTCGACGCTTTGCCGAAAGTGGCCACTTTCGGTTTAGGTAGATCTACTGCCGGAACCAGCTTGCGGTACTCACGAGCAGAAAGGTGAGGCATATAAGCGGAATCGGATAAGACTACACGTGGTAAGGTGGTGAGACTGTGAGCGGAAAAGAAAAAGGAATTCCCGGGCCTTTTAGAGAAACAGATCTCGAAAAGGAGCTTCGCCCGAGATTTCAGGAATATGAGGAGTGGCGAGCGTCACAAGAGGAAAACGTGACTCCTGTCCAGGAAACCGTCCCTGAACAGCCTAAGAAAAAAGGCGGTTTAACGCGCCTGGATCTTCTGTTCGTGGCGGCCGGTTTTCTGGTTGCCATGTTCCTGAGGGGATGCTCGGGGGCAAAATGAGTCCCGGTTTCAAATGCCGTTTCCCGGTTTTTGGACCTTCCCGGGTTTTCCGTCCTCACCGCCTGAAATCCGGGTTGACCGTAACAAAGAAAGGGGAGTTAAAGTCTTGAAATCGGACATCGAGATAGCGCAAGAAGCCAAAATGCTGCCGATAATCGAGATCACGAGACAGCTCGGCATACCTGACGATTTCGTGGAGAATTACGGCAAGTACAAGGCCAAGATCGCTCTGGACCTTCTCGAGTACATAAAGGATCGTCCGAGAGGTAAATACATCGTGGTGACCGCTATCACCCCTACTCCTCTCGGTGAAGGCAAAACAACCACGTGCATTGGTCTCGGCCAGGCCATGGGAAAACTCGGCAAGAAGGTCATCAACACCATCAGACAGCCTTCCCTAGGGCCAGTGTTTGGCATCAAGGGAGGTGCGGCTGGCGGAGGTTACGCCCAATGTGTTCCCATGGAGGATTTTAACCTCCACTTTACAGGTGATACCCACGCGGTGGCCCTCGCCCATAACCTGCTTGCCGCGTTTCTCGATGCCAGCCTCCTGCACGGCAATCCTCTC
This sequence comes from Candidatus Fermentithermobacillus carboniphilus, assembly GCA_018208355.1. Lineage (GTDB taxonomy): Bacteria > Bacillota > Sulfobacillia > Fermentithermobacillales > Fermentithermobacillaceae > Fermentithermobacillus > Fermentithermobacillus carboniphilus. Next base: position 1,348,551 of record CP062796.1, on the reverse strand, counting down.
AACATCGATCCCCTGAGCATAACCTGGCCCAGGGTTGTGGATGTTTCAGACCGCTCATTGAGAAAGATCATCATCGGGCTGGGGGGACCGGAGAACGGCATCCCTCGCGAGACGGGGTTTGACATAGCCGTTGCGTCGGAGGTAATGGCGATCCTTGCCCTCACCACGGGACTGAAGGATCTCAGGGAGAGGCTGGGCAAGATAGTAGTAGGGTACACAAAAGACGGAAACGCCGTGACAGCGGAAGATCTCCGGTGCGCGGGTGCCATGGCTGTCCTTCTAAGGGACGCCATAAAGCCCAACATAATTCAGACCCTGGAGAATACTCCGGTGTTCGTCCACGCAGGACCGTTCGCCAACATAGCCCACGGAAACTCCTCTATCCTTGCTGACCTTATGGCGACAAAACTTGCAGACTACACCATTACGGAGGCCGGATTCGGTGCGGATATCGGTGCCGAGAAGATGTTCAACATCAAGTGCCGGTACAGCGGGCTTAAGGTGGATGCCGCTGTCCTGGTCGCGACCATAAGAGCTTTGAAGATGCACGGTGGCGCTATTAGGGTCGTACCCGGTAAACCTTTAGACAAAGAGGCGCTGGCAAAGGAGAACATGGAAGCTCTTGACAAGGGCTGCGAAAACCTAGACAAGCAGATCGAAAACGTTCTCCTGCACGGCGTACCGGTGGTTGTAGCCCTGAACCACTTCCCGACTGACACCGAGAAGGAGATCCAGTTCGTGCTCGACCGGGCTAAGAAAGCAGGAGCTTCCGCAGCGGTCGTATCAAGGGTGTGGGCCGAAGGCGGTGCGGGTGGCGTCGACCTTGCTAAAGCGGTTATAGAAGTAACCGAGAAACAACCTTCCAACTTCCACTTCCTGTACCCGCTTGACATGTCGATCAAAGAAAAGATAGAGACCATCGCCACTAAGATTTACGGCGCCGATGGCGTTGACTACCTGCCTCTGGCGGACCGGCAGATCAAGCGGTACACAAAGCTCGGGTTCGACAAACTCCCCATCTGCATGGCCAAGACTCACCTGTCCCTATCTCATGACCCGAACCTCAAAGGACGTCCTCGCGGTTTCCGCGTGACGGTGAGAGAGGTCAGAGCGTCCATGGGCGCGGGCTTCCTGTACCCGCTTCTCGGCGAAATGAGGACAATGCCGGGGCTTCCGTCAGATCCGGCCGGAGCCCACATGGACATAGACGAAAATGGCCGGGTGATAGGCCTGTTCTGATGCAAAGACCGGCGTAAGTTCATCCGGCAGTTTCAGGTAGAAGACTGCGCCGCGGAGGCTTGCAAAAGTTTCCCGGCGCAGTTAGCACATTCCGGCATTTCTATGTCCCGTCATGAAAGGGATGTCGTTGTATGAAATCCCACGCCAGAGGTTCTATAACCGACGTTCCAGGCATCAAGGTCGGCAACAGCCAGGATCTTTCAGGAATAACGGGTTTCACGGTGGTCCTCTGCGAAGAAGGGGCCACCGCGGGTGTGGAGGTTATGGGGGGTGCCCCCGGGACCCGAGAGACTGACCTTTTGAGGCCGCCCTATACGGTCGAAAAGGTTCATGCCGTTTTTCTCTCTGGGGGCTCCGCTTTCGGTCTAAACGCAGCTGAAGGGGTTGTGCGATATCTTGAGGAAAAGGGTGCCGGATTTGATACAGGAGTGGCCAAAGTACCGATAGTTGCAGGTGCCGTTATCTTCGACCTGGGAATTGGGGACCCGAAGTGCCGTCCGACACCCGACATGGCCTACCAGGCTTGCCTGGACTCTTCCAGTGGGAAACTCCGATCGGGCAATGTGGGTGCAGGGACAGGCGCGACAGTGGGAAAACTCTTCGGACCCGATTACGCCATGAAGTCCGGGCTCGGGAACTCTTCTGTGAAGACGCCCGGGGGTTTTACGGTCGGATGCATCGCTGCAGTGAACGCGGTGGGCGATGTTTACGTGCCTTTCACAGGAGAAATCGTCGCCGGGGCTTTCGACAGACAACGTCGGCGTTTTCTAGCTGAACTCTACGGGGAACCCGAAGCCTACCTCGGAGCTTTAGGTTTTTCTCGATTGCTCGAGTCACAGGGAAAATGCAGGCCTGAAGGGACTAATACCACGGTTGGTGTGGTTGCCACAGACGCACCTCTTACGAAAGCGGAATGCGCGAGGGTGGCAATCATGGCCATGGGAGGACTGGCGCAGACCGTGAGGCCTTCGTTTACTCCCTTTGATGGAGATACCTTCTTTATAATGGCCACCGGGAAAAAAAGTGATGGGGTGCCGGAGAAAGCGGGCGGAATCAGGCAGGCCCTCGTATCTGAAATCGGGATGGCCGCTCAACGAGCCGTGGTGCTCGCAATCCTTGACGCGGTCGTTTCTGCAGATTCTCTTGCCGGGTTTCCCGGCGCGCGCCAGTTGCGGACACAGGACGACCTTGAACAAACTTTGAGCAAACTTTGGGTGACAGGTTGAATGAAAATCAATATAATCTAGGGCGGAGTTTTGAATCTGGTGAAGGGTTGGCAGGCCTTAGGACCGCCAAACCCCGTTTTCGGGTCCGGCGGACCCTTTGTACATCTTGAGTTAACGAACGGCATCCCAAAGGAGAGGGAGCCGGAACGGAGGTGCAGTTTTTTGAAACTTTCAGCGCGACGGATTACTCTCGCCGGAGTCCTCGGAGCTATCACGGTTGTCCTCGGGTTATTGCCGGTCGGAGGGTTCATACCGGTTCCCACGCCGGCAGGTTCTGCCACGACTATGCATATCCCCACGATCCTGGCAGGTGTACTTGAGGGGCCTTTGGTTGGCGCGATTGTGGGAGCCATATTTGGCGGATTCAGTTTCTGGAAGGCGCAGGTCTCAGCCAATCCCGTGGAAAGGTTGATTTTCACCAACCCCCTGATAGCGTTTGTTCCACGGATTCTTATAGGGGTTGTTTCCTACTATGTCTTTTCCCTGGCAAGGGGAAAAAGGGGCCGGCTAGCGCTGGGAGCGGTGGCGTTCCTTTTGCTCGGGTACGTCGGTTATTGGTTGCCCATTCCAAACAGTGCCCGGCCCAGATTAATTCTCGCTGTCCTTGCGGGAAGTTTCGGAGCCTTTATCGTTTACCTTATAAACCGTCGAAGCGAAAATCCGGGGCCAGGTCTCGGAGCTGTGGCCGGAAGTCTCGTAAACACAGCAGGAGTACTGGGCCTCTCGGTGGCCTTCGGCTATCTTCCTTATCAAGCAGCCGTAGCCGTGGCAGTCATGCATGGGGTTCCTGAAGCCCTTGTGGCTTTAGTGTTGAGCGACCTCATTTACAGGAGTACGGGTAGGTTCTTTCATGAGCCCAGATAAACTTGGAGAGATGCCTTGAGCCTGTGAGCTGCAGGGAGATCTGAATGTCGGAAGGGGTGAAGGTGATGCTATTCGCGTTAGATATCGGCAATACTCACATAGTTGGAGGGCTTTTCGAAGGAAAGACGCTGGTCCATCATTTCCGTGTTGGTACTGACCGGCGCAAGACAGAGGACGAATATGGCGTTTTGTTCCTGTCTATGCTTCAACACGCCAAGGTCAATTCATCTTCGCTACGTGGCGGAATAATAGCTTCGGTGGTCCCGCCTCTTACGCCGACGCTCGAGAAAGCCCTGAGGATGTATCTGGGTATTAGCCCCGTCATATTAGGGCCCGGGACGAGAACCGGGATCAATATTAAGTACGAGAATCCCAAAGAAGTGGGACCCGACCGGATCGCCAACGCCGTAGCGGCGTATGCAAAATACGGTGGCCCTGTGATCGTGGTAGACTTCGGTACGGCAACCACGTTTGACGCCATATCGAAAGAGGGTGATTACCTGGGTGGGGCCATTGCCCCGGGAATCCTCACGGCAACCGATGCGCTTTTCGAACGGACGGCTAGGCTTCCCCGCATTGAACTGGTCAAACCTTCCTCGGCTATCGGCAAGACGACAGTTCAGAGTATGCAATCCGGAATAATCTTCGGTTTCGCGGGTCAGGCCGATGCCATGGTTGAAAGGATCGCCCGGGAGATGGGCGGAGACCCATATGTGGTAGCCACCGGTGGTCTTGCCCAATTGGTCGCCTCTGAGTCAAGGACGATTAAGTCAGTCGATCCATTCCTGACGCTGGAGGGATTGTATCTCATTTACCATAAGAACGCAGGTTGAGACCTTTTCATACCGGAGTAGGACCTACGATGAAACACCCGGCCCCCTCGGTACAGGGTCTACCAGCCTAGTCTGCTATCTGACCGGTTGGGTAGGGGCCGGGCGTATATCCTTGACTCCTTCGATCACGATGTCGAAAAACCTTTCCAGATCTTGTCTGGGAGCTACTCCTGAGAGGACCCCCACTGTCTTTGCTCCCGCCTCTTTTCCCATGATGGCATCTTGCGGGGTATCTCCAACCACCACGATCTGGCTTGGCGAAATATTCATGTTCTTGGCGACTAACATGACTGCATCGGGTGACGGTTTCGGATTCTCCACGTCGTCGGCGGCAACTATGAGGTCTACGAGATCTGCGATGCCCAAGAAAGAAAGCATTTTCTGGGTGCGAATGTGTCCGTCGGAAGTCACAACGGAAAGGCGAAGACCGCTCTGGCTTAAAGAAATGAGGGCGTCCTTTACACCCGGTAGGAGCCGCACACCTTCTGTGGGGTCTAAGGTCTGATCGGCTCGGTCGTAGGCTTCCCTGGCTAACGCTATCGCCTTGTACCAGGGAATCCCGGCAAGCCACAGGGCGCAGGCTGCTACCGCCACTTCGTCTCTCCGGCTTGCTGAGGCGAGGGGGCCGTAAGGATCTACCTTGCCGGTGGCAGGGTCAAAACCGGTACATTTTCTGTAGAACTGGAGAGCGTCCTTTCCCACCGCGGAAGAGATATGCCTGTAACGCTCCTGACCCAGCCGCGACAACATCGAGAATATGTCTATGAGCGTCCCATCCTTGTCAAATGCCACGCCCTTGCATGGAAGGAAAGTATCACCCGCATAGATGCCTTGAACCATGGGTCACGAAAGCCTCCCTGGCTGATGTCCTAACGATGGTCTATCACAAAGATGATGATACCGTATTGTCTTCCATTCTGGAACCCACCGGTCCATGCAGCGTGTGGAAGGGTTGAGTATCCTTCACTCGGGGAGGCTCCAAAAGAAAAGAGGCCTCGTTGAGGCCTCTTTTCTCGTGGCCCACTGTCAATCAAGCGCCTTACGTATCATATTTTCCGTCACGAACGCCGGGCGCTTCCCTTGGGTCTGAAAGTCCTGCAGCAGGTCGTCTCGGATGTGTACGCGAGACCAGATTCATCGGTACCCGCAGTTCTTGTGGCGGTGCCGCCAAGGTCTCCCGCTTCGAAATCAGCACGGGTTCCGCCAACTTTCGTCGTCCCGTAATCTCTATCAGCGCCGCCGGTGGTTCCGCGGTCAATGTCGAGATTACCGGCTTCCATTTTGGTGGTGTTTTTGCGTTCCAGATTGTTATCCACAAGGATGGTGTCTGCCTCGCAAACATCACCGGAACCCCAGTAGTGACAGGATCTGACTTTGCATTTAACCTCTGTCACGAAATCACCTCCTCGATGTTATAGTTTTGCCCGGATGGGCGATCGGATACTCAGAGCAAGGGAATTGGGTCGCGGGGGTAGAATGTAAGAGTGCAGGAGGGACTCTCGATGACTACGGTAAATCCTCGGATATTCAGGGAATATGACATAAGAGGGCTGGTTGGTGAAGATCTCACGGAAAAAACCGTGCATCTCGTCGCACTGGCGTATGGTACTTTTCTCAAAAGGCACGGTGTTTCCGAGGCCATCCTTGGGAGGGACAACAGGCCTTCGTCTTACGCATATTCTAGGGCTGTGATGGAGGGTCTTCTGGAAACCGGGATAGATGTTATCGATATAGGCATGGTGACGACCCCGGTGTTTTACTTCTCCCGGATAAAATACGGGGTGGAAGGAGGGGTCATGGTAACCGGAAGCCATAATCCTCCCGAGTTCAACGGGTTTAAGTTGGCTTTTGGCCCCGACACCCTTTACGGAGACGGAATTCACGAGATCAGGAAAATAGCGGAGGAAGGCATATTTAGTTCAGGTTCGGGGGTCCTTTCACAGAAAGATCCGGTACCGGATTATGTCAACGACATCGCAAGAAGGGTAAAACTCGGTCCCAAGAAGGTGCTGTGTGTCGTAGATGCGGGCAATGGAGCTGCGGGTCCTATTGCCCGGAAGGTGTTTTCTGCCATAGGCGCGGACTTCGTCGAGATGTTCTTTGAACCCGACGGAACCTTCCCCAACCACCACCCTGACCCTACGAGAAAAGAGAACATGCAGGCTCTCATCGCGAAGGTCAAGGACATTGAGGCTGATCTGGGCATCGCTTTTGACGGCGACGCGGACCGCATCGGCGTTGTAGACAGAAATGGAAGACTGGTATGGGGCGACGAACTCCAGACCATTTTCTGGAGAGAGATCCTTAAAAAGCATCCCGGGGCCCTTGCCCTCATAGAGGTAAAGTGCTCACAGGCTCTTGTCGACGTCGTGGAGCGCCTCGGAGGTAGGCCTGAGTTTACGCGGACGGGACATTCCCTGATCAAGGCCAGGATGAGGGAAACCGGGGCTCTCTTTACCGGAGAGATGTCCGGGCACATGTTTTTCAGCGACGAATATTACGGGTTCGACGATGCCCTTTATGCCGCCACGAGGCTTCTCAGGATCCTCACTCACAGCCAAGAAAGTTTGGAGGATTTTCTCGCTGAGGTTCCGCGTTACTATTCCACTCCAGAGGTACGCGTTTTCTGTCCGGACGAGACCAAATTCGAAGTCGTTAATAAACTTGCGAAAGATTTCTCCAGAAAATACGAAGTGATAACGGTGGACGGGGTGCGCGTCCTTTTTCCCGGTGGGTGGGGCCTTGTAAGGGCGTCTAATACCCAACCGGCCCTGGTGTTGAGAGCTGAGTCCAAAACACAGGAAGAACTCGAAGACATAAAACGGCTGTTTGAAGAAAAACTGGGTGGTTATCCTGAAGTCGGCGCCATAGAATGGGATTAGTAGGAGGGATCTATCATCATGGTCCAGGTGACGGTGGACAGAATCGGACTGGATCAGGACTCGGACCAGGCCGTGGTCCTTCTGGGAGACCTGACGAAAACCACCTTCATTCCTATCTGGATACGTTCCCTCGAAGCAACGGCTATCGCCATGGCGCTACAAGGTATTACCCCTCCAAGACCTCTTACTGCCGACCTAGTCATATCCGTGGCGGAACAATTAGGAGCGCAGATAGTAATGGTCATCATAACCGAGATCAAAGATGAAACTTTCTATGCCTCCCTGGTATTGACCAAAGATGGACGCGAGATCAATATAGATTGCAGGCCATCTGATGGCATTGCTATTGCTCTCAGGAAGGAAGTACCCATATATGTCGCGGAGAAGGTAATAGCTGAGGCAGGCATGTCTGCTGAGGACTCTTCAGTGCAGTGAAAAGCCTACCGGGTGGATAAGTTGAAAGACATCGCAAGACCGCTTCTTTTGGGACACCTTTCCATATGGCCGCCTTTCGTTAGCGCTCCAATGGCGGGTTATACCGACGGGGTTTTCAGGGAGATTCTCAGGGAATTTGGCTGTCCTTATTGCTGCACTGAGATGGTCAGTGCTAAGGGGTTTCTCCTTGGGGGAGACAATACCCTCGAAATCCTCGAACACTCTCCATCGGATAGACCACTGGCCGTCCAGCTTTTCGGCGAAGATCCCGAGATCATTGCACGGGCGGCAGCGAAGATTCAGGAACTTGAGTACAAGTTCGACGTCATTGACGTAAATATGGGGTGTCCTGCCCGAAAGATCACTTCACAAGGGGCGGGAGGGGCTCTCCTGAAGGATATTCCCCGGGCCCAGGCCATAGTTCGGGCCCTGAAAGGAGTCTCGGCCCTTCCGGTAAGCGCTAAAATCCGCCTGGGGTGGGATGATCCCGGAAGAGCTGTGGAGTTTGCTGAGGCTCTCTACGATGCCGGGCTCGACCTTCTGGTGGTTCACGGCAGGACCGTATCCCAGGGATACAGCGGGAGAAGCGACTGGGATACCATATCAGAGATCGCGCGGAACCTACCTATCCCCGTCATCGGGAATGGGGATGTTCTATCGCCTGAAGAGGCTTTGTTTAGACTAAAATCTTCGGGTTGCTCAGGAATTATGATCGGCAGGGGACTTTTAGGAAACCCCTTTTTCTTCACTGGGCTCACCAGGTTCCTCGAAAGCGGCGAACGCCCTCCCGCTCCGTCTTTTGACGAGAAGATGAGCGTGGCGGCTGAGCATTTCAGGAGAGCCATTAAGAGGTATGGGGAAAGACGCGGCCTTCTGGAAATGCGGAAACACCTCGCCTTTTATTTCAAAGGGTTCAGGGGGGCGTCAAGGCTGAGAGAACTTGTGAACCGGGAAGATTCTCCGGAAAGAGTCCTTGAGATCCTGGAAAAGGGGTGGCGGGACGCTCTGTGAAAGTGCTTGTAATACCGGTGGTAAACGGCATAATCCCTCGAGAATCCGAGACTCTCACCGGTCTTCTAGTGGCCGGGCCAAAGAGGTTGCAGACATTCTTAAAACACGGTGACCTCTTATTGCTGTTAACATACGTCAGTGGGGAGGGTTTTTACCCGGTGGGAGCCGGTGCCCGGGTCGTAGAGATGTGGACCCAGGATGTCCTCGTCAGGCAGACCCTTTCTGTAGAAGAAGGCCTCTTTGTGACCATTTCGGGAGAGGGTACCTTCAAGGTACGAGCGCTTTCGACCGAGAAAGGTCTGGTGTTTGCAGAGGACCCTCAGTATCTCGACTTAAAAGCCCTCAGGAAGGTTTACCCTGTTATTGACGGAAAGGGATGGGTTCCTGTAGAAGGAAGTACCGAAGCGAGGGGTTCCCGGGATATCCGCGTTGAAATCCACGGTGTCAGCCACGACGGCCGGGACGTCATGATTGGGGCTAACCTGGGAGGGCTTGTAACAGCGGAACTGGCGCATACCGTGGAACATGCCATAATCCGGTCTCTATCGCGTTACGCTCTAGTCACGTACAGGACGCTGAGGCAGTCTATGGAAGAGGAGTCCTCGGATTTGAAGGCATCTTTGGAGATGGGATACAGATTTAGAATGCCTGAGTTCTTCGGCGTTACGCCTCAAGGTTCCTGCGGAAATCCTCTGACCGGGCTAGCCCACTTCTATCTTACCGAAGAGCTGGTCAAGAACCTATCTAACGGGGAGTCTTTCGAGAGATCCCTTTTGAACGCGAGATTGAGCACGCTTTCCCGGGTCACAGACGACCTTGAACTCTCTACGCAAAAAGGACTACGGGCCATCCAGGGTCTCAAACGAGGCATGATGCACGACGATAGCGTGCTTCCGGCCGAGACTCTGAAAGCTATAATCAGGCGATTTCCATTGTCTCCATGGGGGTAATCCCGCCCGACTCAATATCTTGCCTAACGTGGGTCGCCTTGATATGATATGTACACAACCTTGTGCACAAGAGGCGGTGACCTCCTTGGAGTTTGTGCGGATAGGAGATAAAGTGATCAGCCGCCAGAAATTAGAAGACGCCATAGATGAGATTCTGTCCCTGAGATCGAAAGGCTTGTCGCAGGCCGAGGTAGCTCAGAAGACCGGTGTTGACAGGACCTTCATATCACGTCTCGAAGGGTTGGGAGAGCTCAGGAAGGGCGGTTCCATCGCTCTTGTCGGTTTCCCTCTATCGAACTGCGACGAAATAAGGAAAGTTGCAGCGGAAGAAGGCGTAGATTTCACTCTCGTCATGACTGATGAGGAAAGATGGGCATTTGTTAGGGAGAGAAGCGGTGCAGACCTACTGAACGATCTTATGCGTCTCATAGCCACCGTTCGGAAGTATGAGAAGGTTATCCTCATAGGCTCCGACAAGCGTCTCGAAATCATGAAAGGTCTTTTGGACAAAGGAACCGAGGTATCGACTATTGTTATCGGCCGTTCTCCCATGACAGGTGATGTTTACCTGAACCCTCAGTCGCTGCGCGAGGTCATAAGGGAGATGCGAGGCTGAAAGGAGGTTTTTGCCGTGAAGCACGTGGTCAGCGTGAGCATAGGTTCTTCCAAGCGGAACAAGCGGACCGAACAGGAATTCTTAGGGGAGAAATTCATCGTCGAGCGCATAGGGACTGATGGTTCCATAGAGAAGGCCATAGAGCTCATTCGAGAGATGGACGGAAAAGTAGATGCTTTCGGCATGGGGGGGATCGACCTTTGGGTAGGCTGCGGTAGCAGAAAATACATGCTTAAAGATGCGATCCCCATCGCACGAGCCGCCAAGAAAACCCCTATAGTGGACGGAAGCAGGATAAAGAGCACTCTGGAGAGGAGAGTCATAAAGTACCTAGACGAAGTCCTCAAAGTACCTTTCGAGAAAATGACGGTCCTTATGGTCAGCGGCATGGACCGGTTCGGTATGGCAAAAGCCCTTGAGGAAACCGGCTGCAACCTTATCCTCGGGGACTTCATTTTCGTTCTCAACCTGCCAATCCCTCTGAGGTCCCTATCTTCTCTGGACAGGATTGCTCGCATTTTGGCTCCTATCGTGGTTCGCCTGCCGTTCTCCATGTTATATCCGACGGGCTCAAAGCAAGAGAAACGTTCTTCCAACCCACGGCACGCCAGATTCTACAAGGAAGCCGACATCATAGCGGGTGATTTCCATTACGTGAACAAGTTTATGCCAGACGACATGACAGGGAAGTCTATAATTACAAACACTGTCACGGAACAGGATATCGAGGAACTCAGGAAGCGGGGAGTCAGCACGCTCATCACGACTACTCCTGAGATGGATGGCCGGTCCTTCGGCACTAATGTCCTGGAGGGGATAATCGTTTCTCTCCTCGGCAAGCGTCCGGAAGAAATAGACGATTCCGAGATAAATGGTATTTTGGACCGGTTGGATCTCAAGCCCCGGATTGAGGTCCTCAACCCGCCGTCGATCATTCCCCAGTAAGCCCAAGAAAAACGTTCTCGGGCAAATGTATCAACATGAGGAAGGGAAGACTTTTGGGCACTTTTGGCTTCATCATCCACCCTATAGACTTAAGCGATGTTTCGAGGAAATTCCCCATGGCAAAATACGTACCTGCTGGTATCCTAGAAAGGATATTGGCCGTGATGCCGCCTATAAAGACTTCGCACATAACGGGCGTCGAGTCAAAGTACGGCAAAGCCGAAGGCTGGTTCGTCTCGTGCCCGCTGACACCTCGGCTGATGCTGGGCCTTCCCGAAAAGAAAGTCTTGAAGAAGATAATCGATGCGGCCAATATGGCAAAAGACTTGGGAGCAAAAGTGGTGGGACTCGGCGCATTTACTTCCGTGGTGGGTGACGCGGGAATCACCATAAGGAAAAACGTTGACATAGCGGTAACGACTGGCAACAGTTACACGGTTGCAACCGCCATCGAAGGTACCGAAAAAGCCGCCGCCCTCATGGAGGTAGACATGGAAAAAGCAAGCGTACTTGTGTTGGGAGCGACTGGTTCCATCGGGAGAGCCGTCTCTATAATCCTTGCCGATAAAGGATATTCTCTGACCTTAGCGGGGAGAGACATGAAAAAGCTCGAGAGAGTCTCGGGCCTTTTGAGGGATGAGACGGGAGTAGTTCCCAGGATCACCTGTGACGTAAAGGCGGCCCTGCGGTCTGCCGATGTGGTAATCTGCGTAAGTTCATCCATTGATACCTTGATTGAACCCTGGGATCTTAAACCGGGCGCAGTCGTGTGTGACGTATCAAGACCGCGGAACGTTTCCGTGGAAGTCCAGAAATACAGGGACGACGTCCTAGTCATAGAAGGGGGAGTTGTGAAAGTCCCCGGGAACGTCGACTTCCACTTTGACTTCGGCTTTCCACCAGGCCACAGTTACGCGTGTATGGCAGAGACTATGATCCTGGCTCTCGAAGAAAAATACGAAGACTGGTCTCTGGGCCGGGAAATGCCAGTTCAGCGTATTCAGGGGATTGCGGCTCTTGCGAAAAAGCACGGGTTTGAACTTGCAGGCTTCAGGAGTTTTGAGAAGCCCGTCACCTTGGAGCAAATTGAGAGGATAAAGTGGAATGCCCGAAAGAAAAAGTCGGCGGTAAAGCTGTAGGCCAAACTGTAGATGAACCGGACCTACGGGTAATCCTGTATTGACTGTCAGATAAGTCTTGAATTATAATGCTCATGACCACTGCCCTTCCAAGCACTGGCAGCGGTCTTTATCTATCTAAGAGCATAGATGCAATAATCGATACATACACTGATATGAGTTTATTTGGGTGCAGCGTCGATCTACGGTATCGATTGCGGCACCCTAGTAAATTCCTAGGAAAGGCGGAGATGCAGGAGGATGGCTGAACGAGAGATACTGCTTTCTCCCGAGGGCAAAAAGAATCTTGAAGAAGAGCTCAATTACTTGAAACTTGTTAGGAGGAAGGAAGTAGCTGAAAGAATTAAGGCCGCGAGGGAGTTCGGCGATCTTTCCGAAAATGCCGAATATGAGGACGCCAAGAACGAACAGGCGTTTGTTGAGGGGCGCATACTGACACTGGAGAAGATTTTGCGTCACGCCAAGGTGACCCAGGATGGCGATAAGAATTCCGAAGTTGTCACAATAGGGTCGACGGTTACGGTTAAAGACCTCCTTAATGGAAAGATCTACCAGTACACCATCGTGGGCTCTCAAGAAGCCGACCCGTCTAAGAAACGTATCTCCAACGAATCGCCTGTCGGAAAGGCCTTCTTGGGTCAGAAACCGGGAGCCATAGTCTCGGTAGTTGTGCCCGCAGGAACGTTCAAGTACCAGATTATGTCCATCGATAACTAGTATCTCCTCATTGAGCCCGAGTTCCGTGATCTACGCAGGTTTTACGCAATACAGTTTTGGACTAACAACAGCTTTGAAAGCAGTCGTCAGGAGGATGCAAGGTGTCTTCGAACGAGAACGAAGGGAAACTCGCCGAATCTAGGCTTGAAGAAGAGATCCAGCGCAGAAGGGAGAAACTCAATGAACTCAGAAAGGCGGGCCTTGACCCATTTGGCGGCCGTTACCCGGTTTCAGCTTCCGCTGCGGCCATCCGGGAGAAGTGCGACGAGATTTCCGGGGAGGTGGTCAGGGTCGCCGGCCGGTTGATGGCTTTTCGCGGCCACGGGAAAGCTACTTTTGCGGACCTGAGAGATCGTAGCGGTAAGATTCAGATTCACGCACGGCTCGACGTCTTGGGCCCGGACAGCTACAAGAAATTCACCGATCTCTTGGACATAGGGGATATCATCGGCGTCGAGGGGACCGTGTTCCGGACCAGGATGGGTGAACCTACGGTTGAAGTCAGGGAATGGACGATGCTGTGCAAAGCACTTCGACCCCTCCCTGAGAAGTGGCACGGGCTTACTGACGTCGATCTTCGTTATCGCCAGCGGTACCTCGATCTCATAGTCAACCCGGAAGTCCGTGATACATTCATCAAGCGCACTAAAATTGTCGGGTTCATAAGACGCTTTTTGGACGAAAGAGGGTTTTTGGAGGTTGAGACTCCTGTCCTCCAGACTATAGCTGGAGGGACCACCGCGAGACCCTTTGTTACGCATCACAATGCTCTCGATATCGACGTGTACCTCCGGATAGCTCTTGAACTCCATCTGAAGAGACTTCTAGTCGGAGGATTGGAACGCGTCTACGAGATCGGCCGGAATTTCAGGAATGAAGGGATTGATACCAGGCATAACCCGGAGTTCACCATGTTGGAGGCGTATCAGGCCTATGCCGACTATAACGATATTATGAAGCTCACCGAGGACATGGTGGCGGGTTGTGCAGATGAGGTTTTGGGCACCACGAAGATTACCTATCAAGGAAAGAGCGTTGACCTGACCCCGCCCTGGAAGAAGATCAGAGTGTGGGAAGCCATCGAAATGTGGACGGGTATACGGCCCCAGGACCTCCGCGATGATGCCGATGCCAGGGAAGTTGCAAAGAAACTCAACCTCAAGATGGATAAGGCCGTAACCAAAGGGAACGTCATTAACAAGATCCTGGATGAAAAAGTCGAACCGAACCTTATAGAGCCGGTATTTCTGATGGACCACCCGGTAGAGATTTCTCCTCTTGCCAAGAGGATGACCGATGACCCGAGTTTGACTTATCGCTTTGAGGCTTTCGTGGCAGGGAATGAGCTCGCAAACGCCTTCTCTGAACTCAACGACCCTGACGACCAGCGGCAACGGTTTGTTGAACAGGCGCGGGCAAAGGCACTCGGCGACGAAGAAGCGCATCCTTTTGACGAGGATTTCCTGGTGGCTCTCGAGCACGGTATGCCTCCCGCAGGTGGTCTCGGTATTGGCATAGACAGGCTGACAATGCTTCTTACTGACTCGGCCTCTATCAGAGACGTGATATTATTCCCGATGATGAGGCCGAAAGGGTAAAGCGACGGCGTGGTTTATACGGGGTGCTAGTCTAACCGAAAAAATCTCGCATAAAGGTCTTGATCTAGGTTTGGAAGGGTGCTATATTACTCCTTGCGCGCCCGAGAAAGGGTGACGCAAGACGAGTCGGTCCTTGAAAACTGAACAGCGTAAGGAACCTTTGAGAGAAGGGAAAGGTGTAACGGAGAGTTTGATCCTGGCTCAGGACGAACGCTGGCGGGTGCCTCAAACATGCAAGTCGAGCGGAGTTAAGCCTGACCGCAAGGGAGGGTTTAACTCAGCGGCGAACGGGTGAGTAACGCGTGGGTAACCTGCCCGGAAGACTGGGATAACGGCTCGAAAGGGCCGCTAATACCGGATAATGTCTTTGCTCCGCATGGAGTGAGGAAGAAAGGGGAAACCCGCTTTCGGATGGGCCCGCGTCCCATCAGCTAGTTGGTAGGGTAACGGCCTACCAAGGCGACGACGGGTAGCCGGTCTGAGAGGATGGTCGGCCACACTGGGACTGAGATACGGCCCAGACTCCTACGGGAGGCAGCAGTTGGGAATCTTAGGCAATGGGCGAAAGCCTGACCTAGCGACGCCGCGTGAGGGAAGAAGGCCTTCGGGTTGTAAACCTCTGTCATCGGGGACGAAGGAAGTGACGGTACCCGAGGAGGAAGCCCCTGCTAACTACGTGCCAGCAGCCGCGGTAATACGTAGGGGGCGAGCGTTGTCCGGAGTTACTGGGCGTAAAGGGCGTGTAGGCGGCATGTTAAGTCAGGTGTGAAATTCCGGGGCTCAACCTCGGAACTGCGCCTGAAACTGGCAAGCTAGAGGGCAGGAGAGGGAAGTGGAATTCCCGGTGTAGCGGTGAAATGCGTAGATATCGGGAGGAACACCAGTGGCGAAGGCGGCTTCCTGGACTGTACCTGACGCTGAGGCGCGAAAGCTAGGGGAGCAAACAGGATTAGATACCCTGGTAGTCCTAGCCGTAAACGATGAGTGCTAGGTGTGGGGGGTTAAAATCCCTCCGTGCCGGAGTTAACACAATAAGCACTCCGCCTGGGGAGTACGGCCGCAAGGCTAAAACTCAAAGGAATTGACGGGGGCCCGCACAAGCAGTGGAGCGTGTGGTTTAATTCGACGCAACGCGCAGAACCTTACCAGGGCTTGACATCATGGTGCCAGCCGTGGAAACACGGTCTTCCGTAGCAATACGGACGCCATGACAGGTGTTGCATGGTTGTCGTCAGCTCGTGTCGTGAGATGTTGGGTTAAGTCCCGCAACGAGCGCAACCCCTATCCAGTGTTGCCATCGGGTGAGGCCGGGCACTCACTGGAGACTGCCGGAGACGATCCGGAGGAAGGTGGGGATGACGTCAAATCATCATGGCCCTTATGCCCTGGGCCACACACGCGCTACAATGGCCGGTACAACGGGCTGCGAAGGGGTAACCCGGAGCGAATCCCTTAAAGCCGGTCTCAGTTCAGATTGGGGGCTGCAACTCGTCCCCATGAAGACGGAATTGCTAGTAATCGCGGATCAGCCACGCCGCGGTGAATACGTTCCCGGGCCTTGTACACACCGCCCGTCAAGCCATGGGAGCTGGCAACACCCGAAGTCGGTGACCCAACCCCGAAAGGGGAGGGAGCCGCCGAAGGTGGGGCTGGTGACTGGGGCTAAGTCGTAACAAGGTAGCCGTATCGGAAGGTGCGGCTGGATCACCTCCTTTCTAAGGAGACCTTCCAAAGGCCTTACGCTGTTCGGTTTTCAGGGACTGACCTCTTCGGAGGTAAGACCTGAAAGCCGTGGTCCTTGACAACTTAAGAGAGGGAAGCGACGCATTCTGAGCAAGGATGCGTGCGGCGGGATTGACTTAAGCAGCAAGAGTCGAGGTAGTAAGGGCACATGGTGGATGCCTTGGCGCCAGGAGTTGAAGAAGGACGTGGCCAGCTGCGAAAAGCCTCGGGGAGCCGCTAGCGGGCGTTGATCCGGGGATGTCCGAATGGGGAAACCCGGCACGCGAAGAGCGTGTCAGGGCTGCCTGAATACATAGGGCAGTCCGGAGAACGGGGGGAACCGAAACATCCAAGTACCCCCAGGAAAAGAAAGCAAGGAAGCGATTCCCTAAGTAGTGGCGAGCGAACGGGGAAGAGCCTAAACCCTACCGGTGTGATAGTCTGCCGGCGTTGCCGGTAGGGGGTAGAGGGACCTCCTGTTACACTGCGGCAGCGGTGTAGGGAAGTTACAAAACCTCGGTCTAGCCGAAGGTGCCTGGAACGGCGGGCCATAGAAGGTAAGAGCCCTGTAGGCGAAAGGCTGGAGGACTTCCTAAGGAGGCACCCGAGTACCGCGGGGCACGCTAACCCTGCGGGAATCAGGGAGGTCCACCTCCTAAGGCTAAATACTCCCTGGCGACCGATAGTGGACTAGTACCGTGAGGGAAAGGTGAAAAGAACCCCTGTTAGGGGAGTGAAATAGAACCTGAAACCGTGTGCCTACAAGCAGTTCGAGGCTCATGGCCGAAAGGCCGGGCTGAGGGCGTGCCTATTGAAGAATGAACCGGCGAGTTATGGTCTGTAGCGAGGTTAAGGGGTTAAGCCCCGGAGCCGCAGGGAAACCGAGTGCGAAGAGCGCGAATAGTTACAGGCCATAGACCCGAAGCCGGGTGAGCTATCCATGGCCAGGGTGAAACGCGGGTAAAGCCGCGTGGAGGCCCGAACTAATTGTCGTTGAAAAGACATTGGATGAGCTGTGGATAGGGGTGAAATGCCAATCGAACCCGGAGATAGCTGGTTCTCCCCGAAATAGCTTTAGGGCTAGCCTCGAAGTGAGGGCGGTGGAGGTAGAGCACTGATTGGGCTAGGGGCCCTACAAGGTTACTGAACCCATTCAAACTCCGAATGCCACCGTGACCATCTTCGGGAGTCAGACTACGGGTGCTAAGATTCGTGGTCAAGAGGGCAAGAACCCAGACCGCCGGCTAAGGTCCCTAAGTCCAGGCTAAGTGGAAAAGGAAGTGGGATTCCTAAAACAGCCAGGATGTTGGCTTAGAAGCAGCCATCATTAAAAGAGTGCGTAACAGCTCACTGGCCGAGGGATTCTGCACCGACAATACACGGGGCTCAAGCCTGGCACCGAAGCCGCGGAATTGGCTGTAAGGCCAATTGGTAGGGGAGCGTTCCGCGGGCGTAGAAGGTAGACCGGGAGGACTACTGGAGCGCGCGGAAGTGAGAATGCCGGTATGAGTAGCGAAAAGGCAGGTGAGAATCCTGCCCGCCGAAAGCCTAAGGTTTCCTGGGCAAGGCTCGTCCGCTCAGGGTTAGTCGGGACCTAAGCCGAGGCGTATAGCGTAGGCGATGGACAACCGGTGGACATTCCGGTACCGCCGTAAGGAGCGAAGGGGTGACGCAGGTAGGAGGACCCGGCCGGGTGTTGGTTCCGGTCCAAGCCCAAAGGGAGCCCCCGCAGGGAAATCCGTGGGGGAGTCCTGAAGGGTGATGGCGAGGGAAATTAGAGTACTGAAGCGGGTTTGTCCCAGACTGCCGAGAAAAGCCTCTAGCGCACCGTAAGGTGCAATCCTTATGGCGCCCGTACCAGAAACCGACACAGGTAGGCGGGGAGAGAATCCCAAGGCGCGCGGGATAACCCTCGTTAAGGAACTCGGCAAAATGACCCCGTAACTTCGGGAGAAGGGGTGCCCCCGTGAGGGGGCCGCAGAGAAACGGCCCAGGCGACTGTTTAACAAAAACACAGGTCTCTGCAAAGCCGAAAGGCGAAGTATAGGGGCTGACGCCTGCCCAGTGCCGGAAGGTTAAGGGGAGGGGTTAGCCGCAAGGCGAAGCTCTGAACCGAAGCCCCGGTGAACGGCGGCCGTAACTATAACGGTCCTAAGGTAGCGAAATTCCTAGTCGGGTAAGTTCCGACCCGCACGAATGGCGTAACGATCTGGGCGCTGTCTCGACGAGGGACCCGGTGAAATTGAATTACCTGTGAAGATGCAGGTTACCTGCGACTGGACAGAAAGACCCCGTGGAGCTTTACTGTAACCTGACATAGAATTTTGTTGTTTCATGTACAGGATAGGTGGGAGGCAGAGAACCACCCTCGTCAGGGGGTGGGGAGCCGCCCTTGGAATACCACCCTTGAAATAACGAAGTTCTAACCCAGGGTCCTGGAACGGGCTCGGGGACGGTGTCAGGCGGGCAGTTTGACTGGGGCGGTCGCCTCCTAAAAGGTAACGGAGGCGCCCAAAGGTTCCCTCAGCGCGGTTGGAAATCGCGCGTGGAGTGTAAAGGCAGAAGGGAGCTTGACTGCGAGAGAGACATCTCGAGCAGAGACGAAAGTCGGGCTTAGTGACCTGGTGGTTCCGAGTGGAAGGGCCATCAATCAACGGATAAAAGTTACCCCGGGGATAACAGGCTGATCTTCCCCAAGAGTCCACATCGACGGGAAGGTTTGGCACCTCGATGTCGGCTCATCGCATCCTGGGGCTGGAGCAGGTCCCAAGGGTTGGGCTGTTCGCCCATTAAAGCGGTACGTGAGCTGGGTTCAGAACGTCGTGAGACAGTTCGGTCCCTATCCGTCGCAGGCGCAGGAAACTTGAGGGGAGCCATCCACAATACGAGAGGACCTGGATGGACGCACCTCTGGTGTACCAGTTGTCGTGCCAACGGCAGAAGCTGGGTAGCCAAGTGCGGAGTGGATAAGCGCTGAAAGCATCTAAGCGCCAAGCCCACCCCAAGATGAGGTTTCCCACGGAGCAAGTCCGGTAAGACCCCAGGGAGACTACCTGGTAGATAGGCCGGGGGTGTAAGGACGGTAACGTCTTTAGCTGACCGGTACTAATAGGTCGAGGCCTCGACTCTTGCGCTTAAGTCAGTTCCGCAACCTCTCTTAAGTGAAGGACGGGACAAAAAGTTTCCGGTGGCAATGGCGGAGGGGAAACACCCGTTCCCATTCCGAACACGGAAGTTAAGCCCTCCAGCGCCGATGGTACTTGGCTGGAAACGGCCCGGGAGAGTAGGTCGCTGCCGGAAGTTAATTCAAAGCCCTGCAATAAATGCAGGGCTTTTGCATTGTGGGGTAGACAATATGCTTACTGCCGGACGGCAAAAGCCATACAACGGTGGTGAACCAGATCATCCCGTTATCCCATGGGTTCAGAAGCGTTTGGGTACTGTCCTTACTTCGGTCTTACCTCCCTGCAACCCAGTTCACATTTCCTTCTCTATGGCCTTCGGCTATAGCATACGTAATTTTTTCATACCCACACCGGGGGCAGATATAGGTACGTTCCAGTATAGGAGGAAGACTGTCGCCGTTTTTGTCGAACCCCCCTGCGTACACCAGCTTATCCTGGTGTTTGGTAACGACCCGCAATCCCAGAATTCCGCGACAATCCGGACACTTGACGCCGAATACTTGGGGCAGGACGAGAGTGATTGCCAGCCAGGTACTGACAGTGAGTATTGCTGTAAGTGCGAGAACGGTCGGGAGCAATCTCGAGATCCACAGACCGACGTTGGCATCGACAGGATCGTCGTTGGCGTCAAAGACGACCCCAAACAACCACCGGCGCCCGTCTGGTGCCAAAAATCCCAGATTGACCTTGTAACCCCCAGATGCCCGAGACGGCCACGCATCTTCCAGCTTACCTCCTGCTAACACTCTAGGTGCTAGGTTCCTCTGCAAAAGGTATTCTATCGAAGCCCTGACTCTGGGATCGTCTGGAGGTAATGCCTTTTGTGCGAGGCCGTCTTTGGTCAGGAATACCGACAGTACGCCTAAAAGCAGGGTACCTCGGGCTACAATGACAGGCTCTGTCAAGATCAATTCCGTAGTCAATATACGTAGAATCCTGTTGACAAGTCTGGGGATAAATACCATTTCTTGTGGATAAATGAAGCTGAGTAAATCCTGCAACATTGATTCGCGTTGGGGCACTTGCAATTCGCGACTCCTGTGTCGGAATTGCCGGAGATGTCGCTTTTCGGTCGACAAAGGAACTTAGTTACCAGAGTTTACAGGTTCAGCGATCACGAAACCTGTGTTATTATGTAAACAGCATTTTTGCTGCTAAAGCCAGGTTTAGGTGGAAAACCGCGAGGCCAAGAATGTTCTCGCAGATTCTGTCACATAAGGAGAGATGTCAGTTGATGAAAAGGATGGCATTTTGTGTTTTGGTTCTGGCGATTGTATTGGGGATTGGGGCACCTCTGGCCGCGGCTGCGCCCGAAGCAACCTCACAGAACCCGACCGCACAAATCCAGTGGCAACAGCCTTGGTATTACAGATGGCAGCCTTTCCCGGTGTGGCCTGGTTGGGGTTATGTTCCTTGGCCTGGGACAGGACTACAGTACCAGCTATCGTATTCCCAACAGGAGAATCAACTGGTTCTGACCGTAGTGAACCCAACGGATAAACGTATTACAGTTACCATGCCTACAGGGCAGAAAGTGGATTTCGTCCTCTGGCGTGATGGTCAAATCGTCTGGCGGGCCAGCGCCGGGAAGGTATACACTCAGATAGTGACTCAGGAAAGTTTCCAGCCCTACGAGGCAAAAGTCTACAAGGAGACTCTGCCCTGGCTTCCTTCGGGCTTGTATTTTGCTCAGGCTTACTACCTTGGGGAGACCCAATGGTCGCCTGTAGCCTCGACATACGTATGGCTCCAGGCATATAGTCATGATCCTTTGCAGTACAGCGTGGACTATCTTGGACCAAGCTCCTTCAACCCCACGCCGAGACTGAGGGTTACGATTAAAAACACGTCCGGAAGGGACATCACTCTGCCTTACCAATACGGCTATCAGGTCCTGGTCAAAAAAGCTGGCTCCAATAATTACCTGCCAAACGTCGGTATCGGCCAATCCATCGGAACCATAGCGAATGGTGCTGCGAGGTACGTGTTCCTGAACCTCAAGGGATTGGAACCAGGTTTATACCAGGCAGATGTTCGTTCCAACGTTTCCAACGCCAGCCAGTATTCTGTCGTGGCGCAAACCTGGTTCTACGTTTGGTAACCCGGTTGCCTTGTGTGCGCGGGGATGCCGAACTCCAGGGCAACTGAACCGGGGAATAGACGCCCATAGGGGTCGGAGACCCGAGGAGTCGGGGGCATCCGGCCCCGATCTTTGTGATCCCTCATGACTTCCATAAACTCCTGCAATGTAAGATCGATACAACGGTAGAGCTTCATGATCGGATTCTAATAATTGGGGGGTTCGGACGATGTTGACGTGGTCGGAAAGCCTTTCCACTGGCATAGAAGCTATCGATAGCCAGCATAAGGAACTTTTTTCTCGTATAAATAGTCTTCTCTCTGCCATGGCGCAAGGAAAAGGGAAAGATCAGGTTAAAGACATCTTGGTTTTTCTGGGAGACTATGTGGCGACCCATTTCGGCACGGAGGAAAAATACATGAGACAATATCTCTACCCGGCCTATCCCTCTCATAAAAGAGAGCATGCGGAATACATAGAACGTTTTAACCGCCTTAAGCAAAAACTCGACTCTGAGGGTGTCAACTCGCTTCTTGCCATCGAGTCTCAGGAACTCCTCGTGCAATGGTGGGGTACCCACATCGGCAAAACTGACAAAGCCCTGGGGGCGTTCCTCCGGACCAAGATCAGCTGATACCGGCTTGTTTCGCACCGTTGCCCTCCCTTCCGGCCCTTCAATACCGAGGAATAGCGTTTGCGGCGACCATGAGAGCATAGAAAAGCTGTTTTCAGGGTAGAAGTGGCTCCAGGACCCTTCCGTGTCTTAAACTATGGCGCTAGATATGGTATCATGCCCAAGGAGCCTCTTCGGCCCGTTTTGAGTAGGAGGAGATGTACGTGAAGGAATATCCGGCAGAGAACATTCGAAACGTTGCTCTAATATCCCACAGTGGTGCTGGGAAGACCACCATCGGCGACGCTATGCTGTTCATCTCCGGCGGAAACGACCGGTTCGGCAAGGTTGATGAGGAGACCTCTGTCCTCGATTTTGATCCCGAAGAGATCAAGCGAAAAACGACCATTTCGACATCCGTAGCTCCTATCGAGTGGCGGGGCCGCAAGATTAACATCCTTGACACGCCAGGCTACTTTGACTTCGTCGGTGAAGTTCGTTCCGCGCTTCGCGTCTCGGATGGCGCGATCGTCGTCGTGGACGCAACCGGAGGGGTAGAGGTAGGCACTGAGCTGGTGTGGCAATATGCTTCCGAGTACCAGCTTCCTCGGCTGTTCGTGATCAACAAGCTCGACAGAGAAAACACCGACTTCCAGCGGGTCGTGGATGAGATCAATGACGCGTTCGGAGGAAAGGCGGTTCCTCTTTACCTCCCTATCGGGAAAGAATCGGGTTTTAAGGGTCTTGTTGATATCGTAAGAGGCATTGCGCTGACTACCGGGGCTGACGGGAAGGTCACGCAAGTTGCGGTTCCTCCGGAGCTTGAGGGCGCTGTCAAAGAGTTAAAAGAAAGGCTGAAAGAGGCTGCCTGTGATGGCGATGACGCTTTACTCGAGAAGTATCTCGAGGAGGGTGACCTCACCGACGAAGAGATCCTCAAAGGATTAAGAGGTGCGTCTATCGCCGGGAAGGTGTTCCTGGTTGTTCCCGTTTCGGCGCAGAGACTGATCGGTATTGCCCAGGTTCTGGACGCTGTTTCGGACTACCTGCCATCTCCGAAAGATGTCCCTGCTGCAAGAGGGAAAGTTCCCGGCCAGGACACCGAAGTCACCCGGGAGGCCGACGAGGCTGCTCCCTTCTCTGCGCTGGTTTTCAAGACCACGGCGGACCCATATGTTGGAAAACTGACGCTGTTTAGGGTTTACTCTGGGAAATTTTTGTCCAACAGCATCTGCTTGAACTCGACCAGAGGCAGGACAGAGAGAGTCGGGCAGCTGTACATCGTTAAAGGCAAGAACCAAGAACCGGTGGCCGCAGTTGGTGCAGGTGACATCGGAGCTGTGGCAAAACTTCAGGAGACCCTCACCGGTGATACCCTCTGCAAGCAGGACGACCCGGTGGTCTTCCCGGCCATAAAATTCCCTGCGCCAGTGTATTCCGTGGCGGTTCACCCCAAGACCAAGGGTGACGAAGACAAGATCTCGGCGGGGTTGACCAGGCTGACGGAAGAAGATCCGACCATAAGAGTTGAGCGGAACGCGGAAACTGGCGAAACCATATTATCCGGCCTCGGCGAGGTGCACGTTGACGTTACTACGGGCAAACTTAAGAGAAAGTTCGGAGTCGACGTGGACCTTACTACCCCGAAAATCCCATACAGGGAGACGATCAAGGGGTCTGCGAAAGCCGAGGGCAAACACAAGAAACAGACTGGTGGGCGGGGCCAGTATGGCCACGTGTTCATTGAGTTTGAGCCCTTGCCCGGTCAGGAGTTCGAATTCGTCGACAAGATATTCGGCGGAGCGGTTCCCCGCCAGTACATCCCCGCGGTCGAGAAAGGCCTCAGGGAAGCCATGCAAGAAGGGGTTTTGGCGGGCTATCCGGTGACGAACATAAGGGCGACGCTATATGACGGCTCCTTCCATCCGGTCGACTCTTCGGAAATGGCGTTCAAGATCGCGGCCTCCCTTGCGTTTAAGAAGGGATGCATGGAAGCTCAACCAGTCATCCTGGAGCCCATCGTCAGAGTCGAGGTGACGGTTCCGGAGCAGTTCATGGGCGACATAATGGGCGACCTGAACAAAAAACGCGGCCGGATCCTGGGGATGGAGTCGAAAGGGCACATCCAAGTGATAAAGGCGATGGTTCCTCTCGCGGAAATGCAGAAGTATGCAATAGATCTCCGCTCTATGACGCAGGGTAGGGGTCTTTTCACAATGGAGTTCGATCATTACGAAGAGGTTCCGCCGAACATAGCGGAAGCGATCATAGAAGAAGCTAAAAAAGCAAAGGAGCAGAAATAGGGAGATTTCCTGTACGGAGGGAACCAGCGGAGAGAGAATCCCGGTAACCGCCGAAGGACCGTGTGGTTGCCGGGATTGGCGTCTCAAGGCCGTTTAGTGGACTTTTTCCTGTTCAATGCCAGAAATTCTCTATCCTGACGCCTTTGAAGTAGTAGCTTATTATGTCGCGGGAAGATTTACCCCTTTGGGCCAAAAGCCATGCACCCCACTGAGACATACCCACCCCGTGGCCAAAACCTCTGCCCTTCATGAATACCCTGTTACCTTCCAGGCGGAGCTCGTCGATTAAAGTCGACCTCATTTTCGTCTCACCAACAGCCAACCTGAAAGCTGGGGCAGAGACTTCTCTGCCGTTGATGACGATTGTTTCGGCTCTGCCGGACGCACCTTTCCTCCCTATTTGGATGGAATTCAGAGAGTCTACAGATACTCCCAGAGATCTCGCGGCCTGGATGATCTCGCTTGCGGAGAAGGTCTGCCTCCAGACGTGTATCGGATCTTGCTGCACATCTGTGACCGGAACGGCATAAGGCGCGGATTCCTTTTGAAAGCCGAGCCCTTCTACAGCGCTCGCGGTTTTCCCGCCGGAGCTTGCGTGGAACCAGGCGTTAATCGGCTTTCCGGCATAAGTTATCACCTGACCCCTGGTGTTTCTGACTGCCTGCCTGACCCGATCGTTGACTTTCGTGGCGTCATACGCCTGGAACTCCTTGGGATCCGTGCTCGCCTGCGTACCGCGCCCTGGAATCAGGCCTTCCTGCATTTTCTTCACCGTAAATGTCCTTGCCACTATAGCTTGAGATTCAAGGGCGGCGAGAGGCCAGTTGGGGTCCATTTCCGCCGCGACAACTCCTTCGATATACGTCTCTAGAGGCATTGTCCTGACTTCGCCCGTTTCGTGGAAATAGACGGAAATGGATGGTTCCGTCGAAGGTCTACCTACCCTTGGCGGAGTCCTCTGGCTTCTCACCAGAACAGCTAGTATTACTGCGAGGACGATTCCCAGGAGCAGCAACCATTTATCGCTCTTCAGCGCTTTCCGGAAGTTTCGTGACTGCGATGACATCCAAGAACACCTCCAGTTTCTATCTTTCTCTTTGCCCGCGCGTGTAAAACATGAGGGCCTATTGTGGTTCGAAGTTTTAGCGTGCTAGCATCAAGGGAGAATATAGGAGAGTATATGGGAGGGGTGATGGAAAGTGGCCATTGACATTCTGGTCGCCGGCGGAGGTCCGGCTGGCATGACTTCTGCCATTTATGCCTCTAGAGCCGGGTGGAAGACGGTCCTGCTCGACCCGTTGGGAGGTGGTGGCCAGGCCAGCACCACCGACATGATCTACAATTACCCGGGATTTCCCGAAGGAGTGCCCGGACCCAAGCTCATGGAACTCATGACCGAGCAAGCACAGTCCTTTGGAACCGAGATCGTGTTTGAAGAGGTGAAAGAAGTCAAGCGATTGTCGGGGAGGTTCTATGTCAAAGGCGAAGACAAAGAGTACGAGGCGAAAGCCGTGATCTGGGCTGCCGGGACAAGACCCAGGACACTGAACGTCCCGGGTGAACAAAAATTCTTGGGCAGAGGAATCAGCTTCTGCGCTACATGCGACGGTGCTCTTTTCAAGGACAAGGTAGTGGCTGTGGTCGGAGGAGGAGATTCGGCCCTTACAGAAGCCGAATTCTTGACCAAGTTTGCCCGGGAAGTTATCCTCATCCATAGGCGGAACGAATTCAGGGCGGGGATGGCCAGCGTGAGAAGGGTTGCCGAGAACCCCCGGATAAAGGTCATGCTCAATACGACGGTGGAAGAAGTTTTCGGAAACGAGAAACTCAGTGGTATCAGGATTCGCGATAAGACCAGCGGCGAAACGAAAGAACTGGCGGTTGACGGGCTTTTCCTATATGTGGGCTGGATTCCCAATTCTGACCCCGTTAAAGACCTGGTAGACCTCAATGCAGAAGGTTACATAAAGACAAAAGAGGATATGAGCACCAGGACACCCGGACTTTACGCTGCAGGCGACATTCGTGAGAAACCTCTCCGTCAGGTTTCGACCGCTGTCGCGGATGGGGCCTTGGCCGCCTGGTCAGCGGAGCGTTATGTCCTGGAGAATGTCAAATGACAGCGGTCGTGAACCTCTTGCCTGGAGTGCCCCACAGGGTGCTCCACGGTCATCCATGGGTCTTTTCAAACGAAGTCAAGTCCATTGACGGAACCTACTCACCGGGGGACATCGTTGAAATCCGTAGCCCCGGCGGAAAGTTTGTTGCATTGGGGTACATAAACCCAAACTCGGCTATCCTGGTAAGGCTCCTCTCCAGGGAAGATAGGGCCATCGACCGCGATTTTTTCAGAGAGAGGTTGCAGTCTGCTCTGGAATACAGGCGTACGCTCTTTGGGGTTCAATCGTTTGCCGAAGATGAAAGAGGGTTTCGACTGGTTTTTTCAGAGGCAGACTTTCTCCCGGGTCTCGTCGTCGACATTTTCGGCGGATATCTCGTCTTTCAAACTCTCACCCTCGGTATAGACAAATGGAAAGAGACGATAATCGACCTTCTGGCTGAGCTTGTTTCGCCAAAAGGCATCTATGAAAGAAATGACGCGCCGGTGAGGGAATTGGAAGGCCTGGATCTCGTGGCGGGGTATGTGGGGAAACCTTTCAACCCGCTGGTGGAGATGGTCGAAAATGGGGTGCGCGTTCTCGTCGATGTCCAGAAGGGACAGAAAACGGGCTATTTCCTGGATCAGTCCGCCAACCGGCTTGCCTTGAGACCTTTCGTGAAGGGTAAGACAGTGCTCGATGCTTTTTCGTATTCAGGCGGTTTCGGACTTTCAGCCATGATGGGAGGGGCTGAGGAGGTCCTTTGCCTCGACGTCTCGGAAGCTGCCCTAGACATGGCAAAGGCTTCGGCGGAACTCAACGGTTTTAGACAGAAGATGAGATTTCGAGCCGGAAACGCCTTCGATGTTCTTCGGGAGCTCGAATCTAAGGGAGCTTCTTTCGACGTGGTTGTCCTCGATCCACCGGCGTTTGCCCGTTCCCGGAAGATGGTCGAGAGGGCTCTTGCAGGGTATAAGGAGATCAATTTGAGGGCCATGCGCATTCTGAAACCAGGTGGCTTCTTATGTACATCGTCGTGTTCCCACCACGTGACAAAAGAAGAGTTTGATGCCATGCTCTTTGATGCCGCCCGCGATGCCGGGAAGTATTTAAGGATAGTGGAGAGCCGCGGGCAACGTTCTGACCACCCAATTTTGTCAGGAGTACCTGAGACGGAATACTTGAAGTTCAGGTT
The DNA here is from genome assembly GCA_018208355.1 of Candidatus Fermentithermobacillus carboniphilus. Classification (GTDB taxonomy): domain Bacteria; phylum Bacillota; class Sulfobacillia; order Fermentithermobacillales; family Fermentithermobacillaceae; genus Fermentithermobacillus; species Fermentithermobacillus carboniphilus. The sequence goes on along the minus strand of CP062796.1, from coordinate 1,320,899 downwards.
GTGCCAGGTCCTCCCCAGGCATTGAGTGCCGTTATTGCCGACCGGTATTGCATTTTTCCAGAAATGGTGTACTATAAGGCTGAAGGTCAAGAAAAGACAAAGTCAAAAACAACGTTTCTCGTTACGAGGTGATGAAGGTGGCAAGCCTTGCCGATATGATAGAAGAGTACATTCTGTCTCTTCTCAAAGAGGGAGACGGAGTGGCCGAGATTCAGAGGACGATGCTTGCCAGCCAGTTTCGCTGTGTCCCGTCGCAGATAACCTACGTCCTTTCTTCGAGGTTTTCTCCGGAAAGAGGCTATATTGTTGAATCCAAACGCGGTGGCGGAGGGTATATAAGAGTAGTAAAGGTAAATCTCGAGGATGCAAGTCAGATAGTATCCAGCATCGGACCTTGCATTTCGCAGGAAGAGGCTTACGCTTATCTAGATCGTTTGCTGGACGGAGGGTATATTGAGCGGCAGGCCTATGAAATGATGAAAGCGGCGCTTTCAAGGAAGGTGCTGGCGATAGATCTTCCTGTCAGAGACTACATCAGAGCCAACATTTTCAAGGCCATGCTCAACGCGTACTTCTCTGCCCCAAAGACGAGGAGTGATGGATATGATGTGTGAGGAATGTGGCAAGGCTCCAGCCGTCGTGCATGTCGAGAAGATCGTTAACGGGAACAAGATGGTCTTAAATCTCTGTCGGGAGTGTGCAGAGAAGAAAGGCGTTCTCGACATGTTCTTCCAGCCAAGCTTCTCTATAAACAATCTACTTTCTGCACTTCTGGGTTCTCAGGAGCCTGCCTTACCCACCCTGGAGCTTGGCAAAGAGGAAACGCGGTGCCCTATCTGCGGCATGAGCTACAGGGATTTTGCCAGGGCCGGCAGGTTGGGGTGCTCAAGGTGCTATTCAGTCTTTGAGACGAGACTTGAACCGCTTCTAAGGAGGATACACGGGTCAGATAAGCACGTGGGTAAAGCTCCGAGCAAAGCCGGAGAGACGGCGCGAGTTCGCAAGGAGATAGAAGAGCTCAAGAAGGAACTGTCGATCGCCGTATCCAGGGAAGCATATGAAAAGGCGGCAGAGCTTCGGGATAAAATCAGAGAGCTCGAGAAGAAGATGAGGGGGAACCCTGCATGAAGCAGGATAGAGCGTTTGCCTTGGATTCTATCCTCAACAATCCCTCTTCTCCGTGGATGGATGGAAGCGGAAACCTGGCGGACGTGGTGATATCGTCCCGAGTGAGGTTGGCCAGGAACCTAAAGGATACGCCTTTTCCTCACCTTCTGGAAGAAAAGGAGGCTGATCAAGTCCTCGATAGGGTCTTTTCCGCCGTGGATCTCATCGGGCCGAGAGGTTTCGGGGGTGAAATCATTAAAGTCCGGCTTGATAACCTGTCTCTTCTCGACAGACAGGTATTGGTGGAAAAACATCTCATCAGCCCCCAGCATGCAGAAAGCGGGTTCGGAAAGGGTTTGATCCTCAGGCAAGACGAGGCAGTATCCATCATGGTAAACGAAGAGGACCATCTGCGGATCCAGTGTCTGCATTCAGGTTTGGAACTGGACGAGGCGTGGATCCTGGCCAGTGGTATAGATGACCTGTGCGATGAACTCCTGGACTTCGCGTACGACGAGAGGATCGGCTATCTCACTTCGTGCCCGACCAACGTCGGTACGGGTCTCAGAGCGTCAGTGATGGTCCACCTGCCAGCGCTGGCCATGGCCAACGAGGTTTCAAGAGTCCTGGCGGCTGTCAACAAGCTTGGCCTGGTAGTCCGGGGAATCTACGGCGAGGGTACCGAAGGCCAGGGGAACGTCTTTCAGATATCCAATCAGATTTCCCTGGGACAGACGGAAAAAGAGATCATCGAGAACCTCTCGCTCGTAGCGAAGCAAGTCGTATCCGAAGAGAAGAGGGTCCGCGAAGGCCTTTTCAAGAACCGCCGGGCTGAACTCGAAGACCGAGTTTTCAGAGCGCTGGGTATACTTTCTAATGCCAGGAGAATGACGTCAAACGAGGCTATAAGGCTCTGGTCCGACCTCAGGCTTGGGGTAGAGTTTGAGATGATTCCCGGGCTGACGATGAAAGACACCAATCAGATTCTCGTTCTTTCCCGGCCCAATTATGTGCAGAGGACTGCCGGAAAGTCCTTGCAGCCGGAAGAACGGGATACCAGGCGGGCAGAGCTTATCAGAAGGCATCTTGCCAATCGGAAGGTATAAAGTCACCTAAGATTGAGGGGGTGCGATGATGGACGGAAGGCAGAGATATACGGAACGCGCTATGAGGGTGCTAACGTGGGCTCAAGAAGAGGCTCGCGTTCGCGGTGCAGAAGCAATGGATACTGAACACATACTCCTCGGGCTCTTGAGAGAGCGCGGGAGCATAGCTCTTCAGGTCCTCGAAGCACTGGGGATTTCGCCTTCTCAGGTCAAGGAAGAAATTGAAAGGTCGGTTGAGAAGAAACCGGCCATATCCGCCATCGAGGCGGTCACGCCTGCGGCCAAGAAAGTATTACAGCTCCTTCAGGAGGAAGCTTCCAGCCTCGGGCACTCTTACATCGGGACTGAACACATACTCCTTGCGCTTTTGCACGAAGAGGAAGGGCTCGCAGGTCAGATACTTACAAAACTTGGTATAACCTATGACGACGCCAGGGAGGAGATCGTCAAGAGGGTGGGCGGCGAAATCAACAAAGCCCCCGAAGGTGCTGGTTCTCAGTCAAGACCGGCAGCGAGGAAGAAGACTCCCACCCTTGATGCCTTCGGGCGAGACCTGACAGAACTTGCAGCTCAGGGCAAACTTGACCCGGTGATCGGAAGGGAAAGAGAGATCGAACGGGTGATTCAGATCCTTTCAAGGAGGACGAAGAACAACCCGGTATTGATAGGTGAACCCGGAGTTGGAAAGACCGCGATAGTGGAAGGGCTGGCTCAAGCGATAAAAGAGGGTCGGGTCCCGGAAATGCTGAAGGGGAAAAGGGTTGTTACCCTGGACCTTGCTGCTCTTGTCGCAGGTACCAAGTACAGGGGGGAGTTTGAAGAAAGGCTGAAAAAGGTCCTGGAAGAGATAAGACGCGCGGGGGACATAATTCTTTTCATTGACGAGATGCACAACATAATCGGGGCGGGCGCCGCTGAAGGAGCTATAGACGCATCCAGCATACTGAAACCAATGTTGGCCAGGGGAGAGCTGCAATGTGTAGGAGCCACAACTCTCGATGAGTACAGAAAACACGTGGAGAAGGACGCGGCTCTGGAACGGAGATTCCAGCCAGTTTTGGTCAACGAACCGACGGTGGAAGAAACCATCGAGATCTTGAAGGGGCTTCGGGATAGGTACGAGGCTCATCACAAGGTGAAGTACACGGATGAGGCTCTCGAAATGGCCGCCCGGTTGTCCGACAGGTTTGTATCAGATAGGTTTTTGCCCGACAAAGCCATAGACCTTATCGACGAAGCCGGGTCCAGGGTACGCATGAAAGCGTTTGAAGCCCCCAAAGATGTAAGGGATCTGGAAAACGAACTTGAGAACGTAGTGAAGGAAAAAGAAGAAGCCGTGGCTTCGCAGGAGTTCGAAAAAGCCGCCCAGCTGCGCGATAAGGAGCAAGAACTCCGAAAGCTCCTAGAAGAGAAACGGAAGAGCTGGCAGAAAAACGATATTCCTGAAAAGGCCACGGTCACGGCAGATGACATCGCCGCTATTGTGTCAGAGTGGACGGGAATCCCGGTGAAACGGCTTGCGGCCACCGAGAGTGAGCGACTCTTGCACCTTGAGGAAGAGCTTCACAAGCGGGTCATCGGGCAGGACGAGGCCGTTCACGCCGTTGCTCGTGCCATTCGCCGGTCGAGGGCGGGGCTGAAAGACCCCAAGCGTCCCATAGGGTCGTTCATCTTCCTGGGCCCGACCGGTGTCGGTAAAACAGAGCTGGCAAGAGCTCTAGCGGAAGCCCTCTTTGGGGACGAAGATGCGATGATACGCCTGGATATGTCTGAATACCAGGAGAGGCACACGGTATCGAGGTTGGTCGGAGCGCCGCCCGGATACGTAGGGTATGAGGAAGGTGGCCAGCTCACGGAAGCTGTTCGGAGGAAACCGTACTCGGTTATCCTGTTCGATGAGATCGAAAAGGCACATCCGGATGTTTTCAACGTTCTTTTGCAAGTTCTCGAGGACGGACGCCTGACTGAAGCAAAAGGCCGGACGGTGGACTTCAGGAATACCGTCATAATTATGACTTCCAACGCGGGTGCTGAAGCCATCCACGGAAAAGCTGTACTTGGGTTCACGGTAGATAGGGACACCAAGAGAGCTCACGAAGAAATGAAGGACCGGGTCATGGATGCCGTAAAAAGGATATTCAGGCCCGAGTTTCTAAACAGGGTGGACGAAATAATCGTGTTCCACGCGCTGACGGCAGAGCATCTGAAGGCTATCGTGGACCTGCAGCTCAAAGAGGTGGAAAAGAGGCTGCGTGAGTCGGCGGATATCACCCTGGCGGTAACAGATAGGGCTAAACAGAAACTCATTGAAGAAGGGACCAACCCTGAGTTTGGCGCAAGGCCTCTTCGAAGGGCGATCCAGCGTCTTGTCGAGGATCCTCTCTCTGACCTCGTTCTACGTGGAGAGGTGCGGGAGCGCCAGAGAGTACTCGTTGACCTGGACAACGAAGGACGTCTTACGTTCATCCCTGAGGCTGGAGAAGTGGCCGCGCAGGCCAAATAACGAAAACTGAAGGAGATCCGAACGCGGCATAGAATCATCCTCAGAAAAGGGATGGTTCTATGCCGCGTACTGTTTCGAAATTCACGTGTTCTTCCTGTGGCTATGAGACTCCAAGGTGGTATGGGCGGTGTCCCCAGTGCGGGGAGTGGAATACCCTCGTCGAGGAAGTTGAAAGACCCGTTTCGAGATATGCAACTGGGGGAAATAAAGATCGTCCGGCACCCGTGGTCCTCTCCAGGGTTTCTGCAGAGGAAGTAGTCAGGTTTTCCAGCGGTATTGAAGAGTTTGACAGAGTACTTGGAGGCGGGTTCGTACGCGGTTCAGTGATTCTCCTGGGTGGCGAACCCGGAATAGGAAAGTCTACCCTTCTCCTGACGGTAGCTCATAATGTGTCGGTTTCCTTTGGCAGGGTTTTGTACGTATCGGGAGAGGAGTCTTTAGGGCAGGTCAAGATAAGAGCGGACCGCCTCGGGGTTTTCTCACCGGAATTGTATTTTGTGGCCGAGAAAGACATAGAGCGCATCCTTTCGGTATGCGAGGAAGTCAAACCCATCTTTCTTATCATAGATTCTATCCAGACTTGCGAAGATGCATCAATCGGTTCACTGCCAGGCGGACCCACCCAGGTCAGAGCATGTGCCACGAGACTTCAACAATATGCGAAAGCCGAGAATGTCACCGTGGTGATGGTGGGTCATACCGTGAAAACGGGAGGACTGGCGGGTCCGAGACTTCTCGAGCACCTTGTCGATAGCGTCCTTTATTTTGAAGGAGACCCTAACCACCTTTACCGGATAATCAGGGCACAAAAGAACCGCTTTGGGCCCACCAATGAAGCGGCGGTGTTTCAGATGGAGGAGAAGGGGCTTGTAGAGGTGAAGAACCCCTCTGAGCTCTTCCTTTCGGAAAGGGCACATGACAGGTCGGGTTCCTGTGTCGCCGTTTCTTTGAAAGGTATAAAACCTATGTGCGTAGAGGTGGAGGCGCTGGTTTCTTCTTGCCTCTATGGTGCTCCGCGGCGGGTTACCAGCGAAATCGACTACCAAAAAGCCCTTCTCATTCTCGCCGTGCTGGCAAAAAGGATGTCCCTGGGGCTTGATACCAAGGACGCCTTCTTGAAGATCGCCGGGGGTATCAGGATCGACGACCCCGGAATAGACCTTGCGTGCGCGATAGCCTTGGTATCGAGCTATTATGACATCCCGGTGAAACCTCAAATCGCTTGTTTCGGGGAAGTAGGTCTTTCAGGCGAGGTCCGGATGGTTTCGCGGATGGAAGACCGCCTCAAAGAAGCTTTGCGCATCGGTTTCAGCCAGGTGCTTGTCCCGCGATCTTTCGCGTTGAAGTATGGGGGTTCGTCTAACATTGTAGGCGTTTCGTCCGTTGAAGAAGCGGTGCGAAACGCCCTGCTAAGAAGCACTGCATAACATTTTAGGAGAAATTAAATATACCCAGACAGGCTACCCGCTCTTGCTCTTTCAGGAGAATGTCATAGAGATTTAGGTCAAGGAGATTGCATAAAGCCGCAAGATAAAACAGATTTCTGCCGATTTCGTCTTCGAGTATTTCTCTGCAGTGGTCGCACAGCTTGCCTTCAACGTGGGTCTTCATGTGTTCTTTGAGGGACTCCAGAGAACCCAGTTCCGGGGGGATTACTTGTTTTCCTGCTTCGATCCGAATGCACCCGCAGGTTGTTACTGCTTTGGCGACTGCCCGGTTGATGCGGCCCGAGGTTTCCGAAAGCTTACTCAGGACGTCCAGGATGCTTCTGTGTCTTATAAGATAATCGTCAACGGTTTCCTGAAAACCATCACAGAGCAGGTCCTTCACTTAAGTTCTCACCTCGCAGCATGACTGAAGATTTACATAAAGACAATTGGTGGACGTGGCGGGATTCGAACCCGCGACCTTTCGGATGCGAACCGAATGCTCTCCCTCTGAGCCACACGCCCACCTTCGCGAAAGTGCATGCAAAACAATTCTACTTTAGCGAATCCTAACAGTCAAGAAAGGTCGTTTTGTCGTTGTGTTTAAGCAAGGGCTTCTTCCAAAACGTGCAGTGCTTTGTCCCTGTCCCAACCGTTGGCGAGGATTAGCTCCGACAGAAGGATTTCTTTGGCGCTGTCCAGCATCTTGCGTTCTCCCGTAGACAACCCCTTTTCTTTTTCCCGGGCCGAGAGGTTTCTTACTACGTCGGCAATTTCGAATATGTCACCGCTCTTAATCTTCTCGAGGTTATTGCGGTATCGCCGATTCCAGTTAGGGGACATGGCGCTGCATTCCTGCCGCAACACGCTCAGTACCTTGTCAACGTCCGAGGGGTCGATTACGTCTCGCAGTCCGATTTCCTGCGTGTTGTCTACGGGAATCATAACTTTCATGTCGCTTATGGGAAGGCGTAAAACATAATAGCGGTGTGTTTTACCGAGGACTTCTCTTTCTTCGATTCCCTCTATGGTTCCGGCGCCGTGCATCGGGTAGACAACGCGGTCACCAACTTTAAACATCCTCATACCTCCCATTACACCTCGCAATAAACAGCATACCATAAATTGGAGTTTAGGGTCAAGTCGAATTCGCTGCCTTGCTCGGGTTATCCTGGACCGCCGTCTGTCCGTCCCCTTGGTTTGCTCTAAAGGTTTGACATATAATAAGGACGTCCAATATTGTTTCCAGGAGGAGGTGCATCTTTATTGGAAAAGGTCGGACGATATTTTGCCGTGTTCGGTGCACTCCTCGGCGGAATCGCTGCGTTCTACCTTTTACCCCCGTTAAGTAAACTTTTGAAAGTGGAATTCCGCATATACGAATCCGCGGGAATAATAGTGTTAACTTCCGCTGTCTTTGCGGTCCTGTTCTTCTTCACTGCTCCGCCGACCGCGATTTTGGTGGAAAAAAGCATCAAATGGTTGGAGAACCGCGTGACCAGGTTATCCCTGCAGGATATCGCGGTGGGAGTCGGGGGTCTTATCATCGGCCTCATAATTGCTAATTTAATTGCCCCGTCTCTTGCCAAGATACCCATTGTGGGAAGTTTTCTGCCGACGATCGCTCTCGTCATACTGGGATACATCGGGATATCGGTCGCTCGGAGCAAGAAGGATGACATTCTGGCACTGAGCCCGTGGCGCTTCCGGCAGGCGGGCAAGGTGAGCACCGGAACCAAAGGTATGAAAAGCGAGCTTTCATTTGGATCGCCTTCCGTGAAATTGCTTGATACCAGCACTATCATCGATGGTCGTATCGCGGACATATGCAAGACGGGATTTATTGAAGGCCCCATCGTAATACCGACCTTCGTTTTAGACGAGCTCAGGCGCATTGCCGATTCGTCTGACAATCTCAAGAGGAATAAGGGCAGAAGAGGTCTTGACATACTGAATGTCCTACAGAAAGATGTCCCGCTTGAGATCTCCATTCAGGACTGGAAAGAAGACCCCGAGCAGGATGTCGATTTCCGCCTTCTCAAGATGGCCAAGGCACTTGGCGCTCGGATAATCACCACGGACTTCAACCTGGCTAAGATCGCTGAATTCCAGGAAGTGGGAGTGCTCAACATAAACCAGCTGGCCAATGCATTAAAACCCATAGTCTCGGCAGGTGAAGAGCTTCCCATTCACATCCTGAAAGAAGGTAAAGAACCGGGTCAGGGCGTCGGCTATCTTGAAGATGGTACCATGGTTGTTGTGGAGCAAGCCAGAAGACATATCGGGGAGACTATCACGGTCGTCGTCACTAACTGTCACACAACGCCTGCTGGGCGCATGATATTCGCAAGACCTAAGTATCTGGACAAAGTCGATGAAGATGACTGATAGGTTATGGGCCATAATCCCCGCGGCGGGGCAAGGTATCCGCGCGAAGACGGCCGTTCCAAAGCAATTCATGCGTTTCGGGGGTCGGTCAGTCCTCGAGCGGACGCTCTTCAAAGTTGTTTCTCTGCCGGACGTCGAAGGAGTTATAGTGGCTCTTCCACCCGCGTACCTTAAGGACCCGGCGTTGGGTCAGGGTGCCATCGACCGAGATGCTCTTCCGTTCAACAAACCCGTTCTGACTGTGATGGGGGGTGCTACCAGGCAGGATTCGGTCTACAACGCTTTGCGAGCCGTTCCGGCCGAAGCCGGGTGGATCATGGTCCACGACGCATCGAGACCCTTTTTTTCTCAGGAGCTCTTCTACAGGGTCTTTGACGCGGCCAAGGTTTTCTCGGCGGCGATATGTGGTTTCGAGGCCGTGGAAACCGTAAAAACTCTGGTGAGGCCGCTCGAATTCGGATATACTACCGGGTTTACAGGATTCGTCGGGACTACGTTGAACCGGAAAGAACTTCTCCTGGTTCAAACTCCTCAGATATTCCGGAAAGACATACTGGTTTCAGCTTACGAGGCGGCAATCGAATGCGGATATCACGGGACGGATGATAGTCAGCTGGTGGAACGGCTTGGCTATAGGGTGGCTGTAGTAGAAGGGGAGAGGACCAACATCAAGATAACATTCCCGGAGGATTTCATGATAGCCGAGACCTTCCTGAGAAGAACGGGGACGTCTGAATTCACCCCGTCGACTTCCCGGGATACCGGTCTGGGGTTTTTGGAAGACTTCAGGCAGCCTCGAAAGTCCAGATCTTTGAGGTTGGCTGGTTTTTTGCCGGTAACCGGTTTCGGTTTCGATATCCATCCTCTAGTCCCGGGGCGTAAGTGTATTTTGGGAGGTGTCGAGATACCGTTTGAAAGGGGACTCCTGGGTCACTCTGACGGAGATGTCCTGTGTCACGCAACGATGGATGCCATACTGGGAGCTCTTGGGTTGGGTGATATAGGGAAGTGGTTTCCGCCAGACGATCCACGCTACGAAGGAGCCTGCAGCCTGATGCTTATGGCAGAGCTCTGGCAAAGCCTTAAGGTTCGTGCAGAGATCACGCACGTTGACTGCACTCTCATTGCCGAGGTTCCCCGGATAGCTCCTTACGTAGAGGCTATGAAGAATAACTTCTCAAGAGCGTTGCACATAGATGTGTCAAAGGTATCCATAAAAGCAACCACCCCTGAGAGATTGGGGGCTTTGGGGAGAGAAGAAGGCATTGCAGGTTTCTGCGCCGTGAGCTTATTGAAGAAAGGCAGGTTCTCGCATGGCGCTCAGAGTTTATAACACACTGACTAGACGTGACGAAGAGTTTAAGCCGCTTGAAGAAGGTAGGGTGCGAATTTACGTCTGCGGGATTACGCCCTACGACAAGAGCCATATAGGACACGCGAGGCCGAGCGTGTTTTGGGACGTGGTGAGGCGCTATCTCACATATCTTGGCTATCAGGTGACCCTTGTCCAGAACTTCACGGATATCGAGGATAAACTCATCGCGAAGAGCAAAGAAACAGGCACACCTCCCGCCGAAATCGCCGAAAAGTACGCAGCCGACTACCTTGTGGCGATGGATAAGCTGGGCGTGCAGCGGGCGGATGCTTATCCCAGGGCGAGCCAGGTCATCCCAGAGATCATTGAAATGACAAAAGCCCTCATAGCGAAAGGATATGCTTATGAGTCGTCCGGGGATGTATATTTCAGGGCCGAGAAGTTTAAAGGATACGGGAAACTTTCGGGTAAAAAGCTGGAGGAATTGAGGCCGGGTGCCCGGGTTGAGGTATCGGATTTGAAAGAGTCTCCGCTTGACTGGGCTCTATGGAAAGCGTCTCCCGAAGATGAACCCGGGTGGCCCAGCCCGTGGGGGCGCGGGAGGCCGGGGTGGCATATTGAGTGTTCCGTTATGGTGCAAAAGTACCTGGGAACCCCCATTGATATGCACGGCGGGGGCACGGAACTTATCTTTCCTCACCATGAGAACGAGATAGCTCAGTCCGAGGCTTATTTGGGCAAAGAACCCTATGTCAGGTACTGGATCCACCACGACATGCTCAACCTCGAGGGTGAAAAAATGTCGAAATCCCTCGGCAACGTGATATCCCTGGATGAAATCTTGAGAAAATATGACCCCATGGCGGTGAGGCTTTACCTTCTTTCGGCGCACCGGAGAAAGATACTCGAGTTCAGCGACGAACTTTTACGTTCAGCCGAGAAAGGTTGGGAGCGAATCAGGAATGGGTTCTCGAGGGCGCAGGAGTTCCTATCTAACCCCCGTTTCGGGGGAGCCAGAGATCCCCTGAACCTCCAGCGTGAGGTAGCGAGATGCAATGAAGAGTTCTTCAAAGCTATGGACGACGACTTCAATACTCCTTCTGCTCTCGCGTCGATATTTGACCTTATAACCGCCATAAATGCTCACGTGGTTACCTCAGGAGGAGAAACCTCTGATAGTCGCGGGAGGGAAGCTGTAGCCGAAGCGTACGGAACTCTTTTAAGGCTGTGCGGCATCCTTGGTTTGGCGCCGGTGACGGAAAAGGTACAAGATACGGTAGATGCGAGACTTGTGGAAGGGGTTATTAAGCTTTTGACCGAAATCAGAGAGAAGTCTCGAAAGGAAAAAGATTACAGGACGGCTGATGCGATAAGAGAGAGGCTTTCCTCCCTCGGGATTTTGCTCGAAGATACTCCAGCTGGCACAAAGTGGCGTTTTATCAGGTAGGGGGTACTTAGATGAGCGCGGATAATGCGAAAGCTCCGGAGAAAACCAGCCTCAAAGTGAAAGTCCTATATTATCCATTCATGGGCACGAATATCGACACCGAAAGGTTAATTCTGTTGGCCCGCCTGTGCTATTCTCCCATGGGCATAGATAGGCTAGAGTCCATGCTCTTGGGGGACAAGCCCTCCAGGGAAGAGACCGGGCGGTTTATAAGAAACCTCATAGATTCAGGTCACCTGGGGGCCCTCGAACACTGGTACACCACGTTTGCCGTCGAAGGGTATTCTAGAATCTCGAGCCAGCAGAACGACAGGCACCGTCTGATGAAAGTGTTCAAGGACGCGGGGGTAGTGTATTTTAACGAACCGGTTCAGGCGTCGGCGGATGTTTCCCAGCTACAGCAGTCCCAGCGGTACGTCAAGGAAGATAATTTCAAATACGTGGTCCCGCCTAGTTTTTCCCGGTATCCCGAGTTCCTCCGCCGTTACGAGAACCTCCAAAAGGAGGTGGCGGAAATCCAAAAAGAAGGACTGGCTCTTGGGCTTCCAGCGGAGGATGTTCGTTTTGCTCTGACCAACGCCACCGAAACCCGGTTCGTCATCACGACCAATGCTCGTCAGCTCAGGCACATGTTCAATTTGAGATGCTGCCAGAGGGCGCAGTGGGAAATCAGAGACCTGTTTACGAAACTACTTGATGAATATAAACGGATCGCGCCAAATATCTTCTATCGGGCGGGAGCTTCTTGTGAAGACTTTGGTTTTTGTCCTGAGGGAAAAATGTCATGCGGGAGAGCCCCGACTCTTGAACGGATGAAAGAAGCTTATCTGAGAGAGAAAGTGGCAGAGGGAAAGCACTAAAGGGGTGGCGTCAGACCGGGTTGTTCTCGTAATCCGCGAAGAGGGTGGAGCATGTATTTTGGCTGGGAAAAAGCATGGTGACCGCTACATTCAAATTTACGGCAAACAACCGGTGAGCGAAGCACTGGCCAGCGGCTGGCCTGTTAAAGAGATCATATTGAGGAAAGATGCAACAGATCCTTCGCTCCGGATTATCAGTGAGAAGGCTACCCGTGAGGGTATACCAGTAACCTTCCTGGAACTCGGCCATTTCGACTCAAAGTTTCCCAGATCTACTCAGGGTGTAATGGCCAAAGTCCGAGAAGTTGAGTTCCGTGACCTCGAAGAAGTGCTTGCGTCCGTCCCTGACGGAGACGATCCACTTTTTGTCGCGCTCGACGGGATCCAGGACCCGCAGAACCTGGGAGCCATCTGCCGTACGGCCCACGCCATGGGCGTCCACGGAGTGGTTGTACCCAGGAGGAGGGTTGCCTCCCTAGGGGAAGGCGCCGCAAAAGCATCGGCGGGCGCCATATTCTACCAACCGATCTGCGAAGTTCCCAACATCCACTATTTTATCGAATGGGCAAAACACAAGGGACTCTGGGTATATGGACTTGAGGCATCGGGTCAAAACACTTTGTGGGATACAGACGTGACAGGACCACTGGCACTCATAGTAGGAAGCGAGGGGAAGGGCCTGTCGCGGTTGGCCCGGGAGAGGTGCGACTTTCTCGTCCGGATTCCCATGTACGGAAAAGTCACGAGTTTGAACGCGAGCGTGGCGTGCGGGATAGCTCTCGGTGAAATCCGGCGGCAGCGCTCCAGGCGGCGAGATCGGGCAAACGTTCAGTCTTATTGATTCTGAACGAGTAGCGAAAGTATAATAGGTTTGTCCAGGCACCGTAATTCCAGTCGGGAGAGGCTAATCCTACCGCACATATACCGGGGGAGGGGTGCTGTTTGGCTATTAGCCCGCAAAACGATCTTTATTCACCATTTGCCATGATGCAAGACGAAGAGGTCGTTGACATAGCACGGGCAGGTTCAGTATTAGCGCAGGAATACCTCATAAACAAATACAAGAGTTTCGTCAGAGCAAAGGCGAGATCGTATTTCCTCATCGGAGCTGACCGCGAAGACATCATACAAGAAGGAATGATCGGGCTTTATAAAGCTATAAGAGATTTCAGAAGCGATAAGCTGGCGTCGTTCAAAGCTTTTGCTGAACTGTGTATTACGAGGCAGATAATCACCGCAATTAAAACGGCTACAAGGCAGAAACACATTCCGCTCAACTCCTATGTATCGCTCAACAGGCCCATCTACGACGAAGATTCCGACAGAACTCTTCTCGACGTAATGCCCGGCAGTCAGGTCCTCGATCCCGAAGAGGTTGTGATCAATACCGAGGAAGTAGGTTCCATGGAAGAAAAGATCACGGAGATCCTGAGCGACCTCGAATGGCAGGTCTTAAACTCGTACCTTGACGGCAAGTCATATATGGAGATCGCTGGTGACCTCAATAGGCATGTGAAATCCATCGACAACGCTCTCCAGCGCGTTAAGCGAAAACTCGAAAGATACCTAGACTCGAAGAACGGTAACCGTAGCCACCACGAAGACGCGTCTTTAAGGTAGTTATTTTCAACTGCCGCGCACGATATTGACATCGACGATGCCTGCAGGTAGGATCAGTTTTGCCTATAGTTCCGGCGCTTTTGAGCCAGCCTAGCTCAACCGGCAGAGCAACTGATTTGTAATCAGTAGGTTATGGGTTCGAGTCCCATGGCTGGCTCCACTGTTTTAGCAGTTAGACCGCGATTTATCATAGGTACTTTCCCCGTTCTAGTACCCTTGATGCCTTTAACTTTCCAGCCGGCGACCTGTCATACCGCACCGGACGAGATTGGTGGGCGTTCCAGGACGTCCGGGAACGGGCTGAGTTCCGCTATGTGAAAGTCTTCACACGCACACAGTTTTGCTTTATAATCTGGGTAGACAGAGTTGCTTGGCCATCAAGGAGGCATCCAGAATGAAGAACCTAAGAGTACTACAAGAAAAACCAGCAGCAGAATTTAAACCTGTTCAAATGCAAGGGTTTGCCATGTTGGGCATTGGCAAGTGCGGCTGGGTAAAGAAAAGCATCCCTGAAGTCGGGCCGTACGATGCTCTCGTGCGTCCTCTGGCGCTCGCCCCCTGTACATCTGATATTCACACGGTTTTTGAAGGCGCCATCGGCGAAAGGCATAACATGATCCTGGGGCACGAAGCAGTAGGGCAGGTTGTCGAGATTGGGTCTGAGGTAAAGGATTTCAAACCTGGCGACCGTGTGATAGTACCTGCTATTACCCCTGATTGGCGCAGCATCGAGGTTCAGAACGGTTATCACCAGCATTCCGGAGGCATGCTTTCTGGTTGGAAGTTCTCCAACTTCAAGGACGGCGTGTTTGGTGAATACTTTCACGTAAACGATGCCGATATGAACCTGGCTCATTTGCCAGATGACATACCGCTTCAATCAGCAGTGATGCTTTCCGACATGATGACAACCGGCTTCCATGGGGCCGAACTGGCCAACATTCCAATCGGTGGTTCTGTGGCAGTTCTGGGTATCGGACCTGTTGGATTGATGGCTGTGGCAGGAGCTAAATTACGAGGAGCGGGTAGGATAATCGCCGTAGGAAGCAGACCAGTCTGTATTGAAGCCGCGAAATTCTACGGAGCAACGGACATCGTTGATTATCACGACGGAGACATAGTGGAACAAATACTTAAGCTAACAGGCAACAAAGGCCTGGACAGCGTAATCATTGCTGGCGGCGGTTCGGACATGCTTGAGAAAGCTGTCAGGATCACCAGACCGGGTGGGACAGTTGCCAATGCTAACTACTTCGGAACTGGAGATATTCTCCCGGTGCCCAGACTTGCATGGGGTTGCGGAATGGCACACATTGACATAAGAGGCGGTCTGTGCCCCGGCGGACGAGCAAGAATGGAAAGGCTTGTTGACGTTGTCAGATATAACCGTGTGGATCCTGGTAAACTTGTAACTCACGTATTCAAGGGCCTGGAGAATGTCGAAAAGGCTCTTATGCTGATGAAAGACAAGCCGAAGGATCTCATCAAGCCCGTCGTGCTTGTGTAGATACATTGTCTGCTCACCTTTTGGGGACCTGAAAGGGTCCCCACATTTTTCGTATTGCCGGCATAGACGCTTAAAGAAGAGGTTAGTCAACCAAGCGGCAGGCTCTTTGACCGCGTGATGCGTTTTAACGAAGAAAACAAAGAGAACAGATAAACATACGGGCATCTTGGCATTCAGCCAGTCAGCCCGCATTGCCTGTGAATTGGTTTCGTTCCCCGGGATCCGGGTCAGATCCGCCTAGATTCTGATTATCCCCTTTTCGCCCTCGATTTCTATGGCGGTTCCGAAGGGCTCAGAAAGCCCCTGAAGGCGTCGGAGAATTCTTACAGCCTCCTCGCCTCTTGCCAAGAAAGGCCTACCTCTCTGAGGCCTTGGTTTGCCGAATCCGAGGGTGAGGGGGAACAGGTCGATACGTTTCGGCGACCGGTCTTCGAACACCACTACTGCCAAGACACTCTCCCAGTATGCGGGGTCTGAGGGGAATCCCACGGTATCGTTCTTGCTCCTCGTATCGTAGATATCAGCCGGAGTGGCATCGAGCGGCAAAGAATACCTGTCATATATCTCCTGCGGATGCTTGTAGACCAGGTCATTTTGGAAGATGAAGTTACCAAGGCTGTAAAATATGGGCTTGCCCTTGTAGATCTCTATCCCTCTCAATACGTGAGGGCCGTGACCTACGAAAACGTCAACCCCAGCATCTACGCATTTTCGGGCGAACGTCACGATGAACTCAGCCGGTAGTTCCCTTTCAAGTTGTGCTTCGTGTGCGTGGAGGCTAAAAAGCACCCAGTCCGCCTGTCGCCTGGCGTCTTTGATCCACTTTACTATTTCTCTCACGTCTTTTTCATTGGGTTCACTGTGGATTCCGGGCACATCAGACTCAACGAATTGCAGGCCGAGGAATGAGAACTCCGTGTCTTCTTCGGGCTTGGTAAACCCAGATGCCTTCAGCCTCTCCTTGATCTGTCTAAGCCCGAGAGCCGACTCAATTTGCCTGAGAGAATTGATCTGTTCGGCAGTGAGGTGGTACTTTGTCACGTACCGCAAAGGAGAGAGACCCGGCCGTCCTTGGAAGTCCGCCCTTGAATCGCCAGCTCTTCCCCATGAGGCGAAAGTCGAACTTGCAGAAAGAAGTGCTACCCGACCGAAGGGAAAGTCCATGTACGCCGGGGAACGGGCTTCTGCAAGGGTTTCACCTACTCCTGCATGCGAGATGCCATATTCATCCAGGGTCCGGCTAGTGATCCGCAGGCCTTCGTAGGAGTAGTCCAGCGAATGATTGTTGGCTCTCGATACCATGTGAAAACCGGCCCACTTGATCTCCTTGGCCAGAGCTGTTGGTGCCCCAGCGTATGTCCCGCCACTTTCGGCAGCCGGGATGCCTTTGTAGTCATTAAGAAGTACTTCCAGATTGGTGAATCCAAAGTCCTGATTGCGGATGAGGTCAAACAGTTCGGTAAAGTCCGGTTCGTTGTAGCAGGAAATCCTCGTGGTAATGAATGAGTCTCCGGTGAGAGCCATGGAGAATCTCGGTTTTTCTTGGTTTGGCAAGTGAATCACCTCCGCCGGGGGATTCGACGTCCCGACCAAAATCACCTTTTGCGTCTGCACCCAACCTATTTTGGCCTTTTGAGATTGAGACGAGATTCGAGGTTTGGTTGCATTCTGCGCAACGGCAGTGTATAATCAAAAACGCCTCCAGTTAATCCACAACCCCGGGACGTTCAGGGAACGAATGCCCGGTAGGTTGCGAAAGAGGCTGAATAATAGTAATATAGCATTTGTGTGGAGAGGTACCCAAGCGGCCAAAGGGGGCAGACTGTAAATCTGTTGGCAGACGCCTTCGCTGGTTCGAATCCAGCCCTCTCCACCAGATAGCGTCGCGGGGTAGAGCAGCCAGGTAGCTCGTCGGGCTCATAACCCGGAGGTCGTAGGTTCGAATCCTACCCCCGCAACCATTTTGACAAAAATGGTGCTCACATAGCTCAGTCGGCAGAGCGCATCCTTGGTAAGGATGAGGTCACCGGTTCGATTCCGGTTGTGAGCTCCATTTTAATATATAGGGAGTTTTCATTTCATGAAGAAACCCTCGGCGAAACTTGCAGGATTTGCGAATCCTTGGTAGAAAAGACGGTAGGACAACGTGCCTGACTGAGACGGCCATGACGCGAAGAAAGGAGAGTACTTATGGCCAAGAAGAAATTTGAGAGGACAAAGCCGCATGTTAACGTAGGCACCATCGGACATATCGACCACGGGAAGACCACTCTGACCGCGGCTATCACCAGGGTTTTGTCGACGAAAGGACTTGCCGACTACACGCCTTTCGACCAGATCGACAAGGCGCCTGAGGAGAAGGCGAGGGGCATTACCATATCGGTTTCCCACGTCGAGTACCAGACCGAGAAGAGGCACTATGCCCACGTTGACTGCCCGGGACACGCGGACTACATCAAGAACATGATTACTGGAGCCGCCCAGATGGATGGAGCCATCCTGGTTGTTTCGGCGGCAGACGGGACCATGCCTCAGACCAGGGAGCACGTTCTTTTGGCGAGGCAGGTTGGAGTTCCGGCGATGGTAGTGTTTTTGAACAAGGTAGACCTGGTTGATGACGAGGAACTTTTGGAGATTTCCGAACTTGAAGTCCGTGAGCTTCTTTCCAAGTACGATTTTCCCGGTGATGAGGTGCCGGTGATAAGGGGTTCGGCATTGAAGGCTCTTGAGTGCGGGTGCGGGAAAGAAGATTGCCCGTGGTGCGGAGGCATATGGAAACTCATGGACGCAGTGGACAATTACATTCCGACACCTGTAAGAGACGTTGACAAGCCGTTTTTGCTTTCAGTGGAAGACGTGTTCACCATTACGGGGCGCGGTACTGTTGCCACCGGGAGGATCGAAAGAGGGCAGGTTAAGGTAGGAGATACCGTTGAGATAGTCGGGTTCACCGACAGGCCGAAGTCGACGGTGGTAACGGGGGTGGAGATGTTCCGGAAGACGCTGGACGTAGGAGTTGCCGGGGACAACGTCGGGTGTCTTTTGCGGGGTATAGCCAAGGACGAGGTAGAGAGAGGGCAGGTTCTGGCGAAGCCCGGCAGCATAAAGCCGCACACGAAGTTTGAGGCGGAGATATACGTTTTGACGAAGGAGGAAGGCGGGAGGCACACCGCGTTCTTCTCGGGGTACAGGCCGCAGTTCTACTTCAGGACCACAGACGTTACGGGCACCGTGATTCTCCCTGAAGGGGTGGAGATGGTCATGCCCGGGGACAACGTCAGGATCAAGGCAGAACTGATCGCTCCGATAGCCATGGAAGAAGGACTGCGGTTTGCTATCCGGGAAGGTGGCAGGACGGTAGCCTCCGGCGTAGTTACCAAAATCGAAGAATAGAAGATGACTCCGGTTCGGGGAAAAACCGCTTAATTGACACGGGTTCTAGGTGTGTGTTAGACTCGGGTCTAGCGGTTGTGCCGGGATGGGAGGGGTGAATTGGAATGGCAAAAGGGCAAACTGAAATCATCACTCTTGCGTGCCAGGAGTGCAAGCAACGGAACTACACGACTACGAAGAACAAGAAGTCCCATTCCGGAAGGCTTGAGCTGAAGAAATACTGCCGGTTCTGCCGTACCCATACGCTGCACCGCGAGACCAGGTAATTGAGGTGCCGGGTTTTAATTGCATAGGATTTGAATAATGAAGTAGCGTCAGTAAGGTTTGCAGGCCCGTAGCTCCAATAGGTAGAGCGGCGGACTCCAAATCCGATGGATGGGGGTTCAAATCCCTCCGGGCCTGCCACTAATTTGGCACACCAGGTGAGGGGAAAGAATGAATATCTGGCGAGGGATACGGCGGTTTTTTGGCAATCTTTCAAGCTTCCTCCGGGAGACCCGCGCGGAGCTCAAGAAAGTGATTTGGCCTTCCTGGAGTCAGGTGCGGGTGTTTACGCTTGCCGTTGTTTTCATGATGATCGGGGTCGGCGTTGTATTGTGGGGTACTGATGTGGTTCTCACATTTCTGATGAATCTGATTGTAAAAAAATAGAAATAGATAGAGGAGAGACTGGGACCCGTTTAGCGATATTTTTCCGGGGGGTCCTTATTTGATGAGTACGACCGAGGAAAAGACGACCCAACAGAGAGCAGCTGAAGGAAAAGCCCGGTGGTATGTGGTTCACACCTATTCGGGTTACGAGAATAAGGTCAAAGCCAACCTTGAAAAGCGCGTTGAGACAATGAACATGAAGGACAAGATTTTCAAGGTTATCGTACCCGAAGAGGAAGAGATCGAATATAAAGAGGGCAAAAAAAAGATAGTCAAGCGAAAGGTATTTCCAGGTTACGTCGTCGTCAACATGATTATGAGCGATGACTCCTGGTATGTGGTACGCAACACTCCCGGGGTCACAGGATTCGTGGGACCCGGATCAAAACCGATTCCGCTGGAAGAATCGGAGGTCGATGCGATCCTGAAACGAGCCAGCGGCGAAGGAGCCCCCAAGGTCAGGGTCAAGTTCAAGCCGGGCCAAAGTCTGAGGGTGAAATCCGGCCCGTTCCAGGGAATGATGGGCGTCGTGCAGGACGTGATGATTGACAGGGGCAAGCTTCGCATGTTACTGTCTATATTCGGCCGCGAGACGCCTGTGGAATTAGATTTTAACCAGGTAGAGGAAGTGTGAGGGAACAGTCATGGCGAAAAAAGTGAAGGCAGTAGTGAAATTGCAGATCCCTGCTGGCAAAGCAACGCCTGCTCCACCGGTTGGGCCTGCGCTTGCTCCCCACCAGGTGAATCTCCAGCTCTTCACGAAGCAGTTCAATGACCGTACTGCATCCCAGGCGGGAACGATCGTGCCGGTTGTTGTCACCATTTATGAAGACAGGACTTTCAGTTTTGTCGTGAAGACTCCTCCTGCGGCTGTCCTACTCAAGAAAGCTGCGGGGATCGAAACCGCGTCCGGCGAACCCAATAAGAAGAAAGTTGGAAAAGTTACCCGAGATCAGATCCGAGAGATCGCCGAGCTTAAAATGAAAGATCTGAATGCGGCTTCGATAGAGGCTGCCATGAGGATGATTGAAGGAACTGCGAGGAGTATGGGTATAGAAGTCGTGTAGGTTCCCTCGGATTTTGTGGGAGGATGAGAATCCGCCAGTACCACAAGGAGGTTATTAGAGTGCCTAAGAGAGGCAAGAAGTACATCGAAGCTAAAAAAGCCATCGAACCAGGTAAACTTTACGATCCCAGAGAAGCTCTGGATATACTCTGTAAGATCGCTTTCGCTAAATTCGACGAAACTGTGGATGTGGCCGTAAACCTCGGCGTTGACCCGAGACACGCAGACCAGATGGTTCGCGGAGCTGTTGTTCTTCCCAACGGCACCGGTAAAGAAGCGAAGGTGCTGGTGTTTGCCAGAGGGGACAAGGCGAAGGAGGCGCGCGACGCCGGCGCTGACTTCGTCGGCGCGGAAGACCTCGTTGAGAAAATCCAGGCCGGGTGGCTTGACTTTGACCGTGCCGTCGCCACTCCTGATATGATGGGTATTGTGGGACGCCTGGGGCGGATACTCGGACCGAGAGGTCTCATGCCCAACCCGCGAACGGGGACTGTGACCAATGATATCGCTTCGGCGGTTCGCGAGATTAAACAGGGAAAGGTTGAATTCAGAACCGAAAAGACCGGTATAGTCCACGCCCATATAGGTAAGGTCTCGTTTGGCACCGATAAATTAGTCGAGAATTTCTATGCCTTCATGGACGCGATCCTGCGGGCTAAGCCGGCGGCTGCTCGCGGGCAATACATCAAAGGTGTTACGTTGAGTACCACTATGGGACCTGGGATACCTTTAAACGTTGCGAAGGTGATAAGGCCCCAGATGGCTTAGGGTTACTAATGAATGAATGATTGCTATGATCGACCGTAGACAGCAGGTGTCGTAAGACGTAAAGGTCTTTTTAGGAAAGACCGCCCGCCGAGGTTGAGCTCTTCACAAGCATCCGGATTCTTTTCCGGTCAGGATTGTGGCAAAAAGGGCCCACGCTTCGTGCGGGGCCCTTTTCCGATCTTAGGTGTCATATTCGGTGTCGTGAAGGAGGGAGATTGTTGGAGAAAAAGCAAAGGCTTGAAAAAGCCAGGATCCAGGCTGAACTTCGGGAAAAGATGTCCCAGGCGAAGGCAGTGATCTTTGTCGATTTCCGGGGCGTCAACGTTGCCGACGATACTAAACTTCGCCGTCTCTGCAGAGAGAACAAGGTGGAGTACAAAGTCATCAAGAACACCCTGGCGAACAGAGTATGCGTCGAGCTGGGGTGGGATGACCTGAAAGACGTCTTCCAGGGGCCCACCGCCATGGCTTTAAGCACGGTAGACCCTGTGGCTCCAGCCAAGGTGTTGCGGGCGTTTACCGCCGAAAACACGGCTTTGAAGATCAAGGGCGGGGTCTTGGAAGGAAGAAGGCTTTCGGAAGAAAAAATCATGTTTCTCGCAACTTTACCGCCGAAGGAGGAACTCCTGGCTAAAGTCGCCGGCTCGATCAAGAGTCCGCTGTCGTCTCTGGTAATGGTCTTGAATGGTCCTCTGGCTGGGTTTGCGAGAGCGTTGAATGCCCTCCGGGAGAAGAGAGAAAGTGGAAAAGCGTAGGTCCGGGTTAAGGCTGTGGGTAAAGGCACAGTCGCGACCAGCGTAAGACCCGGTTTGGTGTCCTGAGGTAATCTTGAGTAACACGAGGAGGTCAAAAGAAACATGTCTAAAGTTGAACAGGTACTCGAACTCGTCAAGGGTATGACAGTGATCGAACTTGCGGAACTCGTAAAGAAGTTTGAGGAAGAGTTCGGAGTTTCAGCCGCAGCTGCGGTTGTCGCGGCTCCTGCACCAGGTACAGCTGCACCGGCGGAGGCTGCTCCCAAAGCGGCTGAAGAAGAGAAGACTGAGTTCGACGTTATCCTGACCAACCCCGGTGCTAACAGGGTGTCTGTTATCAAGACGGTGCGCGAGCTCACCGGGCTCGGTCTGAAAGAGGCAAAGGAACTGGTGGAGGGTGCGCCCAAGACAGTGAAGGAGAAGGTTTCCAAAGAAGAGGCTCAAAAAGCCAAGGAAGCCTTGGAAAAAGCAGGGGCCACCGTCGAAATCAAGTAACTCCTTTTGCGGGTCAAAGTCCATGCTTCCAACGGCAGGCAACTGTGTGCTTGCCGTTGGATGTCTATTATATAGTCTCGGTGGCTGCTCACCTTATAGCGAAAGATCTTCGGGATATGATAAACTTGTACAGTGACGGCAGGGTCAATGAAGCTGGGGGCGGGTTCAGGTTGCCGATGTGAAGGCCATCAGAAAAAGAAAGAGAGGCAATTGCTAAGGTACTCTCTGAGTTGAACCTGCTCTCGAAAAAAGGGTAAACGCGGACATAAATGAATAGGCGATTACAGCTCGCGGGGTAAACCTTTCGTCACCATATTGCGCCTGTTGACTTGCGTTGACAGGCGTGATACTATTATTCATTGCATTCATCTTTCGGCCCGCCGGCCTGGAATCAGTTTACGGAACTCTGGCTAAAATAATGAGGTGATGGAAGAGTTCCCTTTCTTCATAGCGCAGGCGGAAATCTACCCCCTAAGGAGTGAAATGCATGGCCTATCCCATCAAGGTAGGCAAGCGTGAGCGACTCAACTACGGTCGCATTCGCGAGGTCCTTGAGATCCCAAACCTTGTGGCAGTTCAAAAAGATTCATACGAGTGGTTTTTGAAAGAAGGGCTGCGTGAGGTATTCAGAGATATCTCCCCTATCAGGGATTTTACCGAGAACCTCGTCCTCGAGTTCATCGATTACAGCTTGGGCGAGCCAAAGTATTCGGTACAGGAATGCAAAGAGAGAGATGTGACTTATTCCGCCCCTCTGAAAGTAAAAGTTCGCCTCATCAATCAGCAGACGGGTGAGGTCAAGGAGCAGGAAGTCTTCATGGGTGACTTCCCTCTCATGACCGAAGCGGGGACGTTTATAATTAACGGCGCTGAAAGAGTTATCGTAAGCCAGCTCGTACGTTCCCCCGGCGCTTACTATTCCTACGAAACCGATCCAAACGGTAAGAAACTGTTCTTCGCCACGCTTATCCCAAACAGAGGAGCCTGGCTCGAAATGGAGTCGGACTCCAACGATGTGGCCTGGGTGAGGGTTGACAGGACGAGAAAACTCCCGCTCACAGTGCTCCTGAAGGCCATTGGATACGAGACGGACGCGCAGATCCTTGAAGTGATGGGGGAAAGCGCCGTCTTGCGCAACACTCTCGATAAAGATCCCACGAAGTCGAGAGATGAGGCTCTCGTCGAGATATACAAGAGACTCAGGCCGGGAGAGCCCCCGACGGTCGAAAGCGCGCGAAACCTCTTTGAATCCCTGTTCTTCGAGCCCCGCCGCTATGATCTTGCTACAGTGGGAAGGTACAGGCTGAACAAGAAACTTTCTCTGAGGAGACGAGTCGTCAACACCATAGCCGCATTTGACGTTGTGGATCCTCAAACCGGCAGGTTGCTGCTCAAGGCGGGTACTTACATCGATAGGGAAAAGGCTGAGATGCTTGCCCGGGCGGGAATCAATACCATAGACGTCACTACCATGGACGGGCAGGTAGTTCACGTGGTGGGCAACGGGCGGCACGATATGTCTGAAGAGGCGCTTGCGAGGGAAAAAACGCTGACGAGAGACGACATAGTTGCCGCTGTCAACTATTTCTTTGGCCTTTTCAAAGGCGTCGGCACCATAGATGATATCGACCATCTGGGGAACAGGCGGGTCCGCTGTGTCGGAGAACTTCTCCAGAACCAGTTCCGGGTAGGTCTTGCCAGGATGGAGCGTGTCGTTAGAGAGCGCATGACCATCCAGGATATCGACATAATCACTCCGCAGGCTCTCATAAACGTGAGGCCGGTGGTAGGTGCCATAAAGGAATTTTTCGGGTCGAGCCAGCTTTCTCAATTCATGGAGCAGACGAACCCCCTGACAGAGCTTACGGCCAAAAGGAGGCTTTCTGCGCTTGGTCCGGGTGGCTTGACGAGAGACAGGGCTGGATTCGAGGTTCGGGACGTACACCACTCTCACTATGGTAGGATGTGTCCTATTGAGACCCCGGAAGGTCCCAACATCGGACTCACGGGCTCTCTCTCGTGTTATGCGAGGGTCAACAGGTTGGGGTTCATTGAAACCCCCTACAGGAAAGTCAATAAAGAAGAAAAAAGAGTCACCAATGAAATAGTGTACCTGACCGCCGACGAGGAAGACGATTGCGTGATCGCTCAGTCCAACGCGCGTATCGACGAAGAAGGGCACTTCCTTGATTCGAAGGTTCTGGTACGGTACCGGCAGGAGGTACTTGAAGTGCCTCCCGACCAGGTAGACTACATGGACGTTTCTCCCAAGCAGGTATTCTCGGTGGCTACTTCTCTTATCCCGTTCCTGGAGCACGACGATGCGAGCCGCGCCCTCATGGGGTCCAACATGCAGAGGCAGGCTGTTCCTCTCATCAGGACCGAAGCCCCTCTTGTCGGCACGGGTCTCGAATACCGAGCCGCTCTCGATTCAGGTGTAGTGGTGACCGCCAAGAGGTCGGGCCGGGTCACGAGAGTATCCGGTTCGGAAGTCGTGATCGAGACCGCAAGCGGGGAGAAGGACGTCTATAAGCTCAGTAAGTTTGCCAGATCCAACCAGGGTACTTGCTTTAACCAAAGGCCTCTCGTGGTCAAGGGGCAGATGGTCGAAGAAGGAGAGGTCATTGCCGATGGTCCCGCCACGTCTGGCGGAGAGCTGGCTTTAGGTCGCAATGTCCTGGTGGCTTATATGCCGTGGCAGGGGTTCAACTATGAGGACGCCATTTTGATCTCGAGAGAACTAGTTGAGGATGATGTGTACACGTCCATCCACATCGAAGAATACGAATGCGATGCCAGAGATACAAAGCTGGGGCCTGAAGAGATAACCAAAGACATCCCCAACGTCAGCGAAGACCAGCTCAAGGACCTGGATGACCGCGGGATCATACGAGTAGGTGCGGAAGTGAGGTCAGGCGACATTCTTGTCGGAAAAGTGACTCCAAAGGGCGAAACCGAGCTTACGGCGGAAGAGCGGCTTTTGCGAGCTATCTTCGGTGAAAAGGCACGCGAAGTGAGGGACAACTCTCTCAAGATGCCCCACGGAGAGAGCGGTATAGTCGTGGACGTTAAGGTATTTTCCCGCGAGGCCGGAGACGAACTCCCGCCGGGGGTAAACCAGCTGGTAAGAGTATATGTCGCGCAGAAGAGGAAGATATCCGAAGGGGACAAGATGGCGGGTCGTCACGGGAATAAAGGCGTGGTGGCGAAAATCCTACCTAAGGAGGACATGCCGTTCTTGCCCGACGGGACTCCGGTCCAGGTGGTCCTGACTCCCCTTGGAGTTCCGTCCCGGATGAATCTCGGGCAGATACTCGAGTGCCACTTGGGCTGGGCCGCCAAAGCCCTGGGACTCTATATCTCTACGCCCATTTTTGATGGCATAACGGAAAACGAGATCAAAGACCTGCTTGAAAAGGCAGGCCTCCCCAGAGACGGGAAGATCATGCTGCGCGACGGGAGGACCGGCGAGTATTTCGATAATCCGGTCACAGTCGGTTACGCCTATATGATGAAACTCTTGCACTTGGTAGACGACAAGGTTCACGCCCGGTCGACCGGTCCTTACTCTCTGGTTACGCAGCAGCCCCTCGGAGGAAAGGCGCAAATGGGGGGCCAGCGTTTCGGAGAGATGGAAGTTTGGGCGCTAGAAGCTTACGGTGCGGCCTATACTCTCCAAGAAATGCTGACAGTCAAGTCTGATGACGTTACCGGAAGAGTCCGAACTTACGAGGCCATCGTGAAGGGTCAGAATGTGCCCCAACCGGGGGTTCCAGAGTCTTTCAAGGTTCTTCTCAAAGAACTTCAGAGCCTTGCCCTGGATGTCAGGGTTCTCGACGAAGAAGGGAACGAAATCGAGATTAAAGAGCTGGAAGAAGATGTTCAGGAGACTGCCCGCGAACTCGACCTGGTAACCGAAGGCGAACCACGGAGGATTCCTCGGAAGCCGAAAAAACAAGAAGCTCCTGTTGAAGAGCCTTACGAAGAAGAGGAAGAGGAGGAAGAAGAGGAAGAGATCGCTGACATCGAGGAAATCCCGGCGGATGACGACATGGAAGAAGCCGGATCAGTCTCGCTGGATCGGGATACCGCAAGAGAGATTGAGGAAGATCTCGTCGAAAACCTTTCGGAGGACGAGAACTCTTCTGAGGACGTGTCCCGGCTTTACTCTGAGGACGAGAAGGAGCAGGAGGAAGACGCGAAAGTGGCCTTTGACCAGCTTTTCAAAGGTATCTCAATCCCTCATGACTTGCCCGATGCTGACATCGAAGAAGATGAAGAGGAGTTTTCGGGCAAGAAGAGGAAGAAGCCTGTCAAAGCCAAGGGCAAGAAAAAGGCACGCCGCATAGACGATGATTTCGAGCGCTTTGACCGGGTCAGGTCCATCCGGGACCTTGAGCTCGAAGACGAGGAAGAACCTGAAAGCTGATTCCTGGAAAGCTGATTCCTGAAGGGGATGTTAAAGCCGTGGATGTCAATAACTTTGCAGCCATTCGCATATCTCTTGCATCGCCCGAGAAGATCAGGGAGTGGTCTCATGGTGAAGTCAAAAAGCCTGAGACGCTTAACTATAGGACTCTGAAACCCGAGAGAGACGGACTTTTCTGCGAAAGGATATTTGGCCCGACGAAAGACTGGGAGTGCTATTGCGGTAAATACAAACGCATCCGGTACCGGGGAGTCGTCTGTGATAAGTGCGGTGTGGAAGTGACCAGGGCTAAGGTCAGGCGCGAGCGGATGGGGCATATCGAGCTGGCCACGCCGGTATCGCATATCTGGTACTTCAAAGGAGTACCCTCGCGTATGGGCCTTTTGCTGGATATGTCTCCGAGAGTTCTCGAACGTATCCTGTACTTTGCCGCGTACGTGGTTACAGATCCCGGGGACTGTGAAGGGCTCTCCTACAAGCAGGTCCTCACTGAGGCGGAATACCGGGAAGCCCGGGAGAAATACGGGAACAGGTTCCGCGCGGGAATGGGAGCCGAAGCCGTCAAGGAGCTTTTGACCGCGATAGACCTCGATAAACTCGCCCAGGAGCTTCGGGAGGAAGCTAAAAACTCTACCGGGCAGCGGAAAGTGAGGGCTATACGCCGGCTTGAGGTCGTCGAAGCATTCCGTAAGTCCGGAAACAGGCCTGAGTGGATGATTCTCGACGTTATTCCGGTCATCCCCCCGGACCTCAGGCCGATGGTTCAGCTCGACGGAGGAAGGTTTGCTACCTCAGACCTGAATGACCTGTACCGGCGCGTGATCAACAGGAACAACCGTCTCAAAAGGCTTTTAGACCTGGGTGCCCCCGATATCATCGTCCGGAACGAGAAAAGGATGCTTCAGGAAGCCGTGGATGCGCTCATAGACAACGGCAGGAGAGGTCGACCGGTGACTGGTCCGGGTCAGAGGCCTCTTAAATCCCTGTCTGACATGCTCAAGGGGAAACAGGGGAGATTCCGGCAAAACCTTCTCGGAAAGCGCGTGGACTATTCCGGGCGGTCGGTTATCGTTGTAGGACCCAACCTCAAGTTCCACCAGTGCGGGCTTCCCAAAGAAATGGCACTGGAGCTTTTCAAGCCTTTTGTCATGAAGAGGTTGGTGGAAAAAGGAGAAGCTCACAATATCAAAAGCGCGCGGCGGCTGGTGGAGCGGGCAAGACCCGAAGTCTGGGACGTCCTAGAAGAAGTTATCAAGGAACATCCCGTCCTGTTGAACAGGGCTCCCACGTTGCACAGGTTGAGCATCCAGGCTTTTGAGCCGGTGCTGGTCGAGGGTCGTGCCATACAAATTCACCCTCTTGTGTGCCCTCCGTACAACGCTGACTTCGATGGCGACCAGATGCCGGTCCACGTGCCTCTTTCAGCTGAGGCTCAGGCCGAAGCCAGAATTCTCATGGCTTCCATACACAACCTTTTGCTTCCAAAGGACGGTTCGCCCGCTATTACACCCACAAAAGACGTGGTTCTCGGGATCTATTACCTTACCCTGGAAGATGACGGGACACCTTTAGAGAACGGACACTTGAAGGCGTTTGCGTCCATGGACGAAGCGATACTGGCCTACGAGACCGGGAATATAAAGCTTCAC
This sequence comes from Candidatus Fermentithermobacillus carboniphilus, assembly GCA_018208355.1. Taxonomy (GTDB): domain Bacteria; phylum Bacillota; class Sulfobacillia; order Fermentithermobacillales; family Fermentithermobacillaceae; genus Fermentithermobacillus; species Fermentithermobacillus carboniphilus. The sequence continues at coordinate 1,292,413 of CP062796.1, read as the reverse complement.
CAGAAGATCGAACTAAGGCTCTCCCAGGGGGATCGCACCGAAAGAATCACGACGACGGTAGGAAGGTGTATATTCAACCAGGTCCTGCCGGAAGGACTCAGGTTCGTCAACGAAGTGGTTGACCGCAAGCGTCTCGGGAAACTCGTGGCTCTTTCCATAAGGCGATACGGAATGGAACTCACTGCTCAGATGCTAGACGGAATCAAGGACCTCGGCTTCTTTTACGCCACAAAAGCTGGTTCGACCATATCCATAGATGATATCGTGGTTCCAAAGGAAAAGCCGGAGATCCTGCGGGAAGCCGAGGCCAAGGTCCAGGAAATCCAGGAACAGTACCAGATGGGTTTTTTGACCGAAGACGAACGATATAACAAAGTTATCGAAGTCTGGCGCGATGCCACCGAGAGGGTCACAAAGGCTCTGCAGGACTCCATCGACAAGTGGAACCCGGTCTACATGATGGCGATCTCGGGTGCTCGCGGAAACATGCAGCAGATCTCACAGCTTGGCGGAATGCGCGGGATCATGGTGGACCCCTCGGGGCGAATGGTTGAACAGCCCGTCAGGTCAAACTTCAGGGAAGGGCTTACGGTCCTGGAATACTTCACGTCGACGCACGGGCAAAGGAAAGGACTCGTTGATACCGCCCTGAGGACTGCCGACTCGGGGTATCTCACCAGAAGGCTCGTGGATGTAGCACAGGATGTGATCGTCAGGGAAGAGGACTGCGGCACTGAAAACGGGATCATCGTGAGGAAAATCGAGATCGACGGCGAACTCATCGAAACCCTGTACGACAGGATCGTGGGTCGCTTTGCGGCGAAGGACGTCATCGATCCCAACACCCATGAAGTGATTTGCCGCGCCCAGGAGATGATCGATGAAGATAAGGCCGAGGCCATAGAAAAAGCCGGCATCACTGAAGTAGAAGTTAGGTCGGTCCTCACATGTGAGACCAGGCACGGGGTGTGTGTCAAGTGCTACGGGAGGAACCTCGCCACCGGGCAGGTTGTGGACGTGGGTGAGGCGGTCGGCATCATCGCGGCCCAGTCCATCGGAGAGCCGGGCACCCAGCTGACTCTGCGCACGTTCCACCTCGGAGGCATCGCCGGTGAAGACATCACCCAGGGTCTGCCGAGGGTGGAGGAGCTTTTCGAGGCCCGCAAGCCCAAGGGCCAGGCAGCCATCGCAGAGATCGGCGGAACGGTCGAGATCGTCGAGGGCGACAAGAAACGGGAGATCCGCATCACTTCTCCCGAGGGAGAGGTCAGCACCATCGTTGTGCCGTTGGGTGCCCTCATCAAGGTTACTTCCGGTCAGAAGGTAGAACCCGGAGATGTCCTGACGGAAGGGTCCATCAACCCTCACGACCTCTTGCGGGTGAAGAACGTGAGAGCGGTCGAAGATTACCTGCTCAGCGAGGTCCAGAGGGTATACAGGCTCCAGGGGATCGACATATCTGACAAGCACATCGAGATAATCATAAGGCAAATGATGAGGAAGATTAAGGTCGAGGAACCCGGAGACACAGATCTTCTTCCCGGAGGCATAGTGGATATCCACGAATTCGCCGACGCCAACGCCAAGGTGTTTGAGAAGGGAGGCGAACCGGCCACCGGTAAGCCTGTTATCCTGGGTATAACCAAGGCTTCGCTGGCTACAGACTCTTTCCTGTCTGCGGCATCTTTCCAGGAAACGACGAGGGTCCTGACGGAAGCGGCTGTCAGGGGCAAGGTAGACCACCTTTTGGGTCTCAAAGAAAACGTGATCATAGGCAAGCTGATTCCAGCAGGTACCGGAATGCAGCGGTACAACCAAATAGAGGTTGTAGCTGATACGGAAGCTGGATCCCAGGAGTCTGAAGTCGCGTCGGGTGATGGTTCTTTCCCGTCTGACGGGAAGTAAAAAGTGTTTTGGGGAGGGGTGAATCGTGCGATACCTAGGACACGCGTCTTTCTTGCTTGTCTCCCCCGGCAACGTCAGGATCGTGACGGACCCGTTCGGGCCTGACGTGCCCTATCCGGAGATCTCCATTTCTTGCGACGTAGCGACGGTTTCTCACGAGCACCATGACCACAATTACGTTTCTGCCCTCAAAGGAAATGTAGAAGTGTTGCGCGGTCTGGACCCGACGACTAAGAAGGCCATTCGGTTCGAGAAGAAGGTCGGTGACGTGACTTTTCGCACAGTGCCTTCCTACCACGACGCCGAAGGAGGCAGAAAGCGCGGGGAAAATGCCATCTTCGTCATGGAATTCGACGGCTTGAAAGTGGTGCATCTGGGTGATTTAGGGCACAGCCTTTCGGATGAGCATATAGCGGAAATCGGCCCGGTGGACGTGGTGATGGTTCCGGTGGGAGGGTACTACACCATCGACGCCGGGACAGCTAAAGAGGTAGTGCGATCCCTCAAGCCGAGAGTAGTTGTCCCGATGCATTACAAGACCAGGTACACCTCATCGTGGCCTATAGCGGCTGTGGACGAGTTCATCCGGGGTGAACCAAACGTCAAAAGAGTGGGTGGGGTCGAAGTTAACCTGAAAAAAGGTATCTTGCCAGAAAAAACCGAGGTTTGGGTTTTTGACGTTTAAGTCTCATCTGCGGTCAGGCGATAGCGGCTTTGGACGAAATCTTAGCTACCGGCGAAAGAGAAGATATTATAAGGGTCGCGATAACGGTTACAGGCGTTGTTCAGGGAGTAGGATTTCGACCATTTGTCTTCAAAGCGGCCCAGAGATTCGGCATATCGGGGTTTGTCAGGAACGAGGGTGGCAGGGTATTCATAGATGCCAGTGGTCGTCCCGCTGACGTTGGGAGATTCATCCGGGAGATCAAGATAAACCCTCCGCCTCTTTCCAGAGTAGAGCGTCTCGAAGTCAGGCTAGAGAAAACGAAAATTGAGTACAAAGGATTTTCTGTCGTCGAAAGCCGGGGGGTTCCGGGTGAAGGTCCTGGTATCCCTCCGGATTCTGCTTTATGTGAAAAGTGCCGGCGTGAGCTTCTGGACCCCGGGGACAGACGTTACCGTTACCCGTTCATAAACTGCACCGACTGCGGTCCCAGGTTTACGATAGTCGAAAGCTCTCCGTACGACCGGTCGAGGACCTCTATGAGAGAATTCGAGATGTGCCCTGAATGCAAGGCTGAATACAGCGACCCGTCGACCAGAAGATTCCACGCTGAACCGAACGCATGTTGGGTCTGTGGCCCTGCGGCGAGTTACCTTGATAGAGAAGAAGTGGCCGGTGTCCGGGACGACCCGGCGCCGGAACCCGGGAGTTGGCTCCCAAGAGCCCAACGGGCACTTTCCCACGGGAAAATCCTCGCGATAAAGGGGGTCGGGGGTTACCATCTGGCATGCGACGCGACTAACCGGCTCGCCGTCGAAACGCTCAGGAAAAGAAAAGGGCGTCCCGCAAAGCCCTTCGCGGTAATGTTGAAAGACATACAGACGGTCAGGAAATGGTTCTATCTTGACCCTAAGGAAGAGGAACTCCTCATCTCAGCCGCGGCTCCAATAGTGATCCTGAGGGCTAAGGAAAATTGTCCACTCGCCAAAGAAGTTGCACCGGGCCTTTTCCACTATGGGGTGATGCTGCCCTACAGCCCCCTTCATTTACTCCTCTTTGCCGAAAGTGAAAGTGGTACCGGGCTTGAGGCCCTGATCATGACTAGCGGGAATCCTTCTGGGTTCCCCCTCGTATTCCAGGATGAGGAGGCCCTCGAAGAACTCGGGGAAATTGTTGACGGTTTCGTGACGCACAACAGGCGGATAGTCCGTCCCTGCGATGATTCGGTGGTCCGGGTAGTCGATGGTGAACCGCTATTTTACCGTCGCTCAAGAGGCTATGTACCAGGTGAGATCCCGGTCCCTTTCAAAAGTCAGCTGCACGTTTTGGGCGCCGGGGGCGAAGGTAAAAACACCTTCTGCATCCTGAGCCAGGGATCTGCGAGACTCTCGCAACACGTCGGAGACCTATACTCGGAGGAATGTCTCACAAGATATGCGATTCTCCTGAAGGATTTTACGCAGCTTTACGGATTTGAGCCGGAAATACTGGCGGTCGATGCGCATCCGGACTATGCGGTATCGAAAACGGCCCAAAGGATATATCCGTCTCTCCCGGTCTACAGAGTACAGCATCACCACGCCCACATGGCAGCCGTGATGGGAGAGCACGGTCTTATCGGAGCAGTCACGGGGGTCATCCTGGATGGCACTGGCTATGGGACAGACGGGGGCATTTGGGGAGGCGAGATCCTTTACGGTGGGTACGGCGGGTTCGAAAGGTCCTTCCACCTTAGCTATGTCAGGATGCCGGGGGGAGAAAGGGCCATCCTCGAACCCTGGCGTATGGCACTTTCTTATCTAAAGAAGTGTTTTGGGGAGGACGTCCTTGCCGTAGCGCTGAAGCTTTTGCCCGGCGTAGAGGAGAAGGTACGTGCCCTTTTGCCTACACTCGAGTGGGAGGGCTACCCCGTGACCTCCAGCGCCGGACGATTGTTTGACGCGGTTTCGGCGCTCACCGGAATCTCTTTGAGGAGCACTTACGACGGCGAAAGCGCGGGGCTTTTGGGCGAAGCTGCTTTGAAGGCTTACACGGGGACACGCTGGACCGAGAATCCTGAGACGGTGCTCGAGAGTATCTTGAAAAAGGTGCACTTCAGTTTTGAGTGGAAATCTGTGAGGGAGTTCTATACCGGGGAAAAGGAGCGCGAGGGACGAAATCCGGTGGACGAGATAGAGACGTCTTTCCTCATACGGGATGTCGTAGATGGGGTCATGTCAGGGAAACCCAAGGAACTTATAGCCTTGGAATTCCACCGGGACCTCGCTGGTCTTCTGGCGCTTTACGCCTGCCGTGTTTGCAAGGAGAGGGGAACGCAAGACGTGGTTCTTTCGGGTGGAGTTTTTCAAAATCCACTTTTACTTAAGTTCATGATCATCTTTCTGCGGCACTTAGGGCTTCAGCCGTTATGGCCGCACTTGCTACCACCTAACGATGGCGGAATCAGCTACGGTCAGGCACTCGTCGCGGCGTATTCCCGAGGTCCCACGGTGGGGCTGGCGAGTCATCCTGCCTAGGAAAACCTGACGTTTCTGTGAGGTGAAGGACCGTGTGCGTGGCCATCCCGCTTAAGGTTAGAGGTCTAGAAGGTGACTGGGCAATTTTGGAAATTTCCGGGGGGACCATGAAGGCCAGGAGCGACCTGGTTTCCGTGAAACCCGGGGACTACGTGCTCGTACACGCAGGCTTTATCATTGAAAAACTGGAACCTGAAGAAGCGAAGAAAACTGTGGAGATGTTCTCGCAAGTCTTCTCGGTGACGGGAAAAGATTTACCGGAGAGGAAAGATGAGTGCTGAAGATTCGGTCCGCCAGGCTCTGGGTCTGGTAAGAGACAGCGGCCTTTTCCGGCGGCTACTCGATCTCGTGAGAGAGACCGCGAATGCCCTCGGCAGAAAGCCTGTACTCATGGAGGTCTGCGGTTCTCACACCTGGGCGATATCGCATGCGGGGATAAGAGACCTTCTGAAAGACCGGCTCAGCCTTGTTTCGGGACCGGGGTGCCCCGTGTGTGTGACGTCCGCGGGGGATATCAGCCGTATGGTCGGTCTTTCCAGGTTTCCCGGCGTCATCGTCGCTACTTACGGGGATATGATGCGAGTTCCGAGTAAATGCGGCAGCCTCGAAGAATCGCGGGCCGCGGGAAACGAGGTGGTCATGGTCTACAGCGCGATGGACGCCGTAACGCTTGCCCGTGAAAACCCAGGCAGGGAAGTTGTCTTTCTTGGGGTCGGGTTCGAAACCACTGCCCCGGGAAGCGCGATAGCGCTGAAGGCGGCAAGGTCTTGGGAGATCGGGAATTTTTCCATATACAGCGCCCATAAAGTGATGCCTCCCATCCTGCGGAAAATCCTTTCTATGGACGAACTCCGCATAGATGGGCTGATACTTCCTGGGCATGTCTCCGCCGTCACGGGCAAGAGGTATTTTGAATTCATCGGCGAGGAGTTCCACGTACCCGCGGTTATTTCCGGATTTGAGCCATGTGATATACTGTACGCCATCTTGAGGCTACTCCAGAAAATGCTAAAAGGTGATTACGCTGTCGAGAACGCATATCCTCGTGTGGTCAGCGAAGAAGGAAACATCAGGGCTCAAGATCTCATCAATGAGGTATTTGAACCTAGTCCGTCCACCTGGAGGGGGATCGGTGAGCTTCCCGAAAGCGGTCTTGCGTTGCGCTCCGCGTTTTCCCAGTTTGACGCCTCAAAAAAACTACCCCTTGAACCTCTTTCTGAAGAGGCGGAGCCGCCCGGTTGCGACTGCAGGTACATCCTCTCTGGCCTAAAGGCACCGGAAGACTGCAGGCTTTTCGGGAAGGTCTGCACGCCGGTTCATCCCGTGGGTCCCTGTATGGTGTCTTCCGAGGGTTCTTGCAGGGCCCATTACACTTTTGGAAGGTGAGAGAATCGATGCCGGACAAGATAATTTTGTCGCATGGAGATGGAGGAGCTCTCACGAGGGAACTTTTTCGTTCCACCTTTCAGAAGCACCTCGGTAACCCATTTTTGAGCGAGGCTGACGATTCGGCGATACTCCCCTTGGGGACAGGACAAGAGATATGTTTTACCACCGATTCGTTCGTGATAGACCCGTTATTCTTTCCGGGAGGAGATATCGGCAAGCTTTCGGTCTACGGTACTCTCAACGACCTTTGGGTATCAGGGGCAAAACCGCTCTGCCTTTCTTGCGGATTCATAATCGAGGAAGGGCTGGCGATGGCGACCCTTGAGAAAATCGTGCGTTCAATGGCCGACGCAGCTTCCTCTTCGGGGGTTTCGATAGTTGCGGGTGATACCAAGGTAGTACCCAGAGGCAAGGGAGACAAAGTCTACATAAATACTTCTGGCATCGGAATATTGCAGCCTGAGAGGCGGATGGATAGGAAGGCCTACCCTGGAGATAGAGTACTGGTCTCCGGCACCCTGGCGGAACACGGGCTCGTCATCATGGCGCTCCGGGCGGGGCTCGAACCGGGGGAGCTCGTCTCTGACTGTGGACCTGTCGGTTCCGCTGTCGATAACCTTTTTGCTTCGGGGAGAGAGGTTCACATGATGCGCGATCCGACGAGAGGAGGCCTTGCGACCGTGCTCAAAGAAGTCGCCGAAGCCTCTGCCTGTAACATTACGCTCTACGAGTCGGAGATTCCGCTGAAAGAAGAGGCCCGCCAGCTCTTGGACCTATTGGGGTTGGACCCTCTGTATCTTCCATGTGAGGGGCGGGTTGTAGCTTTCGCGGCGCCGGGTCCTCTCCCGGATGGCTGGATTGATATAGGCGAAGTGGGAAGCGGGGATGGGACTGTGCTGCTCAAAACCAGATATGGAGGTCACCGGAGACTCGGGTTTCTCGAAGGAATGCCGTTGCCGAGGATATGTTGAGGATTTGAGGACCCGACCTCAAGCTGGACGTTGGTGTGGGTGTCTTGAATTATTTCTGGTGGAGTAATAAAATCATGTACAGTGTCAAATCGCGTTCACGAGACTGAAATAACTGGCGAGGGCCGCTTGACGGCGGCTCTTTGTCTTAGGGCTTTATCCCGGATTGTGAACGGGCATATACTGAAGGGTCTTGAGTCATAAGATCACTTTCCGGCGGCTGCCGGGATATTACAGGGAGTGGGGAAATTGGCGGTAGCGGTGTTGATTCTGGTGATCCTTCTTGTACTCGGTTTTTTCGCCGTTTTCTCGAAGGATCTTTTTACTTCCGCGATAAGCCTGGGCTTTATGAGCGTGGCTCTGGCAGGTCTCTTTTTTTACTTGGGTCTCAGTTATGCGGGAGCGTTTGAGATCAGCGCAGGAGCAGGTCTCACGACGGTCATGTTCGTATCCATGCTTACGCTCGTTGCGGGGATCCGTTCCGGAAAAGCTGCAAGAACTAATGATAGACCAGGTTGGGCTTTGTGGGTGGGAACGGCGATCACCCTGGCGCTCATCATCGCCCTTGGATTCTCTCTGGGTGAATCCAGGCCCCTGTTCATTGCAGGTGGTAGAGGCGCCGATGTGGGGTATGCTCTGTGGAAACTCCGGGCACCGGATATCGTTGCCCTCGGTCTTCTGGTATTCTCGGGTGCCCTTGGGATAAGTGCTTTGTTCCACCGCGAAAGGGGGAATCAGCATGGCTAATCCCCTGTTTTGGGTCGGCGGTTCAGCCATCGCCATAGTGATGGGACTCGGAATCTATGCCCTTGTGAGCAGCAGGAACCTTTTGAAGATGCTCATCGGGCTGAACATCCTGAGCAAGGCGGCTACCCTGGCTTTAGCCATAGGCGCTTACAACACTAATGACACGGGTGTGGGGCAGAGCCTCATGATCGCGGTGATGATGGTAGAAGTAGTGGTTACCGCCGTGGTGCTATCATTGATAGTCAACGTTTACAGGCATTACGGGTCTTTGGATACCGGAGACCTGAAGAGACTCTCTGGATAGCGAGGTGCAGTTTGTCATGGGCGGCTTTATGCCATACGTGTGGGTGATCCTGTTGCCGCTGATCGGGGCGGTCGTGGTTGCTATCACGGGAATCTTCCGGGAGGAGGTAACCGGTCACCTTGCCGCGGGTTTCGGGATCATCAATGCGGGCCTGGCACTTTCGATGATTCCGTTCATGAAGACGGGTGCCACAGCGAGGTTTCCGTGGCTACCTGGGATATCAGACTTCACCGTGGTGGCCGATGGTCTTGGCTCATTTATAGCGATAACGGCGGCCGTGCTCGGTTCTCTCATCTTAATATACTCCTTGGGTTACATGGAGCACGAGCATGGGAAGACCAGGTACTATGCTCTCGTGTTGCTTTTCATCGGCGCCATGAGCGGCCTTGTGCTGTCCGGGAGTCTTTTGACCCTTTACTTCTTCTGGGAGACGGTGGGGATATGCAGTTTTTCTCTGATAGGTTTCCATTATGAAGATCCCAAGGCCCTTAAAGGTGCGATAAAGGCTTTCATAACTACGCGTCTAGGCGACGTGGGACTGATTACGGGGATACTCGTGATCTACTTTGCCACAACGCCTCACACGTTCGAGATTTCCGCCATCATGGAAAACAGTTCGACAATTTCGCCGGCAGCCTTGAGCCTGGCGGCTTTCGCCATGTTGCTCGGTGCTATGGGAAAATCAGCTCAGGTACCTCTCCATATATGGCTTCCGGGAGCCATGGAGGCACCTACTTCCGTATCAGCCTTGATTCACGCTGCGACCATGGTCAACGCCGGGGTTTACCTCGTGGCGCGTATGTACCCCCTGTTCCAGAATGTTCCTGGGTGGACTGCTGCCGTCACGTGGGTTGGCGTTGTAACTCTGTTGCTTGCTGCTCTTATGGCGGTGACCGCCAAGGACATCAAGCGTATGCTCGCGTTTTCTACTGTCAGCCAGCTGGGGTACATGTTTTTCGCCGTCGGGACCGGCGGGATACTTGCGAGCCAGTTCCACTTGGTTTCTCACGCCATCTTCAAGGCGCTCCTTTTCCTTGCGGCAGGAGCGCTCATTCATGAGGCGGGTACGAGAGATATGGACGTCCTTTCCGGGGTGTCAAGTAAAATGCCTCTCACGTCGGCAATGTACCTTATAGGCGTGATGGGACTTTCAGGGATTCCCCTTTTTAGCGGCTTTTTCTCGAAGGACATGATCTTCTCTTCTGCCCTCCAACGGGGCGCTTATGTTCCGCTAGTCCTGGCGGTATTAGGGGCCATACTGACGTTCACCTACTCCTGGCGGTCGTATTTCAAGGTTTTCAGAGGTAAGCCGTCAGAAGTCCTGAGCCATGCCCACGAAGTGGGCATGGCTATGAGGATTCCGATGGTCCTCCTCGGGATAGGAACTGTGACGTCCTGGCTGACCGTGGGGATACAGAGCGAAGCCCTTGAGGTTTTGGGAGAGGGAATTCACGCTGTTTCTCCCCTGTACCTCCTGGAGGAGACTTTCTCGAGCCCGGCATTCTTACTGTCCATCACGGCCCTGGGATTCGGGACGCTTTTTGTCATTCGGTATGACCAGGTTTTCGGTTGGCTGGAAAGCCGTGCGTGGAAGGCCCTTTCCCTCGTGCAAAGGGAGTTCTACTTCGAGGACCTTTATGGAAGGATTCTGTCTCTGGCTCATGCGGTAGGGAAAGGATTTGCTGCTCTGATCGAAGGAGCTATCGCGGGATTTTCGGTCCTCCTTGGTCGTACGGTTGCTTTTCTCACAAGATGCACTGATGCCATGGATTCCAGGCTCATCGAAGGATCCGGTCGTAAAGTGGGCAGCACCGTCATTGGTTCAGCAAAGCTTGTGAAACGCGCGCAGACGGGGGATCTCAACGGTAACCTGGTAAGGCTCCTTATAGGCATATCCGTAATTCTGGCAATCGTCCTGGTGGAAACGGGGGGGTGCTTGTGAGCGATCAGGCGTTACTTGTACTCGCACTGGTCCCGGGGTTCCTGGCTGCTTTCCTGTGTATGTTCTTGAAACGCTCTCCCGGTGTTGCCCGCTGGGTGACCCTGGTGGCTCTGGGAATATCGGCAGCGTGTTTGGGTATTCTCGTCGTTAAAGCTCAGTCTGGAACCATAAGTATCGTGTATCCATGGATACCCATCTGGAACATCACCTTCGGGTTGAAGGTTGATGCTTTTTCTGGTTTCGTCGGAGCCACGGTAGCTCTAATCGGATTCATAGACTTGATTTATTCTTTCGGTTATGTCGGACCTGAAGAGGCGAAAAGTTCTTTCTTTGGATGGATGGCGCTTTTTGTTGCGGCAATGATCGGGGTGGTAATGGCCACCGATCTCATACAGTTCTATTTTCTCTGGGAGCTTATGCTGATTCCTTCTACGGCTCTTATCGTTCACTGGGGAACGGGGACGAACCCCGAAGCTACCGGATTCAAATATTTTATCATCACCCACGTAGGTGCAGTCATGATCCTTATCTCGTTCTTGTGGATGATGATAATTGCGGGAACCACCGACCTGGGTCTTTTATCTGAGAGACTGGAGACTGTAGCGCCTGGGACCCTCAAGGCGATGGCTTCGCTCCTTGCCGCCGGGTTTGGGGTAAAGATGGCGATCGTCCCATTCCACGTGTGGCTGCCGGATGCTCACTCCGAGGCGCCGTTGCCTGTTTCGGTGATGCTATCGGCTGTCATGATGGACATGGGCATATACGGCATGTTGAGATTCTTATTCACGATTTTTCCGTCGGAGGTCCTCGCTTCCCTGTCGGTGCCAATAATGGTATTTGGAGTCATAAGTCAGTGGTACGGCGGGATTGAGGCCCTCGGGCAGACTCAGATGAAACGAGTGGCAGCGTACTCGACCATCAGCCAGATGGGTTACGTACTTTTCGGCATCGGCACTATGGAGTTTTCCGGTATTTCAGGTGCCATTTTTCATATCCTGAACCACGGCCTTGCCAAGGCCCTCCTTTTCATGACTATAGGCTGCGTCATACACATGACGGGAGCTCACGACCTGGATGAAACCGGAGGGCTGGCCAAGAAAATGCCCGCTTCTGCGCTGTTTGGGATCGTGGCCGCTTTTGCTCTGGCGGGAGCACCGCCCCTCGGAGCTTTTCAGAGCGAATGGCGGATTTTCGCCGGCGGGTTTGAGGCTGGGCGCCTGGCCCTCACTGTCATCGCAGTACTGTGCAGTGTTTTGACGGCATACTACGTTCTGAGATTGATAATCAAGGTTTTCTTCGGCCCCTGGATCCACGACAAGGAAGTGAGAGAAGCTCCTTTCAGCATGCTGGGGGCTATGGCTATCCTGGGCTTGCTCAGTCTCGTCATCGGAGTCTTTCCGGGACCGTTTTCTAACATGATCGAGTCTGCGGCAAGGGTTTTGGGTTTGTGACGTTGATCTAGTTTACGCGCTGGGAGTTTTGGGAGGCGGAATCTATGATGTTCTCCACCGGAGGAAATGCTGCTTTTGTAATAGCGTCCCTGGCTGTCGGAGCTGTGGGTTCGTATCTAGTTACGTACCCCTGGCGAAGGTCAGTGTCCAGGAGCTGGTTCTTGGGCGGATTAGTCAGCGTCCTGGCGTATGGTACGGCGTTGTATTTTGTATTTACGCCGTACAAAGAATGGAACTACCTGGCTTTCGACGGCCTAGGGAGGTTCGTAGCGATAATTGCGCTGCCTCTGGGAGCCGTTGTTTCGGTATATTCCATGAGGTACATGAGAGAATCAGACGGCGCCGGAAGGTATTACGGACTCCTCCTTCTGATGAGCATCGGAGTCATGGGCGTGGTTTCCGCGAGAGATACCATCGGCCTCTATCTCTTTTTTGAACTAATGTCCGTCTCTTCCTACTCCCTCGTGTCCTTCAGGAAAGACCAGTGGGCTCCCGTGGAGGCAGGACTAAAGTACGTGATGCTCAATGCCACCGGGTCCAGTCTTGCCCTTCTGGGCATATCCCTGGCTTACCTTTACAGGGATTCGACCTTGCTGGGTTCGGTTGGTTGGGTTTTGAGAACCCAGGGTGCTCATTTTTTGAGTCCCGGCGCGCTTGCTCTGGCCTTTACGGTCGCAGGGATGGGTGTCAAGTCCGCAATGGTCCCATTTCATACATGGCTGCCTGATGCCTACGCATCGGCTCCGGCAGGCGTGAGCGCTATGCTTTCAGGCATAGTCACGGAAATGGGATTCGTGGCGATGTTGCGGCTGGTCCTTGGCGAGTTCAGCCAGGGATACGAAGTTTTCGGGTACGTGCTAGTTTTCATGGCTCTCGTCACTATGACGGTGGGGAATCTCGGCGCGCTCGGGCAGCGGGACATCAAGAAAATGCTCGGCTATTCGAGCATAGCCCAAATGGGATACATGATGGCTGGAATGGGCCTTGGCCTCGGCCTCGGCGTTTCCGACGGGATACGAGGCAGCCTGTTCCACATCATGACTCACAGCGCCATGAAAGCCGGGGCCTTTCTGGCAGCCGGGTTACTCATAGATAATATAGGCTCGAGATCAATCGACGACATGAGAGGGGCGGGGCAGAAGTACCCCTTGATAGGCTCTGTACTCGCGATTTCTGCCCTGAGCCTTGCAGGGATACCGGGATTCGCGGGCTTCATGTCCAAGTTGTGGATATACCGGGCCGGTCTGGAATCCGGGCAAAGGCTTGGCTGGCTAGTCAGTACCGTGGCTATCGGTAACAGCGTGCTCTCTCTTGGCTACTACCTGCCTCTTTTGTTCGTCCTGTTCCGAAGGACTGAAGACAGCCGGGAACGGGAAGTTGCTCTTACTACGGAAGGCCAGCTTCCTCCAGCAGGAACGGTTCTCGCTTCAACCCGGACGCCGTGGGAGCTCTTGCCTGTACTGTTGCTCGGCGTCGCGGTGATGGTCCTGGGTTCGTACCCGGTGCCGGTCCTAGACGCGCTGGAGTCAGCAGCTGCCACCCTGGCTTTTTTGGGAGGTCTGTGACATGAGTCTTTTGGCACCACCGTTGGCGGTAGCGTTGATGTTTGGTTTCTCCTGGGGGTTGTTTGCGCTGACAGGGCGCCTGCGGGCGAAGGAAGTGTCCGAAGATGAGAAACCAAAGGTCTATTTCTGTGGTGAAGAAGAAGCTCAAGGTGAAAAAGAACAAAATCTGGAGCTCAACCCGGAGTACAGGAGATTTTTCGCTACAGCGTTTCTGTTCACGATCATGGAGGTAGGCGCCTTGTTTTTGGGGACAATCCCTAAGGGACACGGCATCCTTTTGCCCATGTCATTCCTGTGTTTTTTGCTCCTATCGGTAGGTGCTATATTGGTTGAAGTGTTCCAGGAAAGATGAAGAAGGTGATGGCGAGTGCTTGAAAAGATCGTGGCGCTGTCCAGGAAGGCATCACCCTGGGTGGCCCATTTCAATAGCGGTGGCTGCAACGCATGTGATATCGAAGTCATGGCAACCATTACTCCCCGTTTTGATGTAGAGAGGCTCGGGATCCAGCTGAAGGGCAGTCCGAGGCATGCTGACATCCTGATCTGCACCGGCCCGGTGACGGGCCAGATCAGGGAACGGCTTCTCAGGATTTACCATCAGATGCCTCAACCGAAATACGTTGTGGCGGTCGGATCCTGTGCCCTATCCGGTGGAGTTTTCCATGGCTGCTATAACGTAATGGGCGGGGTTGATCAGGTGATACCCGTGGACGTTTACGTCCCCGGGTGTCCTCCCAGACCGGACGCAATCATAGCCGGTATCGCCAAGGTACTTGACAAAATGCAGGAAGATGCCCTTTCGAAAGACGGCAGGGAAAGGGAGGTAGACCATGGGTGCTGACGTGGTATCTGTGGAGGATAGGGAAAAGTTCCCATCCGAGGCGGAAGTGGCCCGCAAGATCAAATCGGCGTGCGATGGCATGATGTTGTCCGTACAGCGTCTATCGAGAAGACGCGTATGGATTGAGATGCCTTCCGGCGAAGTCAGGGCGTTTTTTGAAAGGGTGAAAAAGTTGTGGCCTGCCCTGCACCTTTCGACAATTACCGGGCTTGACTCCGGGTCCGAGATAGAAGTCATCTATCATTTTGACGTCGATAACGTCCTGGTAAATCTTCGGGTGAAGCTTGACGCCAATACTCCCAAGGTGGACACGATATGTGACATCCTTCCGGTATCCGACGCTTACGAGCGCGAGCTTCACGACGTTCTCGGGATTGAGTTCGCGGGGAGGACCAGTACGCCGAGGCTGGTACTGCCCGACAGCTGGCCTGAAGGGTCGTATCCCCTGAGGAACGTGCCGAAAGGAGACGAGAAGCATGCCTGAAATCGAGATCCCGGTAGGGCCGCAACACCCGGCGCTGAAAGAACCAGAATCATTTCGATTTGAGGTCGATGGCGAGATAGTGAAAAGTGTCGATATCCGGCTCGGGTACGTCCACCGGGGTATAGAGAAAGCCTGTCAGGATCGTACCTGGGTGCAGGCGGTGTACCTTATAGAGCGGATTTGCGGCATCTGCAGTCACTCGCATACCACGTGCTTCTGTCAGGCTGTCGAGGAGATAGCCGGGATCGAGGTGCCCCGTCGCGCCAGGTTTATAAGGAGCCTCTTTGGTGAGATGGAAAGGATACACAGCCACCTGCTCTGGCTGGGCTTGGCCGGTCATGAAGTCGGGTTCGATTCTCTCTTCATGTACGCCTGGCACGATAGGGAAATCATACTCGATGCCCTGGAATCCATATCAGGAAACCGGGTCAATTACGGGATGAATACAATCGGTGGGGTGAGGCGAGACGTTACCGAGAAGGACGTTGACGAGCTCGGAAGGGCCCTGGATCTGCTCGAAGAGAGGGTAAAGTACTATACGGACGTCGCCCTCAACGAAGCGACTTTTCGCTCTCGACTCGAGGGAGTCGGGAAGATCACAAGAGAGCAAGCAATCGATCTCGGGACCGTAGGGCCTACCGCGAGGTCAGCGGGTGTTGATGTAGATCTCAGGAGGGATGACCCGTATGCGGCCTACGACGAGATCCCGTTCAGAGTCATAACCGCAGATGGCGGAGACCTTTTGGCCGCCGCCGTTGTGAGGCTCGGGGAGATAGAAGAGAGCCTGAAAATTATCAGGTACATCATCGAGAATCTGCCTGACGGTCCCATAGCAGTGAAAGCCCCCAGGCGGATCCCCGCAGGAGAGGCGTGTTCTCGTTACGAAGCTCCCCGAGGAGAAGACATACATTACGTGAGGTCCGGGGGCGGTGACAAGCCTCTCAGAGTAAAAGTCAGGGCTCCTACTCTTGCAAACATCAACGCTGTGGCCCAGAGTATGAGAGGTGCCAGAGTCGCAGACATTCCTATCATCATAGCGGGGATAGATCCGTGTTTTTCGTGCACCGACCGTATGGTCAGGCTTGACGACGTATCTTCGGGGAGAACGGAGGTATTGACCTGGGCGCAGCTGTCTGCGAGGTGCCGGGCGTCCCGGTAAGGCCTTGCACGAGGCCTTACATAGCATAGAAAGGAGGCTGGACTTTTCGGGGGTTTAGCCCCGTCAAGTCGTTCATATATGGACTTTTTGGCGGATCTTTTCAAACTCCTCGTATTTCCGGGGTTTCTATTTGTGGTAAATTTCGGGCTGTTTCTCGAATGGGTTGACCGGAAGATCTATGCCAGGATGCAGCACCGGGTAGGTCCTCCTTGGTACCAGCCCTGGCTTGACACGATAAAACTTTTCACCAAGGAAGACGTGATACCGGAGAAGGCCAATCCGTTCATGTTCACATTCCTCCCGGTACTTGATCTCGCTGCGGCGGTCACGGCCTTTCTGTATCTACCTTTCGGGGGATTTTCGTCGGTGAATCCTTTCCCGGGGGATCTCGTGGTAGTGGTGTTTTTCCTGACGCTGTCCACATTGCTGCTGTTCCTTATCGGGTGGTACTCAGGAAGCCCCTTCGGGAGGGTTGGTTCCCTGAGAGCGGTCACCCAGTTTCTGGCCTACGAGGTACCCCTGGTTCTCTCGCTTTTGACCCCGGCTCTCCTAGCCGGGAGTTGGTCTATATCCACGATAAAGATAGTGATGGCCCAGAACCTGTCGAGGTTTTTGCCCGTTACCCTTCTCGCCCTGGCGGTATCGTTGCTGTCCTTACAGGGGAAGCTTTTGAGAGTACCCTTCGATGCTCCTGAGGCCGAGACGGAGATAGTGGCGGGTCCGCTGACAGAGTACACAGGTCGCAGGCTAGCATTCATCCGGCTGGCCGAAAGGGCTGAGCTGGTTGTCGGAGCGGGCCTCATATCCAACCTGTTCCTGCCCTTCGACAAGGTCCTGGGCATGTTGGGCTTTTTTGTATCCTGTGTCGTCGTGGTATTCGGCCTTTCGGTCCTCCGGGCGTCTTTTGCGCGCCTTAGGATCGAGGATACCACTCTGATTTCATGGAAGTATCTAATTCCATTCTCTGCCCTGGGCATGGCCCTGGCTATCATGGTTCGAGGGTGAGGAAAATCATGGGACTAGCCAAGATGTTGCCTGAACTCATACAAAGCCTTTTTCATAAACCTGCAACCATACGATTTCCTGCTGAGCGGGTACCTGCTCCGGAGGGGTTGAGGGGTAAGCCTGTGTGCGACTTTTCCCTCTGCATCGGTTGCAGGGCTTGTGCAAGGGACTGCCCCGCCATGGCCATAGAGATGGCCGACGTGGGAGAGAAGCTTCCCAAACCAGTTTTCCACTACGACAGGTGCGCTTTTTGCGGGCAGTGCGCTGATTCCTGCCCCAAGAAAGCCATAACGATGACCAGAGAATATGACCTCGCTTCATTTTCCCGAGCGGGTCTTACCTCGAGGGCGCGGGAAGGTAGCCAGCGCCAGGAGGTAGCGGATTCGTGACGCAAGACCTGTGCCAGTATTCGAACGAGGCAGATTGGAAACGGGAACTTGCGGCGTTCCTCTCCGGTGCAAGAAGGGTTTCTGTCCTGGGAGTAGGAAACGAAATCCGCGGGGATGACGGGGCAGGTACCCGGGTCGCCCGTCTCCTCGGCAGGCTGGGGACCAGTGCTTCAGGCATCCCCTGCCTGTATGTCCCCGGCGGCTCCGCTCCGGAAAACTACGCTGGCCTCATCGTGAAGTTTTCCCCTACGCACGCTATCATCGTTGACGCTTTCGACTCCGGAAAAGCGCCGGGGACGATATCGCCGGTTTCCGACGTTTATGTGCAGGGTGTTTCGCTTTCCTCCCACCGTTTTCCCCTCGGGATGCTAAAAGATTTCTTCCACCGCGAAGGTATCGAGAACTGCTTCATCCTCGGGATTCAGCCTCTCTCTATAGAACTGGGTGAAAGGATGTCTTTGCCGGTGAAAAAGGCATGCAGGGAAGTCGCCCGGACCATTTCCGACCTCCTCCAAAAGACAAGCGGCGAAGGTCAGCACCCAGGGTTTGGACGAAAGAGCAGCGCCTTTGGGAGGCATTGACACGACTTTTTGCCGGTGCTAAACTCATAAAGCGTGCTTTTTGTGCTGGTACAGGAGGGAAGGCTGTGTTCCTGGATCCCGCCTACAATGAACTTACCCGGAAAAGGAAGGTTGCCGGGGCGAGAGCGGCGCAAAAGGCGCTACTGAATGATCTTGTCGAAAAACTGTATGTCGCTAAAGATGCCGAAGAGAGGATCACCAGGGGCGTGGTGAGTCTTGCTGAGGAAAAGGGCGTACAGGTAGTTTACGTTGACACGATGAAGGAACTCGGAGAATTTGCAGGACTCAGGGTAGCCGCATCGGTTTGCGCTATCCTGAAAGCGGCAAAGTCACAGGGTAAACAGGGGAATTAGACGAGCGCAAAGACCTTGAAAGTCAAAAGGAGGGTCGGACGTGCCGACGATCAACCAGCTAATCCGTCACGGAAGGCAGGAGGCCGTGGAGAAATCGAAGGCTCCGGCTTTGAGGGGTAATCCCTTCAAGCGTGGAGTATGTACCGTGGTCAGGACCACCACACCGAAGAAACCCAACTCGGCTCTGCGCAAGATCGCCCGCGTGCGCCTTACAAACGGGATCGAAGTTACGGCGTATATTCCGGGCATCGGCCACAACCTTCAGGAACACTCGGTTGTCCTCGTTCGCGGCGGACGCGTGAGGGACCTACCGGGGGTAAGGTATCACATCGTGAGAGGTACCCTTGATGCAGCCGGGGTGGCCGACCGGAAACAGGGGCGCTCCCGTTATGGGGCTAAGAAGCCGAAGAAGTAGTGTTTTTGGAGGTGTAAGTCAGTGCCTAGAAGAGGTAGAGCTCCGGCAAGGTCATGGACGCCTGATCCGGTGTACAATTCGGTCCTGGTTACAAGGCTCACCAACAAGGTGATGTACGACGGCAAGAAGTCCCTGGCCCGCAAGCTGGTATACAGGGCTATGGACATCATAAGAGAAAAGACGGGAAAAGATCCCCTGGAAGTCCTCGACCAGGCTGTGAAAAATGCCATGCCGGTCTTGGAAGTGAGGCCGAGGAGAGTTGGGGGCGCCACCTACCAGGTTCCGATCGAAGTGAGGAACGAAAGGCGTCTTTCTTTGGCCATACGCTGGCTGGTGGACTTTGCCCGCGAGCGTTCTGAGAGAGGATTCGAAAACAGGCTAGCGGCCGAGATAATGGACGCAGCGGGGAATACCGGAAACACGGTGAGAAGGAAAGAAGAAATGCACAAGATGGCGGAAGCTAACAGGGCCTTCGCCCATTACCGGTGGTAAGCGGGGCCCGGTGTCGGTCATCCGGACGATAGCCGAAAGGGGGGAATTCGATGCCGCGCAATTTTCCATTGGAACGCATAAGGAATATCGGGATAATGGCCCACATCGACGCGGGGAAGACTACTACCACGGAGAGGATCCTTTTTTATACCGGAAAGGTTCACCGCATGGGCGAAGTCGATGAGGGTTCTGCTACCATGGACTGGATGGTCCAGGAGCAGGAAAGAGGTATTACCATCACCTCGGCTGCCACCACGTGTTACTGGAAAGGCTTCCGGATAAATATTATAGACACGCCAGGACACGTTGACTTCACGGCGGAGGTTGAGAGGAGCCTGCGGGTTCTGGATGGGGCCGTGGCGATTTTCTGCGCGAAAGGCGGTGTCGAACCCCAATCAGAAACGGTCTGGCGACAGGCTGACAAGTACGGTATCCCGCGCATCGCCTACGTCAACAAAATGGACGCTGTTGGGGCGGACTTCTACCGTGCAATTAAAATGATAGAAACCAGGCTCGGAGCGCGTCCCGTGGTGGTTTGCCTCCCCATTGGGGTTGAAGACACGTTCGTCGGAGTCGTCGACGTACTCGAGGGAAAGGCATTCTACTGGAAAGACGAACTGGGTCTTGAGATCGAGGAAGGATCTGTGCCCGAGGAAATGAGAGAGATTTTCGAAGAGTATCGCGAGGCCCTTCTTTCTGCTGCCTCGGACTACGACGATGCGATCCTTGAGGCATACCTCCAGGGAGAAGAGATACCGGTAGCGACTCTGAAGAAGGCTCTCCGCAAAGGGACCCTCCAGAACAAGATAGTCCCGTGTTTCTGTGGTTCATCTTTCAAGAACAAAGGGGTTCAGAAACTTCTCGACGGGATCGTAGATTTCCTTCCTTCACCCCTCGACGTACCGCCGGTAGAGGGCGAGGTCCCGGGCACCGGCGAAAAGACCACGAGAGCTGCCAGCGACGAGGAGCCTTTCAGCGCGCTCGCTTTCAAGGTCATGACCGACCCATACGTGGGGCGGCTGACTTACTTCAGGGTATATTCCGGAGTACTGAACAACCGTTCTTACGTATTTAACGCCACTAAGGGGAAAACCGAGCGTATCCAGAGACTTCTCCTCATGCATGCCAATCACCGTGAGGATGTGGAGGAGGCGTCTACCGGGGATATAGTGGCAACGGTGGCCCTCAAGTTCACGACCACCGGCGATACGCTTTGTGACGAAAAGCACCCGATCATACTGGAACCGATCCGATTTCCCCAGCCCGTCATATCTGTAGCCATCGAGGCAAATACCAGGCAAGACCTCGACAAACTGGGAACTGCCCTGGCAAAGCTCGCCGAAGAGGATCCCACCTTCATGTTCAAGACAGACGACGAAACGGGACAGACGCTCATTTCCGGAATGGGTGAGTTGCATCTGGAGATTATCTGTGATAGGCTCTTGCGGGAATTTGGGGTTAGCGCCACAGTTGGACGACCTCAGGTAGCTTACAAAGAAACGATAACCGCCACGGCCTTTGGAGAAGGCAAGTACGTGAGGCAGACTGGCGGAAGAGGCCAGTATGGGCACGTCAAGCTTCGGATAGAGCCGTTGAACCGCGGAGAAGGTTTTGCCTTCGAAAACGCGATAAAAGGTGGTGCTATCCCTGCCGAATTCATGCCCGCCGTGGAAGCCGGCGTCAGGGAGGCTCTTGAAAGCGGAGTTCTGGCTGGAAATCCTGTGGTAGATGTAAAAGTCGTTGTAGAAGATGGGTCCTATCACGAAGTTGATTCATCGGAACTGGCCTTCAAAATCGCCGGTTCGATGGCTGTCAAGGATGCGCTTTCCAGGGCCAGCGTGGTACTCCTCGAGCCCATCATGAAGGTGGAGGTGACCGTTCCTTCTGAGTACCTGGGAGAGGTTCTGGCGGACCTCAATGCCAGGAGAGGTCAGATTACGGGTATGGAGACGAGAGATTCATACGAGGTCATAGACGGTATGGTCCCTCTCGCCACCATGTTCGGCTATGCTACGGACCTCCGCTCGCGCACTCAGGGGAGGGGCACTTACACCATGCAATTCTCTAATTACGATGTGGTTCCACCCGCGGAAGCGGATAAGATAGTCGCCAGGTATCTGGGACAGGTGGAGTCGTAGAGAAAATAGTCAAAGGAGGATTAATCTAATGGCTAAGAAGAAATTTGAGAGGACAAAGCCGCATGTTAACGTAGGCACCATCGGACATATCGACCACGGGAAGACCACTCTGACCGCGGCTATCACCAGGGTTTTGTCGACGAAAGGACTTGCCGACTACACGCCTTTCGACCAGATCGACAAGGCGCCTGAGGAGAAGGCGAGGGGCATTACCATATCGGTTTCCCACGTCGAGTACCAGACCGAGAAGAGGCACTATGCCCACGTTGACTGCCCGGGACACGCGGACTACATCAAGAACATGATTACTGGAGCCGCCCAGATGGATGGAGCCATCCTGGTTGTTTCGGCGGCAGACGGGACCATGCCTCAGACCAGGGAGCACGTTCTTTTGGCGAGGCAGGTTGGAGTTCCGGCGATGGTAGTGTTTTTGAACAAGGTAGACCTGGTTGATGACGAGGAACTTTTGGAGATTTCCGAACTTGAAGTCCGTGAGCTTCTTTCCAAGTACGATTTTCCCGGTGATGAGGTGCCGGTGATAAGGGGTTCGGCATTGAAGGCTCTTGAGTGCGGGTGCGGGAAAGAAGATTGCCCGTGGTGCGGAGGCATATGGAAACTCATGGACGCAGTGGACAATTACATTCCGACACCTGTAAGAGACGTTGACAAGCCGTTTTTGCTTTCAGTGGAAGACGTGTTCACCATTACGGGGCGCGGTACTGTTGCCACCGGGAGGATCGAAAGAGGGCAGGTTAAGGTAGGAGATACCGTTGAGATAGTCGGGTTCACCGACAGGCCGAAGTCGACGGTGGTAACGGGGGTGGAGATGTTCCGGAAGACGCTGGACGTAGGAGTTGCCGGGGACAACGTCGGGTGTCTTTTGCGGGGTATAGCCAAGGACGAGGTAGAGAGAGGGCAGGTTCTGGCGAAGCCCGGCAGCATAAAGCCGCACACGAAGTTTGAGGCGGAGATATACGTTTTGACGAAGGAGGAAGGCGGGAGGCACACCGCGTTCTTCTCGGGGTACAGGCCGCAGTTCTACTTCAGGACCACAGACGTTACGGGCACCGTGATTCTCCCTGAAGGGGTGGAGATGGTCATGCCCGGGGACAACGTCAGGATCAAGGCAGAACTGATCGCTCCGATAGCCATGGAAGAAGGACTGCGGTTTGCTATCCGGGAAGGTGGCAGGACGGTAGCCTCCGGCGTAGTTACCAAGATCGAGGAGTGATGACGGTGCGGAGGCAGAAAATTCGAGTCAGGCTCCGGGCGTTCGACCACGAGATTCTCGACCAGTCGGCAGCCAGGATTGTCGAGACCGCGAAGAGGACAGGGGCTCTGGTTTCAGGGCCTATCCCTCTTCCTACCGAGAGAAGCGTCTATACGATCCTGGTGGCGCCCAACGGCGAGAAAGACATCCGTGAGCAATTCGAGATGAGAGTCCATAAGCGTCTCATAGACATAATGGAACCGACCACCAAGACTATGGATGCTCTCACGAGGCTGGATCTGCCCGCCGGCGTGGACATCGAGATTAAGACTGTGTAAACTCGCTTCTTTGATGGAGGAGGTGCTTTTTCCATGAAGGCCATCCTTGGGAAGAAGCTGGGGATGACCCAGATTTTCGACGAGGAAGGGAAACTTGTCCCCGTCACCGTCATAGAAGCCGGTCCCTGCACAGTCGTAGATGTCAGGACACCCGAAAAGCACGGTTATGCCGGCGTGCAGCTGGGATTCGGCTTTGTGAAAGAACAGAAAGTTTCAAAGCCTCTCCGAGGTTACTTTAAGAAGAAGGGTCTCTCACCCTTGAAATACTTAAGAGAGTTCAGGCTCGAAGAGGGTGAGAACCTGGAAGTCGGTCAGCAAATCAAAGTGGACGTGTTCAAGTCCGGGGACTATGTTGACGTGACCGGGACTTCCATCGGAAAAGGATTCGCGGGCGGAGTGAAACGGTGGAATTTCAAGCGCGGCCCAATGGCTCACGGTTCGAAGTACCACAGAGGGCCGGGTTCCCTTCAGTCTAGGGACGCGGCTAGGGTCTTCCCGGGTCGGAAGATGCCGGGTCACCTCGGAGATGAGAGGGTAACTGTGAAGAAACTGCGCGTTGTGAGCGTGGATCCCGAGAAGAACTTGCTCCTGGTACACGGAGCGGTACCGGGTACCAGAGGGTCCCTGGTGATGATCAGAGAGGCTTCTCGGTGAAGCAATACAGCTGGTTAAGGAGGGAGCCTCGTGCCGCAGGTACAGGTTTACAACACACAAGGGGATAGGGTCGGCGAAATCAGCCTTTCCCCGGATCTGTTCGGTAAAGAACCGAACAAGGGCTTGCTTAGAGCCGCCGTGCTGGCACACCTGAACAATTCCAGAGTCGGTACCGTAGCGGTGAAGACCAGAGCGGAAGTTTCGGGAGGCGGCAGGAAGCCCTGGAGGCAGAAGGGGCTCGGCCGGGCGAGACAGGGTTCCATAAGGTCTCCTCTCTGGAGGCACGGAGGGGTGGCATTCGGGCCTGTGGCTCGGGACTACGGCTGGGATCTTCCCAAGAAGGTGAAAAAACTGGCTTTAATCTCCGCGCTTTCGGCCAAAGCGCGTGCGGAAAAAGTGATTGTCTTGAAAGAACTCAAGATGGATGTGCCGAAGACCCGGGACCTTTATGCGATGTTGAAGAAATTCGGCGCCGAAAAGAGCTCTCTGATAATTACCGGTGAGCATGAGCCCAACGTGGTGCTGTCTGCCCGTAACATTCCCGGTGTGAAAGTGACCACGGCTCGGGAACTCAACGCTTACGACGCCATGGCCAAGAGATACCTTTTTGTGACTGAGGACGCGCTGAAGAAACTTGAGGAGGTATTATCGTGAACCTTTCGCCGAGAGATATCATCATTGAACCTCTTGTCACTGAGAAGACTCATAAGGCCATGGAGCGCGGGACGTACACGTTCAGGGTGCACCCTCTTGCTACCAAGGCTGACATCCACAACGCTGTGGAGGAGATCTTCAAGGTAAAGGTGGTTAAAGTCAATACGGCCAACGTGAAAGGTAAGCCGAGGCGGATGGGTTTGCACGTCGGACGTACTCCCGGCTGGAAAAAGGCTATGGTAACCCTGGCACCCGGTCAAAGGATACAGTTCTTTGAAGGCGTATAGGGCGAGAGAGGGAGGGAACCAAAGTTGCCGGTTAAGAGCTATAAGCCAACGTCGCCCGGTATCAGGCAAAGGGTGGTTAGCACTTTCGAGGAGATCACCAAAGAAGAGCCTGAACGAAGTCTTGTGATCTCGAAGAAGAGAAACTCCGGACGCAACGCTCAAGGACGCATCACGGTCCGGCACAGAGGCGGCGGTGCCAGGAAGATAGTAAGGATAGTCGACTTCAAGCGAGATAAAGACGGGATACCGGCGAAAGTGACCGCCATCGAATATGATCCAGGAAGGTCGGCGAGGATAGCTCTTCTGACGTACGCCGATGGCGAGAAGAGGTACATCCTGGCACCCGTCGGCCTTGCGGTTGGAGATACGGTGATGTCGGGGCCGGACGTCGACATAAAAGTCGGAAATGCCCTGCCTTTGGAAAACATTCCCACCGGTACCTTCGTGCACAACGTCGAACTTGTGCCGGGGAAAGGCGGGCAGCTGGCTCGCGCGGCCGGTGCCCAGGTGCAGCTGATGGCCAAAGAGGGTGGGTACGCTCTCTTGAGACTCGCTTCCGGAGAGCAGAGGAAGGTTCCGCTACAGTGCAAGGCCACTATTGGACAGGTAGGAAACGTGGAGCACGAGAACATTTCTCTGGGGAAAGCCGGTATCTCGCGTCACAAGGGTTGGCGGCCGGAAGTCAGGGGCTCAGCCATGAACCCCGTGGATCATCCTCACGGCGGTGGCGAAGGAAAGTCGCCCATCGGACATCCGGGACCCCTTTCTCCTTGGGGTAAACCTACCCTCGGGTACAAGACCCGCAAGAAGAACAAGGCGTCTGATAAGCTCATCGTGAAACGAAGGAGATAGCACTGAAGGAAGGAGGGGGCGATTATGAGCCGGTCAAAGAAAAAGGGACCTTACGTCGATCCGAAACTCCTCGAGAAGATACGGCAGATGAACCAGAAAGGGGAAAAGCGGGTTATCCGGACCTGGTCCCGAGATTCAACCATAGTCCCTGAGATGGTGGGACACACCATCGCGGTGCACGACGGACGCAAGCACGTTCCGGTCTACATCACCGAAGATGCGGTCGGCCATAAATTGGGCGAATTCGCTCCCACGCGTACGTTTAGGGGCCATGGAGCGCACACTGAGCGTTCCACTGCACTGAAATAAGGGGGGAACGATTGTCTCATGGAAGCAAGAGCTTGTGTACGTCATGTAAGGATATCCCCCACAAAAGTGCGCATAGTGGCTGATCTCGTACGGGGGAAGCCGGTTAAAGAGGCGCTGGCGATCTTGAAGTTCACACCCAAGAGGGCAAGCATCGTGGTGGAGAAAGCGATTCGTTCTGCGGCAGCTAATGCCGAGAACAATTTCGACATGGACAAAGATTCTCTGATTGTATCCGAGATCCACGTGGGACAGGGCCCCACTCTCAAACGGTACCATCCCCGTCAGAGAGGGCAGGCTTTTCCCATTCTGAAGAGGACGTCTCACCTTACCGTCGTGGTCAAAGAAAGAGAGGAGGGTTAAGTCTTGGGACAGAAAGTTCATCCGAAAGGGCTCCGGATCGGTATCATCTACGATTGGGATTCCCGGTGGTTTGCCCGGAAGAATTTTTCCCAGCTCCTCCTCGAGGATAAGAAGATTCGGGATTTTGTCAGGGAAAAGCTCAGTGGGGCCGGGATTTCCAGAATAGAGATCGAGCGGAAACCGCAGGAGATAACCCTAATCATCCACGCAGCTAAACCTGGTGTTGTCATAGGCAGAGGCGGGACCGGAATCGAGACCCTGCGGAAAGAACTGTCCGATCTTACCGGCAAGAGGGTCATAGTACACGCCCTCGAAGTGAAAAACCCCGAGCTGGATGCCCAGCTTGTTGCCGAGAACGTGGCGGAAGCCATCGAACGGAGAGTCTCTTACAGAAGGGCGATGAAGCAGGCGGTCAGCCGCGCCATGAGGTTGGGAGCCAAGGGCATTAAGATCAGGGTGTCCGGAAGGCTCCAGGGTGCCGAGATCGCCAGGAGCGAGCGTATAGGTGAGGGTACGGTCCCGCTTCACACGCTGCGAGCAGACGTCGACTACGGATTCGCCGAAGCCCATACGACCTATGGACGCATCGGAATCAAGGTCTGGATTTACAAAGGAGATATCCTCCCGTCCAAAATTCAGGCGGCTGAGGGAGGGAAGTAAACAGTCATGTTGATGCCGAAGAGAGTGAAATACAGGAAGCAGCAGAAGGGCACCATGAAAGGCAAGGCCTCTCGAGGGAACGAGATATTCTACGGCGAGTACGGACTTATGGCCCTGGAGCCGGCGTGGATCAGTGATAAACAAATCGAGGCCGCAAGAGTTGCCCTGACCCGGTACATCAAAAGGGGTGGGAAGGTCTGGATACGGATTTTCCCCGATAAACCGATAACCAAGAAGCCGGCCGAGACGAGGATGGGTAGCGGCAAGGGGAACCCCGAGTACTGGGTAGCGGTTGTCAAACCTGGCAGGATCCTTTTTGAGATCGCGGGTGTCCCTGAAGAGGAAGCTTACGAGGCGCTGAGGCTCGCGGGCACCAAGCTTCCCATTAAGACCAAGTTCCAGAAACGGCAGGATACCCTTGCTGAGCCTGGGGAAAAGGCGGTGAAGGAAGATGAAAGTGCAGGAGATTAGGAATTTGACCGACAGCGAATTGGAAAAGAAGCTTTCGGAGCTCAAAGAAGAGTTGTTTAACCTGCGCTTTCAGTTAGCTACGGGGCAGCTTGATAACGTGATGAGGATTCGCGAGGTCAAAAGATCCATCGCGCGCATCAAGACCATTCAGCGGCAAAGAGAACTCGGAAAGCTCGCCCAGGGGGGTTAAGCATGGAACGGGGAAGGCGAAAGGAACTTACGGGCGTGGTCGTCAGCGACAAGATGGATAAAACCCGGGTCATCGCGATAGAGACCTGGAAGGTCCACCCTATATATGGAAAGAGAGTACGTGCTACGCGCAAGGTGAAGGCCCACGATGAAGAAAACGCCTCAAGGACCGGCGACAAGGTGCGTCTTGTGGAGACGCGTCCGCTTTCCAAAGAAAAGCGGTGGAGGATAGCTGAAATCCTCGAAAGAGGCGCAGGCCTGGTGGGGGGTGAACGTGCGTGATTCAGGCGCAGACCAGGTTGAACGTCGCTGACAACACCGGCGCCAGAGAGATCATGTGCATCAGGGTGCTTGGCGGGGGCTACCGCCGGTACGCTGGCCTTGGAGATGTCATCGTGGCATCGGTGAAAGAGGCCACTCCCGGAGGCGTTGTCAAGAAGGGTCAGGTAGTGCGTGCCGTGGTTGTCAGAATGAAGAAGAACGTGCGCAGGCCTGATGGCACCTACATCAGGTTTGACGATAACGCGGCGGTGATCTTGAGAGATGATTCGGAGCCACAGGGCACGCGTATTTTCGGGCCTGTTGCCAGGGAGCTTCGAGACAAGCATTTCACCAAGATAATATCGCTCGCTCCCGAAGTTATATGAGGACCCGGAAGGTGGTGGAGCAGAGTGAACATCCGCAAGGACGATACGGTACTTGTGATAAGCGGCAAATACCGCGGCAAGAAAGGTAAAGTGCTGAAAGCGATACCGGGAGAGGATCGTTTGGTCGTAGAAGGCGTAAATATCCACAAGAAACACCAACGGCCGACGAAGGACCTCCCGAAGGGTGGCATCATCGAGAAGGAAAGCCCGATACACAGGGCATGCGTGATGCTCGTATGTCCCAGATGTTCGAGACCGACTCGTATTAGGGCTAAAGTGGTAGACGGCAAGAAAGTTAGGGCTTGCGCCAAGTGCGGCGAAGCCATTGACAAGTGAGGTCGAGCGCCGTGTCGTTGAAGGAAGTGTACCGTGAACAAGTTGTGCCGGCCATGATGAAGGCCTTTGGGTACAAGAATCCCTTGGAAGTGCCCCGGGTAGAAAAAGTGGTCATCAACATGGGGGTGGGAGAAGCCACTCAGAACCCGGACGCGCTGGAAAGCGCGGTTTCGGACCTCATGAAAATTGCGGGGCAGAGACCGGTAATAACAAAGGCCAAAAGGTCTATATCCGCTTTCAAGGTCAGGGCCGGGATGAACGTGGGCTGCAAAGTGACTTTGAGAGGAGAGCGCATGTACGATTTCCTCGAGAAGCTCTTTAACGTGGTACTTCCCAGGGTGAGAGACTTCCGGGGAGTGTCGCCCGATGGCTTCGACGGGCGAGGGAACTATTCCCTGGGGCTGAGGGAACAGATCATATTCCCCGAGATAGATTACGACAAGGTGTCGAAGATCCGGGGAATGAACATCACCATCACTACTACTGCGAAAACCGACGAAGAAGGGCGTTACCTTTTGAAAGCCCTAGGTATGCCCTTCAGACAGTAAGGGGGAGATCGCTTGGCAACTCTGGCGAAGATCCTGAAAGCCAAGAAGGAGCCTAAGTTCCGGACTCAAAAAGTCAACCGCTGCAACATCTGCGGAAGGGCCCACGCTTACATGCGAAAGTTCGGCCTGTGCAGGCACTGTTTCAGGCGGTTGGCTCACCGCGGAGAGATTCCTGGCGTCAAGAAAGCCAGCTGGTAGGAGGGAGACTAGATGATACACGACCCTATTGCGGATATGCTGACAAGACTCCGCAATGCCGGCATGGCAAGGCATGAGAGGGTTGAGATACCGGCCTCCAAGCTTAAAGAGAACATCCTTGCTGTCCTCAAGGAAGAGGGTTACATCAGGGATTACGAGCTGGTTCCCGGGAAACCGGTCTCCAAGCTTCGGGTTTACTTGAAGTACGGTCCGGGGAAGACCAGGGCCATTACCGGGATAAAACAAATTTCCAAGCCTGGGCTGCGGGTATACGCCAAAAAAGACGAGATCCCCAAGGTCTTAGGCGGTCTTGGAATAGCGGTCATATCTACATCAAAAGGGATAATGACTGATAAGGCGGCGCGCGCTCTTGGGCTCGGCGGGGAAGTCATCTGCTACGTGTGGTAGGAATCGACGGGAGGTTTTCGCTATGTCTCGAATCGGAACCAAGCCTATCAAGATACCTAAAGGGGTTGCCGTTACCCTTGAAGGCAACACGATAACGGTCAAAGGGCCCAAAGGGACGCTGAAAAGAGCTCTACACCCGGACATGAAGGTAGAGATAGAAGGGGACGAACTGCGGGTCAAAAGACCCACGGACGAAAGGCTCCACCGGGCTCTGCACGGCCTGACCCGGACCCTGATCTCCAACATGATAACGGGGGTTACCGAGGGGTACGAGAAGGCCCTCGAGATGTCCGGGGTTGGATACCGTGCGTCCAAGACGGGGGATAAAGTTGTGCTGAACCTGGGGTTCGCAAAGCCATGTGAGATAGTGCCTCCCAGCGGTATTCAGATCGAGGTGCCTACCCCGACTTCACTCGTTATACGGGGAATCGACAAGGAACTTGTCGGTCAGGTGGCCGCTAACATCAGAAAACTGAGGCCTCCTGAACCCTACCAGGGGACAGGCATCAAGTATGTGGGCGAAAAGATCAGGCGCAAGGTCGCAAAGAGCGCCAAGTAAGAGGCACTGGCAGGGGAGGACGATGGTAGATGGCTGTTAAGACGAAAGAAGAGAAAAGAAAGAGACGCCACCTGAGGGTCCGTAAGAAGGTGATAGGCACGCCAGAGCGTCCGAGGCTCTGCGTTTTTCGGAGCCTTAAACACATATATGCCCAGATTATCGACGATATGAGTCAGAAAACTCTTGTATCTGCGTCGACGCTTGAACCTTCCTTCCGGGAAACGGGGAAATCCGGGGGTAATGTAGAGGCTGCCTCCATCGTCGGCAAGATTATAGCCAAAAGAGCCCTTGAAAAGGGGATCAAGAAGGTTGTCTTTGACCGGGGCGGCTATCTCTACCACGGAAGAGTCAAGGCTCTGGCTGATGGCGCGAGGGAGGGCGGACTGGATTTCTGATATGCGGGGTGATCACTTGCTTAGGAAAGACAATCCTGTAAGAGATGATTCCAAAGGCGAAGCGGTGGAAGAATTCAAGGACCACGTAGTTGCCTTCGGTCCCGTTTCGAAGACTGTGAAAGGCGGGCGGAGGAGAAGCTTCCGTGCTCTGGTCGTGGTGGGGAACGGAAACGGCAAAGTCGGTGCGGGTCTGGGTAAAGCTCAGGACCTTACGGATGCCATACGCAAAGGCATCGAAGATGCCAAGAAGAACCTGATCGAAGTCCCCAGGAACGGCAACACCATCCCGCACGAAGTAATAGGCCATTTTGGAGCAGGCATGGTTCTCTTGCGTCCGGCGTCTCCGGGTACCGGCATCATCGCCGGCCGAGGCGTGCGGCCTTTGATGGAACTTGCGGGTATTCAGGACGTGCTGGCCAAGTCTCTGGGTTCTTCAAACCCGTACAACGTGGTATATGCGACTATTGAAGCTTTAAAGAGCCTTCGCAGTGCCCACGAGATAGCGGAAATCAGAGGTAAAGCCAAGAGAACCCAACAAGGAGAAGAAGCGGAGGTCATGTCCAATGGAATTGCATGAGATTCTGCCGCCGGCTCCGGGTTCGGTCAAAAAGGCCAAGAGAAAAGGCCAGGGACTGGGTTCCGGGAACGGAAAGACCGCCGGGCGTGGACACAAAGGGCAAAAAGCGCGTTCCGGGGGGGCTAAAGGTCCCGGCTTTGAAGGCGGACAGATGCGACTGACCATGAGGCTGCCCAAGCGGGGATTCCGCAATATATTCGGGATCGAATACGATCTCGTGAATGTTGGGGACCTGGACCGGTTCGAACCGGGAACGGAAGTAGGGCCTAACGAGCTTAAAGAGGCAGGCCTTGTCCGGAAGAACTCCCGTTATCTTAAGATCCTCGGAGAAGGGGAGATAAACAAGGCTCTTACCGTCAAGGCGCACGCCTTTTCTGAGTCTGCCAGACAGAAAATTGAGGCCGCTGGCGGCAAGGCCGAGGTGATATAGATGTTCGGTACGCTCAGAAACGCCTGGCGAATACCGGATCTGAGGAGAAGGATCCTATTCACCATCGCCATGCTCGTGGTTTTTAGGGCCGGGGTGGCAGTCCCGGTCCCGGGTATCATCCGGGATGTCATTGCCGGGCTGTTCAGCGAGGGAACGCTTTTTACGTTCATGGACCTCTTTTCCGGCGGAGCCCTCAGCAGTTACTCGGTGTTTGCCATGAGCATTTATCCGTACATTAACAGTTCCATTATCGTACAACTTCTCACCATGGTTATTCCAAAATGGGAAGAGATGTCCAAAGAAGAAGAAGGCCGGAAGAAGCTGCAGGAATACACGAGGTACGGGACCATAATTCTGGGGTTGCTCCAAGCCACGGGCATGACCCTTGCCATCAGGGCCCAGGGGGCTCTCGTTTCGAATTCCATTTGGGTGCTCATCGAGGCGGTTTTGAGCCTAACAGCCGGCACCGCGTTCTTGATGTGGCTTGGCGAACTCATAACCGAGAAAGGGATCGGCAACGGTATATCTCTGTTCATATTCGCCGGCATCATATCAGGGATGCCCAGAGAATTGCTGAGGATCTATGCTCTTCTCAAGAGTAATCAGACCAGGTGGTACAACGTTCTCGGGCTGGCTGCGGTCTCCCTGGTAACGCTGGTTCTCGTGATATGGATCACGGAGGGGGAGCGAAGGATACCCGTCCAGTACTCCAGGCGAGTCGTGGGGAGGAAGATGATGGGGGGGTATTCCACCCACATCCCGATCAGGATCAACCAGGCCGGTGTTATACCCGTCATCTTCGCTTCATCGCTCCTGGCATTCCCGGCCACCATCGCGTCGTTCGTCCACGCGCCCTGGGCCCAGAAGATCGGAGCCATCTTTGACTACCAGCAGCCATGGTACACAGCTCTGTATGCTCTTCTCATCTTCGGGTTCACGTTCTTTTATACCGCGATGATATTCAACCCGCTGGATGTGGCGGACAACATGCGCAAGTACGGAGGATTCATCCCGGGAATCCGCCCGGGCAAGCCCACAGCAGATGCCCTGTCTAGGGTCGTGACCAGGATCACTGCCGTTGGGGCGGTTTTCCTGGCGGTGATAGCGGTTTTACCCAACTTCATGATCCAGATCACGGGACTTCCCGGGTTCCACGCGCTGGGAGGAACTGCCCTCCTGATCGTGATAGGTGTCGCCTTAGAGACCATGAAGCAGATAGAGGCCGAGCTGGTCATGAGGAATTATCAAGGTTTCCTGAAGTGAGGAGATTTCCATGAAGATCCTGTTTTTGGGGCCGCCGGGGGCAGGTAAAGGGACCCAGTCGAAACTGATCGCCGAGAAGTTCGGCCTTTGCCATATCGCTCCGGGCGACATGTTCCGGCAGGAAGTCAAGGCCGGAACCGAATTGGGTAAACTTGTCGAAGGTATAATGGCCCGCGGGGAACTGGTCCCCGACGATATTACCCTAAAAGTCATCGAGAAGAGGCTTTTTGCGGAAGAGGCTAGAAAAGGGTTTGTCCTTGACGGATTTCCGAGGAATATTGCCCAGGCCAGGGCCCTTGACGCCCTCCTCGAGAAGAGCGGCGAGGGGCTCGACCTTGTAATAAACCTCGTGGTGCCTGAGGACGAGCTTTTGGAGCGCGCGAGGACCAGGAGAGTTTGTTCTGTATGCGGGAAACCTTATAATCTCAGGCTTGACCCCCCGAAAACGCCCGGCAAGTGCGACGTATGTGGCGGGGACCTCATCACGAGAAAGGATGACCGTGAAGAAACCGTGAAAGAGCGTCTCAGGGTCTATAACGAGTCAACCAGGCCTCTCGTCCAGTATTACGCAGAGAAAGGAATTGTGGTATCTATAGATGGTCGTGAGGATGTGGGGACCGTCTTCTCCCATATCCTGGAGGAGATAACCAGGAAAGGACTTGTTCCGGAAGAAGCGGTGTAGATGATTATCTTGAAGACCGACGAAGAAATCGAAATAATGGCGAAAGCGGGTAGGATAGCCGGTGAGTGCTTGCTTGTGCTCAGGGACATGTTGAGGCCCGGCATAACCACGAAAGAGCTTGACAAGGTGGCTGAGGAATTCATACGTAAGTGTGGGGCAATTCCCACTTTCAAAGGATACATGGGTTTTCCCGCGACCATATGTACTTCCAGAAACGAAGTGGTGGTCCACGGTATCCCTGACGAGACCATCCTGGAAGAAGGGGACATCATTTCCATCGACGTGGGTGCGACCTATATGGGATTCGTTGGGGATACAGCTGCCACTTTTCCTGTGGGCCGGGTATCCAGGGAAGCGGAGCGTCTCATGGAGGTTACCAGGGAAGCCCTGTCGAGAGGCATCGCCGCCGTCAGGGAAGGTGCGCGTTTGGGAGATATCGGGTATGCAATTGAGAGCTACGTCAAGAAACACGGTTACAGCGTTGTGCGGGATTACGCGGGACATGGAGTCGGCAGAAACATGCACGAAGACCCGTCGGTGCCCAATTACGGACAACCGGGCACGGGGCCTGTGATGAGAAAAGGGATGGTAATAGCTATAGAACCCATGGTGAACGCGGGTGGGTCTGAGGTAATCACTTATCCGGACCTTCACGTGGTAACCAGGGACGGATCGCTGTCGGCGCACTTTGAACACACGGTGGCTGTCACCGGCGAGGGTGCCAGGTTGCTCACTCTGGTATAGTTTACCAGCGAATGGATAGACTTTTCTTGTAAAATGAGGGGGAATAGCATGCCGAAGCAAGACAGCATTGAGGTTGAGGGCCGCGTTGTGGAGCCGCTCCCCAATGCCATGTTTCGGGTGGAGGTCGAGGGAGGGCACAAGGTTCTCGCTCACATCTCGGGGAGGATGAGAATTAACTTCATTAAGATCCTACCAGGCGACAGAGTTCTTGTGGAACTCAGTCCGTATGACCTTACCCGCGGCAGGATAA
This sequence comes from Candidatus Fermentithermobacillus carboniphilus, assembly GCA_018208355.1. Classification (GTDB taxonomy): domain Bacteria; phylum Bacillota; class Sulfobacillia; order Fermentithermobacillales; family Fermentithermobacillaceae; genus Fermentithermobacillus; species Fermentithermobacillus carboniphilus. Next base: position 1,258,084 of record CP062796.1, on the reverse strand, counting down.
TCCGTCGGTTGAAATAGACGAGAGGGGTACTTCCCTCGAGAAGGGGGTTACTCGCGTGAAGGTCAGACCTTCTGTGAAAAGGATTTGTGAGAAATGCCGTGTGATAAGACGCCACGGCAGAGTCATGGTTCTGTGCGTGAATCCTAAACACAAGCAGAAACAAGGTTGATTGGGGGTGAAGTAATGGCTCGTATCGCAGGGGTGGACTTGCCTAGAGAGAAAAGGGTGGAAGCCGCGCTTCCTTACATTTACGGGATCGGTCGTACCAGGGCGAAAGAGATTCTGGCTGCTACCGGTGTCAACCCGGACACGAGGGTCAAAGATCTGACCGAAGAAGAGATTGCTCGTATCAGGGATTTCATTGATAAGAATTACAAGGTCGAAGGGGACCTCCGGGCCGAAGTGCAACTCAACATCAAGCGCCTCATCGACTTGGGGACATATAGAGGTCTTCGGCACCGAAGAGGTCTCCCGGTAAGGGGCCAGAGGACTCAAACCAACGCGAGGACTAGAAAAGGCCCCAGGAAGACCGTGGGCGTAAAACGGAAGAAGTGACGCTAGGGAGGACAGATAAGCTTTGGCTAAAAAGAAGGAAAGGGCCAGAAAAAGAGAAAGGCGCGTCGTTGAAAAGGGCATTGCCCACATCAAGTCCACTTTCAACAACACTATAGTGACGATTACCGACAGCCAGGGCGCAGCTATCGCTTGGTCGTCGGCGGGTAGGCAGGGTTTCAAAGGATCCAGAAAGAGTACGCCCTTTGCGGCACAGATGGCCGCGGAAGCCGCGGCGAAACAGGCGCTTGACCAGGGTATGAGGGAAGTAGAAGTGTACGTCAAAGGGCCGGGCGCGGGTCGAGAAGCGGCGATCCGCGCTCTGCAGGCGGCGGGTCTTGAGGTGAGCCTGATTAAGGACGTCACCCCAGTTCCCCACAACGGGTGCCGCCCGCCCAAGAGACGGAGAGTATGAGGGAGGCAAACAATGAGCAGATACACAGGACCAGTATGTAGGTTATGCAGGCGCGAGGGTCAGAAACTGTATCTCAAGGGGGAAAAGTGTTTCACCAAGTGCACCCTCGAGAAAAGGCCCGCACCTCCGGGGATGCACGGGAGAGTGAGAAGGCCGAGCGAGTACGGCCTCCAGCTCCGGGAAAAACAGAAAGCCAAGAGGTTTTACGGAGTCGGAGAGCGCCAGTTCAGAAACTACTTCGCGAAGGCCGTCAAAGTGCGCGGCGTCACCGGGAAGATGTTAATGCAGCTTCTGGAAAGACGACTCGATAACGTCGTGTATCGCGCAGGGTTTGCCCGGTCCAGGAGAGAAGCCCGGCAGATCGTCCGCCACGGGCACATAGCCGTGAACGGTCACAAAGTTGACATTCCGTCTTACCAGGTCTCTCCAGGGGACGAAGTCGCGGTGCGTCCTCGCTCCCTGAAGCTGGACATGTTCAAGGCTCTTGCCGAATCTCTGGAAGGACATACCGTTCCGGCCTGGATGTCGCTGGACCCGCAGAACTGGAAGTGCAAGATCCTGAGGTTGCCTGAACGCGACGAAGTGGATGCTCCGGTAGACGAACGTCTAATCGTGGAGCTGTATTCCAAGTAACCGTACCCCGGGTAATGTGTAAGAGACAAGGGGGGCTCACAGGTGTTTGACATTATCGAGCCGAAAGTGGAATGCGAAGAGATTTCCGCTGACAAGCGATATGGACGTTTCGTTGTGGAGCCGCTTGAAGGAGGGTACGGCGTAACCATAGGCAATTCCTTGCGACGCGTGCTTTTGTCATCTTTGCCGGGCGCCGCTGTGACCAGAGTGAGGATCGACGGGGTTCTCCACGAGTTTTCGACCATTCCAGGCGTGAGGGAAGACGTCACCGACATTATCCTCAACCTGAAATCCCTGGCGATCAAGTTGCACAGTCCCGGACCCAAACTTGCCAGGATCGAGAAAGAAGGCGAGGGCGAGGTCACAGCGAGGGACATCATAGCCGATCCCGATGTGGAGATCGTCAATCCCGAGCTCCACATAGCGGACCTCGATAAAGATGCAAGGCTGTTTATCGAGCTAACCATCGAGGAAGGCAGGGGTTATGTCACTGCGGAAGCCAACAAGGTGGCCAACCAGCCTATAGGGGTCATCGCCATCGATTCCAAATTCACGCCGGTTACGAAGGTGAACTACACGATCGACGCGACGCGCGTCGGCCAGAGAACCGACTACGACAAACTCACGCTGGAAGTCTGGACCGACGGGAGCATCAGACCTGACGAGGCGGTGGAGAAGGCTGCCAGCATACTCATCGATCATCTGGAGCTTTTCAAGAATCTATCGGCCAAGGTCAGGGAGAAGAGCATCCAGGAAGAAGTTGGGCAGAAGTCGGAACTCGAAAGACTTTCGGAGATGCCCATCGAGGAACTGGAGCTTTCGATGAGGTCTTTCAACTGCCTCAAGAGGGCCGGGATCAACACTGTGGGTGAGCTCATACAGAAAACCGAAGAAGAGATCTCGAAAGTGCGCAATATGGGCAAGAAATCCCTCGAAGAAGTAAAGAACAAGCTTGCAGAGCTGGGACTTGCGTTCCGCCCAGAAGAAGAATGAGGGGGAAGAGACGTTGGCGTATTCCAGGTTCGATAGACCCACAGCGCAGCGCAAGGCCCTTCTTCGTGGCCTTGTGACTTCGCTTCTGGAAAAAGAGCGGATAGAGACGACGCTCGTGAAGGCGAAAGAGGCTCAGTCCCTTTGCGATAAGATGATCAGCCTTGCCAAAGAAGACAGTCTTGCGGCAAGACGTAGAGCGTTAGCCTTCTTGACCAAGGAAGACGTGGTGAAAAAGTTATTTGACACGATAGGCCCGAGGTATGCCCATCGTCAGGGAGGCTATACGAGGGTTATAGAGACTCGGGTCCGGCGGGGCGACGGTGCTCCCATGGCCATAGTTGAACTTATCCGTCCTGAAAAGTAGAGACGTCAAAAATGGTTGAGGAGACCGGAGTCATCGAGACACGGGCACTTTTCCATCGGTACGAACTGGAAGAGGCCCAGGCCGTTACCGCGCTGGCCGGGGTGGATGTCAGAATATCGCAGGGCGAGTTTCTCGTCATAATCGGGCCAAATGGGTCTGGCAAGTCTACCCTGGCCAAACATTTGAACGCCCTCTTGCTTCCTTCCGAGGGTGATGTGCTGGTATTCGGGATGAACACCAAAGATCTGCGGTATACGTGGGAAATAAGACGAAACGCCGGGATGGTGTTTCAGAATCCCGACAACCAGATAGTGGCAACCGTGGTCGAAGAGGACGTGGCTTTCGGCCCGGAAAACCTCGGGGTGAAACCGGAAGAGATCCGAGAGAGGGTTGATGAAGCCCTTCGGGCGGTCGGCATGGAAGACTTCAAGCGCCACGCGCCGCACCTTCTATCGGGGGGACAGAAGCAGAGGGTTGCCATAGCGGGTATCCTGGCCATGAAGCCAAGGTGCATTATCCTCGATGAACCCACTGCCATGCTGGACCCGAAAGGCCGGGAAGAGGTAATGAAGACGGTGCGCCAACTCAACAGGGAACTGGGGATGACGATCATCCACATAACGCATCACATGGATGAAGCGCTGTATGCCGACAGAGTCCTTGTGATGGACGAAGGGAAAGTGGTTATGGAAGGTACTCCGAGGGAGGTTTTCAGGGAAAGCGACCGGCTTTCCGCTCTTGGTCTCGACGTGCCGCCTCTCGGGAAACTTGCCCAGATGCTAGCTTCTTCCGGGATAAGCATCAGGCCCGATGCCTTCAGCGTGGATGAACTGGTGGATGAATTATGCCGATTGAAGTCAGGAACCTAACTCATGTCTACATGCGGGGGACTCCTTCGGAAGTAACTGCCTTGTCGGATATCTCCTTCAGGATAGAGGACGGGGAATTCGTAGGCCTCATCGGCGCCACGGGGTCCGGCAAATCGACGCTTATCCAGCACCTCAACGGTCTTTTGAAGCCGACATCAGGCACGGTGCTCGTGGACGATATGGATATCTGGGCCAAAGGGTCAAGCCTGAAGGAGGTCCGGAGGAAGGTGGGGCTGGTATTTCAGTTTCCGGAGCAGCAGGTCTTCGAAGAAACGGTCTTTGACGATATCGCCTTCGGTCCCGAGAACCTGGGGCTTTCCGAGGACGAAGTGAAGAGAAGAGTCGAACGGGCGAGACAAATGGTGGGGCTTTCCGAAGAAATCATGTCGAGGAGCCCTTTCGAACTCTCCGGAGGCCAGCTCCGGAGGGTAGCCATCGCCGGGATCGTCGCTATGGAACCAAAAGTGCTTATCCTCGATGAACCTGCCGCGGGACTTGACCCGAGGGGTCGAAACGAGATCTTGGGAAACGTGAAAAGACTTCACGAATCGGGCCTCACTGTCATCCTGGTCTCTCACAACATGGAAGACGTTGCGCGATTGTGCCAGCGTATCCTGGTGCTCGATAAAGGGCGTCTCGTGGCGGATGGTTCGCCGAGGGAAGTATTCACCCGTGGCGACCTTCTCCGGTCAGTAGGTCTTCGCCCTCCTGATGTGGTGTCCCTCATGGAGAGGCTCAGACAGAAAGGGTGGAAGGTCCGAACCGACGTCCTGACCGTAGAAGAGGCATACGAGGAGATAGTACGGGAGCTTAACGGAAAGGGATGAGAGGAGCCAGATGATGCCGGGCGGCGTGATTATCGGGCAGTATTACCCTGCGAGATCGTTCGTCCATTCAATGGATCCCAGGGCAAAAATACTCATATCGATAATGTTTATGATAATCCTCTTTTCGGGAAACAACTTTTACGCTTTCCTGGTCGTGGGGATCTACGCCGCCGCGTCAATCATTCTCTCAAAAGTGCCGTGGACGGTTGTCTTGAGGGGCCTGAGACCGATCGCTTTCATAATGCTTTTTACCCTGGTACTACATCTCTTCCTTACTCCCGGTCCAGTTCTCTTTCAGCTGGGTCCTCTGAAAGCCACGTGGTCAGGACTGGTGCAGGGTGTCTTCATAGGGGTGAGGTTGATAATACTCATTCTTTTCACGTCGCTCCTGACTTTGACGACATCACCTATCGAACTTACCGATGGTTTGGAGGACATCCTGAAACCTTTTTCCAGGCTGGGGGTCCCGGCGCACGAGATAGCCATGATGATGACCATCGCTCTGCGATTTATCCCCACGCTCCTCGAGGAAGCGGAAAGGATCATGAAAGCTCAGATGGCAAGAGGGGCCGACTTCGAATCGGGTAACATGATACAGAGGGCAAGGGGCCTTGTTCCCCTCCTTGTCCCCCTCTTTGTGAGCGCATTCAGGAGAGCCGACGATCTCGCCATGGCTATGGAGGCGAGGTGTTACCGGGGAGGGGAGGGCAGGACCAGGATGAGGCAACTGCGCTTTGGCGCGAAAGATTTTTTGGCCTTTGCCGTTACCCTGGTCATGCTGGTCCTTGTGATCTACACGAGGGTGAGGTTTGGTCCCGTCATCTCCCCGGGAACCTTCTAACTTTGAAGAGGGGTCGAAGTGCAAAGGAAGCCTTATCGCAGAATAAGGGCCAGGGTACAGTATGACGGCACGGCTTACGCGGGATTCCAGAGACAGAAGAACGCGAACACGGTACAGGAGACCCTTGAAAGGTGTCTCGAAAAGCTCCTGGGCCACCCTGTGAGGGTAAAGGGGGCCGGGCGAACCGATGCGGGGGTTCACGCAAGGGGTCAGGTTATCGCGTTCAATACCGAAAACCCCATCCCTGCCGTTAGGATTCCCAAAGCGCTTTCGGGGATACTGCCGGGAGACATTGTAGTTGACCTGGCTGAAGAAGTGCCCCTGGATTTCGACCCGGTGAAAGATGCCGTGATGAAGACTTACTGCTACCGGCTCTTAAGGTCCGAAAGGCCATCTATCTTCTGGCAAAGATACGCCTGGTGGTACCCGGATGCTCTCGATTTTGACGTCATGGTGAAAGAGACCGAGGCGCTCATCGGCAAGAACGATTTCATGAACTTCAGGGCTCTGTGGTCATCAGCCAGGACTACCGAGAGGCAGATTTTCGAGGCCAGGTGGGTTAGAAAGGATGTGGAGGGCTCGGAAGAAGCGCTGTGGGAATTTTGGATCTCGGCAGACGGTTTTCTTTATAAGATGGTACGGCTCATCGTCGGGACTCTCGTAGACGTGGGGCGTGGATATCTTCCGGAAGGTATCGTCAGAGAGGCGCTATTGGCCGGCGCAAGAGGGCGAACTGTAAAGGTAGGCAAATGCGCTCCGGCCAGAGGGTTGTGTCTCGAGAGGGTAGTGTTCTCTTGACCCGGTAAGTTACCATAGTTAGAATGTATGTTGCTCGTAGGGCGGCAGAAGGAGGTTTTGATAGTGGGTTCTACTTACATGGCCAAACCGGGAGAGGTTCCCAGGAAGTGGTGGATCATTGACGCCAAGGACAAACCCCTGGGTAGAGTGGCATCTTTGGCTTCGAGGATACTTCGGGGAAAACATAAACCCACGTATACCCCCTCCTGTGACTCGGGGGATAGCGTGATCATCATAAATGCCGAACAGGTCAAACTTACCGGAAAGAAAAGAGAGCAGAAGATCTTCTTCACCCATTCCGGTTATCCGGGCGGCGCCAGGTACACCCCTTACAAAGTGATGCTGGAAAGGCATCCTGAACGTGTCATAGAAGCCGCGGTCAAGGGCATGCTCCCCCACAATCGTCTCGGAAGAAAACTCATAAAGCACCTTTTCGTGTACAGAGGCTCGACCCATCCTCACCAAGCTCAGAAACCATCAGTGTGGCAAGGAGGGGAGTAACGATGGCAGAAGCGATTTTCGCAACCGGCCGCCGCAAGAACGCTGTGGCGAGAGTCAGGCTGTTCCCGGGAACCGGAAAAATCACGGTCAACGACAAGGACCTTTCCAGCTACTTCGCTAATCAGGTTCTAGAGCAGGAAGTCATCGCGCCGTTCCGCGTGACCGAGACAGAAGGCAAATTCGATGTGGTGGTGAAAGTTGCCGGAGGAGGCCTGAGCGGTCAAGCGGGCGCGTGCCGACATGGAGTGGCCAGGGCTCTTTTGAAGTTTGACGAGAACCTGCGAGCGCCTTTGAAGAAAGCCGGGTTTTTAACGAGAGACCCACGCATGAAAGAGCGGCGGAAGTACGGGCTCAAAAAGGCCAGGAAGGCGCCTCAGTTCTCCAAGCGTTAAAGGACGCCTCATCTCGACTCACCGCATATTGTTGCCTCGAGTTAAATATATCTCTTGCGTAAGAAGGGTCACCAAGAGGGGTAAAACCAGGGATGCACAGGCCAAGACGGAGGGGCAGCCGAAGAGGCCGGCCCCTTTTTGTTGTAACGCTTCGCGGGGCGCTTATCTGGGGTATCTTCGGGGTCGCTCTGCTCCTTTCCATCCTAATATCTCGAGGGATCATCACACCCGCCGGAGCCAGGGGGCCCCTTCAGGGACAAATCGTGTACATAGATCCAGGCCACGGTGGGATAGACCCGGGAGCCTGCGGAAAGAAGTACCTGGAAAAGGACATTGCCTTGAACGTTGCTCTCTACCTTGGGGTCAGGCTTCAAAAGAGCGGGGCGAAGGTCGTCTATACCCGTACCGGCGATTACGATCTGGAGACCGCGGAAGTCGACGATCTCACCGCAAGATTACGGCTCATGAAGTCGTCCAAGGCCACGATAGTCATATCTATCCACTGCAACGCTTTCACGAGTCCCTATGAAAGAGGTGCCCAAACTTTTTATAACGCTTCAGGACACCCGGGTTCCAAGAAACTTGCCGCCCTCATACAAGAAGAGCTGGTGAAAGAAACCGGGACAGACCGGGAAATATCGGCAAGGCTGGATCATTTCATATTGAACCACGCCACCGTCCCAGCTGTTACGGTGGAACTGGGCTTTTTATCGAACCCCTCTGAAGAAGATCTTTTGGGGTCTCCATCATATCAGCAGAAGCTCGCAGAATGTATCTACCGCGGCGTGTTGAAGTACGTAAACCGGGGAGTATAAAAACCACCGATAATCTCCTCGAGGTTTCTCAAAGCAAAAGGTCCCATCTCGCCCCCCCTTTTTCTCACCGGGAAGGCAGGAATTTTTCTCCTATGCAAGAATGTATAAAGGAGGAGACGAGTGTCCCGGAGACTTATTCGGAATGGCTTTGGTTCAAAGTGGCCGGGATACTATTGGGGGGCAGTGCTAGATGCAAAACGCCGTAAAAGTCCTTTTATGGGGCCTGGGAGCCATGGGAAGCGGGATGGCTTCGATGCTCCTGGACAAGAAAGACGTGGAGATCGTAGCCGCTCTGGCCAGGACGCCTTCCAAAGCAGGGAAGGACCTGGGAGACATCATCGGAAAGGGTACCACCGGAGTCAAAGTAACCACTGATCCCGATGAGGCATTTAAGTCGAAACCTGACATCGTCCTCATAAACACCGCTTCTTTCGTCAAAGAAGTCTTTCCCGAGATAAAGACCGCACTTGAGCACGACGCTGACGTCATAACCATCGCCGAAGAGATGTCGTTCCCCTGGGCTGCTTCGAAAGAGCTGTCCGACGAGATCGACAGGATCGCAAAAGAACGTGGAAAGACGGTTCTGGGCACCGGGATCAACCCCGGTTTCGTGCTGGACACACTTGTGATAGCCCTGACCGGCATTTGCCGGGATGTAAAGCACATCCACGCCAAGAGGGTGAATAACCTGGCTCCTTTCGGGCCCACGGTCATGCGAACGCAAGGGGTCGGGACTACTCCTGAGGAGTTCAAGAAAGGGCTAAATACCGGAGAAATCGTGGGGCACGTAGGGTTCCAGCAGTCGGCCCGGCTCATCGGCAGGGCAGTGGGCTGGGAGATAGACGAAGTGGTCGAGGAGCGGGAACCCATAATAACCAGGGTTGAGAGGAAGACCAAGTACGCTCACGTTATGCCAGGGGATGTTGCCGGCTGCAGGCACACCGCCAGGGCCTACTCAGGCGGTCGCGAGGTTATCTTTCTCGAGCACCCTCAACAAATATGTCCAGAGGCCGAGGGAATCGAGACTGGGGATTATATAACGATAGATGGAGATCCTCCTGTCAACCTCTCGATTAAGCCCGAGATACCGGGCGGGATTGGGACCATCGCCATCGCGGTGAACATGATCCCCCTGGTGCTGGTGGCTCCTCCTGGACTTCTTACCATGGCTGACTTGCCCGTGCCCAGGGCCATACTGGGCTCTTTCGCGTCGGGCCTTTTTACCCGGAAGTAACGGGATTTGCCCGGAAGTGACCGGGTTGGGAGCGATTCAAGAAAACGGACTTTTTGTCAGAGGTGATTTGAAATGGCTTGCGGCTGCAGGCGGGGGGATTGGGTGGAGATCCATAACGTGATCCTCCAGCCCGAGGAGCGTTCAAGAGACGTCCCGGACGATACGAAGAAAGTCCCGCTGGAGGCCTGGATAAAAGGTTGGGCCCTCGAAGACGGGGAGATCGGGCAAGAGGTAGAGATCCGGACTCCAGCCGGAAGGCGCGTCAAAGGGACTCTCACAAGAGTCAACCCGGGGTATACCCATACTTTCGGTCCGGCGATCCCCGAACTCTCGAACATAGGAAAAAAGCTCCGGGCCATGCTCAGGGAGGGAAAGTGAGATGCCGCGCGATCTCTCTTACGAAGCGGTTATGAAACGGCGGGGCGAAATAATGCAGAAAGCCCTCGGCATCGAGTACAGCGAATTCATCCGCACCAAAATAGCCTTTGACTACGAGGGCATGATGCAGAAAGCCGGGTACTCCCTGGAGAAGGTGAGGGAGATCCAGAGAGAGACGGGCGTTGGAAATACCCCGCTCCTGGAACTTTCGAACATCACGGAGCTTGTGCGGAGGACTTCAAAAAAAGGGTACGGGGCGAGGATATGCGTCAAGGATGAGGCGGCCAACCCCTCCGGCAGTTTCAAGGATAGGCGGGCCTCCGTTTCCATATATCACGCCAAGAAGATGGGATATCCGGGAGTGCTGGCCGCGACCAGCGGCAACTACGGCGCAGCCGTGGCGTCGCAGGCTGCCATGAGAAACCTGCCGTGCATAATTGTCCAGGAAGTGTTCGACTCTCGCCACGTGGGGCAGCCGGAGATAATCGAAAAGTCCAGAAAATGCGAAGCGTACGGCGCAGAAGTGGTCCAGCTGACGGTGGGCCCCGAGCTTTTCTACATGGCCCTGGTGCTCCTCGAAGAGACCGGGTATTTCAACGCGTCGCTGTACAGCCCGTTCGGGATATCGGGCATAGAGACTCTCGGGTACGAACTGGTCCAGCAGGTTAGAGAGAGATACGGAAAAGATCCGGCATATGTGGTAGTCACCCACGCCGGCGGGGGAAACGTCACGGGTACGGCCCGGGGCATTCTGAAGGCCGGTGCCAAGAACACGAAGATCATCGGCGCCAGCGTGGACCTTACGGGGCTTCACATGGCTTCGGACCACGATTTCAATAGGAAGTCTTTCACCACCGGCCACACCGGGTTCGGCGTTCCTTTTGCCACGTGGCCGGACAGGACCGACGTCCCCAAGAATGCAGCGAGGCCTTTGAGGTACATGGACAGGTACGTCACCGTCACCCAGGGAGAGGTGTTCTATGTGACCGAAGTGATGGCCCAGCTTGAGGGGATGGAGAGAGGGCCTGCCGGAAACACGTCGCTGGCAGCTGCAATTCCGCTGGCCAGGGAACTTCCGGAGGACGAAATCGTAGTAGTGCAAGAAACCGAGTACACCGGGGCGGGGAAGCATCCCCAGGCCCAGCTCGATTTTGCCAGAAGGAACGGAATCGAAGTCCGGGTGGGCGACCCCAGGGAGAATGTACCCGGGAAATCCATAGTCATCCCCGAGGACTTCAGTCAGCTCCACGTGACCGAAGTTGACCTCAGGAGGCTCAAGAGGTCATATATCAGGAATGCCATCGAGAAAAACGAGGTCAAAGAGGTTTCCGGGGAAGAAATCAGGTTTCTGGCCGAAGATACCAAAGAATCGGAAGAATTCGTAAAGCAAGTGCTGGAAGACCTGGGGGTGAAGGTAAGTGCAAAGGCCTTCTGATTTCGAAGAGAGGAGAAAACACCTTGCTAAGCTATCCGACGAAGAACTCAAAGAGAGGTTCTGGAGCCTTGCCAGAGACATCGTCAAACCCCTCTACGACCTCGCGTACACCCACACCTCTCCGTCTATCGAAAGGTCCGTCCTCTTGCGGATGGGGTTTTCGAGCCTTGATTCCCAGGCCATCGTTTCGGCTGCCGAAAAGCGGAAAATGCTCGGCAAAGGCGCAGGTCACCTGGTACTAAAGTACGCGGAGCTCAAGGGCACCGACTACATTTCGGCCGGAAAAGAACTGGCCAAAGGGGAAGGCTGGGATGAGCTCAAGGCCGCTTTCGGGGGTGAGAGCTCTTGAACCCGAACGAGAAGATGGATATCAGGGAAATCTTGAAAGATCTCGAACATTACCGGCCGCGGCGGATGGGCTGGACGTGGCGGACAAAAGTGCCGGAGCAGAAAATCGGTCCTTTTACATATAAAGAGACGTCGGAGCCGTTGAAAAAGTCTATCCCGCTGCCGGCGGCAAAGTATTTTGGGGAGATAGATCCCCAGCCCGATTGCGTCATCACCACCGAGATAGCTTCGGGCCGGTTCGAAGACGACATCAGGAGAATGCGCATGGCGGCCTGGCACGGGGCCGATCACATGATGGTCATCAGGACTACGGGGCAGAGCCACATAGATGGCCTTTTGGAGGGAACTCCCGAGGGAGTCGGAGGCATCCCCATAACGAGGAAACAGCTCCGGGCTACAAGGAAAGCCCTTGACCTCATCGAGGACGAAGTGGGTCGTCCCATCAACTTTCACTCTTACGTCTCGGGCGTGGCCGGTCCCGAAATCGCGGTCCTGTTCGCGGAAGAAGGGGTAAACGGGGCTCACCAGGACCCCCAGTACAACATCCTCTACCGGAACGTGAACATGCAGAGGTCGTTCGTGGACGCCGCCGTCGCCAAGAAAATCATGGCCTACGCCGGGATGCTCCAAATCGACGGAGCCCACAATGCCAACGCCACCGCAAAAGAAGCCTGGAAGGTCATGCCCGAGCTTTTAGTGCAGCACGCCATAAACTGCGCCTTTTCCGAAATGGTGGGCATGAAAAAGGAAAACATGGCTCTTTCTTCGGTGCCTCCCACGGCGCCTCCCGCGCCCGCCCTTTCGTACGACCTCCCGTACGCCGTATGCGTCAGGTGGCTTTTCTCAGACTACAAGATTCGAGCCCAGCAGAACACGAGGTACATCGAGTCTGACACCAGGGAAGCCACGGTCACCCACGTGCTGAATCTCCTGGTCTCGCGGCTGACCAGCGCCGATGTCCAGAGCACCATTACCCCTGACGAAGGCCGCAACGTTCCCTGGCATTACAACAATATCGCCGCCATCGAGACCGCAAAGCAGGCGCTTTTGGGCATGGACGGATTGAAAGAGATGGTTGAGTTCAAAAAAGACGGGCCTCTGCCTCGGATGGTCAGAGAACTTGCCGAGCGCGCGGTCCTCTTTCTCGAAGAGATAAAAGAAATCGGGTACTTTGAGGCTGTGGCCAGGGGATTCTTCGTGGATTCCGGGTTTTACCCTGAGAGAAATGGAGACGGCATCGCCAGGGACCCCCAGGGGGGAGTCGCCGCCGGGAGCATAGTTGAGCGGGATAAAGACTACATGGCTCCCGTATGCCATCATTTCGGGTACAATAACCTGCCCAAAGGGCTCGAAAAGCCCTGCGACCTCATCGGCGGGTGCACACTGTGCAACAGGGACAAGATCGTATTTATAGACGAACTGGACCCCGAGGACAACGTGGACAAAAGGCTGTCCCGGGTTGAAAAGGATCTTGCCGCCGGGTTCATCAAGCCCGAGGTCCAGTGGGCGATGGACGGGTACATCACTCTCACCATGTTCATACCCGAGCCCGAAAGGGTGGCCGAGTTTGCCGCGCTGGAGATAGCCAGAAGGCTGGGGTTGGAGGAAGCCGAGGTGATCCACAAGGGGATCATGCATCCTGCTGAGGGTACGCTCGTGGAGGTCAAGGCTAAAGTTCCTTTCGCTATATCCCGGGATTCTTTGAAGATACCCGAAAAGCCCGAGATCCTCTCGGAGGAAGAGATCAGAAAGGAGATAGCCGCCCATCCCATGAAGGTGGTCTGCGGCACGGTGGGCGAGGATGAACATTCCGTAGGGATGCGGGAGATCATCGACATAAAACACGGTGGGATCGAGGGCTTCGGCATCAAGGCGGTGTACCTGGGGACTTCCGTTCCCGTGGAAAAAATGGTGGATGCGGCGATAGAAGAAGATGCCGACGCGATCCTCATTTCAACGATCATAAGCCATGCTGACATTCACAGGAAAAACATGGAACGACTTGCCAGGCTGTGTGCAGAAAAAGGAGTCCGGGACAGGTTCATCCTGGTGGGCGGAGGGACGCAGGTCACAAACGAACTTGCCGTGGAAGCGGGGCTGGATGCGGGTTTCGGACGGGGCACAAAGGGGATCCACGTGGCGTCGTTCCTGGTTAAGAAGAGAAGAGAACTATGGGCCCAGGGCAAGGGGAAAAAATCCCGGGACGATTAAAGGGTAAGGGTACTTCTAACCCAAAGTTCTGGGCCATCATAGAAAATCAAGAGGTCAAACTGCAGATGAAAGTGGACGTGCTTGTCGCGGAAATAGGTAGCACCACTACGGTGGTCAACGCTTTCACCCTGGGAGAAAACCCGGCTCTCGTGGGACAGGGCATGTCGCCTACCACGGTGAACGAGGGTGATGTGACTTTAGGCCTCAGGGCAGCGGTGGAAGACCTGGCCCGGAACCTTGGGGTTTCGCCTCGATCTCTGGAATGGTCGGAGATGATGGCGTCTTCCAGCGCTGCCGGAGGGCTTTCCATGAGCGTCCACGGGCTCGTCTACGACATGACGGTGAGAGCCGCGAAAGAGGCGGCTTTAGGGGCTGGAGCCGTGGTGAAGCTGGTGACCGCCGGGGAGATGACGGAGGACGATGCCGGAGAACTGAGGAAGCTCCGTCCAAAGGTGATCCTCCTTGCTGGCGGGGTGGATTACGGCGAAAAGGCTACGGCCATCCACAACGCTCGAGTTATCGCGGGCCTGGGGCTGGATGTGCCGGTGATCTACGCCGGAAACGTCGCTGCCAGGAAAGAGGTAGGCAAGATCCTCGGAGAAAGGGGCATCAAGACATACTTTGTGGACAACGTGTACCCCAGGGTCGACGAGCTTGTCGTGGAGCCCGCGAGGAAAGTTATCCAGGAGGTGTTCGAAGAACACATAGTGAAGGCGCCGGGGATGGATAGGATAAGGGACATGGTCGGAGGTCCCATCATGCCCACCCCGGGGGCGGTGATGGAGTCCTGCAAAATGCTCCATCCCTTCCTGGGCGATCTTTGTGCCCTGGACGTGGGCGGGGCGACCACAGATGTCCACTCGGTCGCCAAAGGCAGTCCCGAAATCCAGGCTATCCTGGAAAGTCCCGAGCCTCTGGCCAAGAGGACAGTCGAGGGTGACCTGGGCATCCACGTAAATGCCCGGAACGTGGCGGAGATGGTCAAAGACCGCATCGCAAAGGACTTAGGATTCGACCCTGAACCGGTCCTCGAGGACCTTCAGGTGATACCGAAAGATGAAAAACACCAGAAACTTGTGGCCTACCTTGCCAAAGTGGCCTGCGACATAGCGTTTTCCCGCCATGCCGGTAGGATCAAGTATCTCTACGGTCCTCAGGGCAGGATAACCGTGGCGGTTGGGAAAGATCTATCCAGCGTGAGGACGATTATCGGGACCGGCGGCCCTTTGACCCGGCTTCCCGGAGGGAAAGAGGCTCTGGAAGGTCTGGTTGGGCAGGGCCCGGGACGGGAACTTTACCCTAAGGACGCGAGAGTGATTCTGGACAGCCAGTATATCATGGCTTCGTGCGGGGTTCTTTCGAGAAAATACCCCGACAAGGCTTTTTCGATCCTGATTTCAAGTCTGGGGCTGGTAGCATGAAATATCCTGCCGTGTTCATCGATCTGGCCAAAGTGAGACATAACGCCAGGGTGATCTCGAATTTGCTGAAGGAGCAGGGGATGAGCCTGGTCGGTGTGGCAAAAGGGACCATGTGTCACCCCGGTGTGGCTGAGTCCATGCTGGACGGCGGAGCCCGGGCCATCGGCGATTCAAGGATCGACAATCTCAGGCGGCTCCGGGAAAGCGGATATCGGGGCGAGACGATCCTCCTGAGAGCTCCTTCTCCTTCTTCCTGCCACGAGGCGGTCGTCTACGCCGACGTAAGCCTGAATTCAGACCCGGTCACTGTCAGAATGTTGGGCGAAGCCGCCCTGAAGATGGGAAAGCGCCACAAGGTAATCTTGATGGTCGACCTAGGAGACCTCCGAGAAGGCGTCCTGGCCGAAGATGCCCCCTGTGTCGCCAAAGAGATGACGGACTTGCCCGGGATAGACCTTATAGGAATCGGGACCAATCTTGCATGCTATGGCGGGGTCATTCCTACCAGGGAAAAGATGGATGCGCTCTTACGGGTCAAAAACGAAATCGAAAGGTCCATAGGACGTCCTCTGGAGAGGGTATCTGGAGGCAATTCGGCCAACATGTTGATGGTTCTGTCAGGCCAGATGCCGCCGGGCATAACCGAGCTCCGGATCGGCGAGAGCATACTACTTGGGACAGAAGCCGTAGGACGCACTCCCATCCCCGGATGTTTCCAGGATGCTTTTGTCATAAAAGCCGAGGTAATTGAAGTGTTGAAGAAACCATCAAAGCCTTTCGGAGAGATCGGGCAAGATGCCTTCGGGAACGTCCCGGTCTTCGAAGACATGGGGATACGCACGAGAGCGATCTGCGCCATCGGAAGACAGGATATAGACCCGGGCTCTCTCTTTCCGCTCGAAAAAGGAGTTAGGATTCTGGGAGCATCGTCTGACCACCTGATCTGCGACGTGGAAGAGGCCGAACCTTCGCCGAGACCCGGGAGCATACTCGAGTTCAGGCCCGGTTACGGTTCTCTTTTGAGGGCATTTACTTCACCTTTTGTAGAAAAGGTGGTGATTTGAATTGGGGGGCAATATAGTTCTTGCAGGTCTTTCCCCGCATCCTCCCATCATCGTCCCGGAAGTAGGCCGAGGTGAAGAGCGAAACGCTCGGTCGACGGTTGAAGCCATGGAAGAACTCGGCAATGAGTTTTCCCGGTACGACTTTGAGACGTTGATACTCGTAACGCCTCACGGTCCCGTGTTCTCGGACGCCGTGTCTATCCGGGTTCAGGATAGGTTAGCCGGGGATCTCGCCGCTTTCGGCGCAGGGCAGGTCGAGGTCGAATTCGAGAACGACAACCCGCTCTGTGATGTCATCCGGGAGGAGGCGGAGAAAGGTTCGAAAATCCGGGTGCTTCCGTTGAACGAGTGGAACATGTATCGTTACGGGATCGAAAAAGACTTAGATCACGGCTGCCTCGTACCCCTCTATTACTTGAAAAAACACGGGTTCAAGAAGAAACTTCTGGTCATCAACATCGGTTTTCTCTCATACTTCGACCTTTACATGTTTGGAAAAGACATCGAACGGGCGTGCGAGAAGGCCGGGCGAAAGGTTGCCATCCTGGCATCCGGCGACCTTTCCCACAGGCTGAAACCCGGAGCGCCTTCAGGTTACAGCCCGAAGGGAGAAATCTTCGACAGGGAACTTGTATCTCGTCTCGGCGAGTTTGACGTCGAAGGAATCCTGACCTTGCCTCGCGATCTCGTGGAAGAAGCAGGGGAATGCGGGTTAAGGCCCGTATGCATCCTGTTGGGAGCTTTAGACAGGGCGAAAGTCCAAAGCCGGGTCCTCTCTTATGAGGGACCGTTCGGTGTCGGGTACTGCGTCTCGGTGTTCTATCCTCTCCAATGGGGAGATGAGTTTTCACGGGTTGCCCGGATCCATGCGAGACGAAAAGCCCGCATCAAGAGCCTCAGGGAGAACGAGTCTTTTCCGGTTGCCCTGGCGCGCAAAGCGGTGGAGGAGTATGTTACCAGAGGGAAAGTGATCGATGTCCCCAAGGACGTTCCGGAGGAATTCCGCGGGAGAAGCGGGGTTTTTGTCTCCATCCACAAGGAGGGCGACCTCAGGGGATGTATCGGCACTACCGAACCGACCAAGCCGAGCATTGTGGAAGAAATCATATCAAATGCGATTTCCGCCGCTACAAACGATCCCAGGTTCTCTCCTGTGGAGCCGCGGGAGCTCGACCTTCTGGACTACTCGGTTGACATTCTCTCTGAGGCGACTCTTGTCACCGATCTCAGCACGCTGGATCCGAAAAAATACGGCGTTATCTGTCAAAAAGGGTGGAAGCGTGGGCTTCTGCTCCCGGATCTCCCGGGGGTCACCACTGTCGAGGAACAACTTTCCATCGCCAGGAAAAAGGCGGGCATCGGGCCGACTGAGACCGGGGTTCAGGTGTACAGATTCACGGTACGCCGCTACCATTGACCGGAAAACAAGGAGGTGAGCCCGTGAAGGAAGCGAGACACTGGGAAGGACTTTCTGATGGAAAGGTCAGGTGTATCCTATGTCCCAACACCTGTGTGATACTCCCGGGAGGGCAGGGGGTTTGCCGGGTGAGGGAAAACCGCGAGGGAAAACTGTATTCACGGGCTTACGGCAGAGTGACCTCGATCGGGCTTGACCCGGTCGAGAAAAAACCTCTTTACCATTTTCATCCGGGAGGGCTAGTGCTTTCCATTGGCACGTACGGGTGTAACTTTTCCTGCGAGTTTTGCCAGAACTGGCACATATCCCAGATGAATCCCGAATACACCATGCTCTCTCCCGATGACGTCGTGAAACTGGCCCTCGGGCATAGAAAAAGGTACGAGAACACGGTAGGTATCGCCTACACATACAATGAACCGACCGTATGGTGGGAGTTCGTCTACGAGTGTGCGAGGAAGGCTAAGGAAGCGGGACTTTCAAATGTGCTCGTGACGAACGGGTATATCGCCGAAGGTCCTCTCGAGGAACTCCTCCCGTACATCGACGCCCTCAATATAGACGTAAAAGCCTGGAAAGAAGATTTCTACAAACGGGTCGTCCACGGAAGGCTAGACCCTGTATTGAAAACGGTGGAAAAATCCCTGGAATCGTCGTGGGTGGAGGTGACGTATCTCGTCATCCCCGGTGAGAACGACAGCGAAGAAGACGTGCGGGCCATGTCCTCCTGGCTGAAATCGCTCAGTCCGGCGATACCCTTGCATCTATCCAGGTATTTTCCGGCGTACCGCTTTGCCAGGCCTCCTACTCCCGTGAAGACCCTGGAGAGGCTGAGAGAAGTGGCGATGGAAAACCTCTATTACGTGTACGTCGGGAACGTCTGGAAAAAGGGGTACGCCGATACCTTCTGTCCCGAATGCGGTGAGGTGCTTCTGGAGAGAGGGGCTCTCCAGCTGGAAGCATCCCACCTCAAAGACGGCTTGTGCCCTGCGTGTAACCGGCCCCTGGATGTAAAGGGGGCGATATGGAGTCCTTAGAGGTATCATGACGAATCCTATCCAGGAAGGAGGATCTTCATGAAAAACTTAAAGGGTAAGCACCTTGTCTGGCTGCATGACTGGTCGAAAGAAGAAATCGAAACTGTACTGGACACAGCTCTGAAAATGAAATCTGATTTCTATGCTGGGATCCAACCAAGGCCCCTTGCAGGTAAGACTCTGGCGATGATTTTCTCAAAGCCTTCGACGAGGACCCGGGTCTCTTTTGAGGTAGCCATGACCCAGCTCGGGGGCCACGCCATCTATCTCGGGATGAACGACCTCCAGATAGGCCGGGGCGAGACCATAGCCGACACGGCCCGGGTGATCTCCAGGTACTGTGATGGGATAATGATCCGCACTTTTCACCAGAGCGATGTGGAGACTTTAGCCAAATACTCAAGGGTGCCGGTCATCAACGGGCTGACTGACTTGGTTCACCCGTGTCAGGCCTTGGCGGATCTTATGACCTTGAGAGAAAAGTTCGGCAGACTTTCAGGACTCACTCTGGCGTACGTGGGAGACGGCAACAACGTGTGCCACTCTCTGATGATAGGCGGAGCCAAGATGGGTATGGAAATAAGGGCCGTTACCCCGCCGGGATATGAACCTAAACCGGAGATAACCAGATTGAGCCAAGAGCATGCGGAAAAGCACGGGGGTAAAATCGTGATCACCAACGACATCGATCAAGGCGTAAAGGGTGCGGATGTCATTTACACAGACGTCTGGACCAGCATGGGTCAGGAGAAAGAACGCGAGGAACGCCTGAAAGTAATGAGGCCTTATCAGGTAAACGGTGCCCTAATGACGAAAGCCGGGGACAAGGCCTTGTTCATGCACTGCCTCCCCGCTCACAGAGGGGAAGAAGTCACAGACGAAGTGGCCGACGGGCCACAATCCATTATCTTCGACCAGGCTGAAAACAGGTTACACGTCCAGAAGGCGCTTCTGGCCCTCGTTATGTGAGTGAGAAGATGCTGGGCCGGGGAGACCTATTCTACTCTGGTACCCCGGCTGATGTTTGGGTTTAGGCGGAATACTGAAGCAACCTTTAAGGTCAGACGCAGAGAGGAGAGAGGAAATGTTGCGAAAGAAAGTCATAATAATGGGGGCTGCGGGAAGGGATTTTCACAACTTCAACATGGTATACAGGGATAACCCTGACGTTGAAGTGGTATGTTTCACGGCGACCCAGATCCCGGACATCGAGGGACGCATCTATCCTCCCCGTCTTGCGGGAAAACTTTACCCGAACGGGATCCCCATCTATTCTGAGGACGAGCTTTCTCATCTCATAAAGAAGTATGACGTGGACGAGGTGGTATTCGCCTACAGTGACACTTCCCACCTCAATGTCATGCATAAAGCATCTATTGCCCTGGCAGCCGGCGCCGACTTCAGGCTCTTGGGTCCAAAACAGACCATGCTCAAGTCCAAAAAACCGGTGGTTTCGGTATGCGCCGTGAGGACAGGTGTGGGAAAAAGCCAGACAACGCGAAAAGTGGCCGAGATCCTCAAACGCGCCGGGAAAAAAGTGGCGGCAATACGCCACCCGATGCCTTACGGGAACCTCGAAGAGCAAATCTGCCAGAGATTTGCGTCCTACCAGGACCTCGACACCTACAAGTGCACGATCGAGGAGCGGGAAGAGTATGAGCCTCATATCGACAGGGGCACCATCGTTTACGCGGGAGTCGACTACGGTGAAATCCTGAGTCGCGCCCAGGAAGAAGCAGATGTCATCCTCTGGGATGGCGGGAACAATGACCTCCCCTTCGTGCAACCCGATTGTCACATCGTCCTGGTCGATCCGCACCGGCCCGGGCACGAGGTTTCGTACCATCCGGGAGAAGCAAACCTCAGGATGGCCGATGTGGTGGTCATAAACAAGATCGATACCGCAAGACCCGAGAACGTGGACATTTTGAGGAATACCGTGAGAGAGGTCAACCCCACCGCTATCTTGGTAGAAGCTGCGTCGCCGGTGTTTCCCGAGAACCCTGAGGCCATCACGGGCAAGAGGGTCTTAGTGATAGAAGACGGGCCGACTCTCACTCACGGGGAAATGTCGTACGGTGCCGGTGTCATGGCTGCAAGGAAATGGGGAGCAAGTGAGCTTGTGGATCCTCGACCTTATGCCGTGGGCTCCATAGCTAAAACTTTTGAAAAATACCCGCACATTGGGCCCCTTCTTCCGGCAATGGGGTACTCGCCCAAACAGGTGCAGGAACTTGAGGAGACGGTGGCCAGGGTGCCGTGCGACCTCATCGTTGTAGCCACCCCGATAGATCTTAGGAGAGTCATGAAGCTCGACAAACCCTCTACAAGAGTCCGTTACGAGCTCCAGGAGATCGGAACTCCCACGCTGAAAGAAGCCATCGAAATGGTGGGAGGAATAATATAGTCACCTATAGTTACCAGGCAGAGTCAGATGGGGTAACCTCGTAAAGCGTCCTTCGCCCCTCGAAAATGGCGGCCCTCCGGGGCCGCTTTTTTGCTTCCACGAATAGGGCCTGTTCAGCAGCGCAACACTAGTTTTTGGGCAAAGACCTGACCTTAGACTTAGGAAGACATAGAGGAGGCCCAACACGTAAATGACGACTGCCCAAACTCTCTACGTTTTGGCCTTTTCGGTTTACCTTATTTTTTTCGTCCTGTTTGCCCGGTTTTTCGTTTGGAAGCATTACAGCGAAAAGAAGTACTGGAACCGCCGCCCTTCTCTGAAAGAGTCTTACCTTCGCGACCTAGGTGCCAGAATGGGAAAAGCGATACCCTTTATCACCATCCTGGTCCCGGCTAGGAACGAATCGCTTGTGATCGAGAATACCATAAAGCACCTCCGGTCCCTCGATTATCCTCCAGATTCGTACGAAATCATAGTGATAACAGATGAAAAGGAGACGATGGCGTCGAGGGACGAGAGAAGCCGTATCTTGAGAACAGCCGAGGCGATCTTGCAGGATCGACGGCAAAGAAATCACCTGCCTTCTGAGGAGATGCAGAAAACCCGGTCCGTCATACTCTCGATTCTCAGCGATTACGCGCTTTGCGAGTTCATGTCCAAGAGGTTTCAGGCTAACTATTCCGTGGGCGTACCCGAGCTCTCCTCACTGCCGCTTCCCGAAAGGCACCGGCTGATAAGGGATATCTGCATCGAGATACTCGCGTTCAAGGGCAAACCTCCCAAAAAAAGACTTCGCTTCATCGTGAAAAAAACATGTCCCTGGCTCTCAGAACTCGATGTTGAGCGTGTTTACCCCGCTTCTTTGACGGTGGCCATGCCCATCCTTGCGGCGTACGCCGATCTCTGTGACGATTCCAGCTACTCCGTGCTGAAAAAGGCAATCCAGCATACCGCCGAGGCCAACCATGAACTGACGCAGGACATAATCAGGCGGATGACCGAGTTCATCGCAAAGAGGGTGACCGAGTTGGTCAGAAAAGCCTCGAGGTCACAGGAATTTAAGGAAAAACTCATGGCTGCGCTAGAAGATATGTACCCGACCACCCAGGAAGTGGTCGAGCGCGTCAAAAAAGATATTGAGGCAAAAGAGGTTTTACCAGCGGTGAAGCACGTAACTGTCCCTTTTGACTTTGACGGCAAACTCGGAGGTGAGAGAACCGGAAAACCCGTGCCGTCAACAAAGGGGCGGGCCCTGAACTGGGGATTAAGGTTCATCGACCCGAGGACGGAGGTTTGCGGCTTCTATGACGCTGAATCAAGGCCACATAAAGATGTCCTCCTCTACGTTGGGTACAGGCGCCTGTCGGACCCAGAAGCCTCGCGCCTGCTGCAGGGTCCCGTCTTTCAGGTCCGGAACTTCTATCAGATGACCGCCTTTTGCAGGATTGCCGCACTGTATCAGGCAATCGCTCACGACTGGTACTTACCCTGGCTGTTCAGGACCCTACCTTTTGTGGGGGGAACGAACGTGTTCGTCGCGAGAGACCTTCTCGAGGACATCGGGGGGTGGGATTGCCAGGTCCTTACCGAAGACCTCGAGCTCGGAGCCAGAGCCTATCTCCAGTGCGCCGCCTGGCCCGAATACCTTCCGTACTCGTCCTCGGAGCAGACTCCGCCCAACTTCAAGGCGTTTTTTCGACAGCGCCTCCGGTGGGGGACGGGACACTTACAGGTCGTGGAGAAAATCTCAAAGGACGGTTCCTCCGATCCTGCAAGACGCCGGCAGCTTAAGCGAAGTCTCATAATGAAAGGGCAGCTCGAATGGGTGCTGTACCAGATGGCCACTTTCGTCCCGCCGATGGCGATGGTATTGCACTACAAGAACCTCCTCGACCCCGAGATCATCCCGCCTCTAGGCCAGTGGCTTCTGTCGGCCTTCTCCCTGACCTACATGGGGTTTACTTTGTACGCGTTCAAGCGCTATAGCGCTTATCTCGACCATTCAGCGAAGCCAGAGACGTTCTTGGGGAAGCTTTCTTTATATCTCGGCCTCCTCATCCTCCCTTTGGCCGCCTTCATGTTTCCGGTGCCTTATACAACAGCGCTGATACTCAAGGCCCTGGGTAGAGAGCCAAAATCCTGGGTAAAGACGCCCAGAACCGAGGAAGCAAGGATCGCAAGTTGATGTCTTCACGCGAAAGGTCTTCTTGACGCCGTCGAAGAAAAAGTCGAAGGAAAACCCGGGACCTGGTGAAGGGCGGAGGGCGGAAATCGTCAGGGTAGACTTATCCACCTACGCGATATAAAATGTGGAGAGACCGTGGGCGAAATATCCCGGGGATTTCGGAAGGGAGGGTAGAGCCGAAAGGCTCTTTCGCGTTGGATTGGCAAATAGTATTATCGACATTTGCGGCTGTATTCCTGGCGGAACTAGGTGACAAGACCCAGTTGTCCACAATGATGATCGCCTCCTCGAAGAAGGCTCCCTGGAGCGTATTTCTAGGATCCGCGTGCGCGCTTGTCTTATCTTCGGTTATAGGTGTACTGGTCGGTGACACCCTGTACCGCTTTGTCCCGGTTAATGTCATCCGGCTTTTGGCGGGCGGTGGTTTTCTCGTCATCGGCCTCCTCATCCTTGCCGGGCGCCTTTGAGCCGGAAGGTGCGGGAAGATAGCATTGTTTTGAACTCCGTGACAAGGTATAATCTATTGGTGGCCAAAAGGCCGTGCGCCCGTAGCTCAAATGGATAGAGCGTTGGCCTCCGGAGCCAAAGGCTGCGCGTTCGATTCGCGCCGGGCGCACCAGTACCTCAAATAATTCTCTTAAGGTATTCCCGTAAAAAATCTCAATGCGGGGGAAAGAAAATGAGGCAAGACATCCCCTATCCCCTCACCAAACTTGCCGTGTTTGTCGATGGTTGGAACTTTAAGTATGCCACCTACGATTCTTTCGGGATCCACGTGGACTTCATCAAGCTTCTGGATTACCTCAAGAAAGACAGCATCCTGATTCGTGCGTATTATTACACCGGTGAATGGACCACCGATAGCATAGAGCAGTACGTGAAACTGACGTCCCCGCCGGATCCTCTGGCGTTGAGAGAAGAGCTGGAGAACCAGCGGAGACGCTCTCAATCGTTCCACAGGTTCCTCAACAGGAACGGTTACATGGTAGTGAGGAAGCCTCTCAAAGTGTTTGCAGGAGGTACCATTAAAGCCGACCTAGACCTGGAGCTTGCTATCGATATGCTCTCTCTGGTTGACCGTTGCGATAAGTATATACTTTGTTCCGGAGATGGCGATTTCGTGCCCCTCGTTCGCGCGGTGGCTCAAAGGGGCGTAAGGATACAGGTTCTATCCACCCAACACCCGGATGCTTACGCTCGGTGCAATTTCAAAGCTGCGGACGAATTGGTCGACGCAGCGGACGAATTCGTGGAACTCTATGACCTCCTGCCGCAGATCGCCAGGAACTGGCCTGTTCAAAAGTAAGATTCAACGCTCTTGACCAGAGCGCCAAAAATCTCGTCGCGGACTATGTCGGGCAGGTGGATAGGAAAAACCGGTTCTTCAGCGTTGGCAATTAGGTTGAAGATCCTCTCGCTTACTTCCTGATACAGGTATAAAAGCTCTACACAAGAACCTGTCTCTTTTTCCTTCCCTTCGGGGCTTTTTTCTTTCAGATGCGCGCGAATGAGATATCCCGAGGTTCCGGAACTTTCGTGTGTCTTGAGTTCATAGCTGACCAGAAACTCTCTGCCGTCTTTCCAAAAATTCCTGGTACTCTTCTTTATGGTAGCCTGCGCCATTTCAATCCCCCTGTCACTGAATGTTTTCTTTATTACAAACCACACAAAGCGCCCTAGCCCCCGGAAGTGGGAGGGATAATTCGGAGAAATGCTTGTGGATACCCTTGTGGACAACAGGGAATCGTTCGACCGCAAATGACAGGATATCCCTACATAAACTGGGTAACTCGGTTACATGATTTAGAAACCTCCCAGCCAGGGTTAGTGGTATTTTCTGTAAACCATCGAAAAAGATCGAACGGCGGCGACAGAATTAAATAGTTTGAATACTACAAATTTAACTACAATCTTACGAGGAGCACCTGTGTCGAAATCACCACTTACGTGACCAGACCCAATTAGACCCTGGTAGTGTAAAGTTTCAGTAGATGAAGTGGCCGGGGGACGCGAATAGACCACATTTTCATGACAAGCAGATTTTCATTACCTTGACGTTGTTAAGCGCAGGACGTAATATGGGTTTTGCGAAAGGAGCCACACAATGGGGATTTTCGATTACATGCATATATCCAGGAGGTAAATATGACGAGACAGAATTGGTTCATACTCGGAACGGGCTTAGTTCTGGCAGTTATGGTGACGTTAGTATCGGGATGCGGCCCCAAGCTTTACAACGACGGCACATACAAAGCAATATCCCAAGCTGATGACCACGGCTATGCGGTGGCAGAGGTTACCGTGAAAGGCGACAAGATAACCGCCGTCAAGCTTACGGAGTTCACCCAATTTGGGGTAGAGAAAGATTTCAACACCTATCCATACGCTAAGTCTAAAGAAGCCAACGTCGAAATGGCTAAACGTTTTGTGGGCAGACAGGATGCAAACGTGGATGGCGTCACCGGTGCAACCAACTCTTCCCAGAAGTATAAGGAAGCTGTACAGTTTGCCCTCGAAAAAGCCAAGAAAAACCCCACTATGAAGAGCACCTATTTTGAGGGCACCTTCTTTGGCCGTTCCAAGGCCGACGACCGCGGTTACGGAGTGGCGTGGGTCACGATCAAAGGCGACAAGATCACCGAGGTCCGGCTCGACGATGTGACGCAGGAAGGCAAGTTCAAGGACTGGGCAACTTATCCTTATGCTAAGGCTCTAGAGGCCAAGACCGAGATGGAGAAGCGCTTCGTAGAAAAGAATGGCCCCCAGGTTGATGCGTATACTGGAGCCACCAGTAGCTCCACCAAGTGGATCGAGGCCGTCAACGATGCCCTCCAGAACGCTAAACTAAAGTAAGGGGTTTTTGGTTTAATATTGATAGGCTTAAAATGCGGGGAGTACAGCTCCCCGTTTCTTTTGAGCTCGGGGACTCGGGTGAAGGAGCACGACCAATCTATCGAGAATTGCTTTCGGGGACTAAAAGCTCTTAAAAGCTTTTGAAAGGACCGTGATCCTGCATGGAGAAGCGTGTTTTAGAGCCAAGATATGCGCCTGTTGGTGTCCTGGATTCCGGCGTCGGCGGGCTTACCGTCGTGAGGAAAATGAAGGAGGTTCTTCCCTATGAAAGCATCCTGTATTTCGGAGACACGGGGAGGCTTCCTTATGGACCCAGGCCCTTATCTGAGGTAAGGCGCTTTGTTTCGGAGATCGTCGATTTTTTGAGCGGAATGGGTGCAAAAGCTATCGTCATAGCGTGCAACACCGCGACGGCAGCCGCGCTTGACCTCATCGAGAAAAGTTTTAAGGGTCCGGTAGTGGGGGTCATAGGTCCGGGGGCCAGGGCAGCCCTGAAAGCCGCCGGCGGGCGCAGTGGCAGGGTGGGCCTCATCGCCACGCAGGGCACAGTCGATAGTGGTGCTTACGACATGGAACTTGAAAGGCTGGGCCTTGACCTCCCGCCCGTCAAAAAGGCCTGCCCAGAGCTGGTGCTCCTGGCTGAGAGAGGTCTCCAGGATGAAAACGAAGTGAGAAGCACAATCAGGCGTCTTCTAAGTGTTTTCCACGCGGAAAAGGTTGACTGTCTGATACTGGGTTGCACCCATTTTCCCCTTTTGTCGCAGTATATACGAGAAGAACTACCTGGCATCAAACTCGTAGACCCTGCCGAAGAAGCGGTACTGGAACTAAAGGAAAAACTGTCCAGGAGAGACCTTCTTGCAGACGAATTGGCGGCTCCCCGGTACCTTTTTTATACCTCCGGGGACGAAGTCGCATTCCGAAAGAACCTCGAAGTCATCCTCGGCAAGGGAGATTATAGCGTCCAAAAAGTATCTTTCCAGGATGACTCTTCCGGTTAATCTCGATTAAATCTTGACATCCTCGTGGATATGTCTTGATATCCACGCGCTAAACTTTGTGTGGGTTGGCTCAACGGAAAATGACTTTTGCCTGAAGGGTGAAGGTTATGGCATCCAAGATCCTTGTGGTTGATGACGAACCTGGAATAGTGGAGATGATCAAGAAGTTTCTTTCCAGGGAAGGTTTTCTCGTCAAGGAGGCCTACGACGGACCGACTGCCCTTGACATCGTGCAAAAAGAAAATCCGGATCTCATCATACTTGACATTATGCTACCGGGCTTGGACGGGCTTGAGGTCCTAAAGAGACTTCGAGCCAAAAGTGACGTGCCCGTCATCATGCTGACGGCACGCTCGGAGGAAGTCGACAAGCTCCTGGGACTCGGACTGGGTGCCGATGACTATGTGACAAAGCCCTTCAGTTTGAGGGAGCTTACCTTTAGGATAAGGGCTATCCTGAGAAGGTGGCAAAAGGGCGGAGGCGAAAAGGTCATACGCGTGGGGGATCTTGTGATCGATGCCGAGAAGATGGAAGTCACGGTGGGAGGGAAGAAGGTGGATCTGACCAGGGCCGAGTTTCAGCTGCTCTATACCCTCCTGTCGAGGCCAGGGAAGGTGTTTACTCGCGAGGAACTTCTCAATGCCGCCTTCGGTGAAGCATACGAAGGATATGAGCGGACCATTGATACCCATATATGGAACCTGAGACGAAAGATTGAGGCCAACCCTCAGGACCCCAGGTATATCCTGACAGTCTACGGCGTGGGGTACAAAGGCGGTGTACAGAAAGGGTGAAAACTCTAAGAGCCCGGCTCGTCCTGGAGTTCTTGGCGGTGAGCCTGGTCGCAGTCATCCTAGTCTGGGCGGGTGCTGTCTGGGCGACCCGCAACACTTTCGCAAGTTACCTTGTTAAACAGAGGCAAGCCCGGGCCTCGGCTATTGCGCTTGTCCTGGCCAGGTACTACGAGACTTACGGCTCCTGGGACCAGGTCGGTTTTCTCCTATCGGTGGGGTCTGTGGGCTATTCTGGGAGAGGCATGGGACGGGGGATGGGTTCAATGATGGACCCACCGTCAGAACGAATCATCCTGTTTGATGCTGGGGGGAGCGTAGTCTACGACTCTCTACCGGGTTACGAGCCTGTACCCGAAGAACTCAAAGCTTCAGCTCAAAAGATAAAGGTCAACGGGATTACAGTGGGCTATGTAGCTGTCGTCAGCGCTTCCGCGGTTAGGGGAGCTCTCGGTCGCCTGGAAGAAGACTTTCTTACGAAGGTGCAATCAGCGCTTACCGTATCCGGACTTGTATCCTTTTCTATGGCTCTGGTTCTGGGTGCGCGGATGTCCTTGAGGCTGGCAAGGCCCATAGAGCGCTTAAAAGACGCGTCAGTAAAGATGGCCAAGGGCAGGTTCGGCGAAAGAGTTGAGTGCGAAGACCCGGGCATACCTCAAGAAATACAGGAACTGATAAAGGCTTTCAACGCCATGTCCCAGGAACTGGAATCTGTCGAGAAAAAGCGGCAGGAACTCATGAGAGACATCGCCCATGAAATCCGGACTCCTCTCACGATACTTAGCGGGAATCTCGAAGCGATAGCGACCGGGGTCATTGAGCTTGACGAAGATACTCTAAAGGTCATGTCTGGGGAAATTTCTCGCTTATCAGGACTTTTATCAAATCTCGAGGAGCTGGACCGGGCTTCTTCGGGGTACAACTTCAATCCCAGGGCTGTATCCCCTGAGTCTCTGGTTCAAAAAGCAGCATCCTCCGTCCAGGGTGTGGCGGGTACCAGGTCCATCAGGGTTGATACTTTCATCGAAGGTGGCCTACCTTACGTTTTCGCGGATCCTGACAGGGTCCAGCAAGTTTTCTCTAACCTCCTCAGCAATGCCATAAGGTACACGCCTACGGGCGGGTGGGTGAAAATCGAGGCCCGTAAAGATAGTTCGCACAAGTGGGTTGTCTTCACCGTCCGGGATTCGGGCCCCGGCATACCCGACGAAGACATGCCCAGGGTATTTGAGCGTTTCTTCCGGGGTGACCGTTCCAGATCAAGGGCAACTGGAGGTTGGGGGTTGGGGCTTGCTATCGCTAAGAGCCTCGTCGAGGGATCGGGGGGGAGCATCTGGGTAGAGAAAGACCCCGAAGGGGGTGCGGCGTTTTCCTTCACCTTGCCGGTCTTTGTCGGAAGACCTCCTGGGGAGAATTTGGGTGAGTAAGCGCTAGTTTTGTCCTTTATGCCAATTGCGGTTCCAGAAATTGCACGTTCAGAAGCTTTCGAGCACTCGGGCTTATGTTATAATCCTTCGTAGAAGTTTCACGAAATCCCTCTTGAAAGGACGGATTCGAAAGATGGCCAAAGTTACGGTGGACAAAGACCTCTGCATTGGTTGCGGGCTGTGCGCTGATACATGCCCCGATGTATTCCAGCTCGAAGACGACGGGAAAGCCGGAGTGAAGAGCCAGGATGCAGCCAATGCGAACCTTTCCTGCGCAAAAGACGCCGCGTCAACGTGCCCCACTGAAGCCATTAAGGTTCAAGAGTAGAAGCAGCTAGAAAGATTCGCTCTCCTTCATGGTATCGTAGTGGGCAAAGCCAAAATGTGCCAGGTTCCCGCGTTTTGGAAAAGGGCGGACCTGGCATTTAAATAAGGAGGCCGCGAGATGAGAGACGCTTTAGGGCTGCACAGAGATTCCATCATCGTAGATGGGCACTGCGATACTCTGCTCCAGATTTGTGGCACCGGACCCGCTCAGGGATATTACGGCGGTTCCGGGAGACGAAATTTTTTCGAGAAGAGCGAAAGCGGCCATATAGATCTTCCCCGTCTCAAAGAGGGCGGTGTTACCTGCCAGGTCATGGCGCTTTACATAGAACCCCAGTACAAACCTGCTCGTGCTGCCCGGAGGACCCTGGAACTCCTCGACGCCTTTTACGGCCTGGTCGACGAATCAGACGACTTCAAACTGGCCACTCGGGCTTCTGACATTACGACCGCCAAAGCCAAAGGGGAGGTTTCGGCCCTTTTGAGCATCGAGGGCGGTGAGGCCGTGGAAGGTAGCCTGTCTCTCCTCAGGAGCTTTTACAGACTTGGAGTAAGAGCGATGGGTCTTACCTGGAATCAGAGGAATGACATAGCAGACGGAGTAGGTGAAAGAAGCTCGAGGTCGGGGTTGACCGACTTCGGCATATCCCTGGTCAAGGAAATGGAACGCCTGGGGATGCTGGTGGACGTATCTCATCTATCTGAGTCCAGTTTTTGGGCTCTCGATGCGGTGGCTGAACGTCCCTACATAGCTTCTCATTCCAATTGCAGGCAACTTGCCTCTCACCCGCGAAACCTAACTGACCGCCAAATAGAAGCTCTCGCAAGAAAAGGCGGGGTTATAGGCGTGGTGTTTGCCCCGGGTTTTGTGGACGACAAAAAAGAGAATGTGTCTTTATCAAGGTTGTGCGACCACATCGATCACATCAAGAAAGTCGCGGGGATAGATCACGTCGGTTTGGGTTCGGATTTCGATGGGTTCACCGTAACCCCTGGCCAGCCGCAAGTCCTCAAGGATGTCAGCGAGCTTCCGAGGCTCACCGAA
Source organism: Candidatus Fermentithermobacillus carboniphilus (assembly GCA_018208355.1). Lineage (GTDB taxonomy): Bacteria > Bacillota > Sulfobacillia > Fermentithermobacillales > Fermentithermobacillaceae > Fermentithermobacillus > Fermentithermobacillus carboniphilus. Next base: position 1,227,503 of record CP062796.1, on the reverse strand, counting down.
GAGCTTTTGGCCCGGGGTTACACCGAGGAAGAGGTCAGGAAAGTCCTGGGTGAAAACTGGCTGAGGGTTTACAGGGAGGTTTTAGGATAGAGAACTGCCTGTAATCTGCGAATGGGCCCGGAGAAGGGATCTTGATTGATGAAAGATCGCTCTCCGGGCTTTTGTGAAGGTATGCCCGGCGAGAAAATCCTATGCCCTGCCGTATTCCGTGCACCGAGCCATTAGGTCCATATACTTGTAGGCTTTTTGGATTACCCGCTTTACCGACTCATCTTCTTGAGGCTCGAGGAAGCTTCCCATGACTGAAAGGCAGAAAGGACGCTCCTGAAGGTAAACAACCCCGGCATCCACTGAAACGTGAGAAAGGCCACCCGGCTTATTGGCCCTTTTGACCGAATGTGGCAAAGCGTCGGTGAAAGGACCGCTTTTGGGGAGTTCGAGGAGAGTCAGCACGTCCCGGGCAACGGGTTCGGCTATTCCGTCCCGCTTATAGATCTTCTCGATTAGAGTCACAAGTTCCCGGGGCGTCGATGTATTCTCGTCACCTCTTTTTACCGCTTCAGCGTCCATCATTTTTCTCCTCAGTCTCGTGTTTGGAAGGCCCAAGGAGTCCATGAGGCCGTTAACGTAGTCAAAACCCGTAAGTTCAATGCAAAGATTGGTGGCATCGTTATCGGAAAGGGAGATCATGAGGGCGCAGATATCCCAGAGGGCGAGGTCTACCGCATACCTCAGGTGTGATAGGATGCCGCTCCCTCCCACTTTTGGGAGGTTCGTTGTCGAATGCCGTTCATCCCATGACAAGTGGCCCCTGTGGACCTTATCCGCGACAGCCAGGAGGATCGCGATTTTTATCGTGCTTGCAGTCGGAAATAAGATGTCGTCCTGAAAGCCGGTACGTAGTCCCGAGACGAGGTCAAGCAAATGGTAGCCGACTACGCCGCCGCCTTCGCAGCATTCCTGAAGGTCTTTCTCCATTTTCTGCCAGAGTATATCCCGAGGTACCTTCACCATAGAAAGCACGCGAAAAGGGGTTCCCTTCCCGCGCTTCATCTCCTTTCTTTGGGGTCTTTTGATTCGTTTGCGATCTAGATTTCGCTTTCCAGGTTACGTATCCTCTACCTGGTTACTCTATACGCCCGGCCAATTTTCAACCATCTGCATGACTATCCCGGGTACGAAGAATTTCCATTATCCCACGACATGCCACAAAAAGGAAGGAAAAGATGAAGGTCAGAAGGTCAGTCTCTGTCGAAGTAATACTTGAGTAAAGCGAAAGGCAGGTACAGGATGACAGCACCGGTCATATATCCAAGACGCAAAAGGCCGAATACCTCTCTTCAGTGGCTTCTTCTCGTTGCGGTACTTGCCGTCCTGTTTGGCTCGATGGTTGCCCCGTCTTTCCTATGGGTCAAAAGACCTCCGGAAGGTAGGCCGAACCTGGTATACCGGGGCAGGGTTTACGACTTTCCGGTAGTCGTCGAAGATGGCGAAGCGTATGTGCCGTTCCGCTTCATAAAAGAGGTCCTTGACAAAAACGCCTTTTGGGATAAGGAGGGCGTGGTGGTCGTGACTACGGCGGACAAAGTTATAAAACTCAGGGCCGAGTCGCTTACCGCCTACGTGAACCAGCACCCCCTTAATCTGAAATTCCCGGTGATATTCGAAGGGAAAGAGCCCTACATTCCCGCAACCACTCTGGAGATACTTTACCCGCTTGCAACTTCTCTGATAGAAGAAAACGGTGTATTCTTGGTAAAGAGACTGGATGAACCCCGTCGTTTCGCCCAGGTAAAGGTTGCCTCGATAATCAGGGCTGAACCATCGGTTCTGTCCAGGCGTGTCCACAGAGTTTTTTCCGGGTCCGAGGTACAAATCTTTGATGACGTGGGGAAGTGGGTAATGGTGGAGACGAAAGAAGGTTTCAGTGGATTCCTTCCCAAAAGCAGCCTCACTCGGGAGGAAGTTAAGGCTCCGGAAGTGGCGCCGCCGGTGGAATATTCTCCTTCCCCCGTGAGGGGAGACAAAGTGGTGCTTGTCTGGGAACAGGTCGACGTGGCTACGCCGGATCCTTCCAAGATAGGTCCTATGCAGGGAGTCAACGTGGTTTCACCCACCTGGTTTCATCTTGCAAAAACTCCGGGAGAAGTCGAAAACAGAGCCGACATGAGGTACGTGAATTGGGCTCATTCTCGCGGCTATCAGGTTTGGGCGCTCTTCTCCAATTCCTTCGAGCTGGAAAGAACCCGGGCTGTTTTGAGAAACTCAGACCTCCGCGACAAAGTGATCGCTCAGCTGCTCATCTACGCCAGGATTTATCGCCTGGACGGCATAAACATAGACTTCGAGAACGTGTACCGGGAAGATGCTCCTTACCTCACCCAGTTCGTCAGGGAGATGGTGCCCCTCATGCACGAGGCGGGCCTCACCGTCTCCATCGATATCACCGTCAAATCCTCCAGTCCCACGTGGTCTCTATGTTACGAGAGGGACAGGCTGGCCGAGGCTGTGGACTATGTGATGTTGATGGCGTACGATCAGTACCCGCACAATTCGAGCGTAGCTGGACCCGTTTCGACGATTCCCTGGACCGAATGGGCCATAAGAAAAACCCTGGAAGAAGTCCCGGCCGAGAAACTGGTGCTTGGTGTCCCGTTTTATACCAGGTTGTGGAAGGAGACACAAGAAGACGGCTCTACCAGGGTGTCTCCCAAAGCCATAGGGATGACACAGGCGCGGGACTGGCTCCGGTCTGAGAACGTGTCAGCGGTTTTCCAGCCTGATACCGGACTCAAGTACGCCGAGAAGAAGGAAGGACAGCATACGTACAAGATCTGGATCGAAGATGAGGAATCTATGAAGAAAAGGCTCGAATTGGCGAGAGTCTATGGTCTTGCCGGAGTGGCTGCATGGAGGAGAGGGTTTGAAGCCCCGGAAATCTGGACCGTCATCGAGGAAGGGATCAAGTAAGAGCCTGCCCTCAAGAGTCTTGAGTAGATTAGCAGGATAATCTCGGAGAATTTCCGAATATCCGAGAGAATGCCCTAACATCAGCTTCTCAGAAGAGGTGTTTCTATGGAAGACAAAAGTCGGTCTAGAGATCCCCTGGAAATTCTCGTCGACGGCCTAGCTGGCGATCTTTGGGACCTCGCCCTAGAGATCTGGCGCTTTGCGGAAGTAGGCCTCAAAGAGGAGAAATCGGCCAAGGCACAGATCAGCTACCTTTCCAGGAAAGGATTTTCGGTGACGATAGGAACGGGCGGTATGCCAACGGCATTCGTGGCCGAATGGGGAAAGGGCCGTCCGATTATAGGCTTTTTAGGAGAATACGACGCACTAGCGGGTCTCTCACAGGATGCCGTCGCCGAAAGGCGTCCGTTGGCGGAAGGGGCTCCCGGGCACGGTTGCGGCCATAATCTTTTAGGGGTGGGCGCCCTGGGAGCGGCCCTTGCCTTGAAAACTTTCATGGAAGAACGAAGAATGGGAGGTACCATCCGTTACTACGGTTGTCCGGCTGAAGAGACCCTCGTAGGCAAGGTTTTTATGGCGCGAGAAGGGGTCTTTAATGATCTCGACGCGGCCATCACCTGGCATCCAGGCTGCATCAATACCGTTCAGCTGGGAAGCTCAAACGGTCTAAACTCCGCCAGGTTCAATTTCCACGGGAAAACGGCGCACGCGGCGGGAGATCCCCACAACGGTAGAAGTGCCCTTGACGCCGTGGAGCTCATGAATATAGGCGCCAATTACCTGAGGGAGCACATTATCCCCGATGCACGAATCCATTACGTCATCACGGATGGGGGAGGCCAGCCAAACGTTGTCCCGGCCCGAGCACAGGTCTGGTATTACGTCAGGGCTCCCAGAAGGCGCCAGGTCGAAGAGATCTATGCCCGCCTTTTGGATGTGGCGAAGGGTGCCGCACTGATGACCGGGACCACTTTCGACGTAGAGTTTCTTGCGGGTTGCTACGATGTTCTGCCCAACGAGACCCTGACATTCTTAGCCCTCGACAACTTCAAGAAAGTGGGGGCTCCCGATTGGACCACGGAGGAACTGGAATTTGCCAGGAGAGTATCGGAAACAATCGATCAGGGTCAGAAGAGTGAGATGCTCAGGAACATGAATGCTCCCAAGGAACTCTATGACCAGATAATGAACACGACTGTGGTTGATCCGCTCGATAAGGGAAAAGTGATGCCGGGGTCCACCGACGTCGGCGACGTCAGCTGGATAGTGCCGACTGTGCAGGTTTCTGTGGCTACCTGGCCCATCGGCACGCCGGGGCACTCCTGGCAGATTGTAGCGTGTTCCGGGCATGCTCTCGGGTTGAGAGGAATGCTCGTTGCGGCCAAGGTCATGGCTATGACGGGCAAAGACCTCCTGGAGAATTCCTCGGTCCTGGAAAAGGCCAAAAAAGAGTTCTCGGAGAGGGTCGGGGATGAACGATACAAGTCTCCGCTGCCGGATGGTTTGAAGCCACCTTTGGGCCAGTTTAATAGGCATTAAGTCCTCAACTCCCCCCGCTCCTTTTTCGATGATCACAACGAAAACAAGGGGGGAGTATTTTATGCCCGCAAGAGAAGCTACTCCTGGTAGAGAAACAGTCATAGAGAAAGAAAAGCAAATCGTAGCTTTCAGTCTTGGCTCCGAAACCTACGGAGTCGACATAGCGCAAGTCCGCGAGATCATACCTATCCAGAAGATAGTTCCGGTGCCGAGGGCGCCTGACTTCGTGGAGGGAATAATAAACCTCCGCGGTAGGGTCATCCCCGTCCTTGATCTCAGGCACCACTTCGGATTCGAGAAGAAAAAGCAAGACCCGGATCAGAGGATCGTCCTCACCGAAGTAGACGGAGAGAGCATCGGAGTGATCGTAGATTCGGTCTCTTCCGTCCTGAGAATACCCGAAGCTTCCATAGAACCTCCCGCTTCCGTCATTACGGGAGACGACATCGAGTACATCCAGGGGATCGCCAAAGTGGGCTCAAATCTCATTGTCCTCTTGGACCTCACGAAGATAATCTCGGACGCAGAGAAAAGGACTCTCAAAGAGGTAGACCTAGCTTCAGCGGTGGTCAGGTGAGGCGTCCTCATGAATGACAAAGACAATTACCAAGAATACAGGCAGGATCTTGAGATATTCCTCTCGGAAGTAGACGAGCTTCTGGCTAACACGGAAGAAAACCTGGTCGAACTCGAAAAGGCTCCGTCGGACGCGGCGTTAATCCAAGAAGTATTCAGGGCAATGCACACCATCAAGGGCGGTGCCGCTACGCTGGGGCTTCAAGATGGGGTTGAGGTTACTCACCTCATGGAAAGCATCCTGGACGAGGTGAGATCGCAAGGCAGAGAACTCACCGCCGAGATGGTGGACGTCCTTTTTGCGGTGCTGGATTACCTCAGGGAATGGCGAAACGCTCTGGGCGGCGACAAGGAACGGCCTTCTCCAGAGAAAATATTGGCGAAGATCAGGGAGTTCGCTGGCAATGAATCCTCTGTGGCACACTCCGTCTCCCAGCAGGGTACGTCTTCTGCGGTGCCCCGGGATGGGAGCAGAACGGTTGACCTCGATGGCGACGGAAAACGCATCTACCTCCTAACAGTGCGCTTTAAATCCGACGCTCCGCTTCTTTCCGTCAGGGCTTTTCAGGTGCTGACGCTCGTTGGGGAAGTCTCGGAAGTCCTGTCTTCTGCCCCTTCTCTGGATGACATCGAAAACGACAGGGTAAGCGACGTTCTGAGGATCTATCTCACCGCGGAAGACGATGGCAAAGAAGCGGCGAGGACCGCCCGGGGCGTCCAGGACGTGGCGGAAGTCAGTCTCGAGCGGTATGACCAGCGGGTTTCTCGGGATAACCCTGCTGCGTCCGGCTCGGTTGCAGGCGGCGCAGGTAACGAAGCCGGTTTTTCCCGCGATGAATCGGCCTCGCAAGGCTATACGGTGAAGAAGACCACCCTGGGCAAGACAGTGCGGGTAGATGTCGCCCTTCTGGACTTCCTCATGGATATGGTGGGAGAACTTGTCATCGATAGGACCCGTCTCACGCAGATTGCGACCAGGCTTCAGAGAAGCGGAGAGACTTCGGCGGTAGGCAATGAGATAAGGGCTTTGGCGGCTCACCTCCAGAGGACTTCTGCCGAATTACAGGAAGGCATCATGCGTGCTCGGCTTCTTCCCCTAAAGAACATCTTCACGAAATTCCCGAGGATGATCCGAGATCTCGCCCAACGCTGCGGGAAGCAGGTTGAATTTGAGATGGCCGGTGAGGACACCGAACTTGATAGGACGGTGCTCGAGGTCATAGATGATCCTCTCATACATATACTCAGGAACGCTATCGACCATGGCATCGAGACGCCCGACGAGAGAGTCGCCCGGGGTAAACCACCTAAGGGAAGAATTCGGCTTTTAGCTTGGCACGAAGAAAATCAAGTGCTCGTGAGGGTCGAGGACGACGGCGCCGGCATCGATCCCGAGAAAATCAAAAAGGCGGCGGTAAAGAAAGGTCTTCTCACAGAAGAGGAGGTCCGGAAGCTTTCCGAAAAGGAAGCGATTGAGCTCATCTTCATGCCGGGCTTTTCGACCACCGAGAAAGCCACCGAGGTATCCGGAAGGGGCGTGGGCATGGATGTAGTGCGCACAAACTTGGAGCGCATTAACGGACACGTGGAAGTGAGAAGCCAAGTGGGTTTAGGCACGGAAGTCACCCTGAGACTCCCCCTGACGCTTGCCATTATGCGTGCCCTCCTTGTTAAGTGCGAGGACCTGACTTATGCCATCCCCACCTCGTCGGTGGAAGAGGTTTTGGCCATCAAAGATGGGGATATTCGGACCATTCAGGGTAAACCTGCTATGAGCGTTCGGGGGAGGATATTCCCCTTGATATCCCTTGCCGGCGCCCTCAGGGATGACAAGTGGAAAAGAGGTTCGTCCGAAAGATACGCTCTTTTGACGCGCACAAATGATGAACCACTGGCCCTCGGAGTAGACGATCTTTTGGGCGAAGAGGAGGTAGTGGTGAAAGAAATGGGCCGTCTCCTGTCCCGGCTGAAGGGGATAGCGGGGGCCACCATACTGGCACAGGGTGACCCGGCGGTCATCCTTGATGTTCAAAGGTTAATATAGAAGGTACCCCTCTTCCTTAAACGGAGGGTAAAGAGTGAACTTCAGAGAGTTCAAAAAATGCGCGGCTTCAGGGTTGGAAAATGCCAGGCGTACGTTGTCCATCCTCACCGGTAGGGATGTGACCATCAACTCCCAGAGCATGGGTTTTGTGGAGCTGGGGGACATTCCGGCGCTCTCTGGGTCCCCCGAGGATGTGGTCCTGGCATCTTATGTCACCTTTGACGGCGACGCGAGAGGACAGCTGATGATACTGTTCAAACCGGATTCGGCTGAAAAACTGGTTTCTGTACTTTCGCCACACCTCACATCGCATGTGGATCCGAAAGACATGTCGCGCCTTCTTGATTCGACCGTAAGCGAAGTTGCCAATATCGTGGGTTCGTCGGTATTAAACGCCATAGCCGACGGAGCGGGGATGACGCTAAAGCCCTCGCCTCCCATCCTGATAAGGGAGATGTCAGGCGCCATCCTGGAATCGGTTGTGGCGACTTGCTCTCGGGGGGCCGATCGTGTTTATGTCGTGGACATCAAGTTTTCGGCTGGCGAGGGGAAGGCCCTTTTCGAGATCGTGTTTTTACCCGACATTTGCACAAATTCCAGCGGATTTTTGGGTTACGGGAGCGTTGCATGGACCAACGGTTGATAGTTGTAAGACTTTCTGAAGTCAAATGGTCTTGCAGAGAAGAGGATATTCTGGTTGCTTATTCCCTGGGGTCCTGCGTTGGTCTGGTCTTGTGGGATCCCGTGAGAAGAGCGGGAGGTATGGCCCATATTTTCCTACCGACCGCTAGTGGTAGTAGTGCCTCCTCAATTTCCAAGGGTTCCCGGCCTGATGACAGGACGCCGGGAAAATACGCTGACCTTGCCGTACCTTATCTAATCTCGCGTCTGGAAGAAATTGGCTGCCGTAAGGAGCGGCTGGTGGCGAAAGTTGCAGGTGGGGCCCACGTCATAGCCGGATTGTCTTCGCCCATCGGAGATGTCGGGGCACTGAACGTGAGGTTGGTAGAGGAGATGCTGAGAAAGGCCGGTATTCCCATTATCGGCAGAGATGTAGGTGGGACGTATGGCAGGACCATGCGGTTTTACGTCAATTCGGGGAGAGTCACAATCTCTTCCGTGAGCCACGGGGAAAAGGATCTCTAGCCTAAGGAGTGGTGGTAATTGCCAAAGGTGCTTGTTGTTGACGATGCCATGTTTATGAGGACGAAAACTTCGCGCATATTGGCGGAACAAGGATATGAGGTGGTGGAAGCTTCAAACGGCGAAGAAGCGATTCAAAAATATGTGGAAGAGAAGCCCCAAGTAGTACTCATGGACATAACCATGCCCGTCCTGGACGGTATAGGTGCTCTCAAGGGCATCAAAGAAAAGGATCCAGACGCCAGGGTCATCATGGTGACGGCCCTTGGGCAAAAAAGCATGGTCCTTGAGGCCATCAGAGCGGGGGCCCGGGATTTCATAGTCAAGCCGTTTCAACCTGAAAAACTCATAGAAGCCGTGAGGAAGCAATGTCAGACCTAGAGGTACCCGGAGCCGGCAAGAAAATCCGAGTCCTTTTGGCCGACGATTCCATGCTCGTCAGGCACCAGATCCGCAGGATCCTTGAGGCGCACCCTCAGATCATCGTCATTGATGAAGCCCGGGATGGGGTTGAGGCGGTGGCAAAAAGCATCTCTCTTCAGCCGGACGTTTTGGTGCTCGACGTAGAGATGCCCGGGATGAACGGCATTTCTGCTCTCCGGGAGATAATGAAGACCCGGCCTTTACCTGTTCTCATGTTTTCGTCTCTGACCGAAAAAGGGGCTCAGGTAACTCTCGAAGCTCTTTCCATCGGTGCCGTAGACTTCCTTCTGAAGCCGGCGTCACGGGATGAACTGGCGAATATCGGCCCCGAACTCTGCCAGAAAGTCCTCGAGGTATCGAGAGCCAGGATACGTCCGGCCAGGGCGCGCTTTCCCCGGACGACCGCGGGCAGGAAACCAGTAATTTCAGATTTTCCTGAAAAAGCCGCCTTCCTGGTAGTAATAGGATCCTCCACCGGAGGCCCCCAGGCTCTAGAAGAAGTTATCCCGAACCTGGCGCCGGACCTCCCCGCATCGGTTGTGGTCTGCCAGCACATGCCGAGGGGTTTTACCGCTTCACTGGCCAGGAGGCTCGATCTTCTGTCTCAGATCCGGGTACGAGAAGCGCAGGAAGGGGATTTACTTCTCCCACGACGGGTTCTGGTGGCGCCGGGCGGATATCATCTCAGGATCGAGAAGTCTCCTTCGGGGGAAAAGTGGGTTTATCGAGTTCATCTCGATCAGGGACCTCCCATTCACGGAGTGAGGCCCTCGGTTGACGTCACTCTTTTTGATGCAGCACCTCTTTTTGTGGACAGGCTGATGGTGGTGATCCTGACCGGCATGGGGTCCGATGGCGCTAAGGGGGCCTGGGCCTCGAAAAAGACGGGTGCCCGGGTAATCTGCCAGGACCGGGAGACCTCAGTTGTTTGGGGTATGCCCAGGGCCTGCTACGAACTGGGGGCAGCAGACAAGTTGTTGCCCATCGATAGGATAGCGAGCAGCATCAACGAGTTTTGCCGGGGCACAGAGGAGCGTTAGTCGGGTGGAAGAGAAAACCGTCAAAGCCAAGGTTCACGGGGTTGGCATTCCTCCCCAAAAGAGCGCCGACGAAGACAGCGTGACCCGCTACGGGCCGGAATACGTGTATTTCTGCAGAAAAATTAGGGAACTCACCGGGATAAACCTCGAGAACTACAAAGGACAACAAATGCACCGCAGGCTGGAAGGCTATCGGGTGAGGCATGGATTCCCGGATTTCGTGACTTTCGCTAAAGTGGTGCAGAAAGACCCGGCCAAGCTGAGCGCTCTTGTAGACTTTCTGACCATAAACGTATCTGAGTTTTTCAGAAACCCGGAGCAGTGGAAGATCTTGCGCGAAAAGGTCATCCCCGGTCTTTTGCAGGAATCGGGAAAACGATGGCTCCGGGCGTGGAGCGCAGGTTCATCGGGGGGTCAGGAAGCCTATTCTCTTGCCATCACGTTGAGGGAACTTTCGGTTCAGGGATCTATACTGGCGACCGATATCGATGAACCCAGTCTCGCTAAGGGAGCCCGGGGAAAGTATTCCAGGGACGAACTGAGAAATGTACCTGCGTCTTTAGTCGGGAAGTATTTCCACCCCGAAGGAGATCTCCTGGCGGTAAACGATGACGTGAAGGATATGGTCACGTTTAGGACCCACAATCTCTTGTCCGAAGATTACCCTCAGGGAATGGATCTTGTCCTCTGCAGGAATGTGCTCATCTACTTTACCGAAGAGGGCAAACGGCACGTGATCGGGAAACTTGCCCGGTCGCTCCGTCCCGGAGGTGTATTGTTTGTGGGAGCGACCGAGGCAATTTTCGCTCCCAAGAACTACGGCCTTTCTCAGATGCTTCCCTTTTTCTACAGTCGAGGTTAAATCAGCTTCTGGAGGAGGAAAAACCTATGTTGAAAGCAGGAATTGTCAACCCGTTTCTTGAATCAGCTTATACCTTCTTGAAAAAGGAACTGAACATGGAAGTGACGAGAGGGCAGATCAGACTTGAACCTTCCAAAGCCACGTCGGGAGAGGTTAACGTGGCCATCGGCGTGACGGGCGATGCCGAGGGTACGGTGGCCTACTGCATGTCGGAGAGGACCGCCAAGAGTATCGCCTCGGGCTTGCTCGGAGAACCAGTACCCGTGTTCAATGATCTGGCCGAGTCCGCCATAGCGGAGATGGGCAACATTATCACGGGCCATGCGGCAGCCGGGTTGGAGGAACACGGATATGTCTGCAAACTATCGCCCCCGATCATCATCACGGGGAAGGGTGTAGTAATTTCGACCCTGGATATCCAGAGATTGGTGATACCTCTGGAGCTTCCCCTGGGTTACCTCGAAATATGTGTGGCGCTGAGATACGATCCCAGAAGGTGATGATGGACGGCCTCTCGTCCAGGTCCTGGAATTTTGAACCGGCCCAGAACCCCAGGAGAATGATGTCATGGTAGAACGGTCGGAGAGGAGAAAACGGAAAAAGGTTTGGGGCGTGATCGTGGGAGGCACTTTCGCTTTACTTTTCGCAAGCATTTCGGCTTCTTTTTTCTCGGGCGTTTTCCCTTTTGAAAAATCCCGGGCGAATCCTACTGAAGGAGCAGGTTTGGTAACTCCGGGAGATGAGACTCGGGTTTCTTCCGAGACCCCATCCTCTCACCTGGTCCCGCTTGAAGATGCCCTTAGAGTGAAAGGGATATACGTGACGCTGGATTCCGCCGGGACGCCTTCCAGGTTCGCGTCGATAATCAAATTCGTGCGCGAGCATGAAGGGTTAAACGCTCTGGTCATAGACGTCAAGGACAATTCGGGAAGAGTCCCCTGTCCTCCTCCTGAGGGCGTGCCTTCAAAACCTTGCGCGTACAGACATTTCCCCGGACTCATCCAGGTACTGAAACGCGAGGGTTATTACCTGATCGCCCGCGTGGTGGCTTTTCAGGATCCTTACATGGCGGCATTAAAACCTGATCACGCTATCCGAAGGTCCGACGGCAGCCTGTGGAGAGACCGGGACGGGCGCCTGTGGCTCAATCCCTACGATAAACGGAACTGGGAATTTGTGAAAAACATCGCTCTTTGGGCACAGGAGATGGGGTTTGACGAGATCCAGCTTGATTACGTCCGTTTCCCGGATTCCGCGATGGGGCTGGAAAAAAGCGGGGTCCTCATGCCGGGCTCAGAGAATTTTTCGTCGCGGTCCCAGGCCATAGTAGAGTTTTTGAAGTACATGAAAGAGGCTCTCCACGGCAAGGCTTATCTTTCAGCAGACGTGTTTGGATTCGTCACTATCGCCAAAGACGACATGGGAATAGGCCAGAAGATCGAAGATATCGCGTCCGCCGTCGATTTTATATCTCCTATGGTTTACCCATCTCACTACTACAACCCTGGAATATACGGCCTGGCCGTCCCCGAAGCTGATCCATACCGGGTAGTTTCAAAAGCCATAGACGAGGCCATCCAGAGGACGGAGGGGCTCGGGGCGAGGATACGCCCCTGGCTTCAGGACTTTTCGCTCAGGATACGGTACGGTCCCAAAGAGGTCCAGGATCAGATCAACGCAGTCCTTGAGCACGGCGTAGATACGTTCCTCCTCTGGAACCCCGCGAACACGTACACTGAAGGGGTCCGATATGTCCGGGAGATTTCAAAGAACAAGTAAGAACACCCGAATGGCGCTGGTAGCCTCCGGGTGTATTTCTGGTGTGTACGTTCCTCAACCGCTTTGGATGGCGATCAGGAAGAGAAAGGCGTGTAGTTCGGAGCCTCTTTTGTGATGTACACGTCGTGAGGATGACTCTCGCGGAGGCCCGCGCTTGTGATCTTGATGAATCTGCTCTTTTCGTGCAGCTCTTTGATGGTGGAGCACCCGCAGTACCCCATCCCGCTGCGCAGGCCGCCCACCAGCTGGAAGATGGTTTCTGATACCGGGCCTTTGTACGGAACCCTTCCTTCGATCCCCTCGGGCACCAGTTTGGTGGAAGGCTCCTGGAAATAGCGGTCGGCAGACCCTTCTTTCATGGCGCCGAGAGAGCCCATGCCCCGGTACACCTTAAAACTCCGTCCCTGCCAGATTTCCATCTCTCCCGGGCTTTCCTCGGTGCCCGCAAGGAGGCCTCCCAGCATCACCGCATCGGCACCTGCGGCAAGCGCTTTGGTTATGTCCCCCGAGTATTTTATCCCTCCGTCAGCAATGACCGGCACGCCATACTCTTTCGCCACCATGGCGGCGTTGAAGATAGCCGTAATCTGAGGGACGCCCGCGCCGGTGACCACCCGGGTGGTGCATATAGAGCCGGGGCCAACTCCAACTTTGATGCAGTCGGCTCCCCTCTTTATGAGAGCTCTTGCACCCTCGCCGGTGGCGACGTTCCCGGCGATTACCGCCTTATCAGGGTAAGCTTCCTTTATGGCTGCAACGGTCGCCAGGACCCCCTCCGAATGTCCGTGAGCGCTATCAACCACTATGACGTCGACTCCTGCGGCGACGAGTGCTTTAACCCTCTCCATAGCTTTCGGACCTACGCCCACGCACGCCCCTGCCAGGAGCCTTCCGCGACTGTCTTTGGCGGCGTTCGGGTATTTCCGGGTTTTTTCGATGTCTTTCAGGGTAATTAATCCTTTGAGGTGATAGTTTTCATCTACGAGGGGCAGTTTTTCGATCTTGTACTTGGCCATTATCTTTTTGGCTTCCTCCAGAGAGGTCCCGACAGGAGCCGTTATGAGGCCGTCTTTAGTCATCACTAACGATATGGGTTTCGAGTAATCTTCCTCAAACCGGATGTCCCTATTGGTTATTATCCCGACGAGTTTCTCCCCCGAGACTATGGGGACTCCCGATATGTGGTACTTGGCCATGACGTCCAGGGCATCTTGAACGGAATGGTCTGGAGAGAGGTAGACGGGGTCGGTGATGATGCCGTGTTCGGACCTTTTCACCCGGTCTACTTCCTGCGCCTGCCGTTCGATGGACATGTTCCTGTGGATTATGCCGAGACCTCCTTCGCGCGCCATCGCGATGGCCATCCGGCTTTCGGTGACCGTGTCCATAGCAGCGCTTATTATGGGGATGTTGAGTTTAATTCCGTCGGCGATTTTAGTGGAGATGTCGACTTCTTTCGGAAGAACGTTGGAGTACCCGGGTACAAGTAAGACGTCGTCGAAAGACAGCCCTTCCTCCAGGAATTTCTCCTCTTTCCTCATATGAAGATCCCCCATTAATCCAGATTAATTTTCTAGAGTTTATCACCACAGATAATTTTGTGACAACTGAAGAATTGTGCTCGCGGAAAACTGCCATCAACAGGATATCCGGGTCCGGGCAGGGTCCTGCGTTGATTCAGCATATCGTGTCTCTGTCAAGGGGATAAGTTCCAGGATTTCGACGGCGGCCAATATCGCTTTCCATCGGGCAACAGGTTCGTCTCGGACGTCTTGTGAGAGAGAATTATGGGGAAGGCCAAGTTCCGAGACGATCCGGTTGAGCTTCCGGTAGGTGAGGATTCCTTCTTCCGGTGGAATTATCTTTTCGAGACCCTTCGGCGGCGAGTATGTTCCGGCAGATTTGCCTTGAGCAAGGACCCCTTCACGAAGCACGCCGGAAGAGGTGCTTTGGGACTGGCTCAACCAGACCAGCATCTCGCTGACCCTGCATGGTTCGTCGGGACGGACCGTGTTGTCCCTGTAGGCGACAGGCACATCTCTTTGAAGGAGAGCTACCGCGGCCTCGTAGGCAGGATGCCGCGGGCTTAAATCCCTGAATGCGGAGTATCTTAAAAGCTCTCTCACGGTGACGACCCGGTATCCGTACTTTTTCAGGATCTTTAGCTTTTCCGGAAGGGCCGCGACTACGGGCGCCTGGAGAGACATGTTGTAACCGTCCTTTTCAAAAATGATCTGGCCGTTCAAAGAATCGGGGTCTTTCTCCAGGGCCTCTCTCAGGGGAGCTATCATGTCCTCGACATCTTTTCGGGGATTTCCGGAAGAGGGCTTCCACCCGCCGCCATCGAAGCTGGCGGCAAGGTATTGATAACCCATGGTTTCATATACCGCGTAGGCATCCATCCCGTCTGGGATCTTGTCGATGTAGTGAGGAGGTCTTCCCAGAACCATCCTGTATCCGGTCTCGGAAACCACGAGATCGTGTAGCCTTTTCTGGTCGGAGACCACCTCGTCGATACAGGAAAAATGCGCCCTTCCTCTGTATACAAACCTTTCCGGGCCGAAAGCGAGATGACGAAAGCCGTGGTTGGCGACCTCGTGCCCGGCATTGACCACTTTACGCAGGAGATCTTTCTGGTTGGCGGCTCCAGCCAGGACGTCTTTGCCGAACTCGGGGTAGTGATCGAATCTCGTCCCGCTCCACCTGGAGCTTCCGACCTTGCCGCAGGTATCGGGGTAGTTTTCAGCCGTGCTCCCGATGACGTCAAAAGTTCCGTGGGCCCCGAAGAAGGCCATTATCTCCAAAATGGACTCGGTGATCCCGCGTTCTGAAAAAGGGCGGGCGGGTGCTGCCGTGGGTCCGTCGTCAAAGGTCATCGCTACCACACGCATCGAAGGAGGGGGAAATACCCGGTCTATTCGTCTGGTCCGCGTCATGCGGGTTGCGGTATGTCTTCTGTGCCAAGCTTTCAACCTTGAGTATTTTCCGTGCAGGAATGAATAAAGACCCATCTTCACCACCCACAAAATGATACCACAAAGACGGAGACGGGACAGGAAATCCTAAAAGATTCGTAGAAATCGCGGGTGGCACTCCTTTTCGCAATCTTCAAAAGGAGGGAAATCCTGTGACCAGGCGGATACTGGCTGTCGATATCGGAAGCACCACGACCAAGACGATCCTTTTCGAAAAGACCTCAGGTGGTTGGGTCCTATTGGGAAAGACGATGGCCCCCACCACTGTCGAGGCTCCTCACAACGATGTCATGATAGGTCTTAAGAGCGCCATCGGAAAACTTGAAAAGCGAACCGGCGTCACGGTGCTCCATGGTTCGCGCCTGATTAAACCTTCAGGCGCGGGAGAAGGTGTGGACCTGGTCCTTGTCACTTCCAGCGCCGGTGGCGGCCTGCAGATGGTGGTCACGGGGCTCATGAAAGAGATCACCGCTGAATCAGCACACAGGGCCGCTTTAGGTGCAGGCGCGGTGGTCTCGGACGTTATATCCCTGGACGATACGAGGTCTGTCGTGGAAAGGGTAGACCGGCTCAAGAGACTTCGGCCGGACATGATACTGGTTACAGGTGGGACCGATGGCGGTAACATCTCTGAAGTGGCCGCCATGGCCGAGATGGTGGCTATGGCCAATCCGGAACCGCGATTCGGCAAGGACTTCAAGATACCCGTGGTATTCGCGGGAAACGTCGACGCCCGCAGCTACGTCGCCGACGTATTCAAAGATGTCATGGACGTCACTTACACGGACAACGTCCGGCCGGTGCTTGAGGAGGAAGTCCTGGACCCGGCAAGAAGGGAAATCCACAGGCTCTTTTTAGAACACGTGATGATGCACGCGCCCGGGTACAAGACGGTGCTTTCGTGGGCCGAAGGCAACGTGAAGCCGACTCCCATGGCAGTCGGGAATATTCTTTCCTATTTTTCGAGGATGCGGAATCAGGACGTCCTGGGGGTGGATGTCGGGGGAGCCACGACCGACGTATTTTCAGTCATCGACGGGAAGTTGTACCGGACTGTGTCGGCTAACCTCGGTATGTCTTACAGCATGGGCAACGTCCTGGCAGAGGCAAGTCCGGAGGCGGTCTTGCGCTGGTTGCCCTTTGATGCTGATGAAAACCTCGTGAGGAATTGGAATTTCAATAAAATGATAAGACCGACGACCCTGCCGCAGACAATCGAAGAGCTTGTTCTGGAACAGGCTGTCTCGCGAGAAGCTCTGAGACTTTCTTTGGGGCACCACCGTTCGTTGATAAGGGGCCTTAAAGGGATCAAGAAAAAGAGAAGCGTGGGTGATGTGTTCAACCAGGAGGGTACCGGCGAAACTCTGGTGGACCTTTTGAAAATCGGAGCCATAGTGGGATCGGGGGGCGTCCTATCGTATGCGCCGAGGCGCAGTCAGGCCGCCATGATCCTCCTGGATGGCTTTCAGCCGGAAGGGGTCACCGATCTTTTTGTCGACAGCCAGTTCCTGTTGCCGCATCTGGGCGTATTGGTCGATGTAGACCCTGAGGCTGCTGAGGAAATACTACTACGGGAGGCACTGGTACCTCTGGGAACCGCCGTCTGTCCGGTCGGGCCCGCTGTCCCGCCAGGAACGGTTATCGCCAGGGTAAGGCTTGGGGGCGAGACGTACGACGTTGTATCTGGAGACCTCCGGGTTGTCCCCGTGGATCCGGGCCGGGAGCGATACTGTGAAGTCGTTCCCAGCCGGGAATTCGATGCAGGCGCGGGGAAGTCCAACCCCTTGTCGTGGCAGGTCCTTCCCGGACCAACCGGACTTATACTCGATGGAAGAGGAAGGCCGCTTAAACTCCCGGATAATGACCGGGACAGAAGAGCCCTTGTCAGGCGATGGTACCGGACCTTTTCAGCATATCCCGCCGATTTCCTCGAAGAGGAGCAGGCGGAAGCCGTCCGAAACTCAACGTAGGGGGTGGCTCAGGTGGCGGTTTATTCTACCCTGAGGATATGCGAAAAGACGAGAATCGTGAAAGAACGCAGGTTGCCCGTTCCAGGCGAGGTGATGGTGAAGCCCGGGGATGTCGTATTTCCGGATACGGTTATCGCCAGGGCTGAATACGTACGGGGGAATCCTTACGTGATAGACCTCAGTTCGGAACTCGGGCAGCGCGTGGATCCTGAACTTGTCGACAAGGTGCTTTTGAAGAAACCGGGAGACAGGGTCAGGGCCAAGGAAGTACTGGCCCGGTATCAGAAGACCTTTTGGTCCGAGGTGATCGAGGTAAAATCGCCCTGTGACGGTTTCATAGAATACGTATCCAGGACTATGGGACGGATCGTCATCCGCGAAGACCCGAGATCGGCAAAGCCCCTAATTGTGGTCCCCGTTGCTTCAAAACTGGGTGTTTGGCCGCGACTTATAAGGATGTACACACAGGTCAAGGAAGGGGACGAAGTGCGGGAAGGTCAGGTCATAGCCGCCAGCCCCGGCGTGGGGACCATAGACTTCGTGTATGCCCCCATGAGCGGGGTTGTCCAGAAGATCTGTTCGCAGACGGGTACCGTGACCATAGTGAAACCGATCAAGCCTACCCGCGTCTTGGCCCACATGGCGGGGATTGTGACCCGGGTGCTTCCAGATGAAGGGGCCGTGGTGGAGGCAGAGGGCGCTTACATCGAAGGAGTGTTCGGTATAGGCGGGGAGAATTCGGGGGAGCTCTCGGTGCTCTCGGATGGCCCGGGCGAAGTCCTCGACGAAAGCGGCGTCGGTGATGACGTCTCTGGTAAAGTCGTGGTTGCGGGAGCCCTGGCTACTCTGGGTGCCATCCAGAAGGTGAAAGAGAAGGGGGCGGTGGCGCTCATTGCGGGCGGTCTGAATCAGCTAGATCTCGTGCGCTTGCTGGGCCGCGAAATAAACCTCGGGATAACCGGCCTTGAAGAGACGGGTTTCACCGTCATTATCCTGGAAGGTTTCGGGAGGATGCCGATGAATGAGAAGACCTGGAGTATCCTGAAAGGGCGCGAGGGCAGAGTTGCGTCGGTCGACGGGACAACGCAGATCCGGGCAGGTGTTGTGCGGCCCGAGGTAATCGTCAGTGAGGGCGTGACAGCCGGGTCCCGGGAATATGAGACCGGCCTTTCCTTCCCTCAGGGATTTTTCGCGGGAGGGTACGAGCTTCACAAGACAGAGCTAATGGTTGGGGACAGGGTAAGGTGCATAAGGCCCCCGTATTTCGGCCTTTGGGGAACGGTTGAAGAGATGCCCGAAGCACCAGAGAAAGTCGAATGCGAATCGGTGATGGAAGTTGCCAGGGTACGGCTGGATGACGGGAGGCTGGTCACGGTGGCCGAGGCTAATCTCGAGGTATTCAGAGATTTTGACAAGTGGAGGGGATCGTTCAGCTGTTCAACGTAGTAAGACGGTTTCTTAAAAAAGGACGCCCATATGGGAAAGGCCGGAGTGGGAGACCATGTCCTGGGCTGAAAAAATGGCACCCTCGCGCAAAACCTCATCGACTGAAAGCGCCAGGTCCTTCGGCATGTTTCAGGTCGTCCGGGGACCGTCCTCCCTCAAGCTGGTCTTTCCGGCATTATGATCGCCGCGATAAAGTATAAGATGACACCGGGAAATATCCCCGTCATGACGGTCGCCAGAGCCACTCCCAGCCTGACTACGGTCTCATCGATGTTGAGATATTCGGCGATCCCTCCGCAGACCCCGGCTATCATCTTCTTTGTCCGGGAACGGTACAGCTTTTTTTCCACGTCTTTTCCCCCTCGATAATGAGCTCCTAACCCAGGAAATAGTACGTCCAAACTTCCTGTATGGTAACAAAGATCCGGCTCAGAATGCGGGTCCCTTGGGTGCGAAGAATTGTTAATCAATTTACTCCATTGTCAAACACTTATTGCAGAGGTGAAATTGCAATGATAGATTTGAGATAGAAGGGTGAGGTGACAGTATGAGCCAAGATCAAAAAACTCCCGACCGCAGAGAGGGCAACAGGGAATCGATCAAAGTCCTCATCAGCCAGGAAGAAATCCTGAAGCGGGTCAAAGAAATGGCAGAGGAAATTTCCCGGGACTATGCGGGAAGAGACCTCCTTCTGGTCGGGGTACTCAAGGGAAGCTTCGTCTTCCTCGCAGACCTTATCCGCAACCTGGATTGTCATGTAGCAGTAGATTTCATGGGGACCTCCAGTTACGGAGCATCTACCCAATCTTCGGGAGAGGTCCGTATAACCAAGGACCTCGAACAGAGCGTCGCCGGAAAACACGTGCTTCTCGTCGAAGATATCGTGGATACGGGTCTCACCCTCCGGTATCTTTTAGACACCCTCAGGGCGAGACAACCTGCCAGCCTGAAAGTATGCGCCCTTCTAGACAAGCCTGCTCGTAGGAGGGTGCGAGTGAGTCTTGACTACTACGGTTTCATCATCCCTAATGCGTTTGTCGTAGGTTACGGTCTCGATTACCAGGAAAAATACAGGGGATTGCCCTTCGTGGGCGTCCTTGAAAGCTTGGACAGTTTGCCTGAAGAAGGTTTGCGAGGAGGGACCTTTTGAGGTGAACGAGAACCGCAAAAGTCGGGAGATCGGGATCGTCCTCGGAAGTACCAGCGACATCGATAAAGTCTCATCCCTGTTTTCGGTCCTGGACGAGTTCGAAGTCCCTTACGAGGTAGCGATTATATCGGCCCATAGGACACCGCATCTCTTGAGGGAATACGCCAAAGATGCTCCTTCGAGGGGAGTCAAGGTGATAATAGCTGCCGCCGGGCTCTCTGCCGCCCTGCCTGGGGCCCTCGCCGCGGAAGTGGACCTTCCCGTTATAGGACTTCCGATAAGTACTCCTCCTCTCAACGGAGTGGAAGCGCTTTTGGCCATGGCCCAGATGCCTCCAGGGGTTCCGGTAGCTTCCGTCGGGATAGACTCGGGTAAGAACGCGGCTCTTTTGGCTCTCAGGATTCTGGCGCTGTATCGTCCCGAACTCTACGAAAGACTTGCCGGGTACAGGGAGAACCTTGCTCGGGACGTCCTGGAGAAGGCCGGGCTCCTCAGGGACAAAGGTCTTCCGGTGTGGGTTCCCGAAAAGGAAGAGACCTAAAAATGAGTCATGAAATCTGCGAGGAATGCGGCGTTTTTGCGGTGGCGGGTCACCCGAAGGCGGCAGAACTCTGTTACTACGGACTGTATGCCCTCCAGCACCGCGGGCAGGAATCGGCCGGGATAGCGGTCTACCGGAAGTCCGGGATCTATACCAGGAAGGGCATGGGCCTGGTCTCAGACGTGTTCTCCAAGGAAAGTATCCGAGACCTCGGTGGCGAGATGGCTATCGGCCACGTGCGCTATTCGACCACGGGTGAAAGCCGTTTAGAAAACGCCCAACCCATCACGGTAAAAATGTGGAGAGGCGAGATGTCTTTAGCCCATAACGGCAACCTTGTCAATGCGCGCCAATTAAGACACACTCTGGAGGTCCAGGGTTCAATTTTCCAGACCACTTCCGACACCGAGGTCATACCGCATCTTGTGGCAAAATCCCTCGCAGGTAACACGTTAGATGCGTTGAGGTTCGCTCTTTCCCAAGTCAGGGGAGCCTATGCTCTAGTGGTACTCACCCCCGAAGGGATTTTCGGCGTCAAGGACCCCAACGGCTTCAGACCCCTGTGCCTCGGGGAAGTGGAAGGAGCATATATACTATCTTCGGAAAGCTGTGCCATAGACGCGGTGGGTGGCCGTTTCGTTCGAGAACTGGAGCCGGGCGAGATTGTGAAGATCGGGCACTTGTCGGCATCCCTTCAAAGCGTGCGTGCTTTCCCGCCAGGGCGGGCTTCGCTATGTGTCTTCGAGTTCATATATTTTGCCCGCCCCGACTCGGATATATATGGCCTCAACGTACATGCAGCGAGGAAAGCCCTCGGACGCCGGCTTGCAATAAAAGCTCCCTGTGATGCGGACCTCGTGACGGGCGTGCCTGATTCGTCTCTCTCGGCGGCCAGCGGGTATGCCGAGGAAGCAGGGATGCCTTATGAAATGGGCCTTGTAAAAAACAGGTACATCGGGCGCACCTTCATCGCTCCTGAACAGTCTATGAGAGAGGCGGGGGTTCGGATAAAACTGAACCCTTTGCGCCGCTTGGTCGATGGCAAACGCGTGGTGCTTGTCGATGACTCAATCGTGCGGGGGACGACTTCCAGGCATATAGTCGGGCTTTTGAGGGCTGCGGGGGCCAGGGAGGTCCACGTGCGGATCAGCTCCCCTCCTTACCGTTATCCGTGCTATTACGGGATAGACACTTCTTCTCGTGGCGAGCTCATCGCATCAGCCATGGAAGTCGACGAAATCCGGAAGGCTATAGAGGCCGACAGCCTTGCTTTTCTCGATGTGGCTGATCTCGAGGATGTTCTGGGGAAACGGGTCGGAAGTCTCTGTTATGCCTGCTTTACCGGGGATTATCCTGTGCCTCTCGCAAGGGATTTCGATGGGGACTGCGGTTAGACTTCCCTCACTGCTCGAACGCGTGTCGGTCGCGGCTGAAAGCTGTAAGGAATGATGACCGGGAAGGCGGTGTTTGACGTGAAAGATGGAGAGAACCGGGTCGTGAGCGACGCAGGTCTTGACCTTCCGGCATATAAGAAAGCCGGTGTAGACATAGATGGCGCCGCGGCTTCTGTGAGGAAAATCAAGGAATTGGCCCGGGCCACCCAGGACTCCCACGTCATTTCGGGCGTAGGGGGGTTTTCAGGGCTTTATCACGCCGGCGCTCTCGGGTTTCGTGATCTTGTGCTGTCAGCAGGCGCCGACGGTGTCGGCACCAAAGTCAAGATCGCCCAGGCTGTAGGAAAGCACGACACCGTAGGGATCGATCTCGTCGCCATGAACGTCGACGACGTGGTCACCTCGGGCGCGACTCCTCTTTTCTTCCTGGACTACATCGCCATAGGGAGACTCAATCCCAAGACCGTGGAAGACATCGTAAAAGGTATCGTGGAAGGCTGTCGGATGGCACGTTGTGTTCTCCTGGGCGGCGAAACCGCGCAGATGTCCGATGTGTACGAGGAGAATGAATACGATCTTGCGGGATTTTGCGTGGGTGCTGTCGAAAAGACGAGGATCATCGACGGAAGAAATATCAAGCCCGGGGACGTCCTCATCGGACTCGAATCCTCGGGCCTTCACTCTAACGGCTACACTCTTGCCCGGAAGGTGCTTCTCGAGAAAGCAGGGCTCAAACTTGACCAGCACATAGGCGAACTGGGTCGTTCCCTGGCGGAAGAACTCCTGGAACCCACCCGCATCTATGCTCCACTTATCCTCGAATTAAGAGAGTCGGTTCCGCTCAAAGGAGTGGCCCACATTACCGGAGGGGGGATCTATGATAATGTTTCCAGGATCCTTCCGCCTGGCATGCGGATCGAGATCACGAAGAATTGGAATGTGCCCCGCATATTTGACCTCATCCAGAAACTCGGAGATATCTCCTTGGACGAGATGTACCGGGTATTCAATATGGGAGTAGGTATGGTCCTGGTGGTGAGCCCGGATGACGCCGGTGCCACCCTGCGAAAAGCTTGCGACTCCGGGGTCGGCGCTTTCGAAGTAGGTGTGGTTCGGGAGGAGAAAAAATGACATCCAGAGAAGCCCTATTGTCCTTAGGTGTTCTCGTTTCGGGAAGAGGGACTAACCTTCAGGCGATATTAGACGCATGTGAAAAAGGTGAGATCCCTGCCAGAGTGAAGGTAGTTATTTCCAACAGGCCAAAGGCTTTGGCCCTTGAGAGGGCCCGGGCTAAAGGAGTTCCCGCCTTTTGCGTGAACCCGAGCAGTTACGGAAAATGGCCCGAGTGCCGTTCCGCATACGAGAAGAAACTCGTCGAGATTTTAAGGTCTTATGGGGTAGAACTTCTGGTCCTTGCCGGCTACGACAGGCTCGTGGGGACCGACATCCTCGAGGCGTTCCCCATGCGGGTGATCAACATTCACCCCGCGCTTTTGCCTTCTTTTCCGGGACTGAACGCCCAGAAGCAGGCCTTCGATTATGGCGTGAAAGTTGCTGGTGCCACCGTTTTCTTCGTAGACCCGTCGGTAGACGGCGGTCCCATCATCCTTCAGGAAGCGTGTAAAGTTGAGGAGGATGATACCGTGGAAACTTTATCCCAGCGTATACTCGAAATCGAGCACCGGATACTTCCCCGGGCCATTGCCTTGATAGCACAGGGGCGGGTTAGAGTGGACGGACGTAAAGTACGGATCCTGTCACCGACGGCGAGCGAATGAAGAATATTTCGTTAAACGAGGTGTGACCATGAAAAAAAGGGCGATCATAAGCGTCTCAAACAAGGAAGGTATTCTTGAGTTCGCCAAGGGGCTTTGTGAGCTCGGCTGGGAGATCGTATCTACAGGGGGGACGGCCCGCCACCTGAAAGAGGGAGGAGTGGATGTAGTCGAAGTCAGTCAGGTAACGGGTTTTCCGGAGATCTTGGGCGGCAGGGTCAAGACTCTTCATCCCAAAGTCCACGGAGGTATCCTCGCGAGGCGCGACGTTTCTGCCGACATGGAGGAACTTTCGGCTCACGGTATATGTCCCGTCGACATGGTAATATGTAACCTCTACCCGTTTGTCGAGACTGCGCTGAAACCCGGGGTAAGTACAAGCGCGATCATGGAAGAGATCGATATCGGCGGCCCCACCCTTCTCCGGGCCTCGGCCAAAAACTGGCCTTGGGTGATAGTTGTGTGTAACCCGAAAAGGTACCGTGAGATCCTGGACATTCTGAAACAGCGCGGTGATATCGACCGGGAAACTCGCAAGATTTTAGCGGGAGAGGCATTCAGTCACACGGCCGCTTATGATGCCGCCATAGCTTCTTTTCTTGGCGTCGCGTGGAGAAACTGGCCACTCGATTTTCCGGATGAAATCTCTCTTGGATACAGGAAAGTATTTTCTCTCCGTTACGGGGAGAACCCTCACCAGGCGGCTGCCTATTACGAACCTGTGATATCAACGAATATCCCTTCTCTGGAAGGGAGGCAGCTGCAGGGGAAGGAGCTGTCTTTCAACAACATCAATGATCTCGACAGCGCTTACCGTACGGTGTGGGAGTTCGAGGCTCCTGCGTGCGTAATCGTCAAGCACGCTGCACCTTGTGGGGTCGCTCTGGGGAGTTCGACGAGAGAAGCCTTTGATAGAGCATTTGAAGGTGACCCGGTTTCGGCTTTCGGAGGTGTCGTGGCGTTCAACCGCGAGGTGGACGAGCCATGCGCTCGGGCGTTGAAGCGGGTGTTTCTCGAAGTCGTCGTGGCACCCTCGTTTACGGAGGATGCCATTTCTACCTTGAGTTCCAAGAAAGACCTGCGTCTACTGATGATACCCGGCCCGTCGGGACCTGTTCCGGGCTCACTTTTCAACCCTGAGCCTTACGAACTTAAGATGGCCATGGGAGGCCTACTTATACAGGGCCGGGATACCCTGTTGCCTTCCCAGGAAGAATGGCGGGTCGTGTCCAAGAGACCTCCAACCGAAAAGGAGATGCAGGACCTCCGGTTCGCTATGACCGTCTGCAAGCACGTGAAATCCAACGCGATAGTTCTCGCTAAAGATGGCGCCACAGTCGGTATAGGAGGTGGGCAGCCAAACCGGGTCGATTCGGTTAGGATAGCCATATCGAGGGCAAAGGAGAGGGCCGAGGGCGCCTGCCTTGCGTCTGACGCTTTCTTCCCTTTCCCGGATTCTGTTGAGGAAGCGGCGAAGGCGAAAATCAGCGCCATCGCTCATCCCGGTGGATCCAAGAGAGACCAGGAATCGATCGATAAGGCTAATGAGTACGGTATCGCTATGGTGATCACCGGCAAGCGGCACTTTCTGCACTGACGTTCGGTCAAGGAGGGAGTTTTCCGTGAACGTCCTCATCATCGGATCCGGAGGTCGCGAACACGCCATCGCCTGGGCCCTCTCAAAAAGCCCTTCAGTCGACAATCTCTTCATCTCACCGGGCAACTTCGGGACAGGAAGAGTGGGGACCAACGTAGACCTCGATGTCGGCGACTTTGCCTCGGTGCGGGATTTTGCCCGGGCAAACAGAATCGACCTTGTGGTGGTCGGGCCGGAAAACCCTCTGGCCGGAGGAATTGCCGATTTTCTAAGAGGCAGCGGGATCTCGGTTTTCGGGCCGGGAGCGCTCGGAGCGCGTCTTGAGTCCAGCAAGTCTTACGCCAAGGAGTTCATGGTCCGCCACGGGATACCGCACCCCCGATTTTGGGTCTTTGACGATGCGGGCGAGGCGGCGTCTTTCATTTCGACAACTGAAGGTCCATGGGTTATCAAGGCAGACGGTCTAGCTCTGGGTAAGGGGGTAACTGTGTGCTTCGATAGGGAAGAGGCTCTCGACGTCGCCAGGAGCCTCATGAGCGGCAGAGCACTGGGCGACGCGGGCAAAAAGATAGTCGTAGAAGAATTCCTCCAAGGCCAGGAACTCACCGCTATGGCGCTCTCGGACGGCAAGACCCTTTATCCCCTGCCCTTCGCCAGGGACCACAAGCGCGCCTTTGACGGTGATGAGGGTCCCATGACCGGAGGTATGGGCGCATACTCCCCCGTGACCGACCTCGACCAAAAGGTGCATGAGGTAATTGTCCGGGACATCCTCGAAAAGACGCTCCGCGGGTTGAAAGAGGAAGGCATTGACTACCGCGGGATCCTGTACGCGGGCCTAATGCTGACCCGGGACGGGCCGAAGGTCCTCGAGTACAACGTGCGTTTCGGTGACCCGGAGGCTCAGTGTATTCTGCCAAGATTGGAAGGAGACCTGGCCTTGTGTCTTCGGGGATGCGCCGAAGGCTCCCTGGACCGGGCATTGGGTGACGCCGGGCTTCGGGTGAAACCGGAAACCTGCGTTACGGTCATAATGGCTTCTGGCGGTTATCCGGGTAGTTATGAGAAAGGAGTGCCCATAAGCGGGATTGAATTGGTGGAGAAAGAATTTCCCGAAAACGAAGTGGTATTATTTTTCGCAGGCGCCCGGGAAGAAAATGGTCAGGTCGTCACGGCAGGGGGAAGAGTGCTTGCGGTAACCGCCCTCGCCGGGTCTCTTCCGCTTGCCAGAGAAAAAGCTTATAATGCTGTGAAAATGATAAACTTCCGGGGAGCACATTACAGGAAAGACATCGGAAGGATGCCGGCTACTCTTGGACGATAGAAATCTGGAAACAAGGGCAAAGAGAAGAAAGGGCGCAAGTCTGGGTGTATTGGCTAGGATCGGGCTTCTGGCTGCAGCATATGCGGTTCTGACTGTCGTGCCGCCGTTCAGCTCGATAAGTTACGGACCTATTCAAGTCCGGCTGGCAGAAGCCCTCACCGTGCTGGCATACCTTTTTCCCTGGGCAAAATGGGGGCTCTATTTTGGCTGCATCCTTGCGAATCTCGGCAGCCCTTTTTTGGTCTGGGACATCACGCTGGGGGCTTTCGCGACGCTTTTTGCCGCCTGGCTCAGCCAAAGGATGCCGCGACCTTATCTTGCCCCTCTTCCGCCGGTGCTTGTCAACGCCACAGTGGTTTCTGCCTACGTGGCCCCGTTGAGCGGGGTTCCGTACTGGCCAGTGGTCCTGTACATAGCTCTCGGCGAAGCGGTAGCGTGCTATGGCTTGGGCTATCCGCTGCTATTGGCGGTCAGCAATAACGAGAAGCTTCTGGGAGTTCTCAGAGGTCAAGACAATGCCTGAGCGATGAACCTGTCCTTGTGCGCACATGGCGCGAGATGGGGATTTCACCCGCCCAGGTCACCGGATGCTTAGATACCAACTAGATGCCTACCTGACTACCGAATCTACCTCCGAGTTTGCTGCTTCGAGGGTTATGGTCATGTGATTTGGGACGCAGACTATAGACTGGCCCGAAACGGAAATCCATCCGGTTCTCCAGCATATGCCGTTGGGACAGACGTGGTCGTCAAGAGGCAGCACCCTGACTTTCCCCTGGCCGTACTCGATTGTAGCTTCTCCCCTCGGTATTTTCACCACTGCGCGGTTAATAGTGGAACCGGTCACTGGCAAGCGCATTATTTCTTTCCCATTAACCCGTACTACCGCAACCATATCAGCGGCCTGTTCAGGAAAGATTCGAAATCCGACCCATATGAGGGCGGTTATTGCCATTAGGGAAACAACCAAAAAAGCATCTGTCCTGGTCAACGCTTTCACTCCTCGAAAAGATTATAGCAAAGCTGGTCAAGGAAATTCCGAATCTTGCGAAACCCCAATGAACAGGAAAAGCGGGTTAATGTTGCACGAGTTTACTAAAAAAGGGGGAATTTCACCTGGTGTCCCGACGTATACCACCTATTTCCCGGATTATGATATCTATGTCGGTTCTGTCGCCGTGGAGGTCCCGGGTCAGATGAACCTCCTGCGAGCCGGGCAAATCAAAGGACTTATCCCGGGTCTTCCCGGAGGAGCTCAATATGAGATTTTACTCCAAAGGCCCGGCAGAGCCGTGAAACTTATGGACGCGCAATCTATGGGACATCTGTGGATTATTGTCCTGGTTATTCTCGGCAATATCGCGTACGTCTACAGGGTGCGCCGGAAGCAGAAGCCAGCCTGAGACTTTGCAGTTGGTTTCATCGTGGACGAGAGTAGGAGGTGAAAAAGTTGAGTACCAATCCGCAAGTCTGGGTTGCTGCGTTTTGCACTCTTGCCGTATATAGCTACCTGTACAAAGAAAACTTTTTCTACAGGCTGGCCGAATACTCGCTGGTTGCCCTATATACCTCGTACACAATCGCCCTATACTGGCACAACTACCTCAAGCCATACTGGAAGACTTACTTCATAGAGGAAAAACAGTATTACTTCGCTATAATGGGATTTTTCGGCTTGCTCCTCTACGCGAGATACCTGCCGCCCAAGTATCAGTGGCTTGCAAGGTATCCGGTAGCGGCTTATGTAGGCTGGGGTCTCGGTGGTCAGCTGGCCAGAGCCCCACGCCCTGCCATGACCCAGGCAATAGACTCCATGAGGAAACTCACTTCTGTCAACAACGTTCTATTCTTCCTGTTTTTCCTGGCCGCCATGACCTACTTCTTCTTCACCGTTTGGAAGCAATCCAAACTCCTGGCCGGTTCCAGCAAGTTTGGACGGTACGTCCTAATGGTGGCTTTCGGCGCGGCCTTCGGCAACACCGTTCAGGGGCGTATCTCTCTGTTCCTGAACAGGTTGAGTTTCCTCCTCACCGACTGGTTGGGGATAAAGATATAAATCCCTTGGCATGATAAAAACGGGAGACATCCGGTGTTGGGTGTCTCCCGCCTTTACCGGGCCGATCACGGCTGCTTCACACCTCAAGCGACATCTCGGTTAAACGAGCCCTTCGAGTACCAGGGAAGACCAGGTTTCGAACTGCCCCAGGACGTGAAGCTTGTCAAACTCAACCCAGGCTCCCATCATTTTGTCGTTTTCTTTGACCGCTAGGAGCGGGGACGGAAGATGTACCACTGATACCACTCCAAGGTGGACCCGACCTACCTCGTTTTCGTCATCGTTGAGAAAACCCACCACTCCGACTGGAGGGTTTCCAGCGAGGGCTACTTCTTCGCGGATTTCCCTGACCGTGTTCATTCCCACAAGCGATTTCAGGTCAGCCAGGCGCCTCTTTCCAGGCCACTGGATGTCTTTGACGGGATTCATGTGGCCGCCGACACCTACCGACAGGAGCCCTCTCAGGCGCTTTTCGCCCTGGCCCTCTAATCGTTTCATGACGAAGATCCTTTTATCTGAAAGAAACATTGTGTAAGATATCAACTGCTTGTACGCAGGGTCGGTTTCAACCGTAGCCCGGGGTTTGAAGCATGATTTCTTGGCTATGACCTGCCAGATATCAGACGTGGGCTTCCGCAAGCCGCGCCATTTCCCCACTTTCGCGTACAGGTCTTGGGTAGGTACGCACAATACCGATTCCTGCGGGTAAGCGTCTGGTACTGCCACCGGTTAAACTCCTCTCCTATCTATTGTGTACTTAATGAGATTCAGCGTTTCAACGAGGACTGTTTGCCCGTGAGCCACGGTGAATACATAGCACTTGCGAAACTCGAATAGTTCTAGGAACGTATCGAGTTCTCCTTTCGGTACTCTGCATGCAGCGTAAAACCAGTAAGTTAGGTGTTTCGGGTTAACCTTGATGCTTACTTCACACAAGACATCGTCGCTGCGTAGGTCTCTTGTGAGAGCAACCCTGATTCGGGTATCCCCGACATAAACCGGAGGACCGGATTTAAAGGGTTTCGTACCGTTCTGCAATGATAGGATCATCCTTGCTGCTTTTTCCGCGGCATCCCTGGTGGAATACGAGACAGCCACCAGAGCGGAAGGAGCCGGATCTTCCGGGCCAACCTCCAGTCCTCCAAGTATGATCTTATTACTTCCAGTCGTCATATCTCTCCGGCGTCCCTCGCCCTTTTCTCTCGACGCTTTCCTGTGACTATTCGAGTTCCTCCTGCGCACACAATTATCCTCTATTCATATCTTCTTTGTCAT
The DNA here is from genome assembly GCA_018208355.1 of Candidatus Fermentithermobacillus carboniphilus. Lineage (GTDB taxonomy): Bacteria > Bacillota > Sulfobacillia > Fermentithermobacillales > Fermentithermobacillaceae > Fermentithermobacillus > Fermentithermobacillus carboniphilus. The sequence continues at coordinate 1,197,624 of CP062796.1, read as the reverse complement.
CATAATAACCTTTTCTTAGGTGAGGTGGTCCGGAAATGGCTTGGGGAGGCAATTACCAGGAGCGCAGGCGTTCCTGGGAGCAAGACCGGGACGCTCTCGGGAAGCTGCCCGGATGGACCCTTCAACTCTTCGCTTCGCTCTTCATATTCTTTTTGATCCTTGGGGCAGCTAAAGGAGAGTCCGGCCTTTCAAAAGATGTGTTTGCGTTTGCCAAAGATGCCGTGGAAAAGGACATCACCTACGAAGAAGTCAAGGCATGGGTTATCGGCATCCCGGATACTGCGAGGAAGATCGCGGACCTTGATTTACGGGATTTCTGGATCAAGGGAGCGTCAGGGCAACCGATCCAGCTGGCGTGGCCAGTCCAGGGAGAGGTGACTTCATTTTTCGGCTGGAGACCCAACCCGGATTCACCCGGAATGTCCCTGCATCAGGGGATAGATATCCAGGTGCCTGAAGGGACCCGGGTGGTGGCGGCCCTCGATGGGATTGTGACGAGTGTGCGGGAATCTCCCTCCTATGGCCTCGTAGTCGAAATAGAGCACCCAAACGGCTTTTCTACGGTATACGCCCACCTTCAGTCCGTCTTCGTGAAAAAGGACCAGAAAGTCAAGAAAGGGGAAGCGATAGGAACTGCTGGGCAGAGCGGCAATGCTACTGCTCCTCACCTCCATTTTGAGCTCAAGAAAGATGGGCTCGAAATCGACCCGATGACAATACTACCTCCGAGGGTTAAAGGGCCTTGATTACCGGAAACACTGGAAAAGGACGCTGAAGATCAGGTGGCGTTTCCCGTCGCCAGGGTCGGGGACACCCGCATATACATGCATATCACCTTTCTCGCTTCGGCTCTGGTATTGGTTGCATCGGGCTACGGTCTTTATCTCCTGGTATTTGCCTCAAGTCTCCTTATCCACGAGACCGGGCACCTGGTTGCCGCTTCGCTTCTGGGCGCTGAAGTATCAAAGGTCGAGATCTGGCCCTTCGGCGCGGTCGGAAAGCTCGAACGTACCTGGCAGCTAGAGCCCCAGTCCGAGGCGATCATCGCGATTTCAGGACCGGTCCAATCGGGTCTTCTGACAGCGATCGCCTCTTTAATCGAAACAGTGCTTGCCCAGAAGATTCCCGGAGGGAACGTGGGTGCCCAGTTTCCCTTGCTTGACTTCCTGATTAGGGTCAATCTCGGATTGGCGGTTGCCAATCTTATGCCGTGTCTTCCATTAGACGGCGGACGATTTCTGAGGTCGCAGCTGGCGTTGCGGCTTGGCTACATCGAAGCATCGAGGAAGGTGGTTCGCTGGGGTTTCTGGTTTGGAGGAGCGTGTACGGGCGCGGGGGTTTTAAGCCTCGCCTGGGGTTTGCCGTGGCACTGGGCTCTTCTCCTAGGGCCTCTTGTCATATGGGGTGCCATCGAAGAAAAGGGTGCTGCAGAACTTCAGAACGTCCTCACCCTTCTTCTCAGGAACGAGCGGCTCTTGGAAAAGAAGGCCATCCCGGTCGAGGAAATCCTCGTCAATCGGGACACGCGGGTCAAGGATGTGGTCTCGAAGTTACGTCCTTCTCGGTACCACATTTTCCTGGTAGCTGAAAAAGACATGTCGGTGTGTGGGAAAGTATCTGAGACAAAAGTGCTCGAGGCGTTCTATAGGGGGAAAGTCGACCTCAGGATCGTGGATCTTTGTGGCGACAGTCCCTGGCCTTGAGCAAAAAGGTTTTGGACCTTGAGAATCATGGACCTTGAGAATCATTGACATTTTCCAGTCATATCCTATATAATGCAGACGTGCGCAAAACTCTCTTTAGTTTCGTCTGAACGCTGAATCTCCTTGGTAGGAGAACGGGGGAACCAATTCCTGGGGCTAATCGCCGGTTTCCGGCGTAGGGTCAGACCTTTTCGATCCGAGCCCGTCAGCTAACCTCGTAAGCGTGGAAAAGGGAGGCGGCCTCAATTTTGCGGCACATGCCAGTGCCGTCACGTTGCCTCCAGAGTATCTTCAGCGCAGTTCGATATAGGATCTTGCCGTCTTTTCTTGAGGCATAACCGGGCATGCTCGCGGTTTGTCCGGAATCTCCGCGCTGGTAACCTGATGTTTTGGTCGCGCGGTCCTGGTGGGGCATTTTTTCACAAACGAGTAGAAAGGAGATGAGAATTTGCTGGTTGCGGTAGTTACCAACCCCAGTCACGAGACGAGGCTCAGTGCCTATGATCCACACTCCAAATTACAATCGCAAGCCACAAGTCGCGCGGTTCACAGCGCTTTGGTAGAGCTTGGCTACGAGGTGGAGGTAGTCGAGGCCGGGCCCTCACTTTTGGTCGAACTGGAAAAAGTGAGACCTGACGTGGTTTTCAACATTGCTACCGGGTACAACACGAAAAAAGACCAAGCCAACATTGCTGCCATGCTCGAACTTTCGGGCATCCCGTTTACGGGGTCTACGTTCCAGGCTCACACAATAGGCTTGCAAAAGCACCTTGCCAAACTTGTGTTCCAGATGTATGACATCCCGACACCAATGTTTTTAGTATTCAATCGGCCACCAGAAGACCTTCCGGAAAACGTCCTCCGGAAGATTAGGTTTCCCGTGATAGTGAAGCCTTCGTCCGAAGGTTCCAGTGTAGGTATTTCTCCGAAAAGCGTGACTTCCGACGCTGAAGAGATGAAATCTCTCATTGCGGAGATCATTGAAAAGTTCGGTCCTCCGGCCCTGGTAGAGGAATTTGTGCCTGGACGCGAGTTTACCGTAGCCCTCGTCGGATATCCCGACCCGGTGGTCCTCCCTATCGAAGAAATTGTGTTTGAGGAAAGAGCTATGTATACCTACGCGATCAAGGCGAATGACGCGGTAAAACCCGTCTGTCCGGCTGAGATATCTCCTGAGCTTGAAACGGAAATTTCGAGTGCAGCAAAGCGAGCATTTGTGGCGGTCGGATGCAGGGACATAGCTCGCGTCGACGTCAGGGTTTCTCCCGATGGAAAGCCTTTTGTCCTCGAGATAAACACTCTCCCCGGACTTATGCCAGGGTACAGCGAAGTCCCGAGAATCGCCCAAAAAGCCGGGTATGACTATGTCCGGCTCATAGAAATGGTCTTGAAGGGGGCGCTTATGAGGCGCGGTGGGTGAAAAGGAAGAGAACGATAGTACAAACTCAATGACCGAAAGGAGGTATTGAAGGATGGCTCAAGAGATCGCCGTTCAAGAGAGTCGGAGAGAAGTAACCTTCGCCGTGATAGGGGCGGGAAATGGTGGTCAGGCAATGGCCGGTGACCTGTCTCTCCATGGTTTTCCAGTAAACCTCTGGAACCGCAGTAGAGAAAAAGTAGAGTCACTGAACAGATCTGGAGGAATCCTGCTTGAAGGAGAGATAAACGGGTTTGCCCGGCCGGACCTCGTCACAGCCTCGATGAGAGAGGCGGTCGAAGGTGCCCGCGTCATCATGGTCACGGTGCCCGCGTCGGGCCATAGAGATGTGGCAAGGGCCATGGCTCCCTGGCTTTCGGACGGCCAGATAGTGGTCCTCAACCCGGGAAGGACCGGAGGCGTCCTAGAATTCAGGAAAGTGCTCCTGGATAACGGCTGCCGGAAAGATGTCACGCTCGCTGAAGCCGGGACCTTCATTTACGCATCCAGAACTGTGGCACCGGGGAGGTTGTTCATATACGGCATCAAACGCAATGTGCCCGTCGCTGCCCTTCCGGCCACCCGAACTATGGAAGTCGTCAGGGTTTTAAGATATGCTTTCCCTCAATTCATTCCTGCCGAAAGTGTTCTTTACACCAGTTTTGACAATATAGGAGCTATATTCCATCCACTACCCACAATACTCAACGCAGGCAGAATTGAAAGTGGATTGACTTTTGAACACTACAAAGAAGGCATAACTCCATCGGTGGCTCGGGCCCTGGAAACCCTGGATGCGGAGCGTATGGCGGTTGCGAGCGCTTTCGGTGTTCACGTAAGGCCGGTCCTTCAGTGGATGCATGAGACTTACGGAGTGAAGGCCCAAAACATACATGAAGCGGTTACGGCGAACCCCTCCTATGAGGGCATCCGTGCTCCGGGGAGCCTCGATACCCGCTACATCTTCGAAGACGTCCCGTTCAGCCTGGTGCCTCTTGTGGCCCTCGGTAGGATCGCCGGAGTGAAAACTCCTCTCATGCGGTCTGTAATCAGTATCGCCTCGGCGCTCCACGGGGTTGATTACTGGGCTATAGGTAGAAAGGCTAAGGACATGGGCCTTTTGGATTTGAGCGTCCGTGACATAGTGAGGCTCGTCTTGGAAGGAGGTCTTGAATCGTGAAGAGAAACTCCCAGTTGAAAATAATAGGTGCATCTATGGGCGATTGCGTGCACGTGGCAGGAGTATTGAATTTCCTGAGATTGGCCGGTTCTCTGGGTTATGATACAGAATTCCTGGGTGCCGCCAGGTCTCCGGAGGACCTTGCCCTGTCAGTCAGGGAGAAGAGGCCGGATATTCTGGCGGTGGGGTACCGCCTAAACCCGGAATCGGTAACAAGATTGACTGAAAGGTTGAAAAAGGCTCTTGACCTTCAGGGAGTTCACCCAAAGCTTATTTTCGGAGGTACGCCTCCCTGCGCGGAAAAAGCGAGGGATTCGGGGATATTCGATGCGGTGTTCTCCGGGACCGAAGACCTTGACGAAATAATAGCTTACTTGAAAGGCGAAACTGTTGACCGGACTGAAGAGGACTATCCCGGTACTCTCCTTGGAAGGATTTCTTGGAAAGCCCCGTACCCGCTCTTGAGGCACCATTTCGGCTTGCCTTCCCTGGAAGATACGATAAGGGGAATAGAGAAAATAGCGGATTCAAAAGTCCTGGACGTCATATCGTTGGGGCCCGACCAGAATGCCCAGGAGAATTTCTTTCATCCGGAAGATATGGACCCGGACCAGGATGGAGCAGGCGGTGTGCCCGTCCGTACTCCCGAAGATTTCCTCGCTCTCTACCGGGCTTCGCGGCGAGGGAATTACCCGCTGATGCGGTGCTACAGCGGAACTCGGGACGTCCTGAAGTTTGCCCAGGTCCTCTTGAACACCATAAACAATGCCTGGGCCGCCATCCCGCTTTGCTGGTACAACGTGCTTGACGGGCGTGGACCCCGGACGGTGGTGGAGTCCATAAGGGAATCCCAAGCGGCAATGGCTTGGCACGCCGAGCGGGGTATACCCGTAGAGGTGAATGAGTCCCATCACTGGAGCCTGAGAGACGCCCCGGATTCCGTAGCCGTGGCAGCCGCATATCTTGCTGCCTATAACGCCAAGAAAATGGGCGTGAGAGACTATGTTGCTCAGTTCATGTTCAACACTCCGCCCGGAACCTCCGCCATCATGGATCTGGGAAAAATGCTTGCAAAACTTGAACTCATTGAATCTTTGGCGGATGAGAACTTCAGGGTGATAAGGCAGGTGAGGGCGGGACTATCCAGTTTTCCGCAAGACTTCGGCCTTGCCAAGGGCCAGCTGGCCACATCCACCCTGGTAAGCATGGCCTTGAAACCGCACATCGTCCACGTTGTGGGGTTCTGTGAAGGGGATCACGCGGCCACAGCCGAGGATGTTATCGAAAGCTGCAAGATCGTGCGGGGAGTCATAAGGAACTGTCTCGAAGGGATGCCTGACCTGACAAAGGACGAAAGAGTACAGGAAAGAAAGGTCCGGCTTCTAGAGGAAGCCCGCGTCCTGCTGGATGCGATTTCTTCACTCCCTCAAATTGTGAAGGACCTGTCAGGTCCAGAAATAGGTGACCCTCTGACCAGCCCCGAGGTACTGGCTTTTGCCATAAAGGTCGGTCTGCTGGATGCGCCTCACCTTGTAGGTAACCCGTTCGCCTCTGGCAAGGTTGAGACAAGGGTTGTGGGCGGAGCGTGCGTTGCTGTGGACCCGGTTAGCAAAAAAACCATTTCCGAAAAAGAGAGGGTAGATAGCATCCTCGCAACCATCGAAAAAAGCGAGCTCCTGGTGAACGTCGCTGGATAGCGTCGCGGAGGTTTTCGCTCTCCACTTTGCCCGCTTTAGGGAGGTTTTGCCCGGGATGCGGATAACCTCCCTTCCTTTTTCCTTTCTTGTATTATCCGGGTTATAATGTACAGTGAGGCATAAGGTGCCTTAAAAGTGGGACGAATAACGGACTTCTGTGAAGAGGGTTGCGGGCGAAAGTGTTAGGTGTTCGGTACAACATCATCGAATGGGACGATCTACGGAGAGAACTGGGTAAAGTCCAAAAACCTGCGAGGTACACCGGAGGGGAAATAAACGCGCGTGTGAAGGACCATTCCTCGGTCGATGTACATTTTGCCCTCGCATTCCCCGATGTGTACGAGGTGGGCATGAGCCACCTGGGCTCTCAGATACTGTACCACGTTTTGAATAGCCGCCAAGATGTGGCCTGCGAGCGGGTTTATGCACCGTGGATCGACATGGAAAAACTCTTGCGTGAAAAGGGATGGCCGCTGTTCAGTATAGAGTCCAGGCTGCCTCTATACGTTTTTGACATCGTCGGTTTTTCCCTCCAATACGAACTAACGTATACCAACGTACTGGCCATGCTGGACCTCGGCCGAATCCCGCTTCGGTCCCGGGACCGGACGCGGGAACATCCTCTGGTGATCGCCGGGGGACCGTGCGCCATGGCAGCAGAGCCGCTTTCTGACTTTATAGATGCTTTCGCCCTCGGGGATGGAGAAGAACTCGTCCTTGAAATAGTGGATGTATACCGTCAGTGGAAACGGTCGGGAAGACCCAGGAAAGACCTTCTCATCATGCTTTCTCTTTTAGAAGGGGTTTACGTCCCCTCTTTCTACAGCGTCGATTACGGGACTGATGGAACCATCGAGGCCATAAGACCCAAAGAGATCCCGGTAGATCCAGGCATGTACGCCCATATCCGGGACACCTTATCGAAGGGCCCGAACCCGCGTAAGTGTGCCTCGTTAAACGAGGATAAGCCGGGCATCTATCTTCCCCCTGAAAGGGTCAGAAAGCGTGTGGTCCGTTCCCTGGAAGACGCGCCATTCCCCCTAGATCCTGTCATCCCTCTCATGGAGCCGATCCATGATAGAGCCATGGTCGAGATCTTTCGGGGCTGCACTCAGGGATGCAGGTTTTGCCAGGCCGGGGTACTTTACCGACCCGTAAGGGAGCGGGAGCCGGAGACAGTAGAGAGACTGGCCAGGGAAATCCTGGCCCGGTCCGGCTACGATGAAGTGTCCCTGGTTTCTCTCTCGTCTGCCGACTACAGCCGCATCAAGGAAGTGGTCTCAAGCCTCGTCAAGGACAATCCGTGCGCTGCCCGGGTATCCCTTCCTTCTTTAAGAGTGGATTCCTTCTCGGTGGGGCTTGCGGAGGCTCTGGGGACGTCAACCCACACCGGGCTTACCCTCGCGCCAGAGGCCGGCTCTCAGCGCATGAGGGATGTCATCAATAAGAAAGTCACTGAAGGGGACATCCTTGAAGCGTCTTTGCACGCGTTCCGGGCGGGTTTTTCCCACATCAAGTTCTATTTCATGATCGGCCTTCCGGGTGAGACTGACGAAGACGTAGCCGCGATAGCGGACCTCGCAGTTCGAGTGAGGCAGGCCGGACGTGACCTGGGGATCAGGCCGACGGTTGTCGTGTCGGTCTCCGGGTTTGTGCCTAAGCCCCACACTCCGTTCCAGTGGGAAGCCTGCATGGTTCCAGAGGAGATAGCGCGTCGCCAGGCGATACTTGCCAGGGCTTTAAGGGGGCCCGGGCTAGAATTCAGGTACCATGATGCGGAAATGACGAGGCTTGAGGCCATATTCTCCAGGGGCGACCGCAGGCTGGGGGCATCCCTGGAACTTGCCTTCAAGCGAGGAAGGAGATTCGATGCGTGGCCAGATAGGTTTGACCCCGTGGCCTGGGAGGAGATTTTCAGGGAAACAGGGGTTGACGCGGCCTTTTATGCCCATAGGGAGCGGGGAAAAGACGAAGTGCTGCCATGGGACCACTTAGACTCAGGGGTCAGGAAATCGTACTTATGGAAGGAAAGAGAGAGAGCCTTGGAAAGGATGCTTACCAGAGATTGCAGAGCGGGATTGTGTACGGGTTGCGGGATATGCCCGGATTTCGGCGTTAGAGTGCGGTTGGCGGGGGAAAGGTGACGGTCCTTGAAGATCAGGGTGAAGTACCGTAAGGGCGATAGCGTGAGGTTCTTGAGCCACCTCGATGTAGCAAGGGTAATCCAGATGTCACTCAGAAGGGCTGGCTGGCCCGTTGCGATGACCCAGGGTTTTTCCCCCAAGCCGAAGATCTCCTTTTATGCGCCCCTCCCGGTGGGTACCGCCGGTGAGGAGGAATACTTCGACGTAGTGCTCGACTCCGAGAAAATCCCAGGTTCAGCCGGGAAGAAGGGGTCAGGTAAGGGACAGGGCAGAATCCCCACTGGAGCGGGGGCTCACGGGGACGTCATAGACCTCAAAGAGCTAAAAAGCCTTGCCAGGGCGCTTTCAGATAATATGCCTCCCGGTTTTTCAGTAAGGGGTGTTTCCATTGTCCCAGACCAAGAAGAGTCTTTAGAGGAGAAGATTTCCGCGTCCGAGTACGAGGTGGACATAAAGGGGGTGGAAAGAGACAGCCTCGTTTCTGCCGTGAACGCTTTTTTGCGTGAACATTCCGTTTTATTTCAGATACAGCGACCCAAAGAGACCAAGGACGTCGACCTCCGCCCTTACGTGCTGGATATGGATGTCAAATTGGGGAAACCAGAGCCCGAAGAGAGAGCCTTTATTACGATGAAGATTAAACACGATGCGGGCCGCACTGTAAGGCCACAGTGGGTTTTGGCCTGTCTTTCTAGATTTGGGTTACAGATTGACCCCAGAGAAGCGGTTGTAGACCGAAAAAAGGTCTACCTGGACTGATAACCATTTCTAACTTTAGGAGATGAAATCGCTCCCATGAACAGGGAGATTCTTATTAACGCTAACCGGGATGAAACGAGGGTGGCCGTGGTAGAAGACGGTTCAGTGGTTGAGTTTTACCTTGAAAGACCCACGAGTCAGAAGACTGCCGGCAGCATATATCTGGGAAAAGTAATCAATGTTTTACCCGGCATGCAGGCCGCCTTCATAGATATTGGAGAAGAGAAAAACGCTTTCCTATACGTTGATGACGCTTTCCTTCCTCCCGAGCTCGAGGATCAGGAAGACATCGGGAATCTTAGCAGGAGTAGAAAGAAAAAGAGCATAACCGAACTGGTCAAGCCGGGTCAGAGCATCTTGGTTCAGGTGGTGAAAGAGGCCATAGGGACCAAGGGTGCGAGAGTGACGCGGCACATCACATTTCCCGGACGGTACCTTGTCCTCATGCCCACGGTGAACTATGTGGGGGTCTCGCGACGGATAACCGACGAAAAGGAAAGGCAGAGGCTGCGGAAGATAGCCAGAGAGATAAAGCCAAAGAATATGGGGCTCATAATCAGGACCGTCGCCGAGAAGAAATCTATTGAAGAGCTCGAGAAAGACCTTTCATTTGTGTTGCGGCTTTGGGAAAAAGTCAGGTCCAAAAGCCAGAACGCTCAGGCCCCGGCCCTCATCCACCGGGATCTCGGCCTCGTTTTCCGAATGGTCCGGGATGAACTCAACCAGGAGACCACCAGGATGCTGGTGGACGACGTCAATACTTACGGAAAGATCCTGGAACTTTTGGACAACGTATCGCCTGAGATGAAAGATCGCGTCATATATTACCGCGACAAGGAGATCCCCCTCTTCGACCTGTACGGGGTAGAAGCAGCCATAGAACAAGCCCTCCAGAGACAGGTTTGGCTCCGTTCCGGGGGGTACCTGGTCATCGACAGAACCGAAGCCCTTACAGTCATAGACGTGAACACCGGGCGTTTCATCGGAGGGAAAGATCTTTCGGAAACGGTTTTCAAGACCAACATGGAAGCTTGCGAAGAAATAGCGAGGCAGCTCAGGTTGCGTGACATCGGCGGGATCATAATCATCGACTTCATAGACATGGAGAATCCCGAACACCGCCAGAAGGTGATAGAAGAACTGGAGAAGCACCTGAAACGGGACCACACAAAAACCGTGGTTATGGGATTGACCGGCCTGGGGCTCTTGGAGATGACCAGGAAGAAGGTTCGCCAGAGCCTGGACGCGATGATGACCAGGATGTGCCCGTACTGCGGTGGAAAAGGAATAGTCCTTTCCGAGGAAACGGTGGCTTCGAGGATAAGGAGGGAGATCAGGCGCCTTCTCAGGAATTCCCAGAGCGAGGCGGTTCTGGTTGAGGTGAACCCAGGGGTTGCGTCCTATTTAATAGGGCCCGGAGGGGCGAACCTCAGAGAACTCGAAAAAGAGACAGGACGGAGCATCTTCATACGCGGCTCGGAGGCCTTACACATAGAGGACATTAACGTAAAAGCTTTGGGCTCCAGAGAAGAGATAGCATTAAAGGCTGCTCCCGTTCACCCCGGCGATACGCTCGAACTACTGATCGAGGAACCTCATGCCCAAAACCCTGCGGACGGGATTGCGAGAGTTGAAGGATACGTCATAAACGTTGAGGGGGCCGGCTCAAGGGTAGGGCAGAGGGTCCCGGTAGAAGTCCTCTCATGCTTTCGAACATTCGCAAAAGGGCGAATTATTGATAATCAGACGAAAAGTCAAGTTTCTTGACACGTTTTTCTTTGCCGTGCTAGACTGGAACGGTAATGCTGGCAGTTGGGATATGAGTAGGGGGTTTCCAAGTTGTACGCGATTTTAGAGACCGGCGGAAAACAGTACAGGGTATCCCCTGGAAGCACTCTTAGGATCGAAAAGATCGATGGACAGCGCGGCGATACTTGCACGTTCGAGAAAGTCCTGGCTATTTCGACCGATGGTTCTCTGAAAGTGGGGAACCCTTACGTTGAGGGAGCCAGGGTCAGGGGAACCATAGTACGTCAGGGTAAAGCCAGAAAGATACTGGTATTCAAATACAAGGCCAAATCCAACTACAGAAGGCGCTACGGTCACAGGCAGCATTTCACCGAAGTGAGGATCGACTCAATCGAAGGAAATGCTTAAAGTCCGGTTCCTTACAGACGGCGAAGGGTACGAAAAGGATCGAGGCGGTTCCGGTTCCCGGAGCCGTGGTGCTGCGAACGCAAGCCGGCTTTACGGTTTTGAGGTAGAAGGGCACGCAGGCTACGGAGAGTACGGAAAGGATATCGTATGTGCCGGCGTATCCGCCATCACCCAGTCGTGCCTTCTGGGGCTGAAAGAAGTGCTGGGTGATGACGTCCGATACGAGAAGAGGTCGGGATACCTCAGGGTGAATGTCCATCCCTGCAAAGCAAAAGAACCCGGACCGTCAGCGATCCTGAGGACGCTCGAAATGGGGCTTATCTCAATGTCAAAAGCGTACCCGGGTGGGTTCTCCATCGAGTATGTTGTCGGCTCTCCGCGGCCGGGCGATGTGTGAAACGGTCGGTCGTAGGGACTAAGGATGAGGCTTGTATCAGATTTGCATCGGGAATAAGTTTACACGAAGGAGGGGAGCTGTCATGATGCTAATAGACCTGCAGCTATTTGCTCACAAGAAGGGTGTCGGAAGCTCCAGAAACGGGCGGGACTCCCACTCCAAGCGGCTCGGCGTCAAGAGCCATGACGGCGAGTTCGTCACGGCCGGCAGCATAATAGTACGTCAGAGGGGCACCAAAGTGCATCCGGGCCTGAACGTCGGCATGGGAAAGGACCATACCCTCTTCGCGAAGATCGACGGCTTCGTCTCTTTCCGGCGAAAAGGTCGGGAAGACAAAGTCGTGTCGGTTATCCCGCAGGAAGCTTTCGTGGTTCAGAACGAAGCTGCGGTATCTGGCGGAGATAACTGACGGGAAATAGATGACGGGTAATAACTGGCAAGGAACCTGTTCGCAGATTTTGCCCGGAAGCGGCGGAGTGATCCGCCGCTTTTGACGCTGAGGAACAGCCTTATGGGGGAGTCTCTACTCGTGAGTTCTCGGTTTATCGACAGGGTCAAAGTTTATCTGAAAGCGGGAGACGGAGGCCGGGGCTGCGTCGCCTTCCGCCGGGAAAAATATGTACCTTTCGGAGGGCCCGCCGGAGGTGACGGAGGAGACGGCGGGGACATCATTTTCAGGGTAGACCCCGGCCTGAACACCCTTTTAGACTTCAAGTACCATCCCCACTTAAAGGCCCAGAACGGGAGGCCCGGTGAGGGCGACAAGCGGGCCGGAAAGCGGGGGGAAGACCTGATCGTCAGAGTTCCTCCGGGGACGGTGGTAAGGGACCTTGATACCGGAGAGATCATCGCCGACCTGGTCGCCGAGAACCAGGAAGCGATAATCGCCAAGGGCGGAAAAGGCGGCAGGGGCAACGCCCATTTCGCTACCTCGGTTGACAGGGCGCCGAGGAAATACGAGGAAGGAACGCCGGGGCAAGAGAGAAGGGTCGAACTGGAACTCAAATCCATCGCTGACGTGGGGCTAGTTGGGTTTCCCAATGCCGGAAAATCCACTCTTTTGCGGGCCATATCCAACGCTACGCCCGAAGTGGCTCCCTACCCTTTCACCACTCTGACCCCTCACCTCGGCACTGTGGAACACGGAGACTTTAAGTTCGTGGTGGCCGATATTCCGGGACTAATCCGCGGGGCGAGCGAAGGCAAGGGCCTCGGACACGAGTTTCTGAGACACATCGAAAGGACTTTCATCTTACTATATGTTGTGGATATTCACGGTTTCGAGGGTGACGCTCTCGGCGATTTCGTGGATGTCCGGAATGAAGTCTTATCTTACAGCGAGAGCATGAAGAAAAAGGCCAGCCTGGTGGCGATAAACAAGATCGACCTCGCCGAACCCGAGAAAGTCAATGAGGTCAAAGAGGCTCTGGAAGATATCTCAGGGACACTGGTTTTTCCCATATCGGCTGAGAAGAAAATCGGGCTGGGGGAACTCATCCAAGGGCTAGCCCGTATATTGACGGATAAAAAGAAGGATTTCTGACCTGTGAGAGAGAAGTTAGAAGAGTCAGCAGAAGCTGACAGAAAACGAGGATATCGTGTCGAACCTGATTTCAGTGTTCCCGGTTTCCAGTCCTGGAGGCATTTTTGGTGACTGCTATCGGAATAATGGGCGGTACCTTCGACCCAATTCATTTTGGACATCTTCGGGCTGCTGAAGAAGTGCTGCAGGGTTTCGGTCTTGAGCGGGTAATATTTATGCCCTCTGGTAAACCCCCTCACAAGCCTCTTTCAGAAGTCACGGATGCGGAACACCGTTACATGATGACTCTTCTTGCCACGGTTGACCACCCGCATTTCGAAGTGTCCCGAATCGAGATCGACCGGCCGGGTCCGTCCTATACGCTGGATTCTCTGAAAGAGCTGAAAAAGGTTTTTAGCTCCGAAAAAGCCCTATACTTCATCACAGGACTCGATGCTATCCTCGAGATCCACACATGGAACGGGTACCGGGAGCTTTTTGAAATCGCCGACTTCATCGCCGTGACGAGACCCGGATATAGCATGGAGACTCTTTCTTCCCTCGAAAAAGCTATCGGGAAAGAATGTTTTTCCAGGATACACCCTTTTCCCGTCACACTTCTGGCGATTTCTTCACGGGACATACGGCGCCGGGTCAGAGAAGGAAAGTCTATCCGGTACCTGGTTCCCGATCCCGTGATGAAATATATCGAAAAGGAACGGCTTTACTTGAGTGATGCGGAAAAACGGGTGGCCCGGTCATACAGCGGAGGATGGCTTGTTTGAGTGAGACCCCGACATCGTGATTGACCGGGTATTTGGCGTTGAAAGGGGGTGAACCGCGGTGAAGACTCTCTACGTCGGAAACCTTCCCTGGAGCACGACCGACGAAGAGCTTTCGAGAGCTTTCAGTCAGTTTGTGCAAGTAAAAAGCTGCCGGATAATCACCGACCGGGAAACCGGGAGATCCAGGGGATTTGGGTTTGTGGAAGTCGACGATGCCGATGTCCAGAAAGCCATCGATGCCTTGAGTGGCACGATGCTGGGAGGGCGCCAGATAGTGGTTAACGAGGCCCGGCCTCGTCAGCCCAAGTTCTAGGCCAAAGGTCTGGGGACTCCTTGGCAGCCCAGGATGCCGGGCCGTTAACCTGGTTTGGTATTCGAAGGTTCCGGAACAGCATTGCCTCCTTATCTCTTTTACAACCAAGGGATCTGGAGGCAAAGTCATTTTCCGCGATATTAAGGTTAACTCTACTTGAAACCCATCCACAGACAATTCGTCTAAAATACCGACGAAAGACATTGATCCCCCCGGTGGATCACATTATTGTTATCCCTGAAAACTTGGCGCGAAGATGCGCAAAGGAATTTGGAAGCCGGTCGGAGGCATGTTCGTGGGTCTATACAGTATTGCAGTGAGTTTCGCGGAAAAAATGGTTTCGCCCCAAAGGTTCTGCCACAGCGTGAATGTGGCCGAAGCCGCTTTTTCGATCGCGAGGAAAGTGGGTGTGGATCCGGATCGTGCCTATCTTGCAGGCATTTTACATGATATTGCCAGGGATTTTTCCTCCGGGGAGCTCATCCTCGCAGCAAGAGAAGAAGGTATAATACTTAGGAAGGAAGAAAGGGCCTGTCCTATTCTCCTCCACGGAAAGGTAGCCGCGAGGATAGTGCAAGCCCGGCTCGGCATCAAAGATGAGGGAGTTCTTCTGGCGATAGCCTCCCATGCTACGGGACGTCCGGGCTGGACAAGGCTGGAGCAGGTCGTTTATGTTGCAGATAAAGTAGAACCCGGGAGGGACTACCCAGGCGTGGAGTACCTGCGCGAAGCCCTTGATCGCGGGGATTTTGAGGGTGCTCTCCTGGAAAGCTTGCGGGCTACCATCACATATGTCGCCCGTGAGGAAAAGGGTCTGGTGGATCCACAAACGGTGGTGGTATTCAATGAGATCTCGCAGGTCAAGGCATGAACCTCTACAGCCGGATCCTGTCGAAGAGACGAGGATATACCATAAGGACGAAGTCGGGCGAAAGCCCAAACGTCGCTGGGTTAAGGTTCTCGGTATCTTGGTCTTCGCCGTGGTTTTATTTTTCGGAGGGATGGCCTACGGGATTTTTTCTTACATCAAGGGGTATTCTCCTCCCGGTGCAGCTGACCCGCAAGAATTCCAAAAACGCCTGAATATCCTGGTGCTTGGTATAGACGGGGGAGTCAACGGCAAGCTTCTTAAGAATCAAAAGACAGGGACGAGATCCGACGTGATCATTCTCGTGAGCGTTGACCCTGAGACAAAAGCGGTGGGTGTCTTATCGATTCCGAGAGATACGCGGGTATTCATCCCTTCGGTCAACGATCTAGAGAAGATCGGTCATGCCCATGCCTACGGAGGACCGGAGCTGGCAGTCAGGACTGTAGAGGAATTCCTGAAGGTCGACATCGACCGGTATGTGCGGATAGACTTCGAGGGATTCAAGAAGGTCATAGATACCCTCGGAGGAGTCGAAATCGATGTACCTACTAGGATGGACTATGATGACCCTTACCAGAACCTTCATATACATCTTGAACCCGGGCGGCAGGTTCTAGACGGGGAGAAAGCTCTCGAGTTTGTGCGATACCGGCAATATGCCGACGGAGATATCGGGAGAATAAAGGCTCAGGAGCAGTTTCTGAAAGCGTTGATGGACAAGGTGTTGCGGATCGCTACCATCCCCAAGATACCGTCTCTCATCGCCGATATCAAGCCCTATGTCGTAACAGACCTTACGAACGATGACATCATGTATCTGGCCAAAATCGGGTTGAGCATAAAACCGGAGAACGTAAAGATGGGGTTGGTTCCGGGGCAACCCGGTTATATCGCCGAAGTGAGCTACTGGCTGCCTGACGCGCAGAAGACCCAAGAAATTGTCGATGAGCTCATACGCGGCATAGATAGAGAAAAGTATAATAACATAAAGGTGGTTGTGCAGAACGGTTGCGGAGTCCAGGGGGCAGCCGATTACCTCGCCTCCATCCTGCGGGCGCAGGGGTTTACCGTAGTAAGTGTGGGAAACGCGGGCCGTTACGATTATCCCGAGACGAAGGTTCTTGCTCCCAGGAGCAAGTCGGAGGCTCAGGCGCTTGTCCTCAGGAGCGTGAAAGCAACCTGTAACGAGGCTAAAGCGTACAGATCTGATGAGGTTCCCGAGAACGCGGATGTCCTCGTAATCATAGGTAAAGATTTCAAACGTCAATTTTAACCGGTCCGGGGGGTTGACCCGAATAGACGCGCGAAAAACTGAAAGCACCGCCGTAGAACGGCGTTCTTCCGAAGACAGGGCTAGGGAGGTTGCGGTGAGCATCGCCCGAACCCTTGACCTAGGTAGAGCGGTTGATGTAGTCATCCTCGAAGTGAAAGCTATCACCCTGATAGCTGATTATTTTGTCATCGCGTCAGGTACGAGCCAGAGGCACGTTAAGGCTCTCGCTGACAGAGCGATCGAGGAGAATACCTGGAAGCCTATTCACGTAGAAGGGTACGAGCTTGGGTATTGGGTCCTCCTTGACTACGGCGATGTGGTCGTACATATCTTTAGAGAGGCCGAAAGATCTTTCTACGGCCTTGAGCGGCTCTGGGGAGATGCACCCCGCGTTGACCTCGAGGGGCATTCTCAGCGGCCTTGACAGGCATCGCAGAATAAGTATCATATAATTGTTGACTGTAGGTGGGCGAGTAGCTCAGTTGGGAGAGTACCTGAATGGCATTCAGGGGGTCGTGGGTTCGAATCCCATCTCGTCCACCAATGCTTATTTCTATCACCCGAGAGAACAGGGGAGATACAATTATGAGGTTTCGTGGCTTATGTTCCAGGGGGTCGATTTGGCCGCAAATCCCCAAAGGTCAGAGTCCGATTTTGCTTGATTTCCGCCCCGTAAACGGTCTTTTCCTCGTTAATCTCCATCATCACCACCACCATCACCATCACCATCACCACCATCGTCAGGCAAGCCATTCTTAACTGTCCTTTCAAGTTTTTCCCAGTCATTACGTTACAACGAGAACGTGAATATTGCTCCGGTTAGGCGGTAGGCCTTTTGCAGGTGTTGATCTGCCTTGCACGTTGGGGCTGTATTTTTCCGCCGCAAGTCGCGTGCCTCCACTGGAGAAAGTAGTGCGAAAGGATACGGAGGAAGGACATTGGAATATTTGACCATCGCTATTCCCAAAGGCAGGTTATTTGAACCTTCAAGGGAGCTACTGGTATCGGTTGGACTTGCTTCCGAAGAGGTTTCCCAGGACACGCGCAGGATGGTGTTTGAGCTGGAAGAAAAAGGTGTAAGGCTGGTAGTCATGAGGGCGCAGGATGTTCCCACTTATGTCGAGCGCGGGACTTGTGATATCGGCATAGTCGGAAAAGACGTCCTTGTCGAGCAGAGACCCCAGGTATACGAGCTCCTGGACTTGAAATTCGGGTTCTGCCGGGTGGTCCTGGCGGCGCCACGAGGTCGGGAACAAGACCCCTCAGGTCACAGGCTTACTCCGGTGCGGGTCGCCACCAAGCTTCCCAGGATCGCCGGGGAGTACTTTGCGTCTAGAGGGCTCCATCCGGAACTCATAAGCCTGCACGGTTCCGTGGAGGTCGCCCCTCAGGTGGGACTCTCAGATATGATTGTTGACATCGTGGCCACCGGAAGGACCCTTGCCGAGAATGACCTCGTGATCGTGGACGAGATCATGAAATCCACCGCGAGGCTCGTTGCCAACCGGGTCAGTTTCCGGATGAAGTCTTCTCGGATCAAATCTATGTTATCGGTGCTGGAGAAGGTGCTGGAGGAGGTTGACGTGCGTTGAAAATATGGCGAGGCGATGAGTTCGTCAGAGCGGTTCCCCGAAAGAGGCTTTTTGACCTGGATGCTTTCGAGGATGACGTTAGGATGATTATCCGGGATGTGAGAAACCGGGGAGACGAGGCTCTCATCGAGTATGCTGCAAGGTTTGACGGCCTTAATTTGAGACTCGGCGAAATCCAGGTGAGCGCCGAGGAAATCTCGCAAGCTTACCGCGCGGTAGATGAGGATTTCGTACGAAGCTTGAAAGTGGCCATGGAAAACATCCAGAGGTACTATGAGCAGCAGTTGAGTAGATCCTGGATGACCGTGACCCGGGAAGGTACGGTGCTGGGAAAGATATATATCCCCGTTGAGAAGGTGGGAATTTACGTACCGGGCGGTGCCGCGAGATACCCTTCTTCAGTTTTGATGACCGCTTTACCGGCGAAGGTCGCCGGGGTGAAAGAGACAGTTATGTGTACCCCCGCGGCTTCCTCGGGGAAAGTCGATCCTCACGTGCTGGTGGCGGCGGATCTTGCGGGTGTGAAAAGGGTATTCAGGGTAGGCGGCGCCCAGGCTATCGCTGCCATGGCTTTCGGGACTGAGTCCATCCCACCGGTGGACATGATCGTTGGTCCAGGGAACGTCTATGTGACTGTAGCGAAAAAACTGGTATACGGTCAGGTCGGCATCGACATGCTGGCGGGTCCCAGCGAAATCGCAGTGCTCTGTGATTATACGGCTAATCCCGTTATTGTAGCGGCAGACCTCCTTTCTCAGGCAGAACACGATGTCTATGCTTCTGCCATACTCGTGACTGCCAGTGAACGTCTGGCCGAAACAGTCCAGGAGGAACTTGCGGCGCGCCTCGACAAGGTATCTCGCAGGGACATCGTCGCTCGATCCCTAGAAAACCGCGGGGCGATAGTGCTGGTCGAGAACATGGAGGAAGGAATAGAGGTAATCAACCATTATGCCCCGGAACACCTGGAACTTCTGGTGGAAAAGCCCTTTGAACTCCTAGGGCAAATAAAGAACGTCGGAACCATCTTCGTAGGCCCATACTCAGCGGAGGCATTGGGAGACTATACCGCGGGCCCCAGTCACGTCCTGCCGACGGGTGGAACGGCGAAATATGCGTCAGGGCTGGGGATCGAGACCTTTCTCAAGGTCTCGAACGTGGTAGCGGTGTCGCGCGAAGGCTTTTTAGCTCTGAAGGACGCCACGAAGAAGCTCGCCGAAGTGGAAGGATTGGATGCCCACAAAGCCTCCATTGAAACGAGGGAGGGAGTACTATGCTGAACCTCCGACGCGAAGCCCTCTTGACGCTCAAACCCTATGAGGCTACCATCGGCGATTTCCCGGTGAAACTTGACGCCAACGAAAGCCCGTTTGACTTTCCGCGAGAGATGAAAGAAAGGGCGCTGAAGATCCTCAAGGAAACCCCCTTCAACCGTTACCCCGGCAAAATTGTGAAGGAGGTGCAAGAACTCCTTGCCAGGTTCTCGGGAGTCTCAGAAGATATGCTTGTCTTGGGAAACGGGTGCGATGAGATCATCCAGATGATCCTTCTTGGGTTCGGGGTTTCCAGGAAAGCCGTTATCCCGGTGCCTACGTTTTCGATGTATAAGATAGCTGCGCTCGTAACAGGCGCCCAACCTGTAGAGATCCCGCTCACTCCTGGTTTTAGATTGAATACCCGGGAGATCCTGGCGCGGGCAAAAGACAAGGCGGGCGTGATCTTCATCTGCAATCCGAACAACCCGACCGGTAACTTGTTTCCCTATGAAGACATAGAAACCATACTCGAGGGCACGAGGTTTCTCGTGGCGGTGGACGAAGCCTACTGGGACTTCGGG
This sequence comes from Candidatus Fermentithermobacillus carboniphilus, assembly GCA_018208355.1. Lineage (GTDB taxonomy): Bacteria > Bacillota > Sulfobacillia > Fermentithermobacillales > Fermentithermobacillaceae > Fermentithermobacillus > Fermentithermobacillus carboniphilus. The sequence goes on along the minus strand of CP062796.1, from coordinate 1,177,977 downwards.
CCCACGACCGCGCTGAAACTTATGGAAAAATACGAGCGGCTCGTCGTGTTGCGGACTCTGTCCAAATCTTTCGGGCTCGCCGGGTTGAGGATCGGATACGCCATCGCCCGCCCCGAAGTTGCCCGCGAGATCCAGAAGGTGCGGCAGCCCTACAATATGGACTCCCTATCTCTTTCCGTGGCCAAAGTAGCTCTGGAAAACCCTTCTTACCGGGAAGCATTCATTCGGTTCATATCGAATGAGAGGGAAAGGGTATACCGGGGACTTTCAGCCATGAAAGGAGTTATCCCCTTTGAATCCCGGACAAACTTCATCTTATTCCGGACGGAATATCCTGCCAGGCTTGTATGGGAAAGGCTCAAGGACCGGGGCGTAATCGTGCGGGATTTCTCAAGCTTGCCTCTTCTCGAGGGCTGCCTGCGGGTGACCATAGGTGCGGAGGAAGAAAACAACGCCTTTCTGATCGCACTGCGCGAAGTGTTGACGGAGTTGGAGAGGGGGAGGTGTTCGTGAGGAAAAACTCCGTTTCGAGAAAGACTGCTGAGACGGACATTCAGCTCAGCCTGGCCATCGATGGGTCGGGCGTCTCCAAAATTGAAACGGGGATAGGGTTTTTAGAGCACATGCTGGCGTTATTCGCCCGGCATGGCTCCTTTGACCTCGAGATCAAAGCGGCAGGCGATACGTATGTGGATTTCCACCATCTCACCGAAGACATAGGCATATGCCTCGGTGACGCCTTTCGGTCTGCTCTGGGCGATAAGACGGGAATCAACCGTTACGGCACTGCTTTCATTCCAATGGATGAAACCCTTGCCATGGTCTCGGTAGACCTCAGCAACAGGCCATACCTCGTCTTCAATGCCGCCATACCATGTGCAAAAGTGGGCGATTTTCACACAGAACTCGTCGAGGAGTTCATGAAGGCTTTCGCCGACCACGGAGGATTCACCCTGCACGTCAACGTCCTCTACGGGAAAAACTCTCACCACATTATAGAGGCCATTTTCAAGGCCCTGGGCCATGCCATGAAAATGGCAGTCTCAAAGAACGTTGGAGTAGAAGGAGTACTGTCGACCAAGGGGTTGCTGTGAGAGGGCTTAGAACACGGTTTTCCGGAGGTTTACTAACTTGATAACGATAGTGGACTACGGTATGGGGAATCTTTACAGCGTGCGAAAAGCTTTTGAACGTCTCGGGATTCCGGCTCGAGTGACAAGCGATCCCGATCTGGTGAGGTGTGCAGAAAGATTGGTACTGCCGGGAGTGGGGGCTTTTGGCGACGCCGTGGCGATCCTGGAGAGCCGCGGGCTTTTGGGCGCGATACGGGAGTTTTGCCAAGCGGGAAGGCCCTTTTTGGGGATATGCTTGGGAATGCAGCTTCTCCTTACGGCGGGGGAGGAAGGAGGACTGTACCCGGGTCTCGGAGTTTTTAGGGGAAAGACCAGGAGGCTCCGGGCAGGCAACCTGAAAGTGCCTCACGTCGGGTGGAACAGGGTAGATGCCGCTAAAAAGATTCCCATCTTCAAAAACGTCCCCGACAAGTCCTTCTTTTACTTCGTACACTCGTACGTAGTTGAGCTCGACGATAGTGACGTAATCGCAGCTACGACCGAGTACGGGGAGTCGTTCCCTTCGGTTATATGGGAAAAGAACATTTTCGGGGTCCAGTTTCACCCGGAGAAAAGCGGAGAGGCTGGCCTTTTGCTCCTCGGGAACTTTGCCGAGTTTGTTCCCTGAGGTTCACCGGGCTTCATCGAGCAAACCTCACCATCAGTGGCCCTCGAGGTTTTGTCAGGTTTTGCAGCGGGTGTGACCGATAACACGGTAGACGGGGTGGTACAGACAGAGTCAGGCAGATAATAGAAGACGTTGGAGTGCGGGAAGTGATGACATGCTTATATTACCGGCCATAGATATCCTGGAAGGACAGTGCGTCCGCCTGGAACAAGGGGACTTCGATAGGAAGACTGTGTTCTCTAAAGACCCTATCGAGATAGCGGCCGCTTGGAAAGACGCGGGAGCGACGTTTGTACACGTTGTGGACCTGGACGGTGCCAGGAGCGGGAGACCCCGGAACCTCGCGCTTGTGAGTAAGATCGTTTCCAAGACAGGGATAAGGGTCCAGATGGGCGGAGGAATACGTTCCAGGGAGGTCCTGGAAGAGGCGTTTTCAGTCGGCGTGGACCGGGTGGTCCTCGGGACGGCTGCCCTGTCCTCGCCCGCTTTCGTCGTTGACGCGGCGAGAGACTTCCCAGGGAGGATCGTCGCCGGTGTAGATGTGAGGAAAGGTCTGGTTGCCGTCGAGGGATGGACGCGCACAGCGGCAAAACCCGCTATCGAACTGGTACGCGAGATGAAAGATCTGGGAATCGAAGAGTTCGTTTACACTGACGTAAAACGGGACGGCATGCTGGCCGGGCCTGACCTTGACGGGGTCAGGAACCTTCTTTCGACCGGGGCAAGGGTGATAGTTTCGGGAGGAGTGAGTTCCATCGATGATATCAAGAGGCTCAAACTCCTTGAAAAGGAGGGTCTTGCGGGAGTGATCATCGGCCGGGCTCTATATACGGGTCGAGTGTCGCTGGAGGAAGCTTTGAGGATAGCTAAGTCGCGTGAGTCCGAAACCTTGCGGTAGTCCAATAAAACGGCTGCTGAAGGACGGTGGATGAAAGGCGAGGATTAGCGGAATTCGGGCCGGGGAAATGAGAGTTCGGAACCTAGACCCAAAACTTGCGGTCGGAGAACTGCGGTCGGAAAACTTCTGTTAGAAACGGGAATGGGAGAGACAGACGATGCTTGCCAAGCGGATCATTCCATGCCTCGACGTGAAAGATGGCAGGGTGGTGAAAGGCGTGAACTTTGTTTCACTCAAAGACGCCGGAGACCCGGTAGAACTGGCCCAGACCTATGACCGGGAAGGAGCCGACGAAATCGTATTCCTCGATATTTCAGCATCCATCGAGGGGCGAAGAACTATGGTCGATATCGTGAGGAAGACCGCCGAGAAGGTCTTCATCCCTCTCACCGTCGGCGGCGGGATCCGCGATGTGGACGACGTGAAAAACCTGCTTTTAGCGGGCGCTGACAAGGTTTCTATCAACACTTCTGCCGTCCTGAACCCGGACCTTGTACGAAAGGCCTCTCGGAAGTTCGGGAGTCAGTGCATTGTCGTGGCGATCGATGCGCGGAAGGTCCAGAGTAGGCCCCAGGAGAAGTGGAACGTCTTCATCTACGGCGGGAGACAGGACACCGGGCTTGATGCGTGCGAATGGGCGAAGAGAGTCGAGTCGCTGGGGGCGGGGGAGATACTTTTGACCAGCATGGACCGGGATGGCACTGCTTACGGGTATGACATCTCTTTGACCCGGACCATTTCAGAAAGAGTACACATACCCGTAATTGCTTCGGGAGGAGCGGGGACCCTCCGTGATTTCAAAGAAGTTTTCGAGGAAGGGAAGGCGGATGCGGCACTTGCGGCTTCAGTTTTCCACTACGGGAATTTGAGCATAAAGCAGGTTAAAGGATACCTGGCTGGCGAAGGGATCGTGGTAAGACAATGAACTCGTGGATAGATTCTTTGAGATTCGACGAAAATGGGCTCATTCCGGCTATAGTCCAGGAGAAAGAGACAGGAGAGGTTCTGATGCTGGCCTACATGAACCGCGAATCTCTCCTCAGGACCCTGGAAACCGGGATGACGCACTTTTGGAGCAGGAAAAGGCAGAGGATATGGCGCAAGGGGGAAACCTCCGGTAATTTCCAGAAAGTTGAGGAGATATATTACGATTGCGACGAGGACGCTCTATTGGTTAAAGTGCTCCAGAAAGATAACGCTTGCCATACCGGCCACAGGACGTGTTTCTACCGCAAAGCGGAAAAGGTTGCAGAAGCCGATGTAGGAAGCGGCGCTCTGAGCGCTGCAGAAGGTACGGCGGAAAGCGCTGCAGAAGACACTGCCCGGGGCACTCCACGTGGTACTCTACAGAGGATCGAGGCAAGCCACGAAAGCGGGGCCGGCTCTTCGCAGTCTGGCGGCACGGCCTACCCTGGCGAGATTCTAGTTAGGCTATACGAGATAGTGAATGATAGAAGGGTTAATCCCCGGCCGGGTTCTTATACATCTTCCTTGCTTTTGGGAGGGCAGGATAGGGTTCTAAAGAAGATTGCCGAAGAGGCGGGCGAAGTCATGCTTGCGTCCAAAAACGAGGACGCCGCGGAGATCGTCCGCGAAATGGCAGATCTATGGTTCCACTGTGTCATAGCCCTTGCGTACCATGGCATTTCCCCAGAGGAAGTATTCCGCGAGCTCCTAGGGAGGAGAAAGTGAAGGTCGATAAAGATGGCGAAGGGTGACGCCGTTGCGGTGAGAGGAGGTCGGGGACTGTGAGCAGAGCGACATCTGGCCTCCGTGGTCATGAAACGTATGATCACAAGAAGATCGAAAAAAAGTGGCAGGAACGGTGGCGGGACAGCCAGGCATATGTGGCGTCCGAAGACCCTTCTAAGGAGAAGTTTTACTGTCTGGAGACGTTCCCGTATGCGTCTGGGGCCATCAACATGGAACACCTGCGGAACTATACCATGGGCGACGTACTCGCACGTTACAGGCGGGCCAGGGGGTACAACGTGCTCCACCCCATGGGTTGGAATGCTTTCGGGATACCCGCTGAGAATGCCGCTATACAGCGCGGTATGCCTCCCGATAGGTGGAGCTGGGAGAATATCGCGAAAATGCGTGAAAACCTGAAATCCCTCGGTCTGAGCTACGACTGGTCCAGAGAAGTAACTACCGCGTTCCCCGAGTACTACAAGTGGACCCAGTGGCTGTTCCTGTTACTATACAAGCGCGGGCTGGCTTACAGAAAGAAAGCTCTGGCCAACTGGTGCCCTGCTTGCCGAACGGTTCTGGCAGACGAGGAGGTGATTGGCGGAAGATGCCGGTGGTGTGACTCCGCCGTCGAGAAACGCGAAATGGAACAGTGGTTTTTCAGGATCACCGAGTATGCCGAGAAACTCCTTTCCGACCTGGACGAACTTGAGGTCCGGCCTGAACACGTTAAGACAATGCTGAAGAAGGATACTTACCTGATGAGAGATTGGCCCGTCTCGAGGCAGCGTTACTGGGGTCCTCCTATCCCGGTGGTATATTGTTCCCGCTGCGGCGTTGTCCCGGTTCCGGAAGAAGACCTTCCTGTGCGACTGCCTCTTGGGTCGAAGGCGATGCAAAAAGGTCCTTTATCCCTGGATCTGGACGAGCAATTTGTCAGTACGATGTGTCCTGAGTGCGGCGGACCGGCCAAACGGGAGACGGACACCATAGATACCCTCGTGTGTTCGTCCTGGTATTTCTACAGGTGCACAAGCCCCTATGAAAGCGACATGCCTTTCAGGCAGGACAGGGTGAGGTACTGGAACCCGGTGGACCAGTACATCTGTGGAGGTGAACGTGCGGTGTCCCACCTCCTGTACTCCCGGTTCATCACAAAGGTGTTGTACGACGCCGGTCTGGTTCCGACACGAGAGCCTTTCAAAAGGCTCCTGACTCCGGGGGCGGCGATTCTCGACGGCGCCGGGATGTCGAAATCCAGCGGAAACGTCGTCTCGCCCGAGGCCATCGTGGAGGAGTACGGGGCAGACGTGGTCCGGGTTTCCATTGTCTTTGCGGCTCCTCCCGAGAGAGACCTCGAGTTGTCAGGCCAGGGTGTCCGTTGGAGTCAGCGGTTCTTGAAAATAGTCTGGAAGCTGGTTGTTGAGGAATCGGTTACGGATGTTCGAGATGAAAGAAGGGAGGGCGAGACAGCGGGTGCCTGCGATGGAGGACCGGGTGGTATCTCCGCGGTCTCTACCGAGGGACTACGCGAGATGACTCATCGGACCATAGAGAAAGTGACTGAAGACTTGGAGCGCGTGGCTCTTGATACCGCTATAACTCGGCTCATGGAATTTTCAGGTTACCTGGGGCGTTACCTCAAGCTACCTGCCGACGCCCAAGATTTGGGTGCTCTCAGGGAGGCGAAGGAAACTCTTGTTAGGCTCCTGAACCCGTTTGCCCCTCACATCGCCCACGAGATGTGGGAAAGACTGGGTCACTGCGAGACGGTGGAAGCTGCCGGGTGGCCATCGCCCAACCCGGCTTGACGGGAAGAGGACGAAGTTGCATCGAAGTCGACGGCAAGATGAGAGAAGTTACAAGGCGCTAGGCCCGGTGTCTGCCCCAGCTGGACGGGCGTGGAAGACCATGGTAGAATGTGGATGTGAACCGCCGTCTGGATATGGCAGTGTATACAATTTCCGTATTTCTGCTTCTCGGGGCAGTGAGCCTCTGGTGGCAGGGGATTAGACCTGTTCATGTGAAAGAAGTCTCCGCACCGGCAGCTGATCGTGGTACCGCCCGTAATCCCGGCGGTGATCAGAACCCATCGTCCCGGTCATCAAACCCGGGAGGCTCCAGCGAAGAGCAAGGTCCCCCCGCCTGTGACTCTGAAGGAAAAGAACAGGGCGAGGCGCGCGCGAAGACCATCTACGTACATGTGGCCGGGGCGGTGAGAAATCCAGGTGTGTACCGCCTGACAGAAGGTCAAAGGGTATATGAAGCGATAAATCTTGCCGGACCGCGAGAAGATGCGGATCTCGATTCCCTAAACCTGGCGCGTATCCTGGCCGATGAAGAACACATATATGTCCCTAAAAAGGGTGAACCGGGGAGCGGCGGGCAAAACGGTCTTTCCCACGGTGGATATCCGTACGTGCCGGGCGGAGGGACAGGTTCCGGCGGCGGAATTTCTCGACCGGGACCTGTTTTCCCTATAAACATAAATGCCGCGACATCCACGGAGCTAGAGTTTCTCCCCGGTATCGGGCCGGTTCTGGCTGAAGCGATAGTCAAATACCGCAAGGAGGCAGGACCTTTTCGTACCAAGGAGGACCTTAAGAAGGTGTCGGGAATAGGGGATAAGACGTTCGAAAAAATAAAAGATCTCATAGTTATCGAGTGAATGGTTTCCAAAGAAATCGTTGACAATTACTAAAGCGACTCTCTATAATAACTTCCGGTTAGCACTCGCCGGTGTCGAGTGCTAACAAACATCATTTCTCAACCGCATAACCTAAAAAGGGGGGTTCATCTTGTTAAAACCGCTCGCTGACCGTGTTGTGGTCAAACCGGTCCAGGCTGAGGAAAAGACCAAAGGCGGAATCGTGCTGCCTGATACCGCCAAAGAGAAGCCGCAAGAAGGAGAGGTTGTGGCCGTAGGACCGGGGCGCGTCCTTGAGAACGGCACGAAACTCGCTCCCGAGGTTAAAGTAGGTGACCGCGTGATTTACTCGAAGTACAGCGGCACCGAAGTAAAGATCGAAGGCGAAGAATACCTCATCATCCGCGAAAGCGATATCCTGGCCATCAAAACCAAGGACTAGATTCCACTCCATGCTCTCTAGTTTTCAACTTCCTGAAGGAGGGAGTATAAAAAAGTGCCTGCAAAGATAATCAAGTACGATGTTGAGGCGCGTAAAGCCCTGCAAGCTGGGGTGGATGCCGTAGCCAACGCCGTAAAGATCACCCTCGGTCCAAAAGGGCGTAACGTCGTCCTCGATCGTAAATTCGGTTCACCCGTAATCACCAAAGACGGAGTCACCGTCGCTAAAGAAATCGAGCTTGCCGACCCATTTGAGAATATGGGAGCCCAGCTCTGCCGTGAAGTGGCTTCCAAGACCAACGATGTTGCCGGTGACGGAACGACAACCGCAACCGTGCTTGCTCAGGCCATCGTCAGGGAAGGGCTCAAAAACGTCGCTGCCGGCGCCAACCCCATCTTTTTGAAGCGCGGTATAGACAAGGCGGTCGCGAGAGTCATCGAAGAAATGAAGAAGCTTGCGACCCCTGTTGAAGGCAAGAATGACATAGCCCACATCGCGGCGATCTCCGGAAACGACAAAGAGATCGGCGAGATCATCGCCGATGCTATGGATAAGGTGGGCAAAGACGGGGTCATCACGGTCGAGGAGTCCAAGGGTACCGCCACCACCGTCGAAGTCGTGGAAGGAATGGAATTCGATCGCGGATACATCTCCCCGTACTTTGTGACCAACAGCGAGGCTATGGAAGCCGAGCTGGAGAACCCCTACATCCTTATCTATGAGAAGAAGATCTCGGCTGTGGCCGATATCCTGCCGCTGCTCGAGAAAGTCGCCAGGGCGGGTAGGCCTCTCCTCATCATCGCCGAAGATCTTGAAGGTGAGGCCCTCGCGACTTTGGTCGTCAACAAGATCCGCGGGACCCTCCAGGTGTGCGCGGTTAAGGCTCCCGGGTTTGGCGACAGGAGAAAGGCAATGCTCCAGGATATCGCCATCCTTACCGGTGGCCGCTTCCTGTCTGAAGATATCGGCGTGAAACTCGAGAACGTAGAACTCGACATGCTCGGCGAGGCTGCCAGAGTCCGCGTGGCCAAGGAGAAGACCACCATCGTGGAAGGCCGCGGAAACAAGAAGGATATTGAAGCCCGCATCAACCAGATCCGCAAGGAGCTTGAGGAAACCGACTCCGACTACGACCGCGAAAAACTCCAGGAGCGTCTCGCCAAGCTCGCCGGTGGCGTGGCCGTCATCAAAGTCGGAGCCGCTTCTGAGACCGAGCTCAAAGAGAAGAAGCACCGCTTCGAGGACGCTCTCGCTGCTACCAGAGCTGCTGTTGAAGAAGGCATGGTGCCCGGCGGCGGGGTCACCTACATCAACGTGCAGCACGTCCTCGATGAGCTCAAGGTCGAGGGAGACGAGAAAGTCGGCGTAGATATCGTCAAGAGGGCGCTCGAAGAGCCCTTGCGCCAGATCGCGTTCAACGCCGGACTGGAAGGCTCCGTCGTCGTCGAACGGGTGAAATCCAGCGAGAAGAAAGGTTGGGGACTTGACGCCGTGACCGGCGAATTTGTGGACCTGGCCAAGCACGGCATCGTTGACCCGTTGAAAGTAGCAAGGTCGGCCCTGGAGAACGCCGCCTCAGTTGCTTCGATGGTCCTCACCACCGAAGCCCTTGTGGCGGAGAAACCCGAGAAAGAGAAGACGCCTCCTTATCCGCCCAATCCCGATCTCGACTACTAATTGCGAGTAACCCGATGACCTGTCGAACGGCCCGGGAATTTTTCCGGGCCTATTCTTTATGGCTTTTTGCCGCAGTGTATCTGATGTTTCCGCAGGCAAAGTGCCCGGCAATGAGGCTGCTATGGTGACTCTGGATCTGGAACAAAAGAGATATTATCTACGTCTTAAGTTGCGCTGGGAGGCTTCCTGTGATTGCACGTGGAGGATTTATCCTGCCGTGTGAGGAAGAATCGAGGCATATGAGAAAATGACGGAAATGTCGGGGAGGAGAAGGTTCTATGCACCGAAAAGCGGTCCGGTGGGCCATTATCGGCGCTGTGATAATCGCGGTAGTTGGGCTCGGGTACTGGGGCGTCAAAGCCCTATCCGCCGGGGATGATAAGGGAAAGCTGGTTATGGCGACCAAGCCGGTGACCCGCGGCGATCTTGAAGTTACGGTGAGAGGTTGGGGTATGCTCCAGGCTACCGAGGAGCAGGATGCGATCGCTGGCGCCGAAGGAATCGTTAAAGATGTGTTTTTCCAGCCGGGTCAGCAGGTGACGAAGGGTCAGGTCCTTGCCACCATAGACCCGGGTTCCCTTGAGGTGAAGATCAAGCAGGCGGAGATCCAACTGGATCTACAGCGCGTGCAGCTGGCAAAGGCTTTCGGGGTTTCTCCTGATAAGGTAGCCGATGTGGATCCTGCATCCGCCCTCCTCCTCCGGAGTCCCATAAGCGGGAGGATCACTGGACTTGCTGCGCAGGCCGGCGGTACCGTGACGGGTCAGGTCTGCAGCATCGTCGACGACTCAAGGTTGCTGATCCGACTGGAACTCCCGAAACCCCTGTTTGACAAAGTTAAAGTTGGTCAGAAGACTACGTTTATGCCCCACCGGTTTGACGGCAAAGACCCGGGGGTTGTGACCAAGGCAGATCCTACACCGATAGCGGGTCAGCAGGCGTTTTTCTATGAAGTGTGGGTCGAGATGGCCAACCCCGGGCTCTTGAAGGTCGGCGACGAAGGTATACTTCTCATACATACCCCGTCAGGAGATGTCCAGCAGAAGGCCAAAATTACGTCTTATGCGACAGAAGAGGCGGTTATGTCTCCGTTCAACGGAAAGGTCAAGTCGGTCTTTGTCAAGGAAGGGGTAACCGTGAAGGCCGGAGATCCTATCCTCGAATTCGAGCCAGGTGAGGCGCTCTTGCAGGCGATGGGTCTCCAACTTGATTTCAAGAAAAAGGCTGTTGAGCTCGAAGATCTGAAGAGCCAGCTCCAGAACCTCATTATCACCAGCCCTATAGACGGTGTGGCTCTCAATAGGAACGTCAACCCGGGCCAGGCCATCGGGAAAGGCACCATCATAACCCGTATATCGAACTACACCAGGATGAACCTGATGTTACAGGTCGACGAGATGGATGTCCCCAAGATCGCCGAAGGCCAGAGGGCGGACGTGATAGCCTGGGGACCTCAGGGTCAGCAGAAAGTCCAGGGAGTCGTCTCACGGATCGGGGCGACGGGAGATCCCAGAGACGGCCTTGCGTCGTTCAACATCACCGTGGCCGTCGATAACCCCGGATTCCTGAGACCTGGGATGGGAGCCGAGGCCCAGATATTTGTCTCGAAGAAAGAAAACGTCTTATTGTGCCCGGTTGAGGCGGTTTACAAGGAAAACGACAAGTGGTTTGTGGATGTGAAGGAAGGCAAGGAAAGAAAGCCCGTTGAAGTGCAGCTGGGCCTCATGAACGACACGTTCGCGGAGGTGCTGAGCGGGCTGAAAGAGGGTCAGGAAGTCGTAGTAGGGATGACCAAACAGCCTGACAACCAGTCGGGTGGCGGCAGAGGGCCGGTAAAAGCCGTGCCTATGCCGTGGTAGGGTGGCGGCGGTGCTGCCCGGCTTGCATCATGGGCTTATCCGGGACGGCCAAAAGTTCACCGAATGATTCAGGGACCCTCGTGCCTGTTGTCGGAACCCGTGAGGGACGCGCAGGTCGAAGGGTTTGTCGGAGGAGGTAGACGTCTTGCGGCTTTCTGACCTTCTGGCCATGTCTTTGCGGGGCCTTACGGCCAACAAATTGCGATCTGCCTTGACGATGCTAGGTGTAATAATCGGGGTGGCATCGGTAATCGCCCTTGTGTCGATAGGTGAGGGTGCCCGGAAAGAGGTCGTCAACAACTTTGAAAGTATAGGCACGAATATCCTGAAGCTTTATATGCAACGGTGGGATGCCCGCCTGACTCTTGATCAGGTTTCGGCCCTGAAAGAACGAGTACCCGACATGGAGATGATAATGCCCCAGGTAGGGTGGGGAGCGCGGGTGACCTATGAAGGGAAAGTCAGGTATGCCCCCGTCCTGGGCGTAACTGAGATCTTCCCGAAGATAAGAAACCATGACCTTTACGCCGGCAGGTTTTTCACTGCCGTCGAGGTCGAAATAGGAAGACCGGTTGCGGTGGTCGGGTGGCAGGTGGCCCAGGACCTGTTTGCGGGCCGCAACCCGGTGGGTAAAGTAATCTACCTGAACCAGGAGCCTTTCGAGATCATTGGGGTCCTTGAAGAAAAAGGAGAGAACCTGGGAGAGGGCGTGGACCGAAACATATTCGTCCCCATCACCGTGGCGCAGAAAAGGCGCGGGACCAACAAGGTAGACGTAGTTTACATGAAGGCCCGGAACAGGGATACCGTTCCGGTAGTGCAGGTGACCGTCCAGCGCATATTCGACTCGAGATACGGTGAAAACTCGGTCCTGGTCTGGACCCAGCAAGCCATGCTCGAGCAACTCCAGCAGTCCACCAGAACCATGACGTTGATGTTGGGGGCCATAGCCGGAGTATCCCTCCTAGTCGGTGGCATCGGGGTGATGAACATCATGCTTGTGGCCGTCACCGAGCGCACAAGGGAAATCGGATTGAGGATGGCTCTCGGCGCCAAACGTTCTCAGGTCCTGGCTCAGTTCCTGATCGAATCCGCCCTCATGTGTTCGTTGGGAGGAATCGCCGGTGTGTTCGCGGGATTGGGGAGCTCGGGTCTTGTAGCCAGATTGGGCCCTAAGACTTCGATTTCCCCGGTTTCGGTCGTGATCGCATTCGCCTTTGCGGTGCTGGTTGGGTTCGTTTTTGGCGTCTACCCGGCGGCGAGGGCGGCGCGGTTAGAACCCGTAGAGGCGCTCAGGACAGAGTAACCGGGAGTTGCCGCGTCTTCATTGTCGCCATGGCCCGCGGTCGCGGTGCGACCGGGAGGAAATAGAAGGAATTGGCTGCGATGCCATAGAAATGTAATACCGTGGCATCGCTTCTTTTTTCGACATGGCGTGCCCTGTCGGGCTCCGGTCACCGGCGGGGGACGAGTCCGGGAATTAGTTCGTATAACGCCAACCTACGCTGGTATCATGATAGGCCGTTGCTCTGGCCGGCGGTTGGGGCTCTTCTAGGCTCGAGTTTCCCATCGAAGGCTTGCGTTATGGGGGCGGCCCTCCTTTTTGGAATTTTGGCGCTGTTATTGGTTTTCGGTTCTCCGGGTACAGGCAGTCGCCTGCATTCTCTTCACTTGAAGCGAGGGTTTGAAGGCACAGGTAGAAGATACTACTCCGCCTTTTTCCTTTTCCTCATCTTTTTCTGCGCTGGTAGCTTCAGGGGATTTTTCTGGGAGAGCAAGATGACGAAGGCCGCGCAACTGGCCGCGGCGGGAAAGACCCATCTTGTTGCACTTCGGGTGCTGACAGAACCTCGGACCTTTCCTGGCAGGACGCTTTTTACTGGAGTAATTGTGGATGACGTGGTTCCCGGCGGTCTAAAAGCGCAGGGCCTTCGAGCCGCGGTCACCGCATATTATACCGAGGATGCGGGTCCTCTTCTTCCCGGTGACGTGGTCATCCTGAAAGCAAGTCTCGGTTTACCGCGAAGAGCTATGAACTTCGGGGAGTTCGATTACAGGTCTTACCTGAGAAGCCAGGAGATTTTCCTCGAAATCAAAGGCACTTTTGTGGAAAGCCGCCGGTGTCCCCTGGAGACAAAGGACTTCTTTACGGTGCTCCTGGGGAGGACAAGACGGGTCATAAAATCTAGGATAGAGGAAACCTTGCCTTCGCAAGAAGGTGCCCTTCTGAAATCGCTCTTCCTGGGAGAGAGGGACGAGATCCCTGACGTTGTTGAGACAAGTCTCAAAGCGTCTGGGTTTTACCGGTTCATCCTCGTGACAGGTTTCCATGTCGACGTCTTCTCAAGCGTCCTCATGAAGGCCGCACGGAAGCTCACGAGAAGGTACCTGTTTTCGCGGATAGCGACGGTGGCGATGACGTTCCTTTATGCGAGCGTGCTGGGGTGGAACGCGGGAGTTACCCGGGCCTTCATCTCTGCAAGCATGCGGATACTGGCTCCCTGCGTCCGGAGAAAATACGACCCGCTTGCGGGGCTTTCGGTGGCCGCCCTGGTGCTTGCATGGGAGATGCCGTATCCCCTTTACGACGCAGGGTTACAGTTGACTTTTTTAGGCTCTTTAGGAAGCTGGCTGGGCAAGTGCCTTGGAAAAGGGACGGGCGGCTTCTCGAGCGCCATCTGGATGCTCCTCTTCCTCTGGCCGGTTCTGGCCGTGCGGTTCGGAAATGTTTCTCTTGGCGCCTTCCTGGCCGGAGGAGCCTGGGCCTGTCTTTCTGCAGTCCTCATCTTCCTGGGTATTGCGTCTTTCGTCCTACCGGGATTTTCGGTCATATTCGGCTGGTTGCCTTTTCTGCTCCTCCGAGGGGCGCTTTTTGCTTCGTCGTTCCTCTCGAGGGTTCCCCTGGTATCGCTCGGGCTCCCGGCACCCTTTGCGGTCGAAATAGCCGCCTATTACGTGCTCCTCCTGGCCCTGAGTTTTCCCGGGCCCGGCTTGCCCCGGTACCGGTCAATAGCGCGTGTTGCCTTCATCCTAATGGCTTCTCTCACCCTGTTCGTCTCGACTTTCTTGCGCTTCTACTCTCCCTGGCCAGAGGTCACCTTTTTTAGCGTCGGTCAGGGAGATTGCGCTCTCATCCGCTACAGGAGGGCGGTGGTTCTCGTAGATACCGGCACCGCCTACGCTACAGAAAACACGGTTTTGCCTGCTCTATCGAGGCGGGGTATAAGGCGGATCGACCTGCTCGTGATATCCCACTTCCACCAGGACCATGCGGGCGGGGTTGACGCGCTCCTGTCGGGTCTTTTCGTCGAAGCTGTGCTGGTTCCTCCGGGAACAGGGAAGAATGTCCAGCAAATTGCCGGTTCGAGATTACCGCGTATTCTTGAGGCAGTCCCGACAACCGGCTACACGCTGGATGGGCTGGAGATTAGTATGCTTTATCCTTCTGCCCCGAAGAACCAGACGGTCACCCTGGCAGCAGGGAAGTATGAAGGAGAAAACGAGGCGAGCCTGGTCTTCTCGGTTGAAGCTCCGGGCGGGTTTTATGTCGAATTCTGGGGTGATGCTCCATCAGAAGTTATCTCTTCGGTGCTCTCCACCAATGGGCTCCTTTACCGCAAGGGAGTTCTCGGAGAAAAAGGGCGAAAAATGGACATTGTGCCGGTTGTGAAAGTTCCCCACCACGGGAGCGCAGGATCTCTTGTCGAAGGTTTTTACGAAAGACTGCGAGGAGGCCACGGAGTGATCTCAGTGGGTCCCAACCCGTACGGGCACCCCTCCGAGAGCGTCATGTATGCGGCAAAAGAGAACGGGGTATCCATCTGGAGGACTGATCTCCATGGCCAGATTACCGTCAGAATGGTCTATGGTAAAGCCAGGATGCTCCCTTTCCTGCGTACCGGGGCGGGTGGCTGATGCGGAAGGGCAGGGTCGAAAAACCAGGAAAATATGAAGAGGAAAAGGACCAGGTTTGGTCGAATCTATGATGTACCCTTTGCAGGATTTCGCAGGATGAGACAGATTTTTCGGAGTGATAAGACTTGAGGGCGGCGCTTTGCAAGCGTAAGGTTTGGATCCCGGGAATAATTGCCATTATCGTGCTATTTCCTTTCATGTTTTCGAGGCAGGAAGTGGTCGGTGGGAACGTGTGGGCTTTCGGCGTGCCTCTTGGAGGCCTCCCGAAGGACCAGGCCATCAATATAGTCAGGGATAAGCTCCAGGAACTGGAGAGAGGGCCCCTGGTTTTTTCGGCGGGGAAACTATCGTGCCAGGTATCCCGGGACGAACTCAAGGTGATCTTGGACAGCAGGCGGATTATTTCGGAACTCGGGACCTACATAACTTTGCGTCCCAAGTATCTTCCTGATTCCGTATTTCGGCGCGGGCCGAAGACCGTTCTGGCCGCCCCCGCGGAGGTCTGGTCACCCAACCTGGAGAAGGTCCTGGCAGACATAGCCGAAAAACTGTCGAGGCCCGCCTTGGGAGCCCGGTACGGGTTTTCAGGCCGGGACCTGGTAATTCTCCCTCCCGAGCCGGGGCAGCTCGTGACTCCCGAGGACGTAAGGAAGGTTCTTGGAGACTTGACCGGCACCCGCATCGAGGTACCATACCGCACGATAGAACCTCCCGCCGGGAACAACCTCGAGCCCTTAAAACTCATCGCGGAGTTTTCTACGACCTACGATGAAAAGGACACTGACCGGAACGTGAACCTGATGCTCGCCGCTCGGGCGGTGCACGGGAAGGTCCTTAATCCGGGTGACACTTACAGCTTCAATAAAGAGGCGGGAGAGAGGACACTCGAGAAAGGATACCGCTACGCCAATGTGGTCGTGGGGGATCACCTGGAGCCGGGTCTTGCCGGCGGTATCTGTCAGGTGACCACGACGCTCTTTAATGCAGCTGCCCTAGCCGGATTGGATTTCCCCGAAGTCCATGCCCACGGGATTCCCGTCGAGTATGTGCCGCCCGGTCGGGATGCCGCCGTCGCCTGGGATTACCTCGACCTCAAGATCACTAACAACCTTGGTGGACCCGTGGTGTTCGGGGCCTGGGTCGAAAACGGACAGGTCGTGGTCAGAGTGTTCGGGAAACCGGGGGATAAAACTTACGACCTCGAACCCGTAATCGTGAAAGAATATCCCGAAGAAGGCAAGAACCCGGGCCTTCTCGTTGAGACTTACAGGGTCGAGAAGGTCAACGGCGAGGTGACCCGGAAAGTCCTTCTTCTCAGGTCACACTATCTGCCCAGTGTTCCTCATCAGAAATGAGGGGTCATGGTAAGGAGGGGAACGGTGAACCAGGAAGCCTGTGAAAGCGTTGACTCTTGAGGAAGAAATACTCTCGGGGAAAGTTGCATCCATATATCTTTTATACGGAGAAGAGACATTTTGGCATAGGCACCTTGTGGAAATCCTGTCGAAACGCTTTACCGGAGGAGTAGAGACGCTGGATGGAGACGAGCTCTCCTGGCCCGATCTCCGCGACGTCGTCGCGCAGCCGTCTTTCTTTGGGCCCAAGCTGTGGGTGGTAAGAAATGCCCAGACAATGTTTTCTGCCAAAGAGGAGACTTTCATACAGTCTATTGTCCCCGGAAGCTGTATATTCATGTCGGCCACCTCAAAAGAGAATCCTGCTCCAAAAATATTTTTGGAACTGGTCGCAAAACTTGAAGGACGCGTAGCCGAAGCGAGCTCCCCGAGTTTTTCTGAGGCGATGAACTGGGTCACGGAAAAACTCACCGGGGCCGGGTATAAAGTCAGCAGGGATGCTGCGGAAACTCTGGTCCTCATTGCCGGAAAGAGCATGGAGCGCCTTAATCACGAAGTAGAGAAAATTCAACTTTACGTAGGTCCGGCCCACGAACCCGGAGGCAGGATGGTCAAACAGATAACGTCTTCGGTAGTCCTTTCGTGTGTGTCGCCAGATCCCGAGATGCATACTTTCGCGTTCACCGATGCGATTTGTTCAAAGAACACAGCGAGGGCCTTGAAGGAGCTCGAAGATCTGAAAGCCAGGGGGACCAATCCCATATTGATTGTGGCGATGCTTACGTCCAGTTTTGCCTTGCTCTGGAGGGCCAAGGAGTGTTCCTTGAAAGGGGTCCCCCAGAACTCTCTTGCGGGAGTCCTGGGAGTCCACCCGTTTTCGGCCAAGAAAGCCCTGGAGCAATCCAAGAACTGGACATTCGGGGAATTGGAAAGAGCCTTCCGGCTCCTCCTGGATGTGGACGAAGCTCTCAAAAAAGGCTACTTAGACCCGGACCTTGGCATGGACTACCTCGTTATGAATCTAACGAGATCCTAAAGCTTGGCTGCAAGCCTCGACTTGTACCGGGCTCCCGTTCGAGCCTTGAGCACTCCCTTGGATACTGCCTTATCGATGGCGGACTGAGCGGCCCTAAAAGCGGAAGCTTTCAGAGTCTCATCGCCTGAAGCGACAGCCTCCTTGAACTTCCGGATGTAGGTTCTGACCATGGACTTTATGGCCTGATTTCTCTGGCGCCGTTTCTCGGACCTGCGTATATCCTTTTCGCTGGATTTGATGTTAGCCAAAAAGGGCACCTCCACCAATACTACTGACGACAATGTATCTTAACACCAAAGACAAGGGATCACAAGATGTCTGAAATACCGCAAAGGAAAAGCCCCGGGGTTCTGAATGTCCCGGGGAAAATGTCGGCGGAGCCGGCGCTATTTTCCTCTGAGTCACTTTATCTCCCGGTTGTATGTGTCTACAAGCTTAATGAGCTGTGTCATACCCGCGGTCACTTTCGCGGAGTCACCCCCCTGGGCTTCCTTAGCCCCGCGGATAGCTGCTTCCAGTTCAGACAAGATGCTGATGCAAGTCTCGTAGGCGTCCTTTAGATTTGCATCGGGGGTGATTTTTGCCAGGTCGTTTTTCAGGGCAGCGATATCAGATTCCATTGCAGCCAGGTTTACCTGGCTTTGCTGCCCGAGATAATGAGCGTCCCAGAAACTGACGAGGGACTGCAGTGCGTTGACGAAAGATGTGACAGCTTTTTGAATGCTCTCCACTTGAGCCTTATCTCCGGTGATGCTGAAAGATCTGGAAGGAATCTCCAAGGTCGCGATGTACGGCTTGTCATCCTTGGCTATCACCGTTCCGGCGAGTTTAGGCAGCACGCTTTCGGATATTTTGGCTGCAGCTTCTTTCGACCCCGTAACTCCGCAATACACTTTGTATAGTGGGTCCGGACTCATCACAAAGGCGCTGACACCTTTCGCAATGGCGGCTTCGGCGGTTTTTTCGGCGTTCTCTTTGCTTGAGTATGCACCGATCTGAATACGGTAAATGGTTAGAGGTTTCAACTCGATCTGAGCAGTATAGCTCGAGGGAGCCGGGGTTTTATCTTTGTTTCCGGACACGGGTTCTCCCTTGGGTTGCCTTTGGAACAAAGATGAAAGAAGAAATCGTCCGATAAGGTAACCCGAGCCCACGAATATCAGGGAGATGATTAGGAACGTGACTACCGTATTAAGTGTGCGGTTCCGGTTCATCCGGGTTCTCCTCACAGGTCAACACCTCCTGTTGTACGCCGCCGCGTGACCTCCCCAATACTTATCCTCTCGGACACTTTCCGAACATGGGTTTCCTCCTCGCCAAGAGTTTTCTGTCGGTAGAGTAAAAGTAAAAGACAGGCGAGACCTTTGAGCCCTTTTCGCGCGGGACCAGAAAAAATGCTGAGGGTGTCGTCATCATCATTGTCACAAGCTGGTCAGGACGGGGTTCTTTGAACTCAACTATTACCTCCACCCGTCTAGGGAACACTTTGACTTCTTTCACGTTCACCCTATATCCTCCGGTAGGGCAGAGGCCCTGATGAACGGATACGAGGTAATAACGGTTGAAATCTACCTCCCCTAGTGCGGACGCCTCTCGGGTGCCGTATGCTTGGGAAAATGACTCCTTGTCTCCAAAGACGAAGAAGCCCTTCTCCAGGGTCTTGTCAGACCAGGCGCCCAGACCCGGGTTTAGGGGTATAAACCTGACAACACCGCCTTTTTCAGTTTCCGCGTCCTTCGGGCCGGAAAGCAACGGGCCTTCCTCCAAGAGCAGAATAATCCGTCCCCATCAATTGTTATTCTCCACCGTAGGGCGAAATGCCAAACCTCTGACGAATGAATGTCCTGGCGGGTCCGACCAGGTAAAGAGAGCCACAGCACAGAATCGCATCATCTTCCGAGGCCCTATTCAGCGCGAGGTCGAGAGCTTTATTGGAATCAGATTCTACGGTTACGTTCGGACAGTACTTCTTGACTTCGCCCGCGAGGATGCCGGGGTCCAAAGCCCTGGGAGTATGGGGCCTTGTCACGATTACTTCGTCGCATTGGGGGATGACGTGCGCCGTCGCTTCCTCATAGCACTTGTCTCCCAGGATCCCGTAAACGCAGATGAGCCTCCTTCTGGGGATCCCGGCAATTGCTTCGGCGAGGACTTTGGCTCCTTGAGGATTGTGGGCTCCGTCGAGGATGATCATTGGATTTCTGTGAAGCACTTCGAGTCTCCCGGGCCAGACGGTTCGTTCGATCCCCACACTGATGGCCTTTTCGTCCAGGTAGATCCTTCGCTCGCGATTGGCCGGGGCCGCGGCGTGCAGGGCGGCTACGGCTATCGAGGCGTTTTGCTGCTGGTGCCTCCCGAGGAGAGGTACTTTCAAGTTCCGATAAGTGAAGTCGGGCCCATAGACGTTGATTTCCTGGCCATCCAGGGAGTATGACACTTCCTCCCAGGTAACGGTCGCCCAAGGCGTTCGGCCTACGGTGATGAGACGGGAGTTCAGTTCTAGAGCCTTTTTCCGGATTACTTCGAAAGGTTCATCTTCGAGGGCTCCCGTGACGACAGGGATGCCTGGCTTGATTATCCCGGCTTTCTCGAAAGCTATCTGTGCAAGGGTATTCCCAAGCCTGTCCATGTGGTCGTATCCGATGGTGGTTATCACTGAGACCGCGGGAGTCACCACGTTGGTGGCGTCGAATCTTCCGCCCAGGCCGACTTCGAGGGCCACGTAATCGCACCCTTCCCGCGAAAAGTACAGAAAGCCCAAAGCGGTGTTGATTTCGAATTCGGTTGGGTGTTCATATCCCTCGGCAACCATCTGTTCTACCCTGGGGCGGACTTCATCGACGAGGTCGACGAGGGCCTTCTTAGGGATTTTCTTCCCGTTGATCATTATCCTTTCGCGGAAATCCTCGAGGTAAGGAGAAGTATACATCCCGGTCCGGTAACCCGCTTCTTTGAGCACAGAGGCGACGAACGCAGTTACGGAGCCCTTACCGTTGGTGCCGGTTATGTGCACGAACTTACAGCTTCTTTCTGGGTTCCCCAACAGGGTCAACAATTTCGAAATCCTCTCAAGACCCAGCCGGGATCCGAATCGCGCGGTGGAATGGATCCACTCAAGGGCTTTCTGGTACTTGGATTCTTCACTGAGAGTCACTGTCTTGATGCCGCCCCCGCCCGCTCGGCTATGCTTTTTCGCTGCGGACGGGGGCAGCAAACCCTCCCTTCACGATGACGAGGCATGTGTTTATAGCATTGCCCGGGATTGAAATCAGCTTCTGGCCTTTTGCAACGTTTCGACCCTTTTTTTCAGCGCTTCGAGCTTTAGAGAGTTCTCCTGCCATCTTTTTCGCTGTGTCGCCACGATTTCCTCCGGCGCCTTGGCCAGGAATTCGGGATTTTCGAGTCTTTCCTTAGACCGCTCGAGGTCCGCCTCCAGATCCTCGATGGATTTCTCCAGCCTCGCTATTTCTTTCTCGAGGTCTATTACCCCCATGAGCGGCAGGTATATTTCTGCATCCTTCGTCACCGAGGCCAGTGCGTGATGAGGTCTTTCCGGAGCCGTTCCTCGCGGATGTATCTCCAGAGGTTCAGCCCAGGCCAGCCTCTGGATGTAGGAGGCCGCTTTCTCCCAGGTTTCCGGATGTTCCGCCAGTATTATGACCCTGGCTTTCTTACCCGTCGGAATGTTGACTTCGGCTCGCATGTTCCTTATGGCTTTGATCGCCTCGATCATCGCTTCAACTTCATCTTCGGCAGCGGTGTCTACGGGATATCTCCCGGGAACCGGATACGGTGAAACGATGAGGCTTCCCTCTTTTCCGGGAGCTCTTCCAGGCAGGTAGGACCACAGTTCTTCGGTTATGAACGGCGCGAACGGATGAAGGAGCGCCAGAGAATCTCGGAGGACGCTCCAGAGAACGTACTGCGTCTTCTGCTTCAGGTCGGGATTGGCCAGATCTTCCTTAGAAAATTCGATGTACCAATCGCAGAACTGGTTCCAGACGAAATCGGTTATGATATCGATAGCCTCTCCGGGCTCGAACCTATCCATGGCGTCTTTCACCAGAGCAGTGGTCCGTTCCAATCGAGAGAGGATCCACCTGGCCGTCACCGCCTGTATTTGAGATCCTGGCATTAAGTTGGAATATCTCTGTTCCTTTTCTCCGCTTTCCTCCTTGAAGGCCGTCGCTGCGGGTAGCCCTTCCCGCCCCGGGATGGGCGGTTCCCATCCTTCAAGGTTGGAAAGCACATACCGGGCCGCGTTCCAGAGCTTGTTGCAGAAGTTTCTGGCCCCTTCCACTTTCTCATCGTAAAACCGCATGTCGTTTCCCATTGCGACGCCGCTGGTCAGGGATATCCTGAGAGCATCGGCCCCGTATTTGTCCACGACGTCCAGGGGATCGATGCCGTTCCCCAGGCTCTTCGACATTTTCCTGCCTAAAGCGTCCCTGACCAGGCCGTGGATGAGCACGTAGCGGAAAGGTTCTTTCCCCATGAACTCCATTGAGGAGAAGATCATGCGGGCCACCCAGAAGAAAATGATATCGTAGCCTGTGACCAATATGTCGGTGGGGAAGAAGTATTGAAGTTCCGGTGTATTTTCAGGCCAACCCATAGTCGAAAAAGGCCAGAGAGCCGACGAGAACCAGGTATCCAGCACGTCTTCGTCCTGGTACACCGGCCCGCCGCAATCCGGGCACCTCTCAGGAGCTTCCCTCGCCACAATGACTTTCTCACAATCCCGGCAATACCAGGCCGGGATCCTGTGGCCCCACCAGAGCTGCCGGGAAATGCACCAGTCTTTCACGTTTTCCATCCAATGCTCGTAAATCTTGGTGAACCTCTCAGGGACGAACCTCACCTTTCCTTCCCGGACGATCCTTAAGGCGGGTTCGGCCAGAGGCTTCATCTTCACGAACCACTGCTCCGAAATGAGCGGTTCCACCACGGAATCGCAGCGGTGACAATGCCCTACCGAGAACCTGTAGGGTTCCTTCTTAACAAGGTAGCCCGCTTTCTCGAGGTCGGAAAGGAGTTTTTCGCGGCACTCGTAACGGTCGAGGCCCTGGTATTTTCCGGCCATCGATGTCATCCTGGCCTGTGTATCTATCACCGAGATGAACTTCAGGTGGTGTTTCTGGCCCATCTCGAAGTCGTCGGGGTCGTGGGCGGGAGTGACTTTAACCGCACCGGTACCGAAGTCGGGGTCCACGTGATCGTCGGCGATAATGGGGAGGAGACGACCCACCAGGGGCAATATGGCCAGTTTCCCCACAAGGTGCCTGTATCTCGGGTCGTTCGGGTTCACCGCGATTGCTGTGTCCCCAAGCATGGTCTCTGGCCTCGTTGTGGCAACCTGGATGAAGTCCCTGAATGATGATGCAGG
This sequence comes from Candidatus Fermentithermobacillus carboniphilus, assembly GCA_018208355.1. Lineage (GTDB taxonomy): Bacteria > Bacillota > Sulfobacillia > Fermentithermobacillales > Fermentithermobacillaceae > Fermentithermobacillus > Fermentithermobacillus carboniphilus. The sequence continues at coordinate 1,155,330 of CP062796.1, read as the reverse complement.
TCTATCCTTTGCGGCCTCGTCGACCTCCCCGGCCTCACCGGTGTCTGCAAGGGGGTATCTCACGTAGTACAGGGCCCCGTCAACCTCCTCGTGTTCCACTTCAATATCGGAAATGACCGTCCGGCAGCCGGGGCAGAAGTTGACCATGTATTTACCCCTGTATATGAGGCCCTTTTCGTACAGGCGAACGAACACCTCGTTTACTGCCCTGGAGCAACCTTCGTCCATGGTGAAACGCTCTCTGGACCAGTCGCAGGATGCGCCCATCGTCTTTAACTGATCGGTTATGATGTGCCCGTACTTATCTTTCCATTCCCATGCTCTTACCAGGAACTTTTCCCGCCCCAGTTCCCACCTGGAAGTGCCCTCTTGAGCGAGCATTTCCTCTATCTTGGCGTGAGTGGCTATTGATGCATGGTCGGTTCCCGGAAGCCACAGAGTCTCAAGCCCCAGCATCCGGTTGTACCTCACGAAAATGTCTTGAAGAGTCGTGTCCAGAGCGTGACCCATGTGGAGCGCCCCGGTGATGTTGGGCGGGGGGATGACTATCGAAAACCTGGGTTTACCGGGTCTTACTTCCGCCCTAAAAAGATCGTTGTCCATCCAGTAACTATACCACTTCTTTTCGAAAGTCTTAGGTTCGTACGCTTTGGGTAAAGTTCCCGGCACCTTAAATCACCTCTTCTTGTGATGTTTTTCAGGGTCTTCTGCAAACTGCCACTTGAACTCTTGTCCGAGTCCGGTGAAAGCGGAAATGCTTTCCCACCGGGCGCATAAAAGTTATGGCCCCTCGCCACAAGGGCGAAAGGGCCTTTTTTCGCGGTACCACCTTGTTTCCGGCAGGTGTAAGACTCCAAAACTTCCCGCCGGCACTCTTTCGACTTTAACGGGTTCGGCCGTCCGGGCGTTTCCGCCCGGATCCTCAGGGGCGACCTTCGGTGAACCCGTTCCCGCAGGGCTCTCAGCCAGTGACCCCGCTCTCTGTGGGAGGTTTTCACCTACTCCTCCCCATCATCGAATCTTCCTCGATTATTGGTTTGTTTCGGATATTATAACCGTTTGCATACCGGAATGGAAGAGAAAGTATCATTTCCTGAATTACCTTCCGGGGTGATGGCTTTGCTCAAGCTCGTCCTTATCACCGGTGTACCGCGGACCAGAAAGCCCCAGAGGACTTCCGGGCCAAAGTCCTTTTACCTGTTCTTCACGATTTGCCTTTTCCTTGGCCTTGTCTTGAGCGCTCTGGAGGTCATCCTCAGAAAGGACAGGTTTCCCGCCGCTCAGGGTTCCTACCGGCCGGTGCCAGATATTCAAAAAACCGGTCCCGCAGAGGTTGTCCAAAGTATGCTGGCGGACCGTACCAGGAGTCTTGTGGACGGCGATACCAAGAGGCTGGAAAAGAACTACGATCTTTCGTCAGACACCGGGGAATGGGCCTTCGAGCGTGAAAAGAAGCGGGTCAGGTATTTTCAAGAATGGGCCCGGCTGAGAGGCGTGAGGATTCTTGAGGCAACGAGCACTTTTGAAGTTGACACCGTCAGTCGGGATGCGGAGGACCTTTATTGGGTCGAGATAACGGAGCACACAGTCTACAGCTACCGGTACGAAAACCCGGATGCCGGGGCAGCTGGACTCGCTGAAAGCCCCACCCACAGGTTCGGCTCGAGAACCGTACACGCTATAGAACTCATAAGAATGGGGGAAGGCTGGGTCATTCGCATGGACTGGTATATCGACCCCCTGGGGGAAGAGGCTTACGAACCTCCCCGTCTCCCGGAAGAAGCGGCGGAAAAAACTTTGCCCGGCATTTCCGCCTCTGAGGTCGCCGAAAACCCTATAAAAGACCCAGGATTCTCGCCTTTTCCGGGAGAGCTGGTGTCCTCGGAGAAAGCAGCTGGAGGGCTATTCAACCGAGAGAGAGCCAGAGAGTACGCCATAAAGCACTCTGGGGTTAGAGTCCTACCTGAAGGAGGGAGATACAATGCCCGATACCGGGTCTACACGTACCTCGGAGGTGATTGTGCCAATTTCGCATCTCAAGTGCTTTCGGCTGGCGGAGTCCCGCAGGGAGGGGGCTGGCATTATACCGGTGAAGGGAGCACAGCCTGGGTGCAGGGCGAGAGCCTGGTATGGCATCTACTTTCCAGCGGCAAAGGACAGAGACTATTCAGAGGGGACTATCAGGAGGCCGTGAAGCCCAGGGACGGTTGTCCGGACGGCATTGTCTCTCTCCTGGAACCCGGGGACATAATCGCATACGAGACAAAAGGCCAGATATGTCACGTTGCCGTCGTTGTCGGAAAAGACCCACGCGGTTACGTCACCATAGCAAGCCACACGGCAGACAGGCTTCATTTTCCGTGGGATCTGGGGTGGGATAAGGAGACTGTGTTCTGGTTCATAAAGATAGTTTATTAGACCTCAACGGTAGGACCCATCTGGTTACCGTCCCCGCGATTTCTGTGCGTACGGTGGCCCATCAAGAGGCCTCCAAGGACACCGTCCTGACGGTTTCCGCGGAGATTATTTCGTGGCTCGAAGGGCATAAAATCCCTGCTAGAAATAAATTGGTGGCCCCAACGGGAGTCGAACCCGTGTTACCGCCTTGAAAGGGCGATGTCTTAACCACTTGACCATGGGGCCACAAAATTGGTGCGCCCGGTGTGCATCGAACACACGACCAACCGGTTATGAGCCGGCCGCTCTGCCGCTGAGCTACGGGCGCAACTTATGGCTCCTCGAGCAGGACTCGAACCTGCAACCCTCCGGTTAACAGCCGGATGCTCTGCCATTGAGCTATCGAGGAGCGTCAGACGTATTATAACCAGATGAAAAGCTACCGTCAAGTAGTTGCTATTCGCGTAGTTGCTATTCGCGTTCCCCGGCCACTTTACCTACTGAAACTTTACACTGCCCCAGCGCGCGTGTAAACATGTTAAACGGACCTCGTCCGGTAGAACGTGGAACGACAGGCCCCTCCATGGTATAATCTCTCCGAGGCTAAACCAAGAGGGACCCGCGGATAACTGCGGTGAACTCAAAGGGCACGATGAACCACCGTCAAGGAGGGTAGTTCCCCACGCTAATGATCACCAACTAGCAGCTAGAGGACCCCGGTACATAAGGCCAGCCTACGAACAATCGTGAGGTCTGAGAATTGAAAAGGGGTTCTCCCGCAAAACCAGGGTGGCTGCGCGTAGTCGTTTCCGCAAATGGTTTAATCCCCCGCGAGGTGGCTTCGACAAGCCAAGGCGCGACACCTGGGGTGTTTTAGGTACGACTATAAGCTGCTTGGCAAAGGGTGATCTCATGACGGTGCTTCGCATATCTAACCTTTCTATATCATTCCAGGGGAACCCGGTGCTCCGCAACATTAACGCCACGCTTTCTGCCGGGAGCCGCACCGGTATCGTTGGTCCGAACGGTTGCGGAAAGACCACGCTCCTCAAGGCAATCGTGGGTTCTGCGGGCAGGGATGTGCACCTTCGGGAGGCATCCTATCCCGATAGCCACAGGAAGGATTAAACCGTGCTCCTTGCACAGGTCCGGGTTGAATAGATTTTCTTTTCCAGGGTTACCATATTTCCTGCGTCTATCGTTTCTGGCCTTTATGGAGGTGAGAAGACTTGAACAACAGGAATAATACCTGGATAGGCGTAATAGTGAGGTTCGTGGTCTCGGCGATCGTCCTGTTGATTTTAGGACTTGTCCTTCCCGGGTTCTCGGTGTTCGGTTTCGCCAACGCCCTGATTGCGGCTGTTGTCATTGCGGCTTTGGGTTGGGCGGTCGAGGCGATCCTGGGCGAAAGAGTATCGCCCCAGTCCAGAGGCCTTGTAGGATTCATAGTGGCCGCAGTTGTCATATATGTGGCCCAGTTCCTGGTGCCTGGGATGCGCGTATCGATTTTGGGAGCTCTTCTGGCTTCCCTGGTCATAGGTATAATAGACGCATTTGTGCCTACCGTCATCCGGTAGAGTCTAAGCCTCCTACCTCGAAAACCGCATAGTATCGGCAGATCAACCGGGCAAGCCCGAAAGAAGATCGGGGCAAAAGCCCGGTTTTATCTTATTAACCCGTTGCGCGCTGATTTCCCGACAGATGTCCGTCCCATCCGGGCGCCACTCGTTACGCGGCATTAACTCCTTTATCCCGTCATATCCAAAGAAGTAGGGAGTGAAGGCTCATGCGGCACAAGGCGTTGCCGAGGTTACGCCTTTTGCTTTCTCAGCTCTTTTTCGTTGTCTTCGTTCTAGTATTCGTGCTGTCCTTCAGAGTCGAGCCTATGATGCCGGCTTTCACCGGTCAGGATCCGGAGCTCGCGCCAGCGCTGGTCACGCCTTCGATATACGATGTCTTATGGCAAAGAGAGGGAGTGGCGAAAAAGGTACTGAAAATGGGGTTTCCTCTCATCGGGTACCTGGAGGAATTCCATAGCGACTCCACCGTTCCGAGTCTCCCTCTTCAGATCCTGGGATGGTTCATGGGTTTCACTCCAAAAAGCATCCGGGACCTCCTCACGAGCCAGCTGCCCGGGTCTTTTGGCGGACCTTTGGCATATACGGGAGTCCAGAGCCCAGAAATTGAAAAGGATTGGGGCATAACTCCTGTCCTGTTCTCTCTCCCCCCGGGAGAGGGGGCTATGCCTGTGTCTTTTATGCCGTATTCAGGGCCTCTTGTGGCAGTGTACCATACTCACGCGACGGAATCATACCTGCCCGAGATACAGAAAAGAGATGCGGACGAAGCCTTCAGCGCGGATTTGACGAAAAACGTGGTGCGGGTGGGTGAAATGCTTGTCTCGGAGCTTGAACAGAAATACAGGATACCGTGTCTTCACTCCAAGACCCTTCACGACGCCGACACCAGGCTGGGCGCTTACTACCGGTCTGAGGCGACTGTCAAAGCGATCCTGCAGAAGTATCCAGATTGCAAATATCTGATAGACATCCACCGGGACAGCCAGCCCAAAAGTCTTACAGGCGTCACTATCCGCGGAAAACCTTATGCCAGGTTGATGGTAGTGATAGGCACAGACAACCCGAACTGGGTGTCTAACTATAGCTTCGCCAAGCAGGTCATCGACAAACTCAACGAGGGGTACCCAGGCATATCCCGGGGCATTTACTACGCTTCTGCAGTGTATAACCAGAAGTACTCCCCCACCGCGATACTCGTGGAAGTTGGTGGCGTTGATAATACTTTGGCAGAATGCAAGAACAGCATGGAAGCTTTGGCGTGGGCAATTGCTTCCGTGATCCTGAAAGCGACGCCACAAAGGCCCTAGTCGAGGGGCGTTATACGCGCCGACGCCGCTTACTTATGAACCATTGACACCTCTTCTGATCCCATGCTATCGTGCAATTAGATTAGCACTCTAACGTGAGGAGTGCTAAAAGGAGGCTCTCGAGTGATTCTCGACGAGAGAAAAGCGCAGATACTGAGAGCAATAGTGGAGGATCACGTCAGGACCGGATTGCCCGTCGGTTCCAGGGCGGTTGCCCGGCGGTACAAGCTCGGTATCAGCCCCGCCACTATCCGTAACGAGATGGCCGACCTGGAGGAAATGGGTTATCTGGACAAACCTCATACTTCCTCGGGGAGAGTCCCTTCGGATAAGGGTTACAGGTTCTACGTTGACCAGTTGTTGCCCGAAACGGGAATAACTCCCGAAGAGTCATTGTTTGTCGAATCGCTGTTCCGCTCCAAAATCAGGGATGTGGTTTCCTTGCTTAAAGAGGTAGTCAGGGCTGTATCTGAGGCCACCAGCTATCTTGCGTTCATCCTCGGCCCCGACTACGAGACCACGACCTTCAAGGCCATACACCTTTTGCCGGCATCTTTCGGCAAAGCTCTTGTGGTCATCGTCAGCGACGCAGGTTTCGTGGAGAGCTGCCTCATCGATGTGCCTCCCATGTCGAGAGAAGAGATGGAATATGTCTCGGATATGCTATCCAGAGAGATCTGCAACGTCAGTTTGGATAAAGTCACTGACAGGGCGCACGAGCTCCTGCACAAAGAAACGTCGAGATATGCAGAGATAATTGCCCAGGTGATCGAGTTTTTGCGGAACATGTCTTCGGAAACGGAAACCGAGAGGCTGTACATGGGAGGTACGGCGAACCTCCTGAGCCAGCCCGAGTTCCGGGATATCAACAAGGTCCAGGATCTCCTTCTGGCTATAGAAAATGGGTCGCTGATTCAAAACATTATCTCGAGGCGTAACCGGGAGTCTGACCCTGCAATAACTATAGGGCAAGAAAATGAGACAGAGGTGGGCCGGGACCTAAGCATCGTTTACGGGGTGTTCAAAGCCGGAAAGAGCGAAGGCAGGATCGGACTTTTGGGTCCCAAGCGCATGAACTATGCTAGGGCGGTGGCGATAGTTAAACTCTGTGAAGAAAAACTGAATGAGTTTTTCTCCTGGGACGAATAACGGGATTCATGGTACCCTTGAGGTACTGCACGGTAGTGACTATAGATCAGCATAATGTATAAGGTCATCGCTCTGGGTCTTCGGGAGATGAAGCGTAAGCTCCTGGCGCCATAAGGGTTGAGCAACCCACAGGTTCCGGGAGCAAATAACTTATCGCGGCGGGAGGGTTTACGTTGATTAAGCAAGCGGCTCAGGGTTCTGAGATCGACGAAAAGCTCGCGGCTCTTCTCACTAACGTAAACGCGGTTCGCGCTATCGCTTCGGCGGTGGAAGGGACGATAGGTCCCAAGGGGCTCGATACTCTCCTCGTTGACCGGTTCGGCGAAGTGGTTATCACAAACGACGGCATAACCATCCTGACAAAAATGGATGTCAACCATCCTGCCGCAAAAATGGTCATCAATACCGCAAAAGCTCAGGAGGAGGAAGTCGGGGACGGAACCACGACCGCCACTATCATGGCGGCCGCTCTATTGTCCGAAGGAGTCAACCAGGTAATGCGGGGCGTCCCCGTTACCAGGATCATCGAGGGGATCAAGATAGGCGGAGAAAGAGCCATCAAGTTCATCGAGGAGAAGGCGCAAAAACTGAAAGGCGTCGACGATCCCCTGCTATATAAAGTGGCGCTTGTAGCTGGCCGGGAGAACGAGGATATAGCCAGCCTTGTCGTTTCTGCTGCCAGGATGGTGGGCGAGGAAAAGCTCCTGGATAAACGCTTCAAACTCTCGGAGATCATCGTAGCCAAGGAAGGCGCCGAAAACCAGGTGTTTGCCGGCATCATCATTGATAAAGAGCGGCTCAACGAAGAGATGCCGGAAAGCCTGGAGAACGTAAAGATCCTTGTGGTAGACGATGCCCTCGAACCCGAAGAGGTGGAAGAGGAGGCGCTTGCTACCGAGGCGGGCTTTCAGAGATACCTGGATCTCCAGGAAGAGTTCAAAGATAACCTCAGGAAAGTCATCAACCTTGGGGTCAAGCTCATCGTGGTTGACAAGGGTGTGAGCGACATAGCCGAAGAAATACTGACCGACGCCGGGGTAATGGTCATTTCCCGCGTCGCTTCTTCGGACCTCAGGAAAACCGCAGAACACACCGGTGCGAAGCCGGTGAAGAGGACCGGCCTCAAAAAGCCAGCCGAAGAACTTGAAAGGTATCTTGGTTTTGCTGACAGAGTTTATGAAGACGAAAAACTCGAATGTATCAGGGTTATCGGTGGAAAAGGAAAACCGATGGCAACTATACTGGTAGGAGCAAGCACAGAGGAAGTCCGGGGTGAACGGGAGCGTATCTGCGCCGATGCGGCCTCTTCCGTTCAGGCGGCAATAAGGGGAGGGGTCGTGGCAGGTGGCGGAGCCCTGGAGATAGCCTGTGCCAGGGAAGTTGAGAAACTCCGCTCGAGTCAGAAAGGGATGCAGTCCTACGGGCTCCTTTGCGTTATAGAAGCCCTCAAGCGTCCTCTGGCCCAGATAGTGGCCAATGCCGGGTTCAACCCTCTCGAGAAAGTCGGAGACGTGATGGCCCGCCAGACTGAGGAAAATAACGACAATTTGGCTGTGGACTGTGATACGGGGGAGATTAAAGACATGTTCGAGATGGGCGTCATCGACCCGGCTCCCGTGAAGATCCACGCTCTCAAAGCGGCCCTGGAGATCGCCTGTGCTATACTTCGGATCGATACCATAATCAAGAAGAAGGACGAATCCGAAAAGCGAGAAGAATCGCCTGAATCTGTGGAGGAAGTCGACTTTTGAGCAAAGATTACTATGAGATACTAGGCGTAAAGAGAGACGCGACCCAGGACGAAATAAAAAGGGCGTTCAGGCAGCTGGCCAAAAAATACCACCCTGACGCCAACCCGGGTGACCCTACGGCCGAAGCCAAATTCAAGGAAATCAACGAGGCTTACGAAGTCCTGTCGGACCCCGTGAAGCGTTCCAATTACGACGCTTACGGGAACCCCAATGGGCCTGTTGCGGGACCCGGTCCGGGTCCCGGAGAAGGGACTGGGGCGGAAGGTCCTTTCGGGCGCGTTTTTGGAGATTTTGGCGGCTTCCCCTTTGGGAACATCTTTGAAGAGTTCGAGGAACTACTGGGAGGCGGACGACGGAGAGTCGAAACGGGCCCCCGGCGGGGACAGGACATTGAACTGGAGCTCGAGATAACCCTGGAAGAGGCCTTTTCGGGTGCCGAGAAAGATGTGCGCATCCCGAGGACCGAGACATGCCCGAGATGCGGCGGGAACGGGGTGGAACCGGGTTCCAGAGTCGCAACTTGCCCGGCCTGTCACGGTACGGGCCAGGTGAGGAGCACGAGGTCTACCGTGCTTGGTCAGTTTGTGACCGTCACAACCTGTCCAAAGTGCGGCGGTACCGGGAAATACGTGGAAACTCCCTGCAGAGAGTGCGGCGGAGCTGGCGAAGTGACCAGGACTAGAGTGGTGACGGTGAAGGTTCCGCCAGGGGCCGATTCGGGATTGAGGCTCAGGTTGTCGGGTCAGGGCAATGCGGGAGTGCGCGGCGGCCCTCCGGGAGACCTGTACGTGGTCGTTTTCGTGAAACCTCACCCCGTCTTCCAGCGTCAGGGAGACGACCTCATCCTCGACAAGGTAATAAGCTTCCCCCTCGCTTCACTGGGGGGCACCACAAAGGTGCCGACGCTGGAAGGTGAGATGGATTTGGCGGTTCCCAGCGGCACGCAGCCCGGCGCCGTCCTCCGACTCAAGGGGAAAGGCATGCCCAAATTAAGGCAGAAGACCAGGGGGGACCTCCTGGTTCGGATAAACGTGAGGGTTCCCACAAAACTCAGCGCCAAAGAAAAGGAAATACTGAGGCAGCTGGGCAAATTCGAAGGAGAAAGTTTCGGGGAGAACAAGTCTTTCTTTGACCGGCTCAGGGGAGTCTCTGGGGAGGACGGCTGAATTTGAGCGACGTCTTCCGGCACTCTCCGCCCCAGTTTTTCGTCACTCCCTCTATGCTTGAGGGAAATGAGGTATTCCTGACGGGGGACGCATTCCGGCACGCCGCCGCACAGAGACTTTCAAAGGGAGAGATATTCTGGGCTGTCCTCGAGGGGACCGTCCACGAAGTCGAAGTGACGGGCTCCGGTCCCGGCAGGCTCACCGGCAGGATTATCGCGAGCCGCCCCGCGGAGGTTCCGCCTTTTTCCGTGCACCTCTACGCCGCGCTTCTCAAGGGGGACAAGTTTGACTTGGTTGTCGAGAAGACCACTGAGCTGGGAGTATCCTCTATCACGCCCCTTATCACCAACCGGACCGTGCCCCGTCTCACCTATGAGAAAGTTGCTTTACGCAGGTCCAGATGGGAAAAGATAGCCCGGGCGGCATCTGAGCAATGCAAGCGGTTTACCATCCCCAGGATCGCCGACGTGATGACCTACCGGGAACTGATGGACTCGGATGTCCCGGGGATAAAACTTTTAGCTCACGAACGTAGGGAGATCTCTGCTCCGCTTGAAGACTGCCTGGGTGGGTCAAACGAAGTTTCCATCCTAATTGGGCCGGAAGGCGGGTTTGACGAGGGCGAAGCTGAAGTGGCATTCTCTCGTGGATTCCGCCTTGTTTCCCTTGGACCCTACGTCCTCAGGGCAGAGACTGCTTCGGTTGCGGCGGTGGCTCTTGTGGTAAACCGCCTATCCCGGGTCTGTTTCCCCCCTGTTACCGTAAACCCGTAATTTGTTTCGAATAGGCCGGAGGTTTCTTCCCCGAGATTTCTAGCCGACGTCATACCGCCGCGGTTTACCCACCGGTATTATCTTCTCGCTCCTTTCATAGCTCTTCTCAGGGACCCTATTCAGGAACGCTATGAATTGAGAGGTCAGGCCGATGCTCGTATTGAAGCGCAAATACCTTTTGAGTCTTTTCCTTGCGGCGGTCTTGTGGATCATATGCAGCTGGGGCTACCTGGGGATGTACGCGGGGGATGCTAGCCTCGCGACCCTCGCCCCGGTATCTAGGGGCTCGTCAGATCAGGCTCGCGTGAGCCTCATGTTCAATGTGGACTGGGGTGAAGAGTACATACCCGAGATCCTCGACATCCTGAAAAGCAAGGGAGTTAAGGCCACTTTCTTTTTGACGGGCGCCTGGGTCGAAAAAAACCCGGACCTTGCGAAAAGGATAGTATCAGAAGGTCACGAAGTCGGTAACCACGGACAAGTCCACGCGCACATCGAGGACATGTCCAAGGAGAGGCTCCAAGATCTCATCCTCAAAGGAGAGGAAACGATTTTCGAGTTCACGGGCGCAAGGCCGTCCAAACTCTTCGCGCCTCCTTACGGCGAGTGGAACGATTCCACCGTTTCCTACGCTTCGGAAATCGGCTACCAGACCATCTTGTGGACGGTGGATACAGTCGATTGGCGAAACCCGCCTCCGGAGACGATATGGAAAAGGGCCCTCTCGGGTGCGGCTCCTGGGGCTCTGATACTTCTACATCCCACCGAGCCCACCGTTGAGGCGCTGCCGGTCATCATAGACGGACTCAAGGAGAAAGGGCTTTTGGCGGTGACGGTTTCTGAAAACCTCGGGCCGTAATATTCGAGATAATGGATAGCCGAGATAGATTATAATGTAGTCACCGAAGACACCGACTATAGCGAGGTATTTTGGGTTTGGCCAAGAAGACAGTGGCTTTCCGGACTATAGGCTGCAAGCAGAATCAGTACGATACGGACTTTCTGAAAGAAGCTTTCCTCAAAAGGGGATACGAACTCCGGGAGGAAGGCCCGGCAGACCTTGTGGTCATCAATACATGCGCGGTTACGGCAAAGAGCGCTGCCAAATGCAGGCAGGCCATTCGAAGCGCGGCCCGTACCGGGGCAAAGGTGCTGGTTACAGGCTGCTATCCACAGGTAGCCGCCGATGAAGTGAAAGATCTTCCCGGGGTAATCGTGGTCTCGGGGGTCAGGGGAAGGTCGGGTCTCGTGGATCTCGCTGAAGAAGCCTTGAGCACCGGGAAGACCATCGTCGACGTGAAACCGCACGAAAAGGGCGAGGAATTCGAGGAAACTCCCGTCGAAAAACCCAGCTTGACCAGGGCATTTCTGAAGATCCAGGAAGGTTGCGGCGATTTCTGCACCTATTGTATAGTTCCGTACGCCAGAGGGCCGTCTCGTTCAAGATCTCTCGAAAGCATCCTCGAAGAGGCCAAGAACCTGGTGGAAAAGGGATATCGCGAGATCGTCCTGACCGGGACCCATCTTGGTTTGTACGGGAAAGACTCGGGTCAAAAGCTGCGCCTTTCTGACGTCGTGAAAAGACTCTCAGAGGTTGAAGGACTCGTAAGGCTCCGCCTAAGTTCGCTGGAACCTCACGACGTTGCCGACGACCTCATCGATTGTCTGCGTCTTCCACAAGTATGTCACCATTTGCATCTCCCATTACAGAGCGGGAGCGACCGTATACTCCGTATGATGGGCCGCCGCTACGATGTGAGGGGGTTCCTTTCGACTGTGGAGAAGTGCCGCACCGTCGCGCCCGACCTGGGTTTGACCACTGACATCATCGTAGGATTCCCGGGTGAGACGGTCGAGGATTTCCGAGATACCTTAAAGGTCGTGAGGGAAGTTTCTTTTTCCCGGCTCCATGTCTTCAAGTTTTCAGCCCGTCCCGGAACGCCCGCCTACCGGTTTCCGGGAAAAGTCCGCGAGCAAGATAAGGAAGAGCGCAGCCGGGAGCTCATCTCACTGGGAAGGGAACTTTCCCTTGAGTTTCACCGTAAACATATAGGCAGAACTCTTGAAGTACTCGTCGAAGATTCGAGGAGCGAAGGTGGGCTTCTGCAGGGGTTGACCAGAAACTATGTCCGGTGCTGGTTCTCCGGACCTGACGAGTTGAAAGGAAACCTCGTGTCCGTCGTGGGACGAAAGGCCACAAAAGAGGGTTTGGCCTGTGACAGGATCTAAAAAGGCAACTCGAGGCGTCGGGAGAGGTTAGGTGGTTCTGCCATGAAGACGGTCGCGCTTTTGTTCGGCGGCAGGTCCGGGGAGCACGAGATATCGGTTCTCTCGGCAAGGTCGGTGTTCGGAGCCCTCCGGGCTGCCGGTTTCAAGGTTATCGGAGTTGGCATTACCAGAGAAGGTGCCTGGGTTTACATCGGCGACTGCGAAGATTTCTTCCGCAAGGGGTTCGCCGAGGTGACTCGAGGGCATGGGTGCCCGTGTTTCATACTCCCGGACCCCACAAGGCAGGGTATATGGGTCGAAGATAACGCGAAACTCGTAAAGGTGCCGGTTGATGTGGTCTTCCCTGCGTTGCACGGACTTTTCGGAGAAGACGGTACTATTCAGGGACTTTTGGAAATGTCGGGCCTGCCATATGTCGGAGCGGGTTCTCTGGCTTCGGCTATCTGCATGGATAAAGACGTGACGAAGAGGGTCCTGGCTACCCACGGAGTGCCCCACGTTCCCGCGCTTGTCATTGAACGGTGGGTGTGGACCAAACGACGAGACGAAGTGCTCTTGAACCTGGACCGGCTTATCTCCTACCCCATTTTCGTGAAACCTTCTGCGTCCGGGTCCAGTCTGGGAGTATCCAAGGTTAAGAGAAGAGAAATGCTGCCCGGAGCCCTCGACCTCGCATTTCTCTATGACGTGAAAGCGCTGGTGGAACCCGCGAAAGAAGGTTTCCTGGAAGTTGAATGCAGCGTCCTGGGGAACGAAGAACCTAGAGCGTCTGTGGCGGGCCAGATACTTCCATCGAGGGAATTTTACGACTACGAAGCGAAATACCTTGACGAATCGACTCGCCTGGTGGTCCCAGCGCCCCTCGATGATGCACTTATGGATAAAGTGAGGAAAGTGGCGGTAGATGCATTCAAGGCGACGGGGTGCGCCGGTATGGCCAGGGTCGATTTTTTCGTTAAACCCGAGACCGGAGAAGTCTACGTAAACGAGCTCAACACGATCCCGGGATTTACTACAGTCAGCATGTACCCCAAACTCTGGGAAGCCTCGGGGCTACCCTATCCGGACCTGGTGAGGACCCTCATAGATCTCGCCTTCCAGAAAAAGGAGGCCTCGTGGAGAGAGGTCCGCAGGAAGTGAGTGGAGCTCCGTCGCGGGAGAAGCTCCGGTGCCCACCGCGGTTTGGGCGCCTGGCTTTCGGTTGACCGTGAAGGTCTGGATATTGTACAATCCTTAGTGTCAAACCGGGAGCGGGGAATGCCTGCGGCGGAGGGAGGGAGTAAGATTTGCCGGAAGTACGAATAGGAAAAGATGAGTCATTTGACAGCGCCCTGCGCCGCTTCAAGAGGGAGTGCCAGCGTTCTGGCATCCTCCGCGACATCCGAAAGCACGAACACTACGAAAGCCCGAGCGTGAGGCGGAAGAAGAAGTCCGAGGCAGCGCGTAGACGTCGTCATTCTTGATCAGTTATAATCGGTTAGGGGACGAAAAAGAGAATACAGGGAAAGATGCAAAACAAGATACAGATATAGATACAGAGTCCGGGGAAACCCGGACTTTTAGTATGTTCGGGGAAACTGCGCGTCCACATGACCCCCGCGGCCATTCAGATTAGGGCAAGTTAAAGTGAGAGCCGCACCGCTCATAGACTGTCTTGAAGCGGTAGAGAAGGGGGAAATGGATAAGTGCGGAAAAGGGTAAGGCAAGAACTGGCCGATCTTCTGGAACTACCCCTTGACATCAGTCTCGACCTTCCCAGAGTCGTGGTCGTGGGTGACCTGGGTGTGCTCATCTCCAACCACCGGGGCCTCATCCAGTATTCTCCCGAGGAGATAGTGATCGGAGTCGGACGCGGACAGATATCCATTAGCGGCGAAAATCTCGAGATCGAGGAAGTCAGCAAAGAAGATATGGCGGTCCGGGGCGTCATCAAATCGGTGGAGATGAACACGTGAGGAGCAAAAGATGACTTTCAAGAGGATCGGTGAATTCCTAAAGGGTTACGTTACGGTTGAGGTCAGGGGAAAGAATCCGGAAAGGCTTATAAACCTTTGCCTTTCGTCCGGCTTTCCGATATGGGATATTGTCCGGCACGATGACAAAGTGTACTTTTCCATAAGCCTCTCTAAATACAGGGAGATCCGGACCCTTGCGAGGAAGTCGAGGTGCATCCCCAGGATCCGGAAACGATACGGATTTCCCTTTTTCCTTGGGAAGGTGAAAAAGAGGCCTGCCTTTGTGCTGTCAAGTGCCCTTATCCTTGCCGTCCTTTTCTACCTTTCAGGCTTTATCTGGGTGATCCAGGTCAAGGGCAACGACAAAGTGCCGAGAGATTTGATATTAGAGGTGGCCGCCGGAGAAGGGCTTAAGGTGGGCTCCAGAAAAGCCTACGTGTCCGAAAAGAGCGTAGAGGAGGCTTTAACTCTTAAGATACCTAGACTTTCATGGGCGTACGTGCATTTTCAGGGGACACTTGCAGTCATCGAGGTTGTGGAAAAAGTCCGACCTGAAATGGCTGGTCCGGGTGATGTCATCGCCCGTAAGGACGGGGTCGTAGATTCAGTCCTCGTGTTATCGGGGATTCCTCTGGTGAAGCCGGGCCAAACCGTCAAAAAAGGCGAGATCCTGATAGCAGGGGAAAGTGGTGGCGGGAGGCAGGGTGCGAGAGGCAACGTGACCGCAAGAACCTGGTACGAAGTTCGCCAGGAGATCCCCCTGTACAGGCTGGAAGCGGTCCGTACTGGCAAGACAATGGAAATAACCGTGCTGAGGCTCTTCGGGCGGGAAATCACCTTTTTGGGGATGAAAAGACTATTTGACTGGTACGAAATGGAAGAGTATCCCGTGAAAGCCATCGGTGAAGGAAGTCGAGGCCCCCTCATAGAAGTTCTCACCCGCGTCTTTTTTGAGGTAAAATGGAGACCGATAGAGTTTTCTGTAGAAGAAGCTATAGCCATAGGGGAAAAGCGCGGAAGGCAAGTCCTTGAACGGCAACTGCCCTCGACTGCGAAAGTCTTGGGCGTCACTTGCGATACCGAAGTCCACGGTTCCGAGTGCGTGGTGGTAAGAGTGGTTGCTTCCGCCCTTGAGGAAATAGGAGAGTTGAGGCCCTGGCCAGAAGAGAAAAATGGAGGTTGGTAAATAGAGTTGCCGTCTGAAACGCAGGTGGTATTCGAACTTTCTGACAACGCTCAGGTTTTTCACCTTTTCGGTTCCTACGACGAGAATCTCAATCTTTTGGAAGACAGCCTTGACGTGAAACTTGTTGCCCGCGGAAACAGCCTCATTGTGTCAGGCAGTGAAGAAGAGGTCCGCGCGGCCAAGGAAGTCCTGGAGCACCTCATCAACCGTGTGAAGTCGGGCCACAAGGTTACCGCTCAAGATGTGCGGTACGTGGTGCGCTCAGTGAGAGAGGGGAAGAAACTGGAAGAACTCGGCGATAGCATTCTCTTGAATGTGCGAGGCAAGCCAATCGGTCCAAGGACGGCGGGGCAAAAGGAATATGTCGATGCCATAAAGGAAAATCCTCTGGTCTTCGGTATCGGACCCGCGGGCACCGGAAAGACCTACCTTGCCGTGGCTATGGCGGTCGCAGCTTTCAAGCGCAGGGAAGTAGACCGGATAATCCTGACGAGACCGGCGGTGGAAGCGGGGGAACGTCTCGGTTTTTTGCCAGGTGACATCCAAGAGAAAGTGAATCCGTACCTTAGGCCCATTTACGATTCGCTATTCGACATCCTGGGCATCGAGACTTTCGAAAAATACATGCAGAGAGGGCTAATAGAAGTGGCGCCCCTGGCGTACATGAGAGGCAGGACCCTGGAGTCTGCCTTCGTCATACTTGACGAGGCTCAAAACACCACCCCGGAACAGATGAAGATGTTTCTGACGAGACTCGGGCTGAACTCCAAGGCGGTGGTGACCGGCGATATAACACAAATAGACCTGCCTAAAGGCATATATTCCGGTCTTGACCAGGTGAGGGTCGTCTTAAAGGATATACCCGGGATTAAGTTCGTTTACCTGACCGACAGGGACGTAGTCCGGCACGAGCTGGTGTCCAGGATAATCCGGGCATACGAGAGATTTGACGAAGATGCCTGGAAAGAGGAGAAATCACGCTAGTGTCGCAGAGAGAAGCGGAAAGAGATTCTAAAAACAGGGGCGGTAACCCCACGCGGCCTTCCGGAGATCGGGGCAGGGTTTTTCGGACGGCCCTGGAGTTTCTCAGGAAGATAAAACTCTCGACTCCGTCCATCCTGTGGGCTTCCCTCGGATTACTTGTGACCTTCGGGGTCTTTTTTGTTTCTCTGGTACCCCCTCAGATAGGTTTAAAAGCAGGCGAAGTGGCGCCTTTCGACGTGAAAGCCACGAGGGAAGTTATAGACGACGCTGCCACCGAACGCCTCAAGGAACAGGTCATCCGGAGCGTCTCGCAAAAATATGACAGCGACGAGAGAGTCCTCGAGGAAATCAAGTCTCTCTTCAAAGAGCTCGGGGACAAGATCTCCGTATTGAGTTCGTCGACCAACCTGACCACCCAGGACATAGTCAAAGAACTCAGGCCCTTTTTGAGCAAGAACATTTCCGATGCCGACATCATCGGGGTTGTGGCGACTTCTCCCGATACCGTGGCTACCTCGATAGCCAAGGCCAAGCAGATAGTGGAAGATATCCTCCAGAGAGGGTTGAAACCCGAGCACCTGGAGACGGGGAAAGAGGAGGCGTATGCGAGGATAGCCGCGGATAAGGCCATACCTGACCAGGTAGCCCGATTTCTGTCATCGTTCGTCGAGAAAAACCTGAAGCCCAACCTCATACTCAACCAGGCTGAAACCGACAAACAGATAAAAGAGGCCCTGGCAGCCGTGGAGCCCGTGAGGATAAGGCGGGGAGAGTATATAGTCCGCAAAGGCGAAGTGGTAAGCCAAGACCAGATCGCTATCCTCGAGAAGCTCGGGATGGTGGGTCCTCGGGTGAGATTTTCGGCGGTGTCGGGTGCAGGCCTGATGGCCCTTCTTTTCTGCGGCTTTATCGCCGTCTACCTTTACCTCTTCTACCCAGACGCGACCGACCCAAAGAATTCGGCTCTCCTTTCTTCCATCGTCATCCTCAGTTTACTGGCCATCAAAGGTTTTTCGGCAGTCTCGGGTCTTCTGGCCCCGGTAGCTGCCGGGGTGATGCTGGCCTCGACGCTGGTGGACCGGAGATTTGGGACCTTTTTCGCCGCGTGCCTTACGCTGGCGGTGGGAGTGATGACGGGGTTCGAGCTCAAGTATATGGCTCTCTCTCTTGTCGCGGGACTTGCCTCGGCTCTCTCCGTTAAGAAAGTGTGGAACCGCACCCAGCTTTTCAGAGCGGGGCTCGTGGTCATGCTGGTTTCCAGCCTGACATTTATAAGCCTGGGGCTTACGGGTGCTATGGCTCTGGGTGACGTATTCAGCTGGCAGGAAGCCATGTTCGTCCTCTTGAACGGCCCACTCTCGGCTGTCCTGGCGGTGGGCTCTTTGCCCTTGTTCGAGACCATGTTCGGGATTATCACGCCCATTAAGCTCATAGAACTGTCCAACCCGGAACATCCCCTCCTTCACCGGTTGCTGCTGGAGGCGCCGGGTACGTATCACCACAGCATAATGGTGGGAAATCTCGCGGAGGCGGCCGCGTGGGCCATCGGTGCCGACAGCCTTCTCACCAGGGTCGGAGCATACTATCACGACGTCGGCAAGATTAAAAGGCCGTACCTTTTCGCCGAAAACCAGATTTTCGGGATGGAGAATCCCCACGACAAAATGAACCCCAGTCTTTCTTCGGCTGTCGTCATCTCCCACGTCAAGGACGGTCTTGAGCTGGCGAGAGAACACAAGGTGCCGGAGGTTATCCAGAAGTTCATAGCGGAACATCACGGAACCACCCTTGCTTCGTATTTCTACGCGAAAGCGTCTGAAACCGCCTCAAAGGACGGGCGTCCCCCCGAAGAATGGGACTTCCGGTACGAAGGGCCGAGGCCCAGCACCAAAGAGACGGCCATCGTGATGCTCGCGGACAGCGTGGAAGCTGCCACAAGAGCGCTGTCTAAACCCACTCCCGCGAGGATAGAATCTGTTGTCAGAAGGATAATTCACGAAAGGCTCATGGACCACCAGCTTGACCGTTCGGACCTGACTCTGAAAGAACTCGATATCATTGCTGAAACTTTCACGCGGGTTCTGGCGGGAGTCTTTCATACAAGAATAGAGTATCCCGCCAAACCCGGTAAGGAAGGGGTCCCTGACAAGGACTCACCTTCAAGA
The DNA here is from genome assembly GCA_018208355.1 of Candidatus Fermentithermobacillus carboniphilus. Lineage (GTDB taxonomy): Bacteria > Bacillota > Sulfobacillia > Fermentithermobacillales > Fermentithermobacillaceae > Fermentithermobacillus > Fermentithermobacillus carboniphilus. The sequence goes on along the minus strand of CP062796.1, from coordinate 1,136,688 downwards.
AACGGAGGGCAGTAGCCTTGGGCGTAGTGGTTGATACCATCGTGAACCCGGAACTTGATCGCGAAGAAGAAGGGTTCTTGAGGAACCTCGCCAGGAGGGTCGTGAAACTGGTTTTGGAGTTGGAGGGGCGAAGCGACGAAGATACCGAGGTTTCCGTGTTGTTCACCGACGATGCTTTCATAGCAGATCTCAATCAGCAGTACCGGGGCGTGGAAGGGCCCACCGATGTCTTGGCATTTCCGATGATGGATTTCGAGAGCGAGGTGGACAATACCAAGATTGACGGGATTCCTGACATGCTCGGAGACATCGTCATTTCGCTTGAGACCGCAAAGAGACAGGCGGAGGCCCAGAACAAGAGCCCGAGACAGGAGATCGAGCTCTTGCTGGTCCACGGCACTCTCCATCTTCTCGGGTACGATCACGACGAGCCCGATAGAGAGGCGATCATGTGGAGAGAACAGGAAAGAATACTGAAGGCGTTGAGCTCCTGAAGAGACCTCCCAATCACTCGCGCTCCCTGTGGGAGAGTTTCTCTCACGCATGGGAAGGGCTGGCCTACACGTATAGGACCGAGCGGAACATGCGCATCCACGTTTTTGTCGCCAGCCTGGTTGTGGCCGCCGGGATCGCCCTGGGACTGGAACGAACAGAATTTTTGATGGTCATCGTGGCGATAGCTGCCGTCCTTTCTGCAGAGGTGGTGAATACTCTGGCAGAGTACTTTGTGGACCTCATGAAACCCGAGTACGATGAGATCGCCGGAATAGCCAAGGATGTGGCGGCGGCGGGGGTCCTCCTGACCTCGGTATTCTCCGTTTTTGTCGGCGTCGTCGCTTTTTATCCGGCCTTATTTGACATGGAAGCAAGGTTCCGGGCACTTCTGGAAAAACGCTGGCCTTTTCTTCTGTTGCACTTTTTCGTCGCAGTCACCCCCTCCTTCGCAGGTCTTTTGATTTGCGCTCAAAAGAGTCCTTCGAGATCCGAAGACTTCCGGACCTCCCGGGAGGAAGATAGAAATTGCTCTATCAGGCGGAAGGGATAATCCTTTCCCAGACGGACCTGGGAGAATACGATAAGACGGTGACCATTTTCACCAGGGAAGAGGGTATGGTGAAGGCCGTAGTCAAGGGTGCCCGCAGGGCCAAGGCAAAGCTCGGTGCCCTGACGCAGCCTTTCACCCACGGTCTTTTCCAGCTCTGGAGAGGCCGGAGTATGGATAGGGTGATCCAGGTAGCAGTTAAAGCGTCTCACGGTGGTCTTATGGAAGACTACGCCAGGATGGTCTACGCGGGTTACCTCGCCGAGCTCCTGCTGGAGCTTATCCCCCAGAGGGAGAAAAATGAAACCCAGTTCCTCTTTTTCCGTTCCGTCCTGGACTGCCTTGAAAGGAAGGAAGATCCGTGGCCCGTCGTGAGGTGGGCAGAACTGGGAATCCTTTCGGAAGCGGGTTTTGGCCCGTCATTCTCACATTGTGTGATATGTGGGAAAATGCCCGACGGCCCATCCTTCACTTTCTCGATGAAACACGGTGGGATTGTGTGTGAAAACTGCCACAGTCGCGCCTGGTCCCAGGCGGGCGGGGGCCACGAAGAGGCCGCAGTCCTCAAGGTCAACGGAGATTCTGCCGGGTATAAAAGCCCCGATAGTGAGTTTTTCATTATATCCCCGGGTAGCCGGAAAACCCTGGAAATCCTTTTGGATGAAGCCCGCAACTCGATCATTCCGGGCGACGCGTTGCCCTGCCCGAGGATAACGGCCAAAGGCAAAGTCCGGTCTGAAGTGGGACGGCTTGTCAAAAGATACGTATCTTTTGTCCTCGAAAAGCGTCTTAAATCCATGGATTTGGTGGAAAGTATAGAAGATGACGGCGCTATGAATCATTGACCTGAAAGGGGAGTGAAGGATGTGGATGAAACTCTGGCGAAGATAGACGCCATAAGGAAGAGGACCAACGTCACCTATGAACGGGCCAGGGAAGCCCTGGAGAAAGCTGGCGGCGATGTGGTCTCGGCACTCACGGAAATCGAGAAGTCTTCTCGGAAAAAAGAAGTAATGAGGGTAAGGGGCGAAGACTTACTGCGGACGGTCGCCGCTATCATCAGGAGGGGCAACGCGTCGAGGATCGTGATAAAGAAGGGCGATTCTGTGGTCATGGACATACCTGTTACAATAGGAGTGGTTGCCACGATCCTGGCTCCGTGGCTGACGCTCCTCGGCACGACGGCTCTTCTGGTGAGCACCTGGACTCTGGAGATCGAGCGCCCCGAGGACGGCAGCGAAATGGAGCCGACTCGGACATCCATGTGACCCGCCTGACAGTAGTAGGGGAATAGAAGTGGAGAAAAGAGGAAGGAGCTTTTTCAGTGGGGAAGTTTCTTTATTTTCGTGACGTGATAGCGTCGCTGGAAGAGTTCTGGGCCGAACAGGGCTGCTACATAGGGCAGCCCTATGACGTTGAGAAGGGCGCAGGTACTATGAACCCCCTCACCTTTTTCAAGGTGTTGGGACCGGAACCCTGGAACATGGCATACGTTGAACCCTGCAGAAGGCCTCAGGATGCCCGTTACGGGGACAACCCCAACCGGATGGGCTATTACTTTCAGTTCCAGGTCATCATGAAACCGCCGCCCGACAGGATAATCGAAATCTACATAAGCTCCCTGGAACGGCTGGGCATCAAAAGAGAAGAACACGATATACGGCTCGTCGAGGATAACTGGGAGTCTCCGACTCTGGGGGCTTCGGGACTGGGCTGGGAAGTCTGGCTGGACGGTATGGAGATCACGCAGTTCACCTACTTCCAGGAAATGGGTGGTATAGAGGTGAGACCCATTTCTGCTGAAATTACCTACGGTCTCGAGCGTCTCACCGCCTACATCCAAGACCTCGATAACGTATGGGACATCCAGGTGTCACCCGGTCTTTCGTACGGCGACTTGTTTTTACAGAACGAAAGGGAAGGCTCAATTTATGGCTTCGAGATGGCTGACGTCGAGATGCTGAGAACCCACTTTGACCACTACGAAAAGGAGTCAAAACGTGTCCTGGATGCAGGCCTGATTTACCCAGCTTATGACTATGCCCTAAAGTGTTCGCATCTTTTTAACCTCTTGGACGCGCGAGGCGCCCTGTCGGTCTCGGAACGGCAGAGATGTATCGCTAGGATACGGAGCCTCACGAGAGAATGCGCCAAGAAGTACATGGAGTCCCGGGGGTATGAGTTCTGATGTCTAAAGACCTTTTGCTTGAAATAGGGGCCGATGAGATCCCTGCCCGGTATCTTCTACCCGCTATCGAGGAACTGAAAGTCAGGGTGGAGGCTGCTTTCAGGGGAGCCCGCCTTAAATTTGAGGAGATTCGCGCTTTCGGCACTCCCAGGAGGCTGGTGCTGCAGGTTAGGGGGCTTTCCGAAAAAAGCGAGGATGCTTTCACGAAAGTTCGCGGACCATCGAAGAAGGTTGCTTACGATGCTCAAGGAAACCCAACCAAAGCCCTTCTGGGTTTTTCCAGATCTCTCGGAATCGATCCTTCCGAAGTGACCATAGAAACCGAGAACGGTGGCGAATACGTGTACGGCATAAAACACGAGCCTGGCCAGCCCGTTATGGAACTTTTACCCCGCATCCTGCCGTCTTGTGTGATGGGAATGAGCTGTCCTCATCCTCTCAGGTGGGGCGAAGAAAACTGGCGTTGGTACAGGCCGGTACGCTGGGTTGTCTGCCTGTACGGCGAGGAAGTTGTTCCCGTAGAGATAGCAGGGAAGAAAGCCGGGCGCGTCACTTTCGGGCATAGGACCCTTCATCCCGGCGAGGCCGAGGTTCCGTCGCCGGGCCAGTATGTTGCGTTTATGGAGAAACTCGGCGTCATCGTGGATCAGGATAAGAGGAGAAAGATGATCTGGGAAGGCTCGCTTGAAAAAGCCCGGGAGATTTCGGGGATGCCTCTTGAGGACGAAGAACTTCTCGACGAGGTTACGTGCCTCTGTGAGCACCCTGCGCCGTTTCTCGGGAGATTCGATGAAAAATACCTCCGGTTGCCTCGCGAAGTTCTCGTAACGGTCATGCGTCACCACCAGAGGTACTTCCCCGTGGTGGACGGAGAGGGCCGTGTCCTGCCGGGGTTTATAGGAGTGCGGGACGGTGATCCCGAGCAAGGCATCGAAACCGTTCGGATGGGGAACGAATGGGTTATTCGGGCACGTCTTCAGGACGCCGCTTTCTTTTACAGCCAGGATCTCAAGGCGAAACTCGAGGACAGGCTGCCTGAACTCAAAGGTGTGTATTTTCTCCGGGGAGCGGGAACGGTTTTCGATAAAAGCCAGCGCCTTGAAAACCTGGCGGCGTTCATCGGGGAAAAGATCGGGCTTTCCCCAGAGGAAATGGGTTTCTGCAAAAAAGCCGCCATGCTCTCCAAGTGCGACCTGGTTACTTCCATGGTGAGAGAGTTCCCGGAACTCGAGGGCATAATGGGTGGTCATTACGCGCGGGAGGAGGGACTTCCCGAAGAGATCTTTCGCGCCATATCCCAGCAATACCTCCCGAGAGGCGCAAAAGATCCCGTGCCCGATAGAGGCGCGAGTTCCTGCCTCGCTCTTTCCGACAAGATCGATACGCTTTCGGTGGCTTTTTCTCTAGGTCTCGAACCAACGGGATCCCAAGATCCTCTCGGGTTGCGCAGGAGCGCCCAGGGAATAGTCACCATTCTACTCGCGCACGGGTATGACATCGATCTGGATGAGCTGGTCCGGTACTCCCTGAACCTTGCGAGGTCTGCCGTAGAGAAATTTTCCGCGTCTTCTGAGGAGAGGCTCGCCGAGTTCCTTGCCGGTCGCGTAGAAGCTGCCCTGCTTGACAGGGGCTTCCCGATAGAGATAGTCAGGGCGGTGCTGGGTGGAGGGGAAAAGCGTCCCGCAAGATTACCCGAAATGGCAAAAGCCCTTTCTTCGATCGTGGGGACAGGTATCCTTTCAGATGTGGTAACCGGATGGCGCAGGACCAGTGTGCTGGCTAGAACCACGAAGGAAAGAGACGTTCAACCGGTACTACTCCAGGAGGAACCCGAAATAGCCTTATTCAGAGAAGTGGATGCCAAAAAGTCGCTGGCCCGGTCTTTGTTTGAAAAGAGACGTTACGCCGAATACTTGAGCCTCCTTTCGTCTTTGAGGCCTTTTATCGATTCGTGTCTGGACGAAGTGCTGATAATGGCCAAAGACGAAAGACTGCGAGAAAACAGGCTCAAGCTTTTGGGGCTCGTCTCTGACTTGTTTACCGCATACGCGGACTTTTCCCACGTCCTGCCGCTTGTGGGACCGGCCAAGAACGAAAAGTGACGGGTCAGAGGAGAACATGGGAGGGGTTGACTAGGTGGACAGGGAAAAGCCTGTTGTCCTGGTTTTGTCGGACTCTCTGGGCGAGACGGCGGAGCTCGTGGCCAGGGCAGCTGCGGCTCAATTTAATGCTGGCGGAGTGGATATCAAAAAGTTCGGTTACGTTCAGACCTACGAGGCCGTAGATTCCGCCATCGCCGAAGGGGTCGGGAAACGGAGCATAGTCGTCTACACCCTCGTAAAACCGGAGCTCAGGGACTACGTCCGGACCCGGGCTGAAGAACTGGGAATTCCCGCGGTCGACATTATGGGTCCCATGATGGAAGCGCTATCGAGGGTTACAGAGTCGAAACCCAAGTTCGAGCCGGGTCTCGTCCACAGGCTTGACGCCCAGTATTTTAAGAGGGTGGAAGCGATAGAGTTTGCCGTCAAGTGCGACGATGGAAAGGACTTGAGGTCTTTACCGTTTGCCGATGTGGTACTCCTGGGAGTGTCCCGCACGTCGAAAACCCCTGTGAGCCTCTACCTTGCCCAGAGGACCTACAAGGTTGCCAACGTTCCCCTGGTCCCTGAACTCCCGCCGCCGCCCGAGATTTTCAAGATCTCACCTGATAAGATCGTTGGCCTCACTCTCAGCCCGGAAAAACTGGTCAAAGTCAGACGGGAAAGGCTGCGTGCCATGGGGCTGGACGAAAACTCCACTTACGCTGATATGGGCAGGATCCTTCTTGAATTGGAATTTGCGGAAAAGGTTTTCAGAGAGATTGGTTGTAGTATTTTAGATGTGACTGATAAGGCTGTTGAGGAGACTGCTTTAAGGGTTGTGGAGATCATTGAGAGGAGGAGCCCAAGAAGTGGCAACTAAGCTTATCTATTGGTTCAGAGAAGGCGGCGAAGATAAAAGAGCCCTTCTTGGAGGGAAGGGCGCGGGCCTTGCCGAGATGACGAGAATAGGGCTTCCCGTGCCTCCGGGCTTCACCATCACGACTGAGGCCTGCAAGATGTACTACAGCTTGGGGGAAAAACTTCCTCCGGGTCTCGAAGAGGACATCAAATGCTATATGAGCGGCCTTGAAAAGGAGACCGGGAAAGTTTTCGGCGGGAGGCACAACCCGCTCCTTGTCTCGGTCAGGTCGGGTGCTCCCATAAGCATGCCCGGAATGATGGATACAATCCTCAACCTTGGGCTGAACGATGAGACTGTAATGGGGCTCTACGAGGCCACAGGCGACGAAAGGTTTTCCTATGACTGTTACAGGCGCTTTATCCAGATGTTCGGCAACGTAGTCCTCGGGATTCCTCACGACGAGTTTGAAAGAGCCCTTTCACGGCTGAAATCCGAAGAAGGAGCCCGTCTCGACTACGAGATCTCGCCGGACGGCCTCAAGACGCTTGTAAAAAGATACAAGGACATAATCAGAGAGAAAGCAGGAGTAGATTTCCCCGAAAATCCTTACGACCAGCTCATGATGGCCGTTTCGGCTGTCTTTCGGTCCTGGAACAACCAGCGGGCGGTAATATACCGCAAGATAAACAAGATTCCGGACGATCTGGGGACGGCGGTCAACGTTCAGACAATGGTTTTCGGAAACATGGGATTCGATTCAGCCACGGGCGTCATGTTCACTCGAAACCCGTCCACGGGCGAAAAAGTCCTGTACGGCGAATATTTGGTGAACGCCCAGGGCGAAGACGTTGTGGCGGGTCTTCGTACGCCCAAGCCCATCGCTGAGATGGCGGATGAACTTCCCGACGCCCACAGGGAACTTACCCGAATAGCCGAGCTTCTGGAAAATCATTACAGGGACATGCAGGACATCGAATTTACCGTAGAACGCGGAAAGGTCTACATCCTCCAGACCCGCACGGGTAAGCGCACTGCCCTCGCATCTTTGGAGATCGCGCGCCAGATGGTCCACGAGGGCAAGATTTCCAAGAAAGAAGCTGTTGGACGGGTAAAACCCGAGGAGGTGGCGAGGCTCCTCCACAGGGGAATAGACCCCGGCGCCAAGAATGAGGTTCTGGCACAGGGCCTGCCCGCGTCGCCGGGCGCCGCGTCAGGAGCTCTGGTTTTCGATTCCGACACTGCCGAGGCTCTGGGACAGAAGGGCGAAAAGGTGATCCTCGTGAGGCCCGAAACTACTCCTGACGATATGCCCGGCATCGTCTATTCTCAGGGTATCCTCACGTCACGCGGCGGCATGACCTGCCATGCCGCCATCGTTGCCAGGGGCATGGGCAAACCCGCGGTCGTCGGGTGTGAAGCATTGAAAATCGACCTTGAGGGCAGGAAAGCATACGTGGGAAATGTTGTCCTAAAGGAAGGCGACGTGGTGTCAATCGACGGTGCCACGGGCAAAGTGTACCTGGGGCAGGTGCCTCTCGTGGAGCCGTCTATGGGCGATGCTTTCAAGGAGATCCTGTCCTGGGCGGACGAGATCAGGAGACTGGGAGTTAAGGCCAACGCCGACACGCCGGAGGACGCGAGGCGTGCCCGCGAGTTTGGAGCCGAGGGGATAGGCCTCTGCCGTACGGAGCACATGTTCATGGCCGCCGATAGACTTCCCGTCGTTCAGGAGATGATCATGGCACAGACCACCGAAGAAAGGCGCAGAGCGCTTGATAAGCTCCTTCCCATGCAAGAGGGAGATTTTTACGAAATCCTCAAGGCCATGCGAGGATACCCGGTGACAATACGCCTTCTGGATCCGCCGCTCCACGAGTTCTTGCCCAACGTGGAAGAGCTTTTGGTTCGACTCTCGGAGATGAGGCACGCCGGCGCTCCTGAAGCGGAGATTTCTAAGGTAGAAGAGATTTTGAGGAAGGCTCGCACGCTTCAGGAGATGAACCCGATGCTTGGCATGAGGGGATGCCGGCTGGGCATCGTCTACCCGGAGATTTACGAGATGCAAGCGAGAGCCATTTTTCAAGCCACCGCCCGCCTCATCAAAGACGGGTACCGGGATGTCGAACCAGAGGTGATGATACCTCTCGTCGGAGAAGCCAGGGAACTCAGTATCCTACGGGATCTCGTGGTCAAAGTGGGCGAGGAAGTCAAGCAGAGAGAAGGGGTGGATTTCCAGGTAGTAGTGGGGACGATGATAGAGATCCCACGGGCTGCCCTGACTGCCGATGAGATAGCTGAGTATGCCGAGTTCTTCTCCTTCGGCACCAATGACCTTACACAGACCACTTTCGGGTTCAGCAGGGATGATGCCGAGGCCAAATTCCTCCACAAATACCTGGCCGACAAGATTCTCAAGGAGAACCCCTTTGCCGTTCTCGACCAAAAGGGTGTGGGGAAGCTCGTGCAGATGGCCGTGGAACTCGGGAGAAAGACGAGGCCGGGTCTTGTCATCGGTATCTGCGGCGAGCACGGCGGGGATCCTGAATCCATTAAGTTCTGCCATAGAGCGGGACTCGATTACGTATCGTGCTCGCCTTTCAGGGTGCCGGTAGCCAGGCTGGCCGCTGCCCACGCCGCCCTGGAAGCTTAGGCAAAAGCTCAGGTAGAAGCTTTTGGGCAGAATACAGCCTGCCCTGAGTACCAGAGGGTAAGCACCGAGAGAGTAACGCCGGTTTAGGATAACGTTGCGCCGGGAGGCTTCGTTGAATCAGGAGAGTTGCGAAGTCTCCCTTTTCACTTCCTGCCGGATACACCAGCCGGCGTATACCAACGAGGTCTTCCGACTGAAGCACTGATCTTGTGCATCGGCACTTTTATCAGATCGCACATTGTGTGGAAAATTTTGGAGCACGGCCTTAGAGCCGGGTGACGCGGAGGATTACGGCGGGAGCGCGCCGAATCGGGTACCTACTTCGAGTTGGTCTGATTTCGGCGAAAGGTGGGATCGTATGTCCAGGGGTGGCTGGAGTACCTTCTCCGGGGGAAAAGCATCTCTTGGGGAAACACCCGGTAAAGTGCTTGCTGCTCCACTTGCTGAGGGTAAAACCGTCAGGGAAAGGACGGAAGAGATCGAGGAGATGACGCTATCTCCCTTCGCGGTCCTTTCCAGTAAATCCAAGGGGCGTCTCCGGGAAGAGAAGCCTTGTCCCGTGCGAACTTGTTTTCAGAGGGACAGAGACAGGATCATCCACTCCAAAGCCTTCAGGCGTCTCAAAGACAAAACTCAGGTGTTCCTTGCTCCGGAAGCTGACCATTTCCGGACGAGACTGACCCACACTCTCGAGGTTTCCCAGATAGCCAGGACCATCGCCAGGGGGCTGAGGCTCAACGAGGACCTCACGGAGGCGATCGCCCTGGGGCATGACCTGGGGCATACCCCGTTCGGACATGCCGGGGAAGAAGTCCTTGACAGGGTTCATCCCGGTGGATTTCGCCACAACGAGCAATCTCTGAGGGTCGTTGACGTCCTCGAGAGGGGAGGGTTGAATCTCACCTGGGAAGTGAGGGATGGGATCCTCAACCATCCCTGGAGGTGCCGCCCATCCACTCTCGAAGGAAGGTGCGTTCAGGTCTCCGACCGCATTGCTTACGTCAACCACGACATCGACGATGCTATCAGGGCCGGGATTATCAAGAACGAGGACCTACCGGAAGAGGCCTTGGAAATATTGGGCCGGACCCACGCCGAACGGATCAATACCCTGGTGACCGACGTCATCGAGAACAGCTTCCTGAAAGAAGAAGTCGGATTTACGGAAGACTGCCTGAGGGCACTAAATCTACTCAGGAACTTTCTCTTCGAGAGAGTTTACATAGGCTCTATAGCCAAAAGAGAAGAGGACAAAGCAAAGGGAATCGTGGAGGCTCTTTATTCCCACTACTGCTCACATCCTGAGGAGATTCTCATGGAGTCCAACAAGGGGGACGAACCCAGCCGGAGAGCCTGTGACTACGTGGCTGGGATGACCGACCGGTATGCGATAACGCAGTATAAGAAAGTGTTTGTCCCACGCTCGTGGATTTTCGAGGAGCCGTAGGCAGAAAAACTTGAAGGAATTTTAGATTCTTTGACGAATAAGGAATAGATTAGCCTTGCTCTGGCGTGTGCCTTGGAGTGTCGAATTATGTCAAGGCCCTATTATGGTGAGGAAATACTGGATGAAATAAGGCGGCGCGCTGACATTGTGGCGCTTGTGTCCGAATATGTCACCTTGCGGAAATCGGGCAGAAGTTTTGTGGGGCTTTGTCCCTTTCACCAGGAAAAGACCCCATCCTTTTATGTGGATCCCGACAAACAGCTGTTCTACTGCTTCGGCTGCGGCGCAGGAGGCAACGTATTTAACTTTCTCATGAAAATCGAGAACCTGACGTTTGCTGAAGCGGTTGAGGTGTTAGCGAAGAAGACGGGCACGAAGTTGCCTGATGCCAAGATGAGGGCCGGCGACTGGCAGGGACGAAAAGAGCACGAAGATGTACTTAAAGTTCTGACGCTGGCTCAAGATGTATTCCGCGAAGCGCTGTCGTCCCGTGAAGGACGACAGGCGCTGGAGTACCTCGAGAAGCGTGGCCTTTCGCAAGAGATCATAGAGAAATTCCAGCTTGGTTACGCTCCTCCTCAATGGGATTTTCTTACGGGCCGGGCGAAAAAGGCGGGTTTCGACGGCGAGCATCTTGTAAGAGCGGGACTTGTTGTCAAGAAACAAAACGGTGGATACTACGATAGGTTTCGCCACAGGGTCATGTTCCCTATCTGGGATGCGAGCGGAAAACTCATAGGTTTTGCCGGAAGAGCTCTCGGGGACGAGACTCCGAAATACCTGAATTCGCCGGATACCGTGGTGTTCCATAAAGGTAGAGAACTGTACGCCCTGAACCTGGCCAAGCCGGGTATCAGACGAACTGGGAAAGTCTGCGTAATGGAAGGATACATGGACGTTATTGCGGCCTTCCAGTACGGGATCGACTACGCGGTGGCGGGTATGGGGACGGCTTTTTCTAGGGAACAGGCAAGAGCTCTTCTTTTGCTCGCGGGAGACGTTATACTCTCATACGACCAAGATGAGGCCGGAAAGCGGGCTGCGCGTCGGAACATAGAAGTATTCAGGCAGGCAGGCGGAAGGACTCGGGTTCTGACATTTTCAGGGGCCAAGGACCCGGACGAGTTTTTGCGCGCGTTCGGCCCGGAGAAGTTCATGGAAGTCCTGGACAAGGCCCTTCCTGACGTCAGGTTCATATACGAAGAGGCCAGGAAGACTTTCGGTATAAGAAGCGCCGAAGAAAAGGTTAAAGTGAAGGAGGCGATATTGCCAGTTCTGGCGTCTTTGGAGAGCGAATTTGAGGTTTCGGCATATATAGGAGAGATATCCCGGGACCTGGATGTGCGGGAGGAATCGCTGGCCAGGGATATCGAATTGTATAGACGAAAGGCGAGGGAAACTGCAAAGTATAAAAAGTCTGAAAACAGAGATACTACTGGTTATGACAACCAGTCAAAATCTGGTGAAAGAAATGCTGGCGGCCAGAGCGGCGTGACAAGTGACCCTGAAGGTCAAGGTGGTAATGTTAATTTAGTACGAATAAAGACAGAGGAAGGAATAATCAGAGCTCTTGTAGAAAAACCAGACTTGTTAACATTGGCACAAAGCTTTATTTCAGAAAATGATTTCGTGGACCCGACTTGTCGCCTGGTGTTCTCCAGCCTCGTCGAGAGTCCCCTGGCCTGGATGAAGGATGAGGTCATTTCAAAATGGGTCGCAGGACTGTGTGCTAGATATGGTCCCGTGGACCGGCCTGAACGTTGGCTCAGAGATTGCATACGAAAACTGAGAGAGATTCGACTTTCTGAGCTCCGGGAAGAGATTTCGGCGGCTCAAAGAGAACGGGACGAAAAGAGGTTATTCGAAACCCTATCTCTCTACCAGAAATTACTAAGAGAAGTGAAGTCCACGGGGGAAGGCGGCGAGAATGTGGCCCCCGGTGATTTCCCCAGGAGGGAACAGGTTTGAAGGATCTCGAACAAGGTAAGGAAGCAATAAAAGAGCTAATTGCCCTTGGTAAGAAGAAGGGGTTCTTGACGTACAAGGAAATCGGCGACTTCTTGCACGATCTTGAACTGTCTCCACAGCAGGTCGATGACGTATACAAAGCCTTGAACAGCATGGGCATAGATGTGGTGAGCGAAAGGCAGGCCGCTTCCGAGGGCCGTGCTTTGAAACATTTTGACGATGACGAGGCTTATTTCTCGGATGAGGCTGAGCAAGATCTGGCCGAAAAAGGTATCGGCGATGTCCACGATACAGCCGGGGCTACTCCTCTTTCGCGGAAAGTGGCCCGCGACGAGGACGTCGTCGAAATAGAGAATCCGGAGGAAGTCACCGATATCGACCTTTCCGTACCTGAAGGCGTCGCGCTGGATGATCCCGTCAGGATGTATCTCAAGGAGATAGGGCGGGTACCGCTCCTTACCGCCGAAGAAGAGGTTGAGCTGGCCAAACGCATGGAAATGGGCGATAAGGAGGCAAAACAGAGGCTGATTGAGGCAAACCTCAGGCTGGTGGTATCCATAGCCAAAAGGTACGTTGGAAGAGGCATGTTGTTCCTGGACCTCATCCAGGAAGGCAACATGGGACTCATAAAAGCTGTCGAGAAATTTGACTACCGGAAAGGATACAAGCTGAGTACTTACGCCACGTGGTGGATAAGGCAGGCCATCACCAGGGCAATTGCCGACCAGGCCCGGACCATCAGGATCCCGGTGCACATGGTCGAGACGATAAACAAGCTTATACGGATCGAGCGACAGCTGCTCCAGCAGCTTGGGAGGTCTCCGACGGCTGAAGAGATAGCCGAAGAGATGGGGATAACCCCCGACAAAGTGCGGGAAATCCAGAAAATCGCCCAGGAGCCCGTCTCTCTGGAGACGCCGATAGGAGAAGAAGAAGATAGCCATCTCGGCGACTTTATCGAGGACGAGGACGCGCCTGCTCCTGCCGAAGCTGCGTCGTTCCTTCTCTTGAGGGAACAGATCGAAGAAGTCCTGGATACTTTGAATGAAAGGGAGCAGAAAGTATTGCGGCTTCGGTTCGGCCTGGATGACGGGAAAGCCAGGACTCTCGAGGAAGTCGGGCGAGAGTTCGGCGTGACCAGAGAGAGGATCCGTCAGATAGAGGCAAAAGCTCTCCGGAAACTCAGGCATCCCCAGCGCAGCAAAAAACTCAGAGATTACCTGGTGTAAGGTCCCCAGTAGTGCGTTTTAGTGCCAGGGTAGTCTGGTATAATCATTTGTATCACATGGAACCGGGGGCGATTTTGTTGTCAGGTTCGGAAAAAGACGACCGTACCAAAGCATCACTGGCCGCAATTTTCTGGAGTTTCTTCAAGATCGGAGCGTTCACTTTCGGAGGCGGCTGGGCGATGGTTCCCCTCATCAGGAGGGAACTTGTCGATCGGCAGAAATGGCTTGAGGATTCGGAGTTCATAGACATCCTGGCCATAGCTCAAAGCGGTCCCGGCCCCATCGCCATCAACACTTCGGTCTTGTGCGGGTTCAAGATGAGAGGATTTGCCGGAGCAGTTGTGGCCACGCTTGGCTCGAGCCTTCCTTCTTTCATTGTTATCCTTCTGATAGCCATGTTCTTTCTCAGGGTCAAAGATTCCGCCGCCGTGGCAGCTGTTTTCAAAGGCATGAGACCAGCTATCTTCGGCCTCCTCATCGCCGCCGTCTGGCAGGTTGGAAGAAAGTCCATAAAAAGCAGGATAGACGTAGCATTTGCCCTGGCTGGCGCCGTCTTTCTCCTGCTCTTGAAGCTCAGCCCCATACAAGTGGTGCTAATTTCCGCGGCTGCAGGCATCCTTGTGGGTGTAGTGACGAGGCTCCGGGGACGGGAGAGAGGTACTGCAGGGCAAAAAAAGGGCGAAAGCGAGCTGAACCATAGATGAACCGTGCGGTCTTAGACCTCCTGGTTAGTTTCATGAAAATCGGAGCCTTTAGCTTCGGCGGGGGTTACGCCATGATTCCTCTCATCACCAGGGAGGTTGTGACCACCCGAGGGTGGCTGGATCTCACCGAATTTATAGATGTGCTGGCCATTTCCCAGGGGACGCCGGGGCCCATTGCCATAAACTCCGCGACCTACGTCGGGTATAAGGTCGCGGGCGTGTTCGGCTCCGTCATGGCTACTGCCGGAGTTGTACTTCCGTCCTTTGTCATCATGCTGGTTCTGGGCCTTCTATTCCTAAAGTACCGTGAAGTGCCCTTCGTCAAAGACATGCTTTCGGGGATAAGGCCTGTGGTGGTTGCCCTGATCCTTTCGGCGGCTCTCTCGGTCTTGTCCTCTTCTGTGACCGGAATTGTCCCTGCCGTGGTATCGGCAGCCGTGGTGGTTGCGGTCTTGGCTTTCAACGTTGATCCCATTTTGCTTCTCGTGGTCTCAGGGGTCCTCGGGTTTTTCATGTACAGATGAATTTGTGGGGCTGTAACATACCTTCTGCTTGATTGGGAAACTTGGCGCCATTCGAGTTATAATATGGCAGGACCAATCAAGCGGGAGGTATTTTCATGGTAAGAGTTGCAATCAACGGTTTTGGGAGCATAGGCAGGAGGTTCTTCAGGGCCTCGAGGCGGGCCAAGGAAATCGAGATAGTTGCGGTCAACGATCTCACGGATCCCGGAACTCTGGCACACCTTTTGAAGTATGATTCAAATTACGGCAAGTTCGACGAGGAGATCCGGTCCGATCTCGACGGATTTACCTGCGGCGGGCGCAAAATCAAAGTGTTGTCTGAGAGAGACCCCGCAAAGCTCCCGTGGAAGGACCTGGGGGTTGACATTGTCCTTGAATCCACAGGGAGGTTTACGGAAAAGGAGAAGGCTTACGCTCACATCGATCCAGCAGGCGCCAAGAAAGTGGTTATCTCCGCCCCGGCCAAAGGCGAAGATATCACCATAGTTATGGGTGTCAACCAGGACAAGTATGATCCCTCGAAGCACCAGGTCATCTCCAACGCGTCCTGTACCACCAACGGGCTTGCCCCTATTGCGAAAGTCCTCGACGAGGAGTTTGGCATCGAAAAAGGGCTCATGACCACCATCCACTCCTACACGAACGACCAGGTTACTCTGGATTTCCCCCACAAAGACCTCAGAAGGGCGAGAGCGGCAGCCCTTAACATAATTCCCACCACCACCGGTGCAGCCAAAGCCGTCGCCCTGGTCCTTCCGCAGCTCAAGGGCAAAGTAAACGGCATGGCCTTCAGGGTTCCCACTCCTACCGTCTCTGTGGTCGACTTTACCTGCCTTGTGCGGAAGCCTGTCGACGTGGAGACGGTCAACAAGGCGTTTGAGAGGGCCGCTGCAGGAGAACTTTCGGGAATCCTCGGGATATCTTACGAGCCTCTGGTTTCCATGGACTATAAGGGGATGCGGGAATCGACCGTAGTTGATGCCCTTTCGACCCAGGTCATAGGCGAGAACCTGGTCAAGGTCGTTTCCTGGTACGACAACGAGTGGGGTTACTGCGAGCGCCTCGTCGACCTCATTAGCTATATAGCTTCGAGAGGGTTATAACATTAGTAAGTCCAAAGAGGAGGCCAACCTTCATGGCCAAAGCTACCATTAGAGACGTGGATGTTTCCGGAAAGCGGTGTTTTTGCCGTGTGGACTACAACGTGCCGCTGAAAGGCACCGAGATAACGGACGATACCAGGATAAGGGCTTCCCTTCCTACGATACAGTACCTCATCGATCACGACGCCAAAGTCATTCTGGCTTCGCACCTCGGACGGCCCAAGGGAAAAGTTGTCGAGGAACTCAGACTTAACCCTGTGGCTAAAAGACTCTCCGAACTCCTAGGTAAACAGGTGCTAAAACTCGACGACTGTGTGGGCCAAGAGGTTGCCGCCAAAGTGGCAGCGATGAAGCCCAAGGACGTAATCCTCCTGGAAAATGTGAGGTTCTATCCTGAGGAAGAGAAAAATGACCGTGAGTTTGCTAGGAAACTTGCATCTCTCGGGGACATATTCGTGAACGATGCTTTCGGGACCGCCCACAGAGCACATGCCTCAACAGCTGGTATCGCTGAGTTCATTCCCGGGTATGCGGGGTTCCTGATGGAAAAAGAAATTTCGGCCTTAAGTAAACTCCTGGAAAATCCCGATAGACCCTTCACTGCTGTCATCGGCGGCGCTAAGGTCTCAGATAAACTTGGCATCCTGAAGAACCTCATAGACCGCGTGGATGCCATACTAATTGGAGGCGGAATGGCCAATACATTCCTCCTCTCCCAGGGATACGACGTCGGGACGTCTCTGGCCGAGCCAGATAAGGTGGGCGAAGCGCGGGAAATCGTGGAAAAGGCCCGCCGGGCGGGTAAGACGATACTCCTGCCCGAGGACGTTGTCGTCGCGGAAAAGCCCGAGGTTGGCGTCCCGGTCAAGGTCGTAAGCGTCGATTCGATCCCTTCCGGCATGATGGCTCTTGACATCGGGCCGAAGACTAGAAAGGCCTTCTCCGAACAGATATCCCGGTCTAGGACGGTTTTCTGGAACGGGCCCATGGGGGTGTTCGAGGTCGAACCTTTCAGGGGTGGTACACTTGAAATAGCCGGCGCCATGGCTGCCGTCCGAGGTTTCACGGTGGTTGGCGGCGGAGATTCCCTTTCGGCAGTCGAGATGTCCGGGCTTTCTTCCAAGATCAGCCACCTCTCGACAGGCGGCGGAGCTTCCCTCGAGTTCCTGGAGGGCCGTGAGCTTCCGGGGGTTGCTTGCCTTCGAGATGTTTGATTGTTAACCGGAGGACTCAGAAGAATGCGTACACCTCTTATAGCGGCTAACTGGAAGATGAATAAGACGATCGGGGAGGCCTTGAGTTTTGCCGGGACATTCCTGGATATACTTTACTCCCAGGGTGGAGAATCTTTCCCGGTTGAGATAGTGATATGCCCACCTTTCACAGCGGTTCCGGCCCTTTGCGCGACTTTCGCCGGGAAGAATGTAGCCGTCGGCGGACAAAATCTCTACTGGGAGGAAAAGGGCGCTTTTACCGGGGAGATTTCGCCAGTCATGCTCCGTGACGCAGGCTGTAAATACGTCATCGTGGGTCACTCAGAGAGGAGACGCCTTTTCGCGGAGAACGACGAGATGGTCGCCAAGAAAGTTAGGTCTGCACTGGACCACGGTCTCCGCCCCATAGTGTGCGTCGGCGAGACTCTCGAGGAAAGGGATGAAGGTAGGACTTTCGAGGTATGCGAGGGGCAGGTCCGAAAAGACCTTTCCCTCGTGAAGGCCCAGGAGATCCCTTCCATCGTCATAGCATATGAGCCGGTGTGGGCGATCGGTACCGGAAAAGAAGCTAGGCCCGACGATGCCGGGGAGGTCATCGTTCACATCAGGGAGACGGTAAACCAGGTGTTTGGTCCGGGAACCTCACAGAACTTGAGAGTGCTCTACGGTGGAAGCGTGAAATCTTCGAATATCCGCCAGTTCATGTTGAAGGAAGAGATCGACGGGGCCCTCGTAGGAGGCGCGAGCCTTGATCCCGAGGAGTTCTTCAAGATAGCCCTGGAGTCGAAAAAAGCCAAGGCAAAAAACTAGCGAAAACGCAAGCGAGTGAGTAGTAGGTCGATGCAGAAAGACGGAGGAATGGACGTGGGTAGAAGAAGACCTGTGATGCTGGTTATCCTCGACGGGTGGGGCATTTCAGATACGAAGCCCAGTGCAGTGACCTGTGCTCATCTTCCAAACTACAGGAGGCTCTTGGAGGAATACCCCAGTTCGGTGCTGGAGGCTTCGGGAGAAGCGGTTGGACTCATGCCCGGGCAGATGGGGGATTCCAACGTCGGTCACCTGAACATCGGAGCGGGCCGTATCGTTTACCAGGAGCTTGTGAGGATATTCAGAGACATAAAAAGCGGTGCGCTCTTTGAGAATCCGGCCCTTTTGGGGGCAATCGAAAATGTCATGAACAACTCTTCGGCCCTGCATTTCATGGGGCTTTTGTCAGATGGCGGGGTTCATAGCCACGAAGAGCACCTTTATGCCCTCCTCGAACTGGCCAAGAAACGCGGCATCCGGGAAGTCTTCATCCACGCCTTCCTCGACGGGCGAGATGTTCCACCGAAGTCAGCAGCCACCTATCTTGAGCGGCTCGAAAAAAAGTTGGCTGAAATCGGTACCGGGCAGCTGGTTTCAATCACCGGGCGCTATTATGCCATGGACCGGGACCGCCGCTGGGACAGGACCGAAAAGGCCTTTCGCATGCTTACCGAAGGCGAAGGTCGCGTAGTCCGTTCGTGGCAAGAAGGTCTTTTTGGGGCTTACGAGCACGGTGAGACAGACGAATTCGTGCCGCCCACGGTCATCTCGGACGGCGCGGGACCGTACAAGGGCATCGTTAAACCCGGTGATTCCCTGGTGTTTTTCAATTTCAGGTCGGATAGGGCCCGCCAGATAAGCCACGCTTTCTGCGACGAGGAGTTTGCCGGGTTTCAAAGAGGTAAGCGACCCCAAGTGTACTTCTGCGGCATGATGCGGTATGAAGAGGATCTTTCGGGCCATTTCGTGTATGAGCCGCTCATCCTGGACAACACCCTGGGTGAGGTGGTTTCCAGGGCGGGCCTCAGGCAGCTCCGGATCGCGGAAACAGAAAAATACGCCCACGTGACTTTCTTCTTCAGCGGTAAGAAAGAAGAGCCGTTCCCGGGGGAAGACAGGTGTCTGGTGCCGTCCCCCAAGGTCGCTACCTATGACCTAAAGCCAGAGATGAGCGCGTTTGAAGTGACCGAAGAGGCTATAAAGAGGATCCGGGAGAAAATCTACGACCTCATCGTCCTCAATTACGCAAATCCGGATATGGTCGGGCATACCGGGGTTTTCGAAGCGGGGGTCAGAGCTCTGGAAGCTGTGGACACGTGCCTTGGCAACCTTCTAGGGGCTTTTCTCTCCGAAGGAGGAGTTGCCCTTGTAATAGCAGATCACGGGAATATAGAAGAACTGGTTCCGCCTGGACAAACCTCCCCGGGGTTGGGTGGCGAAAGCGGTCAGGCGAGGCATACCTATCACACATCCAACCCTGTGCCGTGCATCCTAGTGGGAGACCTATCGGATTTCGGGAAAGACGTGAAGCTGAGGTCGGGTATCCTCTCGGACGTCGCTCCGACTATATTGGACCTTCTGGGTCTTCCCAAACCGCCTGAGATGGACAGAGAAAGTCTTCTGGCAAGGGCGTGAAGCATTGATTACAAAACCGGTCTGAAAGGTGTGTGGCTCTAGCATGGCAACTGTTGTCGATATCAAAGCAAGGCAGATCCTCGACTCACGGGGAAATCCGACTCTTGAAGTGGACGTGTTTTTGAGCGACGGTTCCTTCGGTCGAGGGATGGTCCCGTCAGGTGCTTCGACCGGTACCCACGAAGCACTCGAGCTCAGGGATAAGGAAAAGGCATACGGTGGGAAAAGCGTCAGGAAAGCAGTTTCCAACGTCGTAGAGGTCATAGCTCCCGAGATCATCGGCATGGAAGCTTCCAACCAGGAAGAGATCGATTATACCATGATCAGGTTGGACGGCACGCCGAATAAGTCCAGGCTCGGTGCTAACGCGATACTCGGCGTATCAATGGCAGTTGCAAAAGCCTCCGCCCAGTCTTCGGGACTTCCGTTGTACAGGTACATCGGAGGTATCGCCGCCCGGGTGCTGCCGGTACCTTTCATGAACATCATCAATGGGGGAAAACACGCCGACAACAACGTGGATATTCAGGAGTTCATGATCGTCCCGGCGGGTGCACCGTCATTTTCAGACGCCCTTCAAATGGCCGCCGAGACTTATCAGGCTCTAAAAGGTCTCCTCAAGTCCCGCGGACATTCGACCGCCGTCGGCGACGAAGGGGGCTTTGCTCCCGACCTCAAGTCCAACGAGGAGGCGCTTGAACTTCTGGCTCTCTCGATCAAGAAGGCAGGGTACGAGCCAGGTAAGGACTGCTTCCTCGCGATCGATTCCGCCGCGTCTGAATTCTTCAAAGATGGAAAATACATACTATCTGGAGAGAACTGGGAAGGCGACGCCGGGTCTCTCATAGAAAAGTACCAGGCGTGGGTCAAAGCGTATCCAATAGTATCCATAGAAGATGGTCTGGCGGAGGATGATTGGGAAGGCTGGGTCGCTCTCACGAGGATCCTTGGGGACAGGATACAGATTATCGGAGACGATCTTTTCGTAACCCAGAAAGAACGCATTGAGAAGGGAATCCTGGCAGGGGCGGCCAATTCCGTCTTGATCAAACTCAATCAGGTTGGAACCGTTACCGAGACTTTAGAGGCCATCGACGCCGCAAGGCAAGCTGGATATAGGTGGGTGATATCTCACCGTTCCGGAGAAACCGAAGATTCGTTCATCGCCGATCTCGCGGTCGCGTGTGGCGGTGGACAGATCAAGTCCGGGGCTCCTTGCCGGAGCGAGCGTGTCGCGAAGTACAACCAGCTCTTGAGGATAGAAGAAGACCTGGGTAAGGAAGCGCTTTACGGTTCCAAGATCGTCATAGGCCGACAAGCCGCCGCGGAACATGGCGCCACGAAGATTACCCCGAACTGGTCCTGTTAACCTTCGGGGAAAAGATACCTGGGAAATGTTCCGTTCCCCAGGTAGACTTGTCTATTTTACGGGTGTTACAATCAGTGTCGGTGTTCCGGATGAAGGAGGGGAGTGAGTGGGGTGGCGATAGCTCTACGGATTTTTCATTGGATTGTCACCATCGGTCTCATCGTCGTTGTGATACTGCAACCTGGCCGTAGCGCCGGTCTCGGGATAATCGGCGGTGGCGCCGAGTCGTTAATGGGCCGGAAGAAAAAAGGCCTCGATGCGCTTTTCTCAAAACTTACCGTGTACCTGGCCATAGCTTTCATGGCGACTAGCATCGCACTGGCAGTGGTCGGGAGATAACGACCGTAATTTGAGGAAAGGAGTATTCGGACTATGATTGGCTCGACCTGGGCAGCCGCGGCGCCGCTAGCCGGAATCCTGGCGCTGCTTTTTGCCCTGTATCTCCGTTCAAGAGTTCTGGCACATGATCCCGGTTCCAAGGACATGCAGGACATTTCCCACGCAATCCACGAAGGGGCCATGGCGTTCTTGAGCAGGGAATACCGGACCCTTGTGTTTTTCGTGGCAATCGTTGCGGTGGTTATCTTCTTCGCCGGATACTATACCCCTCCCGAGTCTATGAGACCTGAGACTGCCATTGCCTTCGTGCTGGGTTCTCTCAGTTCCGCGCTGGCAGGTTTCATCGGAATGAGTACCGCCACCGTGGCCAACGTTCGGACAACCCAGGCAGCCAAGAAGGGGTCCGCCAGTGCCCTTGACGTGGCCTTCTCAGGCGGCGCTGTCATGGGTATGACGGTGGTGGGACTTGGACTTTTGGGTCTTGGCATCGTGTACTTTATTTTCGGTAATCCGAATGACCCTGCGTCTTTCGGGGTGGTCAACGGTTTTGCTTTCGGAGCCAGCTCGATAGCCCTCTTCGCTCGCGTTGGCGGGGGCATTTACACCAAAGCCGCGGACGTAGGGGCGGATCTTGTGGGTAAAGTAGAGGCGGGAATTCCGGAAGATGATCCCCGCAATCCTGCGGTAATCGCGGACAACGTGGGAGACAACGTCGGAGACGTCGCCGGGATGGGAGCCGACCTCTTCGAATCTTACGTCGGGTCGATAATCGCTGCCATGGCCATTGGCGTGATGATGAAGGATCCTCAGGATGCCATGGCCGCGATAGTGCTTCCGCTTCTCGTGGCCGCCGCGGGAGTGGTTGCCTCGATCATCGGTACGTTCTTCGTGCGCGCGGGGAGAGGGAATCCCGCGGGAAGCCTTCGTGTAGGTTCTTTCTCTTCGAGCATCCTGGTGCTCATAGGCGTGTTCTTCATCGTCCGGATGGTCACAGGTTCGGCCACATTGTTCTGGCCAGTGCTGGCAGGAGTCGTTTCCGGTGTCGCCATCGGACTTCTGTCCGAGTTCTACACTTCCGCTGATTATGGTTCGGTGAAAGCCATTGCAGAAGCGTCGCGGACGGGCCCTGCCACCAATATCATTCAGGGTCTTGCGGTCGGGATGAAGTCTACCGCCGTACCCCTCGTATTCATTGCCCTGGCAAGCCTTGTGGCTTACAGGTTCGGCGAGGCGAGCGGCTTTGGTGGACTGTACGGCATCGCCCTTGCTGCAGTCGGTATGCTGTCAACGACCGGGATGACTGTATCGGTGGACGCCTATGGGCCTATCGCTGACAATGCGGGCGGTATTGCAGAGATGACTCACCAGGACAAGAGCGTGAGGGAGGTAACGGATGCGCTGGATGCCCTCGGTAACACCACGGCAGCTCTGGGGAAAGGACTTGCCATAGGTTCTGCAGCCCTCACGGCGCTCGCCCTGTTTTCGGCCTATTCCCAGGCGGCGGGCCTCTCGATGATCGATGTGATGAACGCCGAGGTCATCGCCGGCCTTCTCATCGGAGGAATGTTGCCGTTCTTGTTCTCCGCCATGACCATGGAGGCCGTCGGTAAAGCGGCGTATCGCATGGTGGAAGAAGTCCGCAGGCAGTTCCGGGAGATAAAGGGACTTATGGAGGGCAAAGCGCGACCGGACTATGCCCGGTGCGTCGACATTTCTACGCGCGGGGCTCTCCAGCAAATGGTGGTTCCCGGTCTTATGGCGGTAGTGATCCCTCTTGCGGTTGGGTTTACTCTAGGTAAAGAAGCTCTGGCCGGGCTTTTGGCGGGGAGCCTTCTTTCGGGAGTCCTGTTGGCTATCATGCTCGCGAACGCGGGTGGTGCGTGGGACAACGCCAAGAAGTACATCGAAGCTGGTAACCTTGGCGGAAAGGGCAGCAGTACTCATGCGGCTGCGGTCATCGGTGACACGGTGGGCGATCCGTGCAAGGATACTGCGGGTCCGTCCCTCAACATATTGATTAAGCTTATGAGCATAGTGTCGCTGGTTTTCGCGCCCCTGTTCAGGTGAGATTGGGATTATTTTGGATGACGTTCCGGGCCTGCCCGCCGTGGTGAGAGAATTGCAGCGCGTATGCGAGATGCCCCGGCGGGGCAGGCCGGTTTGGCCGCAGGACAATGTCGAGAAGTGAGGAGAATTGAGATTGACACGTGAGGAGTTATTAGATGAGGTTCAGAAAAGGATAAGGACCAAGAATCTTTTCAAACATATCCTTGCGGTGGAGGCCGTGATGAGACGGCTTGCCCGTCATTTCGGTGAGGACGAGGATCGTTGGGGGGCAGCAGGTCTTCTTCACGACATAGATTACGAAGAGACCAAAGATGATCCGAATACCCACAGCCTCATATCGGGCAAAATCGCGGAGGAACTCGGTTTCGACCGCGAGATAGTCGATGCTGTGAAAGCCCACAATGAAGCCCACGGGCTCCCAAGAGACACGCGAATGGCTAAAGCCCTGTACTCGGCAGATCCGCTCACGGGACTTATAGTGGCTTCCGCACTCATCTCGCCATCGAAAAAACTCTCGGGCATTGACGCGGACTTCGTCATACACAGGATGGGGGAAAAGTCTTTCGCCAGAGGTGCTAACAGGGATGCCATCAAGGCGTGTTCCGAACTTGGACTTGACCTCCGCGAGTTCATAGCCATGGGTCTCGAGGCCATGCAGGGGATCAGCGAGGAACTGGGCCTTTGATACGCGGGTGCCGGGTTGGCGGAACGCAAGAGTGGTGGGGGTTTATTTTGTGGTTCCCGGAGTGATGATTTCAAGGTGAAGAAGGGCGATAACGTCAAAATAGTTGTCCAGAACCGGAAAGCCCGGCACGAGTACTTCATAGAAGAGACAATAGAGGCCGGTATAGCACTCATTGGCACCGAGGTCAAGTCACTCCGGATGGGGAGGGCAAGCCTGCAGGATAGCTACGCCGAGGTGGTAGGAGGAGAAGTGTTTCTGCGGAACGCCCACATTGACCAGTACGAGCCCGCGTCCCGGTTCAACCACGATCCGCTCAGGCCGCGCCGGTTGCTTTTACACAAATCAGAAATCCGCAGGCTGGCGTCAAGAGTTGCAGAAAGAGGATATACCCTTATCCCCCTCTCAATCTATTTCAGGGACGGCAAAGCCAAAGTGGACCTTGCCCTTGCTCGAGGCAAGAAATCGTACGACAAGCGCGAAGCCATACGGGATAGGGATGTCAGGAGAGAGATGGAGAGGATCGCGCGGGGGAAGAACTTCTGATTACGGTTGCCGGGTAACGTGTTCGTCGGCCCAGAGGCCGAGCGCGGATTCAAGTTCATGCGTGAAGGCATCTCCCTGAGGCTGTGTACTGTGTCAGGCAGCTGTATCAGGCGGCTATTGTAAGCCATTATAAAACGTGCTAAGATCTACGTCGCACGGGGGCGAATAGGTTCGACGTAGGCAGTCGGGTTTGAGCAGCGAGCATGGGTGCCGCGCCCATTAAAGCGGCGAAAAAATAACTGCCAACACCAACTACGCTCTGGCTGCTTAATTAAGCGGCCACGGTGCCGGAGAGACTGCTCCCCTATCTCCGAGTCGCCGTCACGAGGGGAGATACCCGCGAGAGGGTGTCCGGGATCTTGCGGGGAAATCGATTCCGGGCTGGCAGTACGGATAGCCTGCTCCGGGGCGCTCCTGGCTGCGAGAAGAAATCCGGAGCTACGCTCGTAGAGACTGAAACTGGATTGCTTGCGGACGAGGGTGCGATTCCCTCCGCCTCCACCATACCGCGCAATGTCTCAGCATAAAGTACAAAGCTTCCGCATCTCCGTAGTTGAGTCCATAATCAGATAATAAAGAAGAAGGTGGCTTCGAGCGAAACCACCTTCTGTTTGGAAATAGTTCTCTTGATATATCCCTGATATCTCTCTGGTATCTACCGTCTCTATATCAAAGTCTCTATTTCAAAGCCCGGCCATGACTCCCGGCTATTTCACCAGGTGCAACGTGTCCTTGAAAATGATCTGTAGCTGCCCGATTATCAGCGAAAGATATGCCATTGTGATGGAACCGTAAGCCGAACCGAATGCTACCATCAAAGCATAACGACCAAATTGGGAACCATACTTGAGGATACCCCTGTCTTTACGCAGGGTGAATGCGAAATACATCAGCGCCGTTATCACTACCAGGAAGTAGACAATGTTGTTGAAACTGTTGAGCCTTATGAAACTATCGAATACCTGCTTCAGGAACACCGGAGGGTTAAATGCCAAAGCATAACCCGCGCCGTGCCCGATCCAGAAAGCCATGGTGAGCCTGGCTATCCACTCGTAACCTTTGAAGAACCAGGCGTATATCAGGATTCCGATAATAGCCGGGATAAGCAAGCTCCACTTACCGTTTTTAACCATGTCTGTCATGACACGCGGTTTCAACTGGGTCTCCCAGGTATATGCGATGCCGTAGGCAGTCGCGATTGCCACCAATATGTGTTCAGCAAACGTGTATAGAGGGTTCTCTCCCTTATAGAGATAAGACCACGCCATGATTATGCAGATGGTGGCCGTAATATTTCCCCACTGTTCCAGCGTCATCACGGTACCTCCCTTCTGTATTTGCTACGCCTTTTTCCTCGAGGCGAAGTAGCCTATGTTTCCGAGGATAAGGAATATGATTACCGTGAGGTGACCGAGTGATTGCGCGTCCATTCCGGCAAGTCCCTTGCCCGGAGCCTTAAGAAGCTGTTCATATTCCGCCGCACCTCTCAAGCCGCCGAGGAAGCCTTTCAGCTGGCCGGACCGGATGTACTGCTGAAGTCCCGAGTACATGGTGAGAGAAGCGCCTCCCGTCAGCGGCTTACCGAGGGGCTCAGCTACGTAGGTCATCCAGTCACCGTATCCGGGTGTTCCCACAGTAGTGACGAAAATGAGGTCTACGTCGTTTCTTATGGACTTTACCTCTTTCATTATGGGGAACTTGTCGAGGGGTTCGCCCTTCCAGTCTACTCCGGACATGGCCTTGTTGATGTCATCTATGAGCAGCTGCAATATGGCCGGCGAAGCATTGACCCGGTATCCCAGGTTGATCCAGTCCACGCCGTATTCTTTGCCCATTTCTTTGGCGACCGATTCGATATATTCCTGGGTAAGAGCCGGACCAACCATCTCATTGAAGAAGGATGTCGCGATGATCTTGCAGTTTTTGCGGAATGCCTGACGAGCTACAGCGCTTATCATGGGATTGAGCTCGGGGGCGTTTCCAGGCCCGGTATCGTGCGACACCCAGATAACTGACCCGTCAGGTAGGCTTTCGATGGCCTCAAATACCTTTCTGGTATTCTCTGATATAGACACAGGCAAGCCTATCGGCTTAAACATGGGTATCAAAAGGCACAGCAATATGATTACATACAGGATCCTTACGTCTATCCACTGCAGCTTCTGCCAGTTCATCTGAATTTCCCCCCTTAAGAACCGGTGCCGGTCCAGCTGCGCTCAAGTCCCAAAATCACGCGGATTGAGGCCGCGAATGCCCCGATGCTTGCCCCTATACGAATGCCGCGCATGCCCGCGGAATTGGGAACGGTCAAAATCCATTCGGCAAGTTTGGAGGTGTTCGGGATGATAGCATCTCCTATAGGTGCCTGACCAAGCATGAGTATTACAGCGGAGATAAGCAGGATCGAGGCTTCCGTGTTCTTGAGTTTGAATGAACGATATGCCGCGGAACAGACGTAAAAGCCCAGCATCGCATAGATAGCGCTATCTATGCGGTTGGCGATCTTATCTACGATGAAAAGGCTTACTTTCCCGTTCACCCCATCGACGAACATTATGATGGTCGATATGACAAGCACTACGAGGAGGATGGCGCTGTATACCCAGTTAGGTCTCTTCTTTTCAACGTTGCTCCAGTGGAGTCGTACCAAGTTGATTGGTCCGAGGAGGAAAGCAAAGACAGAACTCACGGTGATCCAGAGGTTAAGTTCGTCCTGTGCGGTTTTACTGAATGTGCCAAGGTCGAAGAACTTTGTCACCATGACGAAAAGCGCCGTGACGAACACGATGATAATCGGAAGCTGCCGTTTCACTCTTCATCCCCCCCTCTATAGCGACAAAAAGTCTACGAGTTTTGCGGGGCTGCCTGTTGCCGTGGCCCAAATCGTCCCGATAATTATCAAGACGCCGATGAGTATCTTCACGATATCCTGAGCCACAACGGTTCCTGTGAGCATGGGTTCTCTCGAGAGATATGCCGAAGCCGCGAAGAGTTCCTCTCCGATCAGGGTGTAGTCGCACGTCACGATGAAGAAGTGAATCTGGAACACGTTGGTATTTGCACCGATCTGTATGCATCCGGCCTGGGCGCCGGCTTCCGCAAGCACGAGAGCTTCGGCCATCCAGTATCCGATCATGAGGTTGGCTGCCGGCTTCTCTCTCTGGAAAATCCCCATGACTGCCGCCGTATAGCTGAACTGCCAGTCTGAAACGAAGCGGACATCTTCAGGGTTGTAGGCGTCTGGCCGGCCAGCTTCGAGATAAGCCTGTTTTACTATTTCGGCGGCGACAGGATGAACTTGAGGCCTGCGAATGGTAACTATCAGCCTCGTGTCGTACTGTGCCGCCATCTTCGCCACGTAGGATAACGTAGCCAGACCCGCGTACGTTTCGGGAGCGAACCCCGACATTCCGGGTGAATAGTGGACAGGCTTGCCCATTTCGGTTGCCCGGCCTATGGCTTCATCTATTGCCTCAAGACCGGCTATTCTGCGGATAGGGGGAATAGGCAGGCCCGCTCTTGCTCTTTGGATCATTATGGCAACCAACGCAAACAAAATCGCGATAAAAATGCAGTCCCACATCATTTCGGGTGCGAAAATGAATACGCCCTTTTTCGGTGCTGCTGCAGCCAAGCTGATCACCAAAGAATTCACCTCCCGATTGGGTTCGGAGAATGGTCGCCAAAGAAGATATGGGAAACTACTCCCTGGGAACTACCTCCCAAAAACCACCTCCTTCCGAACAAAGTTTTTTGTTGAAAACTCCAATATCAAAATTCGCTATCCGGCACGAGTTCCCTGCCTGATAACGGATCGTGCACTGAAATAAAATTATGTGTGAAAAGGCAGAATTTTGACCTTACGGGGAAACTTACTAAGCAAGAGTCGTGCCTGACATCGCAAACTCGGATTGATTAGCCTTATTGATTGCAAATGATCCCGTCTTGAATGACTCTACCATTCAGAGAGTTTGGATAAGTGCACAATCTTGAGAACGTTTCGGGCACGGTTGTTTAGAAGTCCGAACAAGGAGGCGTAGAATTGCCTCGCCAATACGTTTGCCTGGGTAAGAGACCCTGCTGATTCCTTGACTCTTCCGTGATGTGCTCTTAGACTAGTTCTGGAGATGGCAGGCTGGGAACGTCGTTTTCTTGGGGGGTGAACGTGATGTCTCTGGAGTTTGACGAATCCGTGGTCAAAGTAGAGCGCCTGTTAAGACACGTCGCTTTCATTATAAAGAAGCGCGGCAGAGAGATACTGGAAGACTTCGAGATCACCAACCCTCAGTTCAATGCGCTTTTGACGCTCCGAGACCACCCGGACATAACCATGGGCGAACTCTGCGAGAAACTTTTCCTGGCGTGCTCCACGGCTACCGACCTTATTGACAGGCTGGAGAAGAATGGTTACCTTGAACGCAGGCGAGACCCACAGGATCGAAGGGTAATACGCCTTTCAATCTCCGATAAGGGAAGACATGTGATTTCGGAAGTGATCGCGGCAAGACGGCGCTACGTTGCTTCTATATTGAAACAGCTTTCCCAGGAAGAGATAGACCGGCTTGCCGAGTCCCTTGAAAAGCTGCATTCTCTCATGTTTGCAGAGAACGTTGTCTAGAGTTAGGTTTGGGGATGGATTCCTCGAGGTGCCAGCTGTCAGGAGACAGATCCCGCTTCCAGTGAGACCGTCATGTAACCAGGACAGGGGTGAGTGTTCCTGTGCTTCTCGAATATTTATTGATTTTCCTTGCCCGGGTTTGCGACGTAAGTCTTTCCACGGTGAGAATGCTCTTGGTGGTTCGCGGGAAGAGATATCCTGCGGCGGCCATAGGGTTCGTTGAAGCCAGCGTTTACGTGCTTGCCCTGACCAGGGTGATGAGAAACATAAGTGACCCTTGGAAAGTGTTGGCCTACGGATTGGGATTTGCTTCCGGGACTTTACTCGGGAGTTTCATCGAAGAGAGACTGGCCTTGGGACACGTCTCGCTGGAGGTAATTCCCCAAGACGAGACAGGGGAAGAATTACTAAAGGCTCTACGGTCCGCCGGCTACGGTGTCACGGTGCTTGAAGGCCAGGGTATGACCGGTCAAAAGATGGTTTTGCTGGTCTCTACGGACAGAAAGAGTCTTCCCAGGCTTAATGCTATAATTGAGGAGTTTTCGCCGAACTGTTTCATGACGGTTCTTGAGACAAGGGCGGTCCGTGGCGGAGTGATACCTTACCGGAAGGCGAAATAGCATTTTTGAAAATGGAAGGTGCAGGACATGAGGATCGATGGCCGGTCGCCGGACGAACTTAGGCCAGTGCGGATAATTCCGGGGTTTCTCAAGTTCCCGTCTGGTTCGTGCCTCATTGAGACGGGAGACACCAAGGTCATCTGTACGGCTATGATCGAAGATAAAGTGCCCCCGTTTTTGAAAGGCACATCGACAGGTTGGATTACCGCCGAGTATTCTATGCTGCCCGGTTCCACGGAGGTGAGAACCCCCCGAGAGATCTCGAAAGGCAGGCCCGGCGGGCGGACCATGGAAATCCAGCGACTCATAGGACGAAGCCTGAGAGCTGCTGTCGACCTTTCTTTCATAGGGGAGAGGACCATATGGATAGATTGTGACGTCATCCAGGCCGATGGAGGAACCCGGACGGCCTCGATAACCGGAGGGTTTGTCTCTCTGGTCCTTGCCCTTGATAAGCTGGCCAAGGCCGAGGGTTGGTCGCAACTCCCCGTCCTGGACTATGTTGCAGCGGTCAGCGTCGGCGTTGTTCAGGGAGTGCCGTCGCTGGATCTTTGCTACGCCGAAGATTCTTCCGCCGAGGTAGACATGAACGTGGTGATGACGGGCAAGGGGCACTTCATCGAGGTACAGGGAACTGCCGAACATGCGCCCTTCTCCCGGGATGAGCTGGCGGAACTTCTGGGTCTCGCCGAGACCGGCATCAGGCGGCTAATGAAGATCCAGGAGGAAGCCCTGGGGGAAGTAGCCAAGGCTATCGGTAAGTATGTAAACCCTGCCAAAGAGGGACCTGGCGAAGCCAAAAACCTGTAAGCGCAGTGGAGTAGTCTTAGAATGGTATGAGTGACAAGACTTTTACCATACTTGTGGCATCGCGGAATAAAGGCAAGATAAGGGAGATTAAAAGGATCTTCACTGAGATCGCCCCCGGTTCAAGTTGGCTTTTCCTCAGCGCGGACGAGGTTGGGCTGTCCAAAATAGAAGAAACCGGGGCTACATTCCTCGAGAACGCTCAGATTAAGGCGCTCGCCGCTGCCAGGAAGTCGGGCATGATCGCTTTGGGCGAAGATTCCGGGCTTGAGGTAGATAAGCTGGGTGGTGCTCCCGGGGTTTGTTCCCACAGGTTCTCTCCAAGCGGGGACGACCACGACAACAATGAGCTTCTACTGAAAAAACTGGAAGGTGTGCCCCTAAACGAGAGAACCGCGCGTTACAGGTGTGCCGTGGTCGTTGCCGGTCCCCGCGGGGTTTTGGCCCAGAGCCAGGGCGTGGTCGAAGGCCTTATACTGGACCGGTACCGCGGGAAAAACGGATTTGGGTACGACCCTTTATTTTACTGCCCGGAATTGGGGAAAACGTTCGGTGAAGCCACAGATTCTGAGAAGGACCGGGTGAGCCACAGGCGGCGCGCTCTCGAGGGTCTTGTCCCAACTCTCGTAAAGGTATTGTCCGAGAGGTCTACCATGAAGTGACGTGCGGGGTGGCGTGAACCTAGTGAGGTGCAACGCGGAAGAGGGGTGGCCCTTTGTTAATCGGGGTTCTGTCCGATACTCACGGTGACTTGAAAAAGCTGGAGCAGTGTCTTGGCCTTATGAAAAATGCCGAGTATATCCTCCATGCCGGTGACTTCTACGAGGATGCCCAGAAAATCGCCCGGGCTATGTCGTTGAAGGTCATAGCCGTTACCGGTAACTGTGATTACATGGTGAGGGGTCCCTCTGAAGAAATGCTGGCGTTGGGGGGACAGCAGGTATATCTCACCCACGGACACCTCTATAGGGTTAAGCAGGACTTGAGCCTTCTTGTCGAGCGTTCCCGGGCGCTCGGAGCCGATGTGACGGTATTCGGTCACACACATTGCCCCCTCATCCTCCGCCGCGACGGGATTTTGTTCTTGAACCCCGGCAGCCCCCACAGTCCCCGGCACGGTCACGAGCCTTCCTGCGCCCTTTTGGAACTTACGAGGACGGGTTCCAGAGCGAAGATCATCTTGCTTCCTTAGATCTCGGTAAGTGAAGGGATAGCCGTACGTAAAGGGGAACCCGTACATCGTGTTTGAGCGGTGGGGCACGGCCAGTGCGGAAGAACCCAGACCCGCCCCAGGCCACAGCAGGTTTTACAAGTTAGCTGTAAGATCTAGGACGGTGATACGGAATGGGTGGTCTAGTATTACATAGCCCCAGCGACCAGCTTCTTTTTGCCATCAGCGCTGCCCTGGACCTCACTTACAAGGGGATCTCACCTCACCACATGCGTGTGGCACTCGTGACTGGGAAAATCTCACAGGCTTTAGGCCTTCCTCGTGAGAGACTTCAGTGCGCGGTGCGAGCTGCGCTCATACACGATTGTGGAGTGAAAACCTGGGGAGAAAGAGACAAACTACACGTGTTTGAGGTCGAACACCCCTTTCAACATGCCGAAGATGGTTTCCGTCTACTTGAGCCTTCTCCCCTTTGCGCCTTGGCCGTAGTGGTGAGGTACCATCACGATAGGTGGAGCGGTGGAAACCTTAGCGGGCTGGCGGGCGAATCCATCCCGCTGGAATCCCGGATACTGCACCTGGCTGACCGACTCGATGTGCTCCTCGATCCTGCTAGGTTCTACAACTGCCAGAGGTCAGAGGTGTTGAAGGCGCTCGAAGGCTACCGCGGCAGCGCCTTTGATCCGCAGCTGGTGGACGTCCTGGGCGATATTGGACGCCAGGAAAGCTTCTGGTTGGACCTGGAACCGGAGTTCCTGAGAGATTCGCTCGCGGGTTTTATGGCTGCAACTCCTAAGCCGGCATCGCAGCGGGAAACCTACGGATCGATACCGGAACTGGGGGAAATAGAGGGTGTTGCCGAGGTATTCGCCGGGATCGTGGACCGGAGAAGTCCGTATACTTACCAACATTCAAAGAGAGTGGCGGACTGCGCGTACCGGTTGGGGAAGGTCCTGGGTTTTGACGAAAACCGGTGCAGGGAGCTGAGAGTTGCGGGCCTTCTCCACGACCTGGGGAAACTCGGTGTTGACGAAGGTATCCTCGACAAGAACGGTTCCCTGGACGGTGCCGAGGTATGCGTTATCAGGAGACATCCGTACCTTACGTTCAGACTCCTCGAACGGGTTTCGGGGTTTGAAGAGCTCAAGGAGTGGGCCGCCTTCCATCACGAACGGCTGGACGGAAAAGGGTATCCCTTCGGATTCGGCGAAGACCGTCTGAGCCTTGAGGCAAGGGTGGTGGCGGTCTGCGATGTCTTCGCAGCGCTGTCGGAAGACCGGCCGTACAGGCGCGGATTGGAGAGGGATAAGGTCATGGAGATCCTGGAGAAAATGGCCGACAGCGGCGCGCTGGACAGGAAGGTCGTTGAGGCTGCGGGGTGTTTGTGAGCTGTTGTTCTGACTCTCTCGTCTTCCGTATGTACGACGTTGGATCCGCGGCTTCCCAAGAGAGTTTCCTCCCTCTGGCCGTGTCTTGGAAAGTCAGTTTTCTTCAATCATTCGGCCCAAATACGCCCGTTCGGCCCGAATGCGCAGACGGCCCGAATGCGCAGACGGAGCAGTCTACCCCGGCAAGCCCTAGAGCGGCCACTGCTCCACGCCGCTCTCGAAGCTGCCAGAAGAAGGTGATACTGCAACATTCGGGTTACGGCCGAGGTCCACATCTTAGACCTGCGTTTTTTAAGACAACAAGGAGCTCGTTGGTAAAAGGAAGGTCATGCATTACCTAGCTCGCGGGTACGCACCTTTGATGCCTTCAAACAGTTCTTGAGAACTACGAAACGTTTTTTCCGCCACGCTGCTACCTCCAATTTCATCTGGAGTCGTGCAATAACAACGGTTACGTCAAGGTAGTATAGGCTGTACCGCAGCCGGTTTTTTGGACACAGGTTTGAGCATACATTCGGTCTCGGTTAGTCTGCCGCCTCCCGGTCGCAGGAAAGTTTTTGCAGCACTTCAAGCGGCGTTCTATAGTCCAAGCGGGCTATATTCCAGGAGTCACTGATATCAGGATGAGAAAACCCCCAACGAATCTCACCGGAAGTTGATTACTGATACACACAGCCAGCCTCTGCAAGTCGAAAGACATCATGGTCAGAGTGAACGCTGCAAAACTCGTTGAAAACAAAGCCACGTACACGAGGAACATCTCGTTGTACATTGCCAGGCATGCGTAAGAGGCGTACGTGTAAAGGAAGTATCCCAAGGTACCAGCCAAAAGCAATCGTCCTGTCAGCCCACCCTTTCGTGACGTGAAGAGAGCCACGATGAGCAGCGGGACCCCTTAAACCAGTGTGACTATGTCTTGACTGATGGCCTGGGTAGCTACGGATACGGAATCGTACCGGTAGAGCCCCTTCCCGTAGAGCATCACTGTTTCGCCGCGCACAGATGTGAATTCCCGGCGTCCCATGTCCTGCTTTACATGATGAACACGGTGACAGCCTCCACCAAAGCGTCAGGGGTCGCACCAACCAGGCCGTGGATGAGTAAGCAGAAAAGCCCGCAGGCAATTGCTCCCGGGTTCAGCCATAGGTTTTTCGGTGGGTATCGCTTATTGATCTTGTCGCTTATGACAACATACTTGAACCCCTCAAAGAACCCCCAAGCGACAGCAGTTATGCCTATACTCAACACCTTGGTGGCAAGATCGCTTGCCAGCAGTTCTTTCATCTGCAAGGTGGTCTTAAACGGGAACCAGCTGGTCAGGGTCCCTGCCGCAGCTCTGTAGGCGATGTGAGCCCCCGGCGTCCTTGGGGACGCTTGGGGGCCCGGGACCCAAAGGCAGTTTCAGGGCCATCCAGAGAAGGAGCTGGAGTACCCAAACCACGAGCGACAGAATACGGGATCATGGAAGAGATGATCGCACCGACGCCGATCTTCTCATCGTATTTCCTCGCCATCTTCAGGACTGCGGGGAAATACGACTCGAACTGATAGAGGGGTTGGAACTCACGCGCGCCGCACGCGTCAGAGATAGAAAACGACGTCCGCGCCCGGCCTCGGGAGGGCAGGTCCAGCCAAAGGCGAAACCTTCTCTAGCAGGTGTGTAGGTGCCGACCGGGGCGGAGCGCACATAGGGAGGTAGTCTCTTTGGATGGAAGGAAGCTGGCGGTGAAGTGCCTGGTAATCACCCTTGCAGTGGTGATTATTCCTGCGGGGGTTCTCCTTGCCGGCCAAGGGGCGAGCGGCGTCCTAGTGACGGTGGACGGGCGTCCGCTTTTCACCGAGGGCGAGGCGTACATCGTAAACGACAGGACGGTGGCCCCGCTCAGGCCCCTGGCAGAAGCCCTCGGGGGGCGGGTGGACTGGGACGGGGACTCGCGTTCGATCAGCATAACGACGCAAACCGCGGTGACTGCGAACAGGATAGCCCTTCTGGAGTCTGCTCTCTTACCGGATAGCGCGCGAGAGGCAGTCGAGAAGTGGGCGTACGGCGTCAAGATGAGGAACGGCGCGCTCCAGTTCGCCATGCTCTCCCCAATGATGAGGGCGGCCTACGAGCCGAAGTTCGAGGGACTGGGATGGGTGACGGGCACGTCCAGCCCGTGGGTCTCCGAATACGAAATCGGCGAGATGCGGGAGGTAACGCCCGAGCCACAAGCGGGGCCGGGCGAGACCGGCGAGCCGGAAGGGCCGGAGCAGGCGCCCGTCTACCAAGTCGAGGTGGCCTTCCACATGGTGACCTCCACAGGTCCCGCAGGTACCTACCGGTATACCCTCACCGTCGAGAAGGTGTCTGACGAGAGGTCGGGCGATCGCTGGGCCATCACGGACATAGACCGGACCGACATCCCCAACGCCCCGGAGGACGTCCCGGTTCCGGGCATCGGCATCTCTCTCGAGCTGCCGGGCGACTGGCAGGTGGTCTCCGAGGAACTGGCCGGTGAGTGGAGCGTCTTGGACGCGGAAGGAGGGGCAGTCGGCGGCATCTCCGAACTGGGGGGCCTCTTCATCCCGAACCACTCGAGAATCGTCTGGTCCAGGGAGATACCGACTCAGACCGGCAATTGGAGGGTCTACCTCCTCACGAGGTCCGAGCCCGCAGCCTCTGGCATCCAAGGCGAATGGGCGGAGGTCCACGCGTTCCGTCAGCAAGATGACGGTACTTACTTGGACTTCTGGCTCAGGGAGGGAGGTACCCTCGACATCGAGACGCTCGTCCTGGAAGCCATCCTGGGGTCGAAATAGAGCCCAGCAATGGACCTTGCATCAGGAGCCGGTCGTGTCCCTACATGGGCTTTCTTAGAGCCCGTGGCCCAGCCGAGATCTTGACCAAGCGTGTTTCGGCACCGGCGAAGGGAGAGTCTCCACCTTCTTTGATGAATCGACTGGCATAACTATCGAAGTTAGCGGCCACTCCTTTTCTTCGTCTGGCCGGTAAGCAAGGCGAACAAGTGGGGAGACGCCTTTTCCAAGTACTTCCCGCGAGCCCTAATTCCCCTTCTCCTGATGCTGTTCGCTTCGGTCGGTATCAGAGTCCGGCGCTACGGGATCACCGAAAACCGATATTACGTGCTGGTACTTGGGCTTTGGGTCCTCGGATGCATGGTCTACCTGACCTTCACGAGGACAAAGAAGGCTCTGGTCCTGCCTGCATCTCTGGCCTTAGTCGTTATCCTGTCGGTTTTCGGGCCGTGGAGCAGCTTCTCTGTATCCAAGTGGAGCCAGAACCGGAGGCTTGAGGCTCTGTTGACTCCTTCATATGCAATGTCCTTCTATTCTACCATTTTCAGCGGCGCGTGAGACAAAAACCGGCGGGGATTGATATAGTGCGCTAAAGTTCGTTGAAATCCGAAAGTAGAAGGAATTCGGCAATCGATGGCGAATCATTTTCCATCTACAGCAAATCCGGGAAACTTTTCGGAAATACGGACGGGACTTAAGCGCTTGAAACATGTCACCGTTTTCCGCCCTTAAAAAGGAGGTGAATCGAGACAAGGACTTCAGTCACGGTCAATTACGGCAAAAATACGGCAACAATTGTGGCCGCAATAGGAGGAACACTCTATGGAGGAAGTACTAAGAAAAATAGACAGGATACTCAGCGGGCGCGGGGGAATTTTCTCGCTCATGGCAAGGAATTTTGAAACAGGCGAAGAGATTTGCGTTAATCCCGATGTAATGCT
Source organism: Candidatus Fermentithermobacillus carboniphilus (assembly GCA_018208355.1). Taxonomy (GTDB): domain Bacteria; phylum Bacillota; class Sulfobacillia; order Fermentithermobacillales; family Fermentithermobacillaceae; genus Fermentithermobacillus; species Fermentithermobacillus carboniphilus. The sequence goes on along the minus strand of CP062796.1, from coordinate 1,099,881 downwards.
GCCGACGGCTAGTGTTTTTAAAGTACCTGTCCTTGTAGAACTGTATCGGAAGGCCAGCTTGGGCCAAATTGACTTGGCTCAAAAGCGTGTACTTAGAGAAGAAGATAAGTCCCCCGGTTCCGGCATCCTCAAAGAGATGACTGAAGGATTGGAAATATCCTTACGTGATCTAGGTACTCTAATGATCATAATTAGCGATAACACGGCGGCTGACATGTGTCTTGAAGCTGCGGGATTAGATGACGTCAACGCAACTATGCACCGCCTGGGGCTGAAAAGCACGTTTGTTTCTATGGGATGCAAAGGCCTTTTAGCTCACTGTGCAGGCATCAAGGAGAATTGGCCTACTAAGGAGCAGGTTGCAGAGTCCTTCCGCATCCTTGAGTCAGGAAAGGTAGATTATAATGGATTGGCCTTTCAGGGTTGTCCCGAGAACAACGTAACTACTGCAAGAGACATGGTTGACCTGATGGAGGCTCTTTACAAGGCCAAAGGGCTCCCTAAGGAAGTATGTGAGAATTGCCTCAGTGTGATGAAGAAACAACAGCTGAGAGATAGGATCCCCGGTTTGCTACCTCTGGGTACCATTACCATGACCAAGAGCGGTACCCTGGGTGTCAACGTGGTGGTCAACGACGTTGGGATAGTACAGCCGGCTAATTCAAGCGCCTATGCTATTGCGATCTTGACAAAACAGGAACCCCGCGATGACGCAAGACAGGTCCCTGCGTTGCTTAGCAAGGTAGTATATGACTACTTTACTCGGGAGTAGAAGGTCTTCTGTTTGACTTGGCGTTGCTAATTGAGATTGGAAACATTAGTCAGATAAAGCCCGGAGGTGAATTGGATGCTAGCCAGTGGAATGTTATTTACGCTAGTTACATTGGTCATTGTGTGTACAGCCATCCTTCTGGGGATCAATGAGGCAAGGAAAGGTAAACAGCCACAAATCCGGCCTCTTGCGGCGCTTCAGGCTATCGATGAAGCAATAGGTCGTGCTACTGAAATGGGACGGCCGGTGCACTTTAGCGCGGGTGTGGGTAACCTGACGGTTCGTGGAGCTCCGGTAATGATGGCCAGCCTTTCGTTTCTATCTTACATTGCCGAAAAAAGTGCCAGAATGGATTGCTCTCTGATTGTTACAGTTGCACAGGGCGATGTTTATGCGGCCAGTGACGAAGTAGTAAGGGGTGCATTTTTGAGGGCTGGGAAGCCCGAACTCTACCAGCCGGGAGTTGTTCGGTACCTGTCTGCAGACCAATATGTTTATGCGGGCGGCATCGTAGGGATCATTAATAGGGAAAACGTGGCAGTCAACATTATGATAGGTCATTATGCCAACGAGGCGCTCTTCATAGCAGAAGAAGCCCATCATGCCGGGTGTATGCAGATAGCCGGGACCACCAACGAGTACCAGATACCGTTTTTCGTTGCCGCCTGTGACTATGTTTTGTTGGGTGAAGAAGTCTTTGCGGCTGGGGCCCAGCTTTCCCAAGAACCGTCGGAGCTCGGTGCCATTACCGGTCAGGATTTCGTTAAATTGTTTGCGCTGATACTCGTACTGCTGGGGTCGATTTCAGCTACGTTCGGGTCTTCCTTCATTTCGCGTCTCATTAACAGATGAAAGGAGATGAGTTACTGTGCTGAAACGAACGCTACCCTTGGCCATCACCTTCATAGTGGGCATTCTAATGGTGCTGGACTATTTTGTGAAGATACCATCGCTCAATACCAGCGCAGCCAGCATACGAGGTTGGATGCCGCTGGTCACGAGTTTCGCCGTCATTACCGGGACTCTGAACCTCGTGGCCGTCCACAGCGACAGGATCCGGCACAGAAGACCTGGTTGGTACAACAGCGCTGCTCTGTTTCTGTTCCTCGCTGTTACAGTCATTATAGGCCTTTCGAAAGGAACCACTGCACCTTTATACCGTTTTCTTTATGACAAAATACTTATTCCTTGCGGCTCTACTATGGCGGGTATGACCGCATTCTTCATTGCATCAGCTTCCTATCGAGCATTTAGGGCGACGAACGCAGACTCAACATTGCTTCTGATCTCGGCAGCTCTGGTTATGCTGGGTCGTGTACCTATTGGTGAGTTTGTTTCGAATGAAATGCCGAGTGTGGCTCAGTGGATAATGGATGTACCCAATATGGCCGGACAGCGAGTGTTCTTAGTATGCTCAGGAATCGGGTTCATGTCTCAGTGCCTTAGGATCATCGTGGGCCTCAATAGAGCACATCTGAGTGGAAACGAATAGGGGGGAGACCAGTGGAAGTACTAGAGCGGATAAAGAGCATAAACCCCAGGATTATATATGTGCTTATCCTCGTGGTAATCGCGATACCTCTTATAAAGCCATTCGGTCTTCCTATGATGGTCATGCAGCCCAGCAAGGACTTTTACGACGTGGTCGAGAGCTTAAAACCAGGTGCAAGAGTGATGATCTCGTGGGACTATGGAGCCGGGTCTGACGTTGAGCTGGATCCCATTGCAAAATCGTTGCTGATACACCTGGTCAAGAAGGGTGCAAAAATATATGCCACTTCTTCAATCCCGGACGGTCCGATGTTTGCTGAAAGGTCTTTGAAGGTTCTTGAAAGTCTAAACCAACAATATGGGTCAGATTACGTGAATTTAGGTTTTTTTGCCGGTGGTGAGTCGGGAATAGCTGCTTGGGCCGAAAACTTTGAATCTGTTTTCAGGACAGACTGGCGGAAAACGCCTGCGGCTCAGATCCCTATGATGGAGGGTATCAAGTCTGCCAAAGACTTTGACCTTATCGTTACGTTGAACACGGGACCTGGGGGGTATGGAACACCCGACGTGTGGGTTAGGCAGATTTATGTGGCCAAAAACGTCCCTCTGGCTATGGGCGTTACAGCTATAATGGGACCTCAGACCATGCCTTATCTTCAGTCCCATCAAATAGCAGGTTTACTGGTGGGACTTCGCTCTGCAGCAGAGTACGAGGCGCTGTTAAGAGCTCCCGGAATTGCGACAGCCCAGATGGATGCCCAATCTGCTGCCCACACTGTGATTCTCATCCTTATCATCCTGGGCAATCTGGGTCATCTTGCTGATAAGAAACACCGCAGAAAGACTTCCAAGTAGAGGGGAGGATAGGCTTATGAGTACAAGTTTCGATACATGGGTAGCAGCCCTTATTACACTGGCAATGTTTAGTCTCGCCATATACAAAGAAAACCCGGTTTATCGTCTGGCAGAACACGCATTTATCGGGATCGGAGCAGGTCATGCCATCGTTACTGGAGTCCAGGTCATTCAGACTTCTGGGATCAATCCTCTTTTGAAGAACGCAGAATACCGACTGTTAATACCCATGTTCTTTGGTATCCTGCTTTTTGCACGATACAGCAAGAGTTACGCGTATCTTTCACGTCTCAGCATGTCCCTGATTGTGGCTACTGGAGCGGGGCTTGGTTTGAGGGGTGCGGTCCAGGCCCAGTTTTTGAACCAGATCAGTGCCACTTTCCTACCACTCAATTCAATCAACAACATATTGATCGTTGTCGGATTTGTAACAGGCCTTACCTATTTTATTTTCAGCACTCGGTACACCAGGTATCTGAACGGGAAACTAAGCGTAGTTCCCAGAATCGGCCGTTGCTTCCTGATGATAGCCTTCGGTGCTTCTTTCGGAAATGCCAGCATGGGGTTCCTGTCAATGCTCATCGGACGGGTTTTGTTCCTGGTCCGGGATTGGCTCGGGTTAAGCAGTTTGAGATAGGGTTAGAGTCATTGATTTGAAGATATAAGTGCACCCGGAGGGGAGCCTATGGGACAGACCATCGGGGTGATAGGTACGCCTGATCTTGTCAGGACAGTGCTAGAGATAGCCAGACAGTTTCAGGGGCATACCTTCCTCGACCTTCACTACGAAGACGAAACCGAAACAGTTTCCATTTTTAGGGCTAATAAGGACAAAATGCAGGTTTGTCTTTTCACCGGTAACTGGCCGTATGCCAAGGTCAAGGCGGAGTGTCAAGAGCGAGAAATCAACATCCCCCTCGTCTACATATCAGACGCGGGGTCAGCCGTGCACAAGACCATATCGAAACTTCTTATCGATGGAGTTGACGTCAGGCATCTTAGCATAGATACTATCACACCTCAAGAAGCAGCCGAGAGTTTTGGAGAGATCGGTCTTAGTCTCGACGGACTATATCTTATGCCCTTTGCAGGACCCATACGACGCGAAGAGTTTGTCTCGTTCCATAAGTCTCTATGGAACTCCGGTAAGACAGCCGCCGCTATTACCTTTCTGCGGACTGCCTATCTCGAACTCAAACAGTACGGGGTTCCTGTCTACCGCTGTACGCCGAGTACTGGGGCATTGAGAGAAGCGGTAGTAAAAGCAGTTCTGGAGGCGCAGGCTATAGAAACGCGTTCCTACCAGCTGGTTATTGGCCTAACGGAAATGGCTTCAGGTAGAAGTTCCGCCGAGGTGTACAAGAACCAGAGAAAACGCGCTGTCTTGTTTCAGTTGCTTCTTGAGTTCGGGGAGGCGACGGGCATTTCGGTCGTGCCGATGGAGGGAACACGGTTCGGGTTGTTCATGACCAGAGGCACTCTGGAAGAAGTCACTTCGGGATACTCTTCGTTTGACAAGGCTTCCGAGATCACGAAGGCGTGTTCGGAGAAGGTATCCTTTGGCTTTGGAGTTGCCCATACCGCAGCGCTCTGTTACGCCAATGCGGAGCTGGCTTTGAAGTACTCGAGAGAAGCAGGTGGAGGATGTGCCTTCGTGGTTTCAGAAGAAGGTAGGGTGATTGGTCCTCTCGCAAGCCACGGGGGGCTTGATTTTAGACGTTCGACCGTAGACAAGAAGGTTCTCAATCAGGCCCTGGCCTCAGGGCTGAGCATTTCTACCATTGGAAAAATAGAATCAGTTCTTGCCCGGAATTCCACGACTCTCATAACTCCAGAACAACTTGCGCTGAGTTTATCGATAAGCAAGCGAAACTCCCGGCGAATCTTGGCAAAGCTTTGTGCGGCAGGACTCGCAGAGGTATCAGGACTTGATCAGCCGGGGACGAGAGGAAGGCCCCAGAGAGTCTATCAGATCAATTTTAAGTAGCGCAGGCTTGAAGAAAGTGAAATAGTAGGGCGGCTTCGGCCAGTTAAGGTACGGCAGCAGTCAGAGCCGAAGTTGCTGAATCAGTAAATTCTAGTCTGGACTGGTCTTCGGCTGAATCTGGCTCCTGCCAAACAGGGCTTGGAGCTGTCTATTCGAGGATTGGTCTGATATTCTATACCTGAGTTCCGACGACCACCGGATGATTCTTCGTGAAGTCGAGGAAAGCCAGACGTACTTTGGCTTCTTTCGAGATATCCTTGATTTTGGAGGGTTGTTTGACCAGGTACGGAAGAGTCGTACCCGTGTGCATCGAGACTCCTGTGCCACGCCCTTGACGAATGTGCTGCGAATAGGTTAACAATATTGGAACACCATATAGAAGGACTTTAGCGTTTCTTGTAGTAATCTCTCGTTAACGATGGCTAACAAGGTTGCGAAAGGATATCTATGAGAAGGAAACTAGAAAGCATACTGCTGCATATTATGGCAACAGCTGGCAGAGAGGTCAGCCGGACTGAAGTAATGAAGATGCTCTATTTGTCGGAAATAGAGTACCGTCGTTTGTACGGCGAGTCCATGACGGATGTGATGTTTGTAAGATACCGTTATGGGCCGTATTCTCAGGCAGTCATGGATATCCTTGATGTGATGGTTGCGTCCGGAATTGTTGAGTGTCGGCAAATTGCATACTCTAGCGGTTCATACAAAGTGCTCTACAGGGCTTTAACTCAGGACAACGATGCTCTTTCAGAGCAGGAGCGATTCGTCGTCGAGAGAGTAGTTTCAATATGCAGGGGCGTGGACTTGAACAGCCTCAAGGAACTTACCTACAGCACACCGCCTATGAAAGCGATTCTTGTTGAAGAGGAGAGGAAGGGTATCAGACTTAATGGGAGGCCTCTGGATATGTCTGAAGCTATCTCGGACCGAAAATTAAGGCCTCTGAGTCGAATCAGGCAAGCCGCCCGCAGGCTTGACTTACAGGCTAGGGGTTCGATAGAAGAACTTCCCGAGGGAGACTATCAACTGTTTGTCAACTACCCCCCACTGAAGTGGGAGGCATGTGGGCCTCGGAGTTGACCAGCCTCAGCCCCGGAAAACCGGGGCTACGTTACCCCGGTCACGGCACCCGGAGGTGCGCGGGCCAGCTTCCGGCAACTGCCGCCCGCGGTCATGCAGGGCTGACGGGGTGAGGTTCGAAGGCTGCAGGCATTACAAGCCGGGGTAACATTGGCAAGGCCCACTTTACCGGCGGAAAGCCGAGGGAGCCGACGTAAGGAGGTGTTTTTATTCGATGCGCGTGCTTGTGCTGGACGCCAACAAGAAGCCGCTGGATCCCTGCCATCCCGCACGGGCGCGGCAGCTCCTGCGTTCGGGCAGGGCCGCGGTCTTCCGCTGTTACCCTTTCACGATCATCCTCAAGGATCGCTTGCACCAAGGGTCTGTCGTCCACCCGCACCGGGTCAAGGTCGACCTCGGCGCGAAGGTCTCCGGCCTGGCCGTAGTCAGAGAGGACACTGCCGAGGTGGTCTGGGCAGCGGAGGTCGAGCACCGCGGGGACCTGATCCACCGGGCGATGCTCGAGCGCGCGTAGCACCGACGCTTCCGGCGCTACCGCAAGGTCCGTTACCGCGAGCCCCGGTTTTCCAACCGACGCCCGGAGAAGTGCGCTTCCTGCGGGCGCAACGCCAGGAGCGGGAGCCGGTACTGCCGGTCGTGCGCGGATAGAGGGGACTCCGCGGACAACGGCTTCCGCGGGGTTCAGTTGCCCCCCTAGTCTCGAGAGCCGGGTGGCGAACGTCATGACATGGGTCGGCCGTTTGGTTCGGTGGTGTCCTGTTTCCGCCGTCTCGGTCGAGCTGGCCAAGTTCGACACGCAGAAGTTGCAGAACCCGGAGATCTCGGGCGTCGAGTACCAGAGGGGAACCTTCTTTGGCTACGAAGTCAGGGAGTACCTCCTGGAGAAGTGGGGCCGCAGGTGCGCCTACTGCGGGAGATCCGACGTGCCCCTGCAGGTCGAGCACATCGTCCCGAAGTCCCGCGGGGGCACTGACCGGGTGTCGAACCTCACTTTAGCGTGCGAGGGCTGCAACCAGGCGAAGGGCAACATGACGGCCGCTGAGTTCGGCTACCCGCATATCCAGGCGCAGGCGAAAGAGCCCCTCAGGGGCGCCGCGGCCGTCAACGCCACGCGGTGGGCGCTCTTCGACCGCTTGAAGCGGCTCGGGCTCCCGATCGAGGTAGGCACCGGCGGGCAGACGAAGTACAACAGGTGCAGGCTCGACCTTCCGAAGACCCACTGGATCGACGCGGCGTGCGTGGGCGAGAGCACCCCGGCGGGGTTGCGCATCGGGCTTAAGCGGGTGCTGGTCAGCAAGGCTCGTGGCCACGGCAGGAGACGGCGGGCCAATGTCGACCGGTTTGGCTTTCCGGTAGGCCATGCCCCGCGCCGCAAGAGCTATATGGGCTTCAGGACGGGTGACCTGGTAAAGGCAGTGGTGCCGCGGGGGAAGTACGTGGGTGTTCACGTTGGGCGAATAGCAGTGCGCTTTCGTCCGAGCTTCAAGCTCAACGGGTTTGACGTTCATCCGAAGTATTTGACGGTTCTCCAGAGGGATGATGGTTACGAATGCGAATACCGGGCGGCGCATTCCCCCTCCCAATGAATTGGGAGGCACCCTGCGCCGAAAGTTTGTGGAACTGGAGCCCTACCGGAGAAGAGCACCGGAATGTCTTTCGGGACAGAGTTTCAACGACTCGGGATATCGGCCAGAGTCTAGAAACAATGGGAAATATACTTAGTTGATGACTCAAAATTGAGTATGCCCGACAGGGAACGCAGCCCTAAACCTGAACGGCCTGTTGTCATCCTATGGAACAGCCCACTTAACGCTAGCCTTGTATATCCGTTGGTTATGGTGGCACCTCTCACAACCAAGGTGAAGAACAAGCATGCATGCGACCTGGAGCTGTTCCCGGAAGATGGAGTCAAAGAACACTGTCTTCTGAAACTGAACCTGGCCCAACCTCTCAAGAAAACCGACCTGTCATGCGAGCCGGTTGGCTTCCTAACGCAGGATGCAATAGACAGGATGATTGCACTATTCCTGACCCTCTTGGGTGTCGACATGGGATCCTAAATGACACCGAACTCGTCAAGCCCTGGGCATGGGCTTCATTGTTTCTTTTAGTGTTTTAGTGTGAATTTGCGCTTCTTTTTGCGTGATGCCTGAAACCGCAGATATTACCAGAATCGCGTCAATTGACCGCGATATACCTCCTCTGCTGGGGGTGCTTGGGCAGCGGGGAAGGCTGCCTCTTCTTGTTGCCTTGAAGCATTGGCAAAAGCATTGGCAACACTCGTGTAGCCGGTTATCTATATGGGACTTGAACTGGTCGGGGAGCCGGGACTTGAACCCGGGGCCTCATGGTCCCAAACCATGCGCGCTACCAAGCTGCGCCACTCCCCGACAGAGTGCGGTTCTTGAAGAGGAAAACCAAAACCTACATGGTTACCTACCACTCGATATTATACCGGTTAACGAACCGCGGACGCAAATTCATGCTGTTCTGAGTCTTGCTAGCAGCCCTCATTTCTCAACTCCCTGAAAACTGCTCTATTCGCGTTCCCCGGCCACTTTTACCTACTGAAACTCTAGACCGCCCTATTCGCCTTCCCTCGCACCTTCACCTACTGAAACCTTCTACTACCCCGCTGCCCCTCAAAGATGTGCTTACGTTTCCAGCACAATTAGCGGTAATGTGCGAAAAATCTCAGCGGAACACGCAAGCGCGTGCGGAAATTTCCCGCATAAAGTCGCAGTGGCCCCACCGTTTCAGAACCGTTGTAGAAGATAGATGCCGGTTACGGTTAAGAGTACTCCTACCGCCTTTCCCAACGTGACCTTATTTCCCAACAGAATAGCCGAGAGAATAACTGAAACCAGAGGATAAGACGCGGTTATTGGCACCACGCTCGCGATATTTCCCATTTTGAGAGCCTTGAAGTAAGCGAAATGAGCGATAACCGAGGCGGAGGCACCCTCGAGTACCAGGAGAATCCAGGTTCTTAAATCCAACGAGAGCAGCGAAGCCGTCAGGTCGCCCCGGCCAAGAGTCCATACCAGAAGGATTGCGAGAACCCCTATGTTCCTCACAGTGAGGGCGATGAGTGGGTCTGGCTTGACCAGCCCGAGCTTTGCGAAAACGGGACCGAGCCCCCAAAACAATGCGGCGATGAGAGACCATGAAAACCATGTCACTGCTATCACGCTCCCCGTTTTATTTAGACGCAGTTTCCCCTTTGACTATATGTCAACTTGCCGTACATATCCTCTTGAGGTTGCACATATCCTCCTGAGGTTTGGAAGTTATTCGGACCACCTCTAAGGGCCACCTCAAAGGGGCACCGTAAAGAGGGCATTTACGTTACTGACAGATGTATCCTGTAACATTGAAACTTGTTTGACGTATAATGTTGACACTACCGGATTCTAGCCCGTAGAATACCAAAAAATCATATATCCGGCGATGACGGGGAGAGTAGGATAGAGCCAGGCTTTCAGAGAGGGGCCGTCACCGGGTGGAAGCGGCCCTGAGTAGGCTCTTTCTGAAGTGCACCCCTGAGCATGGAAGCCAAAATCGCGTCGGTTATCCCGTGGGTTTTCAAGCCCGGTGACGCGAGCGAGAGTAGGCTTTCACGGTTTGCGCCCGTTACAGTGCAGGCACCTTCTTGCATAAGGAGCGCCAGGGATGTCCTGGTGCCGATAGGGTGCTGAACGAGGGAAAGGCTAAAAAAGATGTCAGCCCGCCAGGATACGGAGCCCGCGCGGATGGCAGCGATGTACTGCGGGTGGCCTTTCCGAAGCAGAGTGGGACCACGGTCACGCCGTCTCTGTCACGAGGCGGCGTGTATTCGTTATACCGCCGTTTGAGGAGGGATTTTATGTTCGAAGATATCAAGTCGTATATTAGAGCCGCTATGGAGCGAGACCCGGCTGCCAAGAACGTGGTGGAGGTTCTCTTGTGTTACCCTGGCGTGCACGCGCTCATAATCCACAAACTGGCTCACTGGTTATACCGGCACAAGTTGTTTGTGCTGGCGCGATTGGTTTCTCATATCAGCCGCTTTCTCACCGGCATAGAGATACACCCGGGTGCAAAGATCGGGAAAGGAGTTTTCATCGATCACGGGATGGGAGTGGTCATAGGAGAAACTGCTGAAGTCGGCGATAACGTTACGATCTACCAGGGAGTGACGTTGGGGGGAACAGGGAAGGAAAAGGGCAAAAGACATCCCACGATAGAAGAGGGGGTTGTGGTAGCTGCCGGGGCCAAAGTGCTTGGTTCCTTCACTGTGGGGAAGTACTCGAAGATCGGTTCGGGCGCAGTGGTGCTGAAAGAAGTCCCGCCCTACTCCACGGTGGTTGGAGTACCGGGGCGGGTTGTTGCAAGACAGGGTGTCAAGATCAATGAAGTCGACCTGAAGCACAACGAACTGCCCGATCCGGTGGGAAAAGCCCTGGATCTGCTCACCCTTCGGATCAGGATTCTTGAAGGTGAACTCAGGGAGCTTCGTGCCCGACTTGAGGCAATGGAGCGTGAAAGTGAATGTAACACTAAAAAACCTTTTGATACAGACCAACTCAAGGAGGAACCGGTTCATGACTATAGCATCTGACGTCACACAGCTTATAGGAAGAACCCCGGTAGTCAAACTCCAGCGTTTCGGCGGAGGAAACCGTGCTGAAATACTGGTGAAGCTGGAGTCGTTTAACCCGGGAGGGAGCGTGAAAGACAGGATAGCGCTGGCTATGATCGAGGATGCTGAGAGGAAAGGCATACTGAAGCCCGGCTCGACCATCGTAGAACCTACTTCAGGCAATACCGGTATAGGACTTGCAATGATCGCAGCCGCCAGGGGATACAGGTTGATATTGACGATGCCAGAAACGATGAGCATCGAGCGGAGGCGGCTTCTGAAAGCCTACGGCGCTGAAATAGTCCTGACCCCTGGATCTCTGGGTATGCGTGGAGCAGTGGAGAAAGCTCGGGAAATATTAGAACAGCACACGGACTACTTCATGCCTTCTCAGTTTGAAAATCCCGCAAACCCCGCGATGCACGAGAAAACCACCGCCCTGGAGATACTTGAGGCCACGGGGAGAAACCTCGATGCTTTCGTGGCAGGAGTTGGTACAGGAGGTACAATTACGGGGGTTGCCAGGGTGCTCAAAAAGGAGATCCCCGGGGTAATTGTGGTTGCCGTGGAGCCTGCCGAATCGCCGGTGCTCTCGGGCGGAAAACCGGGAACTCACCGTATACAAGGTATAGGTGCTGGTTTTGTCCCGAAGGTGCTTGACCTGACACTAATAGATCGGATTATGCAGGTTAAGTCAGATGACGCCTTTGAAGCGACCCGTGAGCTGGCGAGGGTAGAGGGCATCCTCGCCGGTATCTCCTCTGGAGCGGCATGTGTGGCGGCTTTGTCCATCGCGAGGGAACTCGGCCAAGGGAAGCGCGTGATGGCAATACTCCCTGATACAGGCGAGCGTTACTTGAGTGTGGAGGGTCTGTTTTGAAGCGGATCGGAGGATTGCTCGTTACTGCGAGACCCTGGCTTTTTCGGTTTTCCCGGAGCACAGCCTGAAGGAAGGGCGCGGATGGGAGTCTGACAAGAAGGAACCTATGCTTCGCGCCTCGAAATAACTAAACGGTGAATCAGCCGAGCCAGCTACGAGGAGGCATGAATGAACATGAAAAGGCGTCTTTTGCGTTCTGAGGTTCCGGTCGAGCTAACCTGGAACCTGGAAGACATTTTCCCGACTGTTGAAGCGTGGGAGAAAGAGTTTAACGACGTTGCCGGGTCGATAGGTAGCGTTACCAAGTACAAGGGCAAACTCGGCCAAGGTGCCGGCGTGCTGCTGGAATGTCTTGAAGCCTATGAAAAGCTTCAAGAGCGTTTTATGCGCATTTCCTCCTACGCTTCTCTCAAGTTTTCCGCAGATGGGACTGACCCGCAAAACCAAGCTGCAGCCAGCCGGGTATCCTCCCTCGGGGCGCAAATCTTTGCAGAAACTTCTTTCATACGTACCGAGTCCCTGGCCCTACCGGAAGGCACTCTCCAGCGGTATCTCGAAGAAGAGCCGGGATTGGAGCCTTTCCGGCGGACGATCGAAAGGATGATCGCAGAAAAGCCCCACATGCTGGAACCCCAGACCGAAATGGTTCTGGCAGCCCTTGGAGAAGTCCTGAATGCTCCTTCCATGATTTATGCCCGGTCTAAGGCCGGCGATATGTCCTTTGACCCGGTAGTGGACGGGAAAGGAAACCAGCTCCCTATGGCATTCGCGTTGTACGAAAACCACTATGAGCGGTCAGCCGATACCGTATTGCGCAGGAATGCTTATGCTTCATTCACCAAAGGGCTGAAAGCTTATCAGAACACTTATGCAGCAACCTGGGGTACAGAGGTCAAGAAAAATGTAGTCATGGCGAGACTTCGTGGCTACAAGTCGGCCATCCACATGCTCCTAGACCATCAGGAAGTTCCGGTGGAGGTATATAATAACCTCCACGACATCATCCTCAAGGAACTGGCGCCCCACATGCGGGAGTATGTCCGGCTCCGGAAGCGTGTTCTGGGACTGGATAAGATCTTGTACTGCGACATCGAGGCCCCGCTCGATCCGGAGTACAATCCTGAAACCACTTTTGAACAGGCATCGGAGATAATACTCAAGGGCCTTTCGGTCCTCGGGCCAGAATATACTGAGATAATTGCTACCGGGTTGAAGAACCGCTGGATCGATCTTGCTGATAACGTAGGGAAGTCAACCGGCGCTTTCTGTAACTCGGTATACGGCGTTCACCCATATATCCTGATTACCTGGACCAACAGCATGCGAAATGCTTTGACGCTTTCCCATGAGCTCGGCCATGCAGGCCACGGAGTCCTCTCTCAGCGAAACCAGCGGCTTTCCAATTGCCGTACTTCCATGTTTTTCGTTGAGGCTCCATCTACCACAAATGAGCTCTTAGTGGGCAACTATATCCTCTCTACCAGTACCGACACCCGGATACGGCGCTGGGTGATAATGCAGATGCTTATGACTTACTATCACAACTTCGTGCGGCACCTTATTGAAGGCGAGCTCCAGCGCCGGATCTACGCTCTTGCCGAAAAGGGCGAGCCGGTCACTGCCTCTCTCCTCAATAGGGTGCAAGGTGAAATCCTGGCAGAATTCTGGGGCGGTGAGGTAGAGATAGACGATGGCGCGTGCCTGACCTGGATGAGGCAGCCCCACTACTATCGAGGGCTGTATCCCTATACCTATTCGGCCGGTCTAACCATCGGTACTGCGGTGGCCAAAGCCATCCGCGAAGAAGGCAAGCCGGCGGTAGACCGGTGGCTCGAGGTCCTGAAGGCCGGCGGTACCAAAAAGCCTCTTGAACTGGCAAAAATGGCCGGAGTCGACATGACAAAACCGGAGCCAATCAAAGAGGCTGTTGCTTACGTCGGATCGCTGGTGGACGAAGTAGTGAAGAGCTTCTGAGGGAGTTCGAAGGGACCTGAGGAACCCCGATAGTCCCCTCTGAGTCGCCGAACATCTCCGTTACGGCCTTTCTAACGGGGTGGTTTAAGGGGATTGCTATCCCGGTTGAGTGGGCGGCTTCAGTAGCCCGAAGAAGAGTGGCGGGGAGTGAAAGACATGGCAATAGATACAGACCATCTGAAGAGCCTTCTGGCGAAGTGGCAAGATATCTTGCGGCTTAGAGACTGGGACATAAAAGTAGAATTGATGGATTCCAAATGGCGCAAGTCTGGCGACATCGAGATCGACGCCGAAGACAAAAAGGCCATTCTGCTGATAAATGAAAGCCCCAAATCTGACAACCTAGAAGAACTGGTGGTTCACGAGCTTCTGCATCTAAAACTCTGGGACATGGATCAGATGATAGAAATGCTGATAAATCTGGTCTACGGTGAGAGTGAAAAAGACCCGAAGCGGGAGTTTGCCTACGCTCAATTCATGAAGTTGTTGGAATCAACAGTGGAGGATCTGACTAAAGGATATCTTGTTGCCTGTGGTTCCAAGCAGGAGTTAAGTTTCGGAAGGCTGCGGTCTCAGGTAGAAGAGGAGACTGCTGGTGGATGAGACGGTTATCTTCTTCGTGTTTGGCCAGTCCACAGGGATATGTTTTTAGTCTTGTTTATCGGGAGAACACAATCGGATCCTAACACCCGATGAAATAGCGGACAGGTTACGGATTAGATGCCTCACCGTGAGAATCTATCCCCGAGCCTTGCGCTAAGCATTCCTAGACATAGAAATAACCCCTGGCCTCGTTGCAGCCAGGCCAGGGGCCCGTGCGTTTACCAATTTCGCGGGTTTTTGCTTCAGTCGTCAGCTGGCCGAGATGCCACACTCTGTGTGACCTCGCGTTTGGCCGGGAACAGCTCGAACACGAGGTTCAGAATTATGCCAAATACCGCTGCGGTTGCGATAGCAGGAAGCTTGAGATTTCCCAGGGGGATCATCCCGTTCGGCATGGCGGAGCCGCCGAGGCCGATTATAAGAATCGTGGCTACAACAGCGAGGTTTCTTGGGGTAAACAGGTCAAGTTTTTCTGAAATCATGAGCGCCGCGCCCTGAGCACCGATGACGCCGAAAAGGTAGATAGATACGCCACCGATGACGGCGCGCGGGATCGTGTTAACGATTCCTGCTATGTGCCCGAAGAACCCCATGATGATGGCGATAACGGCCGCTGTCATCAGTACAGGTACGGAAAAGTTGTTGGTGATGGCCATCACCGAGTTGTTTTCACCGTAGTTGGTACCTGCGGGCCCTCCAATGAACCCTGCTATCATATCGCCGATACCGTCACCGATAAGGTTTCCCCTAGGAGCGAGGCAATTCCATACTTTTTCTTGCTTCCCATCTGTCTTGCGAGATTGTTTACATACAGGTCAATTTGGTACAGGTGAGCCGTGGATTCAGGGATCGTGGCTATGGCTACGGGCATTATCGCTGCAACCGCCATCCATCCGTACTGGTTGAAAGCCGGTAAAGTGAAGTTCGGCACTGAAAAGAATTTTGCCGTGATAACGGGGGTAAAATCAACTTGTCCCATGAGGAGAGCGACCAGGTACCCTGTGATCACCCCGAATAGTACAGGTAGCTGACCAAGGGTGCCCGGGAGATACACTGAAAACAGGATCGTAGCGATCAGCGTAATCCCGGAGATAGTCCAGTTCTGGCTAGCGTCTGCCATCGCTACCGAGGCAAGAGAAAGGCCTATGATAATCGCGACAGGCCCGGTGATGGCTGGCGGGAGAATTTTCTTTACCACGTTAGGGCCGCTTTTCTTTATCAGAAGACCCGCTGCTATGCTCACAAGACCTGAGGCCACGATTCCGGTCTGGGCTGCCCGAATGCCGGCCACTTTTGAGCCGGTCAGTGCCGCTACACTGGCGCTGACGCCTGAGACAGCCGCGATGTAGGAAAAGCTAGACCCGTAGTAGAGGGGTATCCGACGTCCGGTGACCAGAAGGAATCCTAGTGTTGCAAGACCGCTTGCGGTGATGGTTACTCCTACATCAAACCCGGTTATGATGGCTACGAGGACCGTTGCCGGGAACATGACGATCACCTGCTGGAGGGCAAAGGCGATCATCTTTCCAAATGGCGGTGTGTCATCTGGGAGATAACCTACGACTTTGGGGGAATCTTTGCGCAACTGCCAGACCTCCTTGGGTCGGCCGTCCGCGCGGGTGGCAGGCATGAAAAAACTTCTTGCCTGCCTGCAAGAAGTAGTTCGTCTGTCTATTACTACCCTTGCTGGGCTCGCTGGACCAGCCTTAAAGAGTATTGTTCTCCACACCGAAATAGTACATCTTCCGACAATCCGCTGTCAAGGAATTGCATACTTTCTAAAATGAAAGGGACCTGATGTACCATCAGGCCCTGTGTCTCTAAACACGATTAGAACTGTTAACTTAGCTGCCGCTAGGTGTCGACGCCGACGAGCACGTGTACCTCCAAAACACGATTAGATCTGTTAACCTGTGCCCGGTCAAAACGACCGTCGTCGACATATAGCCACGTGTCCCGCTAGTTGCCTTTCACAAAATCCCGCCACATCTTCAGATAGGTATCTTTGGTGAAGGCAGGCTTGAAGCTTTCTTGGACGCGTTTTGCCTCTGCCGCCCCGTCCCATAACAGGTCCACGACAGTCATGGCGAGAAGTTTGGCCGGGATAACCGATACCATATCCAGATCAACGACTTTGTAGGTCCTTGTGTGAGCAGCTCCCTGTACTCCGCCGATGAACGGATGTATGCTCGGGATTATATGGCTGATGTCACCCATGTCCGTAGAACCGCCAGAAAACTCTCCTACACGAACACCTTCGTCGCCAAGGAGAGCCCTTGTGTTTAGCTCAAATATGGCGCTAAGTTCGGCGGAAGGTCTGAGCGGAAGATACCCCGGAATCTCCTTGATTTCAATCTCGGTCCCAATGGCCATTGCCCCGGCTCTCAAGGCGCGGTTCACTTTCCTGTTGGCGTCCATGATTGCCTCGGTCCTGGCGCCCCTGACGTAAGTTTCGATCCTGACATCGGCGGGGACTATGTTGACCAAGTCGCCACCTTTGGTGATTATTGGGTGTACCCGGATGTGGTCTTCATCGCGGAAGGTCTCCCTCTGTGCGTGAATCCCCATGATACCCAGGATTGCCGCGTTGAGAGCGTTCGCACCGAGAAACGGGGCGGCTCCCGCGTGGGCCTCTTTGCCGATGTACCTTACGGTCTTGCCTACGAAACCGTTGGTGCCCGAACTCAGTTTTACCACACGTCCGGGTGTATCCGACTCGATGTGGACCATCTCGGCGACGTCGATATCATCTAAATGGCCCAAGCGGAGCATCTCTTGTTTGCCGCCAAAGAACTCAAGCTTCCCTTCTTCTTGCAGTTTAGTGCGAAACTCAAGTTCGACAAACTCTTCGGCAGGAACTCCTATGAAAGCGACCGTACCGGAAAGGTAATCCATGGCGCCTGAGTCCACGAGTCCTATCGCGGCCCCAACCACCGAGGCTAGCTGAGCGTCGTGACCGCAGGCGTGGACCGCACCGGTGCTCCTATCTGCCTCGGGGTGTTCCCAGCAGATAACCGCATCAAGTTCTCCCATGATGGCGACTTTAGGACCTGGCTCCTTACCCTGCAGGTCGGCTCTAACCCCGGTTATGGCGAGCCCGGTGCGCGGTGACATACCCAGCGAATCAAGGACTCGGGCGAATGCATCTGCCGTCCTGTGTTCCTTGAATCCAAGTTCGGGATGCCGCCAGATGTCGACTTTGAAATCTCGGATTTCCTGCGCTCGTTCATCGATAGCCTTGCAGACTGCCTGCTTAA
The DNA here is from genome assembly GCA_018208355.1 of Candidatus Fermentithermobacillus carboniphilus. Lineage (GTDB taxonomy): Bacteria > Bacillota > Sulfobacillia > Fermentithermobacillales > Fermentithermobacillaceae > Fermentithermobacillus > Fermentithermobacillus carboniphilus. The sequence goes on along the minus strand of CP062796.1, from coordinate 1,082,361 downwards.
GCTCAGACTTGTTCAATTCACATACTCCTTTCTTGGTGTCATTTTAGTCTTCCGGTTAGGTTAATGAGTAATGACCCCGTGTAATCAAAGATCAATTCGCCACCAAAGATGCATCTGCCTTCTTCTTGATGTGTCGCGGGTTGAACCTGTACACATGCCATTGGATTCATCAAGGCTGGCCTGAGACCGCCTGCGTCACTCTGACCCTGTACACTTCCAACGCTTGTACGGTAAAATATTTCGGTTATAGAAACATAAACCGGGGTGACCGTACCTTGAGACATATAACGCGCATTCTTCTCATATCACGACGATACTGGGGATGGATGTGTCTTGCTTTCGTAGCGATGCTCGGGGTCACCGGGACGGGTATTGCAGGTCCTTGGCTGGTCAGGACTCTCGTCGGCATCATCGAGGACAGCATCGATAGAGGGACGGTCGAGACTGCCCAGGTGATTCGAGTATCTCTCATTCTGTTGCTTGTGTATGCACTGAGGCCAGCTCTACGCGTACTTCAGACGTGGACCACTCACGTTGCAGGGTGGGGGAGCGTTGCTTCAGCCAGGCAGGCAATATATGAACACCTCCAGAGACTATCACCTAGGTATTACGCCGATACCCAGACAGGGCAGATAATGTCAAGAGTAATCAACGATACGGCCAACTTTGAGGCACTGATTGCCCACGCTATTCCTGAGGTCACGGTGAGCCTCCTGACCCTGCTCGGCGTTTCGGGTGCCTTGTTCTACATCAATTCCACGCTGGCGACTTATACGCTGGTCCCGATACCCTTAATTACCGCAGGTTTCTACCTATATAACCGGCACGTTCGACCCTTGTTTCGTCACGCACAGGCCAAATTAGGAGAACTAAATGCCATCCTCCAAGATAATCTGAGCGGCATGCGTGAGATCCAGGTTTTCACCCAGGAAGAGCGAGAGAATCGGCGCGTCGCAGAACGCGTCCTGGACCACGCACGCGCTATCACCAAAGCGGTTTCAATAAGCGCATGTTTTCACGGAGGTATTGACTTCCTTTCAGGATTGGGAACTGTCTCGGTAGTGCTTTTTGGAGGGTTGATGGCGATGCGCGGTCAGGTGTCCATCGCCGACATTACCGGCTTTCTTCTCTATGTGAGTTCATTTTACGATCCCATAATGCGGCTTAACCAGGTCAATGAGTCCCTGCAGCAAGCACTGGCTGCGGCTGACCGGTACTTTGAGGTTCTTGATACCGAACCCGACATAAAAGATGCTCCCGATGCCAAGGAACTGACGCAGGTCAAAGGCCACATTGTTTACGAGAACGTTTCATTCCGGTACGGTGAAGCACCGGTGCTGAAGAACATTAACCTCGAGATCAAACCTGGTGAAATGGTGGCGCTTGTAGGGCCGACTGGCGTGGGCAAGACCACCATGGCGAACCTTATTCCCCGCTTTTACGATCCCAACGAAGGAAGAGTACTCATCGACGGGGTTGACATCCGGACTGTGAAACTCTCTTCACTGAGGCGCCACATCAGCATGGTGCTGCAGGACGTTTTCTTGTTCAATGGCACGATAGCCGAGAACATCGCTTACGGCAGCCCGAATGCCACCCGCGAGCAGATCGAAGCTGCGGCTGCGGCAGCGGGAGCCGATGAGTTTATCAGGGAGCTGCCGAACGGCTACGACACGGAAATAGGCGAGCGAGGTGTCAAACTTTCTGGTGGCCAGAAACAGAGGCTGGCAATAGCCAGGGCCATTCTTTACGATGCGCCCATCCTGATTCTCGACGAAGCTACTTCGTCTGTCGACACGGAGACAGAGGCGAAGATATCGGCTGCCCTGCAAAGACTCATGAAGGGGAGAACTACGTTGGTCATAGCTCATCGCTTGTCAACGGTTCGCCATGCCGACAAGATAGTGGTCCTGAAAGAAGGCGAAATAGTTGAACAAGGCACCCACGAGGAGCTCATGAAGCTGGACGGCCTCTATGCCCGACTGGTCCGGCTTGATTCGGACCTGCCCGGGGAGTCCTGCATATCCCAGACACCCGAGACCCTCCTATCACCCCGGGCATCTGAGACATCCCAGGCCCCGGATGGTCGTTGACTCTTTGATGCCGTCCAGAGCCACCGTCGAATAGACATTGCCGGCAGCACGTGAAAGGCCGCGACACGCAGATACTTACCAAGAGGGTCGCTGTCGGATGGACATTGCCAGGAGCACCCCTACGGTGCTTTTTGCATCCGCGAACAACGGCGTTCCTTTCAGGATGGACTCGAGTACCTTCTTGAAGGGAAGACGTTCCAGCTTAATTTCGGCCTCATCTCCTTTAAGAGGAGAGGGTACAAGGTCTGTGGCCAAATACACGGTCATCTTCTCGGTGGAGTAACCAATCGATGGAAAATATGTGATCAATCTAATGAGATTCCCGCAGTCGTATCCGGTTTCCTCCCGAAGCTCGCGCCTGGCCGCGTCCTCGGGAGTCTCGCCCGGGTCTATGGTGCCGGCGGGGATTTCGAGGGTGTACTGGCCCGCAGCGTACCTGTACTGCCGGACCAGCAGGATGTCGTCGTTATCATCTATCGCTACCACCGAGACCGTATCAGGTCTTTCGACGACTTCCCTGATAGCTTCATGCCCGTCTGACGTGATCACCGTGTCTATCCTCACGGATACGATTTTCCCCTTGTATACCCGATGCGAACATACGGGCCTTTCCATGGCGGATTCTCCTTCCAGATGATTCGTCTATTAGGCTGATAAGACAGGTATCTGTTGCTCCGCCGGAGGTATGTTCCAGCCCCTGCGCAGATAACAGTATAATGCAACTAGATGCCGAGGAACCCTTACGCAAGCGCGAAAGATACTCTTTTGAGACGGAAAAATCCCTGTTCGCAGGGGGTCAGCGGTTTCTTGATTGAGCTGAATTACGAAGTTGATAAAGCCCTTTCGAACCTTCCAGAGCGGTCCAGAGTGATGGTAGTGGGAGAACCTGATACGGGGAAGAGTACCTTCGTCGCTCTTCTGGCGCGCTGGTTCTACACGAATTCTAGGAAGACCGCCGTTGTCGATTGTGATGTGGGACAGGCGGACGTTGGACCTCCGGGCTTTATCTCATACGGCTTCGTAGAGCATCCGGTAACGTCTTTGAAGGCCGTCGCCCGTACCGGTTCATACCTGGTGGGAAATACATCTCCGTATGGGAGGTTATTGCCGGTTGTGACGGGCACGGAAGCCTGCGTGCGGGCCGCTGAACGGGACGGAGCGGACATCATCCTGATCGATACTTCCGGTCTCGTGAGACCCCACGCGGGAGTGCAGCTCAAGTGCGCGAAGGCGGGGGCAGTATATCCCCATCTTGTGATAGCTCTTGGCACGCCTGGTCTGCGTCCATTGACAAATCACCTGAAATCCCTCGGATTCACAGTCCTGAGTCTTGAGCCCCTTGCAGGGGTCCGGATGAAGTCTATCGAGGAACGTAGAGAGAATAGGGTATTTCGGTGGAATATGTACCTTAAGGACGCGCGGGCCTTCAGACTCGATCTTTCCCGCGTGCGGATTTACCGCTGGTGGGCGGAAACGCACTATGTGGATGTTGATACGGTGCCGCACGGAACCGTAGTTGCTGTACCTGACCCATCGAGAATTGGCCTCCAGACTCCCTGCGTATGGATTACATCTGAAAATGGTCCAATGGTCATAGCACCATTGCCCCAGGACTACGAGCCTGAAATAGTATGGGTTACCTCCTACAGGCTGCACCTTCTTGGCACGCAGGTGACATCAGCGTAGAACCGTACCCGACCTCCGGGGTTGCGATACTCATCGAGCGTTCAAGTAATAGGTGTTCGCCGATATTTGTGAACCTCGCCAGCCACCCTATCCAGACATGGCACGTCCTGAAGGCAGATGATGCCCGGATTGCTTCGACTTGTTACTGCCATCGCCAGCGCTATCGCGGTATCAGGGCAGGTAATGACCTGGATATTCTTTTGCATCGCAAGAGTCCGTATCTTAAAGCCGTCTCTTTCCTCGCTGCCTCCTTTCGTGAACGTATTTATGACGATATCGACACCTCGCCTCGAAAGGAGCGTCTCTATGTCGAGACCATCCTGGCCGGTGCCGCGTTCACTGACCTTAAGCACCGTGTCACATGGGATACCGTAAGCTTCCAGGAAACGGGCTGTGCCTCTTGTGGCGTAAATCTTCCAGCCGGCCCCATTCAGGATCCTCGCCGCCTCAACCGCCGAAGGCTTATCCCGGTCTGCGATGGTCATGAGGACTTTGCCGGGACCGTTGCGCACGAAACCCTGAGCAGTAAACCCTTTTAACATGGCTTCGGTCATGTCCCTTCCCATCCCCATCACCTCTCCCGTCGATTTCATCTCGGGACCGACGGTCGGGTCAACGAGCATCTTCGACCAGGAGAAAACGGGCATCTTCACGGCGCACACGATGGGGTCGGGGCCCAATGGCGACGTGACGCCATATGATTTTAGTGTCCTTCCGAGTGAAAGTCCGGTAGCGACCGGGATAAGAGGAAAGCCGGTTACCTTTGTCACGAATGGCACCGTCCGAGAGGCGCGAGGGTTAACTTCAAGGCAAAAGACCGTATCTTTATCCACGATGTACTGAATGTTCGCGATCCCCCTGATTGAGAGAGCCCTGCACAACGATTGCGTGTACTCGACTATCTTATCTCTGGCAACCGCGGAAAGCCCCTTCGCCGGCACCCTTGCAATCGAATCCCCCGAGTGGACTCCAGAACGCTCGACGTGCTCGAGGATGGCGGGGATGTGGATGAAGGTCCCGTCTGAGACCACATCCACCTCGACCTCGGTTGCCGGGATGTACTTTTCGATTAAGATAGGGTGCCCGTCGCTAGCCTGCACTGCCTCTTCCAGGTATTCTTCTAGTTCCTCGCGGCTATATGCCACCGCCATGGCGCGACCGCCCAGGACGTACGAGGGCCTTACGATCACGGGAAATCCTATTATGCCAGTAGCCACCGCAGCTTCGTCCCTGCTATATACCGTGGTTCCCTGGATAACGGGTATCCCGAGGTCGTGCAGGAGTCGTTTGAACTTACCGCGGTCTTCGGTGATGTCAATGGCTTCGGCGCTCGTACCGAGGATTTTTACGCCAGCCCTGCAAAGCGGTTCCACGAGGTTTATTGCCGTCTGGCCTCCGAAACTCACCAGCACACCGATGGGTTGCTCAAGGTCTATGACGTTCTTCACGTGTTCGAAGGTAAGGGGTTCGAAATACAGCCTGGAAGCAGTGTTAAAGTCCGTCGAGACGGTTTCAGGGTTGTTGTTGATGATTACCGACGTAAATCCTTCTTTTTCGAGAGCCCATGCGGCGTGTACGGCGCAGTAGTCGAACTCTATGCCCTGACCGATCCGGATGGGGCCGCCACCCAATACGACCACCGGCGGTCTTTTTGTCCTCCTGCCTCTGCCGGGGAAGACATCTCCGGATTCCTCGTACGTCGAGTAGTAGTATGGAGTTCTGGCTTCGAACTCTCCGGCGCAAGTATCAACCATTTTGAAGGTCGGTTTTACGCCCAGAGCCTCCCTGGCTTTACGGATATCGTCTTCCGATGCCCCCAGTATCTGGCCGATCTTTTTGTCTGACAGTCCCATAGTCTTGCTTTGCCTGAGGAGCCCGGGGTACCTTAGGGCCATGGCTTTGGCATCCTTCCACCGGGAAAGTTCTTTTTCCATGGTTACAATATTAAACATTCGTTCTATGAAAAACCGGTCGATACCGGTAGCGGAAGCGATCTCATCGGGATTCAACCCGGTACGGAGGGCAGTGAAGATCCAGGCGAGCCGCGTATGGTCCGGGTTCTTTAGTTTTTCCATGATAATTTCAATGGGTGGTTCCGGGTTGTCCGCTTCCGCAAATGTTTTGCGGTCGTCAAGAGACGAAATGGCCTTGCCAAGGGCCTCCTCAAACGTTCGTCCGATAGCCATGACTTCTCCCGTGGATTTCATCTGGAGGCCGAGGTTTCTCTGTCCGCCCGAAAACTTGTCCCAAGGCCACCTAGGTATTTTAACCGCAACGTAATCCACGACAGGTTCGTGGCATGCTGTGGTTTTTCCCGTCACTTCATTGAGTATCTCATCCAGGGTGAATCCAATGGCGATCTTAGCTGCGACCCGGGCGATTGGGTACCCGGTTGCTTTAGAGGCGAGAGCGCTTGAACGACTGACTCTAGGGTTGACTTCTATGACTGCGTATTCGCTGCCGTCAGGTCTGAGGGCAAACTGAACGTTGCACGCTCCCCGGATGTCCAGGCCGTCGGCGATGTCAAGGGCGGCCTTCCTAAGCATCTGATATTCGCTGTCCCGGAGGGTCAGAGCCGGTGCTACGACGATGCTGTCGCCGGTGTGAATTCCTATGGGATCTATGTTTTCCATGCTTGAGACCGCGACAGCATTGCCAGCTGCGTCCCGGACAATTTCGAACTCGATTTCCTTCTGCCCGTACAGCGATGTTTCCACCAGCACTTCGTGGATCGGGCTTGCGGAAAGACCTTTTTTCAGGCACTCGGCCAGTTCCTCAATTGTACGTGCGTAACCTCCTCCTGTCCCGCCGAGCGTGAAAGCAGGTCTGATTACACAAGGAAAGCCGATGAATTCCGCAACGTCTTTGAGAGAATTAAGACTTCTAACAGTCATGCTCTTCGGAACCGGCTGGCCCAAAGCGACCATGGTTTTCTTGAAGAGTTCCCGGTCTTCGCCCTTTCTGATGGCTTCTATTCCTGTTCCGAGAAGTCTCACGTTGTAACGCTCTAGAATTCCGGACTCATACAGTTCCTCAGCGAGGTTTAAGCCAGCCTGTCCGCCCATGGTGGCTATGAGTCCTTCAGGGCGCTCCAGTTCGAAGATCTCCCGGACCGATTGCACGGTGAGAGGTTCTAAGTATACTCGGTCGGCTACATTTACATCCGTCATGATAGTCGCAGGGTTCGGGTTCAAGAGCACCACCGATACTCCTTCTTCTCTGAGAGCCCGGCATGCCTGCGTGCCCGAGTAGTCAAACTCGGCTGCTTGTCCTATGACTATGGGACCAGACCCTATTACCAGCACTTTTCGTATATCATTGTCCTTTGGCATTACCCATCGTCCTTTCTGGATGCAGGTTGCTGTCATCGCGGACGCTGGCAATATCTCACGCGCCGAGACTCTCTTCAAGCATGGCCCAGAACCGTTCGTCTCTGGGCCCGGGTGCGCCCTCCGGGTGGAATTGAACCGATGCCGCCCGTACACTCCTGATTTCTATGCCCTCTATCGTCCCATCGTTCAGGTTCCGGTGTGTCACCGCGACATGTGGCGGTAGACTGGAATCGTCTACTGCAAAGTTGTGGTTCTGCGAGGTGATGAACGCCCTTCCGGTTCTAAAGTCTTTGACCGGCTGGTTTGCTCCGTGGTGTCCGTACTTCAGTTTGGTGATCCTTGCTCCGGCGGAAAGAGATAGAATCTGGTGTCCCAGGCAGATGCCGTAGACCGGTACCCGCCCGAGGAGGGCCTTGACACACTGGATTGATTCTTCGTTGTCCTCTGGGTCTCCGGGCCCGTTAGACAGGAATACAAAATCCGGACGGATCGAGAGAACTTCTTCCGCAGGAAAATCTGGCGGCACCACGTAAATGATGAGTCCCATGTGGAGCAGGGTCCTCAGCATGTCACTTTTGACTCCGAAATCCATAAGGACGCATGTTCCCCGAGACGAATCTCTGTTACCCAGGATTCTGACTTCCTTCGCAGAGACTTCTTCCGCTATCCGTTTCATTTGGAACTTTGCCGCTTCTTCGGATAGTTTGCGTATAACGCCAGGGGAGAGGTCGCGGTCTTCGAGGGAGGAGATGATCCCCTTCATTGCGCCGTGGTTGCGGAGGTGCAGCACCACTCTTCTTGTGTCTACGCCTGTCAGGATGGGGCAGGCGTTGTTTTTTGCCACCTCGTTCAACGTCATCCAAGAATCGCGCACAGGTCCGCTCCAGAGATCATGGGTCACTATCCCGCGAACCTGGATTTTCGGTGACTGTCCGGAACATTGGGGTATCCCGTAGTTACCGAGCATGGGAAAACTGAAAACCAGGATCTGTCCGCGGTAAGAAGGATCTGTCAGTGCATCCTCGTAGCCGGTCATCCCGGTGAAGAAGACTACTTCTCCCGTCAACGGCAAAGTCTCATTGATAAGTTCACCTTCAACAAAAAAGCCGTCTTCAAGGCACAAGATTCCTCGCATGCCAACTCCCCTTCGTTATCGGCGCAGTTCGACCCGAGGATAGGACAGGCAGGAGGAAATTGCGGCCTAAGCGCGTAGGAGTTTGTACCGCGAGAAGATGCCCACGAAAAATGCACCCTCGGAACATCGCTGTTCCAGGTGCATTTTGGGCTTGGCGTGGCTTGCATGGTATCGCTCCTTCTTGACCTCACCGGGTCAAACTTAAAGGACGCCCAGATTTCAGGGTAAAACCCTTGGTGTAGTATAGCTGCGCGAATTATCTATGTCAAGGCAAAATTCGCCAGGCAACATTCGCCACCGGATGGGGATGACGTTACTCTGGCGTAAACCTTGCGAGGATCCGGGCATCGGGCCACCCGTAGGCCACTTCCTCGTAGGAAGCACCGCCTATCTTGATATATCTACTTTCAACGAGTTTTCCCCCAAGGGCTTCATAGAAACGTCTCGCAGCGGCGTTGTCTGTCAGGACCCAGACCTTTATCGAGTCGAACCCGTCTTCCAGGAGAGCCCCCGATACGCGGGTAAAAAGTGACCTGCCCAGGCCTTTTCCCTGATAATCCTTTAATATGTAAATTGCATAGACTTCCCCTTTATACTGGCCATCCTTATCGCGGTTTGGTCCCCCGCTGGCAAACCCGACAACCTTTGAGGCGCATTCCACGTTGGTCCCGGGGAAACCCGACTCGTCCTCGGCTACAAATAGATACTTCATATCCGGACCGGAGAGTATTCTTACCCACTGATCCCGGCGACCCGCATAGGTCAGCCTATCCAGAAATTCGTCTGGAAGGATCCCTTTATACGTTGTTTTCCATGTGTCCACGTGAACCCTAACGAGTCCATCGAGATCCCCGATTGTCGCCCGTCTCACAAGAAACATGACCCAGCCCCCTCCGAGAATGTGATTCCGTAATGACAGGTCACTCGGTGATAATAGACTATCATATTCCCTCGGGGTCTTGATGAGCCAGTCGGCCACACAGTTTCCGTCTGGTTCACCCACACATGCGCGCAAACATTCAATGCCGTGTCGCGGGGTTACAAGGTTGGCTATCTCTCGAAGCCGGCCAGTCTCAATCCACGTTATCCCGAGTTGACATCATCTCTACACGGGGTTAATATGGTCTCATACTTATACATCGCACAGATTACTAATACAGCAAGGCGTTGGGCAGTCACAGAGTTGCCGCCGGTAGAGGCTTGTCTTGAGTTTCATTGTGGCTGAACTTGCGGCATTAATAAGCCCGCAGCTGTGTACCGGCAGGACGATTTTGCGGAGGGGGTATGTATAGTTATGCATAGAGGAGCCAGAGCAAGATGTGGTGCTTCTCTAGTTCCGACACCGTCGCGCTTGACCGGAGCGGCTTCCCGGCGGGAGCCGTGGCCTGGCATATATCGGGGCTCTTGTTCTTAGGAGGTGACTAAAGAGAGAAGTTTGTGACTAGAGGGGTTAGCGAAGTAGCAAAAACTTGATTGTCAAACTCCGCAGCTTGAAAAGTCTATTCTCGCGAACGAGTAGCAGGTGCCATGCTCTTCGGCAACTACTACTATGAGTCAATGCTTTTCGCAGAAGCCGCCAATCTGGCGGGAGCCTCCCAGATCGGAGGAACTGCTAATTACCACCAGCTACCGTTCTTTGTGGCAAGCTGTGACTACACCCTGATCGGAGAGGAAATATTCGCTGCAGGGACCTACCTTTCAAAAGAACCCAGCGAGGTTGGAGCGCTGACAGCACAAGAACTCGGTAAGGCTCTTTCGGTTGCGCTGATCATCGTTGGATGCATTTTAGCCACTTTCGGTAAGGACACCCTCTCCAATTTGCTCCAGAAGTGAGGTGAATCTCATGAAGCGAGAAGGACCCATTGCGGTGGCGTTTCTCAGTGGGATGATCGTCCTTTGTGGTTACTTCTTTAAGGCCAAGCCTATTATCGACCTTGCTGCACAGATAGTGAGATGGCGTATCATCGTTGCAGCCTTCGCTTTGGCTTTAGGCGGCGTCAATATGTTCCGGTTGCACGGGCGCGTGGTTGTAGAGAAGCGGAAAAACTGGCCGTACAGCGCCATCTTCATCATCGCTTTCGTAGCCTATTTCATTCTTGGTGTCACTAAGTCTCCTACTTCAGCCCAGTACATGTACATTTGGCAGAACGTTTATCAGCCGGCCGCGAGTACAATGTATTCTTTCACTCTCTTCTATATGACCAGCGCTTGCTGGAGAGCGTTCAGGATCCGTAATTGGCAGGCCGGTGTGATGATGGTTACTGGTGTCGTCGTTTTGTTGGGACAGGTGGGGTTGGGTTCTGCAATATCACCTTTCATCCCGAAGTTTGCGGGATGGATTGTGGCGAATCCTAATGCCGCCGCTATAAGGGCAATAACAATCGGTGGTTCACTCGGTATGGTCATGATGAGTATGAGGGTCATCCTGGGTCTTGAAAGAACTTATATGGCGGGAGGGAATGATTAAGTGCAGCTCAAGCAAACCCGTGTGATATGGTTGGTTCTGGTCGTGATAGTGCTCCTTCCGCTCATAAAGCCGCTCGGGTTACCCCTTGGGCCTAGTCCAGAAACCGAGGCTGCCTACCAGTTTATAGATAAGCTCCCCTCACGAAGCATAACGATTATGGACCTATCCATAGCGCCGAGCTCTGAGGGCGAGCTCTGGCCAATGGCCCTGGCTATAGGCAGGCATCATATGGCTAAAGGTCATCGTGTGATTGTAACCACGTTTATACCAGACGGGGTCATGTACGCCGAAAAACTGAAGGAAGTCGCAGAGAAAGAGTTTGGGTACAAGTACGGTGTAGACATCCTTGTCCTGCCGTACCGGGCAGGAGGGGAGACTGCCTTGGTTGCACTGGCCGACAACATACGGCAAGCGTATGACCGCGACCAATACGGACGCTCTCTCTCCGAACTTCCCATGTGGCAGGATATCACGAAAATCGAGGATATAGCCCTGGTCTCTTGTTATACAGCCGGTGACGACCATCTATGGTTGGCGAGGCACGTTTGGGCGAAGCACAAAGTTCCATGTTTAGGCGGTGTCATCGCTCTTTCGGCCCCGGAAGCCATCGTTTACTTTCAGAACGGCCAGCTCGTAGGGCTTATCTCCGGAGTTAAAGGGGCAGCCTACTACGAGTCGAAAATAGGCAAACCCGGCCTGGCGGTCCAATCGATGGATGCTCAGTCACTCGGCCATGCCTATTTGTTGTTTCTTATGATAGCAGGCAACATCGTTTTTTGGACTAGCAAACGACGCAACCTGGAGAAAAGGCCGGCAGGAGGTGACTGACAATGTCGACAGATCCTAAGGTTTGGCTGGCAGCGCTAATGTCCATCGGTATCTACAGTTACCTATATAAGGAAAACCCCATCTTCAGGGTTTGTGAACACCTGTACCTTGGGCTTTCCCTGGCCCATCTTGCCGTCATGGGATGGACCAACGTTCGTGACCTTGGATTCAAAGAACTGGGCAAGGGTAATGTACTGGTTCTTATCCCGATGGTATTAGGAGTGCTTCTATTCATGCGGTTCTCCCCAAAGAATAGCTGGCTGAGCAGGTATTCGCTGGCCTACCTGATGGGAGTTGCTGGTGCAGTGACCATCACGGGGGTGATAGATGCGGGCATTATCTCGCAGATCAGAGGGGCGATTACTCCTCTGACAAGCCTTGACTCGGTTGTTGCACTAATCTGCAATGTTACGGCCATTACAGTGTTTTTCTTCATCATAGGTTCTACTTCTAAAACGCAGCAGGGCAAGAACTGGTGGTTCGAGAGGCTTATACGATGGAGCAGCACAGTCGGACGGTTCGTGTTGATGATTTCCTTCGGCGCGGTCTTCGGAACCACGATAATGGCTAGATTGGGACTGTTCATTCCAAGGCTCAGGTTTCTGTTGGGTGATTGGATCCACTTGATTCCCTCGGTCAAGTAAGGGAACCAGCAGGTTCCACGGATGTTGCTGATGTGAGCTGGTGCTATCCCCCCCGCACAGTTCAGGACAGCCTGTGTTGCGTTGGGCACCCCGGGGCATTCCTGGCAATTCACAGCGCAGGCTGGAACGGGGATAGGGCATGCGGGAATGATAGCGGCTGCCAAAATTCTCGCAGAAGCGGGCTTAGAGCTCGTGACCAGGCCAGAGATAATCGCCAAAGCTAAAGAGGAGTTTCAGAGGTCCACAGGCGGAAAACCATACAAGTGTGCGATGCCGCCTGAACAGAAACCGGCCTTCCATCAGCTAGCCGGAAAGTAGTCCAGTATTGACAGTTCCCCGGGTCACTTGAGCGGTGGCCCGGGATGTTTGTAAAGGGAATTGTGAAAGGGCTGGAGAAACTAGCCACAGTTAGAATCGTTGGGCTGGCTGAGGAGGGGTCGGTTTGTTATCGTTGAATGATTTCCTCCGGGAAAGGGCACGGAGCAGGCGTTTGACAGATGGGAAAGAATACTGGCTCATTGCCAGTGACGCTATAAATGAGGCATCAATCTCGTTTGGAATGCCCGTCCGTACGGTCGAGTTGACGGCTCTAGAATCCGGCTTGGCGCCGGCACGTTATGCTCAGAACATACCGGACTTGGGCTTTGAAGGGCAGAAGAAAATGCTCCAGTCCTGTGTGGCGGTTGTGGGAGCCGGCGGGTTGGGCGGTTACGTGTGCGAGCTTCTGGCCCGGTTAGGAGTCGGCCGCCTGATTGTCATAGATGGTGACAATTTTGAAGAAACCAATCTCAACAGGCAGATCTACTGTACGCAGTCAGATCTGGGAAAGCCGAAAGCAGAAGTTGCGGTGAGACGGATACGGGAGATTAATGAATCCGTGGATGTTGAGGGCATTGTAGCGTTTGCGACCGAGGAGACTCTACCTGATTTAATCAAAGGGGCCGACGTGCTGGTCGATTGCGTCGATAGCGGACAGGCTCGTCTTATGCTGCAGAAAGTGTGCGGGAACCTGGGAATCCCCATGGTTCATGGGACGTTAGGGGGGTTCATAGGGCGAGTGATGAGTGTCTGGCCGGGAGATTTAGGGGTTCGAGCCTTTTACGAAGGCGCTGAGACCGATACGAGTACCGGCCATGCGAGGGCTTTCTGGTCAGTGCCATCAGGAAGAGTTGGGATAAGAGCCAACCCTTATTCATACGCAGGCCCGCTGGTAGGCTCTCCTGCGGTTACTCCTGCAGCCATCGCACCCTGGCAGGTCTCAGAGGTATTGAAGATAATAACCGGAAAGGGCAGTCCCCTGAAGAATGAGGTTTTGGTCATAGACCTTTTAAACGGACGGGCAGGAGTGTTTCCTTTATGGGCAATCCGGATGGGTCGTCTGGCTAACAGATTTCGCGGAGCAAGGTGATAGATTTACATTGCCGTTACATAAACGAAACCGATTCGAAAAGTCCCTTGTTTAGCCTGAGGTTGGGACCGAAAGGTGGTGATGAGTCGTGCAAATTATTTCTGCCTTGAAGGACATACCGGGTGCTTCCCCAAGCGGGGGCAACAGGCTAGTTGCTCTACAGCCCCACCGGCATATGGTCCAAGAGCATGTCTCCGATACTCCGGACTTTGGGGCGGCTCACCCTAAGATAGAGGTGACCGGTCTTTCAGTGTACTACGGTAAAACCCAGGCCATAAAAGACGTCTCCGTGACCATACCCGAGAAAAGGGTTACAGCCGTAATAGGGCCTTCCGGCTGCGGCAAATCCACGTTTTTGAGGACTTTGAACCGCATGAACGACCTTGTCCCCGGCGTCAAGGTCGAGGGTTCTGTCCTTTTAGACGGTATGGATATATACAGCCCACACGTGGATGTCGTTGAGCTGCGCAAGAAAGTGGGGATGGTGTTCCAGCGGCCCAACCCCTTCCCCAAGTCCATCTGGGAGAACGTCGCCTACGGTCCGAAGTGCCAGGGTATAACCAACCGAGCAACCCTCGAGCAGATCGTCGAGCGCAGTCTGAGGGAAGCAGCCTTGTGGGATGAGGTAAAGGACAGACTTTACAGCTCCGCTTTGGAGCTTTCAGGTGGGCAACAGCAAAGGCTCTGCATAGCGAGGGCTCTTGCCGTTGAGCCTTCGGTCTTGTTAATGGACGAACCGGCGGCTTCTCTCGATCCCATATCCACGACCCGGATAGAGGATCTGATATCGCAACTGAGGAATAACTATACTGTGGTCATAGTGACCCACAATATGCAGCAGGCGGCCAGGGTTTCTGATTATACCGCGTTTTTCCTTATGGGGCGTCTTGTGGAGTTTGATGCAACAGAAAAGATATTTACCCGGCCGTCTAGAAAAGAAACCGAGGACTATATTACGGGAAGATTCGGCTAAGGTGATGTCCGGTGGATATTAGAGGGGGGTACTCCAGTGCCTGACGGAGACCTGAGGAGCAGGATGACTTTTCACTCAGAACTGGAGCGCCTTGAAACTGACCTGGTAAAGCTGGGTACTCTGGTGGAAGAGGCGCTTTCTAAAGCGGTGCACTCTCTGAAGGACCATAACCAGATAATGGCCGGGGAAGTAGTCGCGGGCGACGATGTCGTCGATAAACTGGCTATAGACCTTGAGAACCGCAGCCTCAGCCTGTTGGCGCTTCAGCAGCCGATGGCCAGTGACTTAAGACGCATAGGCACCGTCTTGAAGATCGTGACCGACCTGGAAAGGGTAGGGGACCACGCCGTGGACATAGCCAAGGTTACCCAACGGCTGGCGAGTCAAACCTATATTAAACCGCTCATAGACATCCCCCGGATGGCCAGGATCGCCCAGGATATGCTCAGGCAAAGTCTGGAAGCTTTCGTCAACAGGAATGTGGATTCCCTGGAAAGCATGCGTGAACAGGACGACGAGGTTGATCACCTGTATAGTCAGATTTTCAGGGAACTTTTGGTTTTCATGATGGCGGACCCGAGGACCATCCAGCAGGCGACCGAATTCTTGGTGGTAGCATCCCACCTGGAAAGGGTAGCAGACCACGCCACAAATATCGCGGAGTGGGTGTTTTACGCTGTTACAGGTGAGAGAAAAGACCTGAACCTGTAATTGGAACTCCCATTTTCCCAAGGTCTCAGGTTGGCTGTGTGATTGTTCCGTGATTTACTCAATTATAAGTTTTCCTTCTTGGAAGAGGATACTATCAAAAGAGGATACTAGGTACGGTGGTGCGTCTCCTGCTGAGGAGAGTGTGGCTTTTCGGGGGTGGAAGAAGGGAGCCAGACGAAAAAGCGTGCTCCTCGTCCTTCACCTGATTCGACCCATACTTTACCCCCGTGGGCTGCAGTGCAGTGTTTGACTATTGCGAGTCCGAGGCCGCTCCCCCCTGTATCTCTGCTCCTGTCTTTTGCTGCCCTGTAGAACCTCTCGAATATCCTGGACAGATCCTCGGCGGGGATGCCCGGACCGTCATCTTTGACCCAGAAGAGCGTCCCGTTTTCATCGCAGCTGTACCCAATCTCTATTCGAGACCCTTCCCCGGAATACTTTATGGCGTTGTCCAGGAGATTTGTCACTATCATATCAAACATGAGCTTATCTGCCCACACGGTGTTTTCACCTGAGCGATCAGTTTCCCCCATTGACCCCCGCTTTTCTTCAGTTCCTGGACCTCCCTCCGGTATCTTCTCGCTGGTTCCTTGAGTCAGGACGATGGTTTGATCTTTACGCCTGGCCAGGAGCTCCATCTTCCGGATGATCTCTTCCAGGGTTTCCTTCACAGGGAATGAGGTTTTCTGCGGGGTCAGGTAACCCGATTCGATCTTGGCGAGGTTCAAGAGTTTTTCAACGAGATCCGCAAGGCGGCCTGCTTCGTCATTTATCAGGCCGGCCATCTCTCTTACGGTCTCGGGGTCATCAGGCATGGTTTCTTTCAACGTTTCAGCGAATCCCTTCACTACGGTGATGGGTGTTCGGAGTTCGTGGGATATGTTCTGGATGAAATCCCTCCTAACCGTCTCCAGATGGCGCAATTCCGTGATATCGTTGAGTATCAGGACTGCTCCGGGCTCGGACCCTGAACCGTTACCTAGCGGAACGGCCACCGCATCCACTATCCTCTCGCGAGGATACAAAACGGTTGATTCGACCCGGCCTTTTTGCTTTTGATAGAGTGCCCGTTCTACCAGGGATGCGAGATCCGAGTTTCTAAGAGCCGCCCAGAACGAAATCCCTTCCAACTTTTGCCGGGAGGCGCCAAGGATCTCCTCGGCGGCTCTGTTGGTGCTGGAGATAACTCCATCTGATTCTACGATAACCATTCCCCATGCGCTGGCATCCAGCACGGCGGAAAGCTTCTGGTTGGTCCGTTTCATTTCCGAAATGGTGGCAGCCAAGTTGGAGGCCAGGAAATTCAGCGAGTGACCTAGATCGTCCAGCTCGGTGTTGGTTGTGGGGAAAGCGTGTTCCCGGTAGCTGCCTGAAGCCATGTCCATCGCCATGGCGGACATGGCTTCGATTGGCGTGGCCATTTTCTTGCTCATGACAAACGCAAACGCCAGGGCAACGCCGAGAGCGAAAAATATGGCTCCTGCCAAGACCGGCCAGTTTTGCCGTATCTCGCTTTCAAGGAGGCTTACCGGGAGAGATACCCGGACTATCCCCAAAGTGCCCTGGGTTTCTTCTATAGGAACTGCCACGTAGAGCATATGTTTTTTTACGGTGTAGCTCCAGCGCACTGCGATACCTTTTCCCTGGGACAAAGCCATTAAGATCTCGGGGCGCTTGCCGTGATTTTCCATGATGGAAGGATTTTCATCGGAGTCAGCCAGGACAGTCCCGTCGAGAGCGACCACCGTGATCCGCATCCCCGTCTCACGTTTCAGGCGCGTTACTTCCCTTTCCAGGAGATCGGGTCGAGGCGTCGGTAACATGTAAGGAGCGAACAGGTCCCTCAAGATTTTGGCCTGGTGTTCCATGTGGTTCTGGATGTTCTTCATATACTGCTTTCCGGTGAAAACGAAGAAAAATGAGCCTACAAGAAGCATGGCAATGCAGGAGACAGCCACGAACGATTTGAGAAGACTTACTCTCAGGCTTTTTCTATTCACCCGAAGGCTCTCTCCTCACCCGTAACACTTTCCACGAAGGTTATTCGATGCTTCCTGGTTCACTGTGACGAGGTTCACCCCTCACTATTCCCCTCGGTTAGCGGAACCTCCGTTCTCGTCGAAAGGTGGGGCAGGGAGGACTAACTTGTAGCCTACACCTCTCACGGTCTCTATAACCGAGGTTTCTGCGGATCCTCCGAGGGCGCCATCTATTTTCTGCCTTACCCGTGATATGTGCACATCCACTGTCCTGGTATCGCCTTCAAAGTCATAACCCCACACTTGGGATAAGAGGTTTTCCCTGGTGAAAACCCGTCCCGGTTGCTTCATCATGTAACTTAGAAGGTCAAACTCTTTAGTTGTGAGCTCCACGGGTTGGTCTCCCACAAAAACCTCCCTGGAGTCCTCGTCCAGGACCAGAGGACCATATTTCAGCTTCCTCGGGCTGTTATCTTCGGGCTGCATTGAAGAGACTCTCCGCAGGTGAGCCCTGACGCGGGCTACCAGTTCCCTGGGAGAGAAAGGTTTTGTCACGTAGTCATCGGCACCCAGCTCAAGACCGGCGACTTTATCCACTTCCTCGCCACGGGCTGAAAGGATGATGACCGGGAACTTCTTGCCTTCGTTCCTCGCTATCCTGAGCACGTCCCATCCGGTCATGCCGGGGAGCATCAGGTCCAGGATGACCAGGTCAAACGGTTGCTCCCGTATCAACTGGCAAGCCACTTCACCATCGTGGCAACCGGTTGTCCTGTATCCCTCTCGCTCAAGGTGGTAGGAAATGAGCTTCACTATAGGACGCTCGTCGTCAACGACCAGGATATGTTCTTTCATGATCATCACGCTCTCCGGGTTTTATCAAAGGTCCCGGACCTAGGCTGAAAATTTTAGAATTGCAGGTCAACTAAGATCATACACCAATGAGATGGCTACGAAAACCCGTATAAGTCCGACCACATCGGCAGAAACGGCGTCATCGATTGAGAGATAGAGGACTACGAAAACCCGTAGAAAACCCGCGCGAAATTAACATTCAGTTTACAATGCCGCACCTTTGGATTTACAAACCTATCCTATCCTCAAGTCGGAAGACGCGCAGAGTGTCGTGATAAATGAAAATCATTTCGGAGGTGTGAAGGTTATGTTGAGAAGACTGCCGCTGCTGCTGGTAGTTGGTCTCGTGGCATCCCTTGTCCTGGTAGGCTGCTCTGGTACCGTCTCGGGCACCATAGTCGCTTCGGGGTCGACGGCTCTTCAGCCCTTGGTTCAGCAGGCGGCCGACAAGTTCATGGCTAAGAACCCGAAAGCCAGGATTACGGTGAACGGGGGAGGAAGCGGAACCGGCTTGAGCCAGGTCGCCCAGGGACAGGTCAACATCGGTATGTCCGATATCTTTGCTGAGGAAAAAGAGGGTATCGACGCCTCCCAACTCAAGGATTATAAGGTAGCCGTAGTTGGTTTCGCCATAGTGGTGAATCCCGATGTAAAAGTGGATAACCTCACTCAGGAACAGGTAGTCGGTATCTTCACCGGGAAGATAAAGAATTGGTCCGAGGTGGGAGGGCAGGACCTTCCGATAGTGGTCATCAACAGGCCCAAGTCTTCGGGCACGCGTGCCACTTTCAAGAAGTACGCCCTTGGAGGGGTGGAAGAAGCCGAGACGGCTATGACCGAAGACTCTTCGGGACAGGTCAAAAAGATCGTTTCAGAAACCCCGGGAGCCATTAGTTACCTGGCCCTCTCGTATGTGGACAACTCAGTAAAGGCGCTGAAGTTCGATGGCAACGCCCCCACCGTAGAGAATATCACCACCGGCAAGTACCCGATCTGGTCGTATGAGCACCTCTACACCAAAGGTGAGCCCACCGGCCTCACAAAAGCGTTCATTCAATACATGCTCTCACAAGAAGTCCAGAACGACCTGGTTACAAAGTTGGGGTACATCCCTATCACCAGCATGAAAGTTACCAGGAACCCGTAGGCTTACCTATCATTTCATCGCGGAGACCCAGAGCCGGTGAGCACGGCTCCGGGTCTCCCACAAGATTTTCTCGGGAGCCTCTTGTGAAAGGAGGGGATGAAGGCGTATGAAGAGACAAAGACTATCGACCAAAGAAGCGATGGCACGTTTCCTGGCCCTTTGCTGCGTAACAGTGGTCATAGTGGCCACGTTCTCACTTTTGTTCTTCATAACCCGAAAAGGCATATCGACTTTCACCGATTTCGGAGTGAGACTTTTGGAGTTCCTGACGGGCCGCGTTTGGCGCCCCGACCGTCTTCCAGAAGAAGGCGGTCCCGCTATCGGCGTGGTTCCTTTCCTGGTGGGGTCATTTACCGTATCAGGCCTGGCCGTTTTGATAGCCGGTCCCCTCGGCATCGCCACGGCTATATTCATGGCTGAGGTTTCCCCTGTTTGGGGAGAAAAAATCATGAGACCTGTTGTTGAGATCCTGGTCGGCATCCCATCCGTGGTTTACGGGTGGATCGGGCTTTCGGTGCTCGTGCCTTTGGTCCGCCAGTACCTGGGAGGTCTGGGCTTCAGCCTTCTTTCCGCAGGTCTCGTCCTGTCGGTGATGATACTGCCCACTGTGACTAGCCTGTCCTGTGATGCTTTGAAGAGTCTTCCCCGGGATCTGAAGGAAGCCGCGTATGCACTGGGGTGCACCAGGTGGCAGGTGATAAGGGGTGTCCTGGTCCCGGCGGCTTTACCGGGTATTTTAACTGGCCTCATCCTCGGTATGGCCAGGGCGTTTGGCGAGGCCCTCGCAGTCCAGATGGTGATCGGTAACGTATATTCCATGCCTAGATCTCTTTTATCACCGGGTATCACGCTTACCACGGGCCTCACCATGGAAATGGGGAACACCATAGACGGGTCTCTCTGGAACAGTGCGCTCTGGTCTATGGCGCTGGTCCTGTTGCTTTTTTCCCTGGGTTTCATCGGACTTGTGCGGCTGGTCAGTCGGGCAGGCGGGTACAGGACATAAGTCCCGGCTCATGTCAACGGCTGGGGTTGAGGCGCGGCTCAACGCCGTCTTGGGCTACGGGGGTTAGCCCTGAACCTAAATAAATGTGAGCCGGTATACACGGACAGATCCCGGTGTGTCCCGCGCTACGGGGAGGATGGAAGAAGTGGGTGCCAGCGGGAGAAGTGTGAGAACTGGATTTAAGAATAAGAATAGGAGAAAAATGCAGGATCAAGTCGCAACGGCGGCTTTCTGGTTGGCTTCGGCTATAGTTACAATGATACTTGCGTTCCTTGTCGGATACATCGCCTTGCATGGCTGGCGTTCTGTTGATATAAAGTTCCTGACATCCCCGGCTAAAAATCTGGAAGGCGGGGGCGGCATTGGTCCCCAGATATTCGATTCATTCTACCTCTTGTTCCTCTCTATGACGATAACGGTTCCGCTGGGGTTGGGGGCAGCGGTATTTTTGTCTGAATATGCAAAGCCAAACCGCTTTACCGCCCTGATCAGGTTGTGCACTGAAACCTTATCCTCACTACCCTCTATCGTCGTCGGGCTCTTCGGTCTTCTGGTTTTCGTCACTTACACAGGGTTTGGGTACAGTCTTTTGGCGGGAGCCCTCGCTCTGACGGTGTTAAACCTTCCCGTCATGGTGCGGGTCAGCGAAGATGCTTTGCGGTCTGTCCCCATGGACCTCAGAGAGGCCAGCCTTGCCCTTGGAGCAAACCTGTACCAAACCATATATCGCGTCGTCATTCCCGCTGCCCTACCGAGGTTGGTGACGGGAATTATACTTGCTTCCGGTAGAGTGTTCGGAGAGGCTGCGGCCCTCATTTACACGGCAGGCATGTCTTCGCCGCCACTGAACTGGGCGAACATGAATCCCTTTAACTATACATCTCCGCTAAACCCGTTAAGACCAGGAGAGACCCTCGCGGTTCATATATGGAAAATTAACTCCGAAAGCCTAATCCCGGACGTAAGACGGGTGGCAGACGGTTCGGCGTTCGTGCTGGTGCTGGTAGTGGTGCTGTTTAATGTAGTTGCCAGGTGGCTCCAGGCGCGGATTTACCGAAAGATGACGGGAACGCGGGCAGTAGACCTGCACGCCGCCTCGTAGCAGGAGTCCGATAGAAGTACTCCAAGCGTGTGGTGTGTGCGGTAGCTCGTCAGTTTGCAGCAGCGCTCACAGATATCCTCGATAGACCGCTTAAAAATACCCGGAGGTGTTAAAAAGGGCCGGTCAACCGACCGGCCTGCTGGTTGTTAAATTAGAGATTTCTTATTTCACTTTGCCTTAGCGAAGGCGGCTGCTTCCTCACCTGCTATCCGCCCGAAGACGATGATGTCGGTGAGGGCGTTCCCGCCCAGCCTGTTGGCTCCGTGGACTCCACCGGTTACCTCGCCTGCCGCGTAGAGTCCGGGGATGGGCTTATTATCCTGTCCGAGCACCTGGGCTTTGGTATTGATTACGAGACCGCCCATGGTGTGGTGGATGGCAGGAGTGACTTCTACGGCGTAAAAGGGAGCGGTTTCGATCTTTTTGGCTAATTTGGTGCGCCCGCAATCCGGGTCTTTGCCAGACTGAACGTAGGAGTTGTACTTAGAGATGGTGTCCTTCAGTTTGTCTGCCGGCACTCCGATTTTTTGAGCCAGTTCGTCGAGGGTTGCTCCCGAGACCAGTGAGTTTTTCTGGGCTTCCTCTTCCACGAGTTTAGACTCATCCCGGATTGCCTGATCGAAAATGAGGAATGCTGTTTTACCTTCCTGACTCAAGATTGCTTCTGAAACGACATCTCTGGTCTGCAGCTCGTCAATGAATCTTTCGCCGTTGTGGTTCACGAGTATGGCACCAGCTCCCCTCATACCCTCAGCGATGAGGATGCCCTTCTTGGGGACCACCGTCGGGTGGGTTTGGATGTATTCCATGTCTCGGACTGCTGCACCTATGGCGGTAGCCAGGAGGGGGATCGGGTCAAGGTATCCGAATCTCCTTGCGAGAACCACATTTGCGTGAACACCGGCTGGATTTCCAGGCCCAACGAGATCATCGTGTGCCTCCCAAACGAGGTTGTAGTGCGTCTTGAGCGCAGGAACTCGAGATAGTCTCAGTTACAGGGAAGCGGAGCGGCCGGTAACCCGCTTGATGACCCTGGTATCTCTTTTACACACGTTCCTACGGTTTGCCACTAGCCGTCCCTACTAGAAGATGGCATAATTACTAATTAGCTAGTAGACAAGTAGGGCCCAAGCTCCAGGGGTTGAGCAAAGAGGCTGCCAAATCGACGCCCCGTTACCGATAGTGGTGGTGAAAATACGTGGCACGTAGTGATTGGAAGGGTTTGTCCGAGGATATCTGGCATGCTTTGGGACGCCTTAGGATCGGGCTAGGCGCGTCGTTGGTCCTGCTTGCCCTGGTATTCCGTGTGCAGGACAATCTGTCGCTTTGTGCGTTGCTTGTTTTTTTCACGGTGGGGTTCGTTGGGGTAAATACTGCCGGGTTGGTATGCAGTTCGAGATGCGCGAGGCTGGTTGAATTCGGCTCGATGGTCTTCGGACTCGGCGCGATAAGCTGCCTTGTGCTGGCCACGGGCGGCCCTCACGGACCACTATCGTCGCTGTTCCTGATTCCGATTTTAACTTATGGGTTCAGGTCTGGACCACGGGTTGCTTATCTCTCGGCGGCGGTCAATTCAATGGCATTGGTCGTTATGCTTGCGCATTCCCCCGAGGGGAGTTTTTCAACTCGGCACCCGCTGGGGCCTTTTGTGGTCATCGGACTCATGTGGCTTGAGGCGTATGCTGTAGATATGGTGGTGAGGCATATAGTACTGCAGCGAGAGGAGCTCATGCAGCTTGCGCAGCAGGATCCGCTTACGGGGTTGTTGAACCGGCGATCACTTTACCAACTCTTGTCGCATCTCATAACAAAGGAAAGAGAGTTTGCCGTCATCTTGGTTGACCTGGATAGGTTTAAGGCGGTAAACGATGAGCATGGTCACCTGTTCGGGGATGAAGTGCTCAGGCG
Source organism: Candidatus Fermentithermobacillus carboniphilus (assembly GCA_018208355.1). GTDB lineage: Bacteria > Bacillota > Sulfobacillia > Fermentithermobacillales > Fermentithermobacillaceae > Fermentithermobacillus > Fermentithermobacillus carboniphilus. The sequence goes on along the minus strand of CP062796.1, from coordinate 1,059,087 downwards.
AGTGGCAGAAGCAATGCAGTGTACGGTGCGCGAGGGAGATGTGGCGGCGAGGTACGGCGGAGACGAATTCGCCGTGGCTGTGAGAGGTGGTCGGGGAGAGGGGGAGCGTGTCATGTTGCGGCTCCAGGAGGCGGTGGCAACTGTAAGTCGTGACATGAGGGTGGACGTAGGTCTTTCGGGTGGGGTGGCTGTATGGCCTAGTGATGGTGCCACGCTTGAGGAACTCTTGCAGGAGGCCGACCGCAGGCTTTACCGTGCGAAGGAGTTAAAGTGCCGGAACCAGGCAGATCTGGGGATTGTCGGATGATCCGAAGTAAAACATACCTTTCTTGGGTGGTTTGCCTGGCCGGATAGCCTAAGGATCAGCGTTTTCAGGAGGCGCGCAGTTAAGTACGTGGCAGCGAGGACTTGGAACGGAACCCCTGCGCTGTCGGGGTTTTGCTGTGGTCGCCGGATGGTATGTTACCTTGGGGTCGCGTAGCAGCGACGGTGGCTCGGAATAGGGAGGCAGCTGGTACTGACAAGGAGGGCTGGGTCAGAGCCGACATGTTTGAGCAGAAGTCCGTGTTCTATGACGATATAGCGCAGACGGGTTTGCACGAACTACTGGAGAGCATGGGACGGATCCTACAACTGGGGATTATCGTGACGCACCCGGATGGACATCTGCTGGCCAACGCATCAAACTTATGTTCTTTCTGTGCCATTCTTGGTGGTAACCGAAAAGGGCGGTCCATGTGCGCTGCTTCGCGTGAAGCTTCTGTGAGAACGGCTGTGGCTGCAGGAAAAGAGATTTTCCACACCTGTCATGCGGGGCTGGTTTATGGGGCGATTCCACTGCAGGTAGCCGGAGAAACGGTAGCCGTGGTGCTGGTCGGAAACGTTACTTTGCGACCGTTGGCAGAAGAGGCGGTGGCACGGCTGGCAGTGGAAGCGGGTATTGATCGGGAAAAGCTTTTGGCGGCGGCTCACGCGGTACCAGTCTGGACACAGGAACGTCTCACGATGGCGATGGCTGCGGTAAGGAAGGTGATGGATACTGTAACCCAGTTGCTCTACGCTAAAGAGGAACTGGAGAGAAAAATGACCACGCTGGGCACGAGCCTGGGGCTTGCGCTTGAGAATGCGCGTCTTTTCCGGAAGTTACAGGCGAGGGCGGCGGTGCTGGAGCGGTTGATCGAAGCAGGACGACAGATATCGAGCAGCCTGGACACGGGTATCGTGATTGAATCTGTTCTGGAGAGCGTCATGGATGTTTTGGGAGCAGACATGTGCGCGCTGCGGTTGATTGATGAGGATAGTGGCGAACTGGTGTTGAAGGGGAGCGTAGGCTCAGACGCGGACCTGCAGGTACAGGCAGGGCGTGTTCGAGTGGAGGGTACCGTTTTTGGGAAGGTGCTGCAGACTGAGAAACCGGTGGTTGTGGATGACCTGACCGCTAGTACGAGAGAGGAGGAAGTGCCCTGTTACTTGGGGGAGATGCGGGCGCTTGCAATTGTGCCGGTTCTGGCGGGTGAAAAGGTTCTGGGCACGCTGGAGATTTGGTCTCGTATACCGGGGCGGTGGAGTGAGGAAGATGTCGGATACCTAGGTATCATCGGGAGCCAGGCGGGGCTGGCGCTGGAGAACGCCCGCCTGCACCTGTCGCTGAGGGAATACTATTGGACCGCGGTACAATCGGTGGCAGCAGCCGTTGAGGCGAAAGATGTTTACACGTGTGGGCATTCCCTGAGGGTGGCACGCTGGGCGCGGACATGCGCGAAGGCGCTGGGACTGAATGAAGAAGAACAGGAACAAGCGTACCTGGCTGGACTTTTACACGACGTAGGCAAAATCGGTGTGCGAGAAGATATCCTCTTGAAACCTGGGGCTCTTAACGGGGAGGAAAGGAAACAAATAAGGACCCACCCTGTAGTGGGGGCCATGATTCTGGAACCGGCAAGGTTTCCGGAAGCGGTTGTTTCTGCTGTTCGGTACCATCATGAAGACTACAACGGCGGGGGTTATCCTGCGGGCTTAGCGGGAGAAGAGATTCCTCTTCTGGCGCGAATAATTAGGGTTGCAGATGCGTACGACGCCATGACATCCGCGAGGTCTTATCGGCAGCGACTTGGCACAGAGGATGCTTGGGAAGAACTACGGCGGGGTGCGGGTCAGCAGTTTGACCCGCGGGTGGTAGAGGTTTTTCAGAGGGTAGCGGCGGAGGGTCTGGAAGTCGCTGGCAATGGGGGGGGGGGGGTACTATTATGGATCTTCTTGGCGAGATACTCTTTTCATTAAGGCAGGTAGCAGCGGCAGCCGAGGCGAGCCGGAAGGGTTTGAAACCGGCGACCGGAAGGTCTCGTGGCCGAGGTTGAAGTTGAAACTGGCCCTGAAGCATGGAATTTTCGACTCAGGAGGTTTTCCGCCCGTGACCGGGCCTTCTTTCCAGTCGTAGGCGCCCTTTGAGCGGTAGTCTTCCAGGTTGTCGAAGAAAATTTGGCCGCTCATGCCCCACGTGGGGTCGCAGTAGACCGTGCGGTTGGAGAGTGTCAGCCTAACCCAGGCGTGGCCTCCGCTAATGGTCGGATTTTTGGCCCAGCCAGTCACCGTCTCGGCTTTAAGTCCCGCTTTTTGCGCGAGGAGGGTATATAGATCCGCTATCCCCTGGCAGACCCCTGCCCCTCTGGCCATCACTTGTATTGGAGTCTGATCCCGCATGTTCTTGAGCGACGCGTAGTCGTACTGGAAATTAAGGGCCACCGAGTCGTATATAACCCTTGCTCTCTGGTACTCGTCAGGGTAAGCTGTCCGGTAGTAGGTGCCGGCTCTTTCCAGGGCCTTTTCGGCTTCTTCCTTGTCCAAGTTTACCGGATGGACGGTCGTGCCGTCATGAAGGCAGAAGCTCACGAAAGAACCATAAGCGGGTATTTGATACTCAGCTATTCTTCTCAAAAGGATGCACATTTGAGCCCGGGTTACCGGATCCTGCCATCCCAGCGTCGTCCCGTATCCCCTGATTATGTTAGATTGCATTAAAAAAGCCATGGGGATATAAAGGTTAACCTCATCGACTTGATCGTCTCCTGAGCCGATAGCCCTGGCTTCTGGCGAGGTCCTGACCTTTTCGACCCATTGCTTATCGGGTTGAGGAAGCCACACGAACGGACCATATTCGAAGCTCCCCGTCTTTCCTTCAGCAAGAAACTTGGCTTTTAGGATAAGGATGACCGCATCTAGCCGAGACATGGGTTCTTTAGGGCGAAAGGTGAAGTCAGTATAACCCGGAACTATGCCAAGGGCGCATTCCAGGAAGTCACGAGCCCATGTGTTTCTTACATCGGGGTAATCGGGTTGGAAGACGGAAAGTTCTTTGGCAAGTTTCTTGGCCTCTGGATATAGGCTGAACACCATCTTAATTGCCTCTTCCCGAGATACAGGGCTATCGGGTCTGAATGTCCCGTCTTCGTAGCCGTTCACTACGCCCATTCTGGCCATCTGGACTATGTCGTGTTCTGCCCAGTGACCTTCAATATCTGAAAAAAGGGTTTGAGCCCTAGCGAGGCTTGGCAGGAAAGAAGATATAAGTGCCGTCACGATAAGAAATGCAAGAGTGGCCTTTTTGCCCCAAAAACCAAGGGATTTCTTGCACCGAAGCCTGTGCGAGGAAAGAGTGCTTTGACTCCACCAGTGGCTCAATTCAGAGTCCCTCCGAAAGCCCACTCGGGCGCCGCGTTTTGTGGTGCGTACGGTCTTAAGCTTGTTCGCAGCGTCTCTTGTCTCTGAAATAGTTTATCGAAAAACCCCCGAGTTTTTTGCGGGATCCGATTTCTGAGATTGATTACCGGCTGATGAGAAAGTATGCTACGGAACGAAAAGCCTTATATTCAGGCAAGGACTAGGCTGAGGACGCGCAGAATTCTTAGTACCGACTAACCGACGATGCAGTGCGGGTAATGGTAAAGAGGTGCTATCAAATTAAGCGATTGGAGGAGTCGTTGAGCGCCTATCAGGAGGTGCTGGCGAGGTGCCAGGCCGAACCTGGCAATCGGGACGTCCGCCGAGATGCACAAGCAGGAATGGAGGTGGTGATGAGAGGGATTCAGAGGGCACGAGGGTAGTACGTTCTGCGGTTTTGGGTGATAGTTAGGTTGCGCTGAGAACCTGCTTCAAGGTACTGGTTACAGTTCGTCATATCACAGTTAGGGAGGGAAATGCCTGCAGCGAACCAGCTGTATGGTCTAAAGATGAAGTCGTGGAGATGCACCGTGTGCGGTTACATACACGTGGGGTCGGAACCCCCGGAAGTGTGCCCGGTATGTCATGCGCCCAAGAGCGCATTTGTGGAAGTTACGAAAGAGATTAGTGCACCTGAAACGCGCGTCACCCCACCAAAGAGTCAAACAGCATCCTCTCTTCCCGTTGTTCCCACGGAACCCGGCGGCGATGACATTAAGGCAGGTCTGTACGCCATCAGTTACGGGATGTTCGTCGTAAGCTCCCGCAAAGATGGTAAATTCAATGCGCAGACGTGTAACACCGTGTTTCAGGTAACGTCCGACCCTCCGAGAGTGGCCATAGGTATCAATAAGCAGAATCTCACCCACGAGTATATAGAAGCCAGCAAAGTCCTGACCGTGACGGTCCTCGGGAAAGGGAACATGAAGCATATTAAGCGCTTCGGGTTTCAGTCAGGCAGAGTGCAAGATAAGTTCCAGGGTGTGGATTACAGGCTTTCGCCGAAGGTCGGATGCCCCATCATACCGGATGGCGTAGCTTACCTGGAGTGCCAGGTGAAACCCGAGATGAGCGTTGATGTGGGAACTCATACTCTTTATGTGGCGGATGTGGTGGGCGGGGGTAGTCTACGGGGCACGGAGCCCATCACGTATGCATACTACAGGCAGAATCGGACGAGCCCCGAAGAACTTGTTGACGATGTTGATTGGAACAACGTTGTAGCTTCACTTAACCTGGAGTTTGGGGCGAACAGACGCTACCAGTATCAGATCGGTCAACTCAGACATCCCAGGCTGGTATCTATCTTGGATGGGATAATGCGGACTGAGGGCGACCATGTTGAGAACGCCATCAAGTATTTGAGCCGGAGGATGTCAGAGAAACTGGGTGCCACCGGTGCAAAGGGGTTTGCAACTGCCCTTCTCTTCATGAAACTCAACCGCGAGTTTGAAGAGATAGCGCGTGCCACCTACTCCCAGTTCGCCAGGGAGACTGACGATAAGGCGCTCAAGGACATGTTTACGGATCAGGCACGATCGGAAATGGGTCACATCAACATATTTAAGGCAATCGTCGAAGAACTGTCCCGGGGTGACTACCCTGTCATGTTCTATTGCCCGCTATGTGGCTGGGAACTTGACTATGGTGTGAAACCGGCGGAGGGCGATGTCAAGACCTGCCCAAAGTGCGGAGCCAAATTCAGCCTGGTCATGAACGGTGACGACTGGGATCTGAAACGCATTTCGTGACGGAAGAAACTTAAACCCAGACAGGGACAGGCTGGTTTATGAGGCCTGTCCCTGTCGTTGTGTTGCCCCTGTCGGGAGAATTGGCTCTTTGGTGCTCGGTCTAGTACAGGAAGCTTAGGACGAAGAATGCCGATACGATCCACATGAGCCAGTGGACGTCTTTGGACTTTCCCGTAAGTGTCTTCACGATGACGTAGGTTATGAACCCGTAGCCGATGCCGTGGGAGATGCTGTACGTCAGCGGGGTTGAGATGATGGTCACGAATGCCGGAAACGCCTCACTAAAATCGTCGAAGGGGATATCTTTGACCACAGTCATCATGAGGAACCCGACGATGATCAGGGCTGGAGCAGTAGCTTGACTCGGGACAATTCCCGCGATGGGCGCGAAGAACATTGACAGGAAAAACAGGATAGCCACGACGAGGCTGGTTAGACCGGTGCGGCCACCTTCAGATACACCGGCGCCACTCTCCACGTAGGTCGTGTTCGAGCTAATGCCGAATGCTCCGCCTATCACAGCAGCCAGAGAATCCACAAGAAGTACCCTCTTGATGCGCGGAAGTTTGCCATTCTTATCTAGGAAGCCGGCCTGACCGCCGATAGCCACGACAGTGCCCATCGTGTCGAAAAAGTCAGTGACGAGGAAAGCAAAGATCGTCCCCAGCATCCCGATGTTAAGCACCTGCATGATGTAAGGCTCTCCGGTGGCCGGGTTGGTCTTGAACGTTGCGAACAGGGTCGAGAATGACTCGGCAGTTGGGATGCTCATGAGACTCTTGGGCAACTCCGTGACCCCGAGCGGGATCGCCAAGGCAGTTGAAGCCAGGATTCCCAGGAGGATAGAGCCTTTTACCCTGTATGCCATGAGGACGGCGGTGAAAAGAGTACCGAAGATCGCGACCCAGACGCCCTTATCCTTCAGACTGCCGAACGTGACCAGGGTCGCCGGGTGAGCGACGATAAGTTTACTGCCTACGAGACCCAGCGTAGCTACGAAAAGCCCGATGCCAACACCGATTGCCCTCTTCATGGTGATGGGGATGGCGTCCATAACCATTTCACGGACATTTGTGAGAACAAGAATTGTGACGATGACTCCCTCGATGAATACTACTCCCATAGCTGCTTGCCAGGGCAGGTTCATCCCCTTGACAAGGCCGAACGTAACGACTCCATTCAGGCCCATGCCTGCCGCGATCGCAAACGGGTAGTTAGTGAATAAAGCCATCATGAGAGTGGTGATGCCTGCGGCTAACGCGGTTGCCGTGATTGCCGGTCCCTTAGGGACTCCTGCGACTTCCAAGATGGACGGGTTGACGAAAATAACATAGGCCATCGTCATAAAGGTTGCGATACCCGCCACGACCTCTGTGCGGACATCGGTTTTCATCTCTCGGAGATGAAAGAACTTCTCGATAAAGCTTTCTTTAGAACTCTGTTTAAGACTCTCTTTAGGACTCACTTTGGTCCGTACTGCCTGGGACTTGTAAGACACCGGTTTCCCCCCTCTGAAGTTCGAGGACCTGGCAGAAAGCCCGAAAGCCCGGGCTGGTAAGCTCCTGAGGGACAACTTAGGAAATAAGAAACAAACTCACCCCCCTGGCTTTCGCCCCACTGGCACGCGCTCACGAGTTATTCTCTTGGTCCAGCCGCATGGTCGTATGTCACGCGAGGGCTTAAGACCACTCTCTCGGCTACGTAGCCCTCATAGGACTGCCAGAATCCCTCGTCAAGCTCATCATAACTAGGTTCGTAATATCTTGTCAATGAATGTCATGACGATTGTTAAATTCACAAACAATAGTCTACCCGGCGGCACTTACCGCCATATGAGGACAAAGGGACAAATGACCCCCATGCTGCTCGATTTTAGAATTCCCGGATCACTTCATGTTGAGGGGGAGAGTAATCGTGCTGTACTCTCGGCCGTTCTCCATGTTTACCAGATACAAATCAAAAGATACCGGGGATTGTCCTGCCAGGAGCGCACCGTCGACGTAGGCGCCGAAAACGCCCCAGCCCATTCCCTGGGTTGTTGTGACGAAACTATCAAGGATCTTCGTGTTTCCAGTGCCGGTTACGCGCAGGTTGACATTGGCCTCAAATGCGCTCGCGACACCTAGAGCCGAGAAACTCTTGCCGTCCCACTTAAAGCCGGTAGGAGGCGTTATGAGCACGATGCTGGTGCTTTCTTTAATCCCAAGCATCCGTGCGATGACAGTAGCCGCTTGGGCCCTTGACAGCGCCTCTTTGGGCCGGAATGTGCCGTCGGGAAAGCCCCTGAGCAAGCCCAGCCTGGCGCTTTCCAGGACTTGTGTGCGGTACCTTTCCTGGACAGAGTCCAGGTCGCTAAAAACGAGCGCCGAATCCACGGCATGGTACTGCACGTCAGGGTGATCCGATAGGTAGATTGAGGATGCGTTCAGCAATAGCGCTGCCATTTCCTCGCGAGGTATGACCTCGTCTGGTCTCAGATATTCACCGTAGTCGGAGACCTTTACCAGCCCGCAGGAGACGGCCTTTCGGACGGCCGGCAAAGCCCAATGGCCTGATACGTCCTTAAACGGTACATCCATGGAAGTATCGTCAGCGAGTCCAAGTCCTTGAACCAGCATCTTGAGAAACTCCGCCCTGGTAACTTTCTTCTCCGGCCTAAAAGTGCCATCCTCGTATCCGTTCACGATATCGCGGACCTCTAAGGCGGCGACCGCACCGCCGGCCCAGTGTTGGGTCACGTCGTCGAGTACCTGGAAAACCGGGGTATCGCTTTTAACGAGGGGGCTACTGATATCGACGTGACCGGCCAGACTTTCCGCCGGCTTGCCCTCTACAAGGATGCTCACCGAGTTTACGCCCGGGAACTGGCTCAGCGTGTTTACTATCGCCGATATGACGATTGCCTCCCCGCCCGATCCCACGTTGAGCTTGCGGATTGCCTCACTGAAGTTTACCGTGCATATGCCATCCCTGATGGTTATACCCAGGACCTTGACGTCTTTAGGCAGGTTTATCAACATGGCTCCGCCTGCGTTTGGGAGGCCGGCTATAAGAGCCTCCATTGAGGCCTTGGCCGGTGTTTGTGTCACCGGGACGAAGTATTTTACCGGATATAGATAAGAGCCTCTTGTCAGGTATAACGGATAATATACGGTAAACGAACTAAAGGCGGGAGCCGTCACGGCATGTGGCACGATACAAAAGACCTGGAGGAGCGTTATCAACAAAACCAGTCCTGTTAGAACCGAATTGCGACGGAAAAACGTGCTCGGCGAACTCTCCACGCTCTTAGATTGCCCTTCCATTTAATAACCCCCTCGTATGGTTTCATTTGAATTCTATTGCTATTTTGACGGTTCCCACAAGTAACAAGTTCTTCCAGACGGACTGGGCTAGGGAAGAGCCGGGGACTCGGGCAGAAAGGGAATGACTGGGGACTCGGGAACAAGCAAACAACAAATATGCCGGCCTCAGGGAAGATTCCGGCGGCTTTACAGGCCGGCATAATTTCACCGGTCAATTTCTAAAGCGAGAATCGGAAGCTAGGATCCCGCCCCGCGAACAGAGTTCCTAGAAGCCGTAGACGAGAGATGCTTTTCCCTCAGCTTATGCCAGACAGCGTGTCGTACGCCCACTTTGCCACTTTCCCGATGACGTCCACTCCTCGCCTGGTATCTTCCAGGTTCTGCGACAGGCAGACGATCACGAAGTTTGCCTTTGGGCTTGTGACTATCCCTGCATCGTGAGTCACACCGCTTACCTCTCCAGTCTTATGGGCGCACACCGCCTCTCGAGGCAGGTACCTCGGTATTTTCTCATTGTACTGCTGCCTCCTCAGTATGCCGATCATCGTGTCACAGTCCCCGCGGTTTTCAATGGTCCTTTCCGCTAGCCCTTTGAGGAGTAGGGTTATGTCCTTGGCGGTCACCGTGTTGAAGGGGCCCCCGGGTTTCGGCCTCATCAGGTAATTTTCCAGCCTAGATCCAGTACACCCTTTCTCGATCATGTACTGATTGACAGTTTCTTTGCCGATGGCATCTATGACCAGATTGGTCGCGGTGTTATCGCTCACTACGATCATCAAGTTGATGGCATCTAGCAGGGTTATCACAAGCCCGTTGTGAAACTCCTTAAGAACGCCGGATCCTCCCACTTTATCCTCCTTCCTGAGGATAATCGCGTCATCGAGACGGACAGCTCCCCGCCTCGCTTCGCGAAACGCGGCCATCATTATGGGGATCTTGATGACGGAGGCTGCGGTGAAGGGGTTCTCGGGGTTCAAATGAATGCTGCCTTTCCCGTCGAGATCCTCTATCACTATGCCCCACTGTCCACCTGCTTCTTCAATGATTTCAAGGAGCCGAGTTTTGCGCGGTTCGAAAACGCCTGTGGCAGTAAGCACGTTGTCCATGTGTGGCGACCTCCATTCTTACCATCAACCACGTTTGTTGGGTTCTGAGGTTTGAACGCTCTTGCGTTGTTCGCTTCTAAGGAAGTGAATTCCTGTTGGACGGCGGCATTAAATGACAAATATTTATGGCAGGAAGGACCCCTGAGCCTTATAGGGGGGACAACGATGGAGTCACGGTAGTTCCACCTTCCTAAACCTCAAGTATCCGAGGCTAAGGAACAACAGGCTTAGAAGCACACTTGAGATAGCAGGTCGTATGAAAGACGCGACCTGCGTGCTGGAAAGGGCACCCGAACTCTGTTCCAAGTAGGAAGAGATGTTCCTGACAAGAGCGGTCGGTAGGTAAGGTCCGAGCCACGAACTTTGTAGGAGAGTTCCGGTTACCCCGGTGGCGAACAAGACCAGGAGCCCGGTTCCTCCTGCAGCCAGGGAACTCTCGGTCATCATGGAGGCACTGAAAGTGGCTGATAGGATATAGACTGTATAGACTGCCACGGACGCGGTGGCAAGCCAGGCTCCTGCTACAGGCGCCGGTCCAATCAGGGTCCGGATGTAGCTCTGGGCCAACGCCGACGAGAGAACCACCCCGGCTACGACCCCGGCCACCAGGATCGAGTACTTTGAGAGGATATAACGCTTCCTGGTCACAGGCTTGGTCAGTAAGAATCCTAGTACGCCGCTGGACCTTTCTCCAGCCACTGAACCCATGGTAATCGCTATGACTACCACAAGACCCAATTCTACAAGGTCTCCGAGGAACTGGGCCATGGCTTGGGACGGAGATGTTGTGGGCAATATGATGGTTATGCCCTGGGCGAACCGCTCCAGGATCTTTCCCATGTACTTGGCCGTAAGTGGGTCGCTCACCGCAAGAAAAAGCAGTACCAGATAATAGGCTGGCAGGCGAAAAGAGCGCCACACCTGCTTGAGATCTTTTTCCATCAATACCCTCATGGTCAAGCCTCCTGTTTAGGTAAGCAGGTAATCTTTTGCTGTTATTCCACGCAGAAAGACCGGAAAAGCCGCCTCCAGGGGCTTCTGGCGGCCTCAGGTATTTATCTTCATGAAAACGCTCTCAAGGTCGGCCTTCACCCGGCCAAACTCGGTTACCTTTATACCGCCGTTGATGAGTCTGGGCAGGGTTTCTTCCAGAGCGACCTCCATGTTGTCCGGGCTAACCTCCAGGTAAAGGACTCCCGGTTCGCCCCCTCTCCCCAGACCCGCATCCGTAGACACCCCGATGGCCCAGGGGAGCTCTGAAGCCAGGGCCATAGCTTTTTCTGTATCTTCAACTCGAACCCTAACCCTGATCCTTTCGGGAGCAAACTTTCTGAGGACATCATCGACAGGTCCTTCGACGACTTTGCGGCCTTCTTTCAACATGACCAGCGTGTCTGAAACTCGCTGGACGTCGTCCAGGATATGACTGGAAAACAGCACGGTGGATTTTCCCTTCAACTCCTGCAGAATGTTGAAAACTTCCACCCGGCCCTCAGGATCCAGCGCTGATACGGGTTCGTCCAGTATAAGGAGGTCGGGTTCTGGAAGAAAACAGGTGGCGAGGCCCAGCCTCTGCTTCATTCCTCTTGAATAAGCCGCAACATTCTTCTTTCGGGCGGTCTGGAGCCCAAATTCTCTGAGCAACATGTTCTGCCGAAAAGCGAGGGTCCTTGGGTCCATGCCGTACAGTTTTCCTACAAGGTCCAAGATTTCTTCTCCTGTGTGCTTTTCCGGGAAAACAGGGTCTTGAGGTAGGTACGCTATCCTTCGCTTTGATGGGAGCTCCTTCCCGAAGACCACTTCCTCCCCAAAAAGCATGACCGTGCCCTTGTCTTTGGCGGCCAGTCCGAGGAGGATCCGTATCGTGGTGGACTTTCCGGCCCCATTAGGTCCTATGAGCCCGCACACTGTGCCCTCGGCTACGTTCATGCTCAGGCCCGAAAGGGCCTTCGTGTTCCCGTAAGACTTGTGAAGATCTTTGATAACTATCGCGTCGGCCATCATTCTTCTCCTCTACCTACGAGGAAATAAAGCACAGGGCCAAGAGTGTTGAGGAATATGCACACAAGAACCCAGGCGGGTTTCGATAGATAACGTACCTTCTGCCTCTTCCTCAGGTCCACTAGGGATGCCACCATGAGGGCTAGCTGGATTAGCAGTAAAGGCCAGAACATCTTCAGGATTTCCGACAAGGTCATGTTTAAACACCCCTTTCAAATAATGCCTGCCGGGACAATCGACGGTGCCTGTTAGCGCCTTTTGCGCCGTTCAATCAGGCTTACGACCAGGAGGTAAGTTATAAGGGAACCGGGGAAATTCAATAATCCCAGGGCTCCCCAGGGCCACGGATTGAGCCCCCTTCTTTTGGCATCCTGGAATATCCAGAAGGCCTGGATCAGGAGAATAACCGGAAGCAGTGCCCAGGCCCACAAAGGAATTTGGTAAATCGGTGAGTTCACGGGTTTCACTCCTTCTCTAAACAGGATCTTCAGCACCATTCACAGCCACATCGGCCTTGATACCCTGTTTCACTCCTCCTCTACAACGGGATCTTCTCTCAAGACGCCCGGCAAGTATTTTACCAGGAGAAGGAAAAAGAACGGGGTCAGCCAGTTGAGGATAGCGTTCAACATTAGAAATCCCGGAGGTTTCAACCACCAGAGGAGCCCCCAGTTAACCAAGAGCCCAACCATGCCCAGTGGGATGAACTGTAAAGCCGCTTTGGTCGACCGATGCCCGTCGCCCGTCGGTTGTACCCCCATAGTTCCGTAGCGAACTTCATCGCACTGACTTACATAGGTGGCTTTGGATATGGCATCCACGATTGCGTGAAAGTTCGTGGGAATCTCCATGTTACTGCCGATAGCCCATTCTCTGAGGTGCTGGATTTCCCGGAAAAAATCACTGCAGCCGGGACATGACTCGAGGTGTTTAGCCACCCACGGGGGAATCTCGCGGAGCGGTACCGCGCTATCTTCCCGGATGGTATCTTCTTTCCAGGCCGAGCCATCTTCCAGGGTTTCTTTCCAGACGGTATCTATTAACAATGACCTGACCTCTGAACATGACTGCTTGCCGGTCACACCATATCTCTCCTTTCCAACTCTTTTCTAAGGGTTTCCACAGCTTTGTGAAGGCGGGATTTTGCGGTCCCTTCGGGACAACCGGTTATTTCCGCGATCTCCCTGTATGAATAGCCATAATACGTTTTCAAGATGAACACTTCTCTTTGTTCAGGAGGGAGGCAAGACAGGACTTTGACAAGGTCGGCGAAACCCAAATTTTGAATGGCGAGCGTTTCGGCACTTAGCTGGTTGGTCCGGTTGAGATCTGGTCTGATTGTCGCACCCGAGGAGTACTTGAGCATGCCCGTGAAGAGCCTCCGGCGGTAATCTCTGTAAAGGTTGACGGCGATCTTCATTGCCCATGACCTGAAGGCACCGGGCTTGCGGCCTTCGCTCTTATACTCGGGCAGCTTCTTTATTATCCTCACCATCGTTTCCTGGCAGAGGTCTTCCGAAAGATGAAAGTCCCCAGTCATCTTGACTAGATAGCCCATGAGGTCGGGGTATATGAGACCGAGGAGCCTGGCCAGCGCGCTGTCGCGGCTTGCAGGATCCTTCGGGCCCGTGGCCACGGGGCGGTTCCCAGCTGTGGCCTCGACCTCAGACTTGGCCCAAGACACAAGCTCTTCGAGAGTCTTGTGGTTCATAGTACCTGTCCTCATCTTATAGCGATAAATGGCCGAAGACTTCCGCCAAGGGATCTCTCCTCTGACAAGTCTCATGTCTCGTCATGGAACTTTCACGATCATAACGAACGACGAGCCAAAAAGGTTCACGAGGCAAAAAAAGTTCACTTGCGGCACCGCTTAACTTACAATACCATTAAGCATCTGACAAATCCCAAGATTTCGTAAGATTCTCAGAGTTCGACCGGGTTGATTGCGTCAGTTGATTACGTCGGTTTGCGGAATACGCGAGCTCGACGGTCTAATCCGTTTACCCTTTTGTTCCGGGTAAACAAATGCGAGGGGAGATCTCTTGAAGGAAGGACGAAAAACTCGAAGGATCTGGCCTTCATTCAGTGAGGCGCGGTGGTTCATCCTTGCAGGGTCCGCTTATGGGCTTCTGAGTTTCATTCCGATCTTGTACGAGCCTATCAGAGAAACAGTGTGGTCCTGGCTTCAGGGAGTGGGTGGCCCGGTCCTGGTTGGAGCAGTATTTGCCCTGCTTCCTGCAGCATGGACTATCCTTTTGACCTCGCCTCTGCCTCACACAAGTGATCTCCTGTATATCGCGGTCCCGATGTCGGTTGCCTTGGGTGGCCTGGCCGCCTATCTGGTAAAAGCCTTGCTGAATGTACGAAGGCATGGATGATCGTGATAATCGTGGTCCGTGTCAAGAGTCAGTAGGTAACTTTTGTCCCTGTCAGATATTGACAGATGAAACGTATACTAGGTTTTGACTTCGGGCTTGTTCTCGGTTATAATCGACCTCAATCAGCCCGGCGAAAAACGGCCATGATGGGGAATAGTAGTCGGTGTGACGGCACCAAGAGAGCCGGTGTAAGGTGCGAAGCCGGTGTGCACGACAGCGATGAATGGTCCCCGGAGCTGTCGCGTCGAAAGGCCCGTGCGCTCTCGACGAGATCGGGAAAAAGGATGGGCTTCAAGTAGACGTGACCGGTTACTCACCGTTAAAAGAGGCGGGTATCGGATAATGCTTATCCCGTACCTTGGAGAGGGGAAACCCACGGAGTTCCTGCCAAAGACGCGTGTAGGCTTCGTTCGAGGAACTTCCTGTGGGTCCTAATGTGGGTGGCACCGCGGAAGATGAACCCTTTCGCCCTACGAGGCGAAGGGGTTTTTTGTTTCGGGCTGTTGCGCTACTTGATGTCCCCTGGAAAGCCCGGATCGAGACATCCCGCATCGTACCTCTCTCGAATCGGGAGCCATCAAGGCCGTTTTGAGCGGGGCGAGATGTAAGGACCAAAGGAGGGTTCAAAATGAGATTCAGATCTCTACTTCAAGCAGCTATTCTTCTCGCCGTAGGCCTTGTTGTGCACCAAGTAACCCCACCTATACTGTTTGGGATGAAGCCGGATTTTCTCCTAGGGATGATGTTCATCATCATCCTGATGGAACCCACCCCCCAGGAAGTCTTGGTGGTAGGGCTTCTCTCCGGGATCCTCACCGCGCTGACCACGTCTTTCCCTGGAGGTCAGTTCGGAAATATGGTCGATAAACCCGTGACGGCCTTTGTAGCCTACGGCCTCACACTCCTAATCAAAAAGGCGCCTCGTCCTGTCAAAGCAGCTGTGGTTTCTTTTGTCGGCACCATCGTCTCAGGTGCGACTTTCCTTGCTGCGGCATCGTTGGTAACTGACCTTGGTAAAACGATACCGAGCCTCCTTCTGGCGGTGGTCTTGCCTGCCGCCGTGATTAATATGATATCCGTGGTGCTCTTATACCCTGTGACGGAAGCGGTTGTCGGTTCGGTCCGGAGAAGGGGAGAAAGCCCGGATGCGGTGAAGTAAAGATCGTATGCTCCCGTTGCTCCCGTGATGGGGAGACGGAGGCTGTGTTGTCGAACGCTGGCTACACCTTGCCCATCACGGGAGTCCTTTAACGCAACAGCAAATTCCAGACCCCGGAAAGCAAGGATGGATCTACCACGGGGAAGAATCACAAGATACTGCAATCGCCCATCGCACCAAGGGAATGGAGACTGCCGCTTACGGGAACTGAGGCTTGTAGTTATTTCCCAGTTGTAGGCTTTCTACGCATTCAGGTAGGTAGGCTTGTATCTGGCGACGCCTGTGTGGTGAGCCAGATGCCGGTTTCGCGAGGTAAGGGCCGGCGCTTTAGAATCACCGTATTCCCTGAGAACTATCCGAGCCTGAGCCGAACTCGCTTTCCAAAACTTCCCTTGCCCACTCTATTGTTTCGTCGCCTGAGTCTTTACCTCGCGAAACAATCTCAACGAGGAGCTGTTTTGCCTCGTTGCGGCGTCCGTACTCGAGAAGATATAGGGCTTTCCGGTACCATAACCGAGCACCTTCTTATAGCCTGGCTCGGTCATAAGCACGACATAGTCGATGTTCTCCGCCAATCCCGGGACCTGCCCTTCGTCTACAAGGATTGATCTTGCTTAACCTGGTCGTCAAGCCGATACTTGTCTCATTATAACGTATCTATGTACCTAATCCTACACGCTCAGAGAGGACTCCAGGCGCGGGGCTGGAGGGTTCTGAGTCACTTGAGAAGAATTCGGCATAAAGGGAAGGGGAGGAGGTGCGGTTGTGATCAAGATCCGCCGTCATCTTCAGTGGATAGAAAGACTCCACATGGTACCATTTACTTTGCTAATGGCCGTTTACGCGTTTGTGGGACGGTTGGTTCTTGCACTCCCCTTGGCTATCGCGATCCTGATCACAGGCGAAGATGTGTTTGTCATCCCTGATAGGGAATACCCGGTGGCAGCGGTGCTCATTTTGGCTCCTTTAGTGGAAACGATCATAGGACAATGGCTACCAATCACGGTGGCCTCGAGGTTTACCCAAAAGAATTCCGTACAGATACTTGTCTCTACAGCACTGTTCAGTGCACTACACGTAGATCCCATATCGGTCATGGCAGCAGTACCACCGGCTATCGTTCTGGCCTATGCCTTCATCGTCCAGCGGCGTAGGGGAATCTGGCCGGCGCTTTTTGCGACAGCCATGGTCCACTTCTGGATCAATTTGGCTGCGGTGTCGCTGAAGAGACTGTGAAGTTAGGCGAGGAAACGGATTGGGTACTCGAGGTGTCTGCGAGTGCCCGGACTAATGAGATGGCCGATGCAGCGAGGAATCCTTACGTAAGCAGAACTCGGCTGGGATGAAGGTTGGAGTCTTTCACGGATTTGTAGCGATGGACGGGGATGGTCCATCACACGGCTCACCCTTTGAGCTTGGGGCCATCATAGCTTCACAGGACCCGTTTGCCGCTGACACGGTGGCCGTAGAGCTCGTAAGATTGGACGCGTGGAAGGTACCCTACCTACGTCTAGCATGGGAGCGGGAATATATAGGGAACATTGAGGTTGTTGGGGATAAAATGGAAGATTTCGTTGAAGCCCGAAAGAGTTTTCGAATACCTGCTGGGATGAAACGGAATTCCATTACGCGGTGGCTTAAGGTTGGAAGAAGGTACCTTACCGCGGTACCATACATCGACCCTGGGAAATGCCGAAAATGCGGCGTATGCGCAAAATCTTGCTCGCCAGGAGCCATTTCCTTCGCTCCAGGGGTGATCCCGTCTGTAGACTTATCCAAGTGCATCAGGTGTTATTGCTGCAACGAGCTTTGCCCTCACAATGCGGTTACCCTCGAGAGGGGCCTCTTGGCAAGAATGGCCGGTAGAATACTGGAACGGTAAAGGTTTCCGCATACAGTTCTTGCGTAGGAGGTCAGAATAGGGTAGACGAGAGCGAAAGCGTCTTAACTCTCCTGGAAGAAAACGTCTCAACTCTCTCTGAAAGAAAGTGCGATCGAGAAGATTACCGAGGAGATCAGCGACGAAACCCCGGCAAGCAGGAAAACTATGCGGAGTCCTACAGCCTGAATCACAATGCCCCATATCAGCGGCGTTACGGCCCAGACGAGCCCTTCAAGCGTCCCAAGGAGCGAAAGGGTGGTCGCCCGGTCTTCGGTTA
This sequence comes from Candidatus Fermentithermobacillus carboniphilus, assembly GCA_018208355.1. Lineage (GTDB taxonomy): Bacteria > Bacillota > Sulfobacillia > Fermentithermobacillales > Fermentithermobacillaceae > Fermentithermobacillus > Fermentithermobacillus carboniphilus. The sequence goes on along the minus strand of CP062796.1, from coordinate 1,041,511 downwards.
TTTCGCGGTTCCTGAGAAGAGTTACTCCGGCACTGCGGAAATACCGTGCCGCTATGGTGACAAGCACCAACGCAACCAGGACAGCGGGGCCGGGGGCAACCGCCATGAGGCAGAAAGCCGTACCTGCAACCAAACAGGGATAGATGAGAAGGCTGCGGTATCGGGAAAGAGCAGATTTCCCAGCCTTGGTGTTTTCTCCGCACCTTGACCTGGAGGACGCCGTACTCGCCCTGTATAGTGCGAATCCGGCGGTGGTTGTTCCCATGGCCGTGATGCCGAACGCAAAGGTAGTGGCGGCAACGCCCACGTTCCATTCTTCGACCAGAAAGGTCAGCCACCATGCGCTACTAACCCAGATGGGAAGCGTGTTAAAGAAACTTTCCAGCGCAAGGAGTTTCAGAATCCTGCTTGAACTGAACTGAGCCAGGCCGGACTTCAGCGTGGCCACCCAGGGCTTCTGCCGTTGGCCGTAGTTCTCGGGGAATGTCATGACTCCAGCGCCAACTCCGAGGAGGATGACGCCGGTTAAGGCGATGGGCATCCTGACATCGGTCCGGGCTCCCATCCAGGTTGCCAAAGATATGCCTGCCGCTGTCAGCGGAAGTGATAAGAGATACGTAAGTGCAACAGCATGTCGCGTTCCTTCTTCGGCGGCGTGATCGTAAAGCCATGCCTCCCGCGAGCCACTTTGAAGCGCCCAGGAAATCCCCTGGAATATGGGGACGATCAAGCACTGCGCGAATGTGCGTACGCGGCTCAACCACAGCATGCCGATGGCGTGAGAGAACAGGGCGATAGCCCAGGTTGCCCGACGGCCGAGTTTATCTGCCACTGAACCTGTGGGATAGTCAAGGACCATGGTAACCCACGAACCGAGTGAAACAAATAGGCCAAACTGGACGGGCGATAGGTTCAATCCCCGGTCCGTGGTGAGGAATTGCAGGTAAAATGGATCGAGGACCTTCCACGCGAAGAACTCGACAAGTCCCACAGCCAGGGCGTATTTCAGGGAAAGCGAGCGCATTTTGGCCTTGGGCATTACACCGCACCCGACTTTTCCGGACTGGTCTGGTCACACACTGCTTATTCGCCGACGGCCGGCGGGTGACCTGCTCTTATCATTTTTCGACCTGTGGAATATGTGCAACCACCACACGTTCCGGAGAAGGACAAGGCCGGAATCCAGACATGGTAACGATTTAGGAAACTTTGAACCATCTTCCGACGTCTATTGTCTTGAAGATTCTTTCAATAGTTCCCATGATGGCGATCGGTCGGTGGCGAGTCGGCTTGACCTATCATTTTCCCTGCAACGTAACCTGGATGACACTTTGTTTCGGCATGCCTGAGGGCGGGAGGGAATTTCATAATCATGTCGAGAACAAGTCGCAAATCCGGCCTCTTTTCGAAGGCGGCCGGTAGCCGTATGGCGGTGTTTAGCCTGACATTAGCCGTTCTTGTCAGCCCGTTCCTCGTTTCGTGCTTACCGGGAAAGGAACCGGCAGGGATCACGGTACGCCATGGAGAGCCACCTGCCTTGAGGATTCTTTGCGGGGACCAGACTGTGACCGCCCTCCGGAACGGTTTCAGATGGCCGTCGGATGCAACAATCCGTAAGGTTGAAGAAAACCCATTTATCCCGCTGCCTGGTGAACGTCTTTTCGTCAATCCGGGACAGGAGATCTTGTTCAGACTAGAGGGTACCGACCGTAAGCCGGGAACTGTCACATTGAATCTGTCCTATCACCAGGACTTCATAGATCCTGAAACACCCCGCAATGTCATTGCTTCGGCAGACGTCAACGAATTCTCGTCAGAGCGCGGCGCCTTTGCGTTCAAGTGGAGGTTACCTGAGGACATTCCTCCGGCAAGGAGCTACCCTGCCGATGCTTTGCCAGAATACGACGTGTATGTGACCGCCAAGTGGCCCGAGCCGCAGGATGCAGAGGTCAAGTATGTCGCGGTGCTGGCATCGCCGGACGAGTCGAGCGTCAAGGCGGTACTCGATACCTGCAAGCGCTTCTTTAACGCCGCCTGGTCGGGGCGGAAAGACCTGCTCGTTCAGGCAATTGATCCGGAGATGGTGAAGAAGAGAGACGAGCCGGAGGGGGCGTCATTCCCGCTCATCGAGCCATCCCCGTTTATGGTTAGCCTGGCCCTTGAGAGCCCCTGGGATTTGGTGTTGTGGCGATCCGGCGAGTATTCATTCAAACTAAAATCCGATCCTAAAGTCCGGCTCCGGTCCATACATCCGGATAAGACTGGACCATATGCTCTAGCAGAGATCAGTTACACCGTGGAGGCTGTCGAGACGAAAACGGGCGAGAAAAGCAGGTGGGATTATACGGAAACCTACTCTCTGCAGCGTAGTGGAGAGAAATGGGTGGTCCGGGAGATGACTCGGAGCGGGGTCCCCTGGCAATTTTCCGGAGGCAGGGAGAAGGGCTGGGACGTGAGGGTTCTCCGGCAGACTAAAGCGAATCACCAAGTTGTGGAGATTGGAGATCTCACGGGCGTGAGGCTATCTTCCGGAGGGAAGTGGAGTGACGACAGGCAGTTCTTTGCGTTCGTTGCGGAGAATTTCGATAGGAAGGAGATCTGGGTGGTGCGCAGGGACGGTACGGGATTCCGGAGAGTTTTATCCCTCGAGGACCTTCCTTCCGCCGGGATCCGCCTGTCCGACCAAGAAATGCTGATCCTTGACTGGGCACCCGGACAGCATAAGGTACGATTCATGGTGAGCGGCCACCAGGTTGCAGGTCCCCATGCCGAGGAATACGGACACTGGGTGGGCGAAGTCGACGCCGAGACCGGGGAAATAAGGGACGTGGCCTTTGTCCCGATACGCTCGCAAGGTTCCGCATGGCCCGGGGATGTTTCGGTAACCCGTGACCGGACGGCACTCATGTTTCGGAATGTGAACGATTTGTGGAGAGTCACTTTTGAGGACGGAGAGGCCTCTTTGCTGGTCCCGAACGTCCGTCCGGAAGGTTACGACCTCTTCAGGCTTCACTATTCCCCTTCCGGCTGGTATGCAGCGTACTTGGTTTACACTCCCCGAGGCTATCAGGTCGCATTCTATGATTTGAGAACGGGGGAGAAGCGGTTGATTGAAATTGCCGGTGCTAAACACGCATTCTTCTTCGGATGGACCCCAGGTGAGATGCTCACCGTAGTAGTGGCAGACGAGAAGGAAATCAACCACGGAGAGGACTCCGACTGGCCTGCGGGTGCAAGATCGGTGCGGTTCTACGATGTAAGTGGAGAGTTAAAGGCAGAGGTCTTTGTCCCTTCGGGCAAGAACGGTAAGAGCATAGGGCACTGGGCATTGACGCCCGACGACAAGATACTTGCCTTCACCACCGGGAAAGTGGTCGAAAACGGTTTGAGCTCAATGGGCGAGCCCAACCTGGTTCATGAAGCAAGAGAAGTATGGATTTGGGAGAACCCTGTGAGAAACTCCTTAGAAGGTTCCAGGGCAGGTTCGGGCGAACCGTCCGCAGGCGGCTCCGGCCAGAGCTCTGGAGGATTCCCCGCGGGAAGCCCCGGAGGAAGTCCCCGGAAACTGGCGGATATCTCGGGGATAGTTGAGTCGATGGAATGGGGTCCTTCTAATGAATACGTCGATATCTGGTACCGTGTACCTTGGGATTCTCCCCAAGCGGAGCAAACCGGGGTCAGGGTGTCCCTGGATGGCGAGGTCACGGCGCTGTCCTGGTCTCGTCCTTACGACGCAGCACCGGACCGGGATGTCCTGATCGGGTCGCTGGGTGGGACGGCATATTTCCGGCGTGAAGGAAAGGAGGGTTCGAAGATCCTTGCCAAAGACCCCGCAGGTCATGAGTCGGTGCTGCTAGAGGGCAAGTTCTGGGTGAAGGACGCGAGGATCGACAAAGACGCTGTGGTAGTTGTGACCGAAACAAGCCGCCACGCGCTGGTCCTCAACAGGAGCCGGGTTTACCTGATTGTGCCTCTGATTGTACCTTAGAGGGTAACCTTCTTGAAAGACGCAGCTACGGGCGTATCCACTGCGCCAACCGGATGTTGTCCTGAGAGTTGTCTTGAGGACTGCCGCTCAGTCACACTTTACCTCCAGTAGAAATCCGCGTTTGCGGAGATATGTCAGAGATTCTTTGATTTCGCTGTCGTTATAGTTCTGGTCGGGCTTGAGCTGTTTGATGCTTCTTATTATGTCAGGTTCCTGAAAGTTGGATTCAGCAAGAAAGAGGATCGTAGCTTTAAGTTCGAGGTCTCGGGCATCGTATTGCCCCAGCTCCGCTATAAGCTCCTTGAAAGGCTTCAGGCCGGAATCGGATAGGGACTGGAGGAGTTGGGTGCCGTGCTTAGTAATGGAGTACCTATACTTGTAACCCGAGGAGGTGGGTTCCTGGGTCTCTCTAACCAGGCCAAATACCTTCATTTCTTCGATCTCATTGGCAAGTTGTTCGGAAAATGGGCCATACAGGTGGTATTGGAAGACTTCTTGAAACGGCCCTCCCTTGTGTTGAATCAAATAGACAAGCTTCTGGAGTTTCTTGCGTCCGTCTACGCTTCCACCGAGGTAGTCGATTAATTGCAATAGGTTGAGATACTTTTCAAACATCTCTAGCACCTTCTTGTGAAAGTATTTGGGACAGCTTGGTCAAACAGTCCACATCAGGCAGGTAGGAGGTTTTCAAAATTCCCCTGGATGAGAGAGGCAACCTTACCAGGCAGACTTTCGTCGATGTCCCGCAGGATCCTATTGACTGAAGATTCTTCGCAAGTGATCGCGTCGACGGTCCAGTCAGTATGCTTCTTTGGAGTAAGAATGCCTTCTAAAGCATGGGAAAAAGGGCCATGCCCGATGTCGTGAAGCAACGCTGCCAGGGAGCCGACAAGTATCTGTTCGTCGTCAAGATTGAATTCAAGCTGCTTGAGTCGCTCAATAACCTTACAGAAAAAGTGAAATACACCCAGCGAATGGGCGAATCTGACATGCTCTCCTCCAGGATACGTGAATGAGGTAAATCCAAGCTGGCGTATGCGCCTTAGCCTCTGGAATTCCTTGCTATCGATAATTCTCAACGGAATCGAGCGATCTACCTGTATGAAACCGTGGACCGGGTCGCGGAAGATTTTGGGCAGCTTCTTTTTATCCATCGGAGCACCCCTCAATCTAGCCTTGTAACTATTTCTAGACAAACAACATAGATCCTTCGCGCGCCCGATGCTCGCCTCCGTTCAATGGTATACTACCACAAACATTTGTGCGTATCAATAGTTGCAGCCCACCGGGTGTTATCTTATCGGGTGATGCAGGGAACTTCGCGCGATTTTACCCTCGAATCCCTCAAAAAGCAGGAAGAAGAGATATCTCGTTAGTCCGCAGTTATGGGAGTTTAACGCGGGCAAAACGTACCACGACCCGCCGACGGAGTGCTTGGCGGATGTCATGTTGTTCAGCCGGATATCTCTTACATTCCTGATATGCTTCGGGGCCCCTCCTCTGTCCTGGCGAAACCTCGCCCGGTAGCCGCTGCAGAAAGCAGGACTATTTAATTATTGTAACTGCAGCGTCCATATCATGGCTCTCTATTAGAGTAACGGAACCCTTGTCGACCTTGTATTTCCATGTAGTAACGATGGGCGTACCGTTTATGGTCAGGTTCCAGTTCTTCGTCAGGGTAACGATGTACGAGTCCCTACCACAAGGCTCAACTGCGGTGGTTAAGTCAACCTTCGCTGTGTTCCCTTTACGGCCGCCGATGGGTACCTCAATTCTGTTAACCTTACCGGGTTCCGCGAGAAAACCGGGATGCTTTTCGACTACCTTGGCAATAGCTTTCGCCTGAGTTAGAGGACCTGCGCAACTGGTCGACAGTATGCCCACGAAGAGGACCGCAACCAGGAAGATTGTTTTTTTGTCCCCACCGTAACAACCCCTTTCGCCAGTTCATTGATTCGATTACCTGTCCTCCGCTGTGAACCCATGTCTGGACCCCGCCACCTTCAGCCATTTTATTGATTTGACTACCTGGGTGCTGGTTCTGTTCCGGTTTTCGAGCGGAATCGCGAGGATTTCTGAGGATCTTCGGGTACATGTTCGCAGCCCTAATAGTAAGAACAGCGAGGTGATGTTCCTCACGACCCGTTCCTCAGATTTGTTCTGTTTGAGCCTGGCCCTTTTCAATCTTTGCAATCGTTGCTCTGTACTCCCGCGACAGCCTTTCTAGGGTCCGTGCATATGGGCCGTCGGTGTCCACCTGACAACTAGGCAACCTCGGGGGTATTTTCTCCTGCATTCTGGTGAGCGTCAGGTCCCGGAAAGACACCGTCACCAGGATAATTCCGTGCTCTTCGCTAAGGCCTTTCTTGACTAGGTCACGTGCCCGTATGCTCTTGAATTCCTCTTTGTTCGGGTACTTCTGAGTTGGGCCATAGTGCTGGGACCCGTTGAACTCGAACGCCACCCCTTCAAGGTAATACCGGTCGTATTCCAGAGACTCTCCGGTCAGTGGGTTGGCCAAGAAGTCTGGCCTGGCATTATCAACGTAATCGCGGCTAGGTACGAGAATATCGAGCATCCCTTTTGTCAGGAATTCTCCTTTTTGCGGTGCTAAAGCAAATGCTGTCTCTAGAAACTTGGCTTGAATCTGTTGCACCGAATGCGGAACGACCGGGACCGGCACCTTTCGCTGTCCATGCGATACTGTCTTAAGCCAACCGTTTTTCTGAAGTTCGACGCATGCTTTAGATACTGTGTTCCTGTCAAGCTTAGACTGTTCAGCAAGGCTCTCAATTGATGTCGGCCTGAATAGGTGCGCGTAGAAGTAGATGACTTTGGCAGTAGGGGACAAGCCGTCGCATTTGAGGATTTCGGAAAAAACCAAGTCCTCTCTCATCTTCCGGGTGCCAACCTCCGCGAAGTATTCTGCCATATTTTACCACGGCAGATACCACGAGGCAACTTTGCTCGGAATGCTATGACGAATTTCGGCAAGGTGCGGGTGGACTTGGGGTTCAGCTCGACAAACCTTGGTGGGTCCCCCTGCTTCTGGGCGGAGGTGTTGCGTCCGGGTCTTCGCTTGAGCTCGGCAAATCTAGGTGGGTTCCGGTGTGAAATTCGGGTCTGAAAACAGGGTTGTCGGATGTGCTGAAGTATTTGGCGGACCGGCTGTCGATTAGCGGAGATTCCCGCATAGGGTTGCGCCGTCTGCGGGGAAATTCGGCAAACTGGTATTAGATTAGCGGAGAATTCCCGCATAGGGCACCGCGGTCTCCGGAGGAATTCGGCATACCGGCGCTGGTTCAGCGGAGAATTTCCGTATATGGTTGCGAGGTCTGCGGAGGAATTCGGCAAACTGGTGCTGGATTAGCGGAAAATTCCCGCATAGGATTATGCGGTTAGCGGAAGAATTCGACAGACCGGCGCTGGATCAGCGGAGATTTCCCCCATAGGGTTGCGAGGTCTGCGGAGGAAGTCAGCATACCTGTGCCGGATACGCCGAAAACTTCAGCATATTCTCGTGGACGGAGTAAAACGGAGTAAAACACAGTAAAACACCAGCTGCCGCGGTGCAAGACCATTGTGAAAAAGAAACTTCTCCGCATAAAAGTCCTATTTTTTCCCTGGATAAGTCCGACCGTGCATATTTCTACTATGTTATACTCGACTTGACAGGTGCTCTTGGATTTTTTCCGGGTTTGGGTTTGGCAAACTAGCTAACATCCTGATCAGCATTAATAATCCGGTGCAAATTCCCAGAGATTAGGGGAGCCCCGCGAATGGATATGAAGCGAATGGATATGAGGTCCGACCGCGGCAAATATGAATGGCGACCTGAGGGAGAGCAAGAGAAGGCTCCAGAGGAGGAAGCCGAGGCACTCCGCAGGCAATTGGAAGCAGTTCAGGAAGAATGCAAGCGTCTTCGTGAAGAAAATACCTGGTTGAAATCCCTTCTCGGGGCATCGCCTGAGGAAATAGGGTTTTCGGACGGCCACAAAAATCCAGCGTCACCGACAGCTGTTCATGTAAAAAGCCCGACACTCACAAGCGACCAGAGACTTAAATACGAGTTAGGTGCCTCGTACGATGACCTCAAGCAAAAAATATCCCTATTCCGGAGTCTCTTCCGTGGTCGCGAAGACGTATATGCTGTACGCTGGGAATCCAGAGATGGGAAGTCGGGATACTCACCGGCTTGTCTCAGAGAGTGGGAACGTCCTGTTTGTGAAAAACCCAAAGTGAAGTGTTCGGCTTGCAAATACCGGCAGTTTGCTCCAATCACTGACAAGGTCATACGGGATCACCTGAGTGGACGATGCACCATCGGTGTGTATCCGTTGCTTCCTGACGAGACTTGCTGGTTTCTGGCAATCGACTTCGACAAGGGTTCGTGGCAGGAGGATGTTGCTGCATTCTTACGTACTTGTGAGGAACTCTCCGTGCCTGTCTCAGTGGAACGTTCTCGTTCGGGCAACGGTGCCCACGTATGGGTATTCTTCCATTCCCCCGTTCCTGCCCGCCAAGCAAGGAAACTCGGAACTTTCCTATTAACGAGGACCATGGAGCGTAGGCATCAGATCGGGATGGATTCGTACGACCGCCTTTTTCCGAACCAAGACACAATGCCGAAAGGCGGTTTTGGTAATCTGATCGCCCTTCCGCTGCAGTACGGTCCGAGTCTCAGGGGCAACACCTTGTTCCTAGACAAGGATTTCAAACCCTATCCTGACCAGTGGCTGTATCTTTCTACGGTGAGGAGATTGCACTCACAGGAAATGGAAGAGATCATAAACGAGGCAACGCGGACGGGAAGTATCATGAATATCAGGTTGAGCCTGACTGATGAAAACGAAGAAGATCCTTGGGCGCTTCCGCCATCAGCGAAAGGCCCGGGATTTCCAGGGAAGAAATCTTCAGTCCGGAATCATATCGCAGGTCCCCTTCCCGAAAGAGTGAGAGTAGTGCACAGCAATTTGCTGTACATAGAAAAAGAAGGCTTATCCCCTGCTTTAACTAACCGTTTGATACGTCTTGCGGCATTTCAGAATCCTGAGTTTTACAAAGCTCAGGCTATGCGATTGTCCACGTTCGGGAAACCCAGGGTGATCTCTTGCGCCGAGGATTTCCCGCGCTATATCGGCCTTCCTAGAGGCTGTTTGGATGATGTATCGGAGCTTTTTCGAACGAACGGTATCAGCATGGACCTGGTTGACCGGAGGGTTTCCGGCAGGCCCATAGAAGTCAATTTCCGAGGTGAGCTTCGCTCAGAGCAGAAAGAAGCTGCCGCCGCAATGCTTGCGCACGATATCGGAGTACTCTCCGCCGGCACAGCCTTTGGAAAGACGGTGGTGGGTGCGTGGCTGATTGCGGCCCGGAAGGTAAACACCCTCGTGCTGGTCCATCGTAACCACTTACTTCATCAGTGGAGAGAGCAGTTGGCCAATTTTCTGAGCATTTCTCAAGAGTCTATCGGGGAAATCGGCGCAGGGAAACGATACGTAACCGGGATTATTGACGTCGCCATGCTCCAGAGCATCAACCATGGGGGTGATGTCGACGACCTGGTCGCTGATTACGGTCAAGTGATTGTCGACGAATGCCATCATGTTTCCGCGTTCAGTTTCGAGCAGGTACTGAAGCAAGTGAAGGCAAAATACGTTGTCGGTCTCACAGCCACCCCTGTACGTAGAGACGGTCATCATCCGATTGTCATCATGCAGTGCGGTCCAATTCGCTATCGCACCGACCTCAGAAAACAGGCTAAAGACATGCCCTTTGACCACGTAGTTTTTCCGAGAGAGACCGATTTTCGCATGGAGGAAGATGAAGATTCTACCCGACCCAAAATTCAAGATATCTATAAGGCCTTGGTTAATGACTCTCGGCGTAACGATATGATAGTCGCTGACTTAGTAAGCGCCGTTAAATCAGGACGATCACCCCTTGTGCTTACAGAGCGAAGCGAGCATTTAGATGTAATTGCCGAACGCTTAATGGGTTTGGTGGGAAATGTTTTCGTGCTACGTGGAAGGATGGGAACTAAACAGACCAGGCTTGTGCTCGAACAAATCGCCGCAATTCCTGACGACCAGGAAAGAGTGATAATCGCCACTGGCCGGTACATCGGAGAGGGCTTTGACGACGCGCGGCTCGATACTCTCTTCCTTGCCATGCCTATCTCGTGGCGTGGCACTCTGCAGCAGTACGCGGGGCGGTTGCACCGGCTGAATGAAGGAAAGCGCGTGGTCCAGATCTATGACTACGTAGACGTTCATGTGCCTATTTTACGGCGCATGTACGAAAAAAGAGTAAAAGGATACAAAGCTATGGGGTACTCGGTTATAGAGGATGCATGTAGTATTCGAGGTCTCTTCACGAAACAGGAGACGGAAAACCTGACCCAGGTTGTAGAAGATGCATGTGGTATTCGACGTTAGACCAAAACGTGGGGTGTTCGCTCCGCCATCTATCTCTCCTGGAAAGGAAAGCACCTTGTTTTAACCGAGACAGCTGAGACCGTTGCTGGTGGTCTCGCTACACGAGTGCCCATAGAATGATGAAGATTCTTTGGCGGCTCCTTAATGATATGGTGCCTGTGTCAGAGGAGGAGATAAAGGATGCAATCGTATATTGATGGATTCAGCGCACCAGATTGTAGAGGGAACCGGTGCTGCTCCGCTTGCAGGCGCGCTTAAGGTGAAAGACTTCTTGGCAGGGAAACGTGTGGCTCTCGTTTCATCAGGGGTAATCTGACGTTGGATATGATGGCCTATCCTTTTGCTAGCCGAGGGCAGTTTCGGCGTCAGTGACCTGCTAAGACAGGTAAATAGACGGGCACTCCAGTGCCTCAATGGTTAGATTCTTCCTAAAAACGAGGAAGGCGGTCTTCAGCGGCTGAGAAGGTACTGAGTGAGACCTAGTTGAAAGATGTTTACGTATCTCGACGTAGAGTTCGATGAGACCCAGGCATGTACCACAGCTGTGTGCTCTTTCTTATACACGGGAGGGTTGGAAAGTGGTTCATCGAGAGACCAGGCAGTGGAATGCCATCAATGCTGTACTCGAAAGGGTGCGCGAGCATCCTGCGGTACGAGCTGCCTTTCTTAAAGGATCCCTAGCCAGGGGAGAGGGCGACGAATGGTCAGATATAGACTTTTACTGTCTCGTGTATGATGAACGCATGCCGCAGTTCTTGGAAGACCGGCTTAATATTCTCCAAGCATACCGCCCACTCCTTTTCTGGTCTCATGCTGATTTCGTTGGTCCTCAGGTAGTAGCTGTTTACGATGACGGTCTTCACTTTGACCTGTATACGGTGACTGAGGCCACACTCAAGAATACTGACGCTATCAAGGTGTTATACGATCCTGAAGGCATACTGCGATCATATCGAGCTTTGGAACTTGCGTTGACGCCAGTTCAAGCCGGCATGGCGTTCAACAGTTTTTCCTTCTCGCTCCTTGAATTCGAAGCGGCATTCCGTAGAAACGACTTTCTGTGGGCTTCGAGACTCGCCAGCCACCTAACCAGTTTTCTGGCACAGTTGTTCCGGTACCTGTACCAGCGAGAGCAATCCCAGCTTGGGTTCAAGAACCTGTCATTTGTGATGCCGGTTGAGGTACGCGAACAGATGCAGAAGGCTATGGATATGATAGGTCCGTCGTTTCTTCCGGATGGAGTGACTATGATTGTGAGGCTTGCGGAAGAAGTTTATAAGGCCCTCCCTGAGGAGGTCCGCGTTCACGTGAATGAACCGTTCTTCCGGTTTATGAAAGATAAGATCATGAGGCTTAAGTAGACAAAAGAGCCTGTACGTGCTCCGAGCTTACCAGGTCAGGATTTAGGAAGCGCGCTATATTGACTCAGGCCCTCATGCAGATTGAGGTAGCAGAACCTCTGTAGGGGTAGGCTTGCTTAAAGTAACTAGTAACTTAACACAAGAGATCTTAACACAAGAGATCTGGCTGGAACGTCTAATTTCCGCTAGAATCGGTGGCTTGGGCGGTCTGACATCCGGTTTGGCAAAGCGCACGGATGATGGGGACTATACTAAAACTGTGGCGCTACTTGTTCCTATCATTCCGGTGGACAGCCCTATTCGGTCTCCGATAAACCCTATAGTAGGGAAGACACCCATCATGGCCAAACTGAACATCATGTTCCCGGAAGAGGGGGCGGTCGCCCGCTGGTGGGAGCCAACTTTCGAGTTAACGACATCCGAGAAAATTGGGTACATTGTTTCCATTGCTACCGTAAGGCTCAGATACATAACTCCCGCCAAGCATTTGGAAGGGAGGTCTCCTCGCCGGGGCACGAGGGCCAAAGAAAGTACCAAATGCTGGGACGAGGAAACTCCCGATAACGACGGGCCTGAGACTACCAAACCTCGCCTGAAGGCGGTAAGAATAACGGGTTGGGACGATGGCAAGAAGGTTTCCCAGGGTGCCCGCGATGCCGATGAACGTGATAGAAATACCGTGTTCTTGCAGGAAAGATTGGCCCAGAAAGCGGATAGACGTTCCAAGTGCGCACACAAGCGCCCAGAGGAAAAGAAGGTTGCGGAGGTCGCTTTTCTGCAAGGTTTTGACGAGGTTACGGATGTCGGTCAGGATCCCGTGTCTGAAGTGATTGTCGAGTTCGGAGTCTGGTTGGCACGCTTGGTGTTCGTTGACATAGGCTACATAGGCTAGTCTATTGTTGTGATTGTCCAGTTTCGAGCCTGGTTGGCACTCCGATTCAGAACCTGGTACCTGTTTATGACCATGTTCCAAAGAAGCATCGTATTGAACCTCCGGTAACCCGGCCTTGTGTATCCGAGGTGGTTCATCAAAAAGAAAAGATACAAATACGGCCACAAGGTCCACCGCAACCGACATGACATACAGCCAATCCAGGGACAAACGTGCTATTACAGCCGCGCAAATGGCGGTAAGCGCGGTGCCCGCCAGGTAGATAGGATTTAGATTTCCCCAGAGCCGCGTGAATTCTCCATTCTGAGCTGGGGATAGTGAGTCGTAGACTAGAGCTTCAAAGGCTCCTGAGTGACATGTGTACGAAATAGCATTTAGAACAAAGCCTACTGCCAAAAGAGACCACGATGGAGCCTCAAGGATTAAAAGGGAGGAAATGGCAGCCACGGTCCTTCCTGCCACGAGGCTGACTTTCCGGCCCTTTCTTTCGGCTAAAATTCCCGTGCGGATTTCCCCTTACATTGAAGATATGTGGAAGATGGTCTCGAGGAGTCCTATGGCCGCAAACGAGAGCCCCTTGCTCCTGAGAAAAATCACCCAGTACACTTCAGAGAAGCGCAGAGAAAAGAGACACATATAGGCGTAACAGATGGCCAATTGCCGCCGCTTCAAAGAGTACCGCTCCTGACCCTAGGGTCAAAACTCTGTGCCATTATACCTAAGAATCAAATGGTAACACAGAGCACGAACCAAATCGTACATCCCAAAGCTTGTGTCTCTTGCATCGCCTGCCAGCCTACGAGAAGTAAATCGTTTCTCTCCTCCGAGAAAAAGGTCATGAAACCTGTGCAACCATCTTCTCGCCCATTCTTCCAATTACGATGTGCCTTTTCCACTCTTCGCGTTCTTCCGGGTAATCGATCCTGAAGTGTGCTCCCCGGGATTCCCGGCGTATATAGGCTCCCAATGATACGAAAGCTGCAGTGTACCAGAGTCCCAAGTTCTCAAAGGCTAAGAGGATATCCCGGGAATCTTTCACGCTCTGTTTGGCGAGGGACTCGCGTAGGTGATCCAGGGCTTGAATACAGACGGAAAGCCCTTCTTCATCCCGGACGGGCAGGAGATGCCGGGACGCAAGACGCCGCAATTCTTCCCTCAGAGACTCGGGTCTGACAGTTCCATCCCTCCAAGTAGTCAACCATTTTTTAGCGCCCGATTCGCAAGGAAGGTCGATTGAAACGTAGTTCTGTTCGGATCCTCCTGGTACCCGGGAACTGATCCCACACGATTTCTTCCCAAGGGGAGGCGCACCGTCGTCCCGGACTCCACCCCGGGAAACTTGGATATCACAGAGGACCAGGGGCTCTTTCCAGGCCGATTGTCCCGTAGAGCTGTCGGATAAGTAAGAGGCTGCCCCCATACCTGCTCTAGAACCGAATACTAAACAGTTGGTTAAGGCGTTTCCCCCCACGCGGTTGGCCCCGTCAACACCTCCGGTAACTTCCCCTGCTGCGAAAAGCCCAGGGAGGTTTGTTTCCCCGGAGGTACCGATGATTACTCCTCCCGGGAAATAGTGCTGGATTGGACGGACTTCTACCGGCCCACCCCAGGGAGGCGACGACCTGGGAAACATCCTTGCGATGGTGCTGAGGTAGGGATCTTCCTCAAACTCCTTTTGCCCCACGTCTTCCAGGTGGAGTAGCACGGTGCCTTTTCTATTTTCCAATGCGATGGCGACGGAGCACTTATCCCTTGCAAGAAGGTTGGCTTCTCGTCCGGTCTTAATCCCTTCACGTAAGAGCATGTCTTTGAGGAATTCTTCCCCTCGGGAATTAGTTACTCTGGCCCGGTCGATGATGGAAAGATCCATGAACCAGTGTGCCCCACCTGGTATATCGATACCGATTGGATAGAACTGGACGAATTCCATGTCTGAAAGGAAGCAACCAGCAAGAAATGCCAGCCTGTAACCATCGCCGGTGATTCGTTGAGGGTTATCGGTCCTCTCATAAAGAGAGCCTCCCCCTCCGGTGGCGAGAACCACGGCCTCTGCTTGGAGTGTTTCTACAGTCGCAGTCTGATAGTCGACACATTCTATCCCGGAGACTCCGCGGTTGCCTACGAGTATCTTAGAAGCTATGAGGTTCTGGCGGAATTCCACCCCTGCATCCAGGCAGGCCCGATAAAGGCTGTCTATAAGGGGTTTTCCTCCGAGAAGAGGAAAACTCGGGTCTTTCACAATGGACAGGCCACCCCGCCGTTTCCGGAAACTTACTCCGATATCTTCCAGCAACTTAACGATGGATGGCGCCTCTTGAGCAAACACTTCCAGGAGGTCAGGCCGGTTAAGATGCCTCCCGGTTTCCAGCGTCATCGTCTTGTGGTCCTCGGGCGTCATGCCTTCAATGCCTAGGGTAAACCCTCCGCCGGCATATATTGTGCATGTAGCGCCTCCTGGCCGCACCTTTGAGATGGAGGTCACTTTGAGTCCCTGTCTTGCTATTGTGAGAGCGGCGGTAAGGCCCGCCGCACCCTGGCCTAAGACTACCGCTCGGCTTTTGCTTTCCTGAATCACATTAACCACCTCGCCGTACGATTGAAAAAGCTGGTAATCTGGAATATACCATCCCAGCAGCATAACTGCCATAGTCGTAAACCAAGAAGGTAGCTGTGCAGTCCGGCAATCTGAACATCGTCCATCACAGAAAGGAACCGGAGTTCCTTGTTGCCGAGGAGAATCTCATCGATATCGGCCTAGGGGTGGTGGTCTGGCTGGACCGGTTACTTTCTCGCTCTCGCGAAATCAATTAGGTATAAGAGTCCGTTAGTGGTATAGGCATAAACTTTTTGCCCGTCGACCGCCGCCCAATCTAGGTTTCCAAGGAGCCATATCTCGTCACGGGTATTCCCTGCCAAGATCACCAGCATGTTAGGTCGGTAACCCATTTCGAGGCTATAGCCATCTACGCGGATTGGCCACTCCGGAGCTCGTGGTTGGATCTCGTTGGGTATAGGGGCGCAGTCTAACCGCCAGTCGGACACACAGCCAGACGGAGATCCACACGAATCCATAGATGACACGACCAATCCACACCGCTGGTGGTGTTAACAAGCATACACGTAGTCTGGTCCAGAGATGTAGTGTAGAGGTAGTAGTAGTTCAATGACGCTTGAGCGGGCCGGGGATCTAACACTTCCCTGGGCAAACTACCATGGGGGGTCTCCTCCTCTTCGAGCGCGGTGTGTTTGGTGGAGACCACTCGGATGTCGGGTAATACCTCAGAAAAGTCTAGGGACCGAGCATGTTCCAGACCCAGTGTTTGTCCGGGCGTTTGTCGCGGCTTCGCCAAACGAGGCCAGATATGTGGGCACTTTCCCGGCTTATAATGCCGGCTACGGAGATCTCGATGCCTTCCGCAGAAAAGTCGAGGACCTCAAGTAGCACCTTTCGTATGGAGAAGAGCGACAAGCAGTTAATGTGCTTCTGGACGAAATCGACGAGCCATCACAGCTTTACGGGGTCCGGAGCCATTTCTTTCATTCCGGGGGTGACCTCGTCTAGAGTTACCAAGAGTAGATCAGGTTCAGGACATGTTGACAGGTCAGCAATTGAAGACATACAATGCTAATGTACAAAATACTGTTTATTGTTTTACCTGTCTAAGGCTTACCGAGCCTACGGGGGGCCGCCATAAGTGTCTGATGACTTTTTCCTGACCAGTACGGGTACCGCGGTCCAAAAACTTGCTCTTGAGCTTTTGGCAATGGAGCCCGGGCAGCGGTTGGCAACTGTTGCCTTTTACTCCGAGAAGTTCGACCTGGGTAGAGGGACAATTCAATCTGCATTGAATTACCTTGAGGAACAGGGGGCTGTGCAGCTCGAACGCCGCGGGCACCTGGGAACGCAAATTACTGCAATTGACTACAAAAAACTATGGCTGAACGGTGGCGCTCGGTCGGTCACGGGAGTCATGCCTCTCCCTTATTCAAGACGATACGAAGGTCTTGCTACAGGTCTATACCAAGTGTTTAGGACAGCCGGGCTTCCGTTTAACCTCGCGTATATGCGCGGTAGTTCCAACCGCATTGAAAGCCTCAAACGACAACAATATGATTTCGCAGTGATATCCAAGCTTGCAGCCGAAGAGAACAGTTCCGAGGTTGAGCCGGTAATAGAATTTGGGCCGCAATCCTATGTTTCAGGTCACCGCGTCCTATTTGCATCCGGCGACGAGACCCAGATCCGGGACGGTATGCGTGTAGGTATTGATAACAGTTCTGCGGACCATGTGGTACTCACAAAAACTGAGTGCGCAGGTCATAACGTGGAGCTAGTTGAGATGCCTTACAGTCAGGTTATCAGGAGCCTTCTGACGCGACGGATAGATGCCGCCATCTGGAACGTCGACGAGGTCATTGAAAGAGGGTACCCGATCACGTATTGTAACCTTTCTAGCAAAGAAGCCTGCCACCTTGACGACAGGGGTACGGTAGCCGTGGTAGTTGTTCGGAGGAATAACCGTGCGATCTCGAATCTCCTCAGGACTGTGATTGACGTGGATAAGGTGCTGGAACTTCAACGTTTGGTCCTGGATGAGAAACTGCTACCTAACTATTAGCACAAACTGATCCTGATACTTCCAGACCAACGAAAGTAGCCGGGATGGAGGTTTACCATGAATCCGACAGAAAGGCTCAGACTTCTAAAGAACTCGGGAGTGATCACGCAGGAGGTTGAAAACATCTTGCAATTGCTTTTGGTCTGGCTTTCAGATAGAGGCATCCCAATAGATGGGGAGAATGGACAGATGTTCATTACTCATCTGGCCATGGCTGTCCAGCGTGCAAGGTCCTGTGAGGCGGTGGAGGGGCTGCCGGAGGAGATCCTTCGCCAGGTAGAGGCGTCCCCTCACTACCCACTTGCCCGGCAGTTCATGTCCTTCATGGATAGTCTCGGAGTGAACTTGCCTGATAGCGAAAAGGGGTATGTCATGGCGCACATTTGCAGTTTACTGGAAGAACTACATTGAAATGTCAATGAGCAAAGGCGTGACATACCGGTCCCAAGCGAATGACCCAAGAAAGCTCGAAAACTTGGCTTCAAATCAAAGCATACGAGGAGGTGAACAATGAGATGAAATTCGCAGTGGGCGGGGCGATCGACAAACAGAAAGTGGCAGCCAAGATCAAGGAGGCTTCAGGTGGCCAGGCTGAAGCCGCAGTAATGTCCGACGTAGAAGCGGCTATGGCTGTTAAGACTGGTAAGGCCGATTATTACGTTGGTGCTTGCGCTACGGGTGGCGGTGGCGCGCTGGCGCTGGCTATGGCCATACTTGGGTCTGCGAAATGCGCCATTCTGTCTATGCCAGGAAAACCGCCCAAGCATGAGATGATAGAGAAAGCAGTGCGGGAAGGGAAAGTTGCGTTCGGAATCACCAGTGACCATATCGATACGGCGGTGCCAATGCTGGTCGAGGTCTTAATGAACAAGGAGGGAAACCAAAAGTGAACTATGTAATCATTGGGGCTATCGGTGCTGTATCCGCCATACTTGCCAACCGCGGGATAGCTGTGTTTAACGACGGGCTTAGGCCCATCATGCCCGAGTTCCTTGAGGGTAGGATGACTAAGGCTGAGCTCGTAGCCACCAGCTTTGCGCTGAGTTTTGGTCTTGTGATCGGTTTCGGCATCCCTGTATCCATCAGTGCCAGCATTCTCTTGGTTCATAGCATCTTGCTGGGTACTGATATCATAGGGACCTGGGCGCCTTCCAGCAAGTTCGGTGCGGTTGCTGCTGCAGTTGTGGGGGCGGTTTATGGTGTCGGACTCTTATCCGGACTGCAATGGGTAGTGAATGCCTTCAAGCATCTTCCAGTTAACTTCTTCAATGCCATGGGACAAATCGGTGCCCCAGTGACGCTCGCTTTTGCAGCATTTCCGGCAATTGCAGTGGGTAATCAATATGGTGCAAAGAACGGCCTTATCACCCTTGCAATCTCTGCTCTTATTCGTACTCTTTTCGCGAGATTCAACCCAATTGCGCTTGGGAGCGTAAAGGTTAGTTTGAGCCCTGAAGGAATGGCGATGCTGGCTGGTATGATCGTCCTACTTGCCTACGCTGCAGGGGAGAGACAGTCAGACACTGCAGTGTCCACAGCCTCACTTTTCGGAGACCGTGTAGGCAGAATACGCAAGAACGTTATATACCTTGCTATTATTGGTGCTTTGGTTGGAGCAGCTACTTCCCTCCACATTCTCGCCGGAGACCCCATTTCGCTGAACCTGGTTTCTAAGGGGCAAATCTCCGCGGCAGCTCTTGCAGCCTTTGCAAGAGGGCTCGGCTTTGTTCCGCTAGTAGGGACAACCGCGATCGCCACGGGGGTTTACGGACCCGTAGGGATGACGTTTATCTTCGCAGCTGCTCTTGCCGTAAATAACCCGGTGCTTGGTGGATTGCTTGGTGCAGTAATCATCGCTGCTGAAGTGTTCCTCCTTGGGTCTGTGGCGTCGTTTCTGGATAAGTTCCCGGGAATCAAGAACTCAGCTGACAGCATTAGGACTGCAATGAGCCAGCTTCTCGAAATTGCC
Organism: Candidatus Fermentithermobacillus carboniphilus; assembly: GCA_018208355.1. GTDB lineage: Bacteria > Bacillota > Sulfobacillia > Fermentithermobacillales > Fermentithermobacillaceae > Fermentithermobacillus > Fermentithermobacillus carboniphilus. The sequence goes on along the minus strand of CP062796.1, from coordinate 1,022,245 downwards.
CTGCTGGTAGGCGGAGCCAATGCGGCAAACGCGATTCTTCCGGGACTTGGCACGATCATCGTCGTAGGTCTATACCTCTTGAACGAGGTTGCCGGGCGGCCTGTTGTACGGATGGCGGTGGGCCCTGTAACTGCGATTCTTGTAGGACTTCTGGCCAACATTCTGGCACTTTTGGGCCTTTTTAAGCCGCCGGCTTAATTTGAAGGAGATTAGTCTCAGTAGGCTGGCCATCCGGCGGAAGCCAGGAAATTACCGGCCTCCGGCTAAAGACCGGATGGCCATTGGATTACGAAACGCGGCAGGCGGTCTGGGGTATACGGGGTAATGAACGAGACATTGTCCTGTAGATTGTGGAAAGCAAAAACCGGCGGGATTTGAGAGGCGAGAAGCGTGAATAAAGTTTCTGAAATGGCCAGGCTGTGCCTATCTATCATGCGCGCAAACGAAATGCGGGGATATACGGTTAAGTATCTAAATCCTCTTGCCCCTAGGGATGCCGAGCGCGCTATCTCTGACAGTGAGAGACTTGTCTTGTTCGGAATAAAGGATACGTCACAAATAAGTCGCCAGCTGGTACAAAACCTTCGTCGCGCGCCCGGCTACGTATGGTTGACCGTCGATACTTGTTCGTTCAAGGGAAGAGCTATCGATCCTTTCCGAATTAATCCCCTAACAGGTCGAGTCATGACTGGCTCTTCCAGCGGGAGTGCAATCAACGTGCTGTACGGCATCAACGATCTTGCCGTGGGGGCCGATGGGGGTGGCTCGGTGTTGGGGCCGGCTCTATCGTGCAACCTGTTCGGAATCGTGGCCTCGGGAATCGGGCTTACCGGTACGAGGCAAAGAATATCTACAGACGAACTTTCGTTCGTACCCGGTATAGGAGTCATATCTAAAGATATTCAGGTAGCTCTCGATGCCGTTGAACACTTGACTCTAAAGCAGATATCTACCGATGTCATAAACGAGGAATCATTGGACGGAGTCATAGTAGGTGTCCCGGCTCGAGGATGTCTTGAACTGCCCACGCTTGGGGATATGAGGGAAAACCTCATGAGGGTCGTAGGAAGCCTTGAGCGCTTCGGGGTCCAGGTAAAGGAACTTAACTTGTCTGGCTGCGATGATCGGAAGACAGCGCTGCATGCGCTCTCACATGCATTTTCGGAAGTAGACATTGTGATTTCATACGAAGGACCTATCGATGTATGGGGCCTTGGGGACTCAGTCCTAGGTGAGCTCGGGGTTACTGGTCGAAGAGTGCGGCAAACCTCAGGCAAATTTCTAATCAGGGCGGCTAACATGAGCCAGGCGACCTCCATCGTACTCCCTGGAACGGACATGGCTTGTGGGGTAGTATTGATGGCCAAACCTGGTTTTGTTACCGCGCGTAAAGCTCTAAAGCTTGCAGTCGAAATCGACAGAGGTATCGTCCGACCACCGCTGTTTTATCGTTACTTTCGGCAGGATCCCGTTGAAGCAGACGACCTTTTCTTCGGAGGCGAATGGTTTTGAAAACCCTTTGCCACGAACATGTGGTAATCGATCTTTCGATGATGAAAAACGATCCCGATGCCCAGATGCTCGATGGTACGGCGATTCTGGAAGACCTCCAGCAGACTGTGGCCAGCGGTATCCAGCGGATAATTGACGTTACCAACATCGGGATGGGACGAGATGTAAGGACTGCGAAGGCGCTATGTGAGAAAGCGTGCGTCGCGGTCTCCTTTTCCACAGGATTTTACAAGGAGCCTTTTTTCCCCAAGATAGTTCTCGAAAAGTCAGAATCTGAGCTTGCGGCGTTGATGATAAAGGAAATAACCGATGGCATTGAAAATACTGGAGAAAGGGCAAAACTGATAGGAGAAATTGGTACGGGGAACGAGATTTCCCCTACCGAAGCAAAGGTGTTTCGCGCAGCAGCTCTTGCTCAACGTGAGACGGGAGTGCCGATTTATACTCACATGACTCTTGGGCGATTGGGCTTAGAGCAGGTCAAGATCCTTAAGGCTGCAGGTGCAGATCTTGAGAAAGTCGTGATCGGCCACGTAGACCTGAACCCTGAGCTAGACTACTACCTTCGGCTTCTAGACCACGGCGTATACCTCGGCTTTGATACCATCGGGAAACAAACTTATCAGCCAGATGCGCTAAGGGCATCGCTCATTGTCAAGCTTTCGAACAGGGGATACGCGGAGAAACTGCTTCTGTCCACCGATATCACAAGACTTTCTCATCTGAGGCGGTACGGGGGCTATGGGCGGGCTTATCTTATGGAGTCATTTGTGCCTATGCTGCGCGAATTAGGGCTTTCGGACAGGGATCTGAACCTGATGCTTTCTGAAGCTCCCGAAAAGCTCTTTGGACCCTTCTGAGATGTGGACAAGACGGTTCTTTCCTGAGGAGGTCTTTTGTATTGAAATCGTATCCGCTAAAACAACTGACACTCGATGAAGCAATTCAAGTTCAGTTCAGACTTGTAGACATCATTCAATCGGTGTTCTCGGGCGACGAATTGCTCTCCTTGGGGGACTTGGGTATTGTCCCGGGGCTGGGCAGGCCGAAAACTACCGCGAAAGTTGAAGAAGTGCTGGCCAGGTTCTTTGGTACCGAAAGTGCCGTGCTGGTGAGGGGCGCCGGTTCCGGCGCCCTGAGGCTCGCCATCTGGGCTATGTTGCGGCCTGGCGCAAAGCTCCTTATCCACCAAGCTCCAATATACAGCACTACTAAGACCCTTATCGAATCCATGGGGATTAACGTATTACCCGTAGACATGAACGATCTTGCTGACGTCAGGCGGGGTTGCGCCCTTCGTCCTGATGCAGTCCTTATCCAGCGGAGCCGTCAAGTCCTCACGGACCGGTACGATGTATGCGAGGTGATAGAGGCGATCCGAAGTATCTTGCCTGATGTCCCGATAGTCACAGACGAAAACTATGCTGTAATGAAGGTACACTTGGTGGGGGCCGCAATGGGGGCGGATGCTTCGGCTTTTTCAATGTTCAAGTTACTCGGCCCGGAAGGTATCGGGTGTGTGGTCGGGCGTTCCAGTGTAATCCAGCGCGTCAGGGGGTACAACTACTCCGGCGGGAGTCAGGTTCAGGGGCACGAAGCCATGGAAGCCCTCAGGTCTCTTGTGTATGTGCCGGTGGCGCAGGCCATTCAAGCCAGAGTCGTAGATGAGATTGCTGCCCGTCTTAATGAGGGAGAAGTACCAGGTGTCATTAGCGCGTGCGTAGCCAACGCTCAATCCCGGGTTGTGTTGGTTGAATTTGAAGAGCCGATTGCAGCAAACGTGCTCCAAGCGGCCAGGGACCTTGGAGCCGTACCTTATCCGGTGGGAGCCGAATCAAGATACGAAATAGGTGCCATGTTCTACCGCGTTTCTGGTTCCTTTCTCCAGGCATCTCCAGAGATGAAAGACCGCGTTATCCGGATTAATCCCATGAGGGCTGGCCCCGATACAGTGATCAGAATACTCCGTAAAGCCTTGGAACGGGCCAGGTCAACGCAAGGCCAGGGTATGAACTAGCACTTCAGCCGGATAAGAGGTGACATCGGATTTGTTCCTTGAATCGATGGTCAAGAGGAATCCGCAGTTAATCGTCACAGCATGTGAACTTCATAGGAAGGGCCTGATTCCACCCAATACTTATGTGATCGATAAAGACGCGGTTTTCCAGAATGCGCGTATAATCGCGGATTCCGCCAGAAAGCACGGCCTGGGTCTGTATTTCATGACAAAACAAATTGGCCGGAACCCGGAACTTGCAGATGCAATTTCGAAGGCGGGTATAGACTCGGCGGTTGCCGTTGATTATGAAGAAGCCCAGCAACTCCACGGATTTGGAATCCGCCTGGGACATGTAGGGCATCTCGTCCAAGTACCCTCGGGGCTTATAGAATGGGTAATATCTGTTGCTCCCGAAGTAGTAACGTGCTTTTCCGTGGATAAAGCCAGGGAGTTATCCGAGGCGGCGGTCAAAGCGGGAACCAGGCAAAACATCCTTCTCAGAGTAGTTTCCCGGGATGATTTCTTCTACCCCATGCAGAGCGGGGGCATCGCTATTGAAGAACTGCCCCGGGCCATCGAGGAGCTCAAGAAACTTCCGGGCATTCAAGTGGTGGGTGTTACTTCATTTCCCTGCCTTATCATGGACAATGCAACACGGGAACCAAGGCCTACTCCAAATGTGAACACCATGCTGCGAGCGGCATCTATCTTGAGAGATGCGGGGGTGGAGGTTAGGCAGATCAACGGTCCGAGCATGACCTGTGCTTCTACAATGGGGTTGCTGAAATCCCTGGGGATTTCCCACGCTGAACCAGGCCATTCCCTAACTGGGACGACTCCCCTCCATGCGGTGTCCGACCAGCCCGAAATACCTGCCATGGTGTACGTGAGCGAGGTCTCACACGTTTTCAAAAACGAGGCTTACGTGTTTGGGGGAGGATTTTACGCCCGCTCCCACCTGAAAGAAGCGCTCGTCGGGAATGACCCTGATACCATTTGCGAGCGCCGCTTCAGAGCCAGCCAGCCGAGGCAGGATCACATCGACTATTACCTGCCAGTACGGGTCGCAGATAACGTAAAGGTAGGAGATACCGCGATTTTTGCTTTTAGGACGCAGATATTTGTAACACGATCCTACGTGGCGGTCGTAGAAGGGATTTCCGGGGGTAATCCGCATCTTACGGGGTTATACGATTCCCGCGGAAACCTGCTTAGGAAGGTACAAGGATGAGAACATGGCGGCCTATTTGCGGCATTTTGCGCCGATCCAAGGAAGTGTTGCATTGTGAAAGCCGTAATATTGGTGATCGATGGTCTCGGAGTTGGGGCCATGGACGATGTGTCAATGGTCCGTCCCCAGGATGTAGGAACAAACACGTTCAAGCATGTCTTGGAAGCAAATCCTGACGTCCGCCTGCGCGCCCTTGAATCGCTGGGTGCCGGACTCATAGTGCGTACCTCCAACCTTCGGCCCATAGAGGCACCTCTTGCATCTTATGGTGCTTCGCTGCTGGCCCACGAGGGAGCCGATACCTTTCAGGGTCATCAGGAAATTGCAGGTTCTTTGCCAAAACCACCGGTTGCCATACCCTTCAGGGATGCAGCGCAAAGGGTCCGCCATGCGCTGGAGACGGCAGGATACCGGGCTGAGCAACCCGACGGAAGCGGTGGGTATCTGGTGGTAAATGGGCTTGTAGTGGTTGCGGATAACATCGAAGGAGAACCGTACCTCAACTACAACGTAACGGCTCCGTTGGACAGCATCCCTTTCGATGAGGTGCTAAGGATCGGGCAAATCGTCAGACGATATGCGCAAGTTTCGAGGGTAATCGTATTGGGTGGCCGAGGCATAACGATAGACAACATCATGTCAGCTATCGAACGGACGCCTTACGGGGCCACTGGAGTGAACTGTACCCGCTCTGGTGTATACAAGAGAGGGTACGTCGTGAGACATCTTGGCAACACTGACCGCCCGGATTTACAAGTGACAGGACTAGTAAGAAAGGCGGGGCTTCCTGTTGTACTGATAGGAAAAGCCGCGGATGTTTTGCATGCAGACGGAGCCATATACGAACCCTGCGTCGATACTGAAAAAGTTATGAAGACCCTGTGCAGATATGCGTCCCAGCTGGATGCAGGGCTGATAGTTGCCAACGTCCAGGAGACGGACCTTGCTGGCCATTCGCGAGATCCGGTAAAGTGGGCAGAGGCACTGATGGTGGTAGACCAGCATCTCCCAAAGTTGATAGAAGTTCTCAACGATGAGGACTTGCTGTTTGTGACAGGAGATCACGGCAACGACCCCGTCAGGGGAACAGGGCATCATACAAGGGAGAAGACCTTGCTGCTAGCGTTCGGCAAGAAGTTCAAGCCGAGGTCCCTTGGAGTGCGTGTTACGCTCTCTGATATCGGCGCCACAGCCGCATCATATCTCGGTGTGGGGCAAACCGAGGCAGGTACGAGAATGATACTTGATTGATACTTGATTGAGGTTACGGATACTTTGTGGCACAAAGTTTGTCTTTGACCTCGGTGGATGAGGTTGACCTCGGTGGATGAAGCCAATGGAGGTGCTCATAATGGGAGATAACGTTCTCGATCATGGTGAGGAATCACCGGTGAGAGTTGAGATCTGGCAATCCTGCACTCAGGTAGGGAATCGTGCTGCAGACCTCATCCAGGAGGTGCTGCTGGAGCGCCCTAACCCAGTGTTCGCTCTGCCTACCGGTGCAACACCTCTGGCCATGTATGATGAGCTGGTAAGACGCCGCAAGGCGGGGATCTTGCAGTTCGATTCGGCCAGGTTTTTCAATCTGGACGAGTTTGTAGGGGTTCAGCCGGGTGATGAAGGTTCCTTTTACAGGTACATGAAGGAGCGCTTCTGGGGCCCGGCAGGGCTAAATAAGGGTCAATATGATATCCCGCGTGGTTGGGCAGAGGACCTGGAAAAGGAATGCCGGCGTTACGAAGAAGCCATCGCGGAGGCGGGTGGGATTGATCTGGCTCTGGTAGGCATTGGTAACAACGGGCACGTGGCGTTCAACGAACCTGGTAGCGATCCCAGTCTAGGGACACATGTGGTGGATCTTTCAGAAGCGACCCGGCGGGCGCAGGCAGTTTGGTTTGGGGGCTCGGTTGAGCGCGTGCCGCGGCTAGGACTGACAGTAGGTCTGCGGACGATCCTGCAGGCTAGGGAGATCGTGCTGCTTGCCTGTGGGCCACACAAGGCCAAAGTGGTCCGTGCATTCCTGCTGGATCCGCCCACTCCAGAGGTTCCCGCTTCGCTATTACGTGTGCACGGGAATCTAACAGTGCTCCTGGATAACGAAGCGGCGGCTTTGCTATCGGACGGGACTCCAGGGTTGCACCTGTCCCGACAACTGGCGCCGTAGGCAGAGGGAACCGTGGTGTCTTCATCGCGGTCTTGCTGGTCGATTTGTCGCCCATTTTGTGGTAGGTAGGTTCTTTGACGAGAGGGGGCTATGACGCGTCAGGTTGGGTATTTTGGTGCCAAAAGCAATTAAGTCGGTGTTGGGTGAGAAGAGATTTATCTGGTGAGACTGATGAGAGACGACGTTCTACGTCAGTACTATCCAGTCGATTCACCAGCGTCTTCTAGAGATTCGTGTTAGGATAAAGGCGAGGTGTTTATCACACCCGAGGGGTCCCCAGTGAATTCCGGACCCCCTCGGGTTTTTATCAAGGGTAACCAGAAAAGTGGTCTTGATTTTAGGGCATGGTCACAACAATACGGTAATTTGTTGGGTCTAGTGCTCTTTGGAATGCTTCTTCGACCTGCGAGAATGGGATGGTTGCTGAAATCAGAGGTTTAAGATCAATAGCACCCGAGTCTATCAGTTTCGTGGCGATCAGAAAGTCCTCTCTGGTCTGGCTCATAGTTCCCGTAATTGTGATCTCATTATGGTGGATTTTGTTCACGTCCACGGTCACCATGGGAGGTGGATACATCGCGCCGTAAAGGACTACGGTCCCTCCGGAAGCGACAAGCCTGAGGGCCTCCTCGATGGCAGCAGCCCCACCTGCAGTTACGAATACTACATCTGCTCCCAGACCACCTGTAAGTTCGCGGGCACGCTCAACCACATTCTCTTCCTTGGGATTAATTACAGTATCTACTCCGATCTCACGGGCTTTGCTACGTCGATGCTCTAAAGGCTCGCTGATTATGACCGTTGCACCTCTAAGCTTCGCAAGGAGTCCGTGCAAAAGCCCCATGATACCGGCTCCTATTACCAGTACATTCTGCCCAAATGATACGTTGGCGCGTCGAATGCTCCGTACTACACAGGAAAGAGGCTCACTGAGTGCCGCTTCCTCAAAGGAAACATTGTTGCTGAAAGGGTATATCTGGTAGCTGGGGGCCACCACATATTCACTCAACCCGCCGGGACCGAACGGTTTCCCTTCAACCCTGTCAAATCTCGTATTTAGGCACAAATTATCCTTTCCGGTACGGCAGTTGTGACATTCTCCGCACCGTGTTAACCTGGCTACAGCAACAGTCTTACCGGCAGTGATATCCCTGTTTTTCACTCCGGGTCCCACGGAGACAACTTCGCCGGAGAACTCATGACCTCCGAGAAGTGGATACGAATCCTGCTGGCTGCCGGAATATGCCCTTTGTTCCCATGTGCAGATGGCAGAAGCCCTGATTTTAACCAACACCTCTTCTGCCCTAGGTTCGGGTACAGGAGACTCAATAATACCCACTTTCTTGGGACCCCATATGACTAACTGATGGTTGACCACGGTCCTCTCTCCTTTCCGGATTGATGCTTGATGCTTGGTACGGTTGGTTAGTCCAGCTGCAGTAAGGTACACGTTGCGGCGGCTTATCCGTCGTCTTGTGCCACTTAGCAGAGATACTTTGAAGCTTGGGAAACGCTCACTCCTTCGTGGATTATGGCATGTAGTGCCCTCGTCATCTTTTCAGGGGCAGGATGTTGCCAAATGTTACGCCCGATAGCAACTCCTCTAGCTCCAGCTTCCATAGCCGAATGGACAGTTTGGAGGACGTCGATGTCGGTCTCCATCTTACTGCCCCCCAAAACGACAACTGGAACGTAAACGCTCTCGACTATCTCCCTGAAACTATCAACCGTTCCGGTATATTGGGTCTTTATGAAATCCACCCCAAGCTCTGCACCTATACGGACAGCGGTCTTGATATTCTCAACTGTCCGTGAGTCCTCTCTGGACTCGAATCCTCGTGGCAGCATCTCTGCGAGAACAGGAACTCCCCATTTCTCGGCCTCAGCAACTACTCGGCTCAGATAATTCAACGTAAGATGCTCGTTTTTTGATCCGGGAAAGCCCATGCAAACGACGGCATCTGCGCCCAAGCGCAGTGCATCCTCTACCGTGTATATCTCCTGCATGAAACCTGTGGCCTTATCCCCGAGGGCAGAAGTTCCTCCGTCCACGCGCAAGATTACGCCAAGGCCGCGGATCATGTGACCAAACCGGGAGATGACACCGTAGCTCGTCATTATTGCATCTGCGCCACCCAATGTGATTTTTTCAATGACATATCCAGGATTTTGGAGTCCAGGCAATACCCCCATAGTCGCGGCGTGGTCCATCGCCACAATGAGGGTGTTACCATCTTTTGCAAATATCCGGTTCATCCTCAAGTCCTTCATGCTAGTAACTCCTTTCAATGTTTGAGCGACCTCGACAACTACGAGTATTCCATCGGCCGAGTCGCCACTTTTAAGCCTAGGCCTGTCTTTCCAGGGAGTCGGCGAGATTCAGGATTCCCCTCTTGCCAGCTTCCTGGCCGATCGCCACGAGTTCATCTATATTCCTGGTTTCTCGGGACGAAAGGATTTCCAAGAGCATCGGGAGGTTTACACCAGTTATGCATCTGTGACCCCTCATTTCGTAGAGGAGAGCGGCTGTATTTGCGGGAGTCCCTCCGAAGAGATCGACGAGGCACAAGATTTCTACCCCGTTTGGGAACTCTTCGATGACCTTCCGCACCTTGTTGATGAAATCTTCAAGGGATTCTCCTGGGTAAAGCCCAACGGCTTTACATAGAGGAAGTTCGCCCATGATCAGACTTGCTGCCGAAAGTAAGCCAGAGGCACAATCCCCGTGAGACATAATTAGGATTCCGACCATATTCATCCCTACTCTTGCTGTGTTGTTTCAAGCACTTTTCTGGCTGTGTATTCGTCAGTCACCATGACACTGACAATGCCTCCCTTCAGTGCTGCAGCTATCGCTCCAACTTTCTTGGCTCCACCGGCTACGGCAAGTGTTTTCTTGGAACGCTTCAGCTGTTCGGGAGTAATGCTTATCAGAATGTCGTGTTTCCCTTTGCAGAAGGAACCGTTAAAGTCAAAATGCCAGAGGCATATATCTCCGACTGCGTTCCTTACATCCAAAACATCGATGAGGTACTTCATTACCTGGAAATACTCTGCATTGTGCGGACTGTCGATGGCTCCAATTCCCACGATTGCCCAGTCAAGGTGATCCCACAACTGGACCGCCTTGCGTATGTGCGGGACCGAGTACAACGCCTTTTTACTTTGTTCACTCTCAACAATGGCCGGAGCGTAAAGGTAAACACAGCGGCCTCCCAATCTCTCTGCTGCCCGGTGAGCCATCTCATTGACCTGAAACCGGGCGTCAGCCTGGCCAAGGCCTCCGGAAAGAGGGACGATCTGTACGTTGGGAAACTCCCTTTCAGGTAGAGCTTTGACCATCTCGTATATGGTACGTCCCCGTCCTATGCCCACGACTTCACCGTCTGAGAGGTGCTCGCACAAATATGAAGCAGCTACCTGACCGAGTTTCTGAGCTATCAGTGCGTCTTCCCGGAGGCTGGTGGGAACAACCACCGCATCTTCCAATCCATATGGGTGATACTTTTCTACAAGTTCCCGGACAACCTCTTTTTCCCGGGAAAATGGGTTTACGATGCTAATTTGAACTATCCCCTCTTGTCTTGCTCTAGTGAGCAACCGGGATACTTTCGGACGGGAGATCCCGAGCTGGTCTGCGATCTCTTGCTGCGTTTGCCCGAACTCGTAGTATCGTTCTGCGACGGATATAATAAGTCGAATATCATTTTCATCGAGGTGATGTCCATGGGTTATATCTTTAACGCCCAAGATCTCCCCTCCTTTAACCATTAGAAGAACTTAACCAGACTTCCTACAATGCCGATAACCACAATCCAAAGCATTACCTTGGTTGGCGAGTTCCCCCGACGGAGGAGTCGCAACACCAGAAGAGTGAGGAGCAGCGGTAATAGCCCGGGCATTATTTTGTTAAAGACGTCATCTTGAAGTTTCACTTGTGCCTGACCCACAGTAAGGATCACGGGAGTTGAAACGGAGACGAACTTTGCTGTGAGTGCCCCGATCACTGTGGCTCCCATTATACCCGCGCCTGATATCACGTTTTTAAGTAGTCCGCCTTCAAGGATCTGCTCTACTGCTTTCTTTCCGAGCCTGTAACCTTGGAAGAACGTAAAGTACGCTATACCAAGGATGGCGATACCGATTAGGAGGGCGTAAAAGACCGGACCGAGAAGGTTTCCTGTTTTGGCGAGGTCAACGCCAAATGCGATCAGGATGGGGGCAAGTATGCCCTGGGTGATGGTATCGCCTATACCGGCAAGAGGTCCCATGAGACTCGTCTTAACCGAGGTGATGGCCTCATCGCTTATGGGGGCGCCGTTGGCTCTTTCCTCCTCCATTGCTATGGTTATGCCGTGAATGACGCTCCCAACGTTAGGTTCTGTATTGAAAAATACAAGGTGGCGTTTGAGAGCAGCGACGACTTCTTCCTTTTTGTCATATAGTTTCTTGATTATGGGGGTCATGGAATGGGCAAAGGCGAGAGCCTGAAGTCGCTCATAGTTGTAGCAGGAGTGGGAGAAGAACGTCCAGATGAGCCACGACTTCAGAAGATCTTTACGGGTCAGGCTTTTCTTGTTAGTTTCCATCGGCGCTCACTACCCTCCTGTTTTTCACCACGTAAAACGCGATGACCAACGCAAAGATGCCGATAGCTATGACGTCAAGTTTCAGATAGACTGCCCCTAGGAAACCCAGGAAGAAGAAAGGCATGGTATCGGGTCCGCTGATGGAACGCAAGTTAAGAGCTATACCCAAGGCCGGCATCATCCCGCCGATGACTATGAGCATGTGCAGAATATTGGCACCAAGGAAGTCAAGAACTGCCTTTACCGCCTGGGGGCCGTACAGGCTTGCAAAGAAAACGGGGAAGAAAGAGATGGTGAACAGCAGTATTTGAGGGGCGATAACGTTGGCGATGACTATACCCCTCATATTTCCTTCTTCTGCGTACCGGTCAGCCCAATGGACAAAGATTGAATCCAGCGTCATCCGCCCAAACCAGATGACTGTGCCGAGAAGGCCGATAGGCACAGCCAAGGCCAAGGCAGCATTCACATCAAGGCCGGAACTCAGCGCGAGAGCCGTTCCGAGGTAACCGGCCAGGGCAGGGTCTCCCGGAAGCGATCCGCCTGCAGAGATGAATCCCAGGTATAGAAGGTTGATGGTGGCTCCCACTATGGCACCCTGAACAGGATTCCCGAGAATAATGCCTACGATCGTACCGGCTACAAGCGGCCTATACAAAATCCAGTATCCCAGCCCCACGAACCATGGACTTTGGGAGAAATAATAGAATAGGGCTATAAGAAAGGCCTGGAAAACCCCGATGTTCACTGCTCACCCCTCCCGGGCTTAGTTGTGCTTAAAAATTGCCTTTAGTTTCGGCTCAAGGTCAGCCAACGTCATCCCGCGGTCATCCGGAACAATCTTAAAAACGACCTGCACTCCCGATGAAACAAGTTTTTCCAACGCGCTAAATTCATCGCTCGACAAAGAGATGTTTCGGTAAGCAGGTTTGCGCCCGGGGCCGGCTCCGATGCCACCCACGTTCAGGCTGTTGAACCGTACTCCATTTTCGAAAAGGCTCAAGGCAGTCTGGGGCGTCTTGAGTAGTACAATAGTGCTTGCTTCGTCGTGACCTGTCAGGACCTCACGTGCCTGGGAGATGCTACAGATATCTACTTTGATTTGTGGCGGAGCCGCAAGCCGCATCACTTTCTGCAGAAAGGGATCCTGAGAAACCTGGTCGTCCACTATGACGATTCGTTTTGCTCCCAGCGCCTTGGCCCAGACGGCCATCACCTGTCCATGGATAAGCCTATCGTCAATGCGAACCAGGGCAAAACCCAAAAAATCATCCTCCTTTCGTGAACAATTGTTCAATCAAATGCTTGCGTGGCGTAGTTCTCGGTATGGGGAGTAAAATCCTTCCCAAAGATAGAAATTGTTGTGAACATTTGTGCAATATTTGGTATTCCCGTGTTGAAGGGGGTAGACATGAATTTTTGATTTCAACCAATGGTGCGTGAACTGGTGAAGGCTGGGTGGCAGTCCCGGTCAAGGTACGCAGGGTGCTTGGTTACCGGCAGGGAGCCTGGAGCAGATCACATTGCCGCCACGTTTACTCGCAATCACAGATTTGGCGGGCTAGGTGAATCCTTTGCCAGGCACCTGTGTTGCCGTGTGGCCGTAAGGTGACGTTCAGGCAGGGGCTTGGCTTTCTACATTTAACTGAGATTCTCCAATCTAAGGTCAGTATTGTGTCCTGTTTTTGGCTTGACAGGCCCCGGGAACTTCGGGACAGCAGTCTTGTTCCTCGGGACAGGTTTCACAAGGGGCATTCACCTTACCCATACGAAGTAGGTTTCGTTCATGAGATTGATCAGAGCATGACACAACATAGGTAGAAGGATGCCTCCGGACTTGAGTTTTGCTGATCCTAGCAAGAGCGAAATGAAAAAGGCGCCAATCATATTGAAAATCGAGCCGGATGGGATGTGAAACACCGCAAATGAAAGACTGGCGAGAACGTTTGCCGCATTAAGGGTAATTCTTCCCACCTTGATCGGCGATAGGTCGTGGTTTTGAAACCAGGTTAGAAGCCACCCTCGAAATAGGAATTCCTCAGATATGGGACTGCCAATCACTGAACGAAAGACGGTTGGAGAGAATTCCGGGAAGCGGAAAAGAGCCAACCGCAAGCCTTCAACCGCGGCAGGGTTCGTTGATTTTAGGACTGCAGCGGTGAGTGGACGTTGGACTGCCATTATCAGGAAGGAGGCGCCAAGATATATTCCGGCTGTCTGGACAGTGAATCCTGTTCCCCACAAGGAGGCCCAATTGTGAGTTTGCAACGTCCATCCCAGTATAAGGGCCATGCACACGAATATCACCGGGATCCAGTAAGCTAAGAATGCGAGCCTTTTGTGTTGAGGAATGCTGGTCAATGCTGCCATAAGGCAGAGTACGGCCGATATTGAAAACCCTACAGTAGGCAACACATACTGCTTCCACGTTGTCATCAGCACTACGCCTCCCAATTAAAGGCAGGTACTTCCAGTAACGATCATACTCCATTGTGAGCGGCACTGGATTAGCGGAAAATTCCCGCATAAGACTATACGGTTCGCGGAAGAATTCGGCAAACCGGGTGCTGGATTGGCGGAGAATTTCTGCATAGGGTTACGTGGTCTGCGGAGGGATTCAGCATACCTGTGCTGGATCCGCCGAAAACTTCAGCATATTTTCGGGGACAGTGCCGAAAGTCTCAACAAATGTCCCTGGTTTGGCTGGCAATTTCTGTAACGACGTGCGAGTCCTTCCCATAAGGCTCAACTACGGTAGTTAAGTCGACCTTCGAGGCGCCGGGCCGAACCGCGAGGATTTCCGGGCATATGTTCCTCGCTCCGCTATTTGACTTATTGTGCACAATTATGAAGGCATGCTATCATAGCATTGCTAACATTATATCATGATGAACGGAGGAGGCCAGCGAAATGGTAAGGACTCAGGTTCAACTGACTGAGGAACAGTTTGAGGCTCTGAAGGCCATGAGTGCGGCGTCTGGTGTATCTCTGGCTGAGATCGTTCGGCGAGCAGTTGACAGGATGATTTCGGAGTATCGGGGTTCTGAAAGGGACGACTGCATTTCCAGGGCAATTGCTGTGGCCGGGAAGTTCAGGTCAGGGCTTGGCGACTTGTCTGTCGAACACGACAAATACTTTGTGGAAGCGATGGGTGGTTAAGAGTGCCAGGGCAGGTAGTATCAAAGCAGGTAGTCTACGTTGATACATCAGCTTTTCTCGCAGTGCTGGATGCCAGCGACGTATATCACCATCGGGCTGCAGATTTGTGGAGAGAATTGCTCCAGTCCGGGGCGAGCCTTGCGTGCAGCAGCTACGTCCTTGTCGAGACGTCTGCGCTGATACAGCGCCGCCTGGGTGTTGAAGCTCTCCGCGCTTTCCGGGAGGACGTTTACCCTATACTCAATATCTTTTGGGTTGACGCACCTATCCATGAAAGCGCAGTTGATGCTGTGCTTGCCGCGAATCGCAGGGAGCTGAGCCTGGTGGACTGTGTGAGTTTCCTGGTGATGCGGCGGCGTGGACTGAAGAGGGTTTTTACCTTTGATCGCCATTTTGCTGAACAAGGCTTTGAAGTCTTAGGTTGACCCGGTCCGCTCCAAGCATTCTTCGTTCGCCTTCGCACGAAAAAAGGTTACAGCAGGGTATTAATAGGTAAGGGACAGCGTGAGAGGATAAGGTGATGAGGCAGGCGATGTAAACCAGGATGCCAGACAGGATGGGGATCCAAGGAACTCCCGTCTCGTTTTTGTTTCCGTGGACTGTGCTGGATTCATTACGCCGGGACAGGGAAGAATACGCGTGTGGCGTCAGTATTTGTGCCCAAAACAGTCTTTGTTACCCCGAAAGCGCTGGAGTATCCCGATACTTCCAGGATACTGGATGCTTTCCGCCGGGCAGGCTCAGTCATTGTCCGCGGGAGCCCCAGGCTTCCCCGAAATCTCACCGCCGCGGCAAGATACGCACGGGCTAAGACCATCGTCGTGCTGGGAGTCGACAAGAAACCGTCTTTCCTCACTTGCAGGCCGAGCGCCGACTACCAGCTCAACCTTGTGAAAGGCTGTCCTGGGATGTGTGAGTACTGCTACCTGCAGACTACCATGGGGCCTTCTCCGTACATCCGGATAAACGTGAATGTCGAAGAGATCTTGGAGAAGGCGGGAGAAATCTGCAGGCGGAAAAGCGGCGCGGTGACCTTCGAAGGATCGAGCGTATCCGATCCCGTTCCGGTTGAGCGATATACGAAGGCGATTAGCCGGGCCATAGCTTTCTTCGCGGAAGTCCCCAACGGCTACCTCAGAGTTGTGACGAAATTCACGGACATAAGCAGTTTTCTCGGCCTCGACCACCGGAGAAAGACAAGAATGAGGTACAGTCTGGAGGCCGAGGAGTTTCATCGGGAATTTGAGCGCGGCACGCAGCCTCTCGAGGAAAGACTTGAGGCGGCGAGAACCCTGGCGGAAGACGGCTACCCCATAGGTTTCCTCATCGCCCCAGTATTTCTTGAAAGGGGGCTTGGACCGTACGAGCGTCTTCTTACTATGATTAAAGAGGCGTTCCCATCTGGGCTCCGTGAGGACACGACGCTGGAGTTCGTGACCCACAGGTTCACGGAGCGCGCGAAGTCACAGATCCTGGCAAGACGGCCGGATTCCCGCCTACCAATGAAGGAAAACGACAGGCTTTTCAAAATGGGCCAGTTCGGCTACGGAAAATACGTTTATCCTGCCGAGAAACTCGCTCAAGCGAAAGATTCCATGATGGAGCTCGTAAACCGGATATTGCCCGGTGTCAGAGTAGAGTATTTTGTGTGAATATGTGATACTGGCTAGAAACAATCCTTTCAGACTGCCAGTAAGGAACACCGAGGCGTGTATTACGGTGTCCCGGGATTCCGACTGCACGTCACATATCTGATATGAACGAGGCCGTCAACCCCATCTTCTCACAGAGGTGTCTCCGAGACTCTGGCTATCGTCGACGGTTGGCATTCTGATATTCGCGGGTTGGCTACTGCACCACATACCTCCGTCTGGAGCTACCTCGAACTAAGAGCGTACGTGGGGAAATAATCCCTGTACAGAGGAATGCCGAGGGTTCTCCTTTCCCGGTGCCAGAGTCTCAGAACAATCCTCCTTGAGAAATCTTTGGTTTACAGTACCAGCCTAATCAACTTGTGACTCTTACGCTGCGTGTTGCCCATTGATATGTTGCTGTTCAACTTCTCGAGCAATCGCCCAGATGAATCCAAGCAGTTCTCTTGCCACTGCCGTGACCGCAATTCCACTACTCTTGCCTTTGCTCACCAGACTACGGTACTTCTGACACAAGCGCACCTGGGCTTTCCACGCTATCGCTCTCACAGAGGCAGGCTGGCCTTCCTGACGCTTTCGGATTGCTTCCGACATATGCGCCTTGTGCCGGTAACTCCAGGCACATTCAATCAAGATACGCCTCAAATGGCTGTTCCCTGATTTGGTTATGCTGCCCCGTCTCACCTCTGACCCGCTCGAGTGTTCGCTTGGCACTATGCCACTGTACGACATGATCTGTGGCGCCTTTGTAAACCTCGAGAAATACCCAACTTCAGCCACCAAAGTGACTGCCGCCACTTCTTTCACCCCGCGCAGGGTCTGCAAAGCTTTTATTACGGGAGCATGTACGCTGCTCTCTGCCTGCCTGTGTATCTCGTCCTCGATCCTCTTCAGACGTCCCTCTATCTCCTCGATGGCAAGCCTGTATTCGTCAAAGGTCACCTGCAAAGCTGTTGACTCAAACTGCAGGCTCCTCAACCACGCACAGTACTTGGCAGTCCATGGCCTTACGCCTGCAGGCTCCTCTATCCCATGCCTCTGCAAGAACTTGAGAACCCGGTGCTTGGCGCGTAGCAGGTCTTCCTTGGCATCTTCTCTCGACCTGACAAGGTCCCTCAATGCTTCATCTTCTTCACCCGGCCGAGAAACCCGTAGATTTCGCCGGGTCGAACCTCAAGGTTAAGGTGGTCTACCGCGGTCAAGTTTCCGTATTTCTTTGTGAGCCCTCTTGCCTCGATCATCGTGGCTCTCCTCTCTCGCGTACCACGAGGCGGTTTGTGACATTGCGTGTTCGGGTGGCCGGCATCGTGTAGATTTGTCTGGCACGATATGTATGATAACACAGATGCGGGAAGGCCTTCAGGGGGATCTCCTTGAACGATCTGACCGCCTAAGCTATCACGATTCGCTTTCCAAATTGGTAACCAATTTAAATGCACAATCATTCTGTCTATCACCATCACCAGGCATTTTTGATGTTACGCTTTTGGTACAATTCTTGCTATATAGAATCATGGAAACAGTTTTCGTAGAGGTGCGTTTAGCCATATGTTGAGCCATTTGTGCCCGATAATTTGTAACTTCATGGGACTGTATGCCAGAGGAGGTTTTATGAAATGCAGGATGAAGATTTAAAGAAGTCTTTACTTGCTACCATTTCTGCAGCGGAGATGCAGAAGCACCTTCATGTTATGAGCGGGCTGCATCGGCGGTCGGGCAGTCCCGACGATTTTAAGGCTGTAGATTACATAGTAGACTACCTATCAGGATACGGAATTCCCGTACAGGTGTATGAGTTTTCCTCACTTATCTCTTACCCGGTTGGGGCTAATCTTAGAACGTTGGTTCCTACGGAGAGAGAATTCCACTGCAAGACACGTGCCCTGTCTCCATCCACCCCTCCCCAGGGTATCGTTGCCGAAGTGGTCTATGTCCCGATAAAAGACGGAACTCCTGGGATCCTGGGAGATGACTCGCTTTCCGATGACTTCCAGGGCATTGATGTTCGCGGGAAAATTGTGATTACGGATCGGGGTGGACCCGATGGAGTGCTTTACGCTCAGAGGGCAGGAGCAGTCGGACTTATAAACGCCTGGCCTTCCGACGAAGACGTTATCCACGAAATGATCGCAAGCCCGGTGTGGGGTACCCCTACTCCGGAATCAGCCTCGTGGCTTCCCAAAATCCCCTGTGTGAGCGTGACTAAGCGCGACGGGGATATCCTCAAAGAAATGTGTAATAGCGGTACAGTTAAGGCCATTCTGCGTACAGAAACCGATACGGCCTGGAGAAAACTGAGACTGCCTGTAGCGCAGGTAGAGGGTACCGAAGAGCCTGAAAAATTCGTGTTGGTTGGAGGCCACCTGGATTCTTGGTACGTTGGAATAACCGATAACGCTACCGGGAACGCAGCTTCCCTGGAGATGGCAAGGGTCTTTCACCAGTTCCGGGATCGTCTTAAGCGCAGTGTACGTTTTGCCTGGTGGCCCGGGCACAGTTACGGACGTTATTCAGGGTCTACTTGGTACAATGATAATTTCTGGCTTGATCTGTATGATAACTGTCTGGCGTATAACAACATAGACTCACCGGGTTGTGCAGGAGCGGACGATTACTCCAAACTTACCGCCATGGGAGAACTCAAGGATCTCGTAGAGGAAACAGCAAGTATGATAACAAATATGGAATGCTTCACAGTCCGGCCGACGAGAGCAGCGGACCAGTCATTCTGGGGCACTGGAGTACCTTCTATGTTCTTTCTCATGGGAAACCGGCCGAAGGAGAAAAGTGCCCAGGTAGGCGGTTCTGCTGGTGGTTGGTGGTGGCACTCAGAATACGATATCCTGGACAAAGCTGATATAGACATCCTGGTCCGGGACACGAAAATATATTCTCTAGCTGTTCTCAGAATGGTGGCTGATGATATCCTTCCCTACCGCTATGCCAGACTTGCCAGGGAAATTTCAGAAACCCTTGCTTCGTATCAGCGTGAGGCAAATGATTCTTTCTCGTTGGAGCTCGTTATGAATCTGGCAGGTAGGTTTGCTGAGAAAGCCGAGGAGTTCGATGCGCGAGTCAAAAAGACAAATGTCGAACCATCAGGTGCTCGGAAGGTCAATGAGTATCTGCTCAAAGTCAGCAGGTGCCTTATTCCAGTTTTGTACACAGAAGCAGGTCCGTTCCACCAAGATCTGGCAATTTCCATGCCATTTATTCCCGGACTTTATGGAGCAAGAAAGATACGTACGTTGGGGAAGTCTTCATCGGAGTTCTATTATCTCTTGACCAAGCTAACAAGGGAAAGAAACAGACTTGCATTGGCCCTCCGGGAAGCCATTGTCTATCTGGACCGAGCAATTGCAGTAATGTCTGGTGAATGATGGCTATCGGGAATTTATGGAGGGGAAAGGAGAGGCTAACACACTCTTCTTTTCCCCTTTCGAGTTCCACATCATCTCAAAAACTGGGGTGTGGTGCAGGAACGGGTTGTTCTTCTATGGAATGGACTTTCAAAGCTCGACCTGGGGCAGGAGTGGTCGTTTTGAAACGTCTTACGTTCCTTACCCTCTCCCGCGCGACATACCGCATATTCGAAACTCAGCTGAAATCCTTTTTTAAGGATCAGGTGGCGATTTATGGTGTGTGCCTGGAGGACTCCCATGAAATTCCACAGATTGAAGGCGATCTTATCCTCGTATCATCTCGCGATGTAGTACCTGTTCTCGCGGGAAAGATAACCAATAAGCAGTTTATAATTTCGCGCCGGACTCTTGATCCGTCCAAACTCGGCCCGCTTTTTAAATTGGAGGCTAATACGAAAGTACTGGTGGTCAATAACGCGCAGGATGTCGCTGAGGATACTGTGGACGTTCTTAGGGAGTTTGGCCTCGATTCGCTCAACCTCATCCCATGGTGGCCCGGGTGTGACAAGGATGTAAGAAGTGTCAAGATTGCCGTGACTCCAGGTTTTACTAGCATAGTTCCTTCGCACGTTACCCAAATTCATGATCTTGGGGTAAGACCTATCGACATTTCTACTCTAGTAGAAATAGCACTCCGGCTTGATCTTCCCCTGGAAGGTATACACTACGCTACTGCGGCCAATTACAAGGGCATGCTAAAAGCTATCCGCGAACAAGTCAACCTGCTTTCAGAAATCGAATCATCCAGAAAGGAACTTGAAGTCATTCTAGATAACGTTCACGACGCGGTAATAATGTGCGACTCAACAGGTAAGATTCGGAAACTGAATAACGCCGCCAAACTGATGTTGGAGGCTGGTGTCAAGGTTGGGACGATGGATATCGAGCAGGCCAATATCAAGCAGTGGTTACCAGAGCGCCTCATAAACACGGTGGTTGCTACCGGGGTAGCTGAGGTCAACCGCCTTTGCACTTTGGGGAACAAAAAATACTTGGTAACAGTCACTCCAATTGAGGATCAGCAACGCAGCCTTGTTATAACCGCGTTAGAGTCAGCCTCCATCGAAGAAGCGCGTCGAGATTTGGCAAGGGCTATGAGATCAAGACCCCGAGCTGCCCGTTATCGCTTTGAAGATATTATTGGAGCAAGTACAGGTCTTAAACGGGTTGTGAATATAGCCAAGAAGCTCGCCGCTACTGATACCACTGTCTTCATTACAGGCGAGACGGGTACCGGGAAGGAATTGTTTGCACATGCCATTCATAACGCCTCTCCTCGAAGACATGGTCCTTTTGTAGCTCAGAATATTGCAGCATTGCCGGAGCCGTTGGTCCAGAGCGAATTGTTTGGATATGAAAGCGGCGCGTTCACAGGAGCTCGTCGAGAGGGTAAACCTGGCCTATTCGAACTTGCCGATGGCGGGACCATATTTCTAGACGAGATAGCGGACATAAGTATGGCAGTCCAGGTGAGCCTTCTGAGGGTACTACAAGAAAGGGAAGTAACCAGGGTGGGTGGTTCAAACTTGATCCCTGTATCTGTCCGCGTTATAGCTGCAACCAACCAGGACCTGCGAGAAGCAGTCGAGAAAGGCCGATTCAGAAAGGATCTCTATTACAGGCTATGTGCTTTCCCCCTGCGGATACCTCCTCTTAGGGAGCGGCCAGAGGATATACCTCTTTTAGCGGCATACTTTACAAGGAAGTACTCACAATGGGATCCAACTTTCCCGGACAAGCTCCTGAGGAAGCTTCAGAATTGGTCCTGGCCGGGAAATGTGCGTGAACTGGAAGAACTTATCAAATACGCGGCCAGCGTTGCAGATACGCTGCAGGAGTTTCACTCGGCTATAGAGGAATTCCTTAATACTTTTACCATGATACCGCTGAAATCGACACCTGAGTCTTTTGACCAGGTCAGCAATCGATTACGTCGTTGTGCTGGTCTTGACGAATTCGCCATAATACTGGAGTGTCTTGCCCAGAATGGGAACGAGCATGGTATAGGGCGAGACGCTATTCATACCTCGCTGATGGCTAGTGGGATCTCTATGACCCCGGGTCAGATAAGGACTCGCATTCGCTTGTTGAGTGACTTGGGACTGACTGAATCTCTACGGGGGCGAAATGGAACCAGGCTTACTCCCCGCGGGAGAGATTACCTTGCCTATCTAAGGCAAAAAGGTTATTTGGCAGTACAATAGGCAACCAAATCTCAGCTTCGTCAGGATCCTCAATCTTTATACCTACTGTGATGACTCGATTTTGTAACTAATGCTTCCATAGGAATATTTCTTGCTTCTGTGATTTATTGCAATCGACACAAGGGGGTGTTTTGTTTGAACAGATTGCTGATTAAAGCAGGAAGGTTGTTTAACGGCGACAGGGCGTCTGAAGTCAAGGAGAACCAGTATGTCGTTGTTAGCGGTAACCTAATTGAATCCGTAACAGACAGAGAACCGGAAGGTCCCTTCGATCAGGTGTTAGATTTTCATGATAAGACAGTTCTACCGGGCCTAATCGACGCCCATACTCATCTGGCATTCAACGGCAGAGAGAGTTTGTTCAAACTTTACCTTGACCCTAGGGACAAGCTGTGCTTCGAGGCTGTTGATTCTGTGAGAAAGACGCTACTATCAGGCGTAACTACTTGCAGGGATGTTGGCGGTTTTAATTATCTCGACGTATCTCTCAAAAAGTTCATTGAGCAGGGAATACTCATAGGCCCCCGGATGTTTGTCTCAGGTAAGATGATTACGGCAACGGGTGGCCACTGCTATGTCATTGCAACAGAGGCAAACGGTCCTGCCGAGATGAGAGCTGCAGTTCGAGAGCAGATCAAAAATGGTGCCGATATGATAAAACTCATGGCTACAGGTGGTGGGGCATCACCCGGGCAGCATCTAGAGGCAGTCCAGCTGGAACTCGACGAAATCAGAGCCGCTGTCGAAGTAGCCCACTCCAACTTCCGCAGAGTTGGGGTCCACGCCCACGGAGCAGCGGGAATCAAACGAGTAGTCGAAGGTGGAGTAGACATCGTTGACCACGCAAGTCTTCTGGACGAAGACGGTGCCAAGATGATGGCTGACAAGGGAGTTTTTATGGTTATAACCCCGGGCCATGAAAGTATGTTTCCCAATCTCGATCCCGACTGGACCCGCAGGATGATGCCATTGAGGTCTAGGGCGGCCAAAACTCTGGAGATAGCAAGAAAACATGGTGTCAAGATATGCATGGGAACCGACGCGGGTGGCAACCCCTATGCTCCTCACGGAAAGATCTCCGTCTGTCTCGAGGAGTTGGTGAAAACGGGGATGACTCCGAAAGAAGCCATCATATCGGTCACATCTATGGCAGCTGAGTGCATAGGCGTCCAAGACCGGCTGGGAACCATTGCGCCTGGGAAACTGGCTGACATCGCAGTTTTCGAGGGGAATCCCCTGAGCGATATCACAGATATTGCCCGGGTTGCTGCAGTAATCAAGGACGGAAAACTGATTCAGGGGTAAAGGTTCGGAAAGGAGACACGATATTGAATAGTTCTGTGTTGCTGACCTACTTTGAAAACCGTACTAGGGAAATGCTCTCATTTGCCAAATCCTTGGTTGAGCACGAGTCGCCTTCTACAGACAAGGCGGCAGTCGACCGTTTTGGCAGCTTCCTGGCTGACGTATACCGGGAACTAGGCGCCGCTGTGGAAGTCTTCTCGGGAGGTCAGCAGGGTGACAACCTCAAGGTGACCTTCGGAGATGGCGAGGATCAAGCTCTTATCCTGTGTCATATGGATACCGTCTGGCCTGTTGGAGAGGTTGCCCGTCGCCCGTTTAGGGTGGAAGGAGATAAAGCATATGGGCCCGGTATCTACGACATGAAAGCGGGTTTCCTTTACACCGTAGAAGTTATCAAAGCTTTCAAGCATTTCGGAGTTTCTCCCAAGAAACGTATTGTCATCATCTGCAACTCTGACGAGGAAATCGGAAGCCCGTCGTCGAGACTGCTCATCGAGAATGAAGCCAGAAAGAGCAAGTACGTGCTTGTCCTGGAACCCAGCGCTCCCGGGGGTGCTCTGAAAACCGCAAGGAAGGGTCAGGGAACTTTTGAACTTAAGGTTAAAGGTATCTCTGCTCATTCTGGTTCGGACCCCGAACGTGGAGTAAGTGCTATTGAGGAATTGGCCCGTCACATCCTGACTTTGCACGGCCTCACAAACTACGAGACTGGTACCACTGTAAATGTCGGAGTCATATCTGGAGGCACCCGGTCCAATGTAGTGGCAGCTGAAGCATCGGCAAAGATCGATGTCAGAGTACCGGATAATGACTCTATGAAAACAGTGGAATCGGTCATACTAGGTCTCAAGCCAACCCGACCCGGTATTACTCTTGAAGTGACAGGTGGGATGACGAGACCACCCATGGTCCGGACAGAAAAGACCGCAGAACTATACTCGAGGGCCAAGATTTTGGCACGAGAGCTCGGATTCGACTTGCCTGAAGCTTCGACCGGAGCCGGGAGTGATGGCAACTTCACAGCCAACCTCGGAGTTCCTACACTGGATGGCCTAGGAGCAGTCGGAGACGGTAGTCACGCAGTTCACGAACACATCTTGGTCAGCACTCTCCCGCAGCGTATCGGCCTGTTGTTCAGGATTCTCCAAGAATTTTAATCCAGAAAGGAGGATTCAAATGGGAGCACCGTCCAAGGATGGGAAATGGATTAGAGTCCCGTATCTTAGGTTTCTCGGAATGGCACTCTTCTTGCTGTCCCTGATTGTCGCGAATTTTGTTACTTCTGGTGAGGGACCCTGGGGAATCGGCTGGAATACTTTCTATGTGACGTGGCTGAGCTATGTGATCCTTATAGTAACCTCGTTCATTTTCATCTACAGACAAAATAGGGAAGAGGACAAGAGGGGGGAATCCAAGTGATCACCCTTACGTATTCGGTTGTTCTTGCACTCTACCTCATAGGTATGCTTGCGCTAGGTTGGTACTTTTCGAAAAAGGTGACCGGAACAGACGAGTACTATACGACAGGCCGTAGCACAAACGCTGCCGTTACCGGGTTTTCGTATTCTGCGACCCAGATGAGTGCCGGAACAGCAATCGGTAGCCCTGCTACCGTGTGGAAACTGGGTTACAACTACATTCCAGTCTCCATTGCCTCGACTGCCGCACCATGGTTCACTTTCCTCTCAATCGGAGAGCGCATGCGCAAAATTGCCGAGCGCATCAACGCCTATACCTATGGCGACATTTTTGAAGCAAGGTATGGAAGGCACGCCAGGTTCTTCTATGCGTTCTTAATGCTCATTTTCTATATCCCACTAATGGTGGGGCAGCTCAAAGCTTGCGGAGAGATTCTGAAGGTTGCTTTAGGTTTGGACTATCTAGTTGGTATGGTGGTAGCAGGCATTGTAATTATTGTTTACACCTGGACAGGCGGCATGTTCGCTGTGGCGTGGACTGACTTGGTTCAAGGTCTTATTATGATAGTTGGTTTGGTCGTTCTGGCATTCACCAGCCTTTCCAGGGCCGGGGGAATGGCTGCTCTGCACCAGAACTTGGCTGCTATCGATCCAAGGCTCATCAAACTAACGGGACTTGTTACCGGCACTTGGGCTGTCTGCAATATGATAACTTGGTCGGTGCTGCAAATCGGAGGATCCGCGGCTGCCGTGGTCCGCTTCATCATTGCCAAAGACATGAAGACGCTCCGTGCTGCACTTGGTTATTCGATTGTTTTCCAGACTATAATCTTTGCATCTGTGGGGGTTGTCGGCCTTGCCGGTAGGGTTCTGCTACCCGACCTCAAAGTTGCAGATTCTCTCGTGCCTACCTTGGCAGCCAACCTTCTTCACCCTGTTTTCGGTGGGGTTGTCCTGTCTGCCGTGCTAGCTGCTATTATGTCTACGGTTGACTCGGTGCTTCTCCTTTGCTCGGCGGCGGCAACTCGTGATCTTTATGTACCATTGATTAACCCTAAAGCCAGTGACGAGCAGCAGCTCAAGGTGGGACGTATAACCACAGTCGTTCTCGGTGTAGCCGCGATTCTTTTGGCGATAAGGCCTATCGATGCGGTGCAGTGGCTCGTTGCCTTCTCCTTCAATGTTATGGCAGCCAGCCTGACAGTTCCGATCCTCTGCGCAGCTTGGTGGCCTAGAGCTACCAGGCAAGGAGCTCTGGCTGCGATGTACTCGGGTCTCATTTCATCGCTGTACTGGTACTATTTAGGGTGGCAACAGTTCAAGTCTCTTTCCAACTGGCCCTACGGGCTTTGGCCCGGTGTTCTGGGAACAGCAGTGTCGTTGGTTTTCATGCTCATAGGCACATATCTAAGTGCGCCGCCCGATGAGAAAACGAAAGAAATATTCTATGCTGCCTAAGAACCGGAACAACACAGTACATCGCCGGTTTGTAGATACCGCTGTTCCTGGTGCTAGTTGGTTTAAAGATGTGAGCTGTGCACAAGTCTTTGCTGTAAGTTCTGACTGACTGAATGAATGGTACGTTGGGGTTCGGGAGCCCTGACGGATGAGGCCAAGGGGTAACCGATAAGAAAATGGGTCGATACAAGCCGTTGCTTTGTCGGGGCGCCCGAACCTCGTTGGGAGGGTGGCTATGCTCGAGATGGAGAAAAATCCCGAAGCGAAGATAGTTGTTGAGCCGTCCCGCATTGACAAGAATATAGCAGCTTCGATAGCGGTTAGGACGTATTGCAGAGGGTGGTTCAAGAGAGTTTGTGATGCGACTCCGCTAAACCAGGAACTGATATATATTCCTTACTGGATCGGACAGGGCAGGCTGATATTGAGAAGTGCCTTTGGCGAACACTTGTCACGCAGGCTTTTTGCGTGCGACGGATGGAAAGGTGATCCGGGAGTTGTACAGGGTACCTTACCGCAATTCAGCCTGCTTGATATTGGGATAGCTGAGCATGTGGTGAGTTGCAGGATCACGGCAGAACAGGCAGCTGGTCGTATCAAGGAACAATCCTTCCGCTTTGCGAGTGGGAGGTTCCTGACGGCGCAGATCCACGAGCTTTCTTTGGAACTCATATACAAGCCTTATTGGGCAATCAAAGTGAGGACAGGAGCAGGACACCATTTTTGGCGGTTGGTGAGCGCAGATGTAGGGATGGTAACTTATCGATTCGATCCGGAACTTGAGGATATGTTGAAAGATGCCAGGGTATTGTCGTGAACCAATTCCTCTCTTAGCATGCATGGACGAGTACGAAACCCTGACCAACAAGCGAATCCATGGGCATGACCCAGAGTCCTTAACCTTCCGACCCAATTCAGGCTGACTTCAAGAGAAATGTTTGTGACCCAGAAGGATTTTGACACTGCTCTGTAGAATACCACCGCTAATGAACAGACGTCAGACAACTTAGTCGGCCTCAGGTAATTGGAATGTCTTAGATAAATGGCGGTGGAGTAGATGTGGTCGATTGGGCTGGACATAGGCACCTCCTCTTGTAAAGTGCTGGCTGTCACTGAACAGGGCGATGTGCTTTCAACGGTCAGACGCGAGTATCGGTATGTTTTTCCTCGCAATGGGTGGGTCGAACTAAATCCAGAGGATGTTTGGAATGCCGTTGTGTCAGGGCTTGGGCAGGTGGCCTCGCAGGTAGTCCCGAGATTCGGAAAACCGGCCAGCATAGCGGTATCGGTTTCCGGCGATGAGATCATGCCGCTGTGCGGAAATCAGGCCCTGTACAACGTGATAATGTCGAGTGATGTTCGCGGCAAAGAGGAACTTGATGCGCTCCTCACTAAAATGGACCCGGGGGAGATTCATTCTGCTACCGGTCTACCGCCTGCGCCGAAGTATGGCATCAATAGGATTGTTTGGTTTAAGCATAACATGCCTGAACTTTATTCAAGGACGACTAAGTTTGCCACGTGGGAGGACTTCATAATCGGCCGGCTGACCGGAAAGTATGTATGCTCAACTTCTTCTGCTGCACGGCTCATGTGTTTCGATCTTAACAGGGACTCCTGGTATGACCGAATCATCGACGCCCTAGAGGTTCGGCACGACCTGCTACCCGAAGTCGTCAGGCCAGGTACAATAGTGGCCGGCCTGAGCTCGGAACTTGTGCCGGAACTTGAGGCGATGTCGAATGTTCCTGTGGTAACCGGTGGATTCGATCAGGCTTGTTCGGCGTTGGGGTGTGGGGTTACAGAGGAGGGAATAATGGGTATAGGAACGGGGACTGTGGAAAGCGCCAGTTTTTATAGTAAAACCCGTCTCCCAACTACGAGTTACCCCGCAAATCCGAGCTTAACAGGCGACGGGTTCGTGTATACGATCACGAACCCTTCAGGCGGTAGCGTGCTCAGGTGGTTTCGAGATAACTTTATGTTCGGAGGGCTGCCGCCTGATACATCAGGGGTAGACCCATATGACGTGCTCCTTAATGAGATGCCGGAGAGTTTGTCTGGATTGTTGGTGTTACCACATTTTGCGGGGGCAGGTGCTCCGCTACATGATCCCAGGTCACTAGGGGCAATTGTCGGTTTAAGGCTTTCAACTACAAGAGGGATGTTTGTTAGAGGCCTCATCGAAGGAATCACTTACGAACTCAGGCTGATTGCGGAGCACTTCTGTAGGACCACCGGTGTGGCTGTCCGTGAGGTGCGAGCGGCTGGAGGTGGTTCGAAAAGCGACAGGTGGCTTCAAATCAAGGCTGACGTTTTACATCAACCGGTACATCGTCTACGTGTGGCTGATGCATCGGCTCTTGGTGCGGCGATCATGGGGTTCACGGGTATCGGGCTCTTTGACACACCGGTTGATGGTGTCACCGCCATGGTTAAGCGGGAAAGGTGCTTTTTGCCTCGAGAGGACGTTGCAAGCCTATATGAACGTTACTACGCGGTCTACTGTGAGTTTTACAGGAGCATTGCAGCCCTATCACACAAGTTGTTCGAATTAGGGTTTAATCTAAAGGAGGACATTTAATTGGCCAGAGATAGACGACCTCTATATGTACAGATAGCAGAAAAAATCAGAATAGATTACGCCAAGACACTAGGAAATGGTTTAGCCCGTCTTCCCAGTGAGGTCGCTATGGCTGACCAATATCAGGTCTCGAGGACCACGGTTCGGGAAGCTCTGAGACTGCTAGAAAGGGAAGGCATAGTACGGTCAAGGCATGGTATCGGTACGTTCATATCGAGTAATGCAGACTCCCTCCTGTACACGTTCGATGTGCTGACCGGCCTAAGCAATATCTTGAGGGCTTCAGGTGGAACTGCCGATACTAAGCTGATCAAAATCAGTGAGATTCCGCTGACGGAAGAGATGAGGCAACAGTTCCGCTGGCCAGGCGAGGTTGCCGTAGAATTGGAGAGGATTCGTCTTCTAAACGACGTACCGGTAGCTTATTCAATAGACTTGGCTCCGCTTGCTTATCTCGGAGGACCAATCGACCGGGATCAGCTATCACAATCGTTCTTCGAAGCGCTACAAAAGACCGGACATAATCCGCATCACACAGAATCTCGGCTAAAGGCCATCGTAACGCCTGCAAGTATTGCCAAGTATATGCCCAGATGCAAAGGACGGCCAATCGTCTTATCGCACGAAATGGTTTATGACATTAACGACGATGTAATTGCAGTATCTAAAGACTATCTTGATACCGAACAGATTAGCCTCATCGTACGGCGGAGAGCTATTTCCTAAATGCGTCGGCCACCGGCCACCATGTTTTGTTTTAAGATGTCAGAGGACTGTCATATGATGTCAGTGGAGAGGGGTGTAAATAATTGGGGATCGTGTTAGCGCGGATCGACGACCGACTCATTCATGGTCAGGTTACGGTTGGGTGGACGAGGTCCCATAACGTAGACCAAATCGTAATAGTAAATGATGCAATCGCAAAAGATCCAATACAATCTACTGTCTTGTCTATCGCCGCACCGCCAGGGGTAGATGTTCAAGCCCTGTCAGTAGACAAGTTTGTAGCAGACTTTAAGCAGGGGAAATTCGATAAACGTCGACTCATGCTGATCTTCACGGGACCACGAGAGCCACTCATGCTGATTCGAGCCGGTGTGCCACTCCACAGCATCAACGTGGGTGGCATGAAATTCACCCCAGAAAGGAGGCAGATATCAAAAGCGGTATCAGTTTCTCCCCAAGAAGAGTCGGATTTTTGGCAAATCATCCAAAGCGGCGTCGAAGTTGAAGTTCGGATGTTTCCATCAGATCCAAAGACTCTTATCCAAAACTTACTCTCAAGACAGGAGGGTTGAAGATGGCTGGGACGGCGTTACTGCTTGCCTTAATCGCGGGAATACTAGGAGTGGAGAGGCTGTCTGTAGGGCAATTCGGTTTCTCCAATCCCCTTGTGGCCTCAACAATAGTCGGTATTGCGTTAGGCAATGTCCAGATGGGTATCACAATCGGCATTACCCTTCAGCTTATCTGGATGGGGGTAGTGGGAATAGGGGCCGCAGTTCCCCCTGATGTTGTGATTGGCTCGGTGTTGGCCACCTCCTTTGCGATTCTTACCGGCCAAGGAGCAGAAGTGGCTCTCGCAATTGCCGTGCCTGTCGCAATCGCCGCCCAAACGCTGGATATATTCGTTCGTACCATCAACTCTGGTCTGACACACTGGGCGGAACGCAAAATCGACGAAGGGAAAGTCGATGCTGTAGTCTGGGCCAACGTGGCAGGAATTATCCTTATGTTCTTACGGTCTTTCCTGGTGGTGTACCCGGCAATCTATTTCGGTGTGGATGCGGTGAAATCGGTAGTGAGCAATATACCATCCGTTATCACTGTGGGACTGCAGGCTGCCGGTGGGATGTTGCCTGCTCTGGGTTTCGGAATGCTTCTCAACATGGTCGGAATTCCCAAACTCTTCCCTTACTTCTTTGTGGGGTTTGTTGCGGCGACCTTCATGAAAGTCCCTCTTGTCGGTGTTGCCATCCTGGGGGCTGCTGCCGCGTTTCTGCATGACTATTTCCTGTACCGGGATGAACCTCTCACCGCTGGAGAGGTTGGTGCATCTACCGACAGTTCCTCCAGGTTCCTGTCCAAGCCGGAACTGAGGAAGCTGGTTTGGAGGCAGTTCTTCCTACAGTCGGCCTGGAACTTTGAACGTATGCAGAACCTGGGTTGGGCATTCGTAGTCTTACCGGCCCTCAAGAAATTCTACAGGAACGACCCTGAAAAGCTCAAGGCTGCAGTAAAGAGAAACCTTGAGTTTTTCAATACCCAGCCTTACATGGCGGCGCCCATCCTCGGGATTTCTCTCGCCATGGAGGAAGGGGTGGTCAGAGGGGAAGTGGCACCTGAATCCATCAGTGCCTTTAAAGTCGCAACCATGGGACCTCTAGCAGGGGTCGGCGACTCCCTATTCTGGATGACTATAAGGCCTATCTGTCTAGGCATTGGCATTGCATTGGCTCAGGGTGGGAATATTATTGGACCTATCGTATCTCTTGTTCTTTTCAACATCCCCCATCTTTGGACTCGTTATTATCCATTCGTCAAGGGATACGAACTCGGCGTTTCCTTCTTGGCCACAATTAAGAGCGGGATTAAGCGTGTTACTGAGTCGCTCAGCGTTCTCGGGATGATGGTTCTGGGTGCCATGACTGCGACCATGGTCAGCATTTCCACAAAAGCCACTCTACAAATCGGGCAGGCTAGTGTGGGACTCCAATCCGTCCTTGATGCGATACTACCAAATCTGTTGCCGCTGGCGTTGACCTGGGTCTGTTACAGGGTCTTGAAGAAGGGCACATCACCCACCAAGGTCCTTTTTACCCTCCTTATCCTGGGTATTCTCGGGGCTCTCGTTGGGTTCTTTAAGTAAATAGAAGGTACGGGGGTTGGGGGTCCAATTCCTGGACCGCCAGCCGTTACCCCGAAACCATCCATGGTCTCGGATCTGACGGACTGTGTGGCTACTCCTGGACCTCCAGCCCCGGTGTTGCCCCGAAACCCGTAAAGGAAGGTCTTACCCCGAAGCCGGTGAAGGAAGGTGTTGCCCCTAGACCCCAAAAGAACGATGCTTGCTGGCAATTACCGGGTAGGAAGGTGAATCAGATTGCGTTTAACAATAGTAAATGACTACGAAGAACTCTCATGCGTTTCTGCAGAACTTATCATAAGCCTTCTGCAGGAAAAGCCGGACGCCGTTATAACCCTCCCCGCAGGCGGAACCCCGATCGGCATGTATTCGCGGCTTGTGGATGCGTATCGGAAGGGGCGTGTGGACTTTTCGAGAATGCGATTGTTCGATATTGATACGGTCTATGCCCCGCGGTCTGATCCCCATACGCATTACTCGTATATCCGAGAACATTTCAGCAGCAAGACAAATCTAAACCCGGATAATTGGTTCTATTTGGATCCGATGCCTGACGATGCCGAAAGGTTTGCTCAGGAGTACGAAGACAAAATAAGAGACGTCGGCGGAATCGATCTTGTCATAGATGGCTTGGGACACAATGGACACCTTGGTTATAACGAACCAGGTTCCGAATTTTCATCCAGGACTAGAATGGTCGTCATCCACGAGAAAACCAGAAAAGCGAACGCCAGATGGTACAGTTCACTTGAAGAAGTTCCGAAGACCGGCATTACCATGGGGATTGCCACAATCATGGAAGCGCGAAGAATAGTGATTCTTGTCTCCGGCAAGGACAAAGCGGAGATTGTTAGGAGAGTTGTTGAAGGGCCGATTACCGAAGAAGTACCCATGACAGTGATCCGGACTCATAGGAACTCAGCGATGATTGTAGACAAGGCGGCCGCAAGGATGCTTTCGCCTTTAACCCTGAGAAAGGTTCGATTGGGAGAAGAATTCAACTGACAAATCCTCTATTGACAGATCTTGGGGATTTGGTGCTGCCTATTCAAAAACTACACATCTTTTAACAATCGTCAAGTAGGAGGTAGGGTACTGTGTTAGGGAAGACAATACGAATGAAGAGGCTGATTCAGCAGGATACAGGCTCGTGCATCATTTTTGCGATCGATCACGGCATGACATCTCCGACTCTTCTGCGAGGTCTTATGGATACCCGCACCCGAGTTAAGCAGGCCATTAGTGGTGGTGCGAACGTGCTTATGTTAGGTCGCGGGTTTGCCTATAAGACAGTTGAGGAATTTAAGCCAGATACCTCACTTGCGCTTATGATGACTGCTTGCGCTGCGGGAAGGCCTGCGGGGCCAAAGATCACTCCTATAAGTTCGGTAGAAGAGGCGTTGAGGCTCGGTGCTGACGCGGTAACTGTTTACGTGGCACTTGCTCAGGATTACGAACCCGAAATGATTCGGTACCTATCCGACGTAGGAGAGAAGTGCGATTTCTGGGGAATGCCTCTCATCGCCGAGGCGGAGTATCCTACGGCCTATCAATCGCTCGATACGTTAGAAACCGAATACGGCGCCGACTACTTGAAGCGGAACGCACGTCTATGCGCGGAAATGGGCGCTGACATCATTAAGGTGAATTGGCCCGGAAGCATCAAGGATATGGCCGAGATTATTGAAGCGACGCAGGTTCCGGTAGTTCTTGCGGGTGGACCGCGGATCTCCGATGAAGAACTCTTGGACCGCATGGCCCAAGCCCGCGAAGCGGGAGCGATAGGATGTTCTGTGGGCCGGAACATATTCGAACATGAGAACCCTGAAGCGATTACGCGAGCCATAAGCATGATCTTCAAGGACAAAGTTTCGGGCAAAGTCGCGTATGAATACCTTCAAGAACAGCTGAATCGGAGATGAATAGATAATATGCTAAGTCCTCTTGAACCGCTTTTGAAAGAAGCAAGAACCCAAAAGAAAGCAGTAGGGTCTTTTAACGCGGTTTGTATCGAGTTTGTTGATGGGATAGTTTCAGCTGCGGACGAACTTGGTCAGCCCATTATTGTGGCCCTATCAGAGAGCCATCTAAAATTCATCGACATGGAGACATTTCTTTGGGCAGTTCGGTCCCGGTCCGAACGAGCGAGTATTCCAGTATCCGCACAATTTGACCATGCCCAGACCCCCGACTCAATTGAAACCGCCCTCAGGAACGGTTTTCCTTCTGTCATGTATGATGGGAAGGGCCTGGACTATGAGGAGAAAGTGCGTATGACCGCTGAACTTGTTCGTATGGCGCATTCGTATGGAGCCGTCCTGGAAGCCCCTCTTGGGACTATCGGGAGCAAGGGCAGGGAGGAGAGCGAGCTAACTGATCCTGATCTGGTAGAAGATTTCGTAAACCGTACAGGGATCGATATATTGGCTGTATCGGTGGGGACAACCCATGGGCTCTCGGCCGGCGAGGCCAGGTTGGATCTCTTGAGGCTCGGGCGGATCACTTCATCCTGCCGGGTTGATATTTCCTTGCATGGTGGGTCGGGAGTTCCTGATGACGATTACGCAAAGGCGGTTGCACTAGGTGTGAATAAGATCAGCATATTTACGCGGCTCTCACAGGCTGCTGTTCTGGCTGTCAAGGACGTAATGACCAGGGACAAATACCGGTATCCGGACTTTCTACCTGCCACTCGTGACGCTGTGAATGCTACGGTTAAAAGTCTACTTGCTCTATTTTCCCAACAGGATCGGTGATACTTCAAGGAGGGCTGATGATGGCTATTTGGGCAGGATTCCAGACCGTTGACATTACTCCTCCGGTGGGTGCCGAACTTGCCGGTTATGAAGAGCGCGACCATGGCAGCGAGGGTATCGCAAATCCCCTTTATGCCAGGGCCATGGTGGTTTCAAACGGAAAAACCAAGGTGTGTCTGGTTACTTCGGATCTTGTCGGCATTGACTGGCAGATTACCAAGTA
The DNA here is from genome assembly GCA_018208355.1 of Candidatus Fermentithermobacillus carboniphilus. Taxonomy (GTDB): domain Bacteria; phylum Bacillota; class Sulfobacillia; order Fermentithermobacillales; family Fermentithermobacillaceae; genus Fermentithermobacillus; species Fermentithermobacillus carboniphilus. Next base: position 987,703 of record CP062796.1, on the reverse strand, counting down.
CGTTAGGGGAAAAGTTTCTCGTCTGACCGATATCCCCGAGGATCACATCATGCTAACTGCTTCTCATACACACTCAGGTCCAAATGCCTCTCGTCTGAGTGGATGGAGCGCCGTGAAAAGGACTAAGCGGCCAACCGAAGCGGAGAAGGCCTATTTTCTCAACCTTTGTGAGTCGATAGCGGGAGCCATACTGGCTGCCAACAGGAAGCTCGCTCCTGCAAAGATCGGAGTAGAAACAGGGCATCTTAAGGGACTTGGGTGCAACAGGCGTGATCCAAACGGACCCTTTGACGACAGGGTTACAGTGCTTAAGGTAACCGGGGAAAATGGCCACGTCCGGGGCATACTGGTGAACTATACGTGCCATCCGACCGTCCTAAGCGCGTCCAATTATCTGATAAGTGGTGATTATCCCAGTTTCACGCAGGAATCTCTCACCAGGGTCTATCCCGGTTGTACTCCCATGTTCTTGCAAGGAGCTGCGGGGGATGTGAGCACTCGTCATACCAGGAGGGGCTCCACTTTCGAGGAGGCCAGGAGGATGGGTGAACTATTAGCGGGGAAGGCTATTGCTCTAGCCTCGGCTGCACGCGAGTCAGATGATGACCGGCTGTGTGCTGCGGTCCGCGAGATCACACTTCCGGTCCGTAAGTTTCCGCCGGATGACGTCTGCCAAGCTATGCTCAGAGAAGCGCGGGAGAATTTGAAACGACTTCGCGAAAGCGGTGCTCCTGAAAACCTTGTTCGGACTGCCGAGGTCACCCTCCAGGGTGCAGAGCGTGCTATCTTACTGAAGGACTTACTGGGAGACCAAGATATCGTTACCGAAATGCAGGCGCTTCGGATAGGGCCATTTGTAGTTGTAGGAGTCCCCGCAGAACTGTTTAACGAGATAGGCAAAGAGATTAAAGATTCTACCGACCGGGCCACGGTCGTTATTGCCGGATACGCAAATGACTACGTCGGCTATATACTGACTCCCGATGTATATGGAGAGCAAGGCTATGAGGCTGGAGTTACTTTTACCGGTGTTGATGCGGGAGAAATCATCGCCAAGGTCGGCAAAGAGATGGTGCAAGATCTTGTATCTGATGAGAGCTCCTCATGGTAACTCCTGATGGGAACCCCTGATGGGAACCTCGGAGCGCACGTAAACCAGCGTTAGATGTTTGACCGGACTCAAAGACAGGACTTGAAGGGGTTAGATTCCAACAGGCGAAAGAGGGGACCTCCATGTATCCGATCGTCGAAAAACTTAAGGGCGGGCTGATCGTGTCGTGTCAGGCCCACGATGGAGAACCTCTGCATGGACCGGTGTTGATGGCAGCAATGGCGTATAGCGCAGAACTGGGAGGTGCCTCTGGTATACGTGCAAATGGGGTTGACGACATCGCCCTCATTCGGAGGACAGTACGTCTACCCATCATAGGTATACTTAAGGAACGTGACCAACTGGGCAGAGTATGGATCACTCCAACGGTGGATGCCGCTGAAGCTATCGTCGCCGCGGGCTCCAATATCGTAGCCACCCACGCCACGCGCGAAAAGCCTTTCGGAGATAGGGTAGAGGAGATAATTGACGCGTGTCATAACAGGCTGAATGTTCCTGTCATGGCAGATTGCGCCACATTGAGCGATGCTATCGCTGCAGCCGAAGCAGGGGCAGATATCGTTGCGACTACTTTGAGCGACTCTAAAAACGGTCCTGACTTCGGGCTCCTTGAAAGGATCGTACAAAGTGTGACCTGCCCCGTCATTGCGGAGGGCGGTTACTGGTATCCGGAACAGGTTGTAAAGGCGTTGGATTGCGGAGCTTACGCTGTGGTTGTAGGTACCGCAATCACACGACCACGAGAGATCACCCGGCGTTATGTTGAGTTTATACAAAGACGGCAGTGCAAGGGGTTGAAATAAACGTGGTAGGACTCGTCATTGTATCCCATGGTCGTCTAGCCGAGAGTCTCTTAGAAGCAGCTTTCATGATATTAGGGGAACAAAGACAGGTCAAAGCGGTTGGTCTTCAAGTAGGCGAGGGCCTATCAGATATGCAACAGAAGATACAAGAAGCTATTCAGTGTGTGGATGAGGGAGATGGTTTTATCATTTTCGCAGATCTACAAGGTGGGACGCCCGGTAATGCTGCTTGTCTTCTGGCCGGGCTTTCGGGTTTCCATCTTGTAACCGGAGTTAACTTGGCGATGCTCCTCGAGGTCTTTACTGCACGGGCAGGCGCGTCGGCTCAAGAACTCGTAGATATCGCGATAAATGCCGGACGGGCCAGCATCCAAGATCTAGGCTCAGAGGTAAAGTCGCGGTTACAGACCTCTCCAACTCTTGGGACTCCTTGACAATCCGACAAGGATTCTCCCGGTGATAGTTTCATCGACGGGGGTTTTGGCACATCAGCGAAGCACTTATATGTTTTCCAGGAACGGCATAAACCGGTTTGAATGTTGAATCTGGCACCGGTTTCGATGGGAGGCACCTGATGATGGGCGGTAGTCGTTTTATTGATGTCGTTATATCGATCCTGAAGACTATAGGTGAAAAGGAGGCCACGAAGATCGAGGAAGCGGGCCAAATTGTCGCAGAGTCTCTTTGGAAAGGCGGCATATTGCACATTTTCGGCACGGGTCACTCTCACATTCTTGCAGAAGAGGCATACGCTCGAGCCGGCGGTTTGTTTGCGGTTGCGCCTATACTGGAACCGTGTCTAATGCTTCACGAAGGGTATGGGAAGTCTTCTGCCCTTGAGAGGTTACCGGGTTTGGCTAAGGTGCTCCTGGACTCTCATCCTTGTGATGTAAGACCTGAGGATGTGGCCATAATCGTCTCCAATTCAGGTAGGAACGCCTGCCCGATCGAAATGGCGCTCCTTTTCAAGGAAAAAGGAGTAAAAGTCATTGCCATCACGTCCCTTGCCCATGCCGAAGCGGTGGCCTCGAGGCACTCCTCCGGGAAGAAACTACATGACATTGCCGATGTCGTGTTGGACAACATGGGAGTACCTGGAGACGCAGCCCTTGAGTTCAAGGGGCTCCCGGTGAAAGCCTGTCCCACTTCCACTGTCACCGGGGTCGCTATTCTTTGGTCGGTAATTGCGGCGGCAATTGAAAAGCTTGTGGAGCGGGGAGATACTCCGCCGATTATGGTCAGCGGGAACCTTGATGAGGCGGAGGAAATGCAAGAAGCGTTTAGGGTGGAGATAGAGCGAAGGTATGTGGAACGACTTTCTTGGCTCAAATCGTTAGTTCAGCGGTGAGAGACGTGGTCAGGCTTGTGGTAGTTGACCTAGATGGGACTCTCTTGAACAGCCAGGGGCAGGTCTCGGAGGAAGACACGCGAGAGCTTTTGCGGATTCACGAGGCCGGGGTTATGGTAGCAATTGCAACCGGCCGGATTCCACAGTTTTTTAAGGATGTTCTGGATATGCTCGGTTTCAGCCCGATCCTCATATGTTCAAATGGCGCCCTGGTGATGATACCGGGAAGGTCGGAACCGGTTATTGACGTGCACATAGATCAAGGGGTCAGCATGGAGATTCTGACATTCCTGAAGTCCGCGCCCAGATATCACCACATATACACGACTGTAGGCGAGGTTATTCGGGACGCACGATTTCCCCTACCTGGCTATTCGAACCACGTTTCGACAAGAGCATCATTGGACATTCCAGCTCTTGTCAAGTGTGAGAATCTGAAGGTCCGAAAGATAGGGATCAGAGTTGAACGCAGCGAGCAAGGACCGCTTATCTCCTATCTCAATGATAGGTGGGGTAAGTGGGTCAATGTATGGTCTACTGGTCCCAAAACTGTCGAGGTCGTGGCAGCCGGGTGTTCAAAGAGGCGTGCTTTGGATGAGGTTCTCGCCATATTGGGCCTGGAACTTTCAGATGTTATGGCCATCGGTGATGCGGAGAGCGACATAGAACTCTTGAAGGCGGTGGGTTACCCGGTAGCCATGGGTAATTCAGACGCAAACACCAAGGAGGCGGCGAAATTTGTTACAAAGAGCAACGACGAGAGCGGAGTTGCGTTTGCTCTTAGGTACTTCATTCCCAATTGCGCTGATCCCATTGCCGCGACGCGGCTCCTGGACAGTCAAGATGAATCCAAGCATTCGTGGTCCAGGAGTTCAAGAAGACCTGGACAATAACACGTTTGGGGTATAGAACGCCGCTTGAGATGCCGCAAAAACTTGCGTACGACCGGGAGGTGGCAGATTGACCGAGGTCGAATGTAAACCCATGTCCAAAAAACGGGTGCAGCGCAAAATCAGACATTGGGATCACATATTAGAACCAGATGGAGGGGGGATCAGACCCCGAAGCTTTATCAGGTCTTCATCCCTGTAGATATGATAAGCCGGGAAATTTGTATCGACATATAACTTGAATCCCAGAGCTGCTGCACGTATACAAAAATGCCTGTCTTCTCCCCAGAAACTTACGTTTGGGATTTCCTTAAAACAAACGCCCGACTCCATTGCACGTCGCGAGATGAGGGTGCAGGCCCCTAAGCCTCCGACTTCGTAGACACCGGGTACTTTCAACTGTTCTAAAAATGCCATCGTGCGCGCGTAAATTTCTTCTTTACTCAAATTCTCCCCTCGGGCTGAATGGTAAAGGGTGTACTGGTCCCGCAACCACACTTGAGGGAGCTCAGGTGAACCGGGTTGCCACTTGGTCCAAAAAATCTCGCATACGATGTCCTTACCCAAAGATAATAAATGAAGCAGTGTCTCCGGGTGCAGCACGAGGTCCGAGTCTATCAAGAAGAGATAATCGTATCCTGAGAGAAGCGCATATCTGATCATGGAGTCCTTGAACTCAGCCACTTTCCAGATGAGGTCTTCCCGCCACGCGTGGGTAGGGCCATTACAGTCATATCTGCCTATGCGAACTCCCGCGTCTCGGATATATACTTGGCTTCCCTCTCGGTGAAAGCTGCGAAGAAGAGATTGTGCTGCAGGGTCTACATTGTCGTCCACGAAAAGGTAATCCAACGATATTTGTTGAGATTCATTTCCAGTTCGACTTGTCTTAAGCGTCTTGAGAGATTCGAGAAAATATGCAAGAATTTCAGGTTTTTGGCGGACAGGGGATCCGACGAGTACACGTACCATTGTGTGTTTCACCTCTCTACTTTCAGGCTTGTTCCAGGGTTTCTTACGATTACTCTCGTATGCGCGCCTTCGTTCAAGAAACTCACCAGGGTTACGCCTATCTCGCTGGCAACCTGAAGGACCTGGGAGAGGTGTTTGGATTCTTCTTCGCCTTGCGGGACAATGACTGCATCTACCGCTAAAAGAAGACGGTCAATCTGTTCGGGAGATATACGATCATCCACAATCGTGACGTTGTCTGAAAAATCTGTCTCTGTCGTGGCTGTAGCCTGAAGCATTAAGTCGGAAATGATTGTGACCGCTTTGTCTGCCGGAATAACATCGGGATCTGCCCTGATCGCCAGCGTCATTCGCCTGTTGTTCTGGAATAGTCTCAGCACGGTCTTCAGAGAGTCGACCCAAGGACCGGCTGGGTTATCCCAATCGGGGAAAAGCAGCATACAGTAAGGCAACTTGGCAGCAATGCGAAGCGGAGTAAGAGATGGCTTCCCGCCAACTCCGGATTCTTTCGACGGGTTCTCGTATCCTAAGTCTCGCTCTATCACGGATGAGTGACGAGTCTCAGCTTCGGTTCTCGGAGCTCCTTGCCAATACCGCTCGAGTCTAGCGTAGAGCCGTACGTCTGCATGAATCGCTGCCTTGTCGACCGAGTGGGGCAGTATCGATTTCAGTATGTGCCGTGCCAACGAAAAGTCATTTTTAGACGCGGCAAGTCTACTGGCTATGATTCCACAAGCTGTCTCTGCCAGATGATCCCATGATAACGCATTCAGGAGTTCTTCCCTGTAGGTGGACTCGCTTGTAGGCGCAAACTGATAACCGTCAGAAGCCCGTCGCGCGGTTTTCTCACTGAGAGCCGACTTAATGGCGGCAACGAAACCTGATGGCTCAGCTACTCTGACGGCGGGACACATACGCTTGCTTTCCGGAATTGGCGTGCTGACCACGGGCAAGCCTGCGGCCATGTATTCCAGAAGTTTGATGGGGTTGCTATTGTGAGCAAGGATATCATCAGTCTTGAACGGGATTATGCCACAATCCAGGTGTCTGTAGTATCCAGGAAGCTGCTCGTACGGTTTAGACCCCAGCATGTAGATATTGGGCAGATTCAAGCAGGATGTATCCGTGAATGACGGTCCGATCAAGACTATGGACCAGTCTGGTTCGTTTGCAGCTAAATCGCGGATCAACTGCAAATCAACCCATCTTGCGATGGCGCCGACGAAACCGATCCGCGGATGTGGGATATTGCAGAGATCCCTAGGCTCGGGGAATTCCCCGCGAAACGTATCGCGGTTTACTCCGTTAGGAACAAGGTATACCGAGGATGCGACGATACGTTTGGACTCGGCAAGAGGTTGGCTGGTCACGAAGACTACATCTGAGCTACGCAGGATGACTTCTTCACGGGCCAAGTTTAGTGGAGAGGGATTGAAACCAGAGTGTTCATCAACGCAATCATAGACTAGGATGCAGTTCGTGCTGTGTACGGGAAGCACCGGGGCCCATGCCGGAGCCAGGACCCAGCAAATGTATTTACAGGGTGAGAACAAGCGCATTACCTGGTCTATGAAGTAACGAAGGACTTCTACCGATTTACCGGAGTTATCGACGATTGCTTCAATTGGGGTCACAGCGAAGATGCCGGGTTCGACTTCTCTGATGACTCTTAACAATTGGCCTCGTACCAGGTCTAATAGATCATTCGGGTTCTTCGACGTGAAACTCCTGTCCAATTGAAGGCGTGCTTTTGTGTAATTGATATGAATAATCCGAAACCCCATGTCCCTGAACTTTTCGAATAAGTGTTGCGGTCTTTGTTTCAGGAAATCCCAGTCGGTGGACGAGAAACAGACTATAGTCTTATAACCCTCGTCGAGCAATATCTTCTGAACTGGACCTGCCGCTATAGATAATGTTGGTTTGGATACCGATTTTGCTGACATAGTTTGATAATAAGACTGAGGTTCGGGGGTTTGGTAGGCAGCAACATTTGTCTGTGTTTTGTTTGATGTAAGCGGAGCCGTATATCGGGAGTTGGAATTACCACTTTTGTTTGGCTTCAATACAGACACAAGAAGGTATCCAGGTATGCTTGAACGTAAATCCGGATCGATGGAAATAGCCAAACTTACCGCTTTCAGGAATTCGCTGAAACCTGGGATATGAGACAAAAAGTGGAGGGACGTCTCGCTTGCTATCGTGTACTCTCTGACCAGGGTTGCTTTGAGATGCTCAGCGTGTTCCCGGAAAGTTGACAGCGGGACCTCCCGGCCATACGGCCAGTTCCCGGATCTTTCGGCCCACCATTTACCTAATACGTAAAAAGGTGATTGGGCGTACGGAACAATATTGATGACGAGGCCACTTTCCTTGGTTACTCTGAGCAATTCTGAAAGCATTGCCAACTGGTCATCGTACTCGTAATGTTCGAGGACGCCTGCGCTCCAAACGATATCAAAAAAACCGTCCTCATATGGTAGATTGCGGATGTCGGCATTCTGAAAGGAGCCGGTCACACCTTCTTCCTCGAATAAACGCTTTTCAAGCTCAAGGGCAGTGGGTGAGTAATCGACAAGGTACACGGAGGCACCCCGCTTAGCGAGTCGCGCTGATATCCTTCCGGAACCGGCCCCTGCCTCAAGCCACTTCTTATTACTAGGATCACCGCATTCTCTGACTAACGCGGAAAGAATCTCGTTAGACATGCTATCCCAAGTCGGGACAGCGGCTGTCTCCCAGAGGTCGTCCCACACTTCTGTTCCAGACGCTTCTGGGGAACGTGACGTACGCCCGAAGCACGACGAGTTTCCGAGGTTGTTGCGTATTTGGTTTTCAGCCATCGATGTAATCTCCTTGGTCAGTATCATTATTTAACACTCGATATTCTCAGAACCTTTTGGAGGTGATGCATTGATTCCTGATTCAAAGTTAGGCTCTGTCAACTTGTACGAGCAGGTTACATCCTAATTTTCGATACAACGTTCTAGATGTTTGAGAGCGGGCTTTCCCGGAGGACAAAGTGGCGCTCGACCTGGCCAAAGACATGGAGGCCCTCGCGGGTCTTTGGCGCGTAGAGCAATTGAAAAACTGGTATCGGGTAGATATGGCCAGAAAATGCCGTAGGCCAAGAGTGCAACTTTGCCGGTGGTCATAGCCCGGAATTCAGGCGCTCAAGCTGAAAGGAGGCCATCACGGTACCCGCAAGCGTCCGGGATGAAATGGGCCTAAAAGGAGGGGACCGGATTTTGTTCGTCCAGGACGCTGACAGGTTCTACATAGAGAGGATTCCAGGTAGAACTCGATCTGAGCGAGTGTTTGGAAAACTCAGCAGGCCGAATGTTCCTCCGCTGGATGTAGAGGAGGCAAGAACCAGGGCCAGAGTGTTGCGAGCTTCCCATAGGGGCCAGGAGACCTGAGAGGATCTTGATCGTGGTCGTTTTGCCTGCGCCGTTGGGGCCGATGAATCCCACACACTCTCCCGGTCGGATCGCGAAGCTTATCCCTCTGATCGCTTGAACTGTAGCATACTTTCGCCTCCCACAAGGCATAGCAAACTGGACAAGACTCCGGTTTGCACCACCAGCAACGGGCAGCATATGATAGAACGAAGCATTATGTAAACATTAGCATAAAGGAGCAGATCATATGGCAGCTCAATCTTGGCCTGGGTGGGGGATCAAAGAACGCCTTCCCGATAACAACCCGTACTTCATTGACAGCGACTGGTACTATGCAAACGAAGACATAGCCAGACAAGACCTCCAGCTTCATGCAAGGCAAATCGACCATCTTATTCCTTTCTGGTTCGGAATCACCGAAGAAGGCGGTCTTAACTCCGACGTGGACCAGGAAGCAGAACGGATCGCTGAAGAGGCGGGCATCCCAATTCTCGCCATCATACACAACTACTCTAGCCGGGAATACGGACCATTGGTACACCGAGTCCTTACAAACGAGGCCATCCGTAGAAACCTGATACGAAACATCGTAAGGTTGGTTCGGGCGAGGCAGTACTCGGGCGTCAATATAGATTTCCAGTTCGTCCCACCCAGAGATAGACCCAACCTCACAGCTTTTATGCGAGAGCTCTACGAGGCCCTGGCGCCTCTGCGAAAACAGGTCACGATCTCGGTGCCGGCTGAACTCGAAGAGAACCCCCAACACCCGTTTTCGGGCGCCTTCAGTTACCGGGACCTGGCTCGGTACTCCGACTATCTTTACGTCTTGGCATACGACGAGCATTTTGCGACCCCCGGGCCTGTAGCATCTATAGGTTTCGTTCGTCGTGTGATGGACTTCGCCGAAACTCAGGTTCCAGTGGTTAAACTAAAACTCGGCATCCCTGTCTACGGATACGATTGGGTTCAGCCAGGGGGATTCCCCCTCACCCTCTCCTATGCCGATGCCATTGAAACCGCCCAAGCCCATGGAGCTACAATCATCTACAACGAAGAAGCGCAGGAGCCACACTTTACCTACACAGCTGACGTGGTTCGGCACATCGTCTGGTTCGAAGACGTAAGGAGTTTCCTGGTCAAGTTGGAAGCAGTCCTGAGAAGAATGTGGCGAGGCATCGGCGTCTGGCGCTTGGGTCAGGAGGATCCCAGAATATGGGCGCTTGTAGATGGCCGCGGGCTTCCTACGATATCACAAGAAACGCCAGGTACTCGATTATCTGATTCTGCAGGTTGAACCACCAGTGGAAGATCGTAACGCTCACGAGATTGCGAGATCTGCTGTAGACGATGCCGAGGAATAGGCCTATGATAAACGCACTGAACATGTTCACAATGGCGGCTCCCCTTGCCAGCACGCTGCCTGCAAAGAGAAGGTTTCTAACGTGGCCCAGGGAGAAGGCTATTGAGGTAGAAACTATAGCTCGTCCTGTACTTGTCATGTCAAAAAGCCTCTGGCCGATCATCTCAAAGAGGGGAATGAGCGTGGCCCGATAGAGGAGTTCCTCGATCGGATTGCTTATAATAAAACCCGTAGATATCCTGGACCATTCACGACCGGGATTTCCCGCAATAAGCACACCTGCGGTGACCAGAACGACGTTATACAAGGTAAACGCCGCCATCACCTTCCAATACCGTTTCAGGTCAGTGACAGCCGTTACTGGATCGACGTTTACTCTGGTCCTGGTGGCAGTCAAGAAAAGAATGCAGATAATCGGGATGATAACATAGAAAAGAAGAGCTGCTGCACTGGATATCACGATGAGAGTGAGCGTTGCCGTCACCGCCGCGACGACCAAGGCGAATAAGACTTCCCTCATCGCTCTGTGGAGTCTCGACATTGCCCTCACCCCTGCACCGCACCCGAGTTTTTGGAAACGGGTTTCAGTACACATTCGACCTCGCTCAGTCTGCCACCTTCCGGAGTCGCAGGAAAGTTTTGCAACACGTCAACCGGCGTCTTACAGCCTAAACGTGCCGTAATCCGGCACTTCTTGAACTCTAGAGTCTGGGGAGACCATCTGGGATGAACCATAATTGGGAGACGACCTCCAATGGATTGGACCTTCGGAATGGGTCGAGAAAAATGTAGGGAAGGACGTTCACAAGACTTGGTCCGGTGGTCGCTACCTTTGATTAAGGCAAGCATACTTTGAGACGGGATTCAAGAGTTGATATCGGCACTACTGATATGCAGGTATATCCTTGGCTCATGAGGGTTCTTAATGCAATTTCCAAACTTTTTCCTTCCTCCAAGGTCACTAAATAAATAATGGCGGTTGGCAAACTGTGGCTCAGATCCTTCATGAAATCGAGCTTGTTTTTACAGTCCTTATTTAGATGGTTACGGTGTAAGAGCCATGAACTGAGTCTGCATTTCACCTCGACGAGGGGGTTCTGGCTATCACTTTTCTACGGGCTCCTAGAATGACTGTCCCTGCCTTTGCGAGCCAGTTCCTCTTCAACGGAGCAGACGGCCTTATCGGAGTCGGTCCCTACAAGATTCATTCGGTCCTTGTGCTCACGAGTCATCGCGCCGAATCTCGACCAGGTGGCCAAACCCGATACAAAGGTGCGCGTCCACGTATTTGTCCTGAAGCACATCAAGTTGAGAGGAGACTTCCTCCCATTGCTCCGGGCTGCACGTCCCCTAAAAGAAACTGAACGTCCACACCTAATTTCCGGCAGATCTCTTTGACCTCCCTAGCTGCACAAGTCGGACGGAAAAAGAACTGGTAGTTCATGCTGGCGCCGTTCCCCCTCATTGCAAAACCTGTCGTCATACTCGGCCCGATGACGACCTCAAGGGCCAAGATCGCAGCGGGCCGCCATCGGACTTCGACTACCCAACTCTGATTGCCTTTGTGGGCGCAAAAGGGAGGTTCCTCCTCTCGGTGCGTTGTGATGTTCCGGGGGACTCCGACTCCGGTAAGGCTTGGGCACACCTGGCAATGACTTTGCTCCTGGAGGCCCTTGAGAACTGGGGAATCGGTGCGAAGACAAATGCCGGATACGGTCGGATTTGGGTCAGCATGTTCGTATGGGGGATTATGCGCGCGATTTTTTATCCGCGGGGAGTTTCTGCCGATCCCAGATGTGCTAGTGGAAGACTTTCAGTCATTTTTGAGGTCGTCCACTGCCGCGGTCCGGGGGAGGTTCGCAGTCTGGACCCAGAATGCGAACCGTGCTGGCGGCGTGTCTTGAATTGATCAGCGAGCAAGCTCCTTGAGGTTCCAGGGGCTCTCACGTGTCTGGCATCTTTTCCTATGAAGGAAGTGTGGTCGTCCGGGAAAGGGAACGGTCGTCAGGGGTGCCCCGATTGGATGGTAGCGGAGGTTTGTAGGCAGCGAGGTGTGGCTCTAGGGCCAGTTCGCGTGATAAGTGATATCCACAGCGTCAACAGACCCAACGCGAGGATCCGGATAGGAAAAGCCATGTGTCTGCGGTTGCCGAACAGATACTTTTTAGGGGCTGGGCAGCGAAGCCTCATAGACGCGGTTGTGAGGAGGTGACTACGATGAACCGGCGAACGTTGGGTGAGGAAACTAGCGTTTGATATTCGGTACAAGGAGACGAAAGGCAATGTCGAAAGTGGAAAAAGCGATAAGGGAGATTGCGTTTGCGCTGATGGTCGCGGCGGTGACGGCTGCTGTTGTTAAAATCACGTTATCCAGAGCAGCAGTTCCTCTTTTCTACGTTGGGGTTCCGATTGCCTGTGTGCTTTTCCTCGCTACAAGAAACATCAGAATATACAAGTAACGTGGTCGAGGAGCTTCTCTTTCGGGCTACGCTCATCCCCTTCTTTGAGATAATCGGCCAGAAACTCTTTGACGCCGCGAGTACAAGACGAACGATAAGTGCGGTCGGTGGGTTGGGGAAGTCATAGAAAATCGGCATAAGAAGTTCTGTTGCGATGGGAGGCAGTTCCAACCCCCGGACCAGCCGACTCTGTCGCGGTTGTCGGTTCCGGGGTTGCGGATAAGGCAGGGAAGAGAGTTGCGGAGGCAACCACTCAGCCTCCTTGCAGGGGATTCGCCCCACGTTGGTTTGCTGTACCCCACCTCGTTACCAGACCGTCAGAAGGGTATAAATGAGCGCAGGTATCTCACGAAGTAGGCCGGTTATCTCCCACCGTCTGTACTGAGGCAGGCGCACGCCTGAATAACCGGCATCCAGGCCTATCCTCCGGGCGATGACGGCAGCCCTTGCCAGATGGTAATCGTTTGACACAACTAGGGCGGTCTTAAGCCCCCGCTCTTTCATCTTTTCCAGGGAAAACTTGAGGTTCGTTTCTGTCGACGTTGATTTATCTTCTTCAATGACATAAGTGTCGTCCACACCGTTTTGAACCATGTACTGCTTCATAGCCCGGGCTTCGGAGATATCCTCCCCGGGACCTTGTCCGCCGGACACGATGATGTAACGGGCATACCCTTCCCTATAGAGCCTCAACGCTTCATCCAGCCTAGCCCTAAGGAAAGGACTGGGGACGGTGCCGTAGAGCCTGCACCCCAGGACGATTATGCAATCCGACTTTACGGGACAAGCTGAAGCCCCGAACCTCGATATCCAGGCCAGCAGGACCCCGGAAACCAACAACGGTGCTAAGAGCAGCGTAATTACGAACTTTTTCCTGACCATCGAGACAGATCACTCCCCGGACCTGACCTTTGTAGTATATCGGCGGCGCGGCCTGACCCTTTGACGTAGACGCACGAAGAAGCTCCCGGGTCCCTACCGACCCTATCAGGTAGTATCCGCGTTGTCAAACTGATCCTCGAGCGCCATACTTTCCCGCAAAGGCGCTTCTAACGATCTGGTGGCTGTTCCCCCTGATACTACTTCCCACAATACCTGCGCTTGCTCTGAAACTCTGGCAGATCCACTAGCCATTTCCCGGTTCGGGCCGGAAGTCTACCAAGAAGGTAATCAATGAGAACGCAGCTATCTACAAGGTAGGCCATTCAGGATTATCGCGCTCCTTAGTTCTCAGCCTTTTCACCCATTCGGATCCGGTGCACGATGGCCATTCAGGATCGTCCTCGGGACCTAGGGCTTCCCTCAATTGCCTGAAATTCTCTGCCGAAACTTCTCGACGTAGGTAAGAAGATACAGCCTCAACAATGAGCCCAGTTTTCGATCGCTTGTGTTTAAGAGCATAGGTATCGATTTCTTTAACAAGGCTACGAGGCATGCGGATATGAACCATCTTGGTTTCTCCTGAGGTATTTTTGGGTATTCTGGTCACCTCCTAATGCTGTATACAAGTTTTGCTGTGGTGGCACGGAGTCATGTTGCACTTGCACCCTAACCAAGAGCAAGAGCTATAAGCCCTACCGCCATAGCGGCGCTTCCGGCGATACGTACTGCTGCCTGCTGCTCCGAAAGAAGCCGGGCTCCCATTATTGAGCCTATCAGTATGCTGATCTCTCTGGCTGGAGCTACGTAGCTCACGGGGCATGTGGCCATGGCTGTGAGTATAAGGATGTAAGCCAGAGGGCTAAGCAGCGCAACGCCGAAAGCTCGTTTTCGATTTAACCGCCACTGCTCCCGCACAGATGACATATACCGGAGGGCGACCGGCGTGAGAATTAGAAATCGTCCAAAGTTGGTTCCCCAGTCCAGGATCAGCGGAGGTGTTCCCAGACGGCTTACAGAGACCTTGTCGAGGACCGTGTAAAGTGAGATGGTAGCCCCGCAAGCCAATGCGTAAAGTATTACCCTTCTTGTCCCTGGGTGTTTCAGCGCCGCCACGTTCCCGGTGAGGAGGAGCATGCCTGAAATCATCAGTCCTATCCCTGCAAGAGCCAGCGGAGACGGGCGCTCGTTCAGCAATAGTATTCCGGCTGCTGCTGATAAGAGCGGGCCTGTCCCGCGGGCGATTGGGTAGGCCAGGGACATATCGCCTGTTCTATACGCCATGTCCAGCAGCAAGAAGTACGCCGAGTGAACCGCGGCTGTGGCCAGAATCATCAGCAGGTTGGGTAGACCCAGGTGGGGTCTCTGAATTAGGAAAACTCCTGTGGCTACAGGAAAGTAAATCAGTGAAGCCAGGCCGGTGAAAATCCATACGAAGGGTAAGCCCCCGCTTGCTTTCTTGGCCAGGAAGTTCCACAGAGAATGAGCGAATGCCGCGGCTACGACAAGTATCAGCGCTAATGCTGTCATCCGTATCGCTCCCGCTTATAAAGCATCAGGTAATGCACCTAAGGCTGTACATCACGACTACAGCCAGGCCAAGGAATAAACTTGAGCGTCCCCAAACGCGAATCTCGGATACACGTGAGTTCGAGAACAGACACGGCTATTCCTTTCCTGATCAACCTCATCGGGTAGTACCAATTTCGGTGAACGGACAAGCTCTTTCTGGCAGGAATCCGGTCCTGGAAGGTAGAACACCCCATTAGATCCACAGCTTGGTGCGTCGTCAAATCCACGGTTAGGCGTGTGGGAGGGAGATAACCTGAACGCTGTGAGGGGCAGAGGCTGGGGCTATTTCTCGGGACCGCGCCAATCTCCAGGACATGGAGGGTAAGTTCATGGCGCTGAAACCTATCACTGATGCTTCCATGCGGGGAGAGAAGGCCGGTGCTGCTGAGAGAGCATAGCATCGTCCTGGAAGGAATTACTCCGGCCGGGGCCAGAGTGAGACTAAGGCCGATGACGGAAGGTGACTGGCCCTACCTGGAAAGGTGGAACAGCGACCCGGAGGTGCTCTACTTTTCTGAAGGCGACGACATTAAATCGTGGAGCCCGGAAGAAGTACGCTGCATATACCGCACGGTTTCTCAGCACGCATTTTGCTTTATCATCGAATACCAGGGCAAGCCGGTGGGTGAATGCTGGCTTCAGGAGATGAACCTTGAGGAAATCAACGCAAAATATCCCAGGCAGGATGTAAGGCGCATAGACATTATGATCGGCGAGAAGGATTACTGGGGTATGGGGATAGGAAGTACGGCGATTAGGCTACTGACGGAGTTCGCGTTCATAAGCCAGGGCGTAGACCTCATTTATATTCCGGGAATCGCTGACTACAACACCCGAAGCATGAAAGCATTTCAGAAGATGGGTTTCGAAGTTGTCCGTAAGGTTAAGTGCCGTCCCGGATCGAAGGCCAACTATGTGTACGACCTTGTCTTGACCAGGGAGGATTTCCTGGAAAAGATCCGCGAGCACTGCCGATGAATGGAGTTTAGGCATTCAGTCTCCGCTTCTCCTTTTGGGAGAGCTGCTTGCTTCTCAATTGTCCGGGCGGTTCGGTCATCTTAGACAAGTCTGACCCGTGGCGAGACCTTATTCCTGTCCAGATTGCGAGCCTGCCTCCTGAAACCTTGACCGATTGCTATGGAGATATTGCAAAGTATTCGGTGGTCCTCAGGCCGTTCGGCGCGATGGACCGCACCAAGGATCAGGTGTTATCGGGCATGCCTGGCTCCAATTGCTGTTCTTGCTCGTCCTGCCTTGCCTGTTTCAGGGGACTGCGTTTCTTTCGGGCTACACGCGAGGCCTGGTTCTCGGTCAAAACTAAGAGGTCTCGGGAGCTCAGCTGACAGGTGAGCAGAAGATGGAGGATTTTCACTGTATATTCAAGGTCATCCGCGACAATTGTCCCTTCCACTGGGTCAAGGCAAGAACCGGGGGACTTGACTGGACGGCCAACGAAAAGGAGTTCGAGAGATGGGTTTCGGAGACCATTAGGGCTGGAACTTTCGGAGGTTATGGCCGTTTGTGATGCGGAGAGCGATATAGAACTCTTAAAGGCGGTGGGTTACCCGGTAGCCATGGGTAATTTGGACGCAAAAACCAAAGAGGCCGCGAAATTTGTTACAAAGACCAACGACGAGAACGGGGTCGCGTTTGTTCTTAGATACTTCACTCCCTACTAGTCTATGTGAGTGCTCACCGATGTAGTCTGGGGCTGTTCCGAACCCCGAGTAGTTTCCCAGGTCTCTCGATCACAACCTTGCTGTTTTAGGCTCGTCAGATAACCGAATGCCCCCTGATTTCATGACTCTCGGCTGGATAATCTATTCGTCATGTTTCGGCCCAGGTCTTGCCAACTACCCCTTCAGAACTGCACGCGTCACGCCTTCTCCTGTAGCACTGAAAGGTTGTATCTGGCTTCTTCATGGTTAGGATCGAACGATAGGGCATCAATAAAGAGTCTCCTGGCCAAATCAGCATGACCTTTCATGAATAGTATAACCCCAAGGTCATTAAGGACTTGAGCGTCATCAGGGAGTTCCTTAGCTAGAAGCATCAAAAGCTCTTGTGCCCCATCTATGTTGCCGGCCTCAAGAAGCTTCTTGCTTTGCTCAAGGAATAATTCTCGATTGCGCCTTGTTTCGTATGCCTTTGTAGCTACCTCCAAGATGGACTTAATTGCTCGTATCTGGCCCGCCAGTGAATACCGTTCGAGAACCCAGTCTCGATATAATGAGGGCTGGTAGTCCCCATGTACAACAATGTCGGCAAATTCAGACGGAGTGAGAAACACCGAGCCTTCCGGGTACATATCTTCTTCAATTCCATAGAATGAGTGTACTACCGGTTTCAGACCCATTGCCATGCCTTCCAGGAGACCTACCGGATGCCCCTCAACCACACTGGTCTGAACGATATAGTTCTTGTTGTCGAGCCACTGGCTTACGTCATTGACGTGGCCCAAGAAGACGAGGTTTTCATCTAGATTTAACCTCGACACCATCTGCTTCAGGTATCGGTACAAGGCTAGGTCTGATACCTTGCCTGCAACCTCACACCGATATCGTGTGTCTATCCGGCGAAGAGCATCCATGCACTGTACAAGAAGTGGAAGGTTCTTGTCGGGGTGGATCCTTGCGGTGCAGGCCAGGTTGAACCCGGGCCCCCGGTCCCGGAATCGGAACTTCTCAAGGTCGACAGCGTTGGGTACCACAAATGCTCTCCGGATTGCGCGGTATTGGTCCGGGTGCAGATCACGAAAGCTTTCTTGAGCCTTACGGGACACGAATATCACTGCATCAATCCTGTGCCAGTTTATGTACCTGGGCGTCTGAGAAAATATCTCATATCTGTGTATTCTGAGCACGATCGGATGCTTTCGGTAGAGTTCTGGTGATGCACTGACGCTTATGGCGGGTCCATTTGCCCACTCGAGCCAGATGATGCCGCCGTCATCAGGTATCTGATCGACCTGTACTGCTTGCTGATTACCAGGGTTCATTAACTCGACTTGGTAGTCACGTTCGAGTTCTCTGGCGATATTCCTGACGAAAGTGAAATTTCCAGCGTCACCTGCAAGAAAGGTTAGGCGACGTTTCGGATGGACAGTAGCCGGGCTGGTAGCCACACTGGCGCCAAAGTCGCTCGTGCTGTCTGCCAGGGTACTGGTTGCCGCAGGTCCTAAAGCGTACCTTGCCTGGGGCCCCGGTTCATCGCTGGCAGTACCGTCCAGGGCAAGTACAGGAAGCTGATCATCCGGGTTCGCAGCTTCCTGGTCGTTAGGGCCCCCTGAAACCTGCCCGCCCGTAGATTCAGGAACAGCTGTCACTACTATCCCGTCAGCGAAGAAAATGTTTCGGGCGAGTGCCCTTCGGAATTCGGCGGTTTTTTCTGGTGAGGGAGGTCCCCACGAATAAACGACCTCACTTTCTATTCGGTAACCGTGCTTTTGCAGAAGCGTCTCGAGTGTCTTATGTGAAAAGTAGAAATTGTGGTCCTCGTGTACCTGCTCCAATCCATCCAACATGCTCTGCCAAGCTACCCAGGAATAGGCATTGGGTACGCTCAGAATCACTGGCGTATCTGGGTATGTGCTTCTGAGATTATCGAGAAACTGTCCGGGGTTTGAAAGGTGCTCGAGGAGCTCTGTGGCGACTATGATATCGGGTTTTTCGGGTAATTCCACTTTGTCCAGGTGATACACGTTTCCTACGTAGACATCCTTCACCCCGTGCCTGCGAAGAAAGTCTATACCCTTCTCGTCAATGTCTATCCCGAAAACTCTTCTAGCACTGGACAGCAGTTTAGCGTGTAGGTGATGTCCGGCAAAAAACCTGTCGGTAGTTAGACCCGCATCGGCGCATCCCAGATGAAGAACAGTTTTTCCAAAACATTGTCCGGCGACGTAATCCATCCGATTCCATACTATTTTCACGTTTGAAGGCAAGATATGACTTCCTTTGATTGGCATACGAGAAATCCTCCATTTCGGTCAGGTACTGTTCTACTTCCCTATGTTGGTCTATGGTCGTATGTCCGTCCAACGATTCGGCAAGTAGGACCAAGGATTAGACGGCAATCCGAGATATACAATTGAAATCCTCAAAAGAGGCCTGCACTCAAGATCCACAATCCAGATCTCCAATTAGAGCGTACATTCGATCTTATCGATAATTCTTGCGCATTCGAGAGTCCCAACAGTGATAACTCAGAGTATTGTGCTGATATGAACGAGGCCGTCAACTCCACCTTCTAACCCTGAGTACGCCACAGTAACAGCGATGATTTCCTTAACTGGAAGGGTCGCCAGCCCGATAGTGAGTATGATGAGGTTTCTTTGCCCTAGCAGTGTTCAAATACATAGAGGATGCATCTTACCCTACGGGGGGATCTAAGTGAGCGCACCAGCATACAGCAATCTATATAGCCAGGCGCTGCAAACCCTTGCGAAAGAGCCGGAGAATCCCGATGCCATAAGAAGTGTCGCACGATCTCTCGTTTGTCGCGGATGGCCGTACATCGCACGGCTTTACATGAACTCGTTGAGTGAAGACCGGCGCACTCAGGACGACATGGTGATTGCTGCGCTTATTGAAGAGGGATGCGCCTCGGTGACTAAATTGGCTCCAAGCCCGGAGGGTCCCGTGCAGGCTGTTGATAGAATCCCCCGTACCCAATCGGACCTAATCCGAATGGTTGACCTTGCGATGCTAGCAGGCCAAGGGTCTGTTTTCACTGTTGGGTGTGGTTTCGGCGACTTGCCAGTAATTCTAAGCGCATTCGGTCTTGAGGTTTTCGGAGTAGATCCTGACCCTCTTTCGATTGACGTTACAAGATACAGATTCTACACCTTGGGATTAACCTGCGGTCATTTTAGGCTGGGAGACCTTGTTATCCATCCTGACCCGGATAACTGCTTTGACTCTGTGGTACTTGTAGATGTGTTGGATCGGGTCCCAGATCCATCTTCTGTACTACAAGAGGCACAAAGGCTGGTGAAGCCCGGCGGTAGGATCCTGGTATCGATTCCGGACTCGTACTGGGTAACCAGGCCTGAGAAGATCAGTATTTTCACAAAACAGACATTCTTAAAGCTCCTCCGCGAAAATCTTAATGGGACTGTTACACTACTGGACTCTGAAGGCTGGCTTTCAGCAGTCGTTGTAGTAGACAAGTTGGGGGAAACAAATTGCCCCGATGTATCTCTTTACCTGAAACCCTTCTATGTCCCGTGTCATGGTAATCCTCTGGTGAGCATTATAGTGCCAACGTACAATAGGGCATCGCTCCTGCTGCGCAGTCTGACAAGCCTTTTTAACCAGACATACAAGAACATCGAGATCATCGTCGTAAATGATGGAAGCACTGATTCCACTGAAGAGGTTGTTGCTCCTTACCTTGATAGAATTAAGTACCTCAAGCAGCCGAATCGAGGGAGCCCATCTGCCATGAACGCCGGAATTAAAGAAGCAAGAGGAAAGTATGTTTGGGTTTTTGCCGATGACGATGTAGCCTTACCACGGAAACTCGAAGTTCAAGTTCCGCTAATGGAAGCTTCGGGAGCGGGGCTCATACATTCGGCAGCAATTTCGGTCAATGAGAACTTTGAGGTTATCCATGTTTGGGTCCCAGCCGAGTTCTCACCCGATTCCATCATGGAAGCAGAGTTGCTTGGAAACAGGTTTTTCACGCCGACTGTTTTGGTACCTAAGAAGGTGATACAAGACGTGGGGATGTACGATGAAAGACTTATTCGCGCCCAGGACTACGATTATTGGATTCGGATCGTCCACAGATACCCCGTCATTGCGGCGGATTACCTCTGCGCGTTCTACTTCCAGCATACAGGTGCACGGGGTTCAAGTTTCGATTCGTTTGATGTTTCTAATGTCGCCAAAAAGACCCTCGAATATGAAAGAATTATATTCGACAAGGTGTACCAGTCGATACCTCTCTCGGCTGCTTTCCCGTCAGTTTCCAAGTACGGTTCTCCTGTAGTTGAGGCCGAGGCGCTTCTTGTCAGGGCTGTAGTGGTCGCCAAGAGAGGGCTCTTGAATTATGCTGTAACAGATATTGAGAGGGCAGCCAACCTCATGAAATCAAACCCATTTACTCTTTCAATAAAAGCTCGCGAGTGTGTGAGAATGTTAGGGGATATTCTAGGCAACTGCGAGGACAAGGTTGTCGCACGGTCGGGTTTAATCGGACTGAGAGACATACTAGCCAAATCTCGGGAGCAATTAACCCTAGATTCGTGCTGTTTGTGATGCATTGTTCTTGCCTCGAACGTGGCGCCTCGTGCATTATCGCGTCGATTTCTTGGCCAATAGCTCTTCTTCCTTCTTCATTCGCCCGTAACTCATAGCCTTGTGCTTGGAAGTGTTGCCCGTGGTCAGGTTGAGTGTTCCTCCGAAAGCGCTTTCCCGCTTGCAACCGTCAGCGCGCCGATCTCATCACTTACCACCAGCCAAGATGCCCCGTCCAGAGACCGGTGCAGCCGGTGTGATGCCCTGTCAGAAGGGCAGTCGCAGAAGATGTTCTCATCATGCGTGGGCTGGGTACTAAACGAAGACTACGCGCCATTGTTGCAGTTGACCCAACATGTAGAGCGATGGATTTCCTGTACGTTATCGATATCGACGTCAACATCCCGAAGGAACAAGAGAAGAGCGTCTAACCTTTGGTACTCGAACGCCCCAGGTGGAGGATGTTGTGGTCCGTGCGGCGAAATAGAAATATAGACGGGTCTTATAATCGTACGTTGGAAGCCGCCGACACGACGAAGATGGTTCAATACGCGCCAAAAGCGGGTCGGCAAAAGCATATACCGTTGTGTGTTCTCGGACTCGCTAGCGGAAGTACAGACCAACGCAGGAGGACATGAAATTGCGCGTTTTGGTGACCGGAGGGGCTGGCTTTATCGGCTCGCATGTGGTGGATAAGTGTCTTGAAGCTGGGTATTACGTCGCCGTGGTTGACGATTTGTCCACCGGTAAGCTCGAGAACCTTCCTAAAGAGGTACCATTTTATCGCGTGGATGTGGTCGACGCCGACGGCGTTAATAAAGTCTTCGCGCAGGTAAGGCCGACTAGTGTCATACACATGGCGGCACAGATTTCAGTTAGCCGTTCCGTAAGAGATCCTGTGAGGGATGCTCGCGTAAATGTGCTCGGACTTCTAAACGTGCTTGAGGCTTCGGTAAGACATCACGTGGGCTCTTTTGTCTTTGCATCTTCAGGCGGTGTACTTTATGGTGACGTGCACGAGCCAGCGTCGGAAGATAGACCGTTAGTGCCCGTGTCTCCGTACGGTATCAGTAAGCTTACCGGGGAGAATTACCTGCGTTTTTACGCCAATGAATATGGTATGCGATGCCTGGCCCTACGCTATGGTAACGTGTACGGTCCCCGACAGGACCCATTCGGAGAAGCAGGTGTCGTCGCTATTTTCATGCAGAGGCTGCTATCGGGACGGGAGCCGATCATAAACGGTGACGGGAAATACGTGCGCGATTACGTATTCGTGGAGGATGTAGCTCGTGCTAACCTCCTGGCTTTAAACAGCAAGTGCGAAGGTTTTCGCGCTTACAACATCGGGGCGGGCAGAGGAACCGACGTGAACGAGCTGGAGAGAGCGATCCGATCGGCTCTACAGAAGGTTCTCGGCGCTGACGGTAAGCAAGTTGACTTGCCACTTCCTAAGCATGGCCCCCCAAGGCCGGGTGACCTGCGGTCAAGCATTCTTGATTGCAGCAGAGCGAGGATGGAACTGGGTTGGGTGGCCGTTGTTTCGCTGGAAGAGGGACTCCGACGGACCGCTGCGTGGTTTGTGAGTCATAGGAAGTTGCTTGCCAGCACCGGGGCGCTCTAGGCGTAAGCCGTCGACCGTTGGCCTGTTGGGGCGAAGGGTATATTGACACGCGAGCTCGAGGTCGGACGTGGCTGGCAGGTTACCGAAGTTTGATAAGGATTTAGCCGGGGAGGAAGAGTGAGCTGGCTAGGCAACCTTCAGGCACAAACAGGAGTGGAGGTTTTTATGAACGGATTCTACGAACCACAGGAAAGACATAACCGCATCCACGAGTCTGCATACATCGAGGATGGTGTATCTCTGGGCAAATCTGTGGAAATTGGTCCCAACGTTGTGGTTTATGCGGGGACAAGCATTGGAGACAATGTAAGGATTGGAGCCAATTCAATCTTGGGACAGCGTCCCACTAAAGCAAAGATAAGTACCCTGGAGGTCTCCGATGACTTACCTGGGCTTGTTGTCGGGGAAGGGACCATCATCGGGGTGGGAGCGGTGATTTATGCGGGTACAACCATCGGCAAAGACTGCTACATTGCCGACGGTGCCCAGATTCGTGAAAGATGCACGATTTGCGACAGCGTGATCGTAGGGCACGCAGCGACCGTGGAAAATGACTGCTTTGTGGGAGAAAGGACTCGAATCCAAACTGGTGCGTACATAACGGCTCATTCTACGCTTGAGGAAGACGTTTTCATTGCCCCAATGGTGACAACCACCAACGATAACTATATTGGACGAACCGAAAAACGCTTTCAGTTTAGAAAGGGTGTTGTTGTGCGAAGGGCAGGTAGGATAGCTGCAGGTTCGGTTATCTTGCCAGGGATTGAGGTCGGTCAGGAGGCGGTAGTGGCTGCGGGTAGTGTAGTCACTCGGGATGTGCCCCCGTACAAACTGGTTATGGGAGTTCCAGCGAGGGTGGTTCGCGACGTTCCGGAGGATCAGCTTCTTGTTCCCAGAAAGTCTAACTAAGATTAGGGGGTGCCGAAATGGCTATTCCGCTTGTTGATTTAAAGGCGCAATATCTCTCAATTAAAGAGGAAATTGATGCTGCCATCGCTCGGGTGATAAACAAGACAGCATTCATCCTGGGTGATGAGGTTAAGCAGTTTGAAACCGAATTTGCCTCATTTTCGGGCTCTACATATTGCGTTGGTGTTAGTTCAGGTACGGCGGCCCTTGCTCTTTCTCTGAGAGCTCTCGGCGTTGGCCCGGGTGATGAGGTCATCACTTCAACTATGACCTTTACTGCGTCTGCAGAGGCTATCTTCCATGTTGGGGCGAGGCCCGTGTTCGTCGACATAGACCCGAAGACGTTCTGCATGGATCCATCCTTGATCGAAGCTGCTATTACGCCCAGAACTAAAGCGCTTATGCCGGTGCATTTATACGGGAACCCCTGCGATATGGACCCGATCATGGAAATCGCCAAGAAGTATGGCCTGAAGGTCGTAGAGGACGCGGCTCAAGCTCATGGGGCCAAATACAAAGGCACCCCTGTGGGAGTGATTGGCGATATCGGTTGCTTCAGTTTTTACCCTGGAAAGAACCTGGGCGCTTACGGGGATGCCGGGGCAGTGGTAACTAATAACAAGGAGTTAGCGGATAAGGTTCGGCTGCTACGAGACCATGGCCGAACGACCAAATACGAGCATATAGAAGTTGGGTACGGCGAACGCATTGACGCACTTCAGGCAGCTATACTCTCAGCCAAGCTGAAGCACCTTACCGAATGGACTGAGGCTCGACGGAAATGGGCACTTCTTTATGACGAAAATCTGAAGAACCTCCCGGTTAAGATTGTAGAACCCACTAACGAATCCTTTGCGGTATACCACATTTACGCCATAGCAGTGGACAGGCGCGATGCGCTTCTCAAGTACCTTCATGACCAGCGAATTCAAGCGGGGATTCATTATCCCATACCGCTGCATTTGCAGCCATGCTATGAGTCACTCGGGTACAAGCGGGGGTCTCTGCCCGTTTCGGAGTGGGCTGCGGAAAGTGAGATTTCATTGCCTATCTATCCGGAGATCGGAGAGGAGAAAGTTGCAGCCGTTGTGGAAGCCCTAGCCAAGTTTTTCGATGCTTAGGATAGTGGAATGGAGGTATAGAAGTGCTTTCAGAAAAAATACGTTTCGGGCTCATCGGTTGCGGGGCAGTTGCCGCTAAACATATAGAAGCAATTGGCCGCCTAAGGAATTCTACTATCCTGGCAGTCGCCGACAAGGATCGGTGCAGGGTTCAAGAAGCGGCTAATAGAGTGTCAGCAGACATGTACTTAGATTACCGATTCATACTCGATAGACCTGACATTGATGCAGTTATCATTGCGACACCAAGCGGGTTGCATGCCAAAATGACGCTGGAGTCATTGGACGCAGGTAAGCACGTGTTGGTAGAAAAGCCTATGGCGATGACAGTTGAGGACGCCGATCTAATGATCGAGATGTCTGGCAGCAAGAAGAAAGCACTGGGTGTGGTTTACCACAATCGTTTTAACCAAGCGAGTCAAATACTGAAGACGGCAGTTGAGAGCGGAAAACTAGGGAGGCTTATCTGGGGAAGTGCCTCCGTTCGTTGGTATAGGCCACAGAAGTATTATTCAGAATCCGGCTGGCGTGGCACTGAAGCAATGGATGGCGGGGTCTTAATGAACCAAGCTATTCATCATATTGACCTTCTTCTTTGGCTTATGGGCGACGTTGACCAACTATCAGCATTCCGAGCTACCCTAGGGCATGATATTGAAGCTGAGGATACCGCCGTCGCGTCACTTCGGTTTAGGTCCGGTGCGCTTGGCTCGATTGATGCGACGACTTGTGCCTATCCAGAAAACCTCGAGGAGACGCTAACCATTATAGGCACACAAGGAAGCGTAGTAATGGGCGGAAAAAAGCTTGATTCTTTCCGGTTTTGGAATGTGCCATCGGTCCCTATGACTCCGGTGCTGGAAGATAGGCCAAATTGGTATGGTCATTACGAAGTACTTAGAGATTTCACGGAAAGCTTGCTACACGGTAGGGCACCTTCCGTTGACGGAACGGAAGGCCGCAAGTCGTTAGCACTGGTACGTTGGATCTACCAGCAGACCCCCATAATGAGGTTCCCGCGAGGAGGCGACAGCCTGTGCAAACCTACAAATTAGGAGTAATCGGAACCGGATATGTCGGGTTGGTAACGGCCGCGTGCCTTGCGGAGATCGGTCATGACGTCATCGCTTTGGATGTCGACGAAGGGAAGATCTCGAACCTACGGAGCGGAGTTATGCCGATTCACGAACCTGGCCTAAGTGAACTGGTTCATCGTAATTCGGGACGAAGGTTGAGATTTACTACGTCGTACGATGAGGTTGTTCCGTGGACAGATGTTGTGTTCATTGCTGTTGGTACCCCTTCGGACAGCAACGGCGATGTTGAACTCAGATATGTGTGGCAGGCTGTTGATACCATAGCTCATCACGTGCACCGTCCGCTAATTGTAGCGGTTAAGAGCACAGTACCTGTGGGCACTTGTGACATGATAGAGAAAAGGCTTCGAGAGATGGTCCGAGCCGCGCGAGGCAATACAGTTTCTGATGGCATATCGGTGGTTTCTAATCCTGAGTTTCTGCGCGAGGGGAGAGCCGTCGCCGATTTTATGAAGGCTGATCGGATTGTAATCGGAAGCAGCGAGCCCGAGCCGGCTCGGGTGCTTAAAGAGATTTACTCTCCGTTAGGTGTTCCCTTCGTTTTCTGCGACAGGAGAAGCTCTGAGCTCATCAAATACGCATCAAATGCGTTTCTGGCAACCAAGATATCTTTTATAAACTCCATTGCTAGGCTATGTGAGAGAGTAGGGGCCGACGTTGTCAAGGTAGCTGAGGGAATGGGATACGACCACCGGATTATGCCGGAGCATCTCAGAGCCGGGCTTGGGTATGGCGGTTCGTGCTTTCCAAAGGACACTGCCGCCCTGCTTCGCATCTGTTCTAAGGTGGGATTCGATTTTAAAATCTTGAAGGCGGCCGTCGAGGTAAACGATTCGCAGGTCGACTGGGTAATCGACAAGCTCCGCGCTGTCTTGGGTGAACTTGCGGGAAAGACAGTGGCAGTGTGGGGAATTGCTTTCAAGCCCAACACCGATGATACACGAGAGTCACCAGCGTTGAGGTTGATAAGCAGAGTGCTCCAATTGGGGGCAACGGTAAAAGCATATGATCCAGTTGCGACTCCAGATGGGAACTTACCTGGCCTGGTGGTGTGTTCAGATGCTGCCTCTTGCGTAAAGCACGCGGATGCTCTGGTTGTGGCTACAGAGTGGGCGGAATTTGTTAACATGGACTTTACGTCTGTAAGAGAACAGATGAAGAATCCAATTTGTATCGATGCAAGGAATTGTTTGAACCCTAGTGAGGTTCTTGAGGCAGGGTTTAGGTATCTAGGGTTGGGGCGATCCATCAGTATCGGCTGACTATTGCACCAAGATTTACCTCGTTAGACAGATGCTTCATGTGGGGGCAGCCGCTATCGAGTAGGTTATTGGAAGCGAGCGCTTCGAAAATGAACGTTACGGTATTCAATTTTCGAAGGAGACTCCGATGAAAAGACTGACGCTGCTGTTGTTAGGCTCGTTGATTTCCTTAGTGGTCTATCCCAAGACCTTGGGCCAGGTTGCCGACCGATACTCAATCTCTGCGGCTTATTTGGCCTGGGTGATGTCTGCTCCGCTGACTTTGGTGGTAGTGCGGTACAGAGCGTATCGAAATACCACGACGGTACTGCTCTGGGTTCTTCGTTGGTGGGCAGTGGTTGAGTATCTCACGGTTACATTTGTTACGCAAAGTATCAACTTTACATCAGTGCTCGCACTGGCGGGCGTGATGGCACCGACGTTTATGTACGAAGCTGGCAACTTTGTCGCGCATCAACGTATCGAGGCTCCGCTTGTAAAAGTCATATGCTGGCTTATTACCATCAGTGTAATCCCTGTCTTTGTGGCTGCGCTCTTCATACTTTGTACGGGTGGGCTTGACAACTTGCTGCGATCTGCTTCCACATTACGCCAGTTGTATCACTATGGTTGGCTCAATGATGTGGCATTACTGGTGGTAATCGGGTTTTTCAGTCTGCTAAGCCTTCCGCGAAGGCATGGGCATTTATGGATGGCGGGCCTATACCTAATGGTCCTGGTTACGACTTTCTCGAGGACTGGGGCAATTGCCCTTCTTATGGGAGGCCTCATTAGTGCAATATTGGCAAGAGCATCGTTCAAGCGGACGATATTCTTCACCGTTCTGGCATGTGTAATTTTACTCTTCCTATTCATGGGGAGGAATATACTACCTAGTTCGGATCTAGTGCGGACAATGGTGCTGAGGTATGGCAGGTGGGTAGCTGGGTTAGATTACTTGGTTGAGCACCCATGGTTCGGTTTAGGGTTGCGTAGTTTCACTGAAACGGTGGGGTATTATCTTAATCCGCTAACAGGGCAGTATACCGAGATGGGTTCTATACACAATGATTACTTAGACTTGCTGGTAAGAGGGGGCTTGAGCTATTTCGGACTTTTCCTTTCAGTTGTGGTATCTTACCTTTTGAGATGTATTAGGAAAGCTTCTCAATCTTCTTACGTGCGCTTGTCTGTGACTGTTGTTATTGTGATTCTCTTAGGCTCATTTGCCCACAACCCTCTCAAAAACGGTACATTGAGCAGCTTATTTTGGCTGTTTATGGGTATTGGGAGTGGATGTCAAATGAGAGATGATAAGAACCTTGAACAGCAGGTTATGTCTGGCAGATTCCTGCAGTACGCACCTTCGGAGAGGTCTGGTAATCCAACGTTCAAGCGGAAAGGGAACTATTAAATTTGATTTGACCCAAGCGTGTTGGATGACAGTTGGTCTTGGATGTATCGCGACGGAATAGCGGGTGGGCCAAAACCCGTACGTTTCCAATAGTGAGTTATATAACTGGGTAGTCATGGAATTGCCACGTTAGCTGCCGACTGCTTCCATTAATACCGAGTGTTATGGGCATGCAATTAATCAACTGGGTCTTGGCGTCGGCGGAAATTTATGGTGGTGAGTTAGACCGTGTTCGTAGTGGGAATAAGTCCAGAAGGTCTTACGGTACGTTGTAAAACCTATAGTTGCATGACGTGCGGTAATGATTTCACTATTATCAAGGGCGAAACTTTTATAAAGTCAGGCATAGCGGGTCTTCACGAGGCGCTCTGTTCTGGTAGGTTAGAAGTACTCTCCTCGACTCCTGGAGAGTTTTGTTTCATCCACTATTCGCACCGGACCGGAAACGTCTATTTTGGTGTGGATCGACTGGGTAGACAAAGTCTCTTCTACTATGTCCGTGGCAAATTATTGGCAGTAAGCGATGATTTCTGGGAACTCGCAGAATACATCAGTGTTGGGTTGTCGAACGTAGATCCCCAGAGTGTGAAAGAATTTGTTGGGCTCAACTACCCTCTCTTCTATGGGACTTTCATAAAGGACCTTTACTTTATGCCGCCTGCGACATACGCGTGCTATTCTTCGAGTTCTGGGGAGCTCAGATTGACACAGTATTGGGACATCAGGTATTCCCCAGATTACTCAATCTCCCTTTCCGATGCAGTCGAGCAAATGGATGCAGCGCTGGATGAAACCTTTAAACAGATTAAGGCGTTAAATCCTTATGCTAGTTATGGGGTAGGGCTCAGCGGCGGGCTTGATTCGCGGCTAATCCCGCACTACGCATTGAAGAACGATATGCCAATAAGGAGTTTTATAATCGGCGAAAGTCGTCCTCACAAGATATTCCTATCTAGAGATCATTCCAGTGCCAGGAAGATTGCTCAGTTCTATAGGATCCATCATGTTGAGGTGGAGTGGAATTGGGACAGCTTTGAGAAGAAGATGTCCAGGGATGTTCGTAGATTTCCGATGGGTGCCTCACAGTTCTTCATCACGGTTTCCAACGGAGTTCCGACCTTTGACGTACTGCTCACAGGAGCCTCTGGCATGATAGTTGGGTCAGAGATTCCGAATACTGTCGTATCTATGAGTCGCAATGAATTACTTAGAGCGATCATTTCTCACTGCAGTCTAATTGGAAAGAGTTCAGGGTTCATACCCAAAGCGATCAGGGGGATTCGAGAGATTATTGGGGTGTCTGGACCTGCGCAAAAAAATACTATCGATCGACTCAAAGATTTCTTTTCTCGCGAGGAATTTGATATCGTCATGGATAAGTTTTCATCGTTTGTTACGAGTGAGTTCGCGAAAGGCAAAACGAATCTTGACGTATTTCAAACATATTTCGTCTTCTTTTTAGGTAGCCGAAATAGGCTTGGAGCCTTCGAAAGTCTGCAGGGTCTCAGAAAGGCTTATTCAATTTATACCTCCGCAGTACTAGATGCTAGCTTGAAGTGGCCGTCTGAATACCTGCTAGATCGCGTGGTCCTCAAGGAGACGATAAAGCGGATCGTCCCTGGTGTGGCTGATATCGAGGCTCAAGATCACCGCCCACCTATCGTCAGCGGTGTACGAAGTGGCTTAGGTATCCGAATGCTATCTATGGTCAAGTACCTAGTAAGGGGCGCAGGCGTCGGGCGACACGAAATTTGGGCAAAAAGGCGAGACTATCGGCGGTTCGCGCATAGCATACTGCGAAGGCCGAACCCTCTATTCCACTCACTTTTTGACCATGACAGAATGCAATCATTCCTCAGAGACAACCCGAGGCTTTTTGAAAAGTTGGTTAAGGCTAAGGTAATTCTCGATCTGATTGATTCCGGTGATTATAAGAAGTTGTGTGCACTC
This sequence comes from Candidatus Fermentithermobacillus carboniphilus, assembly GCA_018208355.1. GTDB lineage: Bacteria > Bacillota > Sulfobacillia > Fermentithermobacillales > Fermentithermobacillaceae > Fermentithermobacillus > Fermentithermobacillus carboniphilus. Next base: position 957,310 of record CP062796.1, on the reverse strand, counting down.
GAGCCCGAACCCAAAGAGGCGTTGACAGTATGGACCTTATAGGCGAGTTTTGTAGGCTGGAACTAGCTGCTGATATGTTTTCCGTTCAGGAACGGGGAGTTTCGATTTGGTGGTTCATTAGACAAAGAGCTTATGCATTGCTTTGGCAGAAGCTTACTGGCATTGACTCATTGGGAAAGACCGCGGATTCCCTAAGGCCGATTCAGTCGTTAAACATGGGACTTGGTGCTTTTGCGAGGGGGCTTTTCCATCCCTATCGTCCCACCGAGATTCTCGCTTTATCTACCTCTTCAGCAAGAAGGAATCTTACAGAGGACGGCCGAGCTTTTGACGTGTTCTTCGATTTCTTATCGTTCATTCCAGATTGCGACTACGCAGTTATGGAATTCCCTGACAGGAATCCCCATAGCAGCCGACCCTATTCGCCGAGGGTATTTTACGGAGATTGGATAGTGGCTCGTGGGAATGCTGGGCGAGCAATCGGAGGACAGTTGTCCTGTCGCGGGGTTGTGGCTGAGGTGCGTGATAGACTCATCGATATTGCACGGGAGATTGGAGTAAAATTGTCGATTCGAGAAGCTGATCGCTTAGTAGCTAGAGAAGCCGCATTTGTAAGATTTACCATGCCTTTGGCGAGAGCGATTATTGAAGCGGTGAGACCGAAGGTCGTATTGGTGGAATGCGGATATGCTCCATCTCACATGGTAGTACAGTTGGCTGCCAAACGTAGGGGAATACCTGTTATCGAGTTGCAACATGGTTTCATCAGCGAGCAGAGTATAGGGTACCGGTTCGGCATCGCTAGAGACTCCGACCTGGATGAGTCGCCGTTTCCTGATATACTGTTAACTTTTGGAGACCACTTCAAACGTATTCTTCTAAAGAACTCTGTAATCAGGGAAGATAGGATAATATCAACAGGCTATCCATATCTTTGGCTTGCATTGAAGAACCATGCTGGCCCAACCAGGCCCAAACGTGAAATGATCCTCATCACTTCCCAACCTGGTTTAGCAGCGTTTTGGGCGGATTTTGCCCTGGATGTTGCTAGGAAGATCGGACGTCGTGTGACAATCAAACCGCATCCGGCCGAGATGGACAGAATCAATACGCTCTTTGCTAAAGTTCTATCAGCAGAGTTGGTAGAGATCGTTAGAGGTCGAAGATCTTTGTACGACTTACTTCCTCGCGCGCAATTCCATCTCTCGGTGGCATCAACGAGCCATCTCGAGGCCATAGCTTTTGGGGTGAATGACATCGTGGTGTCTGCAGGCAACATGGAACAGCAGTTTGGCTTCCTAAAACGGATGGGATTACCTTTCGCGAGCAATGCTGATGAGGTCAACAATATAATTCAGGACTACCCGGACATTGAACGTGCGAGGAAATACGTTCGAGAGGATGTTTTTTCACTTAATAGGGATCCTCTACAGGCCATCGGTTCTGTGATCCAGCGATTTATGTCAAACCCCGGGGGTTAGATGGGTGAATCGTGGGCCGATGGGGGATTGAAACCAGCCAAGTGCTGGGTGAGTTTTTGCGCCTGGGGCGCAGAAGGATAGTAGATTGACGATATCGAAAGTATGCCCTGGGTTATAGCAAAGCCGGGTTGTAACGCGACTGAGTAAATGTCCGGGAACGAACACAGGTATTATCGAAAAGGTTGCTACAAGGCGTCGTATTGAAAGGAGGTATAGTGTGAGCAAACTTAGCCAATACCTAGTCAGGAGCCCCCTGGGTACCTCTTTACTTCGACAGACATACATCATTGCTGAAGCTGGGGTCAACCATGACGGTAAGCTTGACAAAGCTCTGCGACTAGTTGATGTTGCTGCCGAAGCCGGAGCCGATGCGGTTAAGTTCCAGGCTTTCCGTGCTGCAAAGATGACCTCGTCTATTGCACCCAAGGCAGCGTACCAACTTGAACGGACTGCTAGAGATGAAACTCAGGAAGAGATGCTGAAGAAGTATGAGCTTTCGGACGAAGCGTTTGCGAAACTGGCGGAACACGCACGGGCTCGAGGCATTGATTTCATTTGTACCCCTTTTGACGAGGAAAGCGTCGAATTAGTCGCGGCCCTTCAACCGGCTGCCATCAAGGTATCTTCGGGTGACCTAACAAATCATCCCCTTCTAAAAAGAATTGCGTCCAAGGGTTACCCTGTAATCCTGTCTTCCGGGATGGCCACATTGGGTGAGGTCGAATCCGCTTTACACGTGGTGGAGAACGCACGTCCCTCCCTGGTAATTGTGTTACACTGTACATCTAGCTATCCAGCTGATCCGAAAGACGTTAATTTACGAGCAATGGAAACGATCAGAAGGGCCTTTGCGATTCCCGTGGGCTATTCAGACCATACCCTTGGAATTGAGGTCGCTATAGCCGCCGTGGCATTGGGCGCCTGCGTCATTGAGAAGCATTTCACTTTAAGCCGGTTAGATGAGGGCCCCGATCACGCCATGTCTCTCGAGCCGATTGAACTCCAGGCGCTAGTCCGTTCAGTCAGAATAGTAGAGCAAGCATTAGGGAACGGGGTGAAGCGGGTTACTGACAGCGAGATGGATACGAGGATTTCTGCCAGAAAGAGCATTCATCTTGCTGTTGATGTCTCGGAGGGTGAGGTTATTACTTTAGAAAAACTCTGCTGTCTGCGACCAGGAGACGGCATATCGCCTAGTCTTCTTGATTTGGTGGTTGGGAGACGAGCCCGTAGACAATTGGCGGCGGGTCATAAACTAAATTGGCAAGATATATAGGAGTTGGATTCCGCAATGCGTAGTATCGAGGTTTTAGGGATAATTCCTGCACGGGGAGGGTCTAAGTCGATCCCCCGTAAGAATATAGCACTATTGAACGGGAGACCGCTCATTTCCTACACCATTCGAGCAGCTCAGCAATCAAGATCGATATCAAGACTTATCGTATCCACTGATGACAGCGAGATAGCCAATATTAGCGCTGCGCTCGGGGCTGAGATACCGTTTATGCGACCCAAGGAATTAGCTCAGGATTCTACCCCAACCATCGAAGTTGTCTTACATGCCCTCGATGTGCTGGAGTCAGACCATAGTTATTGCCCCGATGTTGTCGTCTTGCTTCAGCCGACCTCTCCACTACGGAATTCCGCGGATATTGACCATGCCGTATCCATTTTTGTATCCTCAGAAGCCGATGTCGTTGTCAGCGTGTCTAGAGTAGAAGAGCACCCGTACAATATGTATCGAATCGAGGGAGGGTTCCTGCAACCCTTGATCGAGCGAGATATACGCATTACCTTAAGACAGAACTACCCGGAAATTTACCGTTTGAACGGCGCCATTTATGTTTCCAAGCCGCAGACCCTCAGAAGGTTGCGCAGCTTTATAGCTGGGAGACTAGTACCATATATCATGCCCCGCGAGCGGTCCTTAGACATCGACGATCCTACAGATATGCTGTACGCTTCAGTGATCCTGCGTAGCCAAGGGGGGCTAAACTGTTGAGAAAGGTTTGCGTTGTCACGGGCACAAGAGCTGAATATGGCATACTGCGTACCGTCATGAAAAACATTAAATCAAGTCCTCGTTTACAGCTTCAAACCCTAGTCACAGGCATGCATCTTTCTCCAGCTTACGGGCTTACAATAACGGAAATTGAACGAGATGGCTTCAAAATTGACGCTGAGGTTGACATGCTTTTGAGCTCCGACTCTCACTGGGCGCCAGCTAAGAGCGTCGGAATGGGTATTCTCGGGATGACACAAGCATTCCAGATGCTGAAGTGCGAAATCATCGTGGTTCTCGGAGATAGGGTAGAGGCGTTTGCTGGTGCTGTTGCGGCATCGCTATCAAATCTTCTCCTTTGTCACATTCATGGAGGCGACAAGTCTAGGGGTGGGCTAGACGAGGCGATGAGGCATGCCATCACAAAATTAGCTCATGTTCATCTAGCTGCTAGTCAGGCCAGTGCAGAACGAATTCTTAGAATGGGCGAATCACCTGATAGGGTGTTCGTTGTGGGAGCTCCCGGGCTCGATGAGATCGCTGAAATGGAGTTCATGACAAAAGAAGAAGTAGCTGCTGCATTGAACCTTGACCTATCCAAACCAATCGTAACTGTAGTTCAACACCCGGTATCAACCGAACCAGAAGAAGCAAAAAGACAGTTTAGAGAAACTCTAGAGGCGGTTCGTTCATTGGATGTGCAGGCAGTTATTATCTGCCCAAATTCTGATCCGGGAAACCAATCAATGGTTAGCCTTCTCGGCGAGTACCAGACAGCCGGTTTTAGGGTAGTGAAAAGTCTCCCTCGTCGGCAGTACCTTAGTCTCCTGAAGATATCCAGTGTACTTGTCGGCAATTCTAGCAGCGGCATAATTGAGGCACCATTCCTGGGCGTACCTGTCGTAAACGTGGGTTCACGGCAGCAAGGACGAGAGCAACCTTGCGAGATTTTACAGGCTGACTATGACCGGGTAGATATAGCCGCAAAGATGCGGTTAGCCATTTTCGACGAGCAAGTGAAGCGTTCTCTTGAGCGGATCCGTTATGTATACGGGAATGGGACAGCAGGCAAGCAAATTGCGCGGATCCTGGAAACAGTTCCCCTAACAAACGAGTTCAAGCAAAAAACTATTACGTATTGAGGTGTTACACATGTCAAGGCTAATGGTAATATATGGGGCTGGTGGACATGGGAGGGTTGTTCTAGACATACTTCGTTCGCTGAGCGACGTGGTTGTGGTCGGTTTCCTTGATAGTGACAAAAGCCTCCACGGGTCAATAGTAGACGGGTTGCCGGTAGTGGGTGGCATCGACCAGGTGCCGACTCTTCTCCTAGAATACCCGGGCATATCTGCAGTTGTGGCGATTGGAGACAATCAAGCAAGGCGAGAGGTGGCCGAAGAGCTTCGCAAGCGTCATATGCCGCTAACAAACGCCATTCATCCTCGAGCCTTTGTTAGTCCGTCGGCCGTTGTTGGCACTAACGTGACGGTTGCAGCTGGCGCTATTATATGCGCTCATGCAAAGATCGGCGATGACGTTATTATTAATACAGGGGCTATAGTGGAGCATGACAATTGCATCGGTAACGCCGTTCACATAGCTCCAGGCGCCAAACTCGCTGGCCGGGTTACCGTTGGAGAGTACGCGTTCATAGGCATAGGGGCCACCGTTGTCGGCAATTTGAATATAGGGCGTTCGGCAGTCGTCGGTGCCGGGGCAGTAGTCCTACATGACGTTGAGCCCTTTTCGGTTGTTGCGGGAATCCCGGCGAAACCCATCAGAAAGTCCAGTTGAGGTAGCTCATACTTTTGATGCTTCGGCGGGACGATCGTCACAATAGGTACGACGTACCAGGGAACGAGATGGAAGGAGAGAACTTACACCTGACCCGTGAATCAGTGCAAAGAGTTAGTGGCTGTGCAACGCCTGCCACAGTCCGGGCAGCTTCTCTGTTGCCTCGAGTGTCTGTGGTGATACCCTGCCGAAATGAAAGAGACCATATTGAGAAATGTATTCTGTCAGTTCTTCACAACGGATACCAAGGGGAAGTCGAAGTACTGGTAATTGACGGTATGTCCGACGACGGCACGCGTACTCGAGTCGAGGAGTTACGACAGCTTAATCCGAACGTTAAGATGTTCGATAACCCATCGAGGACGACCCCGCAGGCGCTAAATATCGGCATCCGGCATGCCAGTGGTGAAGCCATAGTTATCGTTGGTGCTCATTGCTTCCTTGAACCTGGTTACATCGAAAAGACGACGAGATGGTTGTTTTCCGCGGCTAACATTGGGTGCTCGGGGGGACGTACGATAGCTATCGGAGAACCGGGCACTCTTCAGGAGCTAATATCAAAAGTCATTGCAAGCCCATTTGGAGTAGGGAACGCCACCTATAGGCTAGCTACTATTGGAAACGACGTTATTGAAGTTGATACTGTCGCCTATGGGGCGTATCCTAGATGGATTTTTACCCAAGTGGGGGAGTTTGACGAGCGCCTTATTCGTGACCAAGACATGGAGTTCAATTCGCGGTTACGTAAAGCAGGCTACAAGATAATACTAGATCCCAGTGCTGTGATTTACTACTCACCCCGTCGCTCCCTCGCGGCGTTTTGGCGTCAGAATTTTGGAAATGGCTTATGGAACATTTTGACGTGGCATTTGGTTCCAGGTTCCCTTTCGTGGCGGCACTTCGTTCCTTTGCTTTTCGTTACTGCCCTAATCACGTCTGGTTTACTTGCGATGCTTGTTGAGCAAGCCGAGGTACTCTTCTTCACTGCGGTTGGGAGTTACTTCTTTGTCGACGCATTGGAAACTATCCGGATAACGACTAGAGAGAAGCAGTTGAGGTTCCTGGGTCTCTTCCTGGTATTTCCGCTGTTACATATAAGCTACGGGTTCGGATCCCTAACCGGCGTCTTCGCGGTAGCGAGGAATCTACTTAGTTGGTCTTCAAAGCCTCCCAGGCCCCGCCATAATGACTATCCGGGGTGAGTCATATAAGATGATGAATGTATTCCTACCGCTCGTAGTATCGTGCACCGCAGGATTTGTAGGAACATGGGCGTCTATGTACGTCGCTCGTTTGGGCGGTATATTGGATCGGCCTGGCGAGATGAAGGTCCATCACCATGACGTACCGAGGTTCGGGGGCCTGGGAATAGTGCTCGGCACCTTTCTAGGCACGGTGGCCTGCGGAAGCTTTTGCACTATTCCGCACCTAAAATGGGCTACTGTTTTACTCGTCTCACTTCCGGTTGTTCTGACAGGTGCTGTTGACGATATCCGTGGGCTCAGCCCGGAAGCAAAACTATTGGGGCAGCTTCTGAGCTCATTAGGGATGAGCGTTATGCTGATAACCCAGCTCATTCATGGCGTCCCGGCTGTTCACCTGTTGCTTGCGACTGCTGCTTCCACGGTGTTTCTCTGCTTCATGACCAACAGCACTAATCTCCTGGATGGAATGGACGGACTTGCATCCGGCATTGCGATAATAATCTGTCTTTCCCTTGCAGGTTTAGCCTATTTGGCGGGGTACCGGCAGCTGGTGGTTTTGCCCGCTTCGTTAGCAGGAGCTTGTTTCGGGTTCCTGTTGCTGAACCTGCCTCCAGCAAAGACTTTTATGGGAGATATCGGGAGCAACTTTCTTGGTTACGTCATTGGTCTAGTAACACTCCAGCTGATCGCGGCCGAACCATTGACCCTGTCCAGGATCATTGGGATGGGCCTTGTTCTGCTTGTACCCATTAGTGATACGTCGTTCGCAATCATTCGGCGCCTACGAAACGGTGGAAATCCGCTCATCGGTGACCGATTGCACTTGTACGACTGCCTACATGAAGAGTTTGGTAGGAGGCCTTGGGTTACACTGACTGTCATGTGGAGTATCACCCTCATCTCATGTGCGCTCGGGATAATAGCAGCGGTGTTCTTGGACTCTACCCAAGCAATCCTTCTCGCATTCTTTGGGGTAGCAAGCGTTTTTTCCCTCGCGGCAAAGGTTGGTTCTCTAGGAGTTAGAAGAAGGTCCTCGCCCGGTGCGGGATTGAAGGCGTAAAATGTGTGTAAAAGCATGCTAATGGAAAGGAAAGAAGGCGTTGGGCTTAAGGCAGTGTGTACCAGAGGGATAATACGAGAACCCACGTTCCTAGAAAGGTGGCAATACTCATGCAAGTCCCATTGTCTCGTCCCGACATCACCGACAAAGAGATCGACATGATCAACCGCGTCATCCGCACGCCATTCCTTGCTATGGGTCCCTACCTGACCCAGTTTGAAAACCTCATTGCTTCTTACATAGGCCGAAAGTATGCTGTTGCATGCAACAGCGGGACCAGCGGCCTTCACCTGCTCATCCGTGCGTATGGCATAGGCCCCGAGGACGAAGTGATCACCACTCCTTTCAGTTTCATCGCTTCGAGTAACTGCATTTTGTACGAAAGGGCAAAGCCGGTATTCGTAGATGTGGAGGAAGATACAGGAAACATCGATCCTTCCCGCATCGAAGCTGCAATAACTCGCAGGACGAAAGCGATCCTCCCTGTGGATGCCTTCGGTCAGCCTGCGAAACTAGATATCATCCGCGGGATAGCTGACCGGCATGGTCTTGTGGTTATTGAAGATTCCTGCGAGTCTCTGGGGTCCGAGTACAAAGGGACTAAGGCAGGAAACGGCGTTTTTTCCCATGGAGCGGTCTTCGGGTTTTACCCGAACAAGCAAATCACCACCGGTGAAGGCGGAATGGTGGTGACAGACGACCCAGAGATTGCTCGTCTGTGCCGGAGTATGTGTAACCAGGGCAGGGGAGAAGCGGGCGTATGGCTTTCCCACGAAAGGCTGGGGTTTAACTACAGGATGGACGAGCTATCGGCTGCCCTGGGTGTCGCACAGATGGGCAGGATTGACGAGATAATCGATAAGCGTCGGCGAGTGGCCGAGATGTATGAGGAGCGGCTATCGAAAATTCCCGGCGTAAAGGTACCCTATGTGAGCCCGGACGTTACCCGGATGAGCTGGTTCGTCTACGTGATCAGGGTGGCCGTGGGTGAGACCGACCATGCCCGGCAAGCTTACATCCGTGAGCGGGTGATGCAGTTTCTTTCCAATAACGGAGTCGGCTGCCGGCCGTATTTCACCCCCATCCACCTCCAGCCGTTTTACCGGGAGATGTTTGGCTTCAAAGAAGGAGATTTCCCGGTTACCGAGCTTCTAGGCCGCACGAGTATCGCAATACCCTTCCACAGCAACTTGACCAGGGAAGAGGTGGACTACGTAGCGGAAGTGCTGGAGATGGCGCTGAGGAAGGCGGGTTCATAGAGGACCTGGACGGCCTTTTTGTCCGAAACGCAGGATCTTGAGTAGGGAATTGTAAGCATACGACCACCTGTATATTTCCTGGGTCTTGTATCTATGCTTGCTTGTTTATCTGCGGCTGCCATTGTCTGATGTTGACGTGACGAGGTTTGTACTAGCATCATCGAGGGGGAAGCATGCTTGCATGTTAAGTGGATCGAGGTAACAGGCTTGAGAGGCTTCACAGGTCCTTGCCGTATTCAGTTCGGCATCCCAAATGGCGAGACCGGTAGTGGCCTAACAGTCATTGTGGGCCCCAATAACGCGGGGAAATCGACCGTGATTGAGGCTTTAAGAGCGCTCTCGAAACCAAGCCCGCCTAGCTTTTCGGAAGGACAGAGAAATGTCAAAGCAGGTAGCCGTGTAGAAATCAGGGTATGCAATAGCGAAGATATTACAAAGGAGATCCGCACGACCGAGGCGGGAGGTAGCGAGACGGAGTGGGTTAATCCTGGTGCTTGGCCACCACCCTCACAGATTTTCGTGTTGCCGTCCAGAAGGACTTTTCAGCCGTTCTTCGGTAAATCTCTACTTACGCGCGAACAGTTCGTCACAGCCTACGGGCTGCCTCCAGTGCGCGGGCAGCCCATCGACCATTTCAGTGGCCGTATCTTCCAGATGCAGGCTAACCGTGATGCTTTCGATAGGGTTTTGGGCCGCGTCCTGAGGCCCTTGCCGGACTGGCGAATCGAGCTTGCTGATAATGGTACCTACTACCTCAAGTTTGACTTCTGGGGACAGTGCCATAACAGTGATGGAGCGGGAGATGGGCTAGTTAGTCTCCTTTTCATAGTCGACGCCCTGTACGACTCCCAGCCAGGGAGCATCATCGCCATAGACGAGCCAGAGTTGTCTCTTCACCCGTCCCTGCAACGCAAACTGGCTGACCTTATTGCAGAATACGCGAAAGACAGGCAGATTGTTCTTGCAACCCATTCGCCTTACTTTGTTGATTGGGCGTGGGTTGTTGCTGGTGCAAGGATAGCAAGGCTCGTAAGGGAATCCAGCGGTTTGGTCTCGTACCAATTGACTGATAAATACCTCAAAAGAATAGAGGGCCTCCGTAGAAACCTGAACAATCCTCATATCCTCGGACTAGATGCCAGGGGCGTGTTCTTTCTCGAGGATAACGTGATCCTTGTGGAAGGCCAGGAAGATGTCATTTGTTATAGGCAGATCGCGCAGCAACTCCAGATTGATCTCCCGGGGGAGTTCTATGGTTGGGGCGTTGGAGGTGCCCACAACATGCGCATCATCGCTGGAGTCTTAAACGAGTTGGGATTCAAAAAAGTGGTCGGGCTACTTGACAACAATCATCGGGCAGAATGTGACCTGCTGTCAGAGGAGTTTCCCGGCTACAGATTCATGACAATCCCTGCCGATGATGTCAGGTCCAAGCCTGAAATCAAAGCCAGAGACCCAGTATATGGTCTGCTTGACGAGGACGGTACTCTACGCGACCATTATAGAGCACAAATGACGGAGATTTTCAGAAGCATCAACTCCTATTTGAGTCCTGACGCTACCAGGTAATGTCGCGCGGCTGGATATGATCCGGGGGTGCGCTCGAGGCCATCCGCTCAACGTCGTAGGAAAGGCGTTAACGCTGTCGGGTGCGAATGCAAGGGGAAAAAAGGGGGCTGGTGAATCCTCCGAAGTTGCGATGTTCGCGTTTTATCCGAGGACACAAAAGTACTGGCGGCGGGAGATCTGTAAGCACTTGGCCTGCGCCATTAATACCCTGCTGTTCGCCGAAGAAACGCCGGAGGAAATTCGAAATAGAGCTCTTTACGTTTAGGCACACAAGTTCAGAAAAACTCTCGATACCGGGAGTAAGGTCGAAATCCCACTTCGTCTTCTTATGGCCTGGGGATTTGTTGAGAGGGTCCCTGGCGCTTATCGGGTTACCAAATTAGGGGAGATTGCGGCTGGTTCCGGTCTTGACCTCCTTCTCTTGAAGACAGCACGAGAGAGAATCGCTTCTGCCGGCGACGCTTGTCGGCCCGAGGATGTAGCTGGTTGGGTGGTGGAAGACTTTTTCGCAAACCAATTCAAGCGAGACCGGTGGGCTCAGGCCGTCGCGGCATGAGTACGGGAGGTTCTCGTAAAGGATATACCGCTCCCTGAAAGGTATAGGGGAGACTTCGAACGAGGGCTGGAGGATCTTGCTACCTTGGCCGGTGTGTATGGCGAGATCGCGAGAGCGCTCGGTAAGGATGCTGTAGCCCAGGCGTGCATGCGGGCGAGAGCGAGCATAGCATACGGAGTATCCTGGGAACTCGCTCCATTGGCCGCTTTGAGGATCCCGCAGCTTGGCCGGGCGCGATGCCGTTTCCTTTATGACGAGCGAGGGATAAGGACCCTTGACGATCTGGCAGCCGCAGATCCCCGAAAACTCACTGGTTCGGGAGTGACGGTGAACATGGCGGTCGAGTGGGTGGAGAGGGCCAGGCAGATAAAAGCAGCCAGTCAAAAGATGCAGGTGGCCCAGGAACAGGGGAAGAAGGATGCTGTGGATGATTTCCTGGCCTCCTTTGAAGTCGATCGGATGCTTGTGGCCGCCCCGGGAGATTAACTACAAACCGGCTCCTACAAGTTCCGGGGAGTGGGCTCGGTCCAGGGGGTTGTTCTATGGAGCTGACGCCTTCCCAGGTTGAAGCCGTTGAATCTTCCGCTCGGTGCCTTCAAGTCGTGGCATGCGCCGGATCGGGAAAGACCGAAGTTCTGGCGGGGCGTGTATTGAAGTTCCTGCGCGAAGGAGTGGAACCATCGGGCATAGTGGCTTTCACGTTTACGGAAAAAGCTGCGGAAGAACTCAAAGCTCGAATAGATCAACGGGCCGAAGAAGCCGGCCTAAGCGTGAGGGGTCTCCCACCTTCGTCGGCGGGCTTGTTTGCCGGCACGATTCACAGTTATTGCCTGCGTCTGCTTCAGAGTTCCGTAGAGTGCGAGCTCTACGACGTGGGCGTAGAAGTATTGCCAAACGCCGTCAACATCCTCACCATACACCAGTCAAAGGGCCTGGAATTCCCCGTGGTGTTCGTGCCGTGTCTCGTCGAAGGCCGGTTTCCCTCGTCGCGAACGGGCAGGAAAAGAAAATGGTACTTACCCGAATCCATGACCTGGTCTTCTAGTCCAGAGCCGGACCGTTTAGATACTAAGGATCCCGGCCAGGATGAAACGCGAGAATGTGCTGGTCAAACGGGCGGTGCACGCAACAGTGGGGGTCAGCCTTTCGCCGGGGGACGGAACGGTGGGTGCCCGAGGCAACGAGTACTGGATATTGACAGGTACGAGGGTCGCATGGCTGACGAAAGACGGCTCTTCTACGTGGCTGTGACGCGGGCCAGGGACCTCCTGATCCTGAGCACGTTCCGGGATTACGGGAAGGATGAAAGAGGGGCGAAACCGGCGCCTGTATCGCGGTTCCTCAACGACGTCGCCTCAAATCCTCTTTTGGCAAGAGAGCTGAAGAAACTTGGTCAGGGTGTTGTCCCGAGGGGGCGTCGAAGTGCCAACCGTGGGACGCTCACGGTCGATTGCGACCAACTTCTGGTGTACAGTGAGTGTCCGCGGAAATACTACCTCAGGTATGAGTGCGGTTTTGCTCCGCCCATAGCTTCGGCCCTCGGGTTCGGAAAGCTCGCACATCATGTAGTGACCGAAGCTGTGAGGCGTGCCCGGGCTGGCACACCTATCACTCCAGACGAGATTGCGAGGATCTTGCGTGATCGCTTCTACTTGCCTTTTGCCTCCTCCGATCAGAAGGCAATCATGTTTCAAGCTCTCCTTCGGAGACTGCGAGCCTACGCCGAAAGCCGCGGAAAGGACCTTGCGAGGGCTATCGAAGTCGAACTTCCATTTGAGGTCCCGGTAGACGGGTACCGGGTACGGGGCAGGATCGACCTCGTGCTCGCAGCTGTCGGGTCGGATGTGCCTTCTGCCGGCAGTCTGCGGGCCCAGCTGTCGCCGTCGTCAACCTGTGTGCATTCAGGAGCCACCGCAGAAGCAACCGCCGTTGAAATCGTAGACCTCAAGACCTCGGAGAATAGACCCCCTCTGCCCCGGCACAAGAACCAACTCAGGTTGTATGGAAAGGCGTTGAGCCTTTTGGGAAAGAATCCTGTACGTTTGACCATACACGATCTGGACTCCGAAGATGGGCATGTTATCGAAGTTGAGCCCAACGATACAGAGTTTGGGGAATTCGAGGCAGAGATGGCCCGGTGGCTGTGGGGTATAAGGAACTCGAGATTTGAGGCTGTCTTCGGGCCAGCAGGCAAAGCGTGTGATTACGCAGGCCTGTGTACGGGAAGTTGGAGAGATGATTGACGGAAGGACAACGCGCACAGTGCTTATGGCGTTGGGAACTGCCGGACCTAGGACCATAGCTTCGTTGTGCTCTGAGCGTGTCTTAACCAGGCATGCTGATACCAGGGAAAGACCGAAAGGAATTGTTCGAAAAAGGTAGAAATTACAGAACAGTGCTCGCTGCAATATACCTGGATCTTGGTTGTGCCTGGTTTTGAGGTGGGACAATGGTTACTCACGAGAGTGGAGTCGACTTCCGCAGACTCATCGCTGACCTGGCAGAGATGTACCCTTTTGATGTAGACGAAGTGGTTGTAACTGAACTTATAGCTAATGCCCTGGACGCGGGTGCTACAAGAATAGAGATTGAATATAACCCAGATACTCGCTGTCTGGTAGTTCAAGACAATGGCAAAGGTATGTCGGCGGAGCAGTTTTCTGCATACCACGACTTTGCCGCAGGTTTGAAAATCCGTGGCAGTGGCATCGGTTTTGCGGGTGTTGGTGCAAAAATCAGCTTCAACGTAGCTCAAAGAGTCATTACTCAGACACGTAGCGATCTATTCGTAGGAGGGTCTGACTGGTACATCAATGATCAGGGTCGACTTATATGAGAAGAGCTCTCCGCTTCTGACCTCCCTGGTACAGGCACACGAGTAGAGGTATGGTTCAGGGAGGATGCCAACATTTCTTACTGCTCCAGAGACGACCTGGTTTCGATAGTCAGGCGACACTATCTTCCGCTGACGGACCCAAATTTCCTTGAAGTCTATGCAAGCATGAACTTGTATCCCTCGTCGCTGAGGTTCGTGGTTAACGGTGAGGTTCTCCAGCCGCAGCGTGTGGAAGACTTCTGTGGGCTGGATAAGACTATTCGGTTCTTTCCAACAAGACGAGGGCGACGAATCGGCTGTGGTATATTCGGTATAGCAGAAAGAGATTACCCCGTGGACCCGTCCCTCTGCGGGGTACTGATCTGTACTTACGGCAAGGTTGTCAAGGGGGACCTCTTCAACCAGTTTCCAGGTCCAATGGGTCCCCGAATTTTCGGCATGGTGGAAGTGCCCGGTCTGATCCATTTCCTCACAACATCAAAGGCTGATTTTACTCGCCGAGGGAAACCTCGTGACTTCGAGGAACTTTACTCGCCGATCAGGCAGAAATTCCAGGAATGGCTTAGAGAAGTCGGTATTCAAACTCTCGAGACTTCCACGCCCGATGAGGCCCAGAGGCTGGAAAGGGAGATTAGAAGGCTTGTCGAAGATGTGCCGGAACTGGGCGAGTTTTTCGGTTTCCGCGGCGCCTCCGTTAAGACCTTGATCTATGTGCCGGATGAAGGAGGTTCTACCCCAGCTGAAACTGAGATGGGTGCATCAGCTACCTTTCCCGAACCCGACACCGGCGAAAGCGAGCTTAACCCGGGTCCAACAGATGTTGGCGAAGGTCAGGGGGTCGCTCTGGTCCCATCCAGGGATTCGGGTTCCATTAGTAGCTCGCCTATAGGTAGGAAAAGCAGGAGGGGACCGAAGATCGCCTTCATTGAGGCACCGGAGCGGGACGAACTCGGCTGGGTTGAGGGTTCCAACGTGATCGTCAATACCGGGCATCCGTCATACAAAAAGGTTCGATCCAATTCATCAGCCCGGACAGTACTTAGCTTGTTTTCGATAGCGCAGGCGATTCAGAGGTTTCTGGCAGATGCGGACAGGGTTGACCTATTGTTTTCTGACAGGATGATGAAAGCATGGGGAAAGAAATAACAAGGTCATATGTGTCTTTCCAGCCAAACGGCGACCAATTCATCGCGTTTATCTCACTGGACGCCGTAAGCGCCGAAGATAGAGATCTCGAAGTCGTTCTTCGAGATGCTGCTGATTGCTATGGAGACCACATACGGGCGATGCGCGTTCTCATTGAGGAAATGCGAGAAAACAGGATGCGTCGGATGCCCGTCTTTGCGCGGAGAATGTGGGTTTTGGGGGACCAGGTTCTTAGACTTATCGAGCACCTGTCTTTGCTTGGTCTGGAACTCGATGGCGTCTATGACCACCTGTCCCGGGATCTGGGTGTCAAAAGAAAATGGCTTGAGAAAGCAGTCATATTCCGCAGGCATATTCCGGTTGTGGACGCCATTCCTGAATCCCTTAAGTGGGGTAAGTGCGAAAAAGGCACTCGCAAAAAGGCTGAGAGAATAATGAAAGGTGAGCCTGTAAATTGACTGGATCGTCTGCATACATTGCAAACTTAGTTCAGTCGTTGGCTTCCATGACCTATGCATTCTCACTAGACGAAATCTGCCATGAGCCAGATAGAGATACTCCTCTTTGCGATGTCAAGAATGCACTACTTGGCGACTCACGGTTTGTGCCTCTTCTGGATGCTGATAGCGAAGGTTCTTACTTCATACCACGTGCGGCTTTGGATAGATGGTTTGTCTGGCTCAACACGCGCCTGGCTTTGGCTGGCGTATTCAGGTTATCCGAGGCCAAGCTCACGAAGATCGCGTGTTCTTTGCGGAAAGAGGGGTGTTGGAAAGCTCTTGGCACTGATATGGTGGCAAGCCCGCGGCGCCTGGGACTGATATCACCGTCCCCCGTCGCAGGGGAATATGTTTTTCCATTGGCATGGGTGTTATCAAATTTGCCCCCACAGCAGATTACTACAGCTCGCGACGTGACGAGCGCTATGCTAGATCCTCTGGAGCGTAAGAAATGCCTGGAGACCGAGACCATAGACGTACTGCTCGCTCATTTTGACGAGAGGGAGCGCTTCGTAGTTACGCAGCGTGAAGGCCTCGTTGATGGAAAAAAGGAGACCTTAGAAGAGATAGGGCACCATCTGGGGCTCAGCAGGGAACGTGTCCGTCAGATCGAAGCTGCGTTCTGGAAGAAAGTCCTCGGCAAAAAGAAACGGGGCAAGTATGATTTGCGGAACAAGTTGCTAAGGCTTTTTGTTGCCCAGTTTATCGAGAGTGGGGGCACGCTTCTGGTGCCATGCCCTTCCAATACCGCCAGTGCTACGTGTTTCCTATGTAAGGGCCTGGGCATACCTTTCTACAGGCTAGACGATTTCCCTTACATCATCGTCGGCATATCCTTCATGTACACCAGGCAACTCACAGAACCTGATCGGGATACATTTAGTCTGTATGCTGACCGGGTGTCTAGAGAGTTGGTGGAAGAGTGGGACCTTTTCATGCGGGAAGAAGATATTAAAATACTAGCGCAGCACATATTCTCGAAACGGGTAAGGCGCCTCAGCAAAGCCGAAAAGGTCGCCCTCGCGCTAAGACACATTGGATGCCCTAGCCATTACTCAAAGGTTACAGAGGTTTACAACGCACTTTGGCCCGATGACCCGTCTACAGAACGGAATATTCATGCAGTATTGAATCGGGAACAGTATGGTGTTGTGTGGATCGGAGTTCGCGGTACTTTTGCGCTAAGAGAGTGGGGTTATGAACGTCCGGACAAAACCTTGTTCAAATGCGTAGAGGAAATAGTCCGTTCCAAATATCAGGAAACTGGGCGTCCTGTCTCGTTCGATGTAATTCGTGCCGAGATCGGGCGGTATAGAAGACTTGTGAATCCTACGAGCCTCTATTTTGCGGCCTGCTTCAACCCCAATCTTAGCCGTGAAGGCAGTCAATCATTTGTTCCGAAATGCGAATGTGCCCATGGAATGAAGGACGATAGCCCCAGTGATGACGCGCTAGACCAAATTTTTGCAGAGTTTGAGAAGAAATGGGCGACTGAGAAACCCGAGAGTTGATTAAGAGATGGACCGCCGTAGGACAACATACCTAGAAGTCGATTGTGTCTGCTCATACATTCAAGTCCCGCACGAAGCCAGATCTCTCATATTGGGGAGGTGAGACCATGAGAATCCTGCACACTTCGGGTTGGCATCTTGAGAGGACTCTAGAAGTTACGGGTTGTCACCAGTCTATTTGTGCTTGTTTGGCGGGCTCTGCTTCTTATCGCATTACACCGCAAGCCGTCGCAAAGCTCTCCAATCGACGTATGAACTTCTCGGGCATAATCGTACCCCAGTATAGCTTAGCTTCCGTATTCTCGATGGATCACTACCGAGTCAAGAACGGTCTTATTGACTAGTTCCGAAATGTTAGGTTCAAGCAGATTGTCTCGCCGATGCCGATTTACGATGCGGCTTCCTCAGCCGGAAGGCGTTGTTGACCGTGTACCGTGGCAACGCCAGTTCATGGGAAATCTCCCTGATTTCCTTGTCACGGCCGGTTGTAAAATCCCCCACTAGGCCCGGATGAAAAATTACCCACCCCCTCGAAGTAACACCTTTGAACTAGCCAGGTTCGGAGGTGTAGACCTTGCTCGGAGGTGGGCAAACCTTAGACATCAAAGTCATGTATTCTCAAGGACTCAGTATCAGGGAGATAGCCCGGAGGACCGGTCATGACCGGAAGACCATCCGGAAATATCTCCACGCCGACGAGATTCCGAAGTATGGACTCAGGCCGGCTAGGCCCTCCAAACTCGACCCTTTCAAAGACTACTTGCTGGGTCGGATGGCAGAAGGCATCTTCAACGCCAACCGGCTTTTGGCCGAGATCCGGGAACTTGGTTACTCCGGTGGTAAGATAATTCTAAAGGATTTCTTAAAACCCTTCCGGCCTCTACAAAAATCTGAGGCAACCATCAGCGGCATAAGTGTCAGTCAACCATGAAAGAAGGAAACTACTCGAGCCGCTTCGAATACACCATGACGCACAGATGTTCATATCACATAGGGAGGATAACATAATGATGCTTTGCGGATTCCAGAGGTATATTAACTATATCGAACACGCTTCTTACAAAACAGGTTCTCGCAAGCATTATGGCAATTCTATTGTGAGGAACGGGACTCTAAGAGTTAGCTTGCCACAATTGGCACATGCCTCTGCTAAGGTTACCATTGCCAAACAAAAGATCCCCCTACCATATTACATAGCTGACTGGCTTGCTCGCTTCCTTAGGATGTACAGTGTGCTTTCTTTATGTACTAATGACTTTAGTCTGAGGCCGAATTTCACTTCTAGTGTTTCAGATCGCGAACGAACGGCAGTGATCGGTGAACTGGGTGAAGCACTAGGATTACTTCTCCTGACGCATGAATACGGCTGCGTTGAGTTGGACAGATTCGAAAACTGGATCTGTCAGCAAAGCCAACACTGGTTCAACGTTGTGTCCGTCTCTAATAACCAACTTGCTCCTACCAGGACAACATTGCGGCGATCTAGAGCTGATTACGTTCTTGCGAGAGACGGCAAGGTTGTTATGTCTGAATTCAAAGGTACTTCGAATTCAAGATGGCGAAAGCATATGAACGATGCCTTAGAGCAGTTGGACAACGTGCAGACACTGTTATGCTCAGCTGGGTTGTCTTTCCTGACAGGGAGTATGTACGGTTCGGTAGCGGTGATTCCTGAATGCAACTCCTTTGCACGACCTGCGATACATCTCTGTGATCCTGAAGATCAAACTCCCACCGACAATCCCGATCTGAGTGGACTAGACGCTGTTTACCGTTCGAATTACGCGAGGTGGCTTGAGTTTATTGGAGTCGCCGGAGCTTACGGGGCCTTGCTTATGGGAGATACAGTGGTGCCAAAAAGGCTAATGGTTGATACTGTGACCATTGGGCAGCACACGTTTTGCTTTCCTCGCATTGCTGCACACGAGCACTGCGATTGGCGGTATGCAGTTTGCATCTGGCGAAAAAACCGGTCTAGCCTATACCGGGGCTTTCCCGTGTCGTGTCAGACAAGGTTTGGCTTGGAGCGGAATCGATTTGTTCGCTTGCTCGAGATTGCGCGAGAGGGGAGGCACCATGATGCGTGGCGTCGCTTGCCGAAGTTTGATCGGCTCATTCTAGATAGCAGACATGAGTATGGAGAATCTATGTTTGAGGAGACTAGCACCTTTGCGGTATTCCCTGACGGTTCAATCTCCGCTTTGCCGCTGTTTTTCGATCAATGGGGCGTGAACCAAGAGGAGCTGTGAATGCTGGTGTTCGTCTTCAAAGTCTCCTTTGGCATTTGCGAACTATTTAGAGGCTTAAGAGGCTCAAACGAGTGTGACATGTGAGGACGAACGAAGACTTTTTTCACCGTTGAGCTAATTGCCCGTCGTGTTCTTCGAGGACTATGTGATCCGTCTCAAGCCGTAGAACAAAGTCATACCATGCGGTGAAGCGATCTGTGATGGTGGTGCCGGTCAGCGGGTGAGTGAATTCGAACATCCTGGTGACGCCGTTGGACTTTACCATGATGGGTAAGCAACCGTCTTGATCGAGCGAAAGGATAATAAACACCATGACATGGATGCTTATACTGGCTACTCCTCTTCTATTCTTGGTGCCGGAGTCTTGAAACGGCCTCCTTTTGTGCCCGGATCTTTCGATTTGGGGTCGGCCAGACCTAGCCATTTGTGGGTTTCCTCACGCACAGAGTCACAGTACTGGTTGTCCTTGGCTTCAACGAGGCTCCTCACAGGTACCGTGACGACGATGGCGATGCCTTTATTGCCACCGTGTACTCTGAAAACCTCCTTTTCATACCCATGCTTAGGGCTCCACACAACTGAGCCACCGTACACGCCGTGATTGGCACATATAGCATTTGCGTACAGTTCGTAACCGCGCGTCCATGTCACTTGATCGAATAGATCGATATCCTTGTTCCACGCAGGGATAAAAAGATGTTGGATTCTGCCAGCTAGCCGTCGCCACTTGCCTGTGGTGAGGACATCGGAACATATAGTGATTGTGAAAGCACCCCATCCGGGGTATTCAAATACATACCAGCCATTTCCGCCCACGAACATCCAGTGTGTGTCTTGCAACCGTTGTTCCAGAGCCATCAGTAAACTTATCTCGCTTACGTTGGGACAGCATTTTCTCACACGGAACTCGTACACCTTTGTGGGTAGTTCAAGCCGGTTTTCCTGTGAAAATGGTTGGAAGTCAGGCAGGATGAGTACTGCCTCGTTTACAAGGCAACGCAAGCCTCTTGCGCGGACTTTCTTTATAGCAGGAACAGCACGCGGTAGCTCCCGTGGGAGTAGTCCGCACAAGACGGCTATACCTGTTTCCCTGCAGAACTGCTTCAGATGGGGAACATGGTTTGGAGCTGCGAACCATTCAGGGAACATGATGACCATGTCCCGGTGTGATGATTGCTTCTCGGCTTCTCTTGAAATCAGCCGGTTTTCGTTTCTTGCCTCTAGAAGTCTGTGTGCCATTTCTTCAGAGATTTTTCCAACAGAATCGTGTCCGAAGGAGAAGAATTGACGTGTCTTTGAAGGAAGCCAGCAACTCCAACGAGGTGTCGCGGTGGGTTGAACCAGCCGTATCCGCAACTCATCAAGTAGTTTAGTGTTATTCTGGCCTTTTTGGTCTGATCCTGGACTGAGAGTCCAGTTACCACTTGAGTCTATGGTGATCGGCGTGATTTGACTGTCAAATTCCCCGAACTCGAGAGAATCCTTTATGTTTGGCCACTCGGGCCTGTTGGAGCCCAGAGCTTTTTCGATGAACATCCAGACGTTTTCGGGTAGGACGAACCTGGACCTGAGGTCATCCCGTTCAACCAGAGGTGGTTGGTAGGGCACGAACGCAAGTAGATTGTCCAGCACGTGCTCTCCGCCGTCCAGCATCCATAGAAGAGTTGCAGCTTTCTGCCACTTGATTGAGAAGCATTCAAGGCCCGGTGTATGGTTGCACTCATTTTCCCCTCTTGGTCGGGCGAAAAACAGTGCGGGGAAAATGAAAAGCGGGTGGGGAGCTGGATGAGTTGGTTCAAGAGGGACTAGACCGGGTTTTTCCCATTCGTTTGGAACACTGGTGAATATCCTCTTGTTACCTCTAACCAGGACTGATTTGCGAATGTCCACGAATCGCCTGAATTCACTGTCCGGCAGCACAACCGTGGAAGGCGAAATGAACGATGCTCTGGGGACGGAGACTGTGTCATTAATCGCCTTAATGAGGCTGCATGCCAGCTTGGGATTCATCGGGACTGCGGGTACTTGGGCAGGCAAGGGGAACGGGTCTGAACAGTCGGATACGGAATACACAGCTTTGTAAAGAGTGGTCTCCAAGACCCGTCTACCCGACTGGATTTGATACTTTTCGAGCTCGGTTTTAAACCAGTTGCTGAACATGATCCAGTTCACTCTTACGCCATGAGCCATAAGTAGCCTTCTTATGCTGGCGTATGCTTGAAACAGGATGAAGCGTTTCCATAGCTCGCTGCATGTTGGAACAAATTCAGGCTTATCAAAGATGCAGGACTCGTAGGTGAGTAAAATCTCGTGGAAATCCTCCCAAAGACCCATATTCCCAAATTGAGCAAGTTCAGGATCTCCTGGAGGGGGAATCAGCTTGGACCACGAGCTTCTTTCGCGGGACCACGTTCGGCTCGTGGTATCCAGGCTGTAGATAGCACCCCAGATTCCAGGATATTTCTTGGTTTTTTCGGTGGGATCTTCGACCGTACTGCATAATTCCGCAGACACGGTTTCTGTGGGAGCATCCTTTTCCGAATTACATCTTTTTGGAAGCATGATTGTCTTAAGCGTAGCCTCGAGTCGTTTGCGTGATCGGTCTGACAGGCCTTTGCCTAGCACTTCAACCAGATAATCAATTCCGACATGCTCCGGATTTCGCAGAAGTCCTGGACGTGGAGCTCCTAACTTCATAATCTGATCGGCTGTCAGACGTCCCGCTGATAGAGCCGCATGGACAAGAGCCTCGGCCTCCCACCACCAAAAGAACCTCTGTTCCTCGTTACTATCCCATTCCCCGCGAAGGTATATTTCCCTTGCAAATTCGTCAATCTTGGAAAACCAACTGAGCGCTGTCCTTGCGCTCTCGGGAGTGAAATATGCTAGCCAAGTGCCAAACGAACTTGTAGCATCCTCGTTTTCGGCTATATGCCTTAGAGCTCGAACACAGGTAGCCCATTCGCGCCAGAACTGAGAACGATGGAAACTTGTTCTTTCCATGCAACGATGTTTTCGGGAATGATAAAGCTTGTAGGAATTAGGGCACTTTTTGCAATCCTCTTGCGAACAATTTTCATGCGGGCCTGGGAAACTCCTGTCTTCATGCATGTCTTCCCAACTCTGCAACGAATATCGCTGGGAGAATACCTCGTGGTTCATCTCGTTGCCTTTCTGCAATGGCCATCTAATTAAAGGAATAATGGATTTGAACAACCATTCCTTTCCATAATCTTTGTCGTAAAAAGGCCGCGACGCGCGCAAGGCAATTACCATGATAGCTTTCCATAGCCGGAAACGCCACGGATGTTTGCGTAAAGCTGTTTCGGCGATGAGCAGGATTCTCTGGACGTATGCCTCAGGAGAGAGTATTCGGTCATCACACACTACGTGTCCTTTTGGCCAGGAAGCTCTGGCTATCTTGTTTACGGCAAACGAAAGGCGAGCGTCGTCTCCCACTTCAAAGTCGTCAATGTCGAGAGCAGCGAGCTCCATGAGTTGTTCTAACCGTTCGATTCCAGGTGCTCCAGCCATTTCTTCCAAAGTTTCGTCGGCAAGGCCACTAATCTCTCGAACAACGCTGGTAGTGAACAACTCAACATTCTCGCGGGTTAGGTAATCGCTCGACTTGAGAAAGTTACCTAAGTCTCTTTGATTCCCATGATCAACAAGTTGATCCTTGCCGCAGTTGCTGGACAAATAACTCCTTACACCTGGCGGCTTGGCTTTCAACTCATTTAGCTTAAGCCTATTTCCGCAGTACCTAGCCAAAGAGTATCGAAGAGTATCCAAGGCCATCTGCAAATCCGATGGGTTTTGCGCAAGTAAGACCATATCGTCCACGAACCTGAGGTAGAACAGGTGCCTTCCTTGCTTTTGCACGTCTTCAATTAGGCAGCACATAGTTTCATCAACTGGAGTTAAGGCTACATTGAGCAATAGCCCAGATATGGCCAAACCGGTGGGAAGCCCAGCACATCTGTCATTGTCAATGAGTATGTCTTCACAACCGACCGGCAACGTGCCATGGTGGCCAACCCAGTACCTGTCCTCGTTGCCCACTTCCTTCTTGCATTTACAATAGTTGGGGCACTGACGCGTACATGGTTCGACACTCCAAGTCGAGTCAACCCATCCAGCCGGGTTTTCCCAGGGAGCGTACTGAACCTGATTCACTAACTCAGCCAGTAGTTCAGCCAGTCTTTGCCGAAGTTCTTCGCCCTTGCGCTGCTCTTCTAGAAACCTACTGTCGCCCGCCAGATAATGCCATGGATGCTCATGGAGGAAAGGACGAGCGGGTTCAATCCAGCTCTTAAAGCCCTTAGAGTCTGCATAAAGACTTGGAAATCCAGGCCTACCCCAACGAGAGAAAGTCAGATCCTCTGATTTATGGCTTGGGGTTTCGACGGCTTGCAGCTTGACTTCATTCTGTACGAGTGCGGTAAGAGTTTTAGCCAGTTCGGTTCGATCGACCGAAGGATAGGCCATCCTAAGATCTAACCTGGCCCACACAAGGTCAAATCCCCCAGAATTGCCATTGAGGAAATCATAGTAAGGTAGGAGGTCGGGATCTTCGGTATTGAGCTCGTCGATTCCTAGGCTTGTCCCATTTCCCAGGACAGACCGATTGACGATCCATTGAAGCAACCTTCGGAACAAGCCATAACTGGAAGGAAAACCATCATATACCTGTGCATGACTCAATGAAAACGGTGCCCGAAACCATCTCTTGTGCTTAGCGCTTTCGTCATCACAAGGGGCTTTAAGCACCCTGGGACGGAATAGGCGGTTTCCGAACGAGACGTTGGGCATCCTTGCTTCAAAAAATGGCCCAAGAAGAACTAGAAAGACCATAAAAGCCACCTGGTCACGCACTGATGGCATTACGTAGTGTCTCGTATAATGACCCTTTTTTGGATACGGTACTTCTGGAAAGGGAGAAGGTTTGTAGGTTCCGTTTTTTAACTCCTCCGCCAGAACTGCTAAATGCCTCCATGGGTCGCTCTTCCATGCCAAAAACTCTGCCGGGTCATACCATTCTCCCTTCGCGTACCAGCTGCAAACCTTATTCCATGCTGACCGAAGCACCCATGGACTAAATAGAATATCGCCGGCTTCTTTATCCCATTGGCCCACAACCTGCACCTCCGCTCCCCTGCCAGTTAGTACCCAGAGTCTATTTCGCCGTCGTCGGTCAACACCCTTCCCCCGAGACGGTTGTTGAGGTTCGTGATGTCACGATCTTGTCAGTACAGTGGAGCAGTCTATGAGGCGTCTGGTATCAAAGCACGCACTCGGCGCATGCCAAGGTGGCAATTTACTGCGATGTCGGACACCTGTGCAGCCATACCCCTGTCCGTATACTGTCACCCGAAATCCACAAAGAACAGATCAATCCACGTCTACGCTCGTTCCTCCGAGGGATATACAGGGATATACATAATGCCTATCTCGACTGCATCCTCTAACCAGGACTTATCATCTGTGAGTCTAACTGATGCCTCGTTCGCTCATTGCGAGCAAAATGAGCGATACAACACCTGCTCCAACCGCCCCGAAGACCATCAGGCTTTTTCGGTTCACTGTATCAAGCAGTCGCCCCACTAACGTCTCCAGCACGATCCGTAGAAGGGAGAGAGCGCTTAAGACCCACTGCGGTGGCAGAGCCGGTGTTCTCCCACGTGCCCCACGTAATAGTGACCCCTACAGCCATTTCGGATGTAGTAGCCGTAATGCTAGCAAGCCAAAGAAGGCGGAAATCGTTTCCGAGAAACAACCGGACATACCGGCTCGCTCTCTTGCTCTGCGGCATACTGGGCATCCCTAGTCTCTCACCTGTTACATCGCTGATCAGACCATCAACTGATATGGCATCGGCCACTTGGGGGTTCAGCTCCGGAATCGGTCGTGCTACAACGCGCTTCTCATAAAACCGGGCAAGCCTATCGTTGCTTTCGAGGTCTGTCGATTAATGCAGCTACGCTCGGGCACTGGACCAACGGGTACTTCAGTGCAGATAAGTGAGCCAATTCTGTTCTTGACTTGTTCAAACACAACGGCAACGTCTGACGGTTGAATCCCTCTGGTCGTTCGATAGTCCACTTCGGAAGTTAGTTGATTAACCGCCCTTTCCGGTCCAACCTCATAAGCGCAAGACCTCGCACGGACGTCGTAACCTGAGTTCAGAACGAACTGGTGAAAGCCTATATCATCTCTCATATCCTTCAGAAATTCGATCGTTCGGCCTAGATCTTCTTCGGTTTCGGTTGAAGAACCGATTATGCAATACACGGCCGTTCGAATATTGTTCTTATTACAGGACCCCAGAATGGTCCAGACACGCTCACCTCTATTCCCATTCTCATAACGCTCTGACCTGTGACACCAACAGCAAGATGCATCTGGATGGATTTGACATGCAACGATGT
Organism: Candidatus Fermentithermobacillus carboniphilus; assembly: GCA_018208355.1. Taxonomy (GTDB): domain Bacteria; phylum Bacillota; class Sulfobacillia; order Fermentithermobacillales; family Fermentithermobacillaceae; genus Fermentithermobacillus; species Fermentithermobacillus carboniphilus. The sequence goes on along the minus strand of CP062796.1, from coordinate 931,711 downwards.
TGACAATAAGATACCTTTGGACATACTTGCGAGGAGAACCAAGAGCCAGAACAGGAATTGGCTTGAATCGAGCACTAGACCTCGCGCGTGAGTCGTGAAAGCGGATCACAATCTCCTGCAGAAGTCTGGTAAAGTTGACGCTAAAAATAACGCTGCTGAGGACTACCCTTATACCGAGACTATGAGTACCGGGGGTGATGTAATGTCTACCGGCAGCAATGGTTACCCATGGTGGACTGGCAATTATCAGGGTTCTCGTTGGGTTCGCGTTGATTTCCACCTTCATACGCCGGGCGTCAACAGTTTCAGGTGTCCCAATGGTCTGGATCCTCGAAATGAAGCTCATAAGAGTCAGATTGTGCGAGATTACGTCAGGCAGCTTCACGATCAGGGCATAAAGCTGGCAGCCATAACTGATTACAACGGCATAAGAAAGTCGTGGTTTATGCCGATACGAGACGAAGCGGCAAAACTGGGCATCGTTGTTCTGCCCGGTACGGAACTTGACTTCGGCCCAGGAAGCGCGGGCAAACGCGGCCTGCACGTGCTGGCGATCTTTGATGCAAAGACAGATCCCGATGCTATCAACCGGGTCATAAACTCAGTGGACAGGAACGTTGCCGACCCTCTTTTCGGCGATGATGGCTCTCATCGAGAGATAGAACCTGCCGATGGCGTCGAAAAGGCGATTAAGGAGATCCGTCGGCAGCTTTCCCCGATCATCATCCTCCCTCACCCTAACGATGATAAGGGGCTATTCAAGAGTTATTCGCTACAAGGTCAGGCGAAGTTCATATGTGACATTGAACCCCATGCCATAGAGTGCTTTGAGGATACAGACAGGCAGAGGTTACTTTCCACTGGAGCAATCAGTAAGGACGTTCTTAACCGTGTTGCTTCTGTGGACTTTTCCGATCCCAAGTCCATCGGGGACATCGGGACCAAGTTCCGGCAATCAGGGTGTCTGCGTACTACCTACCTGAAGATTAGCACATTGGAGGATATTCGTGCGGTTGCCCTTGCCATGGCTGACTCCCAGGTAATGGTCCGAGTAGGCACTGCCCCACAGCTCCTGTATACCCGGCTCCTTGCGGTGGAAGTTGAGGGAAGTGGCTTCCTTGGTGGGATGAGAGTAGTCTGGAGCCCGGAATTGAATACTATCATCGGCGGTCGAGGAGCCGGGAAGTCAGCATTGCTAGAGACAATTCGGTACGCCTTGGACATAAAGCCTTTCGTTGAAACCGAATACCGTGCCAGCCTTGTGAAGCACAGCCTGGAAAGCGGTGGAAAAGTCTCGGTGTGGCTCGAAAGGCATGTCGGTGGTAGTGTCTATCGAATCTACCGCGTAGACAGAGTTTACGGTCAAAAGCCTCGCGTCTACGAGATCAGTGCCGACTACCGGTCTGAGACTCAAGTAGACCTGGCGCCAGGGGACATACTGGGATATGACGTATGGCCGCTGTTCTTCGGTCAGAGGGAGATTTACTCAATCGCTGTAGACCCCGTCAAGCGGGTGAATCTGATAGACGACGTCATAGGTAGTACCGCTCGCGAAAAGCAGATTGAGATTCGCAAACGGGAGGAGGAGCTCCGGAAAAACGGCGCAGAGATCGCTAGACTGCGTCGCATTCTTGAACAGAAAGAAGACAAGCAGAAAGAGTTGGATGGGATAAGACACGAGATCCAGCTCTACCAGAGAGAAGGTCTAGCCGACAAACTCAGGGATATGACGCTTCTTTCAAAGGATGAAGAGATCCTGCGCCTTATCGTGTCGCGTGCGGGGACAATTGGGAACATCCTCGATTCGGCTGAGACCGAGATTGAGGAGTCCAGTCGGGATATCGCCAGGCTGTCCTTACAGGCTCAGAGCTCGAACAGAGGTATTGTACAGTCCGCATCGAGATTAGTCGATTCTCTGGTGAGTGAGTTAAAGGCGATGTTTTCCGAGGCAAAGAGCAAGCTGGCAACCACGCAGTCCAGGCTTGCGGAGCTTGAGAAGGCCTGGAAGGATGCCAGGATGCCCATCGATGAAACGATCCGGAAGGTGAAACAATCTTTGGGGCATGACACGCTGGATCCGGACAGGTTAGACCGATTGACTCGCGAAGAAGCCAAGGTATCGGCTGAACTGGATGTTCTGGCCAAAGCGGAGCGAGAACTCGCCGAAGCGGTGAGGCGGCGCAAGGAGATGCTTGAGGAGCTCCGCGATGCGCGCTACAACATCTTTTCTCTCCGCCGAAAGCAAGCTGATCTCTTGACTGAAAGACTCCGCCCGCAGGTGAAGGTGAGCGTCAAATACAAGGGCAACGCTGAGGAGTACACGAAGCGGTTGGCGGGCCTGTTCTCCGGTTCCCGGGTTGACAAGGCCAGTCTGGAAAAACTCTATTCAGCCAAGGACATGTCTCCGGCTGACGGCCAGCATGTAGCCGAGGCGGTGCGCAAAGGGCCCGAAGAGCTTGCGCGACAGTTTGATCTGAGCCCGACCAGGTCGCAACAGATAGTTAACTGGCTCATGCAAGATGAGAGCAGACTGCATGAACTTGAAATGCTCTTTCCCGATGACGAAATCAAGATCTCCATGATGATTGACGGGGCAGAGATCCCAGTGGAGAAGCTCTCTGACGGACAGAGGGCCACAGCTATCTTGCTGATTCTCTTGCAGCAGGAGGACCGCCCACTTGTGATTGATCAGCCTGAGGATGACCTAGATAACCGGTTTATCTATGAAGGAGTTGTTAAGATTCTTAGGGAACAGAAGGGTAAGAGACAGATCATTGCAGCGACACACAATCCCAATATCCCTGTCCTTGGAGATGCTGAACTCATCGTTGCGCTGACGGCGAGAGATGGGAGATCCAACATCAGCGACATAGGCTCTATTGACCGGAGAAGTGTCCGGGAGGCCGTTAAGCAGATCATGGAGGGCGGAGAAGACGCTTTTCGGCTACGCGCCAGGAAATACGGTGCGGTTGATGTTGAGAGGTGAAAGCCTGAGCATGCCCGACCTAACAGAAGTCAAAATGCGGATTGCCCGCGGGGAAGATTTCCATACCGAGTTCAAAGAGCAGCAAACCAACCCCGATAGCATGGCCAGAACCATTGTATCGTTCGCCAACTCTGATGGTGGGTGGATCCTTATTGGGGTGGCGGACGATGGCACTGTGAAAGGGGTTAGTAACGTCGACCAGGTGTGCCAATGGGTGGATAATATTGCGCTGAATAACTGCGAGCCTCCCATAGTCGTAAGGTCGATTTCGGTCGAGTTTGAGGACGGCAAGGCGGTTGTCCTGGTTGAAGTGCCTAGAGGCGAGATGCGTCCGTACAAGACAAGGCAAGGTGTTCCCTGGGTAAGAACCAGTTCGGGAACGCGGCCGGCGTCGAATGAGGAACTCCGGCGTATGCTTCAGTCTTCAGGATATCTTTATTACGACGAGACATTGGTTTACCGATCAGGCCTATCGGACCTGGACAGTGGAGCGATTGACGAGTTAATCAAGTCTGCCTTAGACTTGGGAATCGAAATTGGCGATATGCCGCAGGACAGGCTCCTAATGAATTGGCGCCTTCTCGGCGAATCAGAGCGTGGGAAACAACTCACCGTGGCAGGAGCGCTTTTTCTTGCCAGAAGGCCACAGGAGCATGTACCCTACGCTTATGTTTCCGCTCTCCGAATCCCCGGAACTGAGATATCCAATGTTCCCCAGGACCAGAAGCGCATCGAGGGCCGGGTAAGGCAAATCCTGGAGGATACTCTCCGATTCCTTCAGATTCATCTCCGGTGTCCGCACCAGCTTGTTGCGATGGAACCTGAGGCTGAGCCGGAGATCCCTCTAGTGGTTCTCAGGGAATTACTGGTGAATGCGGTGGCGCACCGGGACTACACGATTTCCGGGCCGATCCGAGTTATCGTGTTTGACGACCGGGTCGAGATATGGACCCCAGGTTTGTTACCGAACACCGTGACTATCGAGTCTCTTAGAACGGGGATTCATGTGCTTCGAAATCCTACCATCTACAATATCCTTCTCAAACTTAGGCTGGTAACTGACGCCGGCAGTGGCATCCCGCGAGTTATCCGTCTCATGCGAGAGAAGTTGGGCTTGGAACCGCAATTCTCCGTGGAAAATCAACAGTTTGTAGTGCGGCTGCCCCGACCCTCCATAGGTCAACACCGGCGGGAAATCTAGGCAATTGCGAGCTCCATACCTGACAGAATCTCAAACTGTTCGTAGGGCCGAGAAGATGTCAGACCAGTCTTCCTCACAGGCTCCGGCTGGGGTAAACTGTAACTGGGTAGGACATGCTTGCGGTGAAGATTGGTTCATGACTGTAGCGGTCGCGTTTCGGCTCGCAGACCCTGCGGTCTTGCACGCTTCCACCACAGATCTTAGTGCTGGCAGAGTCTTTTTAGCGTGTTCAGCCGACAGATGGCAGCTCGTATGCTCAGTAACGTGTTGATAGTACGGTCACGTGGTAAATGAGGAGTCAGGAGCCATAGAGGCCCTTCGACCAGCCTGGGCGTCGAGTAGTCACTGATGCCTCTCGGACAAAGAGTCCGATGGATTCAAACGATGAGGTGTTCTGTCTGTGGGTATAAGTCTTTTCAAAATTCTACCTGAGAATCTTTTCGGTGTTCTGGCCAGCCCGGTGAAGGAGATATACAGCCACATTCTTCTCCGCATTTACGACATGAGCAGAATCTATGGGTTTGGGATTCCCAGGGAAAACCTGGTGGAGGAGATCCAGCAGTATCTTGAACTTCTGGAAACAGGCAATCTTCCAAGTGAAGGCGCGGAACCACCCCTGCCCGAGGGACAGAACCAGAAAGAATTCTCTTCGACCTTGACACCTCCGCTTTCACGACTGGCCCAACTTCTGGAAAAGGACCTGCGCGACAGTTTGGATGAGGTATATAAGGCCGGGCCTATGTCTGCCGGTTCAACCGCTGTCCGGCCTGTTGTCGTATTGGAATCGCTGCCTTTGTCCCATGTCGGATCAGACGGCGAGGCCCCGGTTGTTCTGCGGTCGGCCCGGGAACGAGCCAACGACATAATCAGGAAGCTCAAGCGTACCGGCTGGATAGACATTGAAGTCAGGTCGGACTACCGGGAAGTGGTCGTGATACCTGATTACTCGATGGAAATACTCCGGGCTCTACATAGGATTGCGTCTCAAGAAAAGCCTAGTTACAGGGGATATGTATATGGAACGTACGCTGCCCTAGTTGAAGCTGCTGAACCCAGAGCCGATTCCGTAGACGTGGCATACGACGCGACAAATGAACTCATCGACTACCTGCACTCCCTGTATCAGAACATCAAGCGCTATACCAAGAAAATGCTCGCGCAAAAAAGGCCTCAGGACATTCTGGCCGTTCATTTTCTAGAGTATCAGCAGGAAATACTGGACAAGGCTTACCATCAGCTTAAGACCTCCGACAGCGTCTATAAGTACCGGAGCAAGATCCTCAGTACAGTAAGAGCATGGAAAAACGATCCAACCATAATCTCAGTGCTTGCACAGAGCGCTTTGGATGAGAAACTGTTTACAGGTTCTCTTGCTGAGGCAAGGAGTGACATATTGTCCAAGCTTTCTTTCATCGAGAATTCCTACGCCAACATAGACCACATTCTCAACGAGATCGACCGCAAGAACGAGCAGTATGCCCGGGCATCACTCCAGCAGGTCAAGTACTTCCTGAATAACAGCCGGGATACAGAAGGTGCGCTCATCCAGCTTTTGTGCTTGATGGGATACTCCTTGGAGCGTGGGCTGATGGGCAAGAGGACTGTATTTCCTGTCGACAGGCTGTTTTCCCTTGTTGATGTGGAGCTTCTCGATTCAGCATCCCTTTACACCCCGCGGAAAGCCCGCACACATACGCCTGTTGAGCTCTGGGACGATGAACCGGATGATGCAGAAGTGGAGGCTGCTCACCGGTGGCTGGCTAAGAGCTTGTTCCAGAGGATCAGTTATGAAGAGGTTGACAATTGGGTCGTCAAGAAGCTGGGGCATAGAGATAGCGGCAGGGCCAGCGAGATGAACCTGGAGTCCATGGACGATTTCGTGCGCTTGATTTACGCTGCTGCGTACTCCCAGAACAAGAGGGTTTCCTATGAAATTGAGCCCCTCGATACTATCGCAGAATCCGCTGGCGGCATGTTTCGTTTTACGGACATGATCATCACTCGGAAGCATGGGATTTCTCGTCAGAAGCATCCCCAGAAGCACTCTGGTTCGAACCGAAAGGAGCGCCCGAATGCAGAACTGGTACCAAGAGTACGAGAGCATGAACTCAAGACAGCGGGAGGACTTTTCGAGGATTCTTAATATGTTTCTTTCGTCTACCTTCGTCACGCGCCAAGGAGACCTTCGGCGGGACTATTATTTCGTGAAGCAATACCTTTCTGCTTTCGAGGGCTTTTTTCAGTTGCTCGGGTGGTCCCTCACGGTGGATGACACGTATGGAGTCGCTTTTGTGGTTTCTCCATATGGTCAGACTCATCTCCGCCTGAATGCCATCCAGAGCGTCGTTCTCTTGACGTTACGGCTGATCTACGAGGAAGCGAGGAAGGACCTGAATCCCAACGACAGTGTGGTTGTCACCGTTGAGGACTTGCAGAGTCGTCTTCTAGCTTTTAAGGCTACGTCCCGGCCCCTGGACAAGAAAACCTTGAGGGAGTGCATCGGACTTCTCAAAAAGTACAACATCTTAGATTCCCTGGACAGCGATGTCACAGACCCGTCTACCCGGTTGCTTGTCTCGCCGGCCATATTGTTCGCCGTGAGAACCGAGAATTTAGACGAGGTCAAGCGCAGTCTTGAAGCGTTGGCAAACCGCGAACGTGTTGGAGAGACCGGAGAATCCCAGGAAATCGGGGATGCGGACAGTGAGGCGGCAGCGGCGGCGGAAGAAGATGATGGCGGCGAAGACGGCGATGACGACGGCGAAGAGGATATCACGCGATCGTGCGAAGGGTAGGTGGCCCTATTGAAGAGTCTGGTTCGAGCCAAGCTCATAAACTGGCACTACTTTACAAACCAAACCATCTCCTTTGTGGGCAGTACTCTGATTACCGGCGAAAACGGTTCGGGCAAGTCAACGATTCTAGACGCCCTTCAGTTTGCCATCATTGGGGATCAGCGAAAGATACGGTTCAATGAGTCTGCCCATTCCCAGAGCAAACGGGACCTCATGGGCTATCTCAGATGCAAAACAGGTTCGGAGGAATCTGCATACCTTCGTAACGGGGATTTCACTTCATATGTGGCCCTCGAGTTTTTCCACGTCGAGAAGAAGACCTCCTTTGTAGCCGGGGTGGTCATAGATGTTTACGCATCGGGAGACTATGAGGCCTGCTATTTCATACTCGACAACTGTACGATCGATGACAGTCTGTTTCTCGAGAAATCTTCTTCCGGCAGACTCAGACCCTACGGCAGGAAGGAGTTTCGTGACAGGGTCCGTTTACGGCGGAATGCCAGGTTCTTCACCACCGCAGATGAATACCGAAGGAATCTCCTGGCCCGGTTCGGCCATGTGTCCGAACGGTTCTTCTCGCTTATAACAAAGGGCGTTGCATTTCAGCCGATTACGGACATCCAGAAGTTCGTCTATGATTACGTGCTCGACGAAAAACCCCTGAACGTCGAGGCAATGCTGGAGAACTTCAGGCACTATCAGGAATACGAAGTGTTGGTGAAACAGACCAAGGAGAAGATCGCCGCGCTCGAGCCTATCCTCAAAAAGCACGAGGAGATTTCCTCCATAAAGCAGAGTATCGAGGTGCAAGAGTATCTTATTCTGCGAGCCAGGCTTGAAGAGTGCGAAGAAAGCATAAAGATGATCGAGCAGAAAAGATTGAATCGCAGCGAACGACTGAGTGAGGTCCGCGCGAAACTTGAAGACTACGTGAAAGTCCTCGAGAAGCTCAGGGACGAAGAGCAGGAACTCTTACAGCTCCGGGCGTCAAAAGCTGTGTACAACAAAAAACGAGATTTGGAAAGACAAAAAGCCTCTTTGCAGGCCACACTCTCTTACCTCGTTCAGGCCGCCGACAAGTTCTCGAATAGGTGTCGAAAGACGGCGGAGGATATCAGGCGAGTGCTTTGCCTCCAGGGGCAGACCTTGCTTCGGGGTCCGGCTGGGACTGACGTCGGGGCGCCGGCTGTCAACAAGAATCGCGGTACAGCTGAGTTTACGGGTCTGGCCGCAGCAGACATCGAGATTCTGGAAAAAGCGGCGTCAGTCTTCACCCTTCTCGGACAGGCCGGGGAGTCCGCAAAGTCCTTGGCGGATAGGGTGGGGACGTTGGATGCCGGAGGCGGTTTCGTTGATGCGGTTCAGGATCTGGCCGGGGCCGAGCAGGAGATAGCCCGGGCACAGAAAAGCGGGTTGCAGGACCTCCTGGAGCAACTCCGCATTTTGGCCCACGAGTACCTGCCGGGGATACAAGAGTTCATCGATGATGTACGTGCCCGAATCTCCGCCCTAAGGAACGAAAAAGCTTCCCTTGAGCGCGAACTGGATTCCTTGAAGAAAGAACGCCGCGTGTATCCTGAAAACGTGCAAAAGCTCAGAGATGCCCTGGCCGAGTCCGGCATTGAAGCCAAGGTGCTCTGTGAGCTTCTGGAGATCAGGGATCCCAAGTGGAGAAATGCTGTGGAAGGATACCTGAACACCCAGAGGTTTGACCTGCTAGTGGAGCCGGACGAGTTCGATGAGGCTCTCAGCATATATGAGAGGGAAAAGTACAAGAGGAACATATCAAGGGTCGGCCTGGTCAATACAGGGAGAGTGTTGGAGTATTCCCGTGAGGCCAAGCCGGGGAGCCTTGCGGAGGAAGTCGAGAGCGATAGCATATATGCGAAAGCCTACGTAGCCCGCCTTCTGGGCAACGTCATGAAGTGCGAAAACGAGCAAGAGATGAAACGCTTCTCCGTTGCCATCACCCCCACCTGCATGACTTACAGAAACCATACTGCCAGGCAGATTCCATTTGAAGTGTATAGAGTGCCGTACATAGGCAAGAATGCGATTTCCGCGCAAATCCAGATAAAGCAACAGCGATTGGACGAAATTCAAGTGGAAATGAGCGAGGCTCAAGACAAGCTGGGTATCTTTGGACGCGCCGAATCCGTGCTCCGTGACCTTGAGAGTATAGACCGGGCAGATGAGTTGCTTGAACTGAGTCAGAGGACATTTCAGATCCCGGAGGTCATACGGCAACTGGTCGACGTTCTGTCCGAACTAAGCTCTTTGGACCTATCGGATCTCGTATCCATCGAAGAAAGGCTTCAATCCATACGTTCGGACATCGGCCGTTATGACGCGGAAAGAGGCAACTTTGAGAGGGAATCCGGGAGCCTGGAGAAAGAGATCGAAACCTTGAAAGAAGAGGAGGAGCGGCTTAACTCCGAGCGCGGAAGACTGGAGGCTGAGATTGCGGCCTATTGCAGCACACATCCCAACGCCAAGGAGATCGGAGAGAAGAGGTATCCGGACGAAAGGAGGACGAAGACTCCGGGCCAGATAATCACGAACTTTGAGGCAAACAAGAAGACCCAAGAATCTCGGGTCGAGAACCTGAGGCGCGAGGTTTTCGAGATGAAACACAGATACAATGTCACCTACAGATTCGGCGGTGATCCTGCCTCAGAGGATGTCCAGGCCTACCAAGAGGAGCACGACAAACTGGTCGAGAGCGAACTCCCCGCCTATGAAGAACGGATTAGAAAAGCCAAGGAGATAGCCGAGATTGAGTTCAAGGAGCATTTCATCCATCGACTTAAGGAGAACATCCAAGAAGCGCGGTCGACCATCGCTGCTCTGAACAAGGTCTTGAGGGGGATAAAGTTCGGCAACGATCAGTACCAGTTTTCTATCCAGCCTTCCCGCGATTACCAGAGGTACTACGACATGATAATGGATGAAAACTCCATCGAAGGTCAGCAGTCGCTGTTCTCGGATGTATTCCGGCAGCGCCATGGCCAGGCTCTGGACGAGCTCTTCGCGATGATTATGGACACCGACCAGGAGCGCAGTGAGGAGAATATTAGAAAGTTCACCGATTATCGCACTTATTTGGATTACGACATACGTATAGAATCTGCGGCGGGAACTCTTTCTTTTGCCAAGGTTTGCAGGGAAAAGTCGGGCGGCGAGACGCAGACCCCCTTTTATGTCGCCATAGCTGCGTCATTTCTCGAACTATACCAACCTGCTCACCTGGATTCCCCGAGATTGGTAATATTCGATGAAGCTTTCAATCGCATGGACGTAGATAGAATGGAAAACGCGATGCAGTTCTTCCGCGACCTGGGTCTCCAGGTTATCGCGGCAGTACCTACCGAGAAATGTGAACTCCTGGTTCGACACGTTGATTCTACGATAGTCGTCTTCAACAACGGGCGAAAGGCATGGGTTACCCAATACGAACTCCTGAGGGAGAAGATACGTGATGAAGGATTACCGAAAACTGATACTGGACAAGTTGCTGGAGAAGTATGAAAGGTCTAAATTGTATGCTATCCAGAAAAGAGAGGGTGGTCTGGTCGGCGGCGGTCGCAACGTCATCCTGAGGTACTCGAGAAAAGAGTTTCCCGATTACTGGGATGAGTCGACTGCTGAGAAGCGGCAGGCCATAAACCTGGCCACTTCTGCCCTGGAGACGGAAGGGATTATCCGCGTCCGTCGGGCGAGATGGGACCGGGACACCGTGGAGAGAGTATACCTTTGCCTGGAACGATTGGATGACGCTTACGAGATAGCCGGCAGGTATCCCAGGGAACGAAAAGAAGCCTCTATGGAGAAAGTGGTCGCCAAGTGGCTTCGGAGATGGCAGACAGAGCTGGAAGACGAGAACGCCCCGACTGCGCCGGAACGACACCCAAAAGGTCTGCCGTCGACTGCGGAGGAGGGACTTGAAAACGAAGGAGCGCAGACCTCACCGCAACCAGGCGCAGGAGGTCTTCCGGCGATTGCGGAAGAGGAGCTTGAATGCGAAGAAGCGCATACCGCGCCAGAACCGGGCCCGGCATTCCCCAGATGCCAGATGGAGATAGAAAACCAAGGTTTATGTCTTCGGGCTGGTGTCGCGTTTCTGAGGGAACTCGAGACAAGGCTGAAAGACTGCCTTTCTCTGCCTTGTGGCTTTTCGTTGGACGATGCCGGGCTTCTTGAAGATGTATGTAAATCCATTGATTCCCTGTCGAGATTGACCTCAGAGATGCCTGCCAGGGTGTTCAGCGTTCGGGTCTTCGGGGATTCTAAGCGGTTTGAGCAACTACGAGTCAGAGTGACCGATGTTCTCAGCGAATTTGGTGTTCTGGATGAAGTGGGTCTTAGCAAGGAAGATTTCGACAGCCAGTCGGAATTCAAAGACGCCCTACTTGAAGAGTTAGGGATTGTGAGTAATCCGGTCCATGTGTTTGTATCAGGTCCTCTCAAACTAGCACGGAATGGGCAGGTTGTGGATCTGGGTGATTTTGTCCCGGATGTTGGCCTTCCCGACAAGATGGTTCGCGACTTTGAAATCGTCTCTATCGGCACGGATACTGTCTTAACCGTGGAAAACCTTACTTCCTTCCATATGCTGGCCCAGACCCTTTGCGAAAGCCATAGGGAAAGGTGTCTCCTCGTCTACCTCGGAGGTTACCATAACAAGACGAGACGCGAATTCCTTCGAAAGATCTATCGCAAGTTCATGATGGACGGGCGCGTTCCTCGGTTCTTTCACTGGGGGGATATTGACCTGGGAGGGTTCAGGATATACCAGCATCTGGTGAGCAGAACGGGAATCCCTATCCGCCCGTTGCTGATGGACAAAGACACTTACCAGGCATATTCAGCTCAGGGCAAGCAAATCTGCCCGACGTACCGGAAAAGCCTCGAGATCCTCCTGGACAACCCGAAGTATCAAGTGTTCCACGAAGTAATCCGAGCCATCGTTGACCGAGGAGTCGTTGTAGAGCAAGAAAGTATTGATATACCAGGGGTTCTCAGCCGCTTCCTCGCCGGGCCTGGATATCGGTAACTACTGCTGTGTTGACTGCACTTTTTGTCTTGACCCTCTATCGAGGGGCAACATGGATCCCTCGGACTGGCAATGGAAACGGCGACCTGGGAGCAACAGGTATATAGCATCTACTCCAAGGTTATAACGTCGTCCGATAACCTCAAGCAGCCCGATGTATTCGAGTAGTTACGATCTGCTTGCAGAATTCGACCGGCGAACAGCACCAAGCGGGCGAACGAGAAAAACCATAGGGTCTGCCCTGAATGAAGTGCCTTGAGCGGCGCCAATTACATTCCCTACTGATGATCAAGATGTCCGTTGCCTAGTCCCCGTCTGAGACTTGGCAATGATAACATTGTGTGGGAGTCTAGAACCAGTCGGACGGTGGTGTTGAAAACCTACCGACGTACAACCGCAGGAGTAACAGTTGCGAAGGCTGGAAGAATGCTATCGGGGAGGTAGAGAGCATGAAGGTCTACATATCAGTCGATATGGAGGGTGGCACCGGCGTTGCCAGTGCCAAGCACATGGAAGATGCAGGTTACACCCGCATGTGCAAACTACTCACGCAGGAAGTTAATGCGGCCATAGCTGGTGCTTTTGAGGCAGGGGCCACCGAAGTTCTTGTTAACGATGCCCACGGCAGCATGACCAACATCTTGATAGAGGACTTGGATGAGCGCGCAGAGCTCATCAGCGGCAGCAATAAGTGGCTTTGCCAGATGGAAGGCATAGATGAAACCTTCGATGCTGTTTTCTTCATCGGTTATCACGCCCATGAAGGTAACGAGGACGCAGTTTTAAATCACACAATTATGGGGACCGCGGTGACGGAGATCCGCCGAAATGGGATAGTCGTGGGAGAAACAGCCATCAATGCCGGTCTCGCAGGCGCATACGGCGTGCCTGTAGTCCTGGTGGCGGGAGATGACATCTTGTGCGCTGAGGCCAAACGGTTCCTCGGTGACAACATCGAAACGGTCATCACCAAGCGCGCCATCGATCGTTACGCCGCCCGGCTGCTGCCTCCCAAGAGGGTCCAGACCTTACTGAAGGAAGCTGCCAAAAGGGCTCTGGCCAAGAAAGACTCCATCAAGCCTCATGTTGTTGAGCCACCTGTGGAGTTCCAAATCACAACCAAACTAACCAGCATGGCTCATATGTGCTGCGTGTTCCCCGTGGTTGAACGCCGGGGGCCCAAGGTTATAGCGGTGAAAGGCAAGGATTACGTGGATAGTTATAAACAGCTTATAGGTTGTCTCATGATAGCCAAGGTTGCTGCAACCGGGTGGATAGGCTAGAGTTCTGGTCGAGTGGTGTCCTCACGTAAGAATCTAACCGAAGTGGATTCGTTGCCTCACGTAAGATTCCAGGCGATCGCGGCCGAATCCTCGAAGGAGAGGTTTTCGGCCGCGAAGGCTTGTTCGCATTGTAAAGGGCGAGTTTCTTCTGGAGTGCGACGAGCCTTTTTCAGGTCTACCGGGTTGAGCCCGTAGCGGGTCTTGACGTTTCTGATAGACATGGTCCAAGGCTAAGACTCGTTGATACGGGGTTGCGGGCCTGTCGTACCGCTTTATTACCTTACCACCGTCCCGTCCCTTGCACAACATTGAGAGAGCGGCTCAGATGCTTCAAGGTTATTATTCGGACCGCCTGGTTATCGGATTCTTGGACGTTTACGGAAAGGTCCGAGGGCGCCTGGAAAGATTAAGGAAGAACCACGGCATCCAGTTTACGGACATAACAGTCCCAGAACGTAGGCAGGAGCTCCTGGAGTTAGCCAGCCGCATCTTGGAGATAGGGAAGAAGTATGGTCTTGAAGTACAAAGCTGCGCGGAGGCAATAGATTTAAGCCAAAGAGAAGAAAACGCTCAGAACCAGAACTCGATAAAGTGACAGTACAGGAAACTCCGCGCAGGCGCGCAAAAGCGCGAGCGGGTTCCGAATCACAGGCGAACCTCTGACTCAGACCCATGTTTCACTCCTGGCCTTCCAAACTCGTCTTCGAAACAAAGTCGGAGAACGTCAAGCAAGTTGTTCTTGCAGGAGCCGTCCTGGCGTCGAACACGAAGGGATGCGGTTACCGGAGTATCATGCCTCGTCTCTGTGAAGCGCTGGACTGAGGTTGGAGGACCGCTTCTTAAGAGACGCTTTCTATCGGGCATGGAGATATCTGCCCTAGGCAGCACTGTACTTCCGGTCTTATCACGGCTTCTTCCGGTTCAAGTCCGGTCGGGAACAGCGCAGGGACATAGGAACGTTTTCCTATTCGAACAAGTGGCCGTGACATTCATAGACCCAAAATGGTGTTTTCATCCGGCGAGACCGGACAGTCTCTTGAGCCCATTGTTGACCTCTAGCGATGGTTTGACCAGATAGATTTTAATACGTTCTCGGAAGGACACAAGGATTTGACTGCTCTACGTCGAATTGGCTAATCAGTCAGAACCCAGGGAAAGAGGTAATGCTTAGGTGAGAGGAATTCGAGTATGCCCTCCGGGCACCAAATATGCCAGGTTTAGCATGGCTGTATGGCACGGCCAGTCAAGTAATTACATCGATAGTGCCGCAACAGAATCTGTGACATATTGTACACTAGTGTTCGCTCAGCTGTTCTCGTCGCTATCTAGAAAACTCGACTGCCACGCAATGAGATTGCCTCGAGATGCTAGAACTGGGCCAGGTAGCTGGAAACCCGAAACTGCAGACTATATGTGTGGTCTTCTCGACTCCTCTGAAGCGTCTAGCGGCTCGTATCATGAAGGTGGTTGGAAAGGAGAATGAGAAGAGACGAGCTTTTTATATCCCATGCTACACCAGAGGATAACAAATTTGCCGCCTGGCTGGCATCGCAGCTAATGCTACATGGATATAAAGTGTGGTGTGACATTATCCGCTTAAAGGGTGGACAGATTTCCTGGCAAGTGATTGACGCTAAAATCAAGGAAGCGGGGAAGTTCCTCCTTGTTATCTCGTCCAAATCTAGACATAAGGAAGGAGTCTTGAACGAGGTGGAGACTGCCCTGGCAGTGGAAAAGAAGTCATCATCCCTTCACAACTTTGTCATACCCCTCATTATAGACGGTCTACCCTACGATGAGATGCCCATTCAGGTGAGGCGTCGCCAAGCGATTCGATTCAATGACGGGTGGGCCTCAGGGCTAAGGAGTCTTCTCAGGACATTGGCAGAGGAGGATTTTCCACGTCTAGAAGCCCCTAATACTGCAGCTATTGCCTCGTGGTGGGCTAGCTATGCCGGAACGTGCGACGCCATCGTGGCGAAGGAGGAGGTCTATACTTCTAACTGGTTCAGCGCGCAGCTGCCTCAGGTCATGTACGTCCATAGGTTTGACCGTCTCAACACCGACCGCAACTTAAGTCATCGATTGGAGGAAACTCGGACTAGAGGTTTTCTCCATCAAGATTACTTGCTCAGTTTTTGCAGCGCTGCATCCTTAAAAGCTTCTCTGGGTGATACAGTGACTATCGTTGAATCTCGGCTCGTCAGACCCGCAGATTTCCTGAAACAAGGGGCACGCGGGTTGCCACCCACGGTGGCTCGTAATGCAGTTGTGAATCTGATGAAGCAGGCTTGGGACAGGTGGCCAAAGGTGTCTTCCCTTCATGCCTATGAGTTGGCGAATGGGAACAAGGCGTACTATTTTACCGAAGATGATGTCGGCACAGGTAGAGTCAGGATTCCGGGCAATAGAGGAACGGGTCGCCGGCTAATCGGACAGTGGCACACCAAGACGATGAGGGGTGAACGGAGAATACATTACTGGCACTTTGCTGTGGAAGTCAAACCCTGTGTAGCACCGTTCATTGGTTTCATATTTAAGCCACACGTGGTGTTCAGTGATGACGGCGTAACAGTCTGGGACAGTAAGGATCGGATGCACAAAGCCAGACGGCGCCGATGCCGCCATTGGTGGAATCCCGAATGGCGGGATCGCATATTAGCATCGTTGGCTTGGTTTTCAGATTGCCAGGATGTTATCCGTATTCCTGTTTCGGAGGACTCTTTCATCGAAGTCAGTACGAGACCCATACAATTCAGGAGTCAGGTATCATACAGGGATCCTCACGGTAAACCTCTGGTTGAAATCATGGGAGAGGATGATGAGGAAAATGATATATAACCTGACTAAGCTGCCTGAACCTGAAATATGCTTCCGGTTCGGTCAGTCAATGGAGGATCCGCGTGACGGCCTTTTTCTTTTTGGCCCGCTCGACGAGAAAAGACCCTATGGTGTGCGGTACGGCCTCATCGGAACGCGGGATGGTATTGCCAGATTCAAGGAATGGGTTTCAGCTGTTCAAAAACCGATTATTGGTTCTGGCAGGGCAGGTTGGCCGTTCTTTCCAGGGTTTGAGGCAGTCTTTCGGGTACCCATCAGTAGTGAGCCTTATATCGAACGAATCATAGATCAGTCTGCCTTGTCTCGGGCGGTTCATCTCGAAGATGCTTACCAGCGAGTCTATGAAGCGGTAGATTTATATTACACAAAGATCACAGCAGCGAGAATCGAAGAAGAAGACTTGGTGGATCTGTGGTTTGTGATAGTACCGGATATGGTCTACGATCTCTGCAGGCCAAAATCCAGGGTTCCACCAGCCCGCCGGGTTCAGCCTGATCGCAAGGTGACCCCTGAACTCGTCCGTCGTTTACACCAACAGCGACCCTTGTTTGATGCGGAAGAGGAATATGAGACGGCGAAAGCATATGAATATGAGGTGGATTTTCGCAACCAACTCAAAGCTCGCTTGCTTGAGCATAAAATTGTTACTCAGGTTATCAGGGAATCAACCCTGCTGGGAAACTACAACAGAATGAATGTGGATTCAGCCAATGACATGAGATCTTCTATTGCCTGGAACCTCACTACAGCTACTTTCTACAAGGCGGGCGGACGACCCTGGAAGTTGGCCAGTGTTCGAGAGGGAGTCTGTTACGTAGGCCTTGTGTTTAAGATACAGAGGCAACCTGGATACTCTCAAAATGCATGCTGTGCTGCCCAGATGTTTTTGGATTCCGGGGATGGGTTAGTCTTTAAGAGTGCAGTCGGGCCCTGGTACAATGAGAATACCGGTCAGTTTCACCTGAAACGGAAAGATGCAAAAGAGCTTATTACTCGAGTCCTTAGGGCTTACGAAGAATACCGAGGAGAGCCCCCAAAGGAGATTTTCATACATGGAAAAGTCAGATTTGACGATGAGGAGTGGGCGGGTTTTCAGGAGGCAACGACTGGTAAGACAAAGATAGTAGGCGTTCGTATACGTGACTTCTGGGACCTCAAGGTTTTTCGAGATAGCAGCTATCCGTTATTGCGAGGGATGGCCTACATCAGGGATGACCGTACTGCTTATCTATGGACTAGAGGGTTCATTCCGAGACTTCAGACGTATCCGGGCAGAGAAGTCCCCAACCCGCTATTGATCGATGTATGCAAAGGAGACGCAGACATTCGAGTAGTGTTGCAGGACATAATGGGGCTAACGAAACTTAACTACAACGCCTGCATCTATGGTGACGGTTTGCCGGTTACTCTGAGATTCGCGGATAGAGTCGGGGAAATCCTAACCGCTGCACCTATAAGTGGAGACTCTCCGCTTCCATTCCGTCATTACATTTGAAGGGTCGGTGATTGATGAGAAGGTCATTGGCCCGTTACAGCGCGGTTCTCAACGTATCTAGGTTCCGCTGCAATTCACGCGCTTCCTCACTACCAGACTCCGATTTTTCGCTATGCACAACTTTTCCATTCACAGGAGGCAAGGTTTGCTCGCTACGGTGTCATTTTGCAAATTAACCCCGCGTGTATTTTTCAGATTCCTCCAGGCTGAAATTCCGTTCCAATATGCCAATTGTCAGATTCCAAGGTTCTAATTCTTCTCCCGTTTGCACAATCCCTTTACCCTCGATTTTCACTTTCACATTGCTTGTGGGAGGCTGTTTTAGCTCCATATAGAAGGCCGGTGACACCTATTACTAGGCATCACCGGCAAGTTGCAGGGTCTACAGCAAGCGGAAGCGCCCAATGACTTGCGAGTTCAGAGGTTTGTCTCCATAGAGGCCAATCTCACGACCTCGGCATCAATCGGGTTCTTCTTCAACTGGGCTCCCAAAAGTAGCGATGTGCTGGCAAGGTTATTAACCAGCCTGGGCCAACCTGCAGAGTGGGAAGCGATAGCTTCAAGGGCCTCCTGGCTGAACACCTCAGTTGTAGCCCCGGCCAGTTTTAGGCGGTGGTTGATGTACTGGAAGACCTCTGGTTTATCCAAAGGCTCCATCTTGTAATGGACGATGATTCTTTGGGCGAGAGGCTGGATATGATTGAGTTTCAATCGCGTGCTCAAAAAAGGCAAACCGGCTATGATCACGACGAAAGGGTTTTTGGAATCCATGGAGAAGTTGAATATCATCGCCAGATCCAGGAGGAATTCAGGTTTCGCCAGGTGCATTTCGTCCAAAATGAACACCGGCGTAACTCTCTTCTCGTAGAAGAAGTGCTCAACTGCCTTTTGGATCTGGCGGAAGAGATCGCTCTTGCGATATCTCGGCTCTTCTCCCAGCCCTGTCACAAGATTACGGTACATGTCCATTGTTGTGCCTGATGACATGGGAAGGTAGATGGTTTTGTACAGAGCTGGGTTGAGACTTTCGGCCATGGTCCTGAGGGCATATGTCTTGCCTGACCCTGATTCCCCCAAGATGGCGCCAAAGCCTCTGGTATCCACCAGGTATTTTAGTCGGGCCAAGGCCTCTTTGAAACTCTGGGAAGGAAAGTGCTCTTGCGGTTTTATGTCTTTACCGAAGGGTTCTTTAGAGAGCGAGTAGAAAGGCCTGTACATGCTCAATCCTCCTCATCTTTAGCGATGTCAGACAATCGCAGCGCAGGTTTTTCCCGTTTTACCCTGGCGTTATCAGTAAGATTCACGGGTTTCAGGCGGGCGACCTCAAGGCCGTTTTCATAGATGAGCACTTCACTTAGGTCTTTAGGTTCAAATCTTACCTCGATGCTTTGACCTATGAACCTGGGAGGAACTTCAAAGAGAGTGTTTTCGACGCTGATGGTGGAATCATGCCTAACTTTGCGGTTCTCCCGCCTCAAAAAGAGGGGATCCAAAGAGGAAGGGTCCTGCACCATCTTTACGTCACTAGCCTGGGACATGTATTTATCCAAAGGAGTCATATCTATGGCGCTGTGGTGTCTGCCATTGTAGTCTTTCTCAAGCCAGGAGTGGAAAGCCTGGTTAAGGGCATCCAGGGATGTGAGGGTTTCGGCTTCAAGGGTTGAGTAGAAGCGCTGTTTTACAGTGAGAAAGAACCTCTCGATTTTTCCCTTTGCTGCGGCGTCATAAGGTTGGGTGTGAAGGAGGGCTATGCCAAGGGATGCGCAGACAAACTGGAATTGGCCTGACCTGTAGATCTTCCCGTTATCGGCGTAAACTTTTTTGGGGATACCTCTCCTGCATAAGGCTTCTTTGAACACTACTTTGAGAGAGTCGAAGGTCTGGTCCAGTGTGAACTGGGCGAAAGGAACCAGCCTAGAAGCATCATCCAGGAAAGCAAAGAGAAACGTCTGGACCTTCTTCTTGCCCAGTTTGAGGTAGGGACCGTAAGAGAGGTCTGCCTGCCAAACCTCATTTACTTTGTCCAAAGCGTACCTTTTTCTTTCCGGTTCCTTGCGAGTTCTTTTACCTACAAGGTCATGGCGTTTCAAGAGCCGGTACAGGCTAGAGTACGATACTTCCTGAGGCTTTATGACTTCTTTATCTACAAGTTGCTGGTAAAAGACTGTCACCGGAACATTGGTCTTTTCCTGGCGGAGGTCCAAGATCTTGTGTCTTGTATCCAAGGGAATTGCCCTGGTCTCTCCCTTGTCCGAACGCTGACGCGGCTTTAAGCCGTCGAATCCTTCTTTCATGTATGCTCTGAACCAGGACTCAATTGTTTTTGGGCTGTACTCCACATTTCCATAGCAGGGCACCTCGTAGGTTCTGCTTGAAACCGAAGCCAGGTATGAAGCCCTGTCTTCCACGCTTCCCTGCAGCATGGGCGCAATCAATCCGTACCGGAAAAGCGCTATCTGTTCCCGGTCCTTCTCATCCATGATTTCCTCCCCCTTTTTGGTAGATTTTGTTGGTCAGTTGCTGCTCTTTGGCGCATCAGAGGTACGCCAGAACCATACTAATTGACCCGGAGAAGGGAAACCACGGAAACGTTTTGTTGGACGCTGCTCTCTTTACGAAACCACCCGGGGCAGGTAAAATCAAACTGCCATAAAACTACGGTGGTGCTGCTTGTGGTAGAGCAGCGAGAAACTTCCTACGCCCAAATTCTCGATTTCCTCCGCTAGTTTTATGGCCCTTTCTTTTCCGGCCTCGGGAAGACTCCACCTAAAACCCATATCCCTGAAAAAGGCCTGTATCAGATTGAGGTTCTTGAGAAAGCGTTTCTGGTGGAACCGCAAGAGTTCACGGTAGGTTTCGACCTTTCCCAGAATCGAGCCTACCAAGAAATGGGCTGTGTACTGAAAATGAGGCACGAGAAAAGATGGAACCAAGGAGACTGTCTTCTTGCATACAGTGCAGAAGAACCGGTGAATCCGCACAAGAAGAACCTTGTTTTTCTCAGGCAGGGCATTCCGCTGGAAAGAGCCATGCCTGTGAAGACGCTTCCTCGCCTTGCACATCGGGCAGATGTCTATCTTAGGGAACTCTATTTCTTCGTGTTTTGCAGCGTACTCTTCAGGTCCCATGTTAACCGACAAAATCATCTGCATCGTCCTACCTCCCAAAGGAAATTGACAAAATCCTATCACACTGCTTTGGGAAGGGATTTGCATAATCCTAAAAGAACTCGAAAACAAAGAGGCTTTTTACGCTGGATTAAAGTGCTAAGCTACAGAAGGGAGACTGGGTCGTGCTCAGTATAGAAGTCCAACTGACGGGTCGTAACAGGATTGCTGCACGACTGCTTCAGGCCGTTTAAGGCGCAGAGAGAAGGTGCGGAAATTACTATCATTGCTAGCCTGGGCTCTCCAGCTTCATCAGCACTTGTTGGTGTAACCTTTACAAACCCACTTCATACACACTCGCGCACTCCGTAAGTCCTGTGTTCAGACCAGTGCCATCGAATGGAACTGATCAGTGCAAGACCAGGCTAACCAGTCATTGCTTTCAGCAAGAAAAGGGATTTACCACTTTCACGGCGCCATAGTGCTGCCCGGCATTCAGGTCCTCGGACCATATTACTCCGCACCCGAGCGCACTGGCGCTGCAGACAATCATCGCGTCCCAAAAAGATAGGCCGTACCGCTGGTGAACCTTGATCGCCTCCAGGACGTCCTCAGCGGCAGGTGCATGAACGCGCCAGTTAGAAAGGTACTCCACGATCTGCAACGCTGCCTCGGACGAAAGCGGCTGACGGACTTTCCGGGTCACCGCAACGTAGAATTCCTGGAGCACCTGCACGCTGAGGCAACCTGTGCCAGAGTGCCAGAGCTCTTCAACCAGGGCCTTCGCCCGGGTGTGCTTCTGTCCCGCAGACCTATCGTGCGCGTAGACCAGCACACTGGTGTCCACGAATTGCAGATCAGCGCCATCACCGCTCATGCAGGTTGCTCCTCGTCCAGGTGACGCTGCCTTCCGTCCCCAGGTCAAACTGGTCCAGAATCGCCAGGTGACATTCCTTCGCCTTCAGGTACCGGTCTTCCCTGCGCGTCAAGTCCTCGAGCATTTGCGCCAGAAGTCTAGAAAGCGACGTCCCACGCTCGATAGCGATGTGCTTTGCCCTCTTGACCAGTTCCTTAGGGAGAGACAAGGTCACGTTTTGGTACTCCACACATGCCACCTCCACGTGAAACAGTGTAACACCTATTCACGTGACACGGCAATGTCTTACGCGCAAAAGCTGTCAGAGGCGGTGGGCTTCGTTCATAACCTCCCTGAAAGTACGGCTTCCGTCCAGTTCAGCCTGCACTGGGGTCTGTAGCGCAAGCACGGCGGCGCACCTGAACGGCCGTCCTATCGCAAGCAGCTTCTCGATGTCGGGGTTCGTGTATCTTGGGACGTCCACGTACAGCATGTGAGGCGTACGAATGCGCTCAAGGGTAACTACGCTGCGTTTTGTCCGTACTGCGGCCAGAGACTTCAGGCAGACTTCAGTTTCTGCCCGAAGTGCCGGAGGAAGAGGCCCAATTCATGAATAAGATATATCTGTGTGGATGGGGATCCCGGAAGGGTATGAGCACGTCTGTACGACAGTCTTGGGATATCAGGAATCCTGATACCAAACCGCGGACCACAGACGTAATCGACTATGTCAGGCGACGAACAGATTGCCTCTAGCCGTGGGAGGATATCGGAGGTCTATGAATTACAGGGGCGTAGTTTACATCTTGCTGTGTGGCATGGTCCTTCTCGTGCTGAGTTCATGCGGTCATCGCAATCTAGCCGGAGAAATCCAACTCGACCTGGGAAAAGTTGTTGAGGTGCGCATTAACACTGTCCGGCAATCAAAGCAGGCTCTAACCCCGGGAGGTTCGTTAGAATGGCATCAAATCTCCGACGGGAAAGGGTTGACTTCATTCGTCCGGTTACTGGGAGAGGCCAAAAGGATAGGGAGGGCTAGTACTCCGTTTCCTCCAGGGGACGGTGTAATAACCCTTGTCTTGGAGCCTCATCAATTGTATGGGCTGAGATACTTTATTAGGGAGCGGAAATTGTTAGATCTTCATAAGGGTGTATGGTACGCATTTCCAGAAGGGTTAGATGATATTCTGAACCATTTAGAAGCAATACCCATTGTACGTAAGTGGAATTAGCTGCTGGGGATAACGAAGTATATGTACTTCCTCGGCCTTTCTCTTGTTTCGGGTAATTGAGCAGTCTTACATCTTCGGTTGCCTTGATTTCCGCTCTCATCCACGATTTGGTTGCTTCCGGCACGTCAGGGAAGGTTGACGCTGGCAACTGCGGAACCGAATCTATCGGTATAGGTATGTTTCCGAAGTGACGGAAGAACCAAGAGCCTCTAAAGCAAAAGTTGCAGGATACTGCCAAATGCCTAAGAAAATGACTTTGCCGCTTACTGGGTCCCAGCCATGGCGGGGTTCACAGCACGGGGCTTTACCGACCTAAGGTGCGCAAAGAAAGAGGGGCCCAGTAGCAAGCCTGCTCCAGACCTTTTTGATCCAAGAGTTATTCACCAAGACAACCTTTGTTTTGCTCCACCGTAAGGACTAATCACGCTTTCCTAGACTGTACATGAAAGCCTTTCTCAGCTCTTCGGCCTGTACTCTATCAAGCTGTGCTATCATCCTTAGCAGCTCGGCTACGTGGTGTTTTTCATCATCGGCAATTTCCTGGAAAAGCTGTCGGGCGGGTGCGTAAGAGGTCGTCCTCGCATGTCGTTCATACTGATTTATGGCTTGAAGTTCTCCTATGAGGTCTTCCCGAAGCATTTCAAGCACGGTTGCTTGGTCCTGGTCCCCATAACGCATCGCTAGTTCCTCGGACAAAGATGTTCACCCCTCGTCTACTATCTACACTACTATATGAAACCGCCGTCAGAAGGGTTTCTGTATAGCCGAGTAGTATCGGGCTTGGGCCTTCACAATTCTCCGCCCGCGGTACAGACATAATTCCCGTGGGGCAAAGAAGCGTTGCCAGCAGGAGGAACAAGGCCAGCCTTTTCAACAGAGTTCATCCTCACATGTTATAGAGCGCAGTTAGCATGCATGTTGATCTCGAGGTTCCGGTCAGAATCTTTCTGACAGAAGAACACCATCTCTCCCGCATTACTATCAATGGGGATGTCCTCAATGACCGAGCCCTGCTCGTGGACGATCCGAAATCCTGCCGCCGCCAGCATCATGCGGACTTCGCGCGGAAAGTAGTACGTTTGTGTGTCGGTGACCTCTTCCCGCCGCAGGAGCCTGCTGCCGTCGCGTTCTTCGAGGATTATGTGATCCGTCTCAATCTGTAGGACGAAGTCATACCACGCGGTGAAGCGATCTATGATGGTTGTGCCGGTTAGCGGGTGAGTAAATTCGAACGTCTTGGTCACGCCGTTGGACTTTACCATGTGCGGTATGTCCGGAATGCTGCTGTCAAGGATGAACATGCCTCCGTCCCTAAGGTGGCGCCTTGCAGTCCGCAGGAGCGCGAGGCCCTCGCTGGGTCCGGTGAGACAGTTGATGAGGTTACAGGGGGCGATGACCAGATCAAATGTATCGCCGAGATCCAGATCCACGATGTTGCCCTTCACTACCCTCGCCCTGCCGCGAACCTCCGAGGATTCGCACTCCAGCTTCTGCCTGCATATTGCCATCATATCATCGGATAAGTCCACGCCGGTCACCTGAAAACCGGCGCGTGCCAGAGGAATCAGGATCCTTCCCGTCCCCGAGCCAAGTTCCAGGATTCTCGGCCCGAACCTGCGAGCGTACCCGAGATACGCCTCCACGTCGCCGAGGCCCGCGTGCAGGATATCATAGAACTCGGCAAAGAAACCGCTAAATTGATCTTGCCTGACCATTAGTCTCACCTTCGTCTTAGGATATCACAGACGGCGCGCGAGACTACCTACGCATTGCGCCGATATTGGGTGTAAGTACATACTGTGGCTTTGGGAAGGTGCTACCGAGAACCCAACTGTCTGCAAAGCGCTTTTGGAAGACCTTGTTGGGATGGGTTTGCCTAAAGACAGACCGATGTTAGTGGTTATAGATGGTTCAAAGGCTCTGAGAAAAGCCGTACGGGACGTTTTAGGGGATAGTGTAGTGGTACAACGATGTCGGATTCACAAGATGAGGAACGTACTGGACCATTTACCCAAGACCCATCATTTATGGGTCCAGCAGCGACTTCGAGCAGCATGGGCTGAGCAAGACGCCGAGAAAGCAATGGCTGCCCTTAAAAGGCTGGCAGACAGTCTAGAAGGAGAATATCCGGGGGCAGCTGCGAGCATTAGAGAGGGCCTGGAGGAAACGTTGACAGTCACCCGGTTGGGCCTCACAGGGCATCTCAAGAGAATTCTATCTTCGACGAACATTATTGAGTCTGCCAACAGCGTTGCCCAAGGACTGGCCAAAAGGGTAAAAAGGTGGCGGGATACAGGTCAGATTCTCAGGTGGACAGCAGCAGGCCTATTGGATGCGGAGAAAAGGTTCCGTCGGATACAGGGATATCAGCAACTGCCCTTGCTAAAGGCTGCTCTTGAGCGAGAGGTTCATCGGGAGAGGAAGGAGATGGTCAGCGACTGAAAGGAGGAAGGAGAGCTGTCGCCGGCGAAATTCCACGGTGGACGGGACAACCTCTCTTGCCGTACGATCGCAACTCTGTTGTTGTCATACACATTGTAGGAAACTACAAATACGATCAAAGTGACGGCGACCAGACCAATGGTCCTGAGACCTCTTAGTTTACGTCTCACCTTTGTTTTCCTCCTCCAAAAGGACGAAAGCACAAGTCCCTCCTCACATGATATCAGCTCAGGCACTAACGATGCAGTCTCTCTGAGAGCAGGTGACTGGCTTCTTCTCGGGCATAGCGCAAGTATGAAGGGAAGGCGCTGAAGGACTTTGTTACAGACCTGCATGAGTATCGAATCGAAAACCCTTGAGTTGCCCCCAGTTTCTTGCGATACCGCTTCCAGTGGCAGGCTACCACGTGCTATCATATGATAGCACCGACTGGGAGGAAAATTAGTTGGCTGCAGACAGGGAGCAGGTGTAAGAGTTCCTGCTTCGACTGAAGATGACCCTTTCACAAGAGGGGAAACTTGCTTTTGTCGAGAGAGAAAAGAATGTCCAATCATTAGCGATGTTGGGCATGTTGCCCAGTGAAGTGCCGAGCGTGTTACGAGAGTTGAGTGTGTCAGATTATTCAGAGGGTCCACTTGACGATGACAGGGGCAGGCCAATTCAATGGTGGGTATTCGGACCCAATTACTGTGGCATTGTTCTGTATATAAAAGTAGCCGTGTACTCCGGCAGATGCATATGTATGTCTTTTCACGAGGCTGAGCATAACCTAACCCGCCCCTTCAGGAGGGAGGTGGAAAAATGAAAGTTGCTTTTTGCCCAAATTGTATCAGAGAATGGGACATTGAGCCAGTTAAGAAACCCGAAGTGTTCTTTGTTCGTGGCGAGCCTATCGAGGTTGTTGACGCTGTCCATTATAGGTGTGTTGTGTGCGGGAACGAGATCTTTGACATGGAATCCGAGGAGCGCAATCTGAGATCGGCCTATGATGCTTACCGGCGCAAGCATGGTCTGCTCACGCCCGAGGAGATAGCGGGGATTCGTCAGCGTTATGGGTTATCCCAACGTGCTCTTGCTAGAGCTCTGGGGTGGGGGTTGGTGACAATACACCGCTATGAGAATGGGGCTTTGCAGGATGAGTCCCATGACAGAATCCTCAGGGAGATTGCCTCCGACCCATCGGTACTGCTCAAGAAACTTGAGTATAACAAGCATCGATTCTCAGAGGATGAATGGAAACGATTGTACTCGCAAATCGCCTCTACGGTGCTCAAGTCAGAGACACAGAGTTTGGTTGCCGTGTATGAGCAGTTGCAAACGATAGCCTACTCTATTGACCCGGTGTCTAGAGGATTCAGAGCTTTCGACTTCCAGAAAGTCGGAGAGATTGTCGCGTGGATAGCTGGCGAGGTTGGCCGCTTGTATAAGACCAAACTGGCCAAACTTTTGTGGCTCGCGGACTTTACTCACTTTTCCCTTGAGGGTACTTCCATTACTGGGTTGGCTTACGTGAGGATGCCCTACGGGCCGGCACCTGATAAATTTCAGGTTTTATTGAGTCTTTTGCAGGAGACTGGTTGCGTAGATATTGTTACCCAGGAACTCGGTGAATATAGCGGAGATCTGATAAGACCTAACAAGACTCCTGACCTTGGGGGCTTGAGCGCAAGTGAAAAAGCCGTGCTTAACGCCGTTGTGCGAAGATTCGGTTCGTCGACAAGCAAGGAACTATCTGACCTATCGCACGGCGAAGTTCTCTGGCAATCGCGACCCGACGGCGCGACTTTGCCCTATACAGAGGCTGACCAGGTTAGTGTGATCCGAGAACTTAAGCGGAGCTTGCTTTAACTGGGTAGATGTGCATTGCATCGAAGTCAAGGTTAATGTAATCCGAGAGATTAAGCAGGGCTTATTACAAGAACGGTACCGAGCTTTTGAGGTGCGGTTGGATACCATTAACCCTGAGCAACGAAAGGAAGCGCGTTGATGATCCCACTTAATGCTCCTGAACTAAAACGCATTGCAGGATTCCTTCACAAGTACGACCTGAAGTCTACTGTCACGCAACTCGGCGGCCTACTGACCGCTCCTGCCCTACAGGCCGACACAATCCGTATAGAAACCATTGTTCACCTGGCCGTCGCACACTGCCACGGTTATCGTAAACCTAGCTTAGCCGAAATTGATCGATGGTTGAACAGATATATCGGCAACATCTGGATTGCACTGCTTGAGGATCCTGTCGAAGACGTTTTCGTCACCAATGTCGAGACCCCTGAGGGAAATCGGCGGGTATTTGAAGGCATCTGGGAATCAAATGATTACTTCGTCCAGATAGTCCTCGAAACACTGAACAGCCCCGGGGCTCCACCAGAGTGCCGGGCTCTGTTGCTTCCCGCATTTGCATTGCTCAAGCTAAGCGACTGCGTTGCTGAACGGGCTGGTCTTCGGAGATGGCACACCGAGCCTTCGATCCCACAAGATACGGTAAAATTGGCGTTAGGAGCTCCCGTGGCGGACGGGGCGCGCTGGATAACCTTCACTGCAGCCGAGCTGGATGCACTGGGTATCAACCGTAAGGTACTGGAGCCGTTCATCCTACGGGATGAACACAAGAAGGTACTCGCGGAGGAATGGGTAGGGCACTCGTCTCTGGAAAGACGCCCTCTCGTCGACTTCGGCGACGAACTAGTGCTTGCATTGCCTCACGCGGTCAGTCCTGCAATCAGGCGATTTGTCGTATTTGAGTTAAAGCGGCTGGGCTACCTTCATGAGTTCGCAGATACGCTCGCCAGCCTGCAGGCGCGCCAAGTTGAGAGGGAAGGCCTCTGGGAGCTGAAGGGGGAAGCTGAATCTCTTGAGCCGCCGAAACCAGACGGAAAGGTGCCTTCACTACATACTTGGTTGCTCAAGTACGACGTGAACAAGTATCTCCATGTAGTCCTACTGCATGACAGGTTGGATTGGTTGGATACCCAGGGCCTTTCTAGTTTCATGGAGTATCCGGAGGAACTGAGGGCAGGTCTCGAGCAATATCTGAGCAAGGTTTCTAGTCATTGTCGATCGTTACCAGACTTCGCTGAGGGAATGACGCTGCTGGTGATGGGCGGCCTCGGCCGCGGGTTTGTTCTGGAATTCAAGGACTGGCCGGAAGAATGGCGCTTGTCGGTTATTCGAATACCAGATCTCCTCATGCTAGCCAGAGAGCCCGATCGACCGATCACACGCTACCTGAAATGCATCAAGCAGAAGGAGTGGGCAGAGGAGAAAGGCGTCCGCTTCGTTAACACTAATGGCGATTACAACTTCTATTGTTTCTGGCGTCACCTGAACTACCAACTTGTCCCACGTGACGTGCCGGTTGATCAAGGCACCGTACTTGTCATAGGTAACGACATGGTTCTGCCGGTCCGGGCTGAGGTGCGGAATCTGGCGGATTGCCATGTCCTCGAGACAGTAGGTGGTATCTATTTGCCAGTTATGCGGTTCGGTAGGGACGCGTACTTCAAGTCCATGCAGGGTCGTCCAATTTACGCAAGCCTACATCATTTGGGCATGGGGGTCCTGGCAGGTGCGGTGGAGACCCCGCGCGGCCCTAGTTGGCTCGTAGTAGAACCAAGGGATGGTGGCGAGGAGGTCCGGCGTTTCCTCTATGAGATGTGGTCAGGGTTCATCGGTTTGTACGATAGGCTAGTATTCGAGGTGGAGGCTCGTTACCCAAAGGCGCCGCGTGGTGCGATAGAGATTCGGCTCAACTTTGGCGAAGTCGCTGTACCAGAGGACCTAAAATACGAGCCGGGTGTCCTGGTCGGTGAGCCAGAAGTTACGGTTAATCTAGTCCGGAGAACGGCTGAGGTCAGGTTTCCGTCGGATTTCCTCATGTGTTTCCAGCAGCCGGAGAACACCGGTGAGAGGCTGGTCCTCCGCGGCATTGCGAAAGCCCTTGTCAGCTTGCACCAAGGCGCGACGGGGGATGTTGACGAGAGCGTCCTAACTGATCTAATGAGCAGAGTGATAGGCGACCCAGGTGAACGTGTTTTCCACGTGTTTCGTACGTATGACCCCATCGAATACTTGCTATGGCGGTCAGACCAGAAGCCGATATTTCTCGCACATGAGGATTTTGTCTTTTCCAAGCTCAGGCTTTCCGAAGGTTGTACGGCAGCCTGGCCCGGCACTAGCATCAAGTCGAAGTCTGAGTGTAACCAGTTCCTGCACAGGCTTGTAGTCAAGATCTGGAGTCAGCTCCGGAACCTGTTGCACCAGTTCGATCGGGCATCTGTGATTCGCGAGGTGCTCCGGGTACATGAAGCCGTTATTCAGGATCGTGACCACTGGCGCCGTACCGCACAGGCAGTCCTTGCTTTATATAAGCCAGAGGAGGATGTCTTCGCTGTTGCGCAGGAGCGAGAGTCGCAAAGGGGCAATGTTTCCTTGGCGGCGCGCACTGTCCTGGAAATGGCTATTTGTGAGTGCCCAAAGGTAGGTGGTCGCGAGCTATCCCGGTGGGATCTGGATGAGCTATTGGCTAAAGCTGCACTGCTGATTGAGGTTGCGACGGACTCCGACGCGATCTATAATGACCTGGTTGAACCCCAAATCGAATTACATCCAAATGGTGAGTACACGATCGATCGAGGTTTCCATAGCACGGTCATTAAGCCGTTCTCGACCGCTTACTTGCGGGAAGAGTTCGAACGGGCGGCAGCGGAATACGCAAAACTGTACCGAAGCGAGCCTCCCGGCGGACGAGTGCGAGCTGATGAGGTCCTCTCTGCTGATTTCATTCGGGCGTTTCGGATTGAGTTCAGTCTAACGCCGGACGAGGCGATAGACGGTCTAGCGGCGCTCATGGACTTGGCAGTTGAGCGTGATAGCGTGGTGGTTGAAACAACGCTGGGCGACCTCAAAACGAGGTTGACTGTAGCTCGCGGCCTGTCACCTGATGCCTGCGAAGCATTCATTCGCACATTTAGCATATTCCACCGTCCTGCATGGGACAAGTCCCCGCCCGGGTTCTCGGAAAGAGATATATATCCGTGGCGATTCCGCCGTAGGCTCTCTCTGGCGGCCAGACCTATTCTCATTTTCGGAAACGAAGACGACGACAGAGTGTTCTACGGGGCCGGTACATTGATGTCTGGAGTCAGATTTCTATTGGAGAGATCGGAGAGAGGACATTTGCCACAAGAGTTTTTCACCTCTCAGGCCATGAAACAATACATCGGAATGGTAAACAACGAGAGAGGCCGTGCATTTGCCTTGTCAGTTGCTGATCGACTTCGCGAGAAAGGCTGGCAGACGCGCACCGAAGTTCCCATGACCGAACTGGAGGGACCCGCGGAACTTGGCGATGTTGATGTTCTAGCGTGGAGACCTAGTGGAGAGGTTCTGCTTATTGAGTGTAAACGCTTGCAGCTTGCTCGGACCGTCGCTGAGGTTGCTGAAATCTGTCGCCGCTTCCGAGGAGAAGCGATGGATGAGTTAGATAAACATGTCCGGCGCGTTAACTGGATAAGGGCCAACCCCGTCAGCCTCTGCCGTATTGTCGGATTCGTGCCGGATCCAGCTCGGATTGATGACAGGTTGGTAACTAATACGCACGTGCCGGTGATGTACCTGACTTCGTTGCCGATCGAAGCTGACAAGATTGGGCCGCTGAAGGAATAGGACGAAGGAATTGGTTCTTTCTTGCGGAAGCTGCATTCGACTTGGCTCGATGACGCTCATCGGAGGTTCAGATTAGTATCAGCATACATGGTTGATCCTGGCCGTCTTGAGAGAATCCTCGACGGGTTGTCGGAAACCCAGAAAAGGGCGGTCCTAACAAACAGCCGGTTTGTCCGAATCGTTGCCGGCGCCGGCGCGGAGAAGACTGAGACCTTGACCAGGAGGACTGCCTTCCTGATTGCAGGCGGTGCTCAGCCCGAGTCCATGGTGGCTTTCACCTTGGTCGAAAAAGCGGTAGTCGACAACCGCAATCGGATGCCATCCGTCGAAGAAAGAGCGATGCAGAGTCCGAAAAAGAATGGGGCGAATCCTCATGCTTGTAACAACGGACACACTACTATCCTCAGTCCCCGACTCTACAATTTGATAGTTTCCATGCCCGAACAAATGAAGCCATGGCTAGACGAAGCGGCCAAGACGGACGACGAGACCGTGAAGAAATGGTTCGGTCTCAAACCATTTATGAGCCTCTGCTGTGCAGTTCAAGGTGTTGATACCCACTAATAAGCACAGTGCAGCAACAGGTCCTTCAAAAGATGACCAGACCCAGCTCGAGCTGGCGCAATATTAGGTCTCAGCAGGCGAACGGTCCGACATTGCCGGGGACCGGCTAAACCGGTAAAATCTAGGATGAGGTCAGAAGAAAAGATAGAGACGCGATGGGTACCAAGGACGCGGTTAACCTCTTGCGTAGCCCTGGCTTTGCTGCTTTGTGCCATCGGCACGGAGTTTCGCTTGCGGTACTTTTTGGGTCGCAGGCTAGAGGACGGGCGACGGATGCAAGCGACATAGATTTGGCAGTGCTTATGGAAGATAAGGGCTACGCGCGCGACTTGCTGTGCCTTGCCCGCGAGAGAAGGCAGTTCATGAAAGACCTGATTACATACCTTCAGACAGCCGATGTTGACCTGGTCATTCTCAATCATGCGAATCCGTTACTTAGGTTTCAGGTTGCGAAGACCGGCAAGCCTGTTTACGAAGGGATGCCCGGCCTGTTTGCACAGTTCTGCTCTCTTGCGGTAAGACAGCATGAGGACTCGAAGGTTTTCTACCAGGCTATGGACCGCTATCTTAAGCAGGCTGCTCAAAAGAGGGGATACCATGGTTGATCCTTCGGTGGTTAAGCGCAAGGTGAAGAAAATGCTGGAGTATTTGAACGAACTGGAATCAATGCGGGATATTAGCCTTGAGGATTACCTCAAAGACTTTCGAAACAAAAGGATTGTTGAGAGATTGATCCAGTTGATCGTCGACGTAGCTGTGGACATCAATACGCACATCATTGTGGATGCGGGCCGGCCTGCGCCTGATGATGCATATAGCTCGTTTGTCGAAGTAGGAAAGATGGGGGTTTTGCGTGAGGAATGGCCTTGGCAATCGCCCCGTCCGCGGGTGAACGGAACATTATCGTCCATGAATATGAAGATATAGACGATGTAACCGTGTTTGAAAGCATTGACGATACACTTAACCTGTATCGTGAGTACGTTACCGCCGTACTGGAATACCTCGAGAAAGCACAATAGGGGTTGTGCAATACGTGAGGCCGATTAGAAGTGGTCATCTGACCAGCAAACAGTTTGACCCTGATTTGAGCGCTTGCTTCCTGGATCTATTTGACTCCGGTCACATTTGAGACTTGTGTGTAAGAACTGAGGAACAAGTATAAGGGTATCGATTGGTGTGGGTATGATGGGGGTGAGTTGTGTGGCAGATCAAGAGTGGGTGGAGCTTTGTCAGGTGACAACCGAGGTAGAAAAGGGACTTATCCGTTCAGCCCTCGAGCCCTACAGCATAGAGGTGATTTTCAGGTCTTTCCTGCCATCCAGCGTGTATCCGGGTCTGTCGCCGATCAAGGTATTTGTTCCTCGAAAGGACCTGGAATTGGCACGCCGAGTCCTTGCTGGAAACAAGGGGGAGTCCGGGGAGTAGATGTAGGAGAAGGCTTCATGTCTAGGGTCTTCTTGTGTACCGATGAAAAGTCTTGTTGCTCCCAGGTGTCATGCCGTGCACCAGACTGAGAGTTTTGAAACTCGCAAGGTGCCGGTTTGGGAGGTTTGGAGTCTAGTCTCAACCTCTCGGTCCCCTGTACTTGTGCTACCTGGAAGCCTAGGAAGCGGCCTACGTCGTGCGTTTGTTCTTCGAACTTGCTCTGGGTTCTCCGTGCGCTTGACCCCTGCGGATTAACCGGCCGTCCTTTCTTTTTGCAGGAGTTTACCTCTTTGAGATGAACTTATCCTCGTGCCTGACTGATACCGGAGCCGCTTTCATGCAGGATGAACCTTGCTACGTGCGGAGGTTTCAGGAGTTCCCAATGGCCCTCCAGGCCTAAAGCCTTTGCGGCTACTTCAAAGTGCAGCATGGCTATACCGCAGTCAAGCCTCTTCAAGGAGCCGTACCCAGAGCCGGCACCTTGCACCGATAGGGTAATTTCGCCATGGGTTACTTCAAAAAACCAGGGCTGGCGGTTAAGGGCTGAGGGAGCAAGCCTAGCTGCTTCCAGGGCTTCCCTGCAACCGGGTGGCCACTTTTCCGGGGGCAGACCGCCGAATATGGCTTCAAGGGGCTTCCGTTTTTTAGAATTTGCCAGACTGCGCACGAGCCTGTGGCCTGCATCTTCTTTCTCAACGGGAAAACCCAGGGGAGTGACGGCGACGACCTTTTCGTTCTTGCCAAGTTTGACCCTAGACGCGGTGCAGTTCCGGTTGAAAGTCCCGGCTACCCAGCACGTCCCAAGACCGAGAGATGTAGCTTGGAGGATGACGCCTTCTCCGAGATAACCTACAGATTCCATGTGTTCCGGCACACTTGTGTCCCCGATGAATACTGCGACTGTGGAAACCCCGGTTATCCTGCCGAGGGATGCGATGATGCCGGTGAAAACATCCCCGGCGTCATCCAGGAGTACGCCACGAGCTCCCCGACAGAGTCCCGAGAAGCCTGAGAGAAATGGACGTAACCTGTCCAGCGTATCATCGGGCACTTTCCGGCTGTCGTAGGCACGAACTGATCGTCGCAGGGGGATTTGATCGTACCAGAGGCGAGCGTCATACTCTGCTATCACGGCTAAAGCACCTCTTCATGATAAGAGTGAGAGTGAAAACCGCCACCAGTACACATGGTATCATAGCCCATAGCGGTACGAAGCCTTCCCTCGCCTGTGCCTCTCCGGGTTCCACTTGAGCTATCAGCGACTTCACGCGCGGTAGATGCTTTCGTGCGGCGGAGGTTCTGTTCGTCAGAATGTCGCCGGCAATTACGGTAAGTGAACGGGTGTTCCCTGGGGCTCATAGCGGGGCAGAGGGGCATGGAGAAAGAGCCCCGGAAACTGCATTGCGGCAAAGAGAACTAACAGGAAAGCGGAAGGAAACCAGGAGGATCCGGAGAAACTGAGAAAGGCCTGCGGCCTGAACCGCATGCTCGGTACGAAAGAGCACCGGTGGATATAAACTCTGCTCAAGGTCGCAAAAGGGGCGGGTGGCATGTGCGAGCAACGGGCATATGTGGACCACGGCAGTGAGCCTATTTCCGGTTCCTTGTCCTCCAAACGTGATGAATACCGGCGTCTTCTGGAGGTCTCTCTGGAAGAAGCAGTGTTTGTGATCAGCAAACTGGATGGTGTCGAGCGTATAAGCCTTGTTGGCTCGTACGCAAAGGGCAGGGCCGACCTGTTTACCGACCTCGACCTGGTAGTGATAATGCGAACGGATTTGTCCTTTGTCGACCGGCTCAAACTCATTTACAGCAATCTGTGTCTTCCTGTCGATATTGATGTGTTGTGTTACACACCGGAGGAATTCGAGAAGATCAAGGAGA
The DNA here is from genome assembly GCA_018208355.1 of Candidatus Fermentithermobacillus carboniphilus. GTDB lineage: Bacteria > Bacillota > Sulfobacillia > Fermentithermobacillales > Fermentithermobacillaceae > Fermentithermobacillus > Fermentithermobacillus carboniphilus. Next base: position 896,874 of record CP062796.1, on the reverse strand, counting down.
AGGATTTCTTCAGAAACTTATTGAAGGATGAAGTGGTCCTTTATGAGAGGAAGCGTGTCTGAAGAAGGAAGACGTTGGCTTGAACAAGCCATCGAGGACCTGCGATGGGCGAAACACCTTGCTGATGCCGGTGGTTACCATATTGCATGCTTTTTGGCCCAGCAGGTGGCCGAAAAGGCTCTCAAAGCTTTCATTTACGCTCAGGGAGAGGAGATCGTGCTCGGCCATTCTGTAGAGAGATTGTGTCGGGCAGCCTCTCGATGGGAGCCGGCATTCTCAGAAGCGGTCAAAAGATGGTCCGTTCTCGATGGGTACTATGTACCGACCAGATACCCCAACGGACTCCCGGACAGCATTCCTGCGCACGTATACACAAGAGATAGTGCTGTTTCAGCGGTAGCCCTGGCAGAAGACGTCGTGAACTTTGTCAGAAGCAAACTGGCCGTTTGACCCATTCAGAGGGTCTTCAAATGGCATAGCAGGGAGAGTACGAGGGAACCGGTTTGCATTGTCACGTAGTCGGCGAAGGTAGCCCCGTGGTGGCGCAGCCAAATGCCGTTTGGGGAGCAAACTTAGCCCGGGGTGAAGGTCGTTGATGGATAGATGTCAGGCATTCATGCAGAGAACGAGTCCCAAGCCTCCGGTGAAATGGGCTGGAGGCAAGACCGGGCTTATACCGCAATTTGAGCCACTGTTCCCGAGGAAAGAATTCGGCCTTTACGCAGAACCTTTCGTGGGGGGCGGCGCCGTTTTTTTCCATTTGTTGCCTCCCAAAGCGATCCTCATTGATAGCAACGAGGAGCTTATCAATTTCTACCTGGTAGTGCGCAACAATCTTGAGGAGCTACTCAGTGACCTGAAAAAACACAAGAATACCAGTGAATACTACTATTCCATTAGGGCGCTAGACCCACAGGTGTTATCTCCGGTAGAAAGGGCTTCAAGATTCCTGTATCTAAACAAAACGGCCTATAACGGCTTGTGGAGAGTTAACAGCCAGGGTAAACACAATGTGCCTTTCGGAAGGTACAAAAACCTGAAAATCGTGGACGAACCCAACCTCCGGTTAGTCTCGGCGGCTCTGAAGTCAGCGGAGATTCTTTGTGACGATTTTAGCCGCGTTCTTGACTTCGCGCGAGCAGGTACGTTCGTGTATCTGGACCCACCTTATTACCCCCTGTCGGATACAGCCAATTTCACGAGTTACACCGCGGATGCTTTCGGGGCTCAAGACCAAGAGCGCCTGGCAGGTGTTTTCAAGGAATTAGACAAGAGGGGCTGTCTGGTGATGTTGAGCAACTCGGATACGCCTTTCATACGGCAGCTGTATTCGGGGTACGACATCCAGGTGGTCTATGCCAGGCGCGCCATAAACTGTAGAGCTGATCGAAGAGGGCCAATAACAGAGCTAGTCATTCGGAATTACTGGTGAGAGAGTATGGAGACTATTAGGTCCTCAACGAGAACCAGGGAGTTACCTTCGTGCTTCAACATGAGTGGGGAATGGGACCGGGGGCTTTGGCCCAGGGTTAGAACTATTGGAAGTGTCGCTTTTCCTTCCTAACGTCACAATCTGGAAAACGTGCTCCTTAGCAGACCTGAAACCTCAGTTAGGGTGACTGTTGACGACGGGTCACGGTTCGGTCTGCGGTTTTTTGCCATCCCAATCACCCTCTTTGTCACTTATCACGATGGGTCCGTCAGTTTCAACATCACGGGTTCCTACCGGATACGGGGGATCCAGGATGGAGACCTGGTCATCGAACTCGCGGACGTCGACGTGCCGCGCACATTCCGCATAGACCCGGAGACAGGCGGGCAATCAGCCTTCAACGCCGGGGAGTTTGCCGGACCGTGGGAACTAAGAGCGACCCGGTACCTCCTGAGTCTGAGCAGAGAGGAGGCAGGTGTTGACCGTGCGAAGCCCAAGTACCTTTTCAAAGCAGAGGGGGAAATCGGACTTTTCCAGACGCACGTCTATCCGGTTCAAAATTTCGGCTCGTCGGGCGAGGTAACAAAAACTTCTTACCCTCCAAAGTAGCTGTGACTCTCCAATAATCGCGGGAACCTCTTGGAAACTCCTCGGTGTTGTTGAAGAACGTCTCACTGTTGAAAACCCAGTAGTCAAGGTCATGTAGGATCCTGTGGGCGAGTATTAAATAGTTTACGTCTCGCTTCTCGTACGCCAGTCCGATTGCCCGAGCGAACGATTCTAGGTCTTCCTTGAGAAGTTCCGACTCTACCTTGGCGGCTGCGTCTCGCGCACGTGCGACCAAGCTATTCTAACCTAAATAGGACGCGACCCTTACCTCGTACAAGTACTTGCTTCCGTTCTTATCCTCAAACCTGCTGAAGTGACCCCAGCCAACAAGAGGTTCTCGTAAAATTAAGGCGGGAAGGTGGGGGGTCGCCCATCTACCCGCCTTTAGGTTCAGCCGCCTGCTATGGGAGGCATGAAAACCACAGTACAACCATCTGACAGCGGTGCCTGCATTCCGCCCAACAGGCTGTACTCTCTGCCGTTGATCAAGATACGCAGTCCCTGAATGCGAGACACCTCTTCAGCGAAAGAAGGCCCATATTCCTCGTTGAGACGCACTACCAGATCGGTCAGCTTGGCACCGGTTCCCAGCGAGATCGCCCGCTGACTGACGCCAGTTATCTGGCGAATCTGGCCAAAAAACATTACGGTTACGGTGATCATGCTACTTTCACTTTGCATACTGGGCGGTGAAATCTAACCCCAGCTCCCTGAGTTTGGCTGCAGTAGGGATGCCGGTTTCTGGATCCCAGCCTCGCACTTTGTAGTAGTCCGCCAGTAAAGGTTCGGCTTCAAACACTTGCCCGGCAGACGGGCCGCTAGGAATCGGTTCATTGGTCAGGCGAGCGGGGAAAGCATCGTCTTTCTTGCCAAATCCCTCTCGCACATTGAACATTCGCTCTAGATTAAAGATGCGCTCACCCACGAGCCACATGTAATTGGGGTCAGCGAAGTCCTTGATCCCGGTGGCTGCCGAGATGAGTCTGCCGTAGAGCCCTGCGTCAATCATGGACATGGATACCGGAAAACCACAGAGGATGCCCGTTTCCATGAATGCCGTGATGTCCTGATTGAACTTTGTCAGTTCGCCTTTACCCTCGATAGCAAAACGGTCTACCTCTCTTGGAATTGGGACGCCAAAGAGCTCTTGCGGAGCATAACCACAGTTATGGTCAGCACCGAGGTTAGCTGTAAGCAGGTTCAGTCCGTGCGCTTTAGCTCCACGTGGGTCATATGCGGGCAGTTCCAATCCCTTTACGTGGATAGCATACTGTTCGGCACCTTTCCCGATACGCCTAGCTGCTTCGCGCGTCCCCTCTGCCAACAAATCTCCCAAGCCTTCGCGGTATGCAATTTGCCTGATGAGTTCCAGAACGAGATCCTCGCGGCCATAAGTTAGTTCCAGACCGCCGGTATCTTCCTTGGTTAGGATCCCTCGCTCGTATAGCTCAAAAGCGAAACCGATGGCGTTGCCGGTGGAGATTGTGTCCAGCCCTAAGTCATCACACAGTTTGTCGGCAGCTACGGTGAGGCCGATGTTCGGGACCCCGATGGGCCCGCTGAAAGCCCACGTGGTCTCATACTCGGGTCCTTCACTCCAGGCGCCTTTGTACTTACCCGTGCCTACCTTGGTTATGTTTCCACAGTGGATCATGCAACTGTAGCAGGCTGTCTTACGTACCCGCAGTTTGGTGTATTCTGCCCCTTCGATCTTCTCCCAATCGGGCAAAACGCCCTCTCGGAAGTTTCGTGTGGGGTACATGCCAAGGACGTTGGTGAATTCGGCGATCTGAGTTCCTGTCTGGGAAAAAGATTCAAACATGGGATGGGCCTTGTACGCAGCTATCTGTGCTTTTACGGCTTCACGGAAAGCCTCTGGGTCGGCTATATCAACCTTCTCACGTCCCCTGACGGCCACAGCCTTGAGATTTTTGGCTCCCATGACCGCGCCACCGCCGCCGCGGCCAGCGGCCCGACGGTCGCTGAAAACGCCGGCATACTTCACACCTCGTTCTCCGGCAGGCCCGATGCAAGCGATACGGACCAACGGGTCGCCGAGTTCTTCGCGGATTAGGGTGTGGGTGTCGTCACAATCTAATCCCCACAGGTAACTTGCATCTCGAAACTCACACTGTCCGTCATGGATCCAGAGATAGACAGGCTTCTCGGATATCCCTTTGACAATGACGGCATCGAAGCCCGCGAACTTCAGTTCTGCTGCGAAGTGACCTCCGCCGGACGACTTGAAGTACGTGCCCGTCAGAGGGGACTTGAAAAAGATCTTCCAGCGGGCAAAGGACTGAGCATTAGTTCCCGCCAGGGGGCCGGCTATGAATATTATCTCGTTATCTTCCCCTAGGGGATCGACGCCGGGTTTGAGGTCGTCGTACAGAAACTTGATGCCGAAACCACGCCCGCCGATATAGTCGTGAATCAGGTCCTTGTCGAGAGGTTCTTCGGAGAATGTATGGTCAGTGAGATTTACGCGTAGAATACGATTCTTATAGCCGCCCATCTTATGTTGCCTCCTTTCTTTTTTGTCAGATGCTTAAACCGGTAGATTTCACATCATCAGAGCAGGGTAGGTCTATAGTGGTGCATCGGAGAGGGCCCTGTTGCTCTCAAGAGTGGGTTAAGCTGCCGTGTGCATCCTTGTATATTTGATGCCCGCACCCCCCTGACCTGCGCTGAATTGTCCGGCTTCTTGTCCGGGGTTAACTTGCAGTTCATCTTCTGTTACGAGGGACCGCGCAATTTGCTTTACATTACCAGTGCTAGACGAGTGAATCCCCTCCGTCCGCCAGGCCTCTCTTCGTCGCACACAGTCAAAAAGCAACCTCATCCCCCATGAGAGGCCTCAAATGGCCGTAGCCCACCCACATCGGGCACAAGGCTACTTGGAACTTATTTATGAGGTACATTCGACGCGTATGTGCTCTATACCTCCAAGCGTAGAAAGGATTTATAACAATTATAAGTGCGTGCTAGGCCCAAAAGTTGATGATCCAATGATTTCTTGAATTGGGCTGCGCCCAATTTCCTTAACCCTGGGACTCACTACCCAAGCCGCCTGGAGCATGAGGCGACCGGTAGTATAGTCCGGCACTCGGGCGTGACGAGGTATGGATGTGATCATTTCCAGGGACGGTACCTCCCCGGACGGTCGTCGGTGACCCTTGCCCTGGGGTGGACCCCGTGCATCTACGAATAGCGTGGTTCGGACCATGGATGTTCCAGATCGGAATATCTTCAGCTCCCGTGCAATGTCAGGTTGGTCCAGACCCTGCGCATGCAGATATCGAATTGTGGTTCACGCTTCCTCTGATATGACCCTCCCAGTTGCCTCCGACCTGTGACCGATTTCCAGATTGGAGGGAATTCCCCTGGGAGTATGGCTAGATTTTTAGCGGGGAAAGTGGCTCAGATTTAACAGGAATTTACGCTGGCGTATAGAAGTTCGGTTTAGTTTGCCCAGTCCGTATGATAACATGAGGACGGTGGGGCTTTGCTCTGTTGCAAAGTGGGGGATGCCGAGTGAGCGACGGTGGTTCGGGCGGTATCTTAAGAAAAACATTTGAGTGGCTCTGCGACCGCCTCAAGAACGAGTGTATTCAGGTCTATGGCCCTAACCTTACGAGTCTCGTGGTCTTTGGTTCTGTAGGGAGAGGGACTCCGACTTATGGGTCAGACATTGATGTCCTAATTATAGCCAGACAATTGCCGCCTGGAAGAATGGCAAGAGTTTCCCAGTTCGAAGAAGTAGAAAAGCGTATGGCAGCCGATATTGCGTCGGCTGAGAGAATTGGTATTTATACCAGGCTTTCACCCCTGTTTAGAACGGAATCCGAGGTGGGGTCAGGGGGCCTGATCTTCTTGGATATGGTAGAAGATGCCAAGATCTTGCTCGATAGGGGAGGGTTTTTCCAGAAATACCTTGAATCTCTGAGAGAGAAGCTCCAAGCGATGGGGGCGGTCCGGGTGCGTCGTGGTAGTACTTGGCATTGGGTACTCAAGCCTGACCTCAAGCCTGGGGAGGTGTTCGAGATATGAAGAACCTGACCTTGGCTCAGAGCTATCTCATCAAGGCCAAGACCAGACTCAAAATCCTGAGCGTGTTGTATAATGAGAACGCCTTCTCAGATGTTGTTCGCGAAGCCCAAGAAATCGTGGAGCTCGCCCTCAAAGGTATGCTCAGGCAGATTGGCGTAGAACCGCCCAAGATTCATGATGTGGGTGATCTAATCGTAGAGTATAGCCACATGTTTCCTGAACCCGTTCGGAAGAACGCCGAGACTCTCAAGAATATCTCGCGCTGGTTGCGCAAAGAGCGAGAGTTCGCGTTCTACGGTGAGGTCGACCTTATTCCTACACTTGAGTATACGGCAGAGGATGCCCAGAGAGCGATGAACGACGCAGAGACAGTGGTACGTGCAGCCCAGTCCTGCATAGAACTGCCAGAGGAGTTCCGCTGAAAGCATCGTTATAGAGCTGTTATAGTTATAGAGCTGTCATATCGGTTATTTGACCATTTCCCGGGAAGGTTCTTTGCGAGCAAAACCGCGCTCTCTTTGCGGACGTAAACAGGAAGATGATATGCTGCCCTCCAGGGGGTCTTAAGATGAAACCAACTCTGGGTTGTCAGGGTAGTTTTCGATGACGAAGCAAAAGTGGCCGGTTTATGGCTGGTAGCGTTTCAGCCGGCGCAGGCCTCAAGCCAGTATACCGCTCCTGTCTACGCCGAAGAGGACTCTTTCACGGAACAAGAGGTCGTAGTTGGCCGAGACCGATGGGCCCTACCCGGTACTTTGACCATGCCCAAGGGTGAAGGACCATTTCCGGCTGTGGTTTTGGTCCATGGCTCGGGTCCCCAAGACAGGGACGAGACCCTGGGACCCAATAAACCTTTCAAAGACTTGGCGTGGGGACTTGCGTCAAGGGGTATTGCTGCCTTGCGGTATGAGAAGCGAACGAAGCATTACGCAGCTGAGATGAAGGACATAAAGAACATGACCGTCAAAGAGGAGACTATCGATGATGCCGTAGCCGCGGTGGCGCTCTTGAAAGAAACGCCTCGAGTGGATCCAGAAAGAGTGTTCGTTATTGGGCACAGTCTCGGCGCGACGCTGGCGCCAAGGATAGCAGAAGAGTGTTTAGCATCGCAGCGCACGCGCATAGCCGGAATCGTTATGCTGGCACCTGCGAGCAGGGATCTCCTTGATTTAATAGTGGAGCAGGTGGAGTATATCGCAGGGCTGGACGCGACCATTAGTGATCCTTCTGGGAGAAGCCAACGCGCGGGAGAACGTTAGCATCAAGACTTATAAGGATCTAAACCTAAACCACTTATTTATCAGCGGTACGGGCAAAAGCTCTCCTGATGAGTACCTGGTTCCGGGACATGTGTCAGAGGAAGTGATCGATGACATATCGGAGTGGGTGAAGACCGCAGGACAAGCTCGAGATTAGGTTCTAAGGCCTTCGTACGGAGTCTACCAACAGGTATGCTTCTCCATTCCCGAGTTCCGTGAGATCGTGCTCGCGTGCAAGCACCTTGGTGCTGCGGCTCAAGAGGGGTCTCGTCCGCAGATTATGGTTCTGCCACCCCGGAAGGCAGACGGTGCATCCCCACCTCCGCTGCTCATGGCACTGCATTCCCGTGGGAGCGATGCTCAGAAGTTCGCGCCGTACTGGCAACCAGCTACCGAAACAGGTATAGTTGTGGCAATTCCTCAGTCTTCGCAGATGTGCGCTAAAGACGAGTTCTGCTGGGACGACGAGGACAGGGCAGCGACCGAGGTGACATGGGCTTATGAGAAGACGCGGGATAGTTACCGATTTGACCCAAGCCGTGTGGTTATTGCCGGGGCTTCGCAAGGAGGGAGGATCGCCATCACCGCTGCATTGAAGAGCGATCCCTTTCAGAGTCGCGGATTCATCGGTGTTGTGCCGGCTGTACGGGACATAGAGGGTTCCTGGTCCTGATGGATAAAGCGGCGGCGCGGGGGGTCAGAGGCTACATCATAAGCGGGGATAGAGACCAGTTTTACCAGGGAGCTTGCCGGCTACAGGATGCCACATTAGCAAGCCTTTGTCGTCAGCACGGACGAAAAAGGACCAGCGAAAACGTAGCTCCCAAGCGAATTTGACGCTCCGATTTTCTCTAGATTCTCGCCGTCGAAATGACTGTTCCAGACTAATAGTTGCCGGGCTGGTTATTGGAAACGGAACTGCCTCTTTTCTCCTTCACGGGTCTTCAGTTCATCGAAGAATGCTTTCCATTCTTCAAAGGAGTGGAAGCGCGCCATTTCCTTCCTATCCTTGGTCCACTTATCGAATGCACGCTCAAGTCGGTCCAGCTCCCTTGGGTGTAGCCGTGGTAGTCCTGTGTCTGCCGGTGACCGGGCCAAACCCGGGCGGTAGTATTCCGGCACAACGTACTTCACCTTCGTATAACCACAGCGGGGACAAATCCACGCCCTCTCGACTATAGGTGGTAATGTGAATCCTTCGTCATCAACCCCGCCGGCGAAGATCGTTGTGTCGTGCTGTTCCGTGACCACCGGCAGGAGTGGATTGGTTGTGCAATCAGGGCATTTAACTGCAAAATGGGGAAATATGAAAGTTACGGCCAACCACAGCCCTGCCATTGCAAAAGACAACGTGCAAAGATACCTCGAGACAGTGAAAGCAGACCAGATTTCGGTAGAACAGCTCACGGGGTTACCAGCCGGATCAAATTTCACCATCACAAGCCAGGCATAATCATTGAGACTAAACGCAGCGTTGACGGTATATCCATCCGACGATCCCGATACCCAGGCTTTGACCGGTGTGCCTTCCTTAACCACGTACTTGGCAGAGGAGTCTCGAGCCGCGAAATCCAGCGCGGATCTAACGCGGTAGTCGGTGAATTCAACCGTATCCTTACCTCGTGATGTGGCGTTCCAACGAAGGCCATAAGAAAGAAGAAAAAGCAAGATGATGAGAAGAAGGCCGGTTTTCTTTAGCAACGGATATGCCCCCTCACCAAGATTTTATTCTGAAGGTTCCGATTGTTCAACCGTATTCCTTGCAAAGTGAAAGAGCGAAGACCGGATCTTACTTTTTGTGAAAGCAAGGCAGAAAGTCCATCCGTCAGTATGGAAGTCTTTCGAGGGGAGATCCTTCCCCAATTTGTTGGAATCATCATCCTCATTAGCTTACTTTTAACTTTTCTCAGTCCTTCAACAATTTCCAAGCTTATCGGCTCCCAAAGCGGTTCTTTCGGGATGCTAATAACTTCCCTTATCGGAGCTATCACCCTCATACCCGGGTTTATCGCGTTGCAAGAACTTTCCTGCGACCAGGAGGTGGCAGACTAACCGACGGCGGATGTTGTATACTCAAACCCGTGTCCCAAAAACCCGGTGCGATGCATCGTCGAGACAGCTAGTGTTCTCATCTGCGGAAGGGTTTGCATCTTTCTGCAAAAGTTTTGGTTGGGCAACCGTAGTCGGTGAACCCACAGCGGGAGACGGTGGAGGACCAACCCCCGTGATAATGGTCCTGCCGAACAGTAAGATGGCTGTCTTCTTCCCCAGCCAGATGGCCCTGAATGCTGATTTCACGGCAAACGAGGAAACCCATACGACTCCAGACGTTCTGGCTGAGCCTGATCCGCAAGACCTGGTGCGATATGTGGAGGCTCTGACCAAGGGGTTGCCTTTGGGCGAAGGACCTAACCTAGAGTATGACGCAGCGCTGCGGAAGTGTCTGGAACTTGCCCTTGGAGGGGACTAGTGGGCGGGACTCGGACCCCAAAATACGACACGATCGAGGAAAGTTTTAGTTTGCCTATTCCGTATGATAACATGAGGGCAGCGAGGCTTTGCTGTTGTTGTAAAGTAGGGGATGCCGAGTGAGCGACGCTGGTTCGAATGGTATCTTAAGGAAAACCTTTGAGGAGCTTTGCGATCGCCTCAAGAACGAATGTATCCAGGTCTATGGCCCTAACCTTACGAGTTTCGTGGTCTTCGGTTCTGTAGGGAGTCCGACTTATGGGTCAGACATTGATGTCCTGCTGATAGCCAGAGAATTGCCGCCTGGAAGAATGGCAAGGGTTCTCCAGTTCGACGAAGTAGAGAAGCGTGTGACAGGGGATATTGCGTGGGCGGAGAGGATGGGGGTTTATACCAGGCTTTCACCCCTGTTCAGAACGGAATCCGAGATGGGGTTGGTGGTCTTAAGATGAAAGCGACTCTGGGTTGTTTCTTAGTCGCTTGTATGCTTTTTCTCTCAGGGTGCGCACCCAAACCGCAACAAACCGTCTCTAGGACCCCAGAAGAGTTGGACGCTCTTGCCCGGAATCTTGTCTTGTCTATGGCTGCCGGCAAATACGAAGAAGCCAGCAAGATATTCAACAAGCAAATGGCTGCGGCGATGCCGGCTTCGAAACTGGGTGAACTGTGGTCGGGACTTCTAGTTCAGGGCGGGAGATGGCTGCAAATCACGAGAACAAAGTTTATCCAGGAATCCGGATACAGGGTAGTTTACGTCACTGCCGCTTTTGAGAAGGGCTCCGTTGATATCAAGGTAGTTTTCGATGACGAAGCAAAAGTGGCCGGTTTATGGCTGGTGGCATTTCAGCCGGCGCAGGTCTCAAGCCAGTATACCGCTCCTGTCTATGCCGAAGAGGACTCTTTCACGGAACAAGAGGTCGTGGTTGGCCAAGACCGATGGGCCCTACCCGGTACTTTGACCATGCCCAAGGGTGAAGGACCATTTCCGGCTGTGGTTTTGGTCCATGGCTCGGGTCCCCAAGACAGGGACGAGACCCTGGGACCCAATAAACCTTTCAAAGACTTGGCGTGGGGACTTGCGTCAAGGGGTATTGCTGCCTTGCGGTATGAGAAGCGAACGAAGCATTACGCAGCTGAGATGAAGGACATAAAGAACATGACCGTCAAAGAGGAGACTATCGATGATGCCGTAGCCGCGGTGGCGCTCTTGAAAGAAACGCCTCGAGTGGATCCAGAAAGAGTGTTCGTTATTGGGCACAGTCTCGGCGCGACGCTGGCGCCAAGGATAGCAGAAGAGTGTTTAGCATCGCAGCGCACGCGCATAGCCGGAATCGTTATGCTGGCACCTGCGAGCAGGGATCTCCTTGATTTAATAGTGGAGCAGGTGGAGTATATCGCAGGGCTGGACGCGACCATTAGTGAGGCCGAATCCAGAGCGATCGAGGCGACAAAGGCTGAGGTCCAGAAGATCAGATCCGGCCAACTCAGAGAAGGGGAACTGGCCCTGAATGCTCCTAAGTCCTACTGGGACGATCTTGCGGCGTACGATGCGGTGGAGACTGCTAGAGAAGTCGGGCTTCCCATGCTGATTTTGCAGGGCGAAAGGGACTACCAGGTCACTATGAAAGACCTTCAGGGTTGGAAAGACGGCCTTCTGGGAGAAGCCAACGCGCGAGAGAACGTTAGCATCAAGACTTATAAGGATCTAAACCACTTATTTATCAGCGGTACGGGCAAAAGCTCTCCTGATGAGTACCTGGTTCCGGGACATGTGTCAGAGGAAGTGATCGATGACATATCGGAGTGGGTGAAGACCGCAGGACAAGCTCGAGATTAGGTTCTAAGGCCTTCGTACGGAGTCTACCAACAGGTATGCTTCTCCATTGGATCTGAGCATGCTGACTTCAAAACCCTGGAACCGCGGCTGATACTCTAGGTGAGATTAGCTTATTATTCGTGGGGTCTGTCGTTATGCCATTTACGAAGTCTTAACTGTAGTGGAAGGATTTTGTCAGTCGGGGTCGAAATTTCCCGCAGTCACGTGATGGTGTAATAGAAATTTGGAGCACGCGGCGCGTCGCGGTTCGGGAGACTTAGGATTGCGTTATCAAGATGCCTGAATGGTGTGGCATACGGGAGGAGGTGACAAGAAATGGAGGTAAAGAATTGGGCCGAGCTCCAGGACCGTATTATTACACTTTATGGTCAAGGAAAATTGCGCGAGGCTTTGGAAGCGGCCAACTCTGCGGCTGAGATTTTCCCTGAGAGAGCTACAAGGACTTCATATTGGCGGGCATGCCTTTACAGTCTTCTTGGAGAAACAAGAAAGGCACTCGCTATCTTTGAAGAGGCAGTGGGTCACGGGATTTGGTGGTCCGAAACCACGTTAATGAACGAAACTGACTTGGCACCTATCCGTGACACTCCCGAGTTCCGTGAGATCGTGCTCGCGTGCAAGCACCTTGGTGCTGCGGCTCAAGAGGGGTCTCGTCCGCAGATTATGGTTCTGCCACCCCGGAAGGCAGACGGTGCATCCCCACCTCCGCTGCTCATGGCACTGCATTCCCGTGGGAGCGATGCTCAGAAGTTCGCGCCGTACTGGCAACCAGCTACCGAAACAGGTATAGTTGTGGCAATTCCTCAGTCTTCGCAGATGTGCGCTAAAGACGAGTTCTGCTGGGACGACGAGGACAGGGCAGCGACCGAGGTGACATGGGCTTATGAGAAGACGCGGGATAGTTACCGATTTGACCCAAGCCGTGTGGTTATTGCCGGGGCTTCGCAAGGAGGGAGGATCGCCATCACCGCTGCATTGAAGGGCGATCCCTTTCAGAGTCGCGGATTCATCGCTGTTGTGCCGGCTGTACGGGACATAGAGGGGTTCGTGGTCCTGATGGATAAAGCGGCGCCGCGGGGGGTCAGAGGCTACATCATAACCGGGGATAGAGACCAGTTCTACCAGGGAGCTTGCCGGCTACAGGATGCCATGGAGAAAAACGGTCTCCTGTGCAAGCTGGATGTCCGCCCTGGCATGGGCCACCGCTTTCCGCCGGATTTCAGCGACACGCTACTGCGTGCTCTGGATTTTGTTCTGAAAGGGGATTAGGCCAGTTCTTTCTTCATGGCTGCCACACGGTGTAACGGTGCATTGGCTGCTGGGGTAAAGCATTAGCAACGAAAGAGTAACGTTACCGCAGTACTGGAATACCTCGGTCCGCTGTCGAAGTGGGCATCGGGAGGGATACACGCATGCGAGAGCATCTGAGGGATCTCCTTGTGTGCCCCGCGTGCCGAGGCGAGCTTACATGGGACATCTTCGAGGTTGAAAATTCGGATACCCAGATCGCAATCGAGGACACGGGTGTTGGCGGAGCCCGAGCCCCAGACTACGACGTAATGGAGGGGCGTGCTGAGTGTAGCGCCTGCGGTGCGACCTACTCAGTGAAGGACGGCATAGGGGCATTCTTAACTCCGGATGTGCAGCGCGAAGACCTGTGGGAAGAGGTTGATAGCCATCTATCTGCGTTCCTCAAAGAGAACCTGAAATAGACGAGAGACTGACCAAATCTCCGTTGGAGTCTCTGTCGGGAGTAGACCGATTCTTCAGGTCAATGGTGCTAATGGAGCGAGGGGACTACGCGGGTGCTCGCGAGGCAGCGAGCGACCTTGGTGGTATATATACTCCGGAATATGAGGCGTGTCAGAGATCCCAGATCGAGCACGTACTTAACCTTGTGTCCGCGGCATCTGGACTGATTGTCGACTTGGCAAGCGGAGTCGGTACACTGGTTGAGCGGCTTGCTTGCTGCTTTCCAGACCGTCAGGTCGTAGTCACGGACTTCAGCCCGCGAGTGCTGCGGCGTAATAAGAAGTACTTCCACTATTTAGGTATAGACAAGAACCTGGATTTCCTGGCGTTTGACGTGAGAAGGATGCCATTCAGGGACGACTGCGTCCCGGTTTTCACATCTCACGTGGGACTCCAGAATATAAGGTACCCCCGTCGCGCGGTTGCGGAAATCAGTCGAACTCTCAAGGGTTACATGTTCGCCACTTCCATCTTTTATCCCAAAGGCGACCTTGAAACCGATCAGCTGCTGAGGGAAAACGGCCTAGCCGATCTGTGCTACATGGACAGTGCCCTGAAAGTATTCACGGAGAGCGGTCTACGAGTATCCGTGGAGAACCTCATGGAAGTTAGGGCCCAGCCGACTCCGCGCAGCGAACTTTTGGGAGGTGCCGGTTTTGACGCTCTACCAGTAAAGGAAATGGCTATTTCGTGGTGCACGCTGGTGGCTAGGCACTGAACGGTGCCGACCAGTCACCCGAGCCAGCCGAGTGCCTATGTTTGCCCGAATCGCGAGTGCCATGAGAACACTTCCTCAAGAATGTGGGGAGTGTGACCACCCCTAGACTCCGCCCTCCGGAAATAATCACGGAGCGCTGGTCGGTAATCAGGGTGGGCACACTTCTCGATGATGACCTTGGCTCTTTCCCTTGGAGCAAGACCGCGCAAGTCGGCAAGACCCTGTTCAGTGACTAGCACATGGACCTCGTGCTCCGTGTGATCTACGTGGCTAACCATGGGCACTACGGTCGAAATGGCTCCTCCTTTCGCCGTTGACGGTGCCATGAAGATGGTTAGATATGCGTTGCGGGAGAAATCTCCTGAGCCACCTATCCCGTTCATCATGTGGGTCCCGAAAGTGTGTGAGGAATTCACGTTGCCGTATATGTCCATCTCGATCGCGGTGTTCATGGCAATGACGCCGAGTCGCCTGATAACCTCCGGGTGGTTGGATATTTCCTGCGGTCTCAGGATTATCTTGTCCCTGTATTCGTTCAATCTTTTGTAGAACACCTCCAGCCTTGTGGGAGAGAGCGATAAGGAGGTTGCCGAAGCGGCCTCGATCTTGCCGGCATCCAACAGGTCCAGTACAGAGTCCTGTATGACTTCCGAATAGAAAGTCATGTTCTCGAAACGAGACTCCAGAAGGCCTTTTAAGACGGAATTGGCGATGTTTCCCACGCCAGACTGAAGAGGCAATAAGTTCTTGGGTAGTCTGCCGATTCTGACCTCGTGCTCGAGAAAATCCACGACCTCTGACGCTATGCGGGTAGTCTGTTCATTTCCCGGGGTAAGTTCACGAGGCTTGTCCGGCATGTCGGTGACGACTATGGCCACAATCTTTTCCGGGTCGCAGTCTATGAATATAGTACCGATACGGTCTCCAGGGCTGCGGATGGGGATCGGCTCGGTATGGGGCGGATCTTTTGGAACGTAAATATCATGCATTCCGTATAGGTCCAGCGGCTGGCTAGTATTGATCTCGATGATGACCGCACGTGCTTCCCTGAGAAATGTGGGCGAGTTCCCCACTGAAGTCGATGGTATAATTTTTCCGTCCTCGGTAATCATCACAGCTTCAATCACTGCTACGTCAGGGCGCCCATAGAAACCTCTCCTGCAGTGTCCCGCAACTTGGCTCAAGTGATCATCGACGTATAAGATCCTTCCCTCGTTAATCCCCACACGGCATGAGGTGTTTGTCTGATAAGGTATGCGCTTAAACAGAACTCCGGCGCGACTTAGTGCACCATCCAGTTCCTCACCGACAGAAGCTCCGGTAATGAGCGTAATTGAAAGGGTCTCTCCGGTTTCTTTGAGCCTCTCGCAGAGCGCCAACGGGACCGCTTTCGGGTATCCGGCAGGTGTAAACCCGCTTGCTGCCACGACGTCACGGTCGTTTATGAACCGGCATGCATCGCTGGCAGACATAATGCGGCTTAGCAGCGACTTGCATCTGACCCTTTCCGAGACGGCTGAAGACATTGCTTGTACCTCCCAAGGGCAATCGCGACTTAACTTTAGAGAGGCTATCAGATGGTAATTCAGCGCAAGTATACCATATCTCCGGAAATAAGGTCGCAAGAACTGGCTGTATGCTTACTCTCAACTACTCCTGCTGGCCTGTCTTCTTCTTAAATGCCCTCCAAGTACAAGCAAATTTCTCGATGTTTACAAGCGGTTCGTGGTCTATCACTGAAATCGTGCTGTTGTGGGGAGCGTTCAAAACCAAGTCTGGATCCGTGAAAGCTTCATGAGCTATTTGACGGATTATCGCAACATATTCGTCTATATCATCCTTTGAGTAAGTCTCCACCGGTTCGGGCGTGAAAGGTTCAGGGACAAGCCATGGATGATGGCTGGTAAAGTAGCTCTGAAGCCCGTAATCCACGACTCTGCGACAGATAGCATCAGTACCGACGCCGGTCTTCTCTTTCAGTTCGGCCCAGCTCAACCGAGCCTGTTCGATCCTTCTCCTGCCTTCGCCCATGGGGCAAGAAAGCCCGGGGATTTCGAGAAGCTTCTTGAGCAGGTAGTTGTTGTTCAGCACCGCGATCTCCGAGACCGTCCTCAGGCCTTCCTCTCCCAGGCTGACAATGTACGCATAGACCCGCAATATCACTGGCGGCACGCCGAAAAACTTACGGATTTTCCCGATGCTGTCCGGGCGACCGTAATCAAGATAGTACTTTTCACCGTCGAATTCCACCGTGGGTTTTGGCAGAAACCTAGCAAGCTTTGCCACGACGCCTTGTGCACCCGTTCCGGGACCTTGGCTCCCGTGGGGAGATGCGAACGTCTTGTGGAGATTGAAATGGCACATGTCGAATCCCGCTTCTTTAGCCCGAGTGATGCCCAGGAGACCATTAGCATTCGCCTGATCATAGATGCAAAGACCGCCGACAGAATGAACGATGTCCACAATCTCCTTGATCCTGTCGTTGAAGATCCCGGTGTCTTCCGGGTTTGTTATGAGTAGAGCTGCAGTACGCTTGGATACGACTGACTTAAGAGCTTTAATGTCCGGAAGGCCACTGTCGTCTGGCATCAGCGTGATCACTCTGTAGCCAGCTGCGCTGGCCGCTCCAGCGTTTCCCGGGTGAGAAAAGATGGTCGTAATGACCTCGTCTCGCTGGGTGCCTTCGCCGTTTGCCTCGTGATAGGCTCGAGCAACGGCAACGTTGGAGTATATGGCTTGAGTTCCAGAAGTCGGCTGGAATGAAAACTTATCCATCCCTGAAATCTCTTTCAGGAACTGCTCTACCTTATAAGTGATTTCGAGGATACCCTGAACTGTACTCTCGTCCTGGTAGGGGTGGAGATCTGCTATCTTGGGAGACCTCACGAAGACTTCATGAATCTTCGGATTGTATTTCATCGTGCAGGTGCCTAAGCCGATGTCTATGTTGATGTCTGCACCGATGGTCTCCTGAGAAAGCCGCAAGAAGTGCCTTAACACTTGCATTTGTCCGAGTTCCGGTAAAGCCGGCGGGTTCTTCCGTAGAAGGCCTTGGGGTATCAGGTTTTCAGCCGGTCCAGTTTCGTCTTTTATCTCTTGTTCGGACTCTGCAACGAAGATACCGCGCTGGCCTTTTCGACTCATCTCGAAGATGATTGGCTCATCCCAACGGGCTTGGTGGAACCTCCTCAATCTTGGAGCATTAGGAGTTGCGGTCATGAAGCACACCTCCGAGATCCAAGTATGCTGTTAAGCGCGTCTTGGAGTTTCTTGATGTTCTCTAGAGTGGTGAGTTCCGTGACACAATAAAGGGCGCTCTGCCCAAGTTCCGGGAAGTCCTGGGAGAGATCCTTACCTCCGAATATGTTGTAGTCCAAAAGTTTCTTGTTTATATCGCGCACGGTCAGTCCGGTGCCGTCGAAATTTACTACAAACTCCTTGAATACGGCTGAAGAGAAGACATCAGTTCGCACCCCTCTGATTTGTCCGAGCAGCTTCTTTGCGTAGTGAGCCCTTTGAACTATGGTGCATCCCAGATCTCTCATGCCTTGTGGGCCCATCAGAGCCATGTACACGGCGGCAGTTATGGCATACAACCCTGCCGACGTACCGAAGTACTCTTTCGCCTTCTCTCTGCTTCCGTGGGATGTTCTCCAGTTAAGAGCGCGACCCCACCCGTATTCATTCTCGCGCTTCGTGGTCGTAATACCGTACAGGTAAGTGGGATACTCTTCGATGAAACGCTTCTCGTCCCTTGTGGCGATGAAGCCGGCGCATCCGCCGCCGTAGTTCATGTGAATCCCCAGGGGCTGGATGTCACCGCATACAATGTCGGCCCCGTAGTGTGCGGGAGGCTCCAGGATCCCCAGGGAAGAGGGGTCCACGGAAACCACGAAGAGAGCCCCATGTCGGTGCGCCAGGTCGGCGATTTCTTGCCCGTGCTCTTCGAGGACTCCGAGATAGGACGGATTCTCAATAAACACGGCAGCTGTCTTATCTGAGATCTTTCGCTCCAAGTCGCAAAGATCTAGTTGTCCTGTCTTCTGGTCATAAGCAACGAGCTCGATGTCGGCGACTTTCTTGCAGTAATCCCTAACCTGCGAAAGGATCTCGGGGTTAATTGTCCTCGGCAAGAGTAGATGGTTTCTTCCGGTGATCCGTATGGCCATCCTCAGCGACGAAGAGACTGCCTGTCCTCCGTCGAACGTGGTATAGCTGACCACGTCCAGGTCTAAAAGCTCGGCCATCATGCTGCAGTACTCGAATATAGCCTGCATTTTGCCGTGATCTGAGTAGGTATCTCCGCAGTAAGCTGTCAAGAATTCCGATCTGTTAGCTATCTCGTCGCACACGGCAGGTACGTAATGGTGGTAACAGCCTGCTCCAAGGAAGCTCACTGCGTCCTCGCAGGATATGTTTTTGGCGAGCAACCCTTCGACGTGCCGTTTGAGGTCAGACTCACTGAGGATTGGAGCAGGTAAGTTCATTTTGCCTTTGAATCTTATGTCGTCAGGGATATCGGCAAACAACTCTTCCGTCGATCGTATGCCTATTTCCTTCATCATCTCCTCTTTGATTTCTGGGACAGTGTTGGGCATGTATGGATAAACTTTCGTGGTATTACCTGGCACTTCCATCCCTCCAAGATCTGTCGAATGATTCGCGGGGAAGCTCTTCAGGGAATGAGCATGACTTTCACCGCTTCCCTGCGATAGATCAGATCCAACGCCTCTTCAAAATCCCTAAGAGGCAGCCGATGTGAAATCACAGGCTCGGTCACGACGCTGCCATTTTCCAACAGTTGGAGCGAAGCCCGGAATTCGGGTAAGGTATAACAGAAGCTCCCGTATAGTCTTAGTTCCTTCCGCACCACCTCTGCGAGTGTCACGATAGCCGCATCGTGCGGTATGCCGACAATGCACACACGTCCGTTCTTCCTTAGGACCCTGGTACAGGCAGAAAGGGCAGAAACGCTCCCAGTCGCATCAATAGCTACGTCAGCCATACGCCCTCCTGTTGTATCTCTCACCACGCTCACGCATCCAATTTCATCACTGGCAACGCCGGTTACCGCCCCAAGTTTCTCGGCAACCTTAAGCCTAATCGAGTCTGGTTTTGTACCGAAACAGAGGACCTTCGCAGCCCCCTTGGCTAGCGCTACCTGGAGAGCGTACAACCCGATGGGACCGGGCCCGAAAACAACCACAACATCTTCCGGCCCAACGAGGGCTTTACACACCGCTCTATAGGCTGATGCAATTGGGTCCATTGAAGCGCCATCTTCAAACGTCAAGTTTTGGGGGAGTGCTACCAGCGTCTTTTGGGGAACCACGACGTATTCTGCGAATGCACCATTGATATGGATGCCTATTTCTTTTATCCTGTCGCACAGTATTTCCATCCCCTGACGGCAGTATTGACACTCGCCGCAGCTCACGATGAGACTCGAGGTGACTCTGTCGCCAACCCGAAATCCTTCGACCGCAGAACCAACCTCAACGACTTCGCCGGCGAACTCGTGTCCCGGAATCAACGGAATCGGGACATCTCTTTTACCCTCAATAATCGTAAGGTCCGTGCCGCATATCCCTACCGCTCGGACTCTCACAAGGACCTCATCCTGAGCTGGACTTGGGACCGGGACATCCTTCACCGCGA
This sequence comes from Candidatus Fermentithermobacillus carboniphilus, assembly GCA_018208355.1. Classification (GTDB taxonomy): domain Bacteria; phylum Bacillota; class Sulfobacillia; order Fermentithermobacillales; family Fermentithermobacillaceae; genus Fermentithermobacillus; species Fermentithermobacillus carboniphilus. The sequence goes on along the minus strand of CP062796.1, from coordinate 877,090 downwards.
ATCCCGGCCCTTTCCGATCCTTCACAACTGCGAGCATGCTGCACTCCCCCGTAAGACCCTACATCCCGAGGAGCCCTTTTACCGTGTACGCCAAACCGATGCCAATGTAGTTTGCTATAGCATAGCCGAAAATGCCTGCTAGGATAGCAGGTAGGATGAGGCCATTCCATCGCTGACTTATGGCGAATGCCGATGCGGTGGTGGGTCCACCAATGTTCGCGTTGGAAGCCACGAGAATCTCTTCAAGGTTGAATTTGAAGAGCTTGCCAAGGGCGAAGATCACCAAGAAATGCACAAAGATGATGACTATAGCCATCAGAAACAGTTTGGATCCAACGCGGATTATTAGGGGTATGTTGGCTGCGGCACCGATCTGTCATTTTGCAAATTAACCCCGCGTGTATTTTTCAGATTCCTCCAGGCTGAAATTCCGTTCCAATATGCCAATTGTCAGATTCCAAGGTTCTAATTCTTCTCCCGTTTGCACAATCCCTTTACCCTCGATTTTCACTTTCACATTGCTTGTGGGAGGCTGTTTTAGCTCCATATAGAAGGCCGGTGACACCTATTACTAGGCATCACCGGCAAGTTGCAGGGTCTACAGCAAGCGGAAGCGCCCAATGACTTGCGAGTTCAGAGGTTTGTCTCCATAGAGGCCAATCTCACGACCTCGGCATCAATCGGGTTCTTCTTCAACTGGGCTCCCAAAAGTAGCGATGTGCTGGCAAGGTTATTAACCAGCCTGGGCCAACCTGCAGAGTGGGAAGCGATAGCTTCAAGGGCCTCCTGGCTGAACACCTCAGTTGTAGCCCCGGCCAGTTTTAGGCGGTGGTTGATGTACTGGAAGACCTCTGGTTTATCCAAAGGCTCCATCTTGTAATGGACGATGATTCTTTGGGCGAGAGGCTGGATATGATTGAGTTTCAATCGCGTGCTCAAAAAAGGCAAACCGGCTATGATCACGACGAAAGGGTTTTTGGAATCCATGGAGAAGTTGAATATCATCGCCAGATCCAGGAGGAATTCAGGTTTCGCCAGGTGCATTTCGTCCAAAATGAACACCGGCGTAACTCTCTTCTCGTAGAAGAAGTGCTCAACTGCCTTTTGGATCTGGCGGAAGAGATCGCTCTTGCGATATCTCGGCTCTTCTCCCAGCCCTGTCACAAGATTACGGTACATGTCCATTGTTGTGCCTGATGACATGGGAAGGTAGATGGTTTTGTACAGAGCTGGGTTGAGACTTTCGGCCATGGTCCTGAGGGCATATGTCTTGCCTGACCCTGATTCCCCCAAGATGGCGCCAAAGCCTCTGGTATCCACCAGGTATTTTAGTCGGGCCAAGGCCTCTTTGAAACTCTGGGAAGGAAAGTGCTCTTGCGGTTTTATGTCTTTACCGAAGGGTTCTTTAGAGAGCGAGTAGAAAGGCCTGTACATGCTCAATCCTCCTCATCTTTAGCGATGTCAGACAATCGCAGCGCAGGTTTTTCCCGTTTTACCCTGGCGTTATCAGTAAGATTCACGGGTTTCAGGCGGGCGACCTCAAGGCCGTTTTCATAGATGAGCACTTCACTTAGGTCTTTAGGTTCAAATCTTACCTCGATGCTTTGACCTATGAACCTGGGAGGAACTTCAAAGAGAGTGTTTTCGACGCTGATGGTGGAATCATGCCTAACTTTGCGGTTCTCCCGCCTCAAAAAGAGGGGATCCAAAGAGGAAGGGTCCTGCACCATCTTTACGTCACTAGCCTGGGACATGTATTTATCCAAAGGAGTCATATCTATGGCGCTGTGGTGTCTGCCATTGTAGTCTTTCTCAAGCCAGGAGTGGAAAGCCTGGTTAAGGGCATCCAGGGATGTGAGGGTTTCGGCTTCAAGGGTTGAGTAGAAGCGCTGTTTTACAGTGAGAAAGAACCTCTCGATTTTTCCCTTTGCTGCGGCGTCATAAGGTTGGGTGTGAAGGAGGGCTATGCCAAGGGATGCGCAGACAAACTGGAATTGGCCTGACCTGTAGATCTTCCCGTTATCGGCGTAAACTTTTTTGGGGATACCTCTCCTGCATAAGGCTTCTTTGAACACTACTTTGAGAGAGTCGAAGGTCTGGTCCAGTGTGAACTGGGCGAAAGGAACCAGCCTAGAAGCATCATCCAGGAAAGCAAAGAGAAACGTCTGGACCTTCTTCTTGCCCAGTTTGAGGTAGGGACCGTAAGAGAGGTCTGCCTGCCAAACCTCATTTACTTTGTCCAAAGCGTACCTTTTTCTTTCCGGTTCCTTGCGAGTTCTTTTACCTACAAGGTCATGGCGTTTCAAGAGCCGGTACAGGCTAGAGTACGATACTTCCTGAGGCTTTATGACTTCTTTATCTACAAGTTGCTGGTAAAAGACTGTCACCGGAACATTGGTCTTTTCCTGGCGGAGGTCCAAGATCTTGTGTCTTGTATCCAAGGGAATTGCCCTGGTCTCTCCCTTGTCCGAACGCTGACGCGGCTTTAAGCCGTCGAATCCTTCTTTCATGTATGCTCTGAACCAGGACTCAATTGTTTTTGGGCTGTACTCCACATTTCCATAGCAGGGCACCTCGTAGGTTCTGCTTGAAACCGAAGCCAGGTATGAAGCCCTGTCTTCCACGCTTCCCTGCAGCATGGGCGCAATCAATCCGTACCGGAAAAGCGCTATCTGTTCCCGGTCCTTCTCATCCATGATTTCCTCCCCCTTTTTGGTAGATTTTGTTGGTCAGTTGCTGCTCTTTGGCGCATCAGAGGTACGCCAGAACCATACTAATTGACCCGGAGAAGGGAAACCACGGAAACGTTTTGTTGGACGCTGCTCTCTTTACGAAACCACCCGGGGCAGGTAAAATCAAACTGCCATAAAACTACGGTGGTGCTGCTTGTGGTAGAGCAGCGAGAAACTTCCTACGCCCAAATTCTCGATTTCCTCCGCTAGTTTTATGGCCCTTTCTTTTCCGGCCTCGGGAAGACTCCACCTAAAACCCATATCCCTGAAAAAGGCCTGTATCAGATTGAGGTTCTTGAGAAAGCGTTTCTGGTGGAACCGCAAGAGTTCACGGTAGGTTTCGACCTTTCCCAGAATCGAGCCTACCAAGAAATGGGCTGTGTACTGAAAATGAGGCACGAGAAAAGATGGAACCAAGGAGACTGTCTTCTTGCATACAGTGCAGAAGAACCGGTGAATCCGCACAAGAAGAACCTTGTTTTTCTCAGGCAGGGCATTCCGCTGGAAAGAGCCATGCCTGTGAAGACGCTTCCTCGCCTTGCACATCGGGCAGATGTCTATCTTAGGGAACTCTATTTCTTCGTGTTTTGCAGCGTACTCTTCAGGTCCCATGTTAACCGACAAAATCATCTGCATCGTCCTACCTCCCAAAGGAAATTGACAAAATCCTATCACACTGCTTTGGGAAGGGATTTGCATAATCCTAAAAGAACTCGAAAACAAAGAGGCTTTTTACGCTGGATTAAAGTGCTAAGCTACACCGATCACAGCAAAGAATATGTGCATGAGGAATGTGCCGAGCTCCTGCGCACCTGCCAGGCTGCCCACTTGTTTCGGAAACATGGTGGCTATGAGGACTATGAGCCCCGTGTTGATCAGGATGCTGAGGTAGCCGATGCCCAAGGCCCCCGCGATCATATTTCCGAGGGCAGCTACGACAAATGCTAGGGCGGAAGATACGCTGATGTCCAAGAGAGAGATCTCGTGTTTGCCCCAGTACAATGCAGCCGCGCTTAACGCCTCTTGCCCGCTATCCGCTGCCTTCAGCGCCTCCCGGTCGGCCTCTTCTATGTGAGGCGTCTTGAAAAGTTTTCTGAAGAGAGCAATGCCGGGTATGGCGAACAAGATGAGGAAGTATAGCGTCATATTCAAGTTATCAGCGGCCACACCAGCACTCACGATCTCACTGGACACGTTCAGGGCCTTAGACACAGCAACATAGTTGAGCGTACCGCCGATGTAAGTGGATGCGAACACGCCTGCCATCTTCCAGGTCTCCGAACCTATGTTCACGAGCAGCCCAGCTACGATTGCTCCGAGGGATGTTCCAAGCGCGCCGAAGACAAATGCCACCAGTGTGGGACCGGTTTCCCGCAATATACGAACCAAATCGGCCTTAAACAAGAGCAAGGGGATCGCCAGCGGAACCACCCAACCCCAAACCACGTCGTACGCAGGAGCCTCCGTAGGTACGATACCCAAGTTGGATAATGCCATCATGCATAGAAGAGCTACCATACAACCAGATAACTTCGAGCCCAACTTCGTCTTCTGCTCAGCCCAAATCGAAAAGGCGGCAATACTGACCATGATCGCCCACAACGCCCAACTGTTGTCGGCCTTAATGAGTGAAGGCATCTGACACGCTCCTTTCTTGCCATGACTCAGCTCGCTAGTGATTCAGATGCAAGTACTGTGCCTCTAGTAGACAGAGGTAATTTACCTCGTTATACTGGACCGGAAAGAGATACGACTTGAACGCCGCGCACTCTGCGAGGATACGCTGATACGATACTGTATCGGTCCCGTTAAAAATGAGCGAAAGGCCATCATAGGACCTACTTCCGCCGATACCGAAATAAAATACAGGCTGATGCAAAACCGTATCAAGAGATTGGGCCTTAAGATAGCTTGATGCCAAGTTTCTTGATCTTTCTCAACACCGTGGGTTGGCTTACACCAAGAGCGTGCGCTGCCCTGTGGGTGCTGCCATAAGTCCTGAGAGCTTCAGAAATTAGGTGCCTCTCCAGCTCACGCACTGCCTCTTTGAGTGTATGTATTTCCCCGCTGTTCGCAGGGCAAAGAGCCTCCTTTTGACCCCTGTGTACCACCAGCCCCACAAGATGTTCAGGGCCTATAATGTCCTCCTGAGTGACTATTACTAAGCGTTCAACTAGGTTTCTTAGCTCCCTAACGTTTCCGGGCCATGAGTAATCGCAGAGTCTATGCAGGGCGGGTCGACTGAAGCTCTTGCTGGTCCCATACTTGCGGTTGAAGAGTCGCAAGAAATAGTCAACGAGCAAAGGTATGTCTTCTCTTCGTTCTCTTAGGGGCGGAACGGTGATAGGCAGGATATTGAGGCGGTAGTACAAATCTTTCCGGAACAACCCTTTTGCGACTTGCTGTTCAAGATCTTTGTTAGTTGCCGCTAATATCCTCACGTCGAGTTTCCTAGGGCGTGTTCCCCCGAGACGCGTCACTTCCTTTTCTTGGAGCACTCGTAGCAATTTAGCCTGGGTATCCATGGGAAGCTCGGCTATCTCGTCCAACAAAATCGTTCCCGATTCTGCCAATTCGAATATACCTGGTTTACCGGTACTGTTCGCCCCGGTGAATGCGCCTCGTTCGTATCCAAATAGCTCTGATTCGATCAGGTGCTCAGGTACAGCTGCGCAGTTGATCCTAATGAAAGGACCATTTCGCCTCGGACTCAACCTCTGGATTTCTTTGGCCACCAGTTCCTTGCCTACTCCAGTCTCTCCCAAAATCAGAACGGTAGCATCCGTTTTGGCCACTTTTTCGATCATTCGACGTAGAGCCCGCATAGTCTCATGTTGTCCGATGATTAGGTCATCCTGAAGCTGCTGGCGGCGAAGGAGTTCGAGTTCCTGCTCGTACTTCTGGTTCAACTGATTTGCCTGTTCCAGTTTGCTTTTTAGTTCTGCCAATTCTGTCATATCCCGTACGGATGACACCACCCTGATGATCTGGCCTTTCTCATTGAACACGGGATTACTCGTCGTCAGACAGGTCACGCCGCCTCTGATATTGTCGATGATGGTTACCGGCTGCCGAGTTTCAAGTACCATTAAGCTGGCGGAACTCTTGAAGTATCCCTCATCAATGAGTTCCTTCATGTGACGGCCGACGATTTCTTCTCGCGGGATGCCGGTTATCCTGACGTAGGCATCGTTGACATCCAGGGTGTACCCTTGTCCGTCGGTTATGTAAACACCATCGTAGACGGAGTTGATGATTGCGCGTTCAAGTTGGTGTGCTTCTCTGAGCTCCACAACCTCCTTCAGTAATACCTGAATGGCATTTTGGAGTTCCAGAGGTGTGACAAGACCCACGACTTCATTGAGATCTTTGACTACGGCCATCGACAGGCCTTGCTGAAAGAACTCTTCGACGGGCATTTCGGCGTTCACTGTGACGGGTGGGGACACCATAATCCGCTGGACAGGCTCGGAGAGCCGTCCATCGATCTCGGCTGCCAACACCAGATCAAATAGAGAGACTGTTCCCGCAACATCACCATTGTGGCCGATTACGGGCAACATCCACCACCTACCGGTGCAAGCCTTTAACATGGCAGACCGCACCGTATCGGCTGGAGTCAAGCAGCAGGACAAGGGACGCATGATATCCGAAATCTTGGGCGTCATCATAGGGGAATTAAGGTCGCCCCCTGCATGAGTATACGCTAGCCTTGTTTTCAATCGACTTCGATTGGTATGCCCATGTACTACTGCTCTGCAAGACCACCATCTTATATGCTCGGCATATTCGGCACATCCTCGAAGAATCCTGCTTTTTGAGGTACCGAAGCAAAGAAGCGCGACTGGAGGCATAGGAAAGTCCTACTTGCCTAGGCCACAAGACCAATTTGCATTTCGTCTTGCAAATCATCGAATCGTCTTGTATGATTGATGTAAAGGAGGGTCAGCCAGTTGAAAACAAGATCAACCCGGCCGATTGCGCATACTTCCGTCAGCAGTCGATATCAGACGGTAATACCGTCCCAAATCAGGGATAAGTTCCTCATCCGTGAGGGCACACGAATTGCCTGGATTGATAAAGGTGAATCCATCGAAATAGTCCCATTGCCGGAGCAGCCATGGAAAGCGTTCCGAGGAGCAGGGCGATCTGGCGTCGATTACCTGCAAGTTTTGACCCATTACCGAAAAGAAGAAAGAGAGAGGACAAACAAAGAGACCAAGAGAATGACGAGAGGTCTCCCGGAAAGAGCGTGCGATACGGCAGAAACCGAGAGGGAGGAGGAACGTAGTGAAGGATCAGGTGAACACCAATAACGCTAAGCATACCAGGGCTTCCAAGGGTGTTGGGGATGCAGTGGATACTCAGGACCGTTTACCTGAAAGCCCCTCTTACCTTCTCGACACCAGCGCGATACTGGCGTTTTACCAGGATGAGCCAGGTGCTTCCACTATCGAAGACCTTTTTGAAAAGCGTGATAAGGGCCTTGTAACGATTTGCGTGTCCTTCATGAGCCTCTTTGAGCTCCTCTACTTGACAATTTCCCGGGAAGGTTCCGAGAAAGCATTTTCTCTATTGTTTCAAGTCAGAAATTTGCAGATGGACGAAGTCTGGCCCGACGAGGAATTGCTGTGGAAAGCGGCGGAGATAAAGGCGTGGGGCGGTCTCAGTGTGGCCGATGCCCTCATAGCGGCGTCTGCTCTTACGAAAGGAGCCACCTTGGTGCATAAGGATTCGGAGTTTTATTGCCTCGAACCGAACATCAAGACTCTTTGTCTCGAGGCCTGACAGGTCTCGGTCACCGTTGGGTGAACCTGGACTGGCCACAGGAGGTTCCTTCCTGTGGCCGCTGAACACTGCTACCTTACCCCACTCAAAACTCCAAGTTAGAGACCCTATACAGGTTATCGAAGTACCCCGAATTCAGTCGGACGATTAATACAGTTCAGGGGTCTTTGTAGTTTTGTTTGTTATTAAGGTTGTCATTTTTCATCGAAATGAGTCCGGCCAGAGCGAAAACGTAAGGCTTGACGATAAAACATGACAGCAGTTGGCCTCAAGTTGTTAAATATGGTCGATTTTTTCTCAAATTACAACAAAGGGAAAATAGCGCCACGGGAGTATATAGGTGTATCGCTCCAGGCCGACCAGGAGCGGGAAGCCCTGGCGACTCGGGGGCTTATAACAAAATAGCTGATAGCCCCAGGTCTTCGCTGGACGTTCGCCACAAGGGGGGTGTCGTTCACAAGAGTTTTCTGATCGCGGCCAGGATGGGTAGTTGGATATCGGGCCACGAGGTATGTGAGTTATCTCGGAGAGGGGTGTGATGCGCAGGGGAAATACAGGAAGCGAAATACAGGAGAAAGCCTTCGAATACCGGCTATGTCTAGCATGCATGGAATCTTGCGAAGAAAGGAGCATGTGGATGAGAAGGTTCTTAGCGACGCTTTTGACGCTGGCGATGGCATTAGGACTGTTTGTTCCTGAAGTTTTTGCCCAAGCCAGTAAATCGCCAATAACGTCGGTTAACCCGAGGGGTGCAGCGGCCGAGTTGACGCTGGGACCCCGTGACAAAATCTCCAAAGAAGTAGCTGAGGCCTTTTCCAAAGACGAGTTTGTTCGCTATATAGTTTTGCTAAATGACCGGGCCGATGTTTTCGGCGCTGCTGATAGTGCCAAACGGAGCGCTGCTGCCAAAGGCGTGACAGGAAAGGATCTCAAAGCAGTAGCTGGCGCAGCGGTGGTTCGGTCTTTGAGGGAGACGGCATCCCGTTCACAGGGGGATCTGCTGAAGGCTATCCGAGAACTTCAAGCAGCTGGTGCGGTTCGGGCGTACCAGCCGTTTTGGATTATTAACGCGGTATCTGTCACCAGTACCAAAGAAGCTATGGAAGCCTTAGCCAAGATCCCCCAGGTAAAGAGTATCATTTTGGACGTCAAGAGACAATATATTCCGCCCAACGAAAGACCCACTGGCGGTTCTGAGTCATCTGACATTAACCCGGCCGGAGAGAGTGCCGGGTCAACCCCGCCGGCAGGCAGCCAAAGCGCTGGGGCTCAGAACGTTGAGTGGAACGTGCAGCACGTAGAAGCGCCGGCTGTATGGGCTATGGGTTACCGGGGCCAGGGGACGGTGGTGGCCAACCTGGATACAGGCGTTGATGGGACACACCCGGCACTCGCCAGAAAGTGGAGGGGAATTGACCCGGAAACGGGACAGCCGGGAGAGCTTGCCATTTTCAGCTGGTTTGACCCGGTCAACGGGCGATCCTTCCCTTATGATGACCACGGCCACGGTACTCACACTATGGGCACCATATGTGGCTCGGACCCTGAAGGGGTCAACCAGATAGGTGTAGCCCCGGATGCCCAGTGGATAGCCGTGAAGATCCTGGATGCCTCCGGAAGCGGATATGATACCGATATAATAGCAGGAGGCCAGTGGCTCGTAGCCCCGACAGATGCCCAAGGCCAACCACATCCCGAATATGCGCCTGACGTGGTTAACAACTCTTGGGGCGCGGGCCCCATCCAGGACGATTGGTTCAGAGATGTGGTCAACGCTTGGCGTGCAGCTGGGATTTTCCCGGCGTTTTCTGCCGGCAATTCGGGCCCAGGTGCAGGAACCATCGGCTGTCCTGGCAACTATCCCGAGTCCTTTGCTGTAGGTGCCATAGATCGAAATAATGTTTTGGCCGGTTTTTCAAGCCGAGGCCCGTCTCCTTACGGAGAGATCAAGCCGGAAGTTGTTGCCCCGGGTGTTGGGGTGCGATCTTCCGTCCCGGGTGGATACGAGGGCGGTTGGAGCGGGACATCTATGGCCTGTCCGCATGTAGCGGGTACTGTAGCCCTTTTACGCAGCATCGATCCTGGCATCACGGTGGACCAGCTTGAGAGCCTTCTGACTCAGACAGCCACGCCTCTTGAGGATAATCAGTATCAAGGCCGACCCAATAACGGTTTTGGATGGGGTCTCGTAAATGCCTACAATGCGATGCTGGCACTGATAGGGTCCGGTACAGTAGCCGGAAAAGTGCTTCAAAGCGGGGATGATCTTGAGCCACCGGTTGTTGAGCATTATCCGATAACCGAAGCTTTCGTGGGGTTTGATCTGCCGGTTACAGTCAGGGCCCGCGATGACGTCAGCGTTGTTTCAGTTGAGCTTCTCGCCAGGATTCAAGGAGAGCCCGCTTTCACATATGTGCAGATGGACAGGATCTCCGGCGACCACAAGGATGGAGTTTACCAGGGAATTATCCCTTGGTATCTCTTCCAAGAGAACCTGAACGTAGAGTACTTCATCAGGGTACGGGACTTCGGTGGAAACGTGGTTCGTTTGCCTGAAGTCGATGGGCAGTACTACGTGATTCAAGTGAAGGTCGGCGTTGAGCCTGGTTATGCCGAAGATTTTGAAGGGAACAGCGTTCCCGCAGGCTGGGTTCACGGTGGTTCCCTGGACTGCTGGGAATGGGGTGTGCCCGCGTCCGGCCCCGGGGCTGCTCATTCAGGACAAAAGCTTTTTGCCACCAACCTGAGTGGCAATTACCCAAGCAACGCTAATTGCTACCTTCTCATGCCTCCTCTTGATCTCCGCAACGTTGATAAGGCGATCTTGAGGTTCTGGCACTGGTACGAACTGGAGACAGGCTATGACTATGGCGATGTGTACGTATCTTTGGACGGTATGAACTTCTTCCGGATTCAAGAGTTCACCGGCTCATCCGGTGGGTGGAAAAAAGTAAGGCTCGACTTGACGCCTTTTACCGGGCATCTAGTGTACCTCCTGTTTAACCTCTTCACCGACGGCTCGGTGACGAAAGCCGGATGGTACATCGACGACGTAGCACTGATAGGTCCTGACGACATCCCGCCGGAGGCGCCGACAGGACTCACGGCTCAAGATACCGGTCTTGGAACTGTCCAGCTTACCTGGGCCGGATCTCCTGAAGAAGATGTGCAAACGTATGATGTCTACCACAGAGTTTACGATACAGTCTACGGTGCTGTTTACGGCGATTTTACCAAGATCGCATCAACTACGCTTCTTTCCTTCATTCACGGAGACCCGGTACCTAACATGATTAACCAGTACGGAGTAAAAGCCGTTGACCTTGGCGGTAACGAAAGCCCCATGTCTAACATCGCTGAGGTCACCCCGGTGGGACCGGTTACCGTCTTTGAGGACAACTTTGAGACGGGGGCTCCCGGATGGACCCACGGAGGCACCGGCGACTGTTGGCAGTTAGGTATGCCTACAAGCGGGCCCGGGAATGCCCATTCCGGGGCCAATCTCTGGGCGACTAACCTTGCGGGAAATTATGGCAACAATATGGATGGCTGGTTAATGTCGCCTCAAATCTCTCTCCCAGAAGGATTTGGGGGTTACGTTGTAACCTTCTGGCACTGGTACGAGATAGAGACTGGTTACGACAAGGGTTTCGTGGAGATCTCGAGAGATGGTACCACATGGACTACGCTGGGTCAGTATAGCCATTCCACCAATGGTAAGGCATGGTCACAAGCGACCTACGACTTGGATGCCGCGACCTACGGTGGTCAGACTGTTTACATTAGATTTAGGCTTAAATCGGACTCAAGCGTGGTGAAACAAGGCTGGTATATCGATGACGTAGAAGTGCTGGCTTTGCCCGCCAATCCTGATAGTGGCTCCGGCACCGATATCATCGGCGGCACCATAAGTGGACCCGACATGACTGCGGGAGAGACTCTCTCTCTAACCCCGGGCGATCCTGACCCCTCTAAGGAAAAGCCAAATCGCGAATTGTTACCCAGTTTCAAGTGGGAGGACGTGAGGACGGGAGAGCCCGGCAGCGGTATGATCGTGCCGGAAGAGGCACCGCCTGCTGACGTCCAGTCTCTGCCTTTGGATGCTGTGGTTACCATCCTGGAGACAGGACGGTCTACAAGAACCAACCCTGCTACAGGCGATTATTCTATCTCCCACGCTCCAGGGAACTACACCATAAGCGTCTATAGCTACGGTTTCTATCCGGCCCAAGACTCGGTTACAATCGAGGAAGGCGTAACTACGAGGAAAAACTTTGTGCTTCAGCCCATACCTCGGAGCGTCGTTGCAGGCGTTGTGATTGATAAAAACACAGGGCAACCGATTCAAGGTGCCGAACTGAGCCTTGTGGAGGATCCGTATGTTGCACCGGCCCTGACAGACCAAAACGGTCAGTTCAGCATCGATTGTTTCATCGGCGAGTATACGCTGCACATTTCGGCTCCCACATACTATCCGCAGGATATCCCCATTGTTGTCTCGGAAGGTGCTCCGACGGTAGTCAATGTTGCCTTGAAGCCTTTCGTCGGTTATCCTGGCGAATTAGTCTATGACGATGGGACGGCCGAGAACGCGTACGCATTTTACGATGCAGGAAACGGGTGGGCGGTGCGGATGACGCCCCAGGGTGGAGCCGCCATGCTCAAGTCCATCGCCTTCAGGTTCTGGGATTCCACATGGCCTAACCCGGGTGGCACCGCATTCAAATGGGCGGTCTTTGATGCCACAGGTCCTGATGGAGCCCCAGGCAAGATGGTAGCCGGTCCATTCGACGGTACCGCAGTCAGGGATGGGAACTGGACCGTCATTGACTGCGGAGACTTAGGCATCACCGTGACAGGAGACTTTTATGTGGCGTATATTCAGTCCGCCCCGTATCCCAACTGCCCCGGATTAGCCGTTGACGAAGACGGTAGGCAGTACGGCAGGTCGTGGCAGTTTGTCGGCGGCGAGTGGTCGCCCAGGGCGGAAGACGAAGGCAATACGATGATAAGGGCATCTGTGATGTATCCGGTGGGGGTACCTGTGATTACATCGCCTGCCGATGGGACGGTAACTAATCAGCTGCAGGTGGAAATCAAGGGGCAGACCTCGCCCAATGTCGAGGTGCGATTGTATCGCGCCGACGAAGAGGTTGGTAGGACAAATTCTGATGCTGACGGAGTGTTCAGCATCCCTGTTAACCTCAACGATGGTCCCAACGTATTCATTGTCAAAGCCTGGGTTGGAGATAGATACACTGATCCGTCTCAGCCTATCACGATTCACCTCGACACTGAGGCCCCGGTACTTGAGGTTACAGAACCGTTCGATGGATTCCTCACCAATAGAGACGCGGTTACAATAACCGGCACCGTCAGCGATCGTTACCTGGATAAAGTGCTAATCAACGAAGCCGCCGCTCCCATCGTAGACGGACATTTCACCCTGAGAGTTCTTCTGGCCGAAGAGGACGGGCCTAATACCATAACAGTCCAGGCTTTGGATAAGGCCCAGAACGCGACCGCCATCACTCGCACGGTAACGCGGGATACTCAGCCTCCTGCTATCAGCCAAATGGTTCCTTCTGAAGATGTGTCGATCGCGCCGGGCCAATCCATCGCTCTAAGTTTCCAGAGTGAGCCGGGTTTGGCTTCGGCTTCTTACCAGGTGGTGATCTCTACTCACCCGCAGGCTCAATCCTTCCAGCCGATGCACGAGGATCCTGATACTCCGGGTCTTTATCGTGGCACGTGGGTTGTGCCTTCAGGGATCATCATTCAGGATGCTGAAATCCAGTTTAGGGCGCAGGATGCGGCAGGGAATATCACTGAAGCTTTTGCCCCCGGAAAACTCAGCGGACCTCCAGTCACTGAACTTGTGGTTACTACAGAATCTTTGCCCAAAGGCAAGGCTAATCAGCCCTATCAAGCCACTCTGCAAGCCCAGGGCGGAGTTGGGTCGTATACCTGGAGCATAGCTCAGGGTGCGCTTCCACAAGGACTTGCTCTAGCAGGAGATACGGGAATCATATCCGGGACCCCCTCCGCTACCGGTACGGCTCAGTTTGTAGTGGAAGTGGTCGATAGTCTGGGAGTAAAAGCCCAAAAAGCGTTGTCCATCGAGATTGGAGCTGCGCCACCGCCTCCGCCACCTCCACCACCCCCGCCTTCCGGAGGAACCGGGACTGCTACGCCTCAGCCGGCTACACAGAAAGCAGAGGGAGTGGCGAATCCTGGCGTTGAAACGATCGTCGGTGGAGGGGCCCTTGGATTGACGCTGAGGGTGTTGCCCGATTCCTTACCGGAACCGGCTAAGATCGTTGTTGAGAAGAAAACCGGGATCCTTCCGGGTGCTTCGGGAAATAGGCCGCTGGAAGGAACCGGCTACGAAATCAAGGCCACATCTTTCAGCGGGAAAGAGTTGGGCCTTCTCTCTGCCCCTGTAGAGATAGTAACTGCTTTCTCCGGGACGCCGAGGGAAGACATGCTTTTGGCCAGGTACCTGCCCGGCTCAGGTCGATGGATGGGTATCCCGACGGCTTTCAATTCCCCCAGGAACGAAGTCAGAGGGAAGACTCGGCACCTATCCTTGTTCGCTCTTGTTACATTCCCGGATTTCGTGAAACTCGCGGATATCGGCGGTCACTGGGGTGAGGAGTACATCGTCGGCCTCACATCCATCGGTGTTGTCGGTGGATATCCCGGCGGGATCTTCAAGCCTGACGCCGACATCACCCGCGCCGAGTTCGTGAAGCTGGTTGTGACTGCCTTGGGCCTTACACAAGGTGACGGGTCAAGTGTGTTCTTCGAAGATGTAACGGGCCACTGGGCAGCACCTTACATTGAGGTGGCGTACAAGGCGGGTCTGGTCAAAGGAAGCGACGATCGATTTAGGCCAGACGATAAGATAACCAGGGCCGAGATGGCCGCCATCCTTGGTCGGGCGATAGGAGTGACGCCGTCGACTGCGGCCTCGAGTTTCGCAGACGACGCAGGAATTCCAGGATGGGCTAAAGGTTATGTTGATGCGCTTTCTCGAATGCAGATTATCTCAGGCCGTCCAGGCAACCTCTTTGACCCTGCCGCTTTCGGAACCAGGGCAGAGAGCGCCAAGATGATCTGGTCGATAATCAAGTAGATTAGGTGAAGATCGCTGGTTAGCACCGCCGCCTGGGAGTACCGGTTTTCCGGTGTCCCGGGCGGTTTTTCTGCACTTGACACAGCGCTCCTCCCCCTCATAGACTGAGGTTGACTCCAAGATTTGTTTGCGGGGGCTGTGGCGGGGAAGCGCCGTCCAGAGTAGCCGGTAAGTCCGGTCTGAGAGAAAGTTCCGAGATGAAATACTGAAAGGATGTGATCTTTATGGCACTTACGGTCAACGCGGCTGGATGGGAGACAGGATTAGAGGTGAAGGCAGGGTAGCCTGAGAAAACCCGAAACCGGGATAAGACTTCGATAGCGGTTTGACTGCCTTGTGGAGGTGCCACCGTACACAACGGGCGCCTGGTCAAATTCAAACGAGATTGAGGCGCGACAATAGAAGCGGTTCTCGATCTACCGAGGTTTCTGCCGAGTTTTCCTCATCCTCTTTCCTGCTCCCTCCGGTTGTCATTCCGGAACGTCCTTATGACTCCTGAATGTTCTGAAACTGCAGGCAGGGTTCCTAATTGCTTGGTGCGTCTTGCCTTTCGCCGGTTACGACCCCGGACGTTCTGAGTTGGTGGTTTACGTATCGTCTCTGGCGGTTTACGTATCGTCCGCGCTATATTGCCCTTTCCCGAAGGGAGGATGTTTAGTTGAACGGCACTTTAGTCAGCGCCATTTCAGAGTGCGCCACGCCAAAGTGCTTTTCGCGAGAGGGGACCCGGTCGGCGAGCGTCTCACCGGAAGCCCCCTCATCCAGCGACAGCTCGACGAGCGGCGGGTCCGTAGGTTCCCGGCCGAGTGAAGCCTCTCCTGTCGTCGTCGCAGAGGAACTGACCCGGTACTTCAGGGTGAGGCTCGACGGGGAGGGATTCTTACAGAAAGTCTCTCGTTTCTTCAAGCCCGATTACCGGTTGGTGAAGGCCCTGGACGGCGTATCTTTCACCATTCACGCAGGTGAATCCGTGGGGTATATCGGCCTTAACGGGGCGGGAAAGTCCACGACCATCAAGATCCTGTGTGGCGTGCTGGTCCCCACGTCCGGCAAGGTTACCGTTTTAGGCGTGGAGCCTTTCCGGCACCGGACGGAGAACGCTCGACGCATAGGGCTAATGATGGGCCAGAGGACGCAACTTCTCTGGGACCTGCCGGTGCGGGAAAGTTTCGACCTACTCGGGAGGATATATGACTTGAGGAGAGAGACTTACCGGGCAAACAGGGACAGGCTTGTGGAGGCCCTGGATATCGGAGATCTCATGGATACGCCCGCTAGGATGCTGTCACTTGGACAAAAGACAAGGTGTGACCTGGCCCTTACGTTCTTGCACGATCCCGCTGTGGTCTTTCTAGACGAGCCCACCATCGGCCTGGATATTCTGGCGCGGGAGCAAATCCGCGATTTTCTCAGGGCGGAGAAGAAGCGGGGCGTGACCATCTTCCTGGCCAGCCACGACCTGGACGACCTCGAGATCGTGACGGACAGAGTCATGTTGATTCACCGCGGCCGGATCATGTTCGATGGGACCCAAGAGGAGCTCCGTAGAGTCACCGGTGGGACGCTGGGGAGTCTGGAGGATACGGTCAGGCGGTTCTACAGGGAGGCGGAGCTGGGATGAAGTACCTGGCATACACCCGGTCTGAGTTTCTCCGAGGCTTTCGGTACCGCGCCAACTACTGGGCTACCCTCGCCGGGGCCTTCATGCTGGTTGTCATTCAATGGTCGCTGTGGACCGCCGTGTACCGGGACACGGGCGCAATAGCAGGGATCAGCCTTAGCACCATGATTTCATACACCATGATGGGCAGGGTTGTCTCGGGGTTCCTTGGCGAACCGGTAGCCCTGCGAACGGCAAAACGCATATGGTCAGGGGAGATAGTGCACGACCTCGTGAAACCCGTGGACCTTCACTTCCAACTCCTTTTCCAAAACCTGGGGAGCGCTCTGTTCAGCCTGGTTTCAACGGGGCTGCCGCTCCTGACTGTCTTGTGGCTGATGGGTGTACTGAAGGTGCCTGGCCTCCCGGTGCTGGCAGTCTTCGTAGCCTCCGTGCTGATGGGATATGTGACGGTATTCTCTACGTCCTTCCTGTCAGGGGTGATTACGTTCCATACGAAAAGCAAGGTCGGAATAGATAGCATCTACACCGTCGTGGAACTCTTTTCCGGCCTGTACTTCCCGCTTCAGTTCTTCCCGGGCTGGCTGAGGACGATAGCCGAGTTTTTGCCCTTCAAGTCCATCCACTATGTGCCTCTGGCCATCTGGAGCGGGATCATTGCGCCGGGCGAAGTCGGATCGTCGCTCCTGAGCCAGCTCATTTGGACCGCCCTCATGGTGCTGGCGTCGCGAATTCTCTGGTCGGGCGCCGTCAAGAGTTTGACCATACAAGGGGGTTAAGCCCATGGCCGAGAAAGCCAAGGACGTGGCCAGGCATGTTTGTCTGTATTACTGGTATCTCAGAGCAAACTGGTTATCTCTTATGGCTTACCCTATCCCCTTTGTCACGATCAATCTTGCAGGGGCGGTATACTCCCTGGGCTCTGTCGCCGCCGTGTGGGTGTTGTTATCAAGGATTCACGCCATCGGCGAATGGACGTTCCCGCAGGTGTTGCTCATTTACGGCTTGAGCATCTTTTCCCGGTCGCTGTTTCACCTGTTCTGGGTAGAGCTGATGTCCGTATCCTGGATGGTACGGACGGGTTACATCGATAGACTCCTCGTGCGACCCCTAAACCCGCTCTTTCAGGTTGTGGCGGGATATCTTGATAATGACGACTGGGGAGAGCTCCTCACCGGAATCATCCTCGTATGGACCTGCCTGGGGATGCTCGGACAGAGGACGGTTTGGAACATCCTATGGGTTCTGGTGGCGGCGGTATCCGGGTCGCTTATATTCGCTTCGATGCACATAGTAGGGAACGCGATGGCGTTCTTTACCATCGAGAGCAGCGGATTTACCACTCTGGCGTGGACGGTAGATGAGTTCACGAGATACCCTGCGGACATCTATGGCAAGGGTGTCCGGACGCTCATCACGTGGGTCATCCCGGTGGCCTTTGCCAGTTTTTACCCCGCTCAACTCGTCTTCGGAAACGGCGCGCTGATGCGGATGGCGCTGGCGACGCCGGTTGTGGCTGTGGTGACTTTTGTCTGCGCTTACTGGTTTTGGACGAAGGCCATGGACTTTTACCAGGGAGTGGGGAATTAGGATCGAAGACCAACCACCGCATGTTTTGGGTCTGGTCACCAGGGCATTGGTACACGGATTCTCCCGACTTCCCGTCTGGCAGGTCTCTTGAAACGCTCACCCTACACGAACTGGGTCATTCATTCGTCAATCCGGCCATGGATATGCATTCAGCGAGGGTCTCGGGTCTTGGAGAACTTTTTAAGCCGGTGGAAAGACAGATGAGGGATATGGCGTACCCGAACGTACACGTTTTTATGAACGAACAGGTGCTCAGAGCGGTGACCTCGCTGGCCGCGAAGGTTCACCGATTTCGTACCCGACCTTCTGGGCAGTCTCGAGAAATACCAGGCGGAACGCGCGCAGGGTCGGCCGGGCACATTATTCCAGAAGGCAGCCGGTTGGCTCCAGAAAGAGGCGTTCCTTGTTACAGGCATAGTCCTTATACTGGTAAGCCTGGTGCTGGTGCTGCGGAGAAACGGGCCGAAGCGCACAGAGTAGCCGTCCCCGATGGCTTCGGCCGGGAAACTACAGCGCTGGGTGCGTTAATTTCAAATCAAACTGCAGAAGCCCGGTTTGACGGAGTCTCTTTTACGCAGGCCAGGTTTCGCTGGGGAAAAGCTCTTCCTTCGATTTCCGCCCTCGCATTACGCCCTCAGTCGCGGGGATTCCCACCGGGAGGAGGCATACCACGCTGACCGAATCGGGGATGCCGAGAATCTCTTTGACTTTTGCCTCCGAGAAGGCGCCTATCCAGCAGGTTCCAAGTCCCTCCGCCCGAGCCGCCAGGGTCATGTGATCCATGGCTATAGCTACGTCCACAAAGGCGTAGCGTCGTTGGGGATTGGTGGCGCAGCCTACGATGACGACACCGGCGTCACCGATGAAGGACTGGTTATTGCACGCCTGGGCTAGTTCTCGCCTGCGCTTTTCATCTTTGACCACTATGAACTTATACTCCTGGCGATTTGCCGCCGATGGGGCGAGCCTCGCTGCCTCTAGCACTCTTGCCAGGGATTCTTCGGGTACAGGTTCGTTCTTGTATGCCCTTATAGATCTCCTTGTTCGGATTGCTTCGAAAACGTCCACTGGACTCACTCCTTCCCCTCATTCATCATGACAGACCCTATGATGGATCTTATCATGAATTCCCGAGAGAGTTCGGGTCCGCGGCGGGCAGTTCTTCCTCGCATCGAGGCCTGGGCTCCGGTCTGCACTTTCACACCCCAATTCCTCGCAGGAGGGCAGGTGATTTCGATTGCCGGACAAATACCAGTGGCGGTTAGTTTAACCTTTTTGTGGTGGACTTGCCGTAAGGCTTGACCAGACCTCGGAAGCTGTCATATACATGCAGGTATATCTCGCGAATCGACTTAAGGGGCTGACAACAGAAAGTTGACGTTGTTGCTGAAGATTCGGAAGCCCGCAGGTTCCTTATATCGCTCAAATGGCAGCAAGAGTCCTCGACGGTATCGCCATATGCGACATTGGGGCTAGCAGTGGGTTTTCAAATCGCCGTGACTTTAGGTTTAAGAACCCTACGAAGACCTGTTACCTTAGGGCGAGCCTGAAGGAAATCGTACAGCTGAATGGTCTACCGGAACTTTGAACGAGCAGGTGCAGCTTACGATCCCGCTCCGACTCTGCATCGTTAACAGGCGCTTCGGTAGGGCTGGGCAAAAAAACTGCGTTATTTCGCAGTACCGTTTTCGTTTAGCCCTCCCCATCCAAGGACGCGTGAAAACTCTTCCGCCACCCGCTGAAGTTCAGAAACGATGTCCGGAATTTTATCATCGGTAATTCTGGATGCCGGGCCGGATATGCTGACTGCAGCTACTGTCTGACCAGCATAGTTCTTAACTCCTACCCCGACACACCGGACCCCCTCCGCAAACTCCTGGTCGTCTAAGGCCCATCCTCGTTCGCGCACTACTTTGAGCTGTTCAAGTAGGTGGTTAAGGTCCCTGACGCTGTTGGGGGTCAATCGTACGAATGGCCTACCCTTGAAGAATTGAATAACTTGTTGTTCAGACCAAGATGCCAGTATCGCCTTGCCGATTGAAGTAAGATGAGCTGGTAACCTGGAACCCACTTTGAATGTTGTCGTTAATGTCCTATCTGCCTCAGCAACGTCCATGAAGAGTATTTCGCCGTCAGTCAAGACTCCAAAATTGGCGGTTTCGCCAATGAAGTCGCTAAGCTGCCTGAGACTCTCATGGGTATTAAGACGAAATCCATGAACTTGCGGAACTGTCTGCCCAATCTCGAATAATCGCCATCCCAAAAGGTAATTTCCGTTTACTTCGTCTACAAGGTGCAAGTCTACTAAATTCGAAAGAATCCTAAATAGGCGGGTTTTGTTTAGTTTCGTCAAATCACTGATCTGTGTAAAGGTAAGAGGCCTTCTTTGGGCAGATAATGCGTCAATTACTTTCAGCGAGTCAGAGAGGATTCGAATCGAATAATCCGCCAAGAGTATCCATCCTTTACTCAATAGTTAAAGTTAGTTTCATCAATTTCCCGGAACGTACATGCGCCCTTATAGTATATTGGTTCTCATATCCGGCGTCAATCAGAAGGATTTTCGCAGGTGTACGCAGTTAACTGACGCGTGAGAGAAATGTGCGAGTTCCTCTCAGACATGAAGGAATTCACTAATCTTTGTAGAATATGAAACTTAGTTTTAAGAATTGCCTGGGAGGTGTCTAAGTGCCAAAACTCGATTACTTGGGCATTCGCCTTAAAAATCCTATTTTCGCATCGGCGGGGGAACCGACCTGTGATTTCGAACATATGAAGAAAGCTTTAGATCAAGGAATAGGAGGTGTTATTGCAAAATCCGTCTCGTTTACACCTGACATCGCCAAGTCTTACGATCACTGTCGGTGGGCAATACTAGACGAAAACCACAAGATCTGCCGTAACGGACAGTTCCCCAAGAATTTCACTTTCTATGGGCGCGGCGGAATTCCGTTAGCGCCAAAAGACTGGATCGACGAATTGAGGAAGACTTACGAGTACGCGCTGAAACTCAATGCCACCGTAATCCCGTCTATTGCAACCGGTCCTCTAGACGCCATGGTAGATTATGCGTCGCGGCTTGCGGGTATTGACAAAGACATTGAGCTCGTTACTTCAGACGATGTGGCCAAGGCCATTGTTACGGCGATAAAGTCCGTAGTGCGGTTCCCGGTCATTTACAAACTTTCTCCCGAAGTGCCAGACGTAGTTGAGACCTGCAGGGCGGTAGCATCTGCAGGCGCTGATGCAGTGGTAATCGCAAATAGATACCGTGGTTTTCTGGTTGATGTTGAAAAGGGCCGCGCTGTTCTTGACAGCTGGGGCGGCATAGGAGGCCCCTGGGTTCTTCCGCTGACTTTGAGATGGGTATCGAAAGTACATGAGGCTATGCCGCATCTTCCGATCGCAGGATCAAATGGAGTTGGCGGCTGGGAAGATGTCGTGCAATTCATAATGTCTGGTGCGACAACGGTGCAGGTATGTTCCGCCATAATGGTACACGGATATGACATCTTAGGGGAAATGGTGCAAAAGTTGGAACAGTTCATGATGGCCCACGGTTACTCGTACGAGAACATCACTGGCATTGCAGTAAGACACGCCAAGAGTTACAAAGAATTATTCACCAAGCACAACCGCGCTACAGTAGACAGGACCCTTTGTAGTGGATGCCTTGCCTGCCTCGATGCTTGTTTTTACGGCGGTATTGTCGCCGGATCTCATGGTCCCGAAGTTACATCATTCTGCAAAGGGTGCGGAATGTGCGAGATGCGATGCCCGACAGGTGCTATTTCTCTTAGGCCCGAAGAGGGGACTACGTTATGAGTCTCGTCGTTAACATGCGCATATCCGGTACACCGAAGAATGTTGGAAAGAAGAGCACGGCGTGGCAGCTAACGGGAATCAACCTGCTAGGCAATGTAACAATGGGTATCACTGAACTCGTGCCGGATGACGCACTTCCCGGTAACACACACGACTATCTAGAAGTCTTCTACGTCGTCTCTGGTACTGGCAGCCTGATTTCGCACGGTGAGAGATCAAGACTTAGCCCTGGGGATCTCGCTGTAATTCCACCCGGCGAGGAGCATTCAGTGGAAAACTCCAGTACGGAAAACTTGATTATGTTGTACATGGCATTGAGGGACCTTTAACCGGAGGTGTGATAGCGTGATTTCAGAAGAACTTCAAAACAAGATACGGGATGAGCTTGAGGAGCTAAAGAGCCAAGGACTCTGGGGTTATCGCCGGATAATATCGAGTGCACAGGGAGCTCACGCCATCCTCGACGGGCGAGATACAATAATACTTACCTCAACTAACTATCTTGGTTTAGCTTCAGATCCTGAGGTAGTTCAAGAGACAGAGAAAATCTTAAGACGCTACGGCGCGGGGGAATCTTCAGGCCCCAGGATATGCGGGGTTACCGACATTCACCTTGCTCTCGAGGAATACCTCGCCCATTTTCACAAAACAGAACGAGCCTTGCTCTTCCCTTCATGTTTTCTCGCTAATGTGGGTGCAATAGCCACCCTGGTAGGTAAAGGAGATGCGATATTCAGCGATGCTCTCAACCACGCTAGCATCATAGATGGGTGCCGCCTGAGCGGAGCAAAAATACATGTCTACCCCCACCTGGATTTAGCCCACCTGGAGAAAGACCTTGCAGCAGCTGAGGGCTACCGGACCAAGTTGATTGTCACCGATGGGGTTTTTAGCATGGATGGGGATCTGGCTCCTCTTCCTGACCTGATCAGTATTGCCCGTCGTTATAACGCGGTGTTGATGGTAGACGATGCTCACGGTGTAGGCGTTCTGGGAGAGAATGGCCGGGGAACACCTGAGCTATTCGGTGTGGAGGGACAAATTGACATCTTAACTAGCACCCTGGGTAAGGCAATGAGCGGAAGCATTGGCGGTTACATAGCCACCAGCTCTCTGCTTACCGAGTATTACATCCAAAAGGCCAGAACTTATAGGTTCACCAACGTCGTTCCCGCTCACGTTGTTGCCTCTGCTTTGGCGGCTTTCAAAAAGATGGAGAGCCTTCCGGAGATTCGGACGAGACTTTGGGATAATACCCGTTACTTCAGAAGATTGCTGACATCACTGGGATTCGAAGTTGCCCCTTCTCAAACTCCGATACTGCCTGTGATGATACGCGATGGAGCCGTTGCTATGGAGATGAGTGCTCGTCTACTGGACGAAGGAGTTTTCGTCCAAGGTTATTGCTACCCAGTTGTCCCACGGGGGGAAGAAAGACTGAGATGCATCGTGTCGGCGGCCCATACGCGTGACGACCTGGATGCCGCAGCTCAAGCCTTTGAGAGAGTCGGACGAAGTCTCGGCATTCTCAAGTAAGTCTGACTAAAACTACCTCATATTTTCCAAGGAGGACAGTAAAATGGCCGAACTAATTATCAACCCCTTCAGGATACGCCAGGAGACTGGCCTAGACGTTTTCAGAGATTTCCTGTTCCCCAAACTACAGCTAGCATCTTGGAAAATGCATGGACCGTTTATCGTAAAAACCCAACAAGGTACGTTTGCTTTTGGCAGAATGCATGAGCGAGGATACTTCCAGGGGATGATTCTCCCCGGTGATATTAAGATTGGATATTTTAGACCATATTTCCTCTTTGCGCCTGGTCCCGAGCGTCCATACCCTGACGCGGTTGCCGCGATACATGCTGCATGTGGCGATGAGGAACTTATCGTCGATTATGAAACACCTGTAGCTCTTTACGAATCTATTCGAAAAACCGTTAACACAAGGCTGCCCGAGAAATTTCAATTGGTGTCTGGCACCGTGTTCAAGCAAAGCACAGATGCTGTGGAACAGCTTTTGAACTCCCTTCGTCCCCAGCTTACTGCAATTGCCGGTTCTTTAGTTGATACTCTAAAGACCGACAAGAAGACTATTCTCAAACAGTACCTCGACCTCTCAGGTTTCGGGCGCTTTGAGGTACTTGATAGGTATCTATTAGAGCATAAGCTAGCCGGAGTGATCGTGACTTCGCCTCTGAATGTCCAAGAAATAGCAGGAATTCCACAAAGGTGGAACCGAGGTGGAATCATCGCTCTCTATCAAACGGGCAAAAGAGAAGTAACAGTTGTTTTCACAAACAAGTTAGGAACCATGCGTCAAGGTCATGGGGTTGTAGACGTTCCGCGGTTCCGGGCACTCCTCCCCGATGGAGTGATTGGTATAGAAGAAGAGGACATGAGTGTTGGAGAGTACCTCGGTCTCGGCCTTGATTCACGCGAGACGGTCCCTGCATCAGCGATTATTAGAGATTGGAGAGAAGAATGGGCCGGAAACGACCTTGCCGCCTACATCATAGCGGGGTTAGCGTCTATCCGCGGCATCGAGGCAGCACTGGATGAGACAAGCCGACGCGTCCGTGAAGGTTGGCCAGTCAACGAGAAAGATGTTTACGGCTTTTACATCAACCGTATCGATGAATTCATGGACGCACACGGAGTTCCCCTAACGTATGAGGTTTACTTTGCCAATCTGCACTCGGGAAACCGTAGCGAATCTCCGTCTTGCTACAAGGATTATCTGGTTACAAGGCACAGCAATTCTCTGAAATTTGATTCAGGAATCAAGCTGTACGACGAGTCCGGGTTCCTGAGAGGGGTCTCGGACGTAGCCAGGACAGCCTGCTTTAATAGGGAAGCTGAAAGCCTCTACGGCTTACTTGAGAAAATTATGCTCGAGACGGGAATACCTGCAGCAAAGGCCAATGCGACAGGAAGCGACGTCTATAAAGTCTCGTGTGGTGCAGTAGACCAGAAACTTGACTTTATCAGGACCTTGGGGCTCATCCCACTTCATATAGAGCACTTATCTGACGTATTCACACGTGATGTTGGCCACGTCATGGGTAAGGAAGAACCAGCCAACCTTTGCTTCGCCAAGAATGACCAACGCCGTCTTAAACCTGGAATGATAGGGTGTTTTGAGTGGCAGTGGGGATACAAGAGACATTCGATTGGCGTTGAAGACAGTTTTGTGGTAACGACAGACGGGCCTGCTATATTCACACGCTGACAACGATAGGGGGTGACAGTTTGCAACTACAGTCTCCCAAGAGCTGCTTGTAGATTTCAGTATCTCGCGTCGGTCATATACACTTTTGAAAGGAGGCAGCCGAATGTCAACGTCTCCTGAGAGCCACTCTAGCATCGCTCATACAATGGAAGATTACGCTCTCAAGCCCGTTGCACCAGAAGACAGGAAATCGGCCTACGATGTCGTTGTCACACTCGCGGGGTTTGTGATAAGTCCTACTGCATTTCTGTTAGGTTCTGTTTTGGGGGCAGGTGTCACATTTGCCAACGCTATGGTTGCTATAATCCTCGGGAACTTGGTCCTCGCAGTCTTGGGGTATTACTCAGGACTAATTGGCCAAAAAACGGGGCTGACTACATACCTGAACTCGAGAATTGTGTTCGGGCGTGTAGGAGCTACCATACCATCGGGTGTCATAGGGATTACTGTCATGGCTATCGTCGGAACACTAATCGGAACTGTAGGTACTGCGCTAAATGCCTTGATTCCAAGCGTTCCCGTACCCTTGGCACAAGTCATTTTCGCAGTCGCCATTACTCTGTCATCGATATTTGGTTTCAAAGGCCTGGCATATCTTAGCAGAATCGCGGTTCCGTCTCTCATCATCTTGGGGTTCTCTGCACTGTTTGTCTTATCCAAAACCGGCGGAGGGTTGGGAGTTATTCTTACTAGGATTCCTGAAAAGCCAATAAGCTTGGGAGCGGCCATATCGTCCGTAATTGCATGCTGGATAACTGGAGTCTCAATGGTTTCAGACATCGGACGGTATGCGAAGAAGCCCGTACATGTAGCTGCATCCACCTTGGTAAGCTGGGTTGTGGGTGCTGCGGTGTTTGAGGGGATATCTACTGCCTCAGCGATTATAACAGGGTCTGGGAACTTTGTACAAGTAATGGCGAGACTGGGGCTCTTGGTTCCGGCGTTCATAGTGCTGTTTCTGGCTATGTGGACGACAGCAGACAACAACGTGTGGAGTTTTGCGCTAGCCTTTTCAAACATAGGGGACATTATCGGGCTCAAATTGCCACGAGCATTTTGGGACGTCCTGGCAACCAGCATCGCCCTGTCTTTCGGTCTTGCGGGGTTAGCCGGCAGATTTGGGCAGTTACTTAGTGCCATCTCTGTGTTTTCACCGCCAATCGCCGGTGTTCTGATCAGCCACTTCTTCCTACTGCGCAACATTGACAGGGTTGACGGCGTTGATGTATCTAGCATGATCGTTTCATTCAGGTGGCAGGCGTTCGCTGCATGGGCTATTGGTATAATAGTCGCTAAGGCCTTCACCGCCGGCGTTCCGGCGTTCCAAGGTCTGCTTGCCTCCTTGATCAGCTATTGGTTGATTATGAAGCTCTCAAGGGGTTCTTGAAACATTGACTCTTACCGGGGGCGGGGTTCCATCCCGTCCCCCGGTTATAAGATAAGAGCAGGGACATAACCACGTTTTGGAATCAAATGAGTTTCTCGACAGTGCCCTCCGAATTCGAAAGGGGTCTGGGGTGGCACAGAGTGCCTGAGCGTTGGGTCACTAAGGGAGCTCGAGTTGGAGGTGACCAAGTAGGAGGTACCAGTCAACTAAATGCCAATTGGGAAGCCAATTTGTATGTCCGTGACTATTCAGGCTTTCTCTTTCGCGTATCTATTCCCGCTCACTGTTTCCCCTCCTAGACCTACTCGAGCAATAGCAGGCCGATCCACTCCACTTTGTCCCTCGGGGGAAATTCTGGTGCTTCGATACCTAGCCGCTCAAGTGTAGCCACTACATCAATGCCCATTGCTTCCATCGAAGGCCTTGCTTCAAACGGATGCCTGCAAATGGTTCCTCCCGTTTCTGCCGCGCACCTGTCACACAGTCTGCACGTCCCGCCGATTAGCCCGGCAGCAAACCTGTACCCTCTCTCGAATGCTACCTTTTCCAGCTGATTTATGATCTTGTGGAGATCAAGTGCACCGGCGTGGATTAAGTCACGGTCTCTTTCAATTATGGCCTGTACTTCTAGCTTTACCAGCAAACCCCAGTTATACCTCCTGATCGCTTCCTCGCTCTCCCTGTATGAAAGGAGGAACGGAGGACACATGAGGTTCTTGCCGAAGCTCGAACACAGCGGAACGCGGCATTTCAGGCGGGCCCTTGGGTCCATCACAACATCGTCGATGGCAATCATCCATGCCTGGGATGCTCCGAGAGCCATGGCCTTACTTACCCAAAACAGGCGTTCTTGTTCAGTCAATGATGTCACCTCTGGATAAATGAATACGCCACAGATGCTCTGTACTCCTACATCCGGCAACCGAAGAGTGTCTTTTGAGTGTCTACCTGGGCTTCGAATGTGAGTATGTCGATGTATTACAGATCGGCCTCGACCGCAACACCGTTAAGAAGTACATCTGCCTTGCCCCTGAGGCGGGCTTTACGTAATATGTTGCGTTTTGTTGGCTTTGCCCGGTTTCACTGAGATTGTGTGTCTCAAGTTTACGTAACACCGTCGACCCCTCGTGCGTATTATGTAGCGACTCGGAGATGAAAGAAGGGAGGGAGAGCGATGGGAGATGTAAACCTGACACCAGGCGCGGATTCCTTTCTGCAGACGTTCGCAGGAACACCTAGTTCAGCGGTCCGGTTGTGTTCTGTAGAGGTACTGGTCACGAAGAGTTTCCAGGCTACGACATCCGGAGTTATCACTGTAGCCGCTCCTGCGGGAAGAACCATCCAGCAGATCATAAGTTGTGCGGCAACCATTTTCCCGGGTACTATGCAGATAGTAGATGTTGCCGGGACGCTCGAGGTGCAGTTCAACGCAACAATATACTTCACCGTGCTCCTTGACGATAACAGTGTTGTGCTCCTACAGGCAACTAGGACTGTTCAGGGAGTTCTCGGGCCGACCAACCAGATCAAGGTCACTGCAGGAGGTTGCACAACGCCTACTTTGACTTGCACCGGAACGGGGATTACTCCCGGCGGTGGGTCGGTGTTCGGCCAGATTCAGATAGGTCCGTTCACGTGTCAAACTTGCCAGCTCAAGAGTGTCAAAGTAGTGCTGGATCCCGATGTACCGAACCCCGTAGACAATCCTATCGACCCGTAAGGTCCCGAGGTGTGGAGAGACAGGCTCACTCCTGTTCTCTCCACAATATTTATGACTTGGATTGGGGGAGATGCACTTGAGAGGAACTCGGGACGACGGTTGGGCGGTGCATGGGGTAAAAGAAGTTCTTGAACGCTCACGACAAGGGTTTAAGAGGTTCATCCGGATCTGCAAAGCAAAGCTCAGGGCCATCTGGCTTATTATCTCATGTTCAGGGGCGCCGACGGTGAGGCAGAGCGCAAACGGGCTTACCATATTCGTGCAAAAGCCTCGAGAAGGTTTGTCTACCAGACAGCAGGAACCAGTGGGCGGTTCGGCTCCGACTTTTGTGGAAGTGGGGACGCTCAAAATAGTTGAATATGTCCCTCCAAACTCAGAGAAGAGAGAAGAGGAGTCAGCACCGAGTAGGGATAGCCCGCAGGATACTCCTGACACGGACAACGAACTTGACGGTGTTCCTCAACAGTTAGTTGAGCAATGACCTATCTGAGGGTTGAGTGAAGTCTGACAGGGCATCGCGGCTTGCCGAGGCGAAGAAGCCTTGAGTTTCACCTGCCGGCGTACCGTCAGTCTTAGTTTTTTTCATAATGCCCGGTTCACGAGCATGCGCGTATGCCCGGCCTCGTCGTGCTTGCTTCGCAGGGAGGAACGCCTGTACGTGCCCCATCGAGATTGTTTCGTCGCATACCAAAGAAGCGTCAATAGTAACACGGCAAGTAGGGGTGACATAAGTTAGATCGAACCAATGCAGGAGGTAAATCTAGGGGGGCTTTCATTGGGTGCGATCAAGTGTCCGAGTTGCGGCCGACCCGTTGCTGCCTTCGAAACTTACTGCACGCAGTGTGGGGAGCGGTTGACTATCACCTGCAGCAACTGCGGAGAGGCCTGGCGGTTTTGGAGGAATTACAGGTATTGTCCCAAGTGCGGGGCGCGTTGTGAGAAGCCGGTACCAGGGGTATTCAACAGGTCGCATGCCCGGCCGGTCGGATGACCCGATCCGTTTGCCATCGGAAAGGTGGGGGCCAAGCGGCTCATGATCGCCATACCACCTTAGAAGGAGGTGAGGAGACATGGCAGTGAAGACGGCGCTCGCACCCTCAGGGCTTGCTGAGGTTATCGATAGGATTCTTACGCAGGGCGTTGTGATTGATGCGTGGGCAAGGGTATCCGTGCTTGGTTTAGAACTCTTGGCCATTGAGGCGAGAGTCGTGGTTGCCTCGGTGGAGACCTATCTCAGATATGCCGAAGCGGTAGGGCTCACCAGCGAGGCCTGATGAGTCACTGTGGGGGGAATTGCCAAGGCATCCTCGTGTGTGAAGAGCGTACCTTGCCAATTCCTATCTCCAGTTTGAGGTGGTACCGGATGCACGATATCAAACAGTTGATCGTCGAGCTATTAGATTCATATGAGTCCAAAGTAGAGAGTATCAGGTTTCTCATCGATACTGCATACCGCGCTATCCGGGACGCGAATACCGATTTGACCGCTGCATTCCGTGAAAGGGAAGAGGTTAGTACCAGGCTCAAAGAAATTTTGGCCAAAAACTGTTCTCTCCGAAAAAAAGATTTCGATGCCATGATGGATGACGTCATGCAGCTCCTGGAAAGTAAGAGGGTCGAACTGGAGATCGAACAAAAACGACTGGAAGAAATCTTGAAGGATTACCTTTCACGTGAACGGGTCAGGCTGGCCCTAATGAGAAACAAAGTACTGGAGGCAAACGAAAAGAATCTTTATGCGGTTCTAAAAGAGATACGAGACGAGATGGAAAATGAAGCAGACCGCATCCTCGGCACTTTTCTGGATATGGAGCAAAGGTTGAGAACGTTCAATAAGGCTATAAAAGGCCTGAATCAAAAACTTAAAAATCTTCTTAAAAAAGGCGAACTTTTAAGGACTGAAGATGTCAAAAATCTGAGATTGACAGAGAAGACCCTTCTTGATCGCCTCTTAAGGGATAGGGGGAGAAATCACCATGCAGTCTACGAGACCGGTGAAAACACTTAAAACGCGGCATGTCGCAAGCGGCCTTATGCTTGCCAGGATGAAGGATTATGGACTATCGGAAAAGGGATGGGTTCTGCAAGAAAGGCTTCTCGACCGCGGCTTGCTCCGGCTTTTAGAAACAGAAACAAAGCGTAAAGACAAAATTCAATCGGCTACCGGGCGATTCAGACGGCGCCTCATGAAAGCCCAAGCGAGGCTCTCCAAAACTATCGACAAAAATCGCGCGCTCACCAGGTTAAGGGTTGCGTCTATATATCATCCGCTAGATATCGACTCATCGAAATCACAACAATCCGCTTTGTCGCCTTCTTACAGGCAAAAGCCGGGTGAGATCGTTTATTAGATTGTACATTCGAAATGGGGCGAGGTCGATAACAACATGACCGAGAATATTAAAGAATCCCTCACCACCTTTTTACCCAAACCTGGAGAAGACTTTGTGGAAACTCCGTATATCCGTGAGATAACCTCGCGCGCGTTGGACTACGTGAAGGTTGGTTTGCCCATCCATTTCAAGGGGCCTGCCGGAGTAGGAAAGACCACGCTGGCCATGCACGTTGCAGCGAAAATCGGGCGGCCCGCCATGATCATATACGGAGATTACGATTTGGCTGCTTCCGATTTCGTTGGGGGCCTCCAGGGCTATATACGGAAAAAAGTGCTGGACAACTACATCCGCACTGTCGTAAGGGCAGAGGAAAGCACCAGCCTTTACTGGACTCATGGAGTACTGCTTGAGGCCTGCAAGAACGGCTACACTCTCATATATGACGAATTTACAAGATCAAGGCCTGAGACCAATAACGTGTTCTTGCCAGTCTTGGAAGAACGCTTGTTGCCCCTCCCGCTCGTATCGGGTTATGGTGGATATCTAAAAGTCCACCCAGATTTCGCCGCCATTTTCACAAGTAATCCCAGAGATTATGCAGGTATCCAAAAGACCGCCGACGCTCTCTTGGACCGGATGGCCACTATAGAGCTAGGCAATTTTGACGAAGAGACCGAGAGCGCCATATGCATGGCGAAGGCGGATCTATTGCCCGAGGACGCAAAACGCGTGGTCAACATGGTTAGAAAAGTCCGGGAAGTGAAAGCCAATAAGTACCTGCCTTCGATCAGGTCTTCGATATTGGTTGGCAAACTTATGCGGCTTAAGGGTGTTCACGCTGTAAGTTCTGACCCGGAGTTTGAACGGATCTGCATGTATGCATTGATTCCCGAGATCCCCGAACAGGAAAGGCCCGTTGTTGTACAGACCATCAAGGAGACGATCCGTGCTTACGGCGATTGGAGGCAGTACGATGACGAAAAGGAATGAACCTTCTGGTCTTGGTCAGTTCTTATCAGGTATTGAAGGGCTCATCAACCTAGTGAAAGAGGTGACCGAACAAGGTGTAATCGCCCAGACAGGTGAGATCCGCAACCTTCCGAAAGGAGCCAGGGGGATGTACGGATTTAGCATCAAGACCATTGCCGGCGGACTTTCGCAAGCTAACTCCGAAAGTGGTTTTAAGGTGCGGTCTTTTGCTGCCGTGTCAGAAGCAAGAGAGCCGCTGGTAGATATATTCGACGAAAAAGACCGGGTGCTCGTGGTCGTCGAAATCCCCGGAGTGGCTGCAGAAAACATCAGCGTTGAAATTCGTGAGAACATCCTCAAACTAAGAGCACGAGATGGGGACCGCACATATATTAAAGACGTCGTTCTTCCTCCTGGAGTGAAGTGCGAAAGTCTTGCGACTGCGTACAGGAACGGAATATTGGAGATCTCCATTGACAAGGGATGATTGATCATGGAGCGTCTCTACGTCACATTGCGTGTTGTGGAAGCCAATACGCGGGATGTTGGGCGCGGTATAGTCAGGATGGACCCTGATGACTTTCATAAAATTGGCGCGGCGGTAGGCGACGTGGTGCAAATCTGCGGTAAGGGAAAGACCGTAGCTAGGGTCATGCCCGCATATAGCGAAGACCGGGGCAAGTCGATCATCCAGATGGACGGCATCCTGCGTAGAAATTCACAAGTTTCTCTGGATGACCAAGTGACGGTACATAAGGTCGAATGCCGAGAGGCCTTGAAAGTGAAGTTGCAGTCTTTGACTTTGTCTCCGGGTACACTTCAAGAACGTGATGTTGCATATATGAGCAAACACCTTGTGGGATTGCCGGTAATGGAAGGCAACGTTGTCAGGGTTAATCTCTTCGGCATCCGCCGGCAGGATTTCAGCGTTGTATCGGTTAGTCCTCCGGGCGTTGTCATAGTTGGTCCCCAGACTCACGTTGAAATCGACGAAGTCCTGACGAAACCGAGACCTCCGAAAGTGTCCTATGAAGATATTGGCGGCTTACGCAGGGAGATACGGAAGATCCGGGAGATGATAGAACTTCCGCTCAAGTTTCCGCAAGTATTTGAGCGGTTGGGGATAGACCCTCCCAAGGGCGTCTTACTTTATGGGCCCCCAGGGTGCGGTAAGACGCTCATTGCCAAAGCGGTCGCAAGCGAGACCGAGGCGTACTTCCTCCACATAAGCGGGCCGGAAATAATGGGAAAATTTTACGGTGAGAGCGAGGCCCGTCTAAGGGCGATATTTGAAGAAGCCAGGGCCAATACCCCTGCCATCATCTTCATCGATGAGATTGATGCCATCGCCCCCAAAAGAGAAGAAATGGGCGTCGAGAAGCAGGTAGAAAGGAGAGTGGTTGCCCAGCTCCTCTCGCTCATGGATGGACTTGAGCCCAGAGGCGACGTGATCGTCATAGCGGCTACCAACCTCCAAAACTCCCTCGACCCGGCTTTGAGAAGACCGGGGCGCTTTGACCGAGAGATTATGATAAGTGTTCCCGACCAGCCGTCGCGTCTCGAGATCCTCCAGATTCATACGAGGGATATGCCTTTGGCCAAAGACGTCGACCTGGACGAGATTTCTCGGATAACTCACGGTTTTGTGGGCGCAGACCTTGAGGCGCTTTGCCGGGAGGCTGCCATGAACGCCGTGAGACGGATATTGCCGGATGTCGGTTTCCGGTTAGATGAGATCCGGTACGACGTACTCCAGAATTTGGAGGTCACAATGGATGATTTCCTGGCAGCCATGAAGGAAATCGAACCGTCAGCCATCCGGGAGATTTTTGCCGAAGTCCCCAATGTAACATGGGAAGACGTAGGGGGTCTGGAAAGCGTCAAACAAACGCTCAAAGAGACCGTGGAATGGCCGTTAAAATACCCTGAACTTTTTCTAAAAAGCGGCATAAAGCCTCCCAAGGGGATCTTGTTGTACGGAGCTCCAGGTACCGGCAAGACTCTGGTCGCAAAAGCCCTGGCCAACGAAAGTGGAGTGAACTTCATCTCCGTAAAAGGCCCTGAGCTTCTATCGAAATACGTGGGGGAATCTGAGAGAGCGGTACGCGAGGTATTCAGGAAGGCGAAGCAGGTCAGTCCCTGCATTCTATTTTTCGATGAGTTTGACTCTTTGGTTCCTCAGCGAGGCAGGTCAGGTTGCAGCGATGCCGTGGACAGGGTGATCAGCCAGTTCTTAACTGAGATGGACGGGATCGAAGAGTTGAGAGGCGTGATCGTTTTGGCTGCTACTAATAGGCCTGACCTCATTGACCCGGCAATACTGCGGCCCGGGCGGTTCGATAAGCGACTACAATTCCCGCTCCCCGACCGAAAAGCGCGGGAAATGATTTTCAGGGTTCATACTCGAGGCAAGCCGGTAGACGATGATGTGGATTATCGTGCCTTGGCTGAAGCTACAGAAGGCTGGAACGGTTCAGAGATAGCGGCCTTATGCAGGGAAGCGGGTATGGCTGCCATTAGGGATTTCTTGCGAAATAAGTCGCAGACTTTGGATTTAAAAATAGGTCGCAAACATTTTGAGGAAGCGAAGTCGGCTGTCATGGGCTGGAGGCGAGAGAAATGACCTCTTTCAAATATATTTATGGAATTATTCCAGGATCTCATGAGATAACTCTGCCCGTTGTCGGTATCGACGGCGCCCAGGTGTACACGATTTTTGCTTCTGGCCTTTCAGCGGTCATAAGCACCATCGAGGATAAAGCCGTTGACCCTACCCGAAAAAATCTTCAGGCCCATTTGGCGGTTCAAACCCGGCTTATGGGCGAGTTTACGCTTCTACCTGCGGCATTTGGCATGGTTGCAGACAGCGATGAGGACATAAAACACGTCCTCCAGGAAAACCACAGTTTGTTCGAGTCGGAGATAAAGAAGGTTTACGGGAAAGTTGAAGCTGCCGTGCAGGTGATGTGGAACAGAGAGGCGGTCTTAGCCGAACTCGATAGGGTAGACCCAGAGTTCTCTCGACTTAGAAAAGAGCTGGCTAGAGTCTCCCCTGACGAGGCTCGTGGACTGATGGTCCAGATAGGAAAGAAGGTCGAGGAGTTATCTTCCCGGTGGCAGAATAGGTACGGGTCGGCAATTCATCATGAACTCAAAACGGCTTCTGAAGACGCAGTCCTGCACAGCATAGCGGCTCCGCAATGCATACTTAATGCCTCATATCTCGTTGACAAGCGTAAAGAGAGGGAATTTTCGGATAAAATGTCCGCCCTTGGTGCCCAACACGCCGGAAAACTTGAGTTCAAATATACGCCGAACCTACCTCCGTACAGTTTTGTCGAACTGAGGATTCAAGGGAGATGAGATCTGCCGTGCTGTTGACCGGGCTGTTACTCGACCTCCTCTTCTTGGTCCCCGCAAAGATCGGAACTGCCGTGTTGGAGGGAATCAGAGACGCAGCAGATAAGGAGAGGCTTGTCACTGAAGAGTCCATCAAAGATAAACTGAAAGAACTACAGGTCAGCCTAGAGCAGGGGGAAATCAGTGAAGAGGAATACGAGGAAGCGGAAGAAATGCTGATAAACCGTTTGAAACTGCTAAGTCAGGGTGGGGAGGGTTAGCAGAATGCGAGCGGTGCGGGATACCGAATCTACTCTGGCTGATGTCATCGACAGGGTATTGGACAAAGGTCTGGTCATAAACGCCGATATTTTGATCTCTGTCGCGGGAGTCGAGCTTCTGGGCATAAAGATCCGTGCTGCTTTAGCGTCTTTCGAGACCGCTGCAAAATATGGACTTGAGTTTCCGACAGGGACGAACACACAGACTGCAGCGTGGAGAGAGGCAATGTCGGGTTTGGAAGAATGTCCTCAATGTAAAAAGAGGGTGCCCGTTGAAGAACTGTTGAATGAGGGCTGTCCCTGGTGCGGTTGGGTAAGCGCCAAAGCCATGAGGGCCAGGAGGACCGGTGCGATACCTGAGGTCTTGCGAATTATAGACGAACCGTAATCCCGTAGGGGAATAGGCCCACAGGGGGAGAGACCTACTTGACATTAAACGTCAGTGAAGACAACTTGAAGCAAGGCCTCTTAGGTCTCGCAATTGCCCTGGTAGAGGTGATTAAGGACGCATTGGAGATCGAAGCCTTAAAGCGGGTGGAAAGCGGGACGCTTAGTGAAGAAGAATGCGAGAGACTCGGTAAGGCTTTGATGGACCTCGATGAAGCCATAAACGAAATAAAAACGGAACAGGGTATCGAGGAAGCGGTTAAAGCAGTCAGAGATGGGTTGGATGAGATAGTGGACGATGTGATTGACAGAATCGTCAATCCCAACAGGTGGAGGGTAGAAGAGGAAAATGGCTAAATACGTGTACGCCATAGTCCGTGGGACTCACGCCGTAGACCTGGGACCCATAGGCATCGACAACTGCCGCGTTTACACCATACCCTATCAGACAATTTCGGCGGTTGTCCACGATTGTCCGCCGAAGCCGTATCAATCCTCTGCGGAAGATGTTGTGAAAGAATGGGTTAAAACCCATCAGAACGTGATCGACAAAGCCGTAGAACTTTTCGGGTTGGCGATTCCCATGGGCTTCGACACGATTGTCGGTTCCCTAAATCATGAACGTAGTGCGGAAGAAGCTTTAATAAGCTGGCTTGCCCGAGACAACGACAGGATACTGGAAGTTTTCCAGACCATCGAAGGCAAAGACGAATATGCCGTTAAAGTCTTTTACGATCGAAAAGCGCTTGCCGAGATATGCGCGAGAGAAGATGAGACGATACGACGGATGAAAGAGGAGATTGCAGGTAAGTCCCCCGGACTGGCTCACATGTACAGGCAGAAGCTAGAAAAGGTCATCAAATCCAAGGTGGATGATTACGTATCTAAGAAGCTTGAATTTTTACATGCCAAAATAGAAGAACTTGCCGACGACGTTATCGTAGAGAGAGCCGGTAAGATAGACGGCGATAAAGTCCTGCTTCTTAACCTTTCCTGTCTTGTGAAGAGAACTCAAGTGGAAGCGCTGGGCGAAGTTCTCGAAACCGTGGGCTCCATACCGGGTTTCTCAGTCCATTTCTCAGGCCCTTGGCCAGCATATAGTTTTGTTGCCAAAATATCCTCACCGGCACCGAGGTGAGACCTAAATGCGGCCAACGAAGAACACCCAGGCCACGCTGGTGGACCTCCTGGAACGGATCCTCGACAGGGGGTTGGTGCTCCACGCTGATATCATTATACACGTAGCCGGGATCCCTCTTCTCGGCGTGAATCTTCGGGCCGTGCTTGCAGGTATAGAGACGATGCTCCGGTTCGGGATGTGGAAAGACTGGGATGAGGCACAGAGACTTGCTGCGAAGAGAGAAGCCCGGTTACGAAGTGCAGACGTTTTTGGCCTTACTTCCGGTGAGAACATGTTGCCTGACAAACTGGTTTCTCTTTGACTTCCAGTGTTGTAACTACGATTCAGGCTGCAAGGGGGATATGACAAAGTGACATTCGAAGATGCGGTGAGGAGAGCGGTAACGACGTTCGGTGAGCTGACTAAACTGCCTGTGGATTCGGTTGCTGGAGTTGTCCACGATCAGCATGGATGGATTGTGACTTTAGAAGCCCTGCAGCGGAGGGCTATCCCAGATACCATGGATATCCTGGGATTATATGAGGTCCATATGAGTGACAGTGGGGAACTTATCCGAATTGAGCGCAAGATGCTCCGGAAGAGAGGAGAGACTTCTGACGAAGCGTGATGAAGCATAGAGACAGGCAACCGGCCGGCTGCCTGTTGCAAAAGATTTCACGCGCCTTGTGACTTCTTGGCTATCGAAGGCGACGAGAGCCTTGGACAAGCACGAACAGGGTGCCCAGTAGCGGGACGGTCGAGAATTGGGCGGGGCAAGCGCATTTGTGGCTTTTGCAGAGGTCCGCAGGAGAGGAGATAGCGAGGGCTCGGATCAAATCTGGCCGAGGTGATGTGACAAACCCCTGCGGCAGGGATATGATCTTTGCATGAGAGGTTGAAATACGAAGTAATTCCTATTACGGGGGATGACCTTTTATGGATCTGAACGTCAGGAACATATTGCTGGCCACCATCGGTTCTCTTGCTGTTACATATGAAAAAGCAGTGGAAACTCTAGATGAGTTGGTCCGCAAGGGGGAGCTTACGATTTCTGAAGCTAAGGAACTTAATGAGGAACTGAAGAAGAAAATGAAAACTCCTGCTGATGAGAGGCGGAAGGACGACGATGCCCCCCTTACGGCCCGGCAGCTCAAGGAGATCCTGGCAGAGATGAATCTTGCAACCAAGGCAGACCTCGAGGCTCTGGGCGAGAAAATCTCCCAGCTTGTGGAACAGAAAACCTGAAAAGATCGCCAGCGCTTATGACTAGTGAGACAGCCCGCTTCAGGAAGATAGTATCGGTATTGATTCGGCATGGTCTAGCCAGTGGGTTTGCGGATCCTGTCCATCTAAGGCTGGCTTTTGAGGAACTGGGACCTACGTTTGTAAAGGTCGGTCAGATGTTGTCCGGCCGGCCTGATATACTTCCCAGTGAATACTTAAGCGAGCTCCAAAAGCTCCAGGATAGGGTGAGGCCCGAGAAATTCGAGATTATCCGCTCCACAGTAGAATCATCCATCGGTAGAACGCTAGAAGACCTGTTTTCGGAGTTTAACCCTTCGCCGCTGGCTTCCGGATCCATAGCCCAGGTGCACAGCGCCAAACTGAGAGATGGGACGCCTGTCGTTGTGAAAGTCCGTCGTCCTGGAGTCAGGGAGACAATGCTCGAGGACCTGCGTATCCTCAAGAAAGTGGCTACAGTGGCTAATGTGGCAGGGTCTTTCCGCGTACTTATACCGCTGGAAGTTATCGACGAGATATATCAAACTACCGAAAAGGAACTTGATTTCAGGTACGAGGCCAGCAATGTTGAAAAGTTCCGGAGGAACAATGAAAACGTCAGGTTCATCTCCGTGCCACGACTGTTTTCGGAGTTTACTAGAGAGGACGTTCTAGTTATAGAGCACGTGGACGGGATTAAAATAACCGATCTAGACGCTCTGACGGCAGAAAACTACGACCTTGAGGACATCGGCGTTAAGTTGGCCACTAACTATCTCAAACAGATATTCGAGGATGGCTTTTTCCACGCCGACCCTCACCCGGGCAACATAATCATCCGTGAGAGGAAAATCGTGTACTTAGATTTCGGAATGATGGGAACGCTCGACGATAAACTGCGGCAGAATCTCAGGCTCTTTCTTTCTGGTCTGGTCGAAGGCGATATTTCTGCTATGACAAGGGCAGCTGTCCGAATAGGCGTACCCAGAGGGGAGGTTAACCGGGATAACCTCAGGATGGACATCGAACGAATCTACTATGAGTACGCCGACGTATCAGTATCCGAAATAGATATTCCTGTCCTGGCTAATCAGGTGTTCCAAGCTTGCAGGGCCAACAACCTGACAATTCCGAAAGACCTTACGATGCTTCTTAGGGGCATTGTTACCCTGCAGGGGGTGGTGGCCCGAGTGGCACCTGCTGTCAATGTCATGGAATTGGCGGTACCTTATGCCAGGACTTTTCTCATAGGAAATAAGGATGCTGCTGCCATGGTTCGGGAGCAGTTGGAGGCGTTAGCAAGGTCTTCTCGAGCAACTGCAAAGCTCTTGCTTCGATTGCCAGAGGTCATAGACCGCATCCTCACGGGGAGAAATAAGGTTATTTTGGAGCATAGCGGTCTTGATAGAAGCGTTGCTGCCATGAACCGGATGGTCAACAGGCTTGTCTTTGGTATGATTCTTTCTGCCCTTCTTATTGGTTCTTCGATCCTGATCAATGCGCGGGTTGGTCCCGCTGTGTGGGGGCTGCCGATGATTGGAGTGATTGGGTATGTCGGGGCTGCAGCCATGGGAGTCTGGCTCTTGATCTCCATTCTTCGCTCAGGAAAGATGTGAGAGAACGTGCCTTTGAACAGAAGTAGGTATGGTAACATGAGGGCGTGGACTCAGGCGTCCGACTCATGGTTTGCCTTGGCTTGTCCTTGAGTATGTCAGAGTGATGCTCGTACGTGCCGACGGGATTACCTTTCCCATGGCTGTTGGAAGCTCCAGAGTTCATAAGCTGTAATAGTACCTGGGGCGACCTATGCTGCCATATGAGACATCCTTCTTGACACATGATGCCCTCTCAAGATAAGACAGGTACTTCCTGACTGTTATGAGTGAAAGATTCGTTTCACGAGAGATCTCTTGACAGGTTAGTTTCCTTCGAGCGTTCCGTAGCGCTCCGTAAATCACTTGTAGGGTTGCAGCGTTGATGCCTTTTGGCAACGCCTCATCAGATAGCTTATCGCGGTTGTCGGACATAATAGGTTGAGTTGGAGGTGTTATGTCACGGGAATTATCTTGTCGAAACTGGCCGAGCCATTGAGAAGACATCTCTGGGAAGAAAGTGCAGTGGTGTAGCGCCAATGCGACTCTCGTAGCATAAAACCTGAGAGTTTCTATTTCCTTTGGGGTAAAGGCACGCCGGTGGTGGTCAAGGACGCTGAGTACTCCGATTGTCCGAGAACATAGTTTTAGTGGGACTGCGGCAAATCCCTTAATATTTTCTTGGCGCGCAATATCAGGTCGGGCTACCCTTTTATCAGATAACAGGTCCACGGAAGTAACGGGAGAGCCATATTGGAAGCATAACCCCGTCAGTCCTTCTCCTGGCTTGAGCACAAAACCATCTACTACTTGCGGACTGATATTCACTAAAGATACCAGGTGCAGATTCTGTCCGGCAAACAGCCATAATTTGCCAGCAGAACAGTTAAGAATCTCCATCACCGACTTTGTCGCTTGAGTCATGACGGTTTGAAGAGGCTTCGGTTCAGACAAGACTATGCTACCCGCAATAAGCAAACCGTAGTCATCACCGACAGACTGGTAGTATGACATTCAACCTCCCCCCAGTCAGGCACAGACCGGTTTTGCTTAGTCAGCCTCTCAGTCAATGTTAGTATAGTATTATCTACTGGGGCGTTGAACTCCTCTCCCCAGACCATCGATTTACTAATTTCATAACATTACCCCATGTCTTAAGTGCAGCATCCTCACATTTTGCTGAATGGATAATTCTATTCTTCACAATCTTTCGATTAATTACTTAATTTGTTCATATTTTGCCAAAATAGGATTAATATCTGCCTGATCGAATAGCTAGTGAGACGAACGGACACAGGCATATCATCTTGCCATGGTATCGGTCTGCTTTCGGAATGTCTAAACATTTTTCCCCGGAGATTCTTTTCTGGCAACACACATAACGGAGTAGTACTAGACGGCATGTTTGGCTCCAATTCTGCGGATGGCAAAAAGGGAGGGAACAAGGTTGAGCGCCGAGAAAAAGCGAAGTAAGTCTAAGATTGTCTGGGCATGTATCGGTCTTATCTGTCTTCTTGCGCTGGGGTTTACTCCGCCACCGGAAGGTCTGACTGCAAGAGCCATGTGGAGCCTTGGGATGCTAGCCTGCGCCGTTGCCTTTTGGTCAGGAAATGTCCTACCGGACTACGTGACGGCGTTGTTGCTTGCGATGGGGTGGATAGTCGGGACAAAAATCCCTCCGAATCTTGCTTTAGGGGCCTTCGCCAGTTCGACAAACTGGCTTCTCATGTCCGCTCTCGTTTTTGCGACTGCCCTTAAGAATACCGGCCTTGTTCGAAGGTTGGCGCTCTGGTTGCTGACAGTCCTGCCGGCGACATATGGTTCTCAGGTGTTGGGCCTAATGCTCATGGGAACGGCCTTAGGTTCTGTTATTCCGAACGGAATTGCGAGGCTTACCGTCCTCGGTCCCATCGCAATCGGCATTGGCGAGCAGTCAGGCTACGCCCCGAGGAGTCCTGGTATGAACGGTTTGACGCTCGGTGTGTGGGGTGGTGCAGGAGTTTTGGCTTGCATGGCGTTTTTGACCGGGTCAGCGCCAAACCTTGCTATATTTGCCGCTCTCCCTGAAGCGGTCAAGCAGCAGATATCCTGGCTTGACTGGTTGGTTGCAGCGATACCATTGACGATCTTCATGGGCCTAGTGTTCTATTTCGCAATCAGGAAGATGTATCGTACCGACACCGTCAATGTTTCTGTAGAAGGGATACGGGCTCAGCTAAACAAGCTTGGACCTATGTCCAAGCAAGAGAAGTATACTGGAATCGTGTTGCTGCTGGCCCTTTTGCTCTGGATGACCGGGAATATCCACAAGATTGACCCGGCTTGGGTGGCATTGGGTGGCGCTACTGTACTTCTCCTGCTCAACATCGTTGACCGTGAAGGATTCCAAAATGGAGTCAACTGGGTGCTTCTCGTCTATATCGCGGTAATTCAAGCGATCGGCTCGGTAATGACGTACTTCAAGCTTGATTCCTGGGTTCTGAAATCCATCGGGCCTTCTTTGAGCGGCATTGCCGCCAACCCGCTGGCATTTATCGCGCTAGCAGTCATCCTCATGTTTATCGGCAGGTTCATCTTTGTGAGCATGATCACAGTGGGTATCCTTCTCATCCTCATACTCGGGCCAGTTGCTCAGAACGCCGGCATCAGCCCGTTCTTGTTCGCGCTGCTCACGTGCGGATTGAGCAACATCTGGACCTTACCGTACCTAAACGTGATGTACTTGTCGCTGTACTCGTCTACCCAGGGGAACGGCTTCACTCATGAACAAGCCCGCAAACTGGACCACGTCTATATGATTGCTGGACTAATCGGCGCGGTGTTGAGTGTGCCTTATTGGAAGTTTCTTGGTTACATCAAATAAAAACTAGAAAGGGGTTGAATAGAATGGCCAAACGAGAAATGACGGGAGCACAGGCGTTTTTGGAGACGCTGAGGTCTTGGGGCACGGAGTACGTGTTTGGGGTTCCCGGTACAACCGAGGCTAAGCTCCTCGATACATGGGTCGATTACAAGGACATAAAGTATATACTGACCACCCATGAATCGGTGGCGGTATCTATGGCGGACGGGTACTCAAGAGCCTCTGGTAAACCTGGTGTCGTAAGTCTTCATACCAACGTGGGTTTGGCTAACGGTATCGGGCAGATTCACAACGCTAAGGTCAACGACATTCCCCTCGTCATCACAGCGGGAATCAAGCATACCAAGATCCAGGGCCGCACCGCTTTCACGACTTCTCACGACATACAGGAATCTGTGAAGCAGTATACGAAATGGGATTGGACTGTTCTGAGACCCGATGCTATGTCGGAAAATCTCTCCCGAGCGTTGAAAATTGCCACGACTTATCCCACGGGGCCAACCTTCTTGGCAATACCCGAAGATATGCAATCTGGTAAAGCTGAGATCGAAATTGCGGAGGCAGATGGCTTCAGGCTGCCTTCGGCGGTACGCGCGTGCCCGAAAGAGATTGAGAAGGCCGCCAGGATGCTCCTAGAGGCAGAACGCCCGGTGATAGTAACGGGTAGCAATGTGACCAAGGAGGGTGGTTGGAATGAGATTATTGAACTTGCCGAACTGACCGGCGTCCCGGTCGCTGAGGACAGCCGAGTCGATTTCGCAAGCTTCCCCACGAACCACCCCCAGTACGTTGGCCCCTTCAATGCCTTCGCAGATGTCATCAAAAAGGCTGACGTAATACTAGTCGTTGGAATGAGGCTCTTCACCGAATTCTCGGTTCCTACGGGGCCTGTCATTCCTG
Source organism: Candidatus Fermentithermobacillus carboniphilus (assembly GCA_018208355.1). Taxonomy (GTDB): domain Bacteria; phylum Bacillota; class Sulfobacillia; order Fermentithermobacillales; family Fermentithermobacillaceae; genus Fermentithermobacillus; species Fermentithermobacillus carboniphilus. The sequence goes on along the minus strand of CP062796.1, from coordinate 834,049 downwards.
AAACTGCCAAACTCATTCATATGCATTCTGATCCGTTTGAGGTTGCCAAGCTCTATCCCGTGAGCGTAGGGTTGGTCTGTGACTGCAAGTCGGGACTTAGGGATCTAGTGCAGGCAGTGAAAGCAATAGGTGTAGACGAGGCCTGGAGACAGAAGCAGCTTAGCCGTGCTTCAGAACTCAATGCTTCCCTGAAGGCCAAATGGGACAATGGCCGGAAATCTGTCAGGGGCGGCAAGCCCATCCAACGGGAACTTTTGGTTTTCGGGATATGCGACATAATGGATGACGAGACAACCGTGGTAAACGAGGGAGTGACTACGGGGAGCATTCTGGTGAACTACTTGCCGCGAACGAACCCGAAAGCATGGTTTGCAACCTCCGGCGGATGCCTTGGGTGGGGGACGGGAGCAGCCTTGGGAGTCAAGATAGCGTGGCCCGAACGGAAAGTTGTCGCGCTGCTCGGCGACGGTTGTCTGCAATTCGGAATCCAGGCTCTGGCTACGGCCGCCAAGATGAACCTGGCGGTGACTTACGTCGTAGCCCACAACGACATATATGCCGCTGTAAAAGAGGGTATCCTGCGTGTTAAGGGCCGAGCAGTTGAAACCGATACGTTCCCCGGAACAGATATATCTGGACCGGACTACGCGAAGATAGCTGAAGGTTTCGGGCTAACTTCTTTCAAGGTAACCGAGCCGGAGGAGATTCTGCCTACCCTCAGAAAGGCCGTATCCCTCAACAAACCTACCCTGGTAGATGTCTATGTCGAATCCGATGTTCGTTTGGTTGATCGGTTCTAGATTCTGGAACCTTGCCTGGGGGGCACCCACCCGGTGCCTCCCAGGCTTCGGGAGCCGGATTCGGGGGCTCCCGGATCCTTATGTCTCGTTAAAGCGATAATCCCAGCTTTCACGATCTTTCAATTAATTATTTAACTTGTTCATAATTCCCCAAAATAGGATTGCTGCATGCCTGGGCGAATAGGACAAAGGCGTATGTTTCGACCCCAGTAGCATCCTACTTTGGGTATTGTGAAGGGATCTGATGCCGGAGTGAGGATCGTCCTTTACCCTCCCTATTCTACTATTGCTGGGAGAAAGGAGGTGTTCCTAGAGGTATCGGATAGAGCCACAGTCCTGGAGGTTTTTAAGCGCTTGGTTCAGGAGTATCCTGCATTATCGCAACACTTTTTCCCCGGGGGTTCCGAGTACGACTTTCCCGGTTACGCGTCAATTTTGCGTTCAGGAAAACCATTAAAGGCAGAAGATGTATTGAAGTACGATGATGTAATCGAGGTCATCGCAGCTCTGACCGGCGGATGAGCGGAAGAGCGTTTCAGGAGTTACGTATGCCCCTGCGTGCATGTAGATTGTGCTCGGCTGCTATGCTGGGATAAGTCAGGAGGTGGGCAAAGTGAAAATCCTTCGTGTGGACATGGGCGAGCGTTCCATCGCTTTTGAAGAGGAACCGGAAAGCTATCAAAAGTGGTGGGGAAGAGGTCTAATAGCCAAGATTTTGACAGAGGAGATGGATCCGACCGCAGAGCCCCTTGGTCCGAATAACATCTTCATAGTAACGCGTGGGCCTCTTGCGGGCACGGGCTTTAGTTCCTCTGGCAGGGTCTCTGTTGGCGGCAAGAGCCCTTTGACTGGAGGCATCAAGGAGGCTAACGCCGGGGGCAACGTCGGTGAGTTCTTGGCGCGACTCGCGATTAAGGCCATAGTGGTGAAGGGGCAAGCCCCCTTTGGTTTTGCCGGAGTATTAGTGGTGGATGAAGAGAATGCCAGGATTGAAGAGGCCCCGGAGCTGAAAGGTGTTGGGATTTACCAAACTGCAGACCTATTGCGGCAGCGCTTCGGGGATAGTGCCCTGGTGCTAAACGGTCCTGCGGCAGACTTCAAGATGAATGTCTCGGCAGTGATGTGCACCGACAGGGAAGGAGTACCAGGCAGGGCAGCCGGACGGGGTGGACTCGGTGCGGTTATGGCTTCCAAAGGACTTAAAGCCATAGTGTTGAGACCCGTCAACAAGAAAGTACCTCTCGCTGACGAGGAAGCTTTCGTCAAGGCCCGCTCAGAACTCAATAAGTATATACTGGAAAACCCCATGACCTCGAAAGTCTTCTCGACACAGGGCACAGCGTCTATGGTCAACACCATGTACCACCTGGGAGGGCTTCCAACCCGGAACTTCTCTCATGGGCAGTTTGAGAAAGCAGATAACATCCGTGGGACCACCCTACACCAAGTGATAACTCAGCGAGGAGGGGCTGGGACCACCGGGCATCCCTGTATGGCAGGATGTCTTGTAAGGTGCTCGAACATCTTTCCGGATCCCGATGGCAAAGAGATAGTTCGGGCGCTTGAGTATGAGACGTTGGTGATGATGGGATCCAACCTCGGGATTGGGGATGTGGATGCAATCGCCCGATTCAATCGCGCCTGCAATGACTTGGGCGTTGATACCATCGAGACAGGAGCTGCCATCGCCGTCGCCATGGATGCGGGTCTATGGAAGTTTGGCGATGTAACAGCGGTTGAGGAAGCCCTCGAGCACATACGCGCTGGAGACATCCTGGGGAGAGTTCTGGGGGCAGGCGCTGAGATTACCGGAAAGGTCCTGGGATGGCACCGTGTACCCACTGTCAAAGGGCAGGCTCTTGCCGCTTACGATCCCCGAGCAGTGAAGGGGATGGGGGTCACCTATGCTACCAGTCCCATGGGAGCAGACCACACCGCAGGGCATACCGTGGCTTTTAAGGTGGACCACCATTCGCCGGAAGGCCAGGTAGACGTCTCTCGGATTTCTCAGGTGAAGCGGGCGGCCTACGACGTATTAGACTTATGCAGCTTCCTTTTCAGTGCGACGGCCGAACATACTGACAAGATCATGGAACTGGTCAACAGCGCCACAGGAAGCAAGTTCGGCCCGGAGGACTTCGAAAAACTCGGTCGAGAGTGTCTACTAATGGAAAGAGACTTCAACGCTAGGGCCGGGATTGTCTCCGCTCACGATCGGCTACCGGAGTTCCTGTACAGAGAGCGCCTCCAACCTTACAATCTGGTTTTCGATGTGCCCCGCGAGGAGTTAAATAAGCTTTTTTCCCGGTTGTGACAAGCATTCCGTAATAATAGACTCTGAAAGGACGAAGGAGAGAGACGTTGATGGGCAGTCAAACAGCAGCTCCGAAATCCGCAAATACGAAGAAAATAATTTGGGCAGTGGTCGGGATAGTTTTGGCTCTCGGGATTGGATTTGCGAACCCGCCGGAGGGGCTGACTAAGGGGGCCATGTGGAACCTAGGGCTCTTGGCATGGGCCGTAGTGTACTGGGCCACCGGGGTGTTTCCGGACTATGTCACGGCTATCATTATGGTGTTGATTTGGATGATAGGGTTGAAGGTTCCCGCCAACATTGCCCTTGGAGCGTTTTCCGGCTCAACCCAGTGGCTCCTCATGTCAGCCCTCGTGTTTGCGACTGCACTCATCAAGACCGGTTTGGTCAGGAGGATATCTTTGTGGCTTCTGAAGATTCTGCCTCCCACCTACCGCGGCCAGGTTCTCGGAACGCTCCTGGCTGGAATAGTGTTGGGCCCCGTAGTGCCTAACGGCATTGCAAAAGTGACCATGTTGGGTCCTGTTGCCATGGAGATGGCTGACCAATCGGGATATGGCCCGAGAAGCCCGGGGATGAACGGTCTCACGCTTGCTGTATGGGCAGGCTGTGTTCCCGTGGCTACTCTTGCGTTTATGACCGGCGGAGCTCCTAACCTGGCAATTTTTGCGGCCCTCCCTCAAGCCATCAAGAACGAAATCTCCTGGTCTGGTTGGTTGCTGGCTGCACTTCCGCTTGCTGTTTTGGTTACTGTCGTACTGTACCTGTCCTTGATAACGATGTATAAACCTGAATCGTCCAGAGTTTCGGCGGAAAAGGTGCAGACGGAATTGAGCAAAATGGGTCCTATGTCGGTCCAGGAAAAACGCACTGCAGTGGTGCTGGCCCTCGCATTGCTGTTGTGGATGACCGGTAATATCCATAAATATCGATACTGCCTGGGTCGCCTTAAGTGGGGCGGCTGTCTTGTTCGCGTTGAATGTGGTAGACCGCATGAGTTTCAGGAATGGCGTAGACTGGGCGCTTTGGGTTTATGTCGGCATAATCAGCTCGATAGGATCGGTTATGCAGTACTTTAAGGTGGACGGCTGGGTCAAAGGGGTAGCCGGTCCTGCCTTAAAGAATATCTCCGGCAATCCGTACCTGTTCCTCGGTCTTGCGGTGATATTGACTTTTGTTGGTCGACTGGTATTTGCAAACTTGATCACTACCGGCGTTCTCATGGTTCTCATCTTGGGACCGGTTGCGCAAACGGCAGGGATAAACCCCTTCCTGATAGTGCTCATTGCGGTGGGAGCCGGAGCTCTATGGATCCTTCCTTATGTCAATCCCATGTATCTTGCCCTTTATTCGGCAACTCAAGAAAAAGGCTTCAGTCACGAGCAAGCGAGGAAACTCAACAATGTGTTCATGCTCGTGACACTGGTGGGAACGCTGTTATGCGTTCCTTACTGGCGCCTTCTGGGGCTAATTAAATAAATCTCAAAATATAGGAGGATGAGCCAGACATGAGTACCAAGAGAGAACTGACAGGGGCACAGGCGTTCATGGAGACGCTCAAATCCTGGGATGTCCAGTATATTTTCGGACTCCCGGGCACAACTGAGGCCAGTTTGCTGGATGCGTTGGTTGACTATAAGGAGATATCGTACGTGTTGGCCACCCACGAAGGGGTTGCCGTGTCGATGGCCGATGGTTATGCGCGCATTACCGGAAAGCCCGGTGTTGTCAGCCTGCACACTAACGTCGGCCTCGCCAATGGTTTAGGTCAAATACACAACGCAAAAGTGAACGGGATCCCGCTCCTGGTTTGCGCCTGCATCAAGGACACGAGAATTCAGGGCCGGACCGCTTTTACCACCTCCCATGACATCCAGGAATCGGTAAAACAGTACACAAAATGGGATTGGCTGGTGCTTCGCACCGATGCTATCTCCGAAAACGTAACACGTGCTCTGAAAATTGCCACAAGTGCTCCTACGGGGCCGGTATTCGTAGCTCTGCCGGAAGATTTGATGTCCAACAAGGCGGAGATTGAGATCTTCGAGGCCAAGGGCTACCGTCTATCCCCCAGCTTGAGAGCCTGCCCGAAAGAGGTTGAGAAGGCCGCTAAGGTCCTCCTGAGTGCGGAACGGCCTCTCATTATCGCGGGTAGTGATGTGGCAAAAGACGCAGCATGGGATGATATGCTTGCATTCGCTGATTTGCTCGGCGTCCCGGTTGCCGTGGAGAACCGTCTTGCGGTGGACTTCTGTGCATTCCCGACGAACCATCCGCATTATGTCGGTCCCTTCAACCCGAACGCAGACTTCGTCAAGAATGCCGATGTCATACTGGCTATTGGGATGAGACTCTTTACAGAGTTTGTTCCCCCGGCGTTCCCTCAAATACCGCCCACGGCCAAACTGATCCACGTGTGTGCCGATGCTTTTGAGGTGGCCAAGATTTATCCTGTAGAAGTTGGGCTTGTGGCAGATGCCCGGTCCGCGTTGAAGGACTTGATTGCGGCTGTAAAACAAAGCGGCGTTGATCCCGCGTGGAAGCAAAAGCAAACTGAGCGCGCCGAGAAGATCAACGCAGCTTTCAAGCAGAGGCTACAGGAGGAAGCCGCTGCCGTAAAAGACGTCCGTCCCATAAAGACACAGCGATTGGCGACTGCCCTGGCCGAGGTGATGGACGATGATACGACGGTGGTCAGCGATGGTATAACCTCGAACGAGCCTCTGGTCAACCACTTGCCTAGGACTAACCCGAAGTCCTACTTCTCCTCTTCCTCGGGTGGATGTATAGGTTGGGGACCTGGAGCCGCCTTGGGGGTGAAACTTGGAGACCCCTCTAGGAAAGTTATCGGGTTTGTAGGAGACGGGGTCATGCAGATGGGCATCCAGGCGCTCTGGACGGCAGCAAAGTATGAGATACCTGTGGTGTATGTTGTCGCCAACAACCGCATGTACGCCGCCGTCAAAGCAGGGCTGTTGCGGTTCAAGGGCAGGGCTGCCGAGAAGGGTGTATTCCCGGGTACCGACATCAGCGGCCCCGACTATGCGGCTGTGGCAAAAGCTTTCGGGCTCGAAGGCTTCCGGGTGAGCGAACCTGATGAGATAGCCCCGACGGTCCGTAAAGCTCTTGCTCTCAACAAGCCGGCTGTGGTTGATGTCCTCCTGGATCCTGAGGATTGTGGACCAATCGCCAGGTAGAGAGATATCGGCGTATCCCATCCTAGCGCGGATGCTAGGCGGTAAGAGACCCAAGCCGACTTGTGAGTTCAACAGGCAAATCTGGTTTATAGAAACTCGGGTCGCCCACGTACGTTTGGGATTAGGGTGACGACAATAGAAGGGATGGCTACCTGTAATTTCAGAGCCATCCCTTCCATTTTGCCTATTTACGCCTGGTTATCCCAATGGGAACGACCCAGCACAGTAGGGCCGGTTGCAGTCGATGACGCGGAGACGTCATCAGATCGGTTCCTATTCCATGGTGCTTTTCAATTACAGAGCATAAGCTCAGTTCAAGTGTGGTATTTTGCCATGGCATCAGGAGCCTCGTTAAAGGCCCAGCACTCATCCTTAAGTGCGCAGCCTTCTTTACACCGGTAATCTCCGTTGCGGCACCACGTCAGCGCTACCTTGAGAAGGCCGTCATCCAGGTGAGCGATCCGTGGTTCTTCACCGAGACCGGCGGCAATTGTCTCTACGCACACGTTCAGGAACTTTGGCAAAGTGATGGTTTGCAGGCGGCTGGCGTAAAGGCGCCTAATTGAGGCCAGGGAATTTGCTTCGTCGAGAGGTGCTGTCTTACAGACCTTGCACCTCCGCAAGTTTGTAGCACGGATATAGATTCGACCGTCAGGCTTGGGCTGAAGCACTTGCTGTCTGCGGAGTTCGTCGTCGCCGCAAAAGTACGCGGCTATCCCACTCATTACCAGCACCCGACCTACGTTTGAGTCCACTGGGACTTCATATGAATTCTTAGACCATCCGGCTCTTCCGGGCACGAGGGGCAGTAAGTTCTCCTCGTCTACAACCCATTTGCAGAAAAGGTGACATGCCTTATCTCCTATGGCTTTTCCGAGGCCGAAATCCCGGTCTGACTTAATGGCTGCTACCATTTGCTCTGCAGTGTCATAGCTATCGAGCATCTGTAGAAGAGAACCGTATCTTGCAGTCGCCTTTTGAATGATTGCCAGCGGTAGGCCCCAAGAGACTACAATGTGGGATAATACCTGTGTCACGCGTTCTCCGAAAACGAGAAGTAGATTATACGCATCTGGATTGTCCAGAAACTCCTGTGCCCATCGGGCGCGTTCGGCTTTTACAATGTCGTGAACCTTCAAAACCACTTGCTCCACCACGTAAGTATTAGATAGGAATTTCTCGGGGTGGTGTAGGAAGTCTATTCCCATGGAGTATAGCTCATTTGTTACTCTACGTAGGAACTCCCTTGTCCCCACCATATCACTGCCTTGATCAAGGACTGCGTTCAGGTATAGGAAGCGGGTCTTGATTTCTTCGGTTGCCCATCCTCCCTTGAAGAAACGGGAGTACTTGGGATCGAGTGGTTCAATGCCATCGAGAGTGCGGGTGTCACTGGATTTAGTTCCCAACCTGTATATTTTGTCCAGAATAGAGAAAACCGTGTTTCCATCCATCATATTCAAGATCTCTCCAGGATCAAGATCCTATCTATCTTTGTCGCGCGCCCTCGTTCTGTGCCCCAGATTTTTGTCACTTTCTTGCCCTCGTCGATCTCGTCGGCAATGATGCCGAGTTTCCGGTAACCGCCCAACGGCCTTGCAGATTGCTCCCATACTGCTTCGGCCAGGTTAAGATCGCCTACGTCTCCAATTACCCACGCGCTTATCGACTTTGGGGCCATCACCTTCAATACTGCTTCCAGCGACTCACGCATAAATCTAAGGTAGCTTTCAAGATCATGATGCCCGTCATCAAGTACAGCATCTACGGTTTCCTCTAGCGATTTTTCCCTATGGCCGTCTTGGCTCGGAGGACTGTCCTGTTCTTCCAGAAACCACAGCCTGATCCAGTTGTACTGTCCGTACTTGACCACACCGAGATACGGTGGTGACGATACGAGCAGTTTCGGTTTCTGTCCAGCGGATTCGAGAAAGGGTTCAAGTGCATCGGGCAGATTCCTGATGTCACAGGAAAATGCAGTGCCCTGAACGTAGGTGGCAGGCAAGGGATCAATCAAGGCCATTTTCCGGCGCAGGCAGTCGAAGACGTTCTTTTCAGGAAGGATGAGCATGTTCTTATATGAGTATGCCAACACATATCTTGGGGTCATGCTGAAGGTATTCGGCATCGGAAGGGATAGATAATGTTTACCTCGCCCGTGCATAATTCCCAGGACCAGGGCCTTGATGAATTCGTCTTCTGGCTGGCTTCCTAGGCTACGTTTTAAGTACACTAGCTGTCTCAGTGTCTCCGGATGGTAGAAAAGCCATATCTTGTGGTGGAACGACTCGTTATAACCGATATCTTTGGCGCTTTCTTCTCTAAAATCATAGTCCTGGCTCGTAAAGTATGGCATGTTGGGGTCACAGCGAACGTACAGTTCCCTCAATTCGCGAATGAGTGCTGTGAGATGCTCCCATGCTGCCCGATCAAGTCCTGGATTTCCCGATGGCTTACTCTGCTGAATTTCTGCGGCATCCTTAGAAAGCTCCCTGTATGAGTCTAACAGGCACTTTGCTTCGGAGAGCGGCTTATACCCTTCTTCCAACTGCTGCAGGCGCGAGAGAACACGATCGTACGCCGGAACTCTGATTTTGGCCTTGGTCAAGTAATAAGCCACGGGATTCAAATCGTTGCCAACGCCAATTCGACCGCTCAAACACGCCTCGAGTGGGGTTGTTCCCCTTCCACAGAACGGATCGAGCACCATGTCTCCCGGTTGGGTGCATTTCTCAATGAAGTAATGCGGTATGGATGGCGGGAACATTGCCATGTAGCTGCAGATAGAGTGAAGCTTATGCGCTTGACTTCGGGTACTGTGTTTCCATCCGTTGACAAATTCCAATGATGTGACACCCCCACAAATGAGCAATTCGATGTTTCAGGCATCGTTCCTCCTGGACGTGACCACTCCAACCTTGGTCAACATGGGTGATGAAGGCAGTCATAGTCATAGTGGAAGTGCCCTCTTGGTAAAGGGATGCGGCCAACGGAAAAGCGATTAAGCCTGGGTTCAATACTGAAAGATGCCATATCTGGGCACAAAATGTGGCGGTGAGGCACATAGGGCCTCACCGCCGTACATCGCTAGTTCTAGAACGTAAGCTATTGCTGCTTACAAGGTGGAGCTTGGGGCTTTTCCTGGTTGACGGGCAGGACCGTTTCCTCCGCACCGGCCTTTCCCGAAAGGCCGACTTTGCTGCAACTTATTCAGCTGCTCTTGTGTCAGAACGCTCTGCATCTGGTCCCGGAGTTCCTGCATTATGTCGTGCATCTGCTGGCGAAGCTGACGCAGCTCCTCTGATTTGGCAGAAATGGCGTTTTTGTCGGGGTTTTTCTGCCATAGCAAGGTCCTGAGCTCTTGCTGCTTTTTCCACATGGTTTCCCGTATACTCTGGAGTTTTGCATATGCATCTTGCTGGATGGATTGTATCTTTGCTACCTGATCATCGCTCAACCCTAAGCCCGCGATGACATCAGCTAACTTAGCAGGATCTCCCCTGCCAAAGAAGCCGCCGCACAAAGCAGCCCCTCCAAAACCTCTGGCCAAGACAGTTCCTGCAAGCCCCAACGCAAACAGTGCCGCTAATCCCACTATAGCTGCCCTTTTCATAATATCCTCCTCCTCGATTTCATTTCCCGCGCGAGCAATCGACCCGCGCAGACTTGCGGAACCAGGCTTTCCTACCCGTAAGTATGCGTACCAAGTGTCAAGATATTTTCAAGATACCTTGAAAATATTGTGAAGAGGCCGTCAAGATAGTATGGCGTGATGACGTTAGTGCGCGGCCTGTTCCAAGATCCCTCATGAGTAATGGGGCGGGCCCGCTGACGGGATTTTGAAAGCGGAGGTGACTGTACATGGAGGAACAGCGGATTACGGTGGTGCTGGGCGATATAACAAAGCAGCATGTTGATGCCATCGTCAACGCAGCGAACCGGACCCTCCTGGGTGGAGGAGGGGTGGATGGTGCGATACACCGGGCTGCAGGACACGAACTCCTTGCTGAATGCAAAGCTATTGGAGGGTGCGAAACGGGGAAAGCCGTTATCACACGCGGATATCGGCTTCCTGCTGCATGGGAGGTGACACTGTGAGGGAATTTACCGTAAAGACGTCTCAGAAGGAGGAATTCATTGATATTACATCCAGAGTGCAGGAATGTGTCGCCGCAGAGAGAGTTTCGGAGGGAATTTGCTGCGTGTTTGTTCCCCATACCACTTGCGGGCTTCTTGTCAACGAGCACTTCGACCCAGATGTGGCAATCGATGTGCGGCTGGCGCTAGACAGGTTGGTACCTTTGTCGGGGAGCTACCTCCATGCTGAGGGTAACTCCCCAGCACACATCAAAGCATCACTTGTCGGGACCTCGCACACCTTCCTGATCTCGGACGGCAAGATGTGCCTGGGTAGATGGCAGGGGATCTTCCTGTGCGAGTTTGACGGCCCCAGAGAGCGCAAGGTGTGGGTTGGGGTAATCCAAAGAAGGCTGTGAACCGGAAACGGGTTGGTCCGTCTAGGTTAGGTGAGACGAGGATATGTTTTCTCGGCGGGGTTTTCTGTTGTCTGGAGGTTTCATCATGTGGAGCAGAAATACGACGATCCCGTTGAAGCAGAGTCTCGATGGTTGTTCCAAACAAGAGCAACTCTTACGGAACGAGAATCCAGGTATCGACACTGGAAGCGCCGACTTCGTCTCACGCCTCGTCGCAGGAGACAAATCTGCCCTTACGCGGCTGGCAAGAGATTGGGGACCGAGGCTGTTCCGTTACATAGCGAGATATCTCGATGACGCCCATGTCTGTCAAGACCTAACCCAGGAGACTCTCCTGCGCGCCGTAAATGCTATCATGAAGGGTACCCGACCCGGCGACCTTGAAGCGTGGCTTTACCGGATCGCCACAAATCTGATACGGGACGAGTATCGCAGTGCTTATCATAACAGGGTTGCCGTGTCAGGACTCACCGTTCAATCCGGTGCCGATGTACATAGTCCTGAGGAACTGGTAATCGCGCAGTCTCGCCAAAGAGCAGTGCAAAGGGCCCTGACTGCTCTGCCCGCTGACCTTCGCGAAGTCGTTAATCTCCGGTACTACGAGAATCTTCCAGTCCGCAAAATCGCGGAAATCCTTGGTATACCTGAGGGTACTGTGAAGTCTCGTTTATATCGGGCCTACAGAAGGCTCGAACAGGAACTGATGTTGTGGATCGACAATAGGGAGAGGGAGTGAGTGTCTAATGGCTGGCGATGATGGCCTGGGACTCCGAAGTCACCGTTCCATATACGAAGAAATTTGCCAGGGAGCCAGGCTGGATGGTGAGAAGGTGCCTTCCGAAAATCGGGTCGAGGCTGTGGTTGACCTGCTCTCCGAGGTCGAGACAGCATGTCCGGTTCCGACGAACCTGGTGTCCTCCTTAATCTGCGCTCTGGAAGAGGCACAGACTAAGGCGGACAGGCGTACTCATGAGGTTGTGCGTGCGTCATCTGCTCACGTTATGGAGATGACATCTATAGACATACCACAACAGACTGCCGGAGAGGGTTTGCAAGAGACTGTCGTTGAGACTGGCTACAGAGACAGTATCAGACCTTCTATCGAGACCGGCTCACTCTTGCGTGTTGTCTGGGCTGAGGCGCGTTTCATGCCCTTGACATTCGTGCTTGTTGAGTCGCTTGTTCTTATAGCCGGCCTGTTGGTTAACCGCTATGTTACGGGGTTTTCTAGACCCGACGCATCTTGGCCTTTTGGCCTGAACATATGGTCTTATGTGATGACTGCATCCCTTGATGCATCTACTTTGCTTGCCCCTTTGCTGGGGCTTATGGCAGTTATGTTCTCATTGGCGTCTTCAAATGGCAGCTCTTGGGCCGATCTCGAGGAAATGTCTGTGTGGCCCAGGTCGGTTCGACTTCTTGTGCGCACTCTGGTGACAAGTCTGGTACCGCTTTTGGGAACAGTTGGCCTTAGCATTGTCGACGTAGTGTCGGGTTATCCAGTTACGGGGCGGTCTGTGTTGTTGCTATTGGTTGCCAGGACCGCACCGCTGTTTTTGACGGTCAGCTGGGCGCTCTTTTGGGCACTCCGTTTTGGATGGATAGGGGCTATGACATCGACTTCTGTATTGTGGCTTGCGCAGTTTGCAGCAGCGTCCGGCCGGGGAATTCCGCGCCTGCTCATTGTCCCGAAGACCCCCGGGGAAGCTGCGTCTCAATATGTGGCTATTGGCATTTCCCTTGGGCTACTGGCCTGGATTGCAGGTCGTCAGCCATATAGGAGCCGAACAGGAGGCGGATTGATGAAGGGGATCGGCGGCAGGCCGTGATTATCCTGGAGGATGTCAATGTCACTTATCCTGGCCGCCCGGCAATCCAGGCTCTTCGGGGTGTTAACCTGAAGATTCCGCCAGGCGTGACTCTTGTAAAAGGCAGGAGCGGTGCGGGCAAATCAACGTTGCTGCGCGTCCTGGCCACCCTGATAATCCCGGATTCCGGGAAGGTCGGGTATCCTTGGGATGACGCCTGGTCCTGGGATAGACGGTCGCTCCGAGCCCGTATCGGCTATGTGCCCGAAAAAGGTGTTGCGGGAATCTCACTGACTGTTGAAGACTCCCTCCACTATCTTGCAGGTACCCGCGCTCTACCGCCAGGTACTGTACAGATTTCAAGGCTTGTGCAGCGATGGCAGCTCGATGCTTTCAAACACGAAAAACTTGACAGGCTTTCTGCCGGCGAAATGCGTCGTTGGCTTTTGGCTCAGAGTCAGCTTGTGGAACCCGACTTGTGGATTCTCGACGAACCTTGCAAGGACTTAGACATATCTGGGCTTTCTATCTTAAAAGCAGAACTTATGGAGTACTCGTGGAAGTCCCGTCATGGAGAATGGCGGATGGGCGGACGGTACGCCATTGCCTCTTGTCACGATGACCGCCTCGACGATGTTGCCGACACGGTTATATACCTGGAACAGGGAAGCCCGTCTGCGATACTGTGTTCCTCTGCTCCTCGGTAACATCAAGATCGAATTGACGCAAAGCCATTCCTCTCAACTTCGTCCGTGAACCGGTTTACGGACGACCCGTCTTATTTCACGGAGTATGCGGTAAGCAGCGTACGTAGTTGGGCCAACGGGTTTACAGTCGTGGCAAACTGAGGGGTGATGAGTGTGGAAATCCGCATTGAAGATCTGGTGTTCCGTTACGGCAAACGCACTGCGCTGGACGGGGTAAACCTGACGCTTAATGAAGGCGTCACCGGGCTTTTGGGCCCTAACGGTGCGGGGAAATCCACCCTTATGAAGATCCTTGCTACTCTTTTACGCCATAGACACGGGAAGGTCTACGTGAATGGTTGGGAACTTCCGTGTGACGGGCAGTATGTTCGGCAAAATCTGGGTTACCTCCCGCAGGTCTTTGGCTTCCCAGAGAACTTGACCGGACGTGAGTACCTTCTGTACGCAGCCGCGATGAAAGGCGCACCCGAAAGCCAGGTGGATATGCTCCTGGACGAGGTGGGCCTCCTGAACGTGGGCGACCGGGCAATCCGAACTTATTCTGGAGGCATGAAGCAGCGTCTTGGAATCGCTCAAGCTCTTCTGGGTGATCCGCGGCTTCTGATAGTGGATGAGCCTACTTCAGGGCTTGACCCTGAACAGCGTTCTCGCTTCAGGTACCTCCTAACGCAACGACGGACTGACAGGATTACTCTGTTTTCAACCCATGTAGTTGCAGACCTCGAGCAGACAGCCGATCGTGTTGCGGTAATGCACCAGGGCAAAATCCGTTTCTTCGGCACCCTAAAGGAATTGGCCGAATGTGCCGGAGGGCAGGTATGGGTTTTTCGGCGTACCCCAAGCACCCCTCCTTTGACCGGAGCGTACGTGGTTTCGGAGCGGTTTCAAGATGGTGACATTGTAGCACGTGTCATATCGAGGACAAAACCGACTCTTGACGCCGTTTCCGTTTCTCCGACGGCGGAGGAAGGTTATCTGGTTCTGCTGGGTAATAGCGGAATCCAATCAAGTGAACGCGAAGGAGGGAGTGAGAGACGATGACTTTACGAAACTCTCCAGGATTTCGAACCATTGTAGCCTACGAAGCGAAACGGACCTGGCGTTCCTTCTTGCCATTTTCCATCATTGCTGCGTCAATAATTCTGTACTTGCTTGCTCCAGCTTTGAGTACAGGAGATTACGGTGAATTAGGGTTTCAGTCTCCGTCTCTCTCGAGACACGGTGACCTGGTTCAGGTTGTCCCGTTGCTAGGAGTCTTGTTGGGTGCGTACTCAGCCTGGGAGACCCAGCGAGACCGACGAACGCAGACTGAAGAGATCATGTTGGGATGGCCGGTTCAAGCGTGGCAATGGTCACTGGCCAGGTCCATTACCCTGGCGAGCGTCACCGCCGCGGTTTTTCTCAGTCTGGCAATTCCCAGCGCGATCCATACTGCCATATCATATGCCACCGCGGTCGGGTCAAACGGTTCGTGGGTAGCCTACGCCGTGAAGGACGCTGGCACAATTTCCGTGGATCTTATGGCGTCTTTGCTGGGGTCCCAGGCAATAGGGGAGATAGCAGGTTATATCTTTTCTGGAATCAGTGCCATTGTGTTGGTAATCCTCTACCGCTTGGCAGTTCTTGTTGGTCCCGGGATTATAATGGGGACCATGCAGTGGCCTTATCCGCTGCTGGTCAGCCCGGATCTTATAGCTTCGAATTACTGGGTGCCCTACAGCGAAGCGTTTGGTCTTGTACCACACGAAGAGCTGTTTCTGACCCACCGCCTCTTCTGGCTCGCTGGAAGTTTATGCGCCATAGCTGCACTGTCTGTCTTGGGTTGTTACAGACGCGATGCGCGAGGTAAATTGCCTATTCTCGCGTTTGGGGCAATAGTCTTGCTTGCCATCGGTTCAGCGATCCCATTCATAAGACATGAGAACAGGATAGTGGAAGCTCAGCAAAACGCCCTGGCAGCATTCGGCCAACCTGTTAAACCCAAGTTGGTGGTTGGAGAGGACGGCCACGTGGATACCGGCAACGCATCTAGTTTTGAAGATGCGGGCCGGGCGCTACCCCTTGGCTACAAAATAGTGGCGGATTTTTCCTCGCCTCCCAACGCACGTATTTCGGCTACTGTGACCCTGAAGTCCGAAGCCAGCGTGAGCGAGCTGGATTTCACGTTGAGAAGGGTATTTAAGGTGGATGGGGTAGAGTTGAATGGCCATCCAATTCCCGCAGATAACCTCCGTAGGGAAGGTGACATCCTCGTTATCGTCAGCGATAGGGCGTTTACAATAGGAGAGGTTATCACCGTCACCATCACTTATTCAGGCAAAGTTGAGGACTGGCGATTGGATCCATACGAAAGACCTGTAGCCATCGCGCGTCGCGGGATGCTGGTAGTCCCGGCCACCTGGGGATGGTATCCGGTCCCCGGTCGACATGAACTTACATGGGAGATCCCTCTGACCTCCCTAGTGTATCGTCATCTGGAGGACAGAGCCCGACCTTTCGGGGACGCCGAGCCGTTGTTTGACGTGACCCTGATACCGCCGCAGGGGATATCTGCCGTGGCCGGGTTTGTGCCTCGAAACGAGTCAGTGGGTTCGACCGGCACAAACGCCAGGGGCGAAGCAGTCTGGATGCTGAACGGAAGGCGGCAGCAAGTAAGTCTCCTCGGTGGAAACTGGGCTGCCTATAGGCAAGAAGGTATCGAATACCTGGTCCCGGTTCAGTGTCTGGATACGTGGGAGAGCTGTTCGAAAAGCTTTCGCGAACTGGTCAAAACCGCCACAGAATGGATAGGCCTGGATTCTGCGATAGTGGTGCCATATTCCTTTGCCGATCCACAGTTTATTGATGCCGGTCTGTTCGGTCCTATCTATTACGGCGGGTCAGATTGGACCGTGTTGTACCGTGCCATGGTTCGGTGGATCTGGAACATCCATCGCTTCGGGTTGAGACGAGACCAGAACGCCGGTAACGCCGATGCAGCGTATCAATACCTGTTTTCTTCGCATGTCGTAGATTACGTGATATCCCAGATAGCTCGCCAGTCAGGTGTTGAGGAAGCAGTCGATCCTTCAGAAGGTTACGACGATGAAGCTCCGCTGAATGAGCTTGAGCAACGTTTCCGGGAGTGGACACGCAAAACCCCCGTCCAAGAGCAGAAACAAGTGCTCCGGAGGTTATTTGCTGCTGCTCGCCAGAGACCTCTCTTGGCCGAGGATTTCCAGTTCTTGCAGAGAGGTGTCAAGTAGTGCGTGGCTATGGACGACGAGATCAAGCCTGTGGCGGAAGCGGTCTTCACAGGTTTGTCCGCCTGACGATCATGCAAACGCTTTTTCTCCGCGACTGGGTACTGATGGGCTTTACGCTGGTCCTTATCGCCTGGCCAATTATCGAAGCATTCCTGCATGCCTGGGCCGGACTCGGGAACTTGCTCAGTTTGATGATCCAATACGTCGAGATGATCCTGCCATTATGGGCTCTAGTGGCCAGTGGGTTGATCTGGAAAGATGCAGATTACTTGCATCGGCCTCTGTTGTTGAGCTCGTCTCAGAATATTGCATTTGTATTAGCGTGTAAACTCGCAGCCGTGTTGATTCCGTTTCTGGGACTTGTTCTCCTTGCAGAATGGGAACTGCCGCGGCTTTACAGATGGGCTATTGAGATTTGTTGGGGCACTACCGCCACATGGCCCTTTGCGCCCGGCCTCCTATCGTCGAGGGCAATGTCAGTTGCCATTGTGTTTGCCGCTCTGGGAACCGCTGGTGGCATTTCCGGCTTTGCCTGGGTCGGAGTTACAGCAGGAGCGGTTGTGTGGCTTCTCAACGTGATCCGTGGGGTACCGTGGTTGAAGGCGGAGTCTGGCGGTGCCTTCGATTTGTTCGCTTTGTCGAGAGGAGGCCAATATGTTCCGGCTGCCACTCTCAGTAGTTTCATCGCCGGGGCGGTCATCGTTGCGGTTACGGTCATCATTGCCTCATCAACTCAACCTGGCAATCATCTACTAAGTGATGCAATCGGCTCGCTGGGCCGCTTGTATCGGTTTATTCGTCGACAACTGCCCCTTCTCAGGAATCCAGGTCTTGTCTGGACCATTCTGGGTATCTTCTCCATACCCTTAGTATTACTTATCTTGTATGAAACGGGTCGGTTACCGGAAAGGCTCTTGATCCGGGGGTTCTGTGCGTTTCACGAACAGTGGTTACCGCTGGTTGCGTTGATGGCAGGAGGCACTGTGTGGATGGACAAAGAAGGGCTCCACGCCTCGATCCTTGCGTCTTGGCCTATTAGGCCGGTCCTGATTGCAGCCACAAAGTGGGTGATTGCATTTACACCGGTCGCTTTTCTGACATGCGCCTCATCTACGATCTCAGCTGCGTTATTGGGAAGGTTAGCAGCGGAAGAGCTATTGCCGCCAGTGGCCTGTTTAGTTTCGCGTTCTCTGGCTGGTGGTTCAGTACTTCTGGGGTTGGCCACCGTGGGAGCTGCAGCCTATGGGAGTTGGCCTGGTCTCCTGCTTGGAGCCGGGATATGGATCCTCAACGCTGTTGCTCCGGGTATGTTCGCGGATACGTTGGGCGGTGCACTTGACCTTTTTGCTTGGTCCCGAACAGGTTACCTTGTTTTCCCCGGAGTGAAGACACGCTTGGCGTTTGCAGTGGGCGTCTCTTTGCAACTGATTGCCGCCGCAATATTTAAGATCGCTTCCAAATGAACCATGCGTTGCTTGTAGTAAGAGATAGTACAATGAGTTGATCTCATAGATAGGAAGCCCCACAATTGAAAGTATCGACGGATAGAGACACCGGATGCGGGGGGATAGCCGATGCAGCGAAGGAAGTTTGGCAAGTATGATTTCGACGTTTCGGCTCTGGGATTTGGGATGATGAGACTTCCTGTTATCGACAATGACCAGGCCAAGATCGATGAGGAAAAGACCAGGCAGTTAGTACATTACGCTGTGGATCACGGCGTGGACTACATCGATACCGCCTACAATTATCACGGCGGGCAAAGTGAAATAGTAGTGGGGAAAATACTAAAGGAAGGATTGAGAGATAAAGTCAAGCTGGCAACCAAGTGCCCGACGTGGTTGGTCAAGACGCGGGAGGATTTTGACCGGTTTCTTGAAGAACAACTGCAGAAACTCCAGACCGACCACATAGATATGTATCTCCTTCACTCTCTGAACAAAGAACGCTGGAAGCCCCTGGTTGAGGCAGACGTACTTGATTTCTTGAGCCGGGCAAAAGCAGACGGGCGTATCAGATACGCAGGATTTTCGTTCCACGACGATGTGGCCACTTTCAAGAGCATCGTAGATTCTTATGACTGGGATTTCTGCCAGATCCAGTACAACTACATGGACGAGGATACCCAGGCGGGGACTGAAGGTTTGAAGTACGCTTCCGGTAAAGGACTTGCTGTCATAATTATGGAGCCTCTCTGCGGAGGAAGGCTGGTGCAGAATGTACCAGAAGAGGTTCAGGCTATATGGGATAGATCGGGGATAAAACGAAAGCCGGCTGACTGGGGTCTACGCTGGGTTTGGAATCACCCGGAAGTCACGGTCGTGCTGAGCGGGATGAACTCCATGGAGCAGCTTCAGGAAAACATAAAGACAGCCGAGACTGCGTTCCCCAACTCTCTTGGTAGGGAGGAACTGGCTTTATTTGACGAGGTCAAAGCGTTCTACCGGGGACGTATCAGGATTGCCTGCACAAGTTGCCGGTATTGCGCTTTGTGCCCTCAAAGTATCAAGATCGCAGACCTCTTCCACATGTACAACGAGGCGGGCATGTTTGGCACCCGGGATAGTCTCAGGAGGAACTACGACCGGATCAAAAAGGATCTGGGTGACCCGGCTTCGTGCCTTGAGTGCGGTCAGTGTGAAGGAGCGTGTCCTCAGCACTTGCCCATAAGAAAACTGCTGAAAGAAATAGATGCCGATCTGAGGCGAATGGCGTAAACCAGGACGGTCCATCATCTTGCCTTGAAGCAGAGTGCGGGCTGGCGGATTGGCGCGGGTACGCGGGGGATTCTCCCTTTAACCTTGACATTCCTGAGGCACAGGGTTTATCCTGGGGCAGAAATGGGTATATATTCGCATGTTCCCAGAGGGGGTGATGGTTTGCCGAGGCCTATTAAACCGCGGTGGATAGAGTTCATGCCGCGAGTGACGTACTTTAAACCAGCCGGGGTTCCGTTGTCAACTCTCATTGAAGTATCGCTAGGTGTTGACGAACTTGAGGCTATCAGATTGAAAGACCTTGTTGGCCTGGAGCAGGAAGAATGTGCTGAGCGAATGGGTGTAGCCCAGAGCACATTCCAGCGCATTCTCACATCGGCCCGGCATAAGGTGGCCAGTGCGCTAATTGAAGGTAAAGCCATCAGGATAGAGGGCGGCAATTATCGGTTTGCGGTACGTAGATGGGAATGTTCTGCGTGTGGACACAGGTGGCAATCTTCATCTGAGCCTGAAGTCGAATGCCCTGAGTGCGGCAGTGCTGCTGTCAGGGAGCATACTTGCAGGCAGGAGATGAGTACTCCTTCCGACCAGGATCAAGGTTCAGTTAAGAGGTCCTGCTGGGGCTACGGTCGGGGTCGTGGTCCGCACCGGGGACCGAGGAGTGATCCCGGAGATAACGGTGGTCCTAACTGGTAGCTTTTGTTATCTGTAGTCGGATGGTGCAGCTTGTTAAAAGTTATTTACAAGAAAGTCCTTTCCGAAACTGATCCTGCTTTACTTAAATAGATTCCTCTGATAAACGGGATTGAACAGGTTTAACCGGTGGGCGAGTAGTCGACTGTTTTACCGTCAAAGACAAGACCCGCGCAGTTTAGATACGGAGATCCACTTTAAATCTCAGCACGCACAAGTCGTAGAGTACCGTCAATTCTCATCCGCACCGTGTTTTCCCCGGAAAAATGCTGTGTTGTAAGGCGAGTGGTGGCAGATTACGAGGTCGTTATACTTGCATCTTTCAATTAAATGGTTATTGACATATATCCAAAACTAAGTATAATGGGGGTTGAAATGGGTATATATTCATAATGCTGTGGCCAGGCTGAACGTGACGGACGAGATAGGGGTGACTCCTTTACTGGGATTGGTGGAAAACATGGCCTGGGTCACCTGTCCTAAGTGCGGCGAACGGATAGAGCCTTTTGGTCGCGCTAAGGCGGAAGAATTGGCGCAAAAACTGGGTGTAAGCGTGATCGGTTCGCTTCCTTTGGACGAGCGCCTGACTGCTCTTGCGGATCAAGGGAAGATCGAGGAATACCGGGCTGCGTTCTTGGGGTCTGTGTCGGAAATTGTTGAAGGACGTGCGCGGCCGTCCTGAGATCTGAAAAGGGGGCGAACTGCAAAAGAACGAGGAATTGGGTAGGCAGAATGTACAGCACCGTTTGGAGGCTGAGAGCCGAATGAAGGTTGCAATTTGTTCGCAAGGTGACTCACTGGATTCAAACGTAGACTCCAGGTTTGGGCGCTGCCCGTATTTCGTCCTGGTGGAGACTGATACCGGGGTGGTGGAAGCTGCGGCAAATCCATCAGCTATGGTGGGGCATGGCGCAGGAATCGGAACCGTTCAGTTCTTGGTTTCCAAAGGTGTGGAAGTTGTGTGTACCGGGAATGTAGGTCCCAATGCGTACGAGGCGTTAAGGTCATCCGGAATCAAGGTATATTCAGTCGATTCCGGGACAGTGAGACAGGTGCTGGAAGCTTTTACGGCAGGCAAGTTAAAGCCTATCAGTAACCCGAACGTTCGATCACACCAGGGCATGTTCGGGCATACGGCGGATAAATAGCCGAAGAAGACCACATTGGCGCTAGTGGGGGGGATAGTTGTGAAGATAGCGGTCTCAAGTGAGGGCGGTGAGGTAGCTCTTCATTTCGGGCGGTGCCCTGAGTACACGATTTTCGAAGTCGAAGACGGCAAGATTGCTGGCAAGTGGACTTTGCCGAACCCGGGACATGAGCCGGGTTTTTTGCCCAAATTTCTCGGCGAACGTGGCATCGCCTGCATCATAGCAGGCGGGATGGGCCCGAGGGCGGAGGAGCTTTTCCGACAACAGGGGATAGAGGTGGTGACAGGCGTGGCAGGACCGGTAGACCGGGTTATACAGGAGTACCTTGATGGTCGCTTGGAGCGGGGTAAGAGTTTTTGCGAACATCCGGGAGAACCGCACTGTTGATAAAGCAGGTCTCGGTGCTGCGGTCAGTTTAACCTGCAGACCCGGGTCAATCATTACGGGTCCTGGTTTACGTAGCGTGGCGGGTAATGGATTGCAAACAGGATGAGGTCAGGTTGTCGCGGCATGAAGAGAACCTTTAAGGAGGTGATGTGGTTGCCCGGGTTCGATGGAACGGGGCATTGGGGCCAGGGCCCCATGACCGGAAGGGGGCAGGGCTTTTGTGCTGACCCCATCGACGTAAAGGCACAAAACCTTCCGGCTGGAGGGCGGACGGGAGACCTTCCGCCGGAGGTACTGCCTCAGTCCGGAGCTATCTCAGGAATAGGGAAAAGACCCGGGGCAGGTTTTCGTCGGAGGTTAGGCCGAGGTGGCGGCAACAAGTTTGCCGCAAAAAGAGAGTAAAGCAGAAAGACAGTAAATCTGAAACAAATCAAAGGAGGAATGTATATGCCTCGCGGAGATGGAACAGGTCCCTTGGGACTTGGCCCCATGACAGGAAGGGGTCTTGGATATTGCGCTGGATTTCCAGTACCTGGCTACATGAATCCGGGTCCCGGTCTGGGTTTGAGGCGAGGAGTTTACTATGGCTGGGGTCGCGGTTTTGGTCGAGGTTACGGGCGTGGATTTAGGTGGTTCTGGCGTCGCCCGTTGGGCTGGGTGCCATACGCTGCTCCTTACTACCCGATCCATCCGTGGTACGTCCCTCTTAAATACCCGGTCCCTGTCGACGAGGAGACCGCGTTGAAAAATGAAGCACAAGCCCTAAAACAGGAGATTAAGTTCCTCGAAGACAGGTTGGCTGAAATCGATGAGAATATCAAGTCACTTGGTAGAGAGGATAAGGGTCAAGACAAAGAGCGGGACGAACAGTAAACCCCGAGGAGCGAGGAAGACGAGATTCCTCGCTCCCCCTAAAGTACCTATACTCTGCGGGTCTGGCCTGATGCCTCTTTACCGGGCGGGGAGCATCTTTTTTGCTTGTCTCATTAGGGAGTCTGTGCACGTGCCCTCCTTCTGTAGCACCGTAAATCACGCTCGGGTGGAACATTCCTCAGATCGAAAGATTTTCTCAGGAAAAGGAAGTGTGCCGGTTGTTGATCTCTGTGGCCAGCGGTAAAGGTGGTACCGGGAAAACCACGGTCGCCGTTAATTTGTTTCTCTCATTTTCTTCGACCGAATGGAATGAGGTTGCGAGCACCCGGGAGAGCGATGCACCAAGAGTGCAGTTGCTTGATTGCGATGTTGAAGAGCCCAACGCTCACATTTTTCTCAAGCCCGAAATAAAAGAGCGGCGTCCGGTTTCGTTGCCGGTTCCTTTGGTGGACGAAAATAAGTGCTCCCATTGCGGTGTTTGCGCGGAAGTCTGTGCGTTTAACGCTATTTTGGCTACGAACAGAAGAATTATGGTGTTTGAAGAACTCTGTCACGGGTGCGGTGCCTGTAGCGTATTTTGTCCAAAGGGCGCCATCAGCGAAAAGGGAAGAAAGATAGGTGTCCTGGAAACCGGGCTTGCTAAGAAGGGTATATTCAGTCACGGCATACTGAACCCCGGTGAGGCGGTTGCGGCTCCGCTGATATCCGCCGTGCGGAACACGGCCCTCGGAGATGGTATCGTAATAATCGACTCTCCTCCCGGAACATCATGCGGCATGGTCGGATCTGTCAAGGGAAGTGATTTTTGTATCCTTGTCACCGAGCCGACACCTTTCGGGTTTCACGACCTTCAGATCGCTTACGAAGTCACCCGAAAACTGATGGTGCCCTCGGGTGTGGTGATTAACCGCAGCGATATCGGCGATGACAGGATTGAACGATTTTGCCAGCAAAGTGGAATCCCGGTATTACTGAAGATCCCTTTCGACAGGATGATCGCGAGGTCTTACGCCAGGGGGGAAACTCTGACAGAGCGTTATCCGGAATACGCGGAGATGTTCAGGGAACTCAGACATCGTATCCTGGAGATTTCCAGGGGCAACCTGAAAACTGGGCATGCGCAGGGTCGGCCAAACTGAGGATCTTCAGTCACGAAAGCTACGTCCAGCAAGTTTTTACTTGAATGTGTCCTCCACGGGAAGAAATGGGGAGTGTCCAGGGTGCGACAAGGCGTAAAGGAGATAGTACTGATCAGCGGAAAAGGTGGCACTGGCAAGACTTCTATCGCCGGCGGGTTTGCCATGCTTTCTGGAGACGCTGTGCTCTGTGACTGTGACGTTGACGCTGCCAACCTCGAACTCATCTTGAACGCGGAGCACCTGGAAACCCGCGAATTCCAGGCTTCAAAGAAGGCCAGGATCCACAAAGATAAGTGCATTGAGTGTGGCCAGTGTGGAGAGCGCTGCAGGTTTGAGGCCATCCATGATTTTCAGGTGGACCCGTGGTCATGCGAAGGTTGCGGGGTTTGTTCGCGGCTTTGTCCGGCTGGCGCGGTTGAGATGTATCCGGTATTATCAGGACATTGGTTTTGGGTTTTCACGACCTCGATCGGGTGCTCGAAGTGTGCAGGCATTTTGGGGTTCCCGCCGCTGTGTGTATAAACAAATACGATATCAGCCCGGAACACTCTGGGGAGATCGAGGCAAAGTGCCGGGAACGGGATATACCTGTTGTGGGCAAGATCCCTTATGACGAGAACGTACCGAAAGCCATGGTCCAGGGAATGCCCGTGGTAAAACTCGATTGTCCCGCAACTCGGGAAGTACGTAGACTCTGGGAAAAGGTCAAGGAATTCGTGAGTTTATGAGCATAGTGAAAGATCATTTCCCCTCTTCGGCATCACTTTGATTTCCGCAGGCGTTGTCTGATTGAAACCCCGATCGAAGACAACATGGTGTATTGAAGATGATACATTTTCTTTCACCATCTAAAATGGTGAAAATAAATGTACAAACATCCGGAAATAGCCCAGTTGAAGCGCTGTTTTTATAAGTCTATCATTAAGAGCGAAAAGGTGCTACGTGTTTGGTGGCAAGACGGACTGTCAGCTTTGACTGGGGGCGAGCAAAATCGCGTATCTTGCCAGAAGGCCTGCATCAATACTGAGTATGATAGCAGGTTCAAACGCGCCTGTAACAGCTTCTGAAATCGCGAGGGAGCTCGGAGTGACCGTTCGCACGGTGCGGAGCGACCTCGGAAAAGTCCGGGACTGGATCCGGGACACCGCGACTGATGTCGTCCTGGAGTCGAAACCGGGCGTAGGTCTCTGGCTGAGCGGACCGGATGAGGCTATCCAGAAGCTTCTCCAGGCACTATCCAGGTTGTTGAGCTCGTGCCCCGATGATGTCGTCTCCAGAGAGCATCTCATCCTGTACAGATTGCTCACCGATCCACATCCCCTCTCGATAAAGGAGCTTTCGGCGGAGCTCGCGGTCTCAAGGAATACGGTCCGGCAATCCCTCAGGCGCTGCGGGAGTAAACTTAGGACATTCGGCGTGGAACTGAAGTCTGCCGGGAGAGGGCTCGTCAAGGTCGAGGGGAGCGAGACTTCTTTCCGGAGGGCTCTTGCGGCCCTTGTCGAAAACCCCGAGTCCGGGCTTGGTGCGATGTATTTTAAGGTAATCCGCAAAGCTATAGAAGAAGTGGACTCGACCGGTTCGTACGGGCTCCTCGACGGCACGAAAACTGCTATAGCGATGCACCTCTGGGCATCAATTCAGAAGATGCGAAACTCACCGGGGACGGAGATATTACCGGGCACGCTCCCGGAGCCATCGGACCCGGAGATGCTTGACCGCGCCGGAAAGATCGTGGCCTCTGTAGGGTCGGTTGTGGGGCTTTCCTTGCCCGAGCATGAGAAACTCTATGTCGCCATCTATCTTGAAGCAGATAAAGTGAGGCAGGAATCGCTAGCCCGGGTGGCAGAAGGTGACAAATCGTTTTCGGCGCACAATAAACAATTGTTGCGACGAGCGCATGACGCTGCCAAAGAGATCATAGAAAGGGTCTCGGCTGAGACCGGTATACACGTAGAAGAGGACCACGGTCTACTCTTATCCCTGAAGTTTCACCTTGCTTGGACCCTCAGTGCTTCCGAAGCAGGCGTTATCATCAATAACCCATTTAAGAAAGAGATCATGAAGAAATATCCTGGCCTCTTTAACGTAGCCAAAAGGGCGTGTGAGTCGTGCCCTTCTCTTTCCGGGCTCATTTCCGACGATGAAGTCGCGTACGTGGCGATGCATATCGGGGCGTCGATGCAACGCCTTATTGCCCCCCGGAAGATCAGGGCCCTGGTAGTGTGTACCACCGGACTTGGAACTGCCAGGTTTCTTTCAGCGCGGCTCGAGTCGATGTGCCCCGAAGTTCAGCTGGATGGAGTAACGTCGCTTTCGGAACTTGAACGCGAGGTCGAAGCAAAGCGACCTCAGCTGATAATCAGTACGGTCGGATTTCCCCCGGGAAAGGAACCGGGGATACCATGGGTCCACGTGTCCCCGCTTCTCGGTGAGGGGGATTTGAAGAGGATAAAAGATGCCTGTGCAAAGGTTAAGAGGTCTCCGGTACCGGCTGACCCGCTCGAGTCTCTGGAAAGACCTGCTTTAGGCTGTAATGCCCGCAAGGATGCCTCGAGCACTTTCCGGGCCAAGGGGACTTCTCTTTCAAACGTACCGGGTTTGTCTCCTGCGTCACAGATGAGTCAACCACCCGGCATTCCAACGGATTTGATTCCGCTTACAGATGATGAGATTCAGGTCGAGGTCATTCGCGCTTGCACCGAGTTTGGCAAAGAAGCGGGGCTTACGGCCGATGAGCAAACCGGACTTCTAATCCATGCTCTCCTCGCTTGCCCGCGGTGGCGAAACGGAGAGTTCGCGCCCCCCGAACCGGAATGTGACTACGATGCCGCGCTCATGGCTGTCTTGAAAAAATGTTTCGAGCGAGTGGAGGCCCTCTTACGTACAGACCTACCTCCCCAAGAATACATCTGCATGCTCAGGTACAAAGGAAGTGACTGGTGATGACGCAAGGAATTCTGTTCAAGAACGCGCGTCTTGCGGGAAGTATCCCGTCTTTCCGTGGTCTTGCCGACGTGAGAGTGCGCGATGGCGTGATAGCGGAGGTCGGGACGAATCTTGAACTCTCGGAGGGTGAAACCGCAATAGATGCACGGGGAAATCTTCTGAGTCCCGGGTTGGTGGACCTTCACGTCCACGTTTACCCCGGCGCTGTGCTGGGGCTTATGGCCGACGAAGTAGGGTACCGCACAGGGGTGACTACGGTCATCGATGCAGGATCGGCGGGTCCTCTGAACTTTCAAGAATTTGTGGATAGGGCTATTTTGACTCAGAAAACGCGGGTGCTTTCGTGGATTAACTTTGCCCGCTACGGGCTTGCGGGTTCGTTGAGCGAACTGGACGCACCGGAAAAACTCGCCACTTATGACGAATTGGAGCCTTTTGCAAGGAACGAGCTTGTTGTGGGGATGAAACTCAGGGCCAGTTCTTCGGTGGTTGGCAAGATGGGGATAGAACCGATACGCCAGGGAGTCGCCATGGCGAGAAGGTTAGGTATGAGGGTTATGGTACATGTCGGAAACGCCCCTCCTCATCTTCCGGATGTTTTAAGCCTTCTAGGAGCGGGTGATATAGTTACCCATGCTTTCCACGGCAAACCTGGGGGAATCCTGACCGAATCCGGTGACGTCATCCCGGAGGCCATGGAAGCCCGGGAAAGAGGGGTACTCTTTGACGTTGGTCATGGCAACGCCAGTTTCAACGTAAACGTGATGAGGAAATGCTTGGATAAAGGATTCGGTCCCGACTCAATATCCTCGGACCTCCACCTGCAGAGTATCTCCAAGGTAGGCGACCTGCCCCTCACATTGTCTAAATTTCTGGCACTGGGGATGGACCCGGTAGAGGTTCTAGAACTTGCTAGCACGCGCGTGGCGAAGAATCTCGGGCTGAACAGCTTGGGCGCGATAGCACCGGGTTACGTCGCCGACCTGGTACTTTGGCGTCTCGTGGAAGGGGAATCCTTGCTTTTCGACTCAGATGGGAATGAGTTGAAGTCAACCTTAAGGCTGGCCCCGGTCATGGTCATGAAGGGCGGCGAGATTTTGCTGAGTGCTCAGGAGGTCTAGATGTTGGAATCGTCGGTGAAAGTGCCACAGCAACGCAATTTAGAGCTTAGTGCATATGAGGAATTGGCGCGGAAAGCGTTCTTGGAAATCTGCGCGGAACAGGCGGTGCCGGACGATGTAGCCGAAGATGCCTGGAACCTTTCAGAAAGCGCCATAGAAGTGGCCCGACAACAAGGGGTGCGGTTTGAATATCCGGCCCTGAAAGCGTTTCTCTCTCACATGGTGGGTTGCGTGGTTAGAGCGCGCAGAGGTGAGTCCGTTTCCGATGTCGGGAGTGCGATAGAAAAGGAGGTGGGCGAAAGCCTAATAAACGCCGTGTTCAGTGGGCTTGAGCCTCTGTACAGGCGGATGGGCGCCATTCTCACGAGACCTGAAGCGGTGCTGGTTGCGACACACATTGCAGCTAGCAGAAACGGGGGTAAACAAGATGGACAGGAAAATTAAGGTTGTCATAGGCGACCGGCTGGGCAGGGCCCGCAAAGTCGTCAAAGGCGTGGAAGAAGCTGGCGGTATTGCCATCCACATCCCTGGTATGGCTGCAGACATGAAAGTCGGAGACTATATGAAAGAAAACGATGCCGACCTCGGGCTTTCGTTTTGCGGAAGCGGTGGTGCCGGGGCCATCGTGGCGCAGACAAAGTACGGATACAAGGCTGAACACCATCTGCGTTCAATTGAATCCGGGATCACGGCCCTGAGGAATGGCGCGAGAGTCCTGGGCTTCGGGTTCCTGGACAGCGAGGAACTTGGGCGACGGGTGGTGGAGGAGTACAGGAAAATCCTTGAGGAACAGGAAGCGGCGGAAAAGCCGGGGTCAGGCTCAAACTCGTAGGAGGAGCTAAATGGCTGAAGACCTGCTGCGGACTGAAACTCGTGAGATTCACGTGAAAGGCAGCGGCGAAACGTTTGCCCAGGCTGTGCAGAAGTGCTTCGGAGAACTCAGGCGAAAGATCTACGCCGAAGAGCGGCACCCTCTCGTATATCTAGAGCCGGTTGCATTCAAGGTTGAGAAACTCGAAAGGCAGACTTACACCGAAAGATTCCTGGAGATCCTGTTTCCCAGGGTGCGTGAAAGGTACGTGATTACGGCAATCATAGAAGTCCTTGCCAAATACGTGAAGTTGCCAGAGAGGCTAGAGGAGGAATAGATAAATGTTATCGCTGGTAGTGAAAAGCGTGATAGTGGGTGCGCTGGCTGGCTGGGCAGTGACAGTCGGGGCCGTGAGAATGTTCCACGCCCCGGAGATCCAGTCTATGGGCGCCTTCCGGACCCTCGGAGAGCTCAACGCGTGCAAAGGGGACCCCGTTTCCCATTTCATGTTCGGGCTCGGATTCCTTTTTAACTCTGCGGCGTCTGTCGTGGGTGCGGGCGCCCTGACCCAGGACGTGTTGCACCGAATAGTCCCGAACTGGGCGAGCGCCCTGGTGCTTCTGAAGACCAAAGACACCTCTGAACCCTTGAACAACACAAGACTCATGGGTATGGCGGGAGCTATAGTCGGTGCGGTCGTCGTAACCTTGCTCAACACCATCTCGTCTGCCGTGCCCTCCAGCATGGCAGTGGTTGCTTCAAAAGTGCTGGGCCAGGCGTCCAACTGGCTTATTAACCCCATAATGCCCATTATCTTCTGGCTTGCGGCTCTTGATGCTGGCGTTCAGTCTGGTGTTGCAGCCACACTGCTGGGCGGGCTAGCTCAAATGATCATGGGCAACGCGGTACCTGGATGCGTTCTCGGCATCATAATCGGTAAGAACGTCGAGGAGAATGGCTGGAATAAGTCGGTCAAGATCCTTTTGACGATAGTCGTGATACTCTTCGCAAGCATAGCGTACTTCCGCGGGTTCCACGTTAAGTTCTTCAAGGCTTTCGCGCTATGACGAGGTTCAATCTAGGGGGATGAACTCATGCATAAAAGTTTCTTGATGACGGATCTCGCCTTCCCTTTGATAGTTGCGGTTGCTTGTGCGGGAATTATGGGTGGGACAAGCCTCTTCCTGACAAACAGGGTTGGCGCGTTTAACGAGATATTCGTGGTTCAGATGCTGTCAAATGGGCTTCAAACAGGGGACTACGCCGCTGCAGCGAGTTTTGCCGCAGGGTTTCTTATCGCGCGGGTGCTGGAAGGCCCCCTTGTCGGTGTCCTGGACATTGGTGGCTCCCTTATGACGGGCGTCGGGATCGGGATTCCCGCCTTACTCATTGCCTCGGGCTATAAAGGTCTCATCGAGAATTTCACCACGGCTGTGCTCTTCGGCGCCCTTGCCGGTCTTGTTGTAGGGCTGGTCATACTGCTTGTCAGGAAATCCATGCCGCAAGGCCTCTCGGCGGCGGGAACCGACGTCATGATGGGTGCAGGGAACGCGATGGGTCGGTACCTGGGTCCCCTCATCATCATTTCGGCCATCAGCTACAGCATTCCGGCGGGAATCGGTGCTTTTCTTGGGGCGGCGTTGTTCTACTATCTCAAGAAGCCTATACCCGGGGGAGCGATCCTCGGGGCAATGATCTTGGGGACGATTTTCCCGGTAAAGTGAGAAAAAAGTGAGAAAAAGAAGGAGGTCCGGTGGTCTGTCCGGTGGTCTTGACTTTTGGGGACGAGCCGGGCCTCTCGTCGTTCGAAAAGGGAGTTCGGAGCAAAACCAAAAGATGCAGGAGACCGGGCAAGGGTAGCCTCAGCCACCAGTCCCTTTCCTGCGCTTCTGGTTCGGAGGTGCTTGTATGAGCTGGAGAGATGGATTGGAGCTCACCCGGGTAATAAATGCCAGTGGAAAGATGACACATCTTGGAGGTACTGCCGTTACAGCCGACGTAGCAGGTTCCATGGCGGAGGCGGCGCAAGATTACTTCGACATGGAGGAACTCATCGTTGAATCGGGAAAGAAGATTGCCGCTCTAGTAGGGGCGGAAGCAGCATGTCCCACGGTGGGTGCCGCAGCTGGGATCGCCCTTTCTGTCGCCTCGTGCATGACGGGGACCGAGGAGGCGCTTATCAAGAAACTGCCGGTGACGGAAGGGCTCAGGAACAGGGTCATTATCCAGAAAGGACATGCAGTGGATTTTGGCGCCCCGGTCACTCAGATGATACGGATACCTGGGGGTATCCCGGTCGAAGTCGGGTGTGCCAACATGGTGACGCGTGCCGATGTGGAAGAGGCCATCGATGAGGACACGGCAGCCCTTATATATGTAAAGTCTCACCACTGTGTCCAGAAGGGTATGCTATCTGTAGAAGAGTACGTTGAAATAGCTCACGCGCACGGTCTTCCGGTGATAGTGGATGCTGCAGCCGAAGAGGATCTCCATAAGTACATTGACCTCGGAGCGGATCTTGTAGTGTACTCAGGCGCAAAGGCCGTTGGTGGGCCTACATCGGGATTTGTGTGCGGCAAGAAAGGGCTCATCGATGGTGTGAGGCTCCAGTACCGTGGCATCGGTCGCTCGATGAAGGTCGGAAAGGAAGCCATAGCGGGTCTTTTATGTGCCCTCGAAAAGTATGTGGCAGGGAACGTAGATGCTCTCTCTGAGAGAGAAGCTGTGGTTGAGACCATCATGAGGGGCATAAGCGGCATACGCGGTATCAAGGTAAGTAAGAAATACGATGAGGCAGGACGGCCTATTCCGAGAGTGTGGATGGAATTCACGGAAGATGCCAGGATAAGCGCCCGCGAGTTTGTGTCACAATTACGCCAGGGCTCCGTGGCCATATTCACTCGCGACCACTACCTGAACCTTAATTGTGTCGCCATCGACCCAAGACCTCTACGGCCGCAAGATTCGGAGATCATCATAAAACGCATACGTGAGCTATTGGAGGGTTAGATATGATTCAGCCAAAACATGGTGATTTTAGCGCTTGGAACTGGCTCGGCGGGAAAGTCATGTTTAACTTCCTTGCCCGCGACGAGGAGAACCTGGTGGAAGTCATGGACGCCTGCGAGGGACACGCTCTCATAGGAGTGCTGACCAGAGACTACCCGGATGCGAAGAGCGGTGCTGAGGCGGTATTGAGGTTTTCGCGCGCGGGGGCGTCGGTATCACTGGGTCTCGGAGGGGGAGACCCGGCCCAGTGGGAGGCGGTAATCCAGGTTGCGCTTTTAGCGCGGCCGGCCCACATCAACCAGGTTTTCCCGCTTTCTTCTTATACAGCTGCGGTCCTCAAAGGAAGATACGGAGAGGACATACCCCTCATAAACAGCCTCGTGTCTCCCACCGGAAAACCGGGTTTCGTGAACATTGCCACGGGTCCCCTGAGCTCAAAAAGAGGTCCCGCCGAAATACCGTGCGAGGCTGCCGTGGCTATTCTTAAAGAGCAGGGGCTTTTGTCGGTGAAGTTTTTCCCGCTGAACGAGCGCTATGAAGAGATGAAAGCGCTGGTCTCGGCGTGTTCCGCCGAAGGCATACCGGTATTCGAGCCCACCGGGGGCATAACAGTCGAGAACTTGCGCAGGGTCCTGGAGACGGCGTTTTCTGCGGGTGCGACGTACGTTATACCGCATGTCTACTCGTCCATAATTGACAAGTCAAGCGGCAAGACGATGCCTGGTAAGGTACGCGAGCTTTACGTTGCTGCAAAGGAAGTGCTTGGAGTCTGAAGTCCCTCAGATTGCCGTACCGATTGCTGTGCTGATTTCTGCGCCTCTAGAGCGATCTTCCGCCCAAATAGGGTGCACCGCGGCCAAGACCCCGTCCCCCAGAAGGGACGGGGTCTTGGCTTATCGGAACCTTGCAAGATTTACCGGCGCGACCACACGCTTGCTGAACGGGGCTGCGCGGCACATCGCGAGCTCGATAGTAACGGGTCCACATCGAGGCGCGCGGGGGATTGAGATCGGTCCGGGCTGTCAAGGGAGCGCCCGGCGACCCCGGCCCTTTGCAGAAGGCCGGCCGTTCATGGAAGGGGATTTTCTAGTTCCGGAGAATTCCTCTTTACGTTCTTACCGGTTCCCCGAAAGAATAGTCTAGGGAGCTCTTTTTTGCATATGTGTTTGTGGCAGGAGGATAGAGTGAATTGCGCTCCAGACGGTTTTACCTGGTGATCCTCGATGCACTTCTCCTCAACCTGGCGGCTTTTCTCGCGTTGATCCTTCGGTTTGAAGGCAAGATTCCTCATGTGCAGCTTGCCACGTTACAGAAGGCCGCGCCGTGGTTAACTGTCGGTTCTCTGTTAGCTTACGCCGCAATTGGGCTTTATTCGTTCATACTTCGATACGCCAGCATCGATGAGCTCCTGGCATGCGCTTCTGCCAGTGCCGTCAGTGCCGGCATCCTCTGGGTTCTGACGCGAGTGTGGTTACGAGCCGGGTATTCGAGATCTGCCATAATAATCACGGGCGTTCTGGAGTTCATCTTCGCCGGCGGGTTGCGCCTCTCGGTCCGGTTGGGCATCCGGGTTCTTCACCGTTTGTCCTCTATGCTCGATAACCATAAGACTACCCGTGTTCTCGTGGTCGGGGCCGGGGATGCAGGTGCCTTCCTGGGGCGCGAACTTTCGAAGCGAGCCGATCCCTCCAGGCAACTTGCCGGTTACATAGACGATGATCCTTCGAAAAAGGGCTCCACGCTGTGTGGTGTCAAGGTGCTAGGGGGTAGGGAACTGATTCCCTCGGTTATAAAAGATCTCGGTATTGGAGAGGTCATAATCGCGATGCCCTCTGCTCCCCGAGAAGTGATACGCGAAGTGGTTTCACTCTGCCAGGAGACCGGCGTAACCATAAGGACTCTCCCGAGACTCCTGGATATGGCCGGAAAGCCCTTTGAAATGAATATGATCAAGGACATCGAACTGGAAGACCTCCTGGGCAGGCCCGAAGTGAAACTGGATACCGGCAACATCAGCGCTTTCATAAATGGAAAGAGGGTACTGGTTACCGGAGCCGGGGGGTCCATAGGTTCCGAAATATGCAGGCAAGTGGCCAGATTCTCGCCGGGATCCATTATCATGCTGGGTCACGGGGAAAACTCAATATTTGAGGCGAAGATGGCTTTGGACAGAGAATTCCCGGCGGTTCGGAAGGAGACGGTCATTGCAGACGTAAGAGATTCAGCCAGGATCAACGATATTTTCGCCCTTTATAGACCCCACATAGTTTTCCATGCTGCGGCTCACAAACACGTTCCTCTTATGGAGGATAACTCCATCGAGGCCATTAAAACCAACGTGTTCGGGACGCTGAATGTTGCCCGGTCAGCACTGGCCTATGGGGCCGAGAAGTTTGTCCTTATTTCCACGGATAAAGCAGTCAACCCTACGAGCGTCATGGGGGCGACAAAGCGGGTAGCAGAGATGGTTGTCCGGTTGCTCGATACGTTGACGGACAGGACGGCTTTCGTATCTGTCAGGTTCGGCAATGTACTTGGGTCCAGGGGAAGTGTGGTGCCGGTTTTCAAACAGCAAATAGAAAATGGCGGCCCGGTAACTGTGACTCATCCTGAGATGAGAAGGTATTTCATGACCATCAGTGAGGCGGTTCAGCTGGTGCTTCAGGCCGCGACCATGGGCAAAGGCGGAGAGGTATTTGTGCTGGACATGGGAGAGCCAGTGAAAATAGTGGACCTCGCGGAGCAGATGATAAGGCTATCGGGCCGAGTGCCCTATAAGGATATCCCCATCGTGTTCACGGGGATCCGGCCGGGAGAAAAACTATTCGAGGAAATTCTCACGGCGGAAGAAGGGACCGCCGCCACGCACCATTCTCAGATATACATAGCCAAGCAGAAGCCTTTTTCCGTGGAGGAGTTCCAGAGGAAACTCGAGAAACTGGAGTCGTTGGTGTTTCCTGCAAACTACCCGTTCCGGGTGTTCGGGTCGACGGGAGAGGCTGCAAACGGTCACGCGCGGCAGCCGGCTGCCGAAGTAAAGGCACTGTGCAGTACCCCCGCCTCCGAGACTGAAGCTGTTCCTGCTGGACATAGACTGATTTCTGCGACGCAGCCAGTTGAATCGTGTAACCAAGTAATGGAAGAGATCCTGTCAGGCGAACACGAAGCTGCGACTTCGATCTCAGAAGAAGGCCGAGCCACTACTTCGTCGGGGAAAAGTACTCTGCCTTCGATTGAACCCGGGTATGACGTGCTTAACGGGCGTTTTGAGGTGCCTGTGACTGGCGCCGAAGGTGAATCGCCCCTTGTCTACAATCGCGAAGAGATTCTGAAGGTATTGAAGGAGCTAGTTCCGAGTTATGTAAACGGTATAGAATCGACGGTCGGCGACAGTCAAGGCTAGCATCACAGGCTCTCGTTTATCCTACGGATGAAACACCTCGAGTTCGTGGTTGGCCGGAAAGCGTACACCCAAGCCAAGACCGATTGTGTAACCGAGATCCCCAGAGTTGCAGAAGAAGAGGACGCCGGGTGGTCCCACTAATAAAATCTCAAATTTCCAGCTGCAATTGAAGGAATAATCATACTTTCGGTCGAATTAGCATCAAAACCTGCCACAGACGGAGGTTAGCGGCATAAAACCCTGCCAAGCTTATTATGGATACTTCTACCAAGCACTCGATATTTGAACGCATTAAGAAGGCCTACCCTGAGCTCAGCGACGCGCGCGCTAGAGTCGCCAGGTTCATCGTGGATCACTGGGATGAAGTAGCGTTCATGTCAGCCGCAAAGGTAGGCGAGATAGTCGGAGTGAGCGAGACTGTCGTCATCAGGTTGGCTGAAGCCCTGGGTTATGAGGGCTTCTCCGAGATGCAATCGGAACTCCAGGAGAAAGTCAGGCGCAAACTAGATGCCATTATGGTGAGGAGGCTCGATTCCACGCCGGACCCTTCCGATGAATCAGCCGTGATCGAGCAATCCAGGCAGCGTGACCGCGACGCGGTAGACTGCGTTTTCAGGCTAAATTCCCAGGACTCGCTCGTTTCGGCAGCATCTATGATTCTCGCTGCTGCTCAGATATATATCGTCGGCCTGCGTGCCAGCAGTGCTCCGGCCCAGTTCCTAGCACACAATCTTAGTCAAATGCTGGGCAATGCTCATTGCCTCAGCCTGGCGGATGACAGCCTGTTCGACCAAATGAGGCACGTAAAGCCTCAGGATCTTGTCATAGCCATTACGTTCTCGCGCTACAGCGTCTTCACGTTCCAGGCCGTGAGGATGGCTAAGGCACGAGGAGTGAAGGTGCTTGCCATTACCGACGATGTCTTGGCTCCGGTCGCTCGCCTTGCCGATAAGGTGCTTCTTGCAAAGACCAGTGGTCCATCGTTCGGCCTTTCACACACAGGTACGCTCGCCCTCATAAATGCGATCCTCGAAATCATCGTCCACCTCGATAGGAACCGGGTGCGCAAGTCCCTCGAAGATATGGAGGAAATGTTGAACACGTACCACCCCGGTATCAATGCCGGTAAATTCCAACTGTGAAGTCCTCGGAAAGGGGGTGTCGTTTCTCTCATAAATGCTGATGAGGTCTGACTGCTGAAATTGAAGTTCCCGCGAAAGAAAATCAGGAGGTGTCCGAGGTTGCTAATCCAGGGAAGACTTTCTGGTCTCATGGCCCTGATAATCATTTTTGCGTGCATCCAGTATGGCCTTATCAGGGCGAGAAGAAAGGGGTTTTATTTCAGGCCTATAGCAGGTCTGGATGCAGTGGAAGAAGCCATAGGTAGAGCTACGGAAATGGGCAAGCCTGTTCTTTACAGCCCGGGATACGCTGATGTCGCAGGAACTACTGCTCCCCCTACCATTGCAGGTCTCGACCTTCTGTCTCACGTGGGGCGGCTGGCTGCCCGCTATGAT
The DNA here is from genome assembly GCA_018208355.1 of Candidatus Fermentithermobacillus carboniphilus. GTDB lineage: Bacteria > Bacillota > Sulfobacillia > Fermentithermobacillales > Fermentithermobacillaceae > Fermentithermobacillus > Fermentithermobacillus carboniphilus. Next base: position 797,718 of record CP062796.1, on the reverse strand, counting down.
ACCACAATAGTCGTGACGGTAGGCCATGCTAATACTTACGCCCTTACCCTCGAAGTCCTGAGGAACGCATACCTGACTGAGGGCAAGCCAGACGCCTACGACCCCGAATCGGTTTACTTCACTTCGGATGTGCAGTTTGCGTTTACCGCTGCCACTTTAGGACTTGTACAGCGAGAAAAGCCTGCCGCCACCTTCTACACGGGCTACTTCGCTGCCGAGGCCATAATCCTTGCAGAGGCGGCTGCGGCAGTGAATTCAATTTCCATCGCCGGCACGACCAACTATTTCCAGATACCCTTCTTCGTTGCGGCATGCGACTACACCATGATAGGCGAGGAATTCCTGGCTGCCGGCGCATTCATCTCGAAAGATCCGATGAGGATCGGCAGCATCGCAGGTCAGGACTACGTAAAAATGCTGTCACTAATGCTTGTGCTTGTGGGTATCGTGATGAGGACCTTCAAGAACGATTGGCTTGTCACGCTCCTTAAACGTTGATGGATGCGGGAAGTACAGATCATCGAATTGAAGCGCTAACAGATTGGAGGGAGAACGTTTGAAACGCGAAGTTCCGGTTGCGATTTCAGCCCTGGTTGGCCTGGTGCTCCTGATAGATTACTTCTTCAAAATCCCTTCTATCAGGACCATGGCTACTGAGATCCAGGACTGGGGCCTGATTATAGCTGCATTTGCTCTTGCGCTGGCGGCTGTGAACCTCTTAAGGATCCACGTCAGCCGCATCGGCAAATGGAACCGAAACAGTATCCACAGTTTCATACTCGTCGCTGCGATGCTTATCACCGTGTTCTCAGGAATTGTCTTGGGCAGGCAGTCCAAGCCATTTGACTTTATCTTCCAGGCCATTTTCAACCCGCTTGCATCGGCATTCTACGCTATGACAGCATTTCACTTGGCTTCTGCATCATACCGTGCGTTTAGGGCAAAGAATGCTCAGGCAGCCGCGCTTCTCATCGCAGGCGTGTTACTCATGCTGGGACGGGCACCCATCGGTGAAGCCATGTGGTCGCGCTTTCCGAAAATCGCAGATTGGATAATGGGTGTAGTCAATCTTGCAGGCTCCAGAGGCATTCTCATAAGCACCGCGGTAGGTATGGTCGGCGTAAGCTTGCGGGTTTTGACTGGAATCGACCGGTCTCATCTCGGCGGTGGAGCCGAATAAGGGGGAAGAATAGTGGAGTTTTTCAAAAGACTTGGCGAGATCGATAATCGTGTAATCTACATTCTCCTTATATTATCGCTGCTCATACCGCTCATGAAGCCGCTCGGGCTCCCCATATCGGTAGGAGCACACACCAGAAGGTCATTCTCGGTAATCGACAAATTGCAGGCCGGCGACAGAGTGATCGTTGATATCTCCTACTCGGTTTCGGGTGCGGCGGACGTGCAACCCCAGGCTGTGGCCATCCTCAAGCACTTATTCGACAAGGGGGCCAAAGCCATATTCGTGACTACCGTGACCGAAGGCCCGATGATCATCGAATCTCTGGTTAAGCCGTGGGAACAGGCAGGCAAGCGATACGGGGTAGATTTCTGCAATCTCGGGTTCCTGGCAGGCGGAGAAAATGCCATCGCAATGTATTGTCGCGATATCAAGAAGGCCTATCCCACAGACTACCGGGGCAATGCCACTTCCGAATTGCCGGTCCTCGAAGGTATCCATAGCGCCGGCGACGTGAAGATGTATATCTTCTTCTCGACGCAGAACTCAGACATGTACGTCCGGCAGGTGACGCAGTACAAGATCCCGATCATCGGGGGGCTCATCAACACCATTGCACCCCAGGCTGAGCCCTACGTCAACGCGGGTCAGCTGGCCGGAATCCTGGTCGGACTTCGCGGTGGGGCGGAATATGAGATCCTCATGAAATCCCCCGGCATGGGTGTGGCGAGTATGGACGCCCAGAGCATGGGACATCTTTTGATCATCATGTCCGTAGTCCTGGGCAACCTATCATATTTCTTGACGCGCTCGGCGAAGCCAGTTAAGAAGGGGGCTGTAAAATGAGCTCTGATCCGAAGGTTTGGGTAGCTTCTATCCTCACCATCATGGCATATTCGTATCTTTTCAAGGAAAACGAGTTCTACAAGGCCATGGAGCACCTTTATGTCGGAGTAGCCGCTGGGTACACGGTGGTGATGGGATATACCAACGTGGTCTCTAAAGTGTGGGAACCGCTGACAAAGAAAGGATCATGGTGGGTGCTCATCCCGGCAGTTATCGGACTGTGCCTGTTTGCCCCGTACATCGGTGCTAGGTACGCATGGCTCAGGCGTATCCCGGTGGCAGTTATCGCGGCGATTGGAGCTGCCCTCAGCGCCCGCACCGCAGTGACCGAGCAGTTCGTTCAGCAACTCCGTGCTTCTATGATAAGCCTGACGACACTGGATAACGTCATAATCGCCTTGGGTACCTTGGCAACACTATCGTATTTCATCTTCACCGTGCGTCCCAATCCGGTCCTTCGGGCAGGGGCCGAAGCCGGAAAATGGGTAATCATGGTGACTCTAGGTGCTGCGTTTGGAGCAGGCATCATGGGGCGAATTTCGCTTCTGATCGGCCGCCTGTTCCTACTGTTCCAGGACTGGATACCCCTCATCAAACCCCGGTGATGTTGGAGGCATGATCTATGGACCAAAATGTAGCACATCCCAAGAGTCTCTACCTGTATGACATGACGTGGCCAGAAGTCAAGGCGGCTCTCCCTGATATCAAGGTCGCCATTATTCCGACCGGTTCGACTGAGCAGCACGGGCCGCACGGAACGTTCGAGGTCGATTCGGCAAGAGCACGGGAGTTCGCCAAACGGCTGGCCCAACGCGTTTACCCTCACGCTCTGGTAACGCCATGCGTGACCTTCGGGATCTCCGGGCATCACATGCACTTTCCGGGAACCATAAGTCTGCGCGCTGAGACTTTCATACAGGTGCTCATGGATATCGTATGGTCCCTTTACCAGCACGGGATCAGGAGGTTTTTCTTTATCAACGGTCACGGGGGAAATAAGCCCGCGTTGACCATTGTAGTTAATCGCATCAGGCAAGAAATGGACGCCAAGGCGGCGTGGGCATCTCCAACTTCGGTTGCGGACGATGTGATCAAGCAGAGGGTAAAGTCGCCAATGATAGGTCACGCATGCGAAAGCGAGATGTCCCAGTGTCTCTACCTGTGCCATGAGACGGTGAGGACCGAGTATCTCACCAAGGGTGAAATTTACGATGAAGCTCTGGCAAAACACCTCTCGGCGGTCCCCGTGGAAGAGGGAAGGTTCTGGGAGGAAATAACGGCTAACGGTGCTCTAGGTGACGCGAGTCAGGCTAACGTTGAACTTGGTCAGGTGGCAATAGAGACCGCGCTGGACAGACTGACGGCGTTTCTTGTGAATTTCATGAACAGTTAGGAAACAGCAAGGATTTCGCGTACCAATCGAGTGGGAGTTAGGAAACTCATGCCCTTGGTTACGCCCATAGGCGAGCCAAGGGCATTGTTTACCTGGCATATTTTTACCTGGTGCATTTTGCCGGGATCGGGATATAGTTTACTGGCATAGTCAAAGTTCCGGAGGACGTGAGAAAATACTGGTGATCAACCTTCTGACGGCTTTTTTCATTGCTCAGGTTTAAGAAGGTGCTGAACATGCGTAAGAGCATAAAGTCGAAAATCATCTCGGGATACGGAATACTTGTGGTCGTCCTAGTCCTGGTCGCGGTTTGGAGTATCCTCAACTTCTGGAGACTTCGTTCAGTCTTCAATACGGTTCTTGTGGAGAATTACAGGAGCGTCGTTGCTGCCGAGAGCATGGTAGCCGCGCTGGAGCGGCAGGATAGCGGCGTTCTCCTTTATCTTCTGGGCGAAAGAGATCTCGGTTCCAGGATAATCGGGGAAAGCCAAGCTGATTTCCTCGCTTGGTACGGTAGGGCGATAGACAATATAACTGTCCCGGGGGAAAAAGATGTTCTGGCTTCAATCAACGCCGAGTACAAGAAGTACTCTGACGGGTATTTACTTCTCCGCGATATGGTTGTATCTTCAGACCGTGACCAGGCAAGAAGGTTCTACCTCGAGAATATGCTGCCGGTATTTACAACCATTAGAGAGCTATGCGGCAAACTTCAGAGCCTTAACCAGGATAACATGATAAGAGCTAATAATATCTCAGGGCAAGAGGCCACAAGAGCTATAATCTCCGTTTCCGTTTTTACATTTCTCGCGGTTGTGGCGGCTGTGGTGTCCGGTGCCCATGTAGTTTCCTCGGTGCTCCGTCCCATATTGCATCTTAAGGAGAACATCCGCGGCATCACTCAGGGGAGGCTTGACGATACCATCATAGTCGAGTCTGGGGACGAGATAGGCCAATTAGCTGAGGAGTTCTCCCGTATGGTGAGATCCTTGAAAGAACGTGATGAGGAAACCGTAGAACGTTTCAAGAGTCAGAGGGCCAAATTGGAAGCGATAGTCAACAGCATGAACGATGCTGTGCTCGTAGTGGACGCAGATTTCCGGGTGGATATGGTCAATCCCGTCGCCGAAGACATCATCGGAATGCGCGACGACGAAGCAAAGGGGAAACATTTCTTGGAGGTCTTGGACGACCCTGACGTATTCTCTGCGATTAAATCCGCGGTGCTAGGGAAGAGACCCCGGGAGGATGGTCAAGTCCGGGGCGAAGTGGCAGTGTTCGAACTCAGAAGGAAAACCCGGGACCAGGAACAACGCAGGTACTACTCTGTCCACTCGTCGCCGATAAGGGCCAAGGACGGCTCCCTCAAAGGTGCGGTGGTCGTTTTCAGCGATATCACTCACTACAAGGAGGTTGACGAACTCAAATCACAGTTCGTCTCCACGGTATCACACGAGTTTCGGACGCCGTTGACGTCTATAATGATGAGCGTTGGACTGCTCATGGAGCTCGACGAGCTGAAGAAAGACCCGAAAGTCAGGCAGCTTCTCGAGATCATGAAGGACGATGCTGAAAGGCTCACCAGGATGGTCAATGAACTTTTGGATCTATCGCGGATCCAGGCCGGCAAGATAGAAGTCAGACGAGTTCCGATATTGCTCAGAGAACTTATCGATGAAGCGCTGAGACCGTTCTATCAGCAGTTCAAGACACAAGAAGTTAACCTAGTGGTGGATGTCGAGGAGAATATCAAGGTCAGCGCCGATCCGGACAAAATCGTTTGGGTTATATCGAATCTGGTGGGAAACGCCTTGAGATATACACCTCGCAGCGGTACCGTTACCGTAGGTGCCCGAAAAAGCGATGACGAGGTGCAAGTTTTTGTGTCCGACACGGGAGCGGGGATTCCGAAGGCGTACCAGAAGAAAATATTCGAAAGATTCGTCCAGGTGAAAAACGGTAAGATGGGAGAGCTCCGGGGCGGGGCTGGGCTGGGTCTTGCCATATCCAGGGAGATAGTGGAAGCTCATGGGGGCAAGATCTGGGTTGAAAGTGAGCCGGGTAAGGGAAGCAGTTTCATTTTCACTCTATCCAGAGTCGCGGATTCAAGAAAAGCCGACTCTGGGGGCATCAAGGATTCCGGGGCCACGTGTCCGACAGATCAGAAGTGAATGAGACTCGGGTTAAACAAGTTGGGGGGCGCTACGGTAAGATGGATGAAGAGCGAGAGGATCTTGAGGTACCTCGAATCCTGCTCATCGAAGATGAAGATCACATTGCCCTCGCGATCAGGCTCTGTCTTGAAGGAGAAGGGTATCGGGTAGAAACGGCGCTGGACGGCCTGGAGGGTCTCGAAAAAGCGTTTTCCCTACGACCTTCGCTGATCCTTTTGGATCTTCGCATGCCAAAGATGAGCGGCCATCTGGTGCTGGAAACTCTTCGAGAAGACGAGAGAACTAAGGATATACCGGTCGTGGTATTGACCGCCCTCTCGGATGTCGACGAAAAGGAAAAGGCGCTTCTTGAGGGTGCGCGCGAATACTTGATCAAGCCCTTCACCCCGAAGGATCTCTTGACGGTAGTAAAGCGGTATTTGCCTGAATGAGAATGGATTGGACTTTGGGCCCGGAAGGGCTTATTGGGCTGTAAAGTTTCAGTAGGTGAAGTGGCTGGGGAACGCGAATAGAGCAGATTTTGCGGGCTGTTGATCGCCCTGGCCGGTTGTGAGAGAATCAATTGAACAGGAAGGGAGATGAAAGTGGTGAGCGAGGATATCACCGGTAAGATTCTCCTTGTCGACGATGATAAGTCCATCCGCGTGACTATTTCAGAGGCCCTTGAGAGCGCCGGACACACTGTGGTAACTGCGGTGGACGGTGAGCACGGCCTGGAAAAGTTCTCGGAAGATACTTTCGACCTGGTGTTGCTGGACATGAAGATGCCGGGTACGGACGGCATGGAGGTTCTGAAAAGGATTAAGACCATAGAACCTACTCAGCCCGTGATCATGATTACCGGATTCGGCACGGTTGAGACTGCCGTCGAGGCAATGAAGCTGGGGGCGGTGGATTACATCCAAAAGCCTTTTACTCCCGAAGAGATAAGGGCTATCGTCAAAAGGGTTTTGGAACGGAAGAACCTTGACGAGAAGAATATTGCATCTGCGAGCCAGTTCATCGAGTATGCGAAAAAAGCCATCGTTGAACGAGACCTGGATAGGGCGTACGAGTACTTGAAAAATGCCGTGAAAATCGACCCCACGGTTCCGGAGCCCTTTAACCTCATGGGAATTATAATGGAAGTTAGAGGCAATATGTCTGATGCGCAGCGTATGTACAGGGCAGCTCTGGCCCTCGACCCATCATACGCTCCGGCTCTTGAGAACCTGGATAGAACCGTCATGTTCAGCCGGAGGAGAGAATCTGTCAAAGTTGATGAACTCATCAAGGAGCAGGAGAAGCAATGTACGGGATAATAGTTGGCTGTGGCAGGCTGGGGTCAGCTCTCGCGACAGCCTTTTCTCAGGAAGGCCACGATGTAGTGGTGATAGACAGGGACCGAAAGGCCTTTGATCGGCTCGGTTCTGGGTTCAACGGGAGTACCGTGGTCGGCACCGGCATTGACGAGGAGGTCTTAAGACAGGCGGGAATTGAGAAAGCCGATTTCGTCTGCGCCGTCACGTCTTCCGATACCGTCAACCTGATGGTCGCTCAGGTTGCCAGGAAGATTTTCAATGTGCAAAAAGTGGTGGCCAGGATCTTCGAGCCCCAAAAAGAGGAGATTTACCGGGATCTCGGCATTGAGGCGATATGCATCACACACACAGGCGTCCATGAGATAATGGACGCCCTACGCCTGGAGGGTCTTTTCAACAAGAAAATGAGTCTGGGTGCGGGTTTGCTTGATGTCGTCTCTTTTACTGCCACCGAAGCGATAGCCGGTAAATCTTGCGGAGAGATCTCAATTCCCCGCAAGTTTAGGGTGATATCCATAAACCGTGAAGGGCACGTGGTTATGGCGGAAAACGACGACATTATATCCCCGGGAGACGTCCTCACAGCTATCATTCGTATCGACGCTGAAGATGTGGTGCTAGAGCTTTTGGGACTTGCGCGTCCAGATCGCAAGAAGAACGGGGGGACGTTGAAATCATGAGGGTCGTCGTTGTCGGTGGGGGAAAAGTAGGTTACTACCTCGTCAAGACGTTGCTGGAATCAAGACATACCGTTTCGTTGGTTGAAAAAGACGAAAATGTCGCCAGACGCCTGGCGGAGGAGCTGGGGATACTTGTGATCAACGGTGACGGCACGAACCAGTACGACCTGGCTGATGCAGGATGCGACGAGGCAGACGTGTTGGCGGCAGTCACTGGCAAGGACGAAGAGAACCTCATAGTTTGCCAGGTCGCAAAAAAGTACTTTAACCTCAAGAGAGTGGTAGCGAGGATCAACAATCCCAAGAACGAAAGAATCTTCTCCACGCTGGGCATCGACGTCACCGTCTCAAGTACCTCGATGATCGCGAAGATGATCGAACGCGAGGTTATCTTGGACAAGGTCAAGACGCTTCTCCGCTTTGATCGGGGCGACATATCTCTGGTTGAAGTCGATCTCGATGAGTCTTCATTGGCCTGTGAAAAATCCGTGAGAGAACTCGGACAAAAACTCCCGGTGGATTGCGTCCTGGTTACGGTCCTGAGGAAAGATCGGGCTATATTTCCAAGGGGGGATACCGTACTGAAGCCGGGAGATATAGTTCTCGCGATAACGTTGGCCGATCAGGAAGATGAACTTCGGGAGGTTCTCGTGGGGAGAAGGAAGTAGGAGGGGTGAGTTCATGGGATCTCCGTGGGCTCCTGGGTCTCAAGCGAACCGGAAAACCTCGGTGAGTTTGAAAGACATCCTTTTGGGTATCGCCACCGAGGCCGGAAGCGGTGCAGCTTTTGCCATTTTCCTATCTTTACTAGGGCTTGTAGTTCTGAAGATCTTCCGTTAATCCATGAAAATGGGCCAAGATGAGAATGTGTTTCTGAGGTTCGATTCAAGGTGATCAAAGTGACGTACCGACTAACCCGTTCCGACGTTCTTGGCATTTTTTTCTATACCGGCAAAGTTGTGTTGTGGATGGGGGGGCTCATGCTCATCCCGGCGGTTACAGCCCTGGTCTTCGGCGAATGGCCCTCCCTATTTGATTTCTTGATAGGGTCTTCTCTCAGCTTTTGCGTCGGGTTTATCTTTCTCCTCATAGGCCGGCCTTCTCAGCGAGGCCTTACCTGGATGCTAGGTTTCACAGTGGCAGCGTTTTCGTGGCTGGTGTTGATGTTTCTCGCCGCCGTGCCGTACTACCTGAGCGGTCACTGGGGTGCCTTTGTGGACGCGCTTTTCGATGTGATGAGCGGATTCACGACTACCGGTGTCGTACTGGTGCAGGATCTAGACCACATCCCCAACTCGATCAACATGTGGCGGCATATCCTGACGTACCTGGGAGGACAAGGGATGGTTGTCCTGGCGCTCACCGTCCTTTCCAAGGGACTGCCGGGCGCCTTCAAACTGTACGTTGGGGAAGCGAAGGATGAGAGGCTCATGCCCAGTGTCGGCCAGACCGCCCGGGCGATCTGGTTCATCAGTGTTGTCTGGTTGATTGTTGGTACGGTTGCGTTATGGCTGTCCGGATTGGCCATTGGCCTGAAGCCGGTCAGGGCATTTTTGCACGGTCTTTGGATTTTCATGGGTGCCTGGAGTACTGGAGGGTTTGCGCCCCAGTCACAGAACATCATGTACTACCATAGTTTCCTGCTCGAGGCTGTCACGGTACCCATCATGATAGCGGGTTCTTTCAACTTCGGGCTTCACTTCGCTATTTGGACGGGAAAAAGGAGCGAGATTTATAGAAACCTAGAGACTAGAGTTTTCTTCGTCACACTTAGTCTGTTCACGCTGGTAGGCTTCTTGTCGACCGTAACTGCGGGAGTTTACAGCGACGCATTATCCCTTGCAAGGCGTATCGTATATCAGTTCATATCTGCGCAGACGACGACCGGTTTTTCCAATATCTTCCCACAACAGTTCGTTTATCACTGGCCCACGGTTGTGCTACTAGCCATGACTCTGGCCATGCTCTTTGGAGGGAGTGCCAGTTCCACGGCAGGAGGGTTCAAAGGTGTGCGCGTCGGGGTGGTGGCCAAGGCGATCCGGATGGAGGTAAGGAAACTGATGGCCCCGGAATCTGCCGTCATCGTCGAGAAGGTTCACATGGGCCAGGATTCTCCCCTGGAAGACCGCAACGTAAAAGTCGCTGCGCTGATAATTCTCCTGTACATCGTCATCTTCACCATAGGGACCGTGGCCGGGGTGGCCTACGGATACCCTCTTCCTATGGCCATATTCGAGGCCGGCTCCGTGACCGGAAACGTGGGCCTTTCCAGCGGACTCACTTCGCCTCTCATGCCCTGGCCCCTCAAGATCCTTTACATCCTTATGATGTGGATGGCACGCCTGGAGTTCATGTCAGTCTTCGTTTTCTTCGCGATCTTGTGGAGGTTTGGAAGAAGATGAGGGTGCGTTGGAAACTGGCGAAGTTTATTCTCACGGTCACCGCTGTCTTGCCGGTCGTCTTCGTCTTCTTGGTGGCAGGCGCTCTGTCAAGGGCTGATGCCTCACCATCCGGCAACGCCCTGTCGGGAGAAGCGGTGAGAGTTAAAATACAGGACCTTGCGGGTCGGTCTTCAGAGTACAACGGGAGGAAAGTGGTTTTTTCGGGGGAAGCTATCGGGGACATCATGTACCGCGGCCAGCACGCGTGGGTTAACGTGCTTGATTCCACGGGAGCCATCGGGGTTTTCATGCCGCGCGAGTTTGCTCAGAAGATCCAACATCTAGGAGACTACTCTCACAAGGGGGATACCGTAGAAGTTATAGGGGTATTTTCTATTTCGTGTCCTCTTCACAATGGCGACCCGGACGTCCACGCGGAAAGTCTTACCGTTCTGGAATCCGGCAAGACCATCCTTCATCCCATCTCCAGGGAGAGAGTTATCCTCTCTGTGGTGCTCGCGATGGCCGCGGGTTACCTGGGCTATTGGGCGTGGAAAGCCAAGAAGTTAGCCTAGGAAATCGCTTCAATATGCCGTGCTACGGGTCTTTAAAATTGCTTCGGCACATTCCCCGTTTCCCCGACCCCGTTTCCCCGATCCCTCGCATTCTGGCGAGTTTCGTGGTAGCATTACATGAAAAGCGCATCCCATGCGCGACTCAGAGCGCGTAAGGTGCCTACTCCTGTAGTAGATTACACGTTAGCGAAGTGCGCGCGAGGAGGAGCTGAGATGGCAGTTAGTGACTACAACCCGGCCGAAATAGAAAAGAAGTGGCAGGATATATGGGAAAAAGAGGGAGTATTCAGGGCGAGTCGAGACCATTCAAAGCCCAAATACTACGTCCTCATAGAATTCCCGTACCCATCGGGTGAAGGGCTTCACGTCGGCCACCCCCGGAGCAATACGGCCATGGACATCATTGCCCGCAAGAGGCGAATGCAGGGTTACAACGTGCTTTTCCCCATCGGCTGGGATGCGTTCGGACTTCCGACTGAAAATTATGCCATGAAACACAAGATTCATCCCAGGATAGTCACGGAAAAAAACATCGCTCGCTTCAAGCAGCAGCTCAAGTCTCTGGGATTTTCCTTCGACTGGTCAAGGGAGATAAACACAACCGACCCCAACTATTACCGCTGGACTCAGTGGATTTTCCTCAAGTTTTTCGAAAAGGGACTTGCTTACAAAGCCGAGATGCCCATAAACTTCTGCACGCAATGCAAGGTGGGTCTTGCCAACGAAGAAGTGGTCAACGGGCGTTGCGAGCGTTGCGGAGGAGAGGTCATAAGGAAAGTCAAGAGCCAGTGGATGCTCAGGATCACCGAATACGCCCAAAAGCTCCTCGACGATCTCGAACTTGTGGATTACATCGAGAAAGTGAAAATACAGCAAAGGAACTGGATAGGTCGTTCGGAAGGTGCTGAAATCGACTTTTCCATCCCGAATTCCGATAAGAAAATAAGGGTTTTCTCCACCCGGCCTGATACTCTGTTTGGTGCGACTTACATGGTCCTTTCTCCGGAACACCCATTCGTTGACGAGTTCAAAGACAGGATCGCCAACTGGGATGAAGTCGAGGCGTACCGGGCCGAGGCCATGAAGAAATCAGATTTCGAGAGAACTGAGATAGCCAGGGAAAAGACCGGGGTGCCCTTGAAAGGGTTCACGGCCATTAATCCGGCCACAGGGAAAGAGATCCCTGTATGGATATCCGATTACGTCCTCATGTCGTACGGCACCGGCGCCATCATGGGCGTACCGGGGCACGATGCGAGGGACTGGGAGTTTGCTAAAAAGTTCAACCTACCCATTGTAGAAGTTGTCAAGGGCGGCGACATCGAAAAGGAGGCGTACACCGACACCGAATCCGGGATCCTTGTGAACTCAGGCTTTCTCAACGGCCTCACGGTGAAAGAAGCGATAGAGAAGATGATCCTGTGGCTCGAAGAGAAAGGCATCGGGAAGAGGACGGTCAACTACAAACTCCGGGACTGGGTATTCTCAAGGCAGCGCTACTGGGGAGAGCCGATCCCCCTAGTCCACTGCGAGAAGTGCGGCTGGGTCCCTGTGCCTGAAGAAGAGCTTCCGGTTATCCTGCCGCCCCTTGAGGACTACGTCCCCACAGAGACAGGCGAATCTCCTCTGGCGAAAGTCACCGACTGGGTCAATACGACCTGCCCCAGGTGTGGCGGGCCCGCCAGGAGGGAAACCGATACGATGCCCCAGTGGGCGGGTTCGTCATGGTATTTCCTGAGGTACACGGACCCGCACAATGATAGGGAATTTGCCAGCATGGAGGAACTCAAGTACTGGCTCCCGGTTGACTGGTACAACGGCGGAATGGAGCACACGACGCTTCACCTTCTGTACTCCCGCTTCTGGCACAAATTCCTTTATGATTTGGGCTATGTTCCTACGCCTGAGCCGTATAAGAAGAGAACGTCTCACGGCATGATTTTGGGAGAGAACGGCGAGAAGATGTCCAAGTCCCGGGGGAACGTGATTAACCCCGACGACATCGTCAGGGAGTTCGGGGCCGACACGTTCCGTGTGTATGAAATGTTCATCGGTGCCTTCGACCAGGCGATCCCATGGTCCCAGCAGGGAGTGAAAGGGTGCCGGAGGTTTTTGGAGAAAGTGTGGAAACTCCAGGACATCTTGGTGGGTGACGGTCCGTCTCCGGAAGGGTATTCTCCCGAGTTTGAGACCGCCATGCACCGGACGGTGAAGAAGGTAAGCCTGGATTATGAGAGGATGAAGTTCAACACGGCGGTCGCGGCAATGATGAGCCTGGTAAACGATTTCCACGACGCGGGGCGCATCACCAGGGGAGAACTCAGAACCCTCCTCCTAATCCTAAACCCGGTTGCGCCCCACATTACCGAAGAAATGTGGGAACGCGTGGGGTTTGAGGGCCACATCTACCAGCAGTCGTGGCCCACGTGGGACGAAAGCAAGACCGTGGAAGACGTGGTCGAAATAGCGGTTCAGGTCAACGGGAAACTGAGAGGTCTTGTCACCGTACCGCGAAACGCCCCGCAGGACGAGGTAAAAGAAGCGGTCCTTGAACAGGAATCGGTCCGGCGGTATCTCGATGGAAAGCAAGTGGTAAAAGAAGTGTACGTTCCCGGCAGGATATACAGCATCGTCGTAAAATGAGGGGAAAGCCTGCTCCCAGCCTATGGACTCGGCCGCCCGATTCCGGGCCTTCCCCCCAGCTTAGCCGCTGGCCTTGGCAGTCAGAGCGCAGTCGCTTTTCCGCAGCGCTATCGATATATCGAGGTCCCCAAGGGATTCGATCCTTATGGGGACTACGAGTCTTTTGATATCGACGGTGGATATGATAGTTCCTTCCCCGTATACGAGCGCTGGAGGTGATATTCTACAGGTAAAGCCCATTTTCTCAAGCCCGGCGGCGGCCTGACCCGTGATGATGTTCCCCATTTCGGCGAGGGCGGACTCGGCGAGCTCATCGAACACCGGAACAGGAGAACCCGTCATGGTTGACGCGATGTTTTTCGCCGTGCGTTCGGTCATTGAGTAAAGAACCAGCCCTTCCGCATCTCCCGTCACGGCTACGATGATATTCACCTGTTGCGGAGTAGCCCGTGAAGCTTCCAGTCTCAATTTCCCTCTATCGATGCAGGTATTGAGCTCGCTTTTGAAGAATTCAACGGCACCTTGGAGAAACGGGTTGACGAGGTCAGCGTGAAACACAGACAACTTCCTCCTCCAGCACTGCCAGAGAACAAAAAATATAATACAACTTTGCCTAGATGTTCTCGAAGTGCCTCACGTCCGGTTTTCCGAACACGTAGTTGATCGCTTATTCATTCTACATGAATTAGGCTCCCACCTCCTTTTTGGAGGAGAATTCTTGCAGGACTTCAAGCCGTGTCCTGTAGCGTTTACGTTCGAGAGTCTACGGTCTCGAACCTCATTCGGTGCTTCGTTCATCTACTAAGAAGGCCTGCATCAGGAGAAAACGCGGGGTGAGTCGATGCAAGAGGTTTTTGAGGAAAAACTATGCACGCACCTGGGTCCCGAAAAGAAACTCGCGAAGGTCGATTGCGGCCCCAGCTCAAAGAATTGGGGGACCTGGCATTTGGGAGCCGACCGAGGTCCCCCGCCCTGAGAACGCTGATGTTACCTTTCACCCATGTCTCCTGCCACGCTTGACGCAAGGGAGGATTCTTTCATCTCAGCCCATATCTTGTCGGCCACTTTGCCCCACGCTTCGGCGTATCCGTAAAGCGGCCTGCAGAGTTCGGTCGCGGTGACGCCGTTTTTCTGGGTCGGGTAAGCCCCCGTTTCATTGACGATCTTCTCGAGTTTTTCCGGATTGTCAATGATAGGACATGGCCTCATCAGGTTCTCGTTGAAGGGCTGATTTGCCTGGTACGCTTTGAAAAGCGGGCACTTCAATGCCTCGACCAGTGTCGTATTCTTTATGTTCACGTTGGCGTAGTGCACAAAGGCGCAGGGTTCCACGTCGCCCATGGCGTTTATGTGGAAGTAATTCCTGCCGCCAGCGATGCAGCCGCCTACTGCGGGACCGTCGTTCCAGAAGTCTGCCACGAAGATGGGTTTTTCCTTGCGCCATCTCTGGACCTGCCGGTACATGTAGGCCCTCTGTTCAGGCGTGGCCATGTACTCCAGGTCGGCACCGCCGCCCACCGGTACATATGTGAAGAGCCACCCCAGGACGCAGCCTTTTTCGATCATTAGATCGATGAACCGGTCGCTCGCGATTTCCTCGGTGTTGGCCCGGGTATAGGTGGCCGAAAAACCAAACACAATGCCTGCTTCCCGTAGGTTATCCATGGCGGCCATGATTTTTTGGAATACGCCTTTTCCCCGCCTTGCATCGGTGGATTCTTCGAATCCTTCGAGGCTGATGGCGAACGTCACGTTACCGAGTTCAGCGAACTTTTTCGCGGCTTCCTTGGTCAGAAGAGTGCCGTTGGTGAAGACGTGAAATACCGATTCGTTGTGCTTCGAGGCCAGCGAAATGAGATCATCCATGCGGACAGTGGGTTCTCCTCCGGATACCACGATGAAGTGGATACCGAGGTCTTCAGCCTCAGTCAAGACTCTGTCTAGGGTCGCGTAGTCCATGTCCTGAGTTCTATCATACTCTGCTGCCCAGCATCCCTTACACCTGAGGTTGCATTTACCAGTTGGGTCGATGAGTAACGCCCACGGCACGTGGATTCCGTACTTTTTCTCTGCTTCTCTTTGCCTTGCCGGGTACAAGATGCCGGCGTTTACGAAGAAGTTGACCCCGAGTTTTTCTCTTACCTTAGGGGAGGTTTGACGGATCAGCCTTATCGCAAAGTTTCGCCAGTTGTTCTTCTCGTCAGAGAACATCTCGGCCCATGTCCTGGCATACTTCTTGTGAGACTCTTCTCTCGCTACGGCTTCCCCCCACTTGACGAGGTTTACGAGGTTCTTCTCGGGATTGCTCGCCAGGTACCTGAGTCCCTGTTTGAGCACTGCTTCGCCCAACATAGCCTTAGCACTTTCAAATGCCATCTTTAGTCCCCCTTCAGAAGTTCTCACGATGACACTGGACCACAGCCTTAGTTTATGCCCTCAAGTTTTTGTCCTTAGAAACACGACCTCCAGTCCCAAAATACCCAAAAAATCCTGAAAAAAAGAGTGTTATAACCACCTCCAAACCACATTATGCTGACTTGGCATCCCATAGGACTCTCTTGGCAAAATCCAAGAGTCTTATCCTGTTACCATCTTCCAACTGAGATACTTCTCTGGAAAGTTTCTCGACCAGGGTATCGAGGCCCGGGATGATCTTGAATGCCCCTTTTACGAGAAGGCCTCCTGCAAGGAGCCCTATCAGGACAGACAGGGCCACGCTGCTTTCGGTGCTGGCGTAAAGGATGCCTTGCAGAATGCTGAGATCGAGCTGCCTCTTCTTGAATTCAACGATCAGGATGGCCAGAAGCCCGGCGCAATAGGCAAGAGGGGACATGTCCTGCAATTCTTCGAGAATGGAATGTCCTTCAGTTCCATCTGCCAGCGCCCTACTCACTCTAGAGATGATATGGTTCGAGACTTCGTGCCAGTTATCCCACTTTGACATCCCAGTTTCGGAAGACCCCAGGAGGTCCAGTCCTTTTCTGGTGGGTTCAAAGAGGACTTGTGATCTACCTCTCAATCCTGTAGAGGCAGTTGAATATGAGACTTTTACCAGTCCATCCTTGACGAGTTCCCTGAGCATATCGTAGGCCGTCCACTTGGAAACAGATAATCGCGATGCGACGTCTGCATAATGGACGGGGGCTCCGGACTCTTTCGCCAGATGTCCAAGGACTTTCAGGAATTCAAATCTTCTTTGGCTTACTGTCACGTGGAATGCCCCCAAAAAACCAAAATTCCAACTCGTATAGTACTGTTACTCTCTGCCCCTGTCAAGTACACCGGAGGTCTGACACCCTTTACGTTTTACTCCCATAAGATGGGTTGACATGACCTCTATGTGAGACGAGGAAATAGTACTGTGGGGTGAGCTTCTCATGCTTTGCATGGTAGAGATATTCTGCGAGGGTGCCGTTTTCTACGACGATACTTCATATATCGAAGTCATCCTTGAAAGGAACGGCATCCCTTTGGAAGATACTGTCGGTTACGACCGGTTCCTGTTTAACGGCGCTGTTTTGCCTGGTAAACGAATATCAGCGACGGGGAGGGCTTGTCGACACAACGTGAGCGACTGCAGTGCAGGAATGGGTCTTGGGATCCTTGATATACCCGGCGGGCGACCTGCGTTTTTATCTCTGGATTCAGGAGACGACCTGCGTCTTCGCGTCAAGACCAATCTGACTCTGGACGTGGGAGTATTTACCAAGCTGTTTTCTGTGCGGTTACAGCTTGACAACACGGTATTTGATATCCCCCTGAATCAGCCCAACGTTGAGATCGAGTGGGCGGGTCGGGGTGAGTACGTAGTCTCTCTCGAGCCCTTCGTGGTGCAGGCACTTACCAGAGTTCTGGTATGACGTGGGGCAGTGTAGAGTTTCAGTGGTGAAGCGGCTGCGGAACGCGAATAGAGCAGACCGGCGGTCTATTGAGTCGAAGGGTGTTGGAAGAGAGTCTGTTGTAGAAGATAGTCTGTAGAAGATGATCTGGGGTACACGGTGGCCCCAAGGCGAGCAGAAGGGTTCCCGGGTGTTCGCGGGAACCCTTCTGTAATTTTCGGATCTGGCTCACATTCGCTCTTGATGAAACTCCAGTAGCAGAAGACGCCTCATGTGTGGTATTCATTGATAAAACACGGTGATACGGGAATCCTGGGTGAGCCGGTCCGAATCCGTATAATGTCAGTACCGGTCACCGGTAGTACTGGGGGACTTGAGACGGTGGAAGTGACTTTGAGAGAGCTTAAAACGGCCCGGGAGATGAAGGAAGTCGAAGAAGTGCAATCCCGCATCTGGGGGCGGGCCGAAACAGTACCTTCGCACCAGGTTATCGCCGAAGCCAGAAATGGTGGCATTGTCCTGGGCGCCTTCGTTCGAGACGGTGAGTCCGAGAGACTGGTTGGCCTGTCTCACTCTTTCCCCGGAACTGACGGGAGAGAGGTCTGGCTGTACTCCCACATGACCGGCATACTCGAAGAGTTCAGGGGTCAGGGTATCGGGTCCCGTATGAAACTCTTGCAGAGGGAGATCGCGCTTCAAAAAGGATTCAGAGTTATCAAATGGACATTCGACCCGCTCTACTATCCTAACGCTCACCTCAACGTGAGAAAACTCGGCGGAATAGTCAGAAAGTACGAAGTTGACTACTATGGAGAACTTACGGACTCTTTCAATAGCGGCATCCCCAGCGATAGGTTTATACTCGAGTGGCACATCGCTTCCAGTTGGGTGTCCCGGGCACTCTCCGGGTGCGCGGACGGAACTTCGGACCAGATGGGCATCCCCAGGACTATCCAGTTTCAGTACCGTGGAAACCGGGTGGTTCCCGGGGACCTAGACCTCGGTCTTGAAGATGACAAAGTGACCGTACCGTTTCCCGTAGATTTCGCCGGCATCAAGCGTCAGGACCTCTTGCTTGCCCGGCAATGGCGTTTGGCCACCAGGCAAGTTTTCCTCCATTACCTGGGACGCGGCTACGTCGTCTGCGACGTTTTCCAATGTGACCAGGTTTGCTATTACTTGTTGGACCGGGATTTTAGCATTTGACATAGGTGCAAATCTACGCCGTCGAATATGGACGGCTGGTATCAGGGATGTAGATGGAGGGGGATGCCGAGTGAAGGTCGAGAGGATACGGTTAATGAATATCAGGATGCCTTTGGTAAGCCCGTTTGAGACCAGTTTCGGAAAGGAAACGGATCGAAACACTCTGATCGTGGCCATTTCCTCTGAAGGGCTGACAGGCTGGGCTGAGTCTCCTACGCTGAGTTCACCCCTCTACAACGAAGAGACGACAGAGACTGCGTGGCATGTTATGAAGGACTTCCTGATACCCTTGGTTCTGGGGAAAGAATTCAATCATCCCTCAGAACTCCCAAAGGCGTACAAAGCCATCCGCGGCAATAATATCGCCAAGTCAGGCATCGAGGGTGCTTTCTGGGACCTTTATGCCAAAGCCCGAGGGATTCCTCTGTGGCGGGCTGTGGGCGGGACCCGGGAGAAGATCGCGGTTGGGGTGAGTCTTGGAATCGAACCATCCGTTTCCGTTCTTCTCCAAAAGATCGAAAGATACCTGTCAGACGGGTACCGCAAGATCAAGGTCAAGATCAAGCCCGGCTGGGACGTGGATGTGGTAGAGCAAATCCGCCATGAGTTTGGGGACATCCCGCTTATGGTCGATGCCAACTCCGCTTTCACCCTCAATGATATCCCTCTTTTCAAGCGGATGGACGAGTTCGGCCTCATCATGATAGAACAGCCCCTTGAGCACGATGACATAGTCGAGCATTCCTACCTCCAGAGAGAACTCAGGACGCCCATATGCCTGGATGAGAGCATCTTGCACGCCAAGGATGCTAAAAACGCTCTCGACTTGGGAAGCGCCCGAGTCATCAACATCAAGATTGCCAGAGTGGGTGGGATGAGCGAAGCCAAGGCCATCCACGACTTGTGCAAGGTTCGTGGGGTTCCTGTGTGGTGCGGAGGGATGCTCGAAACCGGGATAGGAAGGGCGCACAACCTGGCCATAGCTTCCCTGGAGGGGTTCACGATCCCCGGGGATACCTCGGCCTCTTCCCGTTACTTCAAAGAGGACATTATCGAGCCCGAAGTCGTCGTTGAAGATGGGTACATCGACCTTACCACCGCGACCGGTAGAAGCCCAGGTATAGGGTACAAGGTTCGCGAAGACCGTCTTAGAAAGTGGCTGGTCAGGGAAGAGGTGTTCAGAGCCTAAGCGCGGGGGACTGTCATTGCGTGGACCGCTTAACCGCGTGATTCAGAGGAAAAAGACCCGGTGCCAGAGAAAACGAAAGTCAGCGTTGAAATGTTTTGCTTAGTTCGACCGGTTTGAGAGGATGCTGGCCTGGCTCAATTACTACGCATCGGCGTAGCCCGGGATAACTCAGGAGCAAGGAAGGAAATCAGAATGGGGCGGGCTTTTGGCCCGCCCCTTTCTGAAACAGGTGTTGGGTTGGCTAGATTAGAAGCGGGGTTATGACCGTGGCCATGAATGTCGCCGTGAGGACCCTCAAGACGAGCCCGAGGACAGCGGCCCCCATGGCCTCAGTTCCCGAAAGGTCAGATGCCTGGCTCCAGACCGCAGGGATTTGCCCGAATATGACCTGCAGGGGAAGGCCCGAAGCTGCCAGTATAAATGAACCTACCACAAACCTGGGGTCCACTCCGGCCATGTCTTTTAGCTGGTTCATGGCCAGGGTTGGACTGGCCAGGACCGAGAGGAGACCCGTCTGGGGTTCGATGTTTACGGTCTGGAGGAATGACCCTATAGCCGTTTCTATCCCTTTCCAGATTCCTATATAATCGAGTGCACCGATTATCGCGAAGATAACCGCCGCTGCCGGGATTAGGAGCAGGAACATGAGCTCCGCTCCTTCCCTGGCACCTCCAAAGATGGTGTCCATTATTTTGGTATTTGGTGTCATCCTGGGAATATCCTTGAAATCTGTCGCCCTGGTGTTCCTCCAGATGGTCTTGGATAGCAACCAGGGCCAGAGGACGAGAGGCAGGAAAAGCCCCATGATTATCACTGGGAATGCCCAAACGCCTGCCCTGGTAAGGGCGATGAGGCCCAACATAAATGTGGAGAAAGACTGCTGGGACTGGACCATAGTCGCTACGGCTATCTTCTGTTCGTCTTTGGTGGCCTTGGCCTTCTTGAGGACAGGACCTGATATCCGGCCCGCGGCGTTAATGTCGCCGAGGATGTTGTAGACGCCCGGCACTACCACAGCGGGGTTGACACCGATGATTTTGGCCAGGGGCATGAACACGCGAAGGAGCGCGTCGGTTAGACCAAGCCTTTCCAGGATCCGTCCGGTCATGACTGAACAGATGATGGCGGTGCCGAGAGTTCCCATAAGGTATACATTGGAGACGATGCTCTTGGCCCTGTTTACCATCGCGTCGAAGATACCGCCGATGAACCCGGGGTTGACGAACAAGCCTACGAGAGAAAGGGTTAGGACTACGAGACCGACTATCTCGATTTTAGACAGAGCTCTCTTGGGTTCAGGAGAAGTATTGGTTTGAGCGCTCACAATCTTTCCTCCTTGTTTTTAAGTCTCTCCAAAAGCCTATCTCCGCTCAGGGATGAGGTAGTTTTCCGCTATCGTCCTGGCATACTCTCTAATCCGGGGGTTGCCGGCTTCCATCACGGGGGTAGCGGTCACGCGCTCCCTCAGCAAGAAAACGTCTACTCTGGGAAGGAGCGCTTGCAGGGCGAAGGCCAGAGGCATTCCGTTCTCAAAGATCTCCATTGCGTGGGTATTACCGCATATGAAGGTGAGGCCCTTTTCTTTGGCGGCGGCGACCAGTGGGTGGTCTGGCTTGACTCTACTGATAGAGGCTATGACGGTGTCGATGTCAGGATGTTCCCGGAGAGCCTGCTCGAGGTGGGCTACGGTGAACCCGGTGTGCGGATAGATGTGAAGTATGGTGTTGACCGGACTTGATTCGGAACCGTTCAGGATTTGCGGGCGGGTGCACACGTTGGTTTCCTCGATACAGTCAATTCCCCGTACTTTCCTCTCGGCGTCGAGAATAGACATCTCGTCCTGTATGCCTGAAAATTCGTATAACCTGCGGATTATGTCTCCCGCCGTTTTAACTTCGGGCAGCGCTCGGCCCACGTTCATAATGTTTCCGGGAACCCCGCCGTAGGCGATGTCTACCCGGAAGACCTTGTGTCCGTGGATGAATGCGAGGCCTGGGTGAAGACCGTGGAATGCTTCGTGGAGTTCGAATACGGAGATACCGTAGAGAGAAAGGTAGGTTTTCAACGGAACTCCTCCGGAGTTGGCCGCATCGGCTATCGGATGATGGCAGACTACTGCGTCAATTCTGAGGGCGCAGGCCAGCTCCAGCTGGGATTCGGTAAGGGTCATAGATACGCCGAGTCGCTTGACGGGTGCTTCCGGGTTTCCGAAAACAAGCCCGGGTGTTTCGGTGACGGCCTTGCCGGGGATGTTAGACGATTTGGTGACGACGAAAGGTGAACTGCACCTTGCCACATAGCCTGTACCTTTTATGACCCGCCCTCCGGTTATTCGGTCCAGCGCTTCAAGGACATCTATCACTCGGGTTTCCTTGATCTCCAAGTCGTCAACCTGCTTGTCCTTGTCGGGCGCAACGAGAGAGACGTTCTTCTGTGACACCTTGCTCACCTCCTTTCGGTAATCTCACTGGTGGATGCGCATTCCTTGAGATAGTTACTTGACCCGAATAGGTTCTCAAGGCCGAGCTTTTTAACCCTTTCGTGAATCTGGGACGGAACTGCTGAGTAGAGCCCCAGTTCTTTCATCCTCTGGAAGTAGATTGAACCCGAGAAAGTGTACTTGCGGCAAAGCCCTTCGCCTGATTCGATATCTTCGTTACACTTCGCGATGATGTCGCCTATGGCAAGATCCCTTGGAAGTTCTACCGGCTTTTCTCCCATCGCCCACAGCGCAGCGTTGAAGCCGGCGAGAGAACCGGTGACGATAGCTTCCGTATGTCCCACAAAAGTCCCGGCCTTTTCCCCTGCGCAGAACAGGTTATCCATTCCCTTAACCTTGAGGGTATTGTCACGAGGGGATATAGCCATGTACCTTATGGAGTTTCCTCGCCCGCCCGCATAAGGGTCTTCAAACCTTGCGTACTCCATCCCAGGGATCCTCCGGAGGGCCTGGAGCGGGAAGTAGGACGCCATCAGTTTTGCGTGCCCGGTATCGAGAAGGACTATGTTTTCTCGGTACTCTTCTAGTGCGTATTGCTGGCAGGCCTTGAAGGAGACGTCCTTTTTGCCCAGGTCTTCAGGGATAGGGATGACGCACACTCCTTCAGAATCCAACCGTTCTACGATTTTGGGCGCCAGCGATTCTTTGAGGATCTTGCAACTCCCACTCATGGAGCCCGGTTTTCCGGATGCCGACCGACCCATCATTTCAGGTATGCCGCAAAGACCCGTGAGGCTGACTCTGCCTCCGTAAGAAGGGCAGCGGAGTATGCACATGCAGCATCCGTTTCCAAACTTGGTGCAGTTGACCTGGGGACCCGCGGAGCCGGTGCAGTCTACGAATACATCTCCTTCAATGCAGGTACCTTTATCTGTGACGCAAGCTGACAGTTTTCCGCCTTCTCGTACGGCTTTGGTGACCCGTGCCTCAAAAAGGATCTCGATTCCCATATCAAGCAGGTGCTTGCGAACCACCGGTTCGATGCGGCCTACGTCGTAAAGGGTCGCGTGGGAGTGACCGGGGAACTCTATGTTTCTGTGTCTTGCGGTCCTGTCGGCTATGAGAAAGAGGTCGCCGCAGCCCATGGCGATGAGCTCTTCGGCTGCAGTAAAACGACCGTTATTCCTCATAATTCCTCCCACAAGCCCGGTGCCCAGAAGTGAATCGGTGCGCTCCAGTAAGGCGACCTGAGCCCCGGCCTTTCTTGCTGCTATCGCCGCTGCGCTACCAGCCCAGCCTCCGCCGACTACTACGACTTTTCCCATTATCCTGTACTACCTCCTGGAACTTTGATTTTCTTTGGCCGGGCCCAAAACAAAACGGAACCCGGCGCAAGTAAAACCAGGTCCCGTTCTAACCTTATCCTTGCCCTATTTATCTTTGCCCGCGGTGGTGCCCCGAAGATTTATCAGGACGATTTCTTCAGAGCGAGGTCAAGGTTGACCTGCGACTCTATGTGCATGACCGCGCTTATGATTTCCGCCACAGAAGAGGGGAAAAGGCTTCTGGGCAGTACGATAACTTTTTCCCGCGGTCCTGAGTATTTCGTCCATAGTATGGAATCCATTTCTTCGGCCACTGCAAAGGCATCTACCTGCATGGAGTCCATGTCCGAAAAAGCGCCGGACACGAATCTCGGCTCAAACACGCCGCTGTCCAGGATTTCCCGGAGGAGCATGTTGGCGCACTCGTGATGATCGGCCACCACTCCGACCCTCGAACCAGGAGGGAGATGAGCCAGGGCTCTGACACCCGCTGCCTGGATGGTGAACCGGATCCCGATGACCTTGAGCTCCCGGTACTTCCTAGCGAATATTTTCTGGGTAGGGCTTTCGGCGTACACCACCGCCACATCGCATTCGCTGGGGTCGAATTCATCACGGCCGCAGGCTTTCACTGTGGCCATTCCCTTGAGAACGCCCCCGACATACCTTTCGAGAAGGCGTTGCGACATGGGATAAGGTGAAACCGCACAAACCCTGACCACCAAAAATCATCTCCGGCAAATAGGACTGGTCCCCATGCCGAAATCCCCGATAGTTACTTTGAGCACAATTACATTCGACGAGAATTTGAAGAATCCTCCTTGTTGTTTAATATTTTTTCATGGATAATAATACCAGGTAAAGTCTGAAAAGGGTGGACTTATTCCCTGCAAATACGGGCATGTCAGGGTGGGGGTACGCGCATTGGGCAAATTGTATCTTGTCAGGCACGGTAGAACCGCGTGGAACAAAGGTGAGATTTTTAGAGGCCAGATGGATATCCCCCTCGATGATGTCGGCAGAAAGCAGGCGCATCTTGCTGGGGAAGCCCTTCGCGGCGAGAATATCAGTTTGATATTATCTAGTCCACTGGTGAGAGCCAGAGAGACTGCGGAGATCATCGCGAGTTATCTTCCGAATTTGGAGGTTCGGATAGATGAGCGCCTCACGGACATCGATGTTGGCGAGTGGGGTGGTCTTAGCCTCGAAGAAGTCCGTCGCACGTTTCCCCGGGAGTTTCAGGTCTGGGCAGATACACCCCATTTGTGGACTTTTCCTGGGGGCGAAGGCCTCAAAGAGGTCCAGCAGAGGGTCTGGGAAAGCGTGTTGAGTTACGCGCCGCTCCTCGATGAGTCGGGGGTGGTCATGGTATCTCACCGGCTCACCCTCAAAACCCTGATCCTTAAGGCCATCGGCGCGGGTCTTGAAAGTTTCTGGAATATCCGTGTGGACACCGCTTCCATTAGTGTGTTCGAGCATGCAGAAGGCAAGTTCGTGTTGACGGCTCTCAACGATACGCATCACCTAAAGGCGCTGGAGTGGAAAGACAAGCGTGATTTTTGACTTGGTCGCCGTACCGGGGCCATTTGGCAGGTCCTAATCTTGCTTCCCTAAACTTGGTTTGCTGATGTCGGTTCGCTTGACCCGGACCGATGTTTTTTGTAGAATAAGGCATGCGATTGAAAGCCAATTTTGTTGCGGGTGTAGCTCAATGGTAGAGCCCCAGCCTTCCAAGCTGGTTGCGTGGGTTCGATTCCCATCACCCGCTCCATGCGCGCCTGTAGCTCAGGGGATAGAGCACCTGCCTTCTAAGCAGGGAGTCGCAGGTTCGATTCCTGCCAGGCGCGCCAGTGAACTTAAAATCGCGCACGCGGTGGATGTAGCTCAGCTGGTTAGAGCGCCAGGTTGTGGCCCTGGAGGCCACGGGTTCGAATCCCGTCATTCACCCCAAATTTTTTTGAGTCTGGTTACGGGACCTGCGCCCGTAGCTCAATTGGATAGAGCCGCAGACTTCGGATCTGAAGGTTGCAGGTTCGAGTCCTGCCGGGCGCGCCAGGTGGGGCGTGGCCAAGCGGTAAGGCATCAGCCTTTGGAGCTGATATTCGCAGGTTCGAATCCTGCCGCCCCAGCCATCGTGGGCCATTAGCTCAGTGGTAGAGCACCCGCCTTTTAAGCGGGGAGTCGATGGTTCGATCCCATCATGGCCCACCATTAGTATTTCATATCTGTATCGTGCGTGAATGTACCTGCGAGGGTGTCGGAACTGGCAGACGAGCTGGACTTAGGATCCAGTGCCCCTGGTGGCGTAGGGGTTCAAATCCCCTCCCTCGCACCACGGAAGCAGGCGGCGATGCCGCTTTTTTTATGTGTGTGTCTTCTGGTAAAATATTTAAGCCAATTTCTCGAAAAATCTTGCTGGTTCGGTTTCGGGGAAATCAGGACTCAGGCTCTTCGTTGATGAGCAAAACTGAGTTCTATGATATGCAGTGCCGCAAGGCGGTTAAGGAGGACCTGTACAGTGAAGGTTACGACGGAAAGGCTCGAAGGTTCGAGAGTGTCACTGGAAGTTGAAGCTCCCAAGGAAGTAGTAGACCAAGCGCTCCAGAAAGCCTACAGGAAGGTAGTCCGCGAAGTGAATGTCCCGGGATTCCGTCGCGGGAAGGCCCCAAGATCTATCCTCGAACGTTACTACGGGAAGGAAATTCTTTACGATGAAGCCGTAAGGCAGGTATTGCCCGAGCAATACGTCGAGGCGGTGAAGCAGGCGAACATAGAGCCCGTCGATGACCCTGAGTTCACCGATGTGTACTTTAGAGAAGGGGAACCTTTCCGTTTCAAGGCGGTGGTTTATGTCCGTCCGGAGGTTCACCTCCAGGATTACAGCGATATAGCGGTTCCCTTTGAGGCTCCTACTGTCAGCGAGGAAGACATCGATAAGCAGCTTGAAATCCTTAAGGAGAGGATGGCAGAGCTGAGACCTCTAGAGGAAGGCACTGCTCTCAAGGAAGGGCATTACGCGACTTGCCGCGTCAAAGGGATTGAAGGCGGTGACGTGAAAGTAGAATTCGATGACGACCTGAGCTACGTGGAAGTCGGTCGCGATTACAGTTTCATTCCCGGGTTGGGACAGGCTCTCATCGACATGAAGAAGGGCGACGTGAAGGAGTTCTCTGGGAAATACCCGGGAAAAGAAGGGGAAGAACCGAAGGAAGCACGCTTCCAGGTTGAAGTGAAGGAAGTGTACGAAAAACTCGTGCCGAAGGATGCTGAAGAGGTGGCCAAGAACCTGGGAAAGGGTTCATCACAGGAAGTCAGGGACGAGATAAGGAAGAATCTACTGGAAGTCCGGATGAGGATGGCAATAGAACAGCACCTCGACAAAGTGGAAGACGCCCTTTTGGAGAAAGCCCAGGTGGAAATCCCCAAAGTGATGATCGACCGGAGGACTGAAGAGCTTCTGGAGAGACTCGAGCGCAGGTTGCGGGAAAGTGATGCCACGCTGGAGCAGTACCTTGAGTCTTCAGGGCAGTCAATGGAAGACCTGATGACTGAACTCAAAAAAGAAGCCGAAAAGGATGTCAAGCGAGAGCTTGTCCTTGACGCAGTAGCTCAGAAGGAAAACGTAGAAGTGGCGGAAGAGACCATTGACAAGATGGTAGAGGCTATCGCGAAGGGTACCGGACGTGACTCGAAGGCCGTTAAGACTACCCTTGAGCTCCGGGGGACTCTCGAGGACATGAAAAGACAGCTGGGGCGGCTCGAAGCGCTCAAGCTGATCGCAAGGAGGGCCGCCGAAAAGGCGGGGACGCCGTTGCCGGCAGGCGAAGAAAAGAAGACTTCCACGGAAGACACCCCGGCGGTTGGGGCTGAGGGGACGGAATCCAAAGATGAGGGACCTCGTAGCCCGGAACCCAATGACGAACCCGCACGATGATGCGCATGCGGGATGTTATAATAGTAGTGAGAATTCGGGTGTGGAACTGGTAGATAGGGGTTCATTGGGAAAACCTAAGGGCGTGGGGGTGTACGATATGATGAATTACCTGGTACCGATGGTGATTGAGCAGACGGGCAGAGGAGAAAGGGCTTATGATATCTACTCGAGGCTTCTGAAGGACAGGATCGTGTTTGTAGGTGCGCCGGTAGATGACCAGATGGCCAACCTGGTTGTCGCCCAGCTTCTCTTCCTGCAAGCAGAAGATCCCGATAAAGAGGTATCAGTGTACATCAACTCCCCCGGCGGTTCTGTCACTGCGGGACTGGCCATATATGACACCATGCAGCACATCAAGCCTCCTGTATCTACTATTTGCGTGGGTCTTGCCGCGAGTATTGCCGCAGTCATCCTTGCGGGTGGCACAAAAGGGAGAAGGTTCTGCCTTCCCAACGCAAAGACGCTCATTCATCAACCTCTCGGAGGAGTACAGGGGCAGGCCACGGAAGTCCAGATCGCGGCCAAAGAGATAATCCGGACAAAAGACCTCATCAACAGGATTTTGTCAAAGCACACCGGCCAGCCTCTTGAGAAGATCGAGAGGGACACCGAAAGGGACTTCTGGATGACCGCGGAAGAGTCCAAGGCTTACGGACTGGTGGATGACGTCCTTCTTCCCGGGCCCAAGGCGATTAAATAAACGTGAGGTGAAAGGATGTTCAAATTCGAAGAACAAAAGGGGTTGAAGTGCTCTTTTTGCGGCAAGTATCAGGACCAGGTCAAGCGGCTCATCGCGGGTCCGGGCGTGTATATTTGCGACGAATGCATCGAACTTTGCAATGAGATAATCGCCGAAGAGCTTGACGAAGAATCCGAGCAGGACTTGAGGGATATCCCCAAGCCTAAAGAGATAAAAGCTTTCTTGGACCAGTACGTAATAGGCCAGGAGAGGGCCAAGAAGATCCTCTCTGTGGCCGTGTACAACCATTACAAAAGGATCGGTAGGTACAAGAAATCAGACGATGTAGAGATCCAGAAGTCCAACATAGTCATGCTCGGACCGACCGGAAGCGGGAAGACCTATCTTGCGCAGTCGCTGGCCCGCTTCTTAAAAGTGCCTTTTGCCATAGCGGACGCAACAACTCTCACAGAGGCCGGCTATGTGGGTGAGGACGTAGAGAATATCCTCCTCAGGCTGGTGCAGGCAGCCGATTACGATATCGAGAAGGCGGAGAAGGGCATCATCTACATCGACGAGATCGACAAAATTGCCCGGAAGTCAGAAAATCCGTCTATCACCCGGGACGTTTCGGGAGAGGGTGTTCAGCAAGCTTTGCTGAAGATACTGGAAGGTACGATCGCCAACGTACCTCCTCTGGGTGGACGGAAACATCCTCATCAGGAATTTATACAGGTGGACACCACAAACATTCTGTTCATATGCGGCGGTGCCTTTGAGGGGATCGAGAAAATCATACAGAACAGGATCGGTCAAAAGGTTTTGGGTTTCAGAGCGGAAGTGAAGTCTCGGGCGGAAATGAACGTAGGTGAAATCCTTTCCCAAATACTCCCCCAGGATCTCCTCAAGTTCGGGATGATCCCCGAATTTGTGGGCCGGGTCCCGATAATCGTGACTCTTGACGCTTTAAGCGAAGATGACCTTGTGAGGATCCTGGTGGAACCGAAGAATGCCCTTATCAAGCAATATCAGAAAATGTTCGCCATGGACGGGGTAACTCTGGAGTTCGAGGAAGATGCCATAAGGGCCATTGCCAAAGAAGCGATACGCCGGAACACCGGAGCCAGAGGACTTCGCGCCGTTCTGGAAGACAGAATGCTGGAAATCATGTACGATCTGCCTTCTCGAGGAGACGTCACGAAGTGCATCATAACAAAGGACGTTGTCCTGAACTCGGCAAGCCCGATCCTGATAACCACCGATAGGAAACACAAGAGGAAAGAAGAAACAGCTTAGGCTGGCGTTCTAAACGCCGCAGGAAACCGGGGAGAGAATTCAGTTTACATGCTGGTTCTCTCCCTTCGTATTTCATCTCTAAAGCCTGACCCTGCGGCTTAGGGTTCCGTCAGATAACTTGAAATGGCCGGGCAAGACCCCGGGGCTTTCAAGTTAAGGGAGTCATAATACCGCCCAAAAAAGCCACTCTAAACTAGTAGAGGGGGTCTGCAAGAGGGGTTTTTGGGCGGGAGCCGAACCTTGCCAGAGATCACCCAGAGGCCTCGATACCGAGGGGAAGCAGAGATGTTAGACTCCAGCGTACTTGTATACCTGCAGTTCTTTCTCACTATAGTTATGGGTTTGTACTTCTGGAACCTCCTGAAATCCCAGGAGTCGCACAGACTTTCCGTCGGGCGCGAATCCAAGAGGGAACTCGAGCGCTTAAAACAGATGAGGAACATCCGGCTCACGGAACCTTTGACCGAAAAAACCCGCCCTCAAAACATGGAAGAGATCGTGGGTCAGGAAGACGGGATCAGGGCCCTCCGTGCCGCCCTGTGCGGGCCCAATCCCCAGCACGTGATCATCTACGGACCGCCGGGCGTGGGGAAGACAGCGGCCGCCCGTCTCGTCCTGGAAGAGGCCAAGAAAAACCCGTTGTCTCCCTTCAAATCAGATGCCAAATTCATCGAGGTCGATGCAACCACAGCCCGTTTTGACGAGAGAGGCATAGCGGACCCTCTCATAGGTTCGGTCCACGACCCTATTTATCAGGGTGCGGGACCTCTCGGAGTGGCCGGTATACCGCAACCCAAGCCGGGAGCAGTCACGAAAGCCCACGGCGGGATCCTGTTTCTCGACGAGATCGGTGAACTTCATCCCATCCAGATGCAGAAACTCCTCAAAGTCCTCGAGGATCGGAAGGTTTTTCTTGAGAGCGCATATTATTCGAGAGATGACGCAAACATTCCCGAATACATACATGACATATTTCAAAACGGGCTGCCTGCTGACTTTCGGTTGGTAGGAGCCACCACAAGGTCCCCGGAAGACATCCCGCCGGCGCTCCGGTCCAGGTGTCTGGAGATATTTTTCCGGGAACTTTCTCCTGAAGAAATCGGAGTTATCGCCAGATCCGCCGCGAAAAAGGCCAGCGTGGGCATTGAAGAGCAGGCAGTCGAGATGGTGAAGAGATATGCGGTCAATGGCAGGGATGCAGTGAACCTCGTGGAGCTTGCAGCCGGTCTTGTCATGGTGGAAGGAAGGGCGGAGATAACCGTCCGGGATGTTGACTGGATAATCTCCCAGGGACACCACGCTCCAAGGTCAAACCTCAAGATCCCAGACAAGCCATCGATCGGAGTGGCCCTGGGCCTTGCAGTCTTTGGTGCGGGAATGGCGACGGTGATCGACATAGAGACTCAGGTGGTCCAGGCTTCCCGCAAGAGGAGAGGAGAGGTAATCATAACCGGGATAATCGAAGAGGAAGAACTTGGCAAAGGAAATCACACCCTCAGGAGAAAAAGCATGGTCCTTTCGTCAATCGAAAACGTCCGCACTGCCCTGTCGGTCTGTATGCCGGTGAGGCCATATAGTTACGACATCCACGTGAATTTCCCAGGAGGTACGCCCGTAGATGGTCCTTCGGCGGGGCTCGCCATCGCCGTAAGCATGTACTCGGCGCTGACGTCCAAGCCTGTCCAGCCTGGCATCGCGTTTACCGGAGAAATCTCTATAAGGGGAGAGATCAGGGCCGTCGGCGGCGTTGACCAGAAACTCCGGGCGGCGGAAGACGCGGGGCTTTCAAGAGTCTTCATCCCATCCTCCAACTGGCAGGAACGTTTTGCGGGACTTGGCGTAGAAGTCGTCCCCGTGGCTAATCTCAAAGATGTCCTTCTGGCCGTATTCCCAGAATCATTCCTGGCAGCTGCACCTTCTGCGCAGTAATATATGTGTAGGGTGCTTGCCGGGGGTGATATGCGCGGAACAGAGCGTCCCCTTCCGTTAAGACCCATCTCAGACGTACGGCACGGTGCAAGACCCCTATTTCGGGCGTAGTGTTTTCCGGCAGCCATAATATGTAAAATAACCAGGTATTACCTGTCTACAGTGAAGGACTTCCCGGTCGAAATAGAGAATAGGAGAGATACCCTTCGACCGTATCACTTGGGTTTTTGCCAGGTCTATGTCATATGACTGGACGAGGAGAACGCGGGAGGTGTATTGCATGAAGTCATCCAAGGAAGAGACTCAAAAGTCCTACCCGCTTTTATCTCTTAGAAACATACTGGTGTTCCCGAAAAGTACGATTTCTCTAGAGGTAGGCCGAGCAAGGTCTGTTAAGGCGGTTGAGCTGGCGCAGGCTTCTGGTATGGGTCTTGTGCTATGTTCACAAAAGGATACTGAGATCGCGGAGCCTTCGCCAGAACATATATATACGGTCGGTACCCTCGGGCTCATCAAGGAAGTGGCTAAGAGCGTTTCGGGTAATCTCAGAATAGTTGTTGAAGGTCTGCGGCGTGTCAAAGTGACGTCATATTTAACCAGCGATCCTGCATTTGTGGTGTCCGTGGAAGAGCTGGAGGATGTCGGTGTGGGGCGCCAGGAAGCCGACATGCTGATCAAAGCGCTCATGGAGCAGTACGAAGAGTACGTAAGGGTCACAAGGAACGTCCCCGCAGAGACGCTCATATCCATAGCCGCCATTCGGGATCCGGGACATCTTTGCGATACGATTGCGGCTCACATACCTGTTTCTATAGCCGAAAAACAACAGATCCTCGAAACACTGGAGGTCAGGGAGAGAGCCGAGAAACTCCTGGACGTCCTCGAAAAGGAAATCGAACTGGCCGGGCTGGAGAAGCGCATCAACTTGCGAGTGAAGAAGCAGATAGAGAAGAGCCAGAGGGAATACTGGCTGAGGGAGCAGATGAAGGCTATCCAGAAAGAGCTGGGCGATAAGGACGATAGCATCAGCGAGGCTGAGGAGTTCAGACAAAAGA
Source organism: Candidatus Fermentithermobacillus carboniphilus (assembly GCA_018208355.1). GTDB lineage: Bacteria > Bacillota > Sulfobacillia > Fermentithermobacillales > Fermentithermobacillaceae > Fermentithermobacillus > Fermentithermobacillus carboniphilus. Next base: position 765,653 of record CP062796.1, on the reverse strand, counting down.
TAGAGAAGGCTGGTCTTACCGGCGAGGCGAGGGAAAAGGCCCTCCGGGAAGTGGACCGGCTTGAGAAGATGCCGCAGGCGGCCGCCGAGGCCGTGGTTGTCAGGACTTACCTCGAATGGCTGGTTTCCCTGCCCTGGAATGTCCTTACCGAGGATAACATCGACATAAACAGGGCCCAGGCCATCCTGGACGAAGATCACTACGGGTTAAGAGAAGTGAAAGAACGAATCATAGAGTACCTGGCTATCAGGAAACTTGTCGACAAACCGAGAGGTCCGATCCTCTGCTTTGTAGGTCCTCCCGGAGTTGGTAAGACTTCCCTGGCCAAGTCCATAGCGCGTGCTCTCGGTAGAAAATTCGTGAGGATATCTCTGGGCGGAGTCCGTGACGAGGCTGAGATCAGGGGACACAGGCGCACGTACATCGGTGCACTTCCCGGGCGGATCATACAGGGTATAAGGACAGCAGGTTCCCGGAATCCCGTGTTCCTCATGGATGAGATAGATAAGCTCGCCTCGGATTTCAGAGGGGATCCGGCCGCCGCTCTCCTTGAGGTCCTCGACCCTGAGCAGAATCACACGTTTTCCGACCATTACCTGGAGGTACCCTTCGATCTTTCGCGGGTTATGTTCATAACTACCGCGAACTCCTCTTACACGATCCCGCGGCCGCTGTTGGACCGCATGGAGGTCATCACGATACCTGGTTACACGGAGGAGGAGAAAATCGAGATAGGTACTCATTTCCTCATACCCAAGGAGCTCAAAGAACATGGGCTCGATTCCTCGCACCTTTCAATCAGGAAAGAGGCGTTGAGGGAAATCATAAGGGCCTACACCAGGGAGGCCGGAGTCCGTAACCTGGAGAGGCAGATCGCCACGATATGCAGGAAAACTGCACGCGATCTCGTGTCAGGGAAGCGTCAGAGAGTCACAATCACTCCCAAGAACATCGAAAAGTACCTGGGCATCCCGCGCTTCCACTACGGGCAGGTCGAGAAAGAGAACCAGGTTGGAGTGGCCCTGGCGCTGGCCGTTACCGACGTGGGCGGTGATGTAATGGCGTGTGAAGTCAGCGTGGTGAAAGGAAAAGGGCGCCTTACCATGACGGGACAGCTGGGTGACGTGATGAAAGAATCAGGCCAGGCGGCCATGAGCTATCTCCGATCCAGGAGCGCTGACCTGGGTCTTCCCGAGGATTTCTACGAGAACGTGGATATCCATGTCCATGTTCCCGAAGGAGCCATACCCAAGGATGGACCGTCGGCCGGGATCACCATCGCGTGCGCCATAGCTTCGGCACTGACCAACCGGCCTGTCCGCCACGATGTGGCCATGACAGGCGAAATAACCTTGAGAGGCAGGGTCCTTCCCATCGGAGGAGTCAAAGAGAAAGTCCTGGCGGCCCACCGCGCGGGTATTTTCAACATAATCCTGCCGCGTGAAAACAAGAAAGACCTAGAAGAGGTGCCGCCGAATATCCGCGAAGAGCTGACCGTCACCTTCGTGGACCACATGGACCAGGTCCTCGCGGCGGCCCTTTGTGACCCGGAGGATAGAAACGAAATCAACACGTTGCCGTGCGTGGACCAACTGAAAGCCGCGCAGGACGTCGCCATGGATCAAATGAGCCAGTAAGTAGTCATAAAATCTCGTTGACGCCCACCGGAGGCCGTGCAATAATCTCTTGCGATAGATAAACCCAAAGGGGGTTAAAAGAGAGCATGGCCGTCGTGGGCGTCATGTATAACTTGAAGGGGGAACCTCCGGATGACGGAGAGCCTCCCGACTCAGGGGCAGAACTTGACTCCGAGTCTACAGTGCTGGCCGTCGCCGAAGCGCTCAGGGCGTACGGTCACGAAGTTTGTCTGATTGAAGGAAACGATACAGCTTACCTCAAACTCCTTTCGGGGCACCTGGATATCGTCTTCAACATGTGTGAAGGTCTTCGAGGTGAATCTCGAGAAAGCCACATCCCCGCTATCCTTGAGATGCTGGGAATACCGTATACCGGTTCGGGCGTGTTGACGCTTGCCATCACCCTGGATAAGCCGCTCACGAAGAAGATTCTGGCGTATCACGGGATACCAACCGCCAAGTTCAAGGTATTTACGTCCGAGAGTGAAATCGATACTCAGGGTCTGGAGTTTCCCCTCTTCGTCAAACCCGCTCACGAGGGTTCCAGCATGGGGATATCACCGAGCTCTTTGTGCCGCGACCCCCTTGAGCTGTACCGGGAAGTCAGGAGGGTCGCCCATCTTTACAAGCAGCCCGTGCTTGTGGAGGAATACCTGCCCGGCAGGGAGTTCACCGTGGGGATACTCGGAAACAAGAACCCGGAGATCTTCCCGGTCATGGAGATAAACTTCAGTGCCGTGCCTCGTGACCACGGTAGCATCTATTCCCGCCAGTTCAAGGTAGAGTGGTACGAAGATAGATATTACCTTTGCCCGGCGCCCATCTCGGCTGAGATGGAAGAGATGTTAAAAGACATCGCCCTCCGCACGTACAGGGTCCTCGATTGCAGGGATCTTGCCAGGATAGACTTGCGCCTGGACAAAAATGGAGTCCCCAACGTCATGGAAGTCAATCCCTTGCCAGGCATGGCGCCCGGGTTCTCCGACTACCCGAGGATCGCTGAAAAGGGCGGGTGGACTTACACCGAGCTGGTCAACGGTATCCTGGAGTGCGCTCTCAGGAGGTACGGGCTTTCGCACCTCTCTTCTTCGGCGTTTGTCAAGAAGCAGATAGCCTGAATCTGACAGCGGTGCCAGTTACGACCACGCTTTTAACGCCGGTCCTGCTCTAGGTGATGAGCCTGCGGCAGGCGACGGGCAGGCGAGCTGTAGACGAAGGCTTACGATAAAGGGATAAAAAGGATCACGTTAGTCCTTTCAGCTGCGTCCGGTTCGTTGTGGAGTTTCTTCATCGCGGAGCTTTCTGACAAGCTCCTGGAGAGCCGGGCGCAGTTCGTTTTCCGGGCCGGCGCGCCGGCAACCGGTACCTCTCGAGACTCACTCTGGCATTTTTCGGGCCTATGTCGGGACTCTCATTCCTCTCCCTTCTAAGGCTTCCCGAAATTACATTATGGCCGCTAGCAGGTAAAGTTAAAGGGGCGTAGAATTGTGTGAGGCGGTCTTTCCGTGAAGGCTTTTTGTCTTAGGGAGCAGGAGAGGAGGGAGCTCCACCTTTTTGAGTGTGGCGCGATAGTCTTGGGTAAGAGCGCTTTGAAGCGAACCGTTCTCGAAGGAGAAAAGGTGAGGCTGAGACCGGTAACCGAAGATGACGTCGCAAAACTTCTAGAATGGGACGAGGACGAGGAAATATCCAGGTGGGCCGGGAAGAAGTTTTTCTGCTGCGAAGAGGCTAAAGAATGGTACCTCAATCCACGGCAGCTTGAGAGAAAGACTCTGGCTATAGAGACGGATGGCGGAAAGCTCATAGGCGAGATTGAGCTTCTGAACATCTCGTGGAGACTACATACAGGAGAACTCAGGGTGTTCATAGGCGACAAGGAGTTCTGGGATAAGGGTTTCGGGACTGACGCGGTCTACACTTTTTTAAAGGCAGTTTTCGAAACTACCAGCATCGAGAAAGTATTCCTGCGGGTGGATGAGGATAACGTCAGGGCCAGGAGATGCTACGTCAAGGTGGGGTTCGTGCCCACAGGACGGGTTCGCTTCGGCCCTGATAGAAACATGCCGGCAAGGCTCATGTTGATGGAAATAACCCGGGACCGTCTCGGCGCCCGTCCCTCCAGTATGCCGGCTCATGTCCGGGTTTCTGCGCTGACTACTGCGCAGGCGGGCGGGAGGTGAGGTTGGGCCCACCTGCACCGCCCGCGGTCGCGGTTACGGGCCACTCGTCGACTGTATTCAGACCCAGTTCGCACTACTGACGGGTAACATACCGGGCGACGACCGGTCAGTCGTCGACCATATTGAGACCCAGTTGCCAGGCCAGGAACGCCCAGATGTTTGCCTGTTCCTCCACGACCTTGTAAACGGGTTTCCCGACACCGTGCCCGGCATCGGATTCCACCAGCAAGAGCACAGGCCCTTTGGACGGGCACCGGGAGCTCACGTCCTGGAGAATTGCCGTCATCTTCCTCGCGTGCATCGGGTCGACCCGGGTATCCGAGGTAGCGGTGTACGTGTATATGGCGGGATAAGACACCCCTTCCCTGACCCTGTGGTAAGGAGAGTACGCGTAAAGCCACCGGAAGGCCTCGGGGTCGTCTGGGTTCCCATATTCCGAAGTCCACAGGTAGGCTATGAGGAATTTGTGGTATCTGACCATGTCAAGGAGCGGAACCCCGCAGGCAACCGCCCTGAAGAGGTCCGGACGCTGGGTTAACGCTGCGCCGACCAGAAGTCCCCCGTTGCTCCTACCCCAGATGCCGAGATGATCCTCATCGGTATACCCTTTTGATATCAGGTACTCACCTGCGGCGATGAAGTCGTCGAACACGTTCTGCTTTTTATCAAGCATCCCTGCCCTGTGCCACGCTTCCCCGTACTCGCTGCCGCCCCTCAAGTTGGCCGAAGCGTAAACGCCTCCCCTCTCGAGCCACGGAATTATCATGGGAGAATACGTGGGAGTCCGGCTTATGTTGAAACCGCCGTACCCCGACAGGACCGTGGGAACGGGACCCCGAGATCCGGGCCGGAGGCTTTTTTTGTGCAAGATGAACATGGGGATGCGTGTCCCGTCTTTGGACGGGTAAAATACCTGCTTGATCTCAATAGAGTCCGGGGAAACTGGTTGAGCGCTAGAAAGGAAAACCTGGGGAACGGTATCCTTTTCCACGTCGTACGAATAGATGGCAGGCGCTACGGCGAAAGACTCGAACGTGAAGAAGAAGCGGGACGAAGAAGGCTCTCCTGTTACGTGACCCACCGTTCCAAGAAACGGGAGTGGAATTTCCCGTTTGCTTTCACCGTTCAGGTCATACACGAAAAGGTGGGAGATGGCGTCTTTCAAGGCCGATACCACGATGTGCCCCTTTACGACCTCGAAAGAAGATAGAGTAAAGTCCGGATCTTCGGGGATGATCTCTTTCCAGTTTTCCCGCTCAGGATGTTTCAGGTCGACCGCCAGCAGCCTGTATCTTGGGGCTTTGTAGTTGGTGAGCATGTATAGGGTATCTCCAATTATCGTCCCTTGGAAGATGGCGTCCTCGCCCTCGACGATGGTTACGAACGGACTCGCGGGCCGGGTTTCGTCCCTGACGTAAAGGTCAGTGCTGTTCCAGCCGTGGTTTACGGTTATGAGGAGGTAATTTCCATCGTCCGACAGAGAGGCTCCGGGCATATCGTGTTTGGGAAGACCCTCACCGAAAACCTTTGGATCCTGTGCGGGGTCTTGTCCCAGAGTGTGATGGAATATGTGCCGGTGGTAGTTTTCTTCGCCCGGCGGGACCTCTCCGGGTTTTGGGTATCTCCCGTAATAGAAACTGCGATTGTCTTTTTTCCAGGCCACCTGGGAGTACCTTGTTCTTTCGATGAGGTCGGGGAGAATGGTTTGGGTTTCCACATCGAGTACCCGCAGAACGCTCCACTCGTCGCCCCGTTCCGAATATCCGTAGGCAAGCATTTTCCCGTCTGGCGAAGGGTACCACCAGTCCAATGCCACGATGCCTTTGGCGCTGGCCTCGTTGGGGTCGAGCAGTACCCTTTCGTGGCTTCCGGGGTCAATGCCTCTGACGCACAGGATTGGCTGCTGGGCCCCTTTTTTCCGGACGGTATAAAACAGTTTGCCACCGCGCAAGGTGAGCGAACCAATCGTGTCCTCTTGAATGATTTCGAGGAGGCGCTTTTGCAGAAATCCCCTCTCGGGGAGCTGGCTCAGCACCGTTTCAGTCCTTTCATTCTGAGCCCGCGTCCACTCCAGGGTTTCGGGGCTATTGCCGTCCTCCAGCCAGCGATACGGGTCTTCAATCAGCGTGCCGTGTACGTTGTCGGTGACGGGACGCTTCGGTGTCGGCGGAGGTTCGGGGATGTTTACGGCCCGGCGTGCACTATTTCTGTGATTCACCGATCGATCATCTCCCTTCGTGATACTCGTTCCCTCATCCTTTGACAGAAAAGCGACTGGCAAAAGTCAACCCGGTAGCCATTTCATGCCCTTGAATCAGCTCGCTTTCACTGGTTTCAATTCCCCTGGCTATCCTCGTCCGGCTGCTCAGTTTGACTTGGATCACCTTCTTACGGGTTGCACCCGCACAACCCTAGAACTTCTGATACATCGTCTATTAGGTAGTCAGGTTCTTCTTTCACGAGAATTTCCCGGGAGGATGTCCCGTAAGTGGCTGCTGCAGTACTGATCGTGATGGTTGCCGGGGACAGGAGGGCCTGGGCGTTCTTGGCTGACCTGATATCGGAGGGGGTATCTCCGACCATGAGGACCCTTCCTTTCTCGAGACCCAGGAGTTCCACGGCTTTAAGGACCGGATCGGGGTAGGGCTTCGGACGTTCCGTCTCGCCGTAACATACGAGAACGTCGAAAGCCTCTGTGAGGCCAGCCAGATTGAGTCCCTCCATGACTGCGCAGCGCCTCTTTGACGTAACGACGGCCAGTTTGATACGACATTCCTGTAGGCGCGCGATGGTTTTCTTGACGTTGGGGAAAGGTCTTACGAGAGTCTTGTGAATGCTGAGGTTGTGGTGAAGATAGACCTCACATGCTTCTTCCACTTTTTGAGGCAAAAGCTCAGAGAACGTCTCTGTAAGAGGCCACCCCAGGTACTTCCTGAGGTCTTCTTTTTCTGGGGTTTTGCCCGTAAGGTGGTTTACGGTATATTGGAGCGAGCATAATATTGCCTCTGTGGTATCGAGCAAAGTGCCATCCAGGTCAAACAAGACCGCACCGAACCCGGGGCGCTCTCCTATCTTCGTTTGCGCCAACCGCTTATCGTCCTTTCCTTGCCCCAATTTGTGCGTCGAGCCGTCTTCTAAGTACTCTTTGCAATAAACTTATCTTTGACTGAGTCTTTGACTGGCTCGCATTGGCCATAGACACCTTTCCCCGCATTACCCCGTTTCTCGGTGCGGGCCGAATTCTCCTGCCCGTGAATGCGAAACAAAGGGTATCCAGATAGAGGAATGTAAGACCTGATTGAAGAAGACCTTTGATGATGCCGGAAGCTTATGGAGGGAGGGCAGGTTCCGTATTGGGGGGATCTTGACGGTCGTCTCTACTTTGGTCTGGAGAATACTGGCCATCGTCATCTTTTTCATCGTCGCGGGTTCTCTGGCTGTCTTTTTCCTTCCAGTTGGTATCCGCCTGTCTGGGTATGTCTGTATAAGAGGCGAGTTGGACGAAATACTTGACCAGGTGTCATTCCACGGAAGCCTATCATTTTGCGGAAGCATCCTGCGTGGGGCCGTCCGGGTTATCGCCGGTATAGGGAGGCCGGCTGAGATAAGTGTTCTGGGGATTAGGGTGAAAAAGTTCACGGGGAGAAGACTTGAGGTGAAAAAACTTACGGCGAAAAGATCCGGAAAAAAGCCCCAGCCGGTGGCCCCCGGAAAAAAGGAGGGCCGGGTACCAGAGGGAGGCAGGAGGGGTTGGGGGCGATTTTTGCTCCGGGACTTCAAGCGGTGGTTTGAGCCGGAACTGAGGGGCCGAGTCATCTCGACGGCACGTTCTCTTTTGAGTGCAGCCCACCTATCGGCAGACGCCGATATCGTGTTCGGCTTTGGAGATCCGGCGTGCACAGGGATGGCATACGGCGTCGCATCTGCTTTTTCAGGTTCCGTGGGTCTTTCGGGACTGCGATTTTCGCCGAACTTCGAGGAAGAGATGCTCTTGGTGAGAGGGTCGATTGAGACCTGGGTTTTCCCGGCGGCGCTCCTGTGGATCATTGGGAAGTTTTTGCTGTCTTCTGAGATAAGACCTTTGTGGAGGGAGGGGATGAAGAAGAGCCGGAGAGCCGGTACTTTATCGGCGGACCGGCGTAAGTAGTTTTGACTGAGTCATTCAAAGAGGATGCTCTTTGAACGGTGGTGCGGGACGACGTTTCGGGAATGGTAGTTTAGAACTGAATGATGGAAGAAGAGGGAGGTTGTGGATAGTGGAGCATAAGGAGGCTCTTGATGCTATCGCGTCGCAACTTGAAAAGTTCATGACGACCAAGACAGTCGTGGGCGAGCCCATCAGCGTGGGCAACGTGACGCTGGTTCCGATTCAGGCGGTTTCCTTCGGTTTCGGTTCGGGAGGTTCGGAAGGTAAGGCGGAGAAGGGCAGCGGAACCGGTGGAGGCGCAGGGGCTGGTGCGAAGCTCCGTCCAATGGCCATAGTGGCGGTGAAAGACGGCGACGTACAAGTCTTTAACCTTGGGAACAGGACCACGGTTGAAGTGATCGCCGAGAAAATCCCGGAGTTAATCGAAAAGCTGAAGAGGGCAAAAACCGAGAAGGGGGACGAAGAAGAAAAAGACGAAGAGCCAGGTAAATGACGGCGGCCAGCGCTTCTACTGGCAGGGGGAGCCAGCGTAAGCTCAATTTTTTGGCCCGCTTTCAGAGTGAGATACCCGAAGCAGGCAAGTACCATCTTTCTGAGGGTACCTAAAACGTGAGTAGAGTTTAGGTTGAGGTGAACGAGTTTGGCGAAACCTGTCATAGGTATCACCATGGGAGATCCCGCCGGGATAGGTCCGGAAATCACGGTAAAGGCGTTGTCTCATCCTGAAGTCTATGACATCTCGAGGCCCCTCGTGATAGGAGATGCAGATTACTTACAAGAAACCGTGGAGTGGCTTGGACTCGGAGGCTCTGTCGAAGTCTTACGAGTCGAAACCGAACGGACTGAAGACCTTGGGTCATTCGATTATATTCCTGGAAAAATAGCGGTGTACGACGTGGACTCAGGTAGAGGCTCATCCGGCTTTCAACCCGGCACGCCCCAGTCTGGGCATGCGGCCCTTATTTGGATAGAGGCGGCAGCGCGACTTGCTATGGCAGGTAGAATCGATGCAATATGTACGGCGCCAATCAATAAAGAGGCGATAGTGAAAGCGGGGTACGCAGGGTTCAAGGGACACACAGAGTTTTTGGGCGAGCTTACGGGCACCCCGGAACCTCTCACCATGTTTGTCGTGGATAATCTCAGGATTTTCTTTCTTACGCGGCACGTTTCTTTGAGAAAAGCGGTAGAAGCTGTGACTCTGAAACGGCTCGTGGAGTTCGTTCCCAGGTGCAACGACGCGCTGGTCGCTCTGGGTCTGAAGGCTCCCCGGATCGCCATTGCGGGTTTGAATCCTCATTGTGGAGAAGGGGGGCTTTTCGGCGATGAAGAAGAAAAAGAGATAGCGCCGGCTGTTTGTGAACTGCGTTCGTCCGGCTATGATGTAACCGGTCCAGTTCCCGCCGACTCTGTATTTTACCAGGCAAGGACGGGCAAGTACGACGCGGTTGTTTCTCTATATCACGACCAGGGTCACATTGCTGCTAAGACTCTGGATTTCGACCGGACCGTCAGCGTGACTCTGGGCCTGCCGTTTCTCCGCACATCTGTGGATCACGGGACGGCCTACGACATAGCGGGAAAAGGCATTGCCCGCGAGACCAGCATGCTCGAGGCGCTTAAAGTGGCTTCTCTCTATGCCAGACTCTATGCACCAAACAGATTGTGCGGGAAGGACGACAGCTGTAAAATCGAATAGAGATTGTGCATGCTGGTACAATCTCTGCGGCCGAGAAGTGGTCCAGAGGCGCGGCCGCTTAACTGAATAGAAAAGCCTGCGGGGAGGGGCTCTGCCCTGATGTTGAGGGTTGGACAAAACCTGTATGGTCTCTCAGCATTGGTGTGCGACGAGGCCATTGAATGTTTAAGCCTGCCTGCGCTCTTACTATTTCGCCTTCCTGCACCACAGTTCTTTCTTGTGGATCCGGGTTCGAAATTTCCACAGGGTAGATGACCATACCATTGGGATCGGGGCAGGCGATCTTCGAGGTTGTCGGGACCCAGTCATTTTCTTCGGATATCCTCCGCTGTTTCGCGGTGAGGAACGGCATCATGGCCTGAAGAGCATGACACGGGCTGACAATTTAAGAACGTGATCGGGCGGTGAAGTTGTTTTGCCCGCGATTGTCTGCTATACTATGGTTTGCGTGGGCGGCTAGCTCAGTGGTTAGAGCGCGTGACTCACATTCACGAGGTCAGAGGTTCAAATCCTCTGCTGCCCACCAGCGTAATGCCAAAATCGGAAATAGCAACAACGGAACACAGGGTCCAAGTCTTCCTGCGAGACGTCGGCGCGCTTAAGCCGCTCCTCTGATTGATGCGTGTGGTGTTTCTTAGAGCTGCGAAGGCTGCGGTAGTCAGTATCACGGTTTGCGTGCTTTTGGTCGCCTTCGGGGGTTGAAGTACCGGCTGGCCGTAGACCGGCGAATGATGAGATATCGATGGGCGATGAGCAGGAGTTGTTTCAATTCCTTCGTGCTCCGTCCGAACTGCCGTCTTCGCAGCGCTTCGAAGAACTGACGCGTCTGCTGAGCACACCCTTGGAGAACCACCGCCCGGACTTATGGACGAAAGCACACCAGGCCCACAAAGCGCGTGATCTCGAAGCATTTGCCGAGCGTGTAAGGAAAGTGGGCCAGCAGCTCTGAGCTGCCGAGCGGTGGGAGCTAGCGATCATCGAGACCGGGGAAGATATTAACCTCTGCCAGCCATATTAAAGCCTGCTCAAGTCTGCCTGAGGAACTCTATCGGTTTGCGGCGAGCAGCACGGAGCTGCTTGTTTGCCACCGCCCCACCCTGGCACCCAGCCTTCCGTTATAGGACCAAGAGCATCTGGCTGCAAAGCTCGCGAAAGAGGCGAAACGGCGAGGGAACAACGTAGGCTGCTCTCCTTGAGAGCCAAGCCGTAACGAGCGGCTAGGGTGGCGTTTCATTCGCATTCGCGGTAGCGAGTTCTACCGTGACCCGGATGGCATCCTGCGGACGGTTCTCGTACAGCTGGAGCGGATAGGCGTGCAGCCGGAGAGTTAATTACGCGACCGTGAGCTGAAGGAACCACAGAGTGCTCTAGTCAACGAAATCATCAGGAAAGCCGAAGAGATTCCGCCTGGAGTGGAGGGAAATAACCGCGGCGGCATTGGGGTCCTAGTTTCACCCTCATTTGCGGCGCCCCAGAGGTCGATCCACGTGTACTCTGGCCCTCACGGCTGTCTTAAACAGGCATACGGAGAACTGCTTGCATCCCCCGATTCGGAGACCAAGAGGGAACGCCAGGAGCCAAGGCGGTACGCCCTCTGGCTGGTGAAGCAACAGATACAATAGCGTCTCGGGTGTGTCCGAGGAACTCTTTACTCGCCAAAACCCAGGGGAGTTAAGGTCGGGCGAGTATGGCGCATACCGTCCGAGGAGTTGGAAGTTTTCCTGCGCGGCGGCAGGGCAGCTGCTGAAGAGCGAGCTCTTCTGCGAGAGTACACGCGGATGGAAATCCGTCGGTTTCTTGCGGTGGACAAGGTAGACGAAGAAACAGTGTGCAAAGTGAAGCAACTGCTCTGCCAATGAACAGCGTCTTTCTGGATGCGAGTTGCTGAGTCGCAGCTGCGGGTTCAGCTGCTGGCGGCTGGCGGCTCATCCTCAAGCTTGCTTACGCCGGCCACCAGTCAGTTGCACCTGGTTGACTACTGATGACCTCAAGTGTACCATAATGTCAGTTTCAGGAAATAGGAGTGAGCTCCTATGAGGGCGGCTAGGCGTCCCAAGAAGGTGAATATCGAGCCGAATATAGAGGCGCTGGTTCGATATCTGGAGGCGCAAAACGATATCCTGGCTGCTTATCTGTATGGCTCGTATGGAACAGCTCATCAGACGGTTCTTAGCGATATCGATATTACCCTATTGTTCTATCGCGAGAGACGGCCCGATCTGAGAAGATTGTTGTCTCTGGAAGCAGATATTGCCAGCATCTGCGGCGAAGACGATGTAAACGTGCTGGTGCTCAACGATGCTGACGTGATCTTACAGCACAGAGTGCTCGAGACGGGAAGAGTGCTCGTGGAGAAAGAACCCGCCGCTGTGTCTGATTTTCGAGAGCGTGTTTTCGTGATTTACGGTGATTTTGAGCCGTTCTATCGGGCATTCTGCCGGGACTATGACCGGGTACTGAGGGAGGCTTTTGTATGTGATAGACCAAGACAAGGTGAGGGACAAGATAAGCTTTCTCAGACGCAATCTGGAGCTTCTTCGCCGACTGGCAAAGACTCCAACCCGGGACTTCACGGAAAGGTCAGCGGAGTTCCATGCGGCAGTCCGTCTGCTACAGATCTCCATTGAAGCCATGATTGACATTTCGAGCCACATCATTTCGAGGGAAGGTCTCGGGGTGCCTAAAAGCTATACTGAGGTATTCGAACTCCTGGAACGCGCGGGTATCATCCCCTCTGAGTTCCTGGACAGGGTCTAACCGATGGTGAGACTCCGAAACAGGGCCGTTCATCTCTATGGAGACGTTGACCCGAGCCACGTATATGAGATACTGCAGAATGATTTAGGCGACTTCGAGACATTCATCAGCCTTATTGTTGAGCACTGCTTTACCTAACCGTGTAATCACGCCCACCACAGGATCCATAACAGCTTAGTCAAGCGACCCCACCGCCGGAGGAACGGCGTAAAATCTGGACGAGATGGTCGGGTATTGCCGGATCAGCTGGTTGCCTCGTACTGACGTGATTCCCACAGGTGCATCCTCCGCCGCTTCCCGTACCCTACTGCGACACTCGTCTGCCATAAGTGCACCCTATTGGTATTCATCACCACGGTGAGAACACCTTCCATGACAATATGTACTTTAGACCGACACGTCTCTTCAAGAAGTGCATGGTGTGAGGCACCCATGACCTCGGCTGATACGTAGTGGCGGGGTGCGAGGTTGAGAGGGATTTCTGGGAAGAGACGGTGGCCAAAGTAGGTAGCCAGTGGGACCTATCGAAGTTGATAAAGGTGTGGATTGGTGGTGACGGGGCTTCCTGGGTGCAAGCCGGGGTTGAGTACTTTGATGGTGCCGAGTACCAGTTAGACCAGTTCCACTTGAGGAGGAGGCTGCATGAAGCCCTGGGTCACGATGAAGAAGGCTACCAGGCTGTTGCATCCGCTATCGTGTCAAAAGACCTGGATGCCCTCAAGAAAAGTTTATCTGATGCTGAAAAGAGGGCGAGCCAACAAAAGCGCAAACTCATAAAGGATTTCCGGCAGTATGTCTTGGACAATTGGGATGGGATAAAGACCTCCGATGAAGCTGCGAGCCTTGGAACGATTGAGGGACAGATATACCACCTGATAGCCAGGCGGATGAAGAGAGTGGGAGCCAGGTGGAGCCCGGACGGTGCAGATAGGATGGCGCGGCTGCTCGCTGCAAAAGCAAACAATGAGTTAAACGATTATGCCAGCCAACCCGTGAAGAAGGTAAACAAAAGGTTAACAGCCTCGATAGACAGAACCAAACAGCATATCTCGGAAGACCTGGGCAAACACGCAGAGGACATTGGTGCGTGGCTGCGAGCCAAGGTGCCAGCGCTGCGTGGTCCCTACCAAAGCACACCGTTTGTCAAGTATGTTTTGCGGAAACTGGTCCATGTTTCATCTGCCAATATCTGACAGGGAAAAAGGTTACCTACTAACTGTTGACACGGACAGACAGAAACGCTGGGTTGACATGTGCTTGCCTTACGCCTATGATGTAAGCAAGGGAGGCAGTAAGACGATGGCGATTGTAACCGTGTCGTCGAAGGGGCAAATAGTTATCCCAGCGGAAATACGAAAAGCCCACTCTATCAGGCAGGGCGACAGGTTCGAGCTCCGGGTTTCCGAGGGCAAGCTGGTGCTGGTTCCGCTTGATGAGAAGCCTTTTGTACGCCTGTACGGAGCGTTCAAGAGTGGCACCAGCCTGGTCCGTGCGCTGGAGGCGGAGCATGCGCGCGAAATCGAAAAGGAAAGCTGAGGAGAAATACGTCCTAGATGCCCATTCGCTGCTTGCTTTTCTGGAGGCGGAAAAAGGTGGCGAAAAAGTCAAGGACCTGTTAGAAAGCTCAGGGAACAGAGTGTACATTAGTGCTGTGAACCTGGGCGAGGTGTATTACATCGTCCTGCGCGAGCGGGGCAAGGACGCAGCCGAGCTGATGTTGACCGAATTCCGCCAGGCAGCGAGAATTAGCGTGGTCGACGCTACTTGGGAAAGGGCCAGGGAGGCCGGAAGGCTGAAGGGCTGTGGCGGTATTTCCTACGCGGACTGCTTTGCGGCCGCGCTGGCAGAGGAAAAGGGTGCTTGGCTTGTCACGGGCGATCCCGAGTTCAAGCGCGTGGCCGACAGGGTAAAAATCCTCTGGCTTGACGGCGGCCAGGCGGAAGACCGCTGATGAAAAAGCTGGCTACCGCAGGCTCCACCTTTTAGAAAATCGGGGAAGCGCGAGAGGGCAGTAATCCCCCCTCAGTTTATTGAGGGGATGCACAGATCCCCTCACCATCCTTTCCGCATCGGAGGTTCCGGCTTTTAAGCCTGGGGACGAAGGCGCAGAAGTTTTTTCTTCCAGTGGTATCATGAGGCCATGAAGCGCTGCAACGTCGTGCGGCTCCTCTTTTCCAACGAGCAGGCTGAAATCCTGGAAATCCTGGGAGACCGCTCGGCTGACCTCTGGAACGCTGTGACATACAAGTACAGGCAGGCGTTCTTCACAGGAGAACCCTTGCCTTCCTACGAAGCCCTGTGCGTGGAGTTCAAGGACCATCCCGCGTACAAAGCCCTGCCCGCAGACATGGGGCCGGAACGCAAACCGAAACCTGAGAAGTGTTTGCCAGGATCCTCCGGGATTAACCTACTGCCCAGGAAGCCGCGTCTGTTTCCCCTGATGGTACCACCGAAAGGCAGATCGACCCAGTGTTGGATATAATTGAGCTGGAAACGCTATGGTGCGAGAGCTACATCTTTCCGGGACTTTGCAGGAGGAAACTTATCTGACTTCGCTTAAAGAATAATAGGCATAAAAGGTTTTTGGGGTTCTTCTCGAACCCAAACGCAAGGGAGGAGTCTGTATGTTCAAGAATCTCAATCAAACCTGGGACCTGGACGTGTTCTTTCCGGGAGGGAGTAACTCTCCTGAATTCGCGAAATACCTGGACGAACTCGAAATTGACGTCAATAACCTCGCTGAAAAGGTGAAGAATAAACCGGTCAGAGAGGGAAAGAACTTCGAAGAGCTTATTGATGAGGTACAGAGGTTATCAAGCCGCCTTAGGCACGCATCGAGTTTTGTTTCGTGCCTCAACGCCCAGGACGTGACTGATACATACGCCCGGATCCTGGCGGGCAGGGTACAGCAAATTCAGGCCAGTTTTTCGACTGCTCTGACGCATCTCGATAGCGAGATGCTCAAGATACCCGACGATGAATGGAAAGCCATCCTCTCGTCTGAAACCCTCCGGCCCTTGGCTTTCAACCTAAATGAGCGCAGACAGAGGGCCAAGGAAATGCTTCCTCCTGAGCAGGAAGCTCTCGTCAGCCAGCTTTCGGTCGATGGTTATCACGGCTGGTCCAACCTGTACGACCTGACTACCGGAAAAATGACGATTACAGTGGAGGAAGAAGGGAAACCGGTCACGATGTCTCCGGGGCAGCTTTCCAACCGCATGTCTGACCCGGATGCTCACAAACGCGAATATCTCATGGAGAAATGGGAGGAAGCCTGGGCGAATGTGGCGGAGTTCTGCGCTCTCGCCCTCAACCACCTGGCTGGTTACCGCTTGAACCTGTACCGAGCACGAGGTTGGGATTCGGTCCTGAAAGAGCCCTTGGAGATCAACCGCATGACTGAAGAAACTCTGAATGCCATGTGGGATACGATAGACAAGAACAAAGAACGGCTCGTGACCTACCTTAAGCGCAAGAAGGAGTATCTTGGTCTCGACAAACTAGGCTGGCAGGATATCAGCGCTCCCCTGGGTCGGGCCAAGAGCAAGATGAGCTATGAAGAGGCGGCAGAATTCATCGTGGAGCAATTCGGCAAGTTCAGCCCCAAGATGGCCCAGTTTGCGACCCACGCCTTCACCAACAGGTGGATAGAAGCCGAAGACCGTCCGGGGAAACGTATGGGAGGGTTCTGCACTACCTTTCCTGAAAAGAAACAGTCACGGATATTCGTGACTTTTTCGGGAACTCTCGGCAACGTGGCAACTGTGGCGCACGAGCTGGGCCACGGATTCCACCAGAGCGTCATGAACGACCTGCCTCCCATGACTCAGCAGTATGCCATGAATGTGGCCGAGACAGCATCCACCTTCGCCGAGATGATTGTCGCTGACGCCGCTGTAAAGCATGCAAAAGACAGGGAAGAAAGGCTTTTGCTGATTGACGACAAACTGCAACGTGCCGTCGCGTTGCTAATGAACATACAGTCACGGTTCTTATTCGAGACTCGTTTTTATGAAGAACGCAAGAAAGGGATGGTCAGCGTCAAACGACTCAATGAGATAATGCTCCAGGCCCAGAAAGATGCGTTCTGCGGCGCTCTCGACGTTTACCATCCTCACTTCTGGGCGTCTAAGCTTCACTTTTACAATACGAGAGTCCCGTTCTATAACTTCCCTTACACTTTCGGTTTTCTGTTCAGCGCGGGGGTTTATGCCAAGGCTATGGAAGCGGGTACCGGTTTCGAGGACCGGTATGCCGACCTTTTGCGGGATACGGGCCGCATGAGGGTTGAGGATCTGGCTAAAAAGCACCTTGGGGTCGACCTCACAAAACCCGGTTTCTGGCAGAGCGCCATAGACCTTGTGCTTTCAGACCTGGATGAGTTCTTGAAGATGACCGCGAAGTAGATTCCGGGGTGGCATAAGAGACCGGACTGCCCGACAAGGTTGTATAGAACGGGCCTTTTCGAAGATGGCCGGGCCGCCTGGTCCTCAGGCAGTAGCCCCGGGCAATAGTTCGGAGAGACAGTCTTGGCGGCAGTTGTGGGCCGTAGGGGGAAGCCAGGTGGCCGGGCCAGTGCAAAAAGTTTAGGATTGGTAAGTATCGGAATCAGTTAATATCAGAGTCAGGTAATATGAGAATCAGATAGGTAGACGTTTATATGCATGGGGGCTATTTTATATGAAAATACGGGTTCTGGGAAAATACTCGCCTTTTCCTCCCGCCAACGGGGCGTGTCCTGGATACTGGGTCACGTCGGGTGAAAACGGAATACTCCTGGAATGCGGCCCTGGGGTCATATCGCGCTTTGGGCAGTTTGAGCCTTTGTCCAGGATTTCAGCTGTTATCCTCTCGCACCTTCATTTCGACCACATCTCGGATTTCCTCGCCCTGCGGTACGCTGCGTTTCCGGACAAAAGGTACCGGGAACTCCCGCCGAAGATAAGAGTATTTGCCCCATCCAGTCCGGAAAAGGAGTTCAGCCTTCTCTCTTACAAGGAAGGGGTAGAGGCCTGCCAAATTCCTTCTGGTAAAGCCGGTGAACCCGGAGCACCGGGGAACAGCTCAAACAGTTTGATAGTGAATGGTTTCAGAGTGTCGTTTTACGAGGTGGAGCATTCTTGCCCGTCGTATGCCATCCGCATCGAGGATTCGACCGGTGCCGTCCTGGCGTATTCCGGAGACACCAGACCCTGCCGGGGACTTCTGGAAGCCGCTAAGGGTGCGGACCTTTTCCTGTGTGAGGCGTCAGCTGTTGAGGAGGACGCCGAGTTCGCCAAATCCGGACATCTTACGGCTAGACAGGCGGGGGAAGTCGCAAGAGAGGCAGGTGTTTCGAGGCTGCTTCTTACTCATATATGGCCGCTCTACGATGAAAACGTGCTCCTCCGGGAGTGCCGGGAAGTCTTCGGCGATAGTGAGGTGGCCGTCGAGGGTCGCGAGTATCAGGTTTCTTCAATGGACAAGACCTTACGGAGGTGATGCCTGTGCAGATCAGGATAGCCGTCATGGGGTATAAGACCATGGCGGACCTGTTCAAGAATATGACCCTGCCTCCGGATCTGGTAGGAAAAGTGTCGCTTCAAGTCTACGACGCCCTTTTCGAAAAAGCTTTGGAAATAGCGACCAGGCTTGAACAAGAGGAGGCGGTCGATGTCTTCGTGAGCGGCAGCGGCAACGCCAGTTTCATCAAGCCTCACCTCCAAACCCCCGTTGTCAGCATCAACGTGAGTGCCTTCGACCTGATGTCGGCCATAAAAAAGGCCTCTTCGTGCGGGGGTACTGTGGCGGTAGTAAGTTTCCGCGAACCCATAGAAGGTCTTGCCGAAGTTCTCGACGTATTGAAGCCACAGGTTGTGCCCGTGATATACGATACCTACCAGGACTTATGGGATAAGATAGCTGCCCTGAAGAACCAGGGTTGTAGAGCCGTGGTTGGAGCGAGCCTGGCCTGTGAGATAGCCCAGTACCATGGGCTAGAGGGTGTACTCGTGTATTCCAACGAGACTCTTCGTCTCGCAATCAGGCACGCGTATGAAGTGGCCCAGTCGAGGAGAAGGGAAAGCGAAAGGACTGAGAGATTCCGGACCATAATCAATTTCGCGTATGGCGGGATTATGGCGACAGACTCCGAAGGGAAGATCACCCTGTTTAACCCGGCTGCCGAGCGCATTCTGGGAATTCCCGCTAAAAAGGTGCTGGGCAAGAAAGCCACAGACGTAATAGAGAATTCTAAGATCGATGAGGTGCTTAGAACAGGACAAGCGCAGCTGAACCAGGTTCAGGACGTTGGTGACGTGAAAATTGTGACCAACAGGGTGCCCATCACCGACGGACAGGAGGTCGTGGGGGTTGTCGCCACGTTCCTGGACGTTGGGTACATCCAGACGGCCACCGAAGAGATCCGGCGGTCTCAGTACAAGAAGGGATTTAAGGCCAAAGCAACCTTTAAGGATATAATCTACCGGAGTCCCAAGATGGCTTCTGCCATTGAGCGAGCCACCCGTTTTGCCCACTCAGACCTATCGGTGTTAATAACAGGCGAAAGCGGTGTGGGGAAGGAACTCTTCGCACAGAGCATCCATAACGAAAGTCCACGGAGGTCAGGCCCCTTTGTGGCCATAAACTGCGCGGCTCTGTCCGAGAGCCTTTTGGAAAGCGAGCTTTTCGGGTATGAGGAAGGGTCCTTCACCGGAGCCAGGAGGGGCGGAAAAGAGGGGCTCTTCGAATTAGCTCACCGCGGCACCATATTCCTGGACGAGATTGGAGAGATCTCTCCAGGGCTGCAGGCACGGCTTCTGCGCGTTCTTCAGGAGAAGGAAATACTCCGGGTGGGTGGCACGCGAGTTATCCCCGTAGACGTCCGGGTTATTTCATCGACCAATAAGAATCTGTGGCAGATGGTGCAGGAGGGGCGCTTCAGAGACGACCTCTATTACAGGCTCAACGTGCTGACGTTGAGTATTCCTCCTTTGAGGGAGCGCCCCGAAGATATTCCTGTTCTCGTGACTTCCTTCCTGGCGAAGCGTCCGGGGGCTAACCCTCGCCTCCTCGAAGAACCGCGACTCAATGCCATCTGCAGGGTCCTGTGCAAGTACGATTGGCCCGGTAATGTGAGGGAACTTGAAAACATCATCGATCGGCTCATAGTCGTCCTTACCGGGCAAGCACCGTCTCCAGTGGAACTCGAAGTTTTTGTGGAGGATCTCCTTGCGACTTCGTGGGCCGAACGGAGATGGGGACCACAGGCTAGTTACACGTCATCTCCCATGAGGGGGGCCGAGGAACTGGAAGCATACGGTAAAGCGGGGAATATGATTTCCAGGAACTCCGGGAATGAGATTGCGCTTAGTGGACCTGCGGAAACCTCGGCTTCGTCTCGGAAGATCTTCGAGGAGGGTCACAGGACCAATGAACATCTGACAAACGAGATTAAGAGGTTCAAATTTGAGAAGCTAGTCGAAGCGTTGAGGAAGGCGGGCGGCAACAAGTCCGAGGCCGCCCGCCTTCTCGGGATCAGCCGCACCACGCTGTGGAGGCAGCTCAGGGAGCTTAAAATCCAGAAGCCTTAGCCATCCTAGATGTCAGAGAACTTTTTAAGTTGCTCCTGACAGGGACCGTCGGAATCCAGCCTTTCGGTAGACTCGGCGTCTTCCCTCAGTGCTTCTCCACGGCTGATGCGGCGAATCTTTCAAGATTGACAAATTTGTTGAACTCGGTAAAAGTAAGCATTATATTGCGTGCCCGGGATGTGGTTCCGTCAGTCTTCAAAATCTCGAAGACCTCAATTAGATTCTTCAAGGTCACGTACGGTGCGGTGCATGGCCAGAACACGAGTTTGAAGCCCATTTCTCCGAGGGTCCGGGAGTCTACCTCGGGAGTTTTTCCTCCTTCGATCATGTTGGCCACAAGCTTTGCGCCCCGGAACTCCCGGGCTATCGTCTTCAATTCGTCTATTGACTGTGGGGCTTCGATGAAAAGCATGTCGACTCCAGCTTCGAGGTAAACATGTCCGCGCCGGATAGCCTCATCCAGGCCAAGGGGAGCGCGAGCGTCACACCTGGCGATTATGACAAAGTCTGGATCCTGCCGTGCTGCTACTGCCGCCTTGAGCTTTTGGAAATGCTCTTCCGCCGGGATGACCGTCTTCCCGGCCATGTGGCCGCACCGTTTGGGGAATTCCTGATCTTCCAGCAGTATGGCAGCTGCTCCTGCGTGCTCGTATTCTCGTACGGTTCGTTCCACGTTCGCCGTGTTGCCGTAACCGGTGTCTCCATCGCCGATTACGGGGATGCTTACTGCATCGCATATCATTTTGAGCTGCTCCGCCATTTCGGTCATGGTCAGAAGGCCTAAGTCAGGTCTGGCAAGCCTAGATGCGGAGACGCCGTACCCGCCCATGACGACCGCTTCCATGCCGGCCTTTTCTGCAGCCAGGGCAGATAAGGCATCGTAGACGCCTGGGGCGATGATGCAACCTGGCCTTTCCAGCAAGGCCCTGAATTTCTTGCGGACTTCCATTTATAAATCCCCTTTCCACTGAGATCCTTTTGAAACTCGGAAATTCCTTTGAAACTTCTAATAGCCCTGACCTTTGAATCACGAAGGTCTCAGGGTAACCAGTTGAGTCCCAGAGCTATTCCCGCGCAAAAACCATACCATTGGACGGGTCAGAGTGAAGCCAGAGTTAATGGGGTGCCGGAGTGGGGTTGGCATTCTGACATGTCACGTCAGAGAGATACATATGTTGCATATCCGCGACATATCTGTTGCGCAGATGCATCAAGACGCCGGTACATTCAACCGTCAGCTAATCGTAAAGGTCAGTCTGGAATCGAATTGTTGACGCTGGCATGCTTCTTGCTCGTTCAAAGGTTACAGACATGTTCAATGCCGCTGAAGCTTCAGAAGCAGTTCACCAAGGGTATTTGCCGTAGCCGGCTACTTTGTTGGGAAGACGGCTGATGTAGTGAGGAGGTAATGGTTGAGTTGAAAAAAACGACGCAGCTAAGGCAACTTCTCTCCAGCGGGAAAATCGTTGTAGCCCCCGGCGCTTTCAACGCCCTGTCGGCTAAGATAATCGAACAGGCGGGTTTTCCGGCGGTCTACATGACAGGGTATGGCGCCTCCGCGGATCTTCTGGGTGCCCCTGACTACGGGCTCTTGACTTTAACCGAGATGGCCAATCACGCGGCGAGACTGGCCCAGGCAGTGAACGTTCCGGTAATAGCGGATGGAGATACCGGTTACGGGAAC
This sequence comes from Candidatus Fermentithermobacillus carboniphilus, assembly GCA_018208355.1. Taxonomy (GTDB): domain Bacteria; phylum Bacillota; class Sulfobacillia; order Fermentithermobacillales; family Fermentithermobacillaceae; genus Fermentithermobacillus; species Fermentithermobacillus carboniphilus. The sequence continues at coordinate 743,978 of CP062796.1, read as the reverse complement.
GCTCTCAATGTAAGGCGCACCATCCAGGAATATGAAAGGGCCGGTGTCGCGGCCATCCACCTGGAAGACCAGATAATGCCCAAGCGCTGCGGGCACATGGAGGGGAAGCAGGTAATTGACGCGAGGGAGTGGGCCAAGAAGATCGAGGCCGCTGTCGATACCAGGACCGACCCGGACTTCGTGATAATCGCAAGGACTGACGCAAGAGCAGTGTATGGTCTCGACGAGGCTATTTCCAGAGCGAAGATGGCGGTTGCAGCCGGTGCTGACGTCATATTCGTGGAAGCCCCGCAGAGCGTCGACGAGCTGAAAAAAGTCCGTGATACCATCGATGCGCCTCTTATGGCCAACATGATAGAGCATGGAAAGACGCCCCTTCTGTCGGTGGATGAGCTCCAGAAACTAGGCTACAACCTGGTGATCTACCCTCTGGCCACCCTGTACATGGCAGCCCGGGCCATGCGTGAGGCAATGGCCGAACTCAAGAACACCGGTACCACTGCTGGCCTCGTCAATAGAATGCTTGCTTTCCACGAGTTCAACGACCTTGTTGGGCTCAAAGAGTTCCAGACTCTCGAGAGGAAATACCAGGTTAAGTGATTTGTCCCTGGTCTTCCTGGACCGGAACTGCAAGTAACCGGGAGGTGAGGTTTCAAATGGGTATGACGATAACCGAGAAGATCCTGGCGGTCCATGCAGGAAAGGAAAAGGTGCGTCCTGGAGAGATTGTCCAGGTCCGCCCAGATCTCCTAATGACCAACGACATTTCCGGGCCTATAGCCGTTGATGTTTTCAAAAGCATGGGAGCGGCCCGGGTGTTCGACCCAGAGAAGGTAGTGATCGTACTTGACCACTTTACGCCGAACAAGGACGTAAAAGCTGCCAAATCCAGTACCAAGATGCGAGAGTTTGCCCGGAGTCAAGGAATTGTCCACTTCTACGACGCAGGCTTCGGCATCGAGCACGTAGTCTTACCAGAGTTGGGTCTGGTAAGACCTGGTGACCTGGTGATAGGTGGCGACTCGCATACCGTGACTTACGGTGCCCTCGGTGCTTTTGCCACCGGTGTAGGGAGCACGGATCTTGCCGGCGCTATGGCGCTGGGCGAGATCTGGCTCAAGGTACCGGAGACCATTAGATTCGAGTTCACAGGCAAGCCAAGCCGGTGGATAGGTGGTAAAGATCTCATTCTCCTTGCCATCGGGAGAATAGGGGTTAGCGGTGCCCTGTATTGTGCCATGGAATTCGGTGGAGAGGCCATCGCCAATCTAGGAATGGATGGACGCTTCACCATGTGCAACATGGCCATCGAAGCCGGTGCGAAAGCTGGTATAGTCGAACCAGATGAAAAGACTCTGGCCTGGTTGAATGGGATTAGAGACGATATTTCGTCTCAAACGATAGGTCTTCTCCACAGCGACGAAGACTGCGCATATAAGTCGGTCATCAGGTTCGATGTGTCAGACCTTGAACCTCAAGTTGCCGTACCTCACCTCCCGTCAAATGTCAGGCCCGTGTCTGAACTCAAGGACGTGGAGATCCATCAAGTTGTTATAGGGTCTTGTACGAACGGGAGGATCTCAGACCTCCGGGCAGCCGCGGAAATCCTCAGAGGACGAAAGGTCAATAAGTGGGTGAGGACACTTATTGTGCCGGGCAGCCAGCGGGTTTACAGACAGGCTCTCCAGGAAGGCCTCGTGGACGTGTTTATCGACTCCGGAGCGATTGTCGCTGCTCCTACGTGTGGTCCCTGTTTCGGCGGTCACACGGGAGTCCTGGACGAAGGCGAACGTTGTGTTTCGACCACCAACAGGAACTTTCTAGGGCGAATGGGCCACGAAAAGAGCGAGGTTTACCTATCAGGTCCCTATGTTGCCGCGGCTTCTGCCATCGCCGGGCGGATCGCCCATCCAGAGGAGGTGTGAGGTCGTGGAAGTCTCAGGCCGCGTGTGGAAATTCGGAGATAACGTCGATACTGACCTAATAATTCCCGGTCAGTACTTGACCATACAAGATCCGATAGAACTTGGGAAGCACTGCATGGAGGGTGCAGACCGGGATTTTGCTTCCAAGATAAAACCCGGAGATATCGTGGTAGCTGGCCATAACTTCGGTTGCGGGAGTTCGCGAGAGCACGCTCCTCTGGCGCTGAAATCGTGTGGAGTCGGAGCGGTGATCGCGGCTTCTTTCGCCCGGATTTTCTTCAGGAATGCCATAAATATCGGCCTTTTGGTCTTGGAATGCGAGGAAGCCTACCGCAGGACCAACCCCCAGGACGAGATGTTGGTTCAACCTGAATTTGGGGTAATCAAGAATCTTACAACGGGGGAAGAGTTCAGGGCCGCGCCCTACCCGCCCCTTGTTGCCGGCATCGTGCAGGCGGGGGGATTGGTCCCCTACGTGCGGATGAGGCTGCAAGGACAGGAGAAGTAGATAGGAGCCGTCCGAAGTTACGGATATTTCTGTAGTAGAGTTCGGAACATTATGTTGACTTGTTATAACATCAAGGGGGGACAGAAAGTGAAAAATGTTCGCGAACCGGTAAGGATTAAATGGATCTGGCCGGTCCTCGTAGCCATCATCTTGCTGGGGGTTCCGTGGTACCTTCCGCAGGGTTCTATCGAACCAATAATAATGGGCTTTCCGTACTGGGCATTTATTTCCTTCATAATGACCATAGCGTTGTCTCTTTTCCTAGGGTACGTCATCCTCAACTGCTGGAGCATGGAGAGCCTGCTGGATGACGAATCCGGGAATACCAAGGCGGGAGGTGGGCGGTAATGAAGCTCCCATTCATAGGATGGCACGGGGTAATCACAATTGCGGCGTACGCCCTTTTTATCCTGGGGACAACTTTGTACCTGGCCACAAGAGGCGTAAGCCGCAAGAGTCTCAGTAGTTTCTACCTTGCAAACAAAGGATTGGGGCCACTGCTCCTTTTCTTCACCCTGTTTTCGACTCAGTACAGCGGCAACACGGTTATCGGATATCCCGCCTCCGCGTACCGCATAGGCTTCGCGTGGTGGCAATCTGTACCATACATGGTGCTAGTCATCGCCGGGTACCTTCTGTTTGCGCCGAGGCTCCACGTAGTCTCAAAGAAATACGGGTTCGTGACGCCTTCTGACTGGTTTGACAAGAGATTCAATTCTAAAGCGGTGACTTTAGTCGCGACGCTCCTCATGACGTACGGGCTTTTGAACTACCTTCTGGAGCAGCTCGTCGCGATGGGACAGGCGATTTCTGGTCTCACCGCGGGCGTCATCCCGTACATCTACGGGGTTCTCTTCCTCGTGGCGATAATGCTTTTTTATGAGTCAATGGGTGGGATGAAGGCGGTCGCTATGGCCGACTTTATCAACGGGATCGTCATATTGGCCGGTATGATAGGATTTGTGTTCCTCGCATTGACCAATTTTGGTTCGCTCAGTTCGGCCACTAAGAATCTGATCGCGACAGCGCCCAAGAAAGTCGCGGTCCCTCCGATTCAGACTTCGATCAACTGGATCAGCATGTATATCCTGGTCGGGATAGGGGCTGCGGTCTATCCTCATGCCATTCAGAGGATCTATGCAGCGGATAGCGAGATGACTCTCAAGAAATCCCTTCTCAGGATGGCCTGGATGCCTTTCTTTACCACCGCAGTTGCATTCATCATCGGTATCATCGGCACCCAGGCATTCCCGGGACTCGACAAGATGCAGTCTGAGCAGCTAGTTGGGATGATGGCAAACGTCATCGCTGCAAAGTCCACCTTCAACTACTGGTTGATGATGCTTCTGTTTTCTAGCGTCATTGCTGCCATCATGTCAACCACAGACTCTGTGATACTGTCGCTGTCATCTCTTCTCTCCAACGACATCTACGGTAAAGTCATTAAGCCCGATGCAGATGAAGGTGAGAAGGTTCTGTGGGGTAAGATAGCGGGCATGATCCTGGTGTTCTTGCTACTCCTGATCGCATGGAAACCTCCCGCCACGCTGGTCGAGATATTCACGCTCAAATTCGAAGTTCTAATCCAAGTGGCTCCTGCCTTCCTTCTGGGCCTCTACTGGAAGGGCCTGAGTAAGACCGGGGTTCTCCTGGGGATGCTGTCCGGAGCGGTGCTCGCCAGCGGCATGACGTTCTCCGGCGTGAAGACTATGTGGGGTTGGCATGGCGGAGTGCTTGGCCTGGCACTTAACATTGTGGTATCGGTGATTTTCAGCCTGGTGTTCCCGGACAAGAAGGAAGAACAGGATCGCGCGGAAGAGGTATATTTCTGGGTCGTGCGGGACTGAGCCGGAAACCTTTGACGTTACACAACCGGGGGCTGCGGTGGCGGCCCCCAATTGTGCTTTACAACCACCCTTTTCTCCTGAAATACCACACCATAATCAGGGTAATAACCACCATAATCCCGAGTGACATGGGGTAGCCGTACTTCCACCCAAGTTCCGGCATGTACGCGAAATTCATTCCGTAGATCCCCGCCACAAGCGTCAGTGGCATCATGACAGTGCTTATCATGGTAAGCACCTTCATGATCTCGTTGAGTTTGTTTGACATGCTCGATAGATATGCCTCAAGGGCGTTGGACAAGAGATCGTGAAGGTTATCTACATAATCGAAGAGCCTCAGGACGTGGTCGTAGACGTCAAGAAAATACGCCCGGTCGTCCTGGGTCATGAAGGGCTGGTCACGCCGCAAGAGTGCGTTGAGCACTTCTCTTGCTGGAGAAAGAGACTTGCGTATGCGTATCAGGTCTCTGCGGAGGGCGAAAGCTTCGGCCATAAGTTTCTGACTGGGCCTTTGAAATACCAGCTGCTCGATGAACTCGAGCCTGCTTTCTATCCTGTCGAGAACCGGGAAGTACTCATCTACCAAAGTCCGCATGATTCTCTGAAAAAGAAAACCAGTGCTCCGGAATGGCGGAAACCGATCGCTTTCGCACTCGGCTAAAAGAGAGTGTAGGGCGGCGACTTTTCCCTTGTGGAAGGTGACTACGTAGTTTTCCGATATGAAGATATCGAACTCTTCAGGTTCGTAGATTCGTCTTTCTACCCGATCTTTGACGGTATGAAGTACCACAAAGAGATAACCCGGGTATTCGTCGACCTTGGGCCTTTGCAGGCGGTGAAGGCAGTCCTCTATGGCCAGAGGGTGAAAGTGAAACACTTCCGATAAAATGGCGACTTCATTTTGATCAGGGGCTTCTAAATCGACCCATATCTTGGAGCCTCGTGATAGCGCATCCGAAATCCTCGTCCTTTCATCGAGGCCCGTTCCGCACTCTATTCTCTCGCCAAAGGCGTATATGACGCGCACAGCCAATTTGTCCAATCTCCCCCTGTTTTAGTTCTTGCCTTTTCCTGGTCTGAATAACCGCGTGATAGCCAGTCGGGTTTTCTATTCGGGCTCAATGTCGAGGGTCATGGCCTGGACTTTCAGACCGCGTGATAGCAAGTGGGGCTTTCTGTCACCCGCACCGGGGCGTACAATAGAATCGACCCAGGATTGGTATTGAACTCAGGGTATACTCACGCAATCTGGCCATCATAAGTAATGGGCCGGAGCGGATGCCGAAGAAAGGAGCGTCGATATGGGCTACATAGAGGAATTCCTGGAGTTTCTGTCTATCCCCAGCGTAAGTGCTTTACCTGAACACAAAGACGACATGATGAAGGCGGCCCAATGGCTGAAGATGCGGATGATAAGGGCCGGCATCAAGGAGGTAGAAGTGATACCAACCAGGGGACACCCAGTGGTGTTCGGGAAAGCCGAGGCCCAGACGGGTAAGAAGGATAAAGTACCGACGGTCCTTATTTATGGACACTATGATACCCAACCCCCGGATCCTCTCAACGAATGGCAGTCGCCTCCGTTCAAGCCGGAAATAAGGGATGGAAAGATATATGCCAGGGGGGCGGCCGATGACAAGGGAGGGGTCTTCCCGGCTATAGTTGCGGCAGAAGAAGAAATCAAGGCTGGCACTCTTCCAGTCAATCTCAAGTTCCTTTTTGAAGGCGAGGAAGAGATCGGGAGCCCAAATCTCAAAGATCTGCTGGTAGAAAAGAAGAATCTTCTTGCCTGCGATTTGGTAGTGTCCGTCGACGGGGGGATGTATTCCAAGGATATCCCTTCGCTCACCACCGGGTGCCGTGGTCTTGCAGCCATCCAGGTTGACGTTCAAGGACCCAGGACCGACGTCCATTCGGGCGGGCACGGAGGCGCTATCAACAACCCCGTGAACGCGCTGGCGGAAATCTTAGCCAGCATGAAAGACAGAGACGGGAGGATCCTCGTAGAGGGGTTTTACGACAGCGTAAGGCCGCTCTCGGAAAAGGAGAGAAAGGCTTTTTCCGAAGTGCCTTTCGACGCAGAAGCCTACCGCCAGAGCGTAGGCGTCCCGTCCCTTTTCGGAGAACCTGAATTCAACCTCCTTGAAAGGATGTGGGCAAGGCCTACCCTCGACGCCAACGGATTCTGGGGAGGTTTTCAAGGTGAGGGCATCAAGACCATTATTCCGGCAAAGGCCTCCTGCAAGATTACCTGCCGCCTCGTCCCCGACCAGGAACCAGAGACCATCGCCAGGCTCCTCGAGGAGCACGTGAAAAAACACTCTCCTAAAGGCGTCTCGGTAACCGTTACGGTTTTCCCCGGGAACTCAAAGCCCTACGTGATACCCGAGGACCAACCACCGCTGGCGGTGCTCTCGAGGGTTCTCGAAAAACTCTTTGGCAGAAAACCTGTCACTGTGAGACTTGGCGGGACCCTGCCAATAGCCAGGGCTTTCCTGGATACCCTTGGCACCTACCTTTATTTCTTCGCCATGTCGAGTCCCGACGAAAACGCTCACGGGCCGAACGAGTTCTTCCGGATCGAAGAGTTTGAGCGCCTCCGCGAGGGACTTCACATGTTGTGGAAGGAGCTTGCGCAATCCGGGACGTAGGTTGCTGGGAATTGCTTCCGGTCCCAAAAGAGTTGAGGCCGTTTTTGAGACCCATCCTTGGGGTTGCTCGGCCCCGGTATGCGGCCGGTTCCCTTACCGGGGCTTACCATTTGAAACCTCAATTTTCAGTGCCAGGACTCGGTGGCAAGACCGTCTAAGTTCGGCAAACGGTTCCTGTTGGAGGCATGGGAAGTCTAAGAAGGCGTGGACCTGGAGCGGACGAATCTGCGGACTAAAGTGAATTCTCCCACCCAGGAGAGCCGTCGGTAGCGCCCCAGAGTCAGGGCAAACCTCACGAAGAGATCCAGCGTCATGGCGGTCCAGACGCCTGTTACCCCCATTTTTAAGGTGAAGGCGAAAAAATAGGCAAGAGGGAGCCGTATTCCCCAAAGCCCTGTGGCCGCTATGAACATGGGCGCTCTGGTATCGCCGCTACCTCTCATGGCCCCGCTGAGGACACCGCTGACTTGCTGGGGGATTTGTGCCGTTGCCATGAGGCGAAGGTATATGGAACCCAGAGCGATGACATCTTTGTCCGAGGTCAAAAAGCCAAGGATTGTTCCGGGCATAAAGAACAGCATGGAAGCAGTTACGAGAGTGATTGAAGTGGCCCAGAACTCCAATTCCCGGAGATACCTTCTTGCGATGTGCGGGTTGTTGCCGCCTATAGCCTGCCCCACGAGGGTTGTGGCGGCTATTCCGAAACCTGCTGTAGGCATATAGGAAAGTGACTCGGCGGTGAGACCGAGCTGGTGGGCTGCGAGGGCTTTTGTCCCGAAACTCGTTATGTAAAACGTCAGGATGACAGCAGCTGCCTGCCAGAACAGCGACTCACCCGCTGCCGGGAGACCCATATTGAGGATCCGGCGGAGCTCGTGGCTGTCGAATCTCCATGGCCCTCGTAAAGTCAGGCCCAACCGCGAATTTCTGCCGGCAATTGCCCACATGGCCAGAATACCTCCAAGCCACTGTGCGATGATAGTGGCGATGGCCGACCCGGTTATGCCCATGGCCGGCAAGCCGAGGTTGCCGTAGATTAGTGCCCAGTTCCCCAGCACGTTTAGTATGTTGACGAAGACTGCTATCAGCATGGGAGTCCTGGTATCTCCTGAACCCCTGAGGCCTGCCCCTGCTGCGGTCATGACCGCCACTGCAGGCATTCCCCATGAGACGATTTTAAGGTACCCGGTGCAGGCTTCCAGGAGCTCGGGTTCCGGCCTGAAAATTGCCAATATCCCTTCGGCTTCCGTAAAAAAGAGCCCTGCCAGGAGAAACACGCTCAGCGTGCCGAAGATGAGCGCCTGGACCGTGAGGACCCTTGCCCTCTGCCTGTGTCCTGCGCCGACTGCCTGCGCAACAAGGACGGTAGTTCCCGTCGAGATCGCCTGGAACAAGGCCCAGGCGACCATGGTGGCCCTGTTTGCCAGCCCCACGGCGCTTATGGCGAGCGCTGACAGATGTCCGACCATGGCCGTGCTTACCAGCCCGACACCCATCTGAAGCACGCTTTCTACGGTTGCCGGCCAGAGCAGGTTGAAAATAGTCCTCGTTATCTCCTGCCGGGACGGTTCCGGTTTGCTCTCATTCAGGTATTCCGCGGGCAGGTCCAACAGGGATCAGTCCTTTCCTCATGAAGTCCTTTCCTCCAGACGAAGACCTATAGATACCACAAGACGTCGCCATCGAGAACGTTGTCAACAAGAACGTTTGCCGTGACTCGCGGCGGCCAATCACAGTGATTCTACAACAAAAGGCTGAGGGAAAATAGGGAAAAGGAAACAAAGATAAAAAAGGGTGTAGCTCCAGCCGCAGCGGAGCTACACTTTTACCCTTGCCCCACTATCTTCCCGAGCCAAGGTTCTTCATGCCGGGATATGGTTTCATCAGTTGATGCCGAGCACGAGCAGGATGAGGATCAGGAAGACAATGAACGCCAGCTGGTTGTCAATTATCCAGCTTCCCATGCTTTCTCACCTCCTCGATAGAATAGATGAGAGCCATGCCGACGTTACCCGTTGATCCCGAGTATGAGAAGGATCAGGATCAGGAAAACCACGAATGCCAGCTGATTGTCGATCATGAAGCTGCCCAAATACGTCACCTCCCGGGAGCCTGGCACGGCCTAAGGCATCAGTTGATGCCCAGTATGAGGAGAATCAGGACAAGGAAGATGACAAACGCCAGTTGCTCGTTGATCATTGTTCCGCCCACGGTAATCCCTCCCGTTACTTTACGTCTACGCTATCTTATGTTGACGTACCAAACTGGGTTACAGAAGAAGCGTTTCGGCGCGACTCCCGGGGGAGGAGAGGAGCCGCGCCGCACGGTACCGGTGCACTCTCTGGCCGGGCGCCCGCCCCAGATGGTGCACCGATCCACGATATGTTGACATAATGCGGTTGGTTCCTGGTAACAACCGTCCTGCCGCAGTTTTTTAGATCCTGTTTACCCTGGCGACTTTATCTTGTATGATCTGGTTGGGTTGTGCACTGTATTGTGCACATGCTCGGTGTTGGCATTTCTTTGCCGTGAACCTTGCATTTTTGATTGAAAGGATGAGGTCTGTGGAAAACGCGGAAGGTACATATTCGCTACTGGGACTAGACGGAGCCCTCAGCCTCGATAGGAAAACCGGAGGCGACCTCTTTGCCCGCTACGTGAACCCCGGCTTAAAAACGCTCCTTTCGGCAATCGGGTTCGACAAAAGCTTCGTCCGCGCGGAAGGGGTGACCGTGTACGACGACAGCGGACAGAGATACCTGGACTTTCTCGGAGGGTACGGTAGCCTGCCTTTCGGACACAATCCGCAAGACGTCATCCGGGATATTGAGAGGGCTGGCGGGCGTCCCAATTTCCTGCAGGCCCAAGCCAGCGCGTTGCAGGCGGCGCTTGCCCATGACCTTGCCGAGATAACCCCGGGTGACCTGGAAGTTACCTTTTTCTCCAACAGCGGAACCGAAGCGGTGGAGTCGGCTCTGAAACTTGCCCGGGCCGCCACGGGAAGGACTTACTTCGTCTACTGTACGGGCGCGTTCCACGGCAAAACCTTCGGTTCTCTTTCGGTTGGCGGCAGGGAAAAATACAAAAAGCCGTTTGAACCGCTTGTGCCTGGCTGTCTGGAAGTGCCTTTCGGAGACGCAGGTGCCCTGGAAGAAGCTTTGAAAACCGAAAAATGTGCTGCCTTCATCGTTGAGCCGATCCAGGGGGAAGCGGGGGTTGTGGTGCCGCCCGATGGCTACCTTGTCCGGGCCCGGGAGTTAACCCGCCAGTATGGTACCCTCTTGATTGTCGACGAGGTCCAGACAGGTTTCGGGAGAACCGGCAAGATGTTCGCGTCAGAACACGAAAAAGTGGTTCCGGACATCATGTGCCTGGCAAAGGCTCTCGGGGGCGGAGTCATGCCTATCGGCGCCACCATAGCGACGAGGAGAGTATGGGATCAGGCATACGGTGGCCTTTCAAAAGCCATCCTCCACACGTCGACGTTCGGCGGCGGGGCAAGAGCATGCGCTGCCGGCCTTTCCACGATCCAGAAGATCGTGAGAGAGAAGCTGTGGGAGCGTGCCAGCACCCTGGGTGAGTACTTCATCAGGGGGCTTCTCACCCTGAAGGAACGTTACCGTACCATAAAAGAAGTGCGCGGGAAGGGGCTCCTCATCGGCCTGGAGTTTGAAAAGCCGGTATCGGGTCTTCTCGACCAGATCACGGCGGGTTCCATCAACAACATAGCCAGAGAGTATTACGCATCGCTGGTTGCGGGCGAGCTTCTCAACAAGTACCACGTGATCACCGCGTACACTCTGAACAATCCCAACGTCATGAGGTTGGAACCTCCTTTAATAGTTGAGAAAGACGAAATAGATTACGTGCTCAACGCCCTGGAGGACATCTTTTCCAAGAAGAGGGGGTTCTTATCCCTGGCTGCGTCGGTGTTGACAGGCAGGAAATGATGGTGTCCAGGAGGAAACGCCCACGGGTATATGGAAGGTAGAACCGTAGGGAAGGGCGTAACTTGAGCTCGGTCTGTGCGACGGGCTCAGCGACGGCTATCGCGATAACGGGGAATGGACGCGAGGATAGCGGGGGATTTGAACCATGAAGGGTGTTGTCTTTTTCGACGGTGCGTCCAGGGGAAATCCAGGACCTGCTTCATGTTCCGCCGTCGTTCGGGTTGAAGGTTTGCCTGAGCGAGAAGTGGCGGCGTTTCTGGGGACCACCACAAACAATGTGGCGGAGTATTGCGGACTTCTTTTGGGGCTTTACGAAGCCCGGGAACTCGGCGCTGACGAGGTCGCCATTTTTTCCGATTCAAACCTCTGCGTGCAGCAACTAAAGGGCGAGTACAAGGTACAGAGCCCGAACCTGATCCCGCTCTACCAGAAAGTCTTGTCCTTGTTGAAGAAGTTTTCAAGGTGGGAAATATCTCACGTCCCGAGGGAAGAGAACAAGAGGGCCGATTCTCTCTCCAACAGGATCCTGGATCTTCAGGAAAAGATCCGGGGAGAATAGCGTTATGCCGGTCGTCGTTCTAATTGCTGGTTTTCGCCTTAAACTTGTATCCCCTTTTTCAGACCTCTTCTCCGGCAGACACGTACTCTACAGGTGTGGGAAATCGCATGACGTTCCCCTTGCCAATACGTATATTTCTTAAGTGAGAAGAGTTTATCAATAAGAATTCAGGTCAGGAGAGGAGCCAATGACTGTACGAGACAGAAGAGGTCATTTGGCAGCCGTTGCACGGTCTACGTGTTGCATTCTCTTGGTTCTGTTTCTCCTTGGAGTTTCTCTCGGGTTTGCAGAACCACGGTACCCCGAGCCCACCGGGAACATAAATGACTATGTGGGAGTCCTAAGTCGGTCAGACATCGCCAACTTGAACGCCCTGGTGGATGCCGTCCTGCGACAGACTGGCGTGACGTTGGCCGTGGCCATAGTCGAGAACCACGGAGACGAAACGCTGGAGGTGTACTCAGCCAAGCTCTACGAGAAATGGGGCATCGGCAAGAAAAACGAAGACAAAGGCCTCCTGGTCGTGGTCTCCATGGAAGAACACGATCTCCGGATGGAAGTGGGGTACGGGCTCGAACCCGTAATAACCGACTCGAGGGCGGGCGAGTGTCTCGATAAAATGCTGCCCTACTTCAAGAACGGTGAATTCGGCAAAGGGCTGTATGCGGGCCTGTATCATGCCGCCCAGTACATTGCGGAGGATGCCGGCGTAAAGCTCGACATTAAGGCCGCCAGCCCCGAGTACGAGAGTTTCCTAGCAAGGCCGGTTATCCCATTTATCTGGCAATGGTTGCTGGCAGTTATCGGTCTTGCGCTTTTTGCCGGGATTTTCGCGGCTGTCCGGGGGGTGCGGTGCCCTCGCTGCAAGTCGAGACTTTCAGTAGTCGACCGGGTGATCCGGGAGGCCAGTTACTCTGTGGGAGGTATTGCAGTGAGAGTCTACCAGTGCCCCGTGTGCGGTTACCGCCGAGAAAAGACGTACAGGACTCATCCTCTGGTGAAACCTCCCGGCGGAGGACTTCCCCCAATGGGCGGTCCCGGGCCCTTTTTCGGAGGCGGGTTTGGCGGGAAGCCCGGTGGGGGCGGTTTTTCCGGTCCCCAGGGGTTCGGTGGAGGTAGGAGTGGCGGGGGCGGCGCCAGCAGGAAGTGGTGAGTGGAAGTGGTGAGTGCGTTATGTCCATGTGTGGGACTCTTACAGGTCTTTATCACTGTCAGGGATCTCGGTTAACACAAAAAAGACGTAGCACAAGAACATGATGTATCAGAAGAGGGGGAGGACGATGAAGAAGTCAAGTCTGATTTTGCTCAGCATACTAGGCCTTGTGGTGCTTTTGGGAATATGGGGAGTATCGGCATACAACTCACTGGTCCGGGATCAGGAGGCTATTGATGGCCAGTGGGCGCAGGTCGAAAACCAGCTCCAGAGGCGCAGTGACCTTATCCCCAATCTCGTCAGCACGGTCAAGGGTTATGCCCAGCACGAAGAGGAAGTTTTTACGGCCATCGCCGAAGCTAGGGCCAAGCTCAACTCTGGTACAGTGGACGACAGGGTAAAGGCCGCCGGCGAATTTGAGTCGGCTCTGGCGCGGCTACTCGTAATCGTCGAACAATATCCTCAGCTGAAAGCCGATACCCAATTCCAGAAACTCATGGACGAACTGACCGGTACCGAGAACAGGCTGTCAATAGAGCGGATGAGATTCAACGAAGCGGTCAAATTGTTTAACACGAAGGTAAAGCAGTTCCCCATGGTCATCTTTGCGCGGCTGGCTGGCTTTGAGCCAAGAGCCTATTTTGAAGTTCCGGAAGGGGCAAAGCAAGCCCCTCAGGTGAATTTTTCCAAGTAAGCTACCCGGGTGGGGCCGAAACGCTTTCCGCAGTCCTTGTCGAGGGTACATGGCAGGTAATGCGGCTGCCGGCGATCAGGCAGCGGTGGACGTACGTAGCGAGTAACTGCGTGTAGTGAGTACAGTGTAGCAAGCAACTGTTGACATAATGCGACATGCCCAGTAGACTGTTGAGTACGTCGGAATACAGAGCACAGAGGCGTTTTGACGTCTTCCACCAGCCCTGTTATATTGTCTTGTGGCAAGTAGGTCAGGTGGTCGCGGGCGCACTTTTCGGTGTGCCTGAGGAAAGTCCGGGCTCCACAGGGCAGGGTGCTGGGTAACGCCCAGCGAGGGTGACCTCAGGGAAAGTGCCACAGAAACATACCGCCTCGCGCGGATTTTATCTGCGCCCAAGGCATGCCCAGCCTGCGGCGCCGATGGAGAGTCGGTTCGGGCGCGGGGTAAGGGTGAAAAGGTGGTGTAAGAGACCACCGGCAGCCGGGTGACCGGCTGGCCAGGCAAACCCCACCCGGAGCAAGACCAAATAGGGGGGCAATGACGCTGCCCGCCGAGCCCCCGGGTATGGTCGCTAGAGAGGGAGGGTAACCTTCCTCCAAGATGGATGACCACCCTCGACAGAACCCGGCTTATAGACCTGCTTGCCATTTTCTATGTTTTCGCCAGAAGTTTTCGGTGGCTCGCCCGTTTGACCCCGTGTTGCACGCTGCCTGTAAGGACACCGGGCTCGAGAAATCGTAGAAATCGATAGGAAAAAGACCGGCAACGGAGAACCCTTTCTATGGGTGATGGAGAACCGTTTTTATGTGTTATGGAACTTCGGGAAAACCGGTTTCGTCCGTATGGTGGCTCTAAGTAATCAGAGGTTTTAAGGGGAAGTTTGAGATGTTTGACGTAGAGAAACTCCTGCAATATGGGCCACTGGGGCTTTTCATCGTGGCCTTCTGCGAATCGATATTCTTTCCCATCCCACCGGACCTCTTGCTTCTGCCGCTGTCAATGGTCTCACCGAAGTCCTCGTTGTGGTACGCTTTCCTTACCACTTCTGCTTCGGTGGCAGGTGCTTTTGCTGGCTACTACCTGGGAAGGAAAGCAGGACGACCCCTGGTAGAGAGGTTTTTCTCACCCTCGAAGGTTTGCCAGATAGAAACAATTTTCGGAAAATACGGTGGGTGGGCGGTGGGCATCGCCGCTTTTACCCCTATCCCTTTCAAACTGTTCACCCTTGGGGCCGGGATCTTCAGAGTTCGGCTTTGGCCCTTTTTCATAGCCTCAGTGCTGGGGCGGGGTGGTAGGTTCTTTCTCGAAGGCGGTCTTGTCTTCTTCTTCGGCGAAAGAGCCCAGGCGTTTCTCGGTAGAAACTTTGAGCTCATGACTCTTGCGCTCACCGCGGTGGTTCTTTTGGGGATGTGGCTCATCCCCAAGCTTACATCGCACAAGAAACCAGGAAGTCTTCTGGAGAAAGCGAAAACGCATTTCGCCGGGAAATTCGAGCAGTTAACGACCATCACAAGACGCCTGGGGCGGGAATTCCTGATCTACGCCGGTCTTGCCCTACTGTCCCTTTTCCTGCTCCTGGCAATTCTCGACGATATGGACGGGTCTGAGAAGATTATACTGAATGATTCTGTAGGGATAGTCATTATGGCGGTTGAACCGATTCTGGCCTGTGTCCCAGACTGGGTTCTTGCGGCGGGAGGATATCCTTTCCTCGGCATATTTCTCGGGTTGGGTGTGTTTCGATACGCGGCCACGAGGTTGGGCAGGGCGGGGAGCGGCACGGCGACTTCCAGACACTATCGCCTGATGCTCTGGCTGTCCTGCATCCTACTCGTATTCTATCTTGTCGAAAAGGCCCTGGTCTGGTATTGCACTTACGTGACCGGGGGTCTTGAAGCGTTCCCCGGTTCTCAGGTGCTGGTGGTTCCCTCGGCCCTAGTCTTATCTGGATTCCTTCTCACCGTTGGAGCCACGAGCGCTGCTAGAACTCGTAAGGTGCTGGTTTTGACGGCCCTGTCTTTTGTATCCCTGCTCATAGTAGGAATGAGGGTGCAGCGGGGCTGGATGGAGCCGGCCATGGCCGCAGTATCGTGCTCGGGCAGTCTCTTTCTGCTCCTTATGGCAGCGGCGATGCTTAAACTGTCCGAGGTCTATTCACGGACATGATTTCTGTTCCGTCTGACCCTCTAATCGAGGCCGCTCAAAGGGAGTCAATGGGACTCACGTGAGGAGCGACGAAGCGGGTGCTGTTTCACATGTATCTTTTACCAGAAGACGAGATCTACCTTGCCAGGACCGCCTCTTCGCTTACCGCGTAACCCACCGCTAAGCCGTACGCCAGGCAGGCTAGGAGAGTGAAGACCGTCGTGGCAGTCCCGAGAATCCACGGCTGTGTGCCCATCCCCAAAGGGGGTAGCACAAGACCCCAGAGTAACCATACCACGAGGCCATTGATGATACCGGCGATTATGTTATGGCGCGAATGAAATGCTCTGACTACGGCTGTGAACAAAAGGGCCCAGACGGCGCCCCAGAGAACGTGAATCACAAAACCGAGTATCATCCCGCTTGGACTAGATGCAGTTGCCCTGGACGTTACGATGCCGGCGATTGAAGCAAGAAGGTTCGTCTTGACCCATCCTGCGCCCCTTCCTAAAAGGAGGATCGCGTCCTTGAAGATGACACCGATTACCCCTCCCCAGAGCGCTCTCGTCCACAGATTCCTCATTTCGCATCCCCCCGCTCCTAGTGTTTCCAGATTTCGATCAAGTTTTGCCATCGGCCACTCCTTTTCCAGGCTCGGAGCAGCCCCGGAATTTTGTAGGACCCTGCGCCTTCGGCTGAAAGGGGCCACCGGGATGATTAACTGAACAAAAATGGATACCGGAGTTCTCAGAGGGTCTCCATTCGGATAGACTGATAAGGGAAATTACTGCACGAGAGAAGGAGCAGTTTCCGGCAGTGTGGGAAGGATACCGGATTCTCAAGGGAATAAGGTTTCTTCTTGGGATAGCGCTGGGTTTTACGGCTCTTTGGCTGGTGGTTGCGGCTTTGCCTCGCAAACCATCCCAGGAGGCTGCCAGGTATTTTGATGCTGGTTTCCTGGGGACTTCAATGCGACACGCGACCCTTTCTTACGTATCATCAGGCCTCGAAACGGTAGCCGTCTTTTTGCTGATGTACTTCCTCGTTGCCGGAGAGTTGCGCCGCTGCACCTGCGACCGGGTCTTTTCAGGTCAAGCAATAGGGGTCGCTAAAGGGGCGGGACTGGGGGCTGTCCTTTATGCGGCGGTGGGGCTGTTCCTGTCTTTCGTCAGCCTCCCTTTTCAACTGTACCGGGGATACTACCTCGAGAAGTCGTTCGGCCTATCCAGGATGACTGTTTCGGCCTGGCTTCTGGACTACGCCAAAAGCACGGCCTTCACCATCGTCGTCTACGTTCTTGCAGGTAGCCTGACGGCAGCCCTGGTGCTGAGATTTCCCCGGACGTGGCCGTATCTTTTGACCGTGGTTTTTTTGGTCGGGAGCGTATTCTTGGCGTTCATATACCCCCAGGTAGTGGCCCCCGCATTCGATAAGTTCGTGCCCCTGGAGGATCCGGTCCTTCTCCAGGAGGTACAGGCACTTTCCGGTAAAGCCGGCATGAAGGTAGATAAAGTGCTTGTAATGGAAGCATCGAGGAAAACCGCGCGAAGCAACGCGTATTTCGCGGGCATTGGCAGTACTAAGCAGGTAGTCCTGTATGACACTCTCCTTTCCGGGAACTCCCTGAATGAAGTCCGGCTGGTGCTGGCTCACGAACTGGGTCACTGGAGGTTCGGTCACGTTGTCAAAGGGATCCTCGCTTCGACCGCCGGCACCTTCGTGGTGGTGGCCATGTTTGCTATGCTTTCGGGCTCTCTTCCAAAGCCCTTGGTCTCGCGGGACCTTTCCCGGTTCCTTCTGGCTCTGTTTGTTTTCGCAAGCCTTTCGTCATACGTCCTGACACCGGCCGGATCTTTCTTATCACGGCGGTTTGAGGCGCAGGCCGATAGATACTCTCTTGCGCTCACTGGGGATTCTACCTCATTCGTGTCGGCTCAGGTCAATCTTGCCAGATCAAATCTGGGGGATGTGGAGCCGCCTCCCTTCATCCGCTGGTTTGCGTGGACTCACCCGACGACCATTGAAAGGATAAGGATGGCTGAAGGACGGTAGGCTCCCCGGACCACATCGCTGAAGATTTTCAGGCAAATCCCTGTCCTCTGCTATTGAACCCGCATTCGGCGGTTGTTACGAGGCTGGTACCGCTGACTGAGCCCCCTTTCGCAGGAACTTTTTCCCCAGAAAAGCCAGGGGCCTTGCGATACATATGAAAGGGTAGCTGAAACGGGGAGGATGTGTGTAGCCGGTTTGAGCCATAAAGAATTGAAGAGACTTACGGGAGGCGAGGGATTTGGTGAACCATGGAAGAAAACGAGTAACCTTTGAGGGCCATCGTAGGGCCCGTAGGCTAGGTTTTCTGCCGCTAATGGCCTTGGTGCTTGCATTAACCCTTGTGGTCGGGGAGTCGACAGTGGTGGAAGCCAAGGCGTGGGGAAGGCTGAAGAACGCAGATAAAATCGTGGAAAAGCTTCTGGACCGAGCCGGAAACATCTTGAAAGAAGAATCTGATTTGCGCTTCTCCGACTTACAAGGGGCCGAGTGGGCCCTCGGTGCTATTTCGAGACTCAGGGGCCTTGGTATCATAACAGGATACGATGGGAACGTGTTTAAGCCGAACAACCCCGTGACCCAGGCAGAAGCTTTGACCATGATGGTGAAGGCTTTCGGCCTTGAGGACGAGGCGGAAGAGATCGCCA
The DNA here is from genome assembly GCA_018208355.1 of Candidatus Fermentithermobacillus carboniphilus. Lineage (GTDB taxonomy): Bacteria > Bacillota > Sulfobacillia > Fermentithermobacillales > Fermentithermobacillaceae > Fermentithermobacillus > Fermentithermobacillus carboniphilus. The sequence goes on along the minus strand of CP062796.1, from coordinate 725,850 downwards.
AGAGGTTCGGGGGCTTCTACGCGAAACTCGACGAAAATGATGGCGACGACGATGATGAAGGCGCACGGTTTTTAACATCCAATGGGACGAAACTCCCTTACGTCCCAGCTCCCACCAGGTGGGCCCTGGGCTATGTGCTCCTGGCGGTAGACCAGGGTTGGGTCGATATATCCGAAATACAACCGCAGAAGCCAGCTAGCCGGGAATGGATCGCCAAAGTCATGGTTCGTGCGCTAGGATACACGGAAGAAGCTGAATCCAAGACGGACGCCAGCCTGCCTTTCTCGGATGCGGCGGCGATATCCAGGGATGCCTGGGGATATGTGGCACAGGCTATCGAAATAGGGCTTTTCGAGGGTTACCCCGATAACACCTTCCGTCCCCAGAAGCCTGTCACAAGAGCTGAGATGGCGGCGATCCTGGATAGATTCGTCAACGAAGAACTGCCTGATGAGACTCCTTACCACGTCGAAGGTCGGGTGAGCGCCGTATCGGGATCGTCCATAACTGTAAAACTTGCTTCGGGCAGAGAGGTCACCTATCGTATCTCCCCGGATGCCTTGATCGTCTTCGGCAAGGCCTCCGGAACTGTGTCGGATATCCATGTCGGCGACAAGGTCCAGGTCCTCTCCAACGGGCAGGGTGTTGCGCTTCTCATTGTGGTCAAAAGTAAGGAAGACTCGGACGAGGGAGAAATAAAGCAATACAGGGGCAAGATCGTCGAGATATCGACCGACTCGGAGGGTGATACAAAGATCACTGTCTCTGTAGAAGGTCAAGGCTCCAAGATGTTCAAGCTCTCCGACGATTGCGAGATTACCGGGGTAGTTCGGGACCTTGGACCGGATGCTCTCTCGGTTGGAGATCAGGTAATAGTCGAAGCCGAGGGCGACGTGGCTGTCCGCGTGACTGTCATCTCGTCCGGCTCGGTATCGGGTGAGGTATACGGAGTCATAGAAGGTATAGCCCTGTCTGACGGCGGGGTATCCTTGAGCGTTCAGGAACGATCAGGAAAAACCTACTCGATACGCCTCCGTGCCGACGTGAGGATCACTTACGGAACCCTGGTACTGGCACCGGAAGATCTGGCCCCGGGTGACTGGATAGTCGCGCGCCTCCAGAATAACCTCGCCTACCAGATCGCGGTAACCTCGAGAGCCGGGGGCGAGGGTCAATATATCCTTGGGGTTGTGCGTGAGGTAAGCCTTACTGGCACCGGTACCACCCTCAAAGTGGAAGACCGAGACGGCCATACCTATAGTGTTCGCCTGGCATCGAACGTACGCGTAATCAATGGAGATTCGGTCCTTACCCCATCCCAGATAGGTTTCGGCGATACGGTGCGGCTTCGGATAGAAGCCGGTACCTGTGTGGAAGTACACATAACCGCGAGATACGAGGGACCAAAGACCGTCATCACGGGTGTGATAGTGACCGTTTCCACCGGGACTCAGGGTGTATCGATTACTGTAAAGCAGGATGACGGCCAGGAGGTCACCCTCCGGGTTGCGGAAAACGCCAGGATCACGTACGGCCAGGAGTCGCTTGACGCCGACGAGCTGCGCCCGGGAGACAAGGTTGAAGTCAGGGTCCAGAATCAGGAAGCAACCGAGGTCCGGGTTAGGCAAAGAGGCGTCGAACCTCCCTTCGGTGACTTGGGTGGCTCGATCGTCTCGATAAGTCACTCTACATCCGGAACCGTCATTGTCGTGGACGACAACGGCGTGAGATATACGGTGCCACTTTCTGCCCAGGTGAAGATAACCTACGGGACCCAGGAGCTCAGGCCCACCGATCTTCGCATAGGAGATGCGGTGAGGATCAAACTTCAGAACCAGGTCGCGGTCGAACTACGTATCACGAAGCGCGGCTGATTTCAGGAGGAGCGGGTCTCCGGCCCCCCGGATGTTCCACACGTGGCGGGGTTTTGCGCCCCGCCTTTTTCTGTTTACGAAATTGCGCTCGTTTAGAGGAGAATGAACTTCCGGTGGAAAAAGATATATGAGTATCACGGGGAACTTCTATTTTACGCAGTCCGGGCTCGACGGTGCCCGGTGAGGAAGGAGGGACTTGGCACCGGTTTTGCGTCTCCTCGGTGCTCTCTGCGGTAGGGGCGTGCCAACCCTTGGCCTGCGGATAGATGCGGCTCGATCCCCAGGAGCTCCTGTTCGAGGCAGGGGTATGTAAATCGTTCGCCCCTTGAGGATGTCAGCAGAGGCGGAGAGGACGCAAAGTTTGCGGAGCCGCTCAGTATGGACCTAGGAGAACTCAAAAAAAGTGCATCTTCGGCTATTGACGGCGTAAGAGAGGAACTCGTCCGGCTGGCAAAAGACATCCACGAGAATCCGGAGTTAGCTTTCGAGGAGTATAAAGCGTCAAATTGGCTGTGCTCTTTTCTCGAAAAAGAGGGCTTTTTGGTCAAGAGAAAGGTCGCAGGCATGGACACGGATTTCCTCGCGAGTTTTTCGGTCAAAGAAGGCGGTCCGACTATCGCCGTCCTGGCCGAGTACGACGCCTTGCCCGGGGTCGGACACGCGTGCGGGCATAACATAATCGGCACTTCGGCGGCAGGCGCGGGAGTAGGCGTCAAGAAAGCCCTGGAAATGTCCGGGATTCCCGGCAGGGTGCTAGTCCTGGGGACTCCGGCGGAAGAAGGGGGTGGGGGGAAGGTCCTTATGGTCAAGGCGGGGATCTTCAAGGATGTGGACGCGGCCCTCATGATGCATCCGACCTCCGGTACCTCCAGGATCGGCGGCAGGAGTCTTGCTACCCATTCATTCCAGTTCGATTACTACGGAAAAGCTGCTCACGCTGCGGGCAGTCCAACGGAAGGGATAAACGCCCTTGACGCGGTCAACATATTCTTCCACGCGGTGGCGTGCCTCCGGCAGCACGTCCCCGAGGATGTCAGGATGCACGGCATGGTCACTAAGGGTGGAGATGCGGTCAACATAATACCTGATCACACACAGGTGCGGTACCTCGTCAGGTCATATTCCCAGAAGACTTTGAAAAAGGTGTGCGAACGCGTGAAGGATTGCGCGAGGGCTGGGGCCCTGGCCACCGGATGCAAACTGGAGATCCAGGAGGCCGATGGGTACAAGGCCAGGGTACCGAACAAAGTGCTTTCAGATTTGTTCAGAGCCAATCTTGCTATGCTGGGCGAGGAAGTCATGGGTGACATCGTCGACGGGAAGGGGTCCACGGACTTCGGGGATGTATCTCGGGAAGTTCCGGCGTGCAACGCTTACATCAAGATCGCGCCCGAAGGGGTCGCAGGTCACTCGGTTGAGTTCCGCGAGGCTTCGATTTCTGAGAGAGCCGAAGAGGCACTGATCCTATCAGCCAAAGCCATGGCTTTTACTGCCCTTGACCTTATGGCCGACTCGTCTCTATTGCTCAAGGCAAAAGAGGAATTTCTGAAAGCGAGGCAGGATTGATGAATGAAGGAGCAATGAGCGAGGGGGAATTTGCAGCTTACGCTGACAAATGGGTCGCTTCCCACAAGGATGAGATCGTGAGCACACTCTTGGAGCTAATCAGGATACCCAGCGTGGGGGAGGAGCCCGAGGAAGGGAAACCTTTCGGCCCAAAGGTCCACGAAGCCTTGACCTTTTTCAAGGAAAAAGCCGCCGGTTTCGGCATGATCGTCAAAGACGTAGAAGGATACGCCGCCCACGCCGAGATCGGCACAGGTCACGAGATAGTCATGGCTTTGACCCACGTCGACGTGGTCCCCCTCGGCACAGGCTGGACTCGAAATCCCCTGGGGGAAGTGTTTGACGGGAAGGTTTTCGGCCGGGGAGCCCAGGACAACAAGGGTCCCACCGTTGCATGCCTCCACGCACTGCGCATCCTCAAAGAAAGCGGGGTGAGGCTTTCCAGGAGGGTCCGGCACGTCGTTGGAGGCAACGAGGAGTCGGGCTTCCGGTGCGTGAGGAAATACTTCGAGGTGGAGGAAAAACCTACCTACGGTTTCTCGCCGGATGCATATTTCCCTCTAGTGTACGCAGAAAAAGGCAACATGAACGCAAAAGTTACATGCCGGCTAGAGAAGGGGCCGCTCACCCTCACAGAAGTTTCAGGAGGAGAGAGACCCAACATAGTGCCGGAAAAAGCCAGGGCGGTTCTGGAGGTCCCCGAAGGCTTTGAAGAGGAAGTCATCAGGCGGCTGGAAAGTGCTGCGGCTTCGGTCCGGGAACGCGTGGGAGGACCTGTGCCCATCGATTTTCAGTTTGAAAAAGAGCCGGGGAAGGTGATGATGGCCTCTAGAGGCAGAGCCTGTCACGCATCGACGCCGTGGGCAGGGACCAACGCCCTCGCCGGTCTTCTACACTTGCTGGCATCTCTGGGACCGGATCTCGGCTCGCACGAAGCCCTCAGGTTCGCGGCGGATGCGGCCCAGATCTACGGGAAAGGCCTCAATATAGAGGCGGAAGATGATATTTCCGGGAAACTTACATGCAATCTGGGAGTTGCGGCCACAGGGGACGAAAACGGACACAGGTTGCTCTCTTGTATATACAACATCCGTTATCCCGTGCGCGCCTCGGGCGAAGAACTGAAGATGAGGGTCCTTAGCTGTGACAAGCCCCAGGGTGTGTCTCTGGAGGTCCTGAGTCTCGGGAAGTCACATTATACCGATCCCGATTCTCACCTGGTGAAGACCCTTCTCCGGGTTTACCGGGAAGAAACAGGCGACAATTCACCCCCAATGGCGATCGGCGGAGGGACCTACGCCAAGGTGATCCCCGGCGGGGTCGCTTACGGGCCCGTGAGGCCCGGGCAGCCCGAGACCGCCCATCAGGCTGACGAGTATCTGAGCCTCGAAGATTTGTTCTTCCTGGTGAAGATATACGCGAGGGCTCTATTTGCCCTTGCGGGATTATAGCTCTTCAGTCGGGAGAGTTCATCTTGATAACGACGAGAGGGGTCTTCTGGTCGTCATTGCCGAACGGATTTGACTTGAGGATCTCCTTGACGAATCGTTCCTGTTCGGGTTTGAGCGGGAAACTTGAACCCAGGATGTCGACGCATCCTTTATCGTTTACGTCGAGGATCAAAGTCCAGAAACCCGTCTTGCGGTATACTTTCCTGGCGACGTTGTCCGGGTCTTTTGGCCCCAGGATAATGTGCCTATCGTAGGGAGGCATGGTGCCTCCCGAATCATCTATTTCGGCCACTTTGTGTCCGGCCACTTTGAAGAAAAGGCCCCGTATACCCAGGACCTTTCCAAAGAAACCGGCGATGGCGGCCATGAGGATCCGGGCAACGCCTGCTTCCGCGATGGCCATCTGCATGGATCTCGGCGCGGAAACGCTGGCGTCGGGATGGGCGAACCTTGCGAGGAACCTTGCCAAGAAACCGGGGTTGATTCTATCGGGCGGTATGGCTCTTCCTTGCATTATGGCCACTACCGACTCGGAGATCCCTACAAGGTCGCCGGGTTCTGCTATATCCCCCGCATAGCGGCGTATTACATCCACCACGTCGTCATTTTCCGTTATGAGGTGGGTTCGTATCCTTAAAACTTTCGCATTTTTCCACGGGTGCGACACGGCTTTACGACCCCCTCCGGCGGTGTCATGCGGTCCCAAACTTTCTGAGATACCTTGCTATGCCGTTGTAGATAGACTGGGCTATGCGCTTTCTAAAAAGAGGGGCACGGAAGTTTGCCTCATCCACGAAATGGGAAAGGCACAAAGGCTCGATCCTGACAACGGGTATGCTCCACCGCGTATCTTCGATGAACTCGTGCCCTGGTATGTTTATCCCCATGCGTTCTTTCAATGCGGATTTCAGTTCAGTGCCTAGCGCCAGGGATTTATCGCAATCTCGCTTCACGAAGAGCCGGTACCTTTGGACCATCGGGTCTTTATCCGCTGATGTGTGAAGTTGTACGCATAACTCGGCCCGCCCTTCAGAAAGGACTCGCCGACGCGCATCGTCATCGAGTTCTACATCGCCTTGCCTTGATGTTACGGGCTCTGCACCCGATTGTTTGAGTAGAGAGGAGAGTTCCTGGGCGACCTGCAAGACCACATCTTTCTCCAAAAGATTCACCGGGCCTCTCACGCCGGGATCCCTTCCGCCGTGCCCCGGGTCTATCCCTATTCTGTGGCCGGTGAAGAGGGTTATCAGAGGATCTCGAGGCAATATAATTTCAACGGTTGAAGGCAACCCGGGATTAGCCAGCACTCTGGGTTCGACTGGATGTTCTAGGATGACTTCTACATTGACGCTCCGGCTGTTCTCTCCAGCCCGGATCCGGACCGTCTTTATGAGGCCATCGGCCACCAATATATCGTCCTCAGCCATGGTCAAACCGATGTCGTAGAGTGTGACTTTCAAAACATGATCTAAACCTTGTCCTTCACAAAACCGCTCCACCTGGATGTCTCCAGGTAGAGCGGTTGTCTCCAGAACCAGTCGCGAAACCCACTCCCCTTGGGGAGAAGCTCTTGTCGAAGGCCACGCGTTTAAGACGCGCTTTTTCACATCTCTTTCACCACCCGGAGCGTGGTCAAGGTCCTATCTTCCGGCCCAGATATTCCAAAAGCGAGTTTCTTTATAATATTAAGGTAAGCCACTGTTTCGCGGGTTATAACCTCTCCGGGATATAAGATCGGTATTCCGGGAGGGTAGACGGTGACAACTTCCGAGCTAATTCTTCCTCCCGCCTCCTCCAGCCTGATCCTTTCCCAGGGACTCTCTACGGCCCGTCTCGGGGAGAGCGCCATCTCGGGAATCGGAGGAAGTGCCGGTATGGACTTTTGGGCTGCCAGGAGATCTTTGGGCAGTTCTCCGTGGTGGACGGCGTCCACCAGGCTCTTGAGACCATCCAGAAGCAGAGTTATGTCTTGAGGACTGTTACCGAAACTCACGATGACCAGGACGTTATAAAGGTCCGACATCTCGACCTGAATGCCCTTTTTCGAGCGCAGGAACTTTTCTGCCTGGTATCCTGTGATGCCCAGTTCCCTCACGGTTATGGTGACTTTAGTGGGATCTAAGAAGTCCACTCCGGGTTTTCCCGTCACCTCGTCCCCGAACGCGTAAAGACCGGGTATCCGGTTAACCCCTTCGCGCAGGACCCCTGCCAGGTTAATCGCGTAGTCCAGGAGGTCTTTTCCGTAAAGGGCCATCTGTCTTCTCGCGGCGTCCAAAGATGCCATTAGGAGGTAGGAGGGACTTGTGGTCGTGAGGTACTGAAACGCTGCCTTCAACCTGGCCCTATCTATCCTGGTCCCTTTTACGTGCAAGAAGGATGCCTGGGTGAATGCGCCGATGATCTTGTGAGCCCCCTGGGCTGCCGCATCGGCACCTGAGTCTAGCGCCGGCTTAGGGAGGGCCGGGTGGAACCGGAAATGGGGGCCGTGAGCCTCGTCTACAAGTAGGACCTTGCCGCAGCTGTGGGCAAAGGATGCGAGCGAGCTGAGGTCCACGGCGGTACCGTAGTATGTCGGGTTGACCAGGAGAACCGCCTTGGCGTCCTTACCTTCGCCCTTTAGGCACTCGAGGAGCGACTTTTCCTCTACTCCCAAAGCAAAGCCCAGGTATTCGTCGTAACACGGCAATACGAACACAGGGCGGGCGCCTGAGAGTATGATGGCGGCCAGGATAGATTTATGGATGTTCCTGGGAATGACGACAGTATCTCCGTCATCGAGCGTGGCCAAGACCATGGTCTGGATGGCTCCCGAGGTCCCATTGACCACAAAATACGTGCTGTCTGCGCCGAACGCCTGGGCCGCCAGGTCCTGGGCTTCCTTTATGCAGCCGTGCGGTTCGTGAAGGTCGTCCATGCCCGGTACTCCAGTCACGTCGTTCAAGTAGGATTGTTCTCCGAGCACCGATAGGGCAATGGGATCTGCTCCACGTCCTCCCCGGTGGCCGGGCATATGGAACCGCGTGACTTTGGAATATGCCGCCAAGGCCTCGATTACAGGGGTCCTTTCCTGGGCGAGAGATGCTTGTTTTACTACTGACAAGATGTCCTTTGTTTCATGCGTATTCACGTTTTTTTCTACGTATTCTGAGGTGACGTTCACGGAAAAAGCCTCCCGATTCTCCCTGACGACCAACAGTCTATTCACGCAGGGTCTTGAATGTTACCGCGTTATTATAAACAAATGGAGTTTTGTTGGGGAGATATTTCATGTAATTATTCAGCATGATTGTTCGGTTCGTTCTTTCCTGGCGATGGCCGCCAGAGTAGACGCGTCGAGCTCATCCACGATGTATAAAGACCCTTTAGCCGCGGAAGCCATCTGTTTCAGGAAGGTGTGGTTGGGTTCGAGACCGATGCAGCCCAGCCTGATTCCGCGCCGCGCCAGTTCCTTCGCCGCATGTATGGCGTCGTCGATAGGAGAAAGGGTTTTTGAAGGGACGGTAGGTATCCCGTCTGTAATGCACAAGACGAGAGGTTTTTTGACGCATCTTTGGGAAAGTTCCATGACTTTTTCGAGTCCCCGGGCCAGAGGGGTGAGTCCCTGAGCCTGGACCTTCCTTAGGCCTGCCTCGAGCTTTTGAGGGTTTTTGGTGAAATCGCATATGATCTCCACGTCCGCGTCCTGGAAAACCACCACCGAGATTTTGTCCTGACCGGCGACTATGAGGTGCCTTGCCAGTTCCTTAGCGGCAGTTATCCTCTTGCCTGCCATCGAAGCGGATGCATCGATCAGCAGGATAACCGGGCTTCCCTTTTTCTCTCTCACGTAGGCAAACCTCAAGTCATCCTTGGAAAAACCCCATGATCCGGTCCCCTGGTTTTTTGTGTCCCGGCAGAGGCGGAGGCCTCTGGAGATGATCGTTTCTGCCAAAGCAATCTGACCAGGCACGTCGCCGGGCCCTCTCGGGAGCGCAACCCCCCGGCCCCGTGCCTGGCCTGTTTTGAGAGTGATACCTTTTCGGTTACTCCTGGGCACTTCTCTTGAAGGAAGGGACCACAAAAGCCGCCTGAGATAGGCTTCTATCTCATGCGAGTGCTCCCGGAGATAAGACAGGGCCATGATCCCTTCATCAGTGAGGGTATATTTCTGTCCGTCGAACCTGGCCAGGCGGGATCTGGCCAGAGCCTGCCTGACATCCTCGGGACTCTTGTCCCTGGAAAACTTGAACCTCGCGAACTCTCCTGCCCGAAGACCCCTCGACAGCTCCTCAAGGAGCCTCAGGGCATCGTCTACGGACCCCACATCCTGCGCGGCCTGCCTTGCGAGGGCCTCCTGCCGGTATCTGGCGATTTCTTCTCTTCTCGGGTCCCTCGGGATATTCCGGAGGAGGGAATCGCTGGATGCCTGATAGTCGCTGATATCTATCGGGTCACTGCCCTTCACCATAGTGACTTTCCGGACCTTCCGGAGCTGGAGCCCCGAGCCTTCAATGGCGGCCTCACACGCTGCAACTATGGTGAACACCGATGCCACGATTTCGGGGGTGTTCAGGGCTGTGACGTGAACGTGGGTGACGTGGGCGTTCAAAACCCCTTCCTCCCGGCCGTACGAGAGGTCGCCGTCGAGGCGGCCGCCTCCTGCCCCTGTCTGGATATCGATGTAGGGTATAAGTGCCTCGAGGGTTGAAAACGAGCATCCAGTCATGGAAACCAGGCGCAAGCCTGCAAGGGCCCCTCTGAGCGACAGCGCCACCCGGACAGGGTCCAGTCTCCCCTCCGAATGAAACACATCTATGTGGATGACTTCACCCGGCTTATCCCTTTGGTAGAAAGTTTTTCCCGCGTCGCTCTGGATGAGCGCGTTGACCTCGGAGGGCTTTCGGGCATCTTGCATGTGGACTTTTGTGGAAACTACCGAGGTCTCACCGACCCTCACCGCTGCCGAGGCGGCCAGGAGCCTCGAAAGCCGGGCTATGGCGTTTCTCTGCCCGAGACTCGAGTCTTCTGGAAAGAGGATCATCTCGGGCTATCCCTCCACTCGGGTGGGAGGATTATCTCCTCCCAGGAGAAGTAGGCGATTCTCCGTGCGGGGTCTGGAGGGGATACAGGTTTGGTCCTGGCTGGATCCGGCATGTCCTTTTCTCCCGGCGTCGTGTGGTTTTCTTCCCGGCATCGCCTCGAGGTGGGCGAGGGCGAAGGAGAACCTTTGCCCAGAAAGCCCCTGTACCGGGCCAGTACTTTGTCGAGTAGCGTGGGTCGCCTGTTCATTTGAGGCAACCTGCAACTTTCGGAAGTGGCCCCTCGTGTCACGCCAGGAGGGTCTTCCCGGTTTTGAGGTTCGGAGGTACATGGAGAGGCACGGGGGGCGGTGTCGCGCGGTTCGCTCTGGCTCCTGGCCGGGTTATCCGGGGACGGCTGAAGAGCTGAAGGCTTACCCGGCGACCCGGTGGGTTCGCCCGGGGTTCGTCCCTGCTGCGTGTCGTCCTGGGATGGCCTGGGTTGTACGGCTGCGGCTTTCCTGAGCTCGAGGTCTTTCAGTATCTCGGAAAGGACAAGGGGTTCCACTCGGTGTCGCAAGACAAGGGGCAACACCGTGGCTACCTCGTCGAAGGATACCTGGGTTTTTCCCCGTATGGCCGCAAGGACCCTTGAACATTGTTCCAGCGCCTCTATGGCCCTCAGACTTTCGACGTTCCTTTGGACGTATAGCTGGGCCATGTACCTGAGGATGTGGTCCGGGACTTTCACAGATTTTAGACGCCGGGCTTTTTCGAGGAAGTCGCCGTGCAGCGGAGCCTGCGCTTCGGCCTTTTCGTGCTTTCCCAGGAGTAGTTTTTCGACCACTTCAGGGCTGGACGGTCTTTGAACCGGGATGACCAGGTCAAACCTGTCGGCAAGCTGCTTCCTTATCTCTTCCAGTGGGCCTGGATCTTCGTCGGGGTTAGATGCCGCCCATACTGATGACGATACCTCTATCTCGCATGGAGGCAATCCCACTTCTTCTATCTTCACCCGGCCTGGCTTCGTCCCCATCACTGAAAGGAGGACGTCGGTTATTTCCGGAGCCGTTTCGGCCAGCCGGTTAATCTCGTCGATAAAGATGATGCCTCTGTTGGCCATGGGGATGGAGCCGGGCAGGAGCGCGGCCTGGGGCTTCTCCGGATCGGTGAGCCTCGCAAGATCTATGCTCCCGAGGATCGTCCCCAGCTTTGCCCCGTGGCCTATTTCGATAAATGGCATGGGTACGGTCTCGCGCTCAGGGAAAGATCCTTCGCCGGTACCCGAACCTCTGGTTTTGTCGGCGTGGGTGGGGCAGTGCGGATTATCCGGGTCGCATTGAAAGAGACATCCCTTTATCCTCGTGATCTCCGGCGCGATCGTCCTGGCCCACCGCATGACCGTGGTCTTCCCCGTACCCCTCAGACCCTCGGCGTGAACGTGCAGCGGTGAACCGGCGGCAGTGGAGATCAGCGACATTTCCACTGCCAGGAACAGGCTTTCGTTTCCGTCATGGCGAATCGGCGTTATGCTTGGCAAAGACGAAGACCTCCTGCCCCATTATTGTTTCCTTGTCGCAGGAGGTTTCTTTCTCGAGCCTTCTAAGGAAGTTATGCCATTGGAGATGAAATCTGCCAGTCCAAGAAGTCGGCCTACCTGTTAAGGTAGGGTTTCATTCCAGAAAGAGCCTCATCGAACTCGTTCTTGCGGTTGACGAGGAAGGTCACGACGTTGTCTGCCTGTTTGGCTTTGGTTATATCTTTCGGGTCAAATGTGGGTAATCCGTTTCCTTTTACTTCGATGAGTCCGTATAACGCCCCCGCTTTGATTTCCACGTCTTTTACCTCGTGCCAGCTGTATTTTATGCATTTTTTACCCGTGAGTGATCCGGCCGCGATGCCCGACTTGAGGATAAAGAGATGGTTCGGTGAAAATGCCAGGGCTTCTCCAGCGTTCCCCATTACTGCGGCAACGATCTCTTCGCCCGGGGATAGGTTTTCGTCCAGAAGCTGCCTGAGGCCTCCCAGCGAAGACGTGGTGCTGGTTGCCGGGGATGACGAGGCAGCCTTTGCAGGTGCCTTGGATTTCAGCGATAGGACCGATTGCATAATGTAGTCGTATTTCTTCATGATTCCCATCTTTTCCATGCAATCGGTGCAGAGGTACTGACCATCAACGGTCTTAAAGTGTTCGTCTGAAACGAATGCCTCTTTGCCGCATTTTTTGCACGCGACCGTGCCTTTCATCTTCTTCAGGCATGCCTTGCAGTACCATTCTCCATCCACGAGGACGAGGGACGCACGGGACATCCCCAGGTTCGAGGCACCGCACCCTATGCAGTTAGCCATAAAAATCCCCTCCCTAGGATCAGCTATCGCATTATCGAAAGGAGGGTTTAACCTAAAATCCAAATGTAGCCTGTAGGACAAATTAAAGGTTAAGATTGATTATCCGGGAAAATGCCAGCCTCACCATTAAGACTGTCGCGATTGCCCGGTCACTTCTTGCAGGTATCTCTCAGCTTCTTCGAGCAAGCCCGGCTGATAGACCAGGTCAAGGGCCGAGAGGGCGAGGACTTTCGCTGCCATCAACGTTGCATTTATGGCCCTCGGAGTGATTGTCGCATCAGCCATTTCCTTAGAATGTCCCCTTGCATCTGTCATTTCGAACCCAATCTGGATGCACGGTACTGCCCAAGTAACGCTCCCTACGTCCGTCACCCCGCCTCCGGTCCCCGGTTCGGGAGGAGGGACTTTCACGCCCAGATATTCAAAATTCTTCCTGGCGATTTCCCTCAGCACAGGGTGTTCGAGAGTCTCTCTGAAAAGCGGTTCGTAGTGCCTGAACTCCACCCTGGCTCCGACAGAAAGAGCCGCTCCTTCAGCGCACTGTTTGACCCTGGGTATCACCACTTCTTCAAGGTAACGGGAGTCCTTTGCCCTGATGGTGAACCGGCATGAGGCCCGATCCGGGACAACGTTGGGCGCGTCGCCTCCATGAGTGATTATCCCCGCAAGACGCACGTCGTCTCTCAAGTGGTTTTTCATGGTCCGTATTGCCACGTAAGCCGAAACGAGGGCGTCGAGGGCGTTGATCCCTGCCTGGGGGTTACCGCCGGCGTGGGCGGACTTTCCGTAGAAAGTGATCTCCATCGGGTGGGACGCCCAAGAACTGCCTCCCAGAGAGTTTCGCTGGCCGGGATGAGCGATAAAGGCGGCGTCTATTTTGTCGAACACTCCTGCCTCGGTCATGACCACTTTGCCGCCGATTGTCTCTTCGGCGGGAGTCCCCAAGACTATCCAGGTGACTTGCTCCGTTTCCGGAGGAAGCACGGTCTTCGAGGCGATACCGGCAGCTAGAGCGCACGCGGCCATCAAGTTGTGGCCGCAGCCATGGCCTATTCCCAGGAGCGCGTCGTACTCCGCCATGAAAGCTATAGCAGGCCGGACTTTACCTGCTTTTGCCATGAAGGCGGTAGGCAATCCCGCAACCTCTTTTTCCACCGAAAAACCGTGAGATTCGAGTATGCTGGTAAGCTTCCTGGAAGCAAATACCTCCTCAAGACCCAGTTCGGGGTGTTCATACAGGGAGCGAGCTACGTCTTCGACCATAGGTCTTAAAGAATCGACAGCGGATACCAGTTCTTGCCTTTTAACTTCGATATCAGCCTTTTCTTTGGGCAACGCGATCCCCCTCGTTTCTTGCGTTTTTGTCTCTTTCCGGGAACCCGGTGATGACCGGCGCTAGCCGGGATGCCGGGTTGGTCTGCTGTGTAAAAGAGTTCCACGTCTACTTCGACAAGATGGCCGGGAATCCTCCACGAGGGAGGATCCGGTGTTCGAATATCGAACTGGTTATAGAACGGGACTGGGTGCTGTCCAGGGGTTCTCCGCGATGGAAGAATCCAAATCCAAAATGTCGCTCAAAGCCGGAGGTGTAAAGAAATGCATGACGTAGTTTTCAAGAACGTCCGGATTGTGGATGGGTCAGGTGCTCCGTGGTTCTACGGGGAGGTGGCGGTGAAAGACGGCGTCATATCTTGCGTGGAGAGAAAAGTTGAGGGCAGGGCGGTCAGAGTCATAGACGGCAAGGACCTTGTGCTTTCGCCGGGTTTCATCGATTCCCACAGCCATTCCGACACTTGCTGGTTCGTGGACAGGCGCGGAGAGTCCAAGATCCGGCAGGGAGTCACTACTGAAGTGACGGGACAGTGCGGTGCGTCCCCAGCGCCCATGACTGAGAAACGGCGGGCTGCTTCGGTCAGCGCCTATACTGACGAGGGAGTGGAGATTACCTGGAGTTCGTTTGGGGAATACCTTTCTGCCCTCGAAAAAAATGGCGTGGGGATCAATGTGGCCCCCCTGGTCGGGCACGGAGCCCTCAGAAGTTCCGCGATGGGTTATGAGAAACGGCCTCCTACACCCGAGGAAATGGAAGAGATGAAAGCTCTTCTACGTGAGGCTCTTGAAGCGGGCGCATTTGGTTTTTCTAGCGGGCTCATATATCCCCCCAGTTCCTTTGCGGATACAGCCGAGCTGGTGGAACTGGCAAGGACGATGGCTCCTTACGGCGGCATCTATGAAACCCACATGAGAGATGAGGGTACGGGGCTTTTGAAGTCCGTTGAAGAAGCCATTACCATAGGCAGGGAAGGCGGGGTGCCGGTCCAGATATCCCACCACAAGGCATCGGGAGAAAAAGCCTGGGGTCTCGTGAAACAGTCTCTGGCAATGATCGAAGAGGCCCGTAGGGAAGGGGTGGACGTGACATGTGACCAGTACCCCTACATCGCGTCCGCCACAGGTCTTTCCGCCATAATACCTGCTTGGGCTCACGAGGGTGGACCCACGGCCCTTCTCCGGCGACTGAATGACCCTGCTATCGCATCAAAGCTCAAGGAGGAAGTGGAGGCGACCCAGGGACCCTCCGACGGGTGGTCCAAGATGCTCGTGACGTCGGTCAAGACAGAGAAAAACCGATTCTGCGAAGGTAAAAGGATCCCGGAAATAGCCCGTATATGGGGAGTTCCCCCTGTCGAAGCCGCGTTCAAGCTCCTTTGCGAGGAAGAACTCGAGGTCGGGTACGCGAAGTTCGGGATGTGCGAGGAGGACGTGAAGACGGTCATGGCACATCCCTGCGTGATGATCGGGTCCGATTCGTCGTGCAGGGCGATAGACGGGCCTCTTTCCACCGGCAAACCGCATCCTCGAGCCTACGGCACTTTCGCCAGGGTGCTGGGCAAATATACGCGAGAAGAAAAAGTGCTTACACTGGAACAGGCCGTCTTCAAAATGACCGGGTTCCCGGCGTGGCGTTTGGGTCTCTGGGACCGGGGACTCGTGCGCCCGGGAATGAAGGCTGACCTTGTCCTCTTTGATCCGGACACGATCATAGATAAAGCGACCTTTGAGGAACCGGCCCAGTACGCCGTGGGCGTAGAATACGTGATGGTGAACGGCGTGATGGTGGTTGAAGGAGGTCAACATACAGGGAAGATAGCGGGCAAAGTGTTGAGGCGCCGCTGATCAGCCGCCCATCAAAGGGATCAGAGAGTCCCGCGGTTTCTGACAAGCCGGGCGCTGCCCTTAGCCTGGTGCTCTTGACCTAGTATCAGTCGCGCACCAGCTGCAGAAGAAAGATGGCGCGCAGATGATTAGGACAGAGGTCTCGTGTTCCCAGGGCTGCGCCCGGCCAGTTTGGCGGACGAGCTCATTACGGAAGCCTGGTTAAGTCGCGATGCGAAAAGATGGCGGATGAGGTAAGAAAAGATGCGAACATCAGCGTCATCCCCATGATCAGGGAGAATACGAGTCCCTGAGGTGTTGACAGAAAGGTCGCCGCGTTTTGCGCCAGAGGGTTCGAGACGATGGACTGGGTGACACCGGGCATGGACCCAACCATAATGACTGGTACCATGACGATGAATGTTACTATTAATGAGGCGACCCTTGCGGACTTCAGGCCGAGCCAGAAGTGGAACAGATGACTTATGGCCGCTAAAACCAGGGAGAGCGAAAGAACTACGGAATATGCGAGGAAGGTGTCTTCGGCATTGGCATCCAGCATCTTTCGAATAAGTCCCAAAGACCCGACCAAGAACAGGGAGGTTAGGGACGATACGATATATTTGGCTCCTACGATCTCCCACGGACGTATGGGAAGGGACCTCAAGAACGTCAGGGTGTTGCTTCTTTCTTCCTGAGAGAACATGATTTGCGGCAGCGTCATAGCGGTAACCACGGGAAACGCAAAGAAGTAGGCTTCCACGATCGTAGGCGTTTTCTTGCCGACCATGAGAGATACCACTAAGGGGAATCCAAATATCTGGAGGAGGTAGGTTCGGAGCAGGAAGAACTCTTTATAGACGAGGCTCCACATTTCTTTAAAACTCCCTTCTTGCGAGACTTATGAGAATTTCGTCAAGTCTCAGGTTAGAGACTTTGAGATCAGTGGCTCCCCTGGAGTTTAATTCCTCGAGCCAGTCAGGGGAAAACCGATTCGTGATGCCGGTGAAGCCATATGTGTCACATTTGAATGCAACGAAGGAATCTCTGATGCTATGAGGTGACGTAGCCGTGCCGGTGACTTTCTTCCAGCGGTCGAAAAGGTCTTCCCTGTCCGAATATTCTACGACGGTTCCCTGGTCAAGGATGGCCACGTAATCGGCAACCTGCTCTACGTCTTGGGTAATGTGGGAAGAGAAAATCACCGTCCTGTCTTCGTCTTTTATGATGCCCGCGATTTCTTCGAGAAGTTCCCGCCGGATGACCGGGTCTATCCCCGAGGTTGGCTCATCAAGGATCAAGAGCTCGGGCCTGTGAGAGAGTGCAAGGGTAAGTCCGAATTTAACTTTCATTCCTCTGGAAAACTCCTTGACTTTTCTGTTGGGGTCCAGGTTGAACTTGTCGAGGTAGTGTGCGTATAACCGGTCATCCCAGTTCGGATAGTACCTCTTGACGAGCCCGGCGATCCAGCCAGCCGTCATTTCCTCGTAGAACGCCGGTGTCTCGCTGAGATATCCTACCCTTCGCCTAATCTCGATCTCATCCTTGGGTTGCCTTAAACCAAGGACCGAGATGGTGCCTCTATCGGGGTATACCAGGTTGAGGAGCATTTTTATCGTTGTTGACTTTCCCGCCCCGTTTTGCCCGACAAGCCCGAGCACGTAGCCGCGGTCAAGGGAGAGATCGTCGATCCTGAGGCAGAATTCCCCGAACGCTTTCCTGACATCTTTCATCTCTACAGCCCTGTTATTCATCCATAAGTCCCTCCGCTTCGATGACCTTGTCCAGAATCGATCTGAGGGTTGTGGCCCCTATCCCCAGCCTGGCGGAATCGCGCACGATGTCCCTGAGCCTCGCTTCGACTTCTTTCAGCCTGATTTCTTCCAACGAAGCCTCCTTGATCTCTGCCACGAAAGTGCCAAGACCCGGCCGTGTCTGTATCAACCCTTCCGCCTCGAGCTCCTGATACGCCCTTTTTGTCGTTATCACGCTAGTTAAAAGGTCAGAAGCCAGCTGTCTTATTGATGGGAGAGGTTCCCCGGGTTGAAGCTCTCCCTTTAAGATTTTCGCCCTGATTTGTTCAACGATTTGCTTATAGAGCGGCACAGGGCTCGAGTTGTCGAGAACGATTAGCATGGTCATACCTCACAGGCTCAGGATGTCGCGACTGGCCCTACGTTAGGGACACTGTGTATATGGTACATATACACTATACACACATTGCCGCGCGCTGTCAACGGGTCAGGATGTCTGTGTTACGGGACAGACTTCCCTTTCATCCTCAAAGTACCTGCTCCCGCTACTACACTCAGGATGCCTCTGTTACGGGGCAGATTTCCCGCGTTGCCGCGCCACGAAGGACGAAAATGGGCCAGAGTGGAAGTCTACCTTGCGGCTGGCGCTGACACGGTTCAGGATGCTTCGCGCGGACGAATCTCGCGAAACATAAAAATAAGGCGAAAACACAAGAATAGGGCCGGGTAAACGCCGGTATTTCGCGGAAGCGTCTTACCTGCCCATGTTACGACATACCCTGCACTCGGGGTTTTTTGCCACAACTATGGTTTGAAAAGAAGCTGTCAGAAGGTCTATGAGGACAAGTCGGCCTGCCAGGGGTTGCCCCTTCCCAAGTAATAGTTTGAGCGTTTCAGCTGCCTGGATTGAGCCGATGACGCCGGGGGAAGGTCCGGCGACGCCCACCGGTTTCTTCTCCAGTTGTGGCCTTTTCGGGAATATACATTCATAGCACGGCCCGCGCCCAGGTAATATGACGGTGACAAGCCCTGTGAAACCATAGACAGCTCCTTCGACCATGGGAATCCCGGCCCTGACACAGGCCTCGTTGAGGATGTACCTAGTCTCCAAGTTGTCGACGCAAGAGGCGACGACGTCGAAGCCCCGGACGATACTGTGGACGTTTTCTTCTGTAAGTTTTTCTGTAATGGGTTCGATCCGTATAAGAGGGTTGGCCGCAGAAAGCTTGCGAGAGAGGACATCTGCCTTTCTCTTACCTAGGTCGTTCATATCATACATAATTTGGCGCGGCAAGTTTGAAAGGGAAACCTCGTCCGAGTCCAGAAGGCCGATATGCCCTACCCCGGCCCCTGCCAGGTAAGAAGTGCACGGGGTCCCGAGGCCGCCCGCGCCCACAACGAGGACGCGCTTGGCCGAAAGGATCTCCTGGCCCACCTCGCCAATTTCGGGGACCAGTATCTGACGGGCGTAGCGTTCTTTTTCTTCAGGAGATAGCATGGGTGGGTCCTCACTCACTGCCGGTCATGATTGTGAAAGTTTAACAGCCGTCCCGGTCGCGATCACCAGCATCATCCCGTTGTCGAGGATCTCGTGGTCAACTTTCACCGCAACGACGGCGTCTGCACCTAGCTTCCTGGCTCTCTCGGACATTTCGGTAAGGCAGGCTTGCCTTGCTTCCAAAAGTTTTTCTTCATAGGCTCCAGTTCTGGTACCGAAAAAGTCAGAGATGGACGCAACAAAATCTCTGACAAAATCCGTTCCGAGGGCAACTTCGCCCGCGACTATGCCCAAATACGCGGTAATCTTTCGCCCTTCGATCGTAGGGGTTGTGGTGACTATCATGCTGACAGCACTTCCTTTCAGTTATCTCGCATCTACAAGGGACGCCTTGTCCTGTAACCATACGGAACCGTCAGGGTGACCCGTGTTCAACCGCTTCACAGAGTTCTACTTCTTGGCCAGCGATTCCTTCCTGGAGCCTATTGCCCGTAACACAATTGCCCTAAACTATTGTCCTCGGGGAGACTTGGTCCAGCTGAAGGAATAACGGGATAAAGTCAAATTGATATCAAAATTTGATTACAAAGACTGGTTGCTCTATGTGAATTGATGATGTAAAATACCTCAGCGAGGTGTGAACCATGAAGGATCGGGAGCAGTTAACCGTTCGACTCCCCAAAGGACTCCTCGATAGAGTTCGTGAGGAGTCGGCAGCCTACGGAGATTCTATGAATGATCTTGTCGTGGTCGCCGTTCAAAAAGAGGTCCAGGCCAGGGAGCAGCTTCGTATCTTGAAGCAGATAGAAGAGGCGCGTCGGAAGATGGCTGCGCGCGGCCTGCAACCGGATTCGACTTCACTCATTAGGCAACTCAGAATGAGGGTGGGACATCGTGATTAGAGGTACTTATTGCCTTGATTCCAGTGTCCTCGTGAAGCTCCTTGTCCCTGAGGAGGGTAGCGACGAAGCTGCAGCTCTTGTAAAGCGTATAATCAGCACGGGTTGCAGGTTGATAGCTCCTGCTTTCGCTTGGGCTGAAGTTGGGACTGTGTTGAGGAAAAAAGTCAAGTCGGGGCTGATCAGCGAGTCTGAGGCGGAGGAAACTTGGGCAAGGTTTGTCTCGTTGTCTATAGATTACGTTGAAGATGCGAGCATTCCGCAGATGGCATGGAGGATCTGCACCAAATTTGATCTGCCTACCATGTATGATGCTGCTTTTCTCGCGGTTTCGGAAAAGGCGGCGGAAGATTCCCAGAGTGTCGTTGAATTCTGGACTGCTGACCGCGAACTGGTAGAGAGCTTGGGACGGCTAGTGCCGCCGTATGTACGCTTATTGAACTGACCGAAAGACTTAGGTTGCAAGCCCCGGTCCAGCTTGCAAGCGTACTCTCAACAATCGACTTCTCGATAATTCATTCCAAGTGGATTGCGCTTTTTGCCCTCCCCGGCCGCTTGTATTTTGTTTTGACCCTCGCGCAGAAGTTTTGATCCTCGCGAGAATTGGTCGTGAGCTGATACAAGGTTAACACCGGGTTAACATCTGGTTAATACTGGCTTAACACCTCGGACGTATCTTCCTCTGGAAGGCCCGTTGTTCAACTGGCGCGGGCGGACTGTCGGTCGTGTTTCATCAGTATCTTGTAGTAATGTTCAGCCAGGGCACCTTCGTATGTCATGGAAACCGGCTGGCAATGACGGATCGCAATCGGAGGGGAGACGCCGATGCTTTTGTCTGTGCGGGGTGTGACCAAGGACTACGGCAAGCGCAGGGCCGTGGACGATGTGAGCTTCGATGTCGAGAAAGGCGAGATTTTCGGACTCTTGGGGCCGAACGGCGCGGGGAAGACCACCCTCGTATCGATGATATCCGGCCTCATTAGACCAACGACCGGCGATATATTCCTGGACGGAAAGAGCGTCCTGCGCGAACCCATGGAGGTAAAGCGCAGGTTGGGTGTGGTTCCGCAGGAAATAGCGCTCTATCCAACCCTGACGGCGCTGGAAAACCTCCGGTTCTGGGCTAAAATGCAGGATGTCCCCGCTCGAGAGGAGCCCTCCCGGATAGAGCGCGTGCTCGAAATCACCGGGCTGTCGGAACGCCGAAAGGACATGGTGGGGACGTTCTCGGGTGGCATGAAACGCAGGCTCAACATAGCCGTCGCGCTCCTTCATAATCCTCTTCTTTTAATCCTAGATGAGCCTACCGTAGGCGTGGATCCGCAGTCGAGAACCCACATCCTTGATACCGTCGCAGACCTTGCCAAACACGGGCTCACCGTGCTCTTCACCAGTCATTACATGGAAGAAGTCGAGCATCTGTGCAGACGCGTGGCGGTGATGGACGAAGGGAAAATCATCGCTCAAGGCACCGTGACGGAGCTCAAAAGGATCGTGGGCGAGATGGACGAAGTGTCGGTGAGCGTGGCGAGAATTGGCGGCAGTTTATCTACAGATGCTGCAGAAGACCTCTTCTCCCAGGCAAAACGAGAAATGCCCGGCCTTGTCGATTTAAGGCTGAATGACGGGGAGATCGTTGCATACACGCAGTCAAGCTCCCGGCTTCTCCCTGCCTTCCTCGCGTTTCTCGTCTCGCGGGGCTTTAAAATCCAGTCGGTTAGCGTGAAAGAGCCTAGCCTGGAGGCGGTATTTTTGAAACTGACGGGCAAGAAACTCCGGGATTGATTGCAGCTGGTTTCACGGTCAGGTGGGATGGTCCGATGCGCATCGTTTTGGAGCAAAAAGACTCCGAGACGGGTGTAACTGATTGCAGGTGAGAAGTGCGAAGGAGGTGCACGGCGTGAGAAAGATCCTCGCCATCATCGGTAAGGACCTCCTCATACTCATGCGGGACAAGACGGCCTTTTTCCTACTTCTGGTAATGCCTCTCGTGCTCATATTGGTCTTGGGCTCGGTTTTCGGTTCTATGTGGTCGAGTGGACCGGGCAGGGTGCCTGTTGTCGTGGTGGATCTCGACGGAGGGGAACTTGCTCGAGTTTTCAGGGAAGAGGTGCTGGGAAGCCCGGAAATCAAGGCATCCCTCGAAGTTTCGTATGAGAATGACCGCGTAGCTGCCGGGGAGCTGGTCAAGGAGGGAAAAGCGGCCGGTTGCATCATCATCCCCGAAGGCTTTTCCGAGAAGGTATTCCAGGGAAAAGAAGCTGAGCTCGAGGTTATCCTGGACTCCGGTAGACCGGTGGGGTCGGCTATGGTCAGTGGAATCGCCCAAGCTTTCACTCAGGAAGTGTCGGAGGTGCAGGTAACCTCGGAAGAAGCCCTCCGAGCTCTTGCGGAGAGGGGCGCGCTGACTGCGAGTGGAGCTTCCGCCGTCGTCGGCCGTGTGTCTTCCGCGTTACGCGCAACCGTCGAAAAACCACTAATAGGGGTGGCCACCAGCCTCGCAAAGAGCCGAAGCGTGAAAGAAATGGTCGTCGGCGCCATGGATTATTACGCCATAGGTATGCTTCTCATGTACACGGTCTTCACCGCCATGGCTGGAGCCGCCTCCATTCTGGACGAGAAGTCCCAGCGGACATGGACCCGCATGGCTGAGACTCCGACTCCGGCGTCGAGCCTTATCGTGGGGAAACTGGGATACATGATCATCTCCAGCCTGATTCAAGTCTCTCTTGTCGCGGGCGCGTCAAAGTTGCTGTTTGGGGTGAACTGGGGTCGGTCAGCCCTCTTGTTTTATCTTGTGGCGTTTGCGGTGGTGGTCGCGGTCGATGGCATCGTACTGACGATCGCGGTTCTGGTGTCATCTTCAGAGTCATTGGCTTCGGTGGTGGTTCCACTCAATTTCATCCTGGCGTTTCTGGGAGGTTCAATGTGGCCTGTGTACTTGATGCCTGACTGGCTCAATGCGGTTTCCCGGATTACCCCCCTGAGATGGGGACTTAGCGCCTTCATCGCGCTGAACCGCGGCGCCACGTTGGCGGATCTGGCTCTGCCCTTGGAAATTCTCTTTACCACAGGAGTCGTATTCATGGTCACCGGAACGTTTGGGATTCGAAAAAAGGGGTGGGCGTGATGAGGAAAATCCTGGCCGTAGCGGGCCTTGAGACCGTCCGAGCGATGCGATGGAAAAGTCTCCTGATCCAGGGGATCGCGGTGCCCATTATCATGACGCTGCTTGTTTCCTTGGCCTTCGGCAAGGTAGGCTCGAAGGGCCCGCTCGAGAAAATCGCGGTGGTGGACTTGTCGTCATCCCGGTTTTCCCATGACGTAATATCATTGCTGGAAGAAAACCGGTCATTTGAGATAGTCAGGACGACCGGAGAGGAAATCGAGTCCCTCGTAACGAAAGAGGCTGTTTCGTTCGGCGTGATCTTTCCTGGCGGGTTCGAGGCCGATATCAGGGCAGGTCGTCCGGCGATGGTCCGGGTGATATCGCTGAAAGAGGAGGGCCTCAGTCCGGGACAGTTGTACCTTCGAAACGCGCTTAGCAGAGTAGAAGCAAGTGTGATCGCGGCGAACGAAGCGGCACAGGTATTACGCGAGACGTGGCGGCATCTCTCCGGGGTCGATGTAGAGGGAGAGGCGGCTCGGGTTTGGACCCAGACGTACGAGCAGTCGATCAAAAAGCTGGCTTCGCCGCCGGTGAGGGCGCACGTAGCGTTAGCTCAGAAGGGGACCGCAAAGTTGGGGCCCATTGACGCCATCTCCGTAAAAAACCATTCTTCTATCGGTTTTCTCGTAATGTTCGTGGGGATGACGATGATTTCGATGTTGAGCTCCTCATTCGTTGCGGACAGGGAAGAGAACACCATGCAGCGGCTTCTCTCATGTCCGGTTGGAGCGTGGACGATATCTTCAGGCAAAGTCCTTGCCAGCCTCTTTGTGGGTGGGCTTGGGACGCTGATTCTCATGGGCTTTGGTGCGATTTTAGGGGTTCCATGGTCCTCGAACCTCGCTGGCGTCGTCTCGGTGTTAGTGCCTTTCCTCGTCTGCATGAGTGCCCTAGGTATGCTGCTGGGTGCCCTTTCGAAAACGCGAGCTCAGGCGACTACAGCAGGGACGCTGGTAAGCGTAATCGGCGCCATGCTGGGAGGTTGTTGGTGGCCTCTGGAAATAGTCCCCCCTTTCATGCGGAAGTTGGCATACATCACTCCGTTCGGGTGGGGAATGACGGGCTTGTCCGGAGCGGTGGGTAGGGGACAGGCTCCCGCCGAAGTACTGGTTTACGGATTGGTGCTGCTGGGGATGGCTGCGGTGTTTTTTGCCCTTGGCGCTTACAGCCTGGGGCGAAACCGGCTGTGATTAGATGAAGAAATTGCAGTCACAAAAATGCTCATGCAACTGCTCACCGTGAACCATTTCCCTAAATCTCATGTAAGCCTACCAGACTCGATATCCAGTTCCACAATGGGAGCTACTGCTTGAAGCATTGCAAAAGTTTTCCTTCGACTGGCAGGTAGCAGACTAACCGGCGTCGAATGTATATTCAAACGTGAGTCCAAAAATGGGTGCGGGGAGCCTGTAATAAAAGCAAACCACGGCAGCAGCTCGTCTAGGTCGCCGTCTCCCAACATCTGACAGGACAAAAAGTTACCTACTAACTGTTGACACGGACCGCCAGATCCCTTCACTTGACAAACTCCTCTCTTCTAGATAATATTCCCATGCATGGATTCTTAAGGTAAGGTATAGCAACTTTGGAGGTGATGCCTCTCTGCCGAAAAGGGTCCTAGTTTGTTAACTAGGAGGTGAGCGTGGTTGCGAGTCAGATTGGCCAGAGAGAGCCTCCTGACTCTACTGATCCTGGCTACAGCTTTATCTGGATGTGTTTCCAAGGTCGAGGAAACTGGTCAATCTATGCTAAAGCCTGTACAAATTGAAGCACCACCTGCAGAAAACCCTCCCTTTCTTTCGGATAGACTTGTTAACGAAGTCTGCAAACGGGCATTGGAGGCATATCGGGGGCTGGACCTTAGACAGGTTGTTAAGCTGGCTGAGAACGATCCACAAATGGCCTCTCTGTACAACACCCTGACTTTAACCAAGCGCGGCTTTGACTCAATTCCTTCCGGTAGCAATTCGAGTGCTTATCTTGCCGGTATATATCTTCTCACTGCCGTAAAGAACGCTGAAGGCTATCTGCTTTTCAATCAGGATAGAGTTACTATGGATACCCTCCGGACAAGGGCTCTGGAAGCGGCAGACCAGTTTGATAAAGAGATGGCGTCCATTATCAAGGAGTTTCAGACAATATCAAGAGCGTCATCTACTGTAGAGTCGGCAGCTTTTCTCATGGGCGCTGAGTTCTTACTGAGCGGAGCGCGTACTGTGGCCCAGTCTTGTCGGGATGAAGCCAGTAAAGTTCCAAGAGGTCACGAATATTATCTGCACCAACGACCCGATACTATGGAAGTGACGCTGCTAAGGCTCAAGGATTTAGCTCAGGCTGCCAAAGAAGTTGCGCAAATTCAGGGAACACCTCTTGACCCCAAACAGGTTCTTTCTTTCACACACAGTCTTTGGGCGTGTTCGGAGAAGATTATTGCTAGCTGCTCAGAACCATCGCAGGGTACGCTGAATCGTTTTGTCTACAGCAATCTAGTCTCATTCCTGAGCGAAAGTCGCGAAAGGTCGGAATATCCCTATGCCTCGCTTTACTTTGCACTCAATTCTGCTATATCCGGACGGTTATTGACACGCCTGGAGAGAGATCTTGGAGAAGTGCGACTGAAAAACATGCAAGAGATGGCGCCTGAAAAGCAGAAGACGATCACGAAAGAACTCCGGCAACTAGCGTTGCTCTCCTACAATTTGGCTGTGACACAAGTCAGTCGCCGACTAGAACTGGCGAGGAAATCTCGACGACCATTGGATCTGTTAGGACAGGCATATCGATTGCTACAGTCCGCTGAGAGCAAAGTGCTTTCCTCGCCCCAGGAAACGACCGATGCTTGGCTGGCTTTCTTGGAAGCATTGATTATCTCTGAAATTACAGCTGCATCGATAAGTCTTGATCAGTTGAGAGACAGCGGCGATCTCGTATGTTCTTTTGAGAGACGCTAAACGCGAAAAAGAGAATTTATCTGCCTAAAGGGGGAGCCTGACTTGAATAAGATACCCAACAAGATGATTGCGCTTGTGCTGGCCGGCCTGATGTTGTTCTCCGTTTGTTCGCCTGTTTTCGCGACCGACGGAGAACTCGATAGGGACCATCACGAAACCTACGATAGCTGGTTGGGATGGTGCACGAGCTATAATGCAGCTTTGGCAGGAAACGTGGATGTAACCGTTGTTCCTAACACGAATTTCGCCTGCTATTATGTCATTTTGCAAATTAACCCCGCGTGTATTTTTCAGATTCCTCCAGGCTGAAATTCCGTTCCAATATGCCAATTGTCAGATTCCAAGGTTCTAATTCTTCTCCCGTTTGCACAATCCCTTTACCCTCGATTTTCACTTTCACATTGCTTGTGGGAGGCTGTTTTAGCTCCATATAGAAGGCCGGTGACACCTATTACTAGGCATCACCGGCAAGTTGCAGGGTCTACAGCAAGCGGAAGCGCCCAATGACTTGCGAGTTCAGAGGTTTGTCTCCATAGAGGCCAATCTCACGACCTCGGCATCAATCGGGTTCTTCTTCAACTGGGCTCCCAAAAGTAGCGATGTGCTGGCAAGGTTATTAACCAGCCTGGGCCAACCTGCAGAGTGGGAAGCGATAGCTTCAAGGGCCTCCTGGCTGAACACCTCAGTTGTAGCCCCGGCCAGTTTTAGGCGGTGGTTGATGTACTGGAAGACCTCTGGTTTATCCAAAGGCTCCATCTTGTAATGGACGATGATTCTTTGGGCGAGAGGCTGGATATGATTGAGTTTCAATCGCGTGCTCAAAAAAGGCAAACCGGCTATGATCACGACGAAAGGGTTTTTGGAATCCATGGAGAAGTTGAATATCATCGCCAGATCCAGGAGGAATTCAGGTTTCGCCAGGTGCATTTCGTCCAAAATGAACACCGGCGTAACTCTCTTCTCGTAGAAGAAGTGCTCAACTGCCTTTTGGATCTGGCGGAAGAGATCGCTCTTGCGATATCTCGGCTCTTCTCCCAGCCCTGTCACAAGATTACGGTACATGTCCATTGTTGTGCCTGATGACATGGGAAGGTAGATGGTTTTGTACAGAGCTGGGTTGAGACTTTCGGCCATGGTCCTGAGGGCATATGTCTTGCCTGACCCTGATTCCCCCAAGATGGCGCCAAAGCCTCTGGTATCCACCAGGTATTTTAGTCGGGCCAAGGCCTCTTTGAAACTCTGGGAAGGAAAGTGCTCTTGCGGTTTTATGTCTTTACCGAAGGGTTCTTTAGAGAGCGAGTAGAAAGGCCTGTACATGCTCAATCCTCCTCATCTTTAGCGATGTCAGACAATCGCAGCGCAGGTTTTTCCCGTTTTACCCTGGCGTTATCAGTAAGATTCACGGGTTTCAGGCGGGCGACCTCAAGGCCGTTTTCATAGATGAGCACTTCACTTAGGTCTTTAGGTTCAAATCTTACCTCGATGCTTTGACCTATGAACCTGGGAGGAACTTCAAAGAGAGTGTTTTCGACGCTGATGGTGGAATCATGCCTAACTTTGCGGTTCTCCCGCCTCAAAAAGAGGGGATCCAAAGAGGAAGGGTCCTGCACCATCTTTACGTCACTAGCCTGGGACATGTATTTATCCAAAGGAGTCATATCTATGGCGCTGTGGTGTCTGCCATTGTAGTCTTTCTCAAGCCAGGAGTGGAAAGCCTGGTTAAGGGCATCCAGGGATGTGAGGGTTTCGGCTTCAAGGGTTGAGTAGAAGCGCTGTTTTACAGTGAGAAAGAACCTCTCGATTTTTCCCTTTGCTGCGGCGTCATAAGGTTGGGTGTGAAGGAGGGCTATGCCAAGGGATGCGCAGACAAACTGGAATTGGCCTGACCTGTAGATCTTCCCGTTATCGGCGTAAACTTTTTTGGGGATACCTCTCCTGCATAAGGCTTCTTTGAACACTACTTTGAGAGAGTCGAAGGTCTGGTCCAGTGTGAACTGGGCGAAAGGAACCAGCCTAGAAGCATCATCCAGGAAAGCAAAGAGAAACGTCTGGACCTTCTTCTTGCCCAGTTTGAGGTAGGGACCGTAAGAGAGGTCTGCCTGCCAAACCTCATTTACTTTGTCCAAAGCGTACCTTTTTCTTTCCGGTTCCTTGCGAGTTCTTTTACCTACAAGGTCATGGCGTTTCAAGAGCCGGTACAGGCTAGAGTACGATACTTCCTGAGGCTTTATGACTTCTTTATCTACAAGTTGCTGGTAAAAGACTGTCACCGGAACATTGGTCTTTTCCTGGCGGAGGTCCAAGATCTTGTGTCTTGTATCCAAGGGAATTGCCCTGGTCTCTCCCTTGTCCGAACGCTGACGCGGCTTTAAGCCGTCGAATCCTTCTTTCATGTATGCTCTGAACCAGGACTCAATTGTTTTTGGGCTGTACTCCACATTTCCATAGCAGGGCACCTCGTAGGTTCTGCTTGAAACCGAAGCCAGGTATGAAGCCCTGTCTTCCACGCTTCCCTGCAGCATGGGCGCAATCAATCCGTACCGGAAAAGCGCTATCTGTTCCCGGTCCTTCTCATCCATGATTTCCTCCCCCTTTTTGGTAGATTTTGTTGGTCAGTTGCTGCTCTTTGGCGCATCAGAGGTACGCCAGAACCATACTAATTGACCCGGAGAAGGGAAACCACGGAAACGTTTTGTTGGACGCTGCTCTCTTTACGAAACCACCCGGGGCAGGTAAAATCAAACTGCCATAAAACTACGGTGGTGCTGCTTGTGGTAGAGCAGCGAGAAACTTCCTACGCCCAAATTCTCGATTTCCTCCGCTAGTTTTATGGCCCTTTCTTTTCCGGCCTCGGGAAGACTCCACCTAAAACCCATATCCCTGAAAAAGGCCTGTATCAGATTGAGGTTCTTGAGAAAGCGTTTCTGGTGGAACCGCAAGAGTTCACGGTAGGTTTCGACCTTTCCCAGAATCGAGCCTACCAAGAAATGGGCTGTGTACTGAAAATGAGGCACGAGAAAAGATGGAACCAAGGAGACTGTCTTCTTGCATACAGTGCAGAAGAACCGGTGAATCCGCACAAGAAGAACCTTGTTTTTCTCAGGCAGGGCATTCCGCTGGAAAGAGCCATGCCTGTGAAGACGCTTCCTCGCCTTGCACATCGGGCAGATGTCTATCTTAGGGAACTCTATTTCTTCGTGTTTTGCAGCGTACTCTTCAGGTCCCATGTTAACCGACAAAATCATCTGCATCGTCCTACCTCCCAAAGGAAATTGACAAAATCCTATCACACTGCTTTGGGAAGGGATTTGCATAATCCTAAAAGAACTCGAAAACAAAGAGGCTTTTTACGCTGGATTAAAGTGCTAAGCTACACTATTATTCAACAACTGCTGGGGTAGCGAAACGTCCAGGGTTTGTGGAATCGGGTATAGCATGGTATGCGGACACTAGGAATGAGAAGGCGACCGTAGAGTGGGCGGACATCTGGAACGAATTCGGGACATTCCAGTTAGTAGACGAAAGAAAAGTGCTTACCAACGTCAACGCCTCGAACACGCGCCCCACTGATCCTCTAATCGCCTACGCTTGGGATCTTCTATGGAACCTGTTGGGCGAGGTTGACCCAGTGTTCTCTGTATTGCCGAGCCCAACAGGGCTTGTGGACCTCAGTCAACCCAACTGGAAGATAGAAGGCGAGGACACTACTTTTGTGAAAATAGGCTTCTACAACAACCCAGATGAAATTGGAATTAAGTTTACGGCTGAGTTTAGTTCAGTAACAAAGGAAGGATACTTCTACGTCTGGAGTACTCATCAAGCAGACTCGGGCTTCAACAGTTATTCCACCTCGACGATGTCAGCGGGTATGGCAAGCGCCGACTTTAGCCGCATGAGGCAAGTCACCCTAGTATGCGGTAGGAAAACGGCTGAAACTCGAACGAGGACTGTCAACGGCCAGACTTTCACGGTGACCAGCTACAAGTATGAGGATATCGACTGGCCTGTAGTTGTGGCACAAACTAAGGCCATTACGGAGGGATCAGCAAATACCTATGTATGGGTTCCGGTCGCTCAGCACAGCATAGTTCTGCTTGGCAGGACTGCAGTCTACCTATACTAGCTTCACAATACTTCCGGGAGCCAGGGATACCTGGCTCCCTTTGATGAGAGAATTGTTCTGTTTGAGCGTCTAAGAGCAAGAGTACAAGTAATAGCGTCAAATAGTCTCCACACCTCTTGACCACACAGGCGGAACGGACTCAGCAGTGGCGGGCGGGAGATGACGCTCGCCCTGATCGTGGCCAGGGTAGGCGATGAGGTCCTGATCGGTTGATGCTGGCTGACTGTACATAACATTTTTAGTAAGGAGAAGATCGCGGAGACGCCGAGAGACATGGTGTCGAAAGTAACGCGGACATCTACAAGACGAGACGACGCGGAGTGCCTCGGAGTCTTGGTCGCTGTTCGCAATGCAAGATAACATTCTATGGCCAATAGACAGAACCAAACAGCGTATCTGGGATGACCTGATCAAACATGCAGAGGGCATTGGTGCATGATTGCGAGCCAAGGTGCCAGCGCTGCGTGGTTCCTACCAAAGCATACCGTTTGTCAAGTACGTCTTGCGGAAACCGTTCCATGGTTCGTCTGCCAATATCTGACAGGACAAAAAGTTACCTACTAACTGTTGACACGGACCGAACTAACACACCCGTTGAGATGTGGCTTCATTCGTGCTAGGATGTAGCTACTGGGGGTGATTTTGTGGAAGCGGGCATCAGAGATGTAAAAAACCGTTTCAGCGAGTACCTAAAGCGGGTGAAACAAGGAGAAACACTCCTTATTACTGAGCGCCACGTACCTATCGCTAAGCTGGTTCCGCTCAAAGAAGGCGAGGAACAGCTTGCTCTAGATTTAGTAGAACAAGGAATAGCTTCCTGGCACGGGGGGAAACCGCTTGGACTGGCGATGCCGCCGGTAATCCACGGCGTTACCTCAATTGCAGCTCTAGTTGTGGAGAATCGGCGATGATGTGCTATCTGGACACCAGCGCCCTCGTTAAACTCTACGTTCAAGAACCAGGTTCACACATAGTGCATAAGCTAGTGGAAGAAGCTTCTGTGACAGCCACCAGCAAAATCGCCTATCCAGAAGCGCGAGCTGCCCTGGCCCGGGGCTTCCGCGAAGGTCTTCTGGAGGAGAAAAGTTATCGTCAGACTGTGGCTGCCTTGCAAAACGATTGGCCTAACCACCTTACCCTAGAAGTAACAGATTCCCTCGTCTGGCTCGCCGGGGAACTGGCCGAAAAACACCGGCTCAGGGGTTTTGATTCCATCCACCTTGCAGCCGCGCTTACCCTCAAGACGCGGGTGAAAGGTCGTGTGTTGGCAGCCTGCTTTGATGCCCGGTTGTGGGAAGCTTTACGCGCTGTGGAGTTCGAAGTGGTGCCAGATACCAAGCCTTCTCTTCCTTAGCAACCCGCAAGTTCCGAGAAATTCCTCGTCATCATCGCCACCACTCCACTCACTGCTACTTTAGCACCACCAAGTCGCATACACTTCTTTGGAGGAACTTTGCCCCCAGGACGCTTATTGAGGAGGAGTTCGGCGGCTTTCCCGTTGACGTAGTCGATCAAGGCGATACCGTGCTGGTCAGGGCTGAACTTCCTGGAGTTGAAAAAATCGATGTAACTTGCACAGAAGATACCGTGAGTACCACTGTAGAGAAGAAGCAGGATGTTACGGTCCAGGACGAATTCTGGTTGGGGAGAGAATCTTCATTCGGCAAGGCAGTCGGGATCGTAATGCTTATCGCGACATTGCGGCCAATGGAATAGAGACGGTTGAAGAATACCTCCGGCCCAAAACCGAACCGCAATGGTGGGTGGTTTTTGTTCCTAACTTGCTGGATAGCTACTCCAGCGGGTACGAAGTAGATGCCAGGAGAAAGATATGTCGGGTCCACCATGAGCAGCGGGAAGCTGCCCTTATCGGGCGTCCGAGAGGTAGAGCCTGAGCTCCCGGGACGCTGCGTGGCCTTGCTCTTGAATCCCTGCAGGTTTGTCGGTTGATATGCAAACGCCGCATGTTCACAGCATCTATGCCCCGAACGAGGGGGGTTCGATTTCTCACACACGGAGAGAGGTGGAGATAGTAAGGCAAACCTTTCATGTAATACGCTATGCTTGGAAGTTAGGACGGGGCATGGCCGTGCTCATTTGGTTCCCGTACATAGTACTTAGTAATGGTGACCACGTCTTTCTCATTGCAGAAGCCCCCTTTAGCTTCGGGTGTGGACTTACATCAGAAGAAGAAACCTTTGGGCAAACTTAGCACATTTGATGTTATGTTCTGGATCATGTGAATCATGATGGGAAATACCAAGCTGCCGCCAAGGGTGGGCGAGTAGAGCGTGCTTAACCAAATACCGGAAAGGAAAGCTGAGAACGGGTTCCTATGCCCTAACGCGAATATCGCACTGGAAACAATCGCAGCGGGCCAAAAACCAACAATTGTACGCAGACGATTTAGCAGGAACCCACGGTACAAGAGTTCCTCTTTGATAGGAGCTAGAAAATACAGGCTAATTAGGAATGAGTTTCCGCTCGACCCGAAAAGCTCAGATACTCGTTCGGGAATTGAATGCATGCTTGGAAGCCTCCCCAGGAAGTACGCACAGCAAAGTCCGACAGCGACAACCAGGTTCATTGGTTTAGCGTTGTCCGACAGCCAAGGCTCACTTTTGTGTGTTGCCCCTCGGAGGATCCATATGTAGTAGACTAATATTAGAGTCATATCCGATATTGCTGTCCAGATAGATTTGGTCTCGCATATTCTGTAGACACAATATGCGATAGCTGGTGCAACAATAAAGCGAAGGACCACAAATTGACCCAGAATAAGTGCCGACTGCATATATTGATCCTTCGACATTTGATTGACTTGACTTCTCCTCCCTAGGAACTCTTGCCATTCAGACTAATCCTATTATACAATACACCATGTATGGCATGTAGTACCAGGTACGGAAAAAATATACTACTATGCCTGGTTATAGAAGGGCAGTGTACAAATAGTTTGAGGAGGGTGAAGAAAAAGTGAGAAAGACCCTGGCTCTGTTGTTGGTCTTGTGTTTGGTTCTCCCGCTAGTTTGTTTCGGATCCAAGTCTGTGGCTTTTGCACAAGGGGCTGAAAGTTCCCATGACATGGATCATGATTTGCCTGGGGGAACCTTGTGGGAAACAAAGGATTTCCGTGCATGGTTAACCAAGCAACCGCAGAACCTACAATATCGAGTCCAAAACATTATCGGATCTAATGAAGAGTCTGAAGTAATTGTCGTGGTCCTTTCCCCTGACAGATACAGGGAGTGGCTGGAACTATACACCAATGAGTCAACAAGAACAATGGTTGCCGAATCGTCCATTGTAGTACCGAGGAGCTTCCTTCCCATTGAAGTGACTCGGCGGCCTGTGCGTTGTACCCCTGGACGAATGCTTTGTCGCTGTTGACCATAATCCGCGAGTCAGGGTCCGTGAAATTCCACTGGTCGCTTTCCTTCGGTTTTACATCCTCTGGATCCTTGGCATGCCTATGCCTTTTCTCCCTGGACTCGGCTTCTTCCGATTTCCCATCGAGCTTTCCTGCACGTTTGATGCAGTCTGCGATGAAGTACATCATATCATAACCCATCACGACGTTAAGCTCCGGGTCTTTCTCGCCGTACTGTTGAAAATACTTGTCTTTAATAGCCTTTAACGCCGGGTCGTCCCAGTGAAAATGCTGTACCGTGTAATAGTTCTCGAGAGCTTCTTTCCCTGCCATCTCGAACATGACACGCGAATAGGAGTCCCCTGCCATAATAGGGATTCCTTTGAGCGCGGCCATTTCGTGGGCCTGCTTAGCTATGAGGGCATTTTCCTTGTATAGATTGGGAAGGATCAGGATGTCCGGCTTCTTCTGGACTATCTCGGAAAGCTGCGGCCTGAAGTCAAGGTCTCCTGACCTGAAAGCAGCCTTCGCGACGATATTTCCACCCATCTCCTTGAATCTTTTCTCGAAATTTTCAGCAAGACCACTGGAATAGTCAGAGGTCACGTCTGCATTGCACCCGGTTTTTTGGACACGGGTTTGAGTATACAACATTCGCCGTCGGTTAGTCTGCCGCCTCCCGGTTGCAGAAAAGTTCTTGCAATACCTCAAGCGGCGTTCCGTAGCCTAAACGTGCTATGACCCAGGACCTCTTAAACTCCTGGACAAAGACCTCGATAGCATCGGCTGCCTGAGCCACGTTTTTGACCTGTTGGGCCAGATGACCTGCTTCTTCAAAGTTCTGATAAACTACTCAGCTACACCGTTTCCTTCGGCGAGGATTTCATGCCAATTGTTCATGGCGCTTCGCGCCGCCACCGGGGATGGAAATCTCGTGCTGATGCGGTAGAGTACTGGCAAATAGCCGGTTGGAGAAGGCCGGGGTTTGTTTGGTGCCACGAGCCCGCATGCCAATTGGGCCTGGGTGCTCCTGAGGCGGCACCGTCTGTTGCCGCCGTTGATCAGGTGAGCACGCGGGGGAAAATCTCCGGGAAGAGGAGCGCCCCGCCGGAGATTCAGCGATAGCTGGATAAGCCCAGAACACAAGACAATGCCCGAGCTAAGTGGCTGCATTTATCCAGGCTCTCTACTTGATTTAGTGTAATTATGGAGGAAACTACTACTACGAATGGTAATGTCCTCCAACTAGTCAAATCGCCCAGAGGATCGCGGAGTTTCCTAGTGGGGGAATTTTGGAGGAGGATGTTACACGGACATGGGAGCCAACGGTTGATACAAGAGATGTTTGAGGTGTTGCGTAAACTTGCCTTCGACCGGCAGGTAGCGGACCAGGCGGTGTCGAATTTACGCCAAAAACCGTATCTAAGAACCGGGTGCGGTTTGGCGTCAACGACAAAATAGAAAGAGGGGGATGTAAGTGGATTGGAAGCAAGTTGCTAATGAACCGTGGATCTGGATCTGTGGCGGAATTCTGGCTGCCATTTCGTTGTTTCAATGTACCTACTTTATGTTAAGAGCGCTTGGAGTGTTGAAGAGGTTCGGGGTGCACAAGGACGACATTAAAGGTATCGTCCGAGGAGCGATCATCACTTCCTTCGGGCCCGTCATGGCCGAGCTTTTCGTGATGATCGCCCTTGTGGTTGCCCTGAGCCCGGGACTTGCCTGGCAACGTGAGGGTGCTGCGGTAGGCTCTGTGTTTACCGAACTCGTTCAGGCGCAGAACGCGGCCATGGGAGCCGGACAAGAGTTCGGGTCGCCAAACTTTGACATGACTGGGTTTGCAAACGTTGTGTTTGTGATGAATGTCAGCTGTATCGGTTGGCTCATTGTGGCGGGTCTGTTTACCCCTTATCTGGCTACTGCCAGGCAGAAGATAGCAGGCGGAGATACCCGCTGGCTGTCCGTACTGACCGTTTGCGCTACACTTGGCCTCTTTGGCTACTGGGCCGCCACGTACATTGCGAAAATGGGGGTTCCAAAGACCGCTCCCCAGGGATGGGCCACCATATCCGCTGCTGTCTTTGCCATGCTCTTATTTAAAGCGTCGGACTGGCTGAAGGCGCCGCGCTTGAAGGAATGGGCGTTAGGTTTGGCGATGTTTGGCGGAATGCTCGTCGGCAAACTCATAGCAGGTTGAGGAGGGTAGACGTATGTCCACAAACACAACGTCAAAAACCACGAAATCTCTAACTGATATCGATCCAGAGATCTACCGCAAGGAGTTTTCCGAGCCTATCCATAGAGTTGGAAGAGCAACGTGCCTAATGGCTGTGGCAGCCATGTTTCTTCCCTCCCTCTGGTTGTATTTGCAGTATGGCGTATTCCCACCCGGGAAGGCCATTCTCGCCGGAATGGCAGCTGCCCTGACTTACGCGGTACCGTTTTACATCATAGAACCCATCAGCTTCTATCCCATCCTCGGCGATGCCGGTACCTATATGTCGTTCCTGGCGGGGAATATCTCGAACATGAGGGTCCCCTGCGGAGCTGTGGCCCAGGCGGTAGCCGGGTGCGAAGAGGGTTCCAAGAAAGGCGAGCTTATCGCTACTGTCGGGATCGCGGTATCGATCTGGGTCAGCATTTTCGGAGTGCTCATTGGAGCGCTGGCGACCGGTTGGGTGGTCAAGACTTTTTCTCCCTGGCTGCAGGATGCGTTTAAGACCTACCTGCTTCCGGCGGTTTTTGGGGCAGTCTTCGGGCAGTTTGCCCTGCGTGGAATGGCATACGCACCGGTAGCGCTTGCGATCTCGGTGGTGCCCATTCTTCTCAAATGGCCTTCGTATATCTGCATACCCCTTGCGGTAGTGGGTATGGTTCTGGTCGGCAAGCTTACGTATAGAAAGAGGCCCGGCGCTGAACAGACGCCGGAGGACCTGGAATTCCACTAAAGCCAAAAGTCCGATAACGTCTATTCTCAACTATGCATCGGGAAGAAGGGTGCCTGCCATGGGCTATAAAGATGTTGAAGCTTTGTGGAATGAATCCTGCGATAGCGAGGTTCTCTCTCTTTGTCAAAACCTTGTGAGGATCAACACGACCAATCCTCCCGGGAACGAAGAAGCTGCAGTAAGGTGTCTGGTTGACTACTTAAAGGATACAAATGTCGAGTCCCGGATCATCTCCCACGGTAAAGACAGAGCGAGCGTGGTGTTCCGTCTGAAAGGGGCCGGAAACAAGGATGCTTTGCTTTTCAACGGGCATGTCGATACGGTGCCTGCGGGAAATGTGAAGTGGGTGCACGACCCGTTTGCGGGGGAGATCGCCGACGGAAAGATCTGGGGTAGAGGGGCATCCGACATGAAGGGCGGAATTGCTGCCATGGCCGTGGCAATGGCCTGCATTGCCCGTTCAGGGATAAAGCTGGCAGGTGACTTGATCCTGGCTGCTACAGCTGGCGAAGAGATTGACTCTCTGGGAGCCATGGCAGTTGCCGACAGGGCAAGCGAGATGGGCCCGGTTCAGGCCATAGTTATAGGTGAACCGAGCTACAACGAAGTTTTCATTGCAGAGAAAGGCGCACTGTGGCTTGAGGTGTGCACCTTCGGCAAGACGGCTCACGGTTCCATGCCTGAGCTTGGCAACAATGCCATAACAATGATGCTCCCGGTCATTTCTGCCATCGAAGAAATGGAAATTCCGTTCGAGGTCCATCCTTACCTTGGTGGGTTCACCAAGAGCATCAACACTATATCGGGCGGTGTCAAAGTCAACGTTGTCCCGGACTTGTGTGCGATCCAGGTCGACATGCGAACAGTTCCGGGGCAGCAGCACCAAGCAATAGTTGCGAGGGTTGAGGAGATACTGCGCACTTTCCAACGGCAAAGACCGGGCTTTTCCGCTGCCTTGAAGGTTGTAAACGACAGGCCGCCGGTGGCGACGTCTCCCGACGATCCGGCAGTCAAACTGTTCTCGGGAGCAGTTGCTCGTGTTACAGGTAAAATGCCGAAACTTCAGGGAGTGGCGTACTATACGGACGCGACAGCGTTGGTTCCGGCGTTCAAGTGTCCGATGGTGATATGCGGACCGGGTGCTCCTGGAGCTGCACACCAGCCCGACGAGTGGGTGGAGATCGGTAAGCTATCTGAGGCAGGGCGGATTTACGTGCAGGCTGCCTTGAACTTCCTCGCCGAAGGGGGACTTGCCTCCTGATCGTGCTGATCGCGGGCTGGAATAGGATTGGAATAGGATTGGAATAGGGTCTTGTGCTTTCCGGTTAGTTCGACTTAACTGGATTTAAAGCAAGCGATAGCCCACTCCTGGCTCCGTTATAAGGTGACGTGGCCGGGATGGGTCTATTTCTATCTTACGACGAAGCTGGCCGATATAGACCCTCAAGTAATGGACTTCATTTTCATACGGGGGACCCCATACTGCCCGCAAAAGCTGCCTGTGGGTAAGAACTTTACCTGCATTTAAGGCTAGGTTTTTTAAGAGCTCGTATTCGGTGGGCGTAAGCTTAACTCCTTCATCGCCTACCGTAACCCTTCGCCTGGCTAGATCTATTTTCAAATCTTCAAAGCATAATACGGGTTCCTCTGTGGTCCCTGCTCTGTGCCGCAAGGCTGCCCGTATACGAGCAAGCAGTTCGCCCATGCTGAAAGGCTTGGTAACATAATCATCAGCCCCGGCATCTAAAGCTTGTATCTTGTCGTTTTCGTGTTCTCTCACGGAAAGGATTATAATGGGCGTGGATGTCCATTCCCGTAGCCGCTTTATGACCTCCAGGCCGTCCATGTCGGGCAACCCTAAATCCAGGATGATTACATCGGGCTTATAAAGGGCGGCCTGCTCCAATCCTTCCTCGCCGGTAGCAGCCTCCTCGACTTGGTATCCATGTCCTGACAAGGCTACTTTCAAGAGGCGGCGGATTTGAAGCTCGTCGTCGATCACCAATACTCGTATCCCTTTAGTTTCCATCGATTTCGCCCACCCTGGCAGGCGGTATTTCACCTGGCCCGATGCTGGGTAGAGGCAAGGTAAAAGTAATGGTAAGTCCTTCTGGGTGATTTCTGGCCCAGACCTGGCCGCCATGGGCCTCTACGATCCCTTTGCAGATAGCCAAACCTAATCCCGTCCCGCCGACGGCAGGAGAAGTCGGTATCCGATAAAATTTGTCAAAAATCCGTTCTAGCTCCTCGGATGACAGCCTGGGTCCTTTATTGCTGACCGAGATTTCCACCGAGCCCTCCTTGCAGCTGACGGTCAACGAGATCTCGCTGCCTGGCGGGGAGTATTTCAAGGCATTATCCAGTAAATTTACTAGCACCTGTTCTATCAATATAGAGTCAGCTTTTATCAACGGTAAATCGGGGTCCATCTTCACGGTTAAAGGCCGCGATTTTAAGGCCTCTCCCAGCCGGCTGGTAGCTACTCCAATAACATCTTCTATGTCTACCCATTCCTGTCTGAGTTTAAGCAGACCGCTTTCTAGCCGGGCCATATCTAAAAGGTTACTGACAAACCTATTCATGCGGTTGGCTTCCTGTTTTATCGTTTGCAATAGCTCACGACGGGAAGTGTCATCGAAAACTCTATCTCCCTCAAGAAGGCTAGTAACTGCGCCGATAATCGAGGCCAGAGGTGTACGTAAATCATGGGAGAGGGAATTGAAAAGAGCGGTTCTTAAGCGCTCGGACTCAGCCAAAAATCGGGCTTCCTGGGCTTCCTTTTGGAGCTTAAGCCGGGTTAT
Source organism: Candidatus Fermentithermobacillus carboniphilus (assembly GCA_018208355.1). Taxonomy (GTDB): domain Bacteria; phylum Bacillota; class Sulfobacillia; order Fermentithermobacillales; family Fermentithermobacillaceae; genus Fermentithermobacillus; species Fermentithermobacillus carboniphilus. The sequence goes on along the minus strand of CP062796.1, from coordinate 686,944 downwards.
TGCCAATGCAGCCAGTCCTACGAAGGCTTCCGCTAACCGTAGCTGGTCCGGCTGGAGGCCTCTTGAAGAGTCTTTCAAGGAAATCCCGAGCACACCTTGCACCTCTTCACCTACCTGCAGAGGAAGATAAAGGCCCCCAGATCCACTTAAAGTATCTGTTCCTCGGCCAGCCTTATGACCGTTCTTAAACACCCAATTGGCCACCGCCCGCTCGTTTTCATCCCAGAAATTCCCGTCATAATCCTCTGAACTGGCGCTGATCTGCAATTTTCCCTCCTTGTCTGGTAATAACACGGCCACAGGAAGCTCTAGAGTTTCGGATACCTTTTGGGTAATTTTGTCTAAAACCGGCTTAAGTTCTGCCACCGCCGCTATATCGCGGCTTAAAGAATAAAGGGTGGCCAGTCTGTCTCCCCGCTCCCGGCAACTTCTCACTTCTGCCTTTAGCCGATTGGATAACGTACCGGTGAATAAAGCTACCAGCTCAAAAATAACAAAGCTAATGATGTACCGGAGGTCGGAAATAGAGAAACTGCCCGTAGGCGGAAGAAAAAGGAAATCAAAGAGGAGAAACCCGCTTATAGATGCTGCTACGGCCGGTCCCACTCCCCACCTCACGGCACTGAACAATACAGGTAATAGGAGAAGCATGGCTATATTCACCAAGCCTAACGAATACTGCCACCAAATGCAGAAACCGGCCACGAGAAAAGCCGCACCCAGGGCTCCCGCATAGGACGTCCAAGAGAGGGGTGGCGTAATCGAAGGAAAATAAATTTTTTCCGGAGGCTGGTGTTTTCCGGGGATAACGTGCACACTGATTCCCTGGCTCTGGCGTATGACCTTATCTACTACCGATCCGTGGACGAGTTCCCAAAACTTTGAGCGTAAGGGTTTGCCGATGACGATGTGCGTAACATTCCGCTTTCTGGCCAGTTCTAGAATCTCTTCTGCTACGTCTTCCCCGGAAAGAGTTATAGTTTCCGCTCCTAGCTCTTCCGCCAACCGAAGATTCTCGGCCAATCGTTCTTTTTCTTCTTCCTGGGCAGGAGAGCGACCCGGAGTATCTACATAGAGAGCCAGCCATTCCGCCTCCAACCCTTCAGCCATCCTCCGAGCTATCCTAATTAAACGAGCGGAAAAGGGGCTCGGGCTAACACAGACCATAACCCGTTCTCCCGCAGGCCAAGGCCCAGGGATCCCGTGGGCGCGCATGTAGTTTTCTAACTGGCGGTCTGCCCTTTTGGCTGCATAGCGCAGGGCTAGCTCCCGTAGAGCATTTATGTTTCCCGGCCGGAAAAAACGCCTTAAGGCCTCTTGAGCCATCTCCGGCACATAGACTTTGCCCTCCTTAAATCTTAGGATAAGCTCTTCTGGCGGTACGTCTATTAGTCGGATTTCGGCTGTTTCCAATACCCGGTCGGGGACCGTCTCCCGTACCCTTATACCTGTTATCTGGGCCACGATATCATTTAAGCTTTCCAAGTGCTGGATGTTAAGCGTAGTATGAACATCTATGCCTGCGTCCAATAATTCCTCTACATCCTGATAACGCTTTGAGTGGCGTGACCCGGGTACATTGGAGTGAGCCAACTCATCTACTAGGGCTAGGGCAGGCCGGCGAGAAAGAAGGGCATCCAGATCCATCTCGAAAAACTCTTTCCCGCGGTAGGTCAAGCGCCGTGGCGGTATGATGTTCAAACCCTTCAGAAGGGCTTCTGTCTCCGCCCGGCCGTGGGTTTCTACCCAGCCCACTACTACGTCTACACCCTCTTTTAACCTCTCCTGGGCTGCTTCCAGCATCGCATAGGTTTTGCCGACTCCTGCGGCAGCCCCCAAGAAAACGGTTAGCCTCCCTCGCTTTTGTTGTTCAATGTGCTGCAAAAGAGCCTCTGGATCTGGCCGGTGCTCCTTCTCCATTGAAACTGACCACCTTTTAACGTAAGGCATCCAAAGCTAGGTTAAGCTTTAAGACGTTCACCACGGGTTCGCCCAAAAAGCCAAACTGGCGACCCTCAATGTGTTGTTCCACAAGCTGTCTTATCTTTTCTTCTGGTACTCCCCGTGCCCGGGCTATCCGGGGTACTTGAATAAGAGCGGCCTCCGGGCTTATATGTGGATCTAGCCCACTTGCTGAACATGTCACCAGGTCAGCAGGCACCGCTTCATTTGTCGATAATCCGTTCTCCTCCCGGACTACAGCCAGCCGTTCGGCGATAGTTTCTAACAACTTCTTATTAGTCGGGCCTAAATTAGAACCTCCCGATGCAGAGGCATCGTACCCTTCTCCTGCGGCCGAAGGACGGCCGTGAAAATACCGGGGATCGGTAAATTTCTGCCCTATGAGCTCCGAACCCACCACCCTCCCGTCGCGGTAAATTAGGGATCCACTAGCTTGGCGGGGAAAAAGGAGATAAGCAAGGCCAGTGGTGGCCAGGGGATATATGAACCCTAAAAGCAGTGTCATGGTGAGAAGCATTAAGCTTGAAGTCAAAAGTATCCTTTTCATGTAATATCCCTTCCACAAAGCTTAAGTTTAGTACTTACCCTATCGAGAGCAAAACCCTATTCTTTAAACCAGCCCTAAGGCGATCAAGAGCAAGTCGATAAGTTTTATGCCTATAAACGGGGCTATTAAACCGCCCAAGCCGTATATTAAAAGATTGCGCTTAAGGATGGCGTTGGCTCCTAACGGCCGGTAGGCAATCCCCCGGAGGGCCAAAGGGATCAGGGCTATTATAATCAACGCGTTAAAGATGACCGCGGAAAGAATAGCGCTGGTAGGAGTAGCCAGTCCCATTATGTTTAAAACTTTGAGCTCTGGATAAGCGGTGGTAAACAGGGCAGGGATAATGGCAAAATACTTGGCCACATCATTAGCTACGCTAAAAGTAGTCAAAGCGCCCCGCGTCATCAGGAGCTGTTTGCCGATTTCGACGATCTCTACGAGTTTTGTGGGATTGCTATCTAAATCTACCATATTTCCCGCTTCTTTGGCCGCGCTGGTCCCGGTGTTCATGGCTACTCCCACATCAGCCTGGGCCAAAGCCGGGGCATCGTTGGTCCCATCGCCCGTCATGGCCACCATATGCCCCCTGGCCTGATACTCGCGGATAAGTCTAAGCTTGGCCTCCGGGGTAGCTTCGGCCAGAAAATCATCCACGCCTGCTTCCGCGGCAATGGCTGCTGCTGTCAATGGGTTATCCCCCGTAATCATTACCGTTTTGATACCCATTCGGCGTAACCGGGCGAAGCGCTCCTTAATCCCTCCCTTTACCACATCCTTGAGGTAAATGACTCCCAACACTTTGCGTCCCTCAGCCACGACCAGGGGGGTTCCCCCTTCCCGAGTCACCCTTTCCACCGTGGCCTTGACCTCCTCCGGCAACGCGCCTCCCCGTTGTTTCACATAAGCCTCAATAGCATCTGCCGCCCCTTTTCGTATTTCCCTTCCTGCTATGTTTACGCCGCTCATGCGAGTGTGGGCGCTAAAGGGGACGAAAGTGGCCTTTAAACTGCTTAAATCTCGTTCCCTGAGGTTAAATTCTTTTTTGGCCAAAACTACAATGCTCCTACCTTCTGGGGTCTCATCGGCCAATGATGCTAGTTGGGCCGCGTCCGCCAGTTCTTCTTCGGATATACCTGGAGCGGGTATAAAGGAAGTCGCCATACGATTGCCTAGGGTAATAGTTCCCGTTTTGTCTAGAAGCAGGACATCTACGTCTCCGGCCGCTTCCACAGCCCGACCGGACATGGCCAGCACATTGCGTTTAAGTAATCTATCCATACCCGCGATCCCTATGGCGCTTAATAACCCTCCTATCGTGGTGGGTATAAGGCACACCAACAAAGCGATTAACACGGGTACGGGTGCCACCGTACCTGAGTAAAGAGCAAAGGCTTCCAGAGTGGCCACCGCAAGAAGAAAAAGGATAGTCATAGCTATCAGCAATATGGTCAAAGCTATCTCATTAGGCGTCTTCTGCCTCTTAGCTCCTTCTACCAGGCTTATCATCCGGTCCAGAAAAGTTTCTCCTGGATTGGCCGTTATACGTACCTTGATCCAGTCCGAAAGAACTCGCGTACCCCCTGTTACAGAACCGCGGTCGCCTCCCGATTCCCTGATGACTGGGGCCGATTCTCCTGTGACAGCGCTTTCATCTACGGAAGCGATCCCCTCAATCACCTCCCCGTCTCCCGGGATGATATCTCCGGCTTCAACCAGGACGATATCGCCCTTGCGCAGTTCTGAAGCGGGTACCTTTTTTATCTGACCACCAACCAGTTTCTTGGCCACCGTTTCCTTTCTTGTACGACGCAGGGTAGCAGCTTGGGCCTTGCCCCGGCCTTCGGCCAAAGCCTCAGCAAAATTAGCGAAAAGAACAGTCAACCAAAGCCACAAGGTAAGCTGCAAATTGAGGTTTGTGGACTCTTTTATCCCCGCCAGCACGTCGCGAAAAGTGAAAAAAGTGGTGAGTAAAGCCCCGATTTCTACTACAAACATCACCGGATTTCGCCATTGGAAGCGGGGATCCAATTTAAGAAAGGCGTCTTTAACAGCCGATAATACGAGAGAGCGCATTAAACTTGCCGTGGATTTGGCCTGGCGATTAGATATATCGTGTTCCCGCACCATATACGTTCAAGCCCCTCTTTCTCCGGCTTGACTTAGCAGCCTCAGTTTCTCTGGCCATCTCAAAAGCTTTTGCCGCTTAACATTAAGAGATGCTCTACTATAGGACCCAGCGCCAGGGCGGGAAAAAAGGTCAGAGCCCCAACAATAAGCACCACTAAAGCGAGCAGAAGAACGAAAAGGGGGTGGTGGTCTGGAAAGTACCTGGCCCTGGCGGTATAGTCTTCTTGGCCGCCAGGCTGCCGGCTACGGCCAAAACGGGCAGGATAACCCCAAAACGGCCCACAAGCATAGCGATGCCTAACGTTATATTGTAAAAAGGAGTGTTAGAATTCAGCCCCGCAAAGGCGCTGCCGTTATTCGCGGCTCCTGAGGAAAAGGCATACAGGATTTCGCTTAACCCGTGGGGCCCCGGGTTTGAAAGGGAAAAAGTGCCAATCTTGGTAACTGCCGCTACGGCGCTACCCAAGAGTATGGCGGCACCGGGGATGAGTACGGCCAACGTAACCATCTTCATCTCCCGAGCTTCGATTTTTTTACCGAGGTACTCAGGGGTGCGACCCACCATAAGCCCAACGATAAACACCGTGAGGAGAACGAAGACTAGCATCCCAAATAGCCCTGCTCCGGCACCCCCGAAAACGACTTCTCCTACCATCATCTGGAGGAGGAGAATTAATCCGGCGAATGGCGTAAAACTGTCGTGCATCGAGTTAACGGCCCCACAAGCTACGGCAGTGGTTATAGTTGCAAACAAAGAAGATTGGGCCAAACCGAATCTCACTTCTTTGCCCTCCATGGTTGTAGGAGAACTTACCCCCAGAGCTTTGATTAGGGGATTACCGTAATATTCGCTGGCGTAAACTATGGTTAAGCCCAAGACAAAGAGCAAAAACATAGCGGCCAGGATAACCAGTCCCTGGCGCCGATCTCCTACTAACCGGCCAAAGGTTATCGGTAAAGCTGCGGGAATAATTTGTATGGCTAACATTTCCAGTAAATTGGTGAAAGGCGTGGGATTTTCATAAGGGTGGGCGGAATTAGCGTTGAAAAATCCTCCTCCGTTTGTACCCAAAAGTTTGATGGCCTCCTGGGAAGCCACCGGCCCCATAGCCAGGATCTGTTCCTTCCCTTCTAGGGTTGTAATTTTTAAGTAGGGGCTTAAGTTTTGAATAACTCCTTGGGAAACCAGGACCAAAGCTAGAATCAAAGAAAGCGGTAATAGTACCCAAAGGGTAGTCCGGGTAATATCTACCCAGAAATTGCCCAAAAAGCCTGTCTCCCGCCGGGTAAAACCCCGGGTTAAGGCTAACGCTACTGCGATGCCCGTAGCAGCTGATAAGAAATTTTGCACCGTCAAAGCAGCCATCTGGGTGAAGTAGCTCATGGTCCTTTCGCCGGCATAGGCCTGCCAATTAGTATTGGTGACAAAGCTTACCGCCGTATTGAAAGCCAGATCTGGCCGCACAGCGCCAAAATGTTCGGGATTGAAAGGAAGTATTCCTTGGAGTCGCTGAATCAGGTAAACGGTAAGCATTCCCAAGAAACTAAAAACTAAGAGCGATAGCGCGTACTCGCGCCACCCCATCTCTTTTGTAACATCAACCCGGGCTACGCGGTAAAAAGCCCTTTCTAGACGTTTCAAGATTGGGTCTAGAAGCGTTCTCTCCCCACTGAAAACCCGGGCCATGTAATACCCTAGGGGGACAGCCAAGAGTAAAAGCACCGCCAAGTAAGAACCCATCTGAAGTAGGTCGAAACTCAAACGAAACACACCTCCGCCCTCTAGAGTTCTTCCGCCCTCATTAAGGTGTAGATTAGATAAATAAAGAGACCTATAGAAACTACGGCCCCCAGAAGGATATCTAGCATATTCATCCCCTTATGAGTTTCCATGCCGTTATAAGTTGTTTTTCTGAAACTGGTAACAATTATACCTCCGGGCTGCCTAAATTTAAGGTCAAAAATAGGGTGGTAAACGTAAGAAAAACTATAAAAAGTCCCGTTTGTTTGGGAACTCGGTGAGACCTGCCGTGAGGCTCTCTCCTTTCTGTTTTCAAGAGGCTATCTTGCAACGAGCTCAAATCGCATCCTGCGTGTGCTCCGTCAAAGGGAAAATGCAGGACCGTGGAGAAGGAGTTTAGTTGACTCGGCAGAGGAGGTGTTTTTCTTGGAAAACCAGGTCCTAGACGTGATCATGAACCGCGCCACGGTCCGGGCTTACCTCGATAAAGACGTTCCCGATGAGATCATTTGGAAGCTGGCGCGGGCCGCCCAACAGGCCCCTTTCACGGGGCAGATGTATGCGTTCATCTACACGAGAGACCGGGACAAAAAAGAGGTTCTGTCCAAGTATCTCGGAAGGTTTATCGCCGGCGCCCCTGTGTTTGTCCTGTTCTGTCTCGATTTTAGGAAGCTCGAGAAGTTCATAGCGTATAAGAACCGCAAGAACTCTGCCAGCGATGTTCAAATGCTCTTCCTGGGAATCCAGGACGTGTCTTATGCGGCCATGAACTTTGTCCTGGCCGCCGAAAGTCTTGGCCTCGGTACGTGCTTTTTCGGCGGCGCCCCCATGATCGAGCCGCTTCTCACTGATATGTTCAAACTCCCAGAGAGGGTATATCCTCTGGTTGGCATGGCCCTTGGGTATCCGGCGAAGAAACCGCTTCCGAGGCCGAGGATACCGACTTCATGCGTCCTGTTCCGCGATGAATACCACGACCTCACCGAAGAGGAGGTCAAGAAGGCCCTCGAAGTGATGGATGCCGGCCTCATAAGGGAAGGGTACTACCAGAACCTAAACGCCAAGATACCGAAACCCGAAGGCGGCGAGGATGACGTGGGTTACGATAAGTACGGGTGGGGAGAGCATATTTCTAGGAAATACGCGAGGCAAGATCCGAGCTCGAAGTTGAGAGATCTGCTGAGAGGAAAAGGGATCATGATCTAGTCAGCGGCTCATCCGGCGATGCGTTTGCCCCGCCCGGGGGCCTCGGCCTGACCGTAAAGTTGAGCGATAGAGAGAAGAGGTGTCTTAAGTGGCGACCAGGCGGCTTTACTGGGAAAACCCTTACGATGCTGAGTTTTCGGCCCGCGTGGTGAGGACGTGGAGAGAAGGAAATGAAGTCTTCGTGGTCCTGGACTCGACCCTCTTTTATCCGGAAGGAGGAGGCCAGCCAAGCGACACCGGGATAATAATAGTGCCGGGAACGGAAGCCGGGAAAAACGAGGGTAAGACGGGCGGCCTTTCCCGAGGGTTCCCCGTGTCCTTTGTCCGGGAAGAGGATGGGGAGATCGTACACGTTGTGAACATGCCGCGGGACGGCTCGGCGGGGACTTTTCTCACGGAGTTCGAAGCCGGTTCAAGCGTCCGAGGAGCGATCGACTGGAAGCGGCGCTTTGACCACATGCAGCAGCATACCGGCCAGCACATCCTCTCACGGGCCTTTGAAAAGGTGGCTGGAGCCAGCACCCGGGGATTCCACCTCGGGAAAGACTATGTATCCATAGATCTTGACGTCCAGGTGCTGGGAGACGACCTCATCCGTCAAGCGGAGGATCTCGCCAACGAAGTAGTCTTTAAAGATGTACCCGTTGAAATCGTCGAACGGCCCTGGGATGAGATCCCTCCCGGTGTCCGGGTGAGGATACCCGTGGAAGAACCGCTAGTGAGGATCGTGCAAATCGGGGATTTTGACGCCTGCGCCTGCGGCGGGACGCACGTGAGTTCCACCGGGCAGGTAGGGATAATCAAGATCAACGGAATCGATAGGTCCCACGGGGGAGTGAGGGTCATATTCAGGTGTGGGTGGAGAGCCCTCCGGGATCTCGCGGAGAAAGAGAGGCTTTTGAGCGAAACCGCCCGGATCCTGTCCCAGGGGGAAAGCGCAGTCCCCGGTGTGGTCGGAAGTCTATTGAAAAAGGTGTCTTGTCTCGAGAAAGAAATAGAGAAACTTAAGAGGGATCTACTTGAACTGGAGATACTGAAGCTGATGCAGGAAAGTGGTTCGACCAATGAAGATCCCGGAAAGAAGGCAATCATAAAGATCTACCCTGACAAAGACCAGGCCGAGCTCAGGGTTATCGCCAGAAGAGTGAGTGATTTAACGGACAAGGTGACTGTGGTCTTATCGAGAGGACCGCGCTTTGGGCTGGTTGTAGCGGTGCCGGAGGCAGGAGAGAGTGAAAAAGTTTCCGGTCATCTCCAGGTTGAGGAGGATGCGTCGGCGATAGTGGCGAAGATATCGCAAAAGTGGGGAGGGAGAGGCGGGGGGAGCCGCCATCTGGCCCAGTTGGGGTCAAAAGACCCCCTTAAGGCTGGAGATGATGAGGTCCTCGCCGGCCTCCGGGAGATACTGGGCCTTTCATGATGTAATCGGTTTTACGATAAACGGAATAGTCAGGTGCTTGGGAGGTGTGAAAATGGCGGTTTGGAAGTGCTCCAAATGTGGTCACGTCGTCGAGGGTCGGTGCAAACCCGGGAAGTGCCCGCAGTGTGGTGCGCCAAAAGAGGAACTTGTCAAGCAGGAGGCTCCTAAGAATAAGTAAGACAAAAACCCCGGCCCCGCTTTTTCCTTCAGCAGCCAAAGGGCCGGGGTTCTCATTTTTTTGTACTGCTCAGGATTTGTACGGCTCGGGATTGTCCCCGTCATGTCGCAGTTATTCTTGGTGCTACCTATTGCTGTGCGAGGCTAAATATTCGGAGGGCGTCTACTGCCGTCTCAGGACTTTGCCGGCAAAGACGGGCCTGACTTCTCCCTTCTCCAGGGCGATCTTGCCGTTGACCAGAACGTACTCAATGCCCAGAGATCTGTCGTAAGGTTTTTTCGCCGTTGCGGTGTCTTCGAGTTTTGTCGGGTCAAAGACGACCAGGTCTGCCCAGAATCCCACTTCCACACAGCCTCGGTAGGGAATGCCCAGAGTGCGGGCTGGCATATATGTGCACTTTTTCACCGCGTCTTCGAGGGAGAAGAGTTTTTTGTCCCGCACGAACCTGCCTATGACCCGCGGGAAAGTCCCGTAGTGCCTGGGGTGAATCGGAGTGGGGTAGATGGGACGGTCCAGGGTGAAAGCGTCGGTCCCGACCATGGCGAAGTCAGCCGAGACAACGGTGTAGACATCATCCGAGCTGATGGGCCAGGCGGCGTGAACGCCGAGACCATCCTTTCCTAAGAGATCGACTAGGAAATCTGCAAGGTCCAGCCCCTTCTCTTCGGCATACTCGCCTAGGACCCGGCCTTCCAGGTCGGGAGCAGAGGGCGCGTTCGTGATGAGGTAATTCTTGACCCTCTCGAGGACGGGACCCAGCCCCGGCATGGACTTAATCGCGCGTATTACGGCAGGGTCTTTCAGAGCCTCTCGGATTTCCTCCTGAGTGGGAAAGTCCCCGGATGATTTTAGACCGGATCCTGAGGCTTTTTGGATATGGTCCCAGACCTCCTCTGGAAACAGTCTGATCAAAGAGCTGATTTGGGCAAACTCGTATGGATAGACGTCGACGGAAATCGCGAGTCCCCTCTGCCTAGCGGAAGCTATCATTTCGAGACTCTTGTGGACTTTACCGAAATTCTTTTTGCCGACAGCTTTATGGTGAGAGATCTCGACCTTTACCCCTGACTTTTCCGCGATTTCACAGGCTTCTTCGACTGCCGAAAAAAGGTCATCTCCCTCGCTTTTCATGTGGGTCGCGTAGATTCCGCCGTACTTTGCCACGACCTTGGCAAGGGCAATTATCTCCTCGGTTGGGGCAAATCCCCCGGGTCTGTAGCTACGACCAGTCGACATCCCCCAGGCTCCCTCTTCCAGCGATTCCCGGACGAGATCCTTCATGGCCTCTATTTCGCCGCGCGTTGCATTCCTCTTTTCGGTGCCGACGACGTGAGCCCGTATTAGGCTTTGACCGACTTGCGGCACGATGTTTACGCCCGTGCCCGCTTTCTCCAGGGTGTCCAGAAATTCGCCGAAAGAGTGCCAGTTCCATTCGAGGCTGGAAAACGCTTCTCTGTTCACGAGGCTACCGAGGAGCCGCTTGAGTACGGATTCTCTTGTCTCTGCCTTCACCGGGGCCATCGACCAGCCGCAGTTTCCCACCACTTCGGTAGTGATTCCCTGAGAGATGGAACTTTCTGCTTTCCTGTGGGCCAGGATAGACAGGTCTGAGTGGGAATGCATATCGATGAATCCCGGGCACACGGCCATCGAGGAAACGTCGATTGTTTCTCGGGACTCAGCGCCACTGAGGTCTCCCAGGGCGGCAATACGCCCGCCGAGGATACCGACGTCACTCTTGTAGCCCGGTCGCCCGGTTCCATCGATCACTGTTCCGTTGCGAAGGATGAGATCGAACATAGATAACCTCCTTTTGCCGAAACTCGACTCTATAAAAATCCGATACTCGAAGGATCCGGATGAATAGTACTTCGTCGAGGCCTCGCAGGATACCTCTTCTTTGGGGTCGTCCTGAACGTACAAGGTTCCTGCGGCATAAGCATATACAGGACCTGCTCGAGTTGCTTTGCGTCGCGGCAAGCAACCTCCTGTGGGAAAAGAAATGCATGAGGTGAGGAACTTGCCTACCGTCTTTTACCCACCGACCATTCCCTGGGACCGCTTACGCCAGAGGCCACACCAAATCCTCCGTCACCTCGCGAAGATTGGGTATACATGCGTCTACCACGACCCGGCTACCGTAGGCAGGAGGACGCCCAAAAAAGAGGTGGAATCCGGTCTTTTTGTCTTGAGCCGCGATGCCTCACCTCTTGCGGTGCCTCGCGACGTTCCGGTCATCCTGTGGTTCACTCTGCCCGATCACCACGTGTTTGCGGGAGGTGTTTACGCGGAAGACTTTGTAGTATTTGACCTATGCGACGAACCTGAGGAAGAATTTGCCTCGTGGAAGAAGGGGCTCGAAGAGGCTTTCTCCGTAGCATCGATGGTGTTCTGCGCAAGTTATCTACTTTACGAAAAGTACCGCGAACGCCACCCGAGGGTGTACTACCTTCCCAACGCCGCCGACTGCGAGACATTCAAAACAGCCGGCCCAATTCCTGACGACTTCCCGAAAAGGTCGGGGCCGGTCGCAGGATATCACGGTGTGCTGGCTACGTGGATAGACTGGAACCTCGTCTACCGTGTATCGAGGAAGCTTCCTCATTGGAACTTCGTCTTTGTAGGTCCTGTCCTGGGCCTGTCGAAACAAGACCTCCCTTACAGTCCTAATATATTCTATCTGGGTGAGAAGAACTACGATGACCTTCCCGGGTACGTCAGACGTTTCGACGTGGGGATAATCCCTTTTAAGGTTAGTGCGATGACACGTTACTCGAACCCCATAAAGATGTACGAGTATCTGGCGTGCGGCAAGCCGGTCGTATCAACCGATATCCACGAAGTGGCGATTTGTCCTTTCGCCCGTGTGGCCCGTAATTACCAGGAGTTCAGCTTCGCGCTGGAGGATGTCCTGCGTGAAAGCGCCGAAAAGCCGGGGTGGGCAAAAAAGCGTGAGGACTGGGCCAGGAAAAACTCCTGGCATGAGAGGGCCTTACGGGTAGACCGGATAGTCCGGGAGGCAATCGAGAAGGGTGTCGGGTAGGCTGCACCTTCTCGAGTAGGCCATGCCTGTATTGGGGCCAGAGAGCGGTTTGGGCTTCCGTCATGCTACATCTCCCGGGAAGCGATCTCCTTGACCAGAACCCAGGAGGGCTTTTTCGACGCCCTGTCATAATATAACTCAAAGATCCTCCCGGAATCGGTGAGGACGTGGTAGTAAGTGCGGTGGCGTCGCAGCCACCAGTGCCGGTTCTTTGGAGGAGACTGGCCGAACCCGTAATCTTCCCATTTTAAGAGGATTTCTGTTACCCTGTATACTTGGGAATCCCAGGTGAAAGACACGGGTCTCTTGAAACCAATTTCCTGGGAAACCTCAACCGGAACGACCTTTCCGATAAACCTCCCGTCCATGAGATTCCCTCCTCTGGCCCTTTACGCTCAATATATCTGACTTTTGAGCCCCCATAAAGCCGTCGGAAATCTGGATCAAGAATCAATGGAAGGAGACCAAGGATCTCTGGTAGTATTCTATTGTCCGTGTAACAGGATAAGATCAGACCACGTACATCTGCCCGGCGTATACCTATAGAGGCCGGGCTTTAGCCTGGGGGGCTTCCTTCCTGCAAGAGGATAGAGAACTTATTGAAAAAGCCCAGAACGGGGACAAGGATGCTTTTGCGGCTTTGGTGCAAAAGTATCACCGGAGCATATACAACCTGGCATACCGGCTCACGGGAAACCGCGAGGACGCCATGGACGTCACTCAGGAGGCTCTTTTCCGCGTCTACCGGGGCCTTCCTTCTTTTGAACTCGGGAAGCCTTTTCTACCCTGGGTGTACCGGATTACATGGAACCTGTGTGCGGATAGGGGCCGGAAGATAGGGCGGAGTCCTTCGGAGGAGTCACTGGACGACAACGAGGTTGAACAAGCAAGGCTCTCGAGTCCGGGACCGTCGCCTGAGAAAAGCTATGAGAACAAGGAACTTGGAGAAATCCTGAAAGACGCTATCGGCAAGCTGAAGGACGGGTACCGGGAACTGGTGATACTTTTCCACATAGAAGGCTTGTCGATCCGGGAAATATCGGAAATAACCGGCATGAAAGAGACCGTCATCAAGAACAGGCTATATCGCGGAAGGCAAGTTCTCAGAAAAATACTGGAGGACGGTGGGTACACGTGGTAGGGGTGGTTGACCGGAGACCGCACCGGGTTAATACGCCTTCCGCAAGCGTTGTGACCGGGGCACTGGACGGAGGTGTGTTTTCATGAGGCTCACAAAGTGCCCGCCGGAGCTCGATCTTGAGAGATACCATTATAACGATTTGCCCTTGTGGGAGTCCTGGCGCATAAAGATTCACGTGAATAAATGCCCGGGCTGCAGAGAGCGCCTTTTTCGTTTCCAGGCTTTTGACCGTGCGCTTTCCAGCATCGTTCCTGAAGAACCTCCGGAGGAGTTTTCTCGCCGTCTCGTTCAATTGGTCGAGTCGTGGGAACCATTGAACCCTCGCCTGGAGGGTGACCGGAAGGTTTCTGCCCGGAAGCTTTCGGGGTTTTCGTTCAAGGTGAAGTGGGCGTTTAGCGCGGTCATGATAGCTCTCGGCGCCGTATTTCAATGGCAGTTCGCTGACTACCTACCGGTTGTAAGTCAGCAATACCACCTCCTGGGGTGGAGAGACCTTAAAGTCATGTGGGATCTCGTCTCTTCGGGAGCACTTTCCGAAAGTCTTCGCTTGTTTTATATGGCTTTGAGGATCGACGGGTTTACGTCTCTCGAAATCCTTGGGAGCACATTACCTGCGCAACTCCTGAGCGTAATTGTATTTGGTGGAATCGTTACGGTCGTATTTGTGATGCAGATCGGGTTGTCACGAAGCGGGGGATATAAACGATGAAGAAACTGTACAGGTCCAGGACCAGCAGGGTTATAGGCGGAGTCGCCGCGGGGCTGGCAGAATACTTTGACGTGGATGTCACGGTGATGCGGCTGGCTTTCGCTCTTCTGGCTGTAATTTTTCCCAGCATGATATTGGCTTACATTATCGCATGGATCATCATACCCGAAGCTCCTTCGGGGTACAGTGATGTGATAGGAGGAGAGGCGGGCAGCGACGCTGGGAAGACGGCTTCGCCCGGTAATGTACCGGTCAGGAACGGTCCGGAATACCACGTCGGACTAACCGGCAACGAACCTGAGGAAACCGAGCGAAAGGTCCCGCCCACAGCCAACGAGATACTCGGTATCAGTGAGCAGCGTGAGGGGCCGGAGAACCCCGGTGAGGTCAATGTTCCTAAAGCCCAGGTCCAGCCAAGCCGCTCAAGTGAAGCAGAGAGGGAACATGATAAAGACAGGAGCAGGCAGTTTCTAGGTTATATCTTGATAGCCGTCGGGGTCATCGTCATGATAAGGAAATATATATCCCCGTTCTGGTGGAGCGTTCCTTTGAGACTGCTGCGGACCTGGTGGCCCGCGGCCATCATAGTCCTGGGTCTTGCGCTCATCTTCACAGCCGTCAGGGGAGGCCGTGAATGATGACTAAGAGGCTCATGAATGGCTTGGTACTGGTATTCCTGGGCGCAATATTGCTCATGAACACGACCGGTTACCTCCCGTGGTCGGTCTGGGATTCGGCTATCAGCTACTGGCCTATCCTACTTATAGGGTTGGGAATTCAAGTGGCATTTTCCAGGTGGAAGGTGCCAGGGCTTGCTCTGGCGGTCCTCGTCATACTGGTTTTGGCCGCAATGAATCCTTCTAGGTCGGGCAGCCGTCCGTACGATAGGCCGTGGCGTTTCCGGATGTTCCCCAAAACCTCCGTGTTGAGACCGCTGGAAGGCAACAAGGAGTTCAAAGCGCCGCTCTCTCCGCGGGTATCAAGGCTGAAGCTGGATATGAGAGCCCCTTCCGTGGAGATAGAGATCAAGGGGGCTCCCGAGCTGAACGAGAAAAGCGAACCTGAAGCTCTTGTGGCCAACCTTTCCTGGGATAGGACTGAGCCTCAATGCGAGTTTTCCCAAAACGAGAGTGCGGATGAGTTGAAAGTTGCATTGACGTCCCCTGTGTGGAGTGACGACGCCGGAAAGCAGGTCTGGAACGTGTCTCTGAATCCTTCCTTGATTACCGCCGTGAATGTGGCGGGTGGGGTCGCCGACCTGACGATGGACTGTTCTTCCGTATTCCTGGAGAACCTCACCGTGTCCACCGGTGTGGCCAAACTTGACATCAGTCTCGGTCTCACCGGAAGAGAGACCAAAGTGGTGCTCTCGAGCGGCGTGGCCAACGTCAGCGTCAAGGTACCCGAGACCGCCGGTGTTCGCCTCAGCGTATCCGGCCCACCGTTGGTCACCAGGCTGGACTTCTCTAAGAACGGCCTTGTCAAAGAAGGCGGAGCTTGGGTTACCAGAGACTACTCAAATGCTTCGACCAGATTCGACATCCGGGTTTCTTGCGGTGCCGGGAAAATCAGTCTTGATAGGACAGGCAGATAGCCCCGCCACGGTCCTCTTAGTAGACAGAAGGACCACAGCCGGTCCGCACGATAACCCTCTTGGTTTAGGGTTTCACCCCAGCCATGAGTGGCATTTTCCACCGGGAACGGTGTCCTTCTTATAGTTACCGCTAGTTTACCGCGTTTCTCATGATCTTCTGAGTAGCTTAGTGCCTTCCTGGATATATTACGTAAAGACGTCGTTTGCGGAAAAAGAAGGATCTCTTTGCGAGATCTTCGGCCAAGAGGTGGTCGGAAACCGTCTATGCGTGTAGGGGTTCCCAGGATCCTCGGCTTTTATTACCTCTTTCCGCTGTACAGGGAGTTCCTGCGGGTGATAGGTGTGGATTTCGTCGAGACGCCCTGTTCGACGCCGAAAGATCTGGACCAAATGAAACTCTGTCCAACCGACGAGCCCTGTGTATCAGTGAAAATCGCGTTTTCCCACGCGGAAAGGCTGCTCGTCGAAGATAAGGTGGAGGCCCTTTTCGTTCCGTCGGTAGTCTCCCTGGACCAGAAGAACTACTGCTGTCCGAAGATGATGGGCTTGCCGTACATGTTGCGAGCCGGATTGGATCTTGAGCCCGAAAAGGTGATAAGTCCGGTCATCGACTTCAAAGACAACCCCGGGTGCTGGCAGAAAACGTGGATACAGGCTGCATCGAAGTTAGGCGTTAAAGACCGGGGGCTGGTGCGGCGCGCCCTGGAACGGGGACTTTTGGCGTGGAAAGAGTCGGAGAGCGCCATGAGCCGCTGCCGGCTGAGTGTCCTGGACTTATTGGAAAAGCGAGAGGGCGTGCTTAAGGTGCTATTGCGGAAAGAAGCCCTATCGGGTTTTAAAGCTTTTGGGACAGCCGGGGTGAAGGAACCTGTGGTTGGCTCGGGAGCTACTGCTATCCTAGGACACGCCTATGTCCTCCACGACTTATTCGGGAGGAAGATTCTGGAGATGACGAGGGCCTTTGGCCCCATAATCCTGCCCGAAATGGTTTCGCCCGAAGATGCGCGGCAGCACCTTGCAACCATATTTGAGGGGGAGAAAATGTGGGCTGTAGAAGGGCACATTCTGGGCTCCGGGCTTTTTCTTGCGAGGGACCGGCTTGTCAGCCGGATGATAATGGTTTCTGCCTTCTCGTGCGGCCCCGCGTCGATTATAGAAAACTACCTGTCCCGGGCGGCGGAAGATAACGGGATCCCGTTCCTTTCTCTTACAGTTGACGAACACACAGGCGAGGCGGGTCTTGTCACGAGGCTCGAGGCCTTTCTGGATTCTTGCGGAAAGCCGTTTTTGCGGAAGAGTTTGTGCGTTTACCGGCCGGAACCTGCCCGAAAATCGACGATCCATCGGAACAGTCCTCCGGTTCCGGGACCTGTACCTGCCGGACCCGTCGGTGCGGTTAACATGGGAACCTTGAACATTCCCGTTGCGTCACTGCTTCGAGCTTGCGGGGTTGAGGTGGTGTTACCGGGCCCTCTATCGGATACTGTGGTCACCCTCGGCAAGGAATTGGCGCCCGAGTTCATCTGCTATCCCATGGTCGCCCTCCTGGGACAGATGCGCGAGCTCATACACCGGGGCGTGGACAGGATCATCATGATCCAGGGTAAAGGTCGTTGCAGGCTGGGATGGTATGCCCAGGTAATGCAGGAATTGTTGACCCGTGCCGGCTACCGGGTTCGAATTCTGGCGGTGGATTCTCCTTTTCCATGGAAGGAAAAGGGCCAGCTTTTTTTGCAGGTTGTCCGCGAAATCGTTGGGTCACCCGGACCTAGAGACGTTGTCCGCGGCGCGACTTTGGCCATTTCCAAATTGTTCCTTCTCGACCGGGCCCAGGATCTGCTCAGGGAGGTACGGGCCCGGGAGGAAGAGCGGGGCTTGGGAGAGAGGAGGTATAAGGAGTTCTTGCGGGAGATGGAGAACGCATCCGGCGTCTTATCTGCAGTTGAGTGTTTTAGAAGATTTGTTGGGGATATGCGGGGTATAAGGCGAGTCCCGGGAGAGCCGTTACGGGTGTCCATAGTCGGGGAAATATACGTCGTAAACGAACCTTATGTGAATAAGGAAGTAGAAAAGATTCTGGGGTCTTTTGAGCAGCGGGTGAGGGTCTACAGGAGGCTGGACGTGACAGGGTGGGTGAACTATCACCTTTTGAAAACACCCGTGGCAGTCCTTGACTACCGGTTAGTCACCAAAGCTGCCGAGCACTACATACCCGTATCGGTGGGCGGTCACGGCCAGGAAACAGTCGGAGAGGCAGTCATGGCCAAGAGGCGTGGGATGGACGGAGTGATCCATCTGTTCCCGTTCACCTGCATGCCCGAGATAATCGCCCAGAACATACTGGTGAAAGTCTCGAGGGACCTCCAGCTGCCGGTCCTCTCACTGATGATCTCCGAGCAGACGGGCGTGGCGGGGTTGACAACGCGGCTGGAGGCTTTCTGCGATCTTCTGGCGGGAAGGAGAAAAGAAAAGGCGAAACGGCATGAACGAGGATACGGCTATTAAAGGGACAAAAGAACGGGTCCATAATAGCGGGGACCGTGAGCTCTACGGGAGCAAGAGGCCTTTGGCCCGGCTCGAGAACAGGTTCTTGGGTATCGACGTGGGGAGCGTTACGACCAAGATCGTGCTCATAGGAGAAGATGGCGACATCATCTTCGAGGATTACATTCGTAACCAAGGCGGCCCGATAGGAGCTTTACAGGAAGGTTTCAGACACCTTCAGTCTTGCGGCTTTGTCGACTCCATACGGATGGTTGGAGCCACCGGGTCAGGCCGGGAGCTGGCCAGGGTTCTCATAGGGGCAGATACGGTAAAGAACGAGATTTCCAGTCATGCTAAGGCTGCTTCTTTTCTTTTCCCCGACGTGGGCACCGTCATAGATATAGGCGGGCAGGATTCAAAGATAATTTTCTTCAGAGACGGGTACCCGGTGGGGTTCAACATGAACACAGTCTGCGCCGCCGGAACAGGTTCTTTCCTCGATCACCAGGCGTCCAGACTCGGTATCCCCATCGAGGAATTCGGCGATTGGGCTCTTCGCTCTGACTCGCCTGCGAGGATCGCCGGTCGTTGCGGTGTCTTTGCAGAGTCGGATCTCATACACAAGCAGCAGATGGGCTACAGAAAGGAAGACCTCATAGCGGGGCTTTGTATGGCCCTTGCCACAAATTACGTCACAAACGTCGCCCGCGGGCAGCCTATAAGGCCAAGGGTCCTATTCCAAGGAGGAGTCGCCGCCAACGTCGGCATGTTAAGGGCCCTTGAGAAAAAACTCGGGGTCGAGATCACGGTACCGCCCCACTTCAAGGTAATGGGAGCGTGGGGTGCTGCTCTTTTGGCGAGGGAAAAGTACATGGAGACTGGCGGCAAGACCGCGTTCCGGGGCGTGAATAAGATCGCTACCTTCAGTGCGAGAACGCGGGGCTTCGTCTGCGACGACTGCGCCAACTCATGCGAGGTCCAGGAGATACTGATCGACCGGGAACCCGTGGCGAGGTGGGGCTCCAAGTGCGGAAAGTGGGAAGACCTTTCGATGGAATCCCCCATCGGTGAGGAACGAGACGCAGGTGGCCTGCCTACTTAACCCAATATCCGCCCACAGCGGCAGACCTTGCGGCGGTCAGCGCCTCCAACTGCCCTGGTCGATATCATGGTATCTCTCCCCTGCCCGTGGAAGCGGCGGTATTATAACCTCAGGTACCGGCTTGTGGCTCAAACTGAAGCCATACAACATCGCCGCGGTCAGGAACATAATCTTTCACTTCGTCTACCATGCTTCACGCCCCGTCGGCTGTCCAGTATTTACTTCTTCATGCAAGTTTTCAGGTGTGACCCGGGCCAAGAGCGATTCTAGAGTATAACGTTTGGGGCTAATGATGATTGCATTATCATGCACTTGAAAGTCAACTTCTACGCCTTCGGTGAGACCAGCTTTCTGAGCCAGTAGCCTGGGAATACGTATTCCCAGACTGTTTCCCCACTTACGTACACGCGCTTGCATTGATAACTACTCCCTCTGTTCTTCGGTTTATACATAGTATACACCATTTGAAGCTACGCCCTCAACCTTGCGGGTTCCTTCGCGAGTTGCCTCATCCAAAATCTAGACGAATTACGGCCTTCTTGAGGATCTCTAACTCTTGGCGGGGAGAGGACCGGTTTTCCCATGACAGGCATGTATTTCCCTGTGCTAAAATCTATCAAGAAAACCTTGTGACCTTTCCAGAATTGCAGCATAGCTACAGATCGTAGATGACCGAGAACACGAGAGCCGGGGGAAACCATGCTGAAAATAGTGCATGCAGCCGACCTTCACGCCGGGAGACCCTCATCCAGGGAACTGGACAAGGAAAAGGCGTCTATCCGGCGCAGGGAAGTGGAGACCAGCCTTCACACAATCATCGACCTGGTCAAACAGGAAGAGGCTAACATCCTCCTTATCGCCGGTGACCTTTTCGAGCATCTGTACACGCGTCCGTCCTGGGTGAAAGAAGCCGCTCTTCTTTTTGCGTCTATTCCGAAAACGCGGGTCTTCATATCTCCGGGAAACCATGACCCCGCATTGAGAGATTCCCTGTACAGGAGCATCAGGTGGCCGGAAAACGTCACCGTGTTCACCGAGTCAGGATTCGGCGAGGCGGTCCTTGAGGACATGGGTGTGGCTGTATACGGCTACGGGTGGACCGGGTTTTCTGAGAGAGAAAGGGTTGTGCGGAGATTTCGTTGTCCCCGTCAGGATTTGTTCAGTATCCTTCTCATACATGGAGACCTTCTTGCGGGGAACGAGATTTCTGCCGGACAAGAGGAGGCTGCCAGTAAAGGCGGCTATGGAGTCTTGGCCGGAAAAGCGGATTCCCCGGTGGAAAATCCGAGGCAAAGTTCTGAATACCTCCCAATACTCCTGGAGGACCTCAGAGAAACACAGGTTGACTACGTGGCCCTCGGGCATATTCACGCCCCCATGGATTTTCAGGTGGGACGGACCAGGGTGGTGTATCCGGGATGTCCCGAACCCCTGGATTTCGGAGACAGGGGCCAGAGAGGGGTATACCTAATCACCGTGGAAGGCAGCTCCAATGGAGGGGGAGGTTCACCCCGAAGGTCCAAGGCGGAATTCATCCCTATCGCCAAGCGAAAGATGCGGGTTGCGGAAGTCGATATCACCGGCCTTGAAACTTATGAACAGGTCAAAAAGGCGGTGCTTTCTCTGGGAGCCCAAGGCGAAAGGGCTCAGGATCTCTGGGCAGTGACCCTGAAAGGCAGAATTGACCCTGAACTCGAGCTGGACCTTTCGGCGCTTGAACGTGAGATTTCCCCCGAGTTCTTCTTCGTAAAGCTCATCCCTGATTACCTGCCGGACTATGACCTGGAGGCACTCAAAGACCCGGGAAACCAGAGCCTCGAAGCTAGGTTCGTGAGGCATCTTTTGGATATGAAAGCGCAAGCTGTGCGGGCAGGAGACGAAAAGGGTGCTCGGGTGGCAGAACTAGCCATATATTACGGCCTCGACGCTCTAAGACACGGGGAAGTCCTTCTGAGAAGGAGTCGATCTGATTGAAGATCAAAAGCCTTTTGCCTGTTGCCTTCGGGAAATTCCACATGGATCGGCCAATTAATTTTACAGATGGCCTCAATATCGTGCTGGGCGACAACGAAAAGGGCAAATCCACCCTGGGTGCGTTTATCCTCGGTATGCTGTATGGATTCAAGAAGGAAGGAAAGACCAGGATATCGAGGACCCCGGAATATGAGAGGTACAGGCCCTGGCAAGGCAAAGAGTACCGGGGTGTCATGGTTTACGAGGACGAGGGAAGGACTTACAGGGTGGAAAGGTGGTTCGACCCTGATTTCGTCAAGATTTACGATGATTCCACTGGTGAGGACATTACCGGGAGCTTTTCCCAAGATACGAGAAGAGAGTATGACTTCGCCCAGAGACACCTGGGACTGTCGGCAAGGGAGTTCAAGAATACCATCTGGATCGGCCAGTTAGGAAGCGCCCAGGAACCCGACCTTGCCGTCGAGATCCAGGGAAAACTTGAAAGCGTCCTCCAGGGCGGATCCGAGGATCTTTCTCTGGCCAAAGCTCTTTCGGCGTTGAACGTGGAGAGGAGCAAGATCAAGACTCCCAGGAGCACTCGAGGACGGCTCGACATGGTGTATGAAAGGATCAGCGAGCTAGAAAAAGAGCTCGGAGAAGCCCGCGAAAGGGAAGCGCAGGTGAGGGAATGGCTTCTCGAAGTTTCAGCTCTTTCAGACGAGAGAAAAAAACTGGAGGACAAGGCGCGAAGCGAGGAAAAGGCTCTTGTAACCGTAAGATATGCCATTTTGCAGAACGTCCTTACTCAGGCGAAAAATCTCAGGGCACGGATTTCTGAATTGGGCCGGGAAATCACGGGGTTTGAGTGGGCCAAGGACCTGCCTCAGGGCTGCGAGGAGACTTTCCGCGAGCTTGCGGGCGAACTCAACTCCATCAACAAGAGGATTGACGAGACGAAAGCAGAGATAAAAAGAATTTTCGAGAAGAGGGAAGGAGTTCTTGAAAGGCTGAAGGCTCTCTCCGCGGTGGAAGCCACGGGCCTCGACGAGTCACAGGTCGCTTCCCTTCATTCTCGCTACCTTGCGGCCAAGGCCAGCGCTTCAAGGGGTGAGAGGCTGGCGAACGAGGCGAGAAAAGAGCTCCGGCTGATTGAGGAAGAAGGTAAAGCGAAAGGGTTACACAACAGGCAGGCAGACGAGGACCTCATCAAGAAGGCCGAGGAATACAGGGAAATCATCACCCTTGCCGAAAAGGAGAAAGACCGACTCCAGGTTGAAGTGGAGAAAGCCAGAGCAGCCGTGGCTTCCGTCAACGTATCCGGTGCGTCTTCGTGGCTTTACGGTCTCGCCCTGGGGATCCTGGGAATAGCGATCCTACTGACAGTGATGGGGATGCCCTTGAGCATTGCGGTTTTCGGGATTTCCCTGGTGGTTTTCGGGACTGGCGTATTCCGCCAGAGGAAAGTCGCAAAGGTCCGGTCCGAGAACGAAAAGATCCTCGCTCAAAAGGAATCTGAAATGTCCGAACAGATCCAGAGGGTGGAAAACGCCCGGAAGGTCCTGTCTGAATTCCTGGCGGTTCAGGGGGCCAGGTCCGTAGAGGAGCTCCGGGCAACTGTCAGGGAAGTCCTCTCGTACCAGGAACGGCTGAAATCCGCCCGGGATAAATACGAATTTGCGCACAGGTCCTGGTTCGAGACATCTGAGGAGTTTTCTTCGGTCGAGAAAGAACTAGTCAACGCGTTGAGAGGTTCAGGATGTCTTCTTCCGGGTGAACCCGTGACTGAGGCAGCCGTCGAATCCTTAAAGCAGAAAGTCTCTGAACTACGCTCGGCAAAGAACGAGCTGAGGGTCCTGGACGAGCGGATGAAAGAAATGGAAAATCTGCTCTTGAAACTCAATTCCCAGAAATCAGCCTGTCTCCAAAGGCAGGCGGCCCTTTTTGCCGAGGCATGTGTGAGGGACGAGAATGGACTGGCTGAGAAGATATCCGCCCACAAGAGGTACGAGGAAATATCCCGAGAGCTCTCTGAACTCGAAGCCAGGCTGGGTTCACTTTTGTCGGGTAGAGATCTCGACGATATCCAGGCCGAGATAGAGAGGATTTCTCCTGAGATCGATGGCCAGGCTCTAGCCGGTGTTTTGGATTCAGGATATCGGGATGCGGTTATCTCAGAAAAAGATTACGAGTCCCGGAGGGACTCTCTGGACCGGCTTAAAGCCAGGATAGGTGATATCAAGGCCAAAATCCTCTCGCTGGAGAACGCCATAAGTTTGAGGTCGGCTGAAGGCAGGTCTTCCGCTGAGATAGAGGAGGAACTTTCAAGGCAGCGGGAAATGGAAAGGGAGCTTTCCGAGGATAGAGACGCACTGGAGCTGGCCACGTCAACCCTGGAAACTCTCTCAAAGAACATCCGGAGGGAATTTGCCCCGGCGTTGAACCGGCGTGTCGGAGAAATACTGTCCACGATCACTCGAGGGAAATACGTGGATGTCAGGGTCTCGCCGGACCTCGAGATGAGCGTGATCCACCCCGACACCCAGAAGCAGACGCACATTGGGTTTCTTTCGGGCGGAACGGTAGATCAGTGTTATTTTGCCCTGAGAGTGGCGGTGGCGGAGATAATCACCAAGAAAACAGAATTTCCGTTCTTCCTGGACGATCCTTTTGTCCAGTACGACGACAAGAGATTGGAAGGGGTCCTGGAAATTCTTTCGGCCCTTTCATCCCGGCATCAGATCCTCCTTTTCTCTTGTCACGGAAGAGAGGAGAGGCTTGCGAGAAAGGTCGGGATCGAGTGCAATGTAGTTGTGCTTTGAACCCTAATTCACTTCTACCGGCGGCAGCTGGGGGTCTTCCGCGCTCTCGGATTGCGCTCGCGGGCCCCGTAACCGGGCTACGAACCGCCACGGGTATTCTCTGGCTTCACCGGCATAGTCAATGCCGATGCGCGGCGTCGTGAGTATCTCAAACGAGATGTCGAGTTCTTTCGGAGGACGAGCGATGAAAAGTTCTTCGCCCAAAAGGTCTTTTCCGTTCTGCTCTCTACCTATTCCCATGGCCTGACACATCCTGCCGGGGCCCTCTGTCAACGGTAGCCTTCCTTTCCGCCGCTTCAGCATAAGGTCCATGCCAAAAACGGGCTCTAAAGAGCGAACGAGCACCGCGTGTGGCATTCCTTCCGATGCAACGACTACATTGAAGCAGTAATACATCCCGTAGGTGAAATACACGTACGCGAAACCCGGAGGGCCATACATGACTTCGTTTCGCCTTGTCCTCCGCCAGCCGTACGCGTGGCAGGCCCTATCTTCGGGGCCCGCGTAGGCCTCTACTTCGGTGATAAGACCTGCGGTTGTACCTTCAGGTGTCTTGTGCGCGAGGATCAACCCCAAAAGGTCAGGCGCAACATCGAGGGCGTTTCTTGCGAAGAACTCCCGAGGTATCCTCGGGAGGCTCTGAATGAAACCCTCGTCAGCAAGAGTCTGCCTCAGCATTTCAGACGTAACAAACCTTGAATAGGTATCGTGTTTCCCCATGCTTTTCAATGAGCCACCGTCCAGACGAACCGTTAGTTGCAGAAGGACTTCCCGTACCCTTTCAATTGTATACCGCAAGTATTATGATTTTCGAGAGAGGAAGCATGAAAACATGCTGTACTATATGGGATATGGGATGTTAGAGAAGTGTACTAGGGAAACCGGAGGAGGGCAAAGCAATCTTATGGCAGACAACGTCCAGAAGATCACGGCGAGTTTGAACGATGGGAGCATCCTTTGTTCCGACAATCAAGGGGCGCAGGTGAAAATCGGCGGTGGTGGTCCGAGAGCGACAGACCTCTTGCTCATGGCGGTCGCGGGCTGCAGCGCAGCGACCCTTAGCGCGCTCCTCAAAAGGGACGGATATCAGATCTCAAAGCTGGACATGACGGTAGAGGGCTTGAGAGGAGAAGAGCGACCCCGCAGGTTCACCGATATTTACGTGAAATATGACATCCGGTGCGAGGGGCTGGCTCCGGCCAAGCTCGAGGAGTACCTTAAATTAACCGAAGAGTTCTGTCCCGTGATTCAGTCGGTGAACGCCAGAGTGCACCTAAATTACGTATTGAACGGGTAATGGTCTTGCAATGGGGTTACCGGCATCTCGTACCGGCATCGTGATGAGCCGGCTACCGCGAAACACCGCTGGTCCGGCTTTGAACAATTAGAAAACACGGAGGTGTCGTGCCCGGGTGCAACTGCCCGGGTTAACGCGAATGAAACCTATTTCACCGGGTGTCGCCGGAGAGGCGAGGATAAAAGTCACTGAGGACACGCTGGCTTCGAAAATGGGCAGCGGAGCCGTAGAGGTATTTTCCACGCCGAACCTGGTCCTTCTTATGGAAGAAGCCGCGGTAAATGCCTTAAAACCATACCTCGAAGAAGGAGAGACCACGGTAGGCTCTCTTGTCAATATCCGCCATCTTGCGCCTACCCCTCCTGGTTTCGAGGTCACCGCTCGAGCTATCCTCGCGGAAATCGACGGGAGAAGACTCGTTTTTAAGGTTGAAGCCAACGACGGAGTGGACAAAGTTGGAGAAGGGACCCACGAAAGGCATCTCGTGAACCACGCCAAGTTTATTTCTAAAGCCCGCGAGAAATCCACAAGGAGAAAACAGATCTAGCGTAGAATAGACGCGAAGGGCCTACATATGGTGCCAACAAATGTACGGGATGGCTTCCGGGCGGTGAGTATGCGGCCGCCCGGAGTCGCCGTACGGGTATTGGGTTCGCCGGGGTAGATTCCGTATACAATGGGCGGTAACACCCCAGGAGCGTCTTGCGGTCTTTCGGAACTCTGATTTCTGAAGGGGAAACCTTTTATGAAATGTCCTTTTTGTGGTTACCTTGACTCCCGGGTCCTTGAATCGCGGGCCACCGACGAGATGTCTGCTATCCGCAGGAGACGGGAATGTCCCAGGTGCGGCAGGCGTTTCACCACTTACGAACGTGTCGAAGAAAGTCCGCTTTTGGTGGTGAAGAAGGACGGCAGCAGGGAGTCGTTCTCCAGGCAGAAAATCTTGTCGGGAATGCTCAAGGCGTGCGAGAAAAGACCTATACCTCTCGAAATTCTCGAGAGAGCGTCTTTTGAGGTAGAAAGGGAGTTGAGGGAAACCGGCAAGGGCGAAGTCACCTCGAAGGAGATCGGAGAACTAGTCATGGAGAAACTGAAGCAGATCGATGACGTAGCCTACGTGAGGTTTGCTTCGGTGTACCGGGAGTTCCGTGACCTGGACGGATTTCGCGAGGAAGTGGAGCGGATCCTGGCCGAAAAAGGCCGCGCAGTAAGATGAAAGGCTGGCTCCGGAACAGTCCGAAAGTCGGGTCTTGAGCCAGGCTCAAATCAGAGAGAAAAAGAGCAGGAGGAAACATGATGTCTGAAAGCACACCCACGTCTCGGACAAACTTCACCGACAACGCCATTGCTGTCCTCGAAAAGCGGTATCTGAGAAAGGACGAGTCCGGAAAAGTCGTCGAAACCCCCGAGGAGATGTTCTGGCGGGTGGCCAAGAATATCGCTCTCATGGACGTGCTTTACGATCCACGGGCTTAC
This sequence comes from Candidatus Fermentithermobacillus carboniphilus, assembly GCA_018208355.1. Lineage (GTDB taxonomy): Bacteria > Bacillota > Sulfobacillia > Fermentithermobacillales > Fermentithermobacillaceae > Fermentithermobacillus > Fermentithermobacillus carboniphilus. The sequence continues at coordinate 660,142 of CP062796.1, read as the reverse complement.
AGGCATCCCGGGATGGGCAGCGAGAAGAAGGTCCATACGCTCGAAGGTTCCCGTAAAAGTGCCCCCCAGAGAGAAAATCGGTCTGGTTCTTCTGTACCTCCGGGGAAGTTCGAGCTCACGGATTGGGACCGGGCTACTCTTAAGATGGCGTTTGACAGGCTTTCATCAAAGGGCATGATGAAAGTCACGTGGGAAGAAATGAAAGAGATCGTCGAATCGAACCTGGATTTCCTTTCAGAGACCGCAACGAGGTTTTACGACCTCATGATGCAGAAAAAATTCCTGCCGAATTCACCGGCCTTGATAAACGCCGGGCGCGAGCTTCAGCAGCTATCGGCCTGTTTTGTGCTGCCGGTAGACGATTCGATGGTCAGCATATTCGATTCATTGAAGCACGCAGCGCTCATCCACCAGTCCGGTGGGGGTACGGGCTTCAGTTTCAGCAGATTGAGACCTAAGAATGACGTGGTGCGCACCACGGGCGGTGTCGCTTCCGGACCGGTCTCTTTCATGAAAGTCTTCAACGCCGCCACGGAAGCCGTAAAGCAGGGCGGGGTAAGGCGGGGAGCCAACATGGGTATTCTCAGGGTTGACCACCCCGATATCCTCGAATTCATAACCTGCAAAACGGACACGAAAGAGCTGACGAACTTCAACATATCAGTTGGGATCACCGAGAAGTTCATGAAAGCGGTAGAGGCGGGAGACGAGTATGAACTCGTTAACCCGCGTAACGGTCAGGTGACGGGAAAACTCAATGCCCGTGAGGTGTTCGAGAAAATAGTCGACCAGGCGTGGAGGAACGGAGAGCCCGGCATCATCTTCCTTGATCGCCTCAATAGGGACAACCCCACTCCGAAACTGGGCGAAATCGAAAGCACCAACCCGTGCGGCGAACAACCTCTCCTACCATATGAGGCTTGCTGCCTCGGCTCCGTGAACTTGGGAGCCTTTACTAAACCTGTCTGGGGAAACGCAAGCATAGAAGAAGTTAAACCAGAAGATCTAATTGATTGGGACGGTCTTAGAGATGCTGTTAGAACCGGAGTGCATTTCCTGGATAACCTCATTGATGCCAACAAGTATCCCCTTCCGGAGATCGACAAGATGGCCCACGGTAACCGCAAGATCGGACTGGGTATAATGGGCTGGGCCGATATGCTCATCGATCTCGGCGTGCCATACAACTCGGAAGAAGCGCTGGAACTGGCCGAGAAAGTCATGGCCTTCATCGAAGGCGAGTCCGTCAAAGCCTCGTCCGAACTGGCCGAGGTGCGGGGGCCGTTCCCCAACTACCAGGACAGCATCTATCCAGAGAAAGGCCTTATCCTACGCAACGCCACCACGACGACTATTGCTCCCACGGGGACCATCAGCATCATCTGCGGGGCTTCGTCGGGGATTGAACCGTTGTTCAGCATAGCTTTTACAAGACACGTCCTTGACAAGAAATCCCTGATCGAAGTGAACCCGAGATTCGAGAAGGTTGCCCGGGCGCTGGATTTCTATTCAGAGGAGCTTATGGAGAAAATCGCATCCCAGGGCACGCTCCACGACCTTATCGAGGTGCCCGAAAAGGTGAGGCGGGTGTTCGTGACCGCTCACGAGATCGCCCCTGAGTGGCACGTCAGGATGCAGGCAGCGTTCCAGAAATATACCCACAACGCGGTCTCAAAGACCGTGAATTTCCCGAGAGAAGCTACGAGGGAAGACGTCAGGGAGGTTTTCCTCCTCGCCTACAAGTTAGGATGCAAGGGAGTTACTGTGTACCGGGACGGCAGTAGGGAAGAGCAGGTCCTAACTGTCGGCGCCGATGGGAAGAAGGCGGATGGGGCAGAACCGGCCTCCCAGGAAACGGGTTGCTCCGCGGATTTGGAAGGCACGAGGCACGGCCATAAAGCCAGGGTAAACGGGGTATGGGGCAAGATCAGGCCCATTGAGCGGCCCACCACGCTGGATGGGTTCACGACTGCCAAGCAAACGCCGGTAGGCAAGCTGTTCCTCACGCTCAACACTCTTGACGGGCATCCGGTGGAACTTTTCGCGCAGATCGGTAAAGCTGGGAGCGACGTATCGGCCTTCACTGAAGCTATCGCGAGACTCGTTTCAATAGCTCTCAGGTCTGGCATCGACCCGCGGGAAATCGCCGACCAGTTGATGGGGATAGGTGGGTCGAGAAGCATAGGTTTCGGACCCAACCGGGTGAGGTCCGTCCCTGATGCGATCGGCCAGTTTATAGACGAGTACATCAATCACATGGAAGGGAAAGAAGATGCTCCTCGAGAGGAAACGAGGCCTGTCCAGGACGAACTTCCATTATTCCCTGGGAAGAGATTCAGCCTGTGTCCGTCGTGCGGAACCTGGAATCTCGTCCACATCGAAGGGTGCCTGAAATGCCTGGCGTGCGGGTACAGCGAGTGCTAGCGTTGGCGGCCGGAAGATTGGCCGGTGAACCAGCGGGCAAAATCTATGGTAAATGAAATGAATAGGTTTCGCGAGCGCGGGGGGCGAGATCGCCCCCCGATTTCTCATGGATTGCGTCAACCGCAGATGAGGTTCTCCAGTTCCCTCGGGTAGTACGTGATGAAGTCAATCCCGGTTTCAGTCACGACGACCGTATCCGAATGCCTGAAGCCGCCGAGCCCGGGGACGTAGAGACCGGGTTCCACGCTGAACACCATCCCGGGCTGTATTACGGTATCGTCTCCTATGTCGAAGAATGGAGCTTCGTGACCCAAAAGTCCAAGGGCGTGGCCCGTATGGTGCCTCCAGTATTCCCACAAGTTATGCCTGTCGTAAAATGCCCTCACTGCCGCATCCACCTCGGAACACTTGCGTCCTGGTCGAATGTTCTCGAAGGCGACTTCCTGGACTTCTTTCATGAGCTGGAAGAAACGACGCTTCTTCGAGTCTGGTTCACCGACGAACATCGTCCTCTCCAGCTCGCTGCCGTACCCGGCCACCGAGGCTCCTGCACCTGTCACAAGGACATCACCGGGTTTGAGGACCGCGTTTATGGTGATGGCGTGGGGAAGCGCCGAGTTGGGCCCTATCTGGCCCCTGAAGCCCGCGCTCGCTCCCGCCCTTCCAGCAGAGAGTGGGTTATATGACTTCCCCAGCGTCTTTATCATCATCATCGTGGCCTCTAGTGATGCCCTCATGGATATCTCGTTCTCCGTACGTCCTGGTTTGGAATATTCCTGCAGGAGAGCGTGAGCAAGGTTGCCCCACTTTGCGCTCTCGCGGATGAGGGCTATCTCTTCTTGGGACTTTATCATCCTCAGTTTCTCGACGAGGTCTCTCAGCACTACGACTTTGGCTGAGGGCAGCACTTCCGATAACTTTGGGCCCCGGTATCCCTGGCTAGAGCCATAACCATCGGCATCGGCCCCCAGATTTCCGCCGCCCAGGCCGCGCTCTGACAAAAGCCCTGCCAGCACGTTCATGGGGTGTTTCTCTCCTGGATATTCAGGATAATGCCACACCTCGTGGACCTCCGGGGTCTCTTGAGCGTGTTCTACTTCGAGCCTCGGGACGAACATGATTTTCTGGCCGTCTTTTGTGAGGACAAGGCACATGGGCCTTTCTGTGGGGATGAAAGCGAATCCTGTGAGATAGAAAATGCTGGTCGAGTTCCAGAAGATGAACGCATCGAGGTCTTTTTCTTTCATGGAATCCAGGACGGCGTTCGTACGTCTTGCATATTCCTCCCGGGAAATCTCAAGCTTCATCTTTTTTAACCTCTCCTTTCCACGATACAGTATCGCCCTTATATTTGCGGTCACCAAGGGCCTCTCCTCCTTCTCCGTTTGGGTCACGAAATGTGGCCTGGAGGGCCGGGGGCAGAGTGATACCACGCCGCGAATCGGCGCCGGGGCTTACGGAGCTGGAGGATTTAGCAGTAAGGTGTCGAATAACTTGTAGGTAGCACATTGTGGACAGCATTTCCACGATGTGAAAATGCCGTGCCAGGGCAGGTGCCCTGCCTTTCAAGGCCGCGGTGACGTGTAATCATCATTTCATTAAGGAAGGAGCGGGTATGTGTGAGTAGCCTCAAAGGCATCTTTGCTCCAATCCCAACGCCGTTCGTCGATGAAGAAATCGCCTACGATAAGCTCGAGGAGAACCTCGGGAAGTGGGGAGAAACGGGTCTTTCCGGGATCGTCGTCTTGGGCTCCAACGGTGAACAGCCCTTTTTGGATGAAGAAGAGAAAATTGAACTTTGGGCGTTTGCCCGGAAACACTTTCCTGAAGATAAACTGGTGATAGCGGGAACGGGCTGCGAAAGCACGAGGGCAACCATCCGCCTCACCAAAAAGGCAGCAGATGTCGGTGTAGATGCCGCTCTCGTCATCACACCCCACTACTTCAAGGCGAATATGAAAGATCCGGCTCTTGAGCAGTACTACCGGGACGTGGCCGATAACTCCCCGATCCCGGTGCTCCTCTACAACATGCCCGGGAATACGGGACTTAACATGACGCCGCCTCTTGTGAAAAGGCTCTCTTCCCATCCGAAGATCAAAGGGATAAAGGACTCAAGCGGGAACATCGTGCAGATTTCCGAGATCATAAGAGACGTGCCTCCGGATTTTTCCGTTTTCGCGGGATCGGCCAGTTTTCTCCTACCGGCTCTCGTGATGGGAGCAAAAGGAGGGACTCTTGCCGCGGCCAACGTCGCCCCGGACCTCTGCGTGAAGATATATGACCTCGTCAACGAGGGTAAGATTGAGGAAGCGCGGGTCATTCAAAAGGATATACTGGCGCTGAACGCCCTCGTGACCTCCAAGTACGGTGTGGCTGGGTTAAAGGCGGCTCTTGACATGGTGGGATACTTCGGCGGCTTGCCGCGCCGTCCCATACTTCCCATAGGAGAGCAGGAGAAGGCGGAAATAAGGTCGGCCCTCGAGAAACTCGGAGTTAAGACGGTGGCCTAACACTAGAAGTCTTGCGGTCGAAAGTGGTTGGAGATATGCACGGGACGACGCGGGTAGCCATCGTGCTCAACGGCGCGGGCCGGGTAGGGAGGAAGTTCATAGAGCTCCTGGATGAGAAAAGCGAGCTCATCCGTAAACTGACCGGTGTTCATCCAGTCCTTACCGCTGTTGTGACTAAAGATGCTGTCCTTTTCTCGAAAGAGGGACTTGTGCCGCGCGACGTATTCGACTGGCTCGGAGCGAGGAGGACGGGATCCGGGGGCAAGACTGGCTCACTCAAAGGCGTAATTCTCGGATCCGGCGACTACGAGTCCGTGCTCGACGAGATCGGGCGGTCCATGAGAGGTGTGGTGGTGGAGGCCACTCCCACGGACATCTGGACCGGAGAACCCGGGCTCTCGCACATTACGAAAGCCATCTCCCACGGGTTTTCGGTGATCACGCTTTCCAAGGGTCCCCTCGTGGTCGCCTTTAGGAACCTTTTATCCCTTGCCCGGCAAAAGGGCGTCGGATTGAGATATAGCGGGGCAGTGGCCGCGGCACTTCCCACCGTCGATACGGCCATATACTCCATGGCAGGGGCGGATATTTACGAAATCGAAGGGGTCTTGAACGGCACCACAAACTACATCCTTAACCGCATGAGCCAGGGCGAACCTTACGAAGAAGCCTTGCGAAAGGCTCAGGAAATGGGGATTGCCGAAGCCAATCCTACCCTTGACGTCGAAGGTTACGATTCGGCAGCAAAACTCCTCATCATAGCCAACACCGTGTGGGGGACCGATTTCGGGCTTTCGGACATTGAAAGGGAAGGAATCACAGGTCTTGACGGGCGCGAAGTACAGGCTCTTTATGCGGCCGGGACACCCGTGAGACTCGTGGCGACGGCGCGACGGACTTGCGCCCCCCGAAAGAGCAGCCGGTCAACTCAATGCGATTGGCCCAATCCGGGAAGTCCGAATCCTTCAGATCGTCCGTGCGGCACAGGTGACCCGCCCAACGCAGGCGAGAAGAGCGGCCTGGTCGAGCTTTCCGTGCGCCCGCAAGCCGTGCCGAAAGGGCATCCATTCGGGGTTCTCCCGGGTACCTCCAAAGCGGTCAAATTCTCATCCAGGGAGATGGGCGACGTCATAGTCTCGGGTGGAGCTTCGGACGTGACGGGGGCGGCTGCTTCCTGCATAAAAGACCTCATCCACATCCTGGAGGAGGGATGGGTCGGTTGACCATACACTCTGTGAGGAAAGCGGTAGATATCCTTTTGGTGGTGGCCGAGGCGGAACGGCCTTTGAGTCTCACGGAAATATCTTCGAAAGTAGGTTTACCCGTATCCACGACAAAGAGGCTTCTCGACACGTTAACCGAGACTCTCCTGTTAAAGAGGGACGGCAAGCTGTACGGCCTGGGCCTTAAGGCGTTCGAAATCGGTAAGAAGGCTGAGAGAAACATGGGTCTCGTGAAACTCAGCATGCCCTACCTCGAGCGTCTGCGGGACGAGACGGGAGAAAGCGCCAACCTTGCTGTCTTGGATGCTACCGACGTAGTGTACATCGCCTGCGCTGAATCCTCGAGGATGATGCGGACATTCACCGTCCCTGGCGCTAGAGTCCCCGCTCACTGCACCGGAGTAGGCAAAGTGCTTCTCTCAGGGTTGCCCGATGACGTCATCCGGGAACGTTACCGCGGAGTCTGCCTTGAACGATTCACGGCCAAGACCGTGGCTGATGTAGAAGCGCTGCTTGAGCAGGTGACTCGGGTACGGATTTCCGGTTACGCGCTGGATGAAGGTGAGCGGGAGGAAGGAGTGGTGTGCGTCGCGGCACCCGTGAGGGACTATTCCGGATACATCGTAGCTGCCGTGAGTATCTCGGGTCCTGCCTTCAGGCTCACCCGAAAGAGAATAGACGCGGTCAGGGCAAAAATCAAAGCTTGCTGCACCGAAATTTCTTCCCGGCTCGGATGGAATGGGGTAGCGGGCGGGATAGGAGGTGCAGGGCTAGAGAATGAAAGTCGGTAACGGGAAAACGGAAAGTAGACAGAAAGGAGACGAGTTTCAATGAGAGAGAGGAATCCTAAAGCCAAGCTCCTCCTGGGGCCCGGACCCAGTAACTCGGACCCTCGGGTGCTGAGGGCTCTTTCCGAACCAACCTTGGGTCACCTCGACCCTGATTTCGTGGCGATAATGGATGAGACAACCGAACTTCTCAGGTACGTCTTCAACACCAAAAACCGTCTGACGATACCCATCTCGGGGACGGGTTCTGCGGGTATGGAGACTGCCCTCGTAAACTCGGTGGAACCAGGTGACAAGGCCATCATCTGCGTTGCCGGAGTTTTCGGGGAGCGCATGGTGGATGTCGCCGAAAGAGCCGGGGCTACCGTGGTCCGGGTCGACGCTCCCTGGGGCGAACCCGTAGATCCGGCCCAAGTCGAAAAGGCGGTGAAAGCCAACTCTGACGCAAAGATTATCGGCATAGTGCACGCAGAGACCTCCACAGGCGTGCTACAGCCCCTTGAAGAAATCGCCCGGATAGCCCACGAACACGGCATGAGGATCGTGGTTGACGCGGTCACCTCACTTGGCGGGGTGGAAGTGCCGGTAGACAGGCTCAACCTCGACTTCGTCTATTCGGGTACCCAGAAGTGTCTGAGCTGCCCGCCCGGACTTGCGCCGGTTACCGTGAACGACTCCATGGCCGAATTTATCAAGAACCGCAAGACCAGGTGCCGGAGCTGGTACCTGGACCTCTCCATGATCGAGAGGTATTGGGGATCCGAGCGATTCTATCACCACACGGCCCCCGTGAATATGATTTACGCCCTCAATGAAGCCCTTCGCATCGTCAAAGAAGAGGGGAACGAGGCGAGGTGGGCGCGTCACAGGAAGAATCAGAAGGCGCTCATAGCAGGACTCGAGGCCATGGGATTGAAGCTCGTCGTGAAGCCTGAGTACAGGTTGCCCAGCCTGACAACGGTTTTCATACCCGAAGGCGTGGAGGACCTCAAAGTTCGGAGAAGGCTCCTCGATGAGTTCAATATCGAGATCGGCGCCGGCCTCGGTGTCTTTAAGGGCAAGATATGGCGAATCGGGCTCATGGGGACGAATTCCACCAAGGCCAATGTCCTGTGGTTCCTCGCGGCTCTCGAGGATATCCTCGCCGGCGAAGGCGCAAAGTTCCAGAAAGGGGCCGGACTCGAGGCAGCTTCTCGGGTGTACCGTGAAGAGTAGAAGCAGGAACAAGAGTTGCACATGCAGCTATTTCGTGTGTCCCCGGAGATCGAGGTTCAAGCCCGTTGATGACACGGCCCCGGGGTGGTGCTGGCCGCGCCAGTGTAATGACTGCTGAACTGCTCGGTCGTTGCTGAAGCTGTAAATTCAGATGTTCCTGGGAGCGAAGGACGGGCGGATGCTGGGCTTTCCCGAAGGTCCTCTTCATGGAGCGCTCTCTGGGAGGTCTCTCACTCCCGGCGGAGGGTGAACGACTGAAGAGAAGGCACCTGGGGAGGAGGCACCGCCCTCCTCACTTCTTCGATATCCGACGTCAACCTCGCAGGAGGAAGGCTTTTAAGGATTGACTTGCCGTAATGCTTTGTGACGATCCTCGGGTCAAGTATGACTACGGCACCCCTGTCGGTCTTCGTCCTTATGAGTCTCCCGAATCCTTGCTTTAGTTTGAGAGTGGCCTGTGGCAGGGAATACTGGGTGAAGGGGACAAGTCCCTGAGATTTCCAGAGTTCCTCTCTTGCCTGCATGACAGGGTCTTCAGGGACGGGGAAAGGGAGCCGCGTAAGCACGACGCAGGAAAGGGCATCCCCGGGTACATCGACACCTTCCCAAAAGGAATCGAGACCGAAGAGGACCGCCTTTCCGCTCTCTTTGAACCGGGAAAGGAGCACCTCCCTTGGCGCTTCTCCCTGGATTAGCACGGGGTAGCCTTTTTCTTCAATCTTGTCTTTCACTCTCGATGAGACCGTTTCCAGGGCTTTTTTGGAGGTGAATAGCACAAACATCCTCCCGCAGGTCATGTCCACAATTTCCAGGATTTTCTCGGCAACGTAGTCATTGAACTTCGGGTCGTTGGGGTCTTTGCCGTAGCTGTCTTCCGGGACGCAGAGGCAGGCCTGCCTGGAGTACTCGAATGGGGAACCGAGTATAACCTCGCGGGCTTCGCCGATGGATAAGATGCGTTTCATGTAATCGAAGGAACCGCCGGTGGCTAAAGTTGCGGAAGTCAGAACCGCTGAAGGCACTTTTGACCAGAGGTTTTCATGAAGGTAAGGCCCGATCTCCAGCGGCGACCGTTTTAATGTGACCCGGGATCTTGGACCCTCTTGAACTTCTGACCAGTAGACGAACGAGTCGCCGTCCCCCTCAAGGTTGTTTATGCTACGGAGGTTTTCTATCAGCGATAGGTAACGTCTTTCCAGGGATCCTACCTCGAACCGCTCTTCGTCGGAGAGGTCCATGTCCTCCCATTGCTCGACGAGGCCGGCCAGTTCTTCAAGAGACTTGATGAACCTCTCGTCGACGATGCCTTTTTCTCTTATCCTGGCTTTGTCTCGGTTTGCGCATTCATACTGCGGCCCATTTTCAGGGTATAAAGATCTGACGCTCTTGGCGCGGGCCGATGGGGACGGAATCCTTTGGCCGGAAAACCCTTGAGGTTCTAGTGCCCTCAAGATTCCGTCAAGTGCCCTGAGCCTGTCATCGAGGGCGTCTCGTATCCGCCTGAGTTGGTCTCTACCTAGAGCTTTGTCCAGAGATCCTGTGGATGCCAAACGCACCGTATCGTCGGCCAGCCTCTTGAATTGCGAGTAGCTGACCTCAGTGGCAAGACTCGAGCGTGTCACGTCTTCAAGGTGGTGAGCCTCGTCGAATACGACAGCCTCGAACCCAGGCAGAAGGCTGCTTCTACCCATACTTTCCTGTAAGAGTCTAAGGTGTGCCACGAACAGGGCGTGGTTCACGACGATGATGTGGCACTTTTCCAGGTGCTTCCTGTGCTTCTGATAAAGACACTGGTCTCTGTAAGGACATCGTGAGGACATGCATCGGTCGCTCTCTGAAGCGATGTCCGTCCAAATGGAGTCTGGCACAGGGAAAGGAAGATTATCTCTGTCCCCATCCCAGGTTCCCTCGTGGAGGAGAGCGTACAGGTCCTCGATGAGCTTATCCTCTTGGTTTTCCTGGAGGCTTCCTGCGACCAGAGAAAGCTGGCGCTCAGTATCTTCGTAGAGCCTGGTCCACTTTCGCAGGCATAAGTAGTGGTTTCTGCCTTTGAACAGGGCATACTGAGTATCGAAGCCTTGGGACTTAAAAATGGCGGCAACAAGCGGAAGGTCCTTGTGTACGAGTTGCTGCTGTAAGTTTACCGTATGCGTGGATACGATGACTCTCTTGCGGGTCGCCTGGGTCCACAGGAAGGCCGGTACCAGGTAGGCCAGTGATTTCCCTACGCCTGTCCCTGCTTCGACCAAGAGATGCCCGCCACCTGAAAGACAGTCCCAGACTGAAAGCGCCATCTCGAGCTGCTGAGGGCGTTCTTCATAGCCTTGGACAAAAGAAGAAATAGTTCCCCCGTTGGAGAAAGCGCGGGTCAAGATGTTGACGAAGTCCCTCGGCACTGCGGATATGCTCAAAGCACCCGGAATGCCGGCCAGGCCCTGCCGGTCTCCTGTAGTCAGATTGATGTCCTCCTCGATGATGTCCTCCTCAATTCGAATCTACGGTTTATTTTACCACGAGAACGGACAGATTTTGTCTGTTTGCCGAATCGGCCCGAAAATCGAAAGGCGCCAGGTAGAGGACCGAGTCGAACCGCTCATTACCCGGCATCGCGAACATGTTCAGGTTTTTCCAGTATCCTGCCGAGCACTAGGTGGGTGAGGGTGGCCACCAGAAAGGAGGGCAAGGACGCTCCCACATCGACTTATCTTAAGACGAGACGAGACAATCCGTTTGAGAAAAAGCAGGCTCTTGTAGTAGTGGCTGTCAAAGTGATAAAAAATTAAGGGCAAAGCCAGGAGGGATGTTTATGCAAAAAAGGTTAAAGATTATATTGAACATTGTCGCGGTACTAATATTCGTTTCAATAATTATATTTTTACCTACATTCAATTTGAAGACAAATAAAATGATATCTAAAGAAACAGATAATTTTGTTTTTTATTATGAAAAACAGGATGAAAGTGCTGTATTAGATATGGCAGATATCTTAGAAAAATCATGTAAGAAAATTAACTCTGCTATGAATTTTAACCGAAATGGAAAAACAGAAATATATATTTATCCTGATCTCCGGATCTTTCATACAAAAAAATATGGTTATTTAGGCAGGATTGTATGTCCGGACTGGTATATTGGAGATAATAGAAAAGATAAAGTAATTATCGTCTCTCCGTTAAATCCAGGGCCAGTACATGATTATATCAGTGTAGTTCAGGCTGTTGTGCATGAATACGTTCATACAATAATTTATGAGATAAATAGAAAAACACCAAAATTTTTGAACGAAGGGTTGGCAGGTTATTTATCAGGTAATACTAAACCAAATTATCCGTTAGAAAATGTTCCCAGTATACAGGATACAAAAATAAATAATCCTATTACATTTGCTAACAAAGGACTCTATGCTTTTTCTTATACATATATAGAATTCCTCGATAAAAATTATGGTATGAATAAAATTATGAACTTAATAAGGAATCCTTCAGCATATGAGGAAGTATTTGGCGTATCTGAAGAAGACATATATAAACAGTGGGTCAAATATATTGAAGACAATTATCTAAGCGTCAAATAGCCATGGTCTGCCGAGAAAGCTCAACTCCCAGGCGTGCATAGTTCCCAATAGCGGTTCCCAAAGTGGTAGAGGGGGCAGAAGATGTGCAATCACCGCCCTCCTCCCGGGTTTCCATGCCTGGGTCCCTCATTTTGGGATTCTTCACTGCGGTCGCCCTTTTGACCCTCAGTACGGGAGTTTTCTTCACGGCGGTTACCAGCTGGATTACGGGGTCCCTTATCGTTTTCGTCCGCCGGTTTTTGGTTTCCTCCTTCGGGACCGCGTTTTCCGGATTCGCTCTCGCCTTTGGATTCCTGGTCTCTAGATTTTTCGCCCTCAGGTTTTTCATGCTGGCCGGGTTTTTCTGGCCCTCCCTCATCCTGCTCCTCGAGCGTACCTTTGAATTCTTCCACCCAGGCCCTGGTGATTTCCTCGATGTACTTTTTCTGATTCTCGGAGCTCTGGGCTTTTAAGAGGGCTTCAAGGTCCACCGAGGGGAGCGTCGACTTCACGCTGACGCTTTTTCCGGGTTTTCCCTGACCGCTGTCGGACGTTATATTGACCTGCCCGGAGTTGCCTTCTTTTTCCTGGCCCTGGCCCGACTTTTTCGCAAGGGCCCAGACAGCCGCCCTGGCTGCGGACATATTCAGTTTTTCGGCTTCCTTCCGGATGTCAAGGTCCAGGCGCAATGTGTTGAGGGTAGCTGATACACCTGTCCCGGCTTCCTGCGTACGTGCTCTTTCGAGTTCTTTCAGAGACTCCCTGGCTTTTTCAGCGACTCTCTTTTCAAGAGAATTGACCGCCGGACTTTCTTTAATCGGGACTATCCCTATCAACACTCCCGAAACTCCCTTTTGCCCGCAAGCCCTGACTACATGAGCCACGACTTTTTCTACGGGCTTCAGGTGAACATCCGTTGCCGACAGGACTTTCTCTCCGGGTTCATCGAAACTTCTCGCCGACTTCACCAAGCCCTTATCGTTTACTTCCAGCTCTATGCTGCCCGGTGAATCGACAAAGTCCACGGTCACGTATGCGAGAGAGGGCCTTGCCTCGAGGTACCTTGTGTAGCTGAAAAATGACGATATGATGATGACCAATGAAAGCGCCGCGGCAAGAGCCAGCCGCTTTCCAAACAGGCTGGGGAACACCTTGGAGGCCTCGGGTTCGGCCACAAGCACCTCCTCGCCGACGAAGAGGTCCAGATTTTGCCTTGACATGTTCTTGAACCGGCCGTCAGGAGTCAATACCGTGACTTTATCTCCGCGAATATCCACCACGAGGCATCGTTGGCGATGCATCACGTATCACCACCTCTCCCGTCAATTCCAAGAAACTCCCTGATGCTCGGAAACTCACCGGTGAGTATGATCACGAGGGCAGTTATGTACACACTCTGCCGGTCCATTGTTTTCCTAGATACGCGGTTCTCTGGGGGGAGCCAAGAGAGAATGTCGTCGACCGGTAGTCTCTTGGTCAGAAAGAGCTTGTCCCTTAGGTGCCGGTTCCGGGCCACTATCTTCGCGATCTCAATTGCACGCGTCCTAGCGTCTTCGTGTTTCGGGGTCATCTTGACTACTTTGTTCAAAGTCAATCCGAATTCCTCCAGCGTCTCTTTCCACCGCTCGATTTCGTCTCTCCGTTCTATAACCTTCTGCCAATCAGTAGTACCGTAGCTATCCAGGACCTCTATATCTACTGCCCTGCTATTACCGCTATCTCGGTTCTCCAGCGCGGAGAATGGGATTTCCGGGTGTCTGACCGCCTTCCGGAAATGGTCCACGAGCCTCCGCCTTATGACCGTGGCGGCGAAAGCTAGAAAACCCGGCCTTTTGCTCGCGTAAGCGTCGATGGCCTCGTTAAACGCCGACATCGCGATGCTGGCTTCATCGTCCTTGCCGAAGGCTACATATCTTTTCACGAGTGAGGAGGCGGTTTTCAAGATAAAAGGAGCGTAATCGCGGATTAGTTCTTCCCTGGCCGTGCGGTCGCCGTCGCGTGCTCGCGCCACCCGCGATTCCAGCGTCTCCTCGGACGATTTCTTCGTAAACGAAAAGGTCAATATACCGTTCACCGTTTACAATTTTCTCTGATCCCGCCTTGAAATCCTTTGTATGGAAATGCTTGGTCAAGGCGTCCTCTCATCTTGCCGGCCTCGCTCCCGAGTTGAGATTTTACCCTAATAGATATATCGCACAAACGTGAGGTATTTCGGCATAAAGGGACTGAAGCGCGATGTGACCGAAGCAGCGGTGGTTTCTTATGCCGCCGACCGTCGGCAGCACGCGCGGATGGGGCCTGCTCGCGGAAGCAGATGGGAGGACATAACGACCGTCCCCCCGAATCCTCTTTAGTGCCCAACGGTACAAAAGGGGGGACAGTCTCTTGGTTACTCAGGATACATTCAAAAGAACCTCGGATTCAAACCCGAGGCTCCTCTATGGAAATGAGGCCATTGCGCTTGGTGCTTACGAGGCGGGTTGCACGGTGGCCGCTGGATACCCGGGTACTCCCAGTACCGAGATTATCGAGACTATGACAAGGTTTCCGGACATCCACGTGGAATGGTCTACCAACGAGAAGGTGGCCTTGGAGGTCGTCATCGGTGCTTCCATCGCCGGTGTCCGTGCCATAGCGTGCATGAAGCACGTTGGCCTCAACGTCGCGGCAGACCCTCTTATGACGGTAACTTACATGGGAGTCAGGGGAGGCCTGGTCATCGTCACTGCCGATGACCCTGGGATGCACTCTTCCCAGAATGAACAGGACAACCGCTGGTTCGGGAAGTTTGCCAAAGTACCCATCCTGGAGCCTTCGGATTCCCAAGAGGCTTACGATTTCACTAGGGTGGCGTTTGATATCTCCGAGGAATTTGACACGCCTGTCATCATCAGGTCTACCACGCGTATATCTCACGCGCGGTCGCTGGTCGCAACAAGCGGGAAAAAAGCGGTCGGGCGAAAGCCTTACGAAAAAGATATGGCAAAATACGTCATGCTCCCTGCCAATGCCAGGCGGAGGAAAGTCTCCGTGCTCGAACGCGTCAAAAAGCTTGCGGAGTTTTCCGATGAGGCAGGCCTTAACCGTATTGAGTGGGGAGACGACTACATCGGCTTCATAACCGGTGGTATTTCCTACCAGTACGTGAAGGAAGCCTTCCCGGAAGCTTCGGTCCTGAAACTTGGGCTCGCGTACCCTTTGCCGGAGAAGGTGATCAGGGAATTCGCCGCGAGGGTTAAATGCCTCTATGTGGTAGAAGAACTGGATGACTTCTGGGAGACGCAAATCCGCGCCATGGGCATAACGTGCAGGGGAAAAGACGTGTTTCCTGGCGCCGGGGAACTTTCCGTCGGGATAGTGAAACAGAAGGTGTTGTGGTCCCTTGGATGCACCGATCCCGGGTGTGGCGAGAAAAGAGGGGATGCCTCCGGCGGGGGACCCTCAAACGTGGCAGAAGCGGGACTTTTGAATGCTGCTGAGCCAGATCTGGTCCCAGGTACAAGGTCGCTGCCTGCGAGACCTCCGGTTCTCTGCCCTGGTTGTCCCCACAGGGCAGTATACTACGTCATCAAGAAACTCGGCCTTGTGGCCTGCGGCGACATCGGATGTTACACCCTTGGGGCGCTGCCGCCACTTTCTTCTCTCGACACCACCACCTGTATGGGTGCCAGCATCGGTCACGCTCAGGGGATGCGCCTGGGTCTTCCCGCCGACAAGGCCGGCAAGGTGGTGGCGGTAATAGGTGACTCAACGTTCATGCATTCGGGGATAACGCCGCTCATCAATATGACGTACAACCAGGTAGATGCCCCCGTGATTATACTCGACAACGGCACGACAGCCATGACGGGCCACCAGGGTCATCCCGCCTCGGGCTGGAATGCAAGACACAAAGAGTCTCCGAAGGTTGCGATTGAAGAAATAGCGCGGGCTGTGGGACGAAGAGATGTCGAGGTGGTCGACGCCTACGATACAAAATCCGTAGAAAGGGCGTTGAGAAAAGCCCTGGACCAGCCGTCGGCGGTGATCATTGCCCGGGCTCCTTGCGTCCTTCTGGCGAGGAAGAAAACCCAGCCGGTAAAATTCGACCTTTCTCTGTGCGTAGAGTGCGGTCTTTGCCTGCGTCCCGGTTGTCCTGCACTGGAGCGGGAAGGGAGAAAGCCAAAGGTAAACGAAATCTTGTGTACTGGTTGCGGTCTCTGCGTTCAGATTTGCCCGAGAAATGCCCTTTTTGCGGGAGCAAAGGGTGAATGCCCCGGGCCGGGGGACGGCGTTACTGCGGTAGAGGGACGTCGAGAGGGAGGCGATTCCACGTGCTGAAAGATTTCGCCATAGCCGGTGTCGGAGGCCAGGGTGGGCTTCTGGCGACCACTGTCCTTGCTCAGGTTTTCGCAGAAGCGGGGTTTGACGTAAAGACCTCGGAAGTCCACGGGATGGCCCAGCGCGGAGGGACGGTGACAAGTTATGTCCGCAGGGGGCAAAAAGTGTTTTCACCGGCGGTTCCGGCGGGAAAGGTTGACGTTATCGTCGGCCTTGAGTTGCTGGAAGCATACCGCGAGCTTCCGAACTTGAAACCATCGGGAGTAGTCGTCTCTAGCGATGAAAAGATCGCCCCGATCTCGGTGATAACTGGAGACGCCGAGTACCCAAACCTGACCGAGGAGTCTTTCCTTCAGAGGGCGGGGGAGGTCTACATTCTCCCGGCCCTATCGATGGCCCTTGAGGCCGGAAACGTCCGGACATCCAACATGGTGTGTCTGGGAGCCCTGTCCTGGATACTGGAGATTCCCGCAAGTGTGTGGGAGAATGAGATCTCCAAACTGGTTCCCGAAAAAACAATAGGTGCGAACCTAAAGGCCTTTTCCATGGGGCGCAGGTGGATGGAGAAAAGGCGCTCTCCAAACATTTCGTGACGCGGGGTTATTGCAGAGATCGAGTCAAACGCAGAGATCGAGTCAAACGAGAAGAGGCGTGCGGGCAGCACCGGGTCACCTTATGGGGAAACTATATACAGACCCTCATATCCGTGTGGCGAGTTTTTCCGCGTCCCGTATGGCGTCTATAGCCCGCCTGGGCTCTTCAGCGTCGCCTATGACGTAGACTTCCGTCACGATGCCCAAAATGTCCTTTACCAGGGAGTTTTCCGGGGCGGTGCCGAACGCGGCGACCAGCGTATCGAAACCCCGAAGTTCCTGTCTTTGTCCCTGGCGCTCGTAGATGACGCCGTCTCTTGTGATCTCGACGATGGTCGCGTTCAGAACAACGTTGGCTCCGAGGTTATTGAGCCTTTGCAGGAGGAAATACCTGGTGGTGGATTCGACGTCACGCGCGAGTTCGCCGAGCATTTCCACGATGGTGACGCGCTTTTCAAGGTGGAGGAGGTAGTCTGCGGTCTCGCACCCCACCGAACCTCCGCCCATAATCAATACGTTCTGTCCCGTAGGTGCCTTTCCAGCCAGGACGTCCCACGCTGAGGCGACCCACGGGGCATCGGCTCCGGGTATCCGGGGGATCAAGGGCTTTCCTCCTGTGGCGACCACTACCGTATCTGGTCTTGCGTCGGTCACCACCTGCCGGGTTACCTCGTTTCCGAGTTTGACGGTGACCCCTGCCTTTGCCGCCTGGTCTGCCTGCCACCTTATGAGCTTTGCCAGCGGTTGCTTTTCCGGCGGTAAGGCGGCCAGCCTGAACTGTCCGCCAAAACGGTCTGACTTATCCGAAAGCACGACGCTGTGCCCTCTTTGTGCCAGGATACGGGCGGCCTCGAGACCCGCGGGTCCGGCGCCCACGACCATGACCTTCTTTTTGACGGGCGCGGGTGTGACCGCAAATTCCTTTTCCTTGCCGACGGTCGGGTTTACGAGGCACGACATTTCCATGGCGGGACCCAGAAGCCCTCCTATGCATCCCTGGTTGCAGGATATGCACGGTCTTATGTCATCGAAAGCGCCGGCCGCCGCCTTTCTCGGAAGATCGGGATCGACTATGGAAGCCCTGCCCATTGCCACCATGTCTGCCTTTCCCGTGGAAACGATGGATTCGGCCATGAAAACCTCGGTTATCCGCCCGGCCACGATCACCGGAAGTCCGGTGGCTTCTCTTATCGCATGGGCATCTTCGACGTTGAGCCCCTCCGGAAGCGAGTACGGGGGGATAATGTAAGGCATGCTCCCGTACACTCCGGTGCTGACGTGAAACGCGTCGATCCCTGCCTCGGAAAGTATTCGTGCTATCACGAGGTTTTCTTCAAGGGTGAGCCCGCCCGGCACCCTCTCCCTGGCGGAGATGCGGTATATTACCGGGAAATCCGCTCCTACTGCCTTTCTGACCTCGGCGATGACTTCCAGGGGAAAACGCATGCGGTTCTTGAGGCTTCCGCCGTATTCGTCAACTCTCCTGTTTGAATAAGGGGAGACGAATTGGTTGACCAGGTAACCGTGGGCTCCGTGGATTTCCAAAGCGTCAGCCCCGGCGATCCTGGCCCTTTCGGCGGCTTTCGCGAAGGAACGCACGATTTCCTTAATACCTGATAAGTTCAGTTCGCGGGGTACTTCTTTACACACAGGGCAGGGGACCGCCGAGGCGGAGACGCTTTGTGTCCCGAGGACGGCCGAATAGGTCTGTCTTCCGGCGTGGAAAAGCTGGACCGACAACCGGGCCCCGTGACGGTGTATAGCCGCGGCGAGATCCGCGAGTCCCGGTATCTGGGAATCATCCCAGAGTCCCACTTGCTTCTGAAACCCTCTTCCACCCGGGTGGACCGCCGTGGCTTCCAGGGTAATGAGTCCAAATCCGCCTCTTGCCCTAGCTTCAAGGTAGGTGATGAGCCTGTCGGTTACTTCGCCTTTTTCGGTCCCGTAGTTGGTCACCATCGGGGGAACCACGAGCCTGTTCCTGAGCGTCATCTGATTTATGGTTATGGGTGAAAAGATCGATTTGACCATGGCCGGTGCTGAAGCCTCCGTGAAAGACAAGCGTTGAAAAGCTTACCGTAGATAGGATCTCTTGAAGGGTCAAACGGTATGCATTCCGGAAAAAGATTATGAGGGGCGTTCTTTGATCGAGAACGCGGCCACAAAACAGAGAAGCGAGAAAACAGCGATTACGAGAACACAGGCATTCTTTTGCAGAAAAACTGGATTTCCTCCAATGTTCAATATTATGCTTTCGTCTACAAGTGGGCCCGGGTTTCCTCCTTCGGCGAAGCTTGTTGGGACGGCATAATACAGGCTTGCCAAGGCATCTGCCACCTTCTTGGCCCTGTCTTCAACTTGAGCCGCATCGATTGTGGTGCCCGTGGTGGCCCCGCTCCAAAGACCGACGCCCACCCGGGGAAAGCCAAGCGTGACGCAGGGGATTCCTCTACTGGCGAGGATCTCACCTTCGCCCCAAAAGTAACCTTTGTCGGGTAGGGTGCGAAGGTTTTCGGGAGTTGGCTGGTCGGGAGCGGCTTGGTCCGTGAGGTAGTGCGCCATCACGCCTTCGATTCTGGCGGCCTTAAGACGCAAGCCGTACTTTCGGAGTGTCTTTGCCACATTTTTGGCTAGCGTTACCGGCGTACTCCTGTGGACGATGAGGGCGACATCGTTTCCCCATGAGACGTCCCCGATAACGATGGCGGCGCCAAGACCCATGCCCATCCTCGTTGCGATGTCTTCTAGAACGGCTTCGGTCCCCGCCCCTCCCTGATTGTGTCCTGATACGAAACCTGCCGAAATGCATTGGCTTTTTCCCGGCTGGAATCCTGTCAGGGAGGTCAACAGGATAGCGGATGGCAGGGACGACAGAATTTCAGATGCGGGAGTTAACGTCGATGACCGGGGTTCGGCAGCTCCTGTGCCGGTCGATGTGCCGGCGGCAGCTGCGGAGAGCACGTCGTAAGGTGCAAGGACCAGGATCGCGACAACTGCCGTGTTGTCCGTACCTGAGCCCGGTTTTGAGTGAAGTCCGGCGCTTGTCGCACCTCCGAAGGCCACAAGATTCTCCCCTTCGGCACATAATGAGACGGAGTCTTTGAGGTCCGGCGAAGTCAGTTTTACCGTAGCGGAGTACTCCTGGATTTCGGTTTGCCACCCTGCCAGCTGAAGTTGACCCGCAAGATATGATAGGAGTTTCTGGCTATCGTACGAACCCGTGGTTCTATTAGGATAGGTTTCAGAGATTTGCCTGGCTACGGGGATAGGCGAGGCAGGCGAACTATTTCCAGCTGGACCTCCTGCGATGCCCCGGCGGGGAGAGATAAAGGTGGTAAATACCGCATGGGCCACAAGGGATAGGACTATCGTAAAAAGCACGGGATCCGACGCCGAGCGCAAAAGATGCCGGAGGCGAAGAAGCTCCGGAGTCTTGTGCGAGATATCGGCTCGCGATATAGCGCGCAGTTTTGAAACCAGTGCCTTGAAGGTCATCGTTCCTACAGACATCGTCCTTGCAAAAGTTTATCCTCTTTTCATGAAATCTTTTATTAGAAGCCAGGCTCTGTGAAAACCAACCAGAAGCCCCAGTAAGAATCCGATGGGAGTTAATACCTTGTGAGGCCTTTGTCTATCCAATATAGACCCCAGGTATAGACCGAGTAGGGCGCTGGTTATCAGGGAAAAACCGAGCGTCAGGACAAACGCGGCCAGCTGAAGAAATCCACCGTTTTTGCGATTGTACACTGACGTCACCTTTTCCGGCGAGGGGCTTATTTGCTCCTCAGTTGTTCTTCCGCGCCGCGTCGTTCTCCTTCATAGTATTTGCGAAAAAGGACCCGGGCCATGAGCCGGGCATTTTCAGCGCGTTGTGCAGCAATTGAGAATGCTTGTACTACGGTGAACCCGGCCAGAGTTACAATAGAAGAGAAGGTGTTTTTGCCTTCCCTATAGAAGAAAAGATCCGGTGTTTTGGATTCTCGGGTCCAGCAAAGAGGACTAGTAAAGCATTTACGGAGGTATGGCTGATGAGACTATCAAGCCGCGCAAGATCGATCAGCACATCGCCGACCCTTGCTCTTGACGCCAAGACAAAGAAGTTGCAGCGTGAAGGCATCAACATCATAAACTTCGGGGTCGGAGAACCCGACTTCGATACTCCCCAGCACATAAAGGACGCCGCAATAGAATCGATACAGGCCGGGTTTACCAAGTACACTCCCTCGTCCGGGATCCCTGAACTGAGGGAGGCCATTTGCGAGAAACTCAAGAAGGATAACGGTTTGGAGTACAAGCCTTCCGAGGTCCTGGTTTCGGTCGGGGCGAAACATTCAATCTACAACGCGGTCATGGTCCTGTGCGACGAGGGCGACGAAGTGCTTCTGCCGGCACCTTACTGGGTCAGCTACCCCGAAATGGTGAAACTCGCGGGAGGAACGCCTGTGATACTTCCCACAAGCATCGAGTCGGGGTTCAAAGTGACGGCCCAAGCTCTGGAAAAGGCCATAACGCCCAGGACTACCCTGCTTATCCTCAACAGTCCCTCCAACCCCACCGGTGCCATCTATACCCGGGAGGAGTTGGAGAAGATAGCCGAGGTATGCCTGAAACATAATATTGCCGTGATATCCGACGAGATTTACGAGAAGCTAATCTATGAAGGCGAGCACGTTTCCTTTGCCGCGTTGAGCCCGGAGGTGAAGGCCATTACCATTACGGTGAACGGCGTTTCCAAAGCGTACGCCATGACCGGTTGGAGAATCGGGTATGCAGCCGGCCCCGAGGACGTAATTAAAGCCATGGGTGACCTTCAGAGCCACGCCACGTCCAACCCGACATCGATTTCGCAGAAGGCAGCCCTGGCCGGGCTGAAAGGCCCCCAGGAACCTCTCGAAAAAATGCGGATGGAGTTCAAGAAGCGCCGCGACTATATGGTGGAGCGGCTCAATAAGATGCCCGGCATAAGATGCCTGACCCCGCCGGGAGCTTTCTACGTCTATCCGGACGTCTCGGGCCTCATCGGAAAAAAGCTGGCCGGCAAGGTGGTTTCCGATGATACAACCCTTGCCGACATACTCCTGGACGAGGCCAGGATTGCGGTCGTGCCCGGCAAGGCATTTGGCACGCAGGGCAATTTAAGGTTCTCCTACGCGACTTCGATGGCGAAAATCGAGGAAGGATTGAACCGTCTCGAGAACGTCCTGAAGACCCTCGAATGATTTGCGCACAGCGTCGTGTGGCTACGGGATATGTTCCTCTGGCGGGGCCCGTAGCCACGCCTGGCTTTCAACTTTGATTGGAGGTTGCTCTAGAGGAGGGGGCAGGTGGTCCGGGACTTTCAGGGTAAGGAAATCGCAATTGTGGGGATGGGGAAATCCAACCAAGCTCTTGCCCGGTATCTTTTGAGGCAGGGGGCCCGTGTGACATGTTTTGACAGAAAGAGCAGGGAAGAGCTGGGCCCTGTCTACGATGAATTCCTCTCTTACGGGGCAGCCTGGAGCCTCGGCCCGGACTACCTTGACCTTCTGCCGTCTTTCCGGTACATATTTCTCACTCCCGGCATGAAAAAGAACCAAGAAAAGATAATCGAGGCAAAAGACAGAGGCGCAATCATTTCTACCGAGATCGCCCTCTTTCTGGAAAGGTGCAAAGCCAGAGTTGCTGGCATCACGGGGAGCGCTGGGAAGACGACTACCGCTACTCTTTCAGGTTTGATGCTCAGAGAAAGCTGCCCTGGCATCCCGGTATACGTTGGCGGGAACATCGGGTCGGTTTTGATAGAAGAGGTCGACGATATCCCGGAGAACGCCCTTGTAGTGCTGGAACTTTCGAGTTTTCAGCTGGAGCTCGTGAAGAAGAGTCCGGACGTGGCCCTCTTTCTGAACGTGAGGCCAAACCACCTCGATATCCACGAAAGCTTCAGTGAGTACGTTGAGGCGAAAAAGAACATATTCAGGTTCCAGGATAGGGACGACTGGTGCATCTTGAACTTCGATGATCCTGTGACAAGCGGCGCTCTCGAAGAATGTCCGGGAAACGTCGGGCTGTTTTCGCTGCGGCCTTTAGAAGGAGCTGTTCCTACAGGGGAACATGCCGGCAGTGGAAAAAGACGCGCTTTTGCCTGGTTTGACGGTGACAGTCTTTTCGCAACCCTCGACGGATCTTCCCCCGTGTGTTTGGCCCAAAAGGGAGATTTTCTCGTGCCCGGGACCCACAACATCTCTAATGCCATGGGAGCTGCGCTTTTGTCCCTGGTCATGGGCGCCAGCCCCGAGGGGGTCAGGAAAGCCATAAGGGCTTTCAGGGGAGTCGAGCACAGGATAGAATTTGTGAGAGAAGTGGGCGGGATAAAGTATTTTAACGATTCCATCGCGACCTCTCCCGACCGTACGCTTGCCCTCCTCGAAGCGTTGGACGGGCCGCTTGTCCTTATCCTCGGGGGTTATGATAAGGGGATCGGTTTTGACGAACTTGCCGAAGCGGTGGTCTCGAGGGGATGCGGCGTCGTCACCCTCGGGAAGACCGCGGAGAAAATTGAAAAGGCCATTTACGCTGCATGGGAGAAGATGCGCGGTGCAAAAGAGCCAGACGTCACGCGGGCATCTTCTCTTGAGGAGGCAGTCGTTATGGCTACCGCAAAAGCCAAGCCCGGGTGGGCCGTCGTCCTATCGCCGGCCTGCGCCAGTTTCGATATGTTCACGAACTTTGAAGAGCGGGGGAGGCTCTTTAAAGAAATTGTGAGGAAGATTCCTGACAAGGGATACAAGGAATCCGGGCTGCGGGAAACCGGTTAAGCTTTGCGCCAGGATGTCCGCGGAATAGCCGCAAATTAAGTCAATTCAGAACCAAAATCGGCATCAGGATCACAATCAGAATCAGAATCAACCAGATAGGGTGCTGCAGATGGATTTGGCGAAAAACGCGGGTGCTAATGAGCCTGGAAATGCAGAACGTCTTAAGGAAATAGTGAAACGGGTATACGAGCTAATTTCGAGGCAATACCCGGACGCTTCGTCGAGACTTCTTGAACCTTCGCGGGGGAATCCCGTTGATGTCCTTGTCGCCACTATCCTATCTCAGGCAACCAACGATACGTTGAGCGAAAGAGCATTCAGAGAACTGAAAAGAACTTTTCCGACCTGGGAAAAAGTGCTGGAGGCCCACCCTTTGACCGTGGAAAAGGCTCTATCTTACGGAGGGCTGCAGCGCGAAAAAACGAAGAAAATCATCTCAGCGCTAGAGAAAATCCGTCAGGATTTCGGCGAGATCACCCTTGCCCCGTTACAGGATTTAACCAAAGAAGAGGCTTACGAGTATCTCCTATCGCTCCCGGGAGTGGGGCCCAAGACCGCCGCATGTGTGCTGGTTTTCGGCCTCGGAAAGCCCGCATTTCCCGTAGATACGCACATACTTCGGATATCACGGCGTCTGGGACTTGTGCCTGAAAGGTCTGGGGCCGGTAAAGCCCAGGCGGTGCTGGAAGAAGTTATCCCGGACGAGATTAAACTGCCGCTTCACGTGATGTTGATCCAGCACGGCAGGGAGACCTGCCATTCAAGAAAGCCGCGATGTCGCGAGTGCTCCCTCAGGGAAATATGCTCTTCCCTTCCCGGTGAAGGAGTTACGCGGGAAAGAAAGAATTGATTCGAGGAAGACGAATAGATGCGTGTGCCGGAGCTGGGTCACGGTTTCAACCTTGGTCCTATTGTATCGAAGGGGAGGGCTTCTGGGTTTCTGCCTCAGTAGAATGCTTGTCTTTCAGGGCTCTGGCTTCGAGGCTATCATACTCGGGCTCGTCTTTCAGCTCTCTCCCGCAATAGGGGCATTGCCATGAGGTATAATGTGTGGCTGCGGAATAGGAGATTTGCTTGCATGCAGGGCAGAATTTCCAGGGCACTTTTGCTTCACCTTCTCTACAGAATTGTCTGCGTACATTTTACATGAAGTGGGACAAAATTAACAGCTTCGGAGGCAAATTCTGGATGAGATTTTGTCACCTTCACGTTCATACCGAATATAGCCTGCTCGATGGAGCATGCAGGATCAGCGAGGTCTGTCGTGCCGCCAAAAGCATGGGGATGAGATCTCTGGCTATCACTGACCACGGAACCATGTACGGCGTGGTCAATTTCTACAATGCGTGTAAGGCTCAGGGCCTGAACCCCATCATCGGGTGCGAGGTATACGTAGCAAAAGACTCCCGGTTCGCCAAGAATGATGGGTTGAAGGATAACCCTTACCACCTGGTCCTGCTCGCCGAAAACAATGAAGGATACCGGAACCTCATGAAGATCGTGTCAATTGGGTTTCTGGAGGGGTTCTACTACCGTCCGCGGGTGGACCTGGAGACTCTTGCCCGGTACTCCCGTGGCATCATTGCTCTCACGGCGTGTCCCGAGGGAGAGGTCCCTTCGCTTCTCCTCCAGCGACGGCCGAAAGAAGCCCGTGATAGTCTTGGACGCTACCGCGATATTTTCGGGAAAGAATCCGTGTTCATCGAGCTTCAACGCAACGGTGTTCCGGGTCAGGACTTGCTTAATGAGGGACTTGTGGAGCTTTCGAAGAAAAACGGCGTGCCCCTGGTAGCGACCAATGACTGCCATTACCTTTCTAAAGAAGACGCACGGTATCACGACGTGCTTTTGGCTATTCAGACGGCCACAAGTATCAATGACCCGAAGCGGCTGAGGTTTCCCGGGGACGAGTTCTACTTAAAATCGCCAGCCGAAATGGAAAAAGCCTTCAGCGATGTGCCTTCTGCCCTGGCAAATACAGTCTTTATCGAGGAAAGGTGCAGGGTGGAATTGGATTTTTCCTCGATTTACCTGCCCGAGTTTCCGGTCCCCGAGGGCGAGACGGCGTATTCCTATCTTCGGCAAAAGGCTATAGCCGGGTTGCGGGAACGACTTGCCGGGAGACGCGACCCGGAAAGAGAGAGTCGCCTGGAATACGAGCTTTCGATGATCGAGAAGATGGGATACTCTTCCTATTTCCTGATCGTGGCTGATTTCGTCTCGTACGCGAAAAGCCGGGGCATAGCTGTGGGACCAGGCAGGGGATCCGCCGCGGGGAGTCTCGTGGCGTACTCCCTCGGGATCACAAATATTGACCCGGTTGAGCATGACCTGGTCTTTGAAAGGTTTTTGAATCCTGAGAGAGTTACCATGCCCGACATCGATATCGATTTCCAGGACGATCGCAGAGATGAAGTGATCGAATACGTCCGTCAAAAGTACGGAAAAGACAGGGTGGCCCAGATAATAACCTTCGGCACCATGGCGGCCCGTGCTGCCGTGAGAGACGTGGGTAGAGCTCTGGCCCTCCCCTACAGTGAGGTCGACAGGATAGCCAAGTTGATCCCGTTTCAGCCGGGCATGACCATTGAAAGGGCTCTGGAAATCGTCCCCGACTTAAAAGATGCCATGAAGAGGCCGGAGGTCAAAAACCTGATCGAGACCGCACTCAAGCTCGAAGGTATACCCAGACACTCTTCCGTCCACGCTGCGGGCGTCGTAATAGGGAAGGGTCCCCTCTGGGATTATGTACCTCTTGCCAAGACCCAGGACGGCGCAGTGGTTACCCAGTATCCCATGGAGAACCTCGAGGAACTGGGGCTCCTTAAGATGGACTTTTTGGGCTTGAGGACCCTTACGGTCATTGAGAAAACAAAAAACCTGGTTAACGAGGAACTTCGTGAGCCGATTGACCTGGATAAAATCCCGCTGAATGACCCGAAGACTTACGAGATGCTTTCCCGGGGAGAATCTTTGGGGGTGTTTCAGCTTGAGTCTTCATGGGTTAGAGACTTCTTAAAAGAGCTCAAGCCCCGGGAGTTCAAAGATATCGTGGCCGCTGTCGCCCTCTGCAGGCCCGGCCCGATGGAACAGATCCCCGAGTTCATACGGGCGCGGTTCGGTACCCCACGCTATCTCCATCCCATCCTGGAAGGAGTGCTCAAGGAGACTTACGGGGTCCTGGTGTATCAGGAACAGATACTGAAAATCGCTTCAGCCGTCGCCGGGTTCAGCCTGGGGGAAGCGGATATCCTGAGAAGGGCTGTGGGGAAAAAGAAGCGTGACCTGTTGGTTCAGATGGAGGAAAAGTTCCTCAGGGGAGCCACCGAAAGAGGGATACCCGAAAGTACCGCCCGTGAGATATACGACCTCATTTTGAAGTTTGCAAATTACGGGTTCAATAAGAATCACGCGGCGCCTTACGCCCTTTTAGCGTACCAGACTGCGTATTTAAAGGCTCGATTCACGCCGCAGTTCATGGCGGCTCTCCTCTCATCCGTAAGAGGCGACCAGGCGAAGGTTGGAGTCTACTTGGAAGAGGCCAAGAGGTTGGGGCTCAAGGTGCTCGGGCCGAGCGTCAACCACAGCAAGGTCGAGTTTTCAGTGGAAGATGGAGGCATCAGGTATGGTCTTGGCGGCATAAAGAATGTAGGGGACAACTTGGCCCGGACGATTCTGGAAGATAGGTTGCGCCGGGGGAAGTTTGTTTCCCTGGAAGACCTGGTTTTCAGGGTCGGAAGTCATCATCTAACCAGGAAAGCGCTGGAAAGTCTGATACAGAGCGGCGCCTGTGACGAGTTCGGGACCCGCTTTTCGAACCTTGCCGAAATGGATAGAGTCTTGAATCAGCGCAAAAGACAATCCCAGAATCAGCTATTTCTTTTCGGGGAACCTCTGCCCGGTTCGTCGTTACCTGAAGGTTCTTCAGAGAGGCCCTCCGACTTTGCCGCAGCCGCCCAGATGCAGTCGCTGTTCCCCTACCCGGAACCTCTTCCTTTGACGGACCCGAAGCGAGCCACAAGGGCCGGAACTCAGGACTTCTCAGATGAAGGAAAGTCACGGGCATCTCGGAAAGAGGTACCGCTAGAAGTGAAGCTGGCTTGGGAGAGAGAGCTCCTCGGGATGTACTTTTCCGGGCACCCTCTGGAAAAATACAGAGAAATCTTGCGCGAAAGGACGATTCCAATAAACGAACTTGAAAATGTCCCTGATGGAAGTGAAGTGAGAGTCGGAGGCAGGGTATCTTCTCTGAAAAAGGTGACTACCAGGGCCGGTGAAGAGATGGCGTTTTTGACCGTTGAAGACGAATTCGGCGTAATCGAGGCCATAATATTTCCCAAGCTGTGGCAGAGGGCCAAGATGTTCCTGTCCAAAGAGAAGGTGGTGATAATCGAGGGGAATATGGAGGAACAGGAGGAAGTGCGTCGAATACTGGCAAAAGACGTAACGGAAATAGATAAACTGCACAAAACCGTCAATCCTGAGACAATCTAAAAACAGGAAGGGGGGAAGCCCTCAGTCCCGACCCTTTGGGGGGCGCATGGGCCTGCCTGTGTGGACCGTGATCTATGTTGCATCGGGTTGGAAAGAGGCTGAGTACATGAAGAACAGGCTGGCGAGAGAAGGCCTCCTGGTCATGTTACGGAACTGCAACTCCGGAGACGGAAAATTTGCCCGTCATGTTGAACTTCTCGTTCCGGAAATCGAGGCCAGGGAGGCCCACTCTATCATCATGCAGCTTGTGGGAACTGCCAGGGCATGAAGTTGAAGATTGGGGTTCTGACCAGCGGCGGGGATGCACCCGGGATGAATGCCGCCATAAGGGCGGTTGTGCGCAGGGCCATTTCGCTGGGGCTCGAGGTTTACGGGATTCGGAGAGGATATGATGGGCTTTTAGACGGCGACATGTACCCGATGAACGTGAGCTCGGTCGCCGACATCATTCATCGTGGCGGGACCATCCTCCATACCGCGAGATCTGAAAGATTCATGCAACCTGAGGGACAGGACCTTGCCGCTGCCAGAATTCGAGGAGCTGGTCTTTACGGGGTTATCGTGATAGGCGGAGAAGGCAGCTTTCGCGGCATGGTAGAGCTCAACCGGCGAGGCGTGAGGGCGGTCGGCGTTCCTGGCACGATTGACAACGACATCCCCTATACTGATTATTCCATAGGATTTGACACCGCCGTAAACACCGGAGTCGAGGCTGTAAACCGGCTGCGGGATACGGCCACCTCTCACGAACGGATATTCGTGGTTGAGACAATGGGAAGGCACTCGGGTCAGCTGGCCCTCGCCGTGGGGGTGGCAGGAGGAGCCGAAAGCATACTGATTCCGGAAGTTCCTCTTGAAATCGAAGAGATCTGCAGCAGATTGAGGAGAGGACTCGAGAGAGGGAAGAAACACAGCATCATCGTGGTCGCCGAAGGTGCCGGTAAGGGTTTCGACGTTGCCAGGCAAATCGAGCAGTGTATGGGGACGGAGATCCGGGTTACAGTGCTAGGGCACGTACAGAGAGGGGGTACTCCCACCGCTTTCGACCGGTTGCTGGCGTCCAGGCTGGGAGCCAAAGCCGTTGATGTCTTATATGAGGGAGGAAGCGGCCTCATGATCGGCATACGGGGTACGGAGCTCGTTACCACCCCCATGGAGAAGGTCCTTGAGGGAAAGAAAGAAATAGACATGGAACTTTACAGGCTTGCCGAGGATCTTGCCCGCTGAAAATGCATAAGCGTGCCCAGGAGCGTCCGGAGAGGCGCATTTTGTGCGAAATGAAAATTGACAGCCGGTGGGGGATTACCGATGAGACGGAGACGGACCAAAATTGTCTGTACTTTGGGACCTGCTTGTGAGGACGAGGAGATACTGTACCAGATGGTTCTCGCCGGTATGGATGTGGCGCGGTTTAATTTCTCTCATGGCACCCAGGAAGAACATGGAAAAAGGATGGAGCTCGTGAGACGCGCATCCAGGCGCGCCGGGAAACGGATAGGCATCATGCTAGATACCCGTGGACCAGAGATCCGGCTGGGAAGGTTCGAAGGCGGGCGCGCGAGACTTGAAAAAGGTTCAATTTTCGAACTGACCACAGAGGAGATTATGGGAAATAGCCAAATGGCCTCTGTTTCGTTGAAAAGCCTTCCCGATATTGTGGCTAGAGGCTCAACGATTCTCCTGGACGACGGGAACATACAGCTGGAAGTCGTCGAGGCTAGAGGAGACAGGGTGATCACGAGGGTCCTCAACGACGGAGTCGTATCTGACCGGAAAAAGGTGTCGCTGCCGGGCGTGAGACTCAAGGGACTTCCCGCCGTCGATGAAAAAGACAAAAGCGACATCTTGTTCGGTGCGCGGCGGGGAATCGATTTCGTGGCGGCCTCTTTCGTGCGATCTGCAGAAGATGTACTCGACGTGAGGCGCGTCCTCGAAGAGGCCGGCTCTTCAGCGAAGATAATAGCGAAAATCGAGTCTGTAGAGGGCGTTGAAGCCCTCGACGAAATACTGGCCACGGCTGACGGACTCATGGTTGCCCGGGGCGACCTCGGAGTGGAATATCCTCCCGAGGAAATACCCGTGCTCCAGAAAAGGATGATCCTGGCTGCCAACAGACTGGGGAAACCAGTGATAACCGCCACGCAGATGCTGGAATCTATGGTGGAACACCCTAGACCGACGAGGGCTGAAGCATCTGACGTTGCTAACGCTATATTCGACGGGACCGACGCCGTCATGCTTTCAGCTGAAACCGCTTCAGGGAAGTATCCGGTTGAAGCGGTGAAGTTCATGGCGAGGATCGCTTTGAGAGCTGAGGAGGTCCTCGACCAGGATGCTTTTCTCTCCCGGTTGAAAACCGGTTTCCCTTCAAACGTCACGGAAGCGGTTTCGAGGTCAGCGGTTATTTCCGCCGCAGATCTGGGAGCGTCGGCCATCATAACTCCGACCGAATCGGGATATACCGCCAGGATGGTTGCCCGGTTTAGGCCCAGGGTGCCTGTTTTCGCAGTTACTCCTCATGACGAAACGTGCGGCCACCTAACGTGCGTCTGGGGAGTCGAGACGGTTCTGGTGCCTCACCTGCGTGAAGCGGGGTCCGTGGTGCCGGAGTTTAAAGACGTATCTGACCTAGCCATAGAGGCCCTACGCCGGGAGGGATTGATCGAAGATGGGGCCCTCTGCGTAGTCACTAAAGGCGTGCCCCAGGGTGTTCCCGGGACAACCAACGTGATGGAAATCCGGACGGTGGGCCGTGTGGTGCTGAAAGGCACCGGGATCGGGCAGAAAGCCGTATCCGGGAGAGTGGTCGTGGCTATGACCGGCCAGGAGGCTGCTTCTAAGGTGACCCCGGGGTGTATCCTCGTGGCCCCGTCTACCGACAAGACCTACATGCACTCGTTGCGACACGCGTCGGCCCTCATCCTCGAACAGGGTGGCTTGACTTCTGACGGAGCCATCGCGGCCCTGCACCTAGGAATCCCGGCAGTGGTCGGCGCCGAGAGTGCCACGCGCCACCTGAAGGACGGGGACGTGGTCACTGTGGACGCAGCGAGAGGTGTTGTGTATAGAGGAGTGGCGAGCGTAAAGTGACGTTCGACCGAAGCACCGATACCGTTGCGTTTAGGTCTTGGGCAGCGCGCTTTGTTGTATTGACAGGCGGGAGGGTTGTCCCGATATACTGTTAGTGTCTGGAGCAGATAAAGGGGAGTAACTTCCCATCCGGGGGCCTTTCGAGGTCTCCGCGGCGGAGCAGAGAGGAACCGGGTGGGTGGTATCCGCCGTCAGCACGGCCGATGGCCCGGCGGAACCTACTAAAGTGAGACCTTTATCCCGTGAAAAGTCGGGGTAGAGGTCTTTGTCTTTGGAAGGGCTTCGGCGCTTGTAAAGACCTTGAGCGTAACATCCAACGTATACAGGGGGAGGAATCTTGATGGACGGGCTATTCTATGGACTACTGGCTATCACATGGCAACAGGTAGTGATGATCATCATCGGTTTCATCCTCATTTACCTCGCAATTGCCAAGGAGTACGAACCGGTTCTCCTGCTTCCAATAGGGTTTGGGGCGATCATCTCGAACATACCCGGCTCATCGGCGATCGGTCCTCACGGGTTCCTAACAACCCTTTACGATGCAGGTATAGTGACGGAATTATTCCCGCTCCTCATCTTCATCGGCGTGGGGGCGATGATCGACTTCGGACCTCTCTTGGAACAGCCAGCCATGCTGTTTTTCGGTGCGGCCGCTCAGTTCGGCATCTTTTTGACCATGGCAATGGCGGTCCTTGCAGGGTTCGATCTGAGAGAAGCCGCGTCTATCGGGATTATCGGAGCTGCCGATGGTCCGACTTCTATCTATGTAGCCACGAGGTTTGCCCGTCACCTACTGGCACCCATCTCGGTCGCGGCGTATTCCTATATGTCCTTGGTTCCCATCATTCAGCCCCCTGTCATTAGGGCGCTGACTACCCCCGAAGAAAGGCGCATAAAGATGGCGGCAGGCCAGACTCGAAAAGTCTCGAAAACTGTCCGGATACTTTTCCCCATAGTTATTACCCTTGCTGCGGGGCTCGTCGCTCCGGTAAGTCTTGCCCTGGTCGGCTCGCTCATGTTCGGAAATCTCTTGCGAGAGTCAGGCGTAGTCGAAAGGCTGTCAAAGGCAGCCCAGAACGAACTGACCAACCTGGTATCGCTCCTCCTGGGCATAACCATCGGTTCAACCATGGTGGCGTCGGAGTTTCTCAAACCTACGACCCTTCTAATAATCGGCATGGGCCTTTTGGCGTTTGTCTTTGATACGGCGGGCGGAGTGATTTTCGCGAAGGTATTGAACCTCTTCTTGAAGAAAAAGATTAACCCGATGATAGGCGCCTGCGGCATCTCGGCATTCCCCATGTCTGCAAGGATAGTGCAAAAGATGGCTCAAAAAGAAGACCCCGGCAACTTTGTGCTGATGCAGGCGGTGGGCGCAAACGTTGCGGGTCAGATCGCTTCGGTCATAGCGGGAGCCATGATCCTGGCGCTCGTCAAGTGATTGAGTTTGAACTGAGTTGATTTCGGCAGGTGTGTGGCAGGGTTACAAAATGGTCCCGATGTGAGCGGCAAAGGCATTTTGAAGGCGGTTCATCTTTGAAAGAAACGGGGGAGAAGCATGGACGTACTGCGGGAGACTCTGCGGATAACTGGGGTGTCCATGAGTACCATTTTCATGGTTATGGGAGGATTGTACGTGGTTATAAAGATAATGACTAGAAAAGAAGAGTAGACCAGATTCCCGGAGTCACTGTAGATAACGGGCATTTTTGCGTTTGTTATCGAAATTTGAGGGCAATTCAGATCAGGGGCGCACCGGCGCCGGGGGGACCGTAAAACTGCGGGGGCTGGGGAGGATGTCGTTCACGGCTAAATTGGTATTGACCGGTATCTTCGTGTTTACCATCTTGCCCATTATAGAACTTGCGCTCCTGATTGAGGTCGGGCGACGTATAGGGACCTTTTGGACGGTTGCCATGGTAATAGGCACCGGAATCTTGGGAGGAATTCTCCTCGGTCTCGAAGGTTACGGCGTCATTCGGGCCCTGAAGCGAGAGGTACACCAGGGACGAATTCCCGGGGACCAGATAATTGACGGAGTACTGGTCTCTATAGGGGCAGTTTTGCTAATTACCCCGGGACTTCTCACCGATATTGCGGGCGTTTTCTTGATGTTTCCGCCTACGAGGTTCATAGCTAGGGCTCTAGTGAAAAGGTGGATACGAAACTACATCTTCATCGACTTATGAGGACATGCCTGGCAATGCCCCGGTTCTGGTATTTGCACAGACGCTCAGGCCTGGCCCGAACCGGGGCGCGGGCATGTATTTCTGGTTAAAAGACCGGAATAGGACTTTATCAGCTTGTCTCTTCGCTTGCGTGACACCTTGTGGCAAATTTCATCCCGATCCAGAAAGAGACTACGACCATGGCGATGTGGGCCAGCCACCACCAAAGGCCACCAAAATCCCAGGAAGTCTTCTCGCAGTTATCGTCCACCCAAAGACACCTCCCCGTTTAGCATCAAAGAAAGGCGCTTGTCCTATTCAATTCCTTGGGCGGTCTCTTGTTTCAACCGTTTCTGAAAGGGCAGATTGAGATACGTTGCTTGCCTACTGAAAACAGATACCATTCGTGCCCGCCTGCTGGCGGCGACTTGGTATGGTGGCAACTTGGCGGTAACTCCCGTCTTGTGAACCGGCACTTCCCATGCTAAAATCAACTTGTCAGTGCCGGGGTGATGGAACTGGCAGTCATGCGCGACTCAAAATCGCGTGCGGTAGCCCCGCGTGCGGGTTCGACTCCCGCCCCCGGCACCATGTCTAGCAGGGAAAATCTCCACGGAGCCAATCCAACGCGATTACAGACTGCAATCAGTTGCCGCCATTTGAATTCAAAAGTAGATCGTCGAGTCTGAACTGTTTCTCGTTGGAGACTTACCTTCACGCTTCTCCGTATTGACTAAAACCATCAGTCTGTGCATAAAATAATGGTGACAATACTCCCTGGCGTTCCGATGGGGATGCCCAGGTATCTATGCGAGAGAGACCGCCACGGGCGGCCTTCTCTATTTTTTGGATATCTTCTCAACAATTTGAGCAGTATCTCCATTCTCTCATCAGCGATATCCTACAAATCTTGATGGTACGTGGGTTTTGGGCCGTGGACTAAGCGAATAATGATGCCGTTATTCTTTGCAAGTTCGATGGCCGGTATTAAGTCGCTGTCACCAGAAACGATAGCAATAGTGTCTATCCTTTGATTGAAGACGAGAGATGCGACATCTAGCCCGATTTGAAGATCAATTCTCTTTTGCTGAAAGATGGGCTTGCCGTCATCTGTATGACCACGGTACTCCAGACGCCCCAACCGTACAGTAAATCTGTCTATCTTCCTCAGGCTTTGAAGAAACTTCTGTTTCTTCGATATCATTTGCGCTTCTTCAGGGGTCGGATTGGCGGATTGGTAAGGCAAGCAGTCATAATAATAAACCTGGAAGAGACTACCCTTATCACACACCCAATCTGCGAATTCACGGTAATCCAAGCGGGTTTCTCCGTAATACTTCTTAAGAACATTGTTCAGATACCCGCTATCAAGCAGAATTGCGACGTTACCCATGCTCTTCCTCCGTACTTCTCAATCGTTTTTCTTTTGCCCAAATTCCTTTTCGTACCTCCTCTTCGCATCCATCCAAGTCTCCGCAAAGGCCGAGTTTCTTGACGAATTCCTCACGGTTCAACCCATTCTTTTCACGTAGTTTAATAAGTTGCTTCCTCAGGCTCTAAAGATCGCCCTCTGTCAGAATAGCACACAAAGTCCAACCGACGGTACCGAGCGGGGAATTAGGCTCTGCCCAGAAGGTCGATCTTAGCTCACAGAATATTTTTGGCCCGATTTTCGAATCGCCACCTTGAAATCGCCCGTGTAGATTAACTGACAGAAAACCGTAATTATCGAATCACGGTGAAACACGAATCGTAGTTTTCTGACAGATAAACAAAACTCGCAATTGTCATCAACTAACAGGAATTAAATAAGCTGTTAAAGGAACTCCGAGGTTCGGAGTAGAAACAAAGGTTGACCCAACTTGAGGCCGAGTACTCAGCCGGCATCCACCGTTTTTGGAGGCAGCACCGGGTTGCTGCCTCACTTTTTGTAACTGCCGGCAAAAGGCCCATATAGATAGAGGGTCCCAGCGAAGCGGAACATTCCACTCGATCTCATGGACGGAGGTTCCGTAATGAAGAGGACATTCTACAAGCTGGTGTTGGGTACCCTCGCGGTGGTCCTGGGGCTCGCCTCGGTTCTGGGGATATCCGGTCCGAAGGCTCGTCCGGTAACCACCTGCGATGATGGTCCCGGAATCCCGATTCCGATCCCGCCGGGTAGCAACAATATCATCATCACGACGTGCGATGATGGCCCTGGGATCCCCATCCCAATCCCGCCGGGCGCGAACAACAGCATCATCATCGTCTAGGTCGGCAAAGTGGGCAAGGGACCGGTACACCGGGAAGTGTTTCCCGGTGCTTCTTTTTCTTTACACTCTCTGAGCTGCGGTGTTAGGCTAGAGTTTAGGCGGGTGATGGTGTTGTCGAGCCTGGAAGTCTTTGCCAAGAACGTGAAAACCCTAATGGCGCAAAGGAACGTCAGGGTCAAAGACCTTGCTGAAAGGATAGGGCTGTCCGATACATATCTCTCGCTGGTGTTGAATGGTGCCAGGCGAAATCTCAGCGACGAGTATAAGGACCGTATTGCCTCTTTCTTCAACGTGCCGATCGCCCGGCTTTTCGCTGAAGACGGTTTGACAGAAGAAAACCTAAGTGACATTTCGCTGTACGAGGATCCCCATAGACTCGAAATCAAGGGCCTAATCGACCTTTTCATCAAAAAGGCGAATCTTGAGAACCGGAGGACCTCGTTTTACATGGCTTTGAGCATGCTTACCGACCAGGATGTACGCTCGGTGTCCTACTTTCTCTCGCGTCTTTTGAACGAGTTCGAAGCCGAGGACCAGCGGCAGACGGCGGCTACTCAGGAGGCCCTCTTGTCTCTTTTGCCCGCAGAGAGAGAACTTCTCGCCCTTTTCTCCCTGGCCGGGAACAATGCCAGGCTTGACTGGGTGATGGCCATGACCGAAATGCCCGCGGACGAATTCTCCAGGCTGACTGAAAATCTTGAAAGAAGAGGGCTTTTGAACTTGTTGGATGATGTCGGCGGGAAGAGGATAAATCTGAAGGCAGACCTTTCCCCTTCGATTTCTTCTATCTTTTCCTATGAAAAAATAAGACTGCTCCACGGTAGACTCTCCAGGGCCATGGAAGCCTTGCCTGACCAGGGTCCTTTCTTCGAGATGGATCTTGCCCAGAAGATGGTGAAGGCGGGCATGAGCGAGGATGCGCTTTTGCATTTCCGAAAAAGCGCCCGTTCTTTTGAATCGCTGAATCTGTGGGACAACGCGGCCAAAGTATGGCATGAAGCATCCGTGGTCTACGCGGCTCTTGACAACCCGAAGGAGAGGATCGCGTGTGTGTGCGAAGCAATTCGCTGTCTGGGAAGAGCCGGCAATCTCAATGGCGCGGGAGAAATCGGGGCGTATGCCTTGAAAAGCGTGGAAGACGCAGGTTTGTCCGACCTGGCGGGACAGGTGTGTCTTGCCATGGGTAATCTTTATTCAGAACACGACTATGCCAGAGCCGTCCAGTGGTATAAGAAAGGCCTCTCTTTGACCCCTGAACCCCTCCCGACCTATGGGAAGCTCTTGATAAACCTGGCTTCAGCTTATTTCGGTGCGGGTAAACTAGACCAGGCAGAAAATGCCCTGAAAGAGGCCAAGCGATGGTCTTCAGACAAGGAATTCGCTGAAGCGAGGAAAGTCAAATCCCACATCGACCTCATGCTCGGTCTCATTGAGTTCCAGCGACGCAACTGGAAGGCTTCGAAAACTCACTTCGTCTCCTGTGTCGAGAAGTGCCCTCCCGAGGAACTGGACGACCTGGCGGTTGCCTGGCACAACCTCGGAATGTTGATGTACAGGGAAGACGACACAGCTATGGCCCGCGAATATCTCCTGAAAGCCCAGGCCATCTACGAGCAGAAGAACCTTTCAACTCACTGGGCTTACGCTGCCGTTGAGCTGGCCAAAGTGTATTTACGCGAAGGAAAGATTGAAGCAGCCATGTCCCTTCTTCAGAAAGCTGCACCTGTCCTGAACGGTAAATCGCACGTTGAGACAGGCTGGGTCTTCCTCTTGAACGCCTGTATCCTGTCTAAACAGAACAGGCACAAAGAGGTAATAGACTACGGCAAAAGAGCTATAGACCTCTTTCAGCGAGAAGGGGCTGAGAGAGATCTTGCCTGCGGAGCCCTGTGGCTTTCAAACTACCTGGAGGGAATAGGGGACTTCCATGCCTCCCGACCTTTCAGGAACAGGGCCTACCAGATCTACGAGAAAAGACACTGGGACGTGAGAGAGCTGCACAGAGAATGTTCTCTCTTGAGTCCCAAGTCATGAGGCCTTCGGGCGAGAAGAGTCCCAATTTCACCGTCCGAAAGTCTATCGCTTCATCTATGTGTGCCGTCCCGCATGATTTGGAGAGTCCCCATAAAGGCTATCCTAGAGCGTCTGGGCCGGGAGTTGGCGGATGACTGCCGTAGTTCCCCGGCACGCTGGCCCAAACTCAGATGGAAAGGGGACCTTGGTTAGATGGTTTCGTTGGAAGTTGGACCTGAACTGTTTGATCTCAGCGGAAAGGTAGCCATCGTCACCGGCGGTTCGCGAGGCATAGCCAAAGCGATATGTATCGGACTTTCCCGGTTTGGCGCCAAAGTGGCATCACCGGCGTGAGTGAGAAGAACCAGGAAACTGCCGACCAGATCAACCAAAGCGGAGGGCATGCCGTATACATCCGGTGCCAGTGTCTACCACGCCTCCAAAGGGGGAGTGGTTACCGTCACAAGGGCCCTCGCCTGCGAGTGGGCAAAATACGGGATACTCCCCCGGGGTGGTTTTTCGAGAGGACTGTCTGTGGGGTTTATAGAATACTTCCGCGGTAGAAATGTTTTTCGTTCGGATGGCAGTGGCTTCCGAACGAATTGGAAAGGAGTGGACCGGATGGAGGACATACAAAACCAGATCGAGGAGCTCAAGCGGCAGCAAGAAAGCATGCTGCACATGTTCCTGGCGCTGTCGAAGCAGGTGGATGACCTCTTGTGGTACAACAAAGTTGGAGACATCGCCCGCATCGACAAGGTAGTGTTCACTGGACCCCCGCCTGCCAATACTCTAGCTCAACCTCCCCAGGATAAGGGCAACCCTCTCAAGATCCACGCCTATACCTTCGTACCTAAAAATGCGGTTGCGGGCAGGAAATATCCCTTGCTGGTCTTTCCCCACGGAGGAGTTCACGCCAACTTCTCCACCAGCTCGGCAAACGTGGTCAGAGAACTCATCGAACAGGGTTACATCATAATCGCCCCCGAGTACCGGGGCAGTACGGGATACGGTGAGATATTCTACAAGCTTATCGACTACGGTGGCCTCGAGATCGAAGATACTTATGAGGCACGGAACTGGATGGTTGAAAATGAACCTCTGGTTGACCCTGAGCGAGTCGGAATACTGGGCTGGAGCCACGGTGGTCTTATAACCCTGATGAACATTTTCAACCACCCGGAGGCGTACAAAGCAGCTTATGCGGGGGTTCCGGTTAGCGACCTTGTGGCCCGGATGGGATACAAGACCGAAGCTTACAGGCGCATTTTCTCGGCCGATTACCACCTGGGAAAGACCGCCTATGAGGACGTGCAGGAATACAGGAGGCGCTCGCCGGCGTGGAACGCGGAAAAGCTCCAGACGCCGCTCCTCATCCATACCACCACCAATGACGAAGATGTCAATGTTCTGGAAGTCGAGCACCTAATAAAGGCCCTCAAGGCGGCAAACAAGGAGTTTGAGTATAAGATCTACGAAAACGCCCCGGGCGGGCATATGTTCAATCGCATCGATACGAAATTGGCCAAAGAATCCCGAAAGGAGATATATAGATTCCTGGCAAAGTACTTAAATCCGCCGAATCCCATTCTGTAGAACTCAAGTTAAGAAAGGCTGTTTCGATATGCTCCTGCATTGAGAATCCGTGTGGCCCGTTAATGGGCTTTTTTCTTTGCCTGTGAATGGGGGACCTAGCTCTGGAGAGACCGCAAGTTATGTTGCGATTCTCGTAGTCTGAGGAGGTTTGTGACGACTCTTTCCGGGTCCCGTGTGATAAAAATTTTCTATGCAGTAAATGTGAGGAACTGACCGAAGGGCAGGAGATCGGGTAGTTGCGTTGAATACCTATTTGATTCAAGACTACCAAATCCAGGGGGTGAACGAGAGTTGTTTGTGGCCAAAAGGATCTTTGACTTGTTCGCGCTCCTCGTTTCATGCGGCTTGATAGGCTGGTCAATCTCTCTTGCCGTGCGAGGCAAGAAGATTGACATAAGGCCTATCGCGGGTTTCGAAGCCATGGACGAGGCAATAGGAAGGGCTGCTGAAATGGGTAAGCCGCTCCATTTCACGCCCGGGTTCGGAGGGCTTGTTGCCGCTACCTTCGCGGGTCTTGAAGCCCTTGGGTACATTGCCAAGAAAGCGGCAGAATACGACGTAAGGCTCATCGTGACCGTATCCCAGCCCGAAACTTACGCGGTCACGGAGCAGGTCGAGAGACAGGCGTATCTGGAAGCCGGAAAGCCGGAAAGCTTCCGCCCCGAGGACTGCCGGTTTATCTCTCCAGACCAGTGGGCTTACGCCAGCGGTGTAGTGGGCGTCCTCAACAGGGAGAAGGTCGCTTCCAACATCATGATAGGGCAATTTGCGGCTGAGGCCCTCATCCTGGCAGAGGCAGGAAACACCGTGGGGGCCGTCCAGATTGCAGGTACGACCAATGCTTACCAGATCCCGTTCTTTGTCGTCGCGTGCGATTACGTGATCTTGGGGGACGAGATGTTTGCCGCGGGAGCCCACTTTGCCAAGAACCAGGTACACCTGGGAAGCCTGCGAGGTGAAGATCTTGTCAAAGTCATCTGCATCGGGCTGATAGTTGTAGGCGCGATACTTACGACTTTCGGAAACAAAACCCTTTCTGACCTCATGGCGAAATAGGAGGTGAGAAGACGTGCATCTTGCTAAGAGGACTATCCCTGTCGCCATAGCGTTCGTATGTGGAATCATACAGGTAGTAGACTATTTTTTCAAAATCGAGAGCGTCAACACGTGGGCACAGGAGATCCGGTCCTGGGTTTCGATCGTCGCGATATTTGCCCTTGGCCTCGGCGCGGTAAATGTGTTAAGAGTGCACCTCAAGAAAGTTCGTCAGGCACCTTCCGAGAGCCTCAATAGTATCCTCCTCCTCATAACGTTCCTGGTTACCATCAGCATCGGGTTGACTGCCGGACAGTCGTCCAAACCCTATAAGTTCATCTTCGACTATATCATCGTGCCCACCGGCAGCGCCATCTTCTCCTTGCTGGCATTTTACATTGGGACAGCCGCTTACCGGGCGTTTCGCGCCAAAAACGCAGAAGCTGCGATTCTCTTGGTTACAGGCTGTATAGTCATGCTGGGGAAGGTGCCTCTGGGTGAGAAAATCATTCCTTTTGCGCCTAAGTGGACTACCTGGATCATGGAGGTCCTGAATGTGGGCGGTCAGCGTGGCGTGATGATCGCGGGGGCCATAGGATTTGTGGCGGTTTCATTGCGGATAATCATTGGTCTCGAACGCCGAACTTACGGTGTGGATTGAGGAGGGGCGAGAGAGATGACGTTCTTTGAAAAAGTTCAAAACTTGGATAAGCGCGTGTTCTATCTACTCATGGCCCTCGCTATAGCCATACCGACCATAAGACCCATTGGGCTTCCGGTTACAATCACGTCTCCCGTCAAGAAAACCTTCGACTTTGTCGAGAGCCTTCCTTCCGGCTCCGTGGTAGTGATCGGATTTGACTACGAACCAGGCGACGAGATAGAACTGAGCCCTCAGGCCAAAGCGTTGTTTGTTCAGCTGGCTCGTAAGAAGATCAAAGTGGTCACCATATCGTCCTTCCCCGTAGGCCCCATGTTTGCCGAAGAATGCCTCAAAGTACTCAAAGATGCCGGGTACCAGTATGGGGTCGATTACGTGAATCTCGGCTACTATGCAGGAGGCGAGTCTACTCTTGCCGCATTTGCTAAGAATCCCGCCTCGATTTTCTCTAAGGACTGGCACGGCAACGACGTGGCCTCCATGCCCATTATGAAAGAAATAACTGGGATGAAAGACTTTGCCATGGCCATGACGTTGAATGACGGACCCACCGGTGGGACGGGTACGCACGAGTGGGTCAGACAGTCAGTGATGGCCTATGGCACTCCGTTTATCATCGGATGCACGGGAGTTCTTGCCGCAAACAACATGCCATATCTCGACTCCGGTCAAGTGAAAGGAGTACTTTCGGGTCTCCGAGCCGCCGCCGAGTATGAGCAGCTGGTTGGGAAACTGGGTGACGCCACACGAGGCATGGACGCCCAGTCAATCGGACACGTCCTGATAGTCGCGTTCGTCCTTTTGGGGAACCTAGGTATGCTGGCTTCCAGACGGCGACGTTCTGCCGGAGGTGAGAAAAAGTGAACATCTCTACTGACATCGGGGTATGGGTGGGTGCTCTCTTCGCGATAGCCATATACAGCATACTGTACAAAGATAATCTGGCTTACAGCGTCGTGGAGAGCATATTCATCGGCGCTACTACCGGTCACGCCATAGTGGTTGGAGTGCAGACCTTTAAGTCCACTGCCTGGACTCCTTTGGTTGGAGGCAAGTTGCTATTCGTGGTGCCCTTGATTTTCGGGGCGCTCCTCTACACGAGGTACTTTCCGTCCGTATCCTGGCTCAATCGGTGGCCTCTGGCCCTTATGATGGGGACCAGCGCGGGAGTTGCCATGCGCGGCGCTATCGAAAGCCAGGTAGTTGCCCAGGTAAGCGCGACTTTCGTAAATCTTCTGGATATCAATAAGTTCCTCATTTTCCTCGGTACGGTGCTTTCTCTCACGTACTTCTTCCTAACCTTCCAGATAAAAGGCAAAGCTTCTCTCCTACCCAAGATCGGCAGGTACTTCATGATGGCAGCTTTCGGGGCGGCTTTCGGAAACACGGTCATGGGGAGGATCTCGGCCGCAATCGGGAGATTCCAGTTCATTTTCGTGAAGTGGCTGGGCCTCGGAAGCTAGCCAGATCCTATTTGCTTCTTATACATGAAAGAAGGCGCCCAGGTCTTATAGCCCGGGCGCCTTCTTCGATAACGAAACTCCAGTTGCGGCGGCGAAAATATGGGGTTTTCCCGGCTCGCGGTTCTACTTCTGATCCAGCCTGAGAGTTCCCGCCACCGCGAAATTCTCTTTCTTCATGTCCCTTAAGATGATCCGTACTGCTTCCGGCTGGACGCCGAGGGTCCGCACTATGGCATCGGTGACTTCCTTCACCAAGGCCCTTTTCTGTTCCACGGTTCTCCCTTCAATCAGTTCGATTTGGACTATGGGCATAAGGGTCCTCCTTCCTAGTTAAATCATTTGTCGTTTTGCCCTTTTCCTGTATCCTCACGTTAAAAACATTTCTCTTTTCCAGGTCCGGTTTTCCTTCATGGCAGGGAAAATGGGAGTCGCAACAGAATGTCGACGGGAAGGGGGTAGATGGCCTGTGAAGCCTGCGTATTTGTTCAGAAACGCCGTACTTTACGACGGCCTGGGGAATCCGGCTCACAAAGGGGATCTCCTGATAGAAGGCGGGCTTGTAACCCGTGTGGGAGAGATCCCTTCGCCCGAGATCCCGGAAACTGCGGAAGAAGTGGACCTGGGTGGTCTTTCTGTAGCGCCTGGATTCATAAACATCCATTCCCATTCAGATACCGGTATCCTCCTTTATCCGGAGGCAAAAACTTTACTTTTACAGGGAATCACAACGGAAGTCGTGGGAAACTGCGGTTCCAGTTCCACCGATACGTCCCGCTGGACCGATGAAATGTGGGACCGGATTCTGACATCAACTCCGGTGAAGGAAAAATGGGATGGGGTGAGGGGTTACCTGCTGGCGGTCGAAAAGGCAAGACCTGCGGTCAATGTGGCGTGCCTCTTCGGCCACGGAGACCTGAGGCGGAGGATCGTGGGAGATTCCGGACGTCCCCTGAGTGATGAAGAAAGGCGCCGTATGGAGGATCTCGCCAGGACGCATATGGCTGAAGGTGCTTTCGGCGTGTCCAGCGGCCTCGAATACGTCCCCGGAAGGTTTGCTGACCTGGACGAGCTGTCTGCGATCTCAACTGGCGTCGCCTCTTATAGGGGACTCCACGCTTCTCACATCCGGAATGAAGGCCCGGGTTTCTTGGAGGCTGTAGAAGAGGCAATAGCGGTGGCCAGGCAATCCGGGGTGCGGTTCGAGATAGCGCACATAAAAGCCTGCGGTCCGGATAACTGGGGAAAGGTGAAAAAGGCCCTGGCTATGCTGGATGAGGCTAACGCCCAGGGCATAGACATTTCAGCCGACTTCTATCCGTACCTGGCTTCCTCCACCGAGCTGGCCATAGTTTTACCTGACTGGGTTCTGGAAAACGGGAAAGAGGCGGGGGTCGAGGTGCTTAAAGAAGCCGAGACCCGGGATAGAGCCGCCCGCGAGACCCACATACGGACTTCTTCTCAGGGTGGGTGGGACAAAGTTGTGATCACGGGAGTCACCCGGCCCGAGAACAAATGGATGGAGGGGAAAGACGTCTCTTACATCGCGGAAGTTCTGAAGAAACCGCCGGAAGAAGCCGCCATTGACATCCTCATCGACGAAAAGAT
This sequence comes from Candidatus Fermentithermobacillus carboniphilus, assembly GCA_018208355.1. Lineage (GTDB taxonomy): Bacteria > Bacillota > Sulfobacillia > Fermentithermobacillales > Fermentithermobacillaceae > Fermentithermobacillus > Fermentithermobacillus carboniphilus. The sequence continues at coordinate 616,336 of CP062796.1, read as the reverse complement.
GCACGTGCGAATAGCTAGATTCGCCATGAGCGAAGAAGACCTGATAGAGGCCATGAGACATCCTCGAACCTGCGTCGTCACCGACGGGTGGAACACGATCCCCGAGGAAGGCAAAACCCATCCGAGGTGCGTGGGAACTTTTCCGAGGGTGTTGGGGTACTATGCGCGCGAAAGGGGAGTTATCTCGATGGAGGAAGCCGTGCGTAAAATGACCTCGCTGCCCGCGAGAAAGCTGGGCCTGAAACGCAGGGGAGTCCTGGCTCCGGGCTATGCAGCGGACCTCGTTATATTTGACCGCGATAAAATCATAGACCGGGCTACATTTGAGAATCCCTGGCAGTACCCGGAAGGCATATTTGCCGTGTTCGTTAACGGGGAGCCTTGTGTTTGGGAGGGAGAGATTACAAGGAATCGTCCAGGTATGGTCCTCATGCGCGGGTAGAGGCAGGACCCGGCGCCTCCGGAGAGACTCCCAGCCGCCCTTCCTGAATCCCTTCCTGAATCTACTTGACTAGGGGTAAAGGTAGGTATAGCTTGTATGGTTCAGGAAGGTGTTGGATATGGATATTGAAAGGACCCTTTATTTACTGGTCTTTACCACGTACGTCACATTTTTCTGCCTGTTCCTGCGGTTCTATTTCTGGAAAAAGTACAGCGAGAAAAAGTATTGGGGAAAGAGGCCGTCGCTATCGGTGGCTGGTATCAAGGATCTTGCCTCCGAGATGGGACGAGAACTTCCATTCATAAGTATCTTGGTGCCTGCCAAAAACGAGAGCGATGTCATAGAGAACACCGTGAGGCATCTCTCGAAACTCAAGTACCCCGAAGACAGGTACGAGATAATCGTCATTACAGACGAAAAAGAAAAAATAGCGGCTAAAGCATCGCGAAAGAAGATCCTCTCCGTGGCACTCTCTCTCTTGAGCGGAAGGAAAAGCCGGAGTAAACAACCCTTTTCCACCGAAGAGGCCCACCAGCTTGAGTCTCTCTTGCTTTTCGTCCTGGCATCCTTTGCGCAGGAAGACGATGCTGAGGGATTGTATGAACTATGCGAGACTCTCAAAGATAAAAAGCCGTCCTGGAGAGAGCGACGCAAGGGAGAGGATGGTACGAGCCCTAATGCATCGGTATCCTCGTGGGGCTCAAATATTGCTCTTGCCCGGAACGTGCTGAAAGTATTCTACGGTCTGGATTGGAGCACCGTAGCCGGGGCTGGAGATATCGGCCATTCACCTTTAGCATCTCCGGCCAGCGGCGAGGGATCCCTCCTGGCAAGGGTCCGGTCTCTCCCCAGGAAAGAACTGGCACGATTTCTCGACGAGTCCCTGGTGCGGCTTTTCCCTACCACCCAGGAAGTCGTGGAAAAGGTTGCTGTTTCTTTGGGCGGGATGCCGACCCCACGCATCAAGCACGTCTCGGTGCCGTACGATTTTGACGGTAGTCTGCATGGCCGCCTTACCGGTAGGGTCGTCAAGTCCACCAAAGGAAGGGCCTTGAACTGGGGTCTGAGGTTCGTGGATCCCAGGTGCGAGATCTGCGGATTTTATGACGCTGAATCTAGACCTCACACTGACGTCCTGATGTTTGTGGCTTACAGGTACCTTCTGGATCCACAGGAGTGTCGCATATTTCAAGGGCCGGTGTTCCAGGTACGGAACTTTTACAAGATGAGCCCTTTCTGCAGGATAGCCAGTCTATATCAGGCAGTGGCCCACGATTGGTATCTGCCGTGGCTCTTCAAAACCCTTCCCTTCGTCGGAGGGACCAATCTCTTCGTCGAGCGAAGGCTACTCGAAGAGGTCGGAGGATGGGATCACAACATCCTGACGGAGGATCTGGAGTTTGGAACCCGGGCCTACCTCCTGAAAGGGGCGTGGCCTCAATACCTCCCCTACCACTCCAGCGAACAGACGCCGCCCAACTTCCGGGCGTTTTTCCGGCAGCGCCTGCGGTGGGCGACGGGGCACTTGCAGGTAGTGTCCAAAGTGGCCGACCTCAGGTTTGTCTCCGAGAAGGAGCAGAGAGAATTGACTTTTCGCCTGATCGTGAAAGGTCAGTTTGAGTGGATCGTCTATCAGGCAGCTACCTTCGTTCCGCCGATTGCGTTATTTCTCCAGTTCAGACACCTTCTGGATGAAACAGTGGTGCCTCCGGTCGTCAGGTTGATTCTGGCCGGTTTCTCGGTCGTGTATCTCTCCTTCACTTTTTATGCGTTCTTGAGATACCGGCAATACTTCGATAGCACGCTAAAGCCTGACGGGGTCATGCGAAACCTCTTCGTGGTCCTGGGACTTTTTGCCCTGCCTCTTGCGGCGTTCCTTTTCCCCATCCCGTATACATGGGCGTTGGTCCTGAAGTCATTTGGCAAGGAACCCAAAGTGTGGGTAAAGACGCCCCGCACCAGGGAGAGACCTGCCTGATGCGCTACTGGCGCAAAGCTCCGGATTGCGACGGTCAGCGCAACAAATGGACAGGGGTTTTCGGAGAAGGGTTTTTCGGAGAAGGATTTTTCGGAGAAGGATTTTTCATGAAGGGGATGGCAGGTCTTCGGCTGTAATTTGTGAATGGCCCGGATAAACGAGAGCATCCCGGCGACACAGGAAACAGGCATACAGGAAACAAACATTTGCGACCGTTGTTGCTCTGTGCTATACTGAATTTCGTAGAACATCAGGGAAACTTTACAACATCGAGGAGTTCAGTCGGAGTGGGTTTAGGTCAAACCCACTTTTTGTATGTTGTCGGGGTGATACATCGTGAGCCGCCGGGAGATCGAGAACGAGCTTTTTGACGCGTTCGAGCCTCTGGTCAGAAAAGCAGGGGTAGAGCTTCTTGACATGGAACTTCTGTCGGAAGGGAAACGCACCATCTTGAGGGCGACCATATTCCGTCCCGAGGGAGTTACTCTGGATGACTGCGTTGCTGCGGAGCGCATAATCAGCCCCGTTCTGGACCAGATAGATCCCATCCCGGGTAGCTATAACCTCGAGATCTCTTCACCTGGCCTCGAACGTACATTGAGGCGAGACAAGGAGTACGAGGTATTTGCCGGAAAACCCTGCCAGGTGAACCTCTACGCCCCGGTCAACGGCAAGCGGGTCTTCCGGGGGGTGCTGGCCGGTCTTCGGCCTGGGGACGGTGGGGAAAGCGAAAAGGTCCTCATCTCGACAGATGAAGGCGACATGGCTTTTGACAGGAAAAATGTGAGTAAGGTTCAGCTTATCTATACCGACGAAGACTTGGATTGAAAGGAGGCGGGAGAAATGAACGGCGAAATTATCATGGCGCTGGACCAGCTGGAGCGGGAACGCGGCATTTCCAAGGACGACCTGGTTGAGGCCCTTGAGGCAGTTCTTCTATCGGCGTACAGGAAGCATTTCGGCACCACCGAAAACGTGCGGATCCAGTTTGACAGGGAAACTGGCAACATAAAGGTTCTCTCCCGCCGCCAGGTGGTTCTGACCGTGAAAGACCCCCGGAAAGAGATTTCTCTCGATGAAGCGCGTGCCAAAAATCCCAAATACCAGGTGGGGGACGTTATCGAGGAAGAAATACCGGCTCACGGTTTCGGTCGCATTGCTGCGCAGACCGCAAAACAGGTTGTTGTGCAGAGGCTTCGCGACAAGGAACGAGGGATGATATATGAAGAGTTTGCCGAGAGAGAAGGAGACGTCGTCACAGGCCAGATAGTGCGGGTCGAAAGAGGTATAGTCATTATGGACCTTGGCCGGGTCGAGGGCTACATCCTGCCCCAGGAGCAGGTAAGGGGAGAGAAATACCAGGAGCGGGACAGGATGAAGGCTTACGTCCTCGAGGTCAAGAGGACCCCGAAGGGACCCCAGATATTTCTCTCGCGCACCCATCCCGGGCTTTTGAAACGCCTTTTTGAACTGGAGGTCCCCGAAATAAGAGATGGAGTGGTTGAAATTCGCGCCATCGCGCGAGAGGCAGGCTCCCGTTCGAAGGTGGCCGTCAAAGCCAACCTGCCGGAGGTCGATGCGCTGGGAGCATGCGTCGGTCCCCGCGGTGCCAGGGTGCAGGTAATAGTCCAGGAGCTCCGGGGAGAACGCATCGACATAATCGAATGGGACGATGATCCTAGGGTTTTTGTGGCAAACGCGTTGAGCCCGGCGAGGGTCCTGAGAGTCGATGTCAACCAGGAAGATCGGGTTGCAAGGGTTATAGTCCCCGAAAACCAGCTATCTTTGGCCATAGGCAGGGACGGTCAAAACGCACGGCTTGCGGCCAAACTGACCGGTTGGAAGGTAGATATCAAGTCCGAGCGGAACGCGTGATGGGCGCGGGGTTATCCTTTGGGCATGGCTGAGGTAACCCGTTTTGGCGCGAGGTTTGCGAGTTTTGAGGAATGTCCGGGAGGTGGAAGGTGTGCCCAGAAAGATACCGCAGAGAACCTGCCTTGGCTGTCAAGCGGTGAAACCCAAGAGGGAGATGATCCGGATCACCAGGACGCCCGACGGCGCAGTGGTTGTGGACCCCACAGGAAAGAAAGCGGGTCGCGGTGCGTACGTTTGCCCTTCAATCGAATGTCTCGAGATGGCGAAAAAGCACAAAAGGTTCGAGAGGGCCCTGGGCGTGGTGCCACCTCCTTCGGTTTTTGAGGAACTGCGCCGTCAGATTGAGGCGATGAATGAGAGTGCTGAGACGAGGAGGTGAATTTCGGATGAAAAAACGCATCCGTGTTTATGAGCTGGCGAGGGAGCTGGGCGTAGATTCGAAGGACGTGATCAACGCCCTCAGTGACATGGGGATACAGGTCAAAAATCACATGACTGCGCTTGACGACAGTACTTGTAACTCTATTAGAGAAAAATTCGGTGCAAAAAAGGCTGCCCCCGCAGTACGAGTCGGGGCTCAAGCTGGCCGGGTAGTTTCAGGGGAAGCACTTCCCGGCTCGAAATCCCAGCAAAAAGAACCCCAGTCCAAGCAGGTTAAAGCGCCGGAAGCTTCAGGTGGCGCAAGACCCACGCTTTCCGGCGGGCCGGTCCTGAAAAAAACTATCCAGGGGGTTCCTCAGTCCGAGAGCAGAGGTTCCCAAAAAGGCCCGCAAGCTGTGCAGCCGCGAGAGAGGACTTTGAACGCGAAGGAAGTCCCGGCGGCGCCAAAGGGCACCGAACGAGACGCCCGCGGCGGCGGGGTAAAAGGTCAAACGCCAGGACAGGCTAAATCCGAAAAGCAGACGACCGGCGCCAGGCGAGTTGTCATTCAAGGAGATACGCCCGTCAGGGAACTCGCATCTTTGATAGGGGTACCCGTGGCTCTTGTCTTAAGGACTTTGATGAGTCTCGGAATGCTCGTCAACATCAATCAAAACGTTTCGCCTGAAGTTGCTTGTAAGGTGGCACAAAAGCTGGGTTGCGTGGTTACCGTAAAAGAACCTGAAAAGAGCCCGGAAGAAATGATTATCCAGGAACTCGAATGTCCCGACGACCCGGCCAAGTCGGTTCCTAGGCCTCCTGTAGTCACGGTAATGGGCCACGTCGACCACGGCAAGACGTCTCTCCTGGATGCGATACGGCATACCAATGTCACCGCCAAGGAGGCGGGAGGGATCACCCAGCATATAGGCGCGTCAGTGGTGGAATACCAGGGCAACAAGATCATTTTCCTGGATACACCGGGTCATGAAGCGTTCACCGAGATGAGGGCTCGGGGCGCCCGCGTCACTGACGTGGCAGTCCTGGTTGTGGCAGCGGACGACGGAGTCATGCCTCAGACGATTGAAGCCATGAATCATGCCAAAGCCGCAGGCGTCCCAGTGGTCGTGGCGATAAATAAGATTGATAAGCCCGGCGCAAAACCTGAGCGCGTGAAGCAACAGCTGGCGGAAATAGGGCTTTTGCCTGAAGAATGGGGCGGAGATACCGTCGTGGTCGAGTGTTCTGCCAAGACAGGGCAGGGACTAGATGAACTCCTCGAGATGATCCTCCTTGTGGCAGAAATGCAAGAACTCAAAGCTGATCCTACCCGCAAGGCGCGTGGCTATATAATCGAATCGCGGATGGACAAGGGACGTGGACCTGTGGCTACCGCCATCATCCGGTCCGGAGTGTTGAAGGTCGGTGATGTCGTAATAACCGATACTACCTGGGGAAAAATCAGAGCCATGTTTGACGGAAAGGGAAGGCAAGTCAAGAAGGCAGGTCCTTCAACCCCGGTGGAACTCGTCGGGCTCAATGAACTTCCTTCAGCGGGGGACTCTTTCCTGGTGGTAGACGACGAGAAGATCGCCAAGGAAGTATCGGAGAAGCGAAAACTCGAGCGGAGGGCCCACGAGCTTGAATCCAGTCACAGGCTTACCTTGGAGGAGCTTTTCAAGAAACAGGAAGAGGACGCCAGGCGTGAGCTCAAGCTTATCGTAAAGAGCGACGTCCAGGGTTCACTCGAGGCGATCTTGCAGGCGCTCGGCAAGATAGAAACCGGCGAGGTGAAGCTAGAAGTCATCCACTCGGGAGTAGGTGCGATAATAGAGTCTGACGTAATGCTTGCCAAGGCCTCTAAGGCAAAGATACTCGGTTTCAACGTGCGTCCCGATGTCAATGCTCGCAATGTGGCTGAATCTGAGAAAGTTGACATCCGCACCTACCGGATCATCTACGATCTTCTCGATGACGTTAGTAATATGCTGAAAGGGCTCGTAAAGCCCAAACTCGAGGAAGTGGTCCTCGGTAGAGCCGAAGTGCGCGCCACCTTCCACGTGCCCAACGTGGGTACTGTCGCAGGGTGCTATGTCCTCAACGGCAAGGTGACTCGCCAGTCCGGGGTCAGGCTTGTCAGGGACGGAGTTGTGGTATACGAAGGCAAGATAGCCTCGCTTAAACGCTTCAAGGACGACGTTTCGGAAGTTTCGCAGGGATACGAGTGCGGTATAGGACTTGACCGGTTCCAGGACATCAAGCCCGGGGACATCATCGAGGCGTTTACCGTGAGAGAGGTTATGCCTGCTTAAAGGCACAAGGATACCCGGGTCTCGTGCCTGGACCTTTCGAGGCGTGAGATGCAATGGTGGTCGGGAAGTGCCTTCTCGATATAAGGTTATACGGAGTCAGGTCTCTCAAAGATAAGAGGAGGGTGATTCAAAGCCTTCTTTCCAGGTTGCAGCAGAAATTCGGTGTATCTTGCGCCGAGGTTGGTGAAAACGATACCTGGGGAAGGGCCCTCGTCGGGATGGCGTTTGTCACCAATGAGCGACGTCACGCGGAGGAAGTGATGCGAAGCGCCGTCTTGTGGGTTGAGGGGAACATCGATGGAGAGATCTTGAATGCCCAGGTGGATATCATTACCTGAAGAGATGGGGTGGTGCTCGTGGCGCAAAGGCAAGAAAGAGCTGCCGCTCTTATCCGCGAAGTTGTGTCTGAGGTCATCATGCGCCGTCTCAAGGATCCGCGCATCGGTTTCGTCAGCATCGTAAACGTGGACGTCACCCGCGATCTGTCTTTGGCGAAGATACACGTAAGCGTCCTGGGCGAGGAAAAGGCGAAAGAAGATACCATGGAGGGGCTCAGAAGCGCCCAGGGACTTATCCGTTCGGAAGTCGCGAAAGCCTTGGGTACCCGCCACGCTCCGGAAATACAGTTCGTACTCGACCAGGGCATCGAGCACAGCATACGGGTTTCAAAACTTCTTTCTGAAATCAAGAAGGACGGCGAGGAGCTTCCCCAGTGATGAGCGTCTTGATGAATTCGGGCGATACTGAAAGTTCGACAGAAGCAACGGCTGCGGGGAATACGGAGTCCCGGGCTGTTGCGCTCCAAAAGATAAGGGATATCGTCGCTGCCCACGAGTCTATCGTCGTCCTCGAGCACGAAAAACCCGATGGTGACTGTATCGGATCGGGTCTTGGGCTGGTGTTGGGCCTTCAGATGATGGGGAAGAAGGCGCTCCTGGTATCTCAAGACCCGCATCCGCCGGTGTATGATTTCCTACCGGGGCGCGCGTTCCACACGCGAGCCGGCTACCTCGAACCCGGTGATTTCTCGCCGGAGGTCGCGATTTTCGTGGATTGCACGGGACCCGATAGAGTGGGCAAGGCACGCGAACTTGCCGAGGGTAAGGTCTGGGTTAACATCGATCACCACATATCAAACTCCAACTTCGGGCACATAAACCTGGTCGACCCGGAGGCCTCGGCTTCCGGAGAACTGGTCATGGAACTGCTGGAGACTCTGGGAGTTCCACTGACCCAGGACATAGGCACGTGCCTATACGTGGCCATCGTGACCGACACAGGGGGGTTCAGGTACCAGAACACCTCGGCAAAAACTATGCGGCTTGCAGCAAAACTCCTGGATATTGGAGTGAAAGCATCTGAGGTGGCAGACCAGGTGTTTGAGACCCGGTCCCTTTCATCTCTACTCCTCCTAAAGGCGGCTTTGGGTACTCTGAAGATATACCAGAACGGCCGGTTGGCCGCGGTCACCGTCACCCGGGAAATGCTGAGGAGCGCCGGCGCTTCCCCTGACGAAAGCGATGGCATAATCAACTACCCGAGGTCCATAGCCGGAGTTGAAGTCGCGGTCTGCTTCAAAGAAACCGAGGACGGAAGAGGGGTCCACGTAAGCTTCCGGTCCAGGTCTCGCGTGGACGTGGCCAAAATCGCCTCTTCGCTGGGTGGCGGTGGGCACCCGAGAGCCTCAGGCGCGTTAATTCCTGGTTCCATCGAAGAAGTGTCCGGAAAAGTTCTGGGGATGTTGAACAATCTGGACGTATGGACGGATTTGTGAATGTCCTAAAACCCCCTGGCTTGACCTCTCACGACGTGGTGCTGGAAGTGCGGAGGATTCTCGGTGAAAACAAAGCCGGGCATCTCGGCACTTTAGACCCGTCTGCGAGAGGAGTTCTTCCTGTGGCGCTTGGTTCGTACAGGAGGCTCGCCGAGTATTTCCTGGATGACGACAAAGACTACGTGGCTGAATTCATTTTCGGGGTGCGTACCGACACTGGAGACCTCGATGGCGATGTGGTGGCGAGAAAACATGCTGGATCGCTTTCGCCCGGCCAAGTCCGGGAGCACCTTGCGCGCCTAACCGGAAGCATCCTGCAGGTACCTCCCATGGTTTCCGCCGTGAAAGTGAGGGGGAAGAGACTTTACGAACTGGCGAGAAAAGGCGTCACAGTCGAACCACAACCCAGGCCTGTTACGGTGCACCGGTTTGAGATGCTCGGGTGGGTTCCGGGCGTTCACCCGAGGGGTGTGTTCTTTCTCCGGGTCGGCAGAGGCACTTACGTGAGAGCGCTCGCAGACTCCCTTGGAGAATCTTTGGGTTGTGGAGCCGCCGTGTCTTTTCTTTTGCGCTCAAGAGTTGGGAGGTTTTACCTCAAAGACGGCCATACCATCGCTTCTCTCGAACTTGCGAAGAAAGAAGGAAGGCTTGCCTCGATCCTTGCCGATCCTCTCGAAGTTCTATCCCCTTTTGCCAGGTTCGAGGTGAAAAGCGAGGCACTGGAGAAAATCAGAAACGGAACACCGCTTGAAACCGGCGATTTTGAGGATCCCGGGAGTTTAACCTCCTGGATGAGGAAGGAGGCGACCGGGAATGAAAAACGTCGGTCTCTCTTCTTGGGGACGCATTTTTCGAGAGAAGATGGCTGCCGGAAGATAGTAGCCGTGCTCTCTACCGCCGCGGGCTCGACACTTGCGTGTAAAATCAAGTATGAGAAAGTTCTCATCTAGCGAGCGTGATTTCGTTGAAGACCGTAACCGATCCAGCGTCCGAACTCAAAGATAGCGAAGTGATTGTCGCAGCCGGGGTTTTCGATGGTGTTCACCTCGGGCACCAGGAGCTTTTCAAAGCGGCCCTCGAAGCCAAAAGGAAACTCGGTATACCTGTCCTTGCCCTGACCTTCTACCCTCATCCTAGGACGCTTATGGAACCGTCAGGCAACTATTATACGCTTCTCACTCCGGAACCTGAGAAAATGGCGCTTGTACAGGCCCTCGGAGTCGACTATTATTGGGCGGTTCCGTTCACGCGAGACCTTTCCAAGCTGTCGCCCCGGCGGTTTGTCCAGGACCATCTTTGCAGGATCCTTCGCACAAAGCACGTGGTTTGCGGGTTCAACTTTACGTTCGGGTACAAGGGGCAGGGGAAGCCCCGGGACCTGGAGACCATGGGAAACGAATTGGGGTTCACGGTCAGCGTGGTTCCGCCGTATACGGTCGGCGGGAAGGTTGTCTCAAGCACCAGGATTCGCCAGGAACTCTGCCGGGGATCTGTAGAGGAGGCAGGGGATTGCTTGGGGAGGCCCTACTGTGTCTACGGAACTGTCGTCAAAGGAGACGGCATCGGTAACAGGATAGGTTTTCCCACGTCCAACATTGCGGTTCCCGTCGACAAGTTCTTGCCCGCCAACGGGGTATATGCGGCCTGGGTGCGGATGAGGGCGCCCAATGGCGCCGGTTCCAGTGATAGTAGGCCTTGTGTGGTCAATGTCGGAACCAGACCGACCTTCGGCGGTAAAGATACCCGGGTCGAGGTCCACATACCCGGTTTTGCGGGGGAACTTTACGGAAAGACTCTGCAGGTGTTTTTCGCGAAACGCATCCGCGAGGAGAGAAAGTTTCCCGATCTGATGGCCTTGAAAAGACAGATTCAGGAGGACGTGGGGATGGCTCTTGCGTGGTTGGAGGCCCAAAACCCTCTCCTCAAGGCGTTTTCGTTTACACTGATTGGGGCATATGATAGAATCTTTCATGCCAATCTACCTTGAGACTCGGGCTTTCGCTCCTCCGGCGAAGTTCTGGGTGCAAGGCATATTTCATCCCATGGAGGTGCTCGAGTTGCCACTTGAGACAAGCAGGAAGAAAGCCATTATCGATGAGTACAAGCGTCATGAAAACGATACGGGTTCGCCTGAAGTTCAGATCGCCCTTTTGACTGAAAGGATAAATTACTTGACTGAACATCTGAAAGTTCACAAGAAAGACCATCACAGCCGCAGAGGGCTCTTGAAAATGGTCGGCCAGCGGCGTGCCCTCCTCAATTATCTTTCCCGCGAGTACCCTGAACGTTATCGGGCGATTGTGGAAAAGCTTGGACTTAGGGGTTAGCGGCGCTTGAAAGGGAGTGTATCGTTATTGGAGGGAGTCAAACGGTATCAATTTGAGCTTGGCGGTCGGCCTTTAACTTTGGAATTTGGAAAGATGGCAAAACAGGCCAACGGGTCTGTGTTAGTTCGCTACGGGGATACGTCTGTCCTCGTAACCGCTTGTGCGTCCAAAGAGCCGAAGGAAGGGGTCGACTTTTTTCCCCTCACCGTAGATGTGGAAGAACGTCTTTACGCGGTCGGCCGGATTCCCGGGAGCTGGGGAAGGCGAGAGGGGAGGCCTCCTGAGAAATCCATCCTCCAGGCCCGCGTGACGGACCGCCCCATAAGGCCTCTCTTTCCGAAGGGCTTTCGCAATGAGGTCCAGGTGATCGTCATTCCCCTGTCCATAGACCACGACTGTTCCCCCGAAATCGCGGGGATGATCGGCGCTTCGGCTGCCCTTTCGGTGAGCGACATACCTTTCGGTGGCCCAATCGGTGCGGTAGAAGTCGGACTGGTCAATGGCCAGTTCGTCATCAACCCGACCGTGAAGGAGATAGAGGAAAGCGAACTCCGTCTCACTGTGGCGGGGACCAAAGAGGCCGTCCTCATGGTTGAAGCCGGTGCAAACCAGGTTCCCGAAGATACCATGGTGGAAGCTATAATGGCGGGCCACGAAGTCATCAAGGAACTCGTGGCCTTCCAGGAGCGGATCGTGGCCGAGATCGGCAAACCCAAGATGGAAGCGGTCATATTTACTCCCGGAGAGGATGTAGTGGCCAGGGTGCGGGAACTTGCCACGCCCAGGATACGGGAGGCCATCAGGGTCGAAGAGAAGCTTTCGCGGGAATCCGCTATTGACGAGATACTTCAGGAAGTCTTCGCGGAAATGGCCGGAGAGTTTCCCGAGCGAGAAGGGGAGATCACAGAAGCTTTCCACGATGTCCTGAAAGAAGAAGTCAGAAGGATGATCCTTGAGACCGGCACGAGACCCGATGGGCGGCGGCCCGATGAGATAAGGCCGATAACCTGCGAAGTAGCCGTGCTCCCACGGGTTCACGGTTCAGCCCTTTTCACGAGGGGCCAGACTCAGGTTCTGAGCGTAGCCACACTTGGTGCCACAAGTGACATCCAGGAACTGGATACTACCGGTGTGGAAGAGTTTAAACGGTACATCCACCACTACAACTTCCCGCCTTTCTCTACCGGGGAAGCCAAACCTCTTAGAGGTCCCGGACGCAGGGAAATTGGTCACGGCGCCCTGGCCGAAAGAGCGCTTTTGCCCGTTATTCCCGGCGAAGAGGAATTCCCGTACACTATCAGGGTCGTTTCGGAAGTCCTCGAGTCTAACGGGTCCACTTCTATGGCTTCTGTCTGCGGGAGCACGCTGTGCCTAATGGATGCAGGCGTACCCATAAAGGCTCCGGTGGCGGGGATCGCCATGGGCCTCATCAAGGGACCCGACCGATCGGTTATCCTCACGGATATCCAGGGAATGGAAGATGCCCTGGGCGATATGGACTTCAAGGTGGCCGGTACTGAAAAAGGCATCACTGCCCTGCAGATGGACATCAAGATCGCTGGGGTTACGAAGGAGATCCTTCGGACCGCTCTCGAAAGAGCCAGAGCAGCCAGGCTCTTCATCCTCGAGAAGATGCGAGCGACGATCGAGAAACCCAGAGAGACGCTATCCCCATATGCACCCAGGATTATCGTCGTCGAAATAGATCCAGAGAAGATCCGCGACGTCATCGGGCCGGGAGGCAAGACGATAAATAAGATAACGCAGGAGACCGGTGTCAAGATCGACATCGAGCAAGATGGCCGCGTCTTCATCTCGGCCACAGATGAAAAGAGTGGCTTGAGGGCCAAAGAAATAGTGGAGAACCTGACTCAAGACGTCGAAGTGGGCAGGACCTACCTGGGGAAGGTAACAAGGCTGACCTCTTTCGGGGCCTTCGTGGAAATCCTTCCGGGCAAGGAAGGGCTGGTCAGGCTGGGCGAAATAGGCCAGGAGCACGTAAGGCGTGTGGAGGATGTCCTTAACGTCGGTGACGAGGTCCTGGTCAAAGTCACTGAAGTTGACCATCTGGGAAGGATCAATCTTTCCAGGCGGCAGGCCATCGAGGACACCGTCGGAAGGACCGCGAGAGATAGGGACAGGGAGAAAGACAGATTCGGGAGATCCTTCCGGGGCCACGATTCCAGACGGGGAAGGTAGCATGACGTGAGACTGGGGATACACGTGTCCATACAGGGCGGAATGGTCCGGATGGCGGAAACGGCCGTAGAGCTCGGTTGCGAGACGGTTCAAATTTTCTCGCGCAGTCCCCGGGGCGGGAAGGCTAAAGCGCTCGACCCGCACGACGTGGTGAGGATGAGGGAGATTTTCCAAAGGCACGATATCTACCCCCTCGTGGTCCACGTTCCGTACTTTCTCAACCTCGCTTCTTCGGACCATGAGAAGCGCGCGTATTCGGTCGAAGTGATGGTCGAAGACTTGAAGCGAACCGAAACCCTGGGAGGGAGATACCTTGTGACCCACATAGGTCACAAAGACAGGGACGAAGTGCCGGATTCTCCCGATGCCCTTGCCAGGGTTCTCGAATCGCTTGAGGAAATCCTTTCGCGCTATTCGGGCCCGGTCAAGATCCTCCTTGAAAACACCGCGGGTCAGGGGCAGGAGATAGGTTCGAGGTTTGAATCCATAGCTGCCCTCCTCGCGAACCTGCCTCGAGCAAGGGTTGGCACATGCTTCGATACCTGCCATGCTTTTGCGCAGGGATATGATCTTTCGGAGCCATCAGCGGTGGAGAAAGTGCTGAAACAGTTCGATGCCATTATCGGCTTGAACACACTCGGGGCCATACATTTGAATGACTCCAAGGGTGACTTCGGCTCCCGTATAGATAGGCATCAGCACATAGGCCAGGGAAAAATCGGCCTAGAGGGTTTTCGCGCCTTGATAAACAGTCCCCTGCTTCCTCCGGACATCCCTGGGATCCTCGAGACTCCCGTAGATTCCCCCGATGATGACAAGAAAAACGTCGAAACGGTTAAGAGACTGCGGACAGTGTAAAGTGGCGGGGTTGAAGAATCAACCCCACTTTTGTCGGATCGTTGGAACGCCTGGGTTGCGGAAGTTTTCGGCAAAAATACTTACCAGGTCTTTTCAATTCGACATGGGAGAGTTATAATTCGACTAGCGAATTCCTTCATATCCCGAAAGGGCAGCGGAAAGGTATTCGACTTGTTTTATTAGAGGAGGTTTTTCCAGTAGTCGCGAGCGAAGAAGAGCTCCTTCTGGAGATCGAGGCGCTTCGCGGCCAGTTGAACAGGCAGGTAGGAGATACATATAGCTACGATAAAATCCAGGCTGCGGGCGCAACGAGCTGTCACCTGGATCAGCTAATCTACAAGTGGCTTGTCATTCAAGCGAAGAAAAAGGCTGACAGGTGAAATGAGTTAGCAGGCAAAGTGCCTGCTTTCTGTTTGTATGGGCGGACTACCAGTTTCTCCCCCTAATCGGCAGAAATGGCGCTATCACCGCGAGTGCCACCGCGATGGCGGCAATGGGGTCGAAGGCCACCCCCCAGAGCTCGGTTTTGACCGGTGCCGGTATTTTCAAGAATTCCGCCAGCGCCATCAACCCGAGATAGACTCCGCCTGCGACCGCCACAAAGTCCTTTATGGCCTGGCCAAGCGGTGACGATGCTTCCTCATATGCCTTTTTCCTGGCTCTTGCAGATTGTATCCGGTGAACTCTCATGCCCATAGACGCGTACAGGACGAGAAATATCAAGAAGGTTGAAAGGACCGGTCTTAGCATCCTGTTTCCCCCTCAGACGGGCGTTTAGAACTAGAGGCGGCAGCGTCGGATTTGGAGTCTCTAGATATCCGTGTGACAATCGGACGCTCTGAGTGTATCACGACCCTTGTCTACTTCGCCTCTATTCTTACATATGGTCTTTGGGTTCCTCTTATGAGTCCCGAAGTTCTCTTTTCGGCCGCCCCTCTTTGAATTCGCCGTTGCATTTAAGGCAAAACTAGGCTCCGAGATCTCTATTCGGAGGTGTATCTAGATGACAAAGACTGTGTTGGGCGTGTTCGACGATACCATCCAGGCTGAAAAGGCGGTAGACGATCTGCAACGAAAAGGATTCAGCAAGAACGAGATTTCGATAGTGGCCAGGGAGAACATAGCCCGGGGAGGCGCCGGGCGCGGCGGTGAAGGCGGACGGCGAGCGGAAGGCGACAGGAACATGACCATGGGGACCGACCAAGATCTCTCGGGCGGGATCGCCACCGGAGGCGCTATCGGCGGGATAGCCGGGCTCCTGGCTGGAGTCGGCGCCCTCGCGATCCCGGGAATTGGCCCGGTAGTGGCGGCTGGGCCGATCGCTGCTGCGCTCAGCGGGGCTGTGACCGGGGGCATCGCGGGTGGGCTCATAGACTGGGGGATTCCTGAAGATGTGGGCCAAAGGTACGAGCAGAGGGTAAAAGAAGGAAAAGTAGTTGCCGTGGTGAGGACCGATGAGAATAAAGTGAACGAAGCTGCCGATATTTTCAGACGCCACGGTGCCAAAGAGGTTGAAACTCACTGATCCTTCCTGACATGGAGACGGGGCGGTCCTGAGGCAAGGCCGCCCCGATTTTTTATTAGTTCAGATGGCATTGTGATCCAAGACAGGCTATACTAGATAACCGGTGAGGTAAAATGACGAAAGAGATCAGGCTCATCGCACTGGGCGGCCTCGGTGAGATCGGGAAAAACTTGATGGTGCTGGAATCGGGACCCGACGCCATCGCCATCGACTGCGGGCTTGCGTTCCCTAAAGAAGACATGCCGGGCGTAGATCTGGTTATACCCGACATCTCGTACCTTGTGGAGAGAAAAGACCGGCTTCGGGGAATTGTACTTACCCATGGACACGAAGACCACGTAGGCTCACTTCCCTTCGTTCTGAGTCAAGTGAACGTGCCCGTCTACGGGACCAAACTCACTCTGGGACTTGCTCGTCGAAAAATGGACGAAAACTTCGAAGGGGAGTTTGACTTCCGGGTAGTATCGCCCAGGGATGTCGTCGATTTTGGTTCAATAAAAGTGGAGTTCGTCCGGGTAACCCATTCGGTTTCGGACAGCGTAGGGCTCATCATATATACTCCTTGTGGCACCATCGTATGTACGGGCGACTTCAAACTCGACCAAACTCCCGTGGACGGTGAGACTACCGATTACCACAGGTTTGCGGAAGTCGGAGAGAGGGGAGTTTTAGCGCTCCTATCCGATAGCACCCATGCCGACCGTCCCGGCTTCACCCCGTCTGAGAGAGTGGTCGGGGAGAATCTATCACAAGTCTTTTATCAGGCGAAAGGGAGGATCATCGTCACAACTTTCGCCTCCAACGTTCCCAGGATCCAGCAGGTCATCGACGCGGCCTACAAGTACGGGCGAAAGGTATGCGTGGTCGGACGCAGCATGGAGGCAGTAGTTGAAGCGGCCATGAACATGGGCTTTTTGCGCGTCCCTCTGGGTACCCTCATAGATGTGGACGACATAAACAAGTACCCGCTCTCAAAGTTAGTGATCCTGAGCACGGGCAGCCAGGGGGAACCTCTTTCGGCCCTTGCCCGGATGTCTTTGGGAGATCACAGGAAGGTCGAGATAGTTGAGGGAGACCTGGTGATAATGGCCGCTTCCCCTGTGCCCGGAAACGAGACCATGGTTTCGCGAGTTGTGGATAACCTCTTCAGGAGAGGCGCCACCGTCATATATACGCCTGAGTCAGGAGTGCATGTATCGGGTCACGCAAGCCAAGAGGAGCTCAAACTTATGCTCAACCTGACCCGGCCGAAGTTCTTCATCCCAATCCATGGAGAATACAGGCATCTCGTGATCCACGCCCAGCTGGCAGTCGCCACGGGGGTTCCTCCCTCTAACGTGCTGATAGGTGAAAACGGTACTATTTTCCGGCTAACTCCCGACAGAGGCGAGATCCTCGGGATGATCCAGACTAAAGACATATTTGTGGACGGTCTGGGTGTTGGTGACGTGGGAGATGTAATACTGAAGGAAAGGCAGTCGCTGGGCGAAGCGGGTGCCGTATTCATCTCTTGCGCCGTTTCAGGAGCGACGGGGAACCTCGTTTCTGAGCCTGAGGTCAAGAGCGCCGGGTTCGCCGCCAAGTCGCGTGGGAGTGCCCTTATGACCCAGGTAATCGAGAGGGCCAAAGAATACTTCTCAGTCCTGCCACGGGAAGCTTTGACCAGAAAGGACCAAGTCGAAGAAGAACTGAGTTCCATAATACAGCGCATGTTCAAGAACGAGACCGGCAGAAGACCAGTAGTGGTCTGCACTGTGAACCTTCTTTGACGTGGTGATTTCGGTTCCCGGTGTGTAAGCGCAGATGTCCAAGAAGCATGCCAAGGGGATGAGAAGTTGAAGGTTGGCAGGACCGAACAAGATATGGAGCTCGAGACTGACTCTTGTATTGTACGAAGAGTGATATTGATAGTGCTGGACAGCGTCGGTATCGGAGCTATGCCGGACGCGGCCTCCTATGGGGACGAAGGCTCGGATACCCTCGGAAACTTGGCGAGGGCTCTCGGAACGCTGCCTCTTCCGAACTTGGCCTCTTTAGGGCTTGGGAACTTAGACGACATCCCGGGAACCCCGCCTCAAAAGCCCTTGGGTGCCTGCGGCAAGATGGGACTCCTGTCACCGGGCAAAGATACTATGACCGGGCACTGGGAGATGGCCGGTATCATCCTGGAAAAACCTTTCCGGACATATCCTGACGGTTTTCCGCCGCACGTGATACAGGCATTTGAGTCCCGGATCGGAAGGCCTGTCCTGGGAAACAAACCTGCATCAGGTACCGAGATAATCAAGGAACTCGGCGAAAAACACATCCGTACCGGGTTCCCCATCGTTTACACGTCTGCGGACAGCGTGTTTCAGATCGCCTGCCACGAGGAAGTGGTCCCCATCGAGACCCTCTACCGGTGGTGCGAGATCGCCCGCTCCATCCTCGTAGGCGACGATCTCGTAGCCAGGGTCATCGCAAGACCTTTTATCGGAGAGCCTGGGAATTTCACGAGGACGGGCAACCGTAAGGACTTTTCCCTGCCTCCGGTACGGCCCACTCTCCTGGATTACGCCAAAAAATCGGGTGTCCACGTGACAGCTGTCGGCAAAATTGAAGACATTTTCTCAGGCAGGGGAATCGATGAAGCCATCCACACGGTGAATAACTCACAAGGGATAGAAGTCATCAAGTCGTTGCTGATGAGTCCGGCGGCGAAGGTATCTGGGGCAGGAGAGGGGCCTAGGCACCTCGTTTTCGCCAACCTCGTGGACTTCGATATGCTTTACGGACACCGGAATGACGTTCAGGGGTACGCCAGAGCTCTTTTGGAGTTCGATTCGAGTCTTCCCGCAATCTTCTCGCTTTTGAGGCCTGACGACGTCCTGGTCGTGACCGCAGACCACGGGTGCGATCCGGTCACGCCCAGCACCGACCATTCTAGAGAATACGTCCCGCTGATGATTTACGGCGAGCCCATCAAAGAAGGAATCATGCTTGGGACGAGAGAAAGCCTATCTGATCTCGGAGCCACTGTAGCGGAGCTCTTGGGAATCGAGTATCGCGGTGCGGGAAAGAGCTTTGCCCGCCAGATCCTGAAAAGGACGCAGCCGGGGTGAACCATTTGACGACTTCCTGACGAGGGACCGGAGCGAGGGATCAGAGTGAACGGTGAGTATCTACTTATTCATTTCTCCATTATGGTAGGAGGAGTGCTCTATGGAAGAGGCGTTCACGCAACATCACATTAAAGCCAGAGACGAAGATATCGCCCGGTATTGTTTCATACCCGGAGATCACGTAAGGGGCAGGAAAATAGCCTCCCGGCTGGAGGACGCGAAACTAGTTTCTGATACCAGAGGTTACTTCGTCTACACGGGGTACTACAAAGGAGTGAGGATGACCGTCTGTTCCACGGGGATGGGTGGTCCCCAGGTGGCCATCGCCATGGAGGAGCTGGGCAACATGGGGGCAGATACGTTCATCCGCCTGGGGTCGGCTGGCGGGGTCGCAGATAACACAGGAGTAGGGGATATCGTCATCGCAACTGCTTCTTATCGCGGCGGTGGAACCGGTGACGAGTATCTCCCGAAACCTTTCCCCGCTGTGGCTCATTTCGAGGTCACGCGCAAACTCGTGGATACTGCCAAAGAACTTGGGATCCCCGCTCTGGTGGGTCCCGTGGCTTCCGGGGATGCCTTCTACGCTCCTAAAGACAAAGAACAGAGGGAACTTTGGCGAAAAGGTGGTATCCTGTGCGTAGAAATGGAATCTGACACCGAGTTCATAGTCGGACTCTACAGGGGTTTTAGGTGTGGGGCGGCTTTCGTCCTTGACAACGGGCCAAGGACCCGGGAAGTCGGTGTTAGGTCAGGGAACAGGAACATCGCCCACCACGGCAAAGACCCAGCTTACGTCGAAGGAGAAGACCGGCTCATCGAGATGGGTCTTTTGGCCATGTACCGGCTGGCGCAGCAAGACGGGCAAGTGAAATAGCGAAGAGACAGGAAACCACCTTTGATACGTTGAACTCTCACAAAGGGTGGTTTCCGATATGTCTCTCCGCTTCATCATCGGGCCGGCCGGTTCGGGCAAGACGAAATACATAGTAGATTCGATCACGAAGGATCTTCTTTCGAGGACGGCAGGACCAGGCGACAAGGGCAGAGGCTCTATTATATTGTTAGTGCCGGACCAGGCTACATTCCAGATGGAAAGGGAGATCCTTGAAAGCGGAGTAGCTGGGTTTTTCGACCTCCACGTTTTGAGTTTCCGCCGCCTATGCATGAGGGTCCTTGATGAGACCGGAAGGCCTCCAAGGCCTTTCATAACCCCTGCGGGAAAGAGCATGGCTATCCAGTCTATCCTCTGGAGAAGGAAAAAGGATCTCACCGTGTTTGCTTCTATGGTGAACTACCCACGGTTCAGGGATACTCTCTCCCGGACTTTTTCGGAACTCGGGTCCTTTAACCTGACCCCCGCTGACCTCAGGGCCGTTAAGAACCTGGATGCATCTCCTTTTCTTTCTCAGAAGATCCACGACCTTGAACTGGTGTGGGACGAATACCGGAGATTCCTGGAGGGGAGATTCCTGGATCCCGACGACTACCTGGACCTGGCGATTCCCGGCATCGGGCGTTCCATCCTGGTATCGGGGGCTTCTTTCTGGATAGACGGGTTTTCGGGCTTCACTCCCAGGGAATATACGGTCCTCGAAGAGATACTGGCTTATGCCCGGGACGTCAACGTTGCCCTTTGCATGGACAGGGAAGAACTGCAGTATGAACCATCAGAGTTAAGCCTTTTTCACCCGACCAGGGAAGCCTACGAGAAGATCAGCGCGCTGGCGAAAAAAAGGGGCGTGGCGCTGGAGCCGGCGGTGATTTTAGGCGAAACGGGCGTTTTACCGCGCTTTGAGAAGTCAAAAGAACTTTTGCTCTTAGAGGAAAGGACGAGAAACAAGTGGAGGAAACCGGGTCGTCAGGCGGGCGAAAACTCCGCCCCAGACTCTCCGGGAGGTTTTCCGGGATACCTTCCGGTTGTTCAGACTTCCGACGGCGCATCTTCCGGCGTGTTCCTGGTGTCGGCCACAAACCCCAGGGCGGAAGTGGAATTCGTTGCGCGAGAGATCCTGAAACTCGTGAGAGACGAAGGGTTCAGGTTCAAAGACATAACGGTCGAGCTAAGGGATATAGAAAGGTATGCGGAGCTCATATCTTTAGTATTCAAAGATTACGGTATACCCTTTTTTCTCGACAGAAAGCGTTCTCTCTCTCACCATCCTCTCGCCGAGCTCGTCAGGGCGGCTCTGGATGTCGTCCTGACCGGCTTTAGCTTTGAACCGGTGTTCAGGTTTCTCAAGACGGACCTCGTGCCGGTCGATAGGGAAGAGGTGGACCGACTGGAAAACTACGTCCTCGCGTACGGGATCAAGGGAGAGAAGTGGGTGTCCCCCGAACCCTGGAAATACCGGCGCAGGTATTATCTAGGCGAAGACGAAGAACCGGGCGGCACCGACCAGAGATGGGATTCAGTGGACGCTACCAGGAGAAAGGCCGTTGAGTCTTTGGGGAAATTTTACTCTTTTCTCAGAGAGAACACACATGATCTTCCGGCCGGCGCGATATCCAGGGCCATCTATGATCTCCTCGTAGATCTGAAGGTGCCGGAAAGGCTTTCGGCCTGGCAAAAAGAAGCCGAAGAGCAAGGGGACCTAGCCCGGGCCCTCGAACACGCGGGGATCTGGGACAAGCTTTTGGAAATCCTGGAGCAGGCCGCAGAGATACTGAAAGACCAGCCGTGCGATTTGAGGTCATACGCTTCTCTTCTCAATGCCGGACTCGAAGACATACGGCTGGGAACCATACCTCCTTCTCTCGATGAAGTGCTCGTTGGGAGCCTGGACAGGTCGAGACAACCCTCCGCAAGGGCCACTTTCCTTTTGGGGGCGCTCGAGGGGGTTTTACCAAAAAGGCACGACGAAGAAGGGATTTTCACCGACAGAGAGAGGGAGATCATACTCAGCTCTGGCATAGACATCGAGCCTTCGTCACGGATAAGGCAGCTTCACGAAAAGTACCTGGTTTACATCGCCCTCACGAGGCCTTCCGAGAGGCTGTACGTCACATACCCCCTGGGCGACGAAGAGGGGAAGTCTCTCACGCCTTCGTGGGTGGTGGACCATATTAAGAAGGTGTTTCCGGAGAAAGAGGAGATCACGGTCTCGGTCGATCCCCCCGGCCTTCTGCCCGAAGATCTGGATTACGTGGTACCTGCCAGGGCATACGGGATCTTGAACAGGAGGCTTGCCCTTTTGAGACAGGGACTTGACCCAGGCCCCGTGTGGAAAGAGGTCTACAGGTGGCTCGTGTCTCCGGAGAGGCTTCCGGTTGCCCGCAAGATCCTGGGTTCTCTGAACTACACCCAGAAAGTCGCTCCTCTCGGGAAATCCCTTGCGATGTCTCTCTATGGGACACCTCTTATTACTAGCGTGTCCCGGCTCGAGACATTCCAGGCCTGTCCTTTCCAGCACTTTGCGGAAGACGGGCTGGGCCTAAAAGAACGGGAGCTCTTCAGATTAGACCCGGCCGGGGCGGGAACTTTCCTTCACGAGGCTTTGAGGGAATTTGCCTTGGAAATCATAAGATCAGGGAAACGCGTGCAAGACCTCTCAAGGGACGAGGCCCGGCAGATCATGGACAACGTGGTCGACGTCCTCGTCCCCAAGATAAGCAACGAGCTTTTCTTGAGTTCCGCCAGGTACAAGTACGTGGCAGGGGCGCTGCGACGGATCCTTCGAAGGGGCGTGGATCTCTTTTACGAGCATTTCCGGCGTGGGGAGTTCCTACCGGCGGCTCCCGAGGTCCCCTTCGGTTTCCGGGGGACTCTCCCCCCGTTGACCGTGGACCTTCAGGGAGGTGAGAAGGTCCTAGTACGGGGGAAGATCGACAGGGTTGACTTTGCCGTCGCCGGTAAAGAGGTATTTGTGAGAGTGGTCGATTACAAGTCAAGTTACAGGAGGTTTGACCTTCTCGATGTCTTTTACGGACTCTCGCTGCAGCTCCTGGTCTATCTTCTCGCAGCCGTGTCCTTCTGGCCCGACATCCTGGACCTTTGCCGAAGCCTCGGTAGTAACGTCAGGAGCCCCGGGGAAGCCGCGGAGAAGACCCTGGATACGGCCTCCCTGGGCCCGGGAGGATTGAAGGGTACTCCGGCCGGTGCCCTCTACTTCGCGGTGAGAGACCCTTTGGTGAAAGCGAGCGGGCCTCTTGAACCCGACATGGCAGAGAGCGAGGTCAGAAAAAACCTGAAGATGACAGGAGCTTTGCTGGGTGAACCCGATGTACTCCGCAGGATGGATGGCACTAGCTCGGGGCGTTCAGATATCATACCGGTGGAATTCACCAAGAGCGGAGTGGGAGGACGGTCGTCCACGCTTTCCCGCGGAGACTTTGAGGTGCTCTTCCACTTTGTCAGGGAGAAAATCCGGGAGACCGCCGAAAGCATCCTAGCCGGGTGCATTGACATTGCCCCTTACCGGAAGAACCAGGAACGGCCGTGTACCTACTGCCCCTACGGGCCTCTTTGCACCTTCGACGTCCTTCTGGAGGGAAATGAGTACAGGATCTTAAAGCGCATTCCCAAAGAAGAAGTCTTTAACGAGATCAGAAAGAGGCTCGAAGGGGGGATTTCCCGTGACTGACGCCAAGACGATCTGGACCAGCGAGCAGAAACTGGCCATCGGCTTGAGGGGCAAGAACCTTCTGGTTTCGGCGTCGGCGGGAACCGGTAAAACTTCCGTCCTCGTCGAGCGAATCATCGCGCACCTTCTATGGGACGATCCGGTTACCGACATCGAGCGGCTTTTGGTGGTTACGTTTACCGAAAAAGCTGCGCTTGAAATGAAAGAGAGGGTTAGGGCTTCGCTCGAAGCGGCAGCCGAAAAGAACCCGGGTGATACCCGCCTCGAAAGGCAGCTTTCATATGTGGATAGGGCTCACATATCTACGATCCACTCGTTTTGCCTCGGCATAATCCGGCGGTACTTCTACAAAGTGGGGCTGGACCCTTCTTTCAGAGTACTCGACGAGAAAGAGGCGGAACTCTTGCGGACCGAGGCTTTGGAGGATGTTTTCGAGGAATGGTACGGTCGTTCAGCGGACTTTTGGGACGGTGGGGCTCCGGAAAACGTCCCTTCCGCTGAAGGCGGTTCTCCTTTAGAGGGCGATTTTTTCAGGGAAGGACCTATTTTCAGGGCAGGGCCCGGGTCACCGCGGGGCCATGTTGAAGATGCTGCCAGGTTTTTCCCGGGGCTTGTAGAGCGATACGGAGGCCGCGGGGTAGACGAGGATCTCAAGGGCATTATCCTGAGGCTCCACGATTTTGTGAGGAGCCAACCGTCGCAGATCTCCTGGCTTGAACATGTGATTAAAGATGCCGCGAGATGGCTCAGTGATCCCGGTGGTAAGACTCTCTTGAGGTTGCCCTGGACAAGGGTTCTCCTCGAGGCTCTGGCAGACGATCTTGATGAGGCCATAGCTTTTGCAGAGGAGGCGAAGAGGATATCTGCGTCGCCCGGAGGACCCGGTGACTACCTTCCTCTACTTGAAAAAGAACTTGCCGTGTACCGTGAAGCCAGAGAGTTTACCCTGAAGGCCATCGCTGCTTGCGGATGTGTACCTGATGCGACGAGCGAGGCGGTTGAGTCAGCTGGCCTTGAAGCCCTAGGGGCATTGAGAGAGATTTCCGGATACAAGCACGAGAGACTCCCCGGGAAGAAGATAGACTGTGATCCAGAACTGAGAGAAAAGGCCAAGTCCCTGCGGGACCTGGCTAAACGGGCTTTTTCCCGGCTAGAGGAATGCAGCATCCTACGGCCAGCCGAAGAACTTGTCGAGGAGATGAGGAAGACCCTTCCGTATCTATACTGTCTTTCGGCTCTGGTGGCCGACTTCGACCGGAAATACAGCGAGAAAAAACTGGAACGGGGTGGTCTCGACTTTGCCGACCTGGAGAAATACTGTCTCGAGATCCTGACGATGGATGACGGCCTTCTGGCCGAAGAGGTCCGAAAGGAATTCGACTACGTCCTGGTTGACGAGTACCAGGATACGAACCCGGTGCAGGAAGAAATCTTATCTATCGTGTCAAAACCGGGGAATCTTTTCATGGTGGGTGACCTGAAGCAGAGCATTTACAGATTCCGCTTGGCTGAACCCGGCATCTTCCTTGGAAAACTCCGGCGCTACTCCAGGGTTGCCGACGACGGCAAATTTGGACCGGACGCACCGGGGCTCCTCGTGGAGCTTTCCCGAAACTTCCGTAGCCGTAGGGAAATCATCGACGCGGTGAACTATGTTTTCGAGAAAATCATGACCAGGAACCGGGCCGGCATAGACTACGGGGCCGGACACAGGTTGAACGCAGGCGCCTCATATCCTGAACCCTCCGCAACGGCTGGTGGATCAGAAGGTGCTCGAGGGACTGCTGAGGGTAGCGGGGGAAATCCGTACCTTGCAGAACTTCACCTCGTAGAGCGGAACAGCGTTTCTCGAGAAAATGATGCAGCTACCCAGGGCAACGGGTCCTCGGCGGGTGAGTCCGGAGAATCTCCCGGAGAAGACCCTGATTATGACCCAAGCGCCGATTCCGAGATAGAAGAGTATGAGGCTCTGGAAAAGGAAGCTCTTGTGGTGGCAGCCAAGATCAAAGAACTGGTCAACCCAGGAAGGCCATTTATGGTTTGGGATACCGCGAAAAAGCGCGCAAGGCCTTGTACCTATAGAGATATCGCGGTCCTCATGCGGGCGACCAGAGACCGTGCCAATGCGGTCCTCGAGATATTCCAGCGCTGCGACATTCCTTCTTACTGCGACCTCGGTACCGGGTACTTTCGGGCAAGGGAAGTCGAGGTGGCCCTGGCCCTGCTCTCGGTCATCGACAACCCCAGACAGGACATCCCGCTGGCCGCGGTGTTGAGATCTCCCGTGGTTGGCCTGGAACCTCGGGATCTCGCCATCATCCGGACGCGGTGCAGGGGAACAGACTTTTACGATTCCGTGAGAGGTTTTGCCCGGCAGGCGCCTGATGACCCGGTGGGCAAGACGCGGGAAAGCCCGGGTTCCGAGGTGTTGCTGAGAAATGAGCAGAGTCCGGGTGGACCCCGAGAAGGGGATGCGGGCGGAGAAAACCTCAAAGACCTCGCCAGAATCCGCAGGGCAGTCTCTGACTTCCTCGAGAGACTTGAGAGGTGGCGGACAATGGCGAGGAGGCTGCCTCTGGCGGAGGTCCTGTGGACAGTCCTCTCCGAGACCGGATATTACGACTACGTAGGCGGTCTTCCGGGTGGAGCCCAGCGTCAGGCAAATCTCAGGGCGCTGGTGGATCGGGCTATGGAGTTTGACTCCTTTGGCCGCCACGGGCTGTTCAGATTTCTCAGGTTCATAGAGAGGATCGAGGAGACCAAGGGCGACCTCGGGACAGCGCGGGCTCTAGGCGAACACGAGGACGTGGTGAGGATCATCTCAATTCACAAAGCAAAAGGTCTGGAGTTTCCGGTCGTGTTTCTCATGGACCTGGGCAAGATCTTTAACATGGAAGATACGCGGCCCGACATCCTCTTCCACCGCGATCTGGGACTTTGCCCGATGTACTGTGATCTTGCGACGAGGGTAAAGTATCCCACGGTGGCCCACGCGGCGGCATCCGTGCGGATAAGAAAAGAGAACCTCGCAGAGGAGATGCGGGTCTTGTATGTGGGTATGACCCGGGCAAGGGAAAAACTCTTCCTTGTCGGGTCGGCGAGAAATCTAGAGAAGCAAAAGCAGAAATGGGAGGCCGGGAAGTTTTCATCTGCCCAGTCGTACCTGGACTGGCTCTGTCCTGCGATCCTGGGCGAAGGACAATTCGCAGACGTACCGGTCCTAGTCAAGTTTTGGGGGACCCCGGGTGGTCAAGAGGTACCGCAGCCTTTCTCCAGGCCAGCGGGCGAAAGCGACCTTTTATGGAAAGATGTAAGGCGACTCATTCCGCCTCCGTTCTCCCCGGATCCGAAAATATATCCAGAGGTCAGGCGAAGGCTCGAGTGGCGGTACTCGCGTGCTCCTTTCAGCCAGACTTTAGCCAAAATGAGCATCCAAGAGTTTAAACGACGGATTGACGAGGACGAAGAGGATTACTGGCGCTTCATACCTTCTCCCGATAAGAGGCCCGGTTTTTTGACAAGGAAAGCCCCGGGAGGTGTTGAAAAAGGTACGGCGGTGCACGTTCTCCTGGCAAGGATGTCCCTTGAAAAAGGGGGAGAAGAGGCGGGCGTCAGGAGCGAGATCTCTCGCTTGGCTGACATGGGTCTTCTGGACAACGAGCTGATAGACGATGGGGACGTCGAGAGGATAGTCCGGTTTTTCAGGTCTCCCACAGGGAGGGTGCTTTCTGCTTCACAGGGGAAGGTCAAGCGAGAAGTTCCTTTCACGCTGGGAGTTCCCGCATACATTCCGCCCGAAACCCGAATCTCCCCCCCTGGTGACCCATCCTGCCCGTCTTGGCCGGAGATGGCACCTCTGGCATCCGAGCCCTCAGTTATACTGGATTTTGGCATTTACGGCGGGGCTGCCGTTCCCGACGGTTCAGGCGCTTGGGCCCGGGAGACGGTGGTCGTTCAGGGCGTCATCGACGTCCTCCTGGAGGAGGATGACGGGTTCGTGATACTGGATTACAAGACGGACGATTTAGCCCCGACGGAAGTGCCACGTGCCGTAAGAAGATATACGCCTCAGGTATCCCTCTACGCCCTTGCGGTCGAGAGGATCCTGGGGAAGAGAGTGAAACGTGCCTTGCTGGCGTTTCTCGGTCCCGGCGTGGAAGTCGAGGTAGACTGGAAGGGTTACCTATCACGCGCCAAGACAATGGACAACCCCGTATCCAGAGTTATGTGAAGGCTCGTACCGTCTTGCGGGCCGTCGGGCTGAATGTGGGTGATTTGCTCTTCTTGAAGGAATGCCTGGTTACCATTGGGGCCCTCAAGGCGGAAGCTGGAAAAAGGGGCGTCCTGGGGGGCAGACGATGGCGGCGAAATGCTGGATACGAGAAAGCCGGCCTCCATGCCCTGCCCCAGAGATATCCTGAGCCACGCGGGGCCTTGCGCTAAGAATGAGGCGATGGCCTGGTACCTGGGTCCCATAGAAATCCCGCCTTTGAAGGGTTCAGAGTTTGCACGAACGGCTCTCTGAAAGTCCCGATTAAAAGTCCCTATCACAAGAATTCCCGCTTTCGAGCAGTTGTATTGGCGGTAATCGCGGTACTTCAGGTCACCGGGCCCCGAGTCTTCACCAAGACCCTCAATACTGCCGCGGCTGATATGACGACGGTGAGTCCGACGAGGGCCGCTCCGGCGCGGGACAGGCTGCTTGTAACTGCCGGGACCTTCTCTGACAGGAACACGAAAAAGTACGTCCAGAAAAAAGTCCAAGCAAAATCGTTGACGACCAACGCGTAAAACCAGGGTCGAGGCGGCCTTTCCAAGATCCCGAGAGCCCAGAACACCTGGCTGTATCCCCCGCCGATCCACCGCAGAGCTAAAAGGAAGGGAAGAAATTTCAGGGCGCCGGTGCGGGTCCTATAGCAGCTGGCATTCCGGGCGTGGCCGTGGTGGAGGATCCTTACAATCCTGTCGATGAGCCTCGCGTTATTGGGCCACAAGTTCCTGATGCGCGGAAGAGCTTTTTTCCCGAAAAAGCGGAACAAGAAGTATGATGAAGCGTGGCCCAGGGCTGTGGCCGTTCCGGCCAAAAATGCTGAGTCGTGCCACAATACCCCGTGCGCCAATGTTAGTCCTGCGAGGAGGGCAAAAAGGCCGAAAGAAGAGATAGGGATGCCTATGGCCACGAGGAAAAAGCCCAGTGACAGAAACGCCCATTGCGCCCTCGGATCCTGGAGCATCGCCATGTCAAGCCCTCTCACTCATTTTACCCGGGTGGGGGAGGGATGTATTCCCTGAGGGGGACGCAGAAGGGGTATCGCCGCTGGGGATGCGTATCGCGAAGGCCGTGGCAGGGACGTGGGCCGGGTGCTGCCGAGGTATGGGATATGGCGGGGTGTGGCGAGCCTGCGGGGTGTCTCTGCGGCGAGTTCGGGGGCGGGACCACGGCGATGCGGCAGAGTAGGCTTACGGGGGTTAGGGAGCTTTTGTTGCCAGGTCAGAGATTTATCCGTAGATTATTAAGGGGGTAAACGGCAGAAAACGGCCCTGTATCGAGGAGGTATATCCAGTGCCTGCTAATCTGGGACCCGAATATCTGGCGGCTGAAGAGCGCTACAGGCAGGCCATCACCAACGAAGAAAAACTGGCGGCCCTCGAAGAAATGCTCGCGACAATCCCGAAGCACAAAGGGACCGAGAAGATGCAGGCCGACATAAAGCGGCGCATCTCCAAACTGAAGGAGGAGATGAGGGTCGGCAAGAAGGGTCCCCACCGGAAAGAACTTTTCAGGATCGAAAAAGAAGGTGCGGGTCAGGTAATAATGGTTGGCCCCCCCAACTCAGGTAAGTCCCACCTTTTGAAGACAATGTCCAAGGCCGAGCCTGAAGTGGCCGAGTATCCTTTCACCACGCGCCTCCCTCTGCCCGGTATGGTTCAGTGGGAGAACGTGCAGATTCAACTGGTCGATATGCCTCCCCTGACTCCTGAAACCGCTCAATCCTGGATGTGGGCCATACTGCGCCTTTCCGACGGGTTATTGCTCGTTTTTGATCTGGGTGACGACGACATACTGGATAAGGCCGAAGAGCTCCTCCGTTTCATGGAAGCCAATAACCTGAAAATCAAGAACGAAGGTCCCAGGACGTTTACGGAGAAGAAGGCGCTCTGCGCCGCAAACAAATGCGACTTACCGGGTGCCTACGATAGACTGGAACTCTTAAAGGAAGTCATCGGCAGCCGCATGGACATTGTGCCCTGTTCTGCCAAGACTAAGGAAGGGATTTCGGAACTTTGCTCGAAGATGTTCTTCGACCTCTTGGGCAAGATCCGGGTCTACACGCACCCTCCCGGCAAAAAAGCCGATTTCTCTCAACCATTCATCCTGGACAAGGGGACTACGGTCATCGACGCCGCCAGGGAAATCCACAAAGAGATAGCCGCAAACTTGAAGTACGCCCGGGTGTGGGGAAAAGGGGTATTTGAAGGACAGATGGTTCCAAGGGATCATGTTTTGCACGACGGCGACGTGGTCGTATTCTACACGTAGCTGTCTCGGAAACTCCATGCTGAAAGATGAACTCATTTACCGGATATTAAGGCTCAACCTGGTCGACGCTCCCAGGGTGATAATTCCCGGACCCCGTACGGAATTTCCCATTCTATTCCACGGGCCGCCGACCCGGCGGCTCGTCTACTCTCTCGAAAAAGCCCGCAAGATTTCTAAGGGTACTGCCGGAGTTCCCGGAGAAGCCGGGAAAGGGTTTTTCACCGAGGCTGTCCCCATCGAGAAGTCCTTGAAAGTCGGGGTTCGGGGGCTGAAAGCGTATTTCGTGGACGCCGAGCATCGCGATGCTCTCTTAGATGCTCTAGACTCTATCCTGGATCTCGCAGCGAGGGCGGCCTACTGTTTACACGTGGACGAGGCCCTCGTAACGGTGGGGCTCGGGCCCGGAGGACCCCGGGTCCTGGAAGTTTCCGCCCCGGAGGCCACTATGTATCCGGGATGGGTGGGAGAAAAGGATCTCGCTGATACTGTCGATGCTGCCGGAGGTTGTCGCGCCGATAATGTCCATGATGCCTGCGAGGGGGCTTCTCATCCCGATGTGTGCGGTGAATCTTTCAGTTTTCTGGGGGCCCGCGTTGAGTTTGTCAAGGTTAACTCCACGACAGGGGCGCTCTTCCCGAGGATCTTTGCGGTGGACTTTTACCCCGGTTCAATTGCCGGTGCATCTTTCGGCCAACAAAATATGACCCAAGACATGTCTGGGTGTGGGCAAAAGGTCCCTGATATATCGCCGGGGTTCGTTTCGGACGCAAAAAGATGCCGCGACACATGGATCTCGTCTCCGCTCCCGTTCCCCGATGTCCCTCTTTCTACAAGGCTTATATTCTCCGGAAGAGCCTCTTCAGGCTTCTTGCGAGCCCTGGACAATTCGGTAGCCCTGGCCGGAATGTTGTTATCCCTGGTGGAAGAGGCAAGGGTGAGGCATGCTACTTCAGAGGGACTCCTGGGAAGTTACAGGGCAGTGGATGTGACCGGGTTGTCCCCGGATGCCTTTTCCGGGTCTGACCTGCGACAGTTTTTAGCCAGTATCTCGAAGGCTGGCGAAGCGGCTACCACAACGAAATCTGCGACTGGGGGAGCGCCGCCGGTTTTTGAATACCTTTCTGTGCCTTCTCTCCTCTGGAATCCCCGTGGTTTACTGGGGATAATGGCTCTTTCGGACCTCATCGCCTCTGAATGGGAGATACTCCGTGAAGTCAGGTGGCTTCAGGGTCCGTGGGACCTTGAGGAGATTCACGCTTGGCAGAAAGCGTATTACGGTGTCCGGAAAAGGTACTTTGCGCGGAGGGTCGACCTGCTCTGGGAACTTTATCGTAGCCTCCCATCTTACAAGAAACACGAGGAGGTCCTCGACGGACTTTACCTGCTCCTTAAAGACGAGACAAAGCAGGACGCTGACACTTTGAGGAAAACCTCTGCACTGGACCCTGCCAGCGATGATTTCCGGTGTGCCTGGGGAATCCGTCCTGCTACCGTTCGTCGACCGTGTCTCTTGTTGCCCCGGGAGTACTCGGCGCAAGGATTATTCGGCCACGTTCTGCCTCCCGTCGAGATCAAAGCCGGGTCACGGAAGATTCGGGTTCCACAGGATAGCTTCCTTGTGCCGGGAGCTGGCTATGACGCTGAAAACGACGGTGGGGTAGAACCCGAAATTGAAGTCGAAGATGATGAGCTGGAAGGAGACTTTTTCCCGCGCGTAGGCCTCAATCACGTTCTGGCGAATCTTTTGTCGATTCCCAGAGATATGCGATACAGGTGGAAGGTTGTACCGGAAGGCAGCCGGTCTCTTTCTGAGGGTCGATACTGCTTGAATCTCGGACCGGTCCTCGGGATAGCGGCAAAGGAAAAAGTGACAGAACTCGACCGGCAGGGAAGGTTCGGCATAGAGACGGACCGGTTCAGGTATATCAGCGAACTGGGGAGAATGGCGGGGATCCTCGCGTACGTCTTTTTCCCGGATAAAGTAGATTGGCAGGCCGGGTTGTTGGACGCGTGGCTGTACAGAGAGAAAGCGGGTTGGCAGAGAAGGCGTCTTCCGTTCCCGGACGTCGTGTATGACCGATATATCTCAAACGAGACCGGGCAAAACGAGGTGCTGGAATTCGTCAGGAAGTGCCCTGAAGTCGTCCTCATCAACTCAATTCCTTTCTCCGAAGCGTGCAAAGACAAGCTTTTGTCCTATGAAATCTTGTCGCAAGACCCGGTATGCGCAGGTCATCTCCCTCACACCGAAAAGGCACGCGACCCCGGGATGGTCCTCGGGCTCCTAGACCGGCACGGGCAAGTATATCTCAAGCCGAGATATGGCTCAGGTAGCAGGGGATTGGTTTTCCTGGAGAAGCGGGAGGACGAGGATATTTACCTGGTTCAGCGAAAGGAAGGGTCCATAGGTGAAGAAATCATCTTGCGAGGCAGGTCTTCGGTCGGGAATCTCGTCGAGAGTATCCTGAGGGAGTCTCTTCGGACGCCCGGGATGGGCGGGTATATTGTTCAACAGGGGATATGCCCGGCGCGAGCGACCGGCGGCCTTTGGGGAACTCTGGAAATCCGGGTCATTTACCAGAAAGGCGGAGCGGGCAGGTGGCTCCGGACCGGAATGGTGGCGCGAGTGAATCCGGGCCGTGAGAGATTCATACTGCCCGGTGAGGAAATCCACCTGAGAGTGGATGAAATTCTCCAAACCATATTCCCCGGAAAAGCCGGGGAGATAAAGGAAGATATAAGGAAGATTTCGCGGAGGATACCTCCTCTTTTGGAAGCGGCGCAAGGCCCCGGCGGCGAGATTTCAGTGGATCTGATAGTTGACAAGACCGGTAAGCCGTGGGTCCTCGAAGTGAACTCGAAGCCGGCGACCTTCTTCAGGGATATCGGGGCCTTCGGCCTCAGGCGCCTTTCAATCATCCGTATACTGAACTACTCTTGGTACCTCTGGTCCCGGGGTACTCCCCGAGGTACCGGGTAATTGCGAGGAACACACCGCAAGGCCCGGTTGCTCCTCCGTCGGTTGCTCCGAGAAATGGGCCTCCCGGCGCATCTTGAGATCTTTCTTAAGGTACCTGCAGGACTCGGGCGGCACGATGTCGAAGTTCTAAACGAAAAAGGGCAACGGATGGTTCGGGAACTCTTTTTTTGAGAGGGTGATTGCGTGAAAGCCGTATTGAAGAAAGAACCGGCTCCCGGAGCGATTCTTGCAGACGTCCCTGTGCCGAGACCCGGTCCATCTGAAGTACTGGTGAAGGTAAAGGCCACGTCCATCTGTGGCACCGACCACCACATCTACATTTGGAACGATTGGGCCAAAAATCGCATCAAGCCTCCGCAGATCATGGGTCACGAATTTGCCGGGGAAATCGTTGAAATCGGTCCCGGGGTAACGTCGGCCAAGGTTGGAGATTACGTTTCCGCGGAAACTCACGTCGTGTGCGGCCACTGCGTCCAGTGCATGCTTGGGGAGAAGCACGTTTGCCAGAACACCAGGATCCTCGGGGTCGACCGCGACGGGGCTTTTGCCGAGTATGTAGTGGTCCCGGAGGAAAATGTATGGCACAACGACCCCAGGATTCCACCGGCGATAGCGTCCATCCAGGAGCCGCTCGGTAACGCCATCCACACGGTTCTCGCCGGGGAAACCCGGGGGAAGACCATGGCCATCTTCGGGTGCGGTCCCATAGGACTTATGGCTATCGGCGTCGCAAAGTCCTGCGGAGCGTCTTTTGTCGCTGCCATCGATATAAACGACTATAGGCTGGATATAGCGAAGAAAATGAAAGCGGATATGGTCATAAACAGCAAGTCTCAGGACCCCGTAGAGGCTTTACTGGAGCACACTCACGGGGTCGGAGTAGACGCCGTCCTGGAGATGTCCGGGGCGTCTTTGGTGTTCGGGCAGATGTTCAAAGTCGTGAGGGCCGGCGGGCGGGTGACTCTGCTGGGACTTCCGGCAAAACCCGTGGCGGTCAATTTCTCCGACGACGTGGTCATGCGGGGAATCACCATTCAGGGAATTACGGGGAGGAGAGTCTGGGAAACGTGGCTCATCGGAAGGGAGCTTTTGGCCTCGGGGTCGCTGGACCTAACGCCGGTGGTCACCCATCACCTGGACCTTGCGGATTACGCGAAGGGAATGGACCTCATGACATCGGGCAATTGCGGGAAGGTTATCCTTTATCCTGAGGGGGTTAGTCACTAATGTCGAAGATCGACTTTCTAGCTGACGAGTTAGACGCCTTGCGCGAACAGGGGCTTTTCAACGTCATACGGACCATCGACGGCCCCCAGGGGGCATGGTTCGTCGTTGACGGAAAGAGGGTACTGAATCTCTGCTCCAACAACTACCTTGGTTTTGCCAATAACCCGCGGTTGAAGGAAGCGGCCAAAGCGGCCATCGATAGGTTCGGCGTTGGCCCCGGAGCGGTGAGGACCATAGCGGGGACACAGACAATTCACCTGGAACTAGAGAAGAAACTGGCGGAATTCAAGCACGCGCAGGCCTGCATAGTCCTTCAGGCAGGTTTCACGGCGAACCTGGCTGTAATTCCCACGATCACCGGTGAAGGCGACCTGATATTCTCCGATGAACTGAATCACGCCAGCATCATCGACGGCTGCCGGCTGTCCAAGGCTAGAGTAATAAGGTATGCACACAATGACGTCGAAGACCTCAGGAAGAAGATTGAAGAGTCAAAAGGGTCCGCACGTCGCATGCTCATAGTCACCGACGGCGTGTTCAGCATGGATGGCGACATTGCCCCGCTTCCCGAGATCGTTGAGGTGGCGGATGAGTTCGGAGCCATGGTGATGGTGGACGACGCCCACGGCGAAGGCGTTCTGGGAGATAGCGGGCGAGGGATCGTCAACTATTTCGGACTCGAAGGTAAGGTCGAGATTGAGGTAGGCACTCTTTCAAAGGCCTTCGGCGTGATGGGCGGTTATGTGACAGGGCCGGAAGTACTCATCAGTTACCTGAAACAGCGGGGCCGTCCGTTCCTGTTCAGCACCGGTCTCACTCCCGCCGACACGGCTGCAGCCATCGCTGCGGTGGACGTCCTCCTGGAAAGCGACGAACTGGTAAAGAAACTATGGTCTAACGCCAGATACTTCCAGGATGGTCTGAAGAAGGCGGGATTTGACACCGGTAAAACCCAGACGCCCATTACACCTGTGATGCTTGGAGATGAGAAAGTAGCCTCCGAGTTCTCCAAGGAATTGTTCGCTCGCGGTATTTTCGCCCAGTCCATCAGCTATCCTACCGTGCCCAGAGGTAAGGCCAGGATCCGCTGCATGCTATCGGCTGCCCATGAGAAACAGGACCTGGACTTCGCCTTGGAGAAATTTACCGAAGTCGGCAAGGAACTTGGAGTATTGAAGTAGCCGTAATAACCGCGGATACCATATTGAAAACGGAAAGCCCTGGGGTTATCCCGGGGCTTTCTTTTTGCGGTGAACCTCAGTTCGAATACCCCGGGCATTTTCTTCGTCCTTCCTGAGCGCACACTCTTAGAGTGGGGATAGCGCATGGGAAAACCTTTTTCAGCTCCCGCTAATTGTCCGGTCAGCTTCTACCACTATAATCGTTATTTTTACGCAATACGACTAGTTGTCCGTTATCCGAAATATTGCAGGATTTTGACAGAGTTGTGTAGTATACCATTCCAAGATGGATTTAATTAACTCTTTAGGGAAAAAAGGAGGTAAGATTGATGGAATTTATAGCAGCCGCTGCTGCTCCGAAGCAACCGGTTTTGGGTTTCCTTGCCCCCGGAGTGGTAGGCCAGTTTTTCACCATAATGCTGTTGCTTTTGCTTGTCTACGTAATGATCCAGAGGGCAAAAGCTGGATTGCGGATACCTGCTATCCGCAAAATACCGGGGCTCGACGCCGTACCGGAAGCTGTCGGGAGAGCTACCGAGATGGGAAGGCCGGTGCACTTCAGTCCGGGTCTCGGAAGTGTCTCAAACCCGGCGACGTTTGCTGCTTGGGCGTTTCTGGCTTACATTGCCAAGATCTGCGCCCAGTACGATACCAGGCTCATAAATACCAATCGCGACTACCTTGTCCATGCGATAAACGAAGAGATCATCAAGCAAGCCTATCTTGAAGCAGGTAAGCCGGAAGCCTACAACCCTGACGATATC
This sequence comes from Candidatus Fermentithermobacillus carboniphilus, assembly GCA_018208355.1. Lineage (GTDB taxonomy): Bacteria > Bacillota > Sulfobacillia > Fermentithermobacillales > Fermentithermobacillaceae > Fermentithermobacillus > Fermentithermobacillus carboniphilus. Next base: position 580,309 of record CP062796.1, on the reverse strand, counting down.
AGATGGCTCTCTGATTCCCAGTTCGCTTACGCCACGGGTGTCCTCGGGATCTTCCAGAGAGAACGGCCTGCGGCAAATATTATGATTGGTTACTTTTACGCCGAGTCACTTCTGTTCGCTGAGGCAGGCCACCTTTCCGGTGCCATCCAGGTTGCTGGTACGACCAACACCACCCAGTTACCCTTCTTCATCGTCTCATGTGACTACACTCTCCTGGGAGAGGAGATTTATGCTGCCTCGGCTTACGTCTCGCAAGAACCAGTATTGGTCGGGTCTGTGGTGGGGCAGGACATCGGAAAGATACTAGTTTTCATAGCCATAATACTCGGGACCATTTTCGAGAACACGATGAAGACCAACCCACTTACCGCGCTTTTGAGAAAGTGACGAAAGGAGGGTATCGCGGATGAAAAAACAGCTGCCGTTCCTTTTGACGTTAGCGGTTGCCCTTTTCATCATGTTCGGAAACTACACGTTTATTGGTCAAAAACTGCAGATTACCGGCAGCATCGACCGGTATTTCCAGGTCTCTCAGGCCGCGGCTTTCATGGTCGGCGCTATCAACCTTACCAGGATTCATTCGACGAACATCCTCAGGCGCCGTTCGGGTTACTACAACTCGGTGGTACTCTTATTGTGTCTATGGGCTTTCTTCCTCCTGGGATTGATTAAGGGCAATGCCGATAAGACGTACCGGTGGGTGTACAATGCCACAGTGGTCCCGATGGAATCTACAATGTTTTCTCTGATAGCTTTCTACATCGCTTCGGCTGCTTACAGAGCGTTCAGGGCCAAAAGTTTCGAAGCCGTTGTACTCCTGCTGACGGCGTTCGTAGTTATGCTGGGCAATGTTCCTTTGGGCGACGTGATATGGCGAGGGATCCCTGTGATCAAGGACTGGATCATGGGAGTTCCCAATTCGGCGGGGATGAGAGGGATTGCCATAGGCACCTACATCGGTTCATTTGCCACGTCCTTGCGTATTCTATTGGGACTTGAACGTGCCCATCTGGGCGGCGGTTCGTGAGAGGGGAGGTGCGCGTCGATGCTGGAGAAACTTCAACGTATTGATTCCAGGATTATATTCCTGATCCTGGCCCTGGCCATAATGATTCCCCTTTTCAGACCCATCGGCATGCCTATCAGCATCAATAAGGATCTGACCCAAAAGTTCTACGATGTCATTGAAAGTCTGCCTGAAGGATCGGTCGTCTGGTTCGGGTGCGAATACAGCCCTGGAGCATCCGGGGAACTCAATCCGCAAGTGGCGGCGGTGTTCAGACACGCGATGTCGAAAAATCTCAGGGTCATCCTCTTCGGAATGTGGGAAAACGGAACCACTTTAGCCAGAGAAGTGGTCGATCCAATAGCCAAAGAGATGGGCAAGAAATACGGAGTAGACTACGTGAATCTCGGTTACAAGCCAGGTCTTACGGCAGTCTTAAGAGCAATGCTCAAGGATCTCTGGGCCGCTGCAGCCGGTGTCGATATTAACGGAACCCCCCTTGAAAACCTACCTCTTATGGCTGACGTCAAAGTGGTGAGTCCCGATACCATCAAGGCGGTTGTTGTGTTCTCGTCGGGTTCTCCCGGGGACCCCGATTATCTCACCTATTGGACAGACCCATACGGAATGATCCTTCTCACGGGCCAGGTAGCGGTCCAGGTGCCTTCGAGAATGCCGTACATGCAGTCGGGCCAGCATAAAGGTTTGATCCCCGGCTTAAGGGGCGCGGCCGAGTACGAAAAACTCATAGGCAAGCCCGGCATAGCTACCCAGCTCATGGACGCTCAATCGACGGCACACCTGACCATCATCATCTTTGTGATTCTTGGCAATATCGCCTTCTTTGCTCAAAAACTCTCTAAGGGAGGGAAGTCGAAATGACGCTGACGCCGGGTCAAATATGGCTTGCGGCTTTTCTCCAGATAGCCCTTTTTACCTACCTTTACAAAGAAAACCCGGCCTTCCGCCTCGCGGAGCATGCCATGATCGGTCTTGCGGCCGCTCACAGCCTCGTTATGAACTGGGACAACTACTGGAAATCGACTCTCAGTAAAGACATTCCTGGTGGGCAGTGGTACCTGATAATCCCTCTCCTCTTGGGCCTTTTGATCTACTTTAGATACGTGCCTTCACTTACGTGGCTGGCGAGAATACCCATGTCCCTATGGGTTGGTTACGGTGTGGGGTACACCCTGGCTTTCAGCCCGAGACCTTTCCTCAACCAGGTCATCGCAAGTTTCATGAAACTAGACACGGCGGATAACTGGGTGTTCTTCATCACCCTTCTGGTGACCCTAGCGTATTTCGTGTTTACGATCTCCCACGAGAAGGTCAGGGCCCTGGGGGCTATGTCGAAACTTGGCCGATATGCCATAATGATCGCTCTTGGTTCTGCCTTCGGTAACACCGTTCAGGGCCGCGTTTCCCTTCTTTTGGAGAGGTTCCGCTTTTTCCTGGAAGACTGGCTTCACCTAATCAAACTCGGTTGATGTCCGAAAGCCAGACATTCAAGAGCTTGCGGGGGCCAGGGAAGGCCCCCTAATACAGAAGCCCTAAGACTTAAGTCAGTGAAGACAGACCATCTAGAACTTTACCACGCTGACTGTCTTCCCTTTTTCTCTCAGCACTGCCGAAAGTTCCTCCACCATCCTGCTTTTGAGCTGCAGCGCCTCCGGAAGGTCCGGGCTCTGGTGTGCCGGATTTACGGCGGTTCCCAGGAGAATCAGGATATCGTCGGCCTCCAAAAGTGCGGCGCAAAGCCTGGAAGCTCCGTCCGGCTGGTAGAGGAGGGATACTTTCTTCCGGTTTTCCCGTAGGTACTGGAGAGTCCGCGCTATGGTCAAAGTGCCTTCGGTGACGAGGTCGATGCCTTCGATGTATCCGGTAGGGGGGATACCGTTCTTCATGGAACCGAGGTTTACCCTAAGCTCTTTGCCCAGTTCCCTTGCGACCATCTGGCTCGTAGAGCCCCCGGCAACCGCCCGCTTTCCGGGGCGGCTGAGGAAAACCTCAAGCATTTCCCGATCGTTGGACTTATCCTTGGGGAGCCCTATCAGGAGCGTGAGATACCTCGGTTTGCGGACCAATACCGTGGCCACGGAGACGTCATCACCCACTTCTCCCGCGTAGAGCCTGTTGCATACGTGACAAATATCGTCGCACATGTCCTGGGCGTCCTGGAAAGATGGGATGACTCTGGCGATATAGTTTTTCACTCTTTCGTGGCTCCAACCCAAGTTCCAGATGCCGCCTATGCCGGCGTGGATCACGCCGTCGGAAACGAGTACCACCCAGCTCCCTTCCTCGAGGCGGAAATCAGCTTCGCGGATGACCCTGCCTGAAATGGTCCGGGTACGTCGCGGGATGTCTAGGATTCCTCTTTCTTTCCCGATGATGGCAGGGGGGTTGTCGTATTCCGCAAGGTAGGCCGTTCCGTCCGGGAGCACCTGCAGGACGGTGAACGTGGAGTAGGCGATGTGCCTCACTTCACAGACGGGCAGGGTGTTTGCGAGGGATTCTATGACTTCCGCGAGGTCACACCCGTACTTGAGCATTCCCACGGTCATCTTGGCAGTTATAGAGGAAAGGATATTTGCCTTGACGCCGCTTCCGAGCCCGTCGGCCAGCACCACCACGGTCGAATTACCGGTTCGGTCGATTTCAACGGTGTCTCCCGGCAGTTCTTCGCCTTTCTTGGGAATCAGCGCCTTGCCTACATCTATCTTGAAGGTCACCGGTTTCACCTCGTTGGGCCTTCCATATCCCGCTTGAGAATCCTCACCAGTTGGCTGAGGGACCCTTTGGTTTCCGCGGTAGTTTCTCCCAGAAGCCCTGCGATCTTTTGGGCGACTTCCATCTGTTTCCGGATAACCTGTTCAACCCTGCCGAGGGTCTCTTCGCGCATCTTCTCCAATCGTTCTCTGTCCTTACGCTCTTCGGTCTTGTCGGTCAAGATTATAACCCTCGCCCGCTGGGTAGGTTCTGGGAAGATGGTCACGTCAAAGAACCTGCCAGAGAATTCAGTGGACCCCCTGTAGATCGAATCTCCTTTTACCTGTCGGATCTGGGAGACAACGTCATCGGGCAGGAGAGATTCAATCGGGGCGCCGTTCAGTTGCTCCATGGATTTCTTCGTGAGCATCTGGAATGACGGGTTGGCGTCCATGATAGTCCCCTCTCGAGATACCACGATTATGGCGCTGGGAATGGCCGATACTATCAGGTTCGCCATAGATTCGGCCTTCTGTCTCATATAGGGGATGCACATGGTGGGGTCGGCCAGGCCTTTCCAGCACGCTACCGCCTTATCCCTACAGCTTCCGTACCCGCAGGCTCCGCAGTTGAGCTCATCTTCAGGGGAGTACTTTCCGGTCATCGCCAGGATTTTCCTTATTTCCTCCTCAGGGACGGGTTCTTCGCGCGGTTTTCGGTCGCGGTACGTCCTGAAAAGGAGGGTGTCCGGAAGCTCCGGGACACTTGCGTCCGGCGGAGGCGAACCCTTTTCCGCTAAGTCTTCAGATTCTTTCAAGATAGTTTCGGATCGCTTCATTTTCGCCGCCAGCTTCTGGCTTTCCCAGTAACTCAAAAGTCGCTGCCGTCTCGTGAAGACGTCGAGATCATTAACCGCACAAGGACCTCCCAGGCAACCTCCCGAACAGGCCATGAGTTCAACGAGATCGAGGTCCCCTGCACCCCTCTTGAGGTGCTTTACGAGTTCGACGCAATTCTCTATCCCCGAGACCACGACGATCCTCCTGGATACAGGAGGTTCGTGAATGCCGGCCGCTTTCAATAGCCCTCCTTCGGCTGGAAATAGCCTCCCTTCGTCCGGGTATGGCGGATCGAAATGGGAAGAGGGAACAGAGTCCACACAGAAAGATTCTTCCTGAATCCACGACCAGAGCTCCGTGAAGGTCAGTACCACATCCACGGAAAATGCCGAATCGGGCCGCTGGACTTCGTCTTTTTTGGCTACGCAGGGGCCGATGAATACCACTTTCAAGTCTTTGTCGATGCTTTTCAGGTATCTCGCGTGAGCCACAGCCGGAGAAACCAGAGGGGCGAGATACGGTATGACATCGGGATAATGTCGCTCGACAAGGTTCACTATGGCGGGGCAGGCTGTGGCTATGAGAGGGCCTTTTCTTTCCTTAAAGAACCTGTGGTACGCGCGCGCAACGATTTCCGCCCCCACAGCCGTTTCGGATACGGTGGAAAAACCCATATTCCTGAGGATGGTGGGTAGCTGAAGCGGGTCTTTTAGAGGGAGGAGCGCCGCGAAGGAAGGTGCTATTGCCGCGGCCACTTTGTGGCCTCTTGAGAGGAGCGTTTTAACTGCCTTCACGTCTGACCTCGGGTGTTTTGCCTTTTGCGGGCATACGGCGATGCACCTGCCATCGAGGATGCAGCGTTCTTCTATGATTTTGACGTGCATTTCGTGGGAGTCTGAGGCTCGTTCTACCTGAATCGCTTTGACGGGACACTCTCGGAGACACTTATAACAGTCTTTGCATTTTACGGGGACTCTCTCGATGAAAGCCACAGGCATCACCTTACATGCGGGAGGATGTACTTATCGAACAGCCTGGGGACGTCCGCCTGCCTGACACCGGAAAAATATTCATCCCTGATTTTGACCGTTACACCACCGGTGCAGCGGCCCATGCAGAAACTGCCTTTCACCACCACACAGCCCGGGCACTTTTCCTCTATGAGAGCTTGAAATGCGCGGACGACATCCTCAGACCCTCTGAGAAAACACGAGCTTCCGACGCATACTTCCACCTCGATCATTGGGCTCATCCTCCTGAACTTTGCGGACTCACCCGTTACGGTTCAGTGGCAAATACACCATATTACTTTCGATTCATCTTGCCCCTTACACGAGACTGATTGGACTTTTTCGTAGGTCAGGTAACACGCCTCATCCTGTTCAAGGGCGTAGCTGCGCCTGTCCGTGGTTACTTCGACCCGGCCTGAGATGACATACAGAAAATCGTCTCCTTTATCCTGTTCGCGCCGGTCCGAAAGGAGATCGTTCCTGTAGATGGAGGCTGGGGACAGGGTTAGCAGGAAAACCTCCATGCGTTTGTCCCTCGGGCCGGGGAATGCGAAAAGTTCAAGGGATACACCGTCTTGTCCTGTGAAAATATTGTGCCTGCCGCCTTTACGGATAAGAACCCACTCGACGGGTATCTCCCTTTCGGTGAGACACGACGGGTCTTCGTTCAGAGCTTCTCCCAGGCTTTTTAGCGTGGAGTATGAAGGTGAAACCTGTCCTCGTTCTATTTGAGAAATGAGACTCGGAGAAACGCCTACTTTCCTGGCAAGGCTTCTCACACTAAGTCCCTGAGCCTGTCTTATGCGTCGCAGTTTTTCTCCGACTGACATTTCCGGTTCCTCCTCCAGGTATTTTGGAACCAAGGCGAAAAAATGGGGAATGTGAATATTATCACTATGTAACAGTGTAAAACAAGCTGGGCGGTTATACAACAGGGGTTATCCGTTATTCTTCACATGTTCCGTGAAGGGCCTCGGCTATTAACCTCTTTGTGTCGGGAGGGTAGTCATCGAGGAGGAGGTTGATCTTTATGTCCGGTCGTTCGTACAGGGATATATCCACCGGTTTCGTGATCCCGGGCCCCCCTACGATCCTGACATACGGCCTAAAATTAGAGCGGGGATCTTGTTTCGTGACGAGGGCGACGTAGCCTCCCCACAGGGATACTATAGTGCCTGTAGGATATAGAGCTATTCTCTTGAAAAGCGTGTCCACGAGAGTTCCGTCAAAAAGGATTCCCTTTTTCTGAACCATGAAGGCGTACACGGCCTCCGGGAAAATGGCCTTTCGATGGGGCCTGTCTGAGGTCATGGCTTCGTACACATCGGCGACGGCGGTGATTTTGCCTATATCGGATATCTCGTCACCCTTGAGGTGCCTCGGGTACCCTGAACCGTCCAATCGCTCGTGATGTTCGAGGGCGCTGTGAGCTGCCACCGGCCCCACCTCAAAGCAGCCTGACAAAAGCTCCCATCCCTTTTCGGAGTGGGTCTTCATGAGGGCATACTCGTCGTCGGTGAGTTGCCCGGGTTTGTTCAGTATGCTGATAGGAATCAGGATCTTGCCGATATCATGTAGAAGGGCTCCTATTCCCAGTTTTTTCAGGCTTCCCAGAGACCACCCGAGAGAATCGGCGATCGCGAGGGCTATAACGCAGACGTTGACGCTGTGAGTATAGGTGCTCTGGTCATAGGACCGGAGGGTATATACGCCGGAGCACATTTTCGAATTCTTCCTGAGATCAGCGATGATGGTCTCAACAGCGAGACTAATGGCACCAATATCGGGAGACTTTCGGGCGATGAGTTTTTTGGCCGATTCCTCGAGGGCACGCTCAGCGAGAAGTCTGGTTTCCTCACCGATAGCATCCTCGGGCTCGATGTCCGGAGCAAGGGCGTCTTCGATGGCCACGCGCGTGTATCCCCTGGAGAGCAATGCTGCGATGAGTCTTTTAGTAAGGCGTGTGCCTGCTCCCAGCATAAGCCGCCCGCCGTCACCATGCACGGGCAGTGCCAGTATGCTCCCTTCGAGTCCTTCATGAAGAGCTACGACCCTCATCTCGAGTTTTCCTCCTTGCCGGTCTCAGGACGCGGGGCGCAAAGACTCCCCTCCTTAAACTATCGGATTTTCCGGGAGGATACTGAGTTTTGAACTAGAATTGAGTTAAATTGGGCGCAAAAGTGCTTTGCCGATCCCAGCGACTTTATTAAAGAGGCGAATATCATGTCACGTCTTGGGATTTTCAAATTTCAGCGTAACGCTAACTTGTACTTGCAGGTTGTCAGCATGGCATCTTTGGCCCAGGGAGCCTACGGGGTGATTCAAGGGCTTTACGTCCTGGCGCTGGGCCTTGACGAGACGGTCCTAGGGACAATTCTGTCGGCCAGGATGCTTTCGGCAGCAATCGCATCATTGCCTGCCGGCATCCTGTCGGACAGGTGGGGGAGAAAACCCGTTCTCCTGGCTTCCGGGATCCTGACTACCGTCGGATTCCTGGGACAGGCGGTTTTCTCCACACCTTCCATGATGGTATTCTTTTCGTGCCTCGTAGGGATAGCCATGGCCTGCCAGGCGACGACGGGCGCACCTCTTCTGGCCGAATCCAGCACGGGGCAGGACAGAGCCCGACTTTTCGGAGTGAATTTCTCTCTGTCTATGGGTGCGACGATGCTGGGAAGCCTCCTGGGAGGCTACCTCCCCAGACAGCTTTCGATCTTCGGGGAAGTTAAGTCCTTCAGGATTTCCCTGGTGGTTTTCGCGCTGGTCACCTTCTTAGGAGTTTTCCCGGCTATGAATATCCAGGAGAAGAGATGTTTTAACGGGGAGCGCGCAGACCTGGACTTTGGGCAGGTTGCCGGAAAAGGGAGGGACAAGAGATTCTTCTCATGGGTACCGGGACTGTCAGGCATGCTGGAGAGGGCCAGAGACGAAAGCCTCTCTTTGTGGGATACGGTTAAGCAGAGAGAAGTGCTTAACCTCCTCAATTACAGCGTCTTGATAGGATTTGGAGCAGGCATGGTCATACCATTTTTCAATGTCTTTCTTTCTAAGAAACTCGGCTTGGATACGGGAACTGTCGGCCTCATCTTGTCCTTCAGCCAGGGGGCGACGGCTCTCGCGGGTCTTTTGGCTCCGCTCATGGCCAGAAAGTACGGGAAAGTCGTGACCGTAGTGGCGACTCAAATAGCCTCGATTCCCTTTCTCCTTCTCATAGCTCTTCCGCCCAACGTATACCTGGTGTCTTTCGCGCTTTTCATGAGGTCGGCTCTCATGAACATGTCAAACCCGGTGGCCTCAAATTTCTCCATGGAGGTTATTCCCGCGGGTAAGAGAGGTAGAGTCTCGAGCCTCATGCGGATAGCCGACAACATTTCGAGATCTTTTAGCGCGTACGTGGCAGGGTATATCATGGCGCGATGGAGCTACGAGACTCCGTACTTCTTCACCGCGGTTTTCTATCTCCTGGCCAGTTGGGTTTACTGGAAAGCTTTTAAGGATTGGGAATCTCGTGTCAACGGTCAGACCTCGATATAGCCCGCGGCGACACCGCGAAAGCGTGAGAGCGTGAGATTGTAGGCTCAATCGCCGTTTTTGAGAAACCTGTCAAACCACCCTGCGATGCGTTCTAGTCTCTCCACCCGGTTCCAGGGCTTTCCCGACCTTGATAGCTCGTGGTTTTCACCGGCGAACCTGACGAACTCCACGGTTTTTCCCAGCCTCTTGAGGGCCACGTACCACTGTTCGGCCTGTTCCATCGGGCAGCGGTAATCCTCTTCGCTATGGAGTATGAGGATGGGAGTCTTGACGAAAGGTGCGTACCTGATTGGGGACCTTTCCATGATGAAGGACTCGCTATCCCAGAGGTCTCTTCCGCCCATGCCCCTCTTGTTGGCGAAGAATCCGATGTCGCTGGTGCCGTACTTCGTGTACATGTTGCTGATGCTTCTCTGGGTTACCGCGGCCCGGAATCTGTCGGTGTGCCCAACTATCCAGTTGGTCATGTAGCCGCCGTAACTTCCGCCTGTGACTCCCACTCTCGTCTTGTCAACCCACTCGATGCTGTCAACATAGTCTTTGAGAGACATGATATCCTGGTAGTCCATACCACCCCAGTCTCCAACCACCATGTGGGTGAATTTATCGCCATAGCCGGCGCTGCCCCTGGGGTTGCAGTAGAATACCCCGTATCCCCTTCCAGCCAAAAGCTGGAACTCAAAGAAGAAGGCTTCACCGTAGGTCGAGTGGGGCCCGCCGTGGATCTCCACCACCGCCGGGTATTTCTGTCCCGGATTGAACCCGACGGGCTTCATCATCCAACCTTCCAGTTCAAGGCCGTCTACAGCCTTGAAGGTAAAAGCCTCAGGCCGGGAAAGCTCAAGCTGCGCCAAAAGGTCCTCGTTGACCCTTGTAACCCTCTGTAGTCTATCTCCGGCTATCACGAAAACGTCTCCCGGATTTAAGGCAGTACCTCCTACGAAGGCGAGGGTCAGAGGGGCGTCACCGGGGTCGGCAAAGGCCATGGAAGTTACCACCGAGGGGAGTTCGCTGAGACTTTCCTCCGAAGGGGATTTGGCGGCTCCGGAAGGCGCCCTTAAGATTTCGGTGACTTCTTCTACCTTTGCCGTCTCTACGCTGGTACGGTACAGGCGGGAAAACCCTTTGTCAGTGGCCACGAAGTAGATGTACTTTCCGTCGCGGGACCAGAAAGGACCCACACGGCCCGCATCAAATCTCGAGTCAGATGCGATGGAGCAGCCGACGCTTCTATCGAAATCTCCTGTTAGGTGCCTTATTTCGCCACCGCCTCTGGGTATGATCAGAACTTCAGTGTTGGAAGCCCCGTCATCCCTGTGCTCATGGCCCAGGAAAGCTATTAGGCTTCCGTCTGGCGAAAATGCCGGGGAGTACACAGGTCCCCGCCCGTCCGTGAGTTTCCGGGGTTCTCCTCCTTCGACAGGGACGAGCCAGAGGTCGGGGATGTTGATAAGCTCCCGGTCAGGTTCCCTGCACGAGGTGAAGGCGACGTGCTTTCCATCGGGCGAAAAAGCGGGAGAGCTGTTATCGAAGTCGCCGAACGTGAGTTGACTGGATTTGCCCGTTTCCACATCCACCACGAAGATCTGCTGCGGCCTGGGATCGACCACTCCCGGGGTTCCATTGGCTTTGTACCGGAGTTTTGTCACCACGGTTACGTCTTTGTCGGTGCGGATGTCGTCGCTCTTTTTATCTTCTTTGGGTTTAGGCTCTCTAGACACGTAAGCGAGATGCCTACCGTCAGGCGACCAGGCTATCTGCGAGACGTTATCGTCGCCTTGTGTCAATTGCCTGGCTTCGCCCCCTTCTTTCATGTCCAAGAGCCAGATGTGGTTCTTGCCCGACCTATTGGATAGAAAGGCGAGGTATTTTCCATCGGGGGAAAAGCGCGGAGAACGGTCGAGGGAACCTTCCTCGCTGCTTTTTCTGCCGTACGTCAGCCGCGTCGGTTTCTGGAAAACGCCGCTTGGGTCTTTACGAGATACCCAAATAGAGGACTCGTACGAGTTTCTTCTTTCGTTGATTACTGTCTCAACCCATACGACCGCTTTTCCGTCGGGTGAAACCTCCACGTCACCCACGAATTTGAGTTTCCAAAGATCTTTGCTGTTTATAGGCCTTTTTTCTGTATCCACTCAAAGTCCTCCTCGCTAGAAAGTTTCGAAGCTATATCCTACATGAGACTATCGGCTTCAGGTCTCCTCTTGACCCGGGAACCGGTATAATTGCACGTCTTATGAACCGGGCGGTGGCCGTGGAACCAATCGGCGGCTTTACGAGACTTACGTCTTCTTCAGGACAGTACCTGCTTTTTCACCAGTATGTTCACCGTCTTTTACCGTGATGACCCCGTTTACCAGGACATATTTTATCCCCGACGGGTACATTTTCGGTGCCTCGAATGTCGCCGTATCTTTGATTGTGAGTGGATCGAACACTACGACATCAGCCTTGAAACCGGGTTTCAAGAGCCCCCTGTCTTTAATACCGAGCCGCCCTGCCGGGAAGGATGTCATCTTTCGTACTGCCTCTTCGAGAGTTATGAGTTTCTCAGAAAGGGCGTACTTCGAAATCACCCGCACGAAGGTCCCGAAGCTTCTCGGGTGGGGATGCCCCTCCCCGAGAGGGCCTTCCTTGCTCAGCGCCCATCCATCTGATGCCACCATTATAAAAGGAGCCTGCATGATGGTTTTCACGTCATTTTCGTCCATGACGAAAGAGACGAATGAGGCATCCTGCTTCTCTAAAAGGTAAAGGGCGGCCTCTTCGGGCTCCAGGCCAAGCTCCCTTGCCACCTGGCCAAGGTGGAGTCCAGCGTACCGGGGCTCTGCGGAATAAGAAGCGATGTAGAGCCGGTCGGGGCCTCCCCTACGCCGGAGGTTTTTCTCCACCTCTGCCCGGATTTTCATCCTCGTGACAGGATCCCTGAGCCTTGCTACGAGGTCCTCTCTTGTCCCCTCCTGAGCCCACCTCGGGATCAGTGCTCCGGTTATGCTCGACCCTGAAGCAACATACGGGTACTGGTCTGCGGTGACGTCGATACCTTCCTCCCGGGCCTTTTCGATTTTTGTCAGTATCTCCCGCGATCTGCCCCATACGGCAGGGCCAAGACACTTTAAGTGTGAGATCTCGGTTTTAACCCCCGACTTTCTCCCGATGTCTATTACCTCGTCTATAGCCGCGATAAGTCCTACGTTATAATCGGACTCGTCCCGGATGTGGCTTGAGTGAATTCCGTCGTAACGAGCCACTACTTTGGAAAGCTCGACGATTTCATCCTCAGGAGCATAGCTTCCGGGAGCATAATAGAGACCCGTGGACATCCCGAGTGCGCCTTTTTCCATAGCGTAAGCCACTTCCCGCTTGCACTCGGAAAGCTCCTCCGGGGTGAGGTTTCTAGCGGCGAAGCCCGCGACTTTGGCCCTTACTGCACCGTGACCGATGAGTATGCCGACGTTGATGGATATTCCGCGGGACGAAAGGACGTCCATGTATTCGTCTATCGTGGTCCAGGGGAGAGGGTCTGCCCAGCCGTAGCGTTTCGCTTCGTTTTCCGCCCGTCTCCTTGTTTCGCCTTGCAGGGGAACCGACCATCCGCCACAGTTGCCGACCACTTGGGTGGTGACGCCCTGCCTAACCACGCTCTGGGCGCTGCCGTCGATAAAAAGGGGAAGATCCGAGTGACTGTGGATATCGATGAATCCGGGGGTTACAACGAATCCGGAGACATCCAATGTCGTGGACCCGGGGGGTGCCTCTAAGTGTTTCCCGATGGCGGTGATTTGTCCTCTTTGGATAAGAAGGTCCCCGTAAAACCACGGGTTGCCGGTCCCGTCTACGACTTTTCCGCCTTTCAGGAGAAGCGGAGCTCCTTTTTGGGGCTGAGCGGCGCTCATCTTTCCTCACCCTTTCCGGGAGACCTTTTTTGCGAACTCGTCTTTGATGGCGGCTAGAAGAACGGGGTCCGTGAACACGTCAATCGCGGTCATGGCGAGGGCTTTGGCTCCGTCGAGAAGCCCTTTATGTCCCATCTCCGATATTGTTGCCTTGGCAAACTCCCTGGAATGGCTCGTGGCCGTGCCTGGCTCACAGATGGCTATATACGGGTGGATCGACGGAACCACGTGGCTGACGTTGCCCATATCGGTTGAGCCGCCCCCGGCCTTCGGTTCCGGTTCCTGGACCTTTCGTCCGAGGGCTTCAAGGTTTTTCCCGAAGGCCCGCGCGAGAGTTTCGTTTGTTATCATGTTGGCGTAAGCCTTGGCGGTGTATCTGAAGTTGACCGTGGCTCCGGTGGCTGTTGCCGCTCCTTCGGCGCACTTTTTGACCTTGTCCTCGACTTGTCTGAGATAATCCATATCTTTGGCACGTACGTACATTCGTATCTCGGCGTAGTCGGGAATTATGTTGGGCGATACCCCACCTTTGGTGATAATCCCGTGGATGCGTACGTCTTCCTTAACATGTTGTCTGAGTGCGTTCCATGCGTTAAAAGTGAGGATAGCCGCATCGAGAGCGTTGATGCCTTCGTGAGGCGCTCCCGCGGCATGTGCGGCTTTTCCGCGGAACGAAATCTCCATGGCCACCCTGGCGTTGGAGGTACTCATGACGACGTCTTTTTGGGAGGGGTGGAACATCATGGCCACGTCGACGCCAGAAAACGCCCCTCCTTCAAGAAGCGTAACTTTTCCACCGGCATTGTCGACCGCCCCTTCTTCTGCCGGAGTGCCAAGCACTACGAGGGTGCCCCGGATGTTGTCCATGAGGGGAGCAAGAGCTATTCCCGCACCTGCGGCAGCAGTCCCAATTATGTTGTGACCACATCCGTGACCGATCTCGGGGAGGGCGTCGTATTCGGCGAGGATAGCGACTGTGGGGCCGCCCGGTTTTCCGCGCCGGATGGCTCGGAAGCTCGTGGGCAGGTTGCAAAGGCCTACCTCTACTTCAAAACCGAATTCCTTGAGGAGGTCGACGAGCAGTTTCGATGACTTCCATTCTTGTAACCCGACCTCCGGTTCTCTGTACATCTGGTCGCTTATGGAGAAGAGTCTCTCTTTGACAGCATCGACTGCTTCTATGGCTGCTTTCTTCAACGAGTCACGGAGCTCAACGCCGTTTGAGGTTTTGCAGCATTCTGGAGTCACTGGATCTCGCCTCCCGGTGTGGTTTTCCAGGTACTGACACGATCCTGAATGATGAATTACCGGTGAAGACAGGATATGCTTGTCCCGCAAAAAGTATTCGACATCGCTGCGCATATTCCTTCAAGGAGGTGGATAGAGAGAGTGGGGCAAGGCGAGATGCCCCTAAGTTCAATAAGAGTCTTTATTCACAAGAAGGGATAATAATAGGACATGCCGAACAAATATTGTATCGCTAGCACAGGCATCTTCAAGATTATGCAATTCATGGGAGGTGTATCCAGTGGTAGCCGGCAAGCAGGCAACTTTCGTGATTTTCATCCTGTTCCTGGCTCTTCTGGTTTATTACATGATGAGGGCCAGGTCGGGTAAGCTGCCGTTCATCCGGAGGATCCCGGGGCTCGATGCAATTGAGGAAGCTGTCGGGAGGGCTACCGAGCTCGGGCGGCCGGTCTTTTATGTACCGGGCAGGACAGAGATAAACACCGCCGGAGCCGCTCAGACTATCGCGGGACTCGAGATCCTGGAACACGTAGCCAAGCTGACGGCAAGATATGACACTGACCTCAAAGTTGGAGTGGCGGCGGCCAACGTCTATCCGGTGGCAGATGCCATCGTGCGCCAGTCGTACCTCGAAGAAGGAAAGCCAGAGAAGGTTAGGCCCGAGATGGTGCAGTTTCTGTCCAACGAGCAGTTCGCTTTCGCTGCCGCGTGTCTTTCCATCATGAACCAGGATCAATCTGCCAGCGTCATCCTGATCGGTGAATTCCAGGCGGAATCCATGATGCTTGCCGAGGGCGCGGCTATGGTCGGCGCCGTGACGATCGCGGGGACCTCGAGGACTTTCCAGATCCCGTTCTTTGTCGCCGCGTGCGATTACACTCTTATCGGGGAAGAGATGTTTGCCGGTGGCGCGTATCTGTCCAAAGACCCTGGAAAAACAGCCAACCTTGCCGCTCAAGACATAGGCAAGATATTCGCTTTCCTGTATATCCTCATAGGCTCCCTTCTTGTTACCATCGGCTATAAATGGCCAGTCGAGTGGCTGAAGCGGTAAAGGAGGTGTCGAGACGTGAGAAAAGAAGTTCCAATAGCTATCGGCTTCATTGTCGGGATCTTGATCCTCTTCGAGTACTTTCTCAAGGGTCTCTGGCCAGGCGTCGCGCCTGCCGCCCAGACGGTTCAGAACTGGGGCACCATAATTTCTGCTTTTGCCATGGGCCTCGCCGCCGCAAACCTCGTCGTAATCCACTCGCGCCGAATCAAACAGAGACACCCCGACGCCTGGATGTCCTTCCTGCTCTTCGCCGGGATGGTGCTCATGGTGATATCCGGTCTTTCGGGAAAGGGCGGCGAACGACTGTACAAATTCCTGTTTGATGGCTTGTACCTGCCGCTCGGTACTGCCATGTTTTCCATTATGGTGTTCTTCATCGCCTCCGCCGCGAGGAGAGCCTTCAGGGCCAGAAACATCGACGGAGTCCTCCTCTTGGTTTCCGGCCTTATCGTGATGATGGGTAACGCCCCGGTCGGAAAACTGATATCTCCGTACTTCCCGGTTCTCACGGACTGGCTCATGAAATACCCCAATGTTGCCGGAAACAGGGCTATTATCATCGGGGCGGCCCTCGGTATGGTGGCGACAGGTTTCAGGGTTATCGCAGGTATCGATAGGTCTTACTTCGGTGGGGAATAGGAGGTGGAGAAGATGCGGGCGCTCAAGAAATTTGCTGAGGTCGACAGGAGGTATTTGTACCTGCTTTTGCTCATCGTGGTTATCGTTCCCCTGGTAAAGCCGCTCGGTATACCGATAGATGTCTCAAGCTCGACCATGAAGTTCGTAAATGCCGTCGACAGTCTCCAGCCGGGCGACAGGATGCTTCTGGTATTCGATTACTCCATCGGCGGCGGTCCCGATGTGGATCCTCAGGCTCAGGTAGTCATGGCCCACGCTCTAAGCAAAGGAGCGAAGGTGGTTTGCGTGGCGTTCGTAGATACGGGGCTCCAGTATGCCACCAAGGCCATCGAATTTTGGGAGAAGCGTGGCAAGGTTTACGGTGAAGACATGATTAATTTGGGTTATGCCGCGGGGGCCGAGACCGCCGTTTCTGCCTTCGCCCAGGATATAAGGGCGGTGTTCCCCACCGACGTGCGGGGGAAGCGCCTGGACGAGTACCCGATTATGCAGGGGATCAAGAACGCCGGGGACTTTAAATTGATTGCCGAATTCGCCACGGGCATTCCCGGACCGGCCGAGTGGATACGACAGGTCCAGACGAGGTATAAGGTTCCCCTGGCGTGCGGGGTCGTGGCCGTTATGGGACCCCAGAACGAACCGTACCTGCAGTCGGGCCAACTGGTGGGTCTTCTCGGCGGAGGTTTGAAGTCTGCGGCTGAGTACGAGATAGCCGTCAAGATGCCCGGCGCCGCGACGGCTGCTATGGATGCCCAGTCCCTGGGTCACGTGGCAATCGTCCTGTTTGTCATATTGGGTAATATCGTCTTCATCATCGAGAAGAGCGAAGAAAAATCGAAAAAACCGACGCGCAAGTAATTGGGAGGTGATATTATGACCACGGCAATCACCTGGGCAGGTGCCATCTGCACCATCGCCATTTACAGTTTCCTGTGGAAAGAGAACAGGCTCTTCCGGGCTTTCCAGAACCTCTACGTGGGACTTGCGGCAGGTTACGGCATAATCCTGGCTGTGAGGATTGTTCAACGCCAGGTGTGGAACCCCTTGACGACTAAGGGAGATTATTCGGTTCTCATCCCGACAATCCTCGGAATTCTCCTATACGCCCGTTTCTCCAAAAAGTGGGCCTGGGTCGCGAGGCTCCCCATGGCTTTCCTCATGGGAATCGGAGCGGCGCTATCCATGAAAGCGATCGAGAGCGATTTCGTCAGGCAAATTCAGGCGACGCTCATACCGTGGAACTCGTTCAATAACATCATCGTGGTTTTCGGCACAATTCTGTCGCTGTCTTACTTCTTCTTTACCCTGAAACCTCGTCCGGCGCTGGACAACATGGCAAGGGTCGGACGATGGGTGCTCATGGTTTCTTTCGGGGCCGCTTTCGGCAATGCCGTGCAGGGAAGACTGAGTCTTTTGATAGCGCAGATGCAGTTCATGCTACGCGACTGGCTACACCTGATCAAATAGAAGGCAAAAGTTCGGGATCACGAAAATGCGCCGGCTTGCCGGGTTTATCGAGGAGCTTCTCCCGGTCTCGGGGTTGCCTCGGGATTACCGGCAGCCGGCGGCTGATTTTTCGTTTATCTGGTGTAGAAGAGACTCTTGTCAAGTTCTGCGGCCTCTGCCGGAATGCCGAGTTCTTCTGCTTTCTTGAGGCCCTTCTCTGTGGTTAGAAGGAAGCCACCCTTGCCGACAACGATCCCATCAATCATTATGATTTGTCCCCTGGATACCGCGAGGTACGGCTTGCCTGACACGGGGTCGACCACCGTCACGTCTCCGTCAAACCCTTCTGAGACGCTCCCTTTGTGGGTGAACCCGAACATGCGTGCGGGATTGTATGTCAGTTTCTTGACGAGTTCCGGCCAGGTTAGAGCCCCGAGCTTCACGAGAGCGGATCCTCTCTCTAACTGGACGTTCCTGGGGATAGCCCCTCCGTCGGTGCTTATGGCATCTACCACGAATTCACCGTCGGGCATTTTGGCAGAAGCGAGGATATGCATGGCTGCGGTGTCATTTACCGGGAAGCTCACCCCGGTCTTGGTGTCGGCGCTTTTCCATATATCGTAGCCTTCCTGGCCGGTCACGAGTTCAATCTTTCCGCCACGAAGGACCTGGATGAGTGCCCAGCCCTTCAGGATCGCCTCGCCCATCCCCTTCTCGGTTGGCTCGAACCCTCTCATCTTCAGGCAGTTCCTTGTGACATGGCTCGACGGGAGACCATCGACACAGTGGGCGCTGGTCCCGTTAATTGTTCCGAGGTAAGATTCGGACACAAGGTGCCGCGATTTTTTGAGTGCCTCAACGGCGTCGAGCGCTTCTTGGGCCGGGGTTTTCGTAAGCCCCCGACAGTAGCTGTTGACGTGCGCAATATGGAGCCGGTTCTTTCCGGCAAGCTCTATTGCTTCGAAAAAGCCCTCTATATTGCTACCGGTCCTGGTGGTACCCACATGGAAAGCTACATAGCACCCCTTTTTGTTCGCCACCTCGATGATCCGGGCGGTGGCTTCGGGAGTCGACGGATGGTGGCCTCCCACGATCTTGAGCCCCAGGGCTCCTCCAGCAAGCGCCCGTTCTGCTATCTCATCCAGTTCTTCAAATGATGGGTCGGCTGTTCTCGTGTTGACGCCCGGGGTGACCGTATGAAGTCCTGCGATGTTCATTCCGCAACCGAATCGTTTCAATCCTTCGAGAGTTGACTCGATGGGACCTCCGAAATCGACGGCAGTAACCACGCCGGCTTGTGCCATCATCGAAAACCCTACCCACCGTTCCGGGGAGGACACGTGTACGTGGGAATCGATGACACCGGGCATGACGATGAAACCGTCCACGTCGATCACAGAATCTGCGCTGCTTGCGGGCAGGTTCAGGCCTAACTTGGCTACTTTGCCATCCTTTATCCCGACGTCGCCTTTACCATCATATCCGGAGAGGGGGTCTATGACGTGACCGTTCTTGATTAGGAGATCAAATTTCATGAGTAACGTACCCTCCTTTTTCCCAGTCATGCTAGGATTTTTCATTGTTGCGGATACCCATTAAAGAGGTCTTTCCAAAGCGGATACTTCCTTTCTTGACAATTATCTTTTTCTATGGAGTGCTTTTTGTGTTTTCTACTTCAAATGGGTTGAATCCTTTGTGTTATACTTGACCTGGCGGAATGGACAGACACAACGGAAATTTTGGATGGAAGGGAACAGCCCAGGCGCATGAGAACATACCGTCAGTCAGCGAGTCGTTTCTCATCGAAGTATTTGAGACTATCTATGTTGTGTTTTCTGATTCTCCTGGCGTCCTTCATGGTTTCTGCGTGTTCGAGGGCATCCAGACCGAGTTCGTCCATCACCGTAGCCGGGTCAACCTCGGTGCAGCCATTCATGGAACTTCTGGCTGAAGAATATGCGAGGCTGTACCCGGAAAAACCGGCCATAAACGTTCAGGGAGGAGGTTCAAGCGCGGGAGCTCGTTCGGTCCTCTCGGGGGCAGCTTCGATCGGCATGTTGTCGAGGGAACTGGCGCCCGAAGAAAAAGGACTTGACGCGCTGGTGATAGCGAGGGACGCGATCGCAGTCATAGTAAATCCTAAAAACCCAATCCGGGAGCTGTCCATCCGGGACCTGCGAGCCATATTCTCGGGGGAGATAACTGACTGGGGTCAGCTCATCGGTGCAGGCGAACGAGGCGACTTCAGAGGAAGAATCCACGTGGTCAGCAGGGAAGAGGGCTCAGGCACCCGCGGAGCCTTTGACGAGATGATTATGGAAGGACGCGAGGTGACGGCTAGAGCGATCTTTCAGGATTCCAACGGATCCGTCAAAGAAACGGTGGCCCAGGATCCGATGGCAATAGGTTACATCTCTCTCGGGCTCGTAGATCGCAATGTCAAACCTCTTTCCATCGACGGGGTAGCTCCGACCATCGAAAACTGCAAGTCCGGAAAGTACGCGCTGGTGCGCCCGTTTCTCGTGGTGACCAAAGGGGAGGTTCGCCCCGAGGTCCGGGAGTTTCTGGACTTTATCATGGGGGAGACGGGCCAGAAAATCCTCCGAGAAGAGGGCCTGATCACCGGGGGGCAGGGGGCGACGGCACTTGAAGCGAAGTCAAAATGAACGCGTGGCTGAATTAACATTGTCTCTCGTAGCTCTTGGTTCGCTAGGTATACTCACGCTCATCACCGTCTTTATTTTTAAGGAAGGTCTGCCCGCTCTCAAGGAAATTGGACTTTGGGAATTCATCGGGGGAACCCGCTGGGTCCCGTCGAAAAAGATTTTCGGAATCTTCCCGATGCTCGTCGGCTCTTTCATGGTGACCGGGGGTGCTCTCGCCATCGGGATTCCTCTTGGTCTGGGCTGTGCGGTGTACCTGTCGGAGTTCTCGAGTCCGGGGGTGGCCCGGCTACTTAAAAGTATGATAGAACTCCTAGCCGGGATTCCTTCCGTGGTGTTCGGCTTCATAGGTCTTACAGTCGTTGTGCCTTTTATCAGGACGTACTTCGGAGGGCCGGGTTTTTCGGTGTTGGCGTCTTCTATCGTCCTGGGGCTCATGATTCTCCCAACCATGGTGAGCGTTTCCTACGATGCTTTGAGAGCTGTACCCGAAAGCTACAGGGATGGCATGATGGCAGTCGGCGCAACCAGGTGGCAGGCTGTAAGGATGGTAATCCTTCCTTCGGCCCGGTCAGGCATTTTGGCCGCAGCCATCCTGGCTACGGGCAGGGCCATGGGCGAGACCATGGCGGTCATAATGGTGGCGGGAAATGCAACGGCTGTGCCGGAGAGCCTCTTGGACCCGGTGAGGACCCTGACCTCAAATATCGCCCTGGAAATGGGCTATTCGGCCGGAATACACCGCCAGGCTCTTTTCGCCACAGGGATCGTCCTCTTTTTCCTGGTTACCGTGCTTAACCTCATTGCCCATGCTGCCGTTAGGGGAGGGAGCGGGAGATGAATCCCCGAGCTGAGTCCCTGGTCTCAAAAGAACGGGTTGTAAGACAGGTAAACCTGAGGAAAGAGAAGGCGGCCGTCACGCTGTTGTCCTTCGCGGCCCTCATCACTGCGGCGGTGCTCGTGTTTGTATTCGTATACATCATGGCTCGAGGTCTTGCAGCCATCGACCTTGAGTTTCTCTTGAGCTCGCCGGTGAAGATGGGTAGGGAAGGAGGTATATTCCCTGCCATTGTGGGTACTCTGGTCCTGACGGCCGTGAGCATCCTGGTGGCCGCGCCGCTGGGTGTCGGAGCCGCAGTTTTCCTCACCGAATACACCCGTGAAGGCTGGTTTTCAAAGGTGGTCCGACTCGGCACTGAAAGTCTTGCGGGGATTCCCTCAATCATATTCGGGCTTTTTGGCTTTTCCTTCTTCGTCATCTACCTCGGCATGGGCTGGTCCATCCTGGCCGGTGCCCTGACTTTGGCCTGCATGATATTACCCACAATAGTCAGGACTTCGGAAGAGGCCATAAAGTCGGTGCCTTCAATTTATAGGGAAATAAGTCTTGCTCTGGGAGCCAGCAGGTGGCAAACCGTGACCGGCGTCGTATTGCCTCAGGCCGCGCCGGGTATAGCTACGGGGATCGTGCTGGCCATAGGCCGCTCTATAGGTGAGACCGCCGCGGTCATCTTTACTGCCGGGTCGTCTTTGAGAGTGCCTCACTCTCTCCTGGACCCGGTACGGACGCTACCGGTGCACTTCTATATTCTAGCGCGAGAAGGGATCTCGTCCCGGAATGCGTACGGGACCGCCGCCGTCCTGCTCGTTGCGGTCTTACTGGTCGACTTTGTGGCCCATTTCGTGGTGGGAAGACTGTTTCGCGGGAGGGGTGGCGAAAGGTGAGGGAAGGACGTTATGAGGGGAGTGCTTCCCGGGCAAATTTCAAGATCGAAGCGATTGACTTCTCGTACTTTTACGGAGAATTGAGGGCGCTAAAGAAGATCAACCTCCGAGTACGGAAGAATTCTCTCGTCACCATCATGGGACCCACCGGGAGCGGCAAGACCACTTTTCTCCGCGCACTGAACAGATTGAACGATCTCGTGGATAACTCGAGCCACTCCGGGAAACTGCTCCTCGACGGCGAGGATGTGTACGCCAAAGGTACGGATGTAGGTGCGTTGAGGCGAAAGGTGGGCATGGTATTCGCCCTTCCAACTCCGCTTCCCATGACCATATTCGAAAACGTCGCCTATGGTCCCAGGAAAAAGGGAGTGTCTTCCAGGGCCGCTCTTGAAGAACTGGTCGAGAGGTCGCTGAAGGCGGCAGCTCTATGGGATG
Organism: Candidatus Fermentithermobacillus carboniphilus; assembly: GCA_018208355.1. Classification (GTDB taxonomy): domain Bacteria; phylum Bacillota; class Sulfobacillia; order Fermentithermobacillales; family Fermentithermobacillaceae; genus Fermentithermobacillus; species Fermentithermobacillus carboniphilus. The sequence goes on along the minus strand of CP062796.1, from coordinate 558,099 downwards.
AGGTCAAGGACCGCCTTGACATGCCTGCGAGGCAACTTTCCGGCGGCCAGCAGCAGCGTTTGGCCCTCGCCAGGGTGCTCGCCGTCGAGCCCGAGGTCATACTCCTGGACGAACCGACTTCGGGTCTGGATCCAATTTCAACTTTGAGGATAGAGGAACTGATGAACCAGCTGAAGCGTTCTTATACGATAATCTTCGTAACCCACAACCCACAGCAAGCGGCGCGGCTCCAGGGTGAAGTCGCATTTTTCTACCTGGGGGAGCTTGTCGAGTTCGGCCCGGCTGCGGAGGTGTTTACTCGACCCCGGGACAAGCGCACTGAAGATTACATTACGGGCAAAGTGGGTTAACCGGGGGGAACAGGTTTCTGCGGATATCGTCTGGGGCAGCCTTACTGCCAAAGATGCGGAGTAGGATACTGAGGTGAGGGGAGACCTGAGGACTTGGAGGAAAACCGGAGCGCGATTTTAATTCCCGAAACCGCCAAGATCCGTGTGAAGGACTTCAATCTGTACTACGGCGGTTTCCACGCCTTGAAAGACATTACCGTATCTTTTGAAAAGAACGCCATTACGGCGGTCATAGGACCTTCAGGTTGCGGAAAGTCAACGTTCTTGAGAAGCATCAATCGCATGAACGATACGATAAAGGGTGTTTCTACTCGAGGACAGATTCTCTTGGACGGTAAAGACATCTACGGACCCGGGGTGGATGTCACCTGGTTGAGATCCCGGGTCGGTATGGTCTTTCAGAGGCCAGTTGTGTTTCCGCTGAGCGTGTTCGACAACGTGGCCTGCGCGTTACGGGTGCAGGGAATCACCGATCGTACCTTGCTTTCTGACATCGTAGAAGAAAGCCTCAAGGCGGTGGACCTGTGGGATGAGTTGAAGGGTAACCCGAAGCAACCAGCTCTTTCCCTGTCCCTGGGTAACCAGCAAAAGCTGTGTATAGCCAGGGCGATATCTACCAGACCTGACGTAATCCTTCTGGATGAACCGTGTTCGGCCCTTGATCCCATCGCCACTTTGCGAATAGAAGAGCTCATGTGGACTTTGCGGGAAAAATATACCATCGTGATAGTCACGCATAACATGCAGCAAGCAGCGCGGGCTTCGGACTACACCATTTTCATGCTCGACGGGCAGCTGGTGGAGTGGGGGCCGACCAGGGATATCTTCACCAATCCCAAGGATCGCAGGACCGAAGGATACATCACGGGGAAGCTGGCGTAACGCTAGGAAAGAGATTTCAAGATTCCGGCCTGGAAGGGAGATCCGTATGTATAATCCGAGAATTTCATTTGAAAAGCAACTGAAAGACCTTGAAGCGCTCCTATTGGACATGGGGCATGTCGCTGAGACGATGCTCGAACAAGCTTTGAGGGCGCTTTCCGAGCGGGACGTTGAACTCGCAGACAGGACCATGGAACTCGACGATGAAGTGGACGACCTTAAGTTCAGGATCGAATCGAGGTCCATGGAGCTAATCGCCACGCAGCAGCCGGCGGCCAAGGACTTGCGTCGGATATTCGGGGCCATACAGATATCCAGCGATGTCGAGCGGGTAGGGGATTATTCTGTAGATATCTGCAAGGCTGCGAAGAAGCTCGCTGACAGACCTCTGTTCAAACCGCTCATCGATATTCCCAGGATGGAGCAAATCGTAGTGAAAATGCTGAAAGAAAGTCTGGAAGGTTTCGTTAGCAGGGACCTTGCTCTTGTAGAAAAGATGATCCTAGATGACGAAGAGGTGGATCATCTTTATCACGCGCTTCACGACGAACTTTGCGACTTCATGAAAAGGGACCCTTCTCTGGTCGATCAAGCCGTGCAGCTGTTACTCATCTCGAGATTCCTGGAAAGGATCGCCGACCACATCACAAACATCGGTGAGAGGGTTTACTACGTGGAAACCGGGGAGTTGAAAGAACTCCATCAATGAAGGAAGTCACGGTAATACAAATACGGTAACAATGCCCATCAAGTTCCTCCCGTGACTCGCCGGTGACCGAGCTTACATGAACTGTTATGTCCTGGTTCACTGGGTATCGTTGCGCGACTTATCCCTCTTGTCCGCCAACGTCACAGATGATAAATTCTTATCGAGAAATTGTTTGACGTCGAGAAAAGCGGCTAAATTGTGTGAATAATCATGAAAACCCTAGGTTACCGGCACCCGTACATTGGGGTGGCGCTCTGGCCGGCCTTGGGCGAGGATTGCCAGGAGTGCCGCATCAAAAAGTACGTGTCAGCTGATATAGGTACGCTGCCGCCGCGAGGAGATTTCGGTGTGACGAACGATTTCCGCCTTTGGATTATAAAGTCGAGACTATAGTCAGGAGATGATGCGCGCGTGAAAGATGTGACTTGGGGAAACGGTCCCGGACAACACCCAGCCGGTGCTTTCCCGACAGACCCTCCTGGTAACCAGGTGGTAATCCTCGATTTTGGAGCTCAGTATACCCAGCTCATAGCCCGAAGGGTGAGGGAACAAAAAGTCTTCTGCCAGGTACTCCCCGGAGACTCCAGTGTTTCGGAAATTTTGAACGCCGTAAGCCGCCCCATGGGAGACGTATCTAGCAAACCCGAGTCCGGTCACCGCCGTAAAGCCCCCGGAGCGATAATCCTTTCAGGTGGACCCGATAGCGTATACCTGCCCGACGCCATCCTGCCCGACCCCGCCATCTTCGAACTCGGGGTGCCCGTGCTCGGCATCTGTTATGGCATGCAGGCCATGGCCAGAGTATTGGGAGGGAGAGTCGTTTCGGGCGCCGCGGGGGGCGGAAGAGAATACGGGCCTGCCACCTTTTACATAGGACACCCGCACTCTCGAAAACCGGGTGAAGGTTACCGGGGAGCCGGAGAAACTTCGTTGCTTTTTGCGGGGCTCCCGGAAGTTATGGAAGTCTGGATGAGCCACGGAGACAGCGTCGAAGAAGTTCCCCCCGGTTTTTCCGTCCTCGGCCATACCGAAAAGACCCCGGTTGCGGCCATGGGTGACGAGACAAGGGGATTCTACGGGGTGCAGTTTCACCCTGAGGTCAGGCATACCCCGCTGGGGACGGAGATCTTGAGGAACTTCCTTTTCAAGGTGTCGAGACTCCGGCCCGACTGGACCATGGGGAGCTTTATAGAAAGGTCAATCGCTGAAATAAAAGAGAAGGTCGGCAACTCTTCCGCCATCGCCGGGGTGTCCGGAGGCGTGGATTCCACAGTTGCGGCCGTCCTGGTACATAAGGCCATAGGACCACGATTGCACCTTATCCTTGTGGACCATGGACTTTTGAGGGAGGGTGAAGTCGAGTCGGTGGTGGCGGCGTTGTCGAGGCTCGGTATGGAAGTAAAACCCGTCTATGCCCGCGAAAGGTTCCTCGAGAAGTTGAAAGGCGTGGCCGATCCCGAGAAAAAGCGTAAGATCATCGGCGAGGAGTTCGTCAAAGTTTTCGAAGAAGAAGCGGCACGTTTTCCTGACGCCGAATTCTTTGTACAGGGGACGATTTACCCGGACATCATAGAATCGGGTGCCAAAGGCCGGGCAGTCATCAAGAGCCACCACAATGTCGGCGGTCTGCCAGAGCGGATGAACCTCAAGCTGATCGAGCCTCTGCGCGAGCTTTTCAAAGACGAAGTGAGAGAGGTAGGTAAAGAACTCGGCTTACCCCAGGAGTTCATCGATCGCCATCCATTCCCCGGCCCTGGTCTTGCGGTACGGGTCCTCGGGGAAGTCACCCCGGATAAACTGGATATCGTGAGGCGAGCCCAGTCGATATTGGACGACGAAATCAGGAAAAGCGGATGGTACGAAAGACTCTGGCAGTGCTTCTGCGTGCTGCCCGATGTACGGACTGTCGGGGTGATGGGGGATAACCGCACTTACGGACACCTCATAGCCATAAGGGCCGTCCACTCGGAAGACGCCATGACGGCAGACTGGGCGCACCTGCCTTACGACCTTCTCGAGCGGATTTCTACACGCATAGTAAATGAGGTCCCGGAGGTCAACAGGGTGGTATACGACGTGACTTCCAAACCTCCCGCGACCATTGAGTGGGAATAGGCTTGGGTGGATTTGAGATCGTAGGAGGAAGGTGAGGATAAATGATTCCCCGGTATACTAGACCGGTGATGAAGAAGATCTGGAGCGACGAAAACCGCTACTCTCGCTGGCTCGAAGTCGAGATACTGGCCCTTGAGGCGTGGGAGATCCTCGGAAAAGTCCCTGAGGGGACTGCAAGAGCCGTTCGGGAGAAAGGGAGAGTCGACCCGGCCAGGATCGATGAGATCGAAAAGAGGGTTCGCCACGACGTCATCGCTTTCGTGAGCCAGGTGGCCGAGACGGTCGGGGAAGAAGGAAAGTACATACATTACGGCCTGACCTCCTACGATGTGGTGGACACGGCTCTTTCGTCCCTTCTCAAAGACGCCATCGGCGTCATCCTCGACGACCTGGACGCCCTGATCGCGCTTCTGGGAGACATGGCCAAAAAGTACAAGGATACACCGATGATCGGGCGAACCCACGGCGTCCACGCTGAACCCATAACTTTCGGTCTGGTCCTCGCCCTGTGGTACGAGGAAATGAAGCGGAATCGCGAAAGGGTGAAAACAGCTCTCGAAGAAATATCGGTGGGAAAGCTGTCCGGTGCGGTCGGCACTTACGCTCACGTCGACCCTTTTGTGGAACAGTATGTGTGCCGGAAACTCGGCCTTCGCCCCGCGCCCATCTCAAACCAGGTAATCCAGCGTGACAGGCACGCTTTTTGTGTCTCTACCCTGGCGGTGGTCGCCGCGAGCCTCGAGAAGATAGCCACAGACTTAAGGGGCCTTGCCAGGACCGAGATTAGGGAGGTAGAAGAACCTTTTGGGCAGGGGCAAAAAGGTTCGTCGGCGATGCCGCATAAAAGGAACCCGGTCGGCCTGGAACAGATTTGCGGGATGGCCCGGCTTATGAGGGGTTACGCACTGGCTGCCCTTGAAAATGTGGCTCTTTGGCACGAACGGGACATATCGAATTCTTCGGTGGAAAGAATCATACTCCCTGATTCTACGACCCTCCTGGATTACGCGTTAAACCGGATGCTCGGGATCCTCAAAGACCTGAGAGTATATCCCGAAAGGATGCTGGGCAATTTGAACCTTACCGGGGGCCTGGTCTTTTCCGAGGAGGTGCTGCTCGCCCTCGTCTCTAAAGGGATTAAGAGGGAAGATGCCTATGCCAAGGTACAGGAACTTGCCATGTCGGCGTGGGAAGGGCCTCCGTCTTTCCGGGAAAGGGTCATCGCTGACCAGGAGATAAGGCAGCTCCTCGGTCAAGACGAGATCGAGAAGTGTTTCGACTTGACGACAGCCCTTTCCAATGTGGACGAGATATTCAGGCGTATAGGGCTATCGAATACCTAAAAGTATGTAAAAGAAGATTGGAGGAGGAACCAGTGAACGAGAGGTATTCATGCAATGCCGGAGCCGGTGTTGCCTCAGGGACCCCCGGCTCTCGCGGAGAGATTATTTACGAAGGCAAAGCCAAAATAGTCTACCAGGCCGAGTCACCGGGCGAAGTCTACATGGTGTTCAAAGACAGCGCCACCGCTTTTGACGGGAAAAAGAAGGGCACGATAAAAGGAAAGGGTTACTTTAACGCTCATATTTCTTCCATCCTGTTCAAGTTCCTCGAAGAACACGGTGTGAGGACGCATTTCATCGAACTTGTAGACGATGTGACTCTCAAGACCAAAAAGCTCAGGATATTCCCGATTGAAGTCGTCGTCAGGAATGTCGTAGCGGGGAGCCTGTCGAAAAGGACAGGACGGCCTGAGGGCGAAAAACTTCCCTTCCCTGTCCTCGAATTCTACTACAAGTCGGACGAGCTGGGAGATCCCATGGTAAACGATGACCACATCCTGGCATTCGGGATGGCGACCCGCGAGGAGGTTGCCAGCCTCAGAGAAAAGGCTCTCAAGATAAATTCGCTCCTCAAACCGTACTTTGCTGACAGGGGCCTTGATCTCATCGACTTCAAACTGGAATTCGGGCGTGTCCTGAATTACTCGGAATCCGGCCAGGAGGTCCTGGGCGAAATAGTCCTGGGTGACGAGATCTCGCCGGATACGTGCCGGTTCTGGGACACAAGCACGGGGGAGAGACTGGATAAAGACAGGTTCCGCCGGGACCTCGGGGGAGTGGAAGAGGCCTACGCCGAAGTCCTGAGAAGATTGGGCGGCCGATAATCCCTCTCGCAAAGGAGGAACCCGGGAATGAAATACAAAGGTACTGTCGTTGTGACTCTCAAAGATGGGATATTCGACCCTCAGGGGGCGGCTGTAAGGGGTTCTCTCCTCGCGTTGGGATATCCTCAGGTGGTGGATGTGCGCATGGGCAAGAACATAGTCCTTTACCTGGACGTCCCCTCGAAAGAAGAAGCCCTCTCGCTTCTGGACGAGATGGCTCGCCGTCTCCTGGCCAACCCCGTGACGGAAACCTATATGGTCTCCGTGGAAGAGTGGTGTTCTCGTCCATGAAGTTCGGAGTGGTGGTTTTCCCCGGGTCAAATTGCGATGCCGACTGCTACCACGTGGTCCGCAACGTCGTAGGTCAGGAATGCGAATACGTTTGGCACGAGTCTAAGGACCTCAGAGGATTTGATGCGGTCATTCTTCCGGGGGGGTTTTCCTACGGCGACTACCTCCGGTCGGGCGCTCTGGCGAGGTTTTCTCCAATCATGCAGTCTGTATACGAGTTTGCCGAAAAGGGCGGTCTCGTCATCGGGATATGCAATGGCTTTCAGATATTGCTCGAAGCCGGTCTGCTTCCCGGGGCCATGCTCCCAAACGATAACCTCGAGTTCAGGTGCGGGTGGGTAAACGTCAAGGTCGAAAACGCGGATACCGCGTTCACTAGGCTCTACCGCCCCGGGGAAATCGTGAGGATGCCAATAGCCCACCACGAAGGCAACTACTATGCGGAAAAAGAAACCCTGGACGAACTGGAACGTTCCGGCCGGGTAGTATTCCGATACGTGGATGAAAATGGCTGCCCTTCCAGGGAAGCCAACCCCAACGGCGCTGCAAGGAACATCGCCGGCATAATAAACGAGAGAGGCAACGTGCTCGGGATGATGCCTCATCCGGAAAGATGCTCCGAAGCCATTCTGGGAGGCGAAGACGGCAGAAGGTTGTTCCTTTCGATGGTGAGGGCTCTTTGCTCTTGAGAGTGCCTTCAGCGCCATCTATCGCGCGGAAAGCGGTTCATTTGAGTGAGACGCCGGGAATCTCTTCAAGGAGGAGCTGCAGCGATTATGTTGGAGGATAAAGACTCCAGTGGAAAACCTGAACCTCTCAACGTTTCCAGGGAAGCCACAAAAACCTTTCCGGGAGTGAAAACGGCGAAGACCCCCTGGAGGGAGATGGGCCTTAAAGACCAAGAGTACGAGCTCATCGTCGAGAAATTGGGACGCGAGCCGAACTACACCGAACTCGGGATGTTCGCGGTCCTGTGGTCGGAACATTGCGCGTACAAACACTCAAAAGCGCTCCTGAAGACTCTCCCGACGAGTGGACCTCGCGTCCTGGTAGGGCCAGGCGAAAACGCAGGGGTCGTGGATATAGGAGATGGGCTGGCCGTGGCCTTCAAGATCGAGTCTCACAACCATCCATGTGCTGTAGAGCCTTACCAGGGAGCCGCAACCGGTATCGGAGGGATTGTCCGCGACATCCTAGCCATGGGCGCCCGCCCCGTGTGCCTCCTGGATTCACTAAGATTCGGTCCTCTATCTCATCCGCGTTCGAGGTTCCTTTTTTCCGGGGTTGTCTCGGGTATCTCCGGCTACGGGAACTGTCTCGGAATCCCGACCGTCGGGGGAGAGGTATTTTTCGCCGAACCTTATAAAAACAACCCTCTGTGCAACGTGCTGTGTGCCGGTATTCTGAGGCACGAAGACCTTCACAAGGGCCAGGCCTCGGGACCCGGCAATATTGTGATGATAGTGGGGCATTCGACAGGTAGAGACGGGATTCACGGGTGTACTTTCGCCTCCGAGGAGCTGGGCGAGGATGCGGAATCCAGGCGTCCTAACGTGCAGGTCGGGGACCCCTTCATGGAAAAACTGCTGATAGAAGCCTGCCTTGAAATGATGGCCACAGGCGCTGTGGTCGGAGTGCAGGATATGGGCGCAGCGGGGATCACTTCGTCTTGTGCCGAGACTGCTGCCCGAGCGGGAACGGGACTTTCCATCGAAATTAACAAAGTACCGATGCGGGAAAAGGGTATGACTCCATATGAGGTGATGCTTTCCGAGAGCCAGGAAAGGATGCTCCTCATAGTGAAACCCGAGAAGGTAGAAACCGTCGAAAGTATTGCCAGGAAATGGGGACTCAACGTTGCGCCGATCGGAGTGGTTACCGGGTCAGGCCTCTTGGAGGTATTCGACAATGGGGAGAAGGTCGCGAGCGTTCCGGTCAAGCTCTTGACGGAAGGCCCCGTGTATGATCCTCCCGCAGAAGAACCGGCATATATCAGGGAGAACGCTCACTTTTCTCCCGAATCGATTCCCGTGCCGGAAACGAGCTGGTTCAATGAGATACTTTTAGAACTTCTCGCTTCCCCCAACATAGCCTCGAAAGAGCCCGTCTACAGGCAATACGATTATATGGTCCGAACTGATACGGTGGAAGGTCCCGGCAGAGGAGCTGCGGTAATACGTGTCAAGGGTACAAGGAAAGCCCTGGTGTTCTCGACCGACTGCAACGGCCGGATCGTTTACCTCGACCCCAGAGCAGGCGCAATGTGGGCGGTGGCGGAAGCTGCCCGGAATGTAGCGGTCACGGGAGCGCAGCCTCTTGCCATCACCAACTGCCTGAACTTCGGAAACCCGGAAAAGCCGGATATCTTCTGGCAATTCAAAGAGGCGGTGGAGGGGATGGGCGAAGCCTGCAGAGTCCTGGAGACGCCCGTAACCGGTGGGAACGTGAGCTTCTACAACGAAACAGAAGGCGAACCGGTGTACCCGACTCCCGTCATCGGGATGCTTGGACTCATCGAGGACGTCGAAAAGAGGGTCACGCCCGGATTCAAACTGAAAGGGGATAAGATCGCGCTACTCGGCAGGGTATGGGGAGATGGGCGATCCCTTTGTGGAAGTGAGTACTTAGAGCGGATCCACGGAGTCGTAGCGGGTTCGCCCCGCCAGCCCGACCTTGGGCTTGAGAAGGCGCTGATCAAAACGCTCGTAGAGGCCGCTGGCGAAAGACTTTTGCGGTCGGCTCAGGATCTTTCGGAAGGCGGGCTGGGCGTAGCTCTGGCTGAGTCCTGTATTCTGGCCTGCCCGGGCGCCCGCGGAGCTAAGGTCAACCTTCAGGGGGTATGTCCGGCCGGATACAGGTTGGACGCCGTGCTCTTCGGTGAGTGTAACTCAGCCGTTGTCGTCAGTTTTTCTCCAGATAAGGAAGAGGCCCTCAGGGACGTCTGCGCGAAGAACGGGGTGCCTTTCTCCGTCATCGGAGAAGTTGACGGCGACGTTTTCACTGTGGAGGCTGGCGCAGGAACCACGGTTATAAAAGTTACCTCCGCTGACATGACCGGTGCTTGGGCGAACGGTATTTCCCGGTCCTTGATATAACAACATCGAAGACCAGGTACGATAGATCCATCGGAAGACCTGCTGTTGACGACAGATCTTGACTCTCGGTCCCGGCGGGGACGGAGCGGAACGGATTTTGTCGGTCAAACAGGGAGGAGAGTGTTAGCGGATGAGCCATCAGGAAGCATTCGGACAGGCCGGTGAAGGAATCGGAGGGGCCAGGGAGTCTGCCGGTGGATTCAACCTCGATCTTCATTTGAAGAAGTGCCTGGTACAAGTCTCGTCTTTTGTCTCCAGGTGGGCGGATGAGATTCGAGAAGCACGGTCAGCCGCCGATGGGGTATGGAAGATTCTGCCGGGGATCGACATTATCAGGCCACTTAACATAGCGTATTATGTCATCTCTGACGACAGGGAAGAGATACGCGGCAGAATCAGGAGCCAGGTCACGCAAATCTCGGAAAAAGGGCATAATGTGGTCATACTCCACCGTGATGATAAGTTGAACTGGCTGGATAAACCTTTTTCCAGGAGTTTTGCCGGGACGTTTCTGAAGGTCCCGAAGGACGCCACTCTGAACGACATCATGCCCCAGGTCGACGTGGTGGTGGGGACCTCCTGGATGAGCATGTGGGATCTTATGCTCTGCAAGAACGCTGAACCCGTTGTTTTCGAAATGGAGGAAAGGACCTTCGACCTGCTCCGTGACCCGGTGGCCTTCGGGAGCATGATGGAATTGCCTGTGCCCTTGGTTTCCTTTTCGGAACCCGTATTCAACACCTTCTTGCTATACGGTAGAGAGTCCGTGTTGCCGGATTCGGTGGAAGACGTGGAGCGAATCCTATCGCTGTTTGCCAGGATGCACCGTGGCGCAAGGGAGGGTGAGGACAAAGCGCCCCAGGGCTTAGTTTAGGACCGAACTCAGACCTGATATCGCATCGCCGGCGTGGGTAAAAAAGCGAAGGCGGTCACCCCGATTTAAGGCTTTTTCCGGGGTTGACCGCGACCTCTTTTTTGTGGGAAGATTTTTCCGGTCCAAGAGATGATCTTCACAACGCATCCGGAGATACTGCGGAGGTAAGCGAACATGCTCAGGATAAGCGGCGTGTCCAAGAGTTACGATTCAAGGGTGAGAGCGGTAGACGGATTGGATCTCGAAGTCCACCAGGGTGAGATCTTCGGCTTTCTTGGCCCCAACGGTGCGGGAAAAACGACCACCATAAAGATGATCGTCGGGATACTGAAGCCCGACCAAGGGTCAATCGTCGTCAACGGAGTGGATGTGGCAAAAGAGCCAGTTCAAGCCAAAAAACAGATCGGATACGTCCCGGACGAAGCCCAGCTGTGGGATAAACTTACTGGTATAGAATACCTGAATTTCATGTGTGACGTGTACGGGGTCCCCGGCGAAGAACGGGAGAAGCGCGCCCTGGGTCTTCTTGAGAGTTTCGAGATGTTGAAGGTGGTGGGCGACCCTATCGGGAGCTACTCCCGAGGGATGCGCCAGAAGATCGCCATCATAGGTTCGCTTTTGCACCATCCTCCTCTTTGGATACTCGATGAGCCGATGGTGGGGCTTGATCCCAGGTCATCCTTCCTCCTGAAAGAGCTCATGCGGTCTCACGCCGACCAGGGCGGCGCAGTCTTCTTTTCCACCCATGTGCTGGAGGTTGCCGAGAGGCTGTGCGACAGGGTCGGCATCATCCATAAAGGAAAACTGATAGCCGTAAACACCGTGGAAGAGATGAAGAAACTTTTCGCAAGAGAGGGAGATAAATCTCTGGAAGAAATATTCCTGAAGATTACAGAAGCAAAGCTTCCTGAAGAGCAGCTGGCTTACCTCGCGAAGTAGATTTGGAGGTTTGGTCTCGATGAGCGTTCAAAGCCTCCCGGGATTACGAAAAAGCGGCAGGGGTCGGCCGTTCCTATCTCTTGTAGGTACCCAGCTCAAGATCGAATACGGCGGCCGCGGCATATCGGAAAAGCTGGGTCTCGGAGAAACGAAAAGGTTTTCCCCATACCTGTATGTGATCTTTATAGCGATTGGATTTGTCCCGCTACTGGTGATGCTGTTCAAACTCGCAAATGCCCTGTGTACCGCACTGGTGGAGGCAGGACAACCCGGGTTGACCGTTATCATGGCCCTGGTGCTGGGTCAGATGTTCGTCTTCTTCATGGCAATAAGCCACCTGATGTCGGCACTTTATTACAGCAATGACCTTGAAACTCTCCTGGGGCTTCCTCTTTCGCCGTGGCAGATCATGTCCGCAAAAATCGTTGTTGTCTACCTGGGGGAACTCATTTTCGCTCTAGTTACGGTGATGCCTTTCCTGATCGTCCTGGGACCCAAGGTTCATGTGACGGAATACTGGATTTACGCTTTGCTCGTGTTTATGCTTGCCCCTGCCGTGCCGATAGCCATATCCCTTCTAGCGGTGGTTATCTTGATGCGCGTGACAAACCGGGCAAGGAAGAAGGACCTTTTCAGAGTCCTTTTCGGCCTCCTCTTCTTCGTCCTCATTCTCGGTTTTCAATACGCCAACGCAAACCTGGCCAAGTACGGTCCAGAATCTGCAGTTTCCCTGCTTCTTGAGCGGAATGGACTGGTTCAGTTGGCCGCTGGATATTACCCAATATTGAAGTGGTCCGCGTGGGCGCTTACTGCAGAGACGCCTTTAGCCCGAGCGGGAGGACTTTTTCTTTACTGCGGCGTGTCGGCGGGAGCACTGGTGCTCATGACTTCCATCAGCCAAAGATGGTTCTTGGGTGGCGTGGGGCGGGAGGTCAGGTCGGCGGCGAATGACCGTGCAGGTACCAGGGGTGAACAAAAAGCCCTCACCCTTCTGGCAAAAGTCCATTCTCCTCGACTCGCCGTTATGCTCCGAGACCACAGGGTACTTGTGCGGACGCCAAACCATTTGCTTACGGCTCTCCTGAATCTCACCGTGATCCCCCTCATCATGCTGTTCGGATATATCGGCGGCGGTAGTGAGCTGAAGCCGCTCTTGGGGATGATAAACGACCCGCGCGTAGTCGATATCCTTTCACTCATCGTCGCGGGCGTCAACGGGCTTTTCGTCGGGTTGAACCAGATTGCGTCCACCGCGGTATCCCGTGAGGGAAGCCTCTTCCGATTAAGCAAAGTGATACCGGTTCCGCCCGAGGAGCAGGTTCGGGGGAAACTCTGGTACTGTATGTGTTACGCTCTCGTCCAGACCGCTATCACGGTTGTCGCTGCCTGGGTCGTGTTCGGAGTCGACCTACTGCATCTTTGGTTGATTGCGGGTCTATCCGCACTGGCGGCGTGGCCGGTCAGCATCATAGGCCTGATAAACGACCTTTACCATCCGAAGCTCACCTGGACTGATCCCCAGCAGGCGATGAAAGGGAACTTCCAAACCATGATCGCCGGTCTTTTCGCCGTACTTTACCTCGTGCTGGTCGGTGCTGTGATCCGAACCTTGTACATTTTCGGGGTTAAAACCGTGGGGTTGTACTGCACTGCTTTTGGGATACTTCTTGTTTCAGGATACCTGTTGCAGGGTTTCTTATGGGATACGGCTGCGAAAAGGTATTCTGAAATAGAGGTGTGAGTGACATAGAGGTTTAAGGTTATTTGAAACGGAGGAGTCTGGAGATGACGAGGCCAGATCCAAGTACCATCCTCGAGAGAGCCAGGTCACTACAAGGACAAATCATTTCGTGGCGTCGCGAGATCCACCAGTATCCTGAGCTGGGGCTCGAGACGCCCAAAACCGCCGGATTGGTTGCCAGGGTCCTGTCGGCCCTCGACATAGAAGTCCGGGAAAAGGTCGGAGGGTGGGGAGTAGTTGGTCTCCTGAGAGGCTCGCGTAACGGGGGCGCTGCCCAGGAAGATAGGGATCGCTCCCGCGGGGGACCTCTGGGTTCGGAAAAGCCGGCGGAGCGTACCATCGCCTTGAGAGCTGACATGGACGCCCTCCCGGTGCAGGAGGAAACGGGGTTGCCTTACGCATCCAAAATACCCGGGAGGATGCATGCCTGCGGTCATGACGGTCACGTCGCGATGTTGCTCGGTGCGGCGACTCTCTTATCGGAGATGAGGGATAAGTTTAGGGGCAACGTGAAGTTCATCTTCCAGCCTGGGGAAGAAGGGGCAGGCGGGGCAAGACTCATGATTGAGGACGGCGCACTCGAAAACCCCAAGGTAGACATGATTCTCGGCGCCCATCTTGGGGTTTTGTGGCCGATAAAGTCGGGACAGGTGGGGACGAGGACGGGCCCGACCATGGCCGCAAGTGACCGATTTACCATCACCGTTCATGGCAAAGGAGGCCACGGCGCGACGCCCCACCTTACCGTAGACCCTATCGTCGTCGCGTCCGAGATAGTCCTGGCCCTTCAGACCATCGTTTCCAGAGAAGTCAGTCCGGTTGCGCCTGCTGTCCTAACCGTGGGGGTGATCGAAGCTGGCACCGCCAACAACGTGATTCCCGAAGACTGCGTGATGAAGGGAACCGTCAGGTATCTTGATAAAAGGCTCGCCGAGTTCATCCCCCGGAGGATAGAGGAGATATCCATGGGTATCGCCCGGGCCATGCGCGCTGAAGTCGAAGTCGACTACCGGTACGGTTACCCGCCGGTGGTGAACGACCCTGCGGTAACCGAATTCCTCAGAAAATCCGCTGCATCTATAGTGGGGCCGGAGAATGTGGTTGTTCTGGATGAACCAACCATGGGTGGAGAGGACATGGCCTACTACCTCGAGAGAGTGCCCGGCACTTTCTTCGCCATAGGCAGCGGCACTCCAGAAAACGGTACAGCCTATCCTCACCACCATCCTAAGTTCAATATAGATGAAGGCGTATTGCATCTGGGAGCCGCGGTTTTCGCCGAAGCTTGCTTGGAGTTCTTGTGCGACTAGAGATTGACTTGAAGGACCGGGGACTTACGTGATGGCCGCCGTCGTGTCAGTCAAGAAAGTCCAGTCCTTCCTAGAAAAATCCCAGCCAGTTGTATCCATTTCCTTTAGGAACCGACATCCTGGCGAGGTCTGGTTGAGGTCGTAGCGAGGTGGATCTCATGAAAGCTATGGTCTTGCGTGAACCCGCACCCGTAGAGACGGAGCCTCTCGTGCTGGAAGACATACCGGTCCCAGAAGCCGGCCCGGGCGAAGTACGCATCAAAGTGAGGTACTGTGGGGTCTGCAGGACAGACCTACATATAGTTGAGGGCGAACTGGTATGCCCCCGCCTCCCGATAGTGCCCGGCCACCAGGTAGTCGGGGTGGTCGACAGTATTGGGCCGGAGAACCCCCGTTCTCGAGTCGACGCCGGGACGGGCGGTCCCTCGCTCGGTGCGGACCCGGGCGAAGTTCTGGCAGAAGAGGGGTTGAAGGGACCGGGTTCGGGTCAGAAGAGCGACGGGCTTTCGCTGGGAGATAGGGTGGGGATGGCGTGGCTCTACGGCACGTGCGGGGAATGCGAGCACTGTGCCTCTGGTAACGAGAACCTTTGCGATCACCCGCGTTTCACTGGTTTTTCGGTCAATGGCGGTTACGAGGAGTATATGGTGGCACCCGCCAGTTTCCTGGTTAAAATCCCCGACTCTTTCGCGGACCTCGAGGCGGCTCCTCTTCTATGCGCCGGGATAATAGGGTACCGTTCCATCAAAGTTGCAGGACTTAAACCCGGCGAAACCCTGGGATTGTTCGGTTTCGGTGCCTCGGCTCACCTCGCCATACAGGTGGCAAGGCACTGGGGATGCCAAGTCCTGGTCTTCACGAGAAGCAAGGAGCACCAAAAACATGCTCTGGAATTGGGTGCTTCCTGGGTGGGAACCGCCGGCGATGTGCCGCCCGACTCGTGCCACAGGATCATCACTTTCGCGCCTGCCGGCTACCTAATTCCGTACGCCTTAAAGGCTCTCAAGAAGGGCGGGACGCTTGCCATAAATGCGGTCCACATGGACAAGATACCCGAGCTTGATTACGGGCTCGTTTACTGGGAGAAAAAGATAGTCACCGTTGCCAACGCGACGCGACGTGATGCGGACGAATTCATGCGTCTTGCCGCGGAGATACCGCTGAAAGTCTCTACCGAGGTGTTTTCGCTGGAAAAAGCCAACGAGGCTCTCCTCAAACTGAAGAAAGGGCAAATACGAGGAGAAGCGGTGTTGAAAATCTAGGACCGTGATGTCCTTTCGGGTTAAAGCGCGGTTTTGCGTCGGTCTTGTTGCAGTAAGTATACCCCGGGCTCCAACCGGTTCCAACTACCGATGTCAAATAAAAGGGCGGCAGCCGCTCGGGATGCCGCCCACCAGCCAGCGAAGGGGGATCTTCGCCCTGGTCTCGTTCAACACATACCTAACGTACCTACTGTGCTCAAGCGAGGAACCCTGAATACCTTCCGACGATCTCCATGAGCGCCACAAGGCCCTTGACGGCCAACCGCATTTTGTCGGGAATAAGGTTTCCGTCGTCATCGCAGGTTCCCTGGCCGGGCGAGATGAAGATGTTGGCATCGTAAGCGATTGTGGCGATGATCCCCATCTGGGCAAGACCGACCTGGAGGAGGTGGGAGCCTGCGTACATATCTTCGATGGAGAAAATGGGGAACCCCATCCCGTCTTTCCAGGTGTCCTCGTAGTTGACTTCGACAGTCATGGAGTTGTAGGACTTGGAGATTTTAAGACCCTGGCGGAGTTTGGGGTGCGCTTGCGCGAACTCAGAAGTCACAATCTCATAGAGCTGGTCCACCTGGCTTGTGTAGAAGCTGGGGTTGTCCCGAAGTTCTTTCAAGACCTGAATCTGGGTGAGGAGGGCTTCCTTGCCGGGATCGAGGATGACGTACGCCGCCTTGCCGTATGACGCGGTGGTGCCGTACCTGTCTCCATGCATGCCGAGAGCCCTCCTGATGGGGACCATGACGTCCTCTCGACCGATGATCAGGCCCGAGGTGGCTGAACCCGTGGCTTTATCCATGCTGTAGACGATCACGCTTGCGCCAGACTTTCTCGGGTCGTGGCCGACAAAGGGGAGACCCCAGGCGTTGTCGACGACGTACGGCACGTCGAATTCTTTTGCCAGTTCTCCGAGACCTTTTTGGAGAACCGGGGTGCCGTTCTCGTCTTTGACTCCGTAACCGTACCCGGGAGTATCGTATCCGAGGGAAGCGAACCCTGCGAGGTCAGCCGCATGAACATCAGCCGTAGCCGCTATTACTTCGAGAGAAGCCTCGGGGTCAACTTTCGTCAAGAGCGGAACCGGGAAGTACTTTATACCGTGATTGGGGTATTGAGCACCCTCAAGGGGTACGATCACCACATCGAGATTGTCCAAGCGTTTCCCCGAAAATCCGAACTCTCCCGCAGTGCACCCTCTCTCCGCGAGCATCTCTTTGTACTTGGGCGGAAATGGACGGCCGTAACCGGCCTGGTGATGCATGTGCTTTTCAAGGGGTACGATATAGCGCGAACGATATTTGTCCCCACGCCCGGTAAGAGGCGGCGAGAAAAGCGTATCGAAGGTAACCCACAGCCCGCCTTCACAAGTGTTGACGGGGCACGCGTCGTACTCGTCGCCGTAAACGTCCTTAACGATCTCCCTGATCTCGTCCACCAGTCTCGCCAAAGGGATTACCTCTTTGGCCCCTTTTTCAGAGGCTTCGAGGACACTCTTCCTCAGGGGTGCGGGACATCCCGAGATGGCACCCGTGAGTCCGATATGACCTTTCAGATCGCCGGTGATTCCGAGATCCTCAGCAGTCTTCTTTGCCTCCGCGTAAATTTTCTGCGCGTTCTGCTGAAGGTGCCTGTACATCTGGAACTTGTACTTGAACTCGGCCATTTTTCTGGCTCCTCCCTTTTGATTTTGACTTTCTCCTCTAACCCCAGGAACCAGGAAGACCCCGTTCCTTATCTGGAATCATAACCGGTTTTACCCGCTTGAGTTGCCGGACGCGCTGCCGGAAGAGTTTCCAGTCCCCGTTTCATCCTCTTCATCCTCCGGCGAGGCCATCTGGAAGCTCGCGAGTGCTCCGACGAAAAGGTGCCGGTCTTCACCTGATTTCAGCTCTCCGCGCACGACTATGTTCATGTGGTTGGAAAAATGGCTCATGTCGAATCCAGCCAGTTTCCCTATTGACTTTCCACCTATCAAGAGTTCGTCTCCTGAAAGGAGGACGCCCCCGTTTAGAAACTCGAGAAACGCTACATAAGCGATCCTCCCGACTCGAGAACCCGGTGACGCATCTTCGTCCGTCACGATGATTTCGTGGATTTCCCCATGTTTCACTGCTCTTGAGGGCTGCGGGATGAGTTCGAGGTTGCGGTTTTCCAGACTACCGCGCAAAACCGCCACTACTTTCGCTTCGACCTTGCACTTCTGCACGTAGAAACCGGGATTTACGAGCTTCCGCTTATAGGGATCATGCTCACTCACGTGTACACCACTCCTCATCAGCGATGAGCAGGTTCAGTATAACACATCGTGCGTACCGAGACAACCGGTGACGCGACGCCTGTTACGGGACGCCGTGTGACGCAGCGCCAGGTAGGGACCTGACTTCTAAATAAGTCCACCTCTTTGTCCGATATAAAAGTGTAAGGATGCCGGCCTCTCCATAGTTTACCCTGATTCCACGAGAAGTGGGGAACCACAATGAAAAGCGGTCAAGAAGGTGAGTCTTGCGGGCTCGTTTGGGTGAAAGATGGAAAGATAGGAATCAAAGACCCTGGCCCGGGCGGCAGTCCCGCGCGGTTGACGCCGTGTGAGGGCGTGTACTTTCTTGTTTCGGGGAAAAGGGTGGATGGAGAGATTCCCGTTACTGAATCATCCGAGGTCTCCCTGGTATTTCTAAATGAAGAACCCTCAGTCTCGTGCGCGGTTCAGCTGACCGGAGACGGCCTCCAGGCCTACCTCGTCATAAAGGCAAAGGACGGCGTAATTTACAGCCTCAAAGATGCGGAGCCGGCACCCCACGTCAGGCTGGAAGTTGACAAAAAGATAGTCCGCCCATCCCTGGACTACCGGGATGTGCTTGAACTCGTTTCTTCCCGCGGTATTGTGTTCGGGCTGGATGAAGGTGCCTGCAAGAAAGCATGCTCTGAACTGCCTCAAGAACCCGTCCTCATCGCCCGGGGACAACCGGCTACCTCCGGGAAGGATGGCAGCATAGAGTTTGCGGTCCCGCTGGAGAGAGTAGTGGAACTTCCCATGGATGAAGTCCGGGTAGACTTCCGCGATTCCGTCAAGATACCCGACGTCAAGGCTGGTCAGGTGATAGCGGTAAAACGTATGGCGGTACCCGGGGTGCCCGGTAAGACGGTTACTGGAAAAGCGATCTTGCCCCCGATGCCGATAGACCCGCCTCTCAGGGCTGGAAGGGGCGTTCAGCTGAAACAAGAAGGAGATCTCGTTATGGCCATCGCCACGGTTTCAGGATGTCCCAGGTTCAACGAGGCCTCGGGGCTCCTGGAAGTGGATCAGGTGTTCAAGCATAAAGGTGACGTCGATCTTTCTTCCGGAAACATAAGGGCTAGCGGTAGCGTGGAGGTCAGCGGTAACGTCACTGAAGGCATGAAGGTGGAATGCGAAGGCAATCAGGAGATATGGGGAACGGTGACGGGGGCATCATTGAAGGCCTGGGGCTCTATAGTCGTGAAGGGGAGCGTATTCAAATCAGAAGTTGTTGCCGGTAAAGATGTCAAATGGCTTCGGAAGTGGGACAGCCTCACCAGGAACGTCGAGGAACGGATCGCTGTAATCCTGGAGGTTGAGGCTCAGAATAGAAGGCTCGGGGAAGAGGAAGAATCGACGGTTCCCGAGAATCCTCAGGCTGCACATGGTGAAGGCGCCCAGGAAACTCGTTCCGTTGCCCTTGCGGGAGAGATCATCGATAATTCGGTCCTCGTGGAACACTTCAGACAGCTCTTGACCGCCCTTTCTGACCTGTACCGCGAGGATCTTTCGCTTTTGCCCAAAGAGGTCGAAGAAAAGGTACAGACTACCCGGATATGCCTCACAAGTCCCGGCGATCTATTCCAAAGGGTTCACTGTGTTGAGAAGGAAATATCCGCGGTGAGACTTTGGATAGAACAGGAGCTTCAAAAAGGACAATCTGACGTCATAGTCCGGTACGTTCAAAGTTCCAACATCGAGGCGTCCAGAGACATAATCGTGACCGGGCAGGGTGTTTTCTATTGTAACCTGTCGGCAGGTCGGGCGGTGAAGGTCAAAGGTTCTCCCGGACTCGTGAGAGGTGGGGAAACCGTAGCCGCAGAACTCATCCAAGTTAATGAAGTAGGCGGTTACGGCCCCGCTGTCACCGTGCTCCGTGTGTCTGACAGGGGCAAGATAGTGGCCGGTACGGTTTACCCCAACACCATCCTTAGCGTGGGCAGGCTCAAGGTCAAGACTGAGCATACCCTCGAATCCGTAGAAGTACGTATGGCGGACGGACGGCTGGTGATCGCCAGTAAGACTGGAACCATCCAGGTTGGCGGTTAGACCCTGTGCGGACGGCTGAAACGTTCGAGTCTCACGGCGACAAGAGCTCCCGCGGCTGCTTTAAAAAAGTCCCCAATGAGAAACGGCAGGGATCCAACGAGAAATGCTTCGTGGATTGTGCGGCCCGTAACCCGGGCAAGATAATATACACCCGCGAGATGTACCACCACTATCCCACCTATGGTTGCCGAGAGAAAGCAAAAAAGCCATGTTAAGGACATTCGACGGGACCCGGTACCCGGGCGATGAGTCAAGAGGCGTTCTGTCAACTGGCTGATGAATCCCGTTACCCATGCCCCGGCGACGAAACCCCAGAGATATCCTCCAGTCGGTCCGAGTAGCGCCGAAAAGCCGGACCTTCCACCCGAAAAGACCGGAAATCCGAATGCCCCGATACCGAGGTACAGGGACATGCTTAGCGCACCCCACCATGGACCCAGAGACAATCCGGCCAGCATCACCCCAAGACTCTGGCCAGTTACCGGGACGGGGCTGAACGGCAGCGGGATCGTTATGAGGGACAATGCCGAGGTAAGAGCAGCCATTATGGAACTTTTCAAGAGATTGCGGAGCGTCTCGGATGATTTCGGAGAGGTACGGTTGCCGCTGTTCATCGTCAACAAGTTGATTTCGCCTCCAAGATGAGACACTGACTGTCGTAACTGTTCTGATTGGTTAACCAATGTTAGATTATAGGTTAACCGTGTGCTGGATGCAAGAAGACCCTGGTGACATGAAGAGCCGCTGCAAAGGTCTGGAGCCGGACCGAAGGAGATACGGAGGCCTGTAAAGAATCAAGTAAAGCATCGAGACAATCGAACGGAGGTCAGTCGAATGAAGATATTCATTTCGGTGGACATGGAAGGCATTTCGGGCGTGGTCCATTGGAACCAGACTGAGTACGGCAAAGAAGATTACGAACGCTTCCGGAAACTCATGACTCTAGAGGCCCGGGCCGCGGTAGAAGCCGCTTTTGCGTCGGGGGCCCAAGAGGTAGTGGTGAATGATTCCCATAACAACATGCGCAACATCATCGTGGAAGACCTTCCGCCCGACGTAAAACTCATTTCCGGATCTAATAAGCCCATGTCTATGATGGAGGGAATAGGCCCGGATTTCGACGCCGTCTTTTTCATCGGTTATCACTCACGGGCTTCGTCTCTGGGGGTGTTGAATCACACCTATACAGGCCGCGTCGCTCACTACTGGGTTGACGGGAAAATCATGGGCGAAACGGGGATGAACGCTCTCATTGCGGGTTACTACGGGGTTCCGGTAGTGCTGGTGTCGGGAGACTCTGAGGTGACGGCGGAAGCTAAAGACCTCCTGGGTAAGGTAGAGACGGTGACGGTCAAAGAACCGAAAAGCCAGTTTTCGGCTTTATGCTTGCATCCCGAGAAAAGCCGTGCCATGATACGCGAGGCCGTCGCGAGGGCTCTCGGGAGCCTAAGTGATTACAAGCCCCTGGTCCCTTCAGCACCTTCGACCGTCAGGCTTCAGTTCCATACGTCGGGCCAAGCGGACGGGGCTTCCATTATGCCCGGGGCCAGACGCGTTGATCCTGTAACTGTCGAATTTACGGGGAAAGATTACCTGGAAGCATACAGGGGCGCGAGGACCATGATGACGCTCGCCCTCGTGTAGCGAGAGCCGGCCAGGTGCTCTACGTGTACCCCCTGCCCACCTTTGCAGGGGGTATACTTTTTCTGGATTCCAGAACGCGAAAGGGTGCCGTCAAACCGGTCGTAAAGAAAGGTCTCCTGCCGAAAAGTATCTCCGAGAACCGTCGGGAAGGCCAAGTATGAGGCGACCGTCGGGGTCGATGCCCTCGAGGATCCCCTCAGATACCTCGGGGCTGCCCGGGCTTGTGTTTTGAATTCGCACCGGCATGCCGGCGTAAGCCAGGACCTTCTCGACTCGGGGAAGAAGACGGGATAGCCCGCCGCCGAGAAACTCCATGTAGAGAGGTTCAAGGGTGTTCAGGACAGAAGCTACTAAGCTGTTTCTATCAACCGGCCGTCCCAGCTCCCAAGACAAGGATGTGGTTTTATCTCTTAAAAGAGGGGGAAGAACCTCGAGGTCAAAATTGGCGTTTACTCCGATGCCCGCTACTACTACCGAAGTCACATCGAGCTCGGCTCGCATCTCGCACAGCACGCCCGCCACTTTCCGACCGCCTATGAGGACGTCGTTGGGCCACTTAACTTCCGCAAAAAGCCCGAGGACATCCTTGATGGCAGAGGCCACGGCAAAACCGACCACGATGGAAAGTGCGGGCACGCGAGAAGGGGAAACCCGGGGTCGCAGGATGATTGACATGAAAATGCCTCCGGGCGGAGATTGCCAGCTCCTGCCAAGCCTGCCCTTGCCGCGAGACTGGGTATCGGCTATGAGCACCGTGCCTTCGGGCAACTCGTCTGGGCTGGATTCTCCCGCCAGGAGCTTGGCGTCATCGTTGGTAGAACCGGTCTCCCGGGTGTAGAGGATGGGCCGGCCCAGAAAAGAGGTTACGAGGGACGACTGTATCTGGTCGGGCCGCAGTAAATCCAGCGATTCGGGCACCCTGTAGCCTTTTCTGTGAGCCGCCTCAATCGGGATACCTTCTCTCATGAGGATCTGGATTTGCTTCCAGATCGCTGGCCTCGATATTTGCAGAAGGTCCCCGAGCTCCTCACCTGATACGAAGGTTCCCCTTGAATCCAAGAGCCTCCCGAGGATCTTCCACTTGACCGGAACCTCTCCGGGGAACTTCAGGTATTTTTCGTGAACATCCAATTCGGTACACCGCCTTTTTCCCGTAGCACGGTCGCTATAATACGGCCTCGTGGATCTTCCGGTAAAATCGATTTTGTCCTGGTCCCACCTGCCATGCTTGTTAGATTCTTGCTTAGGGCTAGTCTCATGGCAGCGCCATTTTCCCCATGATCACCTGCCTGCGGGCACCGGTCGCCGATGGCAAGTTGTTGGGAAAACATCCGATGAATTCATTCCCGAGTATAGCGAAAGCCAAGGCCTCTTTGGCCTTGTCCGGGATGCCCAGGTCTTCGTGGGTGAGGACTTTCACATTTGGGACGATACACGAGACCTCCTGTCGCAACCTTTCCATGAAGTACTTATTCTTCGCCCCGCCTCCTCCCACGATTATCTCGTGAACCGGCCCTTTGGTGAAGATCCATTGCCTGTAAGACCCTATTATGGACCTCACGGTGAGTTCCGAGGCTGTTGCAACTATGTCAGAGATCATCTCACCCGCGACGTCTCGGGCAGCCACGGTTTCGGCCTGTTCCGTCGGTGTTGCCGGAGACCTTTCGATCTTCGCGGAAAGCGTGTTTCGGGCCGACCAGTCCCCTGATAGTCCGTAGTGTTCGAGGATCGCTCTTGCATATTGGGAGCCGAAGAGCTCCCGGCCGGTAGACTTAGGTGGGGCTTTTCTGAAATACGGGTGCTCTAGAAGAGAAGAAAGGAAGGTTTCGTCCGGTTTTCCCGAAAACGCAAGCGCTCCGTCTATGTCCATAGACATCCTGCCTTCGGTGAGAGCCTGGACAATAGCGTCGACCACCATGTTTCCGGGGCCCGTATCGAAAGCCACCACGTCTTGAGGTTCCGGTGCGGGAGGCAGGTAGGTCAGATTGGCGATTCCTCCGATGTTCTGCACGATCCTACCGATCTCCGGGTGGCCGAAGAGCACGTAGTCGGCGTACGGGACGAGCGGCGCTCCCTGTCCTCCTTGTGCCATATCTGCCGGGCGGAAATCACCGATCGTGAGGATGCCGGTTCTCTGGGCAATCACGGAAATGTCTCCTATCTGTAAGGTTGCCTGCACCGGTAGGTCGGCGTTTTCTGCGTTTGGGAGGTGGATCAGGGTCTGCCCGTGGGATGCGATGGCGTCAACCATCGAGACATCGTATCGCGCTTCTTCCATACACTTCACGGCGGCCTTAGCGAAAATCTCTCCGACGTAAAAGTTGAGTCTGGCCACTTCTTCTAGCGTGAGGTCTTGGAGCTTATCGAGGAGAAGCCGTCTTACCGGCGCAGGATACTCCAGCGACGTCATATGCACGACCTTAGCAGAGGTCTTTTTTCCATAACCCGTGAGTTCGCAAAGAACTGCATCAACCCCATCTGCCGAGGTTCCTGACATAAGCCCGATGATGGTTCTTGCGGGTTTGGACCGGATCTTTTCTAGGTTCAAATTCGCTGCCCTCCCTGATCGCACATAAACCTCGGGAGCCGCTATTTTAGCGCAGGTATAGTTACCGGTAGCCTCCCCATAGGGATGTGCCTTCCCAGAAGGACCTGGGCCAGCGCTTCCATGGCTTCCGGCCTCGGGCTGTAAGTGCAGATGTAAGTCCCGATATCCGGGACCAGCTCGATATCGTAAGGGTCCCGGGTTGCCACGAGGATAGCCCCTGGATCCTGCGAGATGAAGGCCCTGACGAAACCGGCCTGCTCGGGTGACCTATTGGCGTTTTGGGTGAGTATTATCGTCGCATGAGAGTCGCGGGACCAGGAGAAGGCTTTCTCCAGCGCTCCGGGTTCTTCCATGAAGATTTCCCGGACCGAGAGGGAAGGGAGGTGCTTTTTAAGGCTCAATCCCAGAAAAGTCTTGGGGATTTCCTGCCATGTGGAGACGCCGGCAGCCGGTGTCCCGGGCAGGGGTGCGTCTTCAACCTGAAGGACTTTCCTGGGCTTGGTAGATATGATGAGGATGGCGCCGGAAGTCAACGGTACCCGGTTATCCCGGTTTCTCACGAGGGTTATGGACCCGAGATGTGCCCTCTTCGAGAGCTCTTCTAATTCTGGGAGACGGGCCATCTCAGGTGACAGTGGATTGGGCAGATTCATGGTTCGTTTAAGAGCAAGGATACGTTGGACGCTTTCTTCTAAGCGTTCTTCCGTAATTTCGCCCGAACGGACCGCTTCTAAGACTGCCTCGTAGGCCCTTTTCTGGAGATCCCGGGTATGTGAGATGAGGAGCATGTCGCAACCGGCTTTAAAGGCCAGCACCGCTCCCCGTACGGTACCGGGATACTTGGCAATGGCGTTCATCTCTAGGCAGTCGGTCATTATTATCCCGTTGAAACCGAATTCCTCTCTGAGGAGGCCCCTCAGGACCGGGGCAGAGAGAGTTGCCGGTTGGGATGGGTCGATTGCCTGGAAAACGACGTGGGCCGACATGATGGCCGGTATTCCTGCGGAAACAGCGGCCCTGAATGGGACAAGTTCCACCCGGTCGAGCCTTTCACGGGGATGGGGGAGGAGAGGTAGGTCGAGGTGAGAGTCTACTGAAGTATTGCCGTGGCCCGGGAAATGCTTTCCCACGGGGACGACGCCCCCGGACAAAAGCCCGCGTACTGCGGCGCAGCCTAAACTTGCAACCCGTTCGGGGTCCTCGCCGAAAGATCTGACTCCTATCACCGGATTATCCGGGTTGTCGTTCACATCCAGGACCGGGGCGAGGTTCATGTTGATGCCCGCGGCCCGGAGCTGGGTTGCCGTCGCTCGGGATACCTCTTCCACCAGGTCAGGACCGTCTGCTGCCGCCAGCGACATGGGACCCGGCATCACGGGAAGTCCCTCAGTCAATCTCGCTACGATGCCGCCTTCCTGGTCCGCCGAGATGAAAAGGGGGATAGCGGCCCCCCTTTCAGCGGCCCACCTCTGAAGAATAGAGGAAACTTCCGCGACTTCTTCTACGGTACCCGTGTTTCTGGCGAAGTATATGATGCCGCCTGCTTTGAGATCCTGTACGAGTTCCCGGGCTGGTTCCGGGTCTTTTCCGGGATACCCGAACATGAAAATCTGTCCCACTTTTTCTTCCAGAGTCAGGTTGCTCATGCCGGATTGCCCTCCAAAATAGATATTTCAAGAGCGTACTGCCGATACTACGGCGTTGGCGAACCGGGGGCGGAGGCGAATGACGGCGTTACTATCTCGCCCCGCGTGTACCCTGTTTGTGAGGAGGATGATAGCGAGATTCCGTTCCGGATCGCACCACAGGCTCGTGCCGGTGAATCCCGTATGGCCGAAAGCCCGGTCAGACAAAAAGTCGCCGGCTGAAGAGAACGTGCTGGATTTCAGCAACCACCCGAGGCCTCTTCGTTCTCCGGAATTGGCGTGCTCGGAGGTGGCGGTCTGTACTGCGGCCTCGCTCAAGATCCTGACACCACGGTATTCGCCGCCGCCCAGCCACATCAGGGCGTACCGGGCAACGTCGAGGACCGTGCTGAAAAGGCCAGCGTGGCCGGCGATACCGCCAAGGGCGTAAGCGTTTTCGTCGTGGACTTCCCCCCACATTACTTTCCCGAGGTCTTCCCTGAATTCTGTGGCCGCTATTTTGTGCTTCCAGGATTCAGGCGGGAGGAAGCAGGTATGGGTCATGCCTAGGGGCTTGAAGATTTCCTTTTCCGCAAATTCCTTGAGGCCGAGGCCCGTTATCCTGTAGATTACCTCTCCCAGCAAGATAAACCCCAGATCGCTGTAGACCACTTTTTGGCCCGGCCTTGACTCTTTGTCCAGTTCCATCCCCGCGATGAACTTGATTATATCCGTGCCTCTGAGCCCCATCTCCCAGAACTTGATGTGGGCGGGAAGGCCCGAAGTGTGAGTCAAGAGATGTCGTATGGTTATGCTTTCTTTCCCACCGTTGGCGAACTCGGGGATAAACAGAGAAACGCTATCGTCCAGGCGCAATTTTCCTCGCTCGCACAAGATGAGGATAGACGGAGTCGTTGCCATCACCTTGGTCAAAGAAGCCATATCGAATATGGTGTTGGGCGTCGCAGCGATCCTTTGGGGGGTACGAACGGCCAGACCGTAGGCGCGGGGAGCCACTACCACGCCATTGCGCACTACCGCCGCTACCGCCGCCGGTATATCTCCTTCGCCGTCGCCGACCGCCTCTTTTACGAGATCAAAAGCGCGTTCCAACCGCACCGGGTCGAATCCTGCTTCTTCGGGAGAACCCAGAGCCAGCTCCGGCGCAACGGAGAATCTTTCAGCGCCGTCCGGGCGCGGAGGTTTACCCTCCTTTCTTCCTGTGACCACCTCAACCGCCTTTCTGATCGACCCCTTGCTCTCTTCCAGTGCGGATCTCGCTTTTTCCAGTGAGCAGCCTGAGACGAGCATCAGTAGAGCCAGAGGCAAGTCGCCTCCTGACTCCGCAAGTGCTCGGTCCACATCCTCCGGATTCTTGCCAGTCGCTTCGATGAGTATCCTCCGCGATCTATCAGATAGTTTCTTGTTTCCAGGATAGGTGCCCGCCATGAGGTTGGAGTAGGTCCTTCCAAGCGCGATCATGCTTGCGGTCGAAATCATGTTCAACACGAGTTTCTGGGCAGTGCCATTCTTGAGTCTGGTAGAACCGGCGATGACTTCCGGGCCGACGTCGGGGGCGATCACCACGTCGGCCACCTGCGCGACCTGGCCTGTGGGATCGCCAACTACCGCCACGACCGGGATGCCCATGGATTTTGCAGCTCTCAAAGCTCCTGCCACAAAGGGAGTCCTGCCGCTTGAGGCAATGCCCACGACCACGTCTTTAGGATCGGGACTGTACGAAAGAAGCATCTCTTTGCCCTTTTCTTCGTCATCTTCGGCTCCCTCGACCGCCTGGAAAACGGCTTCCCTGCCTCCGGAAATGATCGCAATTACTCTGTCTGATAGACCGAATGTCGGCTGAATCTCCGAGGCGTCGAGCACCGCGATCCTGCCGCTTGTGCCGGAACCGACGTAAAAGAGCCGTCCGCCCTTGGAAAGGGCATCGACCACGTGTTTGACTGCTTTAAGTATATTGGGGATTTCCCTGGCAACCGCGGGTGCTACTTTGTGGTCCTCCGAGTTCATAACTTCCAGTATCTTCTGTAACGGCCAGGTATCGATATCTTCGGTAAGAGGGTTCTTTCTTTCGGTTTTCGGCATGTCAAAATGCTTATTCATTGTTTCCTTCATCTCCTGGTTTGTGATTCGTGAGTTTCACCCGAACCGTTCCCTTGCCATGAGCGCCGCTCCTACTGAAGGCTGGTGAATAGGAGATACCGGCACCGCCCCGGGGACGGTCGAAGCGAGGGAGGATTCGAACATCTCCCTGTAAACTCTTTCCTTGAAACATCCTCCGACCATCGCAACGGGGAATTTTTCTGGAACTTGAGTTTTGCCTGACCAAAACCCAAGACCACGCGCGACGGCCTTTACCATGAGCGAGAGCTCGCCCGCTTCCTCCATGAGGATGTTTCGGGCCACGAGATCGACTTCGGATAGTTCGAAAACCACCGCAGATAGGGCGGCTATACCTGGGCGGTCAAGTGCGTGGACGCGAGGCAGGATCTCTTCAGCTGTTCTTACGCCGAGTCTTTCCTCGAATTTCCGAGTGAGAGAGGTTTCGGGTCCTCTTCCGTCATACGCTCTCAGTGCGGCTTTGAGCCCTTTTCTGGCGATGTTGTAGGCGCTTCCCTCGTCGCCCAAAAGGGAGCCCCACCCGCCGGCTCGCCTGTAAATGCCTTTCCTCACGCCGATGCAGTTTGAGCCGGTACCGGCTATTACCACTATCCCGTCCTTCCCTCCGTGGGCTCCGGCCAGGGCGGCCTTCGAATCTTCGACCACGAAAAACGGGACTGACCCGAAGACGGTCTTGAGCATATTGCTCGCCCGGGCCACGTCGGATTCCCTGCCTGCGCCTGCCAGAGCGATGCACGCACCTCCTATGTCATCAAGCTTAAGACGGCCCGAAAGAGGCGCGTCACTTCTTCCAGAAAATGGGGTCGCCTCGAGGGCTTCATCGATGGCATCGCGCACCGATGAAATGATCTGATCTTCTGGCGTGAAATAGATGTTGCTGGGACCTCCAGATCCTGTACCGAGCACATTCCCGAAGTCGTCTACGACCGTCGCCTTGGTCGTGGTCCCGCCTCCGTCGATCCCCAGGAAAAGCCTCATTTGTCAGGTTCCCTCCGTTCAAAATGTGTCTGGGAGGCACCGTCAGTCGTAGATGAGAAAATCCCGGCGCCTTTTGGCGAATTCTTCTGCCTGGGACCTCCAGGATTCGAGGAGGTTATCCGGTGATTCGTCCTTCTGCAAGGCTTCGCTCAAGTCGGGCCCGCCGCCCAATAAGTCTATGAAATACCTTCCGGTGGCTCCCGGAGCCCTCAGACGGAAATCGTCCGGAAACAGGTCTCTCACGGTAAAGAGTATCCTCACGCCAAGCTCCACGGGTCTTGCCTTTTTCGGGTCTATGACGTGTACCTGCACACCTTCGCATACCTCTCCCGTCCACTTGCTGAAAGCGGGCCTGAAGAAGACCGGCCGCACGGCGATCCCGGGAAGTTTTTCTCGGCGCAAAGCTTCCGCCAGGCGGCGGCCGTCCACCCAGGGTGCTCCTATGACCTGGAAAGGCAGGGAGGTGCCTCGACCTTCAGACAAATTGGTCCCTTCCACAAGACATGTGCCTGGGTAAAGGATCGCCATATCCATGGTTGGAGCGTTGGGCGATGTGGGCACCCAGGGAATCCCAGTATCCTGGAAATACATGTCGCGGGTCCAACCTTCCATCTTGATGACCTTGGGAGTCTCGATCCCCTTTTCGCTGGCGACCATCATGGCGATCTCTCCAACGGTCATACCGTGCCTGATAGCTACCCTTGCTCCTGCGACGAGTGAAATCCACTCGGGGTGCGTCACGTTTCCCTCTACCTCAAGTCCTCCCAGAGGATTGGGCCGGTCGAGGATCACGAACGGTATCCCGTACGAGGACGCGGCTTCCATGCAAAGGAGCATGGTCGACGTATAGGTATAGTACCTTGCGCCGATGTCCTGTATATCGTACACAAGGATATCGACATCTTTGAGCATGTCGCGAGTAGGTCTCTGGGTGGCACCGTAGAGGCTATGCACGTAAATGCCCGTAGTTTTATCTCGGTGACCTTCCACCAGGTGGCCATCGGGATGGTCGCCGTATAGCCCGTGTTCCGGGGAAAATAACGTGGTGACCCGGTAACCCTGTCTGAGCAAAAGGTCTACGTTCTGGTTGAGTTCAAAATCCACACCGGTATGGTTTGTGACGAGACCCAACTTCTTCCCTTTGAACAGGCCGTCCCTCATGAGGACTTCCAATCCCGGTATTACGCGCAAAGGCTCATCTCCTCTCCGAATCCTCGTTACTCGTACGGGAATTCTTTTTGTAACAGAGATGTTCCTTCATGAGGATAAAAGGTGGAGAGCAAAAAGCTAATCCTCAGTTCTTGCGTGTGTCGTGCAAACTGAGACTTTCTGAAAAAAAGAGACCTGCCGGAGAGCACTTTGAGAACCGGCAGGCCGTTCTACCGCTACGCGGCCTTTAGCCTGAATTTTGCGATGACTTCCCTCGGAAGCACCTTCAGAAGCGGATACGCGAGAACCGAGTTAATCCCAGCATGGATGAGGTTGAAAGGAATCACCACCGGGACGATCATTTTGGCCACCGCGCTCACCGGAAGACCCGTGTAGATCGGTGTCACGAGAAGGTTCATCGGGATCATCAAAGCCGTACGGGTCAGGATCCCGGCGACCAAAGCCAAAGAGGTTTTGGCTGTCTTGCGGTCAAGCCACCCGATGACCGCGACCATACCGCCGGAGGCGATGAAGTGCATTAGGGCGCCCCACGGGCCCCCCTGACCCGTCAGCGCCGCGAAGAGCGTGGCGTTTATGAAAGCGCAGGCGATTCCCGAAAGTGGTCCAAACACCACGGAGGCGACGATCGTGGGAAGGTCTCCAGGCGAATAAAGAAGATAAGGAGCGGCGGGAAGTACCGGGAAATGGACGTAGACCTCCAGCACCAGTGACATTGCGGCCAAAATCGCTGTCGAGACGATGAGGATGGTTTTGCGGCTCATTAAAATACCCCCTCGCAGTTTTCTAGAGGGGGACCCCCGGGGGTAAGTCTCTATTCTGTTCGATCTTCTTCCATCCGGACTTTACCGTCGGCCCCGGAATCTAACCGGGTCAGTCGCGCTTTTGCGCGAGTCGCGGGCTATACCGCCGGTCAGGACTTGCGGGTTTTCCGCTCACCTTGCCCCGAAGATCCTCTCCGGTTAAGAATGTAGCATCGTACCGGTTTGAGATCAATAGTGCGTCCAAAAAGTGCGTCCGAAAAGCGGCGGGGTGCCAAACCCAAATGTAGGTGAGCTACGTACCTGTGGTCAGATTATGTAACCCGGAATGTCTCCGTCACATATACGTGAAATAGCAACCGATTCAGGCGCCGTCTCGGGTGCTCACCCTGACTCCGGGAGGTGAAAACTGTGGACGAACTCAACATCAAGGAAATCGTAGAAAACGCCCTCAAGAGCGGCAACTACAATAACGGTGGCGGCTGTTGCTGCTGCTGTTGTTGCTGCTGTTGCTGCTGCTGTGGTGAGAATGATCACCGCGACTGATTGACGGGCGCGGTGGGGGCGGTTACCCGTCCCCACCGTTTGCGAGCTAACTCAATGAGGACCCGGCCCAAGGTCCCGGCAGCAATGACATCTGCGGGGAGTGCTGAGAAATGCGTATATACATGGCCGATACCGGCGGCTTACCGTCGAGACCGAGGATACCGTCATATTTTAACGTCGTCCCCATGTCAGGTGACAAGATTCAGCTCAGGAGCGCTCATAAGACCGTGATACTGAGTGGGAAGGCGGTCGGAGCTGTCTCCAAATTGCTCGATCTCCTGGATGGCACTCACGAGATTTCCGAGATCCCTAAATTCTTCCCCGACATTCCGGAGGAAGAGGTCCTCCGTACTATAAAGAGGCTGTTTGACAAAGGTTTGGTCGAAGAAACCCGTGAGTGGGGGGAAGGCTCACCGGGAGGAAAAGACGAAAGCCATGGTCCCCAGGAAACCTTTTTTTCTATCATTTGCCGTGACGGGCGCATAGTCCAGAAGATCCTGGCAGAAGCTCGTGTTGTCGTTTTTGGCCTCGGAAGAGTGGGATCCCATGCGGTCGCGTCGCTGGCCCGTTCGGGGGTCGGGAAAATTGTAGGAGTAGATGATGCGACCGTGGATAGCTCCCTTCCTCTGTGCGGAGAGCTGTACCTTGCGGAGGATGTTGGCCGTCTGCGCTGTGAGGCTATCGCAGACAGGCTAGGGCGAATCAACCCCCGTACCCAGTTCGAGGCGCTAAAAGTCGTTCCCCATGAGGTCCATGAAGCGGCAGCCATAATCCGGGGAGCGGGCCTCGTGCTCGCGTGTAAGGACTCTCCGGAAGTTTCTCTGTATAGGACAGTCAACGAAGCTTCCCTTAAAGAAACGGTCCCGTGGTTGAGGGCGAGCCTTGAGGGTTTCGAGGCGCACCTCGGACCGTCCGTTATACCGCGGGAGACCGCGTGTTACACCTGTTACGAGATGCGTTCCAAAGGAAATTGGGCTCACTATGAAGAGAACCTGGCGTTTGAACAGTACCTCGCCTCGAGTCCCAGAAAAGCCGATTACGGGTGTCTGGCTCCCATCGCGGGCTTACTCGGCAACCTTGCGGCTGCCGAAGCCCTAAAACTCTTGACAGGGTTCTCTCCTCCCACCACCTCTGGCAAATTGTGGATCTTTAACGTCAACACTTTCGAGGCGGAAACTCACGAAGTCCTGAAGCTTCCGCGATGTCCTTCTTGCGGATTCAGCGTCAGTAATCCGAGCCCTGCTTTGTGGTCTCTTTAAGGTGGTGAGATGATTTGTCCGCGCGTAACCTTGAGGATAGAAAGGGTCATCTAGAGCTCCAGCGAGCCATCCGAAACGGGATGCGTCTCGTTGACGAGCGCACAGGCATTATCCAAGGGCTTTTCGAACTCCCCCTGGAGACCAATGACCCTAAGTTCTTCCACATAGCTGCTCCTCTGACAGATACTTCTCGCTACTTCGGGGTACAATGCTACAGGCACAACGGCGGAGCTGCGCTGACGAAAGAGAGAGCGACTATTGCGGCCATCGGCGAAGCGATTGAAAGATACTGCTCTGGAATGTACGACCCCGATGCGATCTCCAAAGCGAGGGCTAAGGACCTCGGGGACGCCGCGGTAGGTCCCTGGCAGTTCGCCCTTTTCTCAGAGACGCAGTACTCAAGACCTGACTTTCCGCTGTCAAAACCGCTGGAGAGCGCAGTCTTCGGGTGGGTCCAGGGGTATTCTTTGAACCGCAATACCAACGTCTACGTCCCCGCCTGCTTCGTTTACGTCCCTTATCGTTTCATGAGCAGGACAGAATTTGTGACAGTCCCGATCTCGACCGGCCTGGCCTGCGGAACTTCCTTGGAGGACGCGATTCTTCGAGGAATATACGAAGTAGTCGAACGAGATGCGTTTTCTATCGTGTGGTTGAACCGTCTCAACGTGCCGCGCCTTCAAATCGAGGATTTCAGCAGGCGAGAAGTCCTGGCCGTGGTGGAAAAGTTCAGAGAGGTGGGGATTGACCTATGTATCAACCTGGCTACCACCGATCTCGGCATCCCCGTGGTCATCACCCTCGCCCTGGACGATACCGGTGCGGGTCCGGCTTCGGTCATCGCAGCGCGGGCAGATTTCGACCTGGAATATGCCGTCATGCGTTCTCTTGAAGAAACGGCCCAGACAAGGCTTTGGGCCAAAAAACTCATGCGGGATAAGCCCGATTATGAGCCGAAACCGGGGTTTACGGACATCGTCAGCGGCGAGGATCACGTACGTCTTTTCGCCAGCCCGAAGATGAGAAAGCACCTTGAGTTTCTCACGGAGGCGCCATTTATCACTGGTTCGGGCTCCGTTCCCTGTCCGGCGGACGAGGACGTTCGAGGGCGTATAAGACGATGCGTAGACATGCTTTCGTTCCACGGATATGAAACCATCGTGGTAGATATCACTACCCCCGATATCCGGGAAGCTGGTTTCCGCGTGGTTCGGGTCCTGGTCCCCGGGTTACAGCCTCTTGACATGAACCACAATTGGAGATACCTGGGTGGTAAGCGTCTTTACGAGGCTCCCGTTAAGATGGGCTTTTTTGAGAAGCCCAAGTCTCTGGAAGAACTCAATGGCATCCCGCATCCTTTTCCATGAGGAGGATCCCTATGCCCTTGCCTGAAGAAGACCTGTTTTCCATCTCTGAAATCTATCACGAGAACACCAAAGACAGAAAGCGTGTGGCTCCCATCATGTCTAAGATCCCTCAACAGCAATGGATATGGTACCGGGCATTCAAGAAATACCCCCATAAGCCCAGGGTAACGATGGAAGTGCCTGCCCCGAGTGCCAGCCCGGGACTTGAGGAAGTGATTCAGAGGCGCAGGACCATACGGGAATTCTCGGGAGAATCACTTTCTCTGGAAGAACTCGCGAGGTTACTTTACTTCAGCAACGGTATCACCGCAAAAGTGCGTTCAGGGGACATAGAGTTACCCCTAAGGGCATCTCCATCAGCGGGAGCATTGTACCCCATAGAGCTTTACCCGGTGGTTTTTTCGGTGACGGGTCTGGAAGAGGGGGTATACCACTACAACGTCGAAGACCACGTGCTGGAGTTTTTGCGACCGGGCGACTATCGCGAAGCCCTGTATGAAGCCAGCCACCGGCAGGAAATGCTACTTCTGTCTTCCGTGCTCATCGTGATGACTGCCATATTCGGCAGGACAAAGATCAAGTACGGCGAAAGAGGATACCGGTATGTCCTCCTGGACGCCGGGCATCTCGCGCAAAATCTATATCTTGAATCCACGGCTCAGGGCTTAGGGTGTGCCACCATCGGAGGCTTTTTAGATGATGAGGTAAACGGGCTCCTAGGGGTAGACGGGTTGCTGGAGTCGGCGGTATACATGGCGGTAATCGGGAAGGTCTTGGGTAACTCGAGAGGGACGGCGCCTCAGGGTTAACGATGAAATAGGGCACGAAGCTTTTGCGGGATTTCTGCGTTCAGCTGGAGCAGGCTGGTCAAAAACCCTATTGCGACCAAGGCGGCAAAGACTATCAGTTCCTTCTTGTCCCTGTTCCGGATAATTTCTGGCACTTCGTAAAGGACGATGGCTGCAAAAGCCGATGCGAGCAGCAAGATATGCAAAATCATAGTTCCGCCCTCCCGAGGGATGTCACCTCAGCGTCACTTTTCTCTCGCGCTGCGCATGATTAGGCCGGTTCGTCTCAATTTCGCGTTGACTTCAACGGTTATCTCCAGGTCGGGAAACACTTCATACCAGCGTCCTTCTATTTCTCTCCAGTATTTCGGATCTTTCCGGAAGACAGCCGCTCCGAAACCGAGAATATCCGAGTTCAATTCCCGGATTTTCTCAAGGGCCGCCGAGATTTCTCCTTGTATTGCTTCTTTCATGTAGGTCTCTAGGACCGCCCACGTTTGGGGCGATTGAACGGGGTCGAAAGTTCCCTGGGCCTCGCCCAAGTTGGCCTCAGCTTCGACCCGTATTTTGATCGACACTTTGCTGTCCTTTATCTCCGCCTTGACATTTCCCCTGCCCCTCAGGATTTCCAGGGATACGAGCTTATCTTCCTGCCCGGGCTGCTTTACGACCAGTATTCCGCTACTGACCTTTCCCAGGACCCAGTTGGCTCCCCGGGTCTCTCTCTCGTCTAGCCACCCCACGAGTTTTCCGCCTTTGAAAACAGCGG
This sequence comes from Candidatus Fermentithermobacillus carboniphilus, assembly GCA_018208355.1. Classification (GTDB taxonomy): domain Bacteria; phylum Bacillota; class Sulfobacillia; order Fermentithermobacillales; family Fermentithermobacillaceae; genus Fermentithermobacillus; species Fermentithermobacillus carboniphilus. The sequence goes on along the minus strand of CP062796.1, from coordinate 522,452 downwards.
TTCCGCCGAATCTTACCCTGGATTTCACCTCTTTCCGTTGCAGATCGCCGTCGACGGCGTAGTCCGGCTGCAAGGGGATGATATCCGCTTGAATTCCCACGGGTTCTATGCCCTCTGACTCCAGGCGCAGCAGGAAGTCAGTGAGTTTGGCCTCGACGATACTGGAGAGGCTTTGTTCGACATTCGGGATAATCCCTTGACCGCCCTCGGAAGGCATCTTCTCGAGTTCGAATTCTGCCTGAAGGAGGTCCCATGCAGTGGCGCCTTTCGCCACGACTATGAAGGCGAGAAGGCGCGGTTCGGCGTCACGGGCGAACAGGTCGAGGATTTCGGTGACACCCTTTCGTGCCAAGGCCTCGCCTATTATCAGAAACCGGTTGTGGGCCCAGTACAGCCGGCGCGGCGACTGTGAAGCCAGGTTCCGCACAGCTTCGAACACGGTCTTGCCTGTCGATGTGACCACCCAGAAAGGCTTTTCCAGAGAACCTTTGGTGTCTGACTCGCCGCCGCCGATCGCGAATGGTTTGGCCACATGAACCGTGAGCTTGATCCCGCCGTCCTCAGCCTCATCGATCCCGGATGCCATGACGAGACCAAGGGTATCAATTTCTCTCCGGTTCCAGCATCCCGTGACGAGAGTTGTTATCAAGATGAGCAAGTATGTCAGGGAAGCGCGAGTTTGGCGATACATCGCGGTTTAACCTCCCAGCCCTATGGAACTCTTTCTCATAAAGGCGACAATGTACAGTAGTAATGTGGTGCTGAGGGCGACCGTTAGAGAAAAGAATACCCACGTAGTCCTGAAACAGAGTTGCAGACTCACGAAATTCTCGAAGAAAAGCATTCCCAAAGATGCGGCTATGGCCCCCAGAGGGTATACCAGCGACTGGTAACGGGAGAGCCCCGAAAGCTGGGCGAGACCGACCGCGCTGGCCCAGACATATAAAGCCAGCTTTACAGCGGCGGTTATGGTCCAGGCCCCCATAGGGATAACCTCGATCCTTTCGAGAAACTGCCCGATGCTTATGACTCTTCCGAGGCTGAAAGCGGGCAGCGAGAGGGAAGAAACCGTGGGTCCAAACACCGCCACCAAAGAGATGGAGAAAATCGTCATGGTGAACCCCGCTATGAGGACAGCGTAAATCGAGTATCGTATAGCGTCTTTTGGCCTTTTCAGATAAGGTACCATCATACCGAGCACCATGATCTCGGCGTAAAAGGAAAGGCCCACTCCTGTGGCTTCAATGACCGGTCCAAGTCCATCGGCCATGATCGGCAAAAGATTCTCAAAGCGCATGAGCTTGTAGGGCAAGCCGATTATGATCAGCCCCAAAAAGGCCATGACGTACAGGTTGATTTCGGCCACCCTGGCAACTACTTCCAGACCGTTTCGCGCTGCGTTGGCGCTGAGGAAGACGATGACCAGCATGAAAACGAGGATGGGGGTCTCGGGCATGATGGCGATGGTATAGGCTTCGCCTACTGACCTTGCGACGGTCGCGGCCACAGAGATCCAATAAAACACCAGAAGATAACCAAAGGCTTTACCCAGGTGTTTTCCCAAAAGCACCTGGCTGTATTCGATTATGGTCTTGTCCGGGAACTTCAAACTCAGGTGGGCTACAAGGATTACCAGGAGCAGGGACAGCACCGATGCAAAGAGCGCGGCTATCCACGCATCCCGAGGAGACTTCATGCCGGTGACGAGAGGATACTCGATAGTGACCGGGACAAAACGCGCCAGCACGAGCATGGCCATTAGCTGACCCCCCGAGATTTTTCCTCCTTCAACCCTGTCCATTTATCTTCTTCCTCCCGTTCTGGTCCTTTGCGGAAAGAGTGGTTTCAGGTAGGCCCCTTCCGGGCCTCGGGAGGAGATCTTTTGCCTGTCGTATAGGCTCTTTTTTGCTGACTAGCTTTGGTCGGGTGCGCATCGCCCACCAGGGGACACGGAGGATTATATCCTTCAAATCGGAGGGGATTAGAGGGGCAAGCGGCTCCAGAAACGGCACTCCGAATGACCGGAGTGAGGCCAGATGTATGGAAAGGCCGTAAAGCCCGGCGACCACCCCGAAAAAGCCAAGTGTACCTCCGAGTGCTATCATGACGAACCGCAACAGGCGGGCGCCGATGGCGATGCTGAAGACAGGAGTGGCAAAAGAAGCGATGCCTGTGGTAGCGACGACAACCACCATTGCCGCGGAAACGAGGCCAGCCCTCATGGCTGCTTCGCCGATGACCAGTGCCCCGATGATGCTTACGGCGTGGCCTACGATCCTAGGAAGGCGTACCCCGGCTTCCCTCAAGATCTCAAAGAGAACTTCCATCAAGAAAGCTTCGACGATCGCCGGGAACGGTATGCCTTCCCGCTGGGCCGCGATGCTCAGGATAAGGGGCGTGGGAAGCATTTCCTGGTGAAACGTGGTCACTGCAACATAAAGGGCTGGCAGAGTTAAGGAGAAGAGGAAAGCCGGGAACCGGACGGCCCGGAGCGCGGAGCCGATGAAAAAACGTTCGTAATAGTCCTCGGAGGCGGTGAGGAACATGGTGAAAGTAGCCGGCGCAATGAGGACGAAGGGAGTACCGTCCGTCAGTATGGCCAGCCTTCCTTCCAGAAGGGCAGCTACCACTTTGTCAGGTCGCTCGGTACGCAACACAGTTGGGAAAGGGGAAAGAGGAGCGTCTTCAATGTATTCCTCAATTTGCCCGCTTTCCTGGATGCTGTCGACTTTGATTTTTTCCAGCCTGCTCCTGGCTTCCTGGATAACACCGGGGTCGGCAAGACCATCAATATAGGCCAAAGCCACAATCGTCCTGGTGACCGTGCCGACCGTCCGCTCTTCGATCCTGAGCCTTGGGTCCTTTATTCTCCGCCGTAGTATGGAGGTATTGACTCTCAGGGTTTCGATGAATCCTTCTTTCGGGCCCCTTATGGTTGCTTCGGTGGTTGGCTCGTCCACAGCCCTTTGCTCCCAGCCGGGTATGCGTATGACGATGGCCCGGGGGATACCGTCAACCAGCACCCCGCAGCTCCCGCCCCCGAGGTGCTCCACCAGTTCATCAAGAATTCGGACTTCTTTCACGTCGCTTGCGAGGATGATCCGGTCTTTGGCTTCGGTGTAAGCTTCCTCGGCAGACCTCCACCGGTATCTAGGTTCGGTAAGAGGCTGGATGACGGCCCTGGAAAGCATTTCCTGGTCTATGAGGCTATCAAGGTGAACCACCAAGAACCTTATCTTGCCTTTTGGCCCCCCTCGGACGAGGCGCATGATCAGGTCCGGGCTTCCACCGTATGCCTCCCTGAGTCTGTCCCGGTTGATATCAATCAGGGGTGATATAGGAATTTGGGCCGGGTCCCGCTTTCCCATCAAGGTCTCGGTACCCCGGAACCTCGTCTGTCTCTTCTTACTGAAAACCCGGGCAATCAGTCTCCGTATCACTGCATCCTGCTTCCTCGCCTGGTGCCATAAACCATATCGGGTAAAATAGAGCAACTTCGCTCCTGATCATGATTCCATGACTTTCATCTCCTTATGCGACGTAAGCGGCTGGTTCCAGGCAACCTAGTTCAGCCGAATACGGGCCAACGCCGGAGCTTCTGAAGTAAACTGTGCGGAAATGTCCGGGTCGGGGTATAAAGCTCTTGACAGTAAGAACTACTGTCTAGTATAAATTACTACGAGGTACTCAGGGTATAATTACCTCAGGACCGGGCCCGCAAGCCGGGCCACATCTTCGTTAACATAAGGAGGAGCAAGAGTATGGAGTCAGGTCTTATCAACGAGGTCAAACTGGGAGTCGTAAATGGAACGGTTTTGGAAGAAGCTGCGAAGAACAATTTCCGAGGAGAGACTTCCGAGGTAGGCTTGTATCTTGCTATGGCCAGGCAGGCGTACCGGGAGGGGTACCCGGAAATCGGGGAAGTTTTGGTCAAGATCGCCTTTGAAGAGGCGTGGCATGCGGCGGGTTACGCTGAACTGGCCGGAATGATTTCGGGATCGACGGCTGAGAACCTGAAAAAGATGCTTGCGGGTGAAGAGGGTGCCAATCGAGGGAAGAAGGAGGCGGCCTCCAAAGCGAAAGAGATTGGGATAGATCCTGCCCACGATTTCTTCGACGAGACCTCGAGAGATGAGGCGCGGCACGCGCGTGCCCTAAAGGGGCTCCTGGAGAGGTATTTCTCCGCACAGTAACCCTACCCTCAAGCCGGGGGCACGCAAAAGCCCATAGCATGGGTTTTCGCATCCGCAAACCTCTGCTTAAGGCCCGCCTACGGTGACAGAACGCTGCAGGGGTTCATCAAGCCTATAGCACGGGTTTGCGGATAGACCCCCGTGCGGTTCCGGGCGAAGGCCGGTGAGGAGCTGGCGGGCCCGTCGTAGTAAAGCAGCAAACTGTAATTGCGGCTTCGCCGCCCCTTCTGGCCTTCACCAAGTCCGGTGGAACAAAGTGCAGTACAGAAGTGCACCATTCAGTCCGATTATGAGGGCGACCACGATCCATCCGATTAGAGAGGTTAAGGTGCTGTTGGCAAAGCGCCCCATTATCTCACGCCGACCCGTCACCAGAAGAAGCGGGATAACTGCCGCCGGTAGCGCGAAACTCAAAGTAACCTGGCTGAGGACCAGGACTTCAACTGGGTTCAATCGAAGCGAAATGATTAAAAGACCCGGGACTATGGTGAGAACCCTCCTAGTCCAGATGGGTATGCCGCTTTCCACAAACCCGCCGATAATGACCTCACCCGCGTAGGCCCCGACTGCCGAAGACGAAAGGCCTGATGCCAGAAGTGCGGTGGCAAATGCTACGCTGGACAGGTTCCCCAGAAGAGGCCTTAAAGTTTGGTGAGCCAGCTCAATGGAGTCCACGACTATTCCCCGCGAGAAGAAAGTGGCTGCGGAAACGACGACCATGGCGCCGTTGATTAGGAAGGCGACGTTCATGGCGAACAGGACATCAATTTTTTCCATCGACAAATGCTCTTCCTGGGTTTCGGGGTTAGCGTTTCGCTTGCCTTTGACGAGATGGGAATGGAGGAAGATGACGTGGGGCATGACTGTGGCACCGAGCATTCCCGCAGCTACCAACAGGCTCGAACTCTCTATGTAAGGAACCAGGGTATGACGGAAAATGGCAGGCCAATCGGGGTCACACAGAAACAGCTCTATGACGTAAGAGATGCCTATTATGCCCAAAAGCCCGCTTATGGCAAGCTCCACCTTTTCCTGCCCGTACCTGCCGAGGGCCAGGATACCGCAGCTTATTGCCACTGTCAGAAGGGCTCCCAGGGTAAGGGGGATGCCGAAAAGGAGGTAGAAACCCAGGGCACCACCCAAAACCTCCGCCAGCTCCGTGGCCGCGGCAGCAAGCATGCTCACCGTCCACAAAAACCAGTTGGTTCTCCTAGAAAACAGTTTTCGGCAGTGTTCCGGGAGGCTTTCTCCAGTGGCGATACCGAGTTTTGCCGAAAGGGTCTGGAGGAAAATGGCGAACAGGTTGCTCCACAGGATTACCCAGATTAGAGAGTAGTTAAACCGGGACCCTGCGGTGATGTTTGTCGCAAAATTGCCCGGGTCCATGTAGGCGACGCTGACGACAAAGGCAGGCCCGATATACTTGAATGCCCGGATAAGGGATTTGCGGGCTCGGGCGGAGAGTGTACAATGGTCTCGTGCGCTCCGGTTTATGTGGTGAGAGACCTCGATTGCCGTAAAATCTTGGCCTGAAGGAGGTAACATAACATCGTAGCGCCTCCTGAACCCGGGGGCCTTCGTCCGTCTGATGAAAGTTGCCGGAACGTGCTTGCGCCGGCTCTGCCAGCCGCAACTTGGGTACAAGACGGCTTTTGGACGCGGCAAGCGTTTTGGCTGGACAAAGCGTCAAAAGATAGCCGCCCAAAACTTTCTTAGCCCCGGTTAACTTTTTGTCCTTCTCGCTCCTGGTCGTTGACAGTATATGAGACGCTTTTCAGAAGAGACTCATACCTGGCAATGACCACAGAACGGGGATGCGACTAACCTGCCTTTCCAGCATGTTTGCCTGTGAACAGACTTAGCTATCTCCACATACCTTACCGTAGAGGTGAATTGGGCATGAATGTCAGTTCATTTCTCACTCTGGCCATCGTTGTTGAGGTGATGACCGGGATAACCAAATCTGTGCTGGTTAAGCTGGGGGTTCAGCTGAAAGACTGGGTAGACCAGGCCATCAGCCTCGCTTTTTCGGTAATGCTTGCGGCCTTTGGCAAGATAGACTTCTTCGCCATCATCGACGAGATACTGCCTGTCGACTTCAATTTTCCGATTGTCTTGGGCATCATCATGTCGGCTCTTGTGCTCAGCAGGGGCAGCAACGCCGTCCACGATATACTTAAACGCCTGAATCCTCCTCATGAAGGTCAAACCAGGATCTGGTAAAGTCCGCGTCGAACTCGGTACATTGGGAGCATAAAGACGAGGGACCGCAAAAGACGTATTCTGATCCTGGTGGAGTGCACAGGAACCCCTGGTTCCCGCTGGGCGTCAGAGAGATAGCAGCTCCGAGTTAACGTCAAGGTACGGGGATTACGGCATGATCCGTTGAGGAGGATTAGATGTTGGCTCTTTCCGGGCAGTGCGTCGTAGGGATCGACGGAGGTACTTTCAGCACCAAAGCGGCATTAATGCGAGAGGGACTTGTGGTCCTCGCTGAAGGTAGGGGAGGACCGACAGGCCATTTTTCAGGAGAAATTGGCAAGGACAGGTTGGAGAGAGCGCTGAGGGAGGCAACGGCTTCTCTCAGCTCCTTTTTGGAAGAGCACCCGGAACTTTCGCTTAAAGCGGTCTTCCTGGGGCTTACAGGCGTCTTTATACCCGGCAAGAAAGAAGCTGCCCAGGAGATTTTATCTGAGGTCTTTCCCGGGTGCAGGGTGACGGTGGAAAGCGACGCGTTGATAGCCTGGGCAGGAGCGCTTGCGGGTCAGAGCGGAATCGCAGTCGTTGCGGGTACAGGTTCGGTTGCTTACGGGCGAGACGCAGATGGCAGGGAAGTGCGAAAGGGAGGTTTCGGGTACCTGTTCGCCGATGAAGGCGGGGCTTTTCACGTTGCGTGCGAGGGGATAAAGGCTGTCTTGAAACACCACGACGGCGTGGGTCCCCCCACGTCCCTTTCAGAAGTCCTTAAAGAGCATTTTCAGGTCACCAGCGTCAGGGACATAGTTGGAAAAGTATATTCCGAGGATATTACGGTGGAAGAGATAGCGGCAATAAGCCCTCTGATAGCCAGAGAGGCTTCTTTCGGCGATCCGGTCTGCCTTGACATAATGGAAAGAGCTGGCAAGAGTTTAGGACGGCTCGCGGTTTCGGCCTTGAAGGAGATGGGGTCCGGCGTCCGTCTCGTTTCTTATGCAGGGGGGATGTTCAATTCGGGCGAAGTTCTCTTGAGACCGTTCAAGGAAGAGATCCAGAAGGAAGTACCTGACGCCCTGATAATCCCGCCTCGTTACTCACCTGTCATCGGTGCCGGGATACTTGCGTGGAACCCGGCCTTGTACAAACCGGGCCGTAAGAAACATGATATCGGTGACCAGGAACGTTTGAAGAAGGGGTGATAGGATCTAGCAGTTGGCCCGGTGAAAAGCGAGGATCGACAGGCAGGGAAACGTATCTAGAATAATTATCTGGCTTTAGGTATGATATGAACGATGGGAATTCCGACCGGGGAGATGAACGCCTGTGAGGCACGACCGCCCTAGAAGCCCGGGGGAAAGGGATTTGGATTTTTCGCAAGAGCTACCTCAGCTTACGGGTGTGGAAGAGCCTTACGGTCATCGGTCGCCGGGGAAAGTCCTTGTAACGGGCGGTGCCGGGTATATCGGGGCCCACACGGTCAAGGCGCTTCTCGATTCAGGGTACGAAGTTGTGGTTTACGACGATCTATCGCGAGGGCACCCCGAACAGATTCCCGGCGTGCCTCTGGTGATCGGTTGTCTGGAAGATGAAGAAGCCCTCGAGGATGTCTTCTCCTCAGAAAAATTCGACTCGGTTATCCACTTTGCCTCTGAGAGCCAAGTAGGGGAGTCGTGTCACCATCCTGACAAGTACTTCAGGCGAAACGTGATAGGCGGACTTACGTTGTTCTCGGTTATGGTGAAAAGAGGGGTCAAGAAACTCGTTTTCTCTTCTTCGGCGGCGGTTTACGGGGATCCGGAAATAATTCCTATCCCCGAGACACACCCGATAAACCCCAAGAATCCCTACGGAGAAACGAAAGCGTTTTTAGAGAGGGCCCTTGTATGGTATGACCGGGCTTACGGGCTCAAGTCGATATCCTTGAGGTATTTCAATGCCGCGGGTGCCGACCCTAAAGGTACGATGGGCGAAGATCACGATCCTGAGACTCATCTCATTCCGTTGATATGTGAATCGGTCCTGACAGGTAAACCTTTGACCGTTTTCGGCAATGATTACCCGACCCCTGACGGGACCGCTATCAGAGACTACGTTCACGTCACGGACCTTGCGGATGCTCATGTCCGGGCGCTGCGGCTCTTGGAGTCCGGGGGGGAGACGTCCTCCATCAACCTGGGCTCGGGGCGCGGCTATTCGGTTCTCGAAGTCATACGCGCCGTTGAAGAGGTAACGGGGAAAAAGGTCCCCTACGAGATCGGCCCGAGGCGGGCTGGAGACCCGGCGGTCCTCGTGGCGTCCTGCGAAAAGGCCAAAGAGGTCCTCGGATGGGAACCCCTGCATTCGACCCTCGATGAGATCGCGCGCACTGCCTGGAACTGGTACGTGAAAAGCCACGCCTCCAGTTGACGCGGCACCTTACATTATAGGCCCCGTATAACGCTGCAGGTTCTGCTGCCGGAGGCAGCACATCATGTTAGAGGTTTTTCCGGACTGGCCGTTGTGCCCCTGATACTTGTATTGACTTTCACAATGCGCAAGATATATCGTAATATCATGATATAACGATGGAGGTGAGTCTAGATAGCTACTCACGATGCAGCCTCAGGTTCGGGGCATAATGACATAGTCCTGACTCCTGTCTACCAAGAGAAGGCGGAAACGCTCAAGGCCCTGGCCCATCCTGTTAGGCTCTGCATCGTCCGGAACCTTCTGGATAAACGGTGCAACGTGGGCCACATGCAGGAATGTCTGGGACTCCCCCAGTCTACTGTGTCCCAGCATCTCGGCATCCTTAGGGCCAGAGGCATTATCAGGGCCGAGAAGGTAGGCCAGGAAACGTACTACAGAGTGGTAAACGAGGACGCGAAAAACGTCGTCCTGAAACTCATTCCCCGTCTTTGAGTGCGGGAGAGGACTAACTCTGAGAGGAGGCTTGAAGGGAGACCCGGTATTTTGAGGGTCAAACCGGAGAAAGGATGTCCAAGAAACTTGTGGTCATAGGTGGTGTGGCGGCTGGAGCCAAAGCCGCTGCGAAGGCCCGGAGAGAGCATCCTGACTGGGAGATTGTGGTCCTGGAAAAGGGCGAGGATATCTCTTACGCTGGTTGTGGCCTTCCTTACTTCATAGGAGACGTCATCAAAGAAAGAGAAGAACTGGTGGTCAGGACCCCCGAATACTTCAAGGATGCCTTCAACATCGACGTCCTTGTCCATCACGAGGCGACGCGGGTCGATGTCGACAAAAAAGAGGTCTGCGCGAAAGACCTTGTGACCGGAGAGGAGAAAGTATTTCCCTACGACAAACTCGTCATCGCGACGGGCGCTTCCCCGGTTAAACCCCGAGTTCCTGGAATCGACCTTCCGGGGGTATTTACCCTAAGAACGGTTTCGGACGCCGAAGGCATACGAAGAGCCCTCCTGCCTAAAGACAGTCCACGCGGGATGAAAGGTGTTGTAGTGGGAGGCGGCATGATAGGCATTGAGGTGGCTGAAAACCTGAAACTCCGTGGCCTGGATGTTACCGTAGTCGAGCTCACAGATCAAGTGTTGCCTGGTTTTGACTTTGAAATGGCCAGGCTCGTCCAAAAGCACATGGAAGAAAAAGGAGTCAGGGTCCTGACCGGGGAAAAAGTGGAGTCCATTGAAAAAGGCGAGGATGGCAAAGTTGCAACGGTTATAACGTCGCAAAGGAGAATACCCTGCGACGTCGTGATCTGGGCGACAGGTGTTAGGCCGGACACTTCCCTGCCCAAAGGGGCGGGCATAGAGCTGGGGCCGACCGGGGCAATAAAGGTCAACGAAAATATGGAGACCAGCGTCAAGGATGTTTTCGCCGTGGGTGACTGCGCGGAGAACGTGAATCTCATCACCCAGAAACCCGCCTGGTACCCGATGGGATCCACGGCCAACAAGATGGGGAGGATAGCCGCCCTCAATCTCGAGCCAGACCGTGTTCTTGGCGAGGAAGGCGGCGCGAAAACCCGTCCCGGTCTCAAAGGGGTTCTGGGAACCACTGTGTTGAAGGTTTTTGATATGAACGCGGCCAAGACGGGACTTTCTGAGGCGCAGGCCCGCGCCGAGGGGTTCGACGTCGAAACGGTCCTGGTTCCGGCTAACGACAGAGCCCATTACTACCCGGGTTACCGGATGATCGTCACAAAGCTCGTGGCAGACAAGAAAACCGGGCGGATCCTCGGAGCTCAGGTGGTGGGCGATGGCGTGGTCGATAAGCCTATAGACATCATAGTCACTGCCATCACCCTGGGGGCCAGAGTAGAGGACTTACAAAACCTCGACCTTGCGTATGCGCCGCCCTTCTCCATGGCGATGAGTTCAACCATCGTCGCGGCCAATGTGATGATGAACAAGCTCACCGGGCGGGTAAAAGGAATCGACCCTGTGACTCTAAAAAGAAGGCTCGGCGACGAGAACCTTCAGATCGTGGATGTTCGAACGCCGGCTGAAATCGTCCTGGGAACTATCCCGGGTGCCATCCACATCCCGCTCAATGAGCTGTCTTCCCGCTGCGGCGAGCTCGACAGGTCCAAAGAGCAGGTACTCGTGTGTAAAGTCGGACTTCGGGCTTATCTTGGGTCTCTCATCTTGAAAAACAAAGGGTTTGAGAACGTTAAGATTCTCGACGGCGGAATGACCGTGTGGCCTTACGAGATTGAATGAACTTGCTCTGGTTCATGAGGTGATTGAAGTGGCAGAAGTCAAAGTCAACGCGAGAAGTCTTCAGTGCCCCGGGCCAATTGTCAAACTCTTCAAGGCGTGTCAGGGATGCGCTGCGGGTGACGTGATCGTGGTGGAAGCAACTGACCCGGGTTTCAAGAAAGACGTGGAGGCGTGGTGCAAGCGGACGGGTAACGAGCTTTTGGCTCTTGAAGAACGCGATGGAGTGTTTATCGCTAGGGTGAAAAAAACCTAGTGGGGTTAGTGGTGGTTTCAGGGCAGAGGATGATGGGAGGTGAAACCGGGTGAGTGAAGCTCAAGACAAGAAAACCATAATCGTGTTCTCCGGAGACCTCGACAAGGCTATTGCCGCGTTTACCATAGCTACCGGAGCTGCCGCTATGGGTTCACAGGTTACCATGTTCTTCACCTTTTGGGGACTGAACATCCTTCGCCGGCCCGAGAAGGTCAGTACGAAGAAAGGCCTCATCGAAAAGATGTTTGAGATCATGATGCCTCGAGGTCCAGAAAAGCTCGGCCTTTCGAAAATGAATTTTCTAGGCCTTGGACCGAGGCTCATGAAGCTCGTTATGAAGAAAAAGAACGTGCAGTCCCTTTCTCAGCTCATTGAGATGGCCCGAGACCTGGGCGTTAAGATGATCGCGTGTACCATGTCCATGGATGTCATGGGGATCACCAAAGAGGAACTGATTCCAGGATTGGAATTTGCCGGCGTAGCTACTTACCTGGCGGAGGCCAGCGAGGCCGGGGTGAACCTTTTCATAGGGTGAAAGCATCCGGTGAGATATCGTGGCTGTTGCCGTGAAGCTTTATCCTGAGAGGGGTCGGGCTTCTCCGAACTGAATACTTCATCAGGCGGGGCGGCAAGTGGGCCGCCCTGCTTTCTTCCCACAGAGAGAATGCCAATTGGGACGTAAATCCGCCCGTCTTATCACTTGGCCAAAGGAGATTGCCTAACTTCCCTAAGCGTCTGGCCAGGACAGTTGTATTGTCCTTTGGGTCGCCGCAGAGAAGATTGCCCAACTTCCTTAGACGACCCTTCAGACCAGTCACTATTTACTTACTTGACGGTATCTTTGTTCAGCCTGATCAAAACCGTAATTTCTGTGCAGTCATTCTTATCGTAATAAAACGACTTCTAGCAGGGCGAATATTTCTGCAGGAAAAGCGACCTCTTATAGCGAAAAAATACGAGATATTCCGGTAAACCAATCAGGGAGGTGTACAAATAAAGTGAAAATTGTATCAGGGTACGTCGCAGCATTTTGGCTGGAACTCGTCTTTCTGGTCACTCTTCTTGTGGTGATCGCCAGGGCGAGGAAAGGGCTGAAGATTCCGGAGGTCTACAAGGTGGCGGGTCTCGACCATCTGGATGAAGCCATCGGGCGCGCCACTGAAATGGGCCGGCCGGTGCATTTCTCTCCGGGAATCGGGTATCTGGATAATGCCCAGACTTTGGCGGCCTTTGCCATCTTGTCATATGCGGCAAAGGCATGCGCAAGGTACGATACGCCCATCATCGTTACCAACAGGTACAGTGTGATTTACCCGATTACTGAAGGTATAGTCAGGCAAGCTTATCTGGAAGTCGGAAAGCCGGAAAGCTTCGTGCCGGATAACGTGAGATTTATCGCCGAGGACCAGTTCGCCTACGCTTCAGGTGTCACCGGTATCATGAACAGGGAAAGGCCTGCAGCCAACCTCCTTATTGGAGCATTCTGGGCAGAATCACTGATCTTTGCGGAGGTCGGGAATTCGGTAGGCTCAATCCAGATTTCGGGTACTGCTAATACCGCTCAGATTCCTTTCTTCGTCGCGGCCTGCGACTATTGCCTGATCGGGGAGGAACTGTTCGCGGCCAGCGCCTACCTGTCCAAGGACCCTGTACTCATGGGCAACCTGATCGCGGAAGACTGGGGCAAGATGGTCATGATCGCATTCATCCTCATAGGAGCAATCTTACAGACTTTCGGCAACTCTTCTTTCACTAAACTTTTGGCCAAGTGACGAGGGGGTGCTATCTTGAAGAAAGAATTACCCATTGCACTGGGACTCGTTGCGGGACTTATCTGGATCATAACCACTTACTTCACCGGGCCTCGATGGGTCGAGACCGTGCATCAGGAACTTAGCAAGTGGTATCAGCTGGCAGGTGCTTATATGGTGATGGTCGGCGTCGTCAACCTGACCAGAGTCCACGGACACAGGATCACCCAGAAGAAAAAAGACTGGATGTATAGCATTGTTGCCCTCGTATGCATGTTTGGCATAATGATTTTCGGGATTTTCATCGCGAAGGATTCGAACAACCCGGGGTGGAAAACCTTCTATTCCCAGATTATCGCTCCGATGAACGCGACGGTTTACTCCACTCTGGTCTTCTACATCGCTTCAGCCGCGTACCGTGCGTTCCGTATCCGCAACTCCCAAGCGACGATACTTCTGGTATCAGCGTTAATCATGATGCTAGGAAGAGTCCCACTGGGTGCCATGATTTCGCCCGTCATCCCTCAGTTGGCTGACTGGATCCTCAACGTGCCGAACGTGGCGGGCATGAGGGGGATTCAGATCGGAGCCGCGTTCGGAGGCATTGCGACTGCTCTACGGGTTCTGGTCGGAATTGAACGCGGCTACATGGGCGGAACCGAATAGGGAAGAGGGGGTGAAAGGGCATGCTTTCCAAGATCGGAAACGTTGATCGCCGGATCATATACGTATTGCTTTGCGCGGTAATCGCTATTGCACTCATAAAACCCGTTGGGCTTGCTATCAAGGTTTCAGCAGAGACCAAAAAGGTGTACGACGCCATTGATAGACTTCCCCCTGGCAGCATAGTCTGGTTGGGTTTTGAATTCGACGCAGGAGGAATCCCCGAGCTTATGCCAGCCGCCCGCGCCATCATCAGGCATGGGTTCCAGAAAGACATCCGGTTCGTATGCGGGGGTATGTGGACCATGGCCGGAGATATGGCGACCATGGCATTTGACGCTGTGAAGAAGGATTTCCCCGATAAACAGTATGGCGTCGACTGGGTCAATATCGGGTACAGGCCAGGTAATACCATTTGGCTTGACCAAATGATTAAAGATGCTGCAGCCGCCTCGGCCGGGGTTGACTCCTACGGCAATCCCCTTGCGGATCTTCCTTTGATGCAAGAGTTTACGGGCATCAAAGATGCCAAGATGATGATAATCTTCGTCACCGGGACTCCCGGAACTCCCGAGTATATCAAGACCGTATCAACCCCTTACGGGATCCCGCTGGCGGTTTCGACCATCTCCGTGGAAGTACCAGGCACGATGCCCTACATCAACTCGGGCCAGGTTTTGGGCGGGGTCCTGGGCATGAAGGGCGCGGCCGAGTATGAAGTGCTCGTCAACAAGCCGGGTAGCGCCGTGGCCGGCATGGACGCCCAGTCTTTCGCCCACGCTCTCATTATCCTCTTCATTATCCTGGGTAATATCGGCTACATCCTCGAGAAAAAGAATTCGGTTGCCAAGTAAAGGGGGTAAGATTCGTGTCTACTAACCCGTGGGTGTGGATCCAGGCGTTCCTTACGCTCGCGCTCTTCTCGATAATCTTCGTCGACAACGGATTTTATAAGTTTGCCGAGCATGCGTATGTCGGCCTGTATGCGGGTTACACCGTGGTAGTCACCTGGTTTTCCTATATAAGGCCGTCTTCTCAGTGGATCTTCAGAGACCACAAATATCACTATATAATCCCCATCATAATCGGCTTGCTCATCTATACCAGATATATCAAAGGATGGGCCTGGGTGAGCCGGTATAACATGGCTTTCATGGTTGGCGTCGGTGCTGGTTTCGTCCTGGCCAGAGATTTCAAGTCTCTGCTTCTGGACCAAGTACGTGCCACATTCAAGCCTCTTTTTGTGAGCGGGAGTCTTCTCACCACCATCAATAACATAGTCCTGGTGGTGGGAGTAGTCAGCGTCATGTGGTACTTCCTCTTCACGGTCGAGAAGAAAGGTACCGCCGGAACCATCAGTTCAATCGGAAGAGTGGTCATGATGGTGGCCTTCGGCTCTGCGTTCGGAAATACCGTCATGGCGCGCGTAAGCCTCTTCCTGGGTAGGCTCCAGTTCCTTCTTGGAGACTGGCTGAAGCTTATCCAATAAGGATACCAAATACATGGAAAGTTGCGAAAACCTATCGCCTCCTCGCATCAGCCGGGGAGGCGATAGGTTTATTTTTCTCCCTATTCGTTGTTATACCGCCCACGCCTGGTAATGTTGAAGAGCATGGCATGTCCGGGTCTCTATACAAAAGAAAAGTTGTCACTTTAGTGATTGTGCAGAGCTGTCAGGGCGTCATAAAATAAGTGTCGTACGAATTGTCATGGTTTTCTGTTTTTCACTGGCTGCGGGCATGTTCTTCGGGATTAACTCGCATCTACTGCCCGCAACGTAGTTAGTCCTTTTCTCTCGAGGTTCACTAGTTGCCAAGAGTTCCAGACTTGAGTAGGCAAGGTTACTGTTGGATCCCCATGTGACAATGTAAGCCGGTCGGGCAAGTTTTCCACCCCGGGTTTACTTTGTCGTCCACAAAATAGGCACCATACGCTCAGCATTCTCCGACGATTTGTGGCATACATCTTGCTGTTTGAGGAAGGGAAGGAGCATCGAAACCCATGGTGAGCCTTGAAGAAAAGCTGAAAGATCTCATATCGCGAGAAGACCCGATTTGTCCTTTGAGCGACGAACGGCTATCCCGGATGCTCTGCGTATCTCGGGCGAGTATCACCATGCTCAGAGAGAGGCTAGGTATTCCCAATTCCAGAGCACGGAGAAAAGCAGCGATAGCGAGGCTCGTCTCGGAAGAAGTTTGCCATCAGGGTTCTTCCATGAGGGAAATATCACGTATCCTTGCCAGAAAGGGTGTGAAAGTCAGCCATTCTACCGTGAGCGGCATATTGAAGGCTGAAACCTCAACCTCCGCGGTACGACATGCCGGGCCCACTGCCAGAGCCGTGAAGAGGTCTGCTTCGACCAAAACTCAGGCTGACATCCACCGGGTCTTTCTTACTCTGGTAGGTGCTGAAGGCAGCCTAAAGCCGGTCATACAGCTGGCACAGGCGGCGGTCATGTATCCGCCACATGGTCTCAATACTCTGATCCTTGGCCCTACTGGAGTTGGCAAGACAGAACTGGCGATGGCGATGCACCGTTATGCCGTTGAAATCGGTACAATCCCGCCGGATGGACCATTCGTCTCGATGAATTGTGCCGATTATGCGGATAATCCGCAGCTTCTCATGTCGCACCTGTTCGGTCACACAAAGGGGGCGTTCACGGGAGCCACTGACGATAAACCCGGCCTCGTTGAACTGGCAAATGGAGGAATTCTCTTTCTCGATGAAATCCACAGGCTTCCGCCGCAGGGGCAGGAAATGCTGTTCGGCATCATAGATAAAGGGACGTTCCGTCGACTTGGTGAGTCTGACAGCGAGCGGAGGACGTCCTTTCTGCTTATCGCCGCGACGAGTTCAGACCCGGATGTGGCCTTGCTGGACGCGATGAGGCGGAGACTTCCGGTGGTTATAAGGATACCCTCCCTTTCGGCGCGACCTCCTGCCGAGAGGCTTGAGATGATAAAGCGGTTCTTTTCCACTGAGTCGGCGAAGATTAACGCCCCTGTTGAGGTTGCTCCGGCGGTGGTGGAAGCGTTGTTGAAGTACGAGTGTCCGGGCAACGTTGGGCAGCTAAAGGCTGACATACAGGTGGCGTGTGCCAGAGGATACCTGAAGTTTACAACCGGTAAGAGCAATAAAGTATCTGTTACTCTGGACGACCTTCCTCCCTATGCTGCTCAAGGCTTGATGGAGTCGCGGTCAGGACTGCTCAGTTTCTCTGCATACCTTGGGAAAAACATTGTGTTTGAACCCGGACAGGAAATCTGTCCTACAGGGTTCCTGCAGGATGATTACGCGTTTCCTGACAATCTGTATGAATGGATGGAGACCAGGTATGACCAGTTGGCCGCGTCTGGGCTGAGCCCCGGAGAACGCACGCGACTGATGGCGAACGAACTAGACCGGATGATCGCCATGCAGCTCAGGTCTGTCCACGCGAGAGGTGAGACCCTTCAGGCACTTGAGATCAGCAAAGTTTCCGACCCTTGTATTCTCCAATCGGTCGATGCGGCAATAACCTCGGAATTCCCGGAAATGTCTGGCGATAGAACTCTTATCGCGTGCATTGCCATTCACCTCACGGCCTCCCTCGAGCGGATGAGGCAAGGTCGTAACGCGGTAAACCCGCGGGAACTGCTTTCAGCCACTTTCATACCTGTGGGCATCCGGGAGAAGTCAAAGGCCGTCTTGAAAGAGATCCAGACCCGGATTGGAGCCGAGTTCCCGGAATACGAAGCTGACTTTATAGCCATGTACGTCAGTTCGAGACGCGACCGTTCGGGGTACCCGGCCCAGAAAGTCGGCATCGTTCTCATGTCACACGGAAGGGTGGCTTCTGCCATCAAAGACGTCGTCGATACACTTTTGCCGGGTATACAGATTCATACAGTAGAGCTTGACTTACATGAGAACCTGAAGAACGCCTTCGGGCGCGCAAAGGACGTGGTGAAGCAAGCCGACAAGGGCATGGGGGTTCTGGTCGTTGCTGACATGGGGAGCTTGGTGAGTTTCGGGGGGATCATATCTGAGAATACGGGGATCAAGATTCATACCCTGGGCCCTCTCACGACGGTTCTGGTGCTAGATGTCGCTAGACGGGCGATGGCGGGGACATCGCTAGAAGAACTTGTATGCCAGGTCGAAAACGACATGACCTCGTCTGACAGGGGCGGGATTTTTTGGTCTTACTCAGGTCTCGCAGTACCGGCCAACGGACGCGAAAAAATCGTCCTAGTTGTCTGTATAACAGGCCTAGGGCTGGCAGCCATAATAGCCAACTACCTCAGCGAGAAATTCAAGGATCTCAAGAACGTGGAGTTTGTGCCTGTTTCCAGCGCCGCCGCGGTGGTGGAGGCAAGACGCCTGCGCCCCAACGTAATTGCCTCAGTCGGTTCGATAGACCCTAAGATACCTGGTGTTCCGTACATTGAGATTACCGACCTCGGAGCCAGTAACGGGATTCGAGAGTTAGAAAACATCTTGAACGCGGAATTAAGTGATCAACGACAGCCGCGGACGGATATGAGGCTCGCTGATACTCTGAACGAAGACTGCGTACTGCTGAACGTTGCGTTGAGCGATCCACGAGAGATTATCAAGGAACTGTCGGGGCTTTTGGCTGAGAAGGGCTTTGTAACGCCTTCGTACGTTGAAACGGTGCTGGATCGTGAAGACTTTTTCCCGACTTCTTTTGGCTCAGGCGTGGCACTCCCGCATGGTTCCCCGGACCAGGTCGTTCGGCCCGCTATCGCTGCCGCGAGGTTATCCAGCTTCTGCGACTGGGGTGGAAATAAAGTACGTCTCGTGTTCCTCCTTGCGTTGAGGACCGATTGCGTCGCGATAGTCGAACAGCTTCAGGCTGCGCTGGAATTCCCCGGTGTCCTTGAGTATCTCAATACAGCCCCAACGCCAAGGGAGTTCCGCGATGCTCTACTCATGAAGGGCCTTGCGGAAAGGAGGTGAGTTGATTGTCAGATCGCCTTCAGGACCCTATCCTGAATCTAAAACAAACGGTGCTTGATTTTGCTCTCAAAATGTCCCGGTCAGGCATGGCTCCGGCTACATGGGGCAACGTCAGCGCCATAGACCGGGAGAGAGGCGTCGTTGCCATTACTCCCAGCGGGATGGCATATGAGTCTTTGTCTCCGGAAGACATCTGCCTAATCGACATTCAGGGAAACAGCATAGACAAGAAGTGGAAGCCAAGCACTGAAACCCCACTTCACCTGGTATTTTACAGAAACAGACCTGACATCGGAGCGGTAGTGCACACCCACTCCGTCTATGCGACGGCTTTTGCGTCTGTGGGGAGAGAAATACCGGTACTCATAGCCACGCTGGCGAGCGGAGTTGGAGGCAGAGTTCCGGTGGCGGCTTACCAGCCTTCCGGTACAGAGGAATTCGGTACGGCAGCTCTCAGCGCCATGGGCGACCGTACAGCGGTGCTCTTGGCCAATCACGGCGTGGTTGCGGTGGGAAAAGATCTTAACGACGCCTATACAGTGGCCGAGCTCGTTGAAAATGCGGCGAAGATCGCTATCCTGGCTTGGATTATCGGTGAACCTGCCGAACTTCCTCAAGAAGAGGTGAGCCGGTTACGTCGGAAATACCTGACGAAATACGGCCAGAAGGGATGAGTTTTTAGTGTCGGACGTGGCTTTTGACGAGACTCTTGTCGTGATGGACAAAAGTTTCCAAACAAAGGAAGAAGTAATTGAGACGCTGGCGGCAAGGCTCATTGAAAAAGGTTACGTCAAGCCAGCATTCGCCGGAGCGGTCCTGGAAAGGGAATCGAAATTCCCGACGGGGCTCCCGACTAAGCCCGTGTGTGTTGCCATACCTCATGCGGATCCGGAATACTGCATTAAGCCGTGCCTCGCAGTGGCTCGCCTTACGAAACCTGTCAAGTTCGGACTTATGACTAATCCCAGCGTGCAGGTGGATGTCTCGATGGTATTCCTTCTGGGACTCCACAAGGGCTCGGACCACGTGACATTCCTCTGTGCGCTAACTGAGATGTTTCAAGAAGAGAAATACCTTAAGGACCTCATGGAAGCAGATGACGCCAGGAAACTCGCTTCGATGATCGAAAAAGGCGTGAGCATGCGGGAGGGAAAAACCTAATGGCGAAGTTCAGGATACTGGTACCGTGTGGTTCAGGAATCGCGTCCTCAACTATATGCGCCCAGAAGATCAGGAAAGGCCTCGGCGAGCGAGGTCTGGATGTCGAGGTAAAGCAGCTGGCCTTCAGGGAATTACAGGGAGAAATCGGGAAAGCGGACTTAATCGTGTCAATCACGCCGGGACTCAAGTCAGACTTGAATATACCTGTGGTCAACGGACTTCCTCTTTTGACCGGGGTCGGTGAAAAAGCAGTGTTTGATGAGATCATTTCCAAATTGACGGGGGGTACCAAGCAATGACATTGCTTTCGGTAGTCAAGTACGTCATCGGTCTTGGCGCCAACGTGTTCCTTCCCTTTATCATGTTTCTCATCGGCCTTCTATTTGGGTTGAAACCAGGCAAAGCTCTTCGTGCAGGCCTTACTCTAGGCGTGGCGTTTACCGGCATCACTCTTGTGGTGGGCCAGCTTCTGACTGCACAGGTCGCTCCTGCTGCGCAGGCCATGATCAACAGGACTGGGCTTCAGCTTAGCGCGCTTGACGTGGGTTGGCCAGCGGCTTCGACAATCAGCTGGGCATGGCCTTATGCAGCAATCATGTTCCCGCTTCAGATACTGCTCAATATCGTGCTTCTCGGCATAGGCTTTACCAAAACGTTGAATGTAGACCTTTGGAATGTATGGCAGAAAGTATTTGCAGGTGCAGTGATGATGGAGATAACCGGGAGTTTGACCTGGGCCTTCATTGTCGCCATCGCCATGATAGTCATCGAACTCAAGATCGGTGACTTGACTGCCCAGAAGGTTCAGAAACTTACCGGAGTGCCGGGTATCTCCATACCGCACGCGTGTGCTACATGGCTCATAGCTGCTGCTCCAGTGGCAGCCATCCTAGATGCGATTCCGTGGATGAAGAAGCTTAAGGTGGACCCCGAACGCATCCAGAAGAAAGTCGGATTCTTCGGTGAGAACATCGTCATCGGGTTGCTCATGGGCCTAGTCATAGGTGCTTTGGCGGGATATGATTTCGCCAAGACGTTGCAGCTGGGTATTGTGGTTGCGTCCGTCATGGTTATCCTTCCACGGATGGCCACCATCTTCATGGAAGCCCTTATGCCGATTTCTGAAGCTGCTGCGGAATTCATGAAGAAACGGTTCCCGGGCCGAGAGATGTACATAGGCCTTGACTGGCCTATCACTGCCGGACATCCAAGCACAATCGTTTCGGCGGTTTTGTTGATCCCGGTCCTGGTGGTGTTAGCGATTATCCTCCCCGGAAACAAGGTGTTGCCCTTTGGGGACTTGGGGAACTTTGGCTGTTTGATGGGGCCTGCCGTGGCGCTTGTCGATGGAGACCTGGTTCGCTCCCTTATCCTCGGCGTGGTGATCTTGGCGGTGAGCCTCTGGGGTGCTAGTGCTGCCGCTCCAGCATTTACGGACCTCGCAATCAGGACCGGGGTGAAGATCCCTGCGGGTGCGACTCAGATTACTTGGCTCAAAACTACGCCCGTTGTGTGGGCAGTGATCGAATTTGCCAAGAAGAACATCTTGGGCGTCGTAATCTTTCTGGTTTTCCTCACTTTGAGTTTCTGGACCCTTACGAAGAAGTACTCGAAAGAAGAGACCGTCGAGTCATAAGTGAGGCCCTTCTAGGTATGCGTCCTGGCGGCGGGTTTTACCGCGGCCAGGACTGTTTCCTCTGAAACAATTATCCAGTCTTAATGTGAGGAGGCCAAAGCTTTGACTGATACTGTTTTCGTACTGCCAGAGAGACTTCGGCGAATTGTAGAGGAGCTCTTTGTTCGGGCCTCGGTAGAGCCTGACAACGCTGCGCTCCTGGCGGATACCATTATTGAGGCCAATATGAGAGGCGTCGATTCTCACGGGATTGCTGCTCTAGGAATCTATCTGAGACGTATACGCACTGGGGCAACCAATCCAAGACCTCGACCGCGAATAATTAAAGAAGGTGTTGCCTCCGTGCTGATAGACGGAGACAACGGTCTAGGAGCGATAACTGCCCGGTTCGCCATGGAGAAGGCCATTGCCCGATGCCAGGATACTGCTGTGTTCCTCGCTTGTTGCTTTAACAACACCACCTTTGGCGCAGCTTTCTACTACTCGAAGATGGCCGCGTTGGAAGGCAAGATCGGATTTGCGCTCTGCAATGCACCGCCGAGCATGGCACCCTGGGGTGGTAAGAAAGCCTTACTGGGTACAAACCCAATATCGGTCGCGCTGCCGAGACGCGTGGGAGTGCCGATTGTGCTCGACATGGCCACAAGCGCCGCCGCGAAATCGAAGATATACCTTGCCAAAGAGCGCGGTGAACCCATTCCACCTGGATGGGCGCTGGACAAAGATGGTAAACCAACGACGGATCCTGAAGAGGCTCTCAAAGGACTGGTAATGCCTCTCGGCGGCGCTAAGGGATACGGACTATCCCTCGTGGTGGACCTCTTATGCGGAGGACTTTCCGGGGGAGGGTGTCTTGATAAGGTGATGTCTCTTCACAGGTCCCTGGACAGAGGGCAGAACGTCAGTTTCGCTCTGGGGGCTATCGACCCTCAGTGGTTTGGCGGGTTGTCCGAATTCATCGCTATTGTGGACGAAGTCGTCGATAAAATTCACTCTTGCCCGGTGGCGGATGGGTTTGATCAGGTATACCTTCCGGGAGAGATCGAGGAACGAATAAGGAAGGTACGCGAGCGCGAGGGCATTCCCGTGCCTCGTGCGGTGATCGAGGAAATAGCGTCTGAAGCTTCTTATCTTGGCATGGAGGTTGACCTGTGATGAAAGCACTGGTTTTCCGGCAAGTCGGAGATCTCAGAGTTGAAGACGTTCCTGTTCCCGAAATTGGCCCGCGCGAAATCCTCGTTAAGGTTCATTCATGTTCGATATGCGGGACGGACGTTCGCACCTATAAACATGGCATAGCAGGATAAAAGGCAGGAGAGTCATCGGCCACGAGTTCTCTGGTGTAGTTGCAGAAGTTGGGGACGAAGTCAGCGGCTTTTCACCGGGAGATAGGGTTATGGTAGTACCGGGCATCTCCTGCGGAAAGTGCCAGTTCTGCAGGGAAGGATACGAGAACCTTTGTGTGAACCGAAAGATTATCGGTTTCGATTATGACGGAGCATTTGCGGAATACGTGAGGATACCGGAAGAGGCAGTGAGCTTCGGAAATGTCAAGAAGGTATCTTCCAGCCTGGAGCTTACATCAGCATGCCTTGTCGAACCATTTACGGCGGTGTACAATGGACAGAACCTTCTCAACATTGGTCCCGGAGACGTAGTTGGGATAATCGGTGCCGGTCCCATAGGAATTATGCATCTCTTACAGGCACGTGCCCGTGGTGCGGCTCTGACCGGGCTCATAGAGATTTCGTCCCAGAGACTTGCGGAAGCGAAGCGCTTTAATCCAGATTTCCTGATCGACTCCTCCAATGAGGATCCTCTGCCCAGGGTTCAGGAGATGACGGCGGGGTTGGGTTTTGACGTGGTGATAGTGGCGTGCGCGGTAGCCGCGGCACAGCGACAGGCTCTCGAGCTAGCGAGACCGGGAGGAAGGGTAAGTTTCTTTGCCGGATTGCCCCACGACAAGCCCGATGCCCTGCTAAATACCAACTACATTCACTATAAGCAGCTTGCTGTTTTCGGGGCCAATGGTTCTGGTCCAAACCAGTATGGAAAGGTCCTCCGGTTTCTCGAGTCCGGAAGGGTTAATCTCCGGCCGGTAGTTACCGCCGAGATCCCTCTGGAAGAAGCTATCCGGGGCTTTGAGATGGTTATGAAGGGCGAAGGGTTGAAAGTTGTGGTCCATCCGAACTGAGGTCCTGCTACACTTCTCAAAGGAGGAGACTTGATTGTGAAGGGTCTCTGCGGAAGAGTTGCCCTAGTTACTGGCGCCAGCAGGGGTATAGGTAAGGCGATCGCCCGGCGACTTTTCAGAGAGGGAGCCAGCGTGGTCATGATGGCGCGAGACCCTGCAGGGCTAGATAGCGCTATTGCCGATATCCGGGCGCTTTGCACCGGGAGCACGTCCAAATTGCTTGCGTTTCCCGGAGATGTCACAGATCCTGAGGAGAGAGAGGGGTTCTTTGATTTCTGCGAAAAGGAACTTGGTACTGCTAGTTTACTCGTGAACAACGTTGGTGGAGGCAGTCAGAAAAAGGCTTTCACTGAGGTTGAAGAAAACGATCTCCTCTCAGCTTTCCAATCCAACGTGGTTGCCACTGCCATGATGACGAGACGGTTCGCTCAAAGGCTCATGAGAGTCAGACTCCCGGGCTCTGTTGTGAACCTGGGCTCTTCGGCGGGACTGAGCCCCAAGCCAGGTAGGTTGCAGTACACGGCAGCGAAGGCAGCGGTGATCGGGATAACGAAGTCCTTGGCCGCCGAGCTTGCTCCCCTTGGAATAAGGGTCAACGCGGTGTGTCCGGGTCCTACACTTACTGAGGACATGCTGAAGCGGTTCGAAGACCCGGTCCACCGTAAGGCAGAGGAAGAGAGGGTGTCGAAGATCCCCTTGAGACGCATGGCTACCGTCGATGAGATCGCCTCGGTTGTTGCGTTCCTCTTATCGGACGAGGCGTCCTACGTAACCGGAGCGGTCATCCCTGTGGATGGGGGTTACACGCTTGGGGCGTAACGTAGTCGTTGTCCTTTACGGATGCTGCCCGGGAACAGCCCATGAGCTGGCCCTAAGCCTTCGGGAAAAGCTGAATCGCTCGGGAAAGCGAGCGGAGGTGGTTGAGGCCGAGTTTTCGTCTTGCCTTTATTGGGATGGTGAGGCCACCTGTTTCATTTCTCCGGTTCCGGTGTGTCTGGACCTAAAAACCCGGGTTATCGTGAGCAGAGATGCTTTTCTCGGAGACACTGACCTGGCGGTAGAACGTCTGGTTAGTCTCATTGGGTTGAATTGAATACGATTCGGGAAAGGTGGTAGGTACACATGCATGACGATGCTGTGAAGAACGCTTTGAGTGCCAGCAGAGTAGTGGCCATAATAAGAGGCCTGGGGCCTGAGCAAGTAAGGGGAGTTGCGCGGGCTCTATTGAACGGCGGCATAAGGTGCATCGAAGTTACTCTCAATTCTCCGGGGGCCATTGAGTCCATCGGGATAATAGCCAGCGAATTTCCGGAAGTTGTGCCGGGAGCTGGTACCGTGCTCGAGGTAGAAGAGGTTAAGGAGGCCGTGGCGATAGGGGCCCGGTTTATAGTCTCCCCAAATGTTGACCCCAGAGTCATTGAAGAGACCAAGGCGCTTGGCAGGATATCGATTCCGGGGGCCATGACGCCGACAGAGATTGTCCAGGCCCTCAAAGCTGGCGCGGACTATGTGAAGATATTCCCTGCCAGCGTTGTCGGGTACAAATTCTTCCGGGAGATGAAAGGTCCTTTTGGGGACCTCAAAATGGTGGCGACAGGAGGAATTACTCCAGACGACGCAGCAGAATACATAAGAAACGGTTCTTACGCAGTGGGACTCGGAAGTTCTCTGGTTCCTAAGGAGGCCGTGTTAAAGGGCGACTATAAGGTCATCGAGAACCTAGCGAGGAAACTTGTTGAGAGTGTAAGATCGGCGCTTGGAGCGTAGAACGGGGGAAAAGAAGATGCTCTCACTGGGAGGTAGGACATTTAAGGCCGGTATAGTTCACTTTATGGCGTATCCGGAGGACCTAATCGGACCGGAGGGCTATCTTGCTGGACTCGAGACGATCTTGCGCGACGAGTTCTTCGACGTGGTCGAAGTCTCCAGGATGTCGCCTGACGCGAAGAAACGGGTGTTGCCCCTGGTCCGGCAAAGCGGTATAGAGGTAGGTTTCGGCGCTCAACCGACTATCTTGAAAGGAGGACTCGACCCAGGGTCTACGGATGCCGAATTAAGAGAGCGTTCGCTGAAAGAAATCTTGGAAGCAGTAGATGAGGCCGCGGATTTCAGCGCTAAAGTTTTTGGTCTGGCAAGCGGGCCCGACCCTTACCCCGGGATATCTTCCCCGGAGGCCGAAAAAGCGAGGGAAGAAAACCTCAAGAGGCTTACGGAATCACTCGTTAAGATATCCCTCAGAGCGAGTCGCTATGGGATGGAAGTCGCCCTTGAACCTTTCGACCGGGTAATAGAGAAGAAACGACTGCTGGGGCCTTCAACGATGTGTGCCCGGGTAGCGGCTCTAGTCCGGACAGCTGCGCCGAACTTCGGGCTGATGATCGATCTATCTCATATCCCGCAGATAGAAGAAACGCCCGAGGAGTGCCTTAATATCCTGGGACCGTACGTCGTCCACGTTCACGTGGCCAACGTTGTGCTCAAGGATAGAGGCCACCCTTCCTACGGAGATCAACACCCCAGGTTCGGTGTACCTGGAGGAGAAATTGATGAGATCAAGGTGGCACGATTTCTGAATGCCCTGGCCAAACTGGGTTACTTTGACGGTACCGAAATGCGGGCAGTGTCGGCGGAAGTTAAACCTGCCAGGGGAGAAGATCCAGACACGGTCCTGGCTTCCACGAAACGGGCATTGATTCGAGCGACGTCAGTGGGACCTGTGGTTTAAAAGTCTTAGTTCATGGTCTGGAGGGTTGTAGCAATGGGTGGCAAGAGGGTATACGTAACTCGGAAGATACCTCAGTCTGCGCTAGATATTCTTGAGGAGTGCTTCGAGGTGTCGGTCTTTCCGGAAGAGGATAGGGTTGTCCCCAGGGAGATCCTCCTTCGGGAAGTCAGGCAGGTTGATGCCCTGTTTTGCCTGCTTACGGACAGGGTAGATAAGGAGCTTCTGGACGCCGCGCCGAACCTGAAGATTGTCGCCAATATGGCCGTGGGTTACGATAACATAGACGTTGCGGCCTGCACTGAGCGTAAGATCGTTGTGACGAACACCCCCGGGGTCCTTACGGAGGCTACGGCAGACCTCACGTTCGCTCTTCTCCTGGCAACCGCGCGGAGGCTGCCTGAATCAGAGAGGTTTCTCCGCGACGGCAAGTGGAAGACCTGGTCACCGATGCTCCTCACTGGTCAGGAGGTATACGGCGCGACTCTCGGCATACTGGGCCTGGGGAGGATCGGGCGTGCCGTCGCGAGACGGGCTAAAGGTTTCGACATGAAGGTCCTGTATTATTCGCGGCACAGGGATCTTGATGCCGAGGAAAAGTTGGGTATCCTGTACAGGGATAAAGACGAACTCTTGAAAGAATCCGACTACGTTTCAATACATCTTCCGTTAACTGCTGAGACCCGTGGCTTTATCGGCGAGCGAGAACTTGGACTCATGAAACCTACCGCTGTTCTCATAAACACCGCGAGAGGGCCTGTCGTGGACGAAAATGCGCTATACAGAGCTCTGAAAGAGCGCCGGATCTGGGCGGCGGGGCTCGACGTCTTCGAGACGGAACCTCTTCCTTTGGATAGTCCTCTGAGGACTCTGCCAAACGTGGTCCTCCTGCCCCACATCGGCAGCGCTACCATAAAGACCAGGACTGATATGGCGATCATAGCTGCCCGGAACATCCGTGATTATCTCCTCGCGGGGAAACCTCATACGCCTGTCAATCCGGAAGTATTAGAGACCCGGTCTTAGCGACAAGTTTTACGGCAGGCGTTCTACGGGGTCTCGGTTGACCGAGAGAAAACGGAGGCGTTTTCCATGGTTGAAGGAAAAGTGGTGGTCCGCAACAAGGTGGGTCTTCACGCGAGGCCCGCAGCCATGTTCGTTCAGGAAGCTATGAGGTACAAGTCGAAGATCACGGTAGAGGCGGCCGGGAAGAAGGCAGACGGTAAGAGTATCCTCCAAGTCCTTGCGCTCGGTGTCAAGGCGGGTCAGGAGATAATCGTTCGGGCGGATGGCCAGGACGAAAAAGAGGCAGTACAGAGCCTTGTATGCCTTGCCGGAAAGGATGTTGAGTGAGAATAAAAATTCTGCGACTGCACCGAGTTTCTGAGAGGAGTTCTTGCGCAGATGTAGAACTTTCTGATCTGGCGGATGGAGCTCGGAGGGTGTCCGAAAAGGCGCCTCCACGGTCCTACGGACCGCCGGTTTGTGTTCGGGGCGTGTCGATGCTCCGGCCCGTACAAATGAATACAGTTCGCGGATGATGGTGGCGGGAGAGTCCCTGACCCGGTTCCCCAATTACAGGTAGGCCCATGTGGCGGCCGAGGGGAATCTAGGAAAACGGGCGCCGAAGGAGCAAGGACGGGAGTCCGAAACTCTCAGGTAAAAATACCGCTTCCGGACGCATCTCTGGAGAGCCTTCAAGGCACCAAAGGGGTAACCTGCCGCGACCAGCGGCGGGGAATCTCTCAGGTAAAGGGACAGGGAGTACTTGAAAGTATCCCGGTCCCTGTTTATTTTGGCGGCAGTTTCTGCCTGAGCGGGGAAACTAGAGGTAATGACACCTGCGGATTCGCTGAAAGCCGGGGTACAGATGCGGGTGTCCGTGGTACCGGTCAGCAAAAAGCCCGGGCTCAAAAACCGGCGGCAGGGTTCTAGACAGCCAAACAAAAGAGCGACAAACATTAGGAGGTGAAGGATACAAGTGGAAAAGGAACTGAAGAAAACGCCCCTTTACGAAACCCACCTGAAGTACGGCGGTAGGATCATCGACTTCGAAGGCTGGGCCCTTCCGGTGCAGTTTTCCAGCATCAAGGAAGAGCACCATGCCTGCAGGAACGCCGCGGCCCTCTGGGATGTATCTGACATGGGGGAGATCATGGTAGAGGGTGACGGAGCGCTGGACTTACTCCAGATGCTCCTGGTCAACGACATCTCCAAAGGGTATCCCGGTAGAGTGATATACACCCCCATGTGCTATCCCACCGGCGGAGTCGTCGATGACATGATGGTTGTCTGCCTGAAGGACCAGCGGTATCTCCTGGTGGTCAACGCGGGCAACATAGAAAAAGACTACGAATGGATCTCGAACCTGGCGAAGTACTTCTACCGGGTGTCCGTGAAGAATCTCTCGGCTGATATTGCCGAAGTCGCGCTGCAGGGACCCAACTCCGAACGGATACTCCAAAAACTCGTCAAGTACCCGCTGAATGAGATCAAATACTACCACGGAGTCGAGGACGTGGAAGTGGCGGGGATAAAGTGTCTCATAACCCGCACGGGCTACACGGGCGAGGACGGCTTCGAGATCTACTGCAAGGCAGAAGAGGGTCCGCATCTCTTCGAAGCCATCATGGAAGCAGGGGAAAATGACGGCCTGGTACCCGCCGGTCTCGGGTGCAGAGACACTTTGAGATTCGAGGCCTCTATGCCCCTTTACGGTCAAGAATTGGACGCAGAACATACCCCCCTTGAGGCCGGGCTTGGCCGTTTTGTGGCGTTCAACAAGGGCGTCTATTTCGTGGGGTCTAGAGCTCTGATGGAAGAGAGGGAGAAAGGGCTCAGGGCTAAGCTCGTCGGCCTTGAGATGGTCGAAAAGGGCGTCCCCAGGACCGGGTACAAGGTGTTCGACGAGTCGGGAGAAAAAGAGCTGGGATACGTCACCACCGGGTCCTATGCGCCCACCCTGGACAAATATCTGGCCATGGCCTTTGTGCCGGTTGAGTTCAGTCAAATCGGAACCAAACTCCGGGTGGACATCCGGGGTAAGAAAATCTTGGCGGAAGTAGTCAAGATGCCATTCTATCGTAGGGAGGGTAAAAAGAAATGACTTATCCTGCAAATCTCAAGTACACCAAGACCCACGAATATGCCAGAGTCGAGGGCAACAAGGCCTACGTAGGGATCACCAATTACGCTCAGGACCAGCTCGGGGACATCGTTTTCGTGGAACTGCCTGAAGTTGGAAGAGAGCTGAAGGCGGGCGAGATTTTCGCCACCGTAGAGTCGGTTAAGGCCGTTTCCGACTGCTACGCGCCGGTTTCCGGAAAGGTTATCGAGGTCAACGAGAAGATCGCAGACTCACCGGAACTCCTCAACAAGGACCCTCACGGGGAAGGCTGGATTTGCGCTATCGAGATGTCTGATCCGTCTGAACTTGAAAACCTCATGGACAACGTAGCGTACGAAAAACATGCAAGTGAGGGCGGTCACTGATGAACTTTCTACCCAATACCGATAAAGACAGGGAGGAAATGCTGAAGACGATCGGTGTCAAGTCCATCGACGAGCTCTTCAGCGACATACCTCCCGCTCTCCGCTTGAACCGCGAGCTTAACCTCCCTCCGGCCATGAGCGAGTACGAGCTCTTGAGGCACATGAGGGAACTTTCTGAAAAAAACGTGGCCAAGGACTATGTGACGTTCATAGGAGCCGGATCTTACGACCATTACGTCCCTTCCGTGGTGAGGCACGTCATCTCGAGGTCCGAGTTCTACACCGCCTACACTCCCTACCAGCCGGAGGTCAGTCAGGCTGTTCTCCAGTCCATCTACGAGTACCAGACGATGATCTGCGAGCTCACGGGCATGGATGCGGCAAATGCTTCTATGTACGATGGAGCTTCCGCCGCGGCCGAATCGGTGACCATCGCCGCGGGTCTGACGAGGCGCAAGAAAGCCCTGGTTTCCAGGACGGTCCATCCCGAGACTCGCGCGGTCATCAAGACCTATGCTGCGGGTCACAATATCGAGGTCAGAGAGGTTCAGCTGGAGAACGGCGTGACGTCTCTCAAAGCCCTCGGGGATATGCTCGATAAAGACGTGGCCTGCGTGGTCATCCAGGAACCCAACTTCTTCGGGTGCATAGAGCCGGTAGACGAAATCTCCAAGGAAGTCCAGGCTGCTGGAGCAACCCTCATAGTCTCGGTTAACCCTATTACCCTGGGCCTCCTGAGACCCCCGTCCGAGTACGGCGCCGAGATAGTCGTCGGCGAAGGCCAGGTTCTCGGCAATCCGATGGCTTTCGGAGGTCCTTATCTCGGAGTCCTGGCCGTCAAGGACAAGTACCTCCGCCGGATGCCCGGACGTCTCGTAGGCATGACCACCGATACTCGCGGGCAGCGCGGTTTCGTCCTTACCCTCCAGACTAGGGAACAGCACATCCGGAGAGAGAGGGCTACCTCGAACATCTGCTCCAACGAGGCCCTTAATGCCCTGGCTGCTACCGTGTACCTTACCTGGCTAGGTAAGGCGGGTATCCGGGAGATAGGCGAGATGTGCGTGAAGAAAGCCGCATACCTGGCAGACGGCATATCCCACATCAAAGGGTTCAGCTTGGCCTGGAAAACGCCATTCTTCAACGAATTCGCGGTGAAATGTCCCGTAGCTCCCGAGAAGATAGTCGAGGCTCTCCTGGAAAAGAAGATTCTCGCCGGGTATCCCCTCGGAAAAGCGTATCCGGAGTTCAAGGACTACCTCCTCATCGCGGTGACTGAGAAACGGACCAGGAAAGAGATGGACGATCTCCTGGCAGGATTGGAGGGATTGGCATGAAGCGCCTGGAACCTTTGATTTTTGAGATCTCGCGCCCCGGGCGTAAAGCTTACTCTCTCCCGGCGCTTGATGTTCCGGATAGGGCCATCGAAGACCTTCTACCAAAGAGCGAGATCAGGGCGACCGCCCCGGAGCTACCCGAGGTCTCCGAGGTCGACCTCGTCCGCCATTTCACCAGGCTGTCTCAGTTGAACCACGGGGTGGACATAGGGTTTTATCCCCTGGGGTCCTGTACCATGAAGTACAACCCCAAGATCAACGAAGAAGTCGCGAATCTTCCCGGGTTCAGCGATATCCATCCTTACGCTCCGGAAGAGCTGGTGCAGGGCGCGCTGGAGCTCATGTATAACCTTCAGCAATACCTGGCTGAGATAGGCGGCATGGATAAAGTATCTTTGCAGCCGGCGGCGGGTGCTCACGGTGAGCTCACCGGCATTAACATAATCCGGGCCTACCACAGGTCAAGAAATGATACCAAGAGGACGAAGATCCTAATACCTGACTCGGCGCACGGCACCAACCCTGCTTCGGGCGTCCTCGGCGGATTCACCACTGTCCAGATTCCGTCAGATAGTCGTGGTGGAGTTGATATCGAGGCCCTGGAAAAGGCGATGGATGAGACGGTGGCCGGTCTCATGCTTACCAATCCCAACACTCTCGGGCTCTTCGACGAAAACATCGAGAAGATCGAGAAGATCGTGCACGGAAAAGGCGGACTCCTCTACTACGACGGGGCCAACGCCAACGCCATCCTCGGGATCTCTCGCCCGGGTGACATGGGGTTTGACGTCATGCACTTCAACCTCCACAAGACCTTCTCCACCCCTCACGGCGGCGGCGGACCCGGTTCAGGACCTGTAGCCGTCAAAGAGTTCTTGGCGCCTTTCCTTCCGGTGCCCACGGTGGAATTCGACGGCAAGAAATACTACCTGGACTATGACAAGCCCCAGTCAATAGGCCCGATGAAGTCCTTCTACGGAAACTTCCTTGTCATGGTCAAGGCTTACGCGTACATCCGTGCCCTCGGACCCGACGGGCTAAAAAAGGTGAGCGAGGATGCCGTCCTGAACGCCAATTATCTATTGAGGCGAATCGTGCAATATTACGACCTGCCTTACGACAGGCACTGCAAGCACGAATTCGTCGTGAATCCCGCCAGGATCAAGAAGGAGACCGGTATCCACACTATGGATATATCCAAGCGGCTTCTGGACTACGGGGTGCACCCGCCGACCAACTACTTCCCGCTCATCGTTGAGGAGGCATTGATGATAGAACCGACGGAGACCGAGTCCAAAGATACTCTCGATTACTTCGCGGATGCCCTCATCGCCATCGCCAAGGAAGCCTATGAGAATCCGGAGAACCTGCGCAACGCCCCGCACACGACGGTGGTGGGCAGGCTCGACGAGGCGGGAGCCGCGCGAAATCCCAACATCAGGTGGAAGAAGGAAGCGTCTAGCTAAGATCTCAGAAGGTCAAGACGGAAGGCGGTCCGGAGGGCGGAACTTAGCCGAGAAGGCACCAAAACTCCGGAATACAGAAAGGGAGGAGGCTTTGGGGCCTCCTCCCCTGTGATGGATGAGGAAATGTGGTAGAAGGGGAACAGTGAAGCACGTTGAAGCCCGAGCAGGACTACTTCAAAACCGCACCTTTGGAAGATGTCATAGGTATTGCTTGGGGGGCGCGGATGAAAGGCCGGCCTCGCGTCCTGGAAACCGTATATCCCGTGAAGACTATGGCTGTGAGCGTTACCGGTAATGCTTGTTTCCTCAATTGCTCCCATTGCGGCGGAAGGTACCTCGGGCACATGGTCGATTTGAAGGACCTGCCCTGTGCGCTGCGGAGTAAACTACCGGACAGTATCCTTTTAAGTGGGGGTTGTGGGCCGGATGGGGCTGTGCCCCTGGTATCATCTCTCGACATGGTCTCTTCTATCCTGAAGTCTTACGGACAAGAAGTCAAGATAAACGCTCACCCCGGGGTTGTGAACGACGAGGACGCCAGGGCAATTTCGGAATTTGCCTCTGTGATATCATTCGATTTTGTACTTGACGATGAGGCAATAAGGGAAGCTTTTCACGGGCGCTGGACGGGAGCCGATTATGTAAGGGCTTTTAGGAGCCTTAGGAAAGGGAAAGCCAAAGTGGTTCCCCACGTCCTCCTGGGTCTCATGAAAGGCAAAATATCGAAAGAATACGACGCCGTTGAATTCTTGCTCGGGGAAAACGTCCGGGAAATCATATTCATAGTATTCATTCCCACCCCGGGTACTATCTGGGAAAACATTCCACCGCCGGACATCGGGGACGTAGTGCGCGTCCTGGCCTGGACCAGGGCCAAGGCCCCCGGCCTGTCCATATCATTGGGATGTATGAGGCCAAAAGGCAGGTACCGGCAAGAACTGGACATACTGGCGGTCAGGGCCGGCATCGACCGGATAGTTTTACCGCACCCAGAGGTGGTGGACGCTGCAAGATCTTTGGGACTTGAAATCGAGAAGAAGACGGAGTGTTGTGCATTTGACTGAGAGATTTGGAGTATCGGCCGGGACCTTGAGCCTCCTAGGGTTGTCGAGGGCTAGGAATAGGGAGCTACCGACCACCGCACACTTTATGGTTGGAGAGCGTTGTATCCATTCCTGCGCCTTCTGTGCCCAGGCAAGGGACAGCAAGGCACCTCCTCACCACCTTTCCCGCGTGACCTGGCCGGAGAAGCTGTGGGATGAAATAGAGACGCCTCTTTCCCGGGCCATCGCCGGGGGGCTTGTGAAGAGAGTCTGCATCCAGACAGTGGAGACTCCGGGCGGGACCGAGAGTGCCCTGCAACTGACGAGAAAAGTCCGCTCCCTTTCTCCAGACGTTCAGATAAGCATCTGCGTCGCACCCGAGTCGGTTTCCCGCGTGGAGGCGTTCTTCCGGGCGGGAGCGTCCCGGGTGGGGTTGCCGGTGGATGCCGTGACGCCCGAAACGTATCGCCGGGTCAAGGGCGGTGACCTTGAAAGAGCCTGGGCGGTCCTGGAAAAGGCATCGAGCCTATGGCCGGGGCGGATATCTACTCATTTCATATGCGGTCTCGGTGAGACCGAGGAGGAGATGGTTCTGGCTTTAGACCGGGCCAGGACCCTCGGGATCACGGTGGCCCTGTTTGCCTTCACGCCGGTGAAGGGGACCCTTATGGAACACGATGCCCCGCCGGACGTCTCGTCGTACAGGCGTGTCCAGATCGCTGCATATTTCCTGAAAACGGGAGGTTCGAAAGACAACATAGAGTTCCGGGACGGAAAAATTGTGCGAATCAGTACAGACGATCCCGCGTTTTTAGGGAAGTTGTGGGAAGGGAAGCCCTTTGAAACCTCCGGATGTCCTGACTGCAACAGACCTTATTACAACGAGAGGCCGGGCCGGCTGATGATGAACTTCCCGAGGAGTCTGACCGAAAAAGAGGTGAGGGAGTGTATCGCTGAATCAGGCCTCTTCCGGGGATAAACTGGTCCGGAGGGAGAAGGCACGTGAAGCGTGTAAGGGAGTCCCTGGCCGGAAACAGGGAGAGGGAGCGGAGGCGAAAAACCGTGAGAGTTCGGTTGCTGATACATGGCTCGATGCGAGGCAAGTTCAATATGGCAGTAGACGAAGCCATTCAGAGGGCCTGTCAGAGGGGTGAAGTCCCCCCGACCCTCAGGTTTTACGCGTGGGATCCTGCGTGCCTATCGCTGGGGTATTTTCAGGACGTAGAAAGGGAAGTAAACCTTGACGGATTGCGAGAGATCGGCGCCGATCTGGTCAGACGGCCTACGGGCGGTAAGGCAGTACTTCACGATGATGAGCTAACTTACAGCGTGGTAATACCGGAAAAAGACCTGAAGGGTTCCGTCCTTGAGACTTACCAGGAACTCTCAAAAGCCCTGGTCAGAGGCATCGTGAGCCTGGGGATACCCGCGGAGCTTGCTGCTCTGGAGCACGGTGTCACTATGCGTGACCAAAGGTTCCGCCAGGCCGCGTGCTTTTCAGCACCATCCTGGTATGAGGTGGTGGCTTCCGGCAAAAAAATCGTCGGGTCTGCCCAGGTCCGCAAGAACGGGGTTATCCTCCAGCACGGTTCCATCCCTTTTGTTTTTGACTCGCGGAAGGTCACGAAATGCCTCAAGACCTCGTCCCCGGAACACGCGGCGAAAATCGAGTCCATGCTGTCGAGAAAAGCGGCTGGGTTGTGCCAGATCCTCGGGAGGCGCATCTCCAGAGATGAGCTCCAGCGCCACCTCATTTTGGGTTTCCAGGAAACCCTAGGATGGGAGATTGTCCCCGGAAGCCTGACCAGGGACGAAATCCTGGAGGCGGTAGAGCTCTCTCAGGAAAAGTACGGAAAGGACAGATGGACCCTTGAAAGGGGCCGGCCAAGCGGTGAATTGTACTGACAGACCGTGGGTCGGGTGGTTCTGTGGTCGAAAGAGCGGAGAACACCCGAGAAAATAGCCGAGTCTCAATTGAGAAAGGGGTATGAACCATGTTTGACGTTGTAGTAATCGGAAGCGGTCCCGGAGGGTACGTGGCGGCCATCAAAGGCGCCCAGCTCGGCGGGAAAATCGCTATCGTGGAAGGTGGCAAACTTGGGGGTACGTGCCTGAACGTGGGGTGCATTCCCACAAAAGCTCTGGTCCATTCGGCCACCACTTATCTTTTGGCCAAGAGAGCTAGGGACTTCGGTGTGGAGATCCCGGACGTTCGCCTGAACCTCGAAGGTGTGATGGCCCACAAACAGAAGACCATAAAGACGCTTGTGGATGGAGTGGAAAGACTCCTCAAAGGCAATGGAGTTTCCGTGTACCGCGGCTGGGCGAAGGTACCGTCGCCGGGCAGAGTCGAAGTGACGATGGCGGACGGGTCCAAAGAGGTCCTCGAGACCAAGCACATAATAATCGCCACCGGTTCTTCGCAACAGCTTCCTCCTGTATCAGAAGAAAGCCTAGCGCACACCATTTCCTCTGATGACGCGCTGGAACTCGATCATGTCCCCGAAAGGCTCCTTGTCATCGGCGGAGGAGTGCTGGGAGTAGAATTCGCCTGTATATGGAATGCATTTGGTGCAAAGGTGGAAATGGTAAAGCGCTCGCCGCTGATCCTGCCGCCCATCGACGAAGAGATCTCGCAGCGACTCATGGTCATCTTGAAGCGAAAGGGAATCACCGTTCACTCCGGCATCTACGTCAAAGAGATCAGAGAAGAGGGCGGCGAGAAGGTGCTTGTAGCCGACACGAAGGACGGCGGTACTAAAGAATTCAGAGCTGACCTGGTTCTCGTGGCCATGGGACGGGTTCCTAACTTCGGAGGACTCGACCTGGATGCTCTCGGGGTCGCCTACGATAGGCACGGCATAAAGACAGACGACAGAATGGCCACAAACGTTCCCGGGATATGGGCTATCGGAGACGTGGTCGGCCGCACATACCTTGCCCCGGTAGCTTCTATGGAAGGCATTGTCGCCATGGAGAATATATTCGGGAAAGAAGCCAGGATGGATTACTCGGTGATCCCGTCGTGCGTGTTCTCGATACCGGAATGCGCCTCTGTGGGACTCAAAGAGAAAGAAGCCAGGGAAAAAGGCTTATCGGTGAAAGTGTCGAAATTTCCATTCAGCGCCAACGGGCGGGCCCAGGCTATCGGGGAGACAGATGGCCTCGTGAAAGTCGTTGCCGATGCTACCAGCGGCAAGATACTGGGCATGCACATACTGGGACCTCACGCAGACGACCTCATTCACGAGGGAGCCCTGGCAATGAAGGCAGGACTTACGGCAAAGGACGTGGCCGAGATGGTCCACGCTCATCCCACGCTGCCTGAAGCGGTGCTCGAAGCTTGCCACGGTGCGTGGGATCGTCCGATACACCTTCTAACTGGTAGATGAAACCTGCCGGTTTGAGAAAAAACGAAAGGTGGTATCCCAGATGAAGAGTCACTTGAGGAGTCTTGCAGAAGTCGATCCGGAAGTCAAACAAGCCATCGATAATGAAATGAGGCGCCAGACGGGAGTAATAGAACTCATAGCTTCGGAGAACTTGGTTTCCAAAGCCGTCCTCGAAGCGGCGGGTTCGGTGCTGACCAATAAGTACGCTGAGGGTTACCCTGATCACAGGTATTATGGCGGGTGCCAGTACGTCGACGTGGTTGAGAATCTTGCCCGTGAAAGGGCTAAAAAGCTTTTCGGCGCTGACCACGTAAACGTTCAACCCCATTCTGGAGCCCAGGCGAACACCGCCGTGTATTTTGCGGTCCTCAAACCCGGTGATACCGTGATGGGCATGAACCTCAGCCACGGAGGCCACCTGACCCACGGTAGTCCCGTAAACATCTCCGGGAAGTATTTCAATTTCGTCGCCTACGGGGTCAACCCGCAAACTGAGAGGATCGACTACGACGAAGTCCGCCGGCTTGCCCGGGAGTACAAGCCCAAGCTCATAGTGGCTGGAGCCAGCGCCTACCCGAGGATCATCGACTTTGCCGCTTTCAGGTCCATAGCCGATGAAGTTGGGGCGTACCTCATGGTGGACATGGCCCACATTGCCGGACTGGTCGCAGCCGGTCTTCACCCGTCGCCGGTGCCGTACGCCCAGTTCGTGACCACGACGACCCATAAGACCTTGAGAGGCCCCAGGGGAGGAATGATCCTCTGTACTTCAGAGTGGGCGAACGCCATCGATAGGGCCATATTCCCCGGAATCCAGGGAGGCCCCTTGATGCACATAATTGCGGCCAAAGCCGTGGCTTTCAAAGAAGCCCTGGAACCGTCGTTCAAAGAATACCAGCAACAGATAGTCAAGAACGCAAAGGTGCTGGCGGAAGAACTTATGTCCCGAGGCTACCGACTGGTCTCCGGAGGGACCGACAACCACCTCATGCTTGTTGACCTGACCTCCAAGGGGATAACCGGCAAAGACGCCGAGACTGCCCTTGACAAGGTAGGCATAACCGTCAATAAGAACGCCATCCCGTTTGACAAGAGAAAACCGACCGTCACGAGCGGCATCCGGATCGGGACCCCCGCCGTGACGACCAGGGGTATGAAGGAAGATGAGATGAAGAAGATAGCCTCGCTGATAGACCGGACCCTTTCTTCCATAGGGGATGAGCGGGAACTCGAGAAGATCGCGGCGGAAGTAAGAGAACTCACGCAGAATTTCCCGTTTTACGAATAAGGTGACTGGGTCTTTTGCCATGTGATAGAATTGGCCCGTAAACTCAGGTTAGCCGGAGGTGATCTCTCCAGCTTGGGCGACCAGCGTTTGAACGCCATCAGGCAGAAAATGGCAGAGGCTTCAGTGGATGCCTTCCTCGTATCAAAACCCGAAAACTGGCGGTACCTTTCGGGTTTCACCGGTGATTCGGGCGTCCTCGTCGTTACCCGCCAAGAGGCTTTCATATTCACCGACTCAAGATACACTGAACAAGCGCAAGAGGAAGCCCCACGTTTTACCGTCGTCGAGACGTCGCAGGATAAGGACGCGGTCAAAGAAACGATCCTGGGGCTTTCTGCGCGAAAGATAGCTTTTGAGAAAGAACACGTAAGCTATTCAGCGTGGGAGCAATTGAAGGAGAGGTTTCCGGATCAAGAG
Source organism: Candidatus Fermentithermobacillus carboniphilus (assembly GCA_018208355.1). Classification (GTDB taxonomy): domain Bacteria; phylum Bacillota; class Sulfobacillia; order Fermentithermobacillales; family Fermentithermobacillaceae; genus Fermentithermobacillus; species Fermentithermobacillus carboniphilus. Next base: position 483,607 of record CP062796.1, on the reverse strand, counting down.
CTCCTGGGAGTTTCAGGGTGGGTAGAAGATCTCAGACAGAAAAAAACTCCTGAAGAGATAGAGTACATAACGAGGGCCCAGGAGATAGCCGACAATGCCTTTGCCCTAATAACCCAATCTGTCAAAGCGGGGGTACGGGAGATCGACCTTGCCCTGGAACTGGAGTTCACCATGCGCAAGATGGGTTCCGATGGGGTCGCGTTTCCGGTCATAACCGTATCGGGTGTGAGGTCGTCCTTACCTCATGGGCAGCCTTCAGAAAAAAGGCTCGAACCAGGCGATTTTGTGACTTTCGACTTCGGTGCGAGGTTCAGAGGTTATTGTTCGGACATGACCCGGACTTTCGTGGTCGAACCCCTGGATCAAAGACACAGAGAGATATACGAGACGGTGTTGAGGGCTCAGCTAACTGCGTTGGAAGCTGTGAGACCCGGCATACCCGCTAAAGAAGTAGACCTTGCCGGAAGAAAAGTCATCGAGGAAGCAGGTTATGGACAGTATTTCGGCCACGCTATAGGACATGGTGTCGGGTTGAACGTCCATGAGGGTCCCAGGGTTGGCAAAAAAGGAGAGACCATCTTGGAACCGGGAATGGTGATAACGGTGGAACCCGGAATCTACATCCCGGGTTTCGGAGGCGTCCGCATCGAGGACCTTGTGCTTGTGACCGAAGATGGCAAGAGGATACTGTCTTCTAGCCCGAAAGAACTTACAGTAGTAAAGGCAAGATAAGGTAGGATACAATGGAGACAGGCCACCTTAGCGCGTCCATGGAAGAGGTGTCAGAGAGATGATATCAACAAACGATTTTCACACGGGCGTCACAATAGAGATCGACGGACAGCCGTGGGTTGTCGTAGATTTCCAGCACGTAAAACCGGGTAAAGGGTCTGCCTTCGTGCGAGCGAAGATAAAGAACGTCATCACCGGGGCGGTCCTGGAAAGGACTTTCAACGCCGGTGAGAAATTGCCAAGGGCTCACATAGAGAAGCGCGAAGCCCAGTACCTTTACAACGTGGGCGACGATTACACGTTCATGGATACGAGCACTTACGAGCAGATTACCATCTCCAAAGAGGACGTAGGTCCGGGCGTGGTATACCTCAAGGAGAACATGAACGTTTTCATCTTGAGCTACGACGGCAGGATCATCGGCGTGGAAATCCCCAATTTCGTCGACTTGAAAGTCGTAGAAACAGAGCCGGGTTTCAGAGGAGACACCGCTACCGGAGGTTCGAAACCAGCAAAACTCGAAACCGGAGCCGTAGTGAAGGTGCCTCTCTTCGTCAATGTGGGCGACGTGATCAAAGTCGATACGAGAACAGGGGAGTATATCGAGAGGGTCTAGTGTAGCGAAGTCAGGTTGTAGGCACCATATAGGTGGGGCACCAAACAGGTGAAGGGGGAAAAATAGCCATGTCTGATTTAAAAGAGAGGGTTTCGTACCTTCAGGGACTCATAGAGGGGCTCGATATCTCGGATAACACCAAAGAGGGGAAGGCCATCAAGGTCATAGCTGAGGTACTCAAGGAGATGGCCGGAGCGATCCAGGAAATCGTCGAGACGCAGGAAGATATGCAGGATTACATAGACTCCATCGACGAGGATCTTTCTGACATCGAAGACGAGGTCTACGGAAGCGATTTCATCGAGATAGACTGCCCTCACTGCGGTGAATCCATAGAGGTGGATGCCTCAGTCCTCGAGGACTCCGACGCCGAAATCGTTTGCCCGGAGTGCGGCGAAAGTTTCAGCGCCGACGATATCGACTGGGATGTAGAAGACGTCGAAGACGAGGACGAGGATGAAGAGGACGACGAGGAAGACGAAGATTTCGAGTATGACGAAGACGAAGAAGACGATGATGAAGATGAGGATGAGGATGACGATGACGAGGGCGAGGAAGACGGCAGGTCCTGCCACCGGAAAGGGAAGGGTAGGATTAGACCTGTGAAGTAGGGAGTCTCGGCGCGTTTATAATTATTAGTCCGAGGATGACGGAGAGGGAGTAATTTCCCTCTCCTGTTTTTTTCAAGCAGGAATATCTTGATGTGTTCTCCCTTAAGTGTGCCCGAGCGCCGGTGGTCTTGCATCCATGCCGGGAACATCGTTGCCTTCAAACCTACCTCCCCGGATCAGTCATATAAGCTCGTCCGGCCAAATATGTTATGACAACGAGGAGGTCAGACAGTGACCCTTAGAAGACCGGCAGAAGACCCGCTGGAAAGAGACATATTGCCCTTTTTCCCGGAAAGGATACGCGATGCGATTTCGGAGTGGCTGGCGAGGAACCCGCACCTCAAGGATACGATCATTGAAGTCAGGCTGAGAAAAGGGCTTCCAGTGTGCATAGTCCACCGAGAAGGTGACGTTCTTCTCCCGGGAAGAAACGGTCAGGCGAGACGGGATGGCGGTTATCTCACGGCATCTTCCGAGGATATCGAAAGAACCCTCGCTCTCGTCACCGACTGTTCCTACTACGCTCTGGAAAACGAGTTTTCGGGAGGTTACATAACCATTCCCGGCGGTCACAGGGTTGGGCTATCAGGGCAGATGGTGTCCTGGGGCGACGGAGAAATAAAGCTCCGAGAAGTGAGCGGACTCAACTTCAGGGTAGCTCGCGAGGTGAAGGGGGTTGCCGAGGACCTGGTGCCGCGCCTCTTGAAAACCGAGGACCGGACCGGTTTCCGCCGGATAGCGTCCACTTTGATAATCTCGCCGCCGGGCTGTGGAAAGACCACGCTCTTGAGAGATATCTGCCGTATTCTGGGAGAGGGGCGTCCGGGCCTGTCCCTCCCTCCGTCTCAGGTGGGGATAGTTGACGAGCGTTCCGAGATCGCCGCGTCTTTCGGCGGGGTTCCCCAGCTGGACGTGGGACCCCGGGCTGACGTCCTCGACCGGTGTCCAAAGGCCAGAGGGATGATCATGCTTCTCCGCTCTATGGCGCCGCGAGTCATCGTCACTGACGAAATTGGAAGCGAGGAGGATGCTAGAGCGGTCGCCCTGGCTCTGTGCGGGGGCGTGAGCGTAATCGCGAGTTGCCACGGACAGGATCTTGAGGACGTGAGGGCGCGCCCCCATTCTTCGTGGCTTGTATCCAGTGGTTATTTCGAGATGGCCGTGGTCCTTTCGAGGCGAAAGGGACCCGGCACAATAGAGTACCTGGGAGAGATATGGTGACATGGACGTGACGCTTTGCGCCAAAGTCTTGGGTTCCGGCCTGGTCCTGGGAGCGGGGGCCTTGGCCGGGTATACGGCTGCGAAGGCAACGGAAGAGCGGCTGAAGGAACTGGAAAGATTGGAAATCTGCCTCATTAACCTCTCGACTGAGATATCGTACTTTCTTTCTCCTCTCCCTAAAGCTCTCGTCAAGGCAGGCCAGAAGTCGGGGGGTGAGGCGGGGCGGCTCTTTGTCGAAATGGGGAACCTCGTGGGGATGGGACGGAGAAAGACTCCGGATGAAGCCCTGGAAGAGGCACTTGTTTCCATCCGTGAGGATTCCATCCCGCGGTTCGGTCTGGAAACACTGAGGGACCTCGCGAAAAACCTCGGTGGCACCGGTCATAGAGAGCAGATCCGCTATATAGAAGGTTCAATAGAGAGGCTGAAAGATCACCGGAGACTCTTTGAGGAAGAGTCGAGGAAAAAAGCCAGGTTGTACCGGTACCTCGGCCTTCTGGGTGCCCTATCCACGGTGATCGTCCTTATCTAGAGGGAGCGTGGCATACCGTGAACATAGACCTCATCTTCAAGATAGCAGGTGTTGCCATTATAGTGTCGGTCCTCCACTCAGTTGTGAAACAAGTTGGAAAGGAAGAATACGCCTGGCTGATCACCCTCACCGGGGTTCTCCTTGTCCTTACCCTTGTCATTCGGCTCGTGGCCGATTTCTTCCAGTCGGTAAGAGCTACATTCCAGCTCCCTTGAGGTGTCGTTAGGTGGAAATATTCGGCATCGTGGCTTTCGGCATAGTTTCGAGCCTCATCCTTTTGCTCCTGCGAAAGGAGAGGCCGGAAATGGCCCTCGGATTATCCCTTGTGTCGGGCCTTTTGGTTTTCTTCCTGGTGCTGCCTGAACTGACTTCGGTCATCTCGGTCTTCTCAGGGATCGTGCGTGACTCGGGCCTTGAACCCCTGTACTTCGGAGTTATCCTGAAGGTCCTGGCAATTTCGTACATAGCGGACTTCGGTGCCGCCATATGTCGTGACGCAGGTGAAGAGCTAATGGCCTCCCGGGTGGAGATGGCCGGAAAGCTTCTCATCCTTATCTCATCCATTCCGGTTATCCAGGGAGTCATGGAACTCATTAAGACCCTCCTGACATGAGAAGCGGTTATTCAAGCGGGACGAGGAGGAACAAGATGAAGATCCGGTCGAGAAAACCTTATCTGTATGTCTTGGTGGCGGTCCTCACCGCCGGCCTCTTTTTGATCGCGGCTGAGGGGACAGCGCTGGCGCTGGGACCTGGGAGCGGAGAAACTTCCGGCACTGCTTACGACAAGGCGTCCTTCTGGAAAACATCGCTGGAGAACCTCGAATCCTCCGGAGTGAGCCGTCCGATGGATGAAATCTACCGCGAGATTTTCAAGGGCGATGAAGCGGGATGGAGGAAGATAGTGGACGATATCCTTTCCGGAAGGGGCTTGGACCTCGGATACCTTTTCCGGGATGCTTCCCGGTCTATTTTCGGCAGTTTTATTTCCCACTCGAAGGTCCTCGGGAAAATCTTGTTGATCGGGGTTGCCATCGCGTGTCTCCGGGTCCTCGGCGAAACTGTAGCACCCCAGGGGTCGTCAAACGTGGCTATCCAAGCCGCTCACCTGGCTTTAATCGTTCTGGCCATGTGGTCTTTCAAAGACATCCTAGCGATCGCCCGGGAAGCCATGGAAAGCTTGAGGACGGCCTTTTTCGCCTTTGTCCCCGCTCTGACTGGCCTTACGCTCGCATCAGGGGCCACCGTTACCGCTGGGGTCTTGCATCCACTCGTGTTCGGCATGGGCTCGTTTGTCAGCATTTTTGTGCTGGACGTGGGATTCCCGCTAATCTATACCTCCATAGCAGTTGACATGGCGGGAAATGTGGGCGGGAGTGACAGGGTAACGGGAGTGGCCGAACTCTTGAGACAGGTGGCTTTTCTGGGCATAGGAGTGCTGATGTCTTGCTTCGTCGGTGTGGTTGTCGGGCAGAGGGCGGCGGCGGGAGTGGCCGACGGTGTGGCTCTCAGGACCGCCAAGTACGTGAGCTCCACGTTTATCCCTGTGGCCGGAAAGATGGTGGGAGACACCATGGATATGTTCTTCCATTCGCTGTTCTCCCTGAAGTCGGCCCTGGGCATAGCTGGAAGCCTGGTTATCCTAGGAGCCGTCTTCTCCCCGCTTCTCAGGATGCTGTCGTGTCTTTTTGCGTGGAAAATCGCCTTTAGTGTCCTGGGGCCCCTGTGCGGACAAGAGGTTAAAAAGTCGTTGAGATGCATGTCAGACGGCATAACGTTTTTGGCTGTTTCGGTGTTCGTCACGGCCTTCGTGTTCATAATATGTCTTTCGCTGGTGTCATCCGCTGTCAGGACTTATTGAAGGGGGAAGCACCGTTGGAAGCGATCAAGGAATGGGCGCGGTCGGTCTATCTTCTTGCCGTGTTTTCCTCCGCGGTCCTCCTTATAGTCCCCAAGACGATGCAGAGGCAGGCCAGATTCGTCGTGGAGATGCTGATGCTCCTGTGCGTGCTGGCCCCCTTATTCCACCTCATGCCCCGTCCTATCGAGACAACTGTTAGCTCTGGCTCTTACGTCTCCGGGTCTTACACCGCTTCCCTCGAACGGTTCTACGTGGCCGAGGTCGAGAGAAGGGTCAGAGAGGTCGGACAAGGAGCGGGCATTGCCATCCGTGACGTTGAGGTTGTTGTCACCGGGTCTGCACCTGGTTTCAGGGTCGGGGCCGTGAAGGTGGTTCTCGGGCGAGACCTGACCGAAGAGGAGGCCCGGAGATTTCGTGAGGTGACCGGCGCTTATCTCAACATACCGCCGGATAGGGTTGCCCTTGAAGTTGCGGGAGGCGGATGAAGTTCCACAAGGGGAAAGACCAGTCCCGGCAAGGTCAGGGAGGTGAAAGCGGCACCTTTTGTGCCAGCGAAAAGAGCATGAAAGTCAGGCATAGTGGAGGTGAAATCGACGTGAGAACCTTAAACGTTTCCGGGATTCTGAAACCAGAGTACTTGAGGCTTTTACTTGTCGGCATCCTGGGGATCTGTCTTCTTATCATCGGAAACGCCCTCACGGAACCCAGAAAGCCAGCGGACCTCCCGCGTGAGGGGGGAGTACCGGACTTCCAGAGTTACGAAACCGCTCTGGCCAGAGAAGTCGAAAAGGTTGTTTCCGCGATAGCGGGCGCAGGCAGGGTAAAGGCATCCGTCAAACTTGAGACAGGTCCCCAGACCCATTTTGCCATGAACGTGACGAAGTCGAAAAACTCCCAATCAGAGGTGACAGGTCAGGGAGAGAAAAGAGACACGGTAAATGAGAATGAGACTGCCCAGCCGGTGATGAGCCGTTCCGGGACCTCAGGAGAAAGCCCCGTCTTAGAAAAGGTTACGGCGCCGAAAGTCGCCGGATGCGTTGTAGTGGCTGAAGGGGCTCGTTCGCCCGAGGTCAAGGAGAACATCTACAGAGCTGTCCAGGTCCTCCTCAACCTACCCATCTACAAGATTGAAGTGCTGCCGATGCAGGGAGGTAAATGACATGAAGTCGCCGTCTGTACTCGAATCACTTGAAAAGAGCAAGGAAATGACCAAAAAGGCCAGGCGTGAGATCTGGCAGACTTTGAGTTTCCTTCTGATTTTGGCGTTGCTCTTATACTACGTAAGTTCAAGAAAGCCCGAATTCTTCTACGAACCGGCCGGGAAAACGGGCTCCATCACGACTTCCGCGCAGAATGCGCCTGAAGGTGCAAAGGGAGACTTTTTCGCAGAGTTCAAGATTTCCCGGGAAAAGATCCAGAAAGAGCAGATGGATCTCATCAAGAAGGTGATGGAGGATGAAAAGGCCTCTCCCTCGGTGCGTGAAGAAGCCCACCTCCACTACCTCGCTCTGGTGGATGCTATGGGGAAGGAACTCAAAATTGAAGGGATTCTCAAAGCCAAGGGCTGGGACAGCCTGGCGTTCCTGTCAGGCGACTCGTGTACGGTTGTGGTGAAGACTTCGAAACTGAACGAAACCGACGCTGCTGCCATCGGAGACGTGGTGAGAAGGATAGCAAAGGTTGGGCTTCAGAACATCACCATCATCCCCGCGCCGTGATGGGCCGGCCCGCACACTCTCCTTGCCGGGCGGGGATTTTCAGGGATTGTCAGTTTGCTGGAATAGTCTGTATAATCGTCGGTAGAAGAGTTCCCAAGGAGGCACGGAAAGTGCCGGATAAAAACGATTATGGTATCGAAAGGCCACAAGATTCCGAGGTAAAGATATCCGATGAGGTCATAGCTGCCATAGCGAGCGTAGCTGCTTCCCAGGTGCAGGGCGTGGCTGCCATGTCGGGGAACCTTGTAGGAGATCTCGGCGCGATCCTTGGCAGGAAAAACGTCGCTCGCGGGGTGAGGGTTACCACCAACGAAAAAGACGTAGTCCTCGATCTTTACCTCAACATCAAGTACGGGGCCAGGATCCCCGAAGTTGCCTATAAAGTCCAGGAAAGCGTCAAGAGGTCTGTCGAGGGGATGACCGATCTCAAAGTTTCCCAGGTGAACATCCACATACAGGGAGTGACCTTCCAGGAACAGGGCAAGTCCGAATCAGACGTTTGAGCAAAAGAGGTGGTTCTGTGGGGATAGTAGATAAGATAGTCTTGACTCTTTACGCGTTTGCCCTCACGCTGGTGTCGTTTTTTTCGCTTCTCGTGAGCCTCGGATGGAGGAGGCCCCTTGACAGAATCTTGGAGGCTATTGAGATTCCTGGAGGAAGGACTGCTGTAGGGGTCATATCGGGTTTTTTGCTTTTGGCTAGCCTCAGGTTCATATATTTCGCCTTTCAGCGGAAACCGGTCCAGGCGCTGGTACATGATACGGGCATGGGAGAAGTCCGGATCTCCCTTGTTGCCGTGAAGAGCCTGGTGTCACGAGTGGCGTCGAGGACACCGGGAGTCAGAGAGGTGAAAGCTAGCGTCAGGACGGGAGACCAGGGACTTGTCGTGTCGCTGGAGCTTAAAGTGGCCGTAGATGCCAACCTGCCCGACCTCGCGGACAAGGTTCAAAAGGCCGTTACTTCCTATGTGCGTGACATAGTCGGAGTGAACGTCGAATCGGTCAAAGTATCAGTCTCCGACATCGCGCTCGAAGCGAGGCGTTAGGAGGTGCCTTTCATGGGTAAAGGGGTGATCGACAGGATCATGGCCTACGTGAGAGAACACCCCGGAAAGAGCCTGGGCACCTTCCTAGGTTTTCTTTTCGGCGTCGCCCTCATAACCCTCGGGTTCTGGAAGACCCTCGTGCTTGGTTTAGCCACTTGGTTGGGGTATGCTATTGGCAAGTGGAGCGATGATGAAGGAAAGGGGTTAAAGGAGTTCCTGGAAGAGAAACTTCCAGGAAGGCCTGATTTCCATTGACGTCCAAGAGAATTACCAGGCACGATGCGAGAATACTGGCGTTATCGGCCCTTTTTTGTTGGGAAGTGGGGAAACTGGATCCCGAGGACGCATTGGCATATCTTTTGCATGAATTGTCTTCAGAAGGCGCTGAACCTCGGAGCCTCGCCGCCAATGCCGATTACGCGGAAAGGCTTGTCAGGGAGGCAGTCCGCAATGTGACTGCCATCGACCAAGCTATTGAGGAAGTTTCCGAGGGTTGGCCGTTATCTAGGATGCCCCGAGTCGACCTTTCCATCATGAGACTAGCTGTGGCGGAAGGGGCGTACGTCAAAGGGGCACCTATAGAAGTGGTCCTGGACGAGGCAGTAGAGCTGGCCAAAGAGTTCTCGAGCCACGCCTCGCCCAGGTTCATAAACGGTCTTCTCGTTGCCATTTTCGGGAAAATGGGCTGTGCAGGGATAAGAGAAAAGGGTTAAAATGAAGGGGTAATGACCCCTTCATCAGTTTGAAGTGGAGATAACGGGAGGACGGGTGGATGAACGAGATACTTGAGAAGACGGTTTTGACTCCTGTGACCAAGAAGATCGTGGTCAACGCTCCCTACGTCGCGAGAAAGGCCCAACCCGGGCAATTCATCATCTTGCGGGTGCGGGAGAACGGAGAAAGGATCCCCCTGACCATCGCGGACTATGACAGGGAGAAAGGGACCATCACTCTCGTGTTTCAAGAGGTTGGTCTCACTACGCGGCTCCTGGGCCGTCTTGAGGTCAACGATTCCATCCTCGACCTTGTGGGTCCACTTGGCGTACCCGCCGAGCTGCCCGAGAAGGGTACAGTCGTAGCGGTGGGTGGCGGAGTGGGAGTTGCGCCGATTCTCCCTAAATGCAAGGAAATGCACAAACGCGGAGTCAAAGTCATCAGCATAATAGGCGCCCGTTCGAAAGACCTCTTGATACTCGAGGAAGAGATGAGCGCCTGTTCGGATGAGCTTCACATATGTACCGATGACGGAAGTCGTGGTTTCCACGGTTTTGTCTCGGACAAGCTGAAAGAGCTCATTGAAAATGGGGTCCAAATGGACGAGGTCATCGCCGTAGGGCCCATACCTATGATGAGAGCCACGTGCGAAGTAACGAGACCCTACAAGATAAAGACCTGGGTTTCGATGAACCCGATCATGGTTGACGGTACAGGGATGTGCGGGGCCTGCCGCGTGACAGTCGGCGGTGAAACCAAATTCTGCTGCGTCGACGGTCCCATGTTCGACGGGCATCTGATTGACTGGCAGGAAGCCTGGAGACGGGTCAACATGTACAGGGACGAAGAGAAAGTCGCCAACGAACGTTGCCCCAACTGCGGAGGTGTCCGGTAATGCCCATCAAAGAAAGAACTGAAATGCCCGTACAGGATCCGAAGGAGAGGATAAAGAACTTCTCCCAGGTTGCCCTGGGTTACACCGAAGAGATGGCTCTCAACGAGGCTTCTCGGTGCCTACAGTGCAAAAACCCTACTTGCATGACGGGCTGCCCTGTGGCGGTCAAGATACCTGAGTTCATAAAACTTCTGAAGGAAAAGAAGTACCAGGAAGCCATCGATAAAATCAAAGAAACCAACAACCTCCCGGCCATTTGCGGGAGAGTGTGCCCCCAGGAGCACCAGTGCGAGGCCAAGTGCGTCCTGGCGAGAAGGGGGCAGCCGGTTGCCATAGGGAGACTGGAGAGGTTTGTGGCTGACTGGGAACACTCGCACGGTAAGTCCGAGGTCAGAAAAGCCGAGCCGAACGGCCATAGGGTCGCCGTCGTAGGTTCCGGCCCGGCGGGACTTACCTGCGCGGCTGATCTCGCCAGGCTGGGTTACCAGGTGACGATCTTCGAGTCACTCCACGCTCCCGGCGGAGTGCTGATTTACGGCATACCCGAATTCCGTCTTCCCAAAGATGTAGTCAGAAGGGAAGTCGAATACGTGAAGAGCCTCGGAGTGAAGATCGAGACCAGCGTGGTCATTGGCCGGACCCTGACAATAGACGACCTTTTCCACGATGGGTACGAGGCTGTTTTCGTGGGTTCGGGAGCGGGACTTCCCATGTTCATGCATATCCCCGGGGAAAACCTGAACGGCGTCTATTCGGCCAATGAGTTTTTAACACGTATAAACCTAATGAAGGCGTACGAGTTTCCCGAGTTTGACACCCCGATAAAGAGGGGGAAACGGGTCGCCGTCGTTGGTGCTGGGAACGTGGCCATGGATGCCGTGAGGTGCGCTCTCCGCCTCGGTGCGGAGAAGGCCATGATCCTCTACAGGCGCGGCCGCGAGGAGATGCCGGCCAGGGCCGAGGAAGTCCTGAACGCCGAGGAGGAAGGAGTCGAGTTCCACTTCCTGACGAATCCCGTGAGGATCCTGGGAGACGACAAAGGCTGGGTCACTGGGGTCGAGTGCATCAAGATGCAGCTGGGCGAACCCGACAAATCCGGACGCCGGCGCCCCATACCAATTCCCGGTTCGGAGTTTGTGATAGAGGCGGACACGGTCATCATGGCGCTTGGCACCTCGCCCAACCCGATACTGGCCCAGACCACAGAAGGGCTCAAGGCTCACCCGTGGGGAGGGCTCATCGCCGATGAGAAGACCGGGCGGACCACTAGGCCCAGGGTTTGGGCAGGCGGTGACGCGGTCACGGGTTCGGCTACCGTTATCCTGGCTATGGGCGCGGGAAAGCAGGCTGCTAAAGACATTCACGAGTATATTTCAAGCGGCGCCCAAGGCTGGTAAGTGGTAAGTCTTAACATGATGTGATTCGCAAGAGGTGACCTCGAGTTGCTGGACCCGGGAAGAGCTTTAACGGTGAGCCAGCTCAACGCTTACGTCAAGAAGGTCCTGTGGCAGGATGAATTGCTGCGGCAGGTACTGGTACGCGGAGAGATAGCAAACCTCCGGGATTACCAAGGTCACCTCTATTTCACTCTCAAGGACGAAAAATGCAGCGTCAAGGCGGTAATGTGGCGAAGCGATGCAAGCCGCCTTTCTTTTGTACCCGAAGAAGGCATGGAGGTCATAGTCGCGGGAAGCGTCTCCGTCTTCGAACGGGATGGAGTGTACCAGGTATACGCAACCTACATGGAACCCTCGGGGCTGGGAGCTCTCTACGCTGCCCTTGAGAAGCTCAAAGAGAAACTTGAAAAAGAAGGACTATTCGCCGCGGAACGAAAAAGGCCTCTTCCTTTGTTTCCCCGAAAAATCGGCGTCGTTACTTCCCTAAGGGGAGCTGCCATAAAGGACATCATATCCGTAGGGAGACGCCGGTACCCGGGGGTTCAGTTCGTGGTAGCGGACACCAAAGTCCAGGGCGAGGGTGCCCCTCAGGAGATAGCCAGGGGGATAGCCATTTTGAACAAGGTTCCCGGCGTGGACGTGATAATAGTTGGGCGGGGTGGAGGCTCCCAAGAGGACCTTTTTGTGTTCAACGACGAGATAGTGGCGCGGGCAATCTACGCGTCCAGGGTCCCGGTTGTGTCGGCGGTGGGGCACGAGCGCGACGTGACAATAGCGGATCTCGTGGCCGATGTCCGCGCGCCGACGCCATCGGCTGCCGCGGAGATGGCGGTGCCCCTCGCGTCTGGGCTCAAAGCCGACGTGGAGGTGCTTGTCAGGCGGGCCACCGATCGTTTGCGCTCAATGCTGGAAGATTTCCGTAAAAGACTTCTAGATTTGAGATCTAGACCTTCGCTGGAGCGACCCGACTGGTACCTTTTGACCGCGAAAGAATCCCTTTTGAGGCTGCGCAAGGACCTGGAGGACGATATAAAGTCCATTATAGAAAAAGAAAAGCTCAGGTTCGGTTCATGTGTTGCTAAAATGGACGCGCTGAGCCCGTTAAAGATTTTGTCCCGTGGCTACGCCGTGGCCAGGAGGATCCCGGACCTGGTAGTCATACGTGGTCATGAAGAAGCTCCACCCGGGACGAGGGTCAACCTTACTCTCCACAAAGGCTCTCTGCTTTGTCTCGTAGAAGAAAGCGTACCTCCTGAGGAGGTGGGACGAGAATGAGCGCTCAACCTGAAAAACGTCTTGAAGATTTCGCGCCTTTGGACCAGGATGCCGGGGAAGAGATAGATTTTGCCAAGAGCTTGAAGAAACTTGAAGAAATCGTGAAGGCGCTTGAAAGCGGGGAACTGTCCCTAGAGGAGTCTCTGAAAAAGTTTGAAGAAGGGATCCGGCTAGCCAGACAACTTGAAGGGATCCTGGACCGGGCTGAACGGAGGATCCAGGAGATCTTGGGAACTGAGGAGACGGCTTCCAGCGACCGCTGAAGCGATTTAATAAACTGGTCGAAGGCACCTGGCCGAGAAAGGAATCGAAGGTGGAATGCGAGCGGATTTCGAGGAGTACCTTGAAAGCACCCGCCGGTTGATAGACCGCGCCCTGGAAGAGACGGTAAAGGATTACCCTTGCGAGATTTCGGAACTCAAGGAGGTTATGGATTATTCTCTTTGGGGGGGCAAGAGACTTCGAGGCGTAACCCTCCTGTCGATCTATGAGGGACTCGGCGGTTCGAAAGAACAGGCACTTCCTTTTGCCCTCGGGCTCGAAATGATCCACGCCTACTCCCTCGTGCATGATGACCTCCCCTGCATGGACAACGACGAATACAGGCGGGGACGGCTCACCTGCCACAAAAGGTTCGGTGAGGCGATGGCGCTTTTGTGCGGCGATGCCCTCTTGACACTGGCTTTTGAGGTCATGCTTTCGGCCCGCGGAGTTGATCCCCGCTGTGTCACACAGGCAGCCAGAAGCATAGCCCGGGCTGCCGGGATCGGCGGGATGGTGGGGGGACAGGTGCTCGACCTCCAACTCGAAGGCAAGAAAAGCGGGAAGGAATCGGTAACGAGAATGTACCGGCTGAAGACGGGCGCCCTTTTCCAAGCTTCGGCAGAGGCTGGTGCGATGCTGTGGGGCGCTCCTCGGGAAGTTGTGGAATCTGTCTCCAGGTGGGGGTGCGATTTCGGTTACGCATACCAGATTATAGATGACCTGGAAGATAGCCGCAAAGCCGGTAAAGAGGAAACCAAAGATACGCTTGTGAAGGAATCTTCCATCGAGGAAGTGTTCAAAGAGGCGGGGCAAGCCCTCCAAGAGAGTCTCGGTGCCATATCAGCCCTCGGTGAAAGCGTCTGGTTCCTCCGTGGGCTTTCCCGACGTTATGCTCAAAACCTCGAAAGTTTACGCCGCGGTATCCTGGTTGAATGAACGGGGATCTTTCCCGTATAATATGTTCTCGCAATCTCTCCGGTGGGCGCAGTATCCTAGTAGGCCTACCCGCTTCAAGGGCGGGGCTAAAAATCCGTCGTGGCCTTTACCGGTTTCGCCCTTCCGGGGCTGGATGCGCCCAGCTTCCGGCTCCGGAAGGGAGAAGGAAAAAAGGGGAACCTGCAATGGCATGCAGGCTCGATAAGTTTTTCGATGAGACCCTTTTTTCGCGGAAGCCCTGCGCGGTGGGGCTTCAACGGTAGGTTCCTCCCGGTGGGGAGGAAAGGCCTGTCTTGAGTGGCCGGGTGGGAAGGTTCCTCCTGAAAACCCGGCTGCAAAAGAGACTAGGAGCGGGGGCCTTTGAGGAAATCTCCTAGGCTGTTCTCTGAAGAGAGGTGCCTGCGGGATTGCGGTGTGTACTAAGTGGTGATCCAGCGCTATCTTCGGCGACGAGATAGGGTAGCCTTAAAGGGGAACCGCCTTTCGGCGTAAGCCGGGGTTGGCTGCCGGGAAATCCTGCTGGACCTAAGTCACAAGATTTACCGCAGGCACTGCCCCTAGCAGGAGAGAGTACCTTTAATGGGTAAAAGCAGGAAATCCAATAAGAGCGCGTACATACTCCAGGGACTCTGGCTAGGGCTCGGGGCATTCTTCCTGAGCTCGAGCATGAATGCTTTTCTTGAGAAAATCACCGAGAATATCCCTCTTGAGGTCGGTATCCCCCTGTTTTTCGCAGTGGTCTTTCTGGGCATCATCTCCGACGGGATAGGCCTGGCGAGCGCCCGGGCCAAGGAAGAGTCGATCCTTTCAATGGCCTCAAGGAAGGTGAGGGGAGCCCGCGAATCCCTGTGGTTCATCAGGAACGCTTCGAAAGTCTCTTCCGTCTTCAATGACGTAATGGGAGATGTGGCGGCCACTCTTTCCGGGGCTCTGGCTGTGGCCACGGTTTACAGGTTCAGGCACCTTCTTCCCGGTGTCAGCCTGGTGCTTCTGACCAGCCTGGGTGTGGGACTGGCTTCCTTCTTGAGCGTAGGAGGTAAAGCTGTGTTTAAGCCTCTGGCTCTCGGACATGCAGAATCGATCGTGCTCTTTCTGGGAAAAGTGAGGTACTTTTTCTCCCGGGTATTGAGAAGGCGGGGAGGTTAAAAACATGGATTTACGCCTGGAGGATATCAAGTCTCCCGAAGACATAAGGCGCCTTTCGACGAAAGAACTTTACCGTCTCGCCGAAATGATAAGAGCAAAAATAATTGAGACAGTCTCGAAAAACGGGGGTCACCTCGGAGCCTCCCTGGGAACCGTCGAATTGACCCTGGCCCTTCACAGCGTCTTTGATACTCCCAGAGATAAAATTGTATGGGACGTGGGACACCAGACTTACGCTCACAAAATCATCACGGGAAGGTACGAGAGGTTCGATACTTTGCGCAAGCTGGGAGGGATCTCGGGTTACCCGAAAAGGCAAGAAAGCGTCTATGATGTATACGACACCGGTCACTCTTCGGGTTCGATCTCTTATGCCCTGGGGCTGGCGCGGGCGCGGGACTTGAGCGGCGAAGACTATAACGTGGTCGCGGTGATCGGAGACGGGGCCCTCACCGCGGGACTCGCTTACGAGGGCCTGAACAACGCCGGAGAGATAAAGACCCGTCTCATCGTGGTCGTCAACGATAACTCCATGTCTATTTCCAAAAATGTAGGCGGGATAGCCCAATATCTAACGCTACTGAGGCTGGCGCCGGCGTACCGGTCTACAAAGGCGGCGGTAGAGAGAATCCTCGACCGAATGCCGAACGTGGGGCCGCGCACGATTGCCTGGCTCCGGCGCTTCAAGGGAGGTCTCAAGTACTTCCTTTTCCCCGAAGCCTGGTTCGAGGCACTGGGTTTCAGGTACTACGGTCCCATCAACGGCCACGACATCGAGGGGTTGAAAAGGGTGCTTGAAGAAGCCAAGCATATGGAAGAGCCCGTTCTCATCCACACGGTCACAGAAAAAGGCAGGGGTTACCCTCCCGCCCGGGAGCAACCGGAAAAATTCCACGGGCCAGGACCTTTTGATCCTAACACCGGTGAGTTTCTCTCAATGTCAAGCGTCCCTACATGGTCCAAAGTGTTCGGGACCGCCCTTTTGCGATTCGCGGAAAAGGACGAAAGGATAGTTGCCATCACTGCCGCCATGGCTGACGGCACCGGGCTTAATCCCTTTAAAGAGAGGTTTCCCGAGAGGTTTTTTGACGTGGGTATCGCCGAGGGCCACGCCGTTACTTTCGCGGCTGGCCTTTCCCAGGGTGGGCTCATCCCGGTGGTGGCCATATATTCGACTTTCCTCCAAAGGGCATACGACCAGATAATCGAAGATGTTTGCCTCCAGGGACTGAAAGTCGTTTTTGCCATAGACCGCGCAGGTATTGTCGGTGAGGACGGAGAAACTCATCAAGGTCAGTTTGACGTAAGTTACCTTCGGCCGGTGCCGGGGATAACGATCATGGCGCCTAAGGATGAGAGGGAACTCGTGGACATGCTTTACACGGCCTTGAAGATTCCGGGACCTGTGGCCATAAGGTACCCTAGAGGTCCTGCCGAAGGCGTGCCTTTCGAAGACGCCATGGAGAATCCCACGCTGATCTCTCCAGGACAGGCCGAAGTTTTAGCGGTGGGCGAGGACATAAATCTCGTTGCCCTCGGGAGCATGGTTTCACCGGCTCTCCAGGCTAAGAGGATCCTCGAGGCCGAAGGGATATCATGTGGGGTCGTCAACGCGCGGTTTGCAAAACCGCTGGATGCCCGCACGATCCTGGATCTAGCAACGAGAGCACCTATTTTGGTGCTGGAAGAGAACGCGCAGGAAGGCGGGTTCGGCGAGGCTGTCCTCGATCTCGTTTACGGGGAAGGTAAGGGAGGAAGAGGTGTCTTCAAAGTGACCTTGCCCGGAAAGTTCATCGAACACGGTTCCCAGCAGGAGGTAAGGCGCATATACGGTCTGGATGCCGCAGGTATAGTCGAAAAGGTGAGAACCATACTCTACACGAAACGGGGCTAGCGGCAATTGAAAAAAGGGATCGGCATAATACCCAATCTGGACAAGGAAGAAAGCCCCGGGCTGACCAGGGAGCTTCTGCGGTGGCTATCAGGACGGGGGTACGCTGGATATCTTCCGACGTGCACTGCCCAGGCCTTGGGTTTGAGCGACAGCGGTCTCCGTATCGAAGAGTGGAAAACCCGGGTACTGTTTGCGGTGGTTCTAGGAGGTGACGGTACTCTTCTGGGAGCGGCGAGGCGCCTGGGACCTGAGGGCGTACCGCTTTTAGGGGTTAACCTCGGCCATTTCGGGTTTTTGACAGAGCTTGAAGAAGAGAGTCTTTTAGAGACGCTCCCGTCCTTTTTGGCAGGTGAGGGTCAAAAGGATGAAAGACTAATGCTGTCGGCCAGGGTTGAAAGAAATGGAAAGACCGTCTTCAAGAGCATTGCGCTGAACGAGGCATGCGTGACCAAGGGGCCCTACGGCAGGCTAAACGCCTTTTCCCTTAAAGTATCGGGCAAGGATGTCGATACGTATTTCGCCGACGGGATAATCGTCTCGACCCCCACCGGGTCTACTGCCTACTCTCTTTCGGCGGGCGGCCCTCTTCTCGCTCCCCACATAGAAGCTCTTCTCGTCACGCCCATTTGCCCTCACACGCTCTATTCCAGATCTATCGTAGTGCCGTCATCCGAGTCCTGCGAGATCGAGGTGGCTGTTCCCAGCCAGTCTACCATGTTGTCCCTGGATGGGCAGGAATTCTTTCCACTTGAAAAGAAAGACAGAGTGGTAGTCGAAAAGTCAGAGTTCAAAGTGGTCCTACTTCGGTGCAAAGGCTGGTCGTTTTATGACGTGCTTCGGAAGAAACTGAAAGAAGGAGCGGACAGGCTGCCAAGGTGAGGCCGGCAGGGTACTGGTTGGGAAACGATACGTGCGCAAGGGGGAGTCTTTCCGATGAAGGCCAAAAGACAGATGAGGATAATCGAGCTTGTATCGCATAATATCATCACCAGCCAGGACGAGCTTTGCGAGCTTTTGGCGAAAGAGGGAATCAAAGTTACCCAGGCCACCATATCCAGGGACATCAAGGAACTGAACCTTGTTAGGGTGCCCACAGGGGACGGCAGGTACAAGTATGCCCTGATGCCGGGGGACCCCTCTCTCGTGTACAGGGAGAGGTTTCACAGGTTATTCGCCGACTGTTGTGTGGATATGGACAGGTCCCAGAACATCATCCTGGTCAAGACTATTTCCGGGACGGCGTCGGCTGTCGGTGAAGCCATAGACGGGCTAAAACTCAATGGGATACTCGGTACGGTGGCAGGTGACAATGCGGTGCTCGTAGTAGTCAAAGAAGGGGTGCCTGCCTCCGAGGTGCTCGAGACCCTCAGGAAGATGGCGGGATTGTGACCTACCATGCTTTCGTACCTGCGGATTCGAAATTTCGGTATATTTCAGGATGTCGAGCTGGAGCTGAGACCGGGGCTTTCTGTATTCACGGGCGAGACCGGTGCGGGCAAGTCCATGATAATCGACGCGGTCATGGCGTGCCTCGGATACAGGACCTCCAGCGATGTCATAAGGACCGGTGAAGAACGGGCGACCCTGGACCTTCTCGTCATTCCGGGGAAAGACGACGGGGAACTCCGGGAGTATCTCGGCGATAGCGCGGAAATCTCGATCCAGCGAGATGTCCTTCAGGAAAGGTCTTACCTGCGGATAAATGGGCGGATCGCCACCATGGCGATGGCTCAATCCCTCGGCAGCCGCCTTGTGGACATCCACGGACAGCAGGAACATCATTCGTTGCTCCGGCCGCAAAACTATCTCCGCATACTCGACGGTATGAGAAGAGACCTTGTGGAACCAGCAAAATCCGAGTTTGCGCGGCTTTTTGAGGAAAGACAGGCCATACTCAGGGAGATGCAAGATCTCAGGAAGGACGCAGACACGCGAAAAAGGGAGATAGACCTTCTGTCATTTCAGGTTGAGGAGATAGATAGGTCGAGGCTAAAGCCGGGAGAGGAAGAAGTTCTCCGGCAAGAGCACCTTATCTTGTCGTCTCAGAAAAGGCTCATGGAGCTCACCCGCGAGGCGTACCGCAAACTATACTCGGGAGAACCGGGAGTTCCTCCCGTATTCGAATTGCTGGGTGTTGCCATTTCCTTGTTCAAGAAGGTGGCATCTACCGACCCTTCGGCGGAGAAAGTTTGTGAGGCCCTGGACCAGGTGATGTTCAGCCTGGAGTCTGCTCTCGATGCCATTCGTGCCTACGAGAAAAAGCTCACTCTCGACCCGAGGAGGCTTAAAGAGGTCGAGGAACGCCTGGACCTCCTCGAAAGACTTAAGTCCAAGTATGGCGGGAACGTCGAAAAGGTCCTGGAATATGGTGCTCAGGCCAAGAAAAAGCTTGACACCCTTATCCGGGCTGACGAGATCCTGGAAAGCCTAGATCGAAAACTTCGGGATGTCGAGGCTCAGATGGTATCCACCGGTCAGAAGCTCTCGGACCGGAGAAAAGAGATTGCCTCACACATGGAGAGGACTGTATCAAAGACCCTGGAAGACCTCGGTATGCCGGGAGCAAGGTTCATCGTCAGGGTGGAGAGGGAACCGGATCCTAATGGCATTTGTGCCGGCGGTGAGAAGGTGAGAGTATTCCCTGATGGCTTTGACAGAGTGAGTTTCCTCTTCTCGGCAAACCCCGGCGAAATCCCGATGCCCCTACACAAGGTGGCGTCGGGAGGCGAACTTTCCAGGCTCATGCTGGCTATAAAGTCGTACCTGGAAGAATCGGACCCCGTTCCTGTCCTGATATTCGATGAGATCGACGCCGGAGTCGGCGGTAAGGCGGGACAAGCCATCGCCGAAAAGCTCTGGGACTTATCTCGCACCCACCAGGTTCTCTGCGTCACCCACCTGGCATCCATAGCGGCGATGGCTGACAACCACTACGTGGTGTCAAAGTTTGAAAAAGACGGCAGGACTTTTGCCAAAGTGGAACTGGTAGAAGGAGAAAGACGGGTCAGGGAGATTTCCAGGATGCTGAGCGGCACTGACATGGAAATATCGCTCGAACACGGAAGGGAACTTTTGCTTTCGGCCCAGAAGTACAAGGAAGCTCAGAAAGCCCGGTCTGCCCCGACGAAAACCCAGTGAGCCGCTGATCCTCCTGGTCACAGATTAGGGAGCGGTCCTCGTTATAAAACCCCCACTTACGGTAAACCTTAATACCTGTGAAAGCCGCATTGGGGGTGAGCCTCTCTTGAACCCGCGCAGAAGAAAGACGCTGGGGATCGTCATAAGCCTGGTCGTCCTCGCCGTCGTAGGTTCCGATTCTTTTCGCCTTGCTTTTTCTTACCCTGACGCCATCACGGTTACGACGGGGCAGCCCTTTATCATAGATACTGGTTTCCCTGTGGTTTCGGTATATTCCAGCAACGCTGCATCTCTCGAGAAGCACCCCTGGGGGAAGATCCCCACGCGGCTTACGATGGATACCGCGAGGCCAGGAGAGTTCTCGGTCGAGTTCAGGCTGTTTGGCCTCATCCCTTTGCGAAAAGTGTCGCTGGTGGTAGAGGAACCGCTAATGGTGGTTCCCGGCGGTCACTCTATAGGCGTCATACTTCGAAGCTCCGGCCTTGTAGTCACAGGGATCTCGCCCGTGGAGACTATAGACGGCAGGGAAGTATGGCCTGCCAGAAATGCCGGGATCGAGGTGGGCGACGTGATACTCTCGGTCGGAGACAGGCGAATCCGGAGCAAGGACGAGCTGGCTCTCGCCATTGACGGTGCGGGGAAAGAAGGAAAGTGGGTCGAACTTTTGGTCGAGAAGGCGGATGGGTCCGTCGTGAAGAAGGTCCTTTGGCCCGTGCGTCACAAGGACGGTGGGTTCAGGTTGGGTCTTCTTGTAAAAGATTCCCTGGCGGGGGTAGGTACGCTCACGTTCTACGAAAAAAACTCGGGTCTCTACGCGGCGCTGGGCCACGTGATCGCCGAAGGAGACTCCCGGAAGCCTGTTTCCATGAAAGAGGGGCAAATAGTGCGGGCCACCGTCACCGGGGTCCAGCCCAGCAAAAAGGGAGAACCCGGTGAGGTTCTCGGCATATTCATCCAGGGAGAGGACGTCATCGGTAACATCATGAAAAATGGTCCCTGCGGTATATCTGGAGTCCTCGAGACTGGTCTTGTCAACCCGTTCTACCCCGATCCGATCCCTCTCGGCTTTCAGAGCCAGGTGAAGAAAGGGCCGGCTGAAATGCTGACAACGGTGAACGGGCGGACCGTCGAGCGGTTCTCCATCGAAATAGAGCAGGTATTTTCAGGCACTGGCTTCTCATCCAAAGGTTTTCTCGTGAAGATAACCGATCCCCGACTCTTGAAGATGACCGGGGGCATAGTCCAGGGGATGAGCGGAAGTCCCATAATCCAGGATGGCTGCCTTGTAGGCGCCATCACTCACGTGCTCGTGAACGATCCGGCGCGGGGCTACGGTACTTTCGCCGAATGGATGGCCCAAGAGGCACACATACTGCCCGGCGCATCCCGGACCGGTGCAGTGGCGGCGTTCAGCGAGTTTCCGTGTAAGTGCTTGGAAGTGACTGCCCCGTAGCCAGATGATTGCCTAAATCAGCGTATCGGTGCACCGAATCGAAAGCTGAGAAGGGTTCTTGTCAAATGTGCCGAACCTATATACAATAGCTGGTAGCGACTGTCAGAAGACGGAATTACTGCTACGTAGATCCAGACATAGGGAGGGGAGTTACGAGTTATGCAGAAAATTCGGGTACTGATCGCAGACGATAACAAAGAATTCGTCAACCTGCTCCAGGAGTATCTCGGGAAACAAGATGACATGGATGTGGTGGGGGTTGCGTACAACGGGCTCGAAGCCCTGGAACTTATCGATGAGGTTTCCCCGGACATAGTCGTTCTCGACATAATAATGCCATATCTCGATGGCATTGGCGTTCTAGAACGCATGTCTGGCATTGAGGCTTCAAAGCGCCCCAAAGTCGTCATGCTCACGGCTTTCGGTCAAGAATCCATCACTCACAGGGTCCTGGAGCTGGGGGCCGATTACTATATCCTCAAACCCTTCGACCTGG
Organism: Candidatus Fermentithermobacillus carboniphilus; assembly: GCA_018208355.1. GTDB lineage: Bacteria > Bacillota > Sulfobacillia > Fermentithermobacillales > Fermentithermobacillaceae > Fermentithermobacillus > Fermentithermobacillus carboniphilus. The sequence goes on along the minus strand of CP062796.1, from coordinate 461,664 downwards.
ACATTCTCACTGAACGGTTGCGCCAGCTGTTCCTCGGTAAGACTCTTCCGCCAAAGCCACCTGTTGTGAGGGATAAAGAGAAGAATCAAGATGCCAAAGTCACCATGATCATGCACGAACTGGGGATTCCCGCTCATATAAAGGGATACCTGTATCTCAGAGATGCCATCGTGATGGTGGTAGACAGGGTAGACCTTTTGTCCAAAATCACCAAGGAATTGTACCCTGCCATAGCCGCAAAATATTCGACTACCCCCAGCCGCGTCGAACGTGCGATCCGGCATGCCATAGAAGTGGCGTGGGATAGAGGAAATGTCGAATACATAGAGAAGATGTTCGGGCATACGATTAACCAGGAAAAAGGGAAGCCTACTAACTCTGAGTTTATCGCCATGGTTGCAGACCGCTTGAGATTAGGAGCGTAACACCCGGCACGCGAAAAAAGGATCTTCTGCCCCACCCTGTAGAATTTCTACAGAGCGGGGGTGTTCTGTTTGCAGGACCTTGCGAGGATGCAGCTTCTAGATCTAATCCTCAATTCCACTCACGATGCTATCGTGGCCGTCGATAAAGATTGCAAAGTATTTGTCTTCAATCCTTCCGCCGAAAAGCTCATCAACAAAAAGGCCGAAGAGGTCATAGGCAAACACATCCGCGAAGTTATCCCGAATACCAGGCTCGACCATGTCCTTTCTACCGGGATCGCCGAGATCAACCAGAAGCAGGATATCGGGAGTACCACCATCATCACCAATAGGGTCCCGGTAAAAGACTCAGAAGGGAATGTGGTGGGCGCAGTGGCGGTTTTCAGAGACATTACGGAGATGAAACACCTGGCCGAAGAGATCACCAATTTGAAGCAGGTACAGACGCTCCTTTCGGCCATAATCAACGCTACCCAAGATGCAATTTCGGTGGTGGACGCTAACGGAAACGGCCTTCTGATAAACCCCGCCTACACAAGGCTCACGGGTTTGACCGAGAAGGATGTCCTGGGCAAGCCAGCCACGGTCGATATCGCCGAAGGAGAAAGTATGCACATGCAGGTCTTAAAGACGAGGAAACCCGTGAAAAACGTCCCCATGAAAGTCGGCCCCATGAAGCGCCAGGTTGTTGTGACGGTGGCTCCCGTCATAGTAGACAACGAGCTCAAAGGCAGCGTCGGGGTTATCCACGACGTATCTGAGATAATACGGCTTACCGAGGAGCTCGAACGTATGAAGAAGATCGTGCGCCAGCTTGAGGCGAAGTACACTTTCAACGACGTGGTGGCCTCGAGTCCTCTTATGGTTCAGGCGGTCGAGCAGGCAAAGCGTGTAGCTCCCACTTCGGTCACGGTGCTTTTGAGGGGCGAAAGCGGTACTGGGAAGGAGCTTTTCGCCCACGCGATCCACAGCGCTTCGCCCAGGCGCCAAAAACCTTTCGTGCGCGTCAACTGCGCCGCCCTGCCGGAGTCGCTCCTGGAATCGGAGCTTTTCGGTTACGTGGACGGGGCTTTCACCGGGGCCAAAAAAGGCGGGAGGCGGGGGCTATTCGAAGAAGCCGACGGGGGGACCCTTTTCCTCGACGAGATAGGTGTCATGAACCTATCTCTGCAAGCGAGTCTCTTAAGGGTTTTACAGGAGAAAGAGATAGTTCGCGTAGGTGACTCCAAGCCCACTCCGGTAGACGTCCGGGTTATAGCGGCTACAAACGTCTCCCTGGAACAGCTGGTAGCAGAAGGCCGCTTCCGTGAAGACCTTTATTACCGGCTCAACGTGATCCCCATCTTCATACCTCCGCTGCGCCAGAGGATGGAAGACCTTCCCGAACTGTGCGAGCACCTCATCCGCAAGCTGAATCAGGAATACGGCAGATGTGTAGTGGGTGTGGATGAGAAAGTCATGGAGGTATTCCGATCATACCGGTGGCCGGGGAATGTGAGAGAACTCGAGAATGTGCTCGGCAGAGCGATCATCAACATGAAATACCAGGAAGATACGGTGAGGCTGGAGCACCTGCCTCCCCTCGGATTTGCAGTACCGGAACGGCGCGAGGAGGGTTTGGCAAGCCGTCAAACCTCTGGTGACGGCTGCCGTACCCTCAAGAGAGCGATAGAAGAGGCGGAGAAAGAAGCTATCGTGAGGGCACTCAAAGAAGCCGAAGGCAATAAAACGAAGGCTGCCAGGATACTTGATATCAGCATACGAAGCCTTTACTATAAAATGGAAAAACATGGTCTCTTGACGAAATGAGCCTCTGAACCGGGTCATCTTTCCTTGATCGTACAAAAGAAAGGCTGCCATACGATGCTGTCAACGCCACTCGTCAGTCTGATAAAGGACATGAAAAAACCTGCAGGCACGATTAGACCAATCTGCATGTTTTTGCAGAGCCCGTGTTTCATCAGGGAGCCGTAATATAATTTCAAAAATTCGCACAAAACCTCTTTTCCTATGCATTATCATCCGGCTTTGCGGTGGCCCCGACGGGGGAAGCGATTGAGGCTATTGGCATGGTTATTGCTCCTCATGCTTCTTCGGAAGGAGGCGATTTGGTTGGACCTTTTCGACATGATGGCCCGTGAAGGACACGAGCAGGTGATGTTCTTCCGGGACAAAGCGAAAAAGCTTAAGGCCATTATAGCGTTGCATGATACCACGCTGGGACCGGCTCTGGGCGGTACCAGGATGTTTCCGTACAAAACCGAAGAAGAGGCGATCTTGGACGCCCTGAGGCTTTCCAAAGGGATGACGCTCAAATCCGGCGCGTGCGGAAATCATTTCGGAGGCGGAAAGGGGATTATCTGGGGCGACCCAGATAGGGACAAGGACGAGGGCCTTTTCAGGGCCTACGGTCGCTTCATCGAGGGGTTGAACGGACGGTTCATCACCGGTACAGACGTTGGGACATATCCCGCTGATTTCGTCCACTGCCTTCCGGAGACCCAGTACGTGGTCGGCCTTCCCTCCGAGTATGGCGGTAGTGGGGATACTTCCGTCCTAACGGCTTACGGAGTTTTCCTCGGCATTTTGGCCTGTGTAGAAGAAGTGTTCGGAAGACGCGATCTTCAGGGAATGTCCGTGGCTGTCCAGGGATTAGGCAAAGTGGGCAAGAAGCTCTGCGTACATCTGAAGGAAGCGGGAGCCAGGCTAATCGTGGCTGATATCAAAGATTCGCGGGCCCGGGAGGTTTCTTCCGAACTCGGGGCGACTTTAGTATCGCCATCCGAAATCCTGGAGGTCGAAGCCGATATTTTCTCGCCCAACGCCATGGGAGGGATTTTGAACGAAGAGACCATCCCGAAGCTCAACTGCAGGATAGTAGCGGGTGCGGCCAACAACCAGCTTGCGAACCCTTACGATGCAATCCGTCTTTTCCAGCGCGGGATACTCTATGCGCCCGATTACATCGTAAACGCGGGTGGCGTGATCGGAGTTGCCGATGAGCTGGAGGGCTACAACCCTGAACGGGCTCGTCGGAAAGTCGAGAACATACCTCTGCTTCTCAAGAAAGTGTTCCGGATATCCAGGGAAGAAGGAATAGACACAGAAAAGGCTGCCGGCCGCATGGTAGAAGCGAGACTCAGGGAAGTCCTGCAGCTGAAAGGAATCTACGTGCCGGAGAGATGAAGTTTGGCTCAGTACAAGATACTCGTCATAAATCCTGGTTCTACTACGACTAAACTGGCCATTTTTTCGGAAGAGGGACTGGTGGTCGGAGAAAGCCTAGACCATACGGGCGAGGAATGGGCGACGAGGTTTAAGACCGTAGACCAGCTCCCTTTCCGGGTGGCCGCGGTGGAAGAGTTTCTCAAAAGGAACTCGGTCGAGCCGCGAAATCTTTCGTGCGTGGTTGCAAGAGGCGGGCTCCTCAGACCAGTTAAGTCCGGCACTTACATCGTCAACGAAGAGATGGTCAAAGACCTGCGGCAAGAGGTTGGGGGGAGCCATGCCTCGAACCTTGGCGGGCTCTTAGCTTCTCACGTGGCTTCTCTCGGTGGTATTCCGGCCTACGTCGTCGATCCGGTGTCTGTCGACGAGTATTCGGCCGTGGCCAGACTTTCGGGAATTCCCGACCTGCCGCGCAAGAGTCTCTTACATGCCCTCAATATGAAAGCCAGCGCGAGGAAGGCCGCTGTTGAGCTTGGAAAACCTTTAGGGGAACTTTTCCTGGTGATAGCGCACCTGGGAAGCGGTTTTTCCGTTAGCCCCTGCTACAAGGGAAGACTTACAGATGCCAATAATTCCAATGAAGAAGGGCCTTTCACCGTTGAACGCGCAGGCACTCTCCCCAGCCTCTACCTGAAAGAGCTTTACGACAACATCCAGGACCCGAAAAAACTCAAGACGATCCTGGTGTCTGAATCAGGGATGTACGGGTACCTGGGGACTAAGGACGCCCGCGCTGTCGAGATGGCCGCCAGGACGGAAAGGAAGGCAGATCTGGTTTACCGGGCCATGGCGTACCAGGTGGCAAAAGAGATCTGCGCGATGGCCGCCACATATCCCGAGTCCCCGGACGCGGTGGTGATCACGGGCGGGCTTGCACGTTCTTCCGTTTTCACCGGGTTAATACGAGAAAGGACAGGGTTTTTAGGTCCCCATCTGGTTTACCCGGGAGAAGACGAGATGGGGGCCCTGGCAGAAGGGGCACTGAGGGTCCTCAAGAAAGAAGAAGCAGCCAGAGTTTATCCGGAAAAAGAGGTGTTTGAAGTATGAGCTCGCTCTTCGATGTGGTGGTCCGGAAGGCAAAGAAACTCGGACCAGTCGGGGTGGCCCTTGTAGAGGCTTGCGACGAAGCTGCGCTGTCTGCCCTTTCCATTGCGGAGGCTGAGGGTTTCGTCAAGCCCTACCTCATCGGCCAAAGAGAGCGCGTCGAGAAGATCCTCCAAGAGAAAGATATCTCCCTGAAAGACCCGTCTTTTGTGGACGCCAGGACCCAGGAAGAGTCGGCTTTTGCCGGGACCAGGCTCGTAAGAGAGGGGGTTGCATCCATACTCATGAAGGGGAAAATCCCCACGCCCTCGTTTCTCCATGCCGTTTTAGACAAAGAGCGGGGGCTCCGCACGGGGAAAATCCTCAGCCACGTTGCCTGCCTCGAAGTTCCCGGGTTTACACGGTTCATCTTCGTAACCGACGGTGGAGTGGTCTTGCACCCTGATCTCGAGAAAAAGGTTCAGATAATCAATAACGCCATAGAAGTCGCAAGAGTCATGGGGGTGGAAACCCCGAAAATCGCCTGCCTTGCGCCTTCCGAGATACCGTCGCTTGACTCGGAAGCCAGCGTCCACGCGGCCATCCTGGCCAAGATGTCCGACAGGGGGCTTTTCCCCGGTGCGATTGTGGACGGTCCAATGGCACTTGACGTGGCGGTATCGCCAGAGTCGGCGAGGATAAAGGGGGTCACGGGCCCGGTCGCCGGGAACGCCGATGTTCTCCTTGCGCCCGACGTGGTATCCGGCAACAGCATCGCCAAGAGCATGCAATACTTTGCAAAAGCCGTGATGGGCGGAGTAATCGTCGGTGCCCTTGTACCCCTCGTGGTCATCTCGAGGGCCGATACTTCGCTGGTAAAACTCAATTCCCTCGCTATCGCGAGGTGCGTCACACATTAATTCGTTGGGGATCGAATCCCAGTCTAGAAAGGAGAGGAAACTATGCAAGTATTCGATCTGATGGATAAGCATGGCCATGAACAGGTAGTGTTCTGCTATGACAAGGTTTCAGGACTCAAATCTATCATCGCCATCCACGACACGACCCTCGGTCCGGCCCTGGGTGGCCTCAGGATGTGGCCGTACAAATCCGAGGAAGAAGCCCTTATCGACGTCCTCCGCTTATCCCGGGGGATGACTTACAAGAACTCAGCCATGGGGCTGAACCTTGGAGGCGGAAAGGCTGTCATCATCGGAGACCCCAGGAGAGATAAGAGCGAGGAGCTTTTCAGGGCTTTCGGCAAATTCGTCAATACACTCGGAGGAAGGTACATCACCGCCGAGGATGTGGGAACCTCCACCGAAGATATGGAAATCATCAGGACAGAGACGCCTTACGTCTGCGGCCTTGCCGAAACCAGCGGGAACCCGTCGCCGGTGACCGCTTTCGGTGTCTACAGGGCCATGATGGCGGCGGCTAAAGAAGCTTTCGGCTCGGACAACCTCGCGGGAAGAAAGGTTGCGGTCCAGGGAGTCGGCAGCGTTGGCCTTAATCTCATCAAGAGGCTTCTGGAGGCGGGTGCCACCGTATACGCTGCAGACATCTTCCCGGATAAAGTCCAGAAGGCCGTCGAGCTGGGAGCCAAGGCCGTTCCTGCCGATAGAATCATCGACCAGGAGTGCGACATCTTTGCCCCGTGCGCCCTTGGGGGCGTCATCAACGACGAGACCATCCCGAGGCTGAAAGCGAAAGTGGTCTGCGGAGCGGCCAATAACCAGCTGCTGGAGGAAAGGCACGGCAAGGCCCTGTCCCAGCGAGGGATCTTATATGCACCGGACTTCATCGCCAACGGGGGCGGAGTCATCAACGTCGCAGAGGAGCTCCAGCCGGGAGGATACAGGAGCGAAAGGGCTCTCGCCAAGGTCTCCAAGATCTACGACATCCTGTTGAAGGTGTTCAAGATGTCGAGAGAGATGGGAATAGAGACGTACGAAGCAGCCAATGCCCTGGCGGAGGAAAGGATCCGAAAGGCTCTTGAACAGAAAAGGATGTACGTGCCGGTATGAAAACGGTTGTGGCTGTAGACCCGGGCTTCAGCGGGACGAGGTTATTCTTCTACTCTTTCGACGAAAGATATCCGGCCCTGGATACCGGCAAGACCAGGGTCGAGATCCTGCGGCCCGGGGAGGATCCTTTTTCCAGGCTAGATAGAGTAAATGTAACGCCGCCCGACGTCGTGGTCCTGCCGGGAGGGTCTTACAGGCCCTCCCCGCCCGGGGTTTACCGATTGAGCGACACTCTGGCCAGCGATGCGAGTTGCATAGCCCCCTGGCATCCGCGTAACCAGATGACAATAATGGCTTACAGGTACTGCTTGCACAAAAAAATCCCGGGTATTGTGGTAGAACCCATGAACTCCGCAGAACTTCTCGATGAAGCGGTTCTTTCGGGTTACCCTGCTTACAAGCGCCGCGGGTGCTTTTACGCTGTGCCGCAGCGGGCTGCCTGGGAACATTGGGTGAGCCGGCACCGGGAAACCGGCAGGGATCTTTCTGGAATCACCGTCTACCTTGGCGAAGAGGCGTGTGTTTCGGCCCACAAGGGCACCCGGGTTGTGGATACATCTGACCCGATAATGGGGGAAGGCCCTTATGGTTGGAGAAGCGCGGGGACACTGCCGGCGACCGCCTTCATTTCTTACATGCACGAAGGAGGTCTCGGCGAAAGGCCTCTTAGAAAACTTAAGGAGGATTCGGGGGTATACGGCTACGCCAGAAACTCTGCCGGGACCGTGGAGTCCTTGGTCGAAGCCCTTACCAAGGGCGATGAAAAAGCAGTAAGCGGCGTAGTTGGCATGGCATACCAGGTCTCCAAGGAAATAGGCAGACAAACCGCGGCCCTTTCGGGTAAGATCGACGTAGTGGTCGTCTGCGGTCCCCTGGTCGTCCTGAGAGATCTGGTTGACGGGATAAGCCGGCGGGTTTCCAAGTGGGCGCCCGTCGAGGTGGTTCGTGAGGATCTCGTTCCGCCCGTGCTCATTAAAGAAGGAATTGACGTGCTCATGGGGAAATCAGTAAGAGATATTTCGTGAGACGGGAGTACCTGCGTTGCCGCGAGTAACGGTTTTTTACGGGCTGTACGGGAGCGGTAAATCGGAAGTCGCCATCAATTACGCAATGGCCCTTTTGGGGAGAGGTTGCGGCGTCACGGTGGTAGACCTGGACGTCGTGACTCCTTATTTCAGGGTCCGGGACGCAAGTGAGTCGCTCCGCAAAAAAGGGATCAGGGTCCTGGCGCCAGCCGATAAGATGCAATATGCGGACCTGCCGGTTTTGCCGGAGACCGTCCGGCGGGTTATGAAGACCGGTGAAGGTCAGGTAGTGGTGGATGTCGGCGGCGATCCGACCGGGGCAAAAGTTCTTGGCGGTCTCCGAGACGCGGTGCCCGACGGTTCCGAGGTTTTCTTCGTCGTTAACTTCCGGCGGCCATTCTCCAGGACACCGGAGGAGGCACGGAGGAGCCTGGAACTTGTCAGCCAGTCGGCGGGGATACAGCCTACCGGGATCGTCGCCAACACGCACCTTGGGTACCTGACAGAAGTTTCCCACGTGAAAGACGGCTTCCGTCTCGCACTGGAACTGGGACGGAAGACCGGTCTTCCGGTGAGAATGTGTGCCGTCCCCTCGTGGCTCAGAGAATCCGAGGCAGAGATTTTCGCATTTACCGGAGAGACTCCGGTCTTGTGGATTCAGCGATTCCTCCTGCCTCCATGGGAGCCTCCATGGGAGGACGCTGCCTGGTAACTAGAAGGGAGGAGAGACATTGGAGAAAAAGGTGATTTTCCACGAGGAGTACTGCAAGAGCTGTGAGCTGTGCGTGAACGTCTGTCCCAAGAAGATCATCCGGATCAAGGACGATTTGAACCGCCAGGGGTACCACCCGGCTTTCGTCAGGGACGAGGACCAGGAGCTGTGCATAAGCTGTGCCCTTTGTGCCCGGATGTGTCCCGATGCTGTAATAGAGGTTTATAAGTGATTGCTTGGACGAGTTGCGACGGAGGTGATATCATTGTCAGAACCGGTGCTGATGAAAGGTAACGAAGCTATCGCCGAGGCTGCGATCCGTGCTGGATGCAGGTTCTTCTTTGGCTATCCCATCACTCCGCAGAACGAGATCCCCGAATACATGTCCAAGAGACTTCCTGAGGTGGGCGGCGTTTTCCTGCAGGCCGAAAGCGAAGTTTCGTCCATAAATATGGTGTACGGGGCGGCAGGCGCGGGAGGGCGGGTCCTCATATCGTCCTCAAGCCCCGGCATAAGTCTGATGCAGGAAGGGATATCGTACTTGGCAGGCTCCGAACTTCCCTGTGTGATAGTGAACATGTCGAGGGGGGGCCCGGGCCTCGGAGGCATCCAGCCATCGCAGGCGGACTACTTCCAGGCTACCAAAGGCGGCGGTCACGGCGACTACCGGCTGATCGTCTACGGTCCGGCGACTATCCAGGAAGCCTGCAACCTCATGATGAAGGCCTTCGATGTCGCCGATAAGTACAGGAACCCCGTGATGGTACTGGGAGACGGCATGATAGGCCAGATGATGGAACCCGTAGTTTTCCCGGACACGAGCGAAGTGAGGTTGCCCGAGAAACCCTGGGCTACCACCGGAAACGAAGGCCGGAAATCCAACCTTATAAGCTCAATAATCCTCGACCCGGAAGAACTTGACGCGCACAACTGGCGACTGCAGGAGAAATACAACAGAATCCGGGAAAACGAGGTTATGTACGAAGTCGCCCACGGTGACGATTCCGAATGGTTTTTGGTTGCCTACGGTACCGTGGCGAGGATCTGCCGGAAAGTCATGGAACAGGCCAGGAAGAACGGAGTCAAGGTCGGCCTTATCCGGCCCATCACGCTGTGGCCATTCCCCGATAAGGCGTTCAAGGACGTGGTCCATAAGGCCAAAGGTTTTCTCTGCGTGGAGATGTCCACCGGCCAGATGGTCGAAGACGTGCGGCTCGCCGTGAACGGCAAGGCTCCCGTGTATTTCTACGGGAGGACCGGCGGGGCAGTTCCCAATCCGAAATCGGTGGAAAAACGCCTTTACGAGATGATATCCGGGAAGACTCCCGTAGTCAGCGACTATTGGGAGAAGCGAGGGGGAGGTGCAGCGGAATGAAACCCATATACCAGCGCCCGAAGTCTCTCAAACAGGTGGTCACCCATTATTGTCCCGGTTGTACTCACGGGATAGCCCACCGGCTCTTGGCTGAAGTCATCGACGAGCTGGGGATACAGGGGAAAACCATAGGAGTGGCATCGGTTGGGTGTTCGGTCTTCGCTTACAATTACATCGATGTCGACTTCCAGCAGGCGGCCCACGGGAGAGCTCCGGCTGTGGCCACGGGGATAAAAAGAGTTCTCCCTGATCGTATAGTCTTCACGTATCAGGGGGATGGCGACCTCGCATCCATCGGGGCAGCCGAGATCGTACATGCCGCTGCCCGGGGTGAGAACATAACGGTGATCTTCATAAATAACGCCATCTACGGCATGACAGGAGGCCAGATGGCTCCCACGAGCCTCTTGGGTCAGAAGACGACCACTTCTCCTGCCGGGAGAGATGCTCGTGCCCAGGGATACCCGCTGCGCGTGTCGGAACTCATAGCGACCATCGAGGGAGCCAGGTATGTGGCAAGGTTTTCCCTCCATAATCCCCAAAACATACAGCGCGCCAAGCAGGGAATCAAGAAGGCTTTCTCGAACCAAATAGAAGGGAAAGGGTTCTCTATGGTGGAACTTCTTTCAACCTGCTCGACCAACTGGGGCCTTTCTCCTCAGAATGCTTTGAAGTGGCTCGAGGAGAACATGCTGCCTGTGTATCCTCTAGGCGAGTTCAAGGGCAAGGAGGGAGAGTAACGTGACTCACGAGATAATCATGGCCGGTTTCGGAGGCCAGGGGATAATGCTGATAGGGACTCTCCTTACCTATGCGGGGATGCGGGAAGGCAAGGCCGTGTCGTGGTTACCTTCGTACGGACCGGAGATGCGGGGTGGGACCGCCAACTGCGCCGTCTGCATCTCCGACGAAGAAATAGCGTCGCCTATAGTAGTTGAGCCGACCTCTGCGATAATCATGAATTTGCCTTCTTTCGAGAAATTTCATCGGTCGATAGTGCCCGGAGGCTGCCTAATCCTCAACTCGTCGCTGGTTAATGTCGAAAATATCCGGGGGGACATCTCCGTTTACAGAGTACCCGCCAACGATGCTGCGAGAGAACTTGGCTCGGAGCGTGTGGCCAACATGGTGTGTCTTGGAGCGTTGCTGGGGGCTAGGGATATCGTCAATATCGATACGGTCGTTAGGGTTCTTCCGGAAGTCATTCACGAACGGCACCATCACCTGCTTCCCATCAACGAAAAGGCCCTTTACCGGGGCTTTGAGATGGTTTCTGAGAAAGTTGGGTCTGGGCGGTAAGGTAGTTCGGGCGGAGAATGTGAGGTGCGGCCTTGAGTACCAGAAAAACGGTGAGCGTGAAAGACGTCGAAGCTCTACTGATGTGCCTGCCTGGTGTCCAGAAGGCCCGTGTCGTGGTCAACGACTGGGGTGCGATTGAAGAAATCCACATCCTTACCGGGCTCAACCGGAATCCCAAGCAGATCGTGAGGGATGTCCAGAGTGCTTTGAAGGCACAGTGGGACATCACCGTCGACAGGCGTAAAGTGTCGGTAGCTCAGGTTCAGGCCGCTGTGCCTGAATCGCTTGGGCGTCTGAGATACGCAGGGCTGGAAATCAAGACGGATACGAGGAGCGGCAAGAGCGAAATATCGGTGACTCTTGAACGCGCTCAAGGAGATCAAACCTCGGTATACGTCGGCAAGGCTCAGGCCGATGCGACTGAGAGTTCGACTCTTTTTGGAATAGCCAAGGCCACGTGTCTTGCAGTCAACCTCACGATTGAGCCGCCCAATGCATTTTTCGTGGACGACGTATCGGTCGTCAAGATCGGATTGAAAGAGGCGGTGGCAGTCCTGGTGGGCCTCGTAACTCCCAAGCATAACCACGAGGAACTCCTCGGGGCTGCCCTCGTCCGGAGGGAAGTCCGGGAGGCCTGTGTAAGGGCCACCCTTGACGCTATGAACAGGAGACTGGAAGTCCTCCCGCAGAGAGGATCGCTAGGAAAAGGCGAGAAGAGAGAGCATCCTATCGGCACGGAAGAAGGCGAAGAGTTGCGCGAGGACGTTGAGAACGAGGCACAGGACATGAGTGCCGTTCCCGCGGAAACGCATGTTGAAAGCGGATCCCAGACCTTGAAGCCTCAATAAGGAAAGATCCTCTGACCGGAACACGAATAACGCATGGGCCCTGTCTCATAAGCATCTTTCGAGTTATGTTGTGGCGACCATCTACTTCGGGGGTAGGGCCATGCGGAAAGATACGCTGATCTCACCACTGATTGCCTGTTGTATCCTTCTGGTTTCCGGTATTGCGATGGGTGCCGTGGGGCTAAGGGTCCTTTCTCCTGACGAGAAAGCGGAACTCGTTTCGTACCTCGAAGTGTTCATGCGGGGTTTGTCGAACCCCGGCCTTGAACCTTCTTCCATTTTTAAGTTGTCTCTGTCACATCATTTGAAGACTCTCGGACTCTTGTGGGCCTTCGGCATGGCCGTGGTTGGCGTGCCTCTGACATGTCTTCTGCTCATTATTCGAGGGTTCGCGGCAGGCTTTGCCGCCGCTTTTGTCATTAAAGAGGTGCCTTCCGGCGGGTTTATGGTTTTTGCCGCGGGGATGCTTCCGCACAACCTTGTGACCCTTCCGGTTGTCGTACTGTTATCGAGCCTTTCGATCTCATTTTCCCTGACGCTTCTGAACGAACGCCCGTGGGTACGCGGGGGACTTTTGAAGATGAGTCTCGATTATACATGGAGGTTCGTGATTCTCTCCGTTGGACTGGTGCTTTCCTCGGCGGTGGAGGCGTACGTTTCCCCTGTGCTCCTCAAAAGGCTCACGGGGCTGTAAAGTCTTCTGTCCGGACTCGGAGCGATCTGGTATATTTAATAGTTAGTTCCGGAAGGAGCTTTTGCCAGAATGTCGAATTTACAGATCGGGCTCTGGACAAGTTAGTACAAATCCAAAAGGGGATGAGGTTTTTGAAGATCGGAGTGCCAAAAGAGATCAAGCCTGATGAGAATCGAGTTTCGTTGACCCCCGCCGGGGCCAAGGTACTGGCTTCTGCCGGGCACCAGGTTTTTATCGAAAAAGGCGCGGGACTTGGAAGCGGCTTCGGCGATGACGCTTACGTGGCTTCGGGAGCCAAGATTCTCCCTGATGCCGCGTCGGTTTGGAGCGAAGCCGATATGATCATCAAAGTGAAAGAACCGCTCCCTCCCGAATACCCTCTGATGAAAAAAGGTCAGATAATATTCACATATTTGCACCTTGCACCCGAACCTGAGTTGACCCGGGCTCTCATGGAAAAGGGGGTCCACGCTATCGCTTATGAGACCGTGGAGCTCCCCAATAAGAGCCTTCCGCTGCTCACACCCATGAGCGAAATCGCCGGGAGGATGTCGATACAGATCGGTGCCCACTTCCTCGAGAAAAGGTACGGTGGTCAAGGTGTCCTTTTGGGCGGAGTCCCCGGAGTGCCTCCTGCCCACGTGGTGATAATAGGTGGGGGCACCGTTGGAACGAATGCGGCCAAGATCGCCCAGGGTATGGGAGCCAGAGTCACCATCCTTGACGTTAACCTGGACAGGCTCCGTTACCTCGACGACATCTTCGGGTCACGTGTCCAGACCCTGGCGTCCAACGAATACAACATAGCCGAGGCCGTCAAGAAGGCCGATCTCCTCGTAGGTTCCGTCCTCGTACCGGGAGCCAAGGCTCCGAAGCTGGTCAAGGAAGAGATGGTCAAGGCCATGAAGCCCGGTTCCGTCATCGTTGACGTGGCCATCGACCAAGGCGGTTGCATCGAAACAATGGATCATACCACCACTCATTCCAACCCGACTTTCATGAAACACGGCGTCGTCCATTATTCCGTGCCAAACATCCCTGGTGCCGTGCCGAGGACCTCGACTCTCGCACTCACCAACGCCACTCTGCCTTACGCAGTCCTTCTGGCTGAAAAAGGCTTCGAGGGTGCGGTGAGATCCAACCCGGCCCTGGCAAAAGGCGTTAACGTGACTTCGGGCAAGATTACTTATAAGGCAGTGGCTGTGGCCCACAACCTGCCTTATACTCCTCTCGAAGAGGTGCTCAAGTAACGGGTCAGACGAAGCGCCAGGCTATATTAAATATTAAATAAGAAGACCGGTATCACGCGGTCTGTCTCGTAGGGGGGCCCAGGTCCGGGCCCCCCTTCTAGTTGAGCGGGAGCACCGGCCGTCGCGACTTTTGTCTTGGCGGCTTAGCCCGCATAGTTTTGGTGGTGCCGACATAAGACTTATGAAGGAAGTCAGTTCTTGAAGTAGGATATTTCTCCGGTCATAGGGAAACATAGTAGAAACGAAGGGTTTAACCAACATTGGTCGAAAAGATGTAACGTAGGGCATCCTTCGGGGGAGGATGGTGGCCAATGGAAAGCCTTATTCAGGAATTCATAGATTACCTGGGGCATGAAAAAGGGCTGGCGACAAACACTCTTGAATCATACAGCAGGGATCTCAGGCAATATTACGGCTTCCTCTCGGAAGACGGTTCTTTATCCCTGGAAAATGCCTCCCAGGCGACAATCGTGGCTTATCTCATGTATCTCCGGAAACAAGGAAAGGCCACTGCGACGATAGCCAGGCGTCTTGCGGCGCTAAAAGCCTTCTATCAGTTCCTCCTGAAAGAGAACTACGTGACCAAAGATCCCACAGACGAGCTGTCGTCGCCCAAGCTCGAGAGGAAACTTCCGAAGGTGCTGACGGTCGAAGAAGTAGAGAGGCTCCTTGCCCAGCCTGACGTCCGGACCCCCTCAGGCAAGAGAGATAAGGCGATGCTGGAGCTTTTGTACGCAACCGGTATCAGGGTATCGGAACTGGTCAACCTAAACTTAACTGACATCGATCTCAAAGAAGGATTTGTGCGTTGCGTCGGCAAAGGCTCCAAGGAAAGAGTCGTGCCCATGGGCGAAATGGCCATCTCGGCCCTGGAGAGCTATCTCGAAGAGGCCCGACCCAAACTTGTCTCCAACACTAGGGAGAAGGCCCTTTTTGTGAACCATCACGGAAGCAGGTTGACGCGGCAGGGCTTCTGGAAGATCGTCAAAAAATACGCCCGCGAAGCCCAGATCCGCAAAGAAATCACTCCGCATACGTTGAGACATTCTTTTGCCACGCACCTCCTGGAAAACGGAGCCGACATACGGGCCGTCCAGGAGATGCTGGGGCACGCTGACATTTCCACCACTCAAATTTACACTCACGTCACCAAAGACCGCCTCAAGGACGTGTACGCAAAGAGTCACCCGAGGGCCTGATGGCCGCGCCAGTATTCCCCTGGCGAGCCAACAGGTGAGAAGATGTCGGCCTACCGGGTAAGTCGCAATCTTTCATAACCTTGCGGGAGGGTAGATATCCTAGAAATGGGATATCAAGACCTTGGAGGGGTAACAAATGTTCTTCCGCAAGGGAAAACGCCTGTTTGTTCTCGGGTTTTGTCCCGTGGTCCTGGCAGTTGTGGTTTTCCTGACAGCCTGCTTTGGACCCGTTGCCCGGGCGGCTGGTTCCCTCGATACCAGTGTAGCTGCCCCGCGGGTGGATTCGCCTTCTTGCGTGGTCATGGACGCCATTTCAGGGCAGGTGCTTTTTGAGAAAGACTCAAAGACAAGACGGGCACCTGCAAGTCTCACCAAGATAATGACCCTCGTCCTTGCGCTGGAAGATGTCGCTGCCGGGAAAGTCAGCCTCACAGACGAAGCTGTGGCCTCGGAAAACGCTTGGGAGATGGGAGGAACCGAGGTGTGGGCGGAACCCGGCGAATCGATGCCGCTTGATGAGTGGCTCAAGGCTATAGCCGTGGGGTCGGCGAATGACGGCTCTGTCGTGGTGGCCGAGTTCCTTTCAGGCAGCGTAGAATCATTTGCCGAGCGGATGAACCAGAGAGCCAGGGAACTTGGCATGAACGATACCCACTTCGTTAACCCCCACGGTTTGGACGCCGATGGACATGAGACGACAGCTATGGATATGGCCATCCTCTCGAGGCACGCGGTGACGGTCCCTCATCTTCTCGATTACACCAAAATATACCAGACAGAATTCAGAGGGGGAAAGAACCTCTTAACAAACTTCAACAAGCTGGTCTACCTTTACCCGGGGGCCGACGGACTGAAGACGGGGATGACCGATAAATCTGGATACTGCATATCGGCGACGGCTCAAAGGGATGGGTCCAGGTTCATCGTCGTACTAATGGGCGCCGCAACTCCTGACCAGAGGCTAAATGACGCCTGGCGGCTGCTTGACTGGGCCTTCGCCAATTTCCGCAGCCTGGAAATACTGAAGAAAGACGAGACTGTTTGCCAGGCGAGGGTCTGGAAAGGACGCACAGAAACGGTGGAAGTGGTCCCGAAGGAGTCACTCGCGGTGACGCTAACAAAAGGTCAGAAAGGGGAAACGAGGAGACTTATAAACCTGGAGAGGGTCGTGGCTCCCGTGAAAAAAGGCGATGTTGTCGGGGAAATATCCATCGAGCTTGATGGCCGGGTGATTTCGAAGATACCTCTTATTGCCAGGAACGACGTCGAGCGGGCCAACTTTTGGGACTATGCGCTGAAATACTTGAGGGCTTTCATGGTCGGACGATAAAAGGGAATTGCCCTCAATCCGTCGAATACACAAGGAAATTTTTAGCAAGGACGGTGTGAGGGCATGGATCTCACGTTTCAAAAAGTCCCTCCTTGTCTTTTGGCCAAGCTGTCCGGCGAGCTTGACCTTTCCACCGCCCCGGTTTTCCGTGAACGAGTAGATCAGGAGCTGAGACGGACGGGCGTCCCCAACCTGATTCTAAACCTCAAGGAGCTCACTTTCGTCGATTCCACCGGACTTGGAGCCATCCTGGGTCGACATAAGCTAATTACTGCATCTGGCGGGGAAGTATTTCTGGTCGAGGTGCCTCCCAAAGTAATGTCCATGCTAGAAATGGCGGGGCTTCTTTCGGTTTTCAAGGTTGCGAGGACTCAGGAAGAAGCGCTGCGCCTTCTGTGCCAGGGCCCGGCCACGAGGGGAGAGGGGGAACCCGATAATGAAGAATGAAATGTACTTAAGACTTTCTAATGTGCCTTCGAATGTCTCGGTGGCGCGAATCGCTGTCGCCACCTTCGCGTCTTCCCTTGGTTTCTCCATCCCTGACATCGAAGAAATCAAGGTCGCAGTATCGGAAGCGATCTCCAACGCCATACTTCACGCTTATCCTGAAGGATACGGGGAAGTATCGGTGAGGGCCTCGGCTGCCTGTGACGGTTCTCTGGTCATCGAAGTAGAAGATACGGGGCAGGGTATAGCTGACGTGGCAAAAGCCCGGGAACCCGGCTTTACGACCGTTCCGGACCACATGGGCCTGGGGTTTTCCTTCATGGAATCCTTTATGGACGAAGTATCGGTGGATTCTTGGCCCGGACGAGGGACAAAGGTGAGGATGGTCAAGAAAAGATGCTCGTAGATGAAACTATCTTCCACCGAATACGTAACGGGGACCTTAGGGCCAGAGACGAGTTTTTCAACGCAAACACCGGACTAATCTGGGCATGTGTGAACCGGTACGCCGGCCTCCTCGACAAAGAGGACCTCTTCCAACTAGGCGCCATCGGCCTGCTGAAAGCTATCGACCGTTTTGACCCTTCTTACGGTGTATCTTTTTCCACTTATGCGGTCCCGCTCATCATGGGTGAGATGAGGCGTTACCTGCGGGATACCTCGCAGGTCAAAGTGAGTCGCCGGTTGAAAGAAATAGCCCTTTCTGCTCGCAAACTGGCCGAGGAAAAACGTTCTTCGTCGGGTAGAGAACCTTCAGCCGAAGAAGTGGCTAAGGAGATGGGACTTGACGTGGATGTCTTGTGCCAGGCTCTCGATGCCACCTCACCTGTCTTGTATCTGGACGATTTGGCCGCCGGGCAGGATCTTGCCGTTTCGGATTACGAAAGTGCAGTCGAAGAACCGTTTTTAGAGCGTTTCGACCTGAACGATGCCCTAGGGCGTCTCGAGCCCCAGTTACGTTCCATCATCGAAGGAAGGTTTTTTGCCGGAAAGACTCAGTACGAGCTTTCGGAGGAACTGGGGATCTCCCAGGCTCACGTATCCCGGCTGGAGAAAAAGGCCCTTTTCATCCTGAGACGGTTTCTCGAGGGGGCTGGAGGCGAATTCAAAGACCTGCAAGGGGGAAATACTACGGGACGCAGGGAAAAACGGGATTCCCGGTGACGCGAGGCAGGCCGAAAGGAGATGGTGTTTGTGCCGGTGGTACGAGTCCTGGAACTTGTTGGCCAGTCGCACAAGGACTGGCAGGATGCGGCCAGTCAGGCCGTGCGCGAAGCTGCTGCCAAAGTCAGCAACATAAGCGGTGTGGAGGTCTTAAACTGGACCGCAAATGTCAAAAACGGGGAAATAGTAGAGTACAAGGCCAATGTGAAAGTGGCGTACCTGGATGATACTCCATGACCAAAGCGTGTATCCGTGAGAGAGAAGCCTACTCGAGGCTTTCCGAAGATTACCGTCCTAAAAGGCCAATTGTCAGAAACATCATTCTGGCTTTCGTGGTAGGGGGGCTGATTTGCGTGGTAGGCCAGTTCTTCCTGGACTACCTCGTGTCGAGGAAACTGGCTCCCACGCAGGCTCAGGCTATGACGTCCTCTATCATGGTTTTCCTGGGCGCTTTTCTCACGGGAATCGGGGTGTACGACAAACTGGGGAGACTGGCCGGGATGGGGGCGGCGCTGCCTATCACAGGGTTTGCCAACTCGGTTGTGTCTCCCGCCATGGAGTTCAAGCGCGAAGGCTTTGTCCTTGGCGTTTCGGCAAAGATGTTTCAGGTGGCTGGGCCTGTCATAGTCTACGGCTCTTTGGTTTCTGTCCTGGTGTCCATCTTGCGTCTTTACATCTTCAAATGACCTCCACAAGCGAGTCGCCGGGGGGTTGGGTTTGGAGTTTCACCGTCGCGGTACATCTACTTGTATCTTTCCGGAAATGCCCGTAGTGGTGGCGGCTGCGTCCGTAGTGGGTCCCAGAGAAGGCGAGGGTCCGCTGGGCCGGCTTTTCGACATGGTCTACAACGACACCCTCTTTCAGGAAACGTCCTGGGAGAAAGCGGAGACTCGTATGCTCAGGCAGGCTCTGGACTTGGCCCTGGCCAAAGCCGGGATAGACCAGACGCAGGTCGACTTCCTGCTGGCCGGGGACCTTCTGAACCAGATCATCTCGTCCAGCTACATGGCCAGGGAGTACGACATTCCCTATGTCGGGCTTTACGGAGCCTGCGCCACGATGGCGGAAGGACTCGCTCTGGGATCCTTGCTGGTGGGTGGCCGTTTTGCGCGATACGTAGCGGTGGCTTCGTCGAGCCATCACGATACGGCTGAAAGACAATATAGGTACCCGACGGAGTTCGGTTACCAGCGCGTTCCTACAAGCCAGTGGACCGCGACGGCGGCGGGTGCCGTCATCATCGCCGCAAAAGGTGCGGGTCCCCGGGTAGAAGCCGTCACCGTGGGTAGAGTTCAGGATTACGGCGTCATTGATCCCAACGACATGGGCTCGGCGATGGCTCCCGCCTTTGCCGATACGGTCTGGAGGCATCTTCAGGACATGTCCAGAAAACCGGATGACTACGACCTGATTTTGTCGGGAGACCTCGGAAAAATCGGGGTCGGTATCTCTCACAGGCTTTTGCTGCAAAAAGGCATTGACATTGAAAGCAGGCACCAGGATTCCGGCCTCCTCCTGTACGAAATGAAGCCGGAGATCGGAGCCGGGGCGTCGGGGTGCGGCTGCATAGCCAGTGTCTTCACGGCGAAATTCTGGCCGGACCTTATGGCCGGGAAGATCAAGCGGATGCTTTTGGTGGCTACGGGAGCCCTGCACAGCCCCACCAGTTGTCAGCAGGGAGAATCGATTCCGTCAATAGCTCACGCGGTGGCTCTGGTCAGCGAGACCGCATAAGGAGGAGCAGACGTGACATACATTAAAGCATTCGTCGTCGGAGGAGTTCTCTGTGCCATAGCTCAATTCATCCTTGACATCACCAAGGTCAATCCGGCCCTTATCATGGTATCTTTTGTGAGTGCCGGTGCCATACTTTCCGGGCTTGGCATTTACGGACCCCTCGTAAAGTTGGGAGGAGCGGGAGCCACGATACCTTTGACCGGATTCGGGCACACGTTGGTCACGGGGATGCTGGAGGACGCGGCCAAGATGGGCTGGTTCGGGCTTCTTACCGGAGGCCTGCGGGCTGCCTCGTCGGGCCTCACAGCGGCGATCTTGTTCGGTTATTTAATGGCCGTGCTCTTCAACCCTAAAGGATAGCAGTGAAAGAATCATTGTTGCCTGTAACAGCCTCGGGATGGTCCTGGTTCCTGGTGGCCCCGGGTACCGCCTTCGGTGCTATCCTGACGAAACTCGAAGCCCTCGATTTCGCTTGAAATCCTTAAGCACAGGTCTGGAGACCGGTTCACTGTCGAGGTTCTTCGCGGAGGGAAAAGACTCACGCTCGAGATTGTGTTAGGATCCAGGTAAGATCAGCCGAGGAGGACTGACTATGACGAGATCCCTGCTCCAGATCATCCTTAAGGTACCCGGATTCCTTCTGGCCATAAGCGTCCACGAATATGCTCACGCGAGAATGGCGTACCGCCTCGGAGACGACACCGCTGAGGCGGCCGGAAGGATGACGCTGGAACCGTGGGCGCACATCGATATCATTGGCGCTATGATGCTGATTCTCTTCGGATTCGGGTGGGCGAGGCCCGTTCCCGTCAATGCTTACAGGCTCAGAAATCCCCGGAAGGATATGGCTAAAGTTGCGCTTGCGGGCCCCCTGGCGAATCTGGTAACCGCCTTTTTCCTGGAAATCCTCACAATATTATTGTTCACGAAGTTCCGGTTCAGGTCACCGCTGGTCTACCTCCCAACCATACTTGACCTCGGCGCATGGATAAACGCGGGTCTGGCGATTTTCAACCTGATCCCGGTGCCGCCCCTGGACGGATCGCGAATCCTGGAAGTGTACCTACCGCCTTCTCTTCAGGGTTTGTGGGATGAGTTTGAGCGGTACGGCTTCATCATCCTCGTGGTTTTCCTCGTTCTCGGACTTATTACACGGTTCATGGCCCCGCTTTTGAGCGCGTACATGAGTTTTGTCGAAAGCGTAGGAGTCCGGCTTTCGCTGTTCTTCTGGGGACTGTGAAAGTGGTCGGCGAAGGTGTGTGGGATGTTGTTCCTTAAATTGGCCCCGTTATTCAGGCTGTTCAAGGCGAGAGTCGAAAAAAAGGATATTTCCCTCGACGACTCGGTGAAAAGCCTCCGAGATGCGTCTTTTCTGGTTCTCACCAAGTCGAGGTTACTTCTGCCCGCCGTGGCCCGGGAAATTGCCGCCACGACTGAAGAACCTTCTGAAGAGGAAGTCGCGGGGGGTTCCGGCATTGACGAGGAGCAGGTCGTATATTTACCCCTTATGGAACGGTGGGAAGTCGAACAGGCGGTCGCTTATCTCAAGGAGCGCTTTGAGGAGGCGGCGAGGAAATTCCCCAGGGGTTACGTGTGGGTCCCCGAAGGGGTTATCGGGGCTGAAATGGCGAGTATAGACAAACAGGAACTCCTTGAAGCAATGACAGTGCTGGAGAAACGAGCAAAGCCCCGCGAGCGAACGCTGGTCCTTCTCAGACAGAGTTTCATATCGCACCTCAGGTGGTTCTGGCAGGAAGTACGCAGGCTTATGGCGCAGAACGTGATTCTCAGATTTTCCCACTTTGTTCGGGGCAATCCGCGGGAGGCCATCATGAGTTTTTTGGTCCTCATGGAGCTCGTCAAGAGGAGAAAAGTGTTTGCGCGGCAACAGGAGCTTTTGGGGGACATCTTCTTTTCTACAAGGAGAGAAGCCTTTCTGGAAAAGAAACCCGTTTCGACGGACTGCGTGTCGACCGGGGAGTTTCTGAAAGAGTAGCCGGGTCAATGCTTTAGGCTTAAAAGCTTTTCGTGCGATGAAGGAGTGGGAGATGTGAACCTCGCCATGCTTATCGAAGCGATACTTTTTTCCTCGGACGAACCGGTGCCGCTGGAAAAACTCGTATCTGCGCTGGAAGTGTCTCCCCAGGAGGTCCTTTCCGCTATCGCGGCGCTCGAGAAAGAATACTCGGAGAGAGCCATAAAGCTTGAAAGGGTTGCGGGTGGGTTTCAGATCGTGACGAAACCCGAGTACGCCGAAGTGATCGGGCGGGTATTTTCCCGAAAAACGCCGGTATCTCTTTCAAGGGGCGCTCTCGAAACGCTGGCCATTATCGCTTACAGGCAGCCCGTCACAAGGCAGGACATAGAGGCGATCCGCGGTGTCAACGCCGAAGCCGCTATAGAGACATTGCTGGAAAAAGGGTTGATCCGGGAAGTTGGCAGGAAGAAGACCTTGGGCAGGCCCAAACTCTACGGAACCACGGACGAGTTTCTGAAGAAGGCCTCGCTGAATTCGATTTCCGACCTTCCACCTCTTGCCCGGCCCCAGGGCGGACAAGATTAAACTTCGCGAAAACCAGGCATTCTATCCCTAAAGCCATTTCCAGGATAAGGGATGGTTATGCCTGGGCGGGTATTGCTTATAGTTTTTTTGGTCTTCCTGGCCTTAATGTTTTTATTTACGGCGTTGCCGCTCAAGGTAGCAGTACGGGCCGACGTCTCTTTGCAATCGTCATGTTTTGAAGTGCGGCTGAAACCCCTCCTTTTCCCATCATACGTCACACTCGTGCGGTCCGGTGGAAAACGGCGCTCCGGTAAGGCTGCGCGGAAGGGCTTGGGGAAACCTGCCTACCTTCTTGAAAGGAATGGAGCTTTCTTGAAGAACATTTGGACCGGGTTCTCGGACATAAGAGCAATCCTGGAGGAACTCTTAAAAGGGGTGGAGATAGAGGAGTTTTCCGCATCGGGGAGGATCGGTCTCGGAGATGCTTTTGAGACCGCGCTCCTCTGTGGCGCTCTTTCAGCCACGAGCCCTCTCATCTTCAGACTATTCCACCCAAAGAGCGGCTTATCAGGTGAACTCCACAGACTTGAGTTTAGGCCGGTCTACGACCACCCGTACGCCTCTATCAGGCTCCGTGCGGTACTTACGGTCAGGTTCTGGGTCATAATCCGAGCCCTCTATGCTTCGAGAAAGCTCATTCGCCGCGCCCTGATGGTGGAATACTAAGCTTGCCATTCACGACGACTTAGGGGGCAGGGAATCATGGCGGGAAATCACCCGATCGAGAACCTGATGAAGACCACGATGGAAAGTCTCAAGACAATGGTGGACGTGAACACCGTAGTCGGAGAGCCCGTGGAGACAAAAGAAGGTACCGTTATAATCCCTGTATCCAGGGTATCTTTTGGGTTTGTGGCCGGAGGTGGCGATGAGATGTCTTGCGAGGATGGCTTTGGAGGCGATCAGGGGATGGCGAAGGAGACAGGCGGCGGGGGCAACCCTCCCAACCTTCCTTTTGCAGGAGGGAGTGGAGCGGGTGTCACTGTTAGGCCAGTCGGATTTCTGGTGGTCGGCGAAGGGAAAGTGCGCTTTTTGCCGGTCGATACCAGAGCCATCTACGATAGACTCCTGGATGCCGCGCCCGAGCTCCTCGAGAGGCTTGCAGACCTCGTTGAAAAGCGGCGACACGGCGGGACGGCCGACCGCAACGGAAATGAAGAAGGAAACGGGACCCGGGGTACAAAGGGGTACGCCGACGAGTAAATGTATCGTGAACAGGGTCCAGTGGACCAAAAGTCACCCCGGAAATGGACCGGGCGAAGTTAAATTGCTGCGCGTGAGGAGGTCTTTGCATGCGCCCGCTTTGGAACGGCACCCTAGCCTTCGGTCTCGTCGTTATACCCATCAGGCTGTACGCTGCCACCGAGAGGAAGAACCCGTCTTTTCATTTGCTCCACGAGCGATGTCACTCTCCGGTTCGATACATGAAATGGTGCCCGGTGTGTGAAACCGAGGTCGGCTTAGATGAGGTCGTAAGGGCGTACGAGTATGAAAAAGGCAGGTACGTGATGCTTTCAGACGAAGACCTCGAAGCGGTGCCTGGGCCTGAAGCGCATAAGGTGGAAATCCTGGATTTCGTGGACCTTTCCGACGTAGACCCGGTTTACTTCGAGAAGAGTTTCTTCTTAGAGCCCAGAGAAGGGGCGGAAAAAGCGTACAGGCTCCTGTTTTCGGCAATGAAAGAAGAAAGCAAAGTGGCTGTGGCAAAAGTGGCGATACGCGCCAAGGAGACCCTTGCCCTGGTGAGAAGTTACCGGGATAAGTTCATCATGCTTGAGACCATGTACTGGGCGGACGAAGTCAGGCTTGGGGATGAGCTGGCAGTTCCCGGTGATATCGAAATAGACGAACGGGAGAAGATGCTTGCGACCAGGCTGATAGAAGCCCTTTCTACTGAGTTCCGGCCCGAAAAGTATAAGAGCAGGCAGAAAGAAGCTCTCTTCGAACTCATTCAGAAGAAGATACAGGGTCAGCAAGTCGTAGCCGAACCAGAAAGGGCACCGGTCCAGGTGATCGACCTCATGGAGGCGCTCAGGAAGAGTGTGGAAGAGGCCAGAGCCAAAAAGTCCGGTCGCTTGACTGCTTCGAAACCCCCGAGGCGAAAACGTGCTTCCGGGGAGAACCTGCAAGATGCTTCACCGCCTCCAGTCAAGTGAAAGTCCGCCGGGTGAAGATCCCGATAAAATCTTGGGAATGCCCGCCATTGACCCCATGCTGGCCCAGACAGCCACAGGACCTTTTGACGATGAAAATTACCTTTTCGAGGTCAAGTGGGACGGGTACCGGTGTCTTGCGTACCTGACCCCCCACAGGGTCTACCTCCGCTCTCGTAACGGCCTTGCGCTTTTGCCCAGGTTCCCGGTCCTTGTAACTCTCTCCTCAAACCTGGCGGGAGAAACGACCAGGGCCCTGATAGACGGAGAAATAGTGGCTTTTCACGACGGGAAAGTCGATTTTTCATACCTGAAGACGCAGCCGGAAGGCGTTACCTTCGTCGCGTTCGATATCCTCTACGTTGACGAACGTCCCCTCTTTGCCGTGCCTCTATGCCGGCGGCGGGAGATTTTGAAGACGGTCGTCCGCGAGGGGGGGCGGCTCATATTCTCCGAGGCTGTTCCGGAGAACGGCACGGCCGTTTTTCGATGGGTCAAAGAGCAGGGCCTTGAAGGGATGATGGCAAAGCGAAAAGATAGTCTCTACCACCCAGGAGAAAGGACCCGTGACTGGCTCAAAATCAAAAACACCCGGGAAGGTGAGTTTTGGGTCGTGGGGTATCTGCCCTCGCCCGGAAGGCGCATTGGGTCTTTGGTCCTGGCTCAACCGGAAGACGGGAAGTTCCACATCCTCGGAAGAGTTTCCTCTGGACTCGACCACGGTTTGGAAGAGGTTCTTCTGTCAATACTTGGTCAGGGCCTGCCTGGGCCTGACCCCCGCATCCAGGAAAAACTAAAAAGGAGCGAGGCACAGAAAGTCCGGTGGGTGAAGCCATATTTTGGCGTGAGCGTTCAGTACACTGAAATCACGTCGGACGGAAAGCTGCGTCACCCGGTATTGAGGGGGCTTTTGGGAGCCAATGCCAGTCAAGCAAGAAAAGAGGATCAGAGTGAGGATCGGGGCCAGGGAGATAGAGGTCTCTAACCTTGACAAGGTCTATTGGCCCGAAGACGGTTTTACCAAGGCCGACCTCTTGGAGTACTACGTGACTATCGCCCGGTGGATTCTACCACATCTGAAAGATAGGCCTCTTTCTCTCGTGAGGTTCCCCGAAGGGATTCAGGAGGGAGGATTTTACCAGAAAGACGCTCCACCTGGGACTCCCGAGTGGGTGCGAATAGCCCCCGTCATGTCCAAAGAAAAAGGCACTTTTATAAACTTCATACTCTGCGACAACGTGGAAACTCTCGCGTGGATGGCCAACTCGGGAGTCATCGAGATCAATCCCTGGCTTTCCCGGTATGGGTCACTGGATTACCCCGATTTTGCGGTGTTCGACATCGATCCAGCGGAAGGGGCTGGGTGGGAGGACGTCAAGGTCGTAGTCCGGATGGTGCAGAGTCTTCTCTCTGAATGGAAGCTTGAGGGTTTCCCGAAAGTATCCGGGGCGACCGGGGTCCACATCTACGTTCCCGTGGAACCGAGATATACATACAAGGAAATATCGATGTTTGTTAAGTACGCGGCGACTATCATTGAGGCCGCATACCCTGAAAAGGTCACTCTTAAGAGAAAAGTCAAAGAGAGGCACGGGCACGTCTACATCGACTACCCCCAGAATGCGAGGGGGCAGACCATATCCAGCGTCTATGGGGTTAAAGCCCTGAGTGGTGCGCCGGTTTCCATGCCTGTAACCTGGGACGAAATCGACCGGGTCCTGCCCAATTCGTGGAACATCAAGACCGCGCCGGAGCGCTTGGAACTAGCCGGCGACATGTTCGCCAGGGTCCTCACAAGTAGACAGAACATAGATCCCTTTTTACGGGCGGCGCTTTCAGGGAAAGCTAAATGAGCTACCGCCCTAGGGAGGGATCCTTCTGGGAAGACGGAGACGTTCAAGGCGTCCGGTGAACCCTGACGCGGTCAGGGCACTGGACAGTTTGAAGTACGAAGTCGCCCAGGAACTAGGACTGACGAGGGGTGGAGGTGAAGATGATCTCCGAGCCAATCTGGACCAGAGGAAGTGGGAGATAGCCGAGGAACTTGGTCTTGCGGACAAGATCAGGACCGTCGGCTGGCCGAACATGACATCCCGGGAGTGCGGCCTGGTCGGCGGCCACCTGGGAGGTCGCCTCGGAGGCCAGATGGTGAAGAGAATGATCGAACTAGCTGAAACCCTTTTGGCCCAAAACATGCGGTAGCCGGGCAAGGGCTTGGATCAGGCGGGCCTTTGCCCGCCATTTGAACGGGTTTGAACGGAAAACATGATGGCGGTGTGGAGCCACATATCATCTAAGGAAAATGCCGGTCCGTCGAAGACGTAAAAACACTCCAGTAGTCGAAAGGAAAAGATGTGTGCCGGTCTATGTGAGGTGTTTTCTATGAACGGTGTGTGGCTCTTTCTCATGATATTCGGTTGTGTCGTAGCCCTTTTTAACGGAAACGTGGACGCGATGATGTCGGCGGTCCTCGACGGCGCGCACGATGCGGTGCAGCTTGTGATCAGCCTTGCCGGGATGTTCTGCCTCTGGGTTGGGATCGAGAAGCTGGCCGAAGAGGCAGGGCTCATCGAGGGCCTGGCCAAACTTTCAAAGCCCCTCCTCAACTTCCTTTTTCCCTACGTGAGAGGCCACGAAAAAGCTATGGGAGCCATTTCGGCGAGCATAATCTCAAATGTCCTCGGCTTGAGTTCCCAGACTCCTCTGGGCCTCAGAGCTATGACAGAGATTAAGGCCATTTACGGGGAACGAGAAGAGGGTATCCAGTCCATGATCACCCTGGTGGTCGTAAATGCTGCGGGGTTCTGCATGTTTCCCTCTTCGATCATAGCCATGCGGGCGGCTCTGGGGTCAAAGGACCCCGCGGTTGTAGCGGGACCTACCGCTGTAGCAGGACTCGTAGCCACTGTGGCGGGGCTTCTGGCTCACAGATTTTTCTCGAACACAGGACGGCCCCGTTGAGACCGCCGCGTCCTGAAGCCCAGGATTTGGCTGGCCTTCGCGCTGTTTCCCGCACGATAAGGTGCTCAAAAGCTACTGAATGGGGGATTCCCATGGTTTTTCTCGCCAAAATAGGTGTATACGCCTTTCCCGTCGTCCTTTTGGTCGTCCCCATGTACGCCTGGTTCAAGGGCGTGAGGGTTTACGAGACTTTCGTGAAGGGGGCGGAAGAGGGATTTCAGATCGTCCTGAGCATACTACCGTATCTTGTGGCCATATTTGTGGCCATCTCTTGTCTCAGAGGGTCCGGAGGACTGGATCTTCTTTCCAGGGCCCTGGGAGTTGTTTTGAAGCCTTTGGGAATCCCGCCGGATATCCTCCCGCTCTTGATAACGAGGCCTATCAGCGGTAGTGGGGCGCTCGCGGTTACCGGGGATCTCCTCAAGACGTACGGTCCCGACTCGCCCATGGGCCTTTTAGCTTCCATCCTTCAAGGTGCCACCGATACTACCTTTTACGTGGTAACCCTTTACTTCGGTTCGGTCGGGGTCCGCAAGACGAGGCATGCTCTTGCAGCATGCCTCATCGGAGACTTCTTTGGGTTTTTGACCGGCTTTTTGATCTGGCGGAGACTCGTCTTCTGACAAGCGAGGAACTTATTGGACTAGCGCTGAACCGAAAATAGGTGCAAACGGCCTCGAGACCGAATCGGGAGTTTGGATTGTCTTCTCCTATGCACGAGTGGTATCATGAAATAAAACCTGCTCATCGCTGATGATGAAAGGTTCGCGGGGTTCTTCCGCGGGTTGTTCCCGGAAAGGAACCCGCAGAAACTCACGATGGGATAATCCTGGTAGGGAGGTAGACTTTGGGATGTCAGCGGAACAGAGACTCAGAGATCTTGGTATTGAGCTTCCGCCCGTGGCAAAACCGGTGGCGGCGTACGTCCCTGCAGTTAAGGTAGGTCGCTGGGTCTACATATCGGGACAGCTTTCTTTCCGGGACGGGAAATTGGAGAAAACCGGCAAGGTTGGTAAGGACCTCACCCTTGAAGAAGCTTACCGAGAAGCAAGGCAGTGCGCCATAAACTGCCTCGCGGCACTCAAGAGCGTCGCGGGAGACCTGGACAAAATCGAAAAGATCGTGAAGGTCACCGGGTATGTGGCGTCAGCTCCCGGGTTCAACGACCAGCCCAAAGTCATCAACGGAGCTTCGGAACTTTTGGGAGAGGTTTTCGGAGAAGCGGGGAAACACGCGCGGGCGGCTGTTGGGGTTGCGGAGCTACCTTTGAACGCACCCTGCGAGGTCGAGCTCGTGGCTTTCCTCAAAGAGTAAAGTCAGTTCTCGCAAAACGGTCGCGTGAAGGGTCCGTGTCAAGTGCCCGGTTATTCCAGGCGGTGCGGGTAGGTCGGGTGCAGGACAGCACCTCGTATGTCATCCTTAATTGGCGGCTGGACGAGGGGGTGATATCGTGGACGTCTCGCGTGACGACGTGTATTTCAAGGCTCTCTATATAATGAGCGAATCGACGGGGCCAGTCGGAGCGTGGAAACTTTCCAGGATGCTGTCACAAAAAGGGTTACGGGTCTCTGAGGCCACGGCTGGCCGGCTTTTGAGGGCCATGGAAGACCGGGGACACGTTAGTTCCGAAGGGCGTACCGGCAGAGTTATCACTCCCAAGGGCAAGGAGGACCTTAAAGAATGGCTCGACAGTCAAGTGAGAAACAAGACCCATACTGCGTTCATGGAAAGCCTCAAAATCCGCCGCCGCCAGGAGCTCATCGACGTGCTTGTTGCCAGAAAGGCCATAGAAGCTGAGACTGCGGCGCTTGCCGCGCTAAACGCGACCTCCCGAGACACTGAAGAACTCTGGCGCATAGTCGAAGAGCATCAGGCTATCCTTGAATCAGGGATGTCCGGCATCGAAAAGGACTTGGAATTTCACAGAGCCCTGGCATCAGCCAGCAAGAACAAAGTTCTCGCCGGAGCTCTGGATGTGATATATCACGACCCGGACATTGGACGAGCCCTCGAATACATCCGGGCGAAAGTCGGTTCGAGTATGGTCGAGGACCACAGGCAGATCCTGAAGGAGGTCGCCAGGAAAGATCCCGAGGCGGCCAGGCAAGCTATGATCCGTCATATTTCCAACGTCATAAGCGATGTGAACAGGTACTGGTCTGAAATCAGGGGTTCATCGGGGAGAGATGAAGATGTCGGTGAGAGACAGGATCCTGGATGGGTGCGATCTTGAGACCTTCATAGTCTGTGGGGGCGTGGAGGAAGGGAAGAGGCTGGGTCTCCGACTTATGGCCGAACTCGGGTTTCAAGACGCCGATGTGGTTTTCTGCGAAAAGGGTGGCCCCGGGGTAAGGATAAGATTAAGAGGATATGTATACAGACCTTCGGCGGAGTACAGGTGGGACAAGGAGGAGCCGGAAGACCATGAAGTGTAAGTCAGATTTCCCGAATTCGCGACCAGAACGCAAGAAGATAGTTCTGGCTCCCCTCGACCCGGTTCACGACGTGGGCCTGAAGCTGATCAGGCGAAAACTCGTCGAGCGTGGTCACGAGGTCACTCTCCTTCCCCCGGACCTCTCACCCGAAGAGGTTGTCGCCAGGGCAAAAGCGCTGGAACCTGATTTTCTCATGGTTTCCCGGGCTATAAGCTACGGGACCTCAGAGCTGTTGGCGAAATTCGTCGACCTCTGCGACGCTTCTGGTCTCAGAGAAAGGACCAAGATAGCGGCAGGAGGTCTCAGTATGCGCCCTGAGATGGCCCAGGAACTCGGATTTGACGCAGGTTTCGGCCCCGATACGCCCCCCGAAGCCGCAGTGGCGTATGTGGAGGGACGTGAGGCTCAGGCGGTAGAATGCGAAAGACCCATGAGCAAGGTTGACCTTACCGCCGGGTTTTCCTATGAATTCAGGGACAAGGAAATAGGAGATCTCTGCCTGAGGATAGCGCGGCAGCTCGTAAATTGGGCACAGGATAAGACAAGCCCCGGCGTGGAGAGAGCCCGATTGCGGCTTGACATGGAGGAAGCGAGGGCCGCCGGAGACGAGAAAGCGGCCAGTGAAATCCGGGAGAAGTACGCGGGTCTTTGCGGCGGAGAAGTCGAGAGGTGGTACAGGACCGGGGAACCCGTGGCGCATACGAGACTTCTCTCGGACCGGGAGATCGAAGAGATTTCGAGACTAAAAGAAGGCGGGCACAGCGGGGACTACCCCAGGTCCCAGGATATCCTCGCCAGATACAACGTGTTCATCCAGTATGGGACCGGGTGCCCCGTCATGGACGCGTACCACATTAATCTTTCTCTCGCGTTCGGCGCCAGGGGCGTAATCCACTTTGACCCTTCGTGGGGAGCCAGGACAGAGGGGCTCCTCGAGGGTGCCTGGAGTCACCAGCATGACGGGACCGTTTTGACTCTAGATAACCTAAGGCTCATCAAGAACGCTCTGCTACCAGGCACCATGTGGCAGGTACGTGCCCACAGAGGTCTCAACACACCCGAGACAGTTATCCTCGCCCACCTGGCGGGGGCTGATCTCACCAAGATCAACATAGTCTATGGCAGCCTGGGAGCAGGTACCGACCCCGCCCGCCTGGCCGTCGACGGGATCGAGTCCATGCGCCTTGCCGCAAGATTCGGCCTTCCTTACGATGTCGTGACCAACGAGGAGCTCTGCGGAGTCCCGGCGAAGAAAGCGTTCGCGGGGATGCTGATCGTGGCGACAGCGGGGGTCCTCCTCGGAGGACGTCCAATCCTCCAGCCGCTATTCGCGAACTCTCCCGAGGCCATAATTGCGGGGCTCACCGAAGATAACTTCATCGACTTCAATGCAGCCAAGATGGAGGTCCTGCGGGAAATAATCGATGCTCCGATATGGCCCGGTGCCCCGGTCGGCTTTCTGACGCAGAGCCAGGACAGGTGCCAGTCGTCTACCATGACTGCCCTCCACGCCGCTTTGGCCCTCAAGATAGGCGCCCAGGCCGTGACCATCGCCTCTTCTGACGAGGCTTACGCCGGTGGGCCGATCACGGCGCCCGCGAGAGTGGATACTCTTAAGACAACTGCGGCGGCCCTGAGGTTCTTCGGTTCTGCGGGGATCTCGCCGTCCCGGAAGGCGAAAGACATCGCGCAGGAACTTAGGCAGGGTATTCTTGACGTCCTCAAGGCTGTAGCCGAAAGAGGAGACTTCGTCGCGTCCCTGTACGAGGGGCTCCTCGGAGACAAAGAAGACGGGGCATACCCGGGCAGGGCTGGAAGGGACACGGTTAAGGTAAAATGATGAGGGTCCTGGGCATAGCGGGTACCGCCAAAAACACGGGCAAGACCACGACCCTCTTGGAGGTCCTGGGGTATCTTTCGTCTCTGGGACGGAGAGTCTTTGTCACCAGCATCGGCTATGACGGGGAAGACTTCGACAATATAACCGGATTACCAAAACCTCGAGTCTTCATCCCCGAGGGCACCCTGGTGGCCACCGCTCTCCCTCTCATACAGGCGTCCTCGGTCAAGTTCACCGATCTTCAGGATACAGGCGTTCGGTGCGCCCTCGGCCGTGTGTTTGTCGGGAGGGCATCTGCCGGAGGGAAGGTCGTTTTGGCGGGACCCACCAGTACCCGGGATCTTCTTTCTGTCATGAAATTTGCTCCCAAAATGTGTACCGTACTTCTGGATGGAGCCTTTTCGAGGCTATCGCCTATGGTCGTGGCCGGAGCCCTCATCCTCGCCACGGGAGCCGCGAGAAGCCCCGACTCCCACCGCCTGGCTCGAGAGGTTGAGATCATCGGGAAAATCATGTCATTGCCTGTTCACGGTTTCTTTGCTTCTGGATCGAGCCCGGGCGGTGACCCGGGTTCCGCCGGTAGGACCATCAATGTGGAAGGCGGGCTTTTCCTGAAAGGGCAGGGAAAGGAATTGGGCTGGCGGCTGATAGCGGATGGTCCCGGTCAGACCGTGGTGTACGTTCGGGGTATAGTGAATCCGGCGGTATTTGACGAAACCCTCTCCGAACTGGAAGGTTATCGCCGAGACCCTGTGGTCTTCGTGATCTCCCACCCCATCCTAATGCTCCTGTCGGGGGATGTGCTGGCGTGGGAAGATGTCCTTTGCCGGGCAGAAGAGATGGGTTTTGTCGTTGCCGTAGGCTCCTCTTCGGAACTTTTGGGTGTTACCATAAACCCTTACAGGCCTTCGTATGAATCGGCAACCGGGAGGTTCGTCGCGACCTATCTTCCTCCCAGAACTTTTCTCGATGATATACGTAACCTTACCTCTGTGCCTTGCACCGACATAATTTTGGAAGGACCGGAAAAGCTTCGTTCGTGGCTCCACCGGTATGTTGAGAAACAAAACTCATAGACGCGTAGCGGAAGGAGCGGTGGTTCTCCGTTGAGCGCAGAGGGGCCGGAAAGAGTATCAAAATTCCTGGCCCGGGCAGGTATTGCCTCCAGAAGGCACGCCGAAGAGCTTATAACCCAGGGTAGAGTGATGGTCAACGACCACGTGGCGGTCATCGGCGAGAAGGTGGTGCCCGGGCTGGACCGGGTTTTCGTCGACGGAAAAGAAGTGATCCAGGGTGCGAAACGGGTGTATGTGCTTCTGAACAAGCCTGCGGGCTACCTGTCCACGTGTCACGACCCTTTCGGGAGGCCAACCGTGCTTTCGCTCGTCGGCGGCGTCAAAGAGAGGATTTTTCCGGTTGGCCGGCTCGACATGGATGCAGAAGGGTTATTGCTCCTGACCAACGACGGTGACTTGGCCTATCTCTTGACACACCCCAAACACAGAGTAGTCAAAGAGTATATCGTCGAGACACGAGGACCCAGAGATGAAAAGAAGATCAGAGAGATTCTTTCGGGTATAATCATAGGTGGCAAAAAAATCGAGGTAGATTATGCCAGGTTCCTGGATGTGGAAAGAGGCCCTGTCCGATTGTTGATAGCGGTCCATGAGGGTGAAAAACACCTGGTCAAGGAGATCTGCCACGCTGTGGGATATGACGTAGAGAGGCTTACAAGGACGAGGATCGGGCCCTTGACGCTCGGTGACACACCAACAGGGAAATGGCGTTATCTCTCGGACCAAGAGGTACGTGCCCTCTACGGTGCGGCGCAAAAAGGGTGGGAAGGAGAGGACGATGCTGGAAAATCCAAAAATCGTATTCAGGACCACTGATGACGTCAGGAAGTTCAAACCCGCGGCAAACCGGCTGTTTTCAGCGACCCACGAGGAGATAATCGGAGGAGCGACGGCGGACGTCTATTTTGTAAGGACCCAAGAAATTCTTGCGAGGGAAGGCAAGGCAGATACCGTAGTGACCGCCGAGATATTCCCGAGCCGCCCTGGCATCATGGCCGGTACTCCCGAATGCCTCGAACTTTTAAAGGGTCTCCCCCTCGAAGTGTGGGCTCTCGAAGAGGGCGAGAGCTTTTCGGAAAAAGAGACGGTTTTCAGGATTACAGGCCCATATTCTCAATTTGGCCCGTATGAAACGGCCCTCCTGGGTATCCTGGCAAGTTCCTGCGCCTGGGCGACCCGCGCCAGAGAATGCAAGGAAGCTTCTATGGGAAGGCCCTTCTACTGTTTCGGCGCAAGACACATACATCCAGCTGTGAGCCCTGTATTGGAGCGGGCGGCGATAGTTGGAGGCGCGAGCGGCGCGGCGTGTATCCTGGCGGCAAAACTAGTAGGCCAAGAGCCGGTGGGCACTATCCCTCACGCCTTGGTGCTCATAATCGGTGACACGGTCAAGGCAGCGGTAGCTTATAATACATACATGCCTAAGGACGCTCCCAGGACCATACTCGTGGATACCTTCAAGGACGAAGCGGAAGAAGCCATCCGGGTGGCGGAAGTTTTGGGCAAGGATATGGGCGGTATCAGGCTGGACACGCCTTCCGAGCGAGGCGGTGTCACGCCGGACCTGGTAAGAGAGGTCCGGGCGAAACTTGATCAGGCAGGTTTTAGTCACGTGAAAATTTTCGTGTCCGGAGGTCTCACTCCCGAACGTATGACCCTACTGGCCCAGGCCGGCGCCGATGCCTTTGGGGTGGGGAGCTACATTTCGTCTGCCCCCCCTATAGACATGACCATGGACATCAAGGCAATCGAAGGAAAGCCCATCGCCAAAAGGGGCAGGATACCGGGTATAGTCCCGAATCCAAAACTGAAGAGGTTTATGTAGTGTGGAGATATACTTTTGGATCAGGAGGAACCGGGCCCGGGAGGCCACGTGATGACTCCAAAGATGCCAAAGCCCAGGGCAGCCAAGGACGCGTAGCGGACCATCCTGAAGAGGCTGTAGGTAAAGGCCTTGCCGAAGTTGGCGTTGGCGAGGACGACCGGCTCGGGGAGGGTTCGGGGGCCTGACTCCAGCATCGAGCAAGCTATAGACGAGAGAAGGAAAATCAAGAATGACGTAAAAGTAATTACCCATGCAAGGTCTTTATCACGTCGAAATCCCAATTTGCAGTCCTCCCGAGTCATCCGGGATCAGTATTCCAAGGGAGGGTTCCGGCTAAACGCACCCAGACAATCGAATAAGGATAGCGTTCAGGTGCCCGCCAGGGAGAATAGGGAAGTCCGGTGAAGCGAGACTTTTCGCGAATCCGGCGCGGTGCCGCCACTGTTACCGGGGAGCAACCCGTGAGAACCACTGAAAGCGAAAAGCTTTTGGGAAGGTACGGGAGCCATGATCCGGCAGCCAGGAGACCTGCCTGAGCGCTTGCGTTTCCTGACTTCGAGCGAAAGGAGGGGACGTTTTTATGTGGTTGAAAACTCCCCCGGCGTTTCGCCGGGGTTTTTTGTGACGGTCTGGCCTCAGCATGCGAAAAAGCGAGTTCTGGCTAAAAACCGAGGATACGGCCAGAAGAACGGATGTCCCGTCAAGACGCGCTTAATGAGCGAGTGAAGCTTCTTATGGGAGGTAGTAACGTGAGATTCGGAAAAAAACGCATAGACTTCCGGGTCCTGCTGTTGGCAATTTTCCTGGTCTCTGTGGTCCTGACTGGATGCAAACCTCAGGTTAAGACTTTCACTGACGGTGCCGGGAGACAGCTCACTCTTAAAGGAATACCCGAGAGGATAGTCTCTCTGGCGCCGGCGCACACTGAAACCGTCTTTGCCCTCGGGCTAGGCGATAAGCTTGTCGGAGTGACGGGTTTTTGCAATCGTCCCCCCGAGGCTCAGAAGAAGGAAGTAGTCGGGGACGCCTTCAACCTGAACAAAGAAAAACTTGTGGCTTTGAAACCTGACATCGTCCTCTGTGCAGGCACACCGGATTCTCAATACGTGAAGGAAGTTGAAAGCCTTGGGATTCCTGTCTATGTATCCAGTCCGGCGACGGTAAAAGAGGTGTTCGATGACATACAGCGGATAGCTTCGGTCCTGGGGGCAGAAAAAGCTGGTAAGAAACTTACGGCCGATCTACAGAGACAGCTGGATGAGCTGAAGCAGCGGGTGGAGAAATCAACCGCCCCGAAACCACGGGTGTTCGTGGTGATAGATAAAGATCTCTGGACGGTTGGTCCCGGATCCTTCATGCACGACGTATTGAGCCTGGCCGGTGGCGAGAACGTTATCAAGGATGTGCCCGGGCAGTATCTTCAGGTGAGCATGGAGGAACTTCTGGCAAAAGATCCGGATGTTATCCTCGTAACCATTCCGAAAGAGGAGTACGGTCTTCTCGAATCGAGACCCGGGTGGACTTCCCTCAGGGCAGTCAAGGAAGGAAGGGTATTTTTCGTCGATGCAGACCTCGTCTCCCGTCCGGGGCCGAGCGTGGTCAAGGGGATAGAGGAAGTAGCCTCTCATCTCTACCCCCAATAAGTGGGTAAACGGCCCTTAAAACGAGAAGAGGGATTTTCTGTGAGGAAAAGGGTTCCGGGAAGAACGTACCTCGTGGCGGTAACGGCCCTTGTCGCCGTATCGGTATCCCTCGGGCTTGCGCTGGGCACTGTTTTTATCCCGATCGGAGAGATCACGAGGATACTAAAAGAGGGTCCGCGACAAGGGGATACTTTCAGCCTCATCATCTGGACGCTCCGGTTTCCCAGGGTGCTCCTGGCGTTCGTTGAAGGGGCTTCTCTCAGCGTGGCAGGGGTGGTCATGCAGGGCCTTTTCCGGAACCCTATGGCTGATCCTTACGTGCTGGGGGTGGCTTCGGGGGCTTCCCTGGGTGCAGTCGTGGGGATCGTCATGGGTATTGGAAAAGCCCTGGGGTTATGGGCTCTCCCGGGACTCGCTTTCCTCGGGGCTATAGGGTCCACATTGTTTGTATACGCCCTCTCGACTAAAAAGGGCAGGACGGACACTTGGACTCTGCTTCTGTCAGGGATCGCTGTATCCAGTCTGGTATCGTCCCTGATAGCACTCATTATGGTCCTGTGGCGGGAGCGGGTCGAAGAGATCGTATTCTGGACCATGGGTGGGCTTTCTAGGGCTTCCTGGCAGAGTGTCCTGGCAGCGGCGTGTTACAGTTTGCCGGGAATGTGGGTATTGTGGCTCCAGGCAAGGCCATTGAATGCCCTTTCTTTCGGTGAGGAATCTGCCTTTCACCTTGGCGTCGCTGTGGAAAAGTCAAAACGTATCCTTCTTTGGGCCAGCGCCCTCATCACCGCAAGCGGGGTGGCCTTCACGGGGCCCGTAGGTTTTGTGGGGCTCGTCGTCCCCCACGTCGTGAGACTTTTGACCGGGCCCGACCACAGGTGGCTTTTGCCTCTCTCGGCGCTGACGGGGGGTAACGTCCTTATACTGGCCGACCTTCTGGCCCGGACCCTGAGGCCGCCCCTGGAAATCCCCGTGGGAGTCATCACGGCGCTTTTCGGGGCGCCATTTTTCCTTTACTTGCTCTTCAAAACGCGAAGGAGCGGGATGGACGAATGACGGTCGGCGAGCAGTTTATGCCGTGCGGCGCATGTGATACGGGAGAATCCAGGGTACAGGCGGAAGTGGGGGAAATCCGGGTAAAAGGCGTATCTTTTGCCTACGGCAGAAAGCTGGTACTGAAGAACGTCAGTCTTGATGTACCAGCAGGAACCGTGGCGGCCCTGGTCGGGCCGAACGGAGCCGGTAAGAGCACGCTATTGAAAGTCATCTCGGGTTACCTGCGTCCGTCAGAAGGCGAAGTGCTGGTATCAGGAAAACCCGTACACCGGCTGAGTTCCCGGGAAAGGAGCCGGCTGATCACGTACACGGGGCACGAACCCCGCCCATCCTTCGAGTTCACCGTCGAAGAGACGGTCCGAATGGGAAGGACTCCCTATGTGCGGTCCGTCTTCTCGGAGTCCAAAGAGGATCTGGCCGCGGCTCGGGCCGCAATGCGTGCCGCGTTTTGCGAGGAGCTGGCTAACCGCGCTATCACGTCCCTTTCATCGGGCGAGCTGCAGAGGGTTCATGTAGCCCGCGCCATCTGCCAGGATCCAGAAGTGTTTTTGCTTGACGAACCCACCGCCCATCTTGACCTCGCCTTCGAACTCCTCATGATGGAACTTGTCTCCCGAATGGCGCAAGAAAGAAAGAAGACGGTTCTGGCCGTTTTCCACGACCTTAACCTCGCGGTAAGGTACGCGTCAGTGCTGTTTTTCATGAAAGATGGGTCCCTCGTTCATAGCCTCAGGCCCGACCAACTTTCAAAAGAGATCATAAGGGATGTCTACAACGTCGATGCGGATCTTGTCTTCCACCCGGCTACCAGGTCGTGGCGTGTGGTGCCGGTTTCGGCTGCAGTCAGGCCTGCTACCACAAGTCCGCCTGCCAGGTACGATTAACGCGAGCTGGAAAACCCGGGGTCCGGACGAGTAGCATAGACCTTGTATTCGGGCCAGTGCTCGGCCAGTACTCTGGCATGGACTTTCGGGCCGGTACTTCAAGAGCGGCGGGAGCTTTTCTCGTTCCGGTATGGTATCATGTATTGCGATTTACTCTAATTGAGGTTTCATTACCCAGGTGCGGAGGAGGTCCCGGCCCTGATAGA
Source organism: Candidatus Fermentithermobacillus carboniphilus (assembly GCA_018208355.1). Lineage (GTDB taxonomy): Bacteria > Bacillota > Sulfobacillia > Fermentithermobacillales > Fermentithermobacillaceae > Fermentithermobacillus > Fermentithermobacillus carboniphilus. The sequence goes on along the minus strand of CP062796.1, from coordinate 423,239 downwards.
ACGAGAAGGTTCGAGGCAAGATTTCACTGAAGGCTCAATACCGAGGCACCTAATTAATTTTTCCATCCCGATGTTTCTGGGCAACCTCTTGCAAGCCCTGTATAACACGGTCGATAGCATCTGGGTGGGAAAGTTCCTGGGCACCGAGTCGTTGGCTGCGGTGTCCGTAAGTTTTCCCATAATATTTGCTATCCTGGCCCTTGTGTCCGGACTGAGTTTGGCTGCGACCACTCTGGTGGCTCAGTATGCGGGAGCCCGGGACGCGGGGATGGTCAAAAAGACCATCGGAAACTCTTTCGTGCTTCTCGGAATCCTGGGAATAGTCTCCTCGGTTGCGGGAGTCGTCTTCAGGGTACAGATTCTCCGCTTGATCAATACTCCGCCGGCGATCCTGGATCTCGCTTCATCCTATCTGGGGGTTTTTCTGTCAGGTTCGTTGGTCACGTTTGCGTACAACATCGTATCGGCGGTCTTACGTGGGCTGGGAGATTCGCGTACACCTCTCGTCTTCCTGGCTTATGCTACAGTCTTAAATATAGTTCTCGATCCCATCATGATATTCGGCGTAGGGCCCATACCTCGCATGGGCGTGACCGGTGCAGCCCTTGCCACCGTCATCGCACAGGCCCTTTCAGCTGTCCTCGGGGTCCGTCACCTGTTGAGAGCGGGGTTACTCGATACAGACCGGGATAGCTGGAAACTCGACAGGCATCTGACGAAACTCACTTTCAGCATCGGGCTCCCCGCAGGGATTCAGCAGGTAATCGTCTCGCTTGGCATGTTGACGCTCACTTCCATCGTGAACAGGTTTGGACCTGTTGTGGTGGCCTCTTTTGGGGTCGGAGGCAGGCTGGACCAGTTCGCTTTTATGCCCGCCATGACCGTGGGCCTCTCTGTCACTGCATTGGTTGGCCAGAACCTGGGGGCTCAAAAATATGACCGGGTAAAAGAGGTCACGCGCTGGAGCGTTCTCCTTACCGTGGGGATAACGGGCATAGTGAGCTTCTTGGCGGTGGCCTTTCCAAAAGTACTGCTGGAATTGTTCACGTCGAGCCCCGAGGTCCTCGCTGAGGGGTCGGTTTATTTGAGGACAATGGGACTCGCGTACATCCCCTACGGCCTCATGTTCACCCTGTCGGGAGTCCTTCGCGGCGCAGGGGATACCTTCCCCTCCATGCTCATCTCCGTCGTCACTCTGTGGCTTGTGAGGATCCCCCTGGCTTCGTATCTGTCAAAGCTTCTCGGCAGCCGGGGGATCTGGATTGCTCTGGCCGCGTCACCGGTGGTGGGCGCTGCGCTGAACTGGCTGTACTATGTTTCCGGAAGATGGAAGGCCAAGGTTGTGACGAGGCCTGGACCTGATGCAGGTCGCGAAGTCAGCGCTGCCAGGGATTCAACACTTTGAACCGGATTTTCGCCCCTGCCCGAACCTGACCCGCTAGGGGTAGATCCCTCGAGATTACCGTGGCGATCCGGGCGTATCCTCCCGTTGTTTGGCCATCGGCCAAAAGGAGCATAGGCCTTCCGTCGGACGCCACCTGGATGGTGCCTGGGACTACGGGTGAGGACAGTATGTCGGTTGCTCCAGCATCGAATACTGCGGGACCCTCGAGACGGAGCCCCATGCGGTCTGAATCGGGCCGAACGGTATAGGTGGCTTTGGATAGAATCTCGAGAGACTTTGGGGTCGCTTCAGGTCCCGGCAAGACTCTCAAGATGGTTTCTCCGAGGGTGAGGCGTTCGATAAACAGGTGTTGCGGCACGGGTGTTGCGCGGTTAGAGCGGGTTACGTAAACGTGCTCCGGTGCTGGCCCAACACATAGCGTGTCCCCACTCTTTAGATGCCTGCCCTCGAAACCGCCGAACTTGCCCCTGAGGTAGGTGGATCTGGATCCCAGGACCACCGGTACGCGTATCCCTCCGGAAACGGCTATGTATCCCCGGCAAGCCGCACGTACCGTTCCCACTTGAAGTTTTGAGCCTTTGCGCAGGAAAACGGGGGCGTTTTGCGGGACAGGCCTCCCGTCAACGGTGACTTCACAGGGTGCTCCCGTGATGGCCACGGTCAGGTCGGTGAGAGCCACCATCGAAGGGCCTTTGAGCGTGAATTCAATGGCGGCATCGCCCGGGTCGTTTTGGCACAGGAGGTTGGCCAGAGCGAAAGAACGGGAATCCGTGGCCCCTGCAACGGGTACTCCGTACTTGCGGTAGCCAAATCGTCCCCGGTCCACTACTAGTGACAGGAACCCGGGATCCTCTATAGCGAGTCCGGGCAGCTCCGTGCCGGTGAGTCTTCCAAGGACGGATGCTTCGGTACGGAGGCTCCCGGTAAGCTCGGGCCCTCTAGGCAGATGCCTACCTGGAGTATCTTTATCCGGTAACAGGCCTGTACGTTCGGCGTTACCGTGGGCCGGGAACCACTCATTGCCACTCACCGGGACAAATCTGACGTAGTCGCCGGGTTTGAGGAGGGATGGTGGGTCCCTGTAGGGTGAGAAAAGCTCGGCACTGGTCCGGCCAATTATGCGCCAGCCTCCTGGCGAATCCCACGGATAGATCCCCGTCTGTTTCCCTGCTATCCCCACGGACCCGGCAGGGACGAGTTTGCGGGGTTCCGGTAGCCTGGGTAGGGCGATCGTTTCGTCCATGCCTCCGAGATAAGGGAAACCCGGCGTAAACCCGACCATGAATACCCTGTAGAGCCTCTCTGAGTGACGGCGGATAAGTTCCTCTCTGGGGATACCCAGGTGGTTGCAAGCCCAGTCCAGGTCGGGTCCGTTTTCTCCTCCGTAAACCACCTGAATTTCGACGACCTGCCCTGGGCGCCCTGTTTGGTCCTCGGGCGGTTTCGCCTTTTCTGCGATTCTTTCTATCAGGTCCACGAGGTACGAACCCCTGATCTGAGAAGGATCGAAATGGACGCAGAGGGAGGAATATGCCGGTTGGACTTCCGAGACTCCGGGGAGGCACATGCCCTCAAGCGTAGCCGAAACCCATAGCACAAGGTCGTTGATCTCCTCCGAGATGGTCCTCGAAAAAGTAGCCAGGATGGCAGAGTCGCCGAGAAAGTGAAACTCCGGCTTGTCCATCTTGTTTACCTCCAGAAGAAGCTCCTCAGATTATTGAGCGATACTTGGTTTTCCATTTGGCCCAAGATGCTCCCGCCTTTATCGCGGCGTGCTGTTCCCCATCACTGGCGCGGGCTGCGGACTGCCAGAACCTTTGGTAGGGGGACTATCTCGATTCCGTTTTCGGATAGCGCCTCCTTTATTGCCTTCGCTATTTTTGCTGCACCTGGTGTGTCTCCGTGCACACAGATAGTATCCACGCGGAGGGGGATTTCCTTGCCATCCGAGGATAAGACCACTCCATCTTTGACCATCCGCACAGCGCGGGAAGCGATCTCGGAGATGTCGGTGATGACCGCCCCCGGCGAAGACCTGGGCATGAGGGTTCCATCAGGGTTGTATGCCCGGTCGCAGAACCCTTCGGATGCCCTGGGTATGCCTATCCTGTCAGCTGCGTCCAGCAACAGGGAGCCTGCGAGTCCCACTAGGATGAGGTCGTTGCCGGCCCTAGCTACACCGCGGGCAACTGAAAGAGCCAGCTCCATGTCGGTGGCAGCCATATTGTACAGTGCACCATGAGGTTTGACGTGGGATAGCCTGAGCCCGAAAGACCCACAGAATGCCTGGAGAGCCCCAATCTGGTACAACACGTATGACTCTACTTCTTTGGTCGTCATCCGCATTTCTCTTCGGCCAAAGCCTTGAAGATCCGGGAACCCGGGATGGGCGCCCACGGAGACGCCCTTCTTCCGGCAGGTCTCCACGGTCCTGTCCATGACCAACGGGTCGCCGGCGTGCATCCCGCAGGCTATGTTGGCGGAAGATACGAAAGAGATGAGTTCCTCGTCGGCACCCAGGGTCCACCTGCCGAAACTCTCGCCAGTATCGGTGTTGAGATCTATGCAACGCACTTTTTCCACCTCCGGTCGCTGACGGGAAAATCAAAGGGAATATTCAGGAAATCCTACGTAATAGCGTAATTCTCGAGCGGGAAGTATGTCAAATACCAAGATTCGCGAGGGGTTTTTAGCAAAATGGGTATCATGAGGAGAAGAAGGACCAGAAAGGTCCTCAGGGAGCGCTCCTTCGAAACGCGTTACGTGAGATTCGTGGTGACTTTCCTCTGCGTGGTCGGCGTCATTCAGGGGCTTCTGCGTTTTGATGATATGAGGCGCCTTCTGAATGAATCCATCCGGCTGGAAGGGGAGCCACTATCGAGGGCGGTAGCGGGACTAAAAGAGCCTGCCGAGACCTGGATCGAATGGCCTCCGGTGAATGCGGGAGATATTGCTGCGGGGAGAGTTGCGACGATTTGCCTCAGGTTCATCGGAAGGCCCCAGGGAGCTCTGTGGGTCTTGGTCAACGGTAGGGCGGTCAAGAGGCTGTCAGTCGAAGACGGCGTGGTGAGCTGCAAAGATGGAGATCTTGTCGAAATCCTGTCCGATAAGGGTACGATAAACGTGGTGGTCTCTTCGACCAGTGAAAACGTGGTTTCTCCCAAAATCGGAACGTGGGTGAAGGGGAAAGGCATCGTGCTCCTTGGGCGCGTCAGGACAAAAACCGGAAATGAAGCGACAGTAGAAAAACAGGTCGAAAGAAGGCGCTGACGAAAGGATTCCAGGACAACCATAGAGAAATCACCGGGGAAATGAACCGCTTATCTGACCGCAAGCACAGAAAACTGAAGATAGCTATAGACGGACCGGCAGGCGCAGGAAAGAGTACGGTAGCCCGAAAAGTGGCCCGTGCTCTGGGTTATCTTTACCTGGATACAGGGGCTATGTACCGCGCTCTCGCCGTTCTGGCCCGAGAACGGAATATCTCTCTTGACGACCACGAAACGCTTGGGGCTATGGCTTCCTCGGTAAAAATGGACGTTCGGGAGGATAACGGGGTATTTAGGGTCTTCCTAGACGGGAGGGAAGTGACAGACAAGCTCCGCACCCCGGAAACCGACAGAGCCGTGAAACTCCTGGCCATGTCGCGGCCTGTCAGGGAGGTCCTGGTGTCGCTTCAGAGAAAGTTTGCCGAAGGAGGCGGCGTGGTCATGGAAGGGCGGGACATCACCAGCGTGGTCATGCCCGATGCCGAGGTGAAAGTCTTCTTGACCGCTGACCTTGAGGAAAGAGCCCGCCGGAGGTGGAAGGAGCTGAGGGAAAAAGGAATTGACATAGACCTGGAAGAAGTATTGCATGAGCTAAAAGAGAGGGACCGAAAAGATCTCGAAAGGGACTGGGGCAGGTTAGTCAAAGTGGACGATGCGGTCCTGATCGACAGCACCGGCAAGACCCCCGATGAGGTCCTCGCCGAGATTCTCCGGCTATGTGAGGTGAAAGCCTCGTGTTCTACCGATTTGCCAGGTGCCTGTTCACTCTGATTATCAAAATTCTTTTCAAGGTCGAAGTCGAGGGGCTATCGAACCTCCCGAAAGAGGGACCGGTCGTAGTGTGTGCCAACCACATCTCGTGGTGGGATCCCCCGCTTGTGGCATGTCTTCTAGATCGCCCCCTTCATTTCATGGCGAAGAAGGAACTTTTCGGCTACCCCGTTTTCGGCTGGATCCTTCGAAAACTCTATGCGTTTCCCGTGAACAGGAACAAAGTTGACATCAGCGCCATTAAGGAGGGGTTGAACGTCCTGAAGAACGGCGAGGTGGTCGGAATATTTCCGGAAGGCACTAGACAGAAAAACCGTGACCGGCTGGGAGAGATTCACCCAGGTGCAGCCCTTCTTGCTTTGAAGTCGGGGGCTCCCCTTTTTCCCGTGGCCATAAGAGGTAGCTACGGGTTTAGAAAAACCATACGGGTCGCATGCGGTGACCCATTTTACCTGAAGGCTGGCACAGGGCAGCTTTCATCCGACCTCAAGCGCGGAGCTGAAGACATTATGTCGGCCATCAGGACGTTGTGGGAGCGGCTGGCTCCCGATGAGGCAGCGTGACTGAGATAAAACTTGCTCGTTTCAGGGGATACTGTTTCGGCGTCAGGAGAGCCATCGACATGGTTGAACGAGCTCTCGATGAAGGCCCCTACCCTATTTGGACGCTCGGACCCGTAATCCACAATCCGGCTGTTGTGCAGAGTCTTCTGGAAAGAGGCGTGAGGATGGCCCGGACTCCCGAAGAAGCTCGTGAGGGGACTCTTGTCCTCAGGACTCATGGTACCACTCTCGAAGAGATGCGCCGCCTGCCTGACGTGAGGATCATAGATGCTACGTGTCCTTTTGTTTTGAGGGCTCAAAAAAAGGCGAAAGAGTTCACGGCTTCGGGAAAGATCGTGCTTTTGGTAGGCGACCGAGAACATCCGGAAGTCCGGTCGATCCTTTCTCACGCGGGGGCCGGTGCTTTATGCGTCAGAGATGCCTCCGAACTGGACCAAGCTGTAAAAAACCTCGAAGGCCGCCCCGTGGCGGTGATAGCCCAGACGACTGCGAGGAAAAATGAGGTTGAAAAAGTCATAAACGAGCTGAAAAAAAGAGGTATTTCGGTTGAACTCGCGAATACTATCTGCACTGCCACCGAAGAACGACAAATGGCCACCCTCGAGCTGGCGAAAGAGTGTGACCTTGTACTCGTGGTGGGAGGAAGGACAAGCGCCAACACCAACCAGCTGTTGAGGATAGCCAGGGAGAACGGTGCAGAAGCTTATTTAGTCGAGTCGGCCGATGATGTCTTGCCCGGGTGGCTTTCGGGCAAGCGCAGGGTAGGCGTGGCGGCGGGTGCGTCTACTCCGGACCGGGTTATAAAGGAGGTTGTAGGCAAGGTGGAGGAATTGCAGAAGTCCAACCAGGAAGATAAGCCAGAAGAACTCAGGGAAAAAGAAGAAAGTGGATCTGCGGCTAACCAAGGCGGTAAGACGCCGGAAAGCGAACAAGGCGAGGTGGGCGTCGCAGGCGATAGGACGGCAAAAGAACTTTACGACCAATCCTTCAAGACACTGCAGGAAGGGCAGATCGTAAGAGGACGGGTCGTTTCGGTTGACGACAACGGGGTCCTCGTGGATGTCGGGTACAAGTCCGAAGGCCTCATCCCTGCGTCGGAACTTCAGAGAAAAGGCGCCTTCCAGCCGGAAAAGCTTTCACCGGGAGACGAAATCATGGTCTATGTCCTGAGCGCTGATTCTGGCGAAGGAGGCCTACGACTCTCCAAACGGAAGGCCGACGAGGAACTCGCCTGGCGGCGACTTGAGGAAGCGTACAGGGAAAAGACGATCATTGAGGCTCCCGTGGTTCAGGAGGTCAAGGGAGGGCTTGTAGTCGATGTGGGGCTTCGCGGATTCGTTCCCGCCTCCCAGGTAGAACGCGGGTACGTCAATGATCTATCCAAATATGTGGGCAAGACGCTACGTATGAAAGTGCTGGAACTGGATAGGTCAAAGAACCGGGTAATCCTATCCCAGAGGGTGGTCCTGGAAGAAGAGCACGAGAGGCTTTGCCAGGAGACGTGGGCGACCATAGCCGAGGGGCAGGTCAGGCGGGGCGTGGTAAAAGGCATCACAGATTTCGGCGTCTTCGTCGACCTGGGCGGCGTTGATGGTCTTTTGCACATTTCCGAACTGTCCTGGGGAAGAGTTAAGCATCCTTCCGAGGTAGTCAAGGAAGGGCAGGAAATCGAGGTCAAGGTCTTGAGAGTCGATAAAGAAAAGGGAAAAATCTCCCTAGGGCGCAAACAGGTGCTGCCAGATCCATGGGATTCTGTGGAAAACAAGTATCCGGTAGGTTCTGTCGTGGAAGGGGAAGTCACCAGGACAGCTCCTTTCGGGGCGTTTGTGGAACTCGAGCCGGGTGTGGAAGGTCTTGTACACATATCCGAGATTTCTTCGAAGCACATCACCAAACCTGAGGAAGAGGTAAACGCCGGAGACCGGGTTATGGTCAAGGTGCTCCGGGTGAGGCCCGAAGAGCGCAAGATCAGCCTCAGCATAAAACAGGCAGACCAGACGCTGCTTGAGACGAAGGAGAAGACCGTCACCTCCGAAGGGCTTGTTGACCCGGAAGCCCAGGGCCCTGCAGTGGCTGAAAATGGCGAGACAAAGCCCGAAGCTTGAAGGTCTGTAGACCAGGCTCTTTGGTTTTCGCGATAAAGAGAAACGAGGGTATTTCGCGGGATAGGCGGTTTGCCTTCCCGCGAAGTTTTTGTTTGGAATAAACCTCAAAACCCCCTGGAAACGCTAGTTCTCGAAAGAAACGAGGGGGGATTTTTCTTGGGTTTACCAATCGGGACGGTAATCCTGATAATTGTGGCCATCCTCATTTTCTTCGGAGTGCTTCACCGGGTGCTCGACCGGATGAGACTCACTGACCGGGCGGCCCTTGCGATAATAGTGGCCATGGCTGCTGGAACGTTCGTCGACTTCACGCTCCTGCGAACGCCCGTCACAGTCCGCGTCAACGTCGGAGGTGGAATCATACCAGTGATCGTGGCGGTGTGGTTGATAGGCACGGCAGACGAAACTCACGAGAAAGCGCGCGCCATCATGTCTGCCATCGTAACGGGGGCAGTGGTCTGGGGGCTTTCGAAGGTCCTGAGCCCAGAGGAACAGTGGATGCGGGTGACCCCCATGTTGATTTACGGGATAGCCGCAGGCATCATAGCGGCTCTTGCGGGGAGGTCTAGAAGGGCCGCTTTCGTGGGCGGTCTCGGCGGGATCGTCCTGGCGGACATTTTTCACTGGATTGAACTGGCCGTCATGCGCATCCCCGGGACGGTTTTCTTCGGAGGTGCCGGGGCTTTTGACGCGGCGGTGATCAGCTCCATCCTGGCTGTAGGTCTTGTCGAGGTAGTCGGGGAGGCTCGCGAGAAGGCGGTAAAACCTCGGGGAGGGGGCAGCGACGAAAATGCAGGGCAATAGGAGAGCCCTTGGCTTCTTTGTTATAGTACTCGTTTTCGGCTTTGCGCTGGGTTACTACTACCAGGGATACCGGCTTCCCCGACCTACTGCTTCAACCGATCTCAGCGGACACGTGGAGCGAGAAGACGGATATTACACGGTTGTAGACGAAAGTGGCAAGACCATCTTCACCACAGGTCACGCGATTTCAGTGGGTGACGAGTTCATATCGGAGGACGATACCCGCTATACGATCACGAGGATATCCGGGGATGTGGCAACAGCGAAGGCAATGGGAAAGATGGAAGCTTTACCGCCCTTACCGTCATTGGGCGCAGCCACCAAGGGAGGGACGGTGGCGATCTACCATACTCACTCCGACGAGTCTTACATTCCCACAGATGGTACGGATGCTATCCCAGCCAAAGGCGGAGTCCTCCGGGTAGGGGCCGCCATGGCGGACATGTTGCGGCGAGTGGGGTTCAAAGCGGTTCACGATACCACGTCCCACGATCCACATGACGCCCAGGCCTACAATCGTTCGAGAAGAACCGCCTCCAGGCTACTCAGGAGCGAGAGGCCCCTTGCGCTTTTTGACGTCCACAGGGACGCTGGTCCGGCCGAGCCTTATCTGAAGGAAGTGGATGGGCGTGAAGTGGCCAGGGGCATGATAGTGATAGGCCGTCAGAATCCGAAAATGCAGTCCAACCTCGAATTCGCCCGCAGGCTCAAGGATGCGGTGAACAGAGAATATCCCGGCCTCATCAAGGGCATCTTCTTGGGAAAGGCCGACTTCAATCAGGATCTTTTCGACCGGTCTTTATTGTTAGAAGTAGGGACGGAGAAGACCACCAGGGAAGCGGCGGAGGCAGGTGTGGCCCTCATAGCGCGGGTCGTACCGGGAATCCTTGGGGCGACCGGTCCGGGCGCTATCCCTGAAAACCGCGGAGCGGGCAGGGCCATAGGATGGTTCCTGGGGGTAGTGGTGGCGGGAATCTTCGTTTACCTCTGGGTTTCCACTGGTAGCTGGGAAGAGATGAAGGCCAAGATACTAGGTTGGTTCGGGACAGGTGGTGTCAGGATCGGACGGGGCAGAGGAGGCGGATCGGAACCCGGAGGAACGTCGGATAATTCCGGGGAGGACCGCAGCTCCTAAATGCCCCATGCGCAGTCTATAGGGTTGGGATTGCTCCTCGGGATACTGGCGAGAGTATCGATGCTTCGTTCAGACTACCGCCAGTATCCTACGTATCCCCACGGGTACGCTTCCCATCTTTTTTTGGGGATCATAGCGGCTGTGGTCGGCTCTGTGGCCGTGCCTGCCCTTTTCGAAAGAGAATGGACGGCCGTTACCTTTCTGGTACTCGTGGCTCAGCAGTTCAGGGAAATCAGGAGTTTGGAACGGGATTCCCTGAAGGCCCTGGAAGAGACACAGCTGGTTATGCGCGGGTCCGATTACATAGAGAGCATAGCCAGGATCTTTGAGGCAAGATACTACATCGTAATATTCGTGGCCGCATCGGCCGCTTTCGGTGTCGAATATTCATCGGTCGCGACCGGTGTAGTCTTGGGCGCTATCGCCTTCGGCCTGGGAGCGGCTCTCATGCGGGTTGAGAAGCTCGAAAAAACAGTCAAGATCGAAATTGCCCCGGTAAACATCAAGGGAACGGATATATACGTCGGGGATATCTTCATCATGAACGTCGGATTGAGGGAATCCAGGGAATTCATCCTCAAAAACGCCCTCGGAGCCATACTATCTCCCAAAACCGAGACCGCCAGGGATACTCTGGCGAGCCTCGGGCAAAGGCAAGCCATACTACATGACATATCGGGGATCCTGGGAGTCAAAAAGGACCTCGATACTCCAGAATTTACCCCGATCGCCAGGCGCGACATCGAGACGGGGCGGGTCGCGGTTTTCATGGTTCCAGCTGAGAAAGACGAGAAAGTTTTCCTGGAAGTGGTCAGCCGGGTGCCCGTTCTCGAGTCGGCCCGGGGGCGAAGTCTCAGGAGGTCCGGGCGATGCTGTTAAGGAATGATGCGGCATGGAAGTGACGATCCAGAAAGTCATCCTCTGCGCCGTAGCTGACGAGCCGGGTAAGGTTGCGGGTGTGCCGACGTTCTATGCCAGAGATGAAGAGTCCCGACAGAAGAAAGCCCTCTATTTGAGCCGAATTCTGCAAGGAGCAGTTCACGACCTGGGTGACGGCGTCCTCATCGTGGTCAAACATTGAGCGGTCCAGGACCTTTGTTTTTCATAGGGCGACAGAAGGAAACGGTCTTGAGGGAACTTGAAAAGCATTACCCACAGCATGGTGAGCTTGTGTGCGGCTCGAGGAATCGTGCGGCAAAGGCCGATGATGCCTTTCTTGTGTGGGGAGTTGCCCCATCGCCTCTTGCCGAACGGGCTATTCGGTGGATGTTGAGCCTGTATGCAGCCGAAGACGGTCCGTCAAGGCGGGTTTTCTACTCGTGTTATGCAGGTACCCATACGTCTGTGGTGGCTTCGGCGGTTCACCTGGGACTTTTGGACGAGGAAAAAGATCTTTCGCGGCTGCCGTATTTCGACACCCGCGCGATGGGTGAAATAGGTATCCCGGCCTTCATGGGCGCTGACCCCAATGGGACGGAAGTTTACGCCATGGGTACGGGGTGGCTTTTCCGGGAACTAGAGGCTGTACTCTGTGATCTCGTACAAGTGGCCAACCCTAAAGCTTTTTTATGCATCTGCAACGTAAGGGGGTTTCTCGATCTCCAGGCGAAAATCGGTGGCTTTCTGTCGCGAAGGTTTTCTCTGGTCTTACCCGGCAGGAGGCTCATAGCCGCATCTTTACGCAGAAAATTGCCGGAGATTGAGAGAGCGGTCGCGTACTGTCTTGACCTCTCCTCGAAGTGGAAGGATAATGAAAAGAACGCGCGCGGAGAGGTTGTCTGGATAGATGGGTCGAAACAGGGGCGGCCTGGTTGCCGCGGTGAGGCCGGGGAGCCTGGGAGAATATCTTGAGATAGGACCTGGAGACAGGATAATCGCCGTAAACGGCCGAATGCTCCGGGATGAGTTAGATTTTCGCTTTTACGCCGCGGAGGAAAGCATAGTCCTCGACCTCGAGAAGAAGGACGGCAGGAAGGAAAGGTACGAAATCGACAAAGACCCCGACGACCTTCTTGGAATTTCCTTTCAAAGCCCGATATTCGACCGGATTATGACTTGCCGGAACCGGTGCATCTTCTGTTTTATATCTCAGCTTCCAAAAGGGCTTCGAAGGTCGCTTTACCTGAGAGATGACGACTATCGCCTTTCCTTTCTTTTTGGAAACTTCATATCTCTCACCAACCTTTCTGAAAAGGATTGGGAACGCCTTCGGGAACAGAGACTTTCGCCCCTCAGAGTATCGGTGCATTCTACCGATCCCGACATCAGGGCCCGGTTGATGGGAAACCCGCGGGCTTCGTCTGTGCTCCATGATCTCGAGAGGCTTTCCGACATCGGGATACGGGTCCACGTTCAAATAGTGCTTCTGCGGGGAGTGAATGACGGAAAGAGACTGGCAGCCACCCTCGAATCTCTTGACTCCCTGGGCGATGCCGTAGTATCGGTAGGTGTAGTGCCGGCGGTGTACACGAGATACCGCAGGTCCTTGCCATCTGAGCCGGCAGACGCGGCTTGGGCCCGGGAGACTCTCGATATCATAGAGTGCTATTCGTCCGGGGCGGCAAAGAAAAGGGGAACGAACTGGGTTTATGCGGCTGACGAGTTTTATGTGCTTGCGGACCGGCCCATCCCTCCTATCAGCCGGTACGACGACCTTCCCCAGTATGAAAACGGGATAGGGATCATCTCCGATTTCAGGACGCAGCTAGAGGCGATCCTTGCCAAGTTTCCGGCCTCTCTGGCGTTTCCGGCGGACAACGTACCGGGAAAGGATCTAACTGGAAAAGTCCTGGCTATCACGGGTACCATGGCCTACCCCGAGGTTTTGAGCGCGGTCAAGACCCTCGGGTTGGAGAATGTGGTTTCAGTGTTGGAAGTGCCAAACATATTTTTCGGAGATACCGTGACTTCGGCCGGTCTTTTGACGGGGCAGGATATTCTATGGGCCGTCCTGCGCTTTTCGCGCAAAGGAGGCCGCTGGAGATCCGTGCTGGTACCTTCGGTGGCGGTCACCGACGGCAAATTCCTGGATGGGATGACCGTGAAAGGTCTCTCCGAGTCGTTAGGCATACCGGTACACGTGGTTGAACCCACCCCCGAGAGTCTGATTGATGGGGTATTTGATAAAGAGGGATAAGCATGGCTGAAGACTACGTCGTGGCTATAGTCGGCAGGCCAAATGTGGGCAAGTCAGCGCTGTTCAACCGTATGGTGGGCGCCAACGCTTCCATAGTTCACGAGGAAAGCGGGGTCACGAGAGACAGGCTTTACGCCCGGTGTCGCTGGCGCGGGGAAGAGTTTACCCTTCTCGATACCGGAGGCTTTGAACTGGATTCCACAAGCGACCTGTCAAGGGCGATAAGGGCTCAGATCGAGCAGGCCATCGCTGAGGCAGATGCCCTCGTTTTTGTGGTGGACGCAAGAGCTGGCCTTCTCCCTGAGGATTCCGAGATAGCCTCAATACTAAGGAAAACAAAGAAACCTGTCCTGATCGCGGCAAATAAGTGCGATACCAAGGCCCACCAGGGCAGGGCGTACGAGTTTTTCGCCATGGGGTTCCCCAAAGTATACCCGGTATCTGCGGTTCACGGCCTGGGCGTCGGCGAGCTTCTGGATGCCCTCATCGAGGCGAGAGGAGCGAAGGGCCCAGGTGAATCGTCCAAAGAACCCGGGCGGGGCGAACCCATACGGGTAGCCATAGCCGGAAAGCCGAATGTAGGGAAGTCCTCGCTGGTAAACGCCCTATTAGGACAGGAGAGGATGACCGTGTCGGAGTTGCCCGGCACCACCGTCGACTCAGTGGACACTCCTGTGTCTTTTGAGGGGACCGATTTCATCCTTGTAGACACCGCGGGTCTCCGGAGACCCGCCAGGATCGAACGGAAACTCGAGGAACTGGCGGTCGGCCGGGCGCTTTCGGCAGTGAAGAGAGCCGACGTTGTATTGCTGGTGCTCGACGGCACAATGCTTCCCACTTCCCAGGACCGGCGTATCGCCGGTTACGTGAATCGAAGCGGGAAAGCTTCCATCATTATCGTCAACAAAATCGATCTGGGACTTTACGAGGGACTTTCCCGGGATAAGTACCGGTCCTATGTCCTCTATGAATGCATGCCGATCTGGTATTCGAAAGTCCTTTTCGTCTCCTGCCTCACCAAAAAAGGGATAGGCGAGATATTCCCAGAAATAAAGGAGACGTACGCAGAATACGGAAAGAGGATTGAGACGTCCTTGCTCAACCGGGTGGTCAGGGAAGCCATCGAGATAAACAGGCCCCCGAGAGAAGCCCGTATTCTGTACTGCACGCAGGTGGGGGAGAAGCCGCCGCGGATAGTGTTTTTCGTGAAAGACCCGGATAAAGTGCCGCCTGCGTACGAGAGGTACCTGGAGGGGGAGCTCCGAAAGAGATTCGGGTTTTACGGGACTCCGATAGTCATGGAGTGGAGACCTGCCCAAAAGTCGAAGGAGAAGTGAAGATGAACGGCGACTTCTTTGCCTTTCTCGTTGTGTTTGGGGTGTCTTACCTTCTGGGTTCCATCCCGTTCGGGTTTCTGGTGGCGAGGATGGTGGGTATCGATAACATAATGGCTCACGGAAGCGGCAACATCGGCGCCACCAACGTGTTTCGGGTACTGGGACCCGCATACGCCGTCCCCGTCCTTGCTCTGGACGCGGGCAAAGGAGCTCTTGCCGCCTACCTTGGTTTGCGCTACCTGAACCTGGGCGAGCCGGGGGCCTTTCTCGCCGGACTTTTCGCGATAGCTGGCCACAACTGGTCCATATTTCTGAAGTTCAGGGGCGGTAAAGGGGTTGCTACCAGCGCGGGCGTGGCCATTGTGGCTTTCCCGGAGCTGCTTTTGGTGGGGATTACCGTCTTCGCCTTTGTCGTCCTCCTGACCAAGTATGTTTCTCTCGGAAGCCTCCTGGCAGTCTGGGTTGCTTTCGTGTATTCTCTGGTGACGGGGAAAGATGTTTTCGAGAGAATCGCCGTGCTGTTCATAGCCGTACTCGTGACCTACCGGCACAGGTCCAACATAAGCCGGCTGTTGTCGGGAACCGAGTCCAAATTGGGACAAAAGTCAGGGGTAAAGAAGAGCGAGGGAAGGCGGGGTTGAAAAAAGCGTGCGTCATAGGGGCGGGGGCGTGGGGAGCTGCCCTGGCCATGGTACTGTGCGATAACGGTTACCAGGTTTTTATCTGGGCTAGGAACGAGAAGACCGTCGAAGAGATTAATCAGAGAAGACAGGTACCGAGGCTTGCGGGAATCCAGCTGCCTCCCGGGATTACCGCAGTTTCCGACCCGCTGGAAGCGGCTCGAGATGCTTCGATTGTTGTGTCAGCCGTGCCGTCCTCCGCGGTGTCGGAAGTGGCGCGGACCTTTGCTTTTTTGCTGCCCGAAGACAGTATCGTGGTAAGTGCCACCAAGGGCTTCGACGAAGCGACACTGAGAAGGCCGTCAGAGGTATGGAAAGACATAGCCCCGTCTTTGGAGGGAAGGCTTGTGGTCATCTCGGGACCAAATTTCGCCCAGGAGATAGCCCAGAAGCTTCCTGCCGCCACGGTCATAGCCGGGAAGGACCCGTCAGCGCGGGAATTGGCCCAGACGGCGTTCATGACGAGATATTTCAGAGTCTACACGCACTGGGACGTCATTGGGGTCGAGCTTGGAGGTGCTCTAAAGAACATCATAGCCCTGGCCTGCGGTATGGTAGAGGGAATGGGACTCGGGTACAACGCACAGGCAGGGATAATTTCCCGGGGCATAGCCGAGGTCACAAGGCTCGGTGTCGCCATGGGCGCCGACCCTCTCACATTTGCCGGTTTGTCGGGGTTGGGAGACCTGGTGTTGACTTCCACAGGTCACCTTTCGCGAAACAGGCAGGCTGGTATCGCAGTTGGGAAGGGAGAGCCGGTCCAGTCTTTCCTCAACCGGACCGGATATACCGTCGAGGGCCTGAGCACGGTGAAGACAGTTAAGCGGCTTGCTGCAATTTATAAGGTCTCAATGCCCATCACAGATGTAGTTTACAGGATACTCTACGAAAACCTCCCGGTCCACAGGGGCCTGTACGAGATCATGAACAGGGAAAAACGAGCTGAGCCAGAAGATTACTTTGTGCGGTGAGGTTTTTCCTTAGGCATTCCCCTCTTTTTACCGCAGGTCGAGTTCGGCCGGTCCCTCATTGGGGCTAAGCCTCAGTGTTCTAATTTCGTCATCTTCGTCATATCCATTTGTGAATCACTGGTAGTAACTTTCTGCCGGGAATCAGGTCAAGTTGCTGTGAAGCTTGGCATATAGTTATCTTGAGCGTCCTCAAGGAGGGAGAGTCAGGTGGAGAAGTTCGATATCTTCCGGGACATAGCGGAGCGCACGGGCGGCGACATTTACATCGGCGTAGTGGGGCCTATGCGGGTGGGGAAATCCACTTTTATCCGTCGTTTTATGGAACTTTTCGTACTCCCAAACATCACCGAGCTCTACGACAGACAGCGCACTATTGACGCTATGCCTCAGGCCGGAGCGGGCAAGACCATCATGACCGTCGAGCCCAAGTTTGTCCCTGAGGAAGCTGTGCCCATCGACCTCAAGGAGAGCCTCTCCCTGAATGTCAGGGTCATAGACTGCACCGGATACCCGGTAGAAGGTGCGCAGGGATATACCGAAGGTCAGGAGCCCAGGATGGTCAGGACTCCCTGGTTCGAAGAACCGATTCCCTTTAGCGAAGCTGCCGAGATAGGTACGGAAAAGGTCATCGCGGACCATTCAACAATCGGTATCGTGGTAACCACTGACGGCAGCATCGTGGACATTCCCAGAGAGAACTACGTTGAACCTGAGCGCAAGGTGGTCCAGAAGCTTCTCCAACTCGGCAAACCGTTCGTGATAGTGCTCAATTCTAAGGACCCATATTCCAAAGAAGTATCGGACCTGGCCACCGAGATGGAAGAAGAGTACCAGGTACCGGTCATACCGGCCAACTGTCTGGAATTGACCCACGACGACATAGTCCTGGTTATGGAACAGGTACTTTACGAGTTCCCGGTGAAAGAGATGACCGTCAGGATCCCGAGATGGGTCCAGATGCTGAGCTCCAGTCACTGGCTCAAGAGCAGTCTGGAGGCAAACATAAAAGAAGCGGTTAACTCAGTGAAAAGGGTAAGAGACATCGACGCCTGCGTGATGAAGCTGGGGGCTGCGGAGTACGTAGCTAAAGTCGATGTCGAGAAGGTCAACATGAGTGATGGGACGGCCAGCCTTAGCCTGGAGACCACGGAAGACGCGTTTTTGAAAGTGGCCGGAGAGAAGGCAGGCACAACGCTGGTTGACAAAGGCGATCTCCTGAACCTTCTTTCAAACCTGGTGGTCGCCAAGCGAACCTACGATAAGTTTGAATTGGCCCTGAGAGAACTTGAAGAGACGGGTTACGGCATTGTCGAGCCCAGTTTAGACGACATGCAGTTCGAAGAGCCCGAAATGGTGAGACAGGGCAAGAATTACGGCGTCAGGCTTCGGGCCAAAGGACCCGCCATCCACCTGATCAAGACGGAGGTGGAGACGGAAGTGAGCCCCATCATCGGAAGCGAAGAACAAGGGCAGGAACTGGTATCGTATCTTATGGAGAAGTTCGAAGACGACCCGAAAAAGATCTGGTCCACGGACCTTTTCGGAAAGTCCCTCCACGATATAGTCCTAGAAGGGGTTTCAGGGAAACTCGAAAGGATGCCCGAGAACGCCAGGGCCAAGATGCAGGAAACTCTTTCGAGGGTCGTCAACGAAGGTTCAGGCGGGCTTATCTGTATAATCCTCTAGAGTATAAATCGGGGAATTCTGGCTTCTTTACGGACTCGACCTGTAGGGCGTAATCCCCGGGCCCGAGCGGGACTCTCCGGGCTAAAAACAGCGGTATGAACATTGGACTTGAACCGGTGGGCGGGAGCCAAGATACTGGCTTCCGTCCTTATCTTTTTCCGTCTGAGGTCGGGGACATTAGGGGTTCGGCTGGCTTCGCCGTGTACTGCGGCGTAATGTGCGGTGGCGCAGTTACGGTGTAGTTTGATATGGGGTCGATGTAGTTAAAAAAAGAGGAGTTTTCAGCCCACGTTGTCGAAGACATCCTCCTGACGACAACAGGTCCCAGGAACCGGACCAGAAGGAGCAGCGCCGAGATGAAATATGATTTTGACAAGCTGATTGACAGGAGAAACACTGGCAGTACCAAGTGGGCGGTAAAGAGGGTTTTCGGACATGATGACGTCCTTCCTTTATGGGTGGCGGATATGGATTTCGAGGTGGCCGAACCGATCGTAGAGGCCATCAGAAAGCGAGCCGAGCACCCGGTCTTTGGGTATACTGAGCCCGGAGACAGTCTCCTGGAAGCCATAATCGATAGGATGGAGCGAAAATACGCCTGGAAAATCAAGCCGGAATGGATTCTCTTCACCCCCGGCGTTGTGGCGGCAGTGAATGCGGCGGTAAAGGCTTTCGCCGAACCCGGCCATTATGTGGTAATCCAGAGTCCCGTGTATCCGCCTTTCTGGACGGCGGTGACCAATAACTCATGTATAGTAGCCAGTAATCCTCTAAAGTTCTCGGGCAATCGCTATGAGATGGACTTCCGGGACCTGGCGTCGCAGGTGGAAAACAAGAACGCCAGACTTATGATTTTGTGCAGCCCTCACAATCCCGTGGGGCGAGTGTGGACAAAAGAGGAGCTGGAGACGCTGGGCGAGATAATTATCGGGAAAGGCGGAATCGTGGTATCCGACGAGATCCACGGCGAGATCATATTCAAGGGCCATAAGCACATACCTTTCGCGTCCATCTCAGATGACTTCGCCAAGCGCTCTGTGGTCTGCATAGCTGCCAGCAAGACTTTCAACGTACCCGGTCTTCAAACGTCGGTAGTGATAATCCCAGATGAAGAACTGCGCGGGCGGTTTAACCGAGCCAGGGCGGGAATCATGGGTTCTCCGGGCATTTTTGGTTTTGCAGCGCTGGAAGCCGCGTTCAGGTACGGGGACGAATGGTTAGAACAGGTACTGGATTACATCGAGGCAAATGTCGACTTCACGCTCGAGTATTTGCGCGAAAAAATCCCCGAGATAAAGGCGGTAAAACCTGAGGGTACCTACCTTTTATGGCTCGATTGCAGGTCATTGGGGATGGACTGTCGAGGACTCAGCGAGTTCTTCAGGGAAAGAGCACGGGTCGGTCTGAATGACGGCTATACTTTTGGCCCAGAGGGAGAAGGGTTTATGAGGTTGAACGTGGGCTGTCCCAGGTCGATCCTGGAAGAGGCGCTGAGAAGGATAGAGCGTGCGGTCAAAGAAAAGGTCGGCAGATCTTGATCGTTTGTCCGTTGCAGGCCATAACGTGGGCAAATAAAATGTTCTAAAAAGGGAGAGGGTAGTATGCTCGTTGGAGAAAAGGTGAACCTGAGAGCCCTGGAACCGACCGACCTGGACAACTGCCTGAGATGGATCAACGACCGCGAGGTAACCAGGTATCTGCTCATGGGACGCTGGCCTACGTCCCGGAAAGCGGAGGAGGCATGGTTGGAACGCCAGGTCAAAGGAGAAGATCCTTCTAATAAAGTGCTTGTTATAGAGGCCAAGGACGGAACCTACCTGGGTAATATCGGTTTACACCATATAGACTACATATCCGGGTTCGCAGAGCTGGGGATAGTCATAGGGCGCAAGGACTACTGGGGCCAGGGTTACGGGACCGACGCGGCGCGGACGCTATTGAGGTTCGCCTTCCAGAATTTGAGGCTCAGGAAGGTCATCCTCAGAGTGTTTGGCAGCAACATCCGAGCCCAGAAGTGCTACGCGAAACTCGGGTTTAAGGAAGTTGGGCGCCTCAAGGCCCATATCCTCCGGGACGGAAAATATGAAGACGAGATTATCATGGAAGTCTTCGCAGAGGAATTCACAGGTTAAGAGTTCTCGGTGCCAGAAGATATCGTCCTTGACTGTTGGTCACCATCTCCGGCGTTTTGCGTTTATCGTGCTGCTGGTCCTGGAGCTGGCAGTCCAGTACCGCCCCGGCTCTATATTGAAACCGTACGTAGGCTTCGTGGCTTTCCTGGCGTGGTTACTTTCGATTCCCGGTGCGGATAAAACGTCGAGAAGACTTGCTCTTCTCCTGGTAGCGATAGGCTCGGTTTTATTTGCAGCCAACAAGACTTCTCTCGTTACGGCCATAGAGAGTTTTGCTCAAAACACAAACGTGTTAATGATCATGGTTCTCGTACCCCTTCTCGGGATAGTGATCGACCTCGGAGGTTACAGACAGGCTCTTGAAGAGGTATCCCGCAGCGTTAGGCAACCTGTGAGCCTCTTCCTTCTAGCTGCCTTTCTTGTTTACGCGATAGGTTCGGTGCTGCTCAATGCGGCTATTGCCCTGGTGTGGGCCGTACTCAAGCCCATGGTGGAAAAAACAGGGAAGGACCCCGGAGAATTTCTTGTAGCTAGTCTTCCCAGGGGTTATGATGCTTCTCTTCTCTGGACTCCTTCGAGTCCTGCTATGGCTGTAGCGCTGGGGATTACGGGGGCTTCCTGGCCCGAAGTGTTTCTGCCGGGGGTTGCCCTAAGTGCGGTGATACTTGTATGTGCTGCGCTGGTCGAGATAGGAGGACCTCTTCTGGGGAGGGTTGAAGAAAGCTTCGATATGTCGTTGCCTACCCCCAACCCTTCGATTCGGTCCCGGAGAGACATCCTGATTCTTACAGTAGGATTTTTGTGTTTCATCGGAGCGATTGTTTTAGCGCAATCAATCGGGCTTTCCATCTACCAGGCTCTTGTCCCTTGCATTGCCATCACGCTTTTCCTGTGGCTTTCTGCTCTGGGAAAGGTCAGGGATGGTTTGCGACTGGTTATCGAACACTTTACGCGGAAAATACCTGATATGTCCAGCCAGTTCTTGCTGATGACTACCGCGGGGTTCATAGGAGTTGCCATCCGGGTTGCTTCGGGCGACGGTTTCGCAACGCTGGCCGGAAGGATGTCAGGTCTAGGTGCCACCGGTTTCGCCCTTGTGGTTTCTTTCCTGGTGTGGGGTATATCGGTAGTTGGCGTACATCCCCTTATCGGGATGACGATAGTTTACTCCCTGGTATTGCCTGCCAGCGGCGGGTATTCGGCCCCATACGTCGCTCTTGTGCTGCTTCTAGGCTCGGCCCTGGGCTTTAGTGTTTCCCCTGTATCTGCCACCATCCTGGTTACTTCTGCGTGTGCCGGACGCAACAGCATTGAGGTAGGGATAAAAAAGCACTGGAAGTTCGCCCTGGTTTCCTGGTTGGCAGCATCCTTGGTCCTCAGCTTATTTTCCAAGTGATATGATCCGCGCAAGATGGTTTCCTGGGCCCGGACCAGAGATGGGCCGGCCCGGTGCTCTCACGGCCGGGTTTCTTAACACCGCCGGCATCTGGAGGCAAGACCGCGAGGCGAGCCTCCGGCGATGACTCCAGACCAGTCGAGGCTTAATGCCTCACCTGGCCCGTGCCGTCTACGAGGTACTTGTAAGTTGTCAGTTCCCTTATCCCCATAGGTCCCCTGGCGTGGAGTTTCTGGGTGGATATCCCAATTTCGGCGCCGAAGCCAAATTCATAGCCATCGGTGAACCGGGTACTTGCGTTCACGTAAACGCAGGCTGCGTCCACAAAAGTCTGAAAGAGGTTCGCGGCCCTGGGATCTTCCGTAATTATTGCCTCCGAGTGTTTTGTGCCATAGGTGTTGATATGGTCTATGGCTTCTTCAAGGCTGTTTACGATCTTCACTGCCAGAATGAGGTCCAGGTATTCCGTCTCCCAGTCTGCTTCGGTCGCTTTCTCGATATCTGGCAGTATCCTGAGGGTGGCGGGGCAACCGCGCAGCTGGACGCCTGCGGCCTCAAGGAGCCTCTTGACTTTAGGGAGGAAAGCTGGAGCTATCTCCCTGTGGACCAAAAGAGTCTCGGCGGCATTGCATACAGCGGGGTTGCTGCATTTGGCGTTGACCACGATGGCTTCGGCTTTGTCAAGGTCGGCAGATTTGTCAACGTAAACGTGACAGTTACCCACACCTGTCTCGATTACCGGGACTTTGGCATTTTCAACCACGCTTTTGATGAGAGCGGGGCCACCCCTGGGTATCAGGAGGTCGATGGTGTCCCGCATTGTCATCATTTTCAGTGCGGCCGAACGGTCGTGGTCGGCCACCAGCTGAATACATTCCGGATTCACCCTGGCCTTTCGGAGTCCTGCCCGAAGCGCTTCGACTATGGCCCGGTTGGATCGGAAAGCTTCCTTACCTCCTCTGAGGATAACGGCATTGGCTGATTTGATGCAGAGGCCCGCCGCGTCAGATGTAACATTTGGCCGGGACTCGTAGATGATCCCGACAACACCAAAAGGTACTCTGATTTTTCGGATGACGAGTCCGTTAGGCCGCCTTATCGTCTCTATGACTTCTCCGACGACTTCCGGAAGCTCCGCTATTTCTAAGAGCCCTTCGGCCATGATGCTGATTTTTTCGGGCGTCAGCAGCAGTCTTTTTACAAGAGGCTGGGGAAGGCCGGCTTCGAGCGATTCGTCTACATCGAGACGATTGGCTTCTAGGATTGCTGCTTGATTTCTCAATAACTCAGAGGCCATCATCCGTAGCCCCAGAATTCTATCGCGGGCTTCCATCGAAGCAAGCTGCCTTGAAGCCTCCTTCGCTGTTCTTGCCTGGCTTTCTACTGCGAGTTCAACGTGAGCTGTCAAAGTAGCATCCTCCTTTCAGCTCAATGGACCTGTCCTGCCGGAACTGCGCTCGGGGAAAATGATTCTCTTGAAAAGAAAGTCCCCATCTCTTCGCCCTGTAGTATGAGTTCAAGCACATTTTCCCGCGCACCGTCGGCGATGATGGTAGGTATCCCGTGTTCGAGGGCAAGATTGGCTGCCCAGAGTTTAGTAAGCATCCCCCCGGTCCCCAGAGCGCTCGAGCCCTGAGCGAACTCGAGAAGGTCGGGGTTTATATCTTTGACCCTGGTTATGCGTTTCGCACCCGGCTCCTTTCTGGGATCGCAGGTATAAAGGCCATCAGTATCGGTCAGGATAACAAGAAGGTCCGCCGAGACTAACACGGCGACTCTCGCAGACAGGGTATCATTGTCTCCGAACTTGATCTCGTCCACAGCCACAGTATCGTTCTCGTTGATGATAGGGATGACCTTTCTAGCGAGGAGTTCTTCTAGGGTGTTCTTGCAGAGCATAGATCGCTTCGGGCTTGCCAGGTCTTCCCGTGTCAGCAGTATCTGTGCCACAGTTATCCCGTGGGTGTCGAAGAGGGACTCGTACACGTGCATCAAAAGCCCCTGGCCAATGGCGGCTAGAGCCTGCTTCCCCGTTATGGAATCCGAAAGACCTGCTGGGATCCTTCCTCGCCCGCAAGCCACCGCCCCGGAGGATACCAGGAGGATTTCACGCCCTTGCTCCAGGAGCCGCGCCATTTGAGCTACAAGTCCTGTCAGAAGGTTTTCGTTGAGTTTCCCGTTCCGGTCGGCGATGGTCGACGAACCTACTTTAACCACGATTCTCCTGGCTTTGGTCAGGATGCGCCGTTCGGGCAACCCGGAGAGCTCCTGGGATCTCGCGGCGGCCTTGAACATGGCTTCTTCGATTACGGAGCCCAGCCGTTTGGACTCGAACACGCGCAATGCGGCGGCGGTGGTTCCGTTTGGAGAGACTACCTGTTTCAGAAGGTCCTCCACGTCGGCGCCGGTAGATTTCAGAAGGTAGCCGGCCCCGATCAGGGTTTGAGCGGAAAGCTCTTTCGCCAAGTTGCCGTCAAGCCCCATTTTTTGTGCGGCTCGGGACATTTCCGACGCGAGCGCGTAAAAATACGCCGGGCCGCTCCCCGACAGGGCTGTTATGATATCCATGTCCTTCTCTTCGACCCACACGACTTTTCCCAGCGGTGAGAAGATTTCTTCTGCCCGTGCTTTCTGGTCGTCCGACACAGACGACCCGGCCGAAAGGGCTATCGCGCCTTCACCTGCCTGTACAGGCGTGTTCGGCATAGCCCGGATGACGGCCACATCCTGCCCCAACCTGGATTGGATGAATTGAAGGGGGATTCCCGCCGCGATAGAGATAAGGAGATGTCTCTTGTCGACGCAGTTTGCCAAGGCGTCCAGGACCTCTGGAACCTGGCCGGGTTTTACGCAAATCACAAGAGTGGGACAGAGACGGGCCATTTCTTGTAGGGTCTTAGCAGGTACGATCCCACACTCTCGTTGGAGAATCTTTAAGCGGTCCTGGTTTTTTCTGTTAATTACCATTACTTCGGAGCCCTGGAAAATGCGCTTTCGGATCACGGCCCGGATCATCGCCGATGCCATGTTTCCGGCTCCGATAAAGCCTATTCTTCTTTCTCTCATAACCTACTCCTCCTAAAACAAAACCCCCTCGTCCGGAATAAGGACGAAGGGGATACTTCGCGGTACCACCTTACTTGGGCTTAAGGCCCCTCTCTGTGAGCTCGTAAGAGAGCTTACAAGCTCCCCCTGGGATAACGGGCGGGTTCCCGGTGCGGCTCATCGCCGCCGACTCACGGGCGGGTTTCGGCGAGTCTTAGCGGCGGGACCTTTCAGCCCCGGGTCCCGCTCTCTTTGCGCCAGAACTTGCCTACTATTCCCGGTCATCGTCTGTAGCAGGTAATGTCGTTTTCACGATTATGAGCTACGGGTACGGCGTTGTCAATAGGAACGTCTTCTGGAACTAGTCCAGCACCCGTGCGTAGCTTGTGCGCGATGTGCTTTATTGTACTGCTCCGACTAGCTCAGGAGGCGTTCCACCTCTTTCACTACCTGTGGCAAGACTTCCCCGGCTTTGTCGTGGATGACCACGAGGGCCGACTTGTCGTACGGAGTGGGTTCTAAGTTTATGATGCCAAGGCGTTCAACCATTTCGGGGAGGTAAGCAGCGGGCGCCACCTGGAGGCTCGAGCCGACGACGAGCATGAAGTCAGAACGCCGGGCTTCGTCCACGGCCCGGTTAAAGTCCTCCGGCATGGGGTCACCGAAAAACACGACGTCAGGTCTGACGATTCCCCCACAACGGGGACACTTTGGCGGGATGACTCCTTTGGCAACAGAAACCTCTATATGCTCGAAGGGAAACGTTGACCTACATTTCTCGCACGAACAGGTACGGAGATTTCCGTGGATTTCTATGACGTTTTGAGAACCGGCCTCCAGGTGAAGGCCGTCGATGTTTTGGGTTATCACCGATTTGACCACGGATAACTCCTCGAGCCGTGCTATCGCTCGGTGGGCGGGATTAGGCTTTTTGCCTCTGAGGACGCGAAGTACCTCAAGACCCCTGGAATAGAACAGGTCCGGCATGAAATACAGAGTGTCTAAGCTCAATAGGTCCATAATCTCTTCATTGCGCCAGAGGCCGTTGGGCCCCCGGAAATCCGGGATACCGCTTTCGGTAGAGACTCCGGCTCCGGTGAGAACTACAGGATACCTGGCTTCAACTATGCTCCGGGCCAGCTTCATTACGAGATCGTCCAAGCATCACCATCTCCGTTTAACCAAGATAATGATAGTGCCAGAAGGATGCAACAGGGGATAAAATTCTGGGGTGAACCCGACGCGTCACGAGATCAGGCCTTTGGATGGTTTTATCAAGACACATGATAGCGTGTAAGCGAGAGAATAAGGATTGGGCGGAAGGAGTACGAAAAAACATGAGTTGTACGCAGGATCAAAACATGGGAAAGACCGATTCACCGGTTTCGGATAACCCTGGCGGAAGCACACATCGAACAGAGGGTTTGACGGATCGTGAGAGGAGGACTTACGACCGGATAAGGAAAAAAGTGAGTAGGGTACTCCAATCAACTGTCTCTCCGAAGTACGAAAGGGTGCCCGAGATTCTGCTCCTCCTTCCCGATTTCGTGGTCCTTATCTTCAGGCTTCTCAAGGATCCGCGGGTGCCCAAAGGGTCAAAGATAAGGCTGGCGCTCTACGCGTTCTACCTCGCCATGCCGGTCGACGTGGTGCCGGATTTCCTCCCAGTCCTGGGGCAACTTGACGACCTAGTCGGCGCGGTCCTTGTGGTGCGGCAAATCCTGCGAACTACCCCTGAGGGAGTTGTCAGGGAGCACTGGAGCGGGCAAGGCGACATCCTTGAGAACATTCAGAAAGTCCTCGATATCTCTTCAGAAGTTATGGGCTCAGGTATATTGAGAAAAATTCTTTCAAGTCGAGGTGCCGATACTGGAAGGGGTAGATCCAATGCCTGCAAGAGGCAATGATATAGACCCGAGGTTCATTGTCAAACCAGGACCTCCCGCTTACCGGCTTCTCGGGACCGAGGCCCTCCGAAACAAAATAGAAAAGTCCCGGCAACTTGCATCCCCGTGCGTATTGTGTGGCCGGAAATGCCGGGTGAGACGCTTTGATCCGGAAGACGAATACGATTATCACCGAGGGATGGTTCTGGGAATCTGCCGGACGGGAAAGCGAGCCGTGGTTTCAAGCTATGGGCCGCACTACGGCGAAGAACCGCCCATCACTGGCTGGCGTGGTTCGGGCACTATCTTCTTCTCCTTCTGCAACCTAAAGTGCATTTTCTGCCAGAACTATGAAATAGCCCACTTGGGCGAGGGTCAGGAAGTTGAAGACCACGAACTGGCGGCCATGATGCTAGAACTCCAGGAACTGGGCTGTCACAATGTAAACCTGGTTTCCCCGACCCACGTGGTCCCGCAGATACTTTCGGCTGTGCTCGTGGCGATGAAGAAAGGGCTCAACATTCCCATTGTATACAACACCGGAGGGTACGACTCGGTTGAAACAATCAGGCTCCTTGACGGAGTGGTAGACATTTATATGCCCGATATGAAATATGGCACAAGTGAAGCTGCAGAGAAGTACTCTCTTGCACCCGACTATCCCTCTGTCAATTTTTCGGCCGTAGAGGAAATGCATAGGCAGGTCGGCGACCTTACAACTGACGAGAACGGGATCGCTGTAAGAGGCCTTCTTGTAAGACACCTCGTATTACCGGGAAATGTGGCAGGGACGGAAAGGGTATTGAAATTCCTGGCCGAGAACATTAGCAAAGATACATACGTGAACATCATGGACCAGTACAGGCCATATTACAGAGCCGTGGGAGACCCCGTGCTGGGCAGGAGAATCACCAAAAAGGAATACCGCGAGGTTTTGGATATCGCAAAGGAACTGGGATTAAGGAGAGTCCTTGCCAATTGAGAGGCAGGACCTGTAACTTAACGAGCAGAATTGTATGCAACGCAGTACGAGGGGTGATATTAGATGCAGTTAAACCTCATGCTGACAGTACTCTTACTTATTGCCGTCGCGGGAAAAGCAAACTCTGTTGCTGCGGCAATCGGTATATTGCTGACGGCCAGGGTGGTTGGCCTCGATCAAAAGATTCCTACGGATTTTCTGGAGAAAACTACCATGTTCTGGGGGCTTGTGTTGATCACCATTTCCGTCCTCGCACCGTTCATCACCGGGAAGCTCCAGCCAAAGCAGATCCTTTCAGCTGGACTTTCGTGGTTGGGGTTGGCCGCCTTTATGATCTCTCTGGTGACTACCTGGTTGAGCGGACGGGGGCTGTACTTTATGACTGAGGGCGGTCGTGCAGACCTTTTACCATCTCTGATTCTGGGATCGGTGATAAGCGCTGCCCTATTAAAAGGTGTTCCGGTGGGTCCGCTTATTTCTTCAGGTATCCTTTACGTTGTCGCAAGGTTGGTGGGCATGTAAGTCGTCGCTCAAATACCTTCGGTCATCCTGATTGACAGGTTTAGCAAACGTCTTAAATCGCCTGCGCCATCCAGGCCCGCATACGCAGCCTTATACAACTCGGTCCTGGGGATATGGGGATTTGTGTGGCCTTTTGCCGGGGTATGGTTGTACAGCATGTTCGGTATGAATGCGGCCCTAGACTTGAGGCTTCTCCTTCGAATCCTGGGTTGCGCCTCGGCGCGGTTTCTGCCGCTTGGCACGCAAAAAGAGATAACGCACCGCCGTGCCTCCCGAGACGCAGCGCACTACGGAGATTAACCTCCTTGTATGCTTCGCTTTTCTTCGGCGGAGCCGGCATGGCAAAAGGCAGTCGGGGCGTTTCTTGGTAGAGTTACGAATCGTTTTACGTACGAATGGGAAACGTGAAATCCCTGAATCTCGAGTAGTAGAATATTTGAGAATTCCTCGGCTGGCAAAAATGTTGAACGCAGCTGGGGAATGGTAACAGGGGATGCAATGGAGGTTTGCAGTAGAGACAGTGGAGGCACCAGGGACAATGGAAGCAGTAGAGACAACGGGAGCAGGGGGCAGCATGTTCAGTCTCGCCTGTGAGGGACTCAAACTCTTGTGGCACAACAGTTGGTCCAGGGACAAAATCCAAGCTTACGCGAAGGCCAGGTTCCGTAAAGTGGTGGAGCACGCATTTTACAATAGCAGGTTTTACCGTGAATTCTACCGGGGCCTGGGTATTAGCCACGATGATCTAGCTTGCCTGGAGCCGTCGGACCTTCCTGTAATCGACAAGGACGTCGTTCGCGCCAACTTCGAGGATATCTGCACGGTCAAGCACCTGCCCACCGGTTTGAGGTCCCAAATCGAAAAGCAGGGCGAAAAGCAAGATGCACAGGAGGGTGGACTAGTTGTAAGACTGGGCGGGTTCACTATCGTGCACACATCGGGGAGCACTGGCAAGCCCTGCAATTTCCTCTACAGCGATTCAGCCATCACGCAGGTTGAAGCGAACATGGTCAGGTTGAGCGTGGGAGGGAACAACAAGATCGCACTCAGGGACTTTCCTATCCGGACGTTGTTCGTGGCTTCCGTAGGCAGGGGGTATGCTAGCACAGCCCTGGCCCTGAATGGGATAAGGAAATACCACTCCAAGAGCCTGATTTTGAACGTCCAGGACCCAATGGAATCGTGGCCCGAGAAGATCCAAGAGTTTAACCCCAACTACCTTGCGGGCTATCCTTCATGTGTCCAGCTCGTCGCAGACATGCAAGCCAAGGGAAGCATACGTATACGTCCGAAGAAGGTGATCACCGGGGGAGAACCTCTCACCTCGGAAAGGGCCCGCTATTTTCAGGAGGTCTTCGGCAGCGACGTCATAGACTATTACGCGTGCACCGAGTCGCTGGCCCTTGGGGCAGGTGCCAGCTGGTACGACGGCATATACCTTTTCGATGACATGAACTACTGCGAGGTAGATGAACTTGGCAGACTCATAATAACTGTGCTTTATAACGACGCTTTTCCCTTGATCCGTTACCGTCTTGACGATGTGGTACTGGGCTTTTCAAGAGGCCCGGTCGGCCCGTTACCGTACACGCGTATCGATAAGGTGCTGGGCAGGAGCGAGGAAATGATGTGGTTCAGAAATCCCTCAGGGAAATGGGATTTCCTCCACCCCCTCTTCATAGACGACCTTAACGTTCCGGGCATCAAAGAATTCCAGTTCGTCCAGGTAGATGAGGTCTCGTTCCGTCTTCGGATAGTTCCCGAACCAGGGACAAACGGAGAGAGTCTCGCTGAAAAAGCGCGAGAACAGGTCAATGGCTTCCTCGCCAGGAAGAACCTGAGCAACATCAGGTTCTCGGTTGATCTAACAGATGCGTTGGATGTGGATAAGGTATCGGGCAAGGTCAAACTGGTGGTTGGCGCGCTCAAACCTGAAAGCGATTCTTAATACTTGGATTCTTAATACTTGAAGGAAATTGCCTGAAGTTTGGTTGTCCAAGGTTGCTTTTAATGCTGGTATTCAAGTTGGTTATTCAAGGTTGGTCATTTAAGGTTTCCAGAGTCGGTTGCTTTGCCTTCTCCGCTGTTTTCCGTAACCACGCGCGAGGCAAGGACTCGAAGGGCTATCACGGAAAGCACGGCATAGATGAAGGCGAGAACCTGCGTGAAAGCTAGGACATGCGGCCTTCCAGCGCTATCTCGGGTGAAATCGACAAAAAAGCGGATTACCGAGATTCCCAGGACCACCTTGATGAACACTTCTCCGGGATATTTCCTGGAGCGTGCCCAGCGGAGGGCCAGCACGAACAAAATGGCTGCAGCAAAGCCTTCATAGAGCATGCTGGGATGTCGGGGTTCTAGAGTTCCGGGAAATATGACTCCCCAGGGAAGCGAGGTGGGACTTCCATATAATTCACCGTTAGCGAAGTTTCCGATTCTTACCAAGACATGTCCTAGAGCCAGGACGGGACCGAAAGTGTCGGCGAGGGTCCAGAAAGGCAGTTTTGTTATCCGGGCATAGACCAGTCCCGCAAAAAATGTGAGGATCAGTGCCCCCTGGGATCCCAGGCCGCCATAGTCCACCCTTATGATCTCCCAGGGGTTGTTGCGGTAGTACGAGTAGTTGGCGATGACGTAAGAGACCCTGGCGCCGATGATCCAGACAGGTGCCAAAATAAGCGGTAACCAGTCGAATTTGTCCAGATCTAGACCATAGTTTTTTGCCAGGGCTCGGGAAATGAACACGCCCAGGGCAAAAGTCAAGGCCACCATGATGCCGTACCAGCGTATCGCCACGAAACCCAGGTCAATGGCAATGGGGTTCATACGCGGCCTCCTTCATATGCAATGTCCTTCTATTCTACCATTTTCAGCCGCGCGTGAGACAAAAACCGGCGGGGATTGAGATAGTGCGGTAAAGTTCGTTGAAATCCGAAAGTAGAAGGAATTCGGCAATCGATGGCGAATCATTTTCCATCTACAGCAAATCCGGGAAACTTTTCGGAAATACGGACGGGACTTAAGCGCTTGAAACATGTCACTATTTTCCGCCCTTAAAAAGGAGGTGAATCGAGGCGAGGAGCCCGGAGGTGAATTGGATGCTAGGCAGTGGAATGTTATTTGCGCTAGTTACATCGGTCATCGTATGTACAGCCATCCTTCTGGGGATCAATGAGGCAAAGAAAGGCAAACAGCCACAAATCCTGCCTCTTGCCGCGCTTCAAGCTATCGATGAAGCAATAGGTCGTGCTACCGAAATGGGACGGCCATCGCACTTTAGCGCGGGTGTGGGTAACCGGTTCGTGGAGCTCCAGTAATGATGGCCAGTCTTTCGTTTCTATCTTACATTGCTGAAAAAACTGCCAGAATGGATTCTCCACATTCCCGGCAATGCTTTCTATCTGCTGATTGAAATTTATATAAAACCTCTACTCAGCAAATAATTTTCAGTTAGGAGAAAATTTAAAGGAATGTTTAACATAAGCGTACGGAAGTATTGTATACTTTATTTCAATGTAAAAAGGGTTTCCAGGTTCTAATGGGTATGATGACCCATCTATATTCAACCTTGAAGTACTAAGTCCGAGCTGTTTTGCTTTTTCGTATATTTGATCCTTTATCTCATCATCTAAACCATGGTTTTTTACTAAGTTTACAGCATAATTAGTAAGTTCAGCCACTTTTCGATCTGCATCATATATTAATACAATATGCACTACAATTATGATGATTATGATAGACCAGATAAGGTGTTTCTTTATCTTTAATGGCATGGCATTATCCCACCCTTATTCGTAAAAAACTTTTCATGTTTAACTCAATATATACATCATACTATGTTTCCTTTTTAACTCCTCCCATAAGAACCACAATTTTTTAATTATGTATAGACGTGAAAGATACGCATAACTTTTGGTGTACCCTGCAAAAAGCAGGATACCAAAGGACAACATATTGTTCGTTGTCGGATTTGTAACAGGCCTTACCTATTTTATTTTCAGCACTCGGTACACCAGGTATCTGAACGGGAAACTAAGCGTAGTTCCCAGAATCGGCCGTTGCTTCCTGATGATAGCCTTCGGTGCTTCTTTCGGAAATGCCAGCATGGGGTTCCTGTCAATGCTCATCGGACGGGTTTTGTTCCTGGTCCGGGATTGGCTCGGGTTAAGCAGTTTGAGATAGGGTTAGAGTCATTGATTTGAAGATATAAGTGCACCCGGAGGGGAGCCTATGGGACAGACCATCGGGGTGATAGGTACGCCTGATCTTGTCAGGACAGTGCTAGAGATAGCCAGACAGTTTCAGGGGCATACCTTCCTCGACCTTCACTACGAAGACGAAACCGAAACAGTTTCCATTTTTAGGGCTAATAAGGACAAAATGCAGGTTTGTCTTTTCACCGGTAACTGGCCGTATGCCAAGGTCAAGGCGGAGTGTCAAGAGCGAGAAATCAGCATTCCCCTCGTCTACATATAAGACGCGGGGTCAGCCGTGCACAAGACCATATCGAAACTTCTTATCGATGGAGGCAGCCATACATACCTTGATTTTTTCAGAGGAGGCGCTTAGAATAAAAATTGCCTGAGCCAGAGGCTTAGCACATCAAGAGGTCTCAATTTTGAGCCGATTGCGGAAATCCAGTGGGTAAAGGACTTCTGGTCGGGAAAAGGTCGGGCTGTGGCGCAGCTTGGTAGCGCGCTTGAATGGGGTTCAAGAGGTCCCGCGTTCAAATCGCGGCAGCCCGACCAAAATTATTTGTTTGGGCTACCTGCGTTACTTCTACACACGAACCACCTTGTGCACCCCCAAAATGCTCACTCTAAGCGCGGATACACGAAGTCTCTGCATATATCTTTATAGACCCCTTGAATCTACCTTCACGGGGTGGTGAATTCAGCAGAAATGGCTAAGAAGCAGGTCATTCGTAAAGTGAACCTTATCCCAAGTTGGGAAGACACACTTGCGGGATTCCTGTTGTTCATATCCAGGCTCATGTCAAGGCCGCACGAAAATTCCCCCACTTTGGCCGGTTGAATATTCCCCCACCCCTCATTTAGAGTCGGCGTAAGCCCTCTTCAGGTGTTCCACCAGAGTATGAGCGGTTGCAAAAAACTCCGATGCCGTGCCGGATGGCCTCAATGCCCAGAGCCACAGCTAAGTGAGTCTTACCAACTTCGGGAGCACCGAGCAGGATAACGTTGGCAGTTTCCTGTACAAAAGGCAACGTCGCCAAATCCACCCTCTTGCGTATTTGCCTGGTCGCCGCCGCAAAAGCCTTCATTACAGAGGGTTCCCATACATTTCGTCACTGGAGTATTAACTTGCTAGTAACTCATTGCAACTTGTAGTCAGTACTGGTATGTTGGAGGAGACAAGGCATTCACGAAAGGCAGGTGGGACATCCGTGAAAGTGATGTGCCCGGTGTGCGGCCTACAGTTCGAAGTACTCGAAGGAAAGGGACCCGGGGATAAGGTGGTATGTCCTTGGTGTGAAGCAGAACTGGTGTTGGCCGAGGAGGAAGGGAAACTTGTGGCACGAGAGGTGTAGGTGGTGCGGTTTATCGTAGTGGGGGGAGACATTGCGGGTGTTGCTGCGGAGCGAGTTCTTAATGAAGCGGTCGCCTGCCAACCAGGTACATATTTTCACCGATGAACTGCTTCCCCTTTATAATCGTCCCTACCTCATCGACTACCCGGGAGGTGAAGTTGGTCTAGAGTCCCTTGTGGTTTGTCCTGAGGATTGGTACCGCGGATCAAAGTTCCGGAAGCCATTTGCATCACTGAAGGAGCATAGAGGACTGTCGAAGAAACGCAAAAGACTGTTCACCGGGCGGCATCGGTGAGCATACGAAAAACAAAAAACACAGGAGAGGAGAATGACCATGAAATGGCGTTGTACAGTGTGCGGGTATATTCATGATGGGGATACCCCTCCGGCGGTATGTCCCAAGTGCGGATCTCCTGCGGAGAAGTACGAGAAAGTAGATGAGGAACGGGCGAAGCTAATAGACCGTTCCAGGTATACCAACCTCTTGGAAGTCACTCTAATCGAGCTTCTGGACAGGGTGCGGGATATCGGCGCCCGGATAGAGCAGGATGCTCTTGACCCCAGGTGCGTAGCCCTGGCAAAGAAAGTACAGGTGGCGGCCTGGGAGCTAGGTCAGAACGTTAAGGCCGAGCTGGAAGGCCACGTACAAAAGGGTAAGTGGGGCTAGGACTCGCCATTTTAGCCATCGCTATCCACAATTTTCCGGAAGCGATGTCGGTAGGGGTACTCGTCGGTTCCGGGGATCCTGGTGCGGTGCGGTCCTGGCCGTGGCGATCGGACTACAGAACATGCCCGAGAGACTGGCCGCGGCCGCACCGCTGGTTCGAGAAGGATACAAGCGCAGCCGGGCGGTATGTTATGCCACCTTGACCGGGCCGGTGGAGCCAAGAGCTGGCTTCCTTGGGGCAGCGGTCGTGGGACTAGGCCGACAGCATGATGTTCCCGGGTAGATTCCTGCAAGATATGTGAATAATTGAGCTTGTTCGCGTCGGCCAGGTCTTCAAGCCGCTTGGGCATGGTCAAGTGTGCCAATTTTCGTCACCGAAGACAGAAGACGCATGTCTATCGCTTTACAACTAGGGCGAACCACGCAACGACGTTTATCCCGCTGAGTACCAGGATTGTGACGTAAGACCACTCGCTCAACATTGCCTTGGGAAAGGAAATGCTCAGGTCTCGCCATGCTTCTCTAATGGCGTTCATGAGATCCCTGGGGTTTCTCCGCTGTGAGTAGAGAAGCCCAATTCCGGCCAGGAGTACAATTACACTTGGGATCATTGGTTTTGTGGGGAATGTTCTATCTATGATAAGGCCGAACAGGTTGTTTACGGAATGCATGGTCGCAGCAGGCCACACAGACTTGGTTGTGAGCAACAGGCACGCAGCAATGACGCTCATCAGCAGAGCAACAGGCATATTGAATAGGTTAAAGCACCGGCAGTTCCGTCTGGACATGTTGAATTAATCGCCCGGTCGCATCTTAAAGGCCAGGTGCTTGGTCAGACGTTTTACCAGGAGGAATAACTATGCGCAAAAGAGTCATGTTTCTTTGTACCGGTAACTCCGCCCGGAGCCAGATGGCTGAGGGGCTCGCCCGTCACATGGCCGGCCAAGAGTGGGAAGTATTCAGCGCCGGCCTGGATCCACAGGGTTTGAACCCTTATGCGGTAAAGGCTATGAGCGAAATCGGGATCGACATCTCGGGGCAAAGGTCAAAAGCGATCGACCTGGACCTGCTTCAGACCATGGATGTGATTGTTACATTATGCGGGGATGCCGAAGAACGTTGTCCCGTTACGCCGGCGGGCGTGCTTCACCTACACTGGCCGCTTCCAGACCCGGCGAAAGTCAGTGGTACTGACGAGGAGATACTGGGGGAGTTCCGGCGGGTAAGGGACGAGATCAGGGATAGGATCGCCGATTTGATAGAGGAACTGGGACGTGAACAGAGTATCCCTCGGGGCTAGGCGTATTTGCTTGGAATGTGCCTGGAGTTTTCCCGGGTGCTGATATTTGCGCCATCTTCAAGTGATAGGCTCTTGTCATCCTCTCAGGCAGCACGACTGCCGCCTTAACTTAGCGGCACTTCGATACGATGATCTACGTTATATGCTAAATATACTGAGTCTTTCTTACCAAAGGTGCAATAAAATTGTTTTTAACAGGCTGAGTATTGAGAAGGATTTTGGGCTTTCTTGTAGAATAAGCAGTTCCGTCTGCATGTTTAAAAAGCAAGGGAGGTGAAGAAATGCATCTAGCAAAAGGCAACGTGTTTTCGTTCTGGCTGGGTGTTTTGTTTGCAATTGTGTTGTTCGTCCTCATCTCGAGGGCTCGTAAGGGAATGAAGATTCCCCCCCTATACAAGGTCCCTGGCCTCGATGCTCTGGATGAAGCTATCGGGCGGTGCACCGAAATGGGCAGACCTGTTCACTTCTCGCCGGGTATCGGTAGCGTCGACAACGCCCAGACATTGGCTGCCCTCTCGATCCTCGGCTATGTGGCGCGTCAGTGTGCCAAGTATGACACCGACCTGATCGCCACCAACAGGATCACGGTCGTCTACCCGATAGCGGAAGAGATCGTGAAGCAGGCGTACATCGAGGAGGGTAAACCCGACGCCTTCAAGCCCGAGAACGTCCGATTCATCTCCGAAGACCAGTTTGCGTACGCCTCCGGCGTGACCGGTATCATGTACCGCGAGAAGCCCGCGGCCAACATCCTGATCGGGGCCTTCTGGGCTGAATCTCTGATCTTCGCGGAAGTCGGTGCCACGGCTGGAGCCATCCAAATCTCGGGTACGGCCAACACCCACCAGATCCCATTCTTCGTCGCCGCGTGCGACTATGCCCTTATCGGTGAGGAAATCTTCGCTGCCAGCGCCTATCTGACCAAAGATCCGGTCCTCATGGGAAGCCTTGTCGCGCAGGACTGGGGTAAAATGCTGGCTGCTGTCCTCATCATCATAGGGGCAGTGCTTCAGACATTTAAGATTACCGCTCTCAAAGACTTGATGGGCAAGTGAGAATCCTCTCGTGCTTCTTCCAATTTCATGAAAGGGGGGACAACTGTTGAAAAAAGAAGTTCCCATAGTGATGGGGTTCATTCTGGGTATAAGCATCATAGCGGGCGTATTTGTTACCGGAGTTCCGTGGCTGACTACCTGGAAGAACCTCCTTGATGAATGGTTCCTAGTAGTTCAAGCGTGGGCTGTCGCGGTAGGCGTGGTCAACCTAACTCAGATCCACTCGCGAAGGGTAAGCCAGAAACGCGAAGGATGGTTCTACAGCGTCTGGCTTATGATCTGCATGTTCGGCATGATCGTCTTCGGGGTCTTCATTGCGAAGAGCCCGCAGAATGAGGGCTGGCGCTGGATGTACAACCAGTTGATCGCTCCGATGAACGCTACCGTGTATTCGACCCTGGTCTTCTATATCGGCGCGGCCGCCTACCGGGCCTTCAGAGTCAGGAACCTTGAAGCCACGGTGCTTCTGGTCGCGGCGGTCATATTGATGCTGGGTCGAGTGCCCCTAGGCAAGGTGCTTCTGGGCGGCACATGGATTGAGAAGACCGCTGACTGGATCCTCAACGTACCCAACTCGGCAGGTATGAGAGGCATTCAGCTCGGGGCTACTCTTGGTGCTATAGCTACGGCTCTCAGGATTCTTGTAGGAATCGAGCGTGGTCACCTTGGCGGGACCGGCGAGTGATAAGAAGACCGATAGGGAGGAGGTGGAACGATAGTGTGGGAAAAACTAGCCAGTATTGACAGAAGAGTGATCTACGCTCTCATGATTTTCGTACTTGCACTGGCTTTATTGAGGCCGATCGGCCTTGCCATCGTGCCCTCAGCCGAAACCAAGAAGGTATACGATTACATTGAGTCGCTTCCACCTGGAAGCATCGTGTACCTGGGTTTCGACTTCTCAGCCGGTGGTATTCCAGAACTCATGCCTGCTGCGAAATCGGTGATCCGGCAGGGATTTAAGAAGGATCTCAGGTTCGTGGCCGTAGGAATGTGGGAAATGGCGGGCGACATGGCTGACATGGCCTTCAACGCAGTCCTGAAGGATTTCCCAAACAAGAAATACGGCGTCGACTGGGTCAATATTGGATGGAAGCCAGGCGGGGAAGTACTTCTGCAGAAGATGCTTACGAGCGTCAACGAAGCTGCAGTCGGAGTAGACTTTTATCAGAACAAGCTCGATGACCTGCCTCTCATGTCCGAGTTCAAGACGCTGAAGGATGCAAAGATGATCATCACCTTCGTGACCGGTACTCCGGGCGAGAAGGAATATATCCGTCACGTAACATCCCCGTACAAGATCCCGTTTGCGATTTCGTGCATATCGGTAAGCGTTCCTGAGATCATGCCCCTTATCCAGTCCGGGCAGATCCTCGGTGGGATCTTGGGTATGAAAGGCGCTGCGGAATACGAGGTCCTGGTGGGCGCGCCTGGCTCGGCCACGGCTGGTATGGATGCGCAGTCCTTCTCGCACGCTTTGATAATCTTGTTCATTATTCTCGGTAACATCGGTTATATCCGTACTCGCAAGAAGTAAGCCGGGTATCGTGCGTGGATAGTATTGACGGGAGGTGAAGCAAAGTGGATGTCGCCACCATTGGAACCTGGCTGCAGGCCATATTTACAATCCTGCTGATCTCAGTAGTGTTCAAGGATAACCCGGCATACCGGTTCGCGGAGAATACCTACGTGGGGCTATATGCCGGATACTTCGTGGTGATCAGGTGGTTCAACTATATACGGCCTAACATCACGGAGAATATCATCAAGAAGGGGATGTGGTGGTATATATTCCCCATCCTCATAGGCCTCATGATCTACACGAGGTATATCAAGCCCATAGCGTGGATTAGCCGGTATAACATCTGCTTCTTGCTGGGTATAGGTTCCGGGTATATTATTGCCACCAGCATTAAGCCCCTTTTCGTCGACCAGATCAGGGCGACCTTCCTACCGCTGTGGGTCGCAGGAGACTGGTGGAAGACCGTGTCAAACTGGGTATATGTGGTTGGTACGGTTGCTTCCCTGGTGTACTTCTTCTTTACGGTCGAGAAGAAGGGTGTGCAGGGCAAGATATCTGCCATAGGACGCTGGACCATGATGGTTGCCTTCGGTGCAGCCTTCGGCAATACGGTGATGGCCCGTGTGTCCCTGTTCCTTGGCAGAATGCAGTTCTTGCTTGGAGACTGGTTGAAGCTGTTATAGGGTAACCTCAGGAGATTACCATAACGGGAAGCGGCGGATCTCACGGTCTGCCGCTTCCTTGATGTTGTGGGCCACTGTGTAGGCCATCGGTTCCGGGTATTGACGCACCTGCGGGCCCCGGGGTTTTAGGCCTAGAGGTTACCGGCACATTTGAGGTGGCTCGTTGTCGAGGCCTGGTATTGTCGAGACCTGGTATTTGCCAGGCCGTGACGTGAGATTTAGAATGTGTGTACGCGCATTTCGGCGCCTTTAGGAGACTTTACTCTTTGAGGTACGTCAAAAGAGGCTGTTGTTGATATGGGAGTTTTTCTCGATATCGACGCAGACTTCATTTTCGAGCCTCGGACGAGCGGTAATTGTCTGGTCAAACAACGTCCCTGGATATCCCCAGGTAGACTCAGGGCGACCCTCAGACGTTCTGGGCTCTCGTGGGCCGGGGCCGAGACGTTCATATTCACCGACCACAAAGAAGCATATTTTGTGTGGAAAGAACGGCGGGTTTCTCATTCCACATTGATTCACGTCGATACGCATTCAGACATGTACGACAGTTTCCCGTGGGTTGTGCACTGTGGAAACTTTTTGAGGAAGGCCCTGGATGAACGCGTTTTTTCGCGCGTCGTGTGGGTTATGCCGGGGTGGCTGTACGATAGCGGCGATTGGGAGAAATTTGACCTCCCGGGTGCCCGGAGGAACAAGGGGGATTGCAGAGACCATAGCCGGCGGCAGGTACCCACGGTGTTGATCTGGGATAAGAAAATTCCGGTTGAAGCGGTGCCGCTTGATGCGTTCGTCATGCCCAATACTAGAGTGCAGCTGCTTACAATTGCCACGAGTCCATCTTTTGTACCTTTCAGAAGCGAAGTTGTTCGCCAATTTGTGGAAAAGATGGCCGGCACCGAGCGGGACAAATCTGCCTCAAGGGCTTCAGACAGCCTGGCTAGGAGCGGACCGGGGGTACCGTGCAAGGTAACCGTGCGCCCCAATATCCCTCTGTGTTTAGAACACCCAGTGTTAAAGAGATTGCTTGAGGAAGCCGGCGGTGAAGATCTTTCGGGCCGGAAGGGGTTCGGCTACTTGTGGGCAGAACACCGAATAATACAAGAAAGGGAAACAACACCGTGGCAAGTGACTGCTTGAGGAGAAAATTTCCTTGAGCCTAAGACCCGCAACCCCCTGAACCATGACCTAATATTTCTCTGAGAGCCTCTGCGAGTGTAAGATAATCCTGTTCCTTGTTATAAACCTGAGCAGATATCCTCACGAGTCTCTTTCCGCAGGAGAGCCATCGCCGCGCTACCAATTCCAACGCGTTTTTGCAGGCGTTATATATGTGGTCTGTGATAACGACCTCATCGCCCGGCGAAAAAGTTATGGACTTGAGGACGGTGTTGACTCCGGTGGTGGCGTTAGGGACGAACACGACTCCTTGCGGGTCAGGGCTCCGTATGAACCGTGATTCAAAAAGACAAAGGAAGGATCAAGGTTCCACAGGTCGCCCACATTGCATTCGGCTTTTGCGGTTGCGTTCACAGTCTTTCCTCCCTAAGGTTGCGATTAAGATAATCGTGGTCGTGCAGTTCAGCGTAAGAGAGAATCGGGTTCGGACAGAGATCTTTCGAGGAATGCGATAAGCCGCTCCATTGTCTCAGCGCTTATGACGTGTTCGATAGCGCAGGCATCTTTTTCCGCCGTATCTGCAGCTACACCAAGCACTTCAACGAGAAAAGTTCTGAGCACTCTGTGTCTCCCCTTCACGCGCTGGGCTTGGGCGATCCCTTCCGGAGTCAGGTAGACTCGTCCGTAGCGCTTCTGGGTCACCAGGCCCTTTTCCTTTAGGACGTTGACTGCGGCGGTTACGCTGGGTTTTGCGATGCTGAGTTTTTCGGCGATATCGGTGATACGCACTGCTCCGTCATGTTCTGAAAGGAGCAAGATGGCTTCTAGGTAATCTTCCATGGAAGACGAAAAGCCAGACTCCAATTGAAATACCTCGCTTTCGACGGGCAGTGACGCCGCTGCCCTGGTTTTCTACTCCTAGTTTCTCTTTAACTTTTCTAATTGACAATATTCCCTCAGCAATATTACGCGTGTATAATAAGAATGTTAGATCCGTCTAACATTTTGAGTATACGAGAGCACAGGGATTTTGCAATCGTTCCAAGCCGTGGTTTTCGCAAGGGCAGTGGGAGGTATGATAGGTATGCGGTACCAGGGAGCATCCCCCGGCAACAGCGGTACAATTGGCAGGACTGGACAGTCAGATGTGGTTCTGACCATCGCTCTGGTTGGCCAGCCAAATGTGGGTAAGAGCGTAGTCATGAATTTACTTACCGGAGCAGGTGCGGTGGTTTCAAACTACCCAGGGACCACTGTGGAAATAACCGAGGGTATCATGCAGGCGCCTGCTGGAAGGATCAAGGTAATCGACACTCCCGGCACCTACAGTCTGCATTCGGAAACAGACGAGCAAAAGGTAACCCAAAAAGTGCTTCTCGAGGGTAAGATTGACCTCATAGTGAACGTTGTCGATGCGAGAAATCTGGCCAGAAACCTCTATCTGACTCTTCAACTCCTAGAGTTTCAAAGCCCGATGATACTCGTGCTGAACCAGATGGATATGGCAGATGAGGAAGGAATTGAAATCGACGCGGGGGCTCTAAGCAAAGCACTGGAGATCCCTGTAGTACCTATGATAGCTACAAAAAACCAGGGTACAGAAGAGCTGCTGCGTCTTATCCACGACATTGCTTTTTCCCGTCATCGACCTCGTGATTTCATTGGAAAGCCCGCATCTTTCTCGGATCGAATTGAATCAGCCATATCCCAGGTGGAGGAAACGATAAAGGCGAATATACCGGGAGAGAACGGGCGCCATTATTCCCATCCGTCGAGAGCTTTGGCCATACACCTCTTGGAAAGCGATCATCTGGATGAAGACATACTTGCCCGATACCCGGAAGTCTCGAGGCTTGTTGAGAGCTTACGCGAGGATGTCGCACCCAAAACCTACTGCACCAACTGTTTGAGAGGATGCACAGACTGCCAGCCGGACGGCCTTTTACCCCAAGGGACCATGATCTGTCTGGAACGAACCCATATAGCTGCAGCTATTGCCCAAGCTGTTACCCGGCGAAGACCCGATTTTCAAAATACGAACTTAAGGAAAAGATTAGAGATACTTCTTGACCGTCCTTCAACAGGACTCCCAATCCTGGCTGGAATAGTATATCTCTCCTTCAGGTTGGTGATGGTGGTAATGGGCGCGTCAGAGGAGCTGATACCCTGGCTCCTGAATCCAATTATCA
This sequence comes from Candidatus Fermentithermobacillus carboniphilus, assembly GCA_018208355.1. Classification (GTDB taxonomy): domain Bacteria; phylum Bacillota; class Sulfobacillia; order Fermentithermobacillales; family Fermentithermobacillaceae; genus Fermentithermobacillus; species Fermentithermobacillus carboniphilus. Next base: position 381,331 of record CP062796.1, on the reverse strand, counting down.
GATACCTCACCAACCTTGCAGACTCGCTGCCCCAGGGCAGTCTACTCGAGATTTTAGTCCGTGCAGTTCCAGAGAGCATACTTGTGCCTTTGACTGTTGTCATGCCAGCCATGATATCTATATACCTGGTAATGGCTATCCTTGAGGATTCTGGCCTCTTACCAAGGATTGCTGTGGCAGCCGATAAACTTGCTTCGGCGCTCAACCTACCTGGTCAGGCAGTGATCCCGTTAATATTGGGGTTCGGATGTAGGGCTCCAGCAGTTCTTGCCACTCGCATTCTTCCGGACAAGAGGACAAGGTTGTTGGTATCAACCCTGCTTTCCATCACGGTGCCATGTGCGGCAAGTTTGGGCATAGTCGCAGGACTGGCAACTACATTTGGTGCCAGTCTGCCGGTCATGTATGTTACCTTGGTCGTGGCATTCATGGCAATCGGATTCATTGCCGGAAGAATTGGTGCGCCGGGTCAGCTGGTTCTCGAGGTTCCCCCGCTCCGGATGCCGGTTGCATCAAACGTGACTGCCAAGGTATCTATGAGGTTTGAGGGCTTTTTCAGGCATGTTTTGCCTGTCCTCATGTTCACCGGTATAGGCACAACGCTGCTCATAAACGTCGGAGCCTTTACACCTCTCGAGAGGCTGAGTCCTTTGAGCACCGCTCTATTTGGAGTCAGGGGCCAGGCCCTAGCAGCTCTCGCGGTCACGGTGGTACAGCGTTACATGGGGCCTATGGTGTTGCTGAATATTCCCCTCACCGCCAGAGAGGCCACCATAGCCGGTTCGATGGTCCTGTTGTCCGTGCCCTGCCTGCCTGTTTCAATTCTGCTCGTGAAAGAACTGGGCTGGAAGACGCTCGTCGGCATCTATGCCTTGGCCATACTCATGTCCTTGGGCACAGGAGTAGCCCTGAACTTGATATTGCCGGCTTAGATACAGCGTGCTTGATAGCCATGCAAGGAGTGAGGGCGCTATGACATTAGAAGAGGCACCGGTTGGTCTCGAACTTGTCATAGATCAGATAGCTGCTGGCGAAGGAGCGACAAGACGGCTGCTTGATCTCGGGGTTTATCCTGGAGTCCGGGTTTCCGTTATAGCTTCACATCCGTGGCGCGGACCGGTAGTTGTGCGCGTCGGCGGAACCCGGGTTGCTCTCGGCCGGGGCCTTGCCCGAAAGATCCTTGTCCGGCAGATTGATAATGTCAGTTAGTGGCCCTGTCAGGCGCTGGAACAATCCCAGAGACTACCTGCCGTGAGGAATGCAGACCGAAGACGGTTTTGGTTTTCGAGTATGTAGAGGTTCGAGGGTCCCGGTTAGGTAAGAGTATTTGCGCTAGATTCATGTGTCTTGAAACTGGGGTTGTGTTTCCTGTACAATTCACAGTGGTAGGTGATGATTAATGGACGACCCAGGCGGTAGTACTTACGTCGCGGCGTTCGTCTGTCTTTTCCTGTCAGCGTTTTTCTCAGGCTCCGAAAGCGCACTCTTTTCCGCAGATGAAGTTAAGCTCAAGAGCAATTACGCCAACCATAAGGCGCTTAAAAAAGTACTTTCTTTGAAAGAATCCTCGGGAAGAGTACTCTCGAGCATACTCCTTGGCAACACTCTGGTTAATGTGCTTTTTTCCTCTTTGATAGCTAGCATTGTGTACTTCAGGCTCCGGGTAAGTCACAGCGTGGCTGAGATGGTCGCCACATTAACCGCAACGGTGCTGGTTCTTATATTCGGGGAAATCACTCCGAAACTTTTGAGCAGTGCCTCGCCGGAACGCGCTTCGCTGCGACTTGCGCCGTGGCTGTGCTTTCTCAAATCTGTCATGGGACCCTTTTCGTGGCTTCTGGAAAAGCTCGCGTTTGGCTTCATCCGTTTCTTGCCTTATGGAGAGCGCGAGTCTTCTGAACTGGTAGAGGCTCGAATTCTCGGAGCTCTCGACTTTGGGGAAACTTCAGGAGCTATCCGGAGCGACGAGAAGGAAATGATACACGGGGTCATAGAGGCTCAGGAACTCGAAGCTAAAGACATCATGATCCCGAGGCCGAAAATGATCGTTCTTCAGGAGGATAAAAGCTCCCTAGAGATGCTGAAACTGATGCTAAGGTACGGCTATTCGAGGATACCTGTTTATTCTGACTCAAGGGATAATATCACCGGAGTGGTCACCTTTAAGGATCTCGCAACCTTTATTGGAGAGAGGCCTAACGACTGGGAGGCCCGGCTGGCCGAAATCCCATCCAGGAGTTTTGCCACGCCTCCTTATTTTGTGCCCGAGACCAAAAATGTATCCGACCTTTTCCACGAGATGAAGTCAAAAGGGGTTTACATGGCCATCGTGGTGGATGAATTTGACGGAGTTTCGGGCCTTGTGACCCTCGAAGACCTTATGGAAGAGATCGTCGGAGACATACACGACGAATATGATTCTCTGGAACAGGATTTCAGGCGTCTCGGGGAAGATTCATGGGAGGTAGCTGGTAGCATGAGCCTGGCGGAACTCGAAGACGCAACCGGAATATCAATCGAGGTGCCCGACTGCGATTCTGTGGCCGGGCTGGTGATGAAATGCCTCGACAGGGTCCCTGAACCAGGTGACGCCTTCTGCCTTATCGAACCCAAGGTTTGTCTGGAGGTTCAGGCGGTCAGGGGTCCGAAGATCGAGAAAGTCCTCATTCAGAAAATCGAAGGAGAAACCGAGGAATAAATGGAAAACGATGTGTCATTTCTTTTCCTGGTATTGAGGGTTTTCGTGTTTGTTTTGTCTATCCTGGGCGTTGGCTTCTTTTCGGGAGCTGAAACTGCCTTTTTAGCCGCAGACAGGTGGGCTGTCGAGCGGCTGTCGAAAGAGGGAGAGAAGAAGGCCCGGTCTCTCATGGCCCTTTTCCAGGATTCTAAAAACACCATTTCAGCTGCCCTTATCGGGACGAACGTGTTCACGGCGCTGGCCTCGGTCATGGCGGCCTCCATGGCTTTGGAGCTTGGGCTTGGTGGCACTCTTGGAATCGCCGCAGTTTCTCTTGCCACCACTGCCGTAGTCTTCATATTCGCCGAGCTTGTTCCCAAGACTTACGCGAGCTCCAGACCCACGGAGATGGCACTTTCGGTGTCGCGGTCCCTCGGTTTTGCCACCCGCCTCCTAAAACCTGTCTCCAGAGTGCTGGGTTTTCTCCCATCTCTCCTGGTATCGTGGATCGTGAGGGATAGGACGGGCGAACCCGAGGGTTCCGACAAGCCAGTCCGCATAGTCCTCGACATGGCTGAAGAAGATGGGTTTGTTCGCCCCGAAGAAACGGACGTGATCTACGGTGTGCTTGATTCCAGGAGCAAAAAAGTAGCTGATATAATGCTGCCGCTGAGAAACGCCGTCACGTTTGCTCCAGGAACCAACCTGGCCACCTGTATGAGAGTCTTCAGGGAATATCGGTATAGCCGGATCCCGGTTCTGTCCGAAAGCGGGGGAGAGGTGATCGGGGTCGTATACATCAAAGACGTGGTCAGGGAAATCTTTTACGCCCCGGACGGGTGGTCAAGACCCGTCACCAGTGTTATGCGTAAGCCGTTTTACCTGTCTTCCCAGGAAAGCGTGTTGGATGCCCTCTCAAGGCTCAAGAAAGAACGGACCCACCTTGCGGTCGTCCTCCAGGGCAAGGTCCCCGTGGGGATTGTAACCCTTGAAGACCTTCTCGAAGAAATCCTCGGCGACATCCCGGAAGATTCACGCACCAAGTTGGCTTCCTCGCTTCGGAAGTCCAACCAGCCGCAAGTCCTGAATGAGATGGTTTCGGGCAGTTCCACGTAAAAACTTCGTGAACGTATGCTCGAATTCGTCTCGTTATGGTATAATATTATGGGACTTTGTGACTTCAATCACAAACACAGCACTAGTCCGAAAGGAGTCAGTTTCAGGTGAGCAGACTGACCGTCTACACACCGGATGACGCCGAGATAGTGATGGGACGTATGGTCCAGGAAATGGAGCGTCGCCTGGCGGCGGCTCCTCCCGGCATCTGTCCTGTCGACATGGCATCGGTGTTCCTCCGACTGTGTCATGCCCAAACCTGCGGCAAGTGCGTTCCGTGCCGAGTCGGATTGGGCAGAATCGGGGATCTTCTCGATCAGATCCTGGATGGAAAGGGCGATGAGGGGACTCTCTCCCTCCTCGAAGAAGTGGCTCAGTCCGTCATGGATACAGCGGATTGCGTGATCGGCTCTGACGCGGCAGCCATGGTGCTGAGAAGCGTGAGAGAATTCCGGAGAGACTACCTGTCACACATAGAGGAAGGACATTGCCTGGGGACTTTTGCGGCCCCGGTTCCCTGCCGGTCCGCGTGCCCTGCGGGAGTGAATGTGCCCGGATACATAGCGTTAATCCGGGAAGGAAGACCTCAGGACGCTGTGAGGTTAATAAGGCAGGACAACCCCTTCCCGTCAGCGTGCGCCCTCGTTTGTGAGCACCCGTGCGAAATACATTGCAGGCGCTCTATGCTGGACGATGCCATCAATATCCGCGGCCTTAAAAGGTATGCTGTGGAAGCGGCAGGCGACGTTCCTGTTCCTGACCCGGCTCCCAGGACGGGTAAGAAAGTGGCGGTTATAGGCGGAGGACCTTCAGGATTGACCGCAGCATACTTCCTGGCTCTCATGGGCCACGATGTTACCGTCTTTGAGAAACAACCCGGGCTCGGCGGCATGCTACGCTACGGGATACCCGAATACCGTCTCCCCAAGAGCATTTTGGACAGAGAGATTGAGAGTATCCTCGGGCTGGGAATCACTGTTCACACCAATTTCACGGTAGGCGAGGACGGCACTCTCGATAACCTGCGGAAAAACTACGATGCGGTATACCTCGCCATCGGGGCCCAGGGAGATAAAAAGGTCAGAGTCCCCGGCGAGGACGCCCAGGGGGTCATACCCGCAGTAGAGATGCTACGCAACATGGCCCTTGGAAAGCCTTACGACTTGAAAGGCAAGACGGTCGTGGTCATAGGTGGCGGCAACGTCGCGATGGACGCCGCCAGAAGTGCCGTCAGGCTTGGGGCCTCCGACGTTAAGGTCGCTTACAGGCGAAGGATTGAAGATATGACAGCTCAGCGGGCCGAGATAGAAGGAGCTCTGGCTGAAGGAGTGGACATATCACAGCTTCTCGCGCCTCTCCGGATAGAAAAAGACGACAGAGGGAACGTTGCAGCTGTCTGGTTCCAGCAGATGACGGTCGGCACCATAGACGATTCAGGCCGGCCCAAGCCGGTTCCTTCGGGAGCCCCTGACGTAAGGATTCCCTGTGACATCGTTATCGTGGCCGTAGGTCAAGACATCCAGTCCGAACCTTTCGCTCGCGAGGGTATCCCGTGTTCCCACAACGCAATTCTGGCAGGTGAGGATCTCGCAGTTAAAGGCGTGGATGGCGTCTTTGCAGGCGGAGACTGCGTGACAGGACCTGCCACCGTCATCAAGGCCATCGGGGCAGGAAAAGTCGCTGCGGTGAATATTGATCTCTATCTCGGCGGAGAAGGACGCATACCTGTCGAGGGAATCGCGGTCCCGCCGGCGATTCCCGGAGACCTGTCACCGACCGGTCGAGTTAACATGCGGGAGAGACCGGCTTCTGAACGCATCCACGACTGGCAGCAGGTCGAGATCGGTATGGACTTCAGGGAAGCGCTCCACGAAGCCAGGCGGTGTCTGAGGTGCGACCATTATGGCTCTGGCTCCATTGAAGGAGGTAGGCTTGCAAGATGGTGACCCTGCGAATTGACGGGAGGACTATTGAAGCAGAAGCTGGAACCACTATCCTTGCCGCAGCCAAAAAGGCCGGACTCCGAATACCCACCCTCTGCTATCTGGAAGGCATCAACGAAGTGGGTGCTTGCAGGGTTTGTGTAGTGGAACTCAAGGGTTCCAAGAAACTTGTCACCTCGTGCAATACTGTGGTTCAGGAAGGTATGGAGGTACTGACGGCCAGCCCGCGCGTGAGGCACGCCAGGAGAATCGCGGTAGAACTCCTCCTGACCCAGCATGACTGCAATTGTCCCACCTGTCCGAGGAACGGTAACTGCAAACTGCAGCAGCTGGCCAACGCTCTTGGGGTCCGCGACGTCCGCCTGACAAAGGATATCCCAGGGCAGAGACGGGACGAGTCCACACCGTCTATAGTTAAAGATCCGAAAAAGTGCATAATGTGCTACAGGTGCGTGAGCTTTTGCGATAAAGTGCAGTCCCTCGGAATCTGGCGGATCTCCGGAACCGGTGCGAGGACATCTATTGAACCTGCTTTCGGGAAACAGCTTGGGGAATCTGACTGCAGTTTTTGCGGCCAGTGCGTCACTCACTGCCCGGTTGGGGCCTTGACTGAGAAGGACGAGAAGGACAAGGTCTGGGACCTGATTTCGGATCCCGACAAGATAACTGTAGCTGAGGTAGCTCCTGCGGTGAGAGCATCATGGGGTGAGAGCCTGGGGCTTCTACGAAAGATAGCAACGCCAGAGCGCCTCGTCGCCACGATGAAACACCTGGGGTTCCAGTACGTGTTTGATACCTGCTTCAGCGCTGACCTCACGATTATGGAAGAAGCTACAGAGCTTCTCGAGAGGCTCGGTCTCAAGGACAGCCGGGCTGGTGTCCATCACGAACAACCCGCTGGGGAAGGCGTTGTGAGTCTCGAGAGTAACAAGCGGTCTGGCACGTTGCCGCTATTTACTTCCTGCTGTCCCGCGTGGGTGAGGTTCGCCAGGACACAGTACCCTGAACTCTTGCCCAACATCTCCAGCGCAAAATCGCCTCAGCAAATGTTCGGCGCGGTTGCAAAGACGTACTACGCTAAAATACTGGGCGTTCCTGCCGAGAAAATTTCCGTCATTTCGGTGATGCCCTGTACCGCGAAAAAGTATGAGGCGGGACTTTCCGTGATGAACCAAGCGGGTACTGGTCGGGACGTGGACCTTGTGCTTACGACGCGTGAACTCTGCGCCATGATCAAAGAAGAAGGGGTGCAACCTGAAAGACTGGCCGAGGAGAAGTTTGACTCGCCCCTTGGGGTTTCTTCCGGAGCGGGTGTTATCTTTGGAGCCACAGGCGGCGTCATGGAGGCAGCGCTCCGCACCGCCTATTACCTGGTGACCGGGAAAAATCCCGATCCTGACGCCTTCAAAGACGTGAGGGGACTGGATGGCTGGAAGGAAGCCCAGTTTGAATTGCCAGGAAGGACGCTGAGCGTGGCCGTGGCCCACGGCCTCGGAAATGCGCGCAGGCTGATTGAGGCGTTGAAACAGGGACGGGTGAAGTACGACTTTGTGGAAATCATGGCGTGCCCCGGTGGATGTGCCGGTGGCGGCGGCCAACCAATTCTTCTCGATGACGATGAGATAACAAGCGAAAGGTCGAAGGTCCTCTATGCCCTCGATAACCGCGCCAGCGTTCGGTTCAGCCATGAGAACCCAGCCATTAAGGCGATTTACCGGGACTTTCTCGGGGAGCCCGGGTCTGAACTGGCGCACAGACTCCTTCATACTGACCAGAGCCGATGGGAAATCACCACATGCCGGCGAAAGAAAGTAGCCCACGCTGCTGACTCTGATTGAATGGCGTTCTTTTGGACTTCATGCCTGACACTACGAGGAGCCCCGGCAGCGGGGCTCCTGATTATTGAGGGACACACTTCCACGCCGCGTTGCGGTGCCACGAAGGATGAAAATGGGTCAGAGTGGAATGGCGGCATCCGACCCGGGGTTTTATAATTATCACGTTAGACTGAGCTGTGGAGCTTCCAAGGGAGTCATTTCTTGAGCTACAACTCATAGTGGAGGTTTGTGCCATGAAAGCGGGGATAGTAGGGAGCCCGCAAACCGGGAAGACGACTCTCTTCAGACTACTTACCCAGGCAAAGGAAGATGCATCGCATCGCAGTTCGGGTCAGAATGTCGGAGTAATGGATATTCCCGATGAGAGGGTCCTCTGGCTTTCAAGTATCTTCAACCCGGAGAGGACCGTGTTTGCCAAGCTCGACATTGTCGATATTCACGCCCATAAAGGGCAGGAGTTTCTCAATAGCGTCCGCAACCTTGATGCGCTCATAGTAGTCATTGGCGCCTTCATGGACGGCGAGGGGTCCGCCGCTTCTTGTGCATTCATCGATGACATGGAGACCGAGTTCTTCGTGGCGGACCTTGCCTCCGTGGAAGGTAGACTCGAGAGGCTTTCGTCGAGAAAAGCAAAGCCCGTAAACCAGATGGAAGTTCCTTTCCTGGAAAAATGTAAAAGTGCTCTCGACGGGTACGTTCCTTTGAGAAAAGTGGATTTCGAACCCTACGAGAAGGACTTTCTATCCAACTTTGCGTTTTACACCCTCAAACCTATCATCATCGCGGTGAACGTGTCAGAGGATTCCCTTGCCGGAGGCGATTACCCCGGGAAAGAAGGCATTGAAAAGATATCTGCCTCGAGAGATTATCCCCTGGTCATCTTCTCGGGTGCCGTGGAGGAAGAGATAAAGTCGTTACCCGAAGAAGAGAGGCTGGCTTTTTTGAAAGAGTATGGACTTTCGGAACCGGGGGTCTCCCGGATCGCCAAAGCGGTTTTCAGGTGCCTCGGGCTCATATCCTTCTTCACCGTGGGAGAAGACGAGGTGAGGGCCTGGAATATCAGAGAGGGCACGACCGCCAAGGAGGCGGCAGGAAAGATACACTCCGATCTCGAGAGGGGGTTCATCAGGGCCGAAGTTGTCTCTTATGAAGACCTCCGGCGACTGGGGTCCATGAAAGCCTGCCGTGAGAAAGGCCTGTTACGGCTAGAAGGGAAGGATTACGTCGTGAAAGACGGCGACATAATCACCGTGAGGTTTAGCATCTGACCAAGCAATTTGACCAAGCAGTCGGACATACTTGCCGTCTTATGTCGTGCCGCGCTGGTCCTTCGGCCGAGTCGGAAAAAGCGCGACAGCTAATGATCGTCGTTGTCCGTTATCATGATCAGAAAGAGACGCAGTTTTTTCCGGCTTTCTTGGCCCTGGCGTTGGCTTCCTCGACCTTCCTCAAGAGAGACTCAAGATCCCTTGCGTCGTCAGGGTAAGTGGCGATTCCGATGGAGACTGTTATTGGGTAAGTCCATGATTTCGTCTTCTCTTGCACAGCGCGGCATATGCTTTTGGCTTTGCTGGTTGCTGCCTCTTTGGAAGAACCCAGCAATACTATCATAAACTCGTCACCCGACAACCACCTGGATACAAGGTCTCCGGGCGAGGTCTCGGAGGCTAACAACGCTCCGAGCTGGCGGATCATCTCGTTCCCAGAGGTGTAACCCAAGTTATCGTTGTACTGTCTGAGGTTATCGCCGTCCACAAAGAGGAGGCTCAAGGGGGTACCCCGTTCCCTGCATTTCTCCATACACTCTCTGATCACGTACTTCGCCGCGCGGTGGTTAGGCAAACCGGAAATATCGTCAGTGTAGGCCAGTTTCCGGGCGGCTTTTAGAAGTTCCACGGTTTCCTGGATGGCTCTTACCAGGTGTTGTGTGATTATCTGTACTTGTTCAGACCTGCCCCGTTTCAAACGGCGCTTACTGCCTTCGAGACGTGACCAGAGATTTACCAGGACATCAGATACTTTACTGCCATGGGAGAATCTAACGGTGGCCAGGGTGAATGTGGCTGATGGAAGACAGCCCTGGCTGGATACTGCCCGCATCCGTTTTTCAAGGCATTCGGAGAATGCGTCGGTTCCTTCCTGCCATCCGGGGATGACGACGCAGAATTCGTCACCCCCCAAACGATAAGCCCTGGCGTTTGTGAGCCCCAGGTGAGCGATGGTTTCCCTGAGACCTTCTGCGAACCCGACGATGACCTGGTCCCCGGTTTCCGTGCCGAACTGCGCGTTGATTGAACCCAGTCTCTGGATGTCCAGGGCCATTACTACCCCGCTGGAATTCCGGACGATCTCCGGGAGGTCCGAGAGTAGAGAAAAAAAGTTCGGCAGCCCGGTAACCGGGTCTTCGTCAACTGCCGGCCATGGTTCTCTCAAGAGCGACTCATCTTTTGGAGTTTCCATGTAATCACCCTGTACTCAATATCGGTAAAACTTGCGTCAATAGTAAATGGGCTATATGACCAAGCTCTTTCCTTTCAAGAGTGACTTTGGGATTTCCATCCGGACTGTCTTGAGAGGGTCGACCACCTGGGAGATGCCAAGATTTCCTTTTACGCTCAACATCATGATGGTGTCTTCAATGCTCCAACCGGTTGCCCGTGAGACCAATTGCACCGTTCTCTCTAGAAGTTCACCCGTGGCCCTATCCAGGCTTTCTTCTGACCAGATCGTGTAAAAGGCTGACTCGGTCTCGACGACAGGACAGGGAAGAACCGTTCTTTTCAAAACGTGGGTCGTTACAGTCACGGTTCCCGCCGTTTCAATCCCGCAGATCAGTACTTCCCCGTCGCCCATGAGGGCGTGCAGGTCGCCCAGGGCCAGGAGCGCTCCAGGTACGTTCACCGGTAGGTAAACGGTGGAACCTTTCGTTATGACGCGGGTATCCATATTTCCCCCGTGAGGTCCCGGTGTTCCCGTCGGTATGCATCCTTGAGCCGGGGCCACTCCTATCACTCCGATCATGGGCCTGCACTCTAGGATTATATCATTGGGCATGTGGGCAAGGCCGTTTCTGATAGTGACCAGGACCGTCTTTTGATTCCTTATGAGGTGACCCAGGGCTCCCATTTTCGGAACCTGAACCATTATCCCAGTATCTTTTACCTGGATGTCCCTGATCTCGATAGAGAGCGTATCCCCGGGTTCTGCTCCTTCGATGAAGACCGGACCGGTGGCAGGGTTAATCCTATCCCAGCCGACCTTGTCGAAGGTATCTTCCTCTGTTTTGATCTGACCGCCAAAACAATCCTGGGTTTCGAACACGAGTATCTCGCCCGGAAGAACCCGCTTGCAGTGGGTCATTTCCGGCCCGAATGCGTAGATCACGTGATCGGCGGAGATTATCTTGGACTGTCCTCTGGCATCTGTCAAAAACTCTCTCCTCCTTCCAAGTTCCCGAAAACCCGAGTGCAATAGTACCGTGACCCATATTCGTTGCGTTCTCGAATTTCCCTTCTTTGAAGGAAAGGCAGTATATTTGGTGGAATACAGTACAAGTAAAAAGCGCCATGCTTTGTACGTCGTACGTGCCTTCTTTTCTAGTGTGGCGCCGAACAGGTCGGGACCGGGCGCGACACCGGACGAGAGAAAGAGGAATGGGTGGTACCGTTGAATATAGCATCCCTATCAAGTTCCAGTACATATGGCAACGCATACATTGTGTGGGAAGATTCCAAAAGGCCTATCCTCATAGATTGCGGGATGTCCCTGAAGAGAATGGTTGCCTCCCTTGAAGCGTTGGGGATGACCCCGCGCGACCTGGCCGCTTTATTCATAACCCACGAACATTCAGACCACGTGCGTGCGCTGTGCCTGAAGAACCCTTTGCCCGAGAAGTACCACATCCCCGTCTATGCCTCACGGGGTTTCTGGGAATGGTATCTAAACTATCGGGGATATCGCATCGATCTGTCCCTGGTGAATGTGGTGGAAAGCGGGCAACGAGTTAGGACGGAAGGTTACAGGGTTCAGGCTTTCTCGAAACCTCATGATGCCCTGGACCCCCTGGGATTCATCGTCGAAGGCTCTACGGGAAGAGTCTGTTTTGTGATGGATCTGGGTCATGTGCCATACCCGCTGGAGGCGCTCTTGCGGGGAACCGAATATCTGTTTTTCGAATCCAACCACGATGTGGATATGGAGCTTCGTTCGGGTCGCCCACGCCCTCTGATAGACAGGGTACTGGGGGCTCAGGGGCACCTTTCCAACACCCAGGCTGCAGACTCCATTTCCAGGCTTGCAACGAAGGATACCAGAGAAATCGTGCTCTGTCACTTGAGCATTGACTGCAATTCCCCCGAGGTTGCCTTGACCGCGGTGCAGTCCGGCCTTAAGAGGGCGGGACTTAGTCCGGTGCTGAGCGTGGCTCCCCCGGGCGAACTGGCCGTCTACGGTTCGGGGCGGGCGGTTTCTCATTCAAGAGCCTCCTCCTGAAAAATACCCCCACTAGAAAAGCATTCCCGCAGGAATCCCGTTCTTGAAACCGGGACCGGCGGGAAGACCTGAAGTTATAGAACTTGTAAATTACGCTGCGGTATTCTGGGAGGGGGCCTTGTTTGACGTTACCCTCCTAATGACTGCCCATGCCTCAGCGATGAGCCACAGTTCGAGGACTATCACTATAGCATCAATGACGGTCAAAAGCCAGTCGCCTTTGGCGACGTAGTTGAGAAGGTTTGCAACCATGCCCCAGGTTGTCATCACTACCATGAAGACCATTGGTACCATGGTGTACTGCAGGGGCTTCTTTTGCTTAGCCAGGTATGCCGTGACGAGCAACGCGAGTCCAGCCAGCAGCTGGTTTGTGGCGCCGAAAAGGGGCCAGATCACGTTGGCGCCCTTCCGGAAAGCGATGCGGGCACCGCCTTCAGCAAACGTGGGGAGAGTGGGGACCTTCGCGTAATTAGCGTAAGTTTTGAGCCATGTCTCCTGGGTAACTCCGCTGGTCACAGCAAGTATGACCAGGACTGCCAGCACACCTTCAAGGATCATGCCGCCATAACCCAACAAGACCGCGTCCGGTTCCTTGGCTATCTTGTCACCAATCGACTTCCCGCCGTGCCTCATGGAAACCACAAGGCAACCGAGATCATGGACGGCACCGGCGAAGATAGAACCGAAGACAACCCACAGAAGCGCAGGAACCCAACCCCATTTATTGCCGGGGTGTTTATTGACACGGGGGTCTTGCTTTCCTAGAATTGCATTGGTTCGTTTCTTTTGCAGGCGAACTGTTCCACTCTACCACCTGAGAGGGGGCTGGGAATGAAATGCAGGGGCTGGGCCGTCATATTCTGGCTGAGGTCTACGGATGCGAGTTCCACATCCTGAATGACCTCGAAAAGATCCGAGAGATCTTGGTCAGTGCGGCTCTCTCCGCCGGGGCACAAGTGCTACAAACAGCGTTCCATCGGTTTTCGCCCCAGGGAGTAAGCGGTGTCGTGGTGATATCCGAGTCACATCTTGCCATCCATACCTGGCCTGAGCTGGGGTACGCTGCCGTGGACGTGTTTACCTGTGGTGAACGCGTCGATCCCTGGGTGGCAATGGAGGCTATAGTTAAGGAGTTCGGAGCAACGTCTGTAACGGCGTCGGAGATTAAGAGAGGAGTATTCACGAAGTCCGTAGAGCGTGCCAGTTAGGCAAAATCCTACGGGAAAGGTGATGCATATTGTAAGCCCTCGTGATGAGGACGGTACTATGAAGGATTAGACCCTGCGTGGCTGGAAAAGGCGCGGGGTCTAATCTTTTATGTGGCGGACCCGAAGTTATAATCCCACTCGGCTTCTTGATTCCAGCGTGATCCATTCTTGCGTCATTCCAGCGATGATACTACCCCAAGAGTCAGTTTCGTGCTATATTCTTCTAAAGCCCATGAAGGGGAGAGTAGGGGGCGGCGGGCACAAGAGAGTCGCCGGAAGGTGCGAGGCGACGCCCAAAGCTTTCTGAACAGCACCCCCGAGGCGCGCGGCAGAAAGGTCAGGGATGTGATTCTTGCCTGAGTATGCTGCAGCCGGTGACTCCGTTACAGTCTCGAGGCGGACCATCCGGGTTATTCCCGAAGGATCGGAGGAAGCCCGAGGTGGGACGCGAAACAAGGTGGCACCACGAGAGCAGGTCGGTCTCGTCCTTCGAGATGACCTGCTCCTTGTTTTATAGAGAAAACCGAGCATTGAAGCATGACTGAAGGAGGTAGTTGAGCCATGTTTGACGTGGAGATTCTGAAAAAAGACCGGACCGCAGTGGAGAGGATGCTGAAGATGCGGGGAGAGGAAGCCCCTCTTGACACTATCCTTTCCCTCGATGAGCAGCGTGCTGGGCTGGTAAGACAGATCAATGAGCTCCGTGAAGAGAGAAACAGGATATCCGACCAGGTGAAGTCCTGCAAGGACCCGGGCGAGCGTGAAAAACTGATAAAAACCAATAGAGAGATCAGAGAAAAGGTATCTCTTCTGGAGAAGCGGCTGGCCGAGACGGAAGAAGAACTGAGACGGATCCTGATTTGGGTTCCAAACATGCTGGCGCCGGACGTACCATATGGAGAAGATGATTCGGGTAATGTGGAAATCAGGCGGTGGGGAAATCCCAGGGAATTCGATTTTCAGCCAAAAGATCACGTGGAACTCGGGGAAGCTCTCGGGATAATTGACATAGCTAGAGGGGCTAAAGTCTGGGGTACAAGGACCTACTTCCTAAAAGGAGACGCCGTGTTCCTCGAGTTTGCCTTAGTCCGTTTCGCCCTCGACCTTCTAGTCGCCGAAGGGTTCAAGCCGGTGATACCGCCTGTTATCGTGAGAGAAGATATCCTCGAAGGTACCCGTCACTATCCGTTTTTCAAGGAACAGATTTACAGGATAGAAGGGGAGAACCTGGGACTTGTCGGTACTTCCGAGATTCCGCTCTGCGCCATGCATGCTCAGGAGATCATCGACGAAGCCGATCTTCCCATAAAGTACGTTGGGTTTTCGCCCTGCTACAGGACTGAGGTTGGCTCTGGAGGACGCGATGTCCGCGGCCTCATCCGAACCCATCACTTTGACAAGGTTGAGATGTTCGTATTTGACAAGCCTTCTGAATCCGAGAAGACCCACGAGTGGATGCTGTCCCTGGAAGAGCGGATCTACCAGTCTCTGGGGATTCCTTACAGGGTCGTGAAGATATGCTCGGGAGATCTCGGCCCCGTAGCATATAAAAAGTACGATATCGAATTCTGGAAGCCTTCTGAGGGCACCTATCGGGAGATCACCTCGTGCAGCAACTGCACGGATTTCCAGGCGAGGGGCCTCAATATTCGGTACAGGCCCGCCGGCGGCGGAAAACCAGAGTTCGTGCACACCCTCAACGGGACCGCGATCGCCATCGGGAGAACACTCGTGGCCATCATCGAAAACTACCAGAACAGTGACGGAACAGTGACGGTTCCGGAGGTGCTGAGAAAGTACATGCCAGGGAACCAGGCACTGATAAGGTGAAGGGGTTTGGAACTTGGTGGAGAAGTAGTTATTGCCCAGAGACTTGTCTATTTAGTACCGAAAACAGGAGGGATGAGCGTGGACGACCGGTTGGTTCTCCTAAAAGAAATCTCAGAACTTCCGGGGGTACCGGGATACGAGGATGAAGTCAGAAAGTACATAAAGGGCCGGATGGCCGGGCTTGCAGAGGTTTATACAGATAACCTCGGAAGCGTCATCTGCAGGAAAGAAGGTTCCGCCGCGGCGCCGAAGATAATGATGGCGGGGCACATGGACGAAATCGGCATGATGGTGACCTACATAACCAAAGAGGGTTTTTTGAAGTTTCAGACCCTCGGTGGTTGGTGGGAACAGGTAATGTTGGCCCAGAGGGTTGTGGTCAAGACATCGTCAGGTGACGTGCTCGGTCTCATAGGCTCCAAACCCCCTCACATATTGAAGCAAGAGGAAAGGAAGAAGGTTGTCGAGAAGACCGACATGTTCATCGATATCGGCGCCTCCAGCAAGGAAGAAGCCGAGTCTATGGGGGTACGGCCGGGAGACCCGGTGATCCCGGTTTCTCCTTTCGCCCAGATGAAGAACCCCAAATACCTTGTGGGGAAAGCTTGGGATAACAGGATCGGCTGCGCTATCTTCATGGAAGCCATCAAGGAGCTCCAGGGAGTGCCGCACCCCAACACTATCTACGGAGTGGGGACGGTCCAGGAAGAAGTGGGGCTCCGAGGAGCCACTACCAGCGTGAGCCTGGTGGAACCGGATATTGGATTTGCTCTGGAGGTAGACATCGCGGGTGATACCCCGGGAATACACGAGCATGAGGCCCAGGCCAAACTCGGCAAAGGGCCGAGCATACTCCTATATGACGCCTCCATGGTTCCCCACAGGCGCCTTCGGGACTTCGTGGTCGAGACCGCCAAATCTGCGGGAATCCCGATTCAGTTCAACGCCATGCCCGGAGGAGGCACCGATGCCGGAAGGATCCACGTTTACAAGAGCGGAGTCCCCAGTCTCGTTATCGGCGTACCTACCCGTTACATCCACAGTCACGCCGGTATCATCCACAGGGATGATTTCGACAACGCCGTAAGACTCATAGTAGAGGTGATAAAGAGACTTGACGCTGCGGCTCTCTCGGCCATAAGGGGAGAATAGAAGGAAAGTACTGTAGGCGGGAGAGTTGCAGGTTGAGTTAAACTAAAATCAGGTGAGTTTTTGCAAAGGAGAGACAGGCTTTGGTTGAAAGGACGCTTGTTCTGGCTAAACCGGACGCGGTTGCCAGGGGGTTGGTTGGAGAAATCATTGGACGGCTGGAAAGAAGAGGCCTCAGGCTTTCTGGCTTGAAGATGATCTGGGTCGATGAAGACCTGGCCAAGAAGCATTATGCGGCACACCGGGGGAAGCCTTTTTTCGACGGCCTGGTGGAATACATAACGGCGCTGCCCGTTGTAGCTATGGTCTGGGAAGGTCCTTCTGCCATAAGCGTGGTCAGGCAGGTGATGGGATCGACCGATCCGGCTAAAGCTCAACCGGGAACCATAAGGGGTGATTTGGCCCTGGACATCTCGAATAACCTGGTTCACGGATCTGATTCGGAAGAGTCTGCCAGGCGCGAAATATCCCTATTTTTCAGGGAAGATGAGATCTTTTCCTGGTCGCGGCCACAGGAGAGGTTCATCTCCGGGCAGTGACCGTAGGGGCCCGAGTAGTTTAATAGTCTGCTCCAGCGCGGCCTTTAGGTTTGACGGTCTTTCAACCGGGCTGCGCTGGAGCATTACCGCTAACCGGGGGGGGAGTATTGTGATTTACGTCGGCACCGCTGGATTCAGCTATTCCGACTGGAGGGGAGTTTTCTACCCCGAAGGCATGAAGTCCCAGGACTTTCTCAGGTTCTACTCGGAAAGGTTCAACTGCGTCGAACTGGACTTCACTTATTACCGCCAGCCGGACCCCGCCACAATGCGGGCTATGGCCAGGAAGGTGCCGGCGGGTTTTAGGTTCACAGTCAAGGCCCACAAGACGTTGACCCACGAGATCCCAGATGGAGAGGAACTAAATAAAGAAGCCGAGACGTTCAGGCAGGGAGTGCTGCCTCTCATCGAATCTGATAAGCTCGGATGCTTGCTGTTCCAGTTCCCGTGGTCTTACAGGCCCAGCCCTGAGAACTTGGATTATATCGTTTCTCTCAAAGATAAGGTTCCTTATGCAGAAATAGTCGTGGAGTTTAGGAACAGCCAGTGGGCTAACAGAGATGTCTACGACGCCCTAGAGCAGGCCGGGCTCGGTTTTTGCTGCGTGGATGAACCAGATCTCAAAGGCCTTTTCCCCAGGGTGGCTTTGGTAACCTCCAGGATCGGATACGTCAGGTTCCATGGAAGAAACGCGGCTAAGTGGTTCAAGCACCAGGAGGCCTGGGAGAGGTACGACTACCTGTACTCCGACGAGGAGATGCAGTGGTGGGTACCGAAAATACGGGAAATGGCCGAAAAAGCTGAGGATACCTACGTCCTGTACAATAACTGCCACAGGGGTCAGGCTGCGATAAACGCCAGGAGGATGCAGGAACTCTTGAACCTACTTACCTGACTGTTATAACACAAAGCGCGTAAGAAGGACCGCGTATCCACCTAAGGCAGCAGCCAGTCCGGCCAGCACCGGCCAGTAAAGCCTGTACACTTGTGGAATCTCTATCCCGAAGTACTGGCAAGTCAGTACCTGGCAAAGGTGAAGCGGTGAAGCGAAATAGGCCATAAAACTGCTGCCGTACACAACACATGTAAAAAATAGCCTCGCAGCATCGCTTGCTGCCGCGGGGACAAGTACAGGGAGGAGGACACCAACGGTGGTGGTCTGCGAAGCGCTGCCGAACCCGAAAACAAGGGGGAAAAGGAGAGCCATCAGGACGGGTGAGATTCCCCTGGATTTGGCGGTTTCAACCAGGGACCCGAATACCGGGGACAGGGTAACAAATGCCTTGAAAGCCATGATCCAGAACATAGCAACAACTTGATTGAGGTTTGCTCCTTTCAAGACCTCTGTAATAGAAACCACCGCTCGTTTCTCGGCGTAGCCGAGGACAGCTGCAAGACAGGTTCCAGCCAGTAGCGACAGATATAGTGGGAGTTTGAGAACCATACTCATTACAAGCGCTACGAGGAGGGGCGATCCGTAACGCAGGAAGGTGGCAAGGCTGTCCATTCGGGACTCGGTCGGAATTCCCTTTTCCGGTTTTGCCGTTCTGGCGTGGCCGGAAGGTCCGACCTTGGGGCCGACACCGGATTCTGTAGCAGAAAGCTCTGGATACGCGGGACCGGTGGGCGCTGGAATCCTTGCAGATGGAACCTTTCTCAAAAGCGCCACATATCCGACTCCCCACAGAACTACCGACAATGGCCAGAGGTACGATATGAGCTTCCCCACTGAATATCCCATCAGTTTGGATGCTAGGACCAGGCTGGGAGAAAAGGGGAATATGAAAAACATGCCGTGCCGGAACACGAGGTTTATCGCTGCCTTTTGCGAAGGAGACAGGTCCAAGGGCTCCCCGAGTTTGTCGACTAGAGGAGCCGAGACAGCCGCACCTCCAAGCACCGGCATGGACCCGATTAAAGCCGGGACTGCCATGATGGCGGCTTTCACATTACCCAGGAAACCGGAAAGTCCCCTGACGGTTTGTTCGAGAAAGGACAACTGGTGCATGACGGTGGAAAATATGCCTATGGACATCACAGAAGCGGCCAGCTCGAGCGTCGTCCTATCAGTGAAGGAGTTCCAGACTGTTCTGAGAACCGATTGAAAAGGCATTCCCGACGTCGATGCGATGATGACGGTGGCGGTAAACATGACCTTACCGAGGGGAACTCTCCTTATCGACAACAGCATTATGACCACGAAGGCGAGGACTACCCCGAATAACTGCAAGCTGGCTCACCCCTCCGCGAACTTTTATTGAAATGCCACGATGCCCGCTTCAGACAGGCACGGGACTATCTTCAGAGAATCCACTTTGGAACAGAATAGAAGGTCATGGCCAAACCCTATGGACCGAAGGTAGCGGCCATGCTGCGAGTCATCGAGGATCCTCATGATGTCGCCGTTATACCTCCGGTAGAGCGACACTGCCTCTACGGCGGATTCAGTGAGAGTCAGTTCGGGTTTAATCAGTCCTTCCTGGCCTGTCATCCTCTCGATGAGAGCCCCCGCGCAAGCAAAATCCTCAAGAGAGAACTCTCCGTGGCTTCCTGAACATATGACGGCAAGGCTCGGTTTTCGGGATGGCACCTGTCTTTCGGCTGCGAGGAGCCGTTGCGAAAGTACCGCTGCCGTCTTGCCGAGATTGAGGAAGGAACACATGAAGATCTCGACCGCCCCTTTTTCCCGGGCAGCCGCGATCGTCCGGGTTCCGTTGGACGTCGTCATTATAAGGACCTTACCTTTAACTGAAGAAGAAACGTATTCGGCGGGTGAATTGCCCAGGTCGAACCCGGAGATTTTTCTGCCTCGTCTCTCGCCGCATAGCAAAGCTTCCGGAAAGTTTTTCTTCAGCGCCAGTGCTTCTTCCTCGCTTTTTGCAGGGATTATCCGTTCACACCCAGAAGATAAGGCTTGGGCCATCGAGGAGGTCGCTCTCAGCACGTCGATGACGACAGCAGTGCTCCCTGACAGGTCGAATCCTTCCAGATCTTTAGGTGTGGGGAGAACCGTGACTTCCGGCAATTACATGGTCACCGCCTTTCAGCGATACATGAAATATTCTATACATAATCTAAAGGGAGATGGAATATTTGACTTATCGAAACATTCCAGTACCTGATTATATTGCATTTGACCTGGAGACCACAGGCCTATCGGTGGAGACTGACGAAATCCTCGAAGTAGCTCTCGTGAAGTTCGAGGGCGGGGCGGTGGTCGACCGATGGTCATCGTTGGTCCGGCCAACGAAACCCGTGCCGCTGAAATCCCTGAGACTGACACACATTTCCAGAGATGACCTGGAAAGAAGTCCTTCCCTTGGGGAGGTCCTCGAGATCATCCAGCGTTACCGGAGGGATTTCCCTCTTGTGGGGCACAACTCCCAGTTTGATACGGCTTTCCTGGCTAAGGTGATTGATGGGTTTCCGGGAGTGAACGTATACGACACTCTGGAGCTTTCCCGCATAGTTTTTCCCGGGTACAAAAGTTACAAACTCTCGGACCTGGCTGCCTCGCTCGGTGTTTCCCTCGAGGAGGCTCACAGGGCGTACGGCGACGCTGAAGCCTCGGGCCACATTTTCCGCCTGATACAGGAGAAGATCGGCGACTTGCCTTATGAAGTAAGGGAGAAAGTGCTCTGGGTCATGGGCAACAAATGGATACCGGGACATCTCTTTAGTGCAACTGGCCCGGAAAAAAGCCTTCAGCCCGCCTTGTTCCCTTTTTCGGAACCCGTGCCGCCTACCCGGGGGCCCGGTGCAACGCCGGTGCCGGCGGCATCCGACATCCTGCCGGATTTAACCGAGGCCTTGAGTGAAGGAAGGGAAGAAACAGTGCTGGACCTTCCTTCGGGTTCAGATATGGCCAGGTTAGTGGCGGGGGCTGTCTTAGAATATACGAGGAAATCGAAAAGGCGCGCCCTTATGGCTGGCTTTCCTTTAACTTCGCAGGAGGTGGCGGACATGGGGGCGCGTGTGTCGCACCTCGGTCTTTCGTCTGACTATCTTTGTGTCCTGAGGTTCGAAAAAGCCCTTTTCCTGGCAAAG
This sequence comes from Candidatus Fermentithermobacillus carboniphilus, assembly GCA_018208355.1. Taxonomy (GTDB): domain Bacteria; phylum Bacillota; class Sulfobacillia; order Fermentithermobacillales; family Fermentithermobacillaceae; genus Fermentithermobacillus; species Fermentithermobacillus carboniphilus. The sequence goes on along the minus strand of CP062796.1, from coordinate 360,493 downwards.
AAAGGACTTTACGAGGATCTGGACCACGAAGAAAAGAGGTTCCTTGCGTCCCTGGTCAACTGGCGCAGGTTCACCCAGGAAGGAGGCTCCCATGAGATTCAGATAACCGGCAACGGCCACAACATCTGGCGGGAGGTTTCTTGCCCGCAGGATCTCTCGTGCAGTGAGTCGTGCCCGGTCAGAGAAGACTGTTTTTACCTGAAAGCCTTACGGAAAGCGTCCCAGTCGGAAATCGTGTTGACGACGAGACTTGCGGCCCTAAGTCCGGGAGAAAAGTATGACGATGCCCTGATCTGGGGATTCCACGAGATTGGCCGCGTGTGGGAACTACGAGAACCCAGGATCGATCTCGGCCGCCTCAGGGATACACTGGCCAAAGGCGGGTACAGAGTGGCTGCTCAGAGGACCCAGCAGTTGCTCGAACTTTTGGGCCGGCTGGTTCCTCAGGGGGACTCGATCTGTCCAAGCGAGGTAGAGGAATCTGCCAAGGCCCTCTACATGGACCTTTCCAAGGTGACCTCGGATATGAGAAACCGCTTCAGGGACATCTGGCTAAGCTTAGACGAAAGCGGAACTGCTCCTCCGTGCATACCCGAGCCGCCTATCGTCTCCGCTAACCTTCACAAGCTCGAGTACTGGCAAGAAGGGCTCAGGCATTTTTGTTCCGACGACGAAGCGTCGGTCCGGCTTGTCACTGCCGGAATCGGAGAGGACGGGTCGAAGACCTGGTTTCTTTCCCGTAAGACGCTGTGGCCCGCCCAGAAAGCCAGGGCTTTTCTCAAAGAGAGGTTTTCCCGGGTGTTCTACCTATCAAACCTCGCTTCTCTGATAATCCCCAAAGATGGCCTCCGACAGCTCCACGGTTTTTCATCGCCCGTAATCCTGGTAAAGCCCGGGCGTCCTTCGGCTGGAACGGGGTTCGTACAGGCCGGGGACGAGCAGAGCGAGGGCCCAGGACAAGGCGGGTCCCGGCAGGCAGCCTGCGGGGACGTCCTGGTGGCGGCGGCGGATAAATATCCTGTCCCCGGGGCATCGCAGTACGCGTCGTACGTGAGCGGATTTCTGCTCGAGCTTTGCCAGGTGATCCGTAAGTCGTGCCTGGTTCTCTTTTCGTCCGGGGCACTTCTCAAGGAAGTGTATTCGATACTGGCCCCTAGACTTGAGGAGAAAGGTATCGCAGTTTTCGCCCAGGGTATCGACGGGGGGACCCGCGTCGTGGAGCACCTGGAGGAGGACGATACCCTGGTTCTGGCGAGGTTCGGGAGTGAGCCTGATCAATGGCTTGCTTCCGTCCCTCGATGTATCGTGGTGCCGAAGATACCTTTTTCGCCACCCTCCGCGCTCGAGGACCTTCGCAGAAAAGAGATGTTTGCACAGGGAAGAGATGGGTTCATCGAGATCAACGTACATGCGGCGGTCCTAGCAATCCGTTCCTATATCCAAGCCATGAGCGAGACCGGACGTAGGTCGGCCGTAATATTCCTGGATCCCAAAGTCTTACCGGGCCAGCGTGGCTGGGGAAAGAGCTTCATGGAAGAGTTTTCCGACTTTAGGCGCGTAGTCTCGCCTCCGAAAGAGGTTATCCTCAGGGTAGTGAAGTGGCTAGCAGAGGGGCCGGAACGGTAGCGGGAGAGTCGTGGCGGAAGAACGCCCGGAAAACGTATCAAGATTACTTACAGGAAGGGGTTTTGGAATGCTTCTCCTCCTTACCAACGACGACGGTATTAATGCTGACGGACTGCGTGCACTCGTCGAAAGAGCTCTTGAAATAGATGGACTGGAGATTTTGGTTGTCGCTCCTGACCGGGAAAGAAGCGCTTCAGGACATGCTATAAGCATTCACCAGCCTATCGAAGTGAGAGAAATTGACACGGGTGAAAGACGGCTCCGGATGTTTGCCGCGAGCGGCACCCCTGCTGATTGCGTAAAACTTGCGGTGGATGGGATCCTCGAAGGGCGACCCGATCTCCTCATATCCGGCGTAAACAGGGGGCCTAATCTGGGGACCGATGTGTTTTATTCCGGGACTGTCTCGGCGGCTCTCGAAGGAGCGCTCTTGGGTGTCAAGTCCGTTGCAGTTTCGGTTGGAGCCTTTGAAAACATCGACTACGGTCTGGCTGCAGAGTTTGCCTTGAGACTGGGCCTTGAGATGACGAGAGGCGACGGGTGGCCCAATCTCGTCAACGTCAATGTGCCGGCGGTTCCGAGGGAACTGGTTGCCGGGGTGGCCATAACCCGCCTGGGGATTCAGTCCTACAGAGATACCTTCAAGAAGCGGTTCGATCCTAAGGGAAGGTGCTGGTTCTGGCTGGGAGGAGTTACGGTGGACCGGGATGAGCCGGATGATACGGATACTTGTGCCATAAGGAGAAACTTGATTTCCGTGACTCCGCTCAAGGTCGACTTGACGGATTATACGGGTATTGAGGCTCTTTCCGCCAGGGATCTTCCAGTTCCTTGGCGGCTTACCTGAATAGGACGGAATAGGTTTTGGGCGAGCATAATATAGAAAACCAGGGGGTGATATCCTGTGTCGTCGAATCCTCCTGGGAAAATCGGCCACTTAGGGCGATCATCAAGAAAGCGTTTATTAGAAGAAGGGTTTTCCATCGTGATAGCAGGGCGGGGCATCGCGTGTTCCCTGGTTCTGGCCGTTCTCCTGACGCTCCTGGCTTCGGCTACCGTGTACTTTACCGACCTTGATGAGAGGATACTGTTCTGGTCCGTGAATGGCGGAACTTTCGTCGTGCTTGGCCTCGCTTCATTCCTCACCGCGAAAAAAGCCGGTGCTCACGGGCTTCTCTATGGTGCGGCCATAGGTGCGGGTTATGCCATCCTTACGTTCATAGTCGGTTTGCTCGCCTTTCCGCCTGCCCCGGGAGCGGGAGCCTTCTTTAAGAGGCTGGGGTTCTCGGTGTTGGCGGGCGCGTGTGGAGGTATATTGGGCGTCAATTCTTGAGAAACCTTATGCCTCATAATTCTCCTTTTTCGGTATAAACTCCCTCCTTTGCTGGAAACATACCCCCAGAAGCGCGGGATGCGCTCAGGGGGTTTTGATTTTGAGGAAACTTGGGGTGTGCCTTTTTCTCGCGATAGTGGCAGCGGCAACACTGATTGCGCCGACCGCCGGTGTACCGGTTTTCCCGGGAGAAGGATTTTGGTGCCTTTTGCCAGGCGCCGGGACAGTCTTTGCGCAGTCCGGTCATGAAGACTTCTTCCGGGAAGAAAAGTTTCTTCGCTTCGGGGACAGGGGCGAGCGCGTCCGGGTCCTGCAGGAGATCTTGAAAACCCTCGGGTTTTACAAAGACCCCCCGGACGGGATTTTCGGAGAAAAAACCAAGGGTGCAGTCCTGAATTTCCAGGAAAGAGTAGGCATAGAGCGGGATGGAGTGGTCGGCCCGAAGACTCTAGAAGCTCTTGAGACCGAATACCTGAAGATTAAACCTCCTGAGAAGCACACGGTTGCAGAAGGGGAGACCCTTTCGGCCATCGCCGCCCGATACGGGATTTCCGTGCCGGTGCTGGCACAGGTCAACAACCTGAAAAATCCGGATCTTATATATGTTGGTCAGGTGCTGTGGCTGAGACCAGCAAAGAGCCAAAACGGTTCCGGTACGAGTCCTCAAGAACCGCCTTCCGAGAGTTCCGGCGGGCTGGGACCTTCTGACCAGTCGGAGCCTAAAGATGGGGCAGGGCCTAGTAGTGCGGGGGAGCGCACCGCGGAAAACGGGGCAAAAGAGGTTCCTCGTTATTTCCCCTTGCCTGACAAACGTTTGTGCCTCACATTTGACGATGGTCCCGACCCGGTAACCACAAGAGCCATACTTGCTACGCTCGACAGGTACGGGGTAAAAGCTACTTTCTTTGTGATTGGGGAGAAGGCCGCGAGGTATCCCGATATCTTGAAGGAAATAGCTGCCGCGGGCCACGTCCTCGGCGTCCACGGTTACGAACACAGGGCGTTATCCGGGCTTTCTGGCCGGGATGTTCAGAAAGAACTTTTGAGGGCGAAAAACGTTGTCAAAGAGATTTCGGGCCAGGAGCCTTACCTGTACAGGCCGCCGATGGGAGTCCTTGACGAAACCCAGGTGAAAGAAGCGTCTAGTCTGGGACTCACCGTGCTCATGTGGACTAACATCGGCGGCGCGGATCTCGGCGCGAAATCCTCTCAGGAGGTAGTGGATAGGGTGCTTCAAAGTGCCACGGATGGCAGCGTCATTCTCCTGCACGAGGGCCTCCAGACCACGGTGGAGGCCCTGCCCTCGCTCATCGAGAATCTGGCCCGGTTAGGTTTTGGCTTTCAGAACGTCGGGCCAAATCCGAGACCTCCAGATAGTAGTAAATAGGGTTTACTGAACCTGACCTGGAGCGATGATGTCTTTGACCACCTGGCTGGCGCCTTTCACCAGCTGTTGCATTTCACCGATGGCCATACTCTGGAACATGGCGTTTTGGGCATCTGCCAGCGCGGATACAGCCTGCTGGAGGGACATGGCTACCTGGCGGTCCGCCTTCGCCTGTTGCATCGAGAGCTGAGACCCCATGTGGTTGATGAGCTCAGATACCTTTTGGGCATTGGCTCTCAGGGATTCGTTCCCCTGTGATACTAAAGAGGCTACTTGCTGGGATATAGCGAAAAGCGTATCGATGGCCTGGGAATCCGCGACGTGGGTGGACGCCTTGCTGAGGGAGTTTTGCAGGTTTTGCTCTGTGAGCATCTGCTGCTCCCGGATCTGGTTCTGGACCTCAGCAAGAGCATCTTCGATTTTCTCCGCAGGTGTCGTGGGAGTGCCCGCCCCAGGAGGCTTGAACGACCGCCTCAATTCCTCAACTACGTGAGAGGCCGGATTCTTGTCGACGTCGATGTTCCCTACGGCGTAATCTTCGTTCTTCGGCATTGTCTTGCTCCTTTCTAGGGGTTTCTCTCGTAGTTTTTTTCTTATTCGCCTCCGTTATGACGTGTATGGGTAAAAACGAATTAGGATCAAGAGAGGAAAAAAGAGTGAAACGGCGAACTTCCCCGACTGGGAGGGTCGAAATATGTCGAGGTTTCTGCGCGTGGGAGTCATAGCCGACCGGCTCGATGACATAATCGAAGCCTCGTCGCTTATCCTGGAATGTGCTGATTCTGGAGAGGCGGAGTCCCTAGTCAAGATCAAGGAGCTGGCAGGCGACATTAAGGAGATGGCCAGGGGCATCAAGGAGTTCATCTCCCGCTGGGACTGCGAGCCCATAATTTACACGGGTAGGGGCACCACCGATGAAATCATAAACATGCTGGATCAACTCATCAGCAAGGCGGAAAGCCTCTAGTCCCGAAATTTGCAGTGAACGGAGCGTCGATATACACTTAAAAGGCGGGAGGTGTGGTTATGCCGATTTTCGAATACAGATGCCAGCGATGTGGCAGCACTTTCGAATTCTACATGAGGGGTAAGGAGACGCCTGAATGTCCCTCGTGTGGCTCAAAGGATCTCAAAAAACTTCTTTCGAGATTTAACTCAAACGTCCAGGGTTCCAGCGGGAGTGCCGGAACGTGCACCACCTGCTCCGGTGGCACCTGTTCTACCTGCGGAAAATAGGCCTGTACTAAACGCTCGCCAAAAACTTTCACAAACGGTCCCCGCGTTTAAGGACGCCGGGGCCTTTTCATGAGATTCCCCACCGGTCACTTGGATTTTGGTCCCCTAAGGGCTGGCAACGGTCCCGGAGAATTTCCACAGGAGGAAAATCCAATACTTGACACGAATTAACCTGTGAAGCCAGGAACAAGGAGGCCTCAACCGTTGGATCTCAGAATCGAGGATCACCCTATACTGAGTTTTCCCGAACGGAAGAAAGTGAAGTTTTTCTGGGAGGGAAGAGAGGTTTGGGGGTACGAGGGGGAGCCTGTGGCAAGTGCCCTCCATGCCGCGGGGATAAAGGTCCTCCACAAGAGCCTGAAGCTGGACCACCCCCGCGGCTTTTTTTGTGCGATAGGCAATTGCTCTTCCTGTCTTGTGGTCATCGACGGAGTCCCCAATGTTCGAGCTTGTACCGCAAAACTTAGAGCTGGGATGCGCGTGGAAATGCAGCGTGGGGCGGGACCTGCCCCTTCGGATAGGGAGTGACTTCTTTGAGAAAGACGGAGCTTGCAGTCGTTGGAGCGGGACCAGCGGGAATCTCGGGTGCTCTCGAGGCCGCATCCTATGGGGTGAAGGTGACCCTGATCGACCGGGGGGACCGGCCTGGAGGGCAGCTGGTCAAACAGACCCACAAGTTTTTCGGTTGGCACGCCAAAGGCGCCGGAACGCGAGGAATCGTGTTGGCGGAGCAGCTTGCGCGGCATATACGAGAGAACGAGAACGTAACTTTCTTTGGATCGACGGAAGCCCTCGGTTACTACAGTGACAAGGTCCTTCTGCTGGAGACGCCCCGGGGCATCGAGCCCCTTCAGTGTGAGAGGCTCCTGGTCGCAACTGGAGCTTCTGAGAAGATGCTTCTTTTTCCCGGAAACGACCTTCCAGGGGTATACGGCGCGGGCGCTGTCCAAACCCTGATGAACGTTTACGGGGTAAGACCCGGCAGATCTGTATTGATGGTCGGTTCGGGCAACATTGGTCTCATAGTGAGCTATCAGCTGGTTCAGGCGGGAGTTAGAGTTGCTGCGGTCCTTGAGGCCATGCCCGTTATAGGGGGGTATGCTGTTCACGCTTCGAAGATCAGGCGTCTCGGTATCCCCATCCTGACCGGGCACAGCATAAAGGAGGCATACGGAGATGGCCAGGTCGAGGGAGCTGTCATCTGGAAACTTGACGAGAAGTGGAACGGTATCCCGGGTACGGAGAAGGACCTAAAGGTGGATGTTATCTGCCTCGCTACCGGGTTGACTCCCTTAGGGGAACTATTGTGGCAGGCTGGCGCTCAGATGGAGTACGTGTCAGAACTCGGTGGGTTCGTGCCGCTGTATGACGAGAATATGGAGACGACCGCAAAAGGGGTGTTTGTGGCCGGAGACGCTTCCGGCGTTGAGGAGGCGTCTACAGCCATGGCCGAAGGAAAACTGGCGGGTCTGTCAGCGGCATGGAGCCTGGGGAGGGTTCCTCCGGAAGAGTTTACGAGAAAACGGGAGGAGATCCGCAATGAACTTTACCAGCTCCGGGCTGGCCCGACTGGACAGAAGATACTCCGGGGTCTCGAAACCCTCTCAAAACGCGCGAAGAAGGTGACAGCATGAGCGATGAAGGGCTGTTGGTTACAGGCATCCCGACCAGCGAGGAACTTGCAAGGGTGACTCCGCCTAGAGAACGACGCGAAAAGGGTCCCTGTGTGATGATCGAGTGTTTCCAGCGCATCCCCTGTGACCCGTGCCACTACAGTTGCCGTTTCGGCGCCATAAAGGAGTTCGAGGATATCAACGATGTTCCCGAGGTCGACTGGGATAAGTGCACCGGTTGCGGGATGTGTATAGCTGCCTGTCCGGGACTGGCCATTTTCGTCGTGGATGAATCTACAGGTAACGAAGAGTGCCGGATTGCCATGCCCTACGAGTTTGTACCCCTACCCGAGAAAGGCGAAAGAGTCAGGCTTTTTGATCGGGCCGGTACGGAAGTAGGGACAGGTGTGGTGGAAAGAGTGATACCGGGCCAAAAACCCCAGGGAACCCCCGTTGTATGGGTGAGAGCACCGAAAGAGCTGTCTTTGGTGGCACGGCATCTGGCGGTTAACCGGGAGGGTTAGACGTCAATGAGTAAACGCGATGAAGACATAATCGTGTGCAGGTGTGAGGACGTTACCCTGGCTGATATAAGGAAGGCCATCGGCGAAGGGGCTACAACGATGGACGAGATCAAACGGATTACCCGGGCAGGAATGGGGCCCTGTCAGGGTCGCACCTGCAGGCTTTTGGTGGCCGCCGAGCTTTCCAGGTACCTTGGAAAACCGCTCGAGCAGGTGATGCCTTCGACTTACAGACCTCCGGTAAAAGCGGTAAAACTGGGAGACCTTGCGGACATGGACGCTGACCCGGAGGAGGTGAGGGAGGATTGAGGCCCAGCGCTGATGCGGTCGTTATCGGTGGAGGCGTTGTGGGGGCGGCCATCGCGTATAACCTCTTGAAATCGGGAATGAAGTCAGTGGTCTTGTGCGAGAAGTCCACCTTTGCCAGCGGCTCGACGGGGAGGTGCGGCGCCGGAGTCCGCGAGCAGTGGGGTGCGGAGCACAACATCCGTCTCGCAAAAGCTTCGATTGACATGTTTGAACACCTGGCGGAGGAACTCGGCTACGACCAAGACATAGAGTTCAAGCAGAAAGGCTATCTCATACTCGCGCATACCGAGAAAGAATGGGACCAGTTTAAGAAGAACGTCGAGCTCCAGCACAGGCTCGGCGTAAACTCAATGCTGTTGACTCCCGAAGAGGCGAAGGATATTGTCCCGGCCCTTAACACTGAGGGGATGTTGGGTGCTACATATAACAGCAGGGACGGACACGCCAACCCATTCCACACGACGAGAGCGTTCTTGCAGGCGGCCAGGCGCCTGGGCGGTGATATCTGCTTTTTCACCGAGGTCACCGCGATAGAACTAGAGGCGGGCAAGGTCAAAAGGGTGAGGACGAGCCGCGGAGATATTTCTTCGCCTGTGCTGGTTAATGCTGCAGGGCCGTGGGCAGCAGTCGTGGCCAAAATGGTGGGAGTCGATTTACCTGTGTACACGCAGAGGCACCAGATCTTGGTCACCGAGCCTGTGGGATGGTTCCTGGACCCAATGGTCATGTCCTTCTCCATCGGAATCTACTGTCAGCAGACTCCCCACGGGTCCGTGGTGATGGGGATCGGAGATCCAGATGAGCCGAAAGGCTACGATACCGGGCATTCCTGGCAGTTCTTGCGGGAAATGGCCTCTATTGTGTGCCGGTTACTTCCCGTATTGAGAGACGTCAGAGTGGTTCGGCAGTGGTCGGGGCTCTACACCATGACGCCCGATGCCCACCCGATTCTCGGAAAAGTTCCCGGGGTAGACGGATATTACCAGGCCGTCGGTTTCAGCGGTCACGGCTTCATGCTGGCCCCGGTGGTTGGCAGGCTGCTTTCCGAGATGATACTGGGAAAGCAGCCTTTCATTGACATTAGCGGGCTTGATTTGGGAAGATTTGAAAGGGGAGAATATATGGTGGAGCCGTCGGTGGTATGACCTTGCGAAGTCCAAGTTAGCGAACGGAAGGGAGCGGAATGGGATGTCTACCCAGCAAGGACCCGAGAATAAAGGGATGGACTTTTTGACGCGGCTTGGCCAGACCTTGAGGTCCGGCGCCGAGACCATTGTACAAGAGACCAGGGAGCTTACTCGGATCGGCAAGATAAAAGTTGAAATTTTGTCTCTGGAAAACGAGCGGGGCAGGAAATTTGAAGAAGCGGGGCGTCTTGCGCACACATTGTATAAGGGCGGACAAGGGTATCCCGAGGAGCTTTTGAAGATTTTTGCGGAAATAGACGACATTGAGAGACGGATTGACGAAAAAAACCGGGAAATAGAGCGGGTCAGAAGAGAAGGAGAAAGCAAGGAGAAACCTCCGGCGCCCAAAGAGACGTCTGAAGCGACTGCGCCGGAGTCTCCTGCAAGCGCGGTAGATCAGCCGAAGCAATACTGTCCTCAGTGCGGTGCACGCCTGGACGAGGGAGATGTCTTCTGTTCGAAGTGCGGTGCGAGAGTTAACTGAAACCGGCAGGTCGAAAGCCTAAAACGGGAAGAAAGGTGCGGGTTCTCTCTGAAAGAACCCGCTTTCTATTGCTGTGACTAAAATGCGATAAATAGTAAAATACAGACAGAGGAATAGCGGAGGAGGCCTGTAGATGGACAAGGAAATACTGGGCGCAAGCCTGGCACTTGCAGCGTTGTTGTTACCAGTTGCGGCTGCACTATTGAGCTGCCGGGTTTCCGCCCTGAAAAGATGGTTGCTCGGCGTCATCATTCCTGCCAGTTGCTTTGTGTTGGTGGCGGTCGCTGCCGCAGTAACCCCGTCCGAAAGTCACTACACCCTGAGTTTCCCGCGAGAACTTCCACCAGTCGGGTTATCCGTCACAGCCGACAGACCGGGGCTGTATTTCGGCATGATAGTATCGGCCGTTTGGGCTCTGGTGTCCATTTACTGTGCCTGGTATCTTGAGAATGACCCGCACTCTGGGCGCTTCTACACGGCATCCCTTCTGTCCTTTTCCGGGACTCTGGGAGTGGCCCTGGCGGGAGACATGTTTACCCTCTTTCTTTTCTTCGAACTCATGTCGCTGGCGGCATACGTCCTGATAATCCACGAAAGGACTCCCGAGTCCTTCAGCGCCGGATTCAAGTACCTTCTCATGACCATAGGCGGGAGCCTGGGGCTCTTCTTTGGCCTGATTCTCACCTACCACACCGCCGGAAGCCTTTCTTTCGCAAGAGGTCCCTTTGGGGCATCGGCCGGCGGCTTTTTGGCCTTTATGGGTTATTTCTTGGGCTTCGGAATCAAGGCCGGTGTGTTTCCTCTCCACGTCTGGCTGCCTGACGCCCATCCCGTAGCACCCTCTCCGGCTAGCGCTTTGCTCTCGGGGCTTATGATTAAGACTGGTGCCTTCGGACTCGTCAGGGTGATATATCAGATTTTCGGCGTCGAGTATCTCGGGCATACTGGCTGGAACATGATCCCAGTGTATCTTGGCGTCGTCACCATTTTCATAGGTTCGGCTGTGGCTATTTTGCAGGATGACCTCAAGCGGAGGCTCGCGTATTCAAGTGTAGCCCAGATCGGCTACATCGTAACCGGACTATCTCTCCTGAACCACCGGGCACTGCAAGGAGCTCTCTTCCACGTTTTTGGCCACGCCTTGATGAAGGCCAGCCTTTTCATGGCAGCGGGTGTCATCATACGCCTTACCGGCAGGAGGAAGGTCGAAGACCTGGCCGGACTGGGCCAGCATCTGCCGTTCACCTTCTTCGGTTTTAGCATCGCTGCGCTGTCCATGGTGGGGATCCCGCCTCTTGTGGGCTTCACGTCCAAGTGGCATATTGCGTGGGGTGCTCTCGACGCGGGCATGCCGTGGATAGTTGCGGTCCTTTTGATATCAAGCTTCATGAACGGCATATATTACCTTCCGATCGTGATCTCGGCTTTCTTCAAGGAGAAGAAGCCCGACATCCAGCTTGAAGGGAAAGAAGCCCCGAGGGTCTGGGTTCCCATTACTGTGCTGGCTGCAGGCATTTTCCTGGTGGGTTTGGTCTTCGGGAACATCCCTCTGACCCTCGCGGACCAGGCCGCCGGGAGCGTGCTTAATCCGTGAACGGTCGGAGAACGCGCCGAGCATCGAAGTATCACCCCAGTCGATTCCCATGCGGAAAAGCATGTTATGCAGTCACCTTTTCGGGCGTTCTTTGCGCCATCATGCTTTTGCTGACTGCTTTTCTCTTGCTTACGCACAAACATGTGGCTTTTGAGGTCAAGTACCTTTTGGGCGAGGGAGTACGCTTTAGGGTTGACGAGGTCTCCCTGGCCTTTGGCTTTTCGGCGTCGCTCGTTTGGTTCCTTTCCTACCTTTTTTCCGTTCCGTACATGATGCGTCATGCTGATCCCCACAAAGATGGAAAAAGCGACCTTTTCTATACGGCTTTTGCCCTAAGCCTCATATTCACTGCAGGTGTCTTCTTTAGCGGCGATCTTTTCACCGCATTTTTGTGCTTTGAGTTCCTGACCCTCTCCTCTTTTCTGCTGGTGCGGCACGAAGGCACTCGCGAATCGGAAGATGCCTCGTCCCTCTACCTTTTCATGAGCCTCACAGGGGGACTCTTGGTTCTCTTCGGCCTATTGGTCCTCAAGGCGAAAACAGGTTCCTGCGCCTACGAAGCCGTGGGGCTTTTATCCGGGAACGATCTTGTCGGGGTCACCGCTCTCCTCACTCTCGGTTTCGGGATGAAGGCCGGTCTATTCGGGCTCCACTTCTGGCTACCGCGGGCCCATCCCGTGGCGCCATCCCCGGCATCTGCGGTGCTGTCCGGCGCGATGATAAAAGTCGGCATATACGGCATTTTGAGGGTTTATCTAGCGCTCGAAGGCGCCGAGATCCAGGAGAATGTCTCGTTTGCGCTCGCCGTCGCGGGCTTGCTGAACCTGTGGTGGGGCGGGACCATGGCTCTTTTCTCCCAAAACCTCAAGAGGATACTGGCTTTTTCCAGCGTGAGTCAGATAGGTTATATTCTCCTGGGAATCTCAGCGACAGGACTGGAAGGTCACGGCAAAGCCATGGCGATTTCGGGCACTTTGCTCCACGTCTTAAACCACGGTCTCTTTAAGTCCCTCCTGTTCCTGGTATCAGGGCATCTCCTCATGACGGAGGGTACCGTCGAGCTCTGGGCCCTGAAAGGATCTTTGGGACCGAAAAGGAATCTCTGGGCCTTCCTGGGATTCATCTTCGGGTTTGCCGGCATAACGGGAATTCCGGGGCTAAACGGCTTCGTCTCGAAGACTCTCATCCATGACGGGCTGGCCATCGCTTCGAATCATTACGCTACCTTCTGGGGTGTTGTCGAGAAGATGTTCCTGTTAGGTTCCGGACTCACCGCCCTTTACTTCGTGAGGCTACTTGAGGTTCTGTGCACCGGCGCGGGGCAGCGCCCGGTACCACATCCTGCAAAAAGCCACGACAGTGCGGGGAAAGCAGAGTCCCTCATACCTCTCGTTTATGCCGGAACAGGGGGATTGATGTTGTCTATCGGCTTCAATCCCTGGGGCTGGCTGAGGATTCTTTCGTTTCCGTCCCTCCGAGCCTTGCATGTGTCTTCAGAAGCCGTCGAGGAGATTGCCCACTTTTCGTTTTTCTCCCACGAGACTTTGTCGCCTGCGTTGATCAGTTTTTTTGGGGCGCTTTTTCTATACGCTTTCGTTCGCGGGCGCCTGCGACCGGTCCCGCAAATAGAAGAAGACTCGTTGACGGCCCGGCTCTCGTCCTTGGGGCGACGGATCTCGGCTTTTGCAGATACGTCATTCAATAAAGGTGCAGGTTTGGCCTACGACGCGCTTGCTCGGGCGGGGAATATGGTTTGCCATTGGGGATTGCATGTCGAGTTAGCGCTCCAAGCGGGCGTGAACGCGTTGCCGGCCAGGGCAGTCGCTGCTCCGAAGATAGCCAGTCAAATGGACGAGGAAACGGGCTCGATATGGGTTTTTCTGTTCCGTGCTTTCCAAAAAGCGATTGGACTTATGGAAATGGTAGAAGAAGAGGATGAAACCCTGGTTACGTCTTTGGCCAAAGAGTCGCGAATCCTCCTTGAACTGGCTAGAGTTGAAGAGACGACTTTGGGCAGGTTATATCATGCAGCGAACATGGCGGTACAGGAGATGGTACAAGATACAGCGAAGATCGAAGCGATTACGAACCGCGAGTATGCCGAGGGAGGTAGAGTCGCGCGCGCCCTAGTCGAACACGCGGGGCAATCCGCCCTCAGGATGCGCCCCAGGGTCCCGGAGCTGCTCTTATCTGTATCTTCACTGCGGCGCGTGGAAAATCTTTCGATCACTCTGATAATCGCCACAGTTATCCTGGTGTTGGTCACGGCTTTGGCTCTTTTCTTCGTCCGCTGATTGGAAGCTCATTAGATCTCATATGACATACTGGCTTTTGATTCTGGAAAAGGTGTAACCGGTACTGATGTTGAAGATAAAAACCATGAAGAACGCAAGCGTACAAACTTATGCGAGTTGGGAAAGGGGCCAGGATCGATGACTGCTAGGATCATCGACGGGAAGAAAATAGCGTCTCTCATCCGGAACGAGGTGAAAAGCGAGGTAGCCGCGCTCAGGGATAAGGGTGTTTCCCCCAGGCTTTGTGTCATCCTTGTGGGGAATGACCCTGCCTCAGAGATCTACGCGCGGGCCAAAGAGAAGGCGTGCCAGAACGTCGGCATTGACTACGAGGTCTTCCGTTTTCCAGCCGATGCAAAAGAAAGCCAGGTGTTGGATAAGCTGGAAGAGCTCTCGGCGGACCCGAAATGCCACGGGATCATGGTGGAACTCCCGCTTCCCAAAAACTTCAATAAAGAGAAGGTAATGATGACCGTCGATCCCCTTAAGGACGTGGATGGAATAAATCCCGTCAACAGGGGGCAGATGTTCACGCGAAGGGACGGCCTGTTTCCAGTCACTCCTCAAAGCTGCATCGAGATACTAAAACGCGATGGGATTAACCTTGAGGGTAGAGACGTCTGCCTGGTCGGGCGAGGCGATACCGTGGGTAAACCTCTCATTTTCCTGCTTCTCAACGAGAATGCCACTGTGACCGTGTGTCACACCCGGACGAAGGACCTGTCGAGACATACCAGGGAGGCCGATATCGTGATAGCTGCTGCCGGAAGACCGGCTCTCATCACGAAAGACATGCTGAAGCCCGGCGTCATCGTGGTGGACGCGGGTATAAACGAAGTCGATGGAAAGACCGTCGGCGACGTTGACTTTGAAGGAGCCCTGGAGGTGGCGGAAGCCATCACGCCTGTGCCGGGCGGTGTGGGGAGCCTGACGACCGTGCTGATACAGAAAAATCTCTTGAGAGCGATTGAACTTCAAGTAAAGGAAGGGCGGAATGTCTGAAGAGTCGGCATCGGATCGCGAGTTGTCGGCGGCGAGTTTACATAACCCGGATAGTCAATATAGAAAGGAGCGAATCACGTGAGCGACCTGTTCTCAATGAGCCTGAGAGATGTGCTGAGATTGTCCGCCTCCAGCGAGCCCACGCCCGGAGGGGGAAGCGTTTCTGCGATTTGCGCGGCATTTGCGGCGTCTATGGCTGCGATGGTTTCAAACCTCACCATTGGAAAGAAAAGGTATAAAGATGTCGAGGAGCAGGTGCTAGACATTCGAGACAGGGCGCTGTGTCTCCTGTCGCGATTTGAAGAACTGGTGGCAGCTGACATGGCTCAGTTTCAAAGGTTCATGGAGGCCTATCGGATGCCCAAGTCCACAGAAGAGGAGCAGGAACGAAGAGAGCTTCTCATTCAGGAAGCTCTGAAGGGTGCTACCGAGACCCCCATGGAAATCGCCCGGACATGCTTGGGCCTTTTGGAGATGGTTTGCAAGCTTGCTCCCATCGGGAACAAAATGGCCATAAGCGACGCTGGCGTTGCCGCTTATCTGGCTGAAGCTGCATTGAATGCCGCGCTCTTGAGCGTTGATATCAACGTGCCCCTCATAAAAGACTCAAAATACGCGGAAAAAGTCCGGCAAGAAAGAGAGGGCCTGGTCAAGCAGGCCTCGGAATTGAAAGAACGGGCCATATCTATCGTTTCGTCTCGGATGGCCGGGGTTTCCTGAGGGATATCCGTAAGAGCGCCCGTCTGGACCTTTCGGGCTCATCGGGCTTCTCCTGGACCCCGGCGAGCCTTGGTCTTCTTGTCCTGGGCCGGTGAGGGTGGCTGCTCTGGACGTCGAAAGTGTGGGCGTGCCCTTCGTCGAACGTAGTAAGTCCCTGGATGCGATGGACATGTCCCGGAAAAGCCGGGATCTGGTGGCTGGTCGTCCCCGCCATGCGGTGCGTATGACCGTGTGCCCTGCTAGTCTCGTTGGCAAAACGGTGTACGTGATCTCCGTCGACGGGTGTATCGAGACCCGTGGTGCCTTCAAAAGTATGGAAATGATCTTGTTCGGTCGACGTCCTGCCCCAGTAGTCGTGCACGTGTCCGGCCTCGGGCGCCGTTACTTCCTTGGACTTCACTTCGTCAGGAGCGCTGCCCAAGTGTCACTCCTCCTTCCATAGATACTTACGTCAAGATAATATGACAACCGGTTGCTGAGAGTGTCACTTGCCTATGAGTTTCTGCCAGGTCATGTCAAGATCTAGTCCCGTGACATCGACGGAAATGGCTTGCCTTGTGACCGTAATTCTCTCGATGTTCACCGAAGAGATCTTGCCTTGCGACATGGAGACGAGATCGATCGCGACAAGTGAGTGAGTTGCGTAGGTAGTAACGCTCGTGTTGTCAAAGAGCGGGGCGAATATCTGTCGCAGCGTGAGTTTGAGTGGTGGAGTTACCTTGAGATTGACCCGGTGACCCGAATAGGTCAGAACTTCCACCCTGAGCCTTACGGGTAACCCGAGGTACTCTGATGACCTGACCGTTATCTCCAGAGAATTATCAGAAAGGGACGAATCGAGCAGGGTGACGCCTTGGGGGAGAGGGATCGAGCGCAGCAACCTGGATACTTCCATTCCAGGAAGGGAGAGTGACAATCGGTCTATGCGCATTTTCGGAACCCTCCTTTCTCGAGGATCTGTTAACATAACGCTATGCTATCAGAGGACGTTATGTGAAAAATCCTGTGAAAAGAACAGAAGGAGGAGGAATTCGGAGGGACAACGGCGAATACCCGGGGTAGCACATGAAAACGGTTTCATAAACGTGGTTTCAGGTTGAAACTGTTTTCATACTGGGGAGGATAGTGTGAGCGGAAACGTAACAATAAGGGATGTAGCCCGAAAGGCCGGTGTATCTATCTCAACTGTCTCAAGGGTAATAAACGGGACCGGTTACGTTAGAGAGAGCACTCGCAAAAAGATAGAAGATGCCATCCGCGCCCTGGGCTACTCACCGAATCACGTAGCCAGGAGCCTCTCTAAAGGTTCGACGAAGATTATAGGCGCCATCCTCCCGGACATATCTAACCCTTTTTTCCCGACCCTTGCGAGAGGCATAGATGACGCGGTGAGCTCAAGGGGGTACACGCTGATCATCTGCAATACCGACAGCGACGTCCGTCAGGAAGAATCTTCCGTGAGAGTTCTTCTGGAGAAAAGGGTCGATGGCGTCGTGTTTGTAGCCGGGAGCCCCGAATCGGCTTCTCTGGTCCGCCGGGCTAGCGAACAAGTGCCGGTCGCCGTTATAGACAGGGAGGTCGAAGGGGTTCCCTGTGATACGGTCACGGTAGACAATTTCCGCGGTTCTTATGAGCTGACACGCTATCTTTTAAATTGCGGGCACAGGAAAATGGCTTACATTTCAGGACCCCTTCACCTTAGCACCTCGAAAAAGCGGCTCGCCGGGTTCCGAGCGTGTCTTAGGGATTCGGGCGTAAATGACGAGCCCCACGTATTCCACGGAGATTTCAAGTACGATACGGGTTATTCGATAGCAAGGGAGATCATCAGGATGGGTCTCGGGATCACCTGTGTTGTGTGCGCCAACGACCTGATGGCAATTGGGGCCATGAGATGCTTCCAGGACCTGGGTATCGGGGTTCCCTCTCAAGTGGCCGTGTGCGGTTTCGACGATATAACCATGGCTTCCCTGGTGAGGCCTTCTCTCACAACCGTTGCGCAGCCCGCCTACAGGATGGGTGCACTCGCAGCTGAGATGCTGCTGGAGCGCATCGAAAAGGGCAGGGACCAGAGTCCCAGATCGAGAGTGCTTGAACCCGTCTTGGTGATAAGAGATTCGACAGGAGGAGGCGGCGTCAAGGCGTGAAAACCGATATCGTCGTTCTCGGTAGCCTCAACGTTGATTTCGTCGTCAGAACTCGGAAACGTCCGAAATCAGGCGAAACGGTGCTGGGGACCGACTTCCGGATTTATCCCGGCGGCAAGGGAGCGAACCAGGCTGTGGCCGCTGCCAGGGCCGGCGGCAAGGTAGCGATGGCGGGGAGAGTCGGAGATGACATTTTTGCCGGAATTCTCACCGAAAGTCTCACCGGGGCCGGCGTGAACACAGATCTTGTCAAGGTCACTGGGGGCGTTTCCACGGGCTCTGCCTTCATAACCATAGACGAGACGGGCGAAAACTCTATAGTGGTAGTCCCCGGCGCGAACTATAGATGTGACAGGAAAGACGTAGATGACCTCTGGCCCGCCCTTTCCGCTGCCAAGGTGCTGTTGCTGCAGCTCGAGATCCCCCTGGATACCGTGATCTACGCGGCTCAGAAAGCTCATTCGCTTGGGGTCACCGTCATGCTGGATCCGGCGCCTGCGACCCACCTTCCCCCGGAGATCTTTTCCTTAATAGACATAATCACTCCAAACGAACATGAGGCGTCTTTCCTCACTGGTCGCGAAATATGCGATACCAAGAGCGCTCGCCTGGGAGCCCTTGAACTGCTTTCGATGGGAGTGAAGGCCGCCGTTATCAAACTCGGGGGCAAGGGGCTCGTTTACGGAGAGAAAGACTATTTCGACCACATTCCGGGACACAAGGTCGATGTGGTGGATACGACGGCGGCTGGGGACGCGTTCTCGGGAGGCCTCGCGGTGGCGATTTGCGAAGGAAAGTCGCTGGGCGAAGCCTGCAGGTTTGCCAATGCCGTGGCCGCCCTGTCGGTCACTAGGGTAGGTGCTCAGACGTCCATGCCCTGGAGAGAGGAAATCGATCGTTTCTTGAACGCGTAGAAGTCTCCGGGGTCGGACACGTTGCGTATCCGGCCTTTTGGTTTTTTCGAACGCAAGAGGAGGTGGTGCCGGGGAGCCGTGACGGTATGCTTCCAGGGTTTTTCCGTGACGAGGAAGTACGAGGTTGAAAGGTTTGGGAGGTTGAGCTCGGATGAAGTGGGTGATAGATACCGATCCGGGAATAGACGATGCTGCAGCCATAATAGCGGCCATCAATTTGAAGATCATGGATGTAGTGGGTATCACCACGGTCCACGGAAACGTGGGACTCGAACACACCACCAGGAATGCTCTGAAGCTTGTTGAGCTCCTGGATAGCGACGTGCCGGTTTACCGGGGAGCTAGCGCTCCACTTCTCAAGGCGCCTGAAAACGCGTCCCAGTTCCACGGTGAAGACGGGTTCGGCAACACTTTCTTACCCGAACCCAAGAGGAACGTCGAGAAGACCCACGCCGTAGACTTTTTGATCCAGGCTGCTCACCGGTGGGACGGAGACCTTTCGCTTTTGACTCTGGGGCCTCTCACCAATGTGGCGCTTGCTATGGCTGAGGATCGATCGGTGCAGCACAAAATAAGGCAGATAGTCATGATGGGGGGTACGTCGAAAGCCCGGGGCAATACCACGCCACTTGCCGAGTTCAACATATACGCCGACCCCGAGGCGGCAGCCATCGTATTCTCGTCCGGGGTTCCCATCGTCATGGTCCCGTGGGAAACGTGCCTTGATGCCATGCTCGGTCCCGACGTCGTTGCGAAGGTCAGAGAATCCACCTCAAAGGCGGGAGTCGCTTTTTCTAAGGCGATGGACCTCGTTGTGTCCAGGCTCCATAAGGTCTTGGGAGTAGAGGGTCTTTTGCTCTGCGATCTTGTGGCCGCCTGCGTGGCAATGGAGCCAAGCGTGGTCAAGGAGAAGGTTGCGGCAAGAGTAGTGGTGGAGACCGGCGGAAGGTATTCGAAGGGACTGACCGTCGTAGATGAAAGGATGCTCGACGGTGTTTCTCCCAACACGACGGTGTGCCTCTCCTGCGATAAAGACAGGGTAGGCGAAATGTTTCTAGATGCTCTGGGAGTCAATCACGTTAACTGGAGGTGCAGCAAGTGAAAAAACTTTTGGGATTGGTCGTTCTGGTATCGATGCTGGCTCTTTTGCTTGGAGGTTGTGCTAAGCCTGCCCAGACACCCAAAGATTCGAGTGCTGGAGGGAAGAAGATTAAGGTCGTGCTCCTGGTAAACGGCACGTTGGGCGACAAATCGTTCTTTGATTCGGCGAACGCAGGGATGCAGAGGATAAAGAACGAGCTCGGTGCCGAGACCAAGGTAATAGAAATGGGTACAGATCCTTCTAAGTGGGAACCGACCCTGGTGGACGTATCTTCCCAGGATTGGGACCTCATCATTTGCGGAACCTGGCAGATGACCGAAAACCTGCAGAAAGTGGCTCCCAAATACCCCAACAAGAAGTACATCATCTTCGATACCACAGTCGATTACACCAAGTATAAGCTGGACAATGTGTATTCCATCCTTTACAGCCAGAACGAAGGTTCTTACCTAGCGGGCGCCCTTGCTGCCATGGTGACAACTTCAAAGATGCCCAAAGCCAATGATAAGAAGCTCATAGGTTTTCTCGGTGGGATGAACATCCCCGTGATCAACGACTTTCTGGTCGGATACATTGAAGGGGCCAGAAGCATAGTTCCCGATATCAAAGTGGCTATCTCTTACGTAGAAGACTTCGCCAATCCGGCAAAAGCGAAAGAGATGTGCCTTGCCCAGTACGAGATGGGGGTTGACATAGGGTTTAATGTGGCCGGCGGAAGCGGTCTCGGGCAGCTGGACGCGGCCAAAGAGAAGGACCGCTATGCCATCGGCGTCGACTCAGATCAAGCGATGCTCTTCAAGGACTCAGATCCCAAGAAGGCCGAGCTCATCCTCACGTCGATGCTGAAACGCGTGGACAACTCCCTGTTCAGGGCAGTGAAACTCTACATGGAAGGAAAACTGCCTTTCGGGAAGAGCGAGACCCTTGGACTCAAGGATGACGCGGTAGGACTTGCCGAGAATGAGTTCTTCATCAAGAACGTCCCCGAAGAGATGCGGCAAAAGCTGCAGGATATCAAGAAGAAGATCCAGTCAGGCGAAATCAAGGTGTCGACCGCTTTCGGCATGGATGAGAAGACTCTGAACGCTCTCAAGGACTCTGTGAAACCTTAAAGAGCCTGCTGTGGGCCGGGGCGAGGAGACTTTCCCTCGTCCCGGCTTCCTCCAGAGACCCTTTTCACGGCGGTGACATGTGCGAGGGGGAACTTTGCGTGGTGGCTCGTGAAGAAACGCCGATTCTGGCCATGATAGGGATCACTAAGGTCTATCCCAATGGGCTGGTAGCCAATTCGAAAGTCGATTTCCAGGTACAACGGGGCGAAATCCACGCCCTCGTCGGGGAGAACGGAGCTGGAAAAACCACCCTCATGAAGGTCCTGTTCGGACTCGAGAAGGCCGATGAGGGGGACATCTTCATAAGAGGGCAGAAAGTGAAGATTTCCTCCCCTCACGATGCCATCCGGCACGGCGTCGGAATGGTGCACCAGCATTTCATGCTTGCTCCATCTTTGACCGTCGCCGAAAACATCGTCCTCGGCGCTGAACCCAGGCGCGGTCTTTGGTTTGACCGGAAAAAAGCGGAGGAAATCTCGCGAAGCCTTTCAGAGGAATACGGACTTCATGTGGATGTCAGGGCGCCGATTAAGGACGTGCCGGTTGGAGTCAAGCAGAAAGTCGAGATCTTGAAAGCCCTTCTGAGAGGGTCAGACATACTCGTGCTTGACGAGCCTACCGCGGTATTGACCCCCCAGGAGACCGGAGAGCTGTTTTTGGCGCTGAAAGCGTTGAAGGAGAAAGGCCATACGATCATATTCATTTCCCACAAACTCAGAGAGGTCAAGGAGCTATCAGACAGAGTCACGGTGATGAGGGGCGGCCGGGTGGTCGGCACCAGGAAAACCGCGGAAATAAGTTCAGAAGAGATCTCGAGGATGATGGTAGGAAGGGACGTGGAACTCCGCATATCCCGGCCTACGGCTGCCTCTGGAAAAGCGAAGAAAGTCGTGCTCTTGGCCAAAAATCTCCAGAAGTACTCTCGGGATGGCAAAGAAGTATTGAAAAAGGTCAGTCTCCAGGTTCGTTCAGGTGAGATACTGGGGATCGCGGGTGTGGAAGGAAACGGACAGGTTGAACTCGTGGAGGTATTATGCGGCCTTTCGCCAGCCGACGGGGGACAAGTATTCATCGCCGGCAAAGACGCCACAGGCAAAAGTCCCGGCGATATCCGCAACATGGGTGTTTCTCACATCCCCCAGGACCGCATGATCTATGGTGTCGCAGCCGAGGCCAGTATCGAGGAAAACCTGGTATCGACGAGATACCGCACAAGCCCCGTTAGCAGGGGGATTTCGCTGGATCTCAAGGCAATTCGCCAGATAAGCCGCCATCTCATCGAACGCTTCACTATCAAGGCGACGTCTCCTTCTCAGTCCGTAAGCACACTTTCAGGTGGAAATATTCAGAAAGTCGTGGTTGCACGCGAATTTTCCACAAATCCGCAGGTAATCATAGCCGATCAGCCAACGAGAGGAATTGACGTCGGGGCTACAGAGGCGATACACAGGTACCTCGTGGAGGCCACCGAAAAGGGCGCGGCGGTGCTCCTGGTTTCGGCTGACCTGGCCGAGGTAATGGGACTTTCTAATAGGCTGTGCGTCATGTACGAGGGAGAGATCGTGGCGTTCTTCCCGGAAGCAAGCGAAGTTACCGAGGAGGAGTTGGGCCTGTATATGCTCGGTCTGAAGAGGCAAGATCCCCGCGAGATTGAGGCCGCGATGATGGGAGAGGCGGAAAGCCGCCCCGCCAGCGAAGCGGAGACGGGGGAGGGCTAACTATGAAGAGAGACAGCTTGTTTGAAGTTGTGCGTACGGGGTTGGCCATTGGCCTTGCCCTTCTCATTGGATTCATAGTCACTGTCCTCGTGTCAAAGTCTCCGCTAGAGGCGTTCAAGTATTTTCTGACAGGGCCTTTTACGAGCACAAGGCGGTTAGGCGCTTTTATCGAGGCCGCTGTGCCCCTGACATTTACAGGTCTTGCGGTGTCTTTAGTCTTCTCTGCAGGACAGTTCAATATAGGTGCGGAAGGGCAATTCTTCATCGGTGCGGTGGCTGCCACTTTTGCAGGGATCAGACTGGATCTTCCGCCCTTTATCCACGCGCTGGTCGCACTCATTTTCGGAGCGGTGGCCGGAAGCGTTGCCGGTTTCGTCCCGGGGTATCTTAAGTCCCGCTGGAACGCTTCGGAACTTGTATCATCTCTCATGCTCAACTACGTTTTCTTGAAACTCGGCATGTACGTCATAACTTACCACCTCCGGGACATCAATGTCGGGGCTCTGGTATCTCTGCCGCTTAAAGAAACGTCGTGGCTTCCGCAGTTCTTGCCTCCCACGAGGCTCCACGCAGGTATCGTGGTACTCGTCCTCTGCGTAATATTCTGCCACTGGTTCCTCTTCCGGACCGGATGGGGGTACGAGATCAGGATGACCGGGTTGAACTTGAACTTCGCCCGTTATTCCGGGATACCGGTGACGTCGGTGATCCTGTACTCTCAGGTCCTTTCAGGTGCCGTCGCCGGCCTGGGCGGAGCTGTGGAGATGCTCGGGATCTACCGCAGGTTTCAGTGGCTCGCAAGCCCCGGTTACGGGTTTGACGGCGTCATAATCGCGATCCTGGCCAGAAATAACCCATTACTTGTTCCGGTCGGGGCAATCTTTCTCGCGTATTTACGCGTGGGGGCTGACGTCATGGCCATGTATTCGGACGTCACTTCCGAGATGGTATCGGTAATCCAGGCGGTTATCATACTTCTGGTGACTGCGCAGGCGTTCCTTTCAGGCTACAGGCACCGGCTGGTCTTAAGAGAGGTGAAACGACATGAAAGTGCTTCTTGAAGCTGTATTCTCACCTACTTTTGCCGCGTCGATCCTGAGGGTGACGACTCCCATCCTCTTTGCTACCCTGGGCGCGGTTGTAGCGGATCTGGCCGGCGTGGTCAACATAGCCCTTGAAGGGATGATGCTCGTTTCGGCTTTCACCGGCGTGGCCGTTTCGGCTTTTACCGGGTCGGCCTGGATAGGCCTCATCTGCGGGGTGGCGGTCGCAAGTGCCCTTGGACTTCTGCTGGGCTATTTCCACCTGAAACTGAGGACAAACATCATCCTGGCAGGGATAGCCCTGAACCTTCTTGCCACGGAGGGCACAGTGTTTCTCCTGTACATTGTGGCCCACGATAAAGGAGTATCGAGTTCTCTGGCGAGCAAGGTAATCCCCGATTGGCAGATACCCATCATCAAAGATATCCCCGTGCTGGGAGCCATGGTGGGAAAGCAGAACGCGCTGACTTATCTTTCCCTTCTGGCAGTCGGGGTGGTTTACCTGTTTCTTTACAAAACCCCCTTGGGACTGAGGCTAAGGGCAGTGGGAGAGAATCCCGATGCCGCGGACTCCGTGGGGATTTCCGTGCACAAGGTCCAGTTCATTGCGCTGGCCATAAGCGGTGCCCTGGCAGGCATGGGCGGCGCTCACCTTTCAATGGGATACGTGAGCTGGTTTTCCCGGAACATGACTTCAGGGAGGGGGTTCATCGCTCTTGCCGCGGAAGCGCTCGGGAGGCGGCATCCGGTCGGCGGATTCATCGCTTCGCTTTTCTTCGGCCTCGCCGATGCTTTGTCCAATTATATGCAGAGCCTCAGGGTTCCGGGGGAGTTCGTGCAGATGATACCGTATCTTCTGACGCTGTTTGCACTTGCGGTCTACTCAGGCCGCCAGATGAAAACCAGGAGGTCCTTTAAATGAATGAAGTGACGGATTCAAAAAGGATACCGGTATTGATTGACTGCGATCCCGGTCACGACGACGCGGTGGCGCTCATTCTCGCGTTCGGGTCGCAAAGGCTGGACGTCTTAGGCGTCAGCACAGTTGCCGGGAACAGCACCGGGCTCAATACGTACCGGAACGCTCGGAAGATCCTCTCTTTCATAGGAGCGGATGTGGAAGTCGCAAAGGGGGCGGAAAAACCGATCCTCCGGCCTCTGGTCATCGCTCCCAACGTCCATGGAGAGAGTGGCCTGGACGGACCCATGCTCCCTGAGCCGGAACCCAAAAGGCCCCCCAGAGCCGCCATAGACCTTATCACAGATACCCTCCTCACGTTTCCCGGGAAAGTGACGCTCGTCCCAACCGGGCCCTTGACCAATATCGCCATAGCACTTCTAGCACGGCCGCAGATAAAGGACAAAATCGATAGGATCGTACTTATGGGTGGAGCTGCCCTTGAAGGGAACTGGACCCCGGCGGCAGAGTTCAACATTTACGTGGACCCCGAGGCTGCGAGGATAGTGTTCGAGTCGGGTGTACCCATTACCATGATAGGGCTGGACGTGACCCACAAAGCCCTGATCTATCCCGACGAAGTCGAGGCCTTAAGGAAGAGCGGGCGTGTGGGGAGAGTCGTCGCCGAGCTCATGGACTTTTATTCGATTTTCTACAGGCAACAGGGGTTCAAAGGGAATCCCATTCACGATGCCGTAGCTGTCGCGGCAGTTTTCGAACCCGATATAGTGACCACGAGGTACCTCCATGTCGACATCGAGACCTCCGGCGAGTTTACCGTTGGGAGGACTGTGGTGGATTTTTCGGGGGTGACGGGAAAGTCTCCCAACTGCCATGTGGCTCTGGGCCTGGACCGGGAGAGATTCATCAAGCTAATCTTCGACGCGGTGAATACGCTCGAAAAGAAAGTGGCGGATAGATAACCTCCGGCAGCCGGGCATATGCAGGCGGGAGAGATGTAGGCAGAGTGTTGCCAGGGGAGCCGGGGTAGAACGTCTTTGGTATAGGATTGAGAAAGGCGGTTTCTTGTGATGTCGGGAAATGTGCTTCTGAAAGACGCCCGCATAATCCGGAAAGACGGCAGCATCGAGGGGCCATCGGACATCCTGGTGGAATCGGGGGTTATCCGGGCTGTCGTGAAAGCCGGTGCGGGGGTGCAAGTGAATCCGGAAGCGGAAACCATCGATTGCAGCGGTTGCTTCGCCAGCCCGGGGCTGGTCAATCTCCACACCCACAGCCCCATGACGGTGTTTCGCGGGATTGCGGAAGACGTCAGCATCGAAGATTGGTTTAATGCCAAGATCTGGCCTTATGAGAGCCGGCTCACCCCTGCGGATGTCAGGGTCGGAGCCATGCTCGCCATATACGAGATGCTTGACTCCGGGGTCACCGCCTTTTTCGACCATTACTTTTTCAGTCGGGAAATAGTCCGGGCTGCTGAGGATGCAGGCATCCGGGCGGATATAGCTCCCACGATCTTCGGTGCGGCGCCTAACTGGAAGGATGCGCTTAGAGAATCGGTGAGGCTGGCGGAAGAGGTCAATGGCAAAAACGGGAGGGTGAGGGTGCGGATAGGTCCACATGCACCGTACACATGCCCGCCCGATGTCCTCAAGACGTGCGTCGAGGAAGCCAGGAACCTGGGAGTGGGGATCCACATCCACGTTTCAGAGACAGCAAAACAGGTTGAAGACAGCCTGAAGCTCTATGGCAAGACGCCTTTCAAGGTACTTTACGACGTTGGTGCCATGGAAGTTCCTTGCGTTTTCGCTCACGGTATATGGATTACCGAAGACGATCTTTCGCTCCTGAACGATAGGTGCTTTTTCGCCGTGGCGCCCAAAACGTACCTCAAACTCGCGGCAGGTTTTGGGAATCTGTACAGGTTCATGAGTAAACCCGCATCGGTAAGACGCATACACGTAGGAGCCGGAACTGACGGGGCAGCCAGTTCCAACACGTTGAATCCCCTGGAACAGGCCAGGCTTTTCTCACTGTTGGGGAAGCACCACATGGGGGATGCGACTTGTTTCGACCTCAATACGACGTGGGGTATACTGATGAAAGGTCACGAGGCGTTGGGGCAGAATACGGGCGATGTAGCCCCGGGCTTTGCCGCGGACATCGTGATCTGGGACCTTAAACAGGGTAATACGGTACCCGTATATGACCCACTTGCTGCCATCGTCTACTCGGCAGACGGGAGAAATGTGAGAGACGTCCTGGTTGCTGGCGAGTTCAGGAAGAGAGGCGGGAAGGTCATTGCGATCGACCTCGATGAAGTGATGCGGGACGTTGAACTAGTCAAGGAACGCCTCCTGAGGGAAGGCGGGGGACAGGCTGTCGTCAGGTATTGATGCACAAAAAAGCTTCCGTAAACATAACATTCCCGGTGAGAGCGCTCTTTTAATAACTCTTCCCGGGAGGTCTTTTCATTGGGGTTATTTCGGTGGATTTCCGATAGGCTCCAATCATTCAACCCGCAAAAAGTGAGGCTGGTCAAGAGGTACGCTTTTTCCCAATCTGCTCCGAAACAGAAAGAGACCTTATCACCTGTGGTCCGGATCAAACCGGAATGCCGGAAAGACCCGGGTACTTCCGACGAGGTAGACCTCCTCCTCGAGGGTCTGGTCATACGGGTTCAGAGGGACATCCGTTTGAACGTGCCCTTCGAGGTTACCGTGGTTGTACCCAGGGCTGAGGTCACAAAAAGATACCAGGATGGGAAACTTATCGAGACGAAGATAGTCTACTCCAGCGTGACGGTAGCTCATTCTCCTCGACTGTAGCCCTTGAGAACTCCCGAGAAATCAAAGCTAACGCTTCACAGGAGCTTAGCGGTTTCGCCAGGGTTTCCCGCAAGGTCGAGTAAAACCTGCTTCAGCAAGGGTCTGTAGTCCATGTAACGAAGAATGGTCTTCTCCTGGAATTCCTCTTGGAGTTTATCATTCCTCGAGAAGATGAGCAGACCCCGGATGATATCAAAGCATAGACCAAGATGCTCAGGATCTATGGGATGAACGTCAACTGGAAGGCCGGTCTCACGACCCAGCTGTGAAGAGAGTTCAAGACAAAGGTTCAGTTTTTCTTCCTCGCTCATGTCGTGTAAATAAAGAGCGAGGTCAAGGTCATGAGAAGGGTACGGCTCTAGAAAGGAGCCGTGAATGTACGCAAATTGGACCTTATCTACTGACGCCACACGGTCCCTGAGAACCTTTAAGGCTGACTGAACCTCAGCATCGGATAGGTGTTTTACAATTGTACCAGACGCCCCGGTATCGATATAGAAAGTCTTGGGTCCCGTTCCGATCGTACTTTCTTCCCCGGCTCTCACGTTCAACCCGCTTGCACCTCCTGGGAATCATTGTAATCCAGTTAAAGGTATCGTTCAATGTGTCGCAAATCTACCCGTGCAGACCGAGTGGGTTTTCTCTGTAGCCTCGGGACTAACCGTACCTTGCGTCCTTCACCTTGCGCCCCTCAAAGCGTGGCTTAACCGGCTCCTCACCGCTGGAGGGCTTTAGTCCTGGAGCGTCTCCGGATGATCTCAGAAATGGGAGTGGGCCGTCTTGTGTTCCTCAATCCTCGTACTTTCAGGGAACCAGGAGCAAAATCGGGTGTGTCGAAGAGTTCCTCGGTGATTTCGTGACCTGCCGTCGCCAGGAGCCCCATTTGCCTTGAGGCCGGTTCCCGGAGCCCGAGGGATTCTATGGCTCTCCTTACGGCGCGTTCCGAAATGAGTAAAGCCTCGAGTTCTTCTTTCGATAGTGGAAGTTCGATGGTCTTAACCACCCCTTCCCGTCCGACGACGCAGGGGATGCCGAGGTAGATGCCGTGTATCCCGTACTCTCCCCGGAGGTAGGCGGAGACGGAGTATACCGTCCGGAGATCCTTCAAAATGGTTTCGGTTAGTCTGGCAAGTGCCAAAGCGATTGCGTAATAAGTGGCACCTTTCAGGTTTATGATGTGGTACGCAGCATCCCTGACTTCCGCAAATATGTCCTCTCGCCGTTCCTTTGTGAGTTCGGGCCATTCTAGAAGGTTGGTGCCAGCAATCTGGGCCCTGGACCAGGCCACAAGTTCTGTGTCCCCGTGTTCTCCCAGCACCGTGGCATGGATGCTGCGCGGATCAATCCCGAGATCCTCGCCGAGGACGTATCTCAACCTGGCAGTATCCAGAATGGTTCCGGAACCCAGAACTCGTTCGGGTGGAAAGCCGGAGTGCACCCATGCGACGTAAGACATGACGTCGACGGGATTAGTTACCACCAGTAGTACCGCTCCGGGCGCAAGCCGGCCGGCTTCCTCCGCGATATGTCCGACTATATCCGCATTCCGCTCCAAAAGGTCCATCCTGGTCTCGCCGGGCTTCTGGGCGGCACCGGCTGCTACCACTATCACGTCCGCTTCTTTGACATCATTCATGGTTCCCGCCCAGATCTCCGTGGGTTTGGCGAAAGGAACGGCGTGATTTAAGTCCATGGCGTCGCCGAGGGCCTTTTCCCGGTTGATGTCTATGAGCACGATTTCGTCAGCAGTGCCTTCGACCAAAAGCGTGTAAGCGTAAGTGGACCCGACCAGCCCCGTGCCGATTACCGCTACACGGGACGGTTTCTGAAGATGGGCGTGGCTTCCGCGAGGCATTGTCTGTCCCTCCAGAGATCCCATTTTCCGTGTCGGCCCTTGGCCCCCGGTTTTCGAAAATCGCCCTCTCGTTTAGATTCTTCCCCGAAGAGAAGAATCTTCAACCGGGGGCCACGATCCTTATTGGGTGGGCAGAATGATGGCCCACAAGGTGCCTCTGGAGTCTCCCTGCAACACGACGTACTGTCTTTGCCCGGTCCCGTTGCCGGTAGGAACCGTAGTCAAGAGCGGACTCTGAAACAGGAAGGTATCTCTTACTTTGTAGTCGACCTGAGACTGCCCGGTGAAGATATTGAGGACCCCCCGGGACCCGCCGGTTACGTAAACTGAGTCCAGATTGGAGATGCCGGAGAAAAGGGTACTTGAACCCTGGATGTGCCAAGCGATTTCGCCCGTATCCGCATAGATGCCGGTAATCCTGCCTCCCGAATCGGGAGCGAGGATGAACGGTCTGGCTTGTGCCTGGCCCGTGGAGGTACAGGGGAGAGACGGTTCGATGAAGGAACGCCACGTTACCGCCTTCCAGATCTCTGCGCCAGTTGACGGATGGATAGCGTAAAGGAAGCTTCCGCCGCCGTGATTGTCCAGGGGTGTGAACGTAAAGACCGTGTTACGGTAGAACACGGGGTTGCCAGAAGGAGAGTAGTAGACCTGTCTGCCCAGGTTGATTGACCAGACTTGTTCGCCCGTGGCGGCCTTCACGGCATATAACTTGCCGTCCCACGCGCCAAAGAAGATCATGTCATTTCCTGCAGCCGGAGTGCAGTTGATTGAGCCTTTTGCCTCATAGATCCATTTTCGCTCAGCGGTAAAAGGGTTGACCGCGAAAAGTTTTCCCGATGCCGAGCCGATGTAGAGGAGTTTTCCATGCGTGGATGCATATATGGCTGGAGGTTCCGAAAAACCAGCGGGGTCCAGGGAAGTCCGCCACACGAGAGTACCTCTGGTCGCATCGAGACAGAACAGGTCACCTTTTGCCGTGCCGAAATAGAGGCGGTTGCCGTCGAGCGCCCCACCTCCCCAGGCCGAGACGGCGTCGAATGTCCAGAGGACTTCGCCATCGGGGATACGTACGCAGAAAATCCTGCCGTCTCGTGTTCCCAATATGGCTTCTGTAGGAGATTTTAGTAACATCCTTCCAGAGACGGCGCTTCCGAGTTCTTTTTTCCACAGGATCATGCCGCTTTCGTCTTTGCCAAACTCGAGAGTCTTGAAATAGACGCCATCGGGCCCGTCAGCTTTCAGCCGCAGGGTATGAATACCCCGGGCATGTTTTGAGACGTCGACGGTGAACTCGTGGGATCCGGGGAGCATCTCACCGAGGTCATTGTAATAACCGCCATCTATCTGGAAAGCCAGAGCGGCCCTTTCCCTAAGCTCATATTTTCCGGTCAGGATGCCCTGATGGACGTTGGCTGAAAATGCTGTTACCGGATTTTCGAATTCTTCGAGCCGTTTTACGGTGACCTGACCTAGCAGGGTTTCCTGGGTAGTAACCGTCCCGTTGTCCTCTTTTTTCGTCACTGAATATATGTCCATCTTGCTGGGATCTGCCTTAATCACAGCGTAGGAGCCGTCCATGAGGGCGCCTATCATGAAAAAGTCTCTCCCTTGGACCTTCCAGGATATGAAGGAGTGGCCGTGTCCTGAGAAGACCACCTGAATCGGGTACCTGTCGAGGAAGCTCAAGAAAGCATCGTCCGAGTCCTGAAAATCTCTAGCTTCGTAAAGTATGGGGTGATGGGAGAAGACAGCAATAGGTTTTCCTTTTGGCTGAGCTGAGAGGTCTTTCTCCAGCCACGAGAGAAGATATGGGTCAAGTGTCCCGTAGCCCTGCTCGGGATATGTCGAGTCCAGAACCACGAAGTGCCAGCCGCCGTAGTCGAAAGAGTAGGTGGAGGGGCCGAACTCCTGAACGAAAACGGCCCCGTGAGGGTCCTGCCACCGGGACTCGTGGTTGCCAAGGGTGGCCATCACAGGATAGGGAAAGGTCGCGGTACTGTCCTTGAACATGGTGTATTCCTCGCGGCGACCGGTTTCGGTGATATCGCCCATATGTATCAGAAAAGCTGCGTCCCTGTGGCGTTCAGCGATGTCTTTGAGGGCCCAGGAGGAATTCCTGTTGCCCTGGCCGGAACCGAAGTGGCTGTCGGTGGTTAGGATGAACTTGAAGGTCAGGGGCAGGTGGCCCTGAGGGAGGTAACCCAGGGAGGCCGGTTTTCCCGGTACCTCTGTTCGGGCGGCCATGGCCAAGCCAACTTCCGGCAAAGCACCGGCTACGAACGATACTACTATCGCCAGGGCTAAAGATATGATGCGTTTCCTTAAGAACATGTTTTGACCTCCACGGGGAAATAGTGACTTGTATTTACTTCATTAAGTTCGACGAAGGAGGAGGAATTTGGTTCCGGCAACACTTCTTCTGTGCCTATCTAAGTCATTTGCGGAAACAGAAGTGGAACAACGCATGCCCGGAACGGCTTGTCGTTTTACCGGCGTGCTGCAAGATCGAGGGCTTGGAAGTAGGCAGTTTCCGTATCCCGGGCGACTATGTCCATGGAGTGACGCTCCTTGACAAGGTTTCGCCCGAATAAACCGAGGCTGTGGCACCTGGACGGGTCGGATAAAAGTGAGTCTATCTGGTCTTTCAGTATGTCGGGCGCAGGGGGCAGAGGGGCGTTTCTGGAGGTATAATTGCGCTCTTCCAAAGCTGGTACCAGATCCGCAGTTACTGGCCCAAAGACTCCGCCAGGCCCGAAGATGATGGCCGGTTTTCCCACGGCCATAGCCTCAAGGGCAACCCTGGACATGCCGATAACTACGTCAGACACCCGGTAAACCGGCGGAGTATCGAGGACAAACCCGAGACATCTCACGGTCTCTCTTCCCGTCGCCCGATTTATCTCGAGAGCCTTTCGCTTTACTTCTTTCAAACCTTCACCGTCTCCGGCGATGAGGAGCAAGATGCCTGGATACTTCCGGGCGAGAGAAAGGATGGCATCTTGAGCCACCAGCGCAGCCCCTGTGAGGTCGCCCTGTAGCCTCGAAACGTACAAGACGATAGGTCCGGCATTCTCCGGTATGCCCATGGCCTCCCGCTCCCGGCAGCCGGCGGGGGCTTCCGGAGAAAAAACATCGAGGTCAATGCCATTGGGAATCACGACGACTCTCCGGGGGTCGAATCCAAACTCTTTGATTATGTAGTCTTTAATATCCTGGCTAACCGCTATAGCGAGGTCCCCTTGCTTCGAGAAAAAGGTCCACGGGAATCCCGCTTTGAACGTCCAATGATACGTAGTGACCAGGGGGATTTGTTTAACGGAGCATATCTTCTCGGCGATGAATGCCGGTATTCTTGCGTGAGCGTGGACGATCCCGATGCTGTACTCTTCCACGATCCGGGTCACAATACGATACGCTCTAAATATCTCGAGAGGAGAACGTGAGTTCAACGGGGCAAACAAGTGGGGAATTCCGGCCTTTTCGAGGTCTTTTACCCTCCTGCCGCCAAAGGAAGCGACGTATACGGGCCATCCTCGGGCGCGCATACTCTTGGCGAGGCCCACGACATGGGTTTCGGCGCCACCGATGTCGAGGCTCATAGGTAACATAAGGATAGGGACCTTGGATCTTCCCACTAGAACCACTCTCTTTCCGGAGTTAACCCACAGCTAAAGTACTGTTTGGGACTCAATCGGTCAAGTGGGTAGAAAAAGCAAGCGGTTGACAGATACCAGGCATTGCGTAATAGTTATTACTCAGTAGTAACAGAGAATTCTTTAGCAGTGGACCAGTAGGAGGTGAGTCTGGTGACGGATCCACAGGAAATGTTGAGAAGGGCTGGTTTGAAAGTCACGCCCCAGAGGCTAGAGATCTACGAGATGCTCCTCCAAACGAGAGCACATCCTGGAGCTCAAGAGGTATACGAAGTCGTCAAGGAAAAACTGCCTAGCATAAGTTTCAACACCGTGTATGCCACATTGCTCTCTTTACAAGAAAAAGGTCTCATACAGCGGCTGGATGTTGGTCAGGGGAGAGACAGGTTTGATGCCAATACCCGGTCACACGTCCACCTGGTTTGCCAGCAATGCGGGCGGGTAGACGATTTCGGCGACAGTACTCCCGCGTGTATTTCCGAGCTCTTGGCCGAAGTCCGCGCGAAAAGTAGGTGGAAGATAGCGGACGGTACATTTACCGCTTATGGTTACTGTCCTGAATGCCGAAGGGCAAAAGATACGGAGGGGCCTGGCCGGTGAAACCAGGATGTTGAGAGATCTAAAAGGAAGCGCTTTTTGCGTTTGTGCTGTTCATGCTTTTTACGGGCGTCACCAGTCGCTGCCGGAGGATAAGGTCAGCATACTTCTCCCTCTCCACTACAAGGAGAGCCTGCCCATCCCTCACATGAACGACGGCTGGGCGCGGAAGGGCGTTATAGTTCGACGACATTGAATACTGGTAGGCTCCCGTCACCAGGACGGCAAGGATATCGCCGGGCCTCAACGGGGGAAGCCAGGCTTCCTCTATGAGGGTGTCGCCCTCCTCGCAGTTGCGCCCCACGATTCGGACTGGTCTGGGACTTCTGTCTCTACCTCCCGTGACCAGGATAGCCCTGTATTTTGCCCCGTACAGCATTGGCCTGGGATTGTCGGCCATGCCGCCGTCAACCGCCGCGACCACGGTCCCGTTTGGTAACTCTTTCACCGTGCCCACCCGGTAAAGTGTGACTCCGGCCTGGGCTACGATGGAACGACCGGGTTCGACGAAGAGCCGGAGAGGAGGAAGACCGAATCTTTCGGATTCCGATAGAAGCGTGGATGTGATGACTTCAAGATATGGCTTTACGCCGAGTTCCGGTTCTTCCTCGGTATACGGGACTCCCAGGCCCCCTCCTAGATCGAGTTCAGAGATGAGTATACCCGTCCTTTTCTGAAACTCGAAGATGAAATTGAGCATGGTCTTAACTGCCATAGCGAAAGGAGCAGTCTCGAATATCTGGGAACCGATATGACAGTGGACACCCAGAAAATTTAGGTGGGGTGCCTGGAGCACCATCAGTGCAGCCTGTACATGCTGGTTTTGGTGCATGGGTATACCGAACTTTGAGTCGATTTCTCCTGTGGCCAAAGCCTTGTGGGTGTGGGCATCGATGCCGGGGGTCAGTCTCAGAAGGACGTCTTGCCTCCGCTTTTTCTGCGCAGCTACCCGTTCGATGCGCTTTATCTCGTCGAGGCTATCGATGACGATGCGCCCCACCCCGGCTGCGACGGCCATCTCCAATTCTTCAAAGGTCTTGTTGTTTCCGTGAAAGATGATCCTTTCGGGAGGAAAACCACCTTTCATAGCTATAAAGAGCTCGCCTCCAGAAACAACGTCCAGCCAGAGGCCTTCTTCTGCGACGAGCTGCGCCATCCGGAGGGTGAGATATGCTTTGCTGGCGTAGGCTACGTGGCCAAAGGGGTAAAGGTCTCTCATAGTGAGAACGTACTCACGCATCCGATCCACTATGGCATCCTCAGAGTAAACGTAAAGCGGGGTTCCGAACTTTCTCGCAAGTTTAGAAGCCTCGATTCCTCCGATGACGAGCCTCTTCTGCCCGTCGATTTCCACGTGCGGGTAAACCTGCACTATGTGGCTCCTCCCCGATTTGGCGCCCGGTGCGTGAACCTATCCGGGGCCAGTATAAAACAAAATTTTTCATGACTATAACACTATCCGGGGGTGCGATCAACAGCAAATTTCAGAAAGCAAATTTCAGGGGAGGCGCGAAAAACCTGCAGCTGAGTTCCACGTAGTGACGGTTGAGGGAGTTTTCCGTGGGTGGAACTCGAGTAAAGAAAAGCTCGTCAAATCCGTCTGGAGGGATGAAAGTGAATAAATTGAGAAAACTCATGTTGTCGGCCCTGATTTTTCTGCTTGGCGTGTTTCTTGTAGGATGTGGAACCAAGGACCTTGTTTCCCTCACCGGTATGGAAAAGAAAGAACTGTACGTGGGAGACAGGTTCGGGAACAAGATTAAGGTAGAAAACCCCGGCGATTTCGTCCAGGCCTTAAAGACCGCGAAAGCTGTCAAAGACGCCAAAGGCATAAAAAGCGAGACCGAGGCTGACTACGTGTTGTATGCCGATGACGACAAGATTTACTATGACGCTCAGGGCAAGTACCTGACTTACGTGGATAAAAGTGGGAAGAAGCACTTCTATTCGCTGGACCTGAGCGCTCTATTGTCAAAGGTGCCGGGACTGCCTCCGACCATCTCGGCCGGCTTTTCCGATGCAGAGGTCTCAAAATGGCTAGACGACCTGACAAAGATAAAAGAACCGGCAGCCATGTTGTTCGACCGTGGTGACAAAGCTATTTTGGTCGTCAGTGCAGGTGAAAAGCCAACCGGGGGGTATTCTCTCACTCTCGAAGAAGTCACCATGTTGCCGCAAAAGTCCAACGGAGCTCTGACGCTGAACTTGAGACTTAATCCTCCGAAGGACTCGGCGGCTCAAGCGTTAAGTTACCCGTATGCCGCGTTCACGCTCTCGCGCAAGGCGGACTTGGATGTACGGCTCATCGTTGCCGCAAAAGACGGAGACCAAGTTTTCCACGTACCGGTTGCCCAGGTCGCGAAAGACCAAAACATCATCCTTCTCAGGCCTGAAAGGGGTTCGATCCTTACTGAAAGGGTGAAGATGGTAGGCTTTGCCAGAGTGTACGAAAGCACATTTTCGGTCGAAGTTGAAGACGGTCATAACGTGCTGGGGGTTAAGACGGTGACGGCCTCAAAGAGTGCTCCGGACTGGGGATACTTTGAGTTCTGGATTGACCTCGAGCAGGCCACCAGCCCCTATGGATCCATCATATTCGTGACCAAGTCGGCAAAGGACGGCTCCAGAGTCGAAGAACTCCATGTTCCCATCAGCTTTGGCGGTAAGTAACCTGAAAACGGGGCCCCGTTAAGGGGCCCCTTTCCGTCCCCGTTAACTTTTTCTCCTGATTATGAACGCCCTGACGAGGTATACGGCGAGCGTCCCCAGGAAGAGCATACCTGCCCAGCCGACGGCGGGGTAGACGAGGCGGACCAGCGTCGAGAACCCTGCCGAGCCCGCCCACAAAGCTACAGCCGTTGTTGCGATCGAAGCTAGTCTGAAGGCGGCACTGCCGGGCGCTGTAATTCTGGCTGCAAAGCCGTACAGATTTGCTACGGCGGTAGTATAAACTTCAGCCAGGAACACGGCGGTATATAGGGGTTTTCCTATACGGAAAACTTCGGAAGCCAGCCTCGCGAGAGGCACTTCGTACCGGACGACTTCGGGAAACGAGGAGACTATCGTCAGGTATACAAAGAGGAGCCCCACTCCGAGCCCCACGGAACCCAGCACGGCGCCTTTTACGACCTGCTTTCGGGAGTGAGTGGTACCTCCGAGGGCAGAGAGCACCGGGGCAGCCATGATTATGTTGTAAGACACATAGTTGGATCCCGCGAATACCCAGTTTCTCACGGGCGGCTCGTATCCCGGTGGGGGACTGCCAAGTGTAAGCCCTTTCGTATGGAGAACCGCGACGCTTACGATGAGTACGCCCATTATCAGGAAGGGTACCACAGAGCTTACCGCGTACACGACTCCCCTGAGGCCGAAAAGCACAGTCACTACCGTTAAAAGGGCCATCAAGAAAGATCCTGCCAGCCAGGGTATGCCGAACTCCTGGTCGAGGACCGAGCCTGACCCGGAAATCATGGCTGAAAGCGCCCCGAAGAGGAAGAAAGTCGTGGCAAAGTCCAGGAAAGGAGATATGTACCTGCCGGCAACTCCCCTCATGACTGGTTCGTGGGAGGGGGCCCTGAGGACTCGTCCGGCCTCCATGACGGCAAATCCAAAAATGAGAAAACCGAGAATGGCTACGGCTATTGCGGGTACGCCTAAAGGCCCCAGGAGGCCGAAGAACTGCAGGACCTCCTGGCCTGAAGCGAAACCTGCTCCGACCACCGTGCCGATATAGGTGGCGGCAATTCGGGCTGAAGAAGATTCTCCCTCACGCATGCCGGAGCCATCTCCTTTTATCCGGAGTATTTATCCGGAGTAATCTCGTTCCCTGAACTCTTATTTCGTAGTCCCAATGTAAAGAAATATTCATGTAGAGTAAGGAAAACGAAAGGACGCAAAGAGCGAAGCGTTTGGACAGACAGAAATACGGATTAGGGGAGACCCTTTCAAGCGGGCCTTGAGTCGGAAGTAGAGAAGTGAGGTAATCCCTCGTTTTGCGGGTAGTATGAAAGAGATAAAAGAGCTTTTACGAGGTCTTCCTCAGTGAGAATAGGGGTTCTGAAGACTGTGTAAGAACGCCCCACATCTTCTGGGATATGTGCATCGCTGCCCCCGGTCTGGCCAAGCCCGAGGCTTTTTGCAAACCTCCCCAACACCTCACATATAGAAGGGTTACCCGAGTGTTTTCCGTTGCAGACTTCTATGGCGGCAAGGTATCGGAGAGAAGCAATTCTCTCGTCGAGGACTATTTTCGGTTCGCCAACGTATCCGCGTCTTTCTGCGAGTCTACAGGGATGAGCAGGGACGGCAACTCCTCCCAGGGCCCTTGCTCGGAGGATGACCTCCTGGGCATTGCAAACAATATCTTTCCCCCAATCGTCCCAATCTGAGTCCCTGACGCCGTATACTAACATGTGGCCTGCGTCTGTTGCCAGCTCCACTCCGCGGAAGATGGGGAAGCCGGTCTTTCTTTTCAGTTCTTCAAAAGGTGCGCTGGCGTAGAGGCTACCGTGCTCGGTGATGCAGATTCCATCCAGTCCCTTGCTAATAGCAGCTTCGACTATATCTTCCGGGCGTGCAAGGGACTCACCCGAAAACACGGAGTGCACGTGCAAATCTATTCGGAATTCCCGCTTCTTCCTCAAATTATCCCCCGGTTTCTCTCACCATTAACGATTGAGCACCTGAACGCCGCGTATATTTGGCTACTTGGTCTGACGCAAATAAGTTTCCCTCGGCATCATCTCCGCGATGAGGGATACATCGCTCTGTCCTTTTTGCCGGAGAAAAGCTCCTCTAATTATATCAACTTCCTCCGCCATTTGTGAAACGTTTCTCGCGAGGTACTCGGCAAAGAATCCGGGCATTTCGGCCATGGAACCTTCAACTATGGCCCGGATTTCCCACAAGTGTATGCCCTCGAAGACCCGTATGGCCCGTTTTAGGATCTGGCTCCTTCTCCTCGAGTAGGCTTCGAAATACCTTATGATGGAGGATGTTCTTCCAGCTTCCTTCGCTTCTTCCAGTTTCAAGATGAACCTATAGATGTTCTGGCACCTGGGATCAAGGCTCGCTCCGAAGTCAAACCACACCGGGACTCCCTGGACGACACACATGTTCCTTTCACCGTCATCCCAGTTCCGGACGAGGATATCGAAAACCACCTGAAAGCCCAAAGCGATCTCGGGGTCCCGGTGAGGTAGACTTTCGGGCGTATAGTCCCACCCCGACCTCGAAAAGTAGAAATCCGGGCCGACGAGTTCCTGGAGTTTGGATACCTCTTCAGCGTCAAGATCCATTTCACTTTTGAACTTAATGGCAACGACGTTGACGCGCCCGCTCCCGAGACTCGATACCATCTTCTCGATCGGGCCGTAACTGAAAAACGATTCCGGGATGGTTTTCGTGCCATAACGCCGGGGTTTGTCCAAAGCGGAGTCGCGTCTTCCGTCGGCAAAGTCGATAGAAGGGGCAAAATGCCTTTTGACGAAATAGGTTGCTCCGTCTTTTTTATATTTAACGATGCCTTGTTCTACTATAATTTGGCCCACGTTCTACTGCCTCCGGAGAAAGTAGTCATGGCTTCAGGGTTCCTTCAGCTCGCCTTCTTCGGCTCCTTTTTCAACGGCCTTTGCCAAAAGATCCAAAAGAGCGATGGACTTCTCGAGGTCGTCCCTGGAGCCGACCATTCCGGGCATGTAGTAATATATCCCGAACCGTTCCAGGCGGACCCAGCCGGAGAAACTCGTAAGTTTCTTGAAGTAGTCTCTCACCTCATCCTTGAAGACTGCCAGCGCGTCCGAAGCAGAGACGCCCGTCAGGTAGTATCTTTTGTCGAATTCCGGGTCCCCCGTAGTGAAAATCTTTTTCGGCTTATCTTTTTCCTTTAAGGGCATTTCCGCGATGATGATGGTATTCATGGGGATCTTCCGTATATATGCGAAAACAGTGTAGTCCGGAGCATTCAGGTCGAAATCCACCGCAAGAGGGACACGGACAACCAGGGTCCACGGACCCCGCTTCTGGACCAGCGCCGGATATTGTCCGGAAACTTTCCACTTGTAAAGGTCCCTATCCATCCATTTTTTAAGATCCGCAAGTTCTTTGCTGGACTCTTCATCTTGGGGGGTACGCACAGCCGTCATCCCAGTTTCAGCGGCAAACGAGTCAAGCGTCTTTTCGTGTTGCTTCCTGCCGAGGGAATAGAGCAATCCGTAACCTAGAAAGGCCGAGATCACGGTCCCGAGAATCCAGCGACCAGCCCAGGGCGGATTCACGGCTGAGATGACTATCGATACCAGGGAGAATACTATGCCGACTGTGATCGCGAGGCGCCGCGAGGGGTGGAGATTTCTCCAGCCCAGGGCCTTCCAGGCGCAAAAGAATATGAAAACGAGCGCCAGCAGCACGAGGCCTACATTTTCCCTGATTCCGGCCATATTTTTAACCCTCCTCGGGATAGTTAAGTTCCTTCATAAAACTTATATTTCAGGCTCCAGGCAAGAAGATCCTTTAGTTGCTTCGGTATATAATGAATTTCCGGAAATCTTCTGGAGGGGGCGAAAATGCCTTCTAGGTGC
The DNA here is from genome assembly GCA_018208355.1 of Candidatus Fermentithermobacillus carboniphilus. Taxonomy (GTDB): domain Bacteria; phylum Bacillota; class Sulfobacillia; order Fermentithermobacillales; family Fermentithermobacillaceae; genus Fermentithermobacillus; species Fermentithermobacillus carboniphilus. The sequence goes on along the minus strand of CP062796.1, from coordinate 320,715 downwards.
GTATTTTGTCCTCGATATTGCCGCGTTGATAGAGAGCGAGGAGAGAGAGGTTTCTGTAAGGCAGGACCGCGTTCGATGGTAGCACTTTACGATCTCCACTTCTGGGAAGAACCGCCGATATCGGGAACCCGGGGGTCTGGCGCCGTATTCTTTTCCCGCTGTAACCTTTCTTGCGTCTTCTGTCAGAATTACGTAATAAGCCAGGAAGACCGGGGGAAGGAACTGACGTGCCGGGAGCTTGCCGCAGTGTTCCTGCGGTTACAGGAAAAAGGAGCCCATAACGTAAACCTGGTTTCGCCCACTCACTACGCGGGACCGGTTGCCGAGGCAATCGTGATTGCCAGAAAAGAAGGGTTGTCCATCCCCGTGGTTTACAACTCCAACGGGTACGATTCGCTTGAAGCCCTGGAACTCATGGAAGGGAAAGTAGACGTATACCTTCCCGATTTGAAGTATTATTCTGATTCCCTGGCGGCAAAATACTCCTCTGCGCCTTCGTATTTCAGACATTCGAGCCGTGCAATTCTAGAGATGTCGAGGCAGGTAGGGGTGCCTGTCCTCGACGAAGAAGGCATAATCAGGCGAGGGCTGATCGTCCGCCACCTCGTGCTGCCCGGGGGCGTTTCCGACTCGAAAAACGTGTTGAGGTGGATAAAGGACAACCTTCCGAAAGGAACTTACGTGAGTCTCATGGCCCAGTATTACCCGACAAACAAAGCTCACCTGTATCCGGAGATTGATAGGAAAGTAACACGCAAAGAGTATGAAGAAGTGGTGGACGAGCTGTACAGGCTCGGCCTCGAAGACGGCTTCTTGCAGGAACTCGATTCCGCAGACCCGGCTTATACTCCCGACTTTGCTTCGTCCTCAACAAATCCATAGTGTTATGTTATGATTTTGATTGCGGCAGAGAAAAGCGGAAAGAGCAAGTTCCCGCGGAGGAGGTAGCCTCGCAAATGAAAGAAGTGGCCAAGCTTGGTATCACGCTAGCGCTTATTTGTGCCGTTGCGGGCCTGGGCCTGGCAGTGGTTTACGCTAAGACGAAGCCCGTCATCGATGAGCGCGCTCAACAGGATATCCTTAATGCCGCAAAAGAGGTGATTCCGGGCGCGACCTCTGTAGAGCAAATGGAGAAGGACGGGACGGTTTACTGGATAGGCAAGGACGGCGATAAGGTAACTGGAGCGGCCATTAAGGTCGAATCTCAGGGCTTTCAGAACCCTATAGAGATGATAGTGGGCGTCGACTCCGAGGGCAAGATCGCTAAGGTTAAGATAATCGCCCTGTCTGATACGCCTGGCATTGGAACAAGGGTCCAGGACGAATCGTTCCTCTCAAGATTCGTCGGGGCCGAGGATCCATCGAAGGTTGATGGTATTTCCGGAGCAACTTTCTCCTCCAGGGCAGTCATCGGGGGCGTGAGTAAAGCCGCCGAATTCCTTTCGGGCATTGTTGCTCCAAAGCAGGAGAAAATGGTCATTGACTTCGCCAAAGTCCCGGACGGAACGTATGAGGGTACAGGAAATGGACTCATGGGTCCTATCAAGGTCAGGGTGACCGTAAAAGGCGGTAAAGTCACCGAGGTGGTCGTCGTTGAGAACACAGAGACGCCAGGTGTGGCTGACAAGGCGCTTTCAGATATTCCCAAGGCCATCGTTGAGCAGCAGAGGGTAGAAGTTGACGCGGTATCGGGAGCTACTTTCGCGAGCAAGGGCATTATGGAGGCAGTTAAGAACGCCCTTGCCGCTTTCGCGTCGCCCGCAGGTTCGGCAGCCATTGACCTTTCAAAGATAGCCGATGGAACTTACGAGGGGACCGGCGATGGACTCATGGGTCCTATTAAGGTGTCCGTTACGGTCAAGGGCGGGAAGATAACCGAAGTCAAGGTGGTTGAGAATAAGGAGACTCCCGGCGTTGCGGACAAAGCGCTCCAAGACGTTCCCAAGGCTATAGTAGAGCAGCAGAAATTAGACGTAGATACAGTGTCGGGGGCAACCTTTGCAAGCAAAGGGATAATTGAGGCGGTAAAAAATGCCCTCAGCGGAGCGCAAGGTCGCTAAGATCAGGGTTCTCCTCTGCGATGATCACGCCCTAGTCCGAGAGGGCACTCGGAGGCTTCTGGAAGAGGAGCCCGACATTGAAGTCGTGGGGGAAGCTTCGAATGGGGTAGAAGCGGTCGAGATGGCCAAGAAGCTTTCCCCACACGTCGTTGCCATGGATGTTTCCATGCCACGCATGAACGGCATAGAGGCCACGAGACGGATCAGAGAATCGTGTCCGGGGACCTTCATATTGGCTCTCACCGCTTACGATGATTTTGCCTATGTTTGCAGCCTTCTCGAAAACGGCGCTTCTGGATACATCCTTAAAAGCGCCAGGATAGAAGAGGTGGTCCAGGCGATAAGGGCAGCGGCGCTCGGCGAATCGGTCCTCGACCGCCAGGTAGCCAAAGAGGTGTTTGCCCGGATAGCACGTCGTATCCCTGAAGACGCGCCGGAGGATGTCGTGCCAAAGTCGGCTGAACCGGGGATATCCCTCACCGATAAAGAACTCCACGTATTGAGGCTTGTAGCCAGAGGTCTTTCCAACAAGGAGATAGCCTATGAGCTCAAGGTGAGCCCGAGGACAATCCAATCTCATCTGGCCTCGATCTTCTCCAAACTTGGCGTTACTTCCCGAACCCAGGCAGTGATAGCTGGCCTTAAGAAAGGCATCCTCAGCCAAAAGGATGTCGAGGTGACAGATATTGATTGAGTTATCCGGCTGGAAAGCCGGTACCCGGCTCCTCTTAGAGATGGGCAGGATCACCCGGGGTAACCTATCTCGTGACGAGGCTCTTCAGAAGATCGCCAGTCTCATACTCGAAAGTTTTCCCGTCGATGCGGTTGCGATTGCCACCTACGACCCTTCGTCCAGGTCTGTTTACGTCTCGGCTTCGGTTTCCAGGTCCGACGAGGCTATCATCATCTCGCCGGACATTACATTGAAACTGGATACATCTTCTTGCCTGTGGAAAGCCATCCAGCATCCTTTTGCGCCTCTAGTTTTGACTAAGGGGGATTTTGATTCTGTCCTCGGCAAGGTGGAGAACTCGTACACGATAGTGGTTCCAATGCATGCGGGGGACGACGTGGCCGGTTTTCTATTCCTGGCAAAGAGAGATGATGTTCCTATATCCAACGTAGACCCCGAGCTCGTGATGGCCGTGGGCAGTCAGGCCGCACTGATCGCGGCTAAAGCGTCTCTTATAGAAAGCCTCCGCCAATCGGAAGAACGTTACCAGATGCTCATGGAGAACGCGAGCGACATGGTCTTCGTCCTCGATCGCGGTGGGAGGTTCCTTTATGTAAACTCGCGGTGCCGCGACATCCTCGGGTACGAACCGCAGGAACTTTGCGGGAGGTATTTCGGCGAATTCGTGACTCCCGAATCCTGGGCCAAGACCATCTCAGAGGTCAAGAATGCCGTCACCCGCAGGGATAAGTTTATTGAGTATTCCTGGGTTATCCAGGGGAAAGACGGGCGTCCTATAACCCTGGACGTGCGGGCGTCCTTGCTCTACCAGGGATATGAATTACTGAGGCATCAGGGAATAGCGAGAGATACCTCAAAAGAGGAGACCCTGAAAAGGGAACTGATCAGGCGAGGGGAAGAACTGGACAGGTCGAAGGTACGGGAAGAGAAAATGAGAGAATACCTCTCGGTAGCCAATCTGGCTCAGGAAGAGGAAAGGGCACGGATAGCTCGGGAGCTTCACGACGGGGCCATTCAATATCTTGTTGCGTTAAGACGGAAGATGGACCTATTCAAGCGAGATTACTGCGGAAAAGGTCTTTCCGGGGACGGGGAGAAGGTGCTCCAGGATATCGATTTGCTTTTGGACAGGGCTACAAAAGACCTCCGGGAGTTTTCGAGGAGCCTGCGGCCCCCGGTCCTCGATGACTTCGGATTTGTATCCGCGTGTGAGTGGCTTGCCGACGAGGCCGAGAAAGAGGGAATCAAAGTTCGCTTCAAAGTGACGGGGCCGGTCAGAAAACTTCACCGCGACGTGGAGGTATCTGCCTTCCGGATCGCGCAGGAAGCCCTCGCCAACGCCGTTAAACATTCAGGAGCAAGCCTTGTAACGTTCAACCTGGAGTTCTCCGCCGAGCATCTAAAGATCACGGTCCAGGACAACGGAAAAGGTTTTGACCCGCCGAGCTCTCCTGGTTCGCTGGTTAGAGCCGGTCAAATGGGTCTTGTGGGCATGTTCGAACGGGCAGAACTTCTGGGAGCGTCCATAGATCTCAAATCTAAGCCTGGTACGGGCACAAGTCTCGAGGTAGTGATCCCTCTACATTAACTCAGCGTAACTCCTCGTTTCCATTGCCTAGGCCACAATGCTTACCCCGCCACAGCCTTCCTGCGGAGGTTTCTTCTTTCCGGGAGCATTACCATTATTTCGACGATGATTTTCCTGGAGGGATGGGTGTGGCATCTGAAGATCTAGCCCTGGCAAAACGGATTTCCAGTGGAGATCAGGAAGCTTTCGAGTTTTTCTTTCAGCGCTACCGGAAAGACGTGTTAAGGCACATATCGACCATGATAGAAGATCCTGCGGAAGCCGAGGACCTCACGCAGGAGGTGTTCCTGAGGGCGTACCATTCGATCCACACATACTCGGGTACCGCGTCGCTCGGCAGGTGGCTTCGCCGCATCGCGACCAACATTTCTATCGACAGGATGCGCAAGAAGTCGGTTCCCACACTCGCGTGGCCAGTGCTGGTTACCAGGGAAGGGACTGAAGAGCCCGTGGATTTCCCCGATGATTCTCCTTCTCCCCTGGATATGGCGCAATCCAACGAGGTAAAGAGCAATATCCTCAAAGCAATCTCCTCTCTTCCGCCGTATTATAAGGAAGTCGTGATCCTTCATGACATCATGAACTATTCCGGCGAAGAGATCGCCAAGAGGATCGAAAGACCGATCGGTACCGTGAAATCCAGGCTTTCACGAGCCCACGGCATCCTAATGCGGCTTTTGAGCCAAGGAGGTCTCGCCATGGTGAATTCGTCCGAGAAGCCCGCAAATATACTTGAAGGGGAAATGGTGGCAGGATGACATGATCAGGCGAGAACTCATGAAAAAGGCGAAACGGCGGGGTCTCGTGTGGGCCGGGCTTTTAGCGCTGGTTCTTGCTTCAATCCCGGGGTATGTCGTGATCTGGCCGGGCACGAGAGTAGGTGGAGTTGAAGTTGGCTGGATGACTCCCAGTAAGGCTCTTGAACATCTTGAGAAGATTCTCTCCTGGGAAGACCGGTACGTACTTCTCCAGGGCAAGGATGGAATGCAAGAGCGGGTCTTATGGAGGGAGTTAGGAGTTACGCCTGACGTAAGACGAACCGTTGCCTCTCTTAAACGTCCTCTGTGGCTGTGGTTTCGCCGGGACTACCCTCTATTGATGCATGTCGACTCCAAGATGCTCCGGGCCTGGCTGGACGCTGCCGCCTTGATCTTTAACGTCGAACCCCAAGATGCTCGATACGTAGTAGGGGCGGACGATGCCGTATCGGTTGTCCCCGACAGGTCTGGTTGGTTCCTGGATAGGGAAAAGGTGCTTTCCGAACTCACACAGGGCGAAAAGTGGGACAGGATTCCGGACACAATGGAATTGCCGTTCATCGACGTTCAGCCTGATACCAGGAAAGAAGAACTGGAAGCATATTTGCCATTGACGTTGATTGCCTCGTACTCGACCTTTTATGAAGACAATAACGACCGGGCTCACAATATTCATCTTGCTGCAAAGTCCCTTGACGGGGTGATGTTGAAACCCGGAGAGGTTCTATCGTTTAACCACGTAACAGGGCCACGTACGGGAGAGAGAGGTTATCGCAAAGCTTCGGTTTTCGTGGGTAACGAGATCGTAGATGATTTCGGTGGCGGTGTTTGCCAGGTATCCACCACTCTTTATGTGGCCTTGTGCAAGGCTGGGTTCCAGGTCGTCGAAAGGCACAATCACGGCATGCCGGTAGCTTATGTTCCGCTGGGGTTAGACGCCACGGTAGTGTTTGATCTTTTGGATTTGAAAATGAAAAATGACACCGGCTTTCCGTGCGTCATAAAAGCCGAAACCGGTCAGGGCCGCATTACGGTCAAAGTGTTCGGCAAAAAAGAAAATGGTCTTTCAATCGAAGTTGAATCCAGAATTATAGAAGAAATACCGGCCGAGTATCCTTCCGCGGGACAGGAAACTCAGGGTGAGGGTAGTGCCAATGCCGGGGAGGGACAGAAGAAGCTAAGAAGCGGTTACATGGTTGAGACCCTCAGAAAGTATGTGAAGGACGGTAAAGTAATCAGAGTTGAAAAACTGAACACCAGCTGGTATCCTCCCGAAAAGCCGGTAAGACCCTCTTCAGTGAAAGGCACTGGGTAGCGTTAAACTGCCAGTTAAATTCCGGGAAAACCACAGAATTGTTCCTTAAGATAACCACGATTTAACTCTTGACTTCCCAATTATGCTGTTTTATATTATGGCAAACAAATGTTTTACGAACGGGTGATCGCATGTCTGGCGGGATATTATATTTAAAATTTCTAGGAGCCAGGGCTTACCAGGAAAGATTGGACCGAGGTTTGGCCCAAAATATCCCGTTGATGGTATCTCACCAAGATATCGTGTTTGATTGCGACGAAGTAGCCTTTAAGAACGGCGTAAGGCCCGGTGATACTCTAAGACAGGCAAAACTGGCGTGTCCGTCATGCCATGTAGTTCGGGTAACTGACCGGAACGCCATTCACTTAAAAGGCATACTGGATATCCTCGCAAAAACCACTCCGTACATAGAACCTGACGAAGACGAAAACGGCGTTTTTGTCGGGCTGACACGCGGAGATCCGGTCAAACACATCATGAATCTGATGGATAGAAGGTACTTTTTGGCTATAGCCGGAAACAGCCGTTCAAAGTTTTTGGCGAAGGCTTCTTCCGGGTGGTTTCTGAAAAAATACCTCAAAAATCAAAAAATTTTTCCTGGCAAGAAAGAATGGGGCAGCGTGGATGTGGGGAGCGGCTACGTTTTAATATCTATAGACCATGGCAAAGAGAAAAACTTTTCAGCACATCTTCCTCTGACCGAAATGTGGACGGCGCCTCCGGAAGTTGTTTCTACCCTATATTCTCTGGGCTTTAAAAGTTTAGAGGATATACAGGGCATTGCTGTAGAGGAACTTTCTCGGCACGTAGGCGAGTGGGCGGGGCTCCTGAAAGAATGGGCTTTCGGAAAAGATTTCTCTCACGTTAGGCCGTTATATCCTCCTCCTTTCGTAATTAAAGAGATAAATTTTCAGGATCCTGTTTCTGCTATCGGAATAGAGGCGTTGGAACCGGTTTTGAGAGAAATATCTGAAGATTTTTTAAGAAAAGGGATTGGTTTCAAGGCCATGACCCTTTCATTATCGGGCGATTTTGGAATCGTTTCGGGAGAAAAAAGGCTTGTAAGGCCAATATGCTCGATAGATTCCGTAAAGATGATTACAAAGGCTCTTTTAGATGAAATACAGTCTAAAGTCAAAAAATCTCCGGGAGATAACCAGGGTCTGTTTTGCAGCATATCATCCGTATCTTTGAAGATTTTCGATACCGCGCAAGTTTCGGCTACCCCTTTGCCGCTATTCTGGTCTTTGCAAGAAAAGCACGAAAAAACAAATAAAATTCCCGCTTCCTTGGAGCTCGTCCTTCTCGGTCTTGAAGAGAAATACGGTGATAACGCGGTAAATCTCGGGTGCACCGGAGCTCGGGGCGGGATCTTCAAGCCCGAGATCCTGCGGCGCGAGAAAATGTTATCGTTGTGGGATCCTGTGAGAATCGCCGGCGCCGCACCTTGCATTTTTTCGAGCGAAAAAAGTGAAGCCATTTCCTGAAGCAGAGCAGTTGACCGGACTGAAAAAACTCAAAAGTCGAGGTGTTGCTCGTGACAAAAATTGTCGACCAGCCGGTTCTCGTCGTGGTTGAAAAAGGAAAGCCAAAACGTTTCTTTTGGGTGAAGCGCTGGGTGAACGTGGCCGGAATAATAGATAAGTGGAATGAGGTGGGGAGATGGTGGGAGGACGAAAAAGAGAAAGTATTTTTCCGGGTTTTGGCCGCTGAGGGGGGTATATACGAGATCTATTCCGATAAAAAACGCTGGAACCTTTACAGGGTTTACGACTGACCATGTTCGTCCACCTTCATGTCCATAGCCCGTACTCCTTTCTGGACGGGGCATCTCCGATTGACGAGATTGTCGCAAGAGCTTCCGAACTTGGTATGTCTTCTATGGCCATCACAGATCACGACAACCTCTCGGCGGCCGTTCGTTTTGTCAAAGCAGCCAAAAAAGCGGGGATAAAGCCGATAATAGGCGCTGAGCTCACCATGGAAGGCGGCTTTCATCTCACCGTCTTGTGCAGAGATAAAGAAGGCTACAGAAACCTTTGTGCGGCGTTGACAGAGGCCCACCTCAATAACCCGAGAAGATCTCCTCGAACCTCATTGGATACTCTGGCTGCCCACAAAAATGGGTTATTGGTTCTCACGGGCTGCAGGCGCGGACTTATTTCCACATTGATCCTACAGAAAAGGTTCAGCGAGGCTCGGGAGGTCGCGGAAAAATACAGGCGGATTTTCGGGCAGGACTCGCTGTTCGTCGAAATATCGGAAACGCTTCTCCCCGGCTCTCGAGGGCTAAATAGATACCTTTCTGAACTTGCCGCCACTTTTGGCCTTAAGACCGTGGCTACAAACAACGTCCACTATGCCCGGAAGGAAGACTTTTTCGTCCACGATGTCCTGACGTGCATAAGGACGCTCACGAAGCTGGAAGACGTCCATCCCGAAAGACGACTTAATGCGGAGAACTACTTGAAAAGCGAAAGAGAGATGAAGGAAGAACTCAGGGATTACCAGGAAAGCCTTGAGATGACATCGGTCATTGCCGAAAGTTGCGAATGCCCTCTGGAACTTGGTGTCCCAAACTTTCCATCGTTTCCGGTGCCTTCCGGATTTGCCTCCTCGAAAGAGTTTTTGCGCCATCTCGTCTTCCAGGGCGTTCAGTCCCGGTACGGGAGGGTGACCGGAGAGATAAGTTCGCGCCTTGAGCACGAGCTTAAAGTAATAGAACAGCTCGGTTACGAAGACTACTTCTTAGTAGTCTGGGATCTGGTCCGTTTCGCGGAGGAACAGAAAATCCGCCATGCAGGGCGAGGTTCTGCCGCCGACTCGGCCGTCGCCTACTGCCTTGGCATCACAGACGTAGATCCCATCGCGCAAAACCTCCTCTTTGAAAGATTCTTAAGCGTCGAGCGAGGAGAAAAACCCGACATCGACGTGGATTTCGACTCAAGACGAAGGGACGAGGTCACTGAGTATGTCTACAGGAAATACGGAGACGATTATGTCGCCTCTGTCGCGACTTACAACACTTTTCAGGGTCGGGCAGCCATAAGGGACGCAGGCAAAGCAATGGGGTACGCTCCGGAAGAAATAGACGCCATTGCAAAACGCCTGCCCCACATCTCCGCGGCTATGTTGGACGAAGCATTTGAGGTGGTTCCGGAGCTGAAGAGCTTGGGTATCCCGGAAAAGAAACTGAAGACCCTTATATCGGTGGCCGAAAAACTGGCGGACTTCCCGCGCTTTCTGAGCACGCACTTAGGAGGCGTGGTGATAGCGAAGGACCCCATATCCTGGTTTTCACCTGTGGAGTTTTCCGCAAAGGGCGTGAAGATCTTGGAGTTTGACAAGGATGACGTGGAAGATCTGGGACTTGTCAAAATCGACCTCTTGGCCCTCAGGACCCTTGGGGCGATAGAAGACTCCCTGGGTTATATAGAAAAATCGTTGCCCGGAGAAGTTCTGGATTATGACCGGATCTCGCTAGACGACGAGGAGACTTTCAAGCGTCTTCAGCGAGCCGACACGATTGGAGTGTTCCAGCTGGAAAGCCCCGCCCAAAGGGCGCTTCAGGCACGATTGGGCGCGGATAACATCGAGGATATAGTTGCCAGCGTGGCCCTGATACGCCCCGGCCCCATAAAAGGGGATATGGTTGAGCCGTTTATCCGTAGGAGGCGCGGAGATGAAGGGGTGACTTACCTTCATCCCAGCTTGGAGCCCATCCTGAAGAAAACCTACGGAGTCGTTCTCTTCCAGGAACAAGTAATCGAGATAGCGTCGTCTATCGCCGGTTTTACCCCTGGGGAAGCGGACAGTTTGAGAAGAGTTATGACCCACGGGAGATCTTTTTCCGAGATGCAGAAAATAGGGGAGCTCTTCGTTAAAAAAGCGGTCCAGAGGGGCATTGAAAGAGATGTAGCCGAAAAAGTATTCCAGTGTATTCAGGGTTACGCCAGCTACGGTTTTTGTGAGGCCCACGCGCGCGCTTTCGGCACGACCGCTTACAAAACCGCATATCTCATTCAACATTATCCGGCCCAGTTTTTCGCAGCTATCCTGAATAATGAACCCATGGGGTTCTATCCAGTATCGACCATATGCGTTGAGGCAAGAAAGCACGGTGTAAAAGTGCTTGGTCCTTCGATCAATCATTCCTATCAAGACGTCACTGTGGAAGACGGTCAGATTCGCCTTCCTTTTAAGATGATAAACGGGATGACGGAAAAGGCTATGACTTTGATAGTCTCTGAGCGGGAAAGAGGGGGGCTTTTCAAGTCATTCAGTGACTTCACGAGGAGGGTCAGACTTGAGCGGGATATACTTAAAAACCTCATCCTCTGTGGAGCATTTGACGAGTTTGGCATTTCCCGGAGAGCGTTATTATGGAACCTCAATGAACTGGACCCGAGGGTCGAAGTTCAGCCGGGGATCCTTATAGCGGTCCGCGAAGGTGATTCTGTGGCGATGCCGCCTATAGCGGACTTTTCCCTTCAAGAAAAGGTGGCTCTTGAGTATCAGATCCTGGGAGTTGGTATTTCCGCCCACCCGGTGGAGCTCTGGCGTCCCATCTTGAAAGCCAGGGGATTTACCGGCAGCGCTGAATTGCACGAGGTACCGCCCGGGGAATTCATCAAAGTAGGCGGGATACCTGTACGACCTCACAGGCCGCCTACCAGGAGCGGCAGGACAGTGGTCTTTTTATCTTTGGAAGACGAGGCGGGTTTGATAGACGTGACTTGTTTTGAAAACGTATACAAACGCTATGGAAAGTATCTTTTTCCGGGAGAAATGATTCCCCTGGGTGTCTGGGGACAACTTCAGAAACGGGGTAACGCTTTTTCGGTGGTGGCCAAGTCCATCTTCCCTCTCTCTTACGTGCTAAACGAGCGAGATACTTAGTTTCACGGTCGAACTCGAAAAGTTGAAATCCTCGTATCTCCGTAAGAATAGGTCTTTTTCAGGATAAGGAAGCCGTATTCGTCTTGGAGTAACTCTTTCTTATGCTGCTGTAAGACCACTATTCCAGCCGGGTCGAGGAGTGTCCCTTTGCCAAGAGATTCCATTGTCGTCTGGTCAAGGCCGGAGAAATAGGGAGGGGCCACCAGTATTATCTGAAAAGTTTCGCCCCGACTTTCCAGGAGAGGAATTACCCTGAGGGCGTCGCCCTGTATCAACTCTACCCGGCGGGTAAGGCCGAGTTCGTCTATATTCCTTTTCATGACGGATATCGCTTTCAGGCTATTGTCCACCATTACAGCAAAGGAGCTTCCTCGTGACAGAAGCTCAATCGAATAGCTTCCGGTTCCTGCGAAAAGATCGAGGACTTTGGAACCGGGTATGTATTCCATGAGTATGTTGGCGACTGCGCCGCGCACTCTGGCCAGGGGAGGGCGTGTCGCTTCCCCGGGGACCGACCATATCTGTCTTCCGGCCAGTTCTCCGCCGATAATTCTCAACATTCGGCACCACCAGGAGCATTTTAGCACACCAACGAGCTCGGGTAATGTTATAATCACCGCTGAAAAGGTCTTTGATGTTACTACAATACTATACAAGCTGGAGGAAACCGCGTTGACGCAAGATGTCCTTTCTGCGGGCAAAATCCCGCCTGCCTTCCTCGAGAAGGTGATTTTTCGCCGGACAGGCGCGAAACGACCCGAAGTCCTCGTCATGCCTGCGGTAGGTGAGGACACGACGGCAATCGATGTTGGCGGTGAACTTCTTGTTGCCACGACAGATCCCATCACCGGAGCAGAGGAAAAAGCGGGGTGGCTCGCGGTTAAAGTGGCAGTCAACGACATCGCCGCGTCGGGGGCGGAACCTTTATGCATCCTCGTGACCTTGCTTCTACCCGAATCCACCTCAGTAAGGGACCTGGAATGTATCATGGATGACGTGCATCAAGCCTGCATAGAAGAGAACGTGACCGTTGCCGGCGGTCACTCCGAGGTAACTCCCGGGCTTTCCCATCCGATAATCAGCGTTACTGCACTTGGAAGAAGCCGCGGACGGAGGATCCTCCGCTCTTCGGGCGCGTGCGTCGGGGATGATATAGTCGTCACGAAATGGGCTGGCATGGAAGGTACTTCCATACTGGTCCGGGATTTCCGACCCGTGTTTTCTCGAGTCCTTGGTTCTGAAGAAATGAGAGAAGCCGAGGAACTTCTGAACCTCATAAGCGTGTCCAGAGATGGCCGGATAGCCGCCGAGAACGGGGCAACTTCCTGTCACGACGCTACAGAAGGCGGGGTATTGGGGGCCATCTACGAGGTCCTGGAAGCTTCCGGTACGGGCGCCGTGGTATATGCCGACGAAATCCCGGTCCTCCCGGTCACGGTCAAAGTGTCCGAATATACGCATATCGATCCACTGAAGTTGATTTCGTCGGGGTGTCTGGTTATTACCACACCTTCGGGCCAAAATCTGTGCGATATCTACCGAAAAGCCGGTATCAATGCCAGAGTCGTGGGTAAAATTACTTCTGACAAAAGGGAGATAATTCGCAGAGGGCGGAATCTTCCGCTAGAAGCTCCCGGGACGGATGAACTCTGGCAAGCCAGGCGCTACCTGGAAAAGCTCAAGTAAAGTCAGGGAGTTGAAGGCTCTTTGCGGGAGCGGCATGGTATAATATCTGACAGGGACGCGGGGTGGATCGACAATGTGGATATTTTGGGCACTAGTCAGCTTCGCGGTCCTCGGCTGGTTGGGATACGCCTGGCTCGTGACGCTGTCCACCAAGTATGAGCACACTGTCGAATCCCGTGTCGTCCTTGCTTTCATCTGGATCTTGGCTCTGGCTGCCGCCTGGAGGATATCGGCCCAGGTGGCACCAGGCTGGTCAGTTGCTCCGAGAGTCATTGTGACTTCTGCAGTAGGATTCGGGCTTTTCACTATTTTATCATTTGCCGCGGTCAGTTTATGGTGTTCTCTCCTGACCAGGGAGTTTGACGAAAGGATCGCAGCCCTGGAGGAGGAGGAAGCCGCCCTCCAGAGGCGCCTCGACATACTTCGCTGGGAGTCTTTGCGCGGCGGCGGGGTGGAACTTTCCCCGGCAAAGGTCGACATGGAAGAAGCAGAGGCCCGAAAGACCGTGGAAGAGGCGCGTGACCTGCGAGAATTCTTGGAAAAATGGCAGCAGAGTGGCGGAGCTGCTAGGGTACGCTCCCTGAAAGTCCTCGAGTGGAAGGAAGAAATCAGTAGGGCAGCCAATGCGGAGATTGTCCAGGAAATCGAGGCTTTAGAGCGAGAAATACGCGGCGAAGAAGACGAGATCAAAATAGATCAGGCTAAGGCAAAACTCGCCCTTCTGAAATTGGAACTTCTAGAGCGTGCGGGAGCGTCATCGACGGTTTCCATCGAACGAGAGAAGGTGGGCTCCGGCTCTCAAAAGGGTTCCGCCAGGAGCGAGACCATGGTCGAGCCAGATGTGCGCCGGAGGCTTCAGGAGATCCACCGGGAACTTCAGGCTGCCGAAACTGGCAAACGGGAGTTTTTGCGTGGTCGGATTCGATTAACTTGGAGGGCACGGTCATGAGTCACATCAGCTCCTATAGAGCCAATATCAAACTGGAAAACGCTATTGAGCGCGGGCGACCGGTGGAAGAAGATCCCGGATGGGAGATACTGGATCAGGCCATTTGGACCACCGCTGAGGAGCTGAACTTAGACGTAAGCCACAGCATACGGGACTATTACGGTCGTTCTATCTACTGCGACTGGTCTCTATCAGGACCCAACGTGCCGAGAGGCATAGGCGTGAATGTTGACCGCAACACGGGCGAAGTGGTTTTCGTTTGTGACAGTTACGGCGGATATGAGCGAGTTGTGGGAGAAATCAAGGATAGGATCGTTCAGAACTACCTGGCCATCTGCGTGACGCGTGCTCTTTCTGCCCTGAACTACGAAGTTGAAGTGGAGGAAGTGCCTCACCCGATAGAAGGCAAAAAAGTGCTTGTAAAGGGTGTTTTATAAGATGCCCAGACGCATAGATGTTGAAATAGGAAGAAACGGTGAAATCAAAGTCGAATACTCAGGGTTTGAGGGCGAAACCTGTTTTGAGGAGAAAGAGGCCTTGGAAAAAGCCCTGAAGGAGATGGGGCTCTGGGCCATTCCGATAACCATCGTCCGAAAGACTTCAAGTCAAATAAGCGATGAAATCGGCATGGAGCAGGAGAAAAGGGAGAGGGTAGCCCATCCTTGAAGTGTTTTGTGGCCGTAAATGAGAAGAGGGATGCCGGGATCGCCGACGGTGCCCGGACAATGGTTTCTTATTTCGAAATAGAGATCGTCAAGGATAGGCTCAATTTCCTGGAGAGGGCAGGCGATGGCAACACCCGGCTCCTTCTGGAGTTCATGGAGAAACTCGGCGTAAGGCTCAAGCCCGAGGTCGATTCACCTTGCGGTTAAGGAGGGGGCTTTTTGCCTGAGTACTATCTTGACGATGCGTGGATCCGGTCCGGGGTTCTCAAAAGGAAGGCCAACTACTCTCCGATAATATGCTTCGAAACAGTAGACCCCAAAAGGATTTACCAGTTAAAGTCATTCATCCTGCGTTCGCCTGAGTTTGCCCACGTGGAGCACGTGTTCTTGTACGACCCGTGGGATGGCCTCGGTATTCTCAAGAAAGGACCGGACGGTCCTATGTTTCACCCCTACCGGAAAAGGCCTGTCTCCGAGACCCCTCTCACTTCGAGAGTTCGTCCTGAAGGTGGTATCGAGATCCAGACTCTAAAGGCGATACTGAAAGAAGTTGACGGTTATCTCCGGACAACCCCTACGGTGTTCATCCTCCAGAACCTCTCTGAGGTGCGGGAAGTGGATACAGGCTTTCAGGCGGCGTTGAGGGCCTGGGCTATCGATCCGGGGGTAGTCGCCAAAGGCTCTACCGTAATGATCCTAACCCAGGACGCCTCCAGGATCATGGATGAGTTCACAAGAGAGTTCGTGGTCATCATCTCAGTTGATCCTTCCAGCAAGGACGAACGAAAAAAACTTATCCAGACCATCGCCGAAGAGCTTGGCGTAGCGATTGACGACTCGAGGCTCGAAGGGGTCACGGTTACCCTCTCTGGCTTAAACTTGCATCAGATCGAGAGCATACTCCTTGAATCGTACCAGAGGGTCAAGGATTTCGACCTCAACATAATGAAGGAACTAAAGTCAGAGATGGTCAAGAGGTCCAGGGTCCTGGAGGTGAGAGATCCCCAGTTTAGCTTCAAGGACATAGGGGGCTATCACGCCATAAAGGACTTCATTTCAAAATACGTGGTAAACGTGCTAAAACACCCCGAAAGGGCGCGCTTCTTCGGCCTCGGGCTGCCAAAAGGGCTGCTTTTTTTTGGGCCACCCGGTACAGGGAAAAGCCTTTTTGCCAACGCCCTGGCAAGCGAAGTGCAGCTCCCATTCATTAATCTGGTCACCGAAAACATATACTCAAAGTGGCTTGGAGAGTCCGGCCAAAACATGAAAAACGCCATCACCCTGGCGGAGAAAATGTCTCCGGCTATCGTGTTCGTAGACGAAATAGACCGCTTCGGAAAGCGCACTGGCGCTGCGGCGGGTTCGGCGGAAGAGGAGACTCAGAGGGTTTTCTCCCAGTTCTTAGAGTGGCTGGGGCGCCCGGACCGAGAAGCGATAATCGTTGGTACCACCAACGTGCCTGAGCACCTGGACGAGGCTTTTCTCCGGGCCGGCAGGTTCGATTACAAGATACCTTTTCTTTACCCGGGTCCTTTGGCTCGTCTCGAGGTTCTTCTGGTTCACCTGGGTCTTTCAGCGGGGTCGAGAAGGCCTAGAGTTCCCCTGGACATACCCGAAGAAAAAGTCCGCGAGGTCCTTATGGAAGACATTATCCCTTTGACCAACAACTTTTCCTGCGCGGAGCTCGAGGAGCTGGTCACGAGGGCGAAAAGGATAGCGTTTGACCGCAACAAGGGTGCGGTTTCCCGGGAAGAACTGCTCGAAGCGGCTATGACTTTCAGGATCGATGCGTCACACCGTAAAAGGGTAGTGGAGATGTGCTTGAACCAAGCCAAGCGTTTTACCGATGATAAGACTTTCCTGGACGCTATTGAAGAAGAGAACAGAATATATGAGAATGATGGGTAATGGGAGCTCGCGCGGTTGGCTGCAGAGATAGCCTGCCGGCGCTGGCAATGTTCCGGAGAGGCCGGAGCCTCAGAAACTCGAAAAGAAAGAAGGAATCATGATTGCGAGAAAAAGTCGAAAAAGTTTTGGCAGAGATTCGACCTTCACTCCAAGCGGACGGGGGAGACGTAGAGATCATTGATGTTACTCCTGACGGCGTGGTGAAAGTCAAACTCACGGGCAGCTGCGGGACGTGCCCCTTTGCCATGATGACCCTCAAAGCGGGCATAGAAAGAGTGCTCAAGCAAGAAGTGCCCGAGGTCAAAGAGGTGCAAGCTGTCGGCTTCACCCAGGAATGAGCGTCGGAAAAAGATTTGCAGAACGGACCTTTTCCAGGTGAAGGTTTAAAAGGTCCCACCTGCGCTCGTTATCGAAACCGATGCAAGCCGTGCCCTGGCGACATCGCAGGGGAAGCCCGCCCTCAAAGACCGAGATTGCAAGAAGACAATCGCCGACAATGAGATCGGCGATTTTGTCTGGATGATTCCCGTGTCGCTCCTTAGAGCCCAAAAGGTTATGGTCGAAGGCCGCTCCGACCTTCACGGTAAGGCCCATTTTCACCGCAAGCGCCTGGGCCAGAGGGGGGATACCCAGCACGTGGCAGGGGAGAACGTCTAGAAACCTCCTTGATATGCACGAAGGGCCGTGAGACATGACGGCAGCCCCCAGGTCTTCTCTACCGATCTTCCGGTTGAGCTCCAGCCGCGCTGTGGTAACCCTTCCGGCCATGCCCCCGCCGGGTATTCCCCGGGGGTAACAGTTTGAAAGGGAAAGGTCGTACCCCCAGGTCATGGAACCGAACAGGCTGGCCAGGTGACTTGCAATGCGTCCTGAAAGGTCACCGTCGCAGAAGAGGATATAACGGGCCCCGTGCAGGTATGCGATGTAGCCGCCCAGCGCCCGGGGGACATCCAAACCCAAAGGCTCCTCGACTTCGTAGACGAGAACCCGTTCCGAAGGGAAGCCCTTGGCACACTTCGCAGTACGGTCAGAAGAACCGTTCACAACAACAAGAACTTTTTCGGAACCTGCCAGGAGACATTCTTCGATCACATGGGATATGGTCGTCTCTTCGTCTCTTGCCGGGATCACCGACCAAAGACTCGCGCTTTCCATTTTAATACCCCTAATACGTAAATGTATGCCTGGTTTTGTAGCCTGTAAGCCTGGGAAGATACCAGAATACTACGGCGGCACCAACACGAGTACCTGTGGGTTCGCCCAATTGCCAGAGTGAGAAAGTGCCGAACATTACGTAGCGCTAATACTGCGGTTGGCTGACGGAAAGTTTTTTCCCGTTTTGCGGCGGGAAAAGGTGTGGTCACATTGCCTTACGGGACGGCATATAGATGTTCTAGCACAAGGCATCTTTTGTCATGGGGAGAGGAGGGTAACGGTTGAGTCTGGATACCCTCGAAGTAAAACGCGAGGAGCTTAGACTAGAGGAAGTTGTTGGCGAGGGCACTTCACAGATCGTCATATCCGAACCAGTGACTGTGCCCGAACCGAAACCGCCCGTGGCGTCAGTCATCGATTTCGTTGCGAGAAGCACTATCAACAAGATCACCGTTCTTCCGGGGAAAGTGGTGGTTGACGGAGTCCTTGATTTTGCCATCATCTACGAAGCCTCCGTGCCTTATCAGACGGTTCACGTATTCCATGCAGAGATTCCTTTCAGTACCTTTGTGGAGATCCCAGGTGTAGAACCAGGAATGGTTGCCACCCCGACCGTCACTGTTGAACATGCCGTCTTTGAGGTACGCCCTGACGGGAGGAGTATCGTGGTCCGTGCGGTAGTCATGCTCACCGTACGTGTCTCACGCACGGCGATAATCGAAGTCGTCACAGACGTCAGCGGAATCCCCGGCCTTCAGGTGACGAAAGAGATGATCAAGGCTGAAACAGTTCTCGGCGAATCTACCACCCAGGCCGTCATCAGGGAAACGCTCCAGGTTCCGGAAGTGAAGCCGGATGTGGTATCCATCCTGGACCACGTCGCGACAATTCAGATCACTTCTACGACGATACTTCCCAATAAGGTGATCGTGAACGGGACCATCAGCTTGCGGGTTATCTACGAAGCCAGGACACCCTATCAGACGGTCCACGTGGCGCATTTCACGATCCCATTTGAAAGGTTTGTGGAAGTACCCGGAGTACAGCCTGGCATGACCGTGCTTGCCGCTGGCCAGATCGAGTTTATCTCACTGGACGTGGCCCAGAACGGTAGAGCCATCACGGCCAGGATAATTATCGAAGTGACGGTCAAGGTCATCCGGGTTCAGACAGTTCAGATCGTGACGAACGTTACCGGTGTGGCTGGCCTGGAAATAGTCAAAGAGCTCATACGGGTTCAAGAAGTGCTGGGTGAGAATAGGGCTCAGGGCATTGTCAGGGAGATCGTGGACATACCGGAAGAAAAGCCTCTTGCTAGGGAGGTTCTCGACAGTTCCTCTACGCCCGAGGTACGGCGGGTTATTGTGGCGCCCGGAAAAATCATTGTCGACGGTGTCATCTCCCAAAGGATAATCTACGAGCCCTTGATGGATCCCACGCAGACCGTACACACGCTGCACTTTACGGTGTCGTTCTCGGAATTCGTGGTGCTGCCCGAGGCGCGTCCCGGAATGACGGCGAGGGTCTCTGTCCAGGTAGAACACACTAACTTTGAGGTGCCTCCGGCTGGAGAACCCATAATGGTGACCAAGGTGATAATGCTCACGGCAAGGGTGTTCAAGACCAGGCAGCTCCACGCGGTCGTGAAAGTCACAAGGGGGAAACCCGTCTGTACCGGAACGGTGACCGCTAACCTGGTCAACGTAAGGCAGGGGCCGGGCATGACCTTCGCGGTAATAGCTCAGGTGAACGCCGGAACCCAGGTGACGGTCCTCGAGGTCCAGCCTGACTGGCTGAAAGTCAGGCTTCCGAGCGGTCAGGAAGGATGGATTTTCGCGCAGTTCGTAAAACATGACTGCATGCCTCGCGGGTAACTAGTGAGCAGGAGGCCGGTGCGATAGTCTCATCGAGACCCGGCCTCCACCTGTTTTTCGCGATCCACCTTACAAATCATTCCACCGCCGCACTAACCTGCAGGAGATGTGCTCCCGCCGAGAGTGATACCGGCAACCTACCTCTATCTAAGTATCTCCGCTGCTAGATGGATTTTGCAACTCTGGATCGCTGCTGTATCATGTGGGTACACATGGGTGAAGTAGCACAACGTGAAAGGAGGAGTTATATGCGGTATAAGACAAAGTTGATTGTGTCGCTGGTAGTGGCCTTGACTCTTGGGATGTTTTTCCCCGGACAAAGTCTGGCCTCCGCTTACCAGAGATACGTTCTAACGGGTCCGGTGGGTCAAAAAATCTTCGTATTCGCGACCCCTGGTAGTCCGGGGCTCGACCTGATCTTAAGGGACGCGTTCGGCAATGGGACCGTACCCTATCTTATCCTGCGGATCCCGAGTCCTTTCCCTGGGGCTGTAGAACCTTCGTCCGGCACGACCTCTCGGCCTCTACTGCCGCCAGCGCCTCGTCCGGTCCCCGAACCCGGACCTCTGCCGAGACCGGAACCCCAGCCCTCCCCGCAGCCTCCCTCTGGCCAGAAAGATGGTCCACAAACCGGCGCAGAACGTGATGTCGCCCTCACTGCGGAAGAAAAACTCATGATTGAACTCGTCAACAAAGAGAGGGTCAAGGCCGGGCTGAAGCCGCTTTCGGTCGACCTTCGGCTGGTGGAACTGGCCCGCAAGAAGAGTCAGGACATGATCGCCAACGGCTATTTCGGCCATAATTCGCCCACATACGGTTCTCCCTTCGACATGATGAAGAAAGCTGGCATCGAGTATCATACGGCCGGAGAGAATCTTGCGGGGGCGGCCACAGTGGAGAGGGCGCATGAAGCCCTGATGGCCAGCGAAGGGCACAGGAGGAATATCCTCAACCCAACCTTCACCCATATAGGCGTAGGTGTTGTCAAGGGCGGACCCTACGGGATGATGTTTACCCAGATGTTCATAGGATTGTAGTCTGGGGGCTAACAATAACAATTCGGCCTGATAGAGAGTTCCACCACCTCTATCAGGCATCAGATCTTCCATTTATGTGTAGTGTGCGTTTAGACCATCCCTAAGAGAATCACAAGAAGTATGATTATAAAGAACCAAAGAATCCAGTTGCCCGTGGCGCCTGTAGTTCCCGCCATGTCTTTCACCTCCTGCAGAAGCTGGCCACCGTTAACATGTTATGTTTAGGAGGTGAGAGTTGACACTGATGCGAACCCACACAGCCTGGGAGTTTAGCACTCCGTAGATGGAACAAGCGGGACGCCGTCTTTTGCGTTACTCATTCGCGCGCACGTAATCCCTGAAAATCCACCCGGTCTTTCCATCGTAAAGCTGAACTCCGACCCAGTTGCCTCTTTTTTCCGTCAGTATAACCGGAGTTCCTCGCCCGAGGACAGCCAGGATTCCGCCGGAAGGACTGGGTGCATCTCTAAAGTTAACTTCGTCCTCTGTAACCTGTCCGAAAGCCAGGAACCGGTCGGGTACTTTTCCCGACCGTAGAAGCTTTAAGGTCTCGACCTCAAACTTCTTTTGTGCGAGTATCCGGCCTATAAGCTCCCGCTCAGTTGCTCCGGAAGAGCGTTTCAGAAGCTCGTTATATTGTTCAATCGCTTTTAGTTCCTGCTCCATGAGTAGCGCCAGGATCTCCTCCACGGAATTTCCCCCTCTTTTTCGGTTTTACGAAACGTCTTGACGTCCAGAATCAGTCTATATCTATGCTTTCCGGATCGGGGACATGACGAGGACCGTTATAAGACCTGAAGGGGGTTTTCTCGTATGTTAGAATTAGGATGGGTAAGAAAATGACAGAGAAGGTGGATACCGGTGTTAGGCTCGGGCGGTGACAGATCGTGAACAACTTCCGGAAGATACTTTTTGGAGCACTTGTGTCTCTCCTCCTGAGCGGTTCTTGTCTCTTGTTGGTTTTTCATTATACGAGGACTGAGAATGTTTTCGCGGATGTGCTGGCGGTCAGTTTCAGGACATTAGCCCTTTCTCTGGTGCTTGTGGTCGCCAGCTGGCTCGTAGACGCATGGCGCCTCCGGGTCCTGGCGTCTGCGATGGGGCGGAAAATACGTTTCTGGGACGCGTTCAAGATAACCGTGATGGGGTCGTTTATGGCGGGGGTTACGCCTTTTGACACAGGTGGAGAACCTCTCAAAGTCTATTACTTGCATCGGGAAGGATTGAGCATAGGCGAATCCACGGCAGTGGTAGCGTTGAGCGCCTTCCTCCACGCGACGTCTAGACTACTGCTGTGGGTATTTGTTCCGGTACTCATGTTGCTCACGGGTCTTAAGTGGCAGCTAAATCCCGTGGTCGGGCGGACCCTCTCCGTAGGTGTCATCGTATATCTCTTCTTCCTTGGGCTGCTCGTCACGGTTACTATCTGGCCGGAATTCGCCGAGATCGTGGCGACGTTCATCTGCAGACAGAGGGTATTCAGGCGGCTCATTCCACAGACTGCTGTAGATAAGGTTCTGGAAAAGGTCCGTATCAGTGCCAGAGATTTTCGCGATGGGGTAAGGCGGGTCAAAGCTAGAGGGGCATACGCCTTCCTGGCCTCCGTCTTGAGCCTCGCCTACTGGTTGCTGGTGGTATCGGTCCCCGTATTCCTTCTCAGGGGATTGGGGAGCGACCTCCCTTACCTCCAGGTTTTCTCCGTTACCATGACCGTCTACCTTGTCATGGCATATGTCCCGACCCCGGGTGCCAGTGGAGGTGCCGAGGCAGGTTCGGCTCTGTTCTTTTCTAGCCTCCTACCGGCCAGGGTGCTGGGTGTGTTCGTGTTTCTCTGGAGAGTCGTCACCTATTATGTCACTCTTGCCGTCGGAGGCAGCGTGGTTGCTCTTGAGACCATCTCCTGGTCCTTAGGAAAAATCCGGTCTGAGAAGAGCTGAAGTAACTTAGAAAGAGAGGGAATTCCCGGGGCTAGGAAGCTAGAATCCGGATAACCCGAGAAACCTAGTAATCACCGCTGCACTTTCTGCCCTGGTTATTCCCGTTGATGGCCGGAAAGTGCCGTCTTCGTAGCCGTTAATGAGTCCCGAATCAGCACACCACAGGACCGCATTGAGAGATTCAGCGTCAAGGTTCGCCAGGTCGGAGAAAGGCTTTTTGCTGCTGTCTGGAGGGTCAGGAGATCTCTTCGCCCGCCACATGAGAATGCACGCTTCCTCACGCGAACATAGTTCATCTGGATTCCAGGATGGATTCTCCCGGGGCAGCGTTCCTATTGCGACAAGGTAGGATAGGTACTTGTAGGCCCAATGGCTCTCTTGACAGAGAGAAAAACCTTCAGGCACTTTTGAACGTGATATTTCTTCTTCCGGAGCGAGGGCGCGAGCTAACATAGCGGCGAACTCGGCTCGGGTGACTCTACGGTCAGGTCCAAACTTCCCATCTCCATATCCCTGAACCATACCCTTCCTGGCCAGCCGGGCTATGTAGAACCTGGCCCAGTGGTCTTTCGTATCGTCGAAAAGCATCTCATAAACGTTCCCCGCGGGATCTATGTCTGCGCCGAACGGGCGAGTTAGGGAAGAGAGGGTGGACAGGATTTCGTCCTTTTCGCGGCCCTCCATGAGAACCGTCCTTCCCCAGACTATCTTGGTGGGGATTACAGTGACGTTTT
The DNA here is from genome assembly GCA_018208355.1 of Candidatus Fermentithermobacillus carboniphilus. GTDB lineage: Bacteria > Bacillota > Sulfobacillia > Fermentithermobacillales > Fermentithermobacillaceae > Fermentithermobacillus > Fermentithermobacillus carboniphilus. The sequence goes on along the minus strand of CP062796.1, from coordinate 297,456 downwards.
CCACCTTTTCCCTGGACACAGTGACCTGGAGGATAGCACCGATCTGACAGGCGGGGATTTCCGGTCGTGTTGTAAAAACGAAGTTGCCGAGGCTGTGAGCGGTCAAAGTCTTTCCGTCATACCGAAAGCCTCGCAAAACGTGAGGATGTGTACCGATTATGATATCTGCTCCGGCGCGTCTAAGGGCAGATTCGATTTTTAAAACCCAGGATTCAGGAGTAGTTTTTCGTTCCTCACCCCAGTGAATGAGCACGACCGAAATATCAGCCTGGGTAGATAGCTCTCTCAGGCGCGACTCTATATTCGTAAACCAGCCACTGTAGTCGACGGCGAGCCCCGGCCGGTCGCCTTTGGCTGCCCATTCGGGGGTCGGTACGATCATGGTTGTCGCCAGTACGCCGATCTTTATCCCGTTTTTCTCGAGGATCACGGGTGCCCTTGCCGTGGCCTCGTCTTTTCCGGCCCCAACGGGTATAATGCCGTACTTTTTGACGTTTTCCACCGTCTCCAACAGGCACTCGACTCCGTAATCCAGGGTGTGGTTGTTTGCCAAGGAGACAAGGTCAAATCCGGCCTCTTTCAGGCCCGCGAGAGATTCGGGAGCGGCTCTGAAAGTATATTCTTTACCCGGAGCAGGAGTACCGGTTGTTCCAAGCGCGCACTCCAGGTTTCCAATGGTAAAGTCGGCGTCTCTGAGGACATCCAGTACCCCCTTCCACGGGGCGAGAGGGCCCTCGGCCCTGATGAGGTCACCTACGCGGCTGGCCAGGAGTATGTCACCTACGAAGTTTAACCTCACGAGGTTTGTGGGCTTTATCAGGTTGGCATCTTCACCCTGGGAGAACAAAATTGCGGGTGGAAAGATGGTGATGAGAAATATGATCGCCAGGATTACGCAGAACAATCGTGATACCGAAGCGATTGCTTGTCGCAAGTTCCGGAACCTTTTCACGGATAACACCCGCCGGTTTGAAAAGTCTGTCTGCACCACGGTTCTTTCTCCTTATTCTCTCCAGGCTCCTGCTGCTCCTTCCCAGACCGTCAAGGACGCCTGCAGAGCGGTCAAAGAGTCATGGCCTTTTTTCCGGCAGACAAATGCTCATGCCTATTTGGAGGTTGAAAGGGTCAATCCCCGGGTTCACAGCAATGAGGTCTTCAAGGGTTGTGCCATATTCTCGGGCGATTGAGTAAAGCGTGTCGCCCGGGGCAACTACCCAATAAAGCCCGGACTTGCAGGGGGGTACCGGTCCGCGAGGCAGTGCAGCCGTTTCAGGTAGGCAAACGTTGGTTCCGGGTTGCAGGTGGTTCGGATCAAGGTCTGGGTTGAGGGCAGCTATGGCTTCGATTGTAGTGCCGGTTGCCTGGGCAATGCTGAAGAATGTATCGCCTGGCCTGACGGTCCAGAAGATGCCTGTGGGACACTCTCGGATCTGTAAGGGCCGCAAGGTGCGCGATACGGACCGTGCCAGATTTTGCCTGGCCATAGGCCTTTTCCCTAAGGGAGGCACGCCAGATCACCTCACGGGAGCCTGGTTTTCCTTAAATGTGGGAGTTGTGCCGATCTCTCTCGCTGTAATATTATGTAGATTAGCCCTGATGTGTGCGCCTTGGGGAGCAGGACGCGGCGAAGATGGCAAACACGCTGGTTTTGGGCGGGATTTTCGCGAATTCTGTTTGACGAAAGTCTTCAGGTTCGTTATACTATGAAGCGACGCCAGCCAAAAGGAGTGGCGCGTAGTCGGGCGAATAGCTCAGCGGGAGAGCACCTGCCTTACACGCAGGGGGTCACAGGTTCAATCCCTGTTTCGCCCACCATCCATATAAAGTGCGGAGGCGTGGTGTAGCTGGTCTAACATACGTGCCTGTCACGCACGAGATCGCGGGTTCGAATCCCGTCGCCTCCGCCATCTTGGAAATTTGGCGTCAAGTTTCATGCCGCGGTAGCTCAGTTGGTAGAGCAGCGGACTGAAAATCCGCGTGTCGCCAGTTCGATTCTGGCCTGCGGCACCATTAGCGAGCGGAAGTGGCTCAGCGGTAGAGCATCGCCTTGCCAAGGCGAGGGTCGCGGGTTCAAATCCCGTCTTCCGCTCCATTTTAAGCTGAAAGCATGGCGACATGGCCAAGCGGTAAGGCGAGGGTCTGCAAAACCCTTATCCCCGGTTCGATTCCGGGTGTCGCCTCCAAGATAGGGTGGGCGGTTAGCTCAGTTGGTCAGAGCGCTTGCTTGACATGCAAGAGGTTCACAGGTTCAAGTCCTGTACCGCCCACCAGGTAAACCGCGATACTCGGGACTAGCAACGGCGTTCAAATAAGTCGGTTGGTTCTAGTCTCACCGCAATCGTGAAGAAGAGCCGCCAGCACAAGGCGGCTATTAAGTTTAGAGAAAGCAGGCAGTTACTTGGGCCCGTCCTTAGGGGAGGGGCTTTTCTGTTTAAGACGATTGTCGAGTGCTTGTGCGGCGCGCTTTTCGAGGTCAAAGGACACGTGAAAATAGATAACACTAGCGGTTGTGGTTCGGCCACGTCCAAGCACTCTCCTGTACCGCCTCGGGATATAATCCCAGTTCCAACAGCAAGGTTGCGGAGCTGTGGGCGACCATAGAGTTTAGCAGGAGTTTCAACCCATCAACCGATGTTGTGATAAACGTTTCGGCGGACGGCAATTGTGTCACCGTGACAGCTACACTCGCGGCGGTCCAGGAACGGGAAATCGTGGTCACTAAAAGGTTGGAGGCTCAGACCACCGCTACAGAAGTTTTGGCCCCCGAAGACTTTCCGCCAAACGATGTCATTCTCGAATACACGCCGCAGAGAGTCAGGAGGGTTGAGTATATCCCTGAAATAGACCCGTTTACAGGAGAAGAAGTCTTGGTAAAGCACGAATTTTGGGATGAAACCGGAAAATACTATGTCACTTACGTGACCGAATGGAAAGAGGTAGTAGAAGATGTACAGCCCGTGCTGAATACGGCTTTAGCATCGGCTCAGGCAACAACATCCTTCAATATGAACGTCCTGAACGATGCAATACTCCGCGATGTCAGCGTTACCAAAGTAGTGCAGCAAGAAGCGCCCCGGACCAAAGATTCGGTTGGGTTTTACATGGAAATCGAAGCCCAAGTACCTTCAAGGATCCTCGGCCCGATTATGAGGTTTGTAACCCGTGGGAGAAGCAGTAGTTTAGATGCATTCAAGGTAAAAGTTCGTTCTGAGAGCCGGGCATACTTGAGTCCCGGCCCGTAAAGTGGTCGGAAAGGAGGGTAGGTGATGTTGAAGCGAGTAATTGCAATTCTGGTTGCGTCCGGATTCATCCTCGGAGTGCCTGGTCTCATTTATGCGGGACATGTTACTGAATCACCGGAAGAAATCAGGAGCATATGGGATTTTATAAAGCCAGGAGCAAAGAACCCCGGAAAAATAGTTGCTACCTATAAGGGTGGAAAGATACAGTCGATCCCCGTGTTGTCCCATATAAAGCCGGAGACCCTGGCGGTATGGGAAGAGGCTAAAAATTTGCCCCCTCCCGGATATGTCAACGGGAGCGCTTCAGCGATAATGTACGGGGACAAGCTCATTATCCCCGCCAGCAACGAATACCGCACCATCCTCGAACAGACCATTCCTAACATGCCGTTCTTCCAGAGCACGGCAAATTACCTTATGGCAGGTTTGGGATGTTTGGCAGGCGGAGGACTTCCGTTCGTAGGAGCACTCATGAATGATACTGCCAGGTGGGCTGCCCATCAAATGGCCGAGGCTTCCCTTGAACGGCGCAAGTGGGAGGTAGCGGCAGAATTCGTCAAGGAACAGATCAAGTCCGCGCTGCAGGACCCGGATACAACGGCAATGTTTGCTGCAGACAGAGCGGCAAGGGAGGAATTTTGGAAGAGAACTGGAATCTATAACAAGTACTCGAAGGCCGAGATCGAATACATTAACAAGATAGTCATTCCTGCGGTTGCGGCGTCGCTTGTGAGGGACGACTACAACGGCCTGCTGCAGCTGTGGCAGGCCCTGAACGGGGTAGATGCGGAAGTGACTTCTGTAGTAATCAGAACCCCGAACACAATGGATACAGTTGCCAGTAGAGAGACATTCAATTTTGGGTCTGTGCCTTTTGCCAACCGTGACCAGGTTATGGACGCCTTTAACGGGTCCACCGGAGCCTTGGGCCTCTTGTACCATGCTGCAACCGGTATGGGTTCAGGAGCAGGAGCTTATTCGACTGCAAGCGGGCCTCTGCTTGACCATGCCCTGGTGTGGAAGATTCCTCCTGAGCTTGTTGAAAACGAACCGGAGGAGATTTCAAGCCATACAACCCCTGCAGCAGTATCGTCCACAGAGTCCTTTACATGGACGTACCGTATCACCAAGTGAGGTGTATCCGCAATGAAAGTAGTCGCGACCGTTCTGCTAATCGGCGCTCTCGTCGGCACTGCGATCGTAAACAACCTGGATAAGTCAGTGCGGGATGCGCTGTTTTCGCAGGGTCTCAAGGCGGCAATCGAGGCATACAAGAAGGCGCACCCGCCCCAGCTGCCTCCGAACGCTCCTGAGAAGGTCGAAGAAGCCAACAAAACGTATGTGCCTCTTATCCTCAAGTACATCAACATTTCCAGGGAGCAGGCTAAATTGAAACCTGTGATCCTGGATGCGAAACTTTGCGAAGTTGCCAGATACAGGGCACAAAAGTTGGTAGAACTCGGCGATCTAACTCACGACATCCCTAATATCGGGAAAGCAAGTGCCTCACTAAGGCAATTTGGACTTGCTGTACCAAAGTTCGTTGGCGAGAACATAGGAATATACGAAGCCGAGAAAAACGCGGCTTATATCCATCAAGACTTTATGTATAGCGAGGGACACAGAGCCATCATCCTAGAACCTCGTGCTACTAGGGTAGGAATAGGTATTGCATTAGATGAAGTTGGCGACAAGTGGGTCTGCGAGATCTTCGCTAGCCCGTAACGCAAGCCTAACTCGCTGAGAAACCGGGCCGGAGGTAAAATTCGCCTCCGGCCTTTTTTATTGAGTCGCCGTGTTTTTGCCGAGAAGAGTAGGAACGACCGGAGCCGGGAACAGGCTCGAAGTCTTGTAGAGTCAAAGGAGGCGCACCGACAATGCGGTGTCCCCTGTGTAAATCCGAACTGGAGGAGCACCCACGTTCATTTACATGCCCCCAGTGTGGGTTTGTTCTGTGGCGAGAAATCGCTGGCAAACGGTTAACAACAGCCGAAATGGAGGAGCTTGTGACAAATGGGCGCACGCCAGTATTACACGGTTTCAGGAACAAACAGGGAAAGGAATTCATGGCCTCCCTGGTTGTAAGTGCGGACGATAAAAAGGTGATTCTGGAATTCCCGAAGAGGGAAGGGAATGGTTCCAAAAGAAAACGCAATGTGCCGGACGTCCTGGTGCAAAAGGTAAGGGTTGAAACGTACAAGTCGGGCACCGTGCGTCTAACTCTCGAAGGACCGGTACAGTTTTCTGGCAGCGTTAGCTTTGGAGTGGTCCCGGCTCGTTTCGCGGAATGCCATGGACTTATCGCGGCGGCCAAACTCATCAAACATTACCTTCAGGATTTGTCTCATGTGCATCTCCAGATCAGCGCAAATAACCGTACGTTTGTCGAGTATGTCCTCAAAGAAAAGATACCTGCCCATCTTGAGGACAGATCTCTAATGGAGCACTTATGGCAAGTACTTGGAGAGTATGGAACCTGGCAAATTGCTTGCGAACCCCGCAAGAGCGTTGTTTTGAAAGGCGGGACCTCACCGGTCGGGTTTCCCAGAGGGCTTTTCCCGTGGCTTGACCCAGAAGTCGTCGAGACAGACGAAAAGATCATCGTCAAGTTACCTGATTGCCCGGCGATACGGGCACAGTTTAAGGCGTCAATCCAGAAAGCAGTCGAGGAACCAGGTGGGTCTTTCGCATTGCCGAAAGCAGCAAAACATGCTCTCGGAGCCTGGATAAAAGCTGTGCGAGACGCTGGCAAAACAGGCAAGGAGGTGGTAATACAACAGCCATAGGGAGAAAACCGCAGCTACCGGAAAAACGTTACTGGGCCTTCATCAAATTGCTCAGGCACCAAGATATACCTCATGCACGGGCACGGGGAACGCGAGAGTGTAACAAGACCATGTATCCCTTGGGTAGTTCAAGATTGAATTTTAGAAGAAAGGAGACTTACAAATGGCAAAGTACAAAGTCTTTGAAAATCCTGCAAACAACCACAGGGAAAAGGTGAAAGACGGTTTCAAGGAAGCCATCAGATGTACCTTGTACAAAAATCGCGTATAATGGAGATGAGGAGGTGGCCGTGTCAATGGTACCTAACGTGTCCGGGGACCTGGCGAAATATTTTTCGCCCGAAACAGCCCAAGCACTGGTCACCTTTATAGAGCAAACCGTTGACAAACGCTTTGAGCAACTCAAGAAGACAGAGATAGACCACAAATTTGAAGTACACAGCCTAGAACACAAGACCGAGTACCAGGAGCTAAAGTCCGAAATAACAAGGGTAGAACAGGAGCTCAAGACCGAACTAGCAAAGACCAAAGCAGAAATCGAAAGAGCATTTAGGGACATTCTCAAGTGGATCATTGTGTTAATCGTCGGGAACTTTGTTGGTCTTGTCGGAGTTTTGTATACCATCGTGAAGTAGACAATTGCCCGGGTTTCCCGGGTTGCCCTGCGTATGGACCTTACCTCCTCGCGGTGCAGGGCGGGCGGGTCATAAGGCCCGGCAAACAGGTCGGTCCCAAAACCATAGTAGCCTTTCTCACAGGATGAGGCAGGCCCATTCCACGTTGGTTATCCAGCGTCGAATGGGCCTTTTTATTTTCCGTCACAGGGAGGATCTCACCGTGGACAAAAAACCTTTCACAGAGCGGGACTTACCGGAGATCCACATCAATCTTGGTGGAGCTGAAGCAGTAAACCAATTTTACAGGGAACTCGGGTGGACGCCCGGTACACGCTATGATCCAGCCCGGATCCGCATGAACCCGGTGGACTTCGATAGCTACTGCTTAAAACTTTCGCTTCTTGCAGATAAAGAACAGCGGTCTTGTGCCCTCATCCTCTGGCTTTATTGCGGGCCTGCGAAAGACCCAAAGGTGCCAGTCGGAAAAATCCGGTTGTACAAGGACTGCTTTATCCGTTCCGAGACCACGGATGCTGCAGGCACTGCATAAGCTACCGCCCCTGTCTAGGCGCACCCTGCCGGACTCTCAATTCCTTCTTCTGTCCGAGGACAGAAAGGAAGCGTCCGGCGACCAGCCGGGCGACAAAAACCACACACTTAGTCGTCCGGCACGACCGGACGGCTCAAAGGAGGATTGTTGAGTGCGCCTAACGGCCCAAATAAAAATTGGGTACTATCCTACCCCAGATGTTGTTGTAAACCTCATAAGACCAATGCTTGAGTTTCCGTCCCAGGAGTTCCCCGTCCTCGACCCCTGCTGCGGAACCGGGAAAGCCCTTGCCGATCTAGTGGCAGGCACTGCCACCGTCACTTACGGTATAGAACTTGACCTGGGACGGGCAAGAGAAGCCGATAAACACCTAAACTGCGTCGCAAAGGGGGTGTTCGAGCAGGCCACGGTAGCAAAAAACGCCTTTAGCCTTGTGCTGCTTAACCCACCTTATGATGCGGACACCAGCAACTTCGAAACGAGAAGGAAAGAATACACGTTTTTGCGCGAAACCACCCCCCTCCTCGTTGACGAGGGTATACTGGTGTGCATCGTTCCCCAACAAAGGATCTCGCCGCAGATAGCCAGGCATCTTGATTACTCTTACGAGGCAATTTCGTGCTGGAGATTTCCGCCCAAAGAGTACCGCGACTTCAACCAGGTGGTCATCTTGGCAAAGAAAAAGAAAATAAAACACCCCACCGATTCCAGCACAAGATCCGTTTTTGTCGCGCTGACAACTGCCAAGGAATCGCTCGATGCCGCTCCTCCTAGACGGAAGTGGGTAGTGTTTCAGCGGGAAAAGTGGCTCAGATTTAAGTGGGAATTTGCACTTGTTCTTCTTTAGTCATATGAACGAGGCTGGCTCCCGCAGTCGTTAGACGTGGGTTACACCTATGAAAAAGCGCAAGCGCCTTGTACCACCGCTGCGGGGTTTGTTGTCTCCTTTGCAAGTAATTGCTCCACCTTACGCGTCAAAACAGCCGCTTGCGCCAGCGGATAAGGTACTGCACGCCGTTCCATCCGCCGCTCTTTCACCTGGGTCCTCCGCAAGTCGGCAGAACGGTACGGCTCGCCGCGCGCGTCTCTTCAACACCTCAAGCGTGCGATGTTGTCCAGATGTGCTACGGTCACCGACTTCTTGAGCTCCTGTGCAAAAACCTTTATGGCATAGGTTACTTCAACCACCCTAACACGTGAGAATACCGGAAGACTATCGGGTCGTTATTCTTGACAAAGAGGTTGTATTGCGAGTTTGTTGAGGGATAATTGACCGTCATGGGGCTCTAATTGGGCTTGAGCAAGAGGAATGTGCCAGGCAGATGCGGGTGGCTCAGAGCACGTTCGAGCGAGTCCTGACCCCGGCCAGGCAGAAAATAGCATGTTACCTGGCCATGGGTATCTCCTCTCTGTGCCTCTACGCTCCGTGAGAGCTCCGCCATGCGATATTTGATCTCATCTCTGTGGGCTGCTTCCTCGTTTGCTTATGCAACCCTGTTTGCTCCTGTAAACTGGCTTGTATACAGCTCGTAGTAGAAACCTTTCCTTGCCATGAGCTCCGCGTGGGTTCCCTGCTCTATGATCTTCCCTTCGTTCATCACGAGTATCAAGTCAGCGTTTCTGATGGTCGAGAGTCGATGAGCTATTATGAAGCTGGTTCGTCCCTTCATGAGGTCCCGCATCGCTTCCTGAATATGCAGCTCAGTACGAGTATCCACGCTGCTTGTTGCCTCATCCAGGATCAGCACGACAGGGTTCGCAAGTATAGCTCTTGCTATCGTAATAAGCTGCATTTGGCCCTGAGATATATTGGTGCTGTCTTCATTTATGATTGTGTCATATCCTTCAGGTAGCGTTCTTATGAAATGGTCTGCACGTGCGGCTTGCGCTGCCTTTACTATTTCTTCCATGCTAGCTCCTTCGCGACCGTAAGCTATGTTGTCGCGGATTGATCCGCTGAAAAGCCACGTATCTTGAAGAACCATTCCCAGATTTGACCGGAGATGGCTCCTGGTCATGTCGCGTATATCTACAGAGTCCAGGGTAATACGCCCATCAAGAACTTCGTAGAAGCGCATCAGAAGATTCACCAGCGTGGTCTTCCCGGCACCAGTTGGCCCGACTATTGCGACCACCTGTCCGGGCTTAGCAGCGATATTGATGTCTTCCATAAGTACGGCGTCTTCTCTGTAGCCAAACCGGACGTGCTCGAACGCTACTTGGCCTTCTGGAGATTCCAGCACCACAGGGTCATCCGGGTCGGGAGATTCTTCGGCCTCTTCCAGCACCTCGAAAACCCTTTCTGCTGCGGCGATGGTTGATTGTATAATGTTGGCTATGTTGGCGGTCTGGACGATAGGCTGGGTAAACTGCCGCGAGTAGCTTATGAAAGCCTGAACGTCGCCTATGGCGATGGCCCGCTTCGTGACCATGATGCCCCCAGCCACCGCTATTATGATGTAGCCTATATTGTTCACGAGACTGATGAGCGGCATCATGATACCCGACACAAACTGGGCTTTCCAGGCATGGGTGTACAGCTCGTCATTGATATGCTTGAATCGTTCTATCGCCGTTTTCTCTCTGCTGAAAGCTTTTACAATCTTGTGGCCGGCGTACATTTCCTCAACGTGGCCGTTGAGCTCGCCTAAAGTTTTCTGCTGTCCTGCGAAGAAGCGCTGGGACCTTCTGGCTACGTTGACTGTGACGATAGCGGAAAGGGGAATTGTGATCAAGGTAACAAGGGTTAGCGCCGGGCTGATGCTCAGCATCATGGTTAGGACTCCGACAAGAGTGACAGCTGACGAGATGATTTGTGTCAATGATTGCTGGAGGGTGGAACTCACGACGTCCACATCATTGGTGACGCGGCTAAGTATCTCGCCGTGAGTCCTCGAATCGAAGAACTTGAGGGGCAGCCTGGAAAGCTTGACGCTTACATCCTTCCTCATATTGTAGACTACTCTCTGGGCAACCCCAGCCATGATGTAGTGCTGGGCGAAGTTGAACAGCGCAGCTAACACGTACAAGGATGTGAGGGTTATAAGGGTCTGCCGAATGAACCCGAAATCAATTGCTGCACCCCTAACGTGCATGGCCTTTGCCATCAGTCCCTCGAACACCTTGGTGGTGACCCGGCCCATAATTCTGGGGCTGACTATGTTGAAAACTGTGCCCAGAACTGCGCATATCAGCACCGCGAGTATGCTGAGCTTGTGCGGAGCCAAGTACCTCAAAAGTTTCTTCGTGGTTCCCTTAAAATCCCGGGGCTTTTCAACAGGTCGTCCCAGACCTCTATGGCCGCCGAAGCCAATGCGGGGACCCGCCTGCAACTGCGAAGCGTCACGGCCTCTTGCTGAAACAGATGAGCTCATGCGATTTCCTCCTCCGAAAGCTGTGATGATACAATTTCGCGGTATGCTTGACACGTTTTCATGAGTTCACGATGAGTTCCGATTCCTGCGATCTCACCTTCGTCAAGCACGATTATCTGGTCCGCGTCCATCACAGTGCTTACCCGCTGTGCCACTATGATGACTGTGGACTGAGCTGTTACATCTTTTAAGGCTGCGCGCAGTTTAGCGTCAGTCTTAAAGTCAAGGGCACTGAAGCTGTCGTCGAAAACGTATATCTTGGGCCTTCGGACGATGGCTCGTGCTATTGCGAGTCGCTGCTTCTGGCCTCCCGAGAGGTTCGTCCCTCCCTGGGATATGAGCGAGTCGAACCCGTTACTCATCTCATCCACGAACTGCTCAGCTTGGGCTATTTTCGCTGCCGTACGAACCTCTTCGTCAGTAGCGTCAGGTTTTCCGTACCTTATGTTTTCTGAAACAGTTCCACTGAAGAGGACCGCCTTTTGAGGTACGAATCCGATCATAGCCCTGAGCTCATCCAGAGGGTATTGCCTTATGTCGATACCATCAATTAGGATCTGCCCGCCTTCTGGGTCGTAAAACCTCGGGATCAGGCTGACCAGCGTAGACTTTCCAGATCCTGTTCCACCGATTATTGCTGTCACCTGACCTGGACGCGCGACAAAACTTATGTTTTTTAGGGCTGGCCTCTCTGCTCCTGGATACCTGAAGGTCACGTTTCTGAACTCGATCTCACCTTGGCGTACTTTTGATGCGCCTACGTTGGTGGCGATCGAACGTTCTGCATCTACGACCGTCGGCCTTGTATCAAGCACCTCGACTATCCGGTCAGCAGATGCGCTTGCCCTGGGTAGCAGGACAAATAGCATCGAAACCATCAGAAGAGACATGAGTATCTGCATAGCATACTGTATGAATGCCATAAGACTGCCGACCTCCATGATGCCGGCATCGATATAGTGGGCGCCAGTCCACATGATGACTATCATAGTCCCGTTGAGTATGAGCATTACCAGGGGCGAAAGCCCTGCCATCAGCCTATTGACTTTAAGTGCTGTGCCGGTGAGATCCAGATTTGCAGCATCAAACCGGCGTAGTTCGTGGTCGGTCCTGTTGAAGGCCCGTATAACCCGTATGCCTGTAAGGTTTTCGCGAAGAATCAGGTTCAGCTTATCGAGCTTCAGCTGTAACGACTTAAACAGCGGAAGAGCGACCTTTGCGCCAAATAAGACCACAAGACCCAGGAAAGGCAGGGCACTAATGAGCGTCATGGAGAGTTTCGGCTGTTCGGATACTGCCATGACGACCCCGCCGATACACATCATCGGGGCCATGGCAAAGATCCTCATGGTGCTAAAAACTGCCACTTGAACCTGGGTTATGTCGTTGGTGGTCCTGGTGACCAGGGATGCAGTTCCAAATTTATCAAAATCCTGTAGAGAGAAGCTTTCCACGTGTTCAAATACCATGTTTCGAAGTAGTTTTCCAAAACCAGCGGAGACTCTTGCCGACAAGAAAGCTGCCAGGACCGCTGCCGTGCTTCCTCCCAGGGCTACCAGCAGCATGCGGGCCCCTGTCCTGAGTATGAGCGCAGTATCCCCTCTGACTATGCCCTTATCGACGATGTCGGCCATGAGAGTGGGAAGTGCGAGGTCCGCAACGGCCTGAGCCAACACAAGTAGCATAGCAAGCACAATTGATGCAGCAAAAGGTTTAAGCAGTTTTGCCAGCCTCAACATAGTCCATCATCTCCGGGATTCGTTGAAGTATCTAATCTGGGACTGCCTGCCGCTTAAGACTGTAATCAGGCCGCCTTAAACAGGCTGCCTTGAATCAGAAGCCATGCCTGGAGGACCGTCCTGAGCCGAGCTGAGGGACTTCGTCGCCAGCACACGTTGTTTTTCCAGGGCGTCTTTTAGGAGAGCAAGACCCTCTACGAGAGACCGGACCGTGTCATGGGGAAGATTGTCCAGGGCTCCAGTGATGAATTCTCTGACCTGGGCGTTGACCGCCTCGACGTGAGCTCTAGTGTTGTCGGTGGTGTAAAGGCGCACCAGGCGTCTGTCTTGTTCATCGGGTCGCTTCTTGACAAACCCGAGCTCTGCCAACCGGTCTACGGTCCTGGAAACGTGAGACTTGGCCATCCTGGTTTTCCGCGCTATCTCGCTGACGGTGGTTCCGGGGTTATGAGAGACGAACATGGTTACAATGATGTCCTGGGGTCCCATGCCGTAATGATGCAGACACTCGGTGACCATGTTCATCAGTTCTTTGTTGACCGCGCGAAGAAGTTCGCTGAGGATGTCGGCAGGGTCGCTCACAGTTGTTCACCTCGCCCAGAATGTTCTCATGAGAACGTTCGCAAGGCAACAATATTAGGATACTCCCGTATATCCGCTGTTTCAAGATGGTTCCCAAAAATATTGGCCAGCCTGTACCCGAAATAGACAGGATGCAGCCTGTGCAGGTCGAATTACCCTTTTGGGTTTTGCCGGATGGGATTTATCGCACTATGCTTACCTGAGCTAGCAATGCTGAGGGCAGTCACAAAGGAGGAATGCTGTATGACATTTGATGTGATTATACGAGGCGGAGAAATCATAGACGGCAGCGGAAGTGTTCGCTACAAGAAAGACATTGGCTTGCGGGGGGACACCATAGCAGCCATAGGGGAACTATCAGGAGCGAGTGCAGCGAGAATAGTTGATGCTACCGGGCAAGTAGTTGCACCTGGTTTCATAGACATGCATTCTCACGCAGACCAGACTGTGCTCATGTATCCTTCCGGAGAGAGCGCGATAGCTCAGGGGATAACTACATCAGTGTGCGGACAATGCGGATTTTCTCCGGCACCGCTTAACAGGCACTGGACGGCATGCTTCTGGGAATGGAACTGGTGGGACAAGGTTTCCCCGAGAAAATACTATCAGGAAGTTGTAGCAGACCTTGACATGGTTAAGAAGCACGCAAAAGAAACAGATGGCCTTGACATAACGTGGTCAAGTTTTGGAGAGTGGCTTGATGTTGTTGAACGAACAAGACCTGGCATAAACATTGTACCGCTGGTTGGGCACGGCACGGTCCGAACAGCAGTGATGGGTACGGATTACAGGAGGAAAGCTACAGCTTCCGAAATCGAGGCCATGAAAAGATATGTTGAGGAAGCTATGGACTCGGGAGCCGCCGGTATTTCAAATGGCATGGACTACGCACCCAACTGCTATTGCAGCGTGGAAGAATCGTACGAGGTCATAGGCGTTGTTGCACGAAAGGGCGGGTTGTTTTCCAGCCACTGGCGACGGACCGGCCTGCGACAGGGGTTGGGCGACCCGGGACTCATTAACGGGATCCGCGAAGCTGTGGACATCGCCAAAAAGACCGGTGTCAAACTTCAGCTAGCCCACCTGAGCCCGGGATATCTCGTGTCTCCAAGCCCCACGCCCAAGCTCTCGGTTTGTGCGGCTGAAGAAACCCTGGCTGTAATTGATGCGGCACTCAAAGACGGAGTGGATCTGGCGTTTGATGTAATACCTAATCACCAGACCGGCGGTGTGCTACATGTCAAGTACGTTGCCGCGGTGCTGGCTCCGTGGTTGAAAGAATCCGGTACCTTGGAGCAATTTGCGGCGAACTTGAGAGCTCCAGACCTTCGAGAGGAAATCCGGCAGTACGTCTTATCGGGCAAGTGGTTCAATCTAAACCCAATCCTGCAGCCAGGCTGGGCGAATGAGATGATGATAGGGAAGAGCAAGGCGGGTGAATTTGTTGGAAAGACCATTGCCCAGATAGCAAGAGAAAGAGACCAGCATCCGCTCGACGCGCTTATGGATGTGATATGTGCAGATCCGTACTCCATTCTTTCCCGGCCTTCAGTAGGCTCTGACGAAGTGAAACGGGTATTTTACAGACACCCGCTGGCTATGGTCGGTATTGATACTTTCCTTGTCAATGTTACAGCTGAGGTCAAAGTGCCACCGTACTACCTCCCAAATCCCAACAGTTTCGGAGGCATGGCGAGGTTTATAAAGCGTTACGCACTGGGGCTTCTGGGACTTGAGGAAGGCATCAGGAGGATAACCAGTCTACCAGCTCAAAGGCTCGGGCTGAAAGATCGAGGACTGATTGCTGAGGGCATGAAGGCAGATATCGTTGTGTTCAACCCTGAAGCTGTCGCCGAAAAAAGCACTGATGAAGAACCCAGGCAGTACCCAGAAGGATTCAGATGGGTGTTCGTCAACGGGCAGGTGGCCATGGAGGATGGAAAACTGACGCTGAGTCGTTCAGGGCAGGTCCTGAGGAAAAATGCCCAGTAGCATATTAGCATCTTTGGGGCTAGACTGGCTGGGACTTGCCTCAGTCTGTACAGTCAGGATATGACTATACGGAGAAACGTTTTCCCGATCACGGGTAAAACTGCACTCATTGGTCAGCCTGCCGGTCAGTATTCACAATACAAGTGGCAAGTCCAACATAGTAAGGACGGTAGAACAGATGTCGGAAAAAAACTGCGGCATAATCGAAGCAATGTGCTGGTATGCATCCCGAAAGCCGGCAAGAATGCATATGCCTGGTCATAAGGGGAAAGGTGTTTTTTCTGGTGGTTTAGTTTCAATGCCTGCTGACCCGAACCCTGAATGGGCCCGGAGACTGCTAGATGAACTTCGGGTTATCGATATGACGGAGTCTCCCGGGCTGGATAACCTGCACTATCCCAGCGGCTGCATCAGGGAAGTTGAAAGGCGAGCTGAGAAACTGTTCGGATCAGCCCGCTCCTACATCCTCGTTAACGGCGCCACCTCTGGCGTGCAGGCGTCCTTGCTTGCGGCCCGGATGGTTCTAGGGGCTCGCAGCGTACTGGTACCACGGAATGCTCACCGGTCTATGATGACTGCTATGGCTATGTCCGGGCTTGAGCCAGTTTTCGTATGGCCAGAGCACAACCCAAATCTCGGAGGATACCTGCCCCTGGACGTAGAAAGGATAAAAGAAGCATTTGAACGTGAGGTGGCCCGCGGTGGGCGGCCGCCTAAGGCAGTCGTGGTCATCAACCCTACATATTGCGGTTTTGCCAGAAACCTCAGCGAGATAGCTGAAATTACCCACGCAAGCGGGGCCATATTGATTGTCGATGAGGCTCACGGTACCCATTTCAAAGTGGGGAGAGAACTTCCTCCCTCTGCTCTGGACTGCGGAGCAGACCTGGTTGTGCATGGCGCGCATAAAACAACCGTCGCGTTCACCCAAACCGCGTTCCTCCACGTAGGGCCGTCCGCTCCAGAGCGTTTTCCTGGTCTTATTCCAGCGGTCGAAGAGTCTCTTCGCGCGGTTCAGACCACATCTCCTTCGTACATCCTGATGGCTTCTCTGCAACAGGCCATAGAGGTCCTGGAGAGGGACGGGGGGCAATGGGTGAACAGAGGAGTTGAAAGAGCCTGTGAACTCAGTAGAAGGCTCGCGAGGATTCCGCGCCTTTCAGTGGTAGGGTACGATCCGTCCAATCCAGTCCCACCGGGACTCATGCATGATCCCGGGAGGATCCTGGTGAACCTCGCCGAACTTGGAGTCACAGGTCCTCAAGCTGCCCGTTTCCTGGTCGAGGAAAAAGGAGTAGATCCGGAGATGGTTGGGCTCCAGCATATCCTCATGATCTGTACTGGCGCTGACAGCGAGGAGGATATTGATACCGTTGAAGCAGCGTTCAGGGATCTCGCAGAACGTTGTCCCCGGGAGCACAGTAGCCAGTTTGACGTATCTTTACTGCTCGGTGAAGCTCCAAGACCCGCGAGAGTGATGTCCCTGAGAGAAGCTTTTCTTTCAATGGCGGAAGCAGTTGACCTTGATCAAGCTGCCGGGCGCATATCCGCCGATACAGTTGTGGTTTACCCTCCCGGCGCGCCGCTGATAACTCCCGGTGAAGAGTTCGATAGCGCCACCGTCGAATATATCACCAATGCCAGAAAAGCTGGCTTGAATGTGCTTGGCCGTGGCGTCCACAGCGGTCTGGCGGAGACAAAGGTGTTCTGCGTTAGATCGAGCAATTGAAGCAACTTGAAACGTCTGGCGCGAGATGAAGTTGTGGCCTTGTCCTTACGGTGAGCCCGTTTAGCCGGTGTCGGACAAACCGGTAGGCGTCCCAACAGGGCGCGGGAGGCGGGGTTAGTCTCCGGGGTTAGTCTCCACCGGAAGTTAGCACAATTTGGTGGAAGCACCGGCTTCCCCGCGCAAGCGGTCAATTCCGATTGAGCCCTTCCGGTGCAGTTCTCCCGCCCGGGTGGGACTCCCGGGCCGAGGTCCCCTGGCGTCCTGCCCCTCGGGGGGCAAATCGAGTATCTGGGAAGGAGGCGAAAACCTGGTCTGGGGGCCGACTTGGCTGGAGATAAAAGCAGCCAAGTTTTTTGAACCAGGATGGGTCTT
Organism: Candidatus Fermentithermobacillus carboniphilus; assembly: GCA_018208355.1. Lineage (GTDB taxonomy): Bacteria > Bacillota > Sulfobacillia > Fermentithermobacillales > Fermentithermobacillaceae > Fermentithermobacillus > Fermentithermobacillus carboniphilus. The sequence continues at coordinate 280,473 of CP062796.1, read as the reverse complement.
GGTTGAGCGAGTTAAAAGCACTTGCGAATGTCAGGGGTCGAAACATGCCCGGGATGGGGGAGGCAGTGCTGAACATTGTGTCTGGGATAGCTCTCGGTTTTGTGGCGGGCATGATGGTGAACAGCGTTTCGGCCTGAACACTGCATCCGCTGAGAGGATCATGAGTGACCTGAGACTGGGGGCTTCGCTGCTTAAGGACGGGCATTCCGTCGTCATCGTTAAAGAAGGTAGGGTTCTCGCCGTCGAGAGGGGACCGGGAGTGAAGCCTCTTATCACGGCGGCTCTCAAGGCAGGTCACGATATCTGCGGGTCGTGCCTTGCTGACAAGGTTGTGGGTGTCGCCGTGGCCCACCTTGTCCTCTACTTTGGAATTGACGCCGTTTACGGAAAGACAGGCAGTAAAGAGGCTGTAGAAGTCCTCGCGCGAGAAAACCGTGTATACGTTATCGATGAAGTGGTACCGTATATCATGAACAGGTCGAGGGACGGTAGATGCCCGATTGAAACGCTTGCGTGTGAGTCTTCGTCGCCTAAGGAGACCTATGAAAGGCTGTGTCAGATGTTCGGGATAGCAAGGCCATCCAGCGAGTAGCGGGAAATTCACGAGACTCCCATTCGACGAAAAGCGGAAAATGGCTAAAGAAACCGTACCCCTGGGCCAATCGGCTGGCCAGGATCTCCATACGGGTTGGGAGGGAAGTACTGTTAATGATGGGTCACAAGCCTGGCCCCCATATACCGGCTCCGGGTACTTCGTAATCCAGATCAGGAGGACCGGCATGATTGTCAGCGCGAGCCGCCGGACAGATATTCCGGCGTTTTTCAGCAAGTGGTTTGTTGAGAGGGTCAAGGCAGGCTATTTTTGCGTGAGAAACCCCTTTAACCCGGGCCAGGTGAAAGTGTACAGCCTTCTCCCGGAGGATGTGGACCTCATTGTGTTCTGGACTAAGAATCCCCAGCCGCTCCTCCCGTACCTTGACTTATTGGATTCTCTCGGCTACCGATACTATTTTCATTTCACCCTCAACGACTACCCGGAGATTCTGGAGCCCCGTGTGCCTCCACTCAGCCAGCGGTTAGACGCTTTTCGCAAACTTTCAGACCGGGCGGGAAAAGAGCGCGTTATCTGGCGGTATGATCCAATCGTCCTGAGTTCCGTCACTCCATCTGAGTACCATCTTGAACGGGTACAAAACCTGGCAGAGCATTTGACAGGCTATACAGACCGGCTCGTCATAAGTTTCCTCGACTTCTACGGGAAAGTTAAGCGGCGTTTGAAGAGGATCTCACAGGCGACCGGCATTGAATTTTACGAGCCTCTTGCTGTGGGTGATGAGGGAAAAATGTCAGGTGGGTTCTGTGAGGATGGGATGGGCGCGGGCGCATGTGGGCAGGGAGGGACGACGGTAGGGATACTGTGTGACAGGGGGACATCGGCAGGTATACGCGACGGGACGAGGACAGCGCCCCAAGTACCTGCAGATAGGTCCCGATCGGCGGGGATATCCGGTGTGAAAAGGGCCCCCGTTCGAGCACCGGGCGAGGTGTTGAAACTGGCCGAAGGAATCAGAAACATGGCAGAGTCTTGCGGGATGGAGGTTTATAGCTGTGCCGAAACAATTGATCTACGTCCCGCAGGGATCAAGCCGGGTGCCTGTATAGACGGGAACCTAATCCGTAAGATCTCGGGTACAGACAGGGCCATGCCGAAAGACAAAGGGCAGCGTCCAGCGTGCCGTTGCGTCGAGTCGGTGGATATGGGAGCGTACAACACCTGCAGCCATCAGTGTGCTTACTGCTACGCCAATCACAGTGCAGCTTCGATAGAGAAAAATCTGGGAAGGCACGTCCCCACGAGTCCTCTTCTCGTAGGCACCTGTGACGGCCAGGTAGAGATTATCCATGATCTGAAACCTTCGTCTTTGAAATAACGGCGTTTCTGGCTCGAATATCGGCATAGTGTCGGCTCAGGAATATGTTGCCGTTGAAGATTCAAATGGAACTGGCAAACCCCAGGCGCTATTATCGGTAGCGGGGAACGTACCTGCTGTGCGAAATGGACGTCCATGAAAAATGCTTGGTTGTCGGATGGTCGCGGCAGGGGCGGTCTTTCGATTCATCTTTCGATTCGGTATTTTTCGATTTGGTGACTTTCGATTTGATGTTTTCGCTCTGGTGTGGCATAATTTCCTAAAGGTTCACACCTGGAAAGTCCGATTGGATATCGTGGTCCGGGACTCGGTGGGTTTTAATATAGGGTGACGCGATGAACGAGAATAGTACCGCGGCTCAATGCCAAGCGAGCCGGGCGAGGGTGGAAGGCCGGTGCAGGATGCCGCGGGAATGGGCTCGGGAGCGAGCAACATGCCGGCTCATCCCCGATAGAGGATGGAAAGTATGATGGTACTTTCTCTAGAGGTGCGCCGGTATACGGCGAAGTAGGGTGGCACCGCGGATAACCTCCGTCCCTTGCGACGGAGTTTTTTATTGCCCAGGACAGTGGCGGTTAAGCGATCGCTCAGGAGGTGGTCCGCACGCAGGTGATTTTTCTTGGGAGTGGCCGGAACTCGGACCGGTGAAGTGACTTGGTCGTGGAGATTTCTGAAGTGCGGCTCCCTCAGGGCGCCGGCGGATGGTCTTTTTGCATAGGCCTACTACTCAGCGAAAGGAGGTCGCTCACGCCGGATAACGAGCGTGGAGAAATATGAAGAGAGTATTTTCAGGAGTTCAGCCGTCAGGGGTTATTCACCTCGGGAATTACTTCGGAGCACTCAAGCGTTTTGTCGATTTCCAGGACGAACACGAGTGTTTTTACTGCATCGTTGACTATCATGCCATCACCGTGTATCAGGACCCGAAGGAGCTCTCTCGACAGATAGAAGACACTGCCCTATATTTCTTGGCAGCCGGGCTTGATCCGCAGAAAGTAACGCTTTTTGTCCAGTCGGATGTTCCGTGTCACGCCGAGCTCGGATGGATGCTCCAGTGTATCGCGACTTTTGGGGAATTGTCGAGGATGACTCAGTTCAAAGAGAAATCCGAGGGCAAGGAGACTGTGTCCGGCGGACTGTTCACTTATCCTGCTTTAATGGCCGCAGATATCCTTCTCTACGATACGGACTATGTTCCTGTAGGTGAGGACCAGAAACAGCACGTTGAACTGTGCCGCGACCTAGCCGAAAGGTTCAACAGCAGGTACGGACCGACCTTCAAAGTGCCGGAACCGCTCATCCCCGAATATGGCGCAAGGATAAAGTCTCTGCAAGATCCAACAAAGAAGATGTCCAAATCGGACCCGAATCCATTAAGTTATATCTCGCTGGCCGATTCCAAGGATGAGGTGGCAAGGAAAATACGAAGGGCGGTGACTGACTCCGGCCGTGAGGTGGTCTACAGGCCCGACGAAAAACCCGCGCTTGCTAACCTTCTCTCCATTTACTCGCTCTGCGTGAACAAACCGATAAGCGAAATCGAGGAAATGTACCGGGGAAGAGGTTACGCCGACTTCAAGAAGGACCTTGCAGACGTGATCATACAAACCCTTGAACCCGTGCAGAAAAGGTACAGCGAGTACAAGCAATCGGGCGTTTTGAAAGATATCTTGTCAAACGGTGCCAAAAGGGCCAACGAGGTTTCTTCGGCTGTCCTGAAGAGGGCAAAGGAGGCAATGGGCCTTTCCACGTTGATAGACCCGGTCAAGAGAACCATCTGAAGAGAACCGGCTGAAAGATGTGTATACACCTCCGGTTGATGCGGGGCAAGGTGACTGGCGAGAGTTCGTTTGCTAATCCTATTGGGTTGCCGACGCTCCCAGATTTCCGGGTCGAGTGACAATCGGGCTTGCCATAATATGGCAGTCATGATAATATCTGAGTCGAAACTTGTCCGATAGTACTCTCAAAGGGCGGATTTCGTCAACCGGAGGATGTTTTCTTTGTTTGCTTCCGTCAAGAGCGCCACCGTTTCGGGGATAGACGGATTTATCGTGACCGTGGAAACAGATGTTTCAGGAGGCTTGCCGGGCCTCGAGATAGTGGGCATGGCTGATACGTCAGTCCGCGAGGCAAGACAACGCGTACGTTCTGCCATCCGTAACTCCGGGTTCGACATTCCCCCCAGAAGGATCACGGTGAACCTTGCTCCCGCGGGGCTGCACAAAGAGGGAACCCAGATGGATCTGGCGGTGGCCACAGCGATCCTTCTCGCTTCGGGGCAGTTGGCTGAAGGACCCAGGACCCGAGACTATGCCTTTCTCGGCGAACTGGCGCTGGATGGGTCCATAAGACCTGTTCCAGGAGTGCTTGCCATGGTATTGTCGGCGATGGAGTCCGGTCTAAAAGGGGCCGTCATCCCCCGAGAGAACCAGGCGGAAGTTTCGTTCCTCGGTGGTATAGACATTCGAATAGCGCGGAGCCTTGACGAAACCGTGGGTTTTGTCAAGGGGCAAGCCGATTTGACCGGTCCGTCTCACACTGGCAACGGCGCCGTAGTGCCACCGCAAGGGTACGTGGATTTTAGGGAAATTAGGGGACAAAGGGCAGCCAAACGTGCTCTAGAAGTGTCTGGTGCGGGTGGGCACAACATCCTGATGTCCGGCCCGCCGGGTGCGGGGAAGAGCCTTCTTGCTCGGGCCATACCGGGTATCATGCCGGACCTCACCCCTGAGGAGGCGCTTGTCGTCACCAAAATCTGGAGCGTGGCCGGGGCGTTGCCCCCTGGGACGGGGCTGTTGACGAGTCGGCCTTACCGCGCTCCGCACCACACGGTGACCATGGCAGCATTGATCGGCGGTGGCGCAAACCCGAGGCCCGGAGAAATAACCCTGGCCCACCGGGGGGTACTGTTTCTGGATGAACTACCTCAGTTTTCACCCTCTGTCCTGAATGCTTTAAGGCAGCCTCTTGAAGAGGGCGTAGTACATGTCACCAGGACGCGGGGTACCTGGACATTCCCGTGCCGTTTCTTGCTGGTGGCGGCTATGAATCCTTGTCCGTGCGGCTTCCACGGGAGCGATATACAGGATTGTGCCTGCACGGAACACCAACGGAAGCAGTACATATCGAGGGTAAACGGGCCGCTTCTGGACAGGATAGATATTTGCATAGACGTTCAAAGGGTGGACGTGAGCGAACTTACAGGCGCCTCTACGGAAGAACCGAGTTCAGCGGTGAAAGAAAGGGTCACAGCTGCCAGGGAGAGGCAGAGAAAGCGTCTCCAAGGAACAGGCCTTTTGACCAATGCTGAGACGGGCCCTAAGGAACTTTCGACCCTGCTGAATCTATCCGGCGCCGCAAGAAAACTGCTTCTTGACGCTTACAAGAGAATGAAACTCTCCGCCAGGGCTTACTACAGGGTTATGAAGGTAGCTGCTTCCATCGCTGACCTTGCTGATTCACCGAGGATAGAAGAGGAACACGTAGCAGAAGCCCTTTCGTACAGGCAGAGGATATTTGAGTCATGATACACTCTCATGTCGCCTTCGAAGCCGCAACACGAAAAGACTGTTTTAGGGTAGGGAACGGATAGTTGAGGTGCTCAGACACTCGAGAACTATATGGCGCTTCACGAGCCAGTGAAGCAAAACGCCGAAGTCCCCGCGAACTGGGTTTTCAAGTAGAAGAACAAGCCTGCAGGTACCTGGAACAGAACGGATACCGCGTCATCTGCAGGAATTTCGTCTCGAGATATGGGGAAATAGATATAGTTGCGCTTGAAGGACATACCCTCGCCTTCGTCGAGGTGAGGTACAGAAGAACGGGTTCTCTTGTAGCCCCCCAGGAGTCGATTGACGCCAGAAAGGCTAACAGGATCAGACTGGCGGTACGCGATTTTGTATCCCGGCGTACGGCAGGAACAAGTGGTTACAGCAGTATACGGGTGGACCTCTGTGCAGTTTCAGGGAACCTGGAGGCATTTCGTGGGGAGAGCGGAAAGAAGCCGAGTCTCGAGTTCGAGGTGATAAAGGGGATTATAGATTTTTAACCCGATCTCTTAAGTTACGTTACCCTTGCCGGTGAAACGCCAAGCAGAAGTACACAAAAGTTTTTTGGCAAGGATAATTTGTGCTACTGAAGCGCAAAGAGCCTCGACTGCTTCTGCCCTGTACGGGGAACCCACTTGCAACACTCACAAGGAAGGGCGGGTCATGTACGGTCTCGTCCCATATCTGGTTTTGACCATCGTGCTGCTCACCTCATGAAAAGCCGACAGAGACAGGAGCACGGTCATACTGAGGATAGCGGCAAAATCCTTTGCCCAAACTGGCCCCCACAACGCAGCAAGTATCGCAGCGCGGGTGTGGCGTGCTTTTTCTTCCCACCATCGCACGGAGCGAGGAGTTACTGCGCCTCGCACAGCGCGACCCGCTCACGGGGCTGCTCAACCGCCGGTCGCTGTACCAGCTGATTGATAGGTTGGTTGCGGAAGGGAAGAAGTTTGCGGTCGTACTAGTGGACCTTGACGGGTTCAAACGGGTGAACGACAAACACGGCCACTTGGTCGGAGACCGTATCCTGCAGCGCGTGGCCGAAGCAATGCAAGGGGCTATAAGGCACGAGGACGCGGTCGCGAGATACGGCGGGGACGAATTTGCCGTTGTCGTGACTGGCAGCCGGGAAAACGGAGAGTTAGTCATGCGAAGGCTGAGAGACGCCGTGGAGTCCGTGTCTCGGGAAGCGAGGGTCGAAACGAGCCTCTCGGGCGGAGTAGCTGCATGGCCGGAGGACGGCGCGACGCTGGAGGAGCTGCTACAAGCGGCAGACCGCATGTTGTACAGGGCTAAACGGGATGGCAAGAGCGGGTTGCGTGAAGCGCGGGCAGGGGGCTGTAGCAGCTGACAAGAAGGGCAGGAAGGCGCAGGGTTGATGTCCAGCATTGATGGCCGGTTCGGGGGCCCCAGTCGGGATTTTGGAAGCGGGCAAGGTTAGGCGCGGGAAGTGGCTTGTATCGAAGGATGATTGGCTGGTCGAGTTGCCCGACGGCGATGCCGGGGCAAAACAGAAGGCCGGGGGGAACGCCGCACAAAGTGCCGGGCACTCGGCGTGCGAGTTCGGATGCGGTGCGGGCCGAGATCGGGGTGTTCCTTGACACGGGCATTCCAACTTTGTCCCTCCTCAAGTCGGCCAAGGGCGGTTAGTACAGGATACTCGGGCTGATTCCCGTGCGCGTGTTGCAGAAGCATAAGGCGTCCGCGTGCCGGTCAGTGGTGAGCTGACGTATCGGTGGGCGGCGCAGGAAGAAAACAAGCACGGCCGCGGGAGGGTGCGGGATCTTTGCCCGGGCAAAGTGGGGTTCGTTACCGATACTGGGCTAGCAGTTGGAGAGCAAACGGAATATGGGGTTGAAAAGATACATACCTGTAACGACCAAGTTCTGGGTTGCCCAGGTGGGGGCCGTGCTTTGGGTTGCTTTGTCGGTCCGTTTGTCGCTTCGCTGGCTGGAAGATCTCGCGTGCGCGGTCGGTTTTCCACTTGCTCTTTTCCTGATATCGTTCATAGCCTATGTGCCGGGCTATCTCAACAGCTTCTTGGGAATCAGCCTCTTGTTGGATCGTCAACCCCCACCAAAGGACAACAACCCAGACAAGCCGGTCACCGTACTGGTCGCGGCGTACAATGAGGCACGGAACATTGCTATGACGCTACGGTACATTGCCCGGCAGGATTACCGCGGTCCTATAAGAGTAGTCCTGGCTGACAATGGGTCAACCGATGGTACTGCCGCTGTGGCCCAGCGCGCCGCGATGGAGTTGGACCTGCCGTTGCAGGTCGTGTATGAGCAGCGGCGTGGTAAGAGTTTTGCCCTAAATGCGGGGTTGGAGGCAGTGGACACCGAATACTTTGCAACGCTGGATGCGGATACGCTTCTTCATCCCTCCGCCCTCAGGCACATCGTGGCGAGGCTCGAAAGTTCCCCGCACGATGTGTGTGCTGTAGGGGGTCACGTGTTGGTCCGGAACAGCCGCGATAACTTCTGGACGAGGATTCAGGAGTGGGACTACTTTCTTGGAATCGCGTCGGTGAAAAGAGTGCAAGGTCTTTACCAGGGCACCTTGGTGGCCCAGGGAGCATTCAGCCTCTTTAAGACGCGGGCTGTTCGTGAAGTTGGCGGCTGGCCTGACGCGATTGGGGAAGACATTGTCCTGAGTTGGAAGCTACTCGGGAGGGGATACCGCATTTACTTTGAGCCAAGAGCAATAGCCTTTACTACCAGCCCGAAGACATGGAGGCACTTCAGTCGCCAGAGGGCGCGCTGGGCCCGGGGGATGCTGGAAGGCATTGGAGCGATGAGACCGTGGTGGCAGCCGCGGCTACTATCGAAGTTTCTCACGGGAATTGACCTCCTGATCCCCGTAGTGGACCTTGTATTCACCCTGGCTTGGATCCCCGGGATGGTGTTAGCTTTTTTGGAAAGTACTACATCGTTGGTCCGTACACACTCCTGGTGCTGCCCCTGAACCTCTTGTTAAGCTTCCTGATGTACCGATTCCAGCGCAACGTGTTCGATGAACTCGGACTACGCATCCGGCGCAACCGACTGGGGTTTACCGCCTACTTCTTGCTCTACCAGTTGCTAATGTCGCCGGGAGCATGTCCCACGTTTCGTGGAATTTGATGGCGGCTCTCCAGACTGTTATGTTACAACAGGAAAATGGAAACTCAAAAACAAAAAGGAGAAGCGCCAGTGTCAGAATATCACGAGAAGCACCCGAAAATAAAGCAGAAAATCGAGAAACCGGAGAAAGCGTTCTGGGAGAGAATTTTCTGTCAAGATGTGTTGGCTTCCTTGGTGAGCCTAGCCAAAGCGGCAAAGGAAGGTCTATTGGCGCTTGCAGTTCAGGTCGAGCGGGAAATGTTCAGAAAATTGATGGAAATTGAGCTGACCATGAAGGTCGGAGAAGAAGGGAAGCACAATCCCAATAGACAGGCTTACCGGCACGGATACGAGACAGGTGAAATCGTCCTGGGAGCTCGTAAGGTTAAAGTCCAGCGACCAAGGGCTCGGACCGTCGATAGGCGGAAAGTTGAACTTGAGGTGTATAAGGCATTTCAGGAAGAAGACATGCTGTCTCGAGCGATCTTGGAGCGAATGATACACGGTTTGTCGTGCCGGTGTTACCTCTCTGGTTTAGAGGATATTGGGTCTACTGTAGAAGCAGTTGGCATATCAAAGAGTACCCTGAGCCGACGGTTTGTTAAAATGACTAGAAAAGCGCTGGGAGAACTTCTGAGTCGGCCATTGAACGACCTGGACTTGCTGGTGCTATTCATCGATGGAGTCGTTATCTCAGACATACAGTCGTAGAAGCGTTGGGGATCGACAGCGAAGGGTGTAAGCACATCTTGGGGCTTCGGGAAGGTGCTACCGAAAACCCAACTGTCTGCAAAGCGCTCTTGGAAGACCTTGTTGAGAGGGCATTTACCCAAGACCCATCATTTATGGGTTCAGCAGCGACTTCGAGCAGCCTGGGCTGAGGAAGATGCCGAGAAAGCAGTGGCTGCCCTTAAAAGGCTGGCAGAAAGTTTAGAAGGAGAGTATCCGGGAGCAGCTGCGAGCATTAGAGAGGGCCTTGACTGCCGATGCGTTTGACAAGACGGTATGCAATGGGTGAATTTACTAATAGCAAAGCTCCAGAGATTATGCAACCTGTCAAGTCGTATCTCATTATAGATGCTGCAAACCAGCCTACAGGATTGAGCATGAGAGCGGTCGCAGTTAAGGACAAGACCACATCTCTTTCCAGGTTGCTCTTGGTGTCTTTGCCCGTGTTGCTCTCGATGTTATACCTCTTTAGGCACAAAACACCTAGATAGCCACCAATCGTAATCACGATGGCCGGAACAGCCATAGACAGGTTATCAGGAACTGAGAGGAAGGCCTCCACCATGTATAGGATCTTCTGGATGTTGAGCACCGCCGAAATGGCAAGCCCAATCATCACCAATCGGTAAATCATTTGACTTCCACTCTCCTGACCAGGTAGCAGCCAGATTGCTGACACCCACCCCATCTTGCCTGGTTCTAGAATATTAGGCGAATCCTGGAATATACAATTCCAAACCCAGTTCCGTAGAAATCGGATTTACCTGTGGACCAGCCAAAACCACAATCTACTGAAGTAGCAATGGAAACGTATACTAGATAAGAGTGTCCACCTCGAAGGTATACATCCTTGGTGGGGGAATAGCTGTTACCATTGAAGGTCTTACTGCCAGTTGAACTTATGCTGTAGTCCTCGATTATCTCGGTATATTCCAGGTTTTCAGTTATGTCCTTGATTACAAGTTGGGCTCTAACTGCTGCCGTGCCTTGAAAAGTTGACATATCCCCATAGAGATTGACGGGTACGTTTATGGAACATAACTGAGATCCCGTTCCTTGAACCTGGAAAAACTCGCCGATCCATGCCCAGTGCGTTCCCTGTCCAATTCCCGCACATGTTCCTTTGGCTTTAGCCTGTTGGGCAGAGCCAAGGTTGTACGTAGAAGCTCCAGTGTAGAACCCCGCAGACGATGAGATGCCACAATCACCTGAATCGGCGCTGTACAAATCCTGACTCTGTCCTAAGTAGACGTCTTCCTCTATTCCGCCGCCGGGTTCAGTCCGTCCCAAGATGGTTGCGTCTCCACTGTCTATGGTATTTTGCAGCCGTTCCATGTATTGGGCGACATAGCGATTAACTGACTGTCGGATCTCAGATTCGGCAAGATCAAGCATTTCATTGACACCAAGTCGGTGCTCACTACTCGAGGCAAACACCACTCCCCAGTTTTGAGTAATCAACAGGGCGATCGTGAACATGAGAATTAGTGCTCGCTTCATAAGTGCACCCTCCTTTTAGAATTCCCGCATCTACGAGGGTCATGTCAGTACTTATGTCAAGCTGATACTCAAAAGCATCTTAATGGTAAGGCGTACTTAAAGACGGCCCGTTCAAGTCTCATCCCTCCCAGAGGTGTTCATATGGCAATTCGACGATAGTGGGTAAAATTCCTGCCAGTTATGCTAATTTCCAGTAAGTAGGAGAGTATTTGGTATTCTGTCTTTCTACCTCTTATGATACAGATTATGATACAGACCCAGATGGTTTTCATCCTACGCAGTAGGTTCCGAACGACCAGTTTCCTAGCATACCGCTAGGCCATATAACCGGATGGAGCTGTCTGTCACGGCTTAGTACAGAGTCATCAGAGTGGCAACGACTATAGCGAATCTCTCGGGCTCAGCGAGAATTGAGGGAGAACACATTGCAGAAGCGCTTTCGTACAGGCAGAGGATATTTGAGTCATGATACACTCTCATGTCGCCTGGGAAGGCATAACACGAAAAAACTGCTTTAGGGTAGGGAACGGATAATTGGGGTGCTCAGACACTCGAGAACTAAAATCGCTTCAGGAGTCAGCAAAACAAGACGGCGAAGTCCCCGCGAACTTGGTTTTCAATTAGAACAACAAGCCTGCAGGTACCTGGAGCAGAACGGATACCGTGTCCTCTGCCGGAATTTCGTCTCGAGATATGGGGAAATAGATATAGTTGCGCTTGAAGGACATCTCTCGTCTTTGTTGAGGTGAGGTACAGAAGACCGGGTTCTCTTGTAACCCCCCGGGAATCGATTGACGCGAGAAAAGCTAACAGGATCAGACTGGCGGTACGCAATTTTGTATCCCGGTATACCGCAGGAACAAGTGGTTACAGCAGCATACGGGTGGGCCTCTGTGCAGTTTCAGGGAACCTGGAGGCATTTCTGGGGGAGAGAGGAAAGTAGCCGAGTCTCGAGTTCGAGGTGATAAAGGGGATCATAGATTTCTAACCCGCTCTTTTGAGTTACTCTTTGAACATCCCGAGTTCGCTGCCAGCGTAAATACTCCAAGGGTCAGTTTCAACCTTTTCTGGTACTCTGCTGCTTGACCAATCGTGGCATTACTATTCAAGATTGGCTCCATTGCCTACAGCCTTGGTGTTCCTCTCGGTACTCAGGAAAACATACCTTATCTCTATGGTGACATTTTCCCTAGGCACTTACAGGGCGACAATGTCACTATCCCGTAACACACAGAAAATTGACCTTGCATCTATATACACTATGGTGTATAGTTTTGCCAAACTTTCAACGGGGGAGCAAGCATATGTCAGGGAAAGATAGGGTTGTCTTGGCGTATTCCGGAGGATTAGATACGTCGGTATGTATCAAGTGGTTGCAGGACAAGTACAGCATGGACGTCATAGCCTTGGTGGCTGACCTCGGGGAAAACAAGGACTTACAGGCAATCAAGGCCAAAGCCCTGAGTGTGGGCGCATGCAAATGTCGCGTGGTTGACGCCAAAGAAACCTTCCTAGTAAATTTCGCTTTTAAGGCGCTGAAAGCCAATGCCCTGTACGAAGGAAAGTACCCGCTATCTGCCGGCCTTTCACGCCCACTCATTTCACAGCTACTGGTCCAAGCAGCTGCGGAAGAAGAGGCAGTAGCGGTCGCTCACGGGTGTACAGGAAAGGGTAACGATCAAGTGAGGTTCGACGTATCTGTTGCGGCATTGAACCCAAGCTTGACCGTAATTGCACCTGTTCGGGAATGGCCTATGTCAAGGGAAGAAGAGATCGAGTATGCGAGAACCAACGGAATTCCCGTGCCTGTCAATAAGGAGAGCCCTTACAGCATCGATCAGAATCTCTGGGGCCGTTCAATAGAATGCGGGCAGATTGAAGACCCGTGGGCCGAACCGCCGGAAGATGCATGGCGGTGGACGCAGGATCCCCAAAAAGCTCCCGATGTCCCCGAATACTTGGAAATCGGATTTTCCAGAGGGGTCCCGGTTTCGCTCAACGGTAGCACATTAGGCCCGGTCGAACTCGTTTCCGCCCTAAACGCCATTGCCGGGAAACACGGCGTAGGTAGGCTCGATATGGTTGAAAACAGGCTGGTGGGAATCAAATCCCGCGAGCTGTACGAGTGCCCTGCAGCTGTTACCCTCATCACAGCCCACAAGGATCTTGAGTCCATTACCCTTCCAAGGGAGCTTGCCCAGTTTAAATCGATAATCGACCAGAAGTACAGCGAGATAGTATACTTCGGGCTCTGGTTTTCTCCCTTGAGGGAAGCCTTGGACGCCTTCATCGATAAGACCCAGGACACCGTGACCGGCACCGTAAGGTTAAAGCTATTTAAGGGTAGTGTTACCGTTGTCGGGCGGAAGTCCGAGTTTAGCCTGTATGATTACTCCCTCGCAACTTATGACAAACAGGACGCCTTTGACCACAAAGCTGCCAAAGGTTTCATAGATATCTGGGGTCTTCCTACCAAGGTGTACTCCTCGGTGAGAAAGAGGAGTTCCAACTTGTAACCGGAGGGAGAACTCAACGTGAATTCGACGGGCATGAACCGGGAACCGGTGGACTCGGCAGAAGCGGATTCGACAAGCGTGGAGTCACCGGGCGGGAATTCAACACGTGCAGGTTCAACGGGTATGAATTTGGAGGATGGGGATTCATCAGTCCTTCGGCCCGAATCCGGGCTTGGCCACCAAAGCAATATGAATTTGGCGGGCAGGGATTCATCAGAGGGCGACACAGGCAGAACCGCGTCGCCGAAAGAAAAGGCGTGGGGAGGAAGGTTCACCAAGCTTCCTGATCAAAAGGTGCAGGCGTTTACCGCCTCGATAGGATTTGACTGGCGCCTCTATCGAGAGGACATCGAAGGAAGTATTGCTCACGGCGAGATGCTGGTCCGTCAAGGGATCATTGCCCCATATGAGGGAAAGTCCATCATAGAAGGGCTCCGGGAGATACGGGCTGAAATCGACAGCGGCCAGTTTGTTTTCAGGGAAGAACACGAGGACATCCATTTGAATATCGAAAAGAGGCTCATTGAAAAGATAGGTCCGGCAGGGGGCAAACTCCACACCGCGAGGAGCCGGAACGATCAGGTTGCTCTAGATGAGAGGATATACCTCTTGCGACAGATTGATGAAGTAGTAGTGGGAATCGTCAGGTTGGAAGAGGAGCTGCTCCTAAGGGCCAAAGAAAACCTTGAGGTGATAATGCCCGGATATACTCATCTTCAGCACGCACAACCGGTACTTTTCTCCCACCATCTCATGGCGTATTTTTGGATGCTTGAAAGGGATGTTGAACGATTCCTCGATACCAAGAAACGGACGTTGGTATCGCCTCTTGGAGCCGGTGCTCTCGCGGGAACCACGTTCAACATCGACCCATACTATTCCGCAGAAAAGCTGGGCTTTAAAGGGGTATTCAAGAACAGCATAGATGCGGTGAGTGATAGAGATCATCTCCTTGAGTTTTTGAGTGCCGCGGCCATCTGTATGATGCACCTCAGTCGTCTTTGCGAGGAGCTGGTTCTTTGGTCTACGGCTGAATTCGGTTATGTGGAAATGGACGACTCCTATGCCACTGGATCCAGCATGATGCCGCAGAAGAAAAACCCGGATGTGGCGGAGCTGGTGAGGGGCAAAACGGGAAGAGTTTACGGCGATCTCATGAGCCTTCTTTGTGTGATGAAAGGACTTCCCCTGGCCTATCATAGCGATATGCAGGAGGATAAGGAGAGGGTCTTTGATGCCGTCGATACGTTGAAAGCCTGTTTGGATGCCTGTGCGGGTATGCTCCGGACTATGACAGTAAGAAGGGAAAGAATGGCTGCAGCTCTTGCGGCTGGCCATTGCAACGCGACGGAAGTAGCTGATTACCTTGCGCGAAAGGGCATCCCGTTCAGGCAGGCTCACCACATCACCGGGAACGTGGTGAAATACTGCATCGAAAAGGGGATCCCCATACAGGAGCTTACCCTTGATGAGCTGAGAAAGTTTTCGGAGGAGTTTTCCGATGACATCTACGGTTCATTGTCTCCTGAAGCTTGCGTCAACCGCAGGAGATCCCCTGGAGGTACTGCTCCTGAACGAGTTGTGGAACAGATTTCTTTGGCGGAGAAGCTACTGGAATCAAGACAGAGAGAAAAGAATAACAGAGCATATTTGTAGTCAAAGTGGTTGTTAGTGCCTTAGATAGTGGTGTAAATTTAGATTGAGACTGTGTGGCGGTAAATCTGATGGGAACACCATCTGCCGTTTGAGTCGCGGTGCACGACCACGACCCGGAGTATACGGTCTGATGCTAGCCTTCGTGCGCTTTTGCAGGAGTAGTGGCGGAAGGGGCGAAATCACAAAGTATGGACCGTGATAGTTGGCTGACCGGCAGACAGCTTGACATGCTCCATCTCAAGAGTGGTTCTGGGGCTGAAGCCGAGATACGCGAGATACGGCTGACCGGGTTATCTCTACCTGCCCGGTGGCTGGTTCGAGGCGACGAGTTCTTCCTCGAGCTTTTGTCTGATGTTTCCCTTCAGGATAGCCTGCTAGGTACGCAAAGTGCCGGCGCCAGCGTGGCGGTATTTCTTGACACCGGAATCCACACATTTGAGGCCAGGCTAAAGAAACAGGCTGACCCGCGTCTTTTCAAAGTGACTATGGTGAGAGACGTCGGGGTAATGCAGCAGAGGAAATGGGTGCGGGTCCCCTTAGATCTGGCGGTGGTTTACAAAACACAGGGGGAGCAACCAGTTGAAGCCCGAGGGCTTGCCAGAGACTTAAGTTGCGGTGGGATGAAGTTAATCGCGGAAGGCCAGATTGAGGTGGGCTGCGGTCTGTCCGTGAAGTTTGTAGAAGAGCCGTGGGCTTCGCTTGGAGAACTGGAGAGTAGGGTTGTCTGGAAGAGCAATAATGATGACAGAGCATGTTATGGGATTGCCTTCGAAACGATTCCGCAGGCCAAGATGAATTTATTGATCGGGCTGCTAGCCCAGGAGGCCAGGAGGCAGAGGGCTCTGAAGCGGACTGATAGCGGTGGCTCGGCTAATTCATCCGAAACCCAATCACCCTAGGTCACTCCTTTTTGACGCTGCAGACCAGAGCAGTCCCATGCGTGAGAACCCGCGAAGGCGACCGACGCCGAAACCCCACATCTTTGTGTGAGGCTTTTTCCTTCGCTCGCAAAGCGAGCTGTATGATCTTCGGGCAACCGCTAATTCAAGCCAGCAGGAAACAACAATGCTTGATACGGCTGGTATTCCCTAAATCTTTTCGCACATCGGTTTCGACACTCATGCAGCAGGGCGGTACTGAACGCACTGTGGGGCTACAGATAGGCAGCGTAGGACCGTCTAGATTCATTCCCTGAATGTCGTTCCCTGAATGTCTTGACTATCGGCATATGCAATGTTAGTATACTAATAACGTATATACTACAATCGTATATATGCTGAATGGAGGTGGATTTGCGAAAATGGGCGGAAACAGGCCGAGATGCCGGTCGGGACTTTCCTGCGTTCAAGGGCGAATGGAGAGGTTTATGGAGCCAAGCATCCTCCTTTTCCTCTGGGGCCAGCGGTCACACGGCTATGAGCTCATCGAGAAGCTCAAGGCACTGGGGTTTGAGGGAACCGCGGCCGATATGGCGACGCTTTATCGCACCCTCAGAAGTCTCGAGGAGGACGGGATGGTGGTCTCCAGATGGGAAGAGGGGTCGCAGGGTCCCCCCAGGAGGGTGTATGAGTTGACCGGCGACGGCGAAGCCCTCCTGCATAACTGGGTTCGTGCCATTCAAGTGCAAAGAGCCCGTCTGGACCGGTTTATAGCCCTGTACGAAGAACGGCGCTTGCAAAACTGACGAGGAGGTGCGGGTCATGTACGGCGTCGTCCTATATCTCGTTTCGAGCCTGGCGGTGATCATCTCATGGAAGGCCGACAGGGACAGGACCCGGGAGGCGCTGAGGATGGCGGCAAAATCCTTTGCCCGAACTGGCCCTTTTATGGTAGAGGTTGCGGGCCTCATTGGGGTCCTTCTTGCACTGATCCCGCCCCAGTGGATTTCGGAATACCTCGGTAAACAGGCGGGGATGGCCGGGACGATTGGGGCCGCCCTGCTTGGGGCCATAACTCTGATCCCGGGCTTGATCGCTTTTCCGCTTGCCGGGTCGCTTTATCAAGAGGGCGCTTCCACTGTGACTGTGGCTGCCTTCATCACTACGCTGACTATGGTTGGAGTGGTGACGGCACCCGTCGAGATTCAGCAGTTGGGTAAAAAGATGACCCTGTGGCGAAATGGGCTGAGCTTCGTGTTCGCCCTCCTCATTGCCGTAGTAATGGGGGTGATCTTAGGTTGAAAAAAACTGCTCAAAGGTACAGGCCTGTAATCCTCGTCATCGCTGCGAACGTGGTGCTGTGGTATTTCTCGCCGCCGGCGGCGGGCAAGTCCGTCGCTACCGCAATCAGTTTCTTCAAGGAGATGCTTTTGATCCTGCCGCCGGTGTTTCTGCTCCTGGGGCTTCTCAACGTATGGGTGCCGAGGGAGGTCATTGAACGCTATATCGGCCGGGGTTCCGGCATCAAGGGCGTGGTTATTTCCATGTTCCTCGGTTCGACGCTCGTAGGCCCCCTTTATGCGGCGTTCCCCGTTGCCGCCGCTTTGCTGGCCAAAGGCGCCCGGGTGTCCAACGTCGTTGCATTTTTGACCGCCAAGGCTGCTGCGGAGATCCCCCTGGTGGCGATGGAGGCCAAGTTTCTGGGGCTTCCATTTGCCGTCTGCCGCCTTGGGCTCACGCTTGTAGCGGCGGTGATAATCGGCTGGATCGTGGAGAGAGTAGTCGAGGCGCCCCAGCACCAACCCGGTTCGAATGTGTCGTTAGACGGGGGCAGTAACCGGAAATCCCCTAAAGGGGCAGCGTAAAGTTCAAGTAGGTAATGGAGTTATGGAAAGTGAACGGAGTTAGTTGTCGACGTCAAGAAGGAAGGGCGCTGTTCACGTAGCCGTATATATGCTATTAGCGCATCTGTAGTTGTTGTTTCGGGAGATGCAGGCACAGCCAAAACGACACTTGCTGGATGGGGGAGATGACCGTGGAGATAACGAACGTCTTTGACCGGACCGAGTTTTCCCAGGCAAAACAGGCAAAGACGGTCCTTAAGGAGCACGACAAGTACAAGACCCTCGTAATCGGCCTCGAATCGGCGCAAGAAATACCTCCGTGCAGCATGAACAGACACACGATATTCTTCGTCGTTCAAGGCAGCAGAACTCTCGTTGCGGATGGGGAGAGAAGTTTTGTGTGTTAGAAGACGGCAATGTATTTGTTCCCGGTGAAAGTAACTCAGTCTCCTAGTATGCAGCCAGGCTATCCTACAGGGTCGATCTACGAGTAAACTATCAAAACTCCAGCACAAGGGAGCCTTGCTCTTAACGACCGTTCCATTCTTGACAATAGTTTAACTATATGGTTATATGACCATGTAGGAATTCACCGAACTTGTAAGGTGAGGTTATGAGAAAAAATGCTGGATAGGACCACCGCGCAACTTGAAAGGACAGTCAATGAGCCCGGAGGGTTTAGCCATCCAACGGAGTGAATGATAACGGATTTGGGCTTAGGTGATACGGCCTTGGCAAGGAGGTGAAAGAGATGCTGGATAAGCCCACTGTAGAGGAATTGTCGGCCGTGTTCAAGGCTTTGGGGCACCCGACGAGACTGAAGATAGTCGAGATTCTAGGCTCCACAGGACCTGTGTGCGTATGTGAACTTGTCGGGCAAATCGGCTGCGACCAGACTACTATATCCAAACACCTTGCCGTATTGAAGTCTACGGGAGTGGTAACCTCGCGTAAGGAAGGCCTGAACGTCTACTATGAGCTAAGGTTAGGTTGCGCGTACGACTTTATTAAGTGCCTTGAAAGGTACTCAGGTAGAAACAGCCCCGGACTAACGTGTGAAAGCTGCCGTCAGGGCAGTTCGGGTAGCTGATGATGTCTGTGGCGGTCTTTCGTGAGCATGAAAGCATGTCTGAAACAAAAGCGAGAAGGGATAACAATGAAAGACAGGGATAAGTTCCTACTGATCGTCACAATCTTTCTTTTGGTGTATTTCATGCCTGTGGAAAGTCAGAGGCTACAGAACTCAGTGCTTGAGGGCCTGTACATGCTCAGAGAATACGCCAGAGAGCACGTCCTGTTTTGCCTCATTCCAGCGTTTTTCATAGCCGGAGCAATGCAAAACTTCATCTCCCATGAATCGGTTATGAAGTATCTTGGCAAAGGAGCTCCACCCATCCTGGCCTATTCTGTCGCTGCAGTTTCTGGAGCAATACTCGCGGTATGTTCCTGCACTGTCCTGCCACTTTTTATGGGCATTTACAAACGCGGTGCCGGGCTCGGCCCAGCCACAGCGTTCTTGTATTCAGGGCCGGCCATCAACGTGCTAGCCATCATCATGACTGCGCGGGTACTTGGGTGGCAAATCGGTCTTGCAAGGGCTGTTGGTGCTGTCCTTTTTTCTGTCGTGATCGGGTTGCTGATGGCAAAGCTCTTCCGTGAAGACGAAGCAGAGCGCCAGAAAACTTTCCAGAGTGCGAAGGTAGAGTCTGAGGGACGATCCCTTGGACAAACTGCAGTCTATTTCGCTGTGCTTGTGGCCATCCTGGTGTTTGCTGCCTGGGGAAAACCACCTGAGAAAATCGGTCTCTTTTATGCAGTGTATTCCGTAAAGTGGTATATCACAGTGGCATTACTGGCAGCTCTCGCGTATATGCTGAAGGCATGGTTTAAGCCGGACGAACTTTCGGCCTGGCTGCAATCAACATGGGATTTTGCCCAGAAAATCTTACCTCTTTTGCTGGGAGGAGTCCTGGTGGCAGGCATTGTGATGGGAAGACCGGGGACGGACAGAGGGCTCATCCCCTCTGACTGGATATCGCGGCTGGTCGGAGGCAACTCCATCATTTCAAACTTCGTCAGTTCAGTGGTCGGCGCTTTGATGTATTTTGCGACCCTTACTGAAGTGCCTATCATTCAAGGACTGCTCGGTTCGGGTATGGGGAAAGGTCCTGCGCTGGCTCTTTTGCTTGCGGGTCCAGCTCTAAGTCTGCCTAGCATGATTGTCCTCACCAACACCATAGGGCCAAAGAAGGCCTTTGCCTACATTAGCCTAGTGGTAATCATGGCTACACTGACAGGTTGGCTGTTCGGGCTTATCCTTGCCTAGAACCGGGTTGCAATAGCCCAAATGCAAAAACGGAGGTGGTCAGAATAATGAAAGTCGAGATCTTGGGAGTGGGATGTCCAAAGTGCAAGAAGACCGAGGCGCTGATAGAGGAAACCATCCGCAAACTTGGGATTGATGCCGAAATCGTACACGTAACAGACCTGAATGAGATCATAGACCGTGGTGTCATGATGACGCCTGCAGTATTCATCGATGGTCAGAAGAAAATCGAAGGCAAGGTCCCGACCGAAGCTGAGATTAGAAAGTGGTTCGAGAAGGGGGAGTCTCGGTGAGATTTAAGGTCCCCAGAGAACTCATACCCTGGAATCCCACGGTGAATCATGAAAAATGCATCGGGTGCAAGACATGCTTTGAATTCTGCAGCCACGGAGTGTATTCATGGGATGAGGAAGCGGGAAAGCCGGTGGTGAGCAATCCGACCAACTGCGTGGTGGGTTGCAGCGGTTGCCGCTCTCAGTGTCCGGCTGAAGCCATAAGTTTCCCACCTCTGTCCGTTCTGCGGAATTACATGTGACCCGCTGGTGCCGGCTGGCCAGGAGACCTGGCCCCATGCCCCATGCAAACCAGTTTTGTGGTCCAGGTATTGTAACAAGACGCAGGAGTGCCTGGTGTAGACGGTATTCAGAAGGACGACCGCCCCTGACTGCCGCCTACGCAAGTGGTTTGAACCCGCAGAGAGGTGACTGAGGGTAATGGCAAGACACATAGTTCGAACGCAGGATGCACAGGGTCTGGGCTTCTTCGAGCGGTATCTGACGGTTTGGGTCATAATATGCATGGTTCTGGGGACCCTAATTGGTTTGTATTTTCCCGGGTTCCCTAGAGCTTTGAGCAAGTGGGAGTATGCGCACGTCTCCATACCCGTGGCCATTCTCATATGGTTCATGATATATCCGATGATGGTTCAGATAGATTTCGGCAGCATAGTACGAGCAAGCAGACAGCCAAAGGGTCTGATAATCACGGTTGTCGTCAACTGGATCATTAAGCCCTTCACGATGCTCGTACTTGCCTGGTTGTTTCTTCGCTATTTATTCGCTAATTGGATACCTCCAGACCTTGCTCAACAGTATGTGGCTGGGGCAGTACTCCTTGGTGCCGCGCCATGCACAGCCATGGTATTTGTTTGGAGCTATCTGAGCGGCGGAAACCCTGCTCATACCCTCGTCCAGGTCGCCATCAATGACCTCATAATTCTCTTTCTTTATGCACCGATCGTCGTATTTGAACTGAGGCTAGCATCCCTTAAGGTGCCCTACGACACGATCTTTCTATCGGTTGTGCTGTATGTCGTCATACCGCTGACGGCTGGTTACCTGACAAGGGTGAGACTTATCAGGATGCGGGGCAGCCAGTGGTTCAAAGAACGGTTTCTGCCAAGGCTGAAACCGTTCACCATTGTTGGGTTACTGCTCACACTCATAATACTGTTCTCTTTCCAGGGTGAAACCATAATCAGGAATCCGCTCCACATCGTCCTGATTGCGGTACCCCTCACCATTCAAACTTATCTGATATTTGCTATCGGTTACGCCTGGGCTCGATGGTGGAGAGTAGACAAGACTGTAGCACCCCCAGCAGCCATGATCGGTGCGAGCAACTTCTTCGAGCTGGCTGTAGCTGTTGCCATATCCCTATTTGGACTAGGATCCGGTGCAGCTCTTGCAACAGTCGTGGGTGTTCTGGAAGAGGTACCGATCATGCTGAGCCTGGTCGCGTTTGCTAATCGAACCAAGCACTGGTTCCCTGACCCAGCTGTTTCCCCAGCGCAAAAGAGTGCTGAGTAGCTAATGAGTACGTAATCGGTAATTGATCGTGATGGTTTCATAACGCAGTTTGGCTCAGTCGTGGGCCCTGGTCGCGACCAGCATTGCCTCCGGGTTCCGCCGATCCAGGGCCATTCTCAATACTCGGTCACCTATTGCGTTTTATGGAAAAGAGCGGTGGTCTACTATGGATGATGTTCGAGGTCGTAGATGACATAGCGTCGAGTAAACATCCGTGCGTCTACATAAAGTGTTTGTCCGTCTCTACGGTAGAATATGCCCGAACCGAGTCTGTCCACAAACTGCCAGCCATAAGCGGCCAGCAATTTTGTAAGAGGCTCCTCACTTCCGTCCCTGGCGATGAACTTGTGGTCCGAATCCGAAATGAGGACAATATCTTTGTTCCCGAGCTCGAGCCTCAGAATACCGATCAGCACCGCCACGGGGTTGCCTTCTTGCGCGCTTTAGGCCAGCGACGGCAGAAGGAATCGCGTGACAACGGAAAGAAGCTATCCCCCTGTAACATGCGGCCATGTTCTTTCTCGGAAGATTACGGAAACTTTATTATAACAGGGGGTAATGCTATGTCAGCGCTTGGGACCGCAGGTCTCGTTTCAGTCTTGGTGGGCGGAATTTTCTGGTTGATCACCACTCTAATAGCTTTATCGAGAAAAGATACTATCGCGGGTGTAGTTCACGGCGCTCTCGGCTTCATCATCCTTGTTCTGTCGATCGTTTTCATCGATACTGTTGGTTTGCCACTGCCCATAGTTCTTCTGGTTATAGAACTTACGTCCTTCCGGATAATCTCTGAGTATGCTCGAGGAGTCATTTTCCGCTTCGGTAGAATGCATGGGGTCCTTGGGCCCGGGGTCAGCGTTATCCTGCCACTGGGGATAGACCAGGTTAAAGTCGTCGACGTGAGGACCTTCACCATCGACGTACCTCGGCAGGAGATAATCACCAGGGACAATGTGCCTGTAGTAGTGGATGCCGTTGTCTATTTCAACATCTTCGATCCCGTGCTTGCCGTAACCAAGGTGGCCAATTATGTTGCGAGCACAAGCTTGCTCGGCCAAACGATCCTGAGATCTGTTCTCGGCCAGCATGAACTGGACGATATTCTAGCCAAGAGAGCAGAACTGAATGAGACTCTCAGGAAGCTTTTGGATGAGGCCACAGATCCGTGGGGCGTCAAAGTTACCATGGTGGAGATAAAATCAATCGAGTTGCCAGATACCATGAAACGGGCCATGGCAAGACAGGCAGAGGCAGAGCGCGATCGGAGAGCTAAAGTGATAGCCGCAGAAGGAGAACTGCAGGCATCACAAAGGCTGGCAGAAGCAGCTCAGGTCATGAGTTCACAGCCGGTTGCGCTGCAGCTTCGGTACTTGCAGACGCTATCCGAGATCGCGGCAGAACAAAATTCCACTATTGTGTTTCCGCTACCGGTAGAACTCTTAAAGTTAATCGACAGAACGAAAGAAAGAGACTGAATGAATAGAGACGGAGGGTCGGTGGTGTGATGGAAGCCGAAATGCATAAAGAGAAGAGCCCAAGAGAGTGGCGAAGCGCCTTCAGATCTGGATTCGTCACGCCCACCACAGGCTTGGCCAGAGGATATGCCCAGGCCAACCTCGTTATAATGCACAAAGAGTACGCGTTGGACTTTGCGTCTTTCTGCCTGAGAAACCCAAAGCCATGTCCGCTCCTTGAAATCGGGTCCCCGGGCGACCCATACACTAAGTTCCTGGCAGCGTCGGCCGATATCCGGGCAGACATACCCCTCTACTGGGTATATCGCCACGGGGTTCTTGTTGAGCGAGTCGGAGACATAACGTCGCTCTGGACCGAGGATCTTGTCTATTTCCTCATCGGATGCAGTTTCGGGTTCGAAGAAGCGCTGCTATCTCACGGAGTTCCGGTGAGACACATAGAGAATGGGTCAAACTGCCCGATGTACATCTCCAACATCGACTGCATTCCGGCGGGACCCTTCAGCGGAAAGATGGTTGTTAGCATGAGAGGCATACCTGCGAGCCTGGTCAGCAAGGCAGTGACCATAACCGCTCGATATCCGCTGTCACACGGAGCGCCTGTATGGGTGGGCGATCCGGAGGGGTTAGGGATAAAGGACCTGGACCATCCGGATTTTGGAGACCCTCCTGTTCTTAAGCCCGGGGATGTACCAGTGTTTTGGGCTTGCGGTGTGACCGCTCAGATGGTAGCTTCCAATGCCAAACTTCCGCTCGTGATCGGGCACGCCCCCGGCCACATGTTCATCGCCGACGTCCTCAACGAGGAACTTTCGATAACGGGGGGCTCATGACAAGGGGCTTCCCGGTAACCGGGTGATATCGAATGAGGAAGGCTGAACCAGGGTCGTTCCAACAAGGTCATGCCGCCGGAAACAGTGGCCCAAGCGAGGCTACCGTGCGGGAAGTAACGTGCAGGTCAGCCCTGGTCCGCTCAGGTATACCTGGGGTCGATTACGTGATAAACCCATACTCAGGTTGCCTGCACAGATGCGTGTACTGCTATGCCTCGTTCATGTCGCGCTTTCATGGCAATGAGGGCGAGTGGGGGACGTGGGCAGACGCTAAAGTCAATGTTGCCCAGATACTCCGGAAAGAAATGCTCCTCAGCCGAAAGGTATTGTCCCCTGGCCTGCAGCTCGGCGAGCATCCTTCTGCACCGCCCAGAGTATTGCGAGTCATGATGGCCAGCGTAACAGATCCGTATCAGCCACCGGAGCGCGCTTACAAACTTACACGCTCTTGCCTGGAGATACTTTCCCAGCTTGGGAAATCGGGCGGTTGGAGCGCAAGTTTCAAGTGGGAAGCGCTTGAGCTCTCGATCCTCACCAAATCGGACCTGGTTGTGCGCGACCTCGACATCCTCCAAGATATCCCCAATGCAGAGGTCGGCATGACAATCACCAATCCTGTTGACTCCATAAGCAAAAGATACGAGCCAGGCGCGACTCCATCATCCCGCAGGTTTGAGGTGCTTCGCAGGATGTCTAGTGCGGGCCTCCAAACCTGGGGATTCTTCGGTCCGGTGTTGCCGTACCATTCAGATTCACCTAGGGTTATCAGGGAAATGTTAATCAGGTTCCGGGATGCCGGGGTGAGGCGGGTTCTCGTGGACCGGTTTAACCCGTACCCTTCTGCAGTCGCCCGCTTCCGCCAGGTGGCCCACCCTGATGCAATTCTAGCTCTCAACAGGTATCTGAAGAATCCCCTGGCGTATCTGGACTATCTGAGGGAGACTGTCCTGGAATCTGCCACAAGCCTGGGAATCGAGGTGGAACTCTGTTTTTGAAGAAGCCCCACGCCCGGCTCAGTCAGGCCAGCTCCTCCAGAGTCGCTTCCAGCGCTTCTACGAGAACCTCGTTTTCTTCGGGAGTCCCCACCGTGATCCGGAGGCAGGTATCGAGGCCCCAGGGGGTTGTCGGCCGGACAATTACTCCTTTTCGGATGAGACCTTCAAATACCTTCTGGCAGTCGCGTCCGGTATCCACCAGGATGAAGTTGCCCCAGGAGGGATAAACTTTCAGTCCCATCTCGGTGAACCGGGCCGAAAGGTATCTCATTCCCTGCGCGTTGAGTTTGCGGCTCTTTTCCACATGGTCAAGGTCTTCCAGGGCGGCGCACGCTGCGGCCTGGCCGATGGCATTGGTGTTGAACGAAAGCCGCACCCGGTTAAAAGCAGCCGCCACATCGGCGGGTACAAGGCCGTAACCGACTCTCAACCCGGCAAGCCCGTAGATTTTGGAAAAGGTGTGTAGAACGGCCACATTGCGGCCTTCTTTGAGGTACCGCAACATGTCTCCGTAGTCGGGGTCCTCTACGTACTCGGCGTAGGCTTCATCTGCCACCACGAGGACGTGATCGGGAATGTTGTCCATGAGATACTGGATGCGGGAGCGGTCGACCATGGCACCCGTAGGGTTGTTGGGGTTACATACAAAGAACATCTTTGTTTTTTCGGTGACCCTCGAAACCATCGCCTCAATGTCGAGAAATCCATCCTTAAGGGGTACCTCCACCGGGCGGCCTCCCATGAGGAGAACAGAGGTCCTGTATACCGGAAAACTGGGGTGGGGCATGATGGCTTCGTCGCCGGGACGAATGAAAGTTTGGCCCAAGAGCATGATGATTTCGTCGGAACCATTGCCGAGGATGATCTGGTCCGCATCGATATCATATCTTTCCCGAAGCGCGGTCTTTAAGCGGAATGCGGACGCGTCCGGGTAAATGTGGACAGACGACGCCAGGTCTTGGATGCATTTTACGGCCCTGGGCGAGGGTCCCAAGGGGTTTTCGTTGGAAGCAAGTTTTATTACCCTTTCGAGTCCGAGTTGCCGCTTGACCTCGTCCGCAGGTTTTCCCGGAATGTAGGGCGAAAGGGTAAATACTTCGGGTCGCGCCAGCTCATGGATTCTCATGGCAGAAAGCCTCCTCTTCGAAGGGTCTCTTGAGCTGTTTCTGGCTATATGGATACTCCGTTACCATCCTTCTGTAGGATTCTTCAGGATTTCACGTTTACCTCCTCGGGGAATCCGGCCCCGTGAGAGCGCCAAGCCCTTGAAGGTTTTACCCTGACTGCTTCGATCTGGGGTTACCCGGCGCCTCTTTGAGAAAAGATATAACCGCACCCGCGAGAAGATGGAGTCACGGGGGCTGTCAAAGGGGATGCGTAATCCTCCCGCTAATAAACTAGGGAGGGAAGTCACGGATTGGACAGGGAGACAAGGGAAGACAGGCTGGAGAAAACTCTTATAAAGATTTCGAATTCTCTCGAGAGGGCCAAAATTGCCGAATATGTCGACTTGTTGAACAAGCCCTGGCGCCTCATTTACCTGAATCTTCTCGGAGGGCTCTCGAGAGGCGTGGGACTGGCCGTGGGTTTCACTCTCCTGGGGGCGCTGGTCATATATATCCTGACCAGGAGTTTTTTACTGAATCTTCCCATCATAGGTAATTTCCTGGGAGAACTCGTCTGGATCGTCCAGCAATACCTGAGGCAAAAGCCATAAGGGAACTTGTGGGGTTAACAAGAAAACTGGGATGTTTAGACTTCCGAAAACAAAGGGAGATGCGGTATGAATTCAGGAATGGATCGATCTCGCCCCGGCCGGGGCGCTCCAGTCAGAAACGATCTGGACTTGCGACATTTCGAGAACCTCCTTACTCGCGAAAAAGAGCGGCTCCTCAGGGCGTTTACGGCCATTAAGGAGAAAACCTTTTCACAGGGCCAGAAGGATAGTCTTTCCGAAGAAGCGATGTACGACCAACACCCGGCAGATATCGGGACCGAGACCTTTGAAAGGGAAAAAGACCTGGGTCTTAAAGACGGCATCGAGATAAATCTTTCAAGAGTCGAAGGAGCCATTGCCAGGATACGGCAGGGGACTTATGGCGTGTGCTTAAGGTGCGGCCAGCCCATACCAGAAGGAAGACTGGAAGCCGCACCCGAAGCGGAACTCTGCGTCCGGTGCCAAAAAGAAGAGGAAGTCAAACCTCGAAGCCGCAGGCCTGTCGAGGAACAAGTGATAAAACCGGGGTTTCCCGATGAAGGCGAAGGCAACGAAGAGCAACCGGGCGACGAGCCTCCTCTTTCTCAATCTGGTGTGGTCTCGTGTAATTTGGCTTAGTCTCGTTAGTCTGGCTTGGTTCGGCTTAATCTGGCTTAAGCCCGGGACACCAGCGGCTTTTCCTGCTATGTTTTTCCCGGTCGCCGAAAGGGGACGGACCGGCCTCCCGGGGTCTGACCTTCCCACGCCTTGCTCATTCGTCCTGGTATGAGTATGCTTTATCTGGCGCGCCTTCGAGGCGTCCGCGAGTCTATAAAGATGCTTTAGAAAGTGAGCAAGGGACATTGATTTTTTGGTCTGTGTTTTCAGGAGTGCTGATTCTGGACCAGCTGACCAAGTGGTATGTGAGATCCCACTTTACTTTCGGCCAATCCAGGCCAATCCTGGGAGATCTCTTGAAGATAACGTATTGGGAAAATCCCGGGGCCGCCTTCGGTCTTTTTCCTGGAGCGACAAGTTTCTTCGTGATTACGAGCATCCTGAGCGTCATCATGTCAATTATCTTCTATCCGAAAGCCGAAGAGTACGGATGGCCGGTGGGGGTCGCCCTTGGACTCATCTCGGGAGGGGCCATGGGAAACCTGCTGGACAGGCTGCGCCAGGGAACGGTCACCGATTTCATCAGTTTCAGATATTTCTCGCCCATATTCAACCTTGCCGACTCCGCCATAGTCGTCGGGGCTTTCGTCATTGGACTGGTTCTCTTGTTGTCTTCGAAAAGGCAGGGTTAGTTTGTAATGGAGAAGGAAAACACAGGGAACGGGAATAGAGTATTTACCCTCAAGGTAAGTCCTGAAGCTGAAAAGTGCAGAATAGACGTGTACGTGTCCGAGAACCTTCCCAAGTTATCGCGATCAAGAGTTAAGTCTCTCATCGAAGAAGGCAGGGTAACGATTAACGGCACTCCGGCGAAAAAAGCATCGACCAGAGTAAAGGCCGGAGATTTGGTTACAGTGGAAGTACCTCCTCCAAAGGAATGGGATGTAGAACCGGAGGCCATCCCTCTGGATGTGGTCTACGAAGATGACGACATCCTGGTCATTAACAAAGAAAGGGGGATGGTGGTCCATCCCGCTGCGGGACACTGGCAGGGAACCCTGGTGAACGCCATTCTAAACCACTGCCCTGACCTGTCCTCGATAGGAGGACAGATTCGTCCGGGTATAGTACACAGGCTTGACAAAGACACAACTGGGCTCTTGGTGGTGGCCAAGAACGAGAGGGCCCTTTGGTCCCTGCAACAGCAAATCAAAGAGAGGATAGTAAGACGAGAATACCTGGCTCTTTTAAGAGGGCGGGTCAGGAAGGATTCCGGGTCGGTGGATGCTCCAATCGGGAGGCACCCTGTGGACAGGAAAAAGATGGCGGTGGTCTCTTCAGAGGGCAGGGGAAGAAGAGCCGTTACAGATTACGAAGTTATCTCGCGATTTGGGGATGACTATACTTTGATTGTTGCAAAACTCAGGACAGGGAGGACTCACCAGATCCGCGTGCATATGTGCCACATCGGGCACCCCGTGGTCGGTGATCCGGTCTATGGTCGAACAAAGGGAGAACTTGGACTGCCCGGTCAAGCTCTCCACGCCTATAAATTGGGGCTGTATAGGTCTTTTGATGCAGCAACCCAGGATGCCGGAGCAGGAGGATCCGGCGGTGAAGGTACGGACGCTCCATACATGGAATTCTTCGCTCCGGTGCCTGAGGACTTTAAGCGCGCGCTTTCGGACTTAGAACGAAAATACGGGGAGGAGTTACCGAAATGGTTAAAAGATTTGAAAAAGTGCTGGCGAGTGATAGAGTAGCAGAAATATTGATCCGTATAGGAGCGGTTGGAGCCCGCCCAGAGGAACCATTCACCCTCACTTCAGGGACAAAGAGCCCGGTGTATATCGACTGCCGTCGCCTCATTTCTTTCGTACCGGAAAGGGAGGAGGTAATCGGGCTTCTGGAAAGCCTTGTCCGGGACACTGTGGATGCCCCCACCGACGCGGTGGCAGGCGGGGAGACCGCCGGCATCCCGTACGCGGCTTTCTTGAGCTGGAAGATGGGGCTTCCCATGCTCTACGTGCGGAAGAAGCCTAAAGGTTTCGGTCGAAACGCCCAGGTTGAGGGATATGTTCCCGAGGGTTCAAGGGTGATCCTGGTTGAGGACCTCATTTTTGATGGCGGCAGCAAAGTAAACTTCATAAACGGCTTAAGACAAGCCGGCTTCCAGGTGGAACACGTCTTTACCGTGGCTTCCTATGCTCTTCACGAAGAATATGAGAACAGCCTGGGGTCTATCGGGGTGAGGGTCCACTGGTTGACGGACTGGCCCGCTATTGTGGATAAAGGTGAGGCCACAGGGTTTTTCTCAAGGGAAGTGGCAGGAGTAATAAGAGAGTTCTTACACGACCCCCACAGGTGGTCCCAGGCGAGAGGCGGCAAATAAAGTTTCCGGTCCCGGCTGACTCCTGGCGATTTATTTGACTTTTGTGCCCAACTCATGGTAAAATGTCTGGGACTAAGGTGCTTTGATAGGTCGGTTTAAGATACGCTCGCCCTTTTAGTCACAAACTCTTAGCAGCACCAGCAACTTCCGTTCTACGCTGAATCCTCTTCCGTAGGAGGAACGGGGGAACCAAACTTGGGGCGAATCCTGTTCTACAGGTAGGGCTACTTCATCAGTCCGAGCCCGTCAGCTAACCTCGTAAGCGTTGATGGAGGAGCGCCTGTCAACGCATGGGCGTTAAATGGAAACGGAGGTGTACCTCATGTCACTTACTTGCGGATCGACTGGTAAGACTTAGCTGGTAGTCCCTCTCTTTATGTCCCAACAGTAGACTGTTATTCTCATTTGCACCTTGAGAGGCCATTTTTTCTTCAGGGTTCCGGCTCCGAAGGCCTGGCGTGGCCTAGTTTTCTCTCTAAATCATCCGAGAAGGAGGTTGATTTCCTTGCTTTACAAGAAAAGACGCGCTACCTATCTTGCCGCCATGTTCTTGGTGTTGACCCTCCTTTTAGTTGCCGGATGCGGGACGAAAGAGGCCAAAGAGAAGCGACCGACTCTATCTATAGTCATCGATACCGAAGCCAACAGAAAGGATGAAGCTGAGGCAGTAGCAGCTGATCTGCGTAAGATCGGCATCAACGCAGAGGTTAGAGTCTGGGAATGGAGCGCCATGAAAGAACAGCTTTTACAAGGCAGTCGCCAGATGTATTTGACCGACTGGGGTAGTTCCTACTTCGATCCTTTTGACCTCGTCATACCCAAGCTGACCACCAATGGAAGGGGCAACTATTCCTTCTACTCAAATCCCAAACTTGACCAGGTATTGCAACAGGCAACTGCGGCTACCGATGAGGCCACCAGAGAAGACCTTTATCGGCAGGCTCAGGCGATTATATATGAAGATGCTCCTTGGGTTTTCGGATATTATCTTAAAGAAATCGGCGCCGCATCCAGTCAAGTTGAAAACTGGCACATATCCATGGATTCCCGGATCAATCTACACGACGTAAGGCTGAAAGACGGAGACACATTGGTAGTGGGGTTGGGTACAGATAAAATAGTGACGCTCGACCCGGGGAACTACCGAGACAGGGATACTGAGACCGTTATCCGGAACATATTTGATGCTCTGGTAACCAGAACCTGGGACGGCAAAATAGTACCCGAAATCGCTGAATCCTGGGAAACCCCTGACCCAACCACCTACATTTTCAAGATCCGTCACGGAGTAAAATTTCACGACGGCCACTTGCTCAATGCCGATGATGTGCTTTTTACGTTCCAGCGGATACTCAGTGAGAACGGAATCTCGGGCAAAACTTCACCGAGAAAGGATCTATTGGGGCCGGTAGAAAGAGTGGAAAAACTGGATGATTATACGGTTAAGTTTACTCTGAAGAATCCGTTCCCCGTTTTCACTCAGGCTCTGGCACATTTTCAGATCGTCCCTGAACATTATATTAAACAAGTGGGCGATGATAAGTTTGCCGAAAAGCCCATAGGCACTGGCCCATTTAAGTTCAAAGAGGGAAACCTCAGTGACCAGGTCGCGCTCGAGAGGTTCGACGACTATTATGGCGGTTCACCAGACCTTCCACCTGTGGGCCCAGCCCCGGTGAAAACAGCGATTTTCAGGATGATGCCTGATCCTGCCACTCGAGTGTCATCCCTGAAAGCAGGCGAAGTCCATATTATCGATAAGCTCCCACCAGATATGGCAAAGAGTCTGGCATCGGATCCGAATGTAGTAGTCCAGTCAGTGCCAGGCACAAGAGTGTACGGCATAGAATTGAACAACAAAAAACCTCCTTTCGACGACGTTCGAGTCCGCAAGGCACTTAACTACGCCATTGATTGGGATACAATACTCAACTCCATCTACGGCGATAACGCAGGCAGACTTGCAACCGTATTTTTACCCAGCGGTTTTGGTTTTGACGAGAACTTGAGGCCTTACGAGTATAATCCCGAAAAAGCAATCGCACTTCTGAAGGAAGCCGGCATCGAAGCGAAAGTACCTTCCAAGTAAAAGTGTGGCTGATGATGGGCCGGATAGCCGTTTCAAAGGCAACCCTGGCCCATCTTCGGGCTTCTGACCACATGTCTCCTTTGAACCTCTTTACCGTCCATAGAGGAGAATGATGCAAAATGCGTGGGATACGGATACTTGAGAGAATACTTGGAGCCATCCCCATCATGTTGGGGGTTTGCATCGTAGTTTTCTTATTTATGAGGCTAATCCCGGGAGACCCCGTTGATATCATGATTGGTGAAGGTTCTAACGTGACTCAGGCGGATATCGATTCTTTAAAAGCCCAATTCAACCTAGACCAACCGGTCCACATTCAGCTCTTGTCCTATCTTTCGAGGGTTCTGAGGGGCGACTTAGGATACTCCATTTCTCGCGCTGATAATGTATCTAAGCTTATACTCCAAGCATTGCCTGCAACCGTCGAACTGGCTATTGCCGCCATGTTTTTTGCGCTTCTTATAGGGATACCCGTAGGAGTATTATCCGCAGTAAAGCACAATTCTGCTATGGATAGGGCCAGCACGGCAGGAGCCTTTCTCGGCATTTCGGTGCCGGCATTCTGGCTGGGTATTGTGCTAATCATCATTTTCTCGGTAAATCTGGGAATCTTGCCTACGTCAGGTCGTGCGGATTACGGTTTTACTCCGCCTAAAAGAACAGGACTCTATGTCCTGGACTCCGTTTTAGCGTGGGACCTGGCCGCCCTCAAGAACAGTCTTGAGCACCTCATATTACCGGCTGTTGCTCTGGGCGCGGCTCCCGCGGCAGTCATTACTCGAGTTGTCAGATCCAGTATGCTTGAAGTTCTGCAAAAAGATTACGTGATGTTTGCCAGAGCAAAGGGGGTCCCAGAGCATCTGGTCATCGTCAAACACGCTCTTCGCAATGCCCTTATACCGACTGTGACGGTAGCAGGTCTTGAGACCGGCACTTTGCTCGGCGGGAACATGATAGTTGAGACTATTTTCAGTTGGCCGGGAATGGGAAGGCTTGTGGTTGACGGTATATTCAGCCGTGATTACTCGCTAGTTCAAGGAGCCGTTATGGTTTATGCGCTCACTTTTGTGCTGATGAATCTCACATCGGATATCCTTTATACCTATTTGAATCCCAAGATATCCATGGAAAAAGGATCGTAAGCCGAAACAGTGAACGTAGGCAGGAGGATAATCGAAACTTATGACCCGTCAGGATCTATCTTCAAAAAATGTTCAAACCAGATGCTTTCTCTTTCGGATACGAATGCGTCTTTGGGCCGAAAATACCCGCAAGATGATAAGGCGGTTTCGGAAGAACCCTTCGGCTGTAATTGGGGCTGTTATCGCAACTGTGTTCGTGCTTGCCGCAATATTCGCCCCGTACATTACACCCTTTGCCCCTGATGAAATAAACCTGAACGCGAGGCTCATCCCACCATCCTTGACTGGAAGGTATCTCATGGGCACGGATCACCTGGGACGAGATGTGTTCACACGAATAATCTATGGCGCCCGCGTATCCATTCTTGTGGGAGTTATAACTGTTGCGATTTCAACCGTAGTCGGCGGGACTTTGGGGATGATAGCTGGTTATTATGGAGGCGTCTTTGATATGGCGCTATCCAGGTTTACCGAAGTCTTGTTGGCTTTTCCATACCTAATATTCGCTATTGGAACCATGGCAATGCTTGGACCAGGTTTTTGGAACCTGATATGGGCATTGTCGTTCAAAGGATGGGTTGAGTTTTTCAGGTTGGCAAGAGCGGGAGTTCTATCGGAAAAGACTAGAGAATATGTGGAAGCGGCCAGAGTTCTGGGAAGGTCCAACTTTTCGATCATGGTATCGGAGATTCTTCCAAACATGATTAATCCTCTCATTGTCGTCGGCACTCTGCGTATGGGAACAATGATAGTCATGGAAGCCTCGTTGAGTTTTCTCGGCATAGGGATACCCCCGGGAGTGCCTGCTTGGGGCTCTATGATACAGGATGGGTACCGGTTCATACTGAATGCCTGGTGGCTGTCGGTTCTGCCCGGACTTTTCTTAGTTATTCTCGTTCTCGCCATTAACCTTTTGGGCGAAGCATTACGAGACGTCTTGAACCCGGATTATTTCCACACATTTTGATTTTTGATGTTACCTCGTTACGAAAGAACGGAAAGGGAGGTGGCCTACGTGGTGGAAAGAGGACCGAAAGAGATACTCGCTATTGCAGATTTGAGGGTTGAGTACCCCACGGAAAATGGAACTGTTCGAGCGGTCAGGGGAGTAGACCTACAGGTTAAAGAAGGAGAGATTCTCGGTCTGGTAGGAGAATCGGGATGCGGCAAAAGCGCCACTCTCCTTGCCACCATGCGTCTTGTTCCGTTTCCCGGGAAGATTACTTCGGGTCAAATAATCTTAGACGGGCAAAATATTCTGGAGCTCGATGAAGGAGAAGTCCGGAAAGTGAGAGGAAAGACCGTGAGCATGATCCTCCAGGACCCTATGTCTGCGTTGAATCCCGCCCACAAAATCGGGACGCAGATAAAGGAAGCCCTCAACGTGCACGGTCTATGGAATCGGACGGAAGACGGACAAAGGCAGCTGGTTAAACTTTTAGAGCGAGTGGGGATTCCGTCTCCCGAGACCGTCCTCGAGCTTTATCCCCATCAACTAAGTGGCGGCATGCAGCAACGGGTAATGATCGCCATAGCTCTGGCCTGCCGGCCTAAGCTGATACTTGCCGACGAACCCACGACCGCCTTGGACGTTACCATACAAGCACAGATACTGGATCTGCTTGCGAACATCAACAAGGATAACGGCACCGCTATCATACTGGTAACCCATAACCTTGCTGTGGCGTCCCAGTTTTGCCACAGGATCGCCGTAATGTACGCTGGCCAAATTATCGAAGAAGGACCGACAGATGAAGTCCTTTCGAATCCGCTGCACCCGTATACACAAGGCCTTTTGAACTGCCTCCCACGTTTTCAACGAAGGGAGCGCCTGACGTCCATTCCCGGACAGGTGCCTGACCTCACAGGTTCGATCCCGGGATGCGCGTTTTACCCGCGGTGCAGCCGTCGTGCCAGGACCTGCCGGCTAAAGAACCAGAGACTTATGTCTGTTGACGGGCGAAGAAAAGTAAGGTGTGAGCGGTGGCGCATCAACGAAGTCTTCGAGGAACGGGTTCTCGAGGAAGAATTGGACATGGTGGTGGATCATGATAGGGATCAGGACCAATGACATGAATAAACTCCCAAAGAAACCTTTCGAATCGGATTTAGACACCATGTTGCTACTGAAAGCCAAGGATGTTCACAAGTATTTCTACCACAGGCCCACTTTCTTGGAGCGGATAATAGGAAGGGCTTCCGAGAAAGTCACAAAAGCTGTAGATGGGGTTACCCTCGATATATATCAGGGTGAAACTCTGGGCTTAGTGGGCGAATCTGGCTGCGGTAAAAGTACCCTGGGCCGTGTAATTGTGGGGCTTTA
Source organism: Candidatus Fermentithermobacillus carboniphilus (assembly GCA_018208355.1). Lineage (GTDB taxonomy): Bacteria > Bacillota > Sulfobacillia > Fermentithermobacillales > Fermentithermobacillaceae > Fermentithermobacillus > Fermentithermobacillus carboniphilus. The sequence goes on along the minus strand of CP062796.1, from coordinate 245,061 downwards.
CGCCCCAACTGCGGGAGAAATCTGGTTTGACGGCGTCAGGGTCGATCAGGGCGCAGCCTCTTCTCAAAAGTCTTCAGAAGAAAAAGGAGCCATTCATGAAAAAAGGAAGAGGATTCAAATGATCTTTCAGAATCCTTATAGTTCTTTAAACCCGCGCAAGACCGTGAGACAAATAATCGGGGTTGCTCTGGAGCAGCGTGGAGTACCTCTGGAGGAGAGGGAAGAAGAAACCGTCGAACTGTTGCGTAAGGTTGGCTTGAAGCCGGAGCATATCGATTTTTATCCAAGACAGTTTAGCGGGGGCCAGAGACAGAGAATTGGGATAGCCAGGGCTCTAGCCGTGGGGCCATCTTTCATCGTAGCCGACGAACCTGTTTCATCCCTGGATGTTTCCATTCAGGCCCAGGTGCTCAATCTTCTCTTAGACCTCCAAAAAGAATTTGGGCTGACTTACCTTTTCATTTCCCACGACTTGGCGGTGGTTCATTATGTAAGCCACCGCATTGCAGTGATGTATCTCGGCAATATCGTTGAAATTGGCCCTACAGAAGACATTTTCGAAAATCCGCTTCATCCTTATACCAGGGCGTTGCTTTCGGCCATTCCCAGAGTGGAAAATCGCGCATCGAAGGAGGAAATTTATTTAAAGGGTACTGTTCCCACAGCAGTCAATCCACCACCCGGTTGCAAGTTTCAAACCAGGTGTCCCGTCGCGATGCCCGTATGTACTAGAGAATCCCCGCCCAAATACGTAGTTTCTTATGACGAAAAACCCGCTGGGGCCCACAGTGTTTGGTGTCATAAGTACTCATGAAAGAACGCCCGGACTGAGAGCAAAACGCGTTTGTCCGCGACGGTGAATTGGAACCTTAGATCACCTGCTGTTTCCGGTTCTATTTTCCTGGTTTCTAGGTTCTGGGGGAGTTTTTCTTCGTTTTCAGAGAACAACCCTACACCATGCTGGTGATGTTTACATAATTATGATAAAATGTCTCAATAGTCGGTGTTTTCATTTGTCCAAGAGAAGAGAGGTGGAAAAGATGAAGCCAATCGTCGTGAAACAGCTACTCGCAGTGGCGCTCATAATATCATTTGGTGTATTTGGTGGAATTACAGGTTTTCGGGGACACATTCCTAAAGGACAAACGGGTAATAAGGGTGAAAGTCTAGCCCGGGCCGCGCCCTGGCAGCAAGGCGTGGCTTCAGATGATTATAGCCACAGTTCTAGCGAGGAAGATGTGAAAGTATCGCCGGAACGAAACGGGGAAGAGCACCTGGCACGGGTCAAGGACAACGAGCACAGGTGGAACCCGGATTATGAACCTCTAGAAAAGCAGCTTGAGGTTTACATTGAGGACCTTAACAAGGCAACTGGCCAGGAATGGGGAATTTACTTCGAAGACCTTACCTCTGGTAAGACCTTCGGAGTCAATCCTGACCTATGGGTTCCGGCAGCTAGCACAGTGAAGGTACCGGTAGTACTTTACGCAAGTTATCTTGTGTCTCAAGGGCAGATTTCCTGGGACGAGCGCCTGACTTACATCGCCTCGAGAGATTGGAGGTCTGGAGCTGGATCTTTGCAGTTTACGGCCAAGGATTACGATACTTTCACAATACGCGAGCTGTGTGAGAAAGCCATTGTTGAAAGCGATAACGTGGCATGGAAGATGCTCGAGAGGCGTTTGGGCAAAGAGAACATCGCCCGGTTTATGGCTGACCTGGGCGGCACCGTCGTATATCCGGACGGGCAGAATGTCTCTACGCCCCGGGACATGGCGACGTACATGAAGGCCGCCCTATTGTTCGCAAATGAGAACCCCGAGGGCGAAAAACTCATGTACGATCTGGCCCATACTATCTGGAACACCGGTCTCAACCGGTTCATCGCTTCCAAAGTCGTGGTCGCCCACAAAGAGGGTGACGTAGCGGGCGTGGCCAACGACGTGGGCGTGGTCTACGCGGGTCACCCCTATATCGTGGCGATTATGTCCAAGGGCCACCATGATGTTGAGGCAGGGTTTGAAGAGATAGGTCGCATTAGCAAGATAATTTACGAGTACCAGGTAAACCTGGAAGCAAACCTCCAGGGTGTCCAGGGAAACTAAACTATAGGCCGGGAGACGTCGCTGTCGCAACATGTCCACCGCTCGACCGGGTACCCCTAGCCAGCACCCGTCTCCCTCAACCTTCAGTCTATTCTACGAAACCCTTTCTCCCCGCCGAGAGGGCGTGGTAGTATCCACCCCGGACTCTGACCTGTATTCCACCTCATAACCAATAGCCCTTGCAAGACCCATTTGCCATCCAAACACCCGCTCGCTTTCGGTCTGGCCATGCCGCTGGCAGATTCCCTGAGGTCTGTATGAGAGAGGCTTCTCCCAACATGCCCTGTGAAACCCTACCTGGTAACTGTTACCGAGTTGTGTAGCAAAACTGTCCCACATATACAGCAATTCTTTCGACAGGATTGATAGCAAGATGGGCGAACTTCGTGAAACGGTGCCTCTTTGTCCAGACCGGCAGGCCACGGTCGTCGTGAGTGGTCTGGCCCGATTCAAAGCAGCGGTACGTGCAATAACACTTATCACCTATGGAGTGTCGAACTGTATGGAACAGGAAAAACATATCAGCGATCCCAAGGGACGCAAGGGGCTGACGTGGCTCGCCTTGATTTCAATAGGGGGAACCATATTCTCAATGCACTTCGGGGGCGCCAGCATGATCTGGCCCGTCACGTGGGGGAAGATGGCAGGGCGAGATGTGCTGGAGGTATACCTCGGAGTCTTTCCAACCGCACTTTTTCTGCCCTGGGTCGCGTATTACGCAGTTGCCCGCGGCGGAAGCCTGAGTACCATGGCCAAACGCGTTGGCCGGGCCTTTGAGTATCTCTTCGCTTTGCCGGCCATGCTCATTATCGGGCCGCTCTTCACCATCCCGCGCATGAGCGCCGCGTCTTGGGATGCCCTATCCACGTTATTCGGCTTCTCGCGGGATAACGTGGTTTCACGGATAGTCTTCCAGCTCGCATATTACATGGTTGCATACTGGTTCCTCGCAAAGCTCTCTGATATCGTCGACAAGATGAGTCGGTTCCTGGTGCCGTTTCTCCTTGTGCTGGTTTTCGCGATCATCGTGAAGGGAGTCCTGGATCCAATAGGTGGATGGGCAGAGCCCAGTTACGGCAACAATGCGTTATCGTGGGGGTTTGTGAGCGGATATCAGACTAGCGAGCTTCTTGTGGCTCTGGCATTTGCCGGCTTGATCATGTTCGACCTGAAAGGACGCGGGATACAGGACGAAGGCGATCAGCTTAGATACCTTATGCTAACCGCAGCAATTGGAATCGGTATCCTCTGTCTGACCCACCTGGGCCACATGCTTGTTGGGGCTCGCACCGGGCACGAGTTCGAAGAGCTTCGCTATGCAGACCTTTACGCTTCAGTCGTTATGCGTCTGTGGGGGCGGGTAGGCGGGGCCCTTTTTAACTTGGGGTTGCTGCTTGCAGCTCTCACGACCGCCATCGGCTGCAATGCGGGTGTATCTTCTTATATCGAGGAACTCACCAAGGGTCGGCTTTCGTACAATGCGGCTGCTGTCGGCATTTCCGCCGTTTCTATGCTCGTTTCAAGCATGGGGCTCAGTCGTATTATTCAGTTCACGGCACCGTTATTCAGCATCACGTATCCTCCGTCGATAGTGCTAACCATCGGTTACAGTCTTCTACAGCCATGGCGGTCAAACCGCCATGCAGCTTGTATCCGCGTTGCCGCATGGACGAGCCTCATTCTGGGCTGGGTGGATGCTTTGCTCATTTGGTTCGGGCCGGTCGAAGGTAACCGGTTCTTAACGGCACTCATAACCTTCCTGAACAGGTACATTGCGGCCGTTCCCGGAGGGGAGCAGGGATTAGGCTGGGTTATTCCGTCGCTGGTCGCAGGACTGGCGACGTGGATAGCAGCGGGAAACAGCAGTGGAACTGCAGTGGAGAAAGATGCTTAAAGGGAGGGGGTTGAAAGTAGATAGTATCTCTTGTGTCTTTTCGGTGCGAGGAACGTAAGTTCACGGGCGTTACCGGGCTCATGTACCAGACTCCAGATCCAGAGGAGGGATAACGTGAAAGAGAACTTCAAGGAAGACCCGCGGTTTGAGCAGTGCAACAAGGAAACTTGGGTTATGGTCATTCTTCTGGTGCTCAACATACTCTGGTGGTACGGCTTTGCCTATGGCCTCGGATCGAAGTCCCCGAGCGAATATGGTTTCATCCTTGGATTGCCTGGTTGGTTTTTCTGGAGCTGCGTGATGGGCTGGGTTGTTTTCAGCTTTGCCGCATACTACGCAGTCAAGATTTACTTCAAAGATATCCCTCTTGACGATGGCGGCCAATCCCAGGCTGGACAGGGGGTGAAGAAATGACTTATAGCGGTGTTCTCACTGTACTACTCCTTGTGTATCTTGTCATCCTTACAGGCACGGGTATTGTCGTTTCTCGGCTGAAGCAGCGAGGAAGTTCAGCAGGGTTTGTCACCGACTACTTCCTTGGGGGGCGCTCACTACCGGGGTTTGTCCTTGCCATGACTCTCGTGGCCACATATACTAGCGGTTCGAGCTTCTTAGGTGGACCGGGTATGGCGTATAACCAGGGATTTGGGTGGGTCCTCCTTGCGATGATACAGCTGCCCGCCATGTACGTTACCCTCGGGGTGCTCGGTAAGAGATTCAACATCGTAGGGCGTAAGATAGGTGCAGTAACGGTCGTCGACTTCCTCAGAGAACGGTATGAAGGCAATGCTTTCTTGACCATTACCTCTGCTTTCTTCATCGTTGTTTTCCTGGTGGCGGCTATAGCGGCCCAGTTCCTGGGAGGGGCACGTATTATCGAATCGTTGACCGGACTCAACTACGTTTGGTGCCTCGTTGTTTTTAGCATCGTCGTCATGGTGTACCTAGTACTGGGTGGCTTCACGGCGGTAGCCCTGAATGACTCGATAAACGGTACCCTCATGTCAATAGGAACGATAGCGTTGTTCGTTGCCACGGTCAAGGCAGGCGGTGGAATAGGTGCAATTATCTCCAACTTAAAGAGCGTCAATCCCGACCTCCTTACTCCGTACGGGGTGAAGAATTTCATATCCGTACCCTGGGTCTCTTCTTTCTGGGTGCTCGTCTGTATAGGGACCCTCGGGTTGCCTCAAACGGCGGTCAGGGCAATGGCGTACAAAGATTCAAAGGCCATGCACACGGCCATCGTCATCGGGACCGTGGTCATTGGCCTACTTATGCTGGGAATGCATACCATCGGTGCGTTCGCCCGAGCAATAGTACCTGACGTAAAGGTAACCGACATGGTCATACCCACCCTTGCCATGAAAGTGCTACATCCCATCGGTGCCGCGCTGGTTCTGACAGCACCACTTGCTGCCATAATCTCGACCGTGGACTCCCAGCTTGTCTACGTAGCAGGGACGATTGTTAAAGATATTTATCTAAACTACATGAACCCCAATGCCGACGAGAAGAGGATTGAGAAGCTCAGCCGGGCCATGAACGCGGCGATCGTCCTGTTAGTCTTGGCGCTGTCCATCAAGCCGCCCAGCACCATAGTATGGATCAACCTGTTTGCTTTCGGCGGACTCGAGGCCGCGTTTTTCTGGCCGCTACTCATGGGTCTTTATTCGAAGCGAGCTAATGCAGCCGGTATGATCGCTGCCCAACTTTCCGGTGTAGCATCTTTCATATGGTTTACCTCGAAACTTCCCAGACCCATGGGCCTTCACCCAATAGTCCCAACTATGGTCATAAGCGGAGTGGTCGGGCTGCTGGTTTCCTACCTGACTCCTCCGCCGAAGTTAGAAACCATAAAGAAATTCTGGGGTGTGTGACAAAAAGGCGATTGAGAGGGGACTACCACATGAATCTGAGAGAGCAGGTATTGAAGCACATAGACGAAACAGAGGTTGTCGGGCTACTTTGTGACCTCATCAAAATACCGAGCGTCTTCATTCCTGACCAGCCCGGTTGCAACGAGGAGAAGGTCGCACTTTATGTCGCCGACTATTTGCGAGGCATGGGACTCGAGGTGCACGTGGAGGAGGTCGCGCCGGGCAGGCCAAATGTCATAGGGATACTGAGAGGCAAAAGACCCGGTAAGTGCATTTTACTCGAAGCGCACACTGATGTCGTCACGCCAGGCAACAGGGCTCTCTGGTCCCACGACCCCTTTGGGGCTGAGATAGTCGGTCGCAGGATATACGGAAGGGGTGCCTGCGACACGAAGAACGGGATCACCTCCGCCATCATGGCTGTGAAGGCCATAATGGCTTCCGGAATTGAGTTCCCCGGCAAGATCATCCTGGCAATCCCCGTGGACGAAGAAGGCATGATGATCGGGGTAAAAGACATGATCCGGAAAGGTTGGACGAAAGGCGTCGATGGAGCCCTTGTGTGCGAGCCGGAGGACAACAGGATCTGCGTGGCCCAGAAGGGGGCTATGCGGGTCCTTGTTACGGTCCGGGGGAAACAGGCGCACGGATGCATGCCCTATGCGGGAGTTAACCCGAATACCAGGGCGGCCAAGTTCATTTCGGCTGTGGCGCAATTCGAACAGAGAGAGGTTGCCAGACTTGGTCGTCACGAGTACTTGGGATACCCGAGCCTGACCCCGACGGTGGTGAGAGCTCCCGCCGTTGGAGAAGGGCAGCTCAACGTCATCCCCGCCGAATGCTCTATCGCTCTCGACATCCGCACGGTGCCAGGGCAGGATCACAGGCAGATCTTTGAAGAGCTAAAGAAGATAGCCGCAACGATCGAGCAGGAAGATACCCAGGGGATCAGGATCGAACTCGATTGGATCGAAGATAGGCCCGTGACCGAGGTAGCGAAAGATGAACCTATAGTGGTGGCCGTGGCAGAAGCTTACAGGGAGTTGACGGGCAAGGAACCGGTCTACGACGGAGTACCCGGCGCGACCGACGGCACGTTCCTTCAGGCATGGGGAGGTGTACCTGTCGTAGTGACAGGGTCGGGGGTTCGAGAGGTCCCTCACCAGCCCGATGAGTGGGTCGATATCGATCAGCTTATGGAGACTACCCGGCTGTACGCCCTCAGTATCCTCAAGTTCTTGGGTCTCTCTTGATTGCCGACGCCGGAGAGCGAGGCTACCGTAAGAACGTCCTGCTCTGATTATCCCAGACGCGGTGCCTCGCTCTGGCGCCCAGGAGGCGATACGTTGCGCTAGTCGATCTTTCTTAGCAACGAAAAACTGAACGGAGGTCTTAGCTTATGGACAAAAAGAAACTGACTATCCCAGACTTTAAGGAGTTTAAGAAAGCCGGTCGTAAGATCAAGATGGTGACGGCCTATGACTATTCCCAGGCCGTACTCGTTGATAAAAGCGAAATCGAGCTCATACTGGTGGGCGATTCGCTGGGGATGGTGATGCTCGGGTATGACTGTACAGTTCCGGTAACCATGGATGACATGATACATCATATCAAGCCCGTTGTTAGGGGAGCCCCGCACACCTTCATCGTAGGAGATATGCCGTTTGGTTCGTACAACACCTGTGTGGCAGATGCCGTGAGGAACGGGAACCGGATCCTAAAAGAGGGCGGAGCGGATTGTGTGAAGCTCGAAGGAGGAGTCGCAGTGGCTCCCGTCGTAAAAGCTATGGTAGAAGCCGGCATCCCGGTCATGGCGCACATCGGTTTGACCCCACAAACTGCTACTGCGTTGGGAGGCTTCAAGGTCCAAGGGAAAGACGCTGCGATGGCCAGAAAAATAATAGACGATGCGGTTGCTCTGGAAGAAGCAGGCGCTTTCGCCATAGTCATAGAATGCGTGCCGGCACAGATCGGAAAAATCATAACAGAAAAACTCGGTATCCCGACCATCGGGATCGGCGCGGGGCCCTGGTGCGATGGTCAGGTGCTGGTATTCCACGACATGTTGGGCATGTACGACCGTATGATGCCCAAGTTCGTAAAGCGCTACGCTAACGTCGGCGACTCGATCGTACAGGCTTTGAACAAGTTCGCCGAGGAAGTCAACACGGGTACGTTCCCTGATATGGAACATTCATTCACCATCAAGAAAGAAGAACTTGAGAAGGTGTTGTCGGAAATCGGGCCTGCTTGATAGACGATGCCAGCCAGACTGGGCGGATCGAGATTTGTTCGGAGACTTCTGAGTTGGTCTGAAAGGACGGTTACTGCCGTGAAGGTTTGCGTTATCGGTGCAGGGGCTATGGGATGTATCATAGGAGCCCTTCTGCATGAGTCGGGTCACGAAGTCACGCTCGTTGACGTGTGGAAGGAACACGTTGAGTCGATAAATAGGGAGGGGCTCAGGCTGACAGGGGTAGGGGGGGACCGAATAGTGTGGGTAGAAGCCAGGGAGAACGTGGATCGGCTTCCCATCCAGGACCTGGTGCTCATCATGGTTAAGAGCCCCTATACTCTTCAGGCAGTTCGCAGCGCTCTCCCGATAATCGGACAGGACACAATGGTACTGACGCTACAAAATGGCCTGGGAAACGGCGATATCATAGCGTCGGTTGTCGGGCCGCAGAGCGTCATCGTAGGTGTCACTTCGCACGGCGGGACGGTGCTTGGCCCTGGGGCAGTTCGACACGCTGGCGCAGGAGAAACTGTGATTGCAGAATACTCGGGGAAGATGTCTGAGCGAGTAGGGAAGTTGGCCGAGGCGTTGACCTCAGCTGGCATTGAAACCAGGGCCGCTCACAACGTCGAGGAACTCATTTGGAGTAAGCTTCTGGTGAATGTGGGAATCAATGCTCTCACTGCCATACTTTCCATAAGGAACGGCGAACTTTCCGCTCTCGAGCCTGGCCGCGAACTGGTTGCTATGGCCGTATCCGAAGCTGTGGAGGTGGCCAGGGCAAAAGGTATAACCCTGGAGGGCGACCCGTTGGAGCGCTGTCTGACCGTAGCCCAATCTACAGCCGAAAACATATCTTCAATGCTCCAGGACGTGATCGCAAGGAGGCCCACGGAAGTGGATGTCATCAACGGAGCAATTGTAAGAGAGGGTGAAAGACTGGGCATCCCGACGCCTGTCAATCGTGCATTACTTAAAATGATAAAGGTGATCGAGCTGACCTACGCGAGGAGGCTTCGATGATCACTTCTGAAATGTTGTTGAGGATTAGCTTTACACCTGCTAAGCTTGGTGCAGCGTAGCGAAGGGAAGTTGCGTCTTTAAGATGGGGGTTAACCCGACAGTGCGTGTTGGGCTCGACTCAGGGCGAATTATGGGACAGGAGTTTGAATGGGGCCAGATAGAGTGGCTTCAGCTTTGCGATACGGAGGGCCCCAGCAGCATTGGCCTGGGGTCTTGTACGCTTTACCCGAATGGCCACGATGAGCCGCACCATCATTACAACGAGGAACAGGTGCTGTACGGACTATCGGGTTCCTGTATCCAGGTGGTAAACGGCAAGGCGCTGACTCTCGGACCTGGTTTATGGGTCCATGTACCTCCCGGCAGCACCCATGAGATGTACAATCCTTTCGCGACCCCGTGTAGATTCTTGCTGTTTACCAGCCCTGTACTCCGGGTCGACCTGTTCGATGAGAGATTTTCGGGCAGGACGTCAAGCTGGAACAAGAATCGCACGCTGTTGGACAGAAGCAACCTGGACGAGATCCAGGAGAAATTCACCACCGTTACCGGGTTATCTGTAACTTTTACGGACGCGTCAGGTGAAGTGCTAGTCCAGGGCAATCTACCTGAGTTCTGCCAGTTTTGCAGCTTATGTTCTGGCAGATGCGAATTCATTTCCAGAGTCGAGGCAGATATATCTGGAGTCAGCTGGTTGCAGTGTCGTTACGGGCTGGTAGCCGTTAAAGCTCCGGTTGTAGTTTCCGGATTCACAATCTTTTGCGTCTTATGCGGATATGTTTCGTTAGGACCTGCGGATGCATCGGTTCTCGCTGCAATCGATGATCTTGCCGCCGCGTCTCGCGTACCCCAAGAAAAGCTCCTTTCCCTTCTAAGTTCAGTGAGGCGTGTTAGCAAGAATAGGCTCATAACCGCCGCCGAACTTCTGCGCGTCACGGCTGATACGCTTGCCCGGACTGTCCTCATGGCTGAACGGGAAATGGAACTGCAGGAGTTCAGGGCTAGTTTGCTCAAAGAACAGCGGCAAAGGGCGGAGACCGAAGCTGAACTTGAGCGGGCCAAGCTTCAGCTGATAGAAGCGCAGGTTAACCCCCATTTCCTCTTCAATACGTTAAATACCATAGCTCAAACAGCGGTGCTTGAAGGTTCAATTGAGACCTCCAGGCTGGTCTACGCGCTTTCAGACCTCTTGCGCTTTTCTCTAAGGAAAGTTGGGAAACTTGTAACCTTGGGAGAAGAACTCGAAAACATCAGGAATTACCTATACATACAGAAGCAGCGGTTCCCCGACTATTTTTCCTATGAGATCGAGGTTGGCCAGGAAGAAGTCCTCGCCGTGAGTGTGCCAGCCCTCATGCTCCAGCCGCTGGTGGAAAACGCGATCATTCACGGCTTCCCTGTTAGTGGGAGGAAGGGGCATATAAAGATCGCGGCGAAGACATGCCGCTCCAGGATCGTTGTTTCGGTCGTAGACAACGGCGCCGGAATGAGTGCTCAAAGACTCGCAGAAGTGCGATCGCAGATACATGGAAGCGGAAGTGCAATCCCAGGCCCATCCCATGGGCTCCTGGCGGTTGTAAAGAGGCTCAGATACTATTTCGGCGCGTCCAGTAGGGTGGAGATCGATTCCGTGGAAGGCTGCGGGACTTCTGTTACTCTATGCTGGGAGCTGAATCTTCCACGGGAGGATAGGCAAGAAGGAGATTCACAATGAAATTGCTTATCGCCGACGACGAGCCCATTGTCCGAAGGTTCATCAGAGAGGTTGTAACGAAACATTGCCCCGAATTCGTGCTTGTCGGCGAAGCTACCTCGGGTGCGGAACTTTTAAGACTGGCCGTTGACTTGCAGCCTGATGTCGTACTGACCGACATACGTATGCCGAATGTAGACGGACTTGAAGCCGCGAGGAGGATTCGGGCGGCATTACCCGACGTACACATAATTATACTGAGCGCCTATGAGGAGTTCGAGTATGCAAGACAGGCCATAGCGGTCAGGGCTGAAGATTACCTGGTCAAGCCCCTGCGCCCTGAAACCCTGCAAAAGGCCCTCAATGATTGCCTCGAGTGCCACCGGCAGCTTCAGCATGAAAGAGGGAGGATGACTCGAGCGTTGCTCGGAGCACGCCCGGCAGGCTACAGTGCAATACTTGAGGGAATCTACAATGCTATATCGGCTGGTGATGTTACAGAGGTCGAAAGGCTGGCGCCGGCCGTACGGGCGTCTCACGTGCCGCAAAGCGACCTAGACCAGATCGTCGGTTACCTCGAGGAAGCAGCCTGTTCTTCAGGTCTGGCTCCCCTTGCTACGGAGATGTCGATAAAGCAGATCCTGTCTAATGGAACGTCGCACGGGACGGATGACATGGACCCGGCAGAGGTCGTACTCGCTGTGGCAAAGCATCTTGCTTCGGCGGTGGCAAGATTCAGGCTCCACGGGAGTACGCGTTTGGTTCACGCAGCGGCGAGGATTATAGAACAGTCCTATAGATCTCCTTTGAGGCTGGAAGAAATCGCGGACATGATGCACGTAAGTCAATACTACTTCTCTAGGCTCTTTAAACGGGAGATCGGCGTCACTTTTTCGCAATATCTTGCGCTAACCAGAATTCGGGCAGCACAGGGCCTACTGAGCGAGACCTCGGCTCAAGTGAAGGAAATTGCTAAGTCCGTAGGTTATAACGATGCTCGGTACTTTGGCGAAAGATTCAAGAGTTTAACCGGCGTGCAGCCTACTCAATTTAAATCCCGACAGTTCACAAAATAGTACCAGTATTCTCGCAATCGGCAGTTTCTACCCACCACCCAAATTCCCTACCGAACTCGAGGATGTTGCCGCTAAAGACCTTATTCCACTGCTCCCTCGGAACAATCTCCTTGAGGATGCTTATCTGGGTATCCAGGTCGCACGACGGGAAATCAGAGCCGAAAAAGATCCGCTCATAGCCAATATCATTCAGTAAGTGTGAAAGTCTCTCCGTCCCGAGGTACCTCTTTAACGTGGGCAATACCCCAGATGTCTCAAAGCGCACGTTGTCGTGATAGAGGTGGGGCAGGAGGTCTACATAAGGTATGCCTCCCAGGTGGGAGATGATGAAATGGGTGTTCCGGAAGGCTCTTATCATTTTTTCTATGTATAGAGGACTTGAGTTTTCGAGCAGTCCGGGGCCAGATCCCGGATAGCAGTGTAACATGACAGGTATATTTAGCTCCCCCGCCAGTCTGTAAACCGGAAGAAGCCTCCAGTCGTCGGCATTTACGCCCAAGTTCTGTAAATGCACTTTAATCCCTCTGAGGCCAGATGAATACCTCATTTCAATATCTTTTTCTAGCCGCTCGATTCCGCCATAAAGATGTGCCTTCGATATGTCGATGTCGATAAACCCTACTATAGATGGGTGTTTTCGGACGACTTCTACCATGTAGTCGTTCATTTCATCGACCGGCTGCCACCAGGCGTCGTTTATGGGCACGAAAATCGCCCGCGTGATGTTGCGGGCTCGCAGTCCGGAAAGGACGGTTTCCAGCCTGACGTCAGTTTCGCCGCCATCCATGGTGCCTCTGGGCAAAGAATGTACGTGCGCATCGATAATTTCCATAGCAAACCCTCCGGCATCCCTCTGAGGTTTAGGGAATATTATCTCTTGGCAGCCCGCGATCCTGCTTCCATGGGTCGTCGAGAGGACCGGTACGTTGATCTTCAAACTGCTTCATCCGTAGAAGATACTAGGGCGATCCGTCAAGAGGGGCCCTTTTGATAACGGCTAGTTAACATAAGAAATATTATAGGACGTACAGAGTCTCGCAATGAATGTGCGTTCCATTCTCGGCTAAAGACCTGCTCATCTTTGATGAGCAGATTTTTTCATAACTGAAGGGATTCTGACTGAGCGCGTTGAATAGAGTTTAAGCCGGAGTTAGGTGCTCACTTACCACCTAATTCAAGATACGGAGGTGGTTCGCAAGGACAGAGGACATTCTTCTCCCCCGTACGCTTCGCAATTTTAGATTCTGTAAGAGGAGAGTGTTTCAATGAAGAGACTCTTTGCGGTCATTGTGTTAATGGCCATGCTGCTCGCAGGTTGTACCAAGCAGGCCACACAGCCGAAAGCAGCCAGGACATCTGCAGATTACTACACTGTATACTCTGGCGAAATAACGACCCTGAACTATCTGGTTACAGCCTCCACATCTGAACAAGCCGTCGCTGCCAACGCCATAGATACTCTCGTTGAGTACGATAACCTCGGGATCTTGAAACCGGCGCTGGCCGAAAAATGGGAAGTTTCGCCTGACGGGCTCACCTATACCTTCCATCTGCGAAAGGGTGTAAAGTGGGTTACCTGGGAAGGCAAAGAATATGCCGAAGTAACTGCCCAGGACTTTGTCGATGCTCTGAAATATGTATTCGACCCGAAAAACGCCTCCAAAACCGCTAACGTGGCTTACAGCGTCATCAAGAACGGCGAGGCCTACTACAAAGGGGAAATCACGGATTTCTCCCAGGTTGGTGTTAAAGCCCTCGATAAGTACACCGTCCAGTACACTCTCGAGAAGCCTGTTCCCTATTTCTTGACGATGCTCACCTACGTTTGCTTTATGCCTGTAAACGGAAAGTTCCTCCAGGAAGTCGGCGATAAGTTTGGTACCGATAACAAGACCATCCTATACAATGGCGCTTACATCATGTCGGTGTTTGAGCCCCAGAACAGACGCGTGATGGTTAAGAACGAAAAGTACTGGGATGCCAGCAACGTCTTCATTAAGAAACTGGAGTTCAAGTACAACAAGGAAGCAAGCACCCTGGCCCCAGAGCTCTTCTTGCGGGGCGAGATTAGCGGCACCGGGATTCCCACGGCGTCCCTCGACGGGTGGATGAACGACCCGGCCAAGAAGAAGATAGTAATTCCAGCTCCAACAAACTTTTATACTTACTTCTACGCCTTCAATTTCGACCCACATTTCGACGAACAGTATGAGCCTGAGAACTGGAAGATCGCTGTCAACAACGTCAACTTCCGAAAAGCAATCTTCCATGCTCTCGACCGCAAAGCAGCGATGATGACAGCCGAGCCCTATAATCCCGAAAGAAGACTTAGCAACACCATCACCCCCAAGAACTTCGTCGCGTACGGTGGAAAGGACTACACCCAGATAGGCGAACTTGCCCAGATCTCAGCGAGGGATAGCTTCAACAAGGAACTGGCCCTTCAGTATCGCGACAAGGCAAAGCAGGAGTTGGCCGGCAAAGCCAAGTTCCCGGTCAAAGTCATGATGCCGTATAACACCGCCAGTACCGACTGGACAAACCGAGTCCAGGTCATTGAACAGCAGCTGGAGGATCTTCTGGGAAAGGACTTCATTGACATCATCCCGGTAGGCTTCCCGCCAACCAACTTCCTCACCGCCACCCGGCGTTCAGGGAACTACGCCTTGCAGGAATGCAACTGGGGTCCGGACTATGCTGATCCTGAAACGTATACCGATCCCTTCTATCCGGGCGGAACCTATAACTGGCCTGAGAAAGCTATAGGATACACCGAAGCTAACGGGAAGACAAAGTATCAAAACCTGGTTGATGCCGCCAAAGCTGAAGTTATCGATATCGGCAAGAGGTACGAACTTTTCGCGAAAGCAGAAGCCTTCTTGATTAACGAAGCTTTTGTAATACCGTACGCTGTCGGCGGCGGTGGCTATATGGCGACCAAACTAGAGCCCTTCACCTCGCCGTATGCACCCTTTGGTGTATCAGAGCTTAGGTTCAAGGGTCAAGTAGTCTTTGACAAACCGATAGACATTGACACCTACAACAGCCTCTACGAGAAGTGGCAGAAAGATAGGGCAGCAGCCCTCGAGGCAGCAGGTAAGTCGAGCAAGTAAGGAAACGAAAGCCAAGTGAAAAGATCGCACTGATCTTTTCACTTGGCCCCCTCTACCGGCCGATTCACCTCAGGATGCTACGGCTATAGCAGCATCCTTCGTCTGTCAAATGGAAAGAAAGCATGGAACCAAGAAGAGGGTTTGATCTGTGATGCTTAGATACGCGTTAAGGCGACTCTGGCAGTCCTTTGTCACTGTGTTCATCGTCATAACTCTTGTCTTTTTACTTATGCGTCTCCTTCCCGTTGAAGGTTACTTCGCCGAGAGCTATGACAAGCTTACACCAGAACAAAAAGAAGCAATACTCAAGAGCATCGGGGTTCTCGATCCGTGGTACGTCCAGCTCCGCCGTTTCTACAGTGATCTTCTCCACGGTGATCTCGGTACCTCAATTGTCTATCGGCCCAAGGTCCCCGTTCGCGAGATTCTTGCCCCAAAGATCCCGTACTCGGTCGCCTTTGGTCTTTCCGCTATCGCTATTTCGCTGGTGCTGGGCCTGGGTATGGGCGTATGGCAGGCCCGGGACAAAGGTCGTTTTTGGGACAAGGTATGGACGGGCTATATCGTCTTCATCAACGCAGTCCCGTCGGCGGTATATCTCCTTTTCATACAGCTTTACGTCACCCAGATCACCAAACTGCCCATCCTGTTCGACAGAGACCGACCAATAAGCTGGATCCTCCCCATCATCTCTATGTCGCTGGGCGGTATAGCGGGGTATGCCATGTGGATGAGGCGCTTCATGGTAGACGAGCTTAATAAGGACTACATTCGTCTTGCCAGAGCCAAAGGGATGTCTAGTACGGCGATTATGATAAAGCACGTCTTGAGGAACGCTTTTGTCCCAATGGCGCAGTACTTGCCTACCTCCGTACTACTTACGATTTCTGGTTCCATTTACATTGAATCCCTATACTCGATCCCCGGAATGGGAGGCCTTCTGGTCGACGCTATACAGCGCCAAGACAACCCTTTGGTTCAGACGCTGGTTCTAATTTATTCCACACTGGGGATTCTCGGCCTCTTTCTCGGCGACATCTTGATGGCCATCTTCGATCCCCGCATTAAACTTGAGAGACGAGGAGGGTCAAGGTGATGTCCAACGAGAGGGAGATCCTGGAGCCTGTTGAACAACAAGATCTTTTCACGTTTGCCAAATTTGACGAGCAGGCTGCTGAACGCATAGGTTACTCGGACTACTCATACTGGGGTTCAACGGTACGTGTTTTCATGAAGAATAAGGTTGCTGTCTCGCTCCTAGTCGTCATGATAGGTCTTCTCGCATTCACCTTCATTCAGCCATTCCTGCCCAATCAAAAGGACCCGACGAAGATCTATACCGACCCTGTCACCGGCATCCAGCTCCGCAACCACCCGCCGAGTAAGGAGTTCTGGTTCGGCACCAACTCGATCGGACAGGATCTTTGGTCCCGGGTATGGAGCGGCACAAGGACGTCGCTCTTAATCGGGATTCTCGTCGGTATCTGGGAGGTATGCTTCGGCATTACCGTAGGGGCGCTGTGGGGGTACGTTAGACAACTAGACGCTCTTATAACTGAGCTCTACAACATCATCAACAACGTACCCACTACTATTGTTCTCATGCTTCTCACCTACATCATGAGGCCGAGCTTTCAGACCATGGTACTAGCCATGTGTGCAACTGGTTGGCTTGGTATGGCCCGGTTCGTCAGAAACCAAATCATAATCATCAGAGATCGTGAGTACAACCTGGCTTCTCGATGCTTAGGAACTCCCACCTACCGGATCATAACGAAGAACCTCCTGCCCTATTTGGTTTCAGT
The DNA here is from genome assembly GCA_018208355.1 of Candidatus Fermentithermobacillus carboniphilus. GTDB lineage: Bacteria > Bacillota > Sulfobacillia > Fermentithermobacillales > Fermentithermobacillaceae > Fermentithermobacillus > Fermentithermobacillus carboniphilus. The sequence goes on along the minus strand of CP062796.1, from coordinate 228,236 downwards.
CATTGTGTTGCGTATGGCGCTCGCTATTCCCAGCACCATCGGGTGGGAGGTATTCCTAACTTATATAGGCCTTGGGCTGCCGCTCGATACTCCATCCCTCGGCAACCTCGTCAACGAGGGACGTCAGGCCATGATGTCACCAAGCCTGAGGTACCAGCTCATCTTTCCTTCAGCAGTTCTTTCGCTTATAACCATCTCTTTTTACGTGATCGGAAACGCTTTTTCGGATGCTTCCGACCCGCGAAATCACTTCTAGGGAGGCGATACGATGGACGCTCCGATATTGTCTGCCAGAGATGTCGTAGTCAAGTTCAGCCTGCGGGGACAGATACTGACGGCCATTCGGGGAGCCTCCTTAGACCTGTATGAGGGAGAAACGCTGGCTATCGTCGGTGAATCCGGGTCAGGAAAGAGCGTTTTCACCAAGACTTTCATAGGTATGCTTGATGCCAATGGCTGGGTCGACTCTGGCTCAATCATGTTCGAAGGCAAGGACCTCGCCAAATTTAAGACTGAACGCGAGTGGCTCACGATCCGCGGCAAGAAGATTGCCATGGTTTTCCAGGATCCCATGACAGCCCTCAACCCCCTGCGTACGGTCGGCATGCAGATCCAAGAGGTTTTGGAACTGCATCAGGGCCTGAAGGGGGAACAAGCTAAGAAGCGAGCCATTGAGATTCTGGACGAAGTCGGCATCAGCGACCCCGCGATGCGCTACAGTCAGTATCCCCATGAGTTCTCAGGCGGCATGCGCCAGCGAGTTGTAATCGCCATAGCGATAGCCTGCAATCCACGCATCCTCATCTGTGACGAGCCCACCACGGCATTGGACGTCACTATTCAGGCACAGATCCTGGAACTCATTCGGAGGCTTCAGAAGCGGTTGGGTCTGACGATTGTCTACATTACTCATGATCTCGGCGTGGTGGCCAATGTGGCTGACCGGGTGGCGGTCATGTACGCCGGTGATATAATCGAATACGGGACCGTAGAAGAAATTTTCTACGATCCGCGGCACCCTTACACATGGGCTCTTTTGTCATCACTTCCGCAGTTGGGACGCAAGGGTAGCCCGCTTTATTCCATAAAGGGCACGCCGCCTAACTTATTCACAGAGATAAAGGGAGATGCTTATGCGCCCCGCAATCCGTATGCACTAAAGATCGACTTCGTGAAGCGCCCGCCATTTTTCAAGGTGACTCCTACTCACTATGCCAAGACATGGTTGTTGGATCCTCGGGCTCCCAAGGTGGAACCGCCAGAAATAATCCAAGCCATGCGGGCGAAATACCGTGTGTCCGAGAGGGATGCGTGATGACAGACCATAAGAGAGAAGTATTGCTTGACGTGAGAAACTTACGAGTCGAATTCAAAGGCAAGGGGAAAAAGCCCTTTATAGCCGTAGAAGACGTCAGTTTCCAGATATATAAAGGCGAAACTTTCGGTCTTGTCGGCGAAACAGGTTCCGGCAAGACTACTATAGGCCGTGCCATCGTCAGGATAAACGAGACGGCCGGTGGGGAGATCATCTTCAAGGGTAAGAAGATCAACGGGGTGATCCCGAAAGAATTGGATAAAGAGATCACCCGGAAGATCCAGATGATTTTCCAGGACCCAATGGCCTCATTAAATGAGCGGGCTAAGGTCGACTACATCGTATCGGAGGGGCTTTACAACACCGGGAACTATAAAGATGAAGAGGACAGGCAAGCCAAGGTTAGGAAAGCCCTTTTGGAGGTCGGCCTATTGCCGGAATTCGCATCTCGTTTTCCTCACGAGTTCTCGGGAGGACAGCGCCAACGCATCGGAATAGCCCGCGCTCTCATCATGGAGCCCGAGTTCATCATTGCCGACGAGCCCATCTCGTCTCTGGACGTTTCAATCAGGGCTCAGGTCTTGAATCTCCTGATGGAACTCCAAAAAACCAGGGGCTTGACGTATCTTTTCATCTCGCATGACCTCTCGGTAATGCGTTTTATCGCGGATCGTATCGCCGTCATCCATAAGGGACGTCTCGTAGAGCTGGCCGAAACAGAGGAACTTTTCAATAACCCGTTGCATCCTTACACGCGTGCCCTGCTTTCCGCCATCCCGATACCGGATCCGAGAGTCGAGAAAAAGAAGAAGATCCTGGTCTATGACCCTAGATGCCATGATTACTCACAAGACAAGCCCAAATGGGTGGAGATCAGCCAAGGTCATTTTGTCCTGGGCAATGACGCTGAGATAGAGCAGTACCGCAAGATACTCACCAGAGCATCTTAGCGGAAATACGTTGCTCCTATACCGAACAAGTTATATAGGACAGTGGCAAGTGCCGCCAACTGGCAGGCCGACCAGACCAGAATCAGCGCCGGGGGGCAGGTGGACTGTTCTGTCGCGCTGTCTTCGTCTGCCGGTCTCCCGGGCAGTAACCCATTCTCGTTATGCAGGCTGAGCTTTTGCACAAGTTCGCCTTCAAAAACTTTCTGCTCCGGGAGGTACTCCCCGGAGTTATGTCGCCGCTGTCCAAGGGAAGTGTCTTCTCTTTGTCGTAGCCGCGAAGGCTGCAAAAAGGCAGTTTTCTTCAGGTGGATGATCCATGCCAAGAGCAGGTAGAGGGTCATAAAAATCGGCAGGAGTTGGCCTAGGTAATATAAGTTGCCGAAGCCCCGTAGGGCGATTGCCCATGACACGAACGTCGCAAATCCGGTTAAAAGAAGGCCATATGCGAATGCCGTGAACGCTGATCTCAAAGCCCATCACTCCAGAATAGGACAGCATCGCTGCAATCAGCATGTTGCCCTGCGAGGGCATGATTTCATGCCTTTACCGCGGCCAGCACCTCACGTTCATTATGCGTCTGATTTGAGGGTTTGCATAGGCTCTATTAAACTAATGATACTCCGGAACCCGAAGCCTTGTATTTTAGGGATAATGTTCGGTGAGGTGATTCTAATGGTCTTCCGGTACAGAAGGAGGTTGTCTTCGGTAGGGGCCTTTATCATTATAGTAACGAGTTTTCTGCTCGGGGCCTGTAGTACGAACTCAGGGAACACAGTCATATCGGACGCCCAGATTCAGTCTCGTGCCGATGCATTGATGACCGAATTCTTGGGTTCGCTTAACCTGGATAAACGGGAATGTGTGTTCGAGGTTCGGTATAACGTGGATCATGGAACTATTACTCTCACGGGAAAGACTAGCGATGCATCCCTAAAACAGGCCCTTATAGAAAAAATACGTGCAACCCTAGGCTCAAAGGTAATAGATCAAATAGAAACCCTCCCACCAGCATCTTTTGGTGACCGCATATTTGCCATCGTGAAGGTGCCCGTCATCGACCTAGGAGACGGCCCCGGAAGCGTAGGCAACTCCCACACCGTTACCCAGGCCAGGATGGGGGACGTACTGAAACTGCTCGACCGGAAGGACGGTTGGTACCTTGCACAGATGGCCGACAACTATCTGGGCTGGGTCGACCCTCAGGGGATCTTCGTATGTTCCAAGAGCGTCCTAGACTCCTTTTGGAAGGGGCAGGTAGCCCTCATTACGGCAAAAATGGCCAAAGCCCTGGACAAGCCGGGCGGGCAACCTATGTTCACCCAGAACCTAGTCCAGGGCACTGTTCTTCCAGTTTCAGGTACAGAAGGCCAATGGACCCGTCTCTCCATCCCCGGTGGTCAAAAGGTCTGGATAGAGTCATCTAGGTTGAAGCTCTATCCTGATATTTCATCAGTCTTTTCCGAAAAGAAGGGCGCAGACGCAGTCATAGCCACGGCCAAGCAATACGTTGGTCTCCCCTATCTTTGGGGCGGGACAACAGCCTATGGTTTTGATTGTTCGGGATTCACCCAGTTCTGCTTCAAAATGAATGGTTATTTTCTTCGGAGGGATGCCGATATGCAGTACCAACAAGGGGAACCCGTGGCAGACCGGAAAGATCTCAAACCTGGTGATCTCGTTTTCTTCGAGACCTACAGGCCGGGTGCTTCTCATGTAGGCATCTACATCGGGGACTCGCTATACATTCACTCGGGAAGCACAGGGGTGACGATAAACAGTTTTGACCGTGAGCGCCCTGATTTCTCAGCTGATCTCTACAAAAAGTATATCGGTGCCCGGCGGATCATCAAATAGCTCGGCACACGCTTCTTGCTGAGATTTCACAAATACAAAGAACCGCCCCCGGCCAAGCACCCGGCGGGCGTCACTATTGAACTTCATTCAAACCCCCGCTACTGCGTTAGCCGACGGCTCTCTCTGCCGGGATGAATACCACCTGTCCCGGGATAATCTGGTTAGGGTTCCTTATTTGCGGGTTGAAAGCCACAAGTTCAGAAAGGCTTACGCCAAAACGCTGCGAGATCGAAAACATGGTATCTCCTTCCCTAACGATGTACCTCCGCCCCGGCACAGGTTCGGGCGGTCCCGGTGGCATTTCAGGAGGCACAGCTGGCCCACGCGGGATTACAATGACCTCACCCGGAACTATGACGTCCGGATTACGTATTTGCGGGTTTGCCCTAATGAGGGCCTCCAACGGAACCCCAAATCGCCTGGCAATAAGGAACATAGTATCACCCGGCTGAACTATATACTCAATTCGAGTTGGGGCCGGCGCCGGAGGGCCGGGAGGGGCAACTCTCCGTGGCAGCTCAATCCCTCGCTTCTCCGCTATGCGTTTTAAGAGGGTTAGCTGACGAGCCTGTCGCCTGGTGACACGTTCGATTATCCCTCGTGCAACCGGTTCTGAAACATGTGGATCTATTCTCAGATATCCGTCTTCCAACAGTGTTGTTTCCTGGTTATGGATTAGTACCAGGATAGCGTCAAAGTCTTCCGGGATTGTTATGGTGAGGACCCCGCCGGTCGATTCTACCTCCAAACTAGACAAAAGTTCAGTACAGTCGCCAATCTGTTCCCGCTGAATCGAAACGAGCTCTGTGGCCTCTTCAAGGGAGTCTGTTTGGCTGGCCAGAGTAAGAAATTTTTCGTAAACAGGGACAAGTTGCCTTTCGCCCGCCCAGGTAAAGACGCAAACCTCGGCTAAAGATGTATCCGGCATATCTCCTCTCCCTCCGGACAAACAGTGGCATTCTTTGACTAAAGCAGCTCCTCTTCAGCCTATGTCCGGAGCGGCACTTTGGTTACTAAGGTTCGATATCGTTGATACTTTTGGGACGCGTCTTGGGAACCTCCGGAGGCCACAGCCACATCTCCTCCAGCCAGTAGTCCGGTTCTCTCCAGTACCAGTCCTCCCCCACTCCCTCAGGCACCTCGGCTTCTCCATCGATTTCCTCGGAAGCCTCAGGTAGGAACTTTTCGCCGAGGTAAGGGTCATATTCCTCTTCCCAGCAGGGAATTTCGGTAGGCCTCGACCTTTTAACAGGCGGGGTTTCTCTTGAAATCTCCTCGCCAAATTCTGGTTCTCTCATCTTGTGACCGGCACCTCCTTCTTCTTGGTGAACGGTTTTCTCATGTCGACGCAATCCATCAGTAACATGCGCTTTAATAGCATTCCCCGGGTAGAAGCGACTATGTGGGACTGGTGTAAGCTTGTTCGTAGCAAACTTTCGTTTGCTTTTTCTTCCTTCCCGTGGTAAACTCGGTTAGGAACGCCGGAAAATCTGAGGTCAATTCCACAGTGAAATGAAGTAAGGAGAGGTTATTCATGGAGAAATTGACCGCACAGCAGGCCAAAGTCCTTGAGGTGATTAAGGAAAGCATACGGGAAACAGGTTACCCCCCTTCGGTGAGAGAGCTCGGTGAGAAGCTTGGGCTCAAATCCACGGCGACCGTGCACAACCACCTCCGCACCCTCGAACGCAAGGGTTACCTGAAACGGGTAGCCCAAAAGTCGAGGGCTTTCAATCTGGTCGGCGAATCGAGCGAAAACGTTGCAGGGCATGCCATCATGATCCCCCTTGTAGGAAGGGTACGGGCTGGTGTCCCGGTGCTGGCGGTTGAGAACATAGAGGACTTTGTGCCTTTCCCCCGCTCTTTTGTGAAAACTGATAATGTTTTCCTCCTTCAAGTCGAGGGGGATAGCATGATCGGAGCCGGAATCCTCGATGGAGATTACGTTCTCGTCAGGCAGCAGGAAACCGCCGAAAACGGTGACATAGTCGTGGCGCTTGTGGATGACGAAGCGACGGTCAAGACCTTCTACAGGGAAAAGGACGCCATCAGGCTTCAACCGGAGAATCCGAAATTGGCGCCGATAATCTCCCGCAACGTGAGAATTCTGGGCAAAGTCATAGGGCTTTACAGATCACTGCAATGAGCACTGTGCCGAATGCTGTTGTTTGAGCGTCTCAACGGCTCAACTAGCTTAAAAGCCCACCATTCTCGAGGGCTTCCTTGGCCCTCATACAGGCGATTATGACGTGCTCCTTAGTGAGTCCTCCCTGTAGGTAGGCGGTGTAAGGAGGAACAAATGGAGCGTCACAAGATAACTCGATGGAAGAACCTTGTACGAAAGTCCCTGCCGCCATAATGACCTCGTGTTCGTACCCTGGCATGTCCCATGGTTCAGGGGTAACGTGGGAATCTACCGGTGATGCTGCTTGGATTCCCCTCACAAAACCTTTAAGTCTCTCCCCGCTCCCGAGAGTTATCGACTGTACGATGTCGCTCCTTTGGTCGAATGGTCCTGGGCTCACATCGAAACCGAGCTCATGGAAAAACAGCGCGGCGAAAGACGCCCCTTTGAGCGCTTCCCCGACTACTTTCGGCGCAAGGAACAATCCCTGATAAAGGTCTCTGTAACCATAGGGATTGCTTCCCACCTCTCCCGAAAGCCCGGGGGCATAAAGGGCTTCAGCCACTCGACGGACGCAATCTTCTTTCCCTACAACGTACCCGCCTGCGGGAGCAAGTCCCCCACCCGGGTTTTTGATCAACGATCCCGCGGTCATGGATATTCCCAAGGCAGGTGGTTCCACCGTATCGGTGAACTCGCAATAGCAGTTGTCAACGATGGTCAGGATGTCAGGGTACCTTCTGTCCATGATCTCCATGAATTTTCGAAGGGTCCCGGTGGAGATGCTTTTCCGCCGGGAATAGCCCCTTGACCGCTGGATGAAGATCACCTTCGTTTGCCGGGAAATATGCCTGGCGAGGCTTCGCTCGAGCTCGGCAGCGTCGATTTTGTTATCTTCAAACTCGAGAAGACATGGTGTCTCCCTGTAGCGGATACCGAAGTTCAGAAGACTTCCCGGAGAGGAAGGGGCTCCTCTAGAATCTCGGTCCGTGTTGGCCGGGCGCTCTCGCATTCCGATTATGGGCCACAGGGTCTCATAAGGGATGCCTGTGACGCTCAGTAACTCGTCACCAGGCCTCAATACCGAGAACAACACGGTCTTCAGGACATGTGTGCCCGATGCCCAATGAAGGCGCACTAAGGAAGCTTCCCCGCCAAAAATCCTCGCGTACAGTTTCTCAAGGCCATCTCTGCCTGCGTCTTGATACCCGTAGCCGGTGGAAGGCCACATATGTGCCAGGGATATCTTCTCGCGGATGAAGCCGTCAAGGACTTTCGCCTGGTTGGCCAGTACGAGATCATCGACCCGGGACCAGGCCTCACCAAGTCTCTCAATGCATTTTTGGGCCAAAGAGAAAGTTTTCTCCGAAACTCCAGTTACGTGCCACAATCCCTGCCCCAATGCCTTACCTGTCAACATTACTGCACCCCAAAGAGTTTTTGCCTGAACCTTTCAGCATGTTCAGAAGGCAACCTACACTTAACGGTCGCACCATAAGGTCCGTGTTTTTCCTCGAGGACCGCGCCGGTTCTCCGTATCTCGTAAAGGACGTCCCACTTGGAGTAGGGGATTTCCCACGATACAGTCTCGCTACCGGAAAGGATATGTTCTCCGACCATTCTGGAGAGATCGTCTAACCCCGTGCCTTTCAAGGCCGAAATCGCCACGGCAGGTTGATACCGCTTTACGAGAGCCTCGAGGTCCACGTCTAATACCTTGTCTACTTTGTTAAAGCAGGTAATCCTGGGGCGCTGCCCTGCCCCGAGATCGGCCAGTACCCGTTCTACCGTCAGTGTTTCCGCCATCCAGGTGGGGGAAGACAGGTCTACCACGTGGATCAAGAGCTCGGCATCGAGCGATTCTTCCAAAGTCGCGTGAAACGCAGCTACTAGCTCGTGGGGCAGCCCCTGAATGAACCCAACGGTGTCAGTAAGGAGGACCACCTGACCGGACGGCAGTACCCAGCGCCTTGTCCACGGGTCCAGGGTTGCGAAGAGCTTATCGTCGCAAAGCACCTCTTCACCGGTCAGCGCTTTGAAAAGCGTCGACTTTCCCGCGTTTGTGTAGCCCACCAGAGACACAAGGGGAATCTTTGATTCGCGCCTTTTCTTTTTCTGTTCCGAACGAACTTTCGCCACTTTCTGGATTTCCCGCGATAGGGACGCAATCCTCTGCCGGATAACCCTCCGGTCCACGTCGATCTTCTGTTCACCGGGTCCTCTCGTGCCGATGCCTCCGCCCGGATTTGACATGTTTTTCCCTCGTCCCGCCAGCCGGGTAAGCGCATGTTTTTGGGCCGCAAGCTCTACCTGAAGTTTTCCTTCCCGCGTCCTGGCTCTCGCAGCGAAAATCTTCAAAATTACCTCAGTCCGGTCCATGACGCTGATACCGGTCGCGTCCTCTAGGTTCCTGGATTGAGAAGGCGATAGCTGGCCGTCGATGACCAGCAAAGAGGCGCCCTTCAAAGATGCCAGGGAAGCAATTTCCTGAACCTTTCCCTTTCCGAGGTACGTGGCGGGGTCTGGAGCAGGCCGTTCTTGAAATACGACGGCGCAGGGCTTGTAGCCAAGCGTCTCAACCAGTCTCGAGAGCTCCTGCATGGATTCATCCGGCGAGAGCACGAACGTATCGTCCCTACCCGCCAGGTCATGACTCCTGATGCCAGCGAGGATCACCCATTCACCCTGTCCCGCGGCAGGGTTTTGCTTCAAAAAGGTCATCTCCTTCACTCTGGCCTATGGGGAAATCCCAGCTTAATTATACACTAACGCACGGAAGCTTCCAGCAATTCTTTGGACGTGATGAGCATGAGATCTTGCCGGCTGAACGCGCCCTCCCTCACCAAGCGCACAGCCTGCCTCCTTATGGCTTTTTCGATGAGGTTTCTTACCATCCTCGCGTTTGACGGAACGGTTTCTGTCTCGATCTTTTCCCGGATTATGTTCTCAAGCACGCCGTATGCTTCCGGCGACAACTTGTAGTCGCGCTTTTGAAGCATGAGGCAAGCTATCTGAACCAGCTCTTCAACTGAGTAATCGGGAAAGTCCAGGTGGATCGGGAACCTCGAGCGGAGTCCGGGGTTGGTGCGGAGAAACTGCTCGATCTCAGCTGGGTATCCGGCAAGTATGAACACCATATCCCGGGAATGGTCTTCCATACCCTTGACTATACAGTCAATGCACTCTTTTCCGAAGTCTTTCTCTCCACCCCTCGCCAGCGAATATGCCTCGTCGATAAAGAGGATCCCTCCCAAGGCTTTCCGTATCTGCTCCCTTGTCTTCTGGGCGGTGTGGCCGATGTACTCTCCGACGAGATCGGCCCTTTCGACCTCGACCACGTGCCCCTTCTCCAAAAGCCCGGCTTCGAAGAGGAGTCTCCCTATTATCCGGGCAACGGTGGTTTTTCCCGTACCCGGATTACCTTTAATTTCTCCAGTGAAATCGAATAAAAAGGGACTCCACCTTTACACGGCGCTCCCACGGTGCGTTGCGGCCATATCGTGCTTTGACCCGTTCGAGCAGCAACCAGAGATATATAAGTTAATCTGCAGCTTTAGCGCATCCGTCAGTATTTCAGCTATCTTTTTCCGAATTTCTTCACGGTCCTTTTCGGGCAGGCTATCCAGATGCACCCACTTATCGCGTACCTTTACACTAACTGCCGGTTTCATCGAATCGACCTCCAAGAAGATGCATACTGGGCTCGGTTTGTCCCTTATACCGGGAAGACATGACCTGTAACCCGCCTGGGGTCAGGAGGGGTGCGAAATCGCTGCATTGACAGTGAAATCGTGGGTCTTCCCCAGTTCACCGCCAGACAAAAGAAAAAACCTCCCAGGACTACAGGAGGCCTAAAGCTCTCTGTTTTCCTGCGAAGTTTTCTGAGGAGTGTGCTCCAGGGTTCTTCCAATCCCGCGGGAGGGGTTCAGCATCTTCAATGGTCAGCACTGTTGCTATTCTCCATCGCCACTCGTACCCCAGTCCCGGGTTGAGAATGTCCACCCAGGCGCGCCTTTGCCTCGGTCATATCCACCACCGGAGCGGCCTTGTAGTCTTCAGGCTCACCTGCGAACTGCTTCTCGTACAAGGATTTGTATAGGCCGTTTTGCGCGATAAGTTCTTCGTGAGTCCCGACTTCTTTAACGGTGCCGTGGTCGATCACGTAGATCCGGTCCGCGTTCCTGATAGTCGACAACCTATGGGCGATAACTATTGAGGTCCTACCTTTTAAGAGCTTCTCGAGAGCCCGCTGGATCTGGAGTTCCGTGTAAGCATCCACCGAGGACGTAGCTTCGTCCAGGATGAGTATCCTCGGGTTAGCCAAGAGGGCCCTGGCAAATGCCAAAAGCTGGCGTTGCCCTACTGATAGCCTGGACCCACGCTCGCGTACTTGTGTATCGTAGCCTTCAGGTTGCCGCATGATGAATTCGTGCGCACCCACGATCTTGGCCGCTTCCTCTACTTCCTCGTCGGTGGCGTCGAGGCGGCCGTACCTTATGTTCTCTCTGATGGTCCCAGAAAACAGCACCGTATCCTGCAACACAATGCCCAGATTCTGGCGAAGCGACTGGATCGTGACGTCGCGGATGTCGTGACCATCGACCAGTATTTGTCCGCTCTGGACATCGTAGAACCGACACAGAAGGTTGATGATGGAGCTTTTCCCCGCTCCGGTCGGTCCGACCAGTGCTATGGTCTCGTCTGGCTTCGCTTCGATGTTCACGTTGTGCAATACGGGAAGGCTCGGATCGTACCCGAAAGTGACGTTCTTGAACTCCACGTGTCCCTGAACTCTGCCAAGATCAATTGCACCAGGTTTATCAACCACGTTCGGTTTGGTGTCAAGGATCTCGAAGACGCGCTCCGACGACACGGCTGCCTGCAGAATCAAGTCCCACACCTCTACCAGATTCCTCACAGGCCAGAAAAACCGATTGGTATAGTTGACGAAAACAGTGATGGTCCCTACGCTGACCAGAGTATCACCTAAGGACATTCGTATACCACCATAGTAATACACGAGCGCGACGCCAAGGGTTCCTATGACATCGACCAGAGGGAAGAAGATGGCCCGAAGACGTGCGGCTTCCATCTGGGCCCGGAAGTTCTGCTCGTTGGTGTTGCTGAACCTTTCTGCGTTAAGGTCCTCGCGAGAAAATGCCTGGATGATCCTCATGCCAGATATAGATTCCTGCAAGTTGGCGGTGATGTCTGCCAGCCGCCGTCTGGTCTTGTGATACGCCCTGGTCATCTTTCCTTGCAGCGAATATATGGTAAGGAACAAAAGGGGTACCGTGATGAAAGTCACCAGTGCCAGCCTGCTGTTCATGCGCAACATGACGGTAATTATGCCAAAGATCGTCACTACATCGGACAAGAGGCTCAGAGAACCGCCAGAAAGCAGCTGGTTTATCGCCTCAACGTCGTTTGTGACCCGTGACATGATGCGACCGGCCTGAAGTTTGTCATAGAAGTCCAGGCCCAGGTCCTGTAGATGGACAAATAACTTCTTCCTCATTGAGTACAGGATCTTCTGCCCAGTCCATGACATGATATACGTCTGCGCGTATCGTAGAACCGCGATCAAGACCTGGACCCCGAAGTACAGGGCAACCAAACTATAAAGCTGCTGATTGGTCGTATCGGATAACTGGATAAGGTCGACCACCTTACCGATAATGACCGGGCCCTCAAGACCCAACGCTGCAATGGCCACCACCAGCACCATGGCAAGTGATAGCTGCCACCAGAACGGCAGCAGAAATTCCTTTGTTCTGCCAAGGTGCTTGAAGTTGACGTCCTTGAAGCTGATATCGTCCATGTCCAGACGCCCGCCGCCAGGTCCATGCATGTGGAATCCCATTACTTCTCGCCACCTTCCGCAGTAGCAGATTCGTTCCGTAATTCGTTTTCCTCTTGACCCTTGAACTGTAGGTTGTAGATAGCAGTGTAGATTCCGCCCCTGGCAAGGAGTTCCTCATGGGTCCCTTCCTCGACGATCCGTCCCTTATCCAGGACGATAATTCGGTCGGCGTTCCTCACCGTGGAAAGTCTCTGAGCGATTATGAAAGCAGTTCGATCAGCGAGTAATTTGTTGAAAGCCTCCTGGATCTTCATCTCAGTCTCCACGTCCACGCTGGAGGTAGATTCATCCAGAATGAGGATTCGGGCATCCATGAGGAGAGCTCGCGCTATTGCCACCCTTTGCTTTTGCCCACCGGAAAGCCCTACGCCTCGCTCGCCGATGATGGTGTTGTACCCGTCAGGGAGGCTGTCGATGAACTCGTCGATGTGGGCTGCTTCTGCTGCCCGCCTGATCTCGGCATCGCTCGCCTCGGGCTTTCCGTAAGCGATGTTATCCCGCAATGATGCAGAGAACAGGAACGTCTCCTGCGTCACCACTCCTATTTGCCGGCGGAGGCTATCCAGTGTCACATCTCGTATGTCATGCCCGTCGATCAAGATGCGCCCTTTCGTGACGTCGTAGAACCTGGGGATAAGGTTTATCAACGTCGACTTCCCGGAACCGGTCCCGCCCAGGATCGCAATGGTCTCGCCGGGCTTCACGTCGAGGTTTATGTCCTCAAGGACCATATGCTCACCGTCATATGCGAAGCTAACGTTTTCGAAGGTGACGCGTCCTTGTATTTTAGGTATAGGTTTGGCCCCGGGTTTATCCGAGACCTCTGCTTTGGTGTCCAGAATCTCGAAAATCCTATCTCCTGCTGCAATAGTCCTCGTGGCTCCGCTGATCCACATCCCCAGCATCCTAACCTGCTGGAGCATCTGGACGATGAGAGTGTTGAAAGCGACCAGCGTTCCGACGGTAAGGGCCCCGCGCATTACCTCGCGCCCACCCCATAGCAGTATGATAGCAAGGCTGCTTTCGGTGAGGAGGGTCATCAGGGAGTCGTTGAAAGCCGACGCCCTCAGCGTGTTCACGTTCTTCTCCATGAGGTCCAGATTGTCGCGCTCGAATTTCTTAATCTCGAAATCTTTACGGGCGAACGCTTTCACAACTCTCTGACCTGTGACGTTTTCCTGCAACGTGGCTGTCAGCACTGCCAGCTGCTGCTGAATTGACCAAAACATTGGACGTATTACCATAGCGTAGATCTCGGCCCGCCATACGAGCACCGGGACGGGGATCATGGCTACCAGCGTAAGTCTCCAGTCAAGGGACAGCATGAGGCAGAATGTGGCCAGGAACCTGACCCCCGCCGCCACGATCTGTATCATCTGATTGGAAAGGAACATGCGGGTCTGCTCTACGTCTGCAGTGACGCGCGACATGAGTTGACCGGTCTGCGCCTTATCGTAAAAGCTGAAAGATAGCTGCTGCAGGTGCTGGTACAGCCGGTTGCGTATGTCGTAGATGACTTTTTGGCCTGCCCAGGACATCCAATATCGCTGTAGGTAGCCAAAGACAGCGCTGGCGGCCGCTGTTCCAGTCATAGCGAGAGAGCCCCACAGTAACAGGCTCCATTGATGGTTAGCGTATATGCCATCAACTATCCAGCGTGCCAGCATCGGTTGCATGAGCTGGAGGCCCGTGACGCCCAAGACCATAATGAGGGCGCCAGCGTAGGCCTTCCAATATGGAAGCGCGAAAGCCAAAAGCCTTTTTAGAGTCTTCAAAGGACTGCCCTCCTCAGACTAAACCATGCCCTCCGACTTGGTCGTTTCCCACTTGACCCTCCTTAACCGGACGATTGTCTCAGTATCGCTCATTAAATCCTCGCCTAACCTTACGGGAAGTCAAGCTACCGAACTGCACGACCCCAAAATACGAGGTGTCATGTTTTTGCGATATGATCATATCACACGTTCTTCGTAGTACAAATATATCGGACTACGAAGAAACTCTAAGGGGGTAACTCTTTCCGGCTATGGATAGCGCCGATTCCCGAGCTGGGGAGTCTTCCTCTTTGGTGCAGGGGAAAACTCGCAAGACAGTTGTTGCTACTGCATCCGGCGCATCGCTGTCAGTCGGGGCAGAGCGGATAATTCGTACTGTAGACCCCAGTTATTCGGACAAGTCTGGGAAGACCATCGAGTTCGTGTACCGTGTTGGGAGAACGCGGTCCAGAGGCGGCTTAGGTTTAGGTTACTAGCAATCAGGAGCCGGACTCACCTTCGAGATGGAGTCCGGCCTCCAGTTACCCGGTCATGAGTTACTCCGTAGGTTAGTCAATCTGGATCCTGTGTCCGCGTTTCGACGGCTGTGTCTTGGGAAGTCTCACCGTGAGCACGCCATTCTTGAGTGAGGCCTCGGCCCTGGTCGGGTCAACGGGCGAATCCAGCCTAATCACGCGAACTGCTTTTCCAAAGGAGGATTCCCGCCTCAGCCAGTACTGGTCTTTAACGACGATATCACTTTTCTTCTCAACGGCAATGCTCACTGTATCCTCAGTGCAATTAAGTTCGATGTTTTCCTTATCTACTCCCGGAAGTTCGGCCCTGACAGTCAGGCTGTCACCTTGGTCTATCACATCGACTGGGAACCCTCCGAGTTCCTCCTCTATCAGCGTCTTCGGTGAGAGATCCCTCCAGAGCTCTGAAAACAGAGAGTTTATGTTCCTTTCGAGCCTTGATAGCTCGGCAATAGCATTCCACGGTCTAATCATGAGAACTCCTCCTTCCTGGAAGATTGTTGTTCAATTGGATAGGCCGTTTTGGCTTTCCAGCAAGGATATATTACGATAAGTCAAAGTTAGTCAAAGTCAAGCGGTTCGCGTGTTACGCCTCCTTCTGGATTATCAGCGCATGGTTACGTACGGATCTGCCTTTTTCTCCACGGATCTCTTGTTTTCTCGATTTTTCGCAGTATCCCGTTACTCGGATCCAAAAGAGACGCAACCGGGCCGGGTGAGGCTCACTCTGATGTTATGGCTTTGAAGCCCTCTCCCAGGACATCGTGGGCCTGGCTGACGGTGATGAAGGCCTTTGGATCTTCCTCCCTGATGAAGTTCTTCAAGGAGACGAATTCCCTTCTGTTGAGCACGGTATATATAACCTTGAGTTCCTTTCCGGAGTAGCCTCCCCTGCCGGATAAAAACGTAACCCCCCTTCCCAGGTGATCGATTATGAACCTGGCGATGGTGTCGGGCTTCGACGTCATGATGAATACCTGCATCGCGACGTTGAGACCTTGGACGGTATAATCTATGACGGAACCGTTGAAGATGACTGCAAGGAGAGCGTACATACCCTTTTCAAGCCCGAAAACCCCGGTTGCGAGAAGGGTGATCAGGGCGTCAGTCACGAGAAGAGCTTTTCCGATGTCAAGGTGGGTGTATTTATTTATTATCTTGGCTATGATATCCGTGCCTCCGCTGGATGCACCCTGGTTGAAAATTATTCCCATACCTGCACCCGAAATGACGGTCCCCATAACCGCAGCCAGTAGTAGGTCGTCTGTCAGTGGTTTTTGCAGCGGATACGCGTTCTCGAGAATCCAGATCAAGGCTGACAGACCGAGACTGGTATAGATCGTTTTCAACCCGAAACTGGTGCCCAGGACGACAAACGCTATGAGAAAAAGGAGGATATTGATGGCGAGCATGAGCTGTCCAACCTGGAGGAAAGGGATGTAGTGGGAAATAAGCATGGCGATACCCATTGCCCCGCCCGCTGCCAGCTGGCCAGGTATAAGGAAAAAGTACAGTCCGACAGCCAAGACAAACATTCCGAACGTGATGATGACATACTGCTTGAATGTCCGCATGAGAGCCCACCAGATTTA
Source organism: Candidatus Fermentithermobacillus carboniphilus (assembly GCA_018208355.1). Taxonomy (GTDB): domain Bacteria; phylum Bacillota; class Sulfobacillia; order Fermentithermobacillales; family Fermentithermobacillaceae; genus Fermentithermobacillus; species Fermentithermobacillus carboniphilus. Next base: position 212,247 of record CP062796.1, on the reverse strand, counting down.
CCCCAGCTGACAGATGCACATGCTGTCATATGGTCTTGGGACCATGAAGTTATGGTATCAAGCATTTTGTTGACTCGTCAACAGTGATGCCATCCATCTACTATGCCACCTAAAAACATGGCGGCGAGGCAGACAAGGCCTCACCGCCATATATTGGTGGGTTGGGGCCCTAGAAGCTGCTATCGCCTACAAGTTAGAGCTGAAGGGTCTTGCTGCTGGACGGTTCTGACCATTAGCTCCCCATCGGCCTCGTCCGCAAGGCCGATTCTGCTGCAACTTGTTGAGCTGCTCCTGTGTCAGGACGCTCTGCATCTGGTTGCGGAGTTCCTGCATTAAATCGTTCATCTGCTGCCGGAGCTGACGCAGTTCATCCCACTTGGCAGAGATGGCGTTCTTGTCGGGGTTTTTCTGCCACAGCATGCTCCTGAGCTCTTGCTGCTTTTTCCACACAGCTTCCCGTATGCTCTGGAGTTTCTCGAATCCAGTTTGCTGGAGCGATTGTATATTCGCCACCTGGTCATCGCTCAAACCTAACCCCGCGATGACATCAGCTAACGCAGCAGGATCCCGGCCGAGGCCGAGGAGGCCACCGCACCATGCCCCACCCTTAAAACCTTGGGCTAAAGCGGGAACCGCAAGCCCTACCGTAAAGAGTACCGCTAATCCTATTATGGTCGCCCTTTTCACGTGGATTCCCCCTTTTTGATAAGCTCCTACCAAGTTCGCGTAACTTGGTTTTACCGCCACTAAGTATGCACATCGACTATCAAGATACTTTCAAGATAACATCAAGATAGTTTCTCTTTCGCCCTATAAAGCATCCTGTCAGCGATGTTCAGAAGGTCTTCCAGTGAATCCCCATCAGCGGGAAACATAGCCACCCCAAATGACATCCCTAGTTCCTTGACTTGGCTTTCGATAAACACGACCACTTCGAACGCTTTATGTGGTAGCAAGCAACATGACTAATCCCGGTGATTCCCAGCACATTCAACAGGGCAAACCAATCGGTGTGGACGAGCGACCTCCGGTAGATTCATTCATCTTACTCTCTGGACCTCCATCTTTGCCAAAGCATATGCATAAGCCTCCAAAAAACAATGCACATATGAACATACTTTGGCCGACGTAGCGCTTGTTCAGGTAATGACAATCTGATACCCCGCGTCCTTCACCGGTACGTCAGTAAAGGTAACACTTCTCCCGGTGAGGGCACAAGTTGTTAGAAATAGTAATCATCGGCTGGCCCCCAAGATTTCCGCGCCAGAGAATCGTGTGCTCGATTGTCTTCGAGATAGCCCCTCCGCCTCCGAAACTGCGCAGATGTCCGGTGCTTCGTGGGATGCCGTTTAGCATAGGCATAGAAGAGGTGACACAAGGAGATTGAGCGACGTATGAGGGGCATCCAGAACGAGAACATCTCAAACCTACCCCAGTCAAATCCACATCACAGAATTGTGGCGCTGTACGCCCGTGTTTCCACAGATGAGCAGGCACGAGAAGGGCAGTCCATAGACACACAGCTCAATAAGCTTGCGGCTTATGCCAAGTTTCAGGGATGGGACTATGTCGAGACATTTGTAGACGAGGGTGCGTCAGCCAAGGATATGAATAGACCTGCAATGAAGAGGCTTTTAAGTCTCATTAAGGAGGGAAAGGTTGCTGTCGTGGCAACTATGGCTATAGACAGGCTTTCCCGCAACCTGCTCGACATGCTGAATTTCATCGAGCTTTGCGAAAAGCACGATACTGCGTATGTGTGTACGTCGCTCAACTTCGATACGTCGACCCCGATAGGGCGAATGGTTCTCCAGATCCTGGCGGCTTTTGCTGAATTTGAAAGGGCTATGATAGCGACCCGTGTGAAGACAAACATGGCCGAGATAGTCTCAAAGAAGAAAAAGTATATGGCAGTCCCCCCTTTCGGATACCGCTTTGACGACGAACGAAACTTGGTTGAGGTGCCCGAAGAAGCGGAATGGGTTAGGAGGGCTGCGGACTTGTTTATAGCAGGGTACGGCTACAGGGCGATTTCAAAGATCTTGAACGAAGCAGGTGTGAGGACGAAGAAAGGTAAGGCGTGGTCCGGTCCTACGGTCCGCGCCATGCTCACAAACGAATTGTATGCTGGAAGAGTCATCTGGAACCGCCGCTACTACGATAAAAACGGCAAGATGCGCTGGAGAAATCCTGAAGACTGGATCGTGTGCGATAATGCTCACGAACCCATACTGAGTAGAGCGCAGTGGGACCAAATCCAGGCCAGGTTAACCCGAAAGATGCCGAAAGGCGGTGAGAAGCAGATGAAATATAGGATATCCGGGCTCGTGATATGCGGGCACTGCGGGAGCAAGATGGTATCGAGAAGATATGGTAACAAGGGGCCCAACAAAGATAGGCTGATATTTGTGTGTTCTCAGTATCAGAAGAGCGGCGGTTGCTGGTTCAACTATGTCTTCATTGATGAGGCGGAAAAGACTGTGTATGAGGCATTACAAGACCTGGTAGCCGGAATGATGTACACCTCCAGCAGCGATCTAGAGAAGGCGTCAAAGGCCCTGCTCGAAGACCTCGCACGCCGCGAAGCCGCTATAGACCAAAAGTTTCAACGCCAGATTCAGGCCTACGAAAACGGCATAATTTCTGACAACGATCTTCGCCTTGCCCGCGAGAGAGTTGAGCGTGAACGAAAAGCTCTGGAAGCAGAAAGAGCTGAGATACTCTCTCGAATACCCCGGGAAGAACAGGTTGACCAGCATATCGGGTCCGAAGCAAAGGAACTCTTGTGGCTGTGGAACAATGGCGATGCGCGCATGATACAGAATGTCCTCCGAACAATCATCAACGGCACGATAGTCAAGGATAGAGCCATTGCGGACATCCGGCTATCTGAGACCTTATTCCGACCAATTTCATCGGAGAATTCAAGGGATTGCCTTTGAACACCATGTGCAACACGGTCTTTTCTCCTAAAAGTCCGACTCTTTCCCTTTTCTTCTGAACCTCCGCAAAGGCGTAGATCTCAAAAACCAGCTCTTTCACCTTGTTGAGCCCGACCAGCGAGTTCAACTCCTCGAGGGCACTTTCTGCGCCCGGGGTCTTTTGTAAGTGCGGGATGGAACAGAAATTCTCATTCTCCGGTATAGCCGCGTAGTGGCAGCTTCTTTCGTGGGAAACAAGCCGCAGGCTTGGCCCTGTGCTGGCGCGAAGGACGTTTCTCTCCACCCAAACGGCGCCTCCCCCGCATTAGTATTCACAGCCGGTTAATCCTTCACCGCGAGACATTATACGCGGGGAGCGGGTAAAATGGTTTATAGGCGAGAACTCTTACACGTGGCGCACAACGAGGCCGGAACGAAGAGGCCGCGACAAAAACGGCCGCCCCATCCACGAGGCGGCCCCTCGAAGTGCTATTGAAATAGCTTACCTTGGCTGACGGTTGTCCAGTCTCTGGTTCCGGGAATTGTCTGCCCTGTTTCTATCCTCATTCGCGGCGTCTCCCGCGTATGAGCCGGGATTCCTGTCAAACTCAGACCTGCACTTATCGGAACAGAAATAGTAAGTCTGCCCTTTGTATTCAGATCTGATCGAATCCTTGCCCTCTCTTACGTTCATTCCGCAAACTGGATCTCTTGGCACGCTATCACCTCCGCTACGGGTAAGTTTACCCTGTTCCGAAAATTTACATGCTTATCCCCGCGGAGGACGCATCATGGGGGCGGTGTCTCACGTAGAAAGGAAACAGGACAGGGCCGACGAACGCCACGCACGGCCGGCGTTACCCCGAGACCGTAAATTTATACAACAGGACCTCGCTTGACATGGGTTACATGTCTCAGATTTCAGGGGCCTTCTCCACTTCCTGTGCTCTTTCCTCAGCCGTCTCGCGCGCTTCCTGGAAGCTCACGGGTTTTGAGGGAGTTATGGTCGAAATGGCATGCTTGTAAATGAGCATCTGCTTTCCATCACTGTCGAGAATCACTGTAAAGCTGTCAAAACCCTTAACGATACCTTTGAGCTGGAACCCGTTAATGAGGTAAACGGTGGTGAGGGTATTCTCCTTCCTTATCTGATTCAAGAAAGAATCCTGCAGGTTGATGGTATTCTTGGCTGTCACTACGGTTCCCTCCAGTTATCTCCGATACTCATTCAGTCATTGGAAGTTTCTCGGAAATCCACCCTTCATAAATACGACGTACTTCTTCTACGGCGCTGTTCCAGGACTTATCTTTGCTCATCTCCACCCAAATTATTCCGCCTTCTCTGGAAAACCATGTAAATTGCCTTTTGGCAAACCGTCTTGTATTACGCTTTATGAGAGCCTTGGTTTCGGCCAAAGTGGTAAGGCCCTTCAAATATTGGCATATCTCCTTGTACCCTAGACCCTGCATGCTTGGAAGGTCTTCCGAATATCCCATCTCCAGGAGACGTTTTGTTTCTTCGACGAATCCGCGCTGGAATTGGTCTTCAACCCTATTATCGATTCTCTCGTACAGTTCTTGACGGCGCCACCGAAGCCCGATCATCAAAGCATTGTACGGCGCAGGTAGTTTCCGGTGCTTTCTCTCTGAGATAGGACGGCCTGTGGCCCGGTAATATTCGATGGCACGTATAACTCGCTTCAAGTCATTGGGGTGTAGAGTCTGCCACGATTCGGGGTCGATGTCTCTGAGCATCGCGTGGACGGCCTCGTTGCCCCTCATTTGCGCAAGGCGTTGCAACTCTTTCCTCGTTTCCCAATCCGGGGGAGCATCGTAGAGCGGGTAGTTCTCAAGCAGTGCCCGAATGTAGAAACCGGTCCCCCCAACTACGCACGGGACTCTGCCTCGCTCCCGAATTTCACTGATAGCCTTCCTCGCGAGTACCTGGAATTCCTCTACGCTCCAGGGTTCATCCGGATACTTTATGTCTACCAGGTGATGGGGGATCCTCTGCCTCTCTTCGACAGGAGGTTTATCGGTCCCGATGTCCATATATTTGTAGACCTGCATGGAATCAGCCGAGATAATCTCCATCGGGTAGTATTCCGCAAGCTCCAAAGAAAGCTTAGACTTGCCAGAAGCTGTCGGTCCCGTGATTACCAGTACCTTCTCCAAGGTTGACGATCTTCACCCTTTGCGCGTGTGGATACCAAATCACTGTTATTATACACGCGGCCTATCTTCATGGGAAGTTCTGGCAGTAAAGCGACTCCCTAAAATGTGCTTACATTCATCTTCCGAAAAAGCTATCAAGCTCTCTTATGGGAATCTCCTTGACAGTAGGTCTTCCGTGGGGGCACGTGCCCGCGTTGGGGAACCTATAATACGCGTTTATGAGAGTCAGGGCCTCTTCTCTTGTCAGAGGCTCTCTTGCCCTGACTGATGAGTGACACGCCGCCAGGGATATCTGCACCGAGGCGAGGATACGCTCGGGTGAAACATTACGCTCCCTGTCTTTGGAAAGCTCTTGGAGGACATCCTTGAGTGCTCCCGGGGGAAGAGGCTTGCCCAGTATTACGGGGACCCTGTTCACCAGGATCGTCCTGCTTCCCACACACCGGGAACCAAAGCCGGTTGCCTCCAGCGCTACTTCGCACTCTTCGTAAAGGTCGGCTTCTCTCGGTCCCAGGCGCACCATTTCCGGGACCAGGAGTTCCTGCGACCCACTCTTGCGCTGGCAAAGGGCATGATACGCAAGACTTTCGGCCAGGGCATGCTTGTCTATCACTAAAAGGGAAGATTCGGTCTTGACCAGGAGATAAGTATCACGTAGCGCACCCAGGTATTCCCAACCTGGAGGAAGAGATGGTTCCTCTCGTTCCCATCCGCTGCCGGTAGTCCGTGTCTGATCTTCCCATCGTGACACATCGCGGGGTTCTCCGACGCTCGCACTGTCTTCTACCAGGACCTGTGTTGAGAATAGATTCTTGTCATTACCCGGGGCAACCCCGAAATCGAAAATGGCGGGCGGTTCCTTCACCTCCGCCCGGGGCCCTGGTCTCCAGACCTCAAGATTTGGGTCCCATTTTTCACCAGTACCTTGGAGCGAAGAAAAACCGGCCTTTGATAACGCCCGCCGTGCTCCTTCCGTGATAAGATGCTTCACTTTTCTCTCATCCCTGAACTTGACTTCGGCTTTAGTAGGGTGGACGTTTACATCGACCTCCTCCAGAGGTACTTCGACGTTTAGAACCGCCACGGGATAAGTTTTGGGAGGAATGAGTCCGAGGAATGCAGAGTCGAGCGCCCACCCCAGAAGCTGATTCCTGACCGGACGCGAGTTCACCGAAAAAATCTGCCTGTCCTTCTGCCTCCGGTAAAGATTCGGCAGACCCAAGAAGCCCGAAACCTTATAGAATTTCAAACCCGAGGGCCTGCCGGTTCCTCCCCCAAGCTCTCGGCCTGGTTCCAACTTTCCCGAATTTTCGGCCTCATCTTCAGCGGCTTCCATTGGGACCATCGCTTCAAGGGCCTCCGGGCCGAAAATGTCTGCCAGCGCGCTCCGCAGCCCTTTTCCGTTGGTGCTGAACACTATCCTCGTGCCTGATTTCAATATGAAAGATATACAAGGCCAGGCCAGGGCAAGCCTTTCCACCACCTCGATGATGGCCTCTCTCTCACGAGCTTCGGATTTCATGAACTTCAGCCGGGCCGGCGTGTTGTAGAAAAGGTCTTCAACGGTGACAGTGGTCCCAGGAGGAAGCCCTACCTCGGAAACTTCTGCCACTTTCCCTCCCTCCACGCGAATTCGGACCCCCGCCAATCCTCCCTGGGCCATGGTCTCTAGAGTCAGCCTGGAACATGCGGCAATCGAAGGCAGTGCTTCTCCACGAAAACCGAGGGTTTTGATACGCTGGAGATCATCTATCCCCGAAAGTTTTGAGGTTGCAAACCTCTCCAGGGACATCAGGGCATCTTCTTTTGACATACCTGAGCCGTCATCGGAAACCCTTATTAAGGAGAGGCCACCTCCCTCGATCTCTACGATGATCCGCCGTGCACCAGCATCGATCGAGTTCTCAACGAGCTCTTTCACTACCGAGGCGGGCCGCTCCACCACTTCACCGGCCGCTATCTGGCTGGAGATTACAGGGTCGAGTTTGCGTATTCTGTGGTTATGCCCCGTCACGGTTCAAGCCTGCCCCCTCCTCGAGTTTCCTTTTCAACTCGTAAAGTTTGTGGAGAGCCTCTAGAGGCGTCATATTATCCAGGTCTAGACTCATTATTTCCGAAAGGACCGAGTCCTGGACCGGACTAAGGCCACAAACTCGTCCCGGTTCGGACTGGGTGAGAAAAAGAGGATTCTGTCCAGGTACCTTCATGCCGGTAGCCAGGTAGAACTCCTGACCCAGGCTCCGCGACGCGACCTGTCCCAGGATCCCTTTCTTCCAACGACCACCTCTTCTGGCTTCGGCCTCGAGCGCAGAAAGGATCTCTCTTGCCCGCGTGACAACTTTCTGCGGGAGGCCCGCCATGGCTGCCACGTCGATTCCGAAACTACCTTCCGATACCCCCCGTGCGACTTTCCGCAAGAAAATAACGTCCTCGCCCGACCGTTTCACCGTCACGTGGTAGTTGGCGATCCCCGGCTTCAAGTCGGACAATAGGGTCAGTTCGCGATAGTGAGTGGCTACAAGAGCCCTGGCTCCTATGTTTTTTTCGTCTGAAAGATGTTCTACCACCGCCCATGCCACGGATAGTCCGTCGAAGGTACTGGTCCCCCTCCCTATCTCGTCGAGGATGACAAGGCTCCTGGAAGTTGCGCCCTTGAGGATCCTGGATACCTCCGACATCTCCACCATGAACGTGGACTGCCCGAGGACAAGATCGTCGTATGCTCCCACCCGGGCGAAGATCCGGTCCACGCACGAGATCGAGCAGGATTTGCACGGGACGAAAGAGCCCATCTGCGCCATGAGGACTATGAGGGCGGCCTGCCTGCAGTAAGTGGATTTGCCGCCCATATTTGGCCCCGTGATTATGAGGACCCGTTCTTTGTCATCGAGAGTGAGGTCGTTGGGGACAAAGGTCCCTGCAGGAAGAATTCTTTCCAGTACAGGATGCCTGCCTTCCTTGATGCATATGGGGCCTTCCTGGCTAACCTCGGGTCTCACGTAGCCGTATATCGCAGCGATCTCAGCAAAATCAGCCAGCACGTCGAGCTCGGCGACCGCCTGGGCGGTTTTCTGGATGCGCCGGATACGCGTTTCAACGAAATCTCTTATCTCACAGAATAGCCTGTACTCTTCCTTGAAGAGTTTCTCCTCAGCCCCCAGGATGGCGGTTTCCTTTTCCTTGAGCTCGGGAGTCACGAATCTTTCGGATGAGACGAGAGTCTGCTTGCGTATGTACTCCGGAGGGACCATGTCCAGGTTGGATTTGGTTACTTCTATGTAGTATCCGAATACCCGGTTGTAGCCGACCTTCAGGGATTTTATCCCGGTCCTGTCCCTCTCTTTTGCCTCGAGCTCCAGCATCCACTTCTTACCGCCGGATGCCAGATCCCGGAGCTCATCTACCTCTTTGCTATAACCCTGGCGGATGATACCCCCTTCTGTCAGCGACACGGGAGGGTCGTCTGCTATGGCTTTTTCGATGGCCTCGACCACTTCGGGTACATGATCGAGGTCTTCGGATATCCTCACAAGAAGGCTCGCCGATGCTTGCGCCAAAGCCTCTTTTATTGCCGGGACCCTGTTGAGCGAAGAAGCCAAAGACACAAGGTCCCTGGCATTGCACGACTTGTAGGCTATCTTCGTGACCAGACGCTCGAGGTCCCTTATCTCTGACAGGGACTTGCGAATCTTCATCCGGAGGGCGGCGTCGCTGTACAGTTCATCCACGGCATCGAGCCTGTCCCTGATCCTGGAAGCGTCCCAAAGTGGCCTCTCTATCCACTGCTTTAAGAGCCTTGAACCCATGGCCGTGCAGCACCTGTCCAACGCCCAGGCCAGAGAACCGTAAGAGCCTCCCTGCAGCCTCTGCGTGAGCTCCAGATTTCGCCTGGTGGACTGGTCCATCTCTAAGAACGCCTCTTCGAGGTAGAAGTATGGTTCCTTGAGGTGCCTGAGATCGAGCATCTGGGTCGACTTTATGTAACCTAGAAGTCCCAGAAATGCTCTATAGGTCTCAGGAGAGCATTTTGCTTTGAGGTTCTGCGCAGCGTTTTGGCCGTAGATCTCCATTGCGATCCGTTCTGGTTCGGAAAGGTCATCCTGTTCAAGCCTGGATAGATACAGTCCCGGCACCTTCTTTTGAAGAGCCTCCGTAAAACGAGTGCCATAAAGAGTATCCGGGAGCACGCACTCTTTAGGCAGAAGCCGCGCCATCTCTTCGAGGAGCCTGTCGAAAACCCGGGGTCTCTCACCAAAACCGCCCCTGCCTGGTAGCTCGCCCTCGTCGGAAAAGTGGGCCAGGAGGACTTGCCCGGTCGAAAGGTCGCACGCGCATAAACCCGCTGCCTTTTCCTTTTTAGGGCCGCCACTTAAAGTGACGCAGGCAATGTAGGAAGCCCGGTCGCTTTCGGCACCCTCCCAGTAGGTTCCCGGCGTAATGACCCGGACCACGCCTCGGCGAACCAATCCTTTCGCAAGAGCCGGGTCTTCCAGTTGCTCGCAGATGGCAACTTTGTAGCCTTTATCGATGAGGACTTTTATGTAATCGTCGACCGAGTGGTACGGCACGCCGCACATGGGCGCCCTCTTGCCTTCCCCGGCATCCCTGCTCGTGAGCGCGATCCCCAGTTCTCTCGAACCGACCTCTGCATCTTCGTAGAACAACTCGTAGAAGTCGCCCAGCCTGAAAAAAAGAAGAGCATCCTTATACCGGGCTTTTAGGGTTCTATACTGGTTCATCATGGGGGTGGCGTCTTTCAATTCAGCGAGAGCCTCCGTTCTCTCCTGCATCCCCAAGAAAAGGGTCCCGGTAACCTCAATCTTGGGCCATGGGCCCTTTCAGGTACCACGTGCCCACTTCCTGGATGCGTACATGTACGAGCTGGCCGGGTTCGGCCTTACCCGAGGTGCAGATGACCATCCGGTTCGTCCGGGTGCGGCCGCGGAAATGCTCCGGCTCTCTCTCATCGGGACCCTCCACGAGGATCTCCACGGTCTTCCCGAGAAACCTCCGGTTGTTTTCTCGCGTTATACTGTTCTGGACCTCCACAAGCCTCTCCAGTCTCCGGGATTTCTCTTCATGAGGGATCTGGCCTTCCATTTTTGCGGCAGCCGTTCCCTGCCTTGGTGAGAAGATGAACGTGAAAGCACCGTCAAACCTGCATTGTCTCACAAGGTCCAGAGTATCCTGGAAATCTTCCTCGGTTTCGCCCGGGAAACCCACGATTATATCTGTGGTTACTGATGCACCTGGTATTTGACTCTTAATGTACTCTACAAGTTCTAGGTAACGCTCGCGGGTATACCCCCTGTGCATGGCCTTCAATATCCGGTTCGATCCAGACTGGACTGGCAGGTGGAAGTGCTCGCAGATTTTTTCCGAGTCTCGTATTATATCCACCATTTTCGGGGTAAAATCCCGCGGGTGAGAAGTGGCGTACCTTATCCTCAGTAATCCCGGCACCTTGTCAAGGTCTGCCAGAAGATCCCCGAAATCATAATTTCCTCCAAGGTCATGCCCGTAAGCGTTGACGTTCTGGCCAAGGAGGGTGACTTCTTTGTACCCTTCCTGTGCTAGTCGCTCCACTTCGTCGATGACTGACCGGGGGTCCCTGGACACCTGGGGACCGCGGACAAACGGGACTATACAATAAGTGCAGAAATTGTCACACCCGTACATAATCGTCACGTAAGCGCTAACCCCGGGGACTTTCACCCTCGGAAGATTCTCAGGAAGGACCTGGGTAGACTCGGAACGTTCCGCCTCGGTTCGCCTGGGAGACACTGCCACAAGAGGACCTTGAAAAGCTACACCCCGAGTTTTGGCGTCCATAGCCTCTTCTACCAGTCTCGGGATTTTATCGAGCTGACCTGGTCCCGTGAGCACATTTACGTACGGGACTTTGTCCTTCACTCGTTCAAGAGTCTCGGGCAACTGCGCCATGCACCCCGCCAGCACTATCACCGGTTCCCGTCCGTTGGGTTTCATTGCGGCGATTTCGCCCAGCCTTGACCACACTTTCCTCTCGGCAGCCTGCCTCACTGCGCAGGTATTTACCACCACGACATCGGCTTCACGGGGATTTTCGGCAGGCTTCATCCCCCGCGTTTCAAGGAGGCCCGCGATGGTCTCAGAATCCCTCTGGTTCATCTGACAACCGAAAGTCTCGATGTAGTAGCGGATTTCTCCCGATGCCACGTCAGTACCACCTGTATCGAGTTTACTGGAGAGCATCTCAGCTCCACTATTTTTTTCTATTATACGGGGGTTTCCCTTCCGGCACAAACTAAACCCGGGACGGGACCTGCAGGAACCAGGTGGCCTCCATCATTACATGACTCCTGCACCCCATCCCGGGTCTGCCCGAGTGCGAAATACTCTATGGTTTCTCACTCATTGAGGGAATCCTCACACAAGGTGGCACGCAACGAAATGGCCAGGTGAAACCTCTCTCCACTCGGGTCGAATTTTCTCGCATTCTTCAACGGCCCTAGGGCATCTCGTGTGGAACGTGCAGCCGGGCGGCGGGTTCAACGAACTCGGTACGTCACCCTCCAGCACGATCCGTTTCTTGCGGACATCGGGGTCCGGGATCGGGACAGCCGAAAGGAGCGCCACCGTGTACGGGTGCCTGGGTGAAGAATAAAGCTCGTCGCTATCTGCGAGTTCAACAAGCCTTCCCAGGTACATGACGCCGACTCTATCGGAAATATGCTGCACCACGCTTAGGTTGTGCGCGATGAAAAGGTAGGTCAAGCCGAACTTGTCCTGCAAATCATTGAGGAGGTTGAGTATCTGGGATTGGATGGACACATCCAGCGCTGAGACCGGTTCGTCGCACACGATCAGTTTGGGTCGTAAAGCGAGAGCCCTGGCAATCCCGATGCGCTGCCTCTGGCCCCCGGAGAACTCGTGGGGATAACGCTTCGCGTGATACGGGCTGAGTCCCACTACTTCGAGGAGTTCCTCAACTTTCTCCGTTCTCTCCTTGCCTGAGGCGATGCCGTGGATCGTGAACGCCTCTCCTATTATGTCTCCCACCGTCATCCTGGGGTTCAAGGAACCGTAGGGGTCCTGGAATATAATCTGCATCTCCCTTCTCAGGTGGCGGAGTTCTTCGCGGTCGAGTTCAAAAATGTTTTTCCCCTCAAAAAGGACCTCCCCGTCAGTAGGTTCTTCCAGACACAAAATACATTTACCGGTTGTGGTCTTGCCGCAGCCGCTCTCCCCGACTAGCCCCAGCGTCTCCCCTCTGTATATTCCGAAAGATACTCCATCTACGGCCTTATTCCAGGCTTTAACCTTGGAAAATATCCCGGCCTTGACCGGGTAATACTTTTTGAGATTTTTCACTTCTACGAGGTATTCCTGCATCTATATCACCTGTCCTTCACCATCCAGGGGATGGAAGCACCTTACGGAATGGATTCCGTCGACTGTAGCCAGCTGAGGTTCTTCTTGGCGGCATTTTTCGGTCGCATATTCACACCTGTTGTTGAATTTGCAGCCCGTGGGCATAAACATAGGGTTAGGGACCACACCGGGGATTACGTGCAGTCTCGCAACCACCTGGCCCAGTCGGGGCGTAGACCTCAGGAGCCCGTGGGTGTAAGGATGCCTCGGATGGTGGAAAATGTCTGATGCTGTCCCTTCTTCTACCACCCTCCCCAAGTACATGACGCTGACCCGATCCGCCATCTCAGCCACCACCCCCAGATCATGCGTGATGAGCATGATGGCCGTTCCGAATCGTTCTTTGATGTCCTTCATCAATTCAAGTATCTGAGCCTGAATCGTGACGTCGAGAGCGGTTGTAGGCTCATCGGCTATCAAGAGTTTCGGGTCGCAGGCCAGTGCCATGGCGATCATGACCCTCTGCCTCATCCCTCCGGACATCTCGTGGGGATATTGCTTGACCCGCTTCTCGGCTTCGGGAATGCCGACGGATCTCAAAAGTTCAACGGCCTTTTCCTGGGCCTGAACTTTAGTGTAACCCTTGTGAAACTGTAAGACCTCCCCTATCTGGTCGCCCACCGTGTAAACCGGGTTCAGACTGGTCATGGGTTCCTGGAATATCATGGCTATTCGGTTTCCCCTTATTGCCCTCATCTCTTCAGGGGATTTCTTCAAGAGGTCTTCGCCTTCAAACAGTATTTGGCCCCCCTCTATTCGCCCAGGAGGATAGGAAATGAGGCCCATGATCGACAGCGCCGTCACGCTCTTGCCGCACCCGGATTCGCCCACTACTCCCAGGGTCTCACCGGGTTTCACTGTGAGCGAAACGCCGTCCACCGCAGGAATTCTTCCATCGGACGTATAAAACGTCGTCTTCAGATCTTTGACTTCGAGTAGGTACGAGAAATCCTTCAACGCTTTTTGCTGCATCCTAATTATCCTCCTCGCGGACCGGAACCTTTGGATACAATGCGTTCTATCAATCCTAGGACGGTGACCAATCCCAGGAACATGAGTTTAGAGCCAAAAGATGGGAAGTTTTGCCCTAGAGGTTGCCCTCTGCGCTGGAGGGCGAAAAGTACCCCCAGTGCAAAGACCGCGAATATCTCCCCAAGCACAAGCAGCCACCCGTAAAGACTCCGTTTCAAAAGTACCCCACCCCCTTTTGGACGAGGGAGAAAAGGGTATCAAAGAACACGTACAACGTCCCTCCTACGGCGCTCGGCAGGATTCCGGCATAACCTATCCTGAGATGATGCACGAGCAGTAGCGACGAGGCCGAGGCAATAGAGAAAGAAACCCACGAAAGTCCCACCGGCAGGAGCGGTGCGAACAGGTAGAACCATTTACCCTGAGACTTTGCGAGGAATATGCACCCAAACAGAAACATGAACTTGAGGACACGCCCGGCTCTCGTATCAGAAAATATCCCGAGTTTTTCGGCTGTGAAAGTAAGCACGACACCGAAGGCAACGCTTGGTAGCGCGAGACAGGTTATAACAAGAGAAGCTGCTAAGGCATTTACGGCCTTGAACACCATGCTTTGTAGCGGACGGTCGATGTCGAGACCAAGGAAATACCGCCAGTCCGGCGGCCGGGGATTTCGGCTTGTGACTCCCTTTACCAACATTCCGCTTTCGCCCGAGCACTCATAATACAGGACCACCTTCGTCCCATCGGAAAACGTGAAAATGTCCGGAGAAAGACATTCTTTGTTGGAGTAGGTAACGGGCCCGTAATTTAAAGGCTCGAAGACATCATCTGTAAATTCCGCCCAGTATACGCCAAGACGACCCGTTCGATTATCCGACCAGACAAATGCCATCTTGTTTCCATAGGTCGAGATGTCGGGAGAGGTTGCATAGCCTTCTCCGCGGTTCACGTTCAGAGGTCCTACCACCCATTTTCCTTCGCGCGTGATTTTTCCGTACGTAACGGCGGGTTTTCCCACCTCTCCTCGGAAGATGCGGCCTTTGGTGAAGGCGAGGTGGACAGCATCTTCACCTGCGGTGAGGGCTATAAGCCCATATGTTTCCCGCGCGGTCGTGGTCGATACTTCGATTTCGGGGTATAAGGTTCCGTCAACATACGCCCTCAACATTATCTGGTAAAACACATCTCTGGACTGGACCCAGGTCACCCAGGCCCCGCCGGGAGCAGGCGAAAGGCGCAATATACTGGCCGACACTTCGGGGGAGGAGACTCTGAGCCGTTCTGAAATCCGCACACCGTTTCCTGCAGTATCTCCAGAAGCATTCATATCCACTGCATACAAGAAGACCCCCGGCCTTCCTTCCTCCTGGTCTATCCATCCGTAAATGATTTCTTCGCCCGAGACGGCGACCGCAACGTCCGTAACCACACTTTTTACCTCAAGAAGGTGGGCTGTTTTTCCTAAGTGAAGCCCGGCTGAAGGTGCCAGGTCGTCCCGGTCCTGGTTACCGGACGGGCTTTTTTGCTGCGGTTCTCCAACCTCCGGGTTTTTGGCATCACTCTGCGCTTGTTCACCTTCGCCCGCTTGGACATATACCGTCCTGGAATAGAGATGGTATTCATCCTCAACTTTCTCCGCCCAGAAAACAACCACAGCACCGTTCCCTGCCGAAACATCCACGTCTACCACTTCGCCGGCTGGAGCAGCCAATTCTATAAAACCACCCGTTTGGATATCTGGCCCGACCTGGGTGAAGCCGATAACTCTCCTATTCTCCGAAAAACCACCGTTCTCGCTTCGCACTTCCCTTAACACGAAGCACCAAACATACCCGTCGGGTCCCTGTACTGCTCTGTACCCAGGGTGACGCAATCCATCTATCACGTACTTAGAAGGTCCGAAATCTTTCGGCCACTCAGGAAGCACCGGCTTTCCGGTCGTCTCCAGACCTGACGCCTCCGCGAGGGAAAAACCTTCTGGGCTAAGGAAACTTCCTGCGTAGGCAATGGAATCATTCCACGCTAGCGCCACAAGGAGAGATACGCACGATAAACACGCGAGTACCGCTAAAGCCCGCCGCAGCGTCACAAGTTGCGTTTGCGACGTGGTTCTTACGAAGTTTACCTGTCTAAAAGCATTTTTCATCAGTCTTTCAACCTCGGGTCGAGAGCATCCCGCAATCCGTCGCCAACGTAGTTGAATGCTAGCACCGTGAGAAATATGAAGATACCGGGGAAGGTCGTTATCCACGGTGCATAACGGAGGTACGTCCGGCCGGTATTCAGGATGCTTCCCCAGCTCGGGAACGGCTCAGGGACTCCCAACCCCAAAAAACTGAGACTCGATTCAGACAGAATGGCAGATCCGATCCGCAAAGTGGCGGAGACGATGATGGGAGCCATAGCATTGGGCAGGATGTGCCTGAATATTATCCTGGCGTCGCTAGCTCCTAAAGCCCGAGCTGCCATGACAAACTCCTGTTCTCTGAGGGAAAGGAACTGTCCTCGTACGATCCTGGCAAGACCGGGCCACGAGGTGAAACCGATGACCAGCATTATATTGAAGATGCTTCTCTCAACGATAGAGATGATGGTTAGTAGCAGGAAGAAAGTGGGAAATGACATGACGATCTCGGTAAAGCGCATCAGGACATCGTCGACCCAGCCTCCGAAGTATCCCGCAACAGCGCCTATTACTGTTCCCACTGTCACCGCTACTCCTGCCGCAACGAACCCCACGGATAGGCTCACTCTGCTTCCCCACACAACACGGCTGAAAATGTCTCTCCCAATGTGATCCGTGCCCATCCAGTGTTCTCTGGAAGGAGGCTTCAGCCTGTTGGGAGGGTCAACCGCCCGATAATCCTGAGTTGCGATATATGGAGCAAGGATAGCCACAAGGTACATCGCCAGTAGGAAGTACAACCCAGCCATAGCCAGCTTGTGGCGTTTGAAGCGTCTCCAGACCATCCGCACATAGCTTTCTGGCTTTAACGTCAGGGCTTCCCCGCCGAAGTTCTGGTCCAGGTTATTGGGTGAGGTTCTTTTCTCGGCTACTGCCACATCAATCACCAGCTTCTACGAATACTTGATCCTCGGGTCGACGATGACGTACAGGATGTCGGCCAGGAAGTTCCCGAGAACCATTAAGGTCGCGCCGATCATGTTCATGGCCATCACTATTTGGTAATCGCGCTGGAATATCGCCCTCATCGATAACAGGCCGAGCCCCGGCCAGGAGAAAATCGTCTCGATGATGGCAGTCCCGCTGAACAGCGCTGGAAGTTCGAAACCGAGAAGAGTAACGATCGGCAAAAGCGCGTTCCTGAGGGCATGTTTTATGATAACCGCTTTTTCCGGAAGCCCCTTGGCTCTTGCCGTACGCACGTAATCCTGGCGTATGACCTCAAGCATGCTAGACCGCATGTACCTTGCAATTCCAGCCATGCTGCCGAGGGACACTACGGTAACTGGCAGGATCAGATACTTCGCCCGGTCCAGAATTGTTGCCCATAGTCCTGAAGTCTTGACATTTACGCCTATTGTAGCCACACCGGCGATGGGGAGCCAGTTCGACTTTATGCCCACGGCGTAGATGAGGAGCAGCGCGAACCAGAAAGAAGGTAACGCCTGTCCCAGAAAAGTAAAAAACGTAACGGCATGGTCGAACTTGGAATATTGCCTTAGTGCGGAGATGACGCCGACCGGTATGGCTACCAGGTAAATGATGATCATCACGATAAAGTTCAGGTATAACGTATAAGGCAGTCGTTCGAGTATGTGGTCCATCACCGGCCGGCCATCGACGAATGAACGACCGAAGTCCCCCTTCAACACGTGACCCAGCCATTTGACGTACTGAACGTGGATTGGTTCGTCCAGGCCGTACAGCGCTCTTATCCTTGCAAGTTCCTCTGGCGTCGCGTTTCTCTCCGATAACAGCAAGACCGGATCTCCCGGGGCAAGATGCATTATGGTGAAATTTATGATGGAGATTCCTATGAGCAAAGGAATCATCTGTAACAACCGTCGGACGACATAGTTCAGCACTCACATTCTCTCCTTCGGCTGGCCCCGAGCGAAGGGGTCACCCATTGCGAAAGGGCCTCCTGACCTCCAGCTCGGGGCATTTCTACAGGATTTCCAGTCCAGGGCTCATGTCCGTTGCTTCTTTCCGAGACTTCTAACCACCTCTATTGCTTGATGTACCACTTCTCCGGGAAGAGCGGGCCAAGGGTCGACCATACGACACCCTGGATTTTCTTGTTCATCGCGGATACACGGTTCCTGGTAAAGAGGAACACATACGGTAGTTCCTCGTTGATGATTTTCTGTACTTTCACGTAGATTTCTTTCCTTTTCTCCTGGTTCATTTCGGTCCTTCCCTGCTCCAGGAGCTGATCGAGATCGGCGTTCTTGAATTCTACGTCATTGAAGCCCACAAGCTGGCCCTTTTCATCCACGGCAGCGGACGAGTGGAAGAACAGGTAGCAGTCGGGGTCAAGACCGAGGCTCCAACCAAGAAGATATGACTCAAATTTAGCTACATCTAGATATTGAGAGCAGAGAACCGACCATTCGATGTACTCGGGTATGGCTTCCACACCGATTTCCTTCCAGTTCTGCTGGGCGATAAGGAGGGCGGCTTCGCGCTCTTTATTGCCAGACGCTGTGAGCACCTTGAAACTCAGCCGCTGTCCATCTTTTACCCGGATGCCGTCGGGACCAGGTTTCCAGCCGGCCTCTTCAAGGAGCTGTTTCGCCTTTTCAGGGTTGTAAGGATACTGGTTGAGTACATCCCCTGCATAAGCCCACGATACGGGCGGGATGTTTGCATTCATTACAGTACCATAGCCTTTAAGCACGTCCTTGACGATCTGTTCGCGGTTCAAGCCATACATTAGAGCCTGTCTCACGCGCTTATCTTTGAAGATCGGATTAGTCTGCTTAAGGCCGATGTAGTCGTACCCGTTGGTCGGAAGTTCCTTGAAGACGAAGCGGTCGGAATATTTCTCCTCCATGCGCGCGATCTCGTCGGCGGGTATGGAGCCCATGTAATCTATGTCGCCTTTTTCCAGCGCGGCAAGCATGACTTGCTCATCCTGGTAGAACTTGACGATTACCTTCTCAATGTACGGCCCTTCTTCAAAGTACTTGTCATTGGCCTCCAGTAGGATGTACTGGCCTTTCTGCCACTCCTTAAACTTGTACGGACCCGTGCCAATGGGGTTCATATTGGCGGGGTTTTCTTTCATCTTCGCGATGGGGGTACTTTCAAAAATGTGTTTAGGAATTATACCGATGGTGAGTTTGCTGAGAAGGGGCGCGTACGGCTTATCCAGATAAAGCTTTACTGTGTAGTCGTCGGGTGCTTCTATCTTAGTAATGGGCTTGAAATCGGTCCGGCGTACACCCGTGTAATCGGGGTGCTTTATCGCCTCGTATGTGAATTTAACGTCGGCCGATGTAAACTTTGTTCCATCATGCCAGTAGACGTTTTTCTTAAGGTGGAAGGTCCAGACAAGTCCGTCATCGGAAAACTCCCACTTTTCGGCAAGGTTCGGAATGAGTTCGAGTTTCTCATTTGCTCTCACGAGACCGCTGTACACTCGTTCGTTAATGAATGCTGACGGGGTGTCCGTCGCCAGGATGGGGTTGAAAATCACCGGGTCTCCGGTCATACCATAAACGATCTGACCGCCCTTGGTGGGCTTTTCGCCTGTTCCCTCTTTACCCTGCCCGGTTCCGGACCCGCAACCTGTCACAAAAACCGCAATGGTGAGGATAACTGCAACCAGAGATGCAAGTTTGCGATACATTCAGACTCCCCCTTTTTGATTGGACTCTCCATGCTTGACTACCGATTCAGTACCGGCCTTCTCCTTACACTTTTACCCCGACCGCGTGAATTCCTTATATCTGTCCCTCTTGAGAACACCCCCTCTTATGACTCTGCCCTGCAATTCGCAAATTTCTATTCTTTGTCCGCCCCGTTGAACCCTGCCGGCAGAGAGGGAAAATTAGTAAGTGCATAACGCATAACTATACACTTTAGTTACCCTATACCAACTTCCCTCGCGCGTCAAGATGCAGTTCTCTGGATGTATATACGGCATCGGCAGACTCTTTTTGCTTCGGCTCCGTTGATGTTACTTCTCGGTTCAAATGCCTTGGCAAGCACCTGGAATGCAGGTTACAGTTGAATCAAAGCTCAATGTGACCAGCGAATCACGTCGAGTGGATATGAAGGTGGCCTCTTAAAGTATCAAGGCGTATCGTGGAAGCCCAGGCCGAAATACGTCTTGAAGACGGAACGGTGGCCGCGACCGCCACGGGCAAGTTTCTTATTCTATCAGAGGAACAGAAGAAGGCTTTTGGCAGAGAGCAGCTTTAGCCGAGGTTACAGGGAGGTCTTGAGTAGGGCTCGAGAAATTGTCATACTGCCTATAACCCCGGCTCCTCCAATACCCCTTCCATTCGAGCAAAATGTTTTTTATTAAACGTCCAGACCTTCTCGGAATACGTCCTGCTAATGGAGGCCAAGAGCGCATCCAAGAAATCGACATTCTTATCCTTATAGTCCAGTGCTGCCTCTAACACGACGTCCGCATCCACAAGTTCGACTCCTTCGATTCTGCTGAAGTCGCTCAATGCGGTATAGATTTCTTCTCGTGAGTATTCCTGACTCTCGAGAACATACACAATCTCGCATACAATGTGCGGAGCCACCTTGAGTTTGACCTCACCCCGCTCAGCTCGCTCGACTAGCGCGCCAGCGCGGGGGCTATGCTCGGGATGATCGTTTAACAGATAGCGCAAAACGATGTTTGCATCCAACCATCCGCAAATAGGGTCCACCGCTATGACTTGGCCCCCTCTTGCTGATAATGCCGCTTAGCTCGCGCACCTTTTATTTGAACCCGGGCCTTTTCGAAATCGAGGGGTTGCATCCTGGGGCGATGCAGCCGTCCAAAAACCATATTTGAGGGGACTTTTCCGGGAATTCGCTCTATTATGACCCGTTTTCCGTCGGGTATAAACACGACCTCGTCCCCTTCACGAATGGATAAAAGATCGCGAATTGCCTTTATACTCTTACCCGTGCCTCCTTACCCTATGCCGTCGGCCAGCATTGACCTTGCAAAGTGAAGAGTGGGCATCGAGCGATTATGACTCCATCTCGTCGAATTTGATCAGCGTTTCCAACGATCTGGGGTCAAACGGTCCCGGAACCTAAGACTCGGCGGACGGAATGCCGTATCCGGGACCACCAACTTGTCGTAAACGGACACTTGAGCGCTCACAAACTGAGAAAGCGTTTCGATGAACTTGAGTGAGACAAATCATTTTTGGAACGACGGGCGAACGTAAATGAGACTCGCTGCCACATCTTAGGGGGATGCTGAAATGTCCGGTAATGAGCTAAATAGTAAGTTTGACTTTTTATCCGCCATACCGGTAGACGAATATCTTGAAAATGCCCGCCTTAAAGAGATTGTCACCGCGAGGCTATTTGTCGAACTGGATAAGCATGCTGACGAACGCAAGAGAATAGCCATAAGGTTCGATAACAAGGAGCTGAGCGCTCGACCCGACCAACACCGTCAGGGCCATAAACCCACGAGGAACACAGGAAAGATATGGTTGTTAGGACCTGAACTATCAGGTATGATTGATGAAGCAGTAGCCCTGAGCCGTGAACTTCTCTCCCTTGGCTACGAAGTACATTTGGCAAGCAGGATCCCTCTGGATGACCGGGACGACCTGCTGTCTACCGCGGGTTTTCACTTTCATCTCGTACGCCCCCTTGAGGCATATGGGAAATTCATCACAAAACAGTCACACATAATTGCGTTTTACCTCCCTCTTTCCGCTGGCTTACTGTTATCTAACCTTCGGCATGTCTGCATCATCAAATCCCTATCTCAGCTTGATTTGCCCACAAAGCCGACGGTACATGGATGGAATGCTGACCTGTGGAACGCCCTGTGCTATCTCCCAAGTTTTATTTTTGCTGTCCACCGGGCCCCGGAAGGTATCCCAGCCCCGCGGAAAGTTCACCCATTTGATATCGAGAATCTGATATTTGCTTTGGGGACCAAGGCACCGGTTCTGCCGCCTCCACCTCGTATCCCGACCGTTTCTGCCTGTATGATTGCTCGGGACGAAGAAGGGATGATCGAAGATTGCTTGCTTTCTCTAGTCCCGGTTGCCGACCAAGTTGTAGTCAACGACACGGGGTCGACGGATAGAACGCCGGTGATTGCCCAATGCTTCGGTGCAGAATGCTTCAGGACACAGTGGGAGTACGATTTTTCCCAGTCGCGTAACGCCTCCCTCGAGAGGGCTGTCCACGAGTATGTCCTTTCCATCGACGCGGACGAAAGGGTCTCAAAGGAATCCCGGGCAACATTCAAACTCGAACTTACACGCAATCTCGAAGCCTACGAAGTCGAACTTAGGGAGGTTTCTGATACTGCCTCCTTCAACTATGGCTATCTGGTACGCGTCTTTAAGAACCGCCCGTCGTACCGCTATTCAGGAAGAGTACATGAACAGATAGCAACGTCGATCCGGGGCCCGGTAGGACGGGCCAACATCACTCTCGACCATGTCGGCTACAACATGGTCGTAAACGAGCTGAAGACAAAGCGGAAGCGAAACATCGATCTGTTGATCCGGGAAAGTGACGGGTCTAACCTGTCCCGGGAATATCTTCTTTTTCAAAGCGGAGTCGAGATGGTCCTGAGTCAAAACTATCTCGACGGGTTGAAGTGCCTATTGGAAGCATATCGAAATACGCCTACGAGCGCTCCGTTCAGACCACTAACCGCACTCCGTATATTCGAGGCCTACCTAGCCCTTGAGGATTTTGAAAGCGCTCACGAATTCGGTAAAAAGGCCATCCAAGAATATCCCGGCTTTTTGGAGATGGCTGAACGCTTAGCCCAAGCTCTGGTTGACAAAGGCGAATACCAGGAAGCACATAACATAATATCCACTGTGACCCAAACCCAGTCGGACAAGAGTTTGCCGCAAGCAGAAGGCGCCGAAACATACAGACTGGAGCTGCTACTGGCTGAAATAGCCATCGGTTTGAATGAAAAAGACCGCGCTCTTGAACATGCATGTAGGGCGATCCGGTGGTTGCCGGAATTTGACCCTGCTCAAAGGTTCATGGTTATGCATTGGCCGGAGAAGGCTTGCAGCTATCTGGCAGAAGTGAAGCCAAAGTCTGTTCGCCCCGCAGTCATGCAGTGTCTCATACAAGGGCTGCCCGAGATGGCTGAGGCAATTGCGAAATCCACCGGAGATACCGGATCTCTTGGAGAAGTGTTTCTTCACAGAAAAGACTACCACCGCGCTGCCGAGTTCCTTTTAGACTCGTCTGACTCATGGGACAGACAACGAGGTGAGATACTGGCTTTTCTTGGATTTGCACAAGGGAGCGCCGCGGGCAAAAAACCCGAAGACCCCGTCGTAGCGAGAGTAACGAAAGGGCATCCTTGCAAATTGGGAGAGGTAGCAACAGTCCTCCGCTTGCTCGACTTCCTCCTCGAGATCCGTGCCATGGATACGTTTTTCAGGAGTGTTGAGAGCATACGACATTTTGAGAGAGCAGAGTTTCTTATAGGAAGAGTTGTCTTCAACAAGGGATTATATCATCTGGCTTATAAGTTCCTCACTGCATCCCCCTCGAAGGATCTCCAAACAATGACACTACTTGCAGATACCTGTTACAAACTCGGTTACTGGAATGAAGCAGCCTCCTGTTTCGAGACCATTAGAGAAAGTCGATGGCTCACACCTCTAGAATATGTAAAGTTCATTTCCGTCTGTATCAAAAAAGGCGAACTAGGAAAAGCCAAAGAAGTTGTGAGCGAGGCTGCCGACCTGTACCCGGACAGTACCCCCATAAGAGAGATCAGCATCTTAATCAGGGCTCACACTGTTAGCCCGTGACCATAACATAACGATGACCGTCGCCATACTTGCCCGTCCCTCGGTAAACAAAACACGCCGGGGCCTTGTTCAGGCCCCGGTTTCGTTCTTCTAACTACTTCCTTAATCTTGATGGAAGTCGAACCTCGAATCAGAACCCGTATCTCTGCCGTCAGTACTTTACCCCAGAAGTTTTAGCACGCTTTGCGGTCTAACGTTTGCTTGTGCCAACATGGCGGTTCCGGCTTGGAGGAGAATCTGGTGTCTCGTAAAGTTAGCCATTTCTAGCGCCATGTCGACGTCGCGGATACGAGACTCGGCAGCCGCCAAGTTCTCAGCGGCGGTATTCAGATTGTTGATCGTATGTTCTAGGCGATTCTGCAGAGCACCCAGATTGGCGCGTTCCTGAGAGACCAGTTTTATGGCATTGTCCAGTGTGGCGATGGCGGACATGGCGCCGTTGACATCCGACACCGTGATCGCATTTATGCCAAGGGCAGTTGATGTCATACCCTTGATGTCGAAAGTGATGCTCTGACCACAGTTGGCTCCAATTAGGATCTCAGCGTTCAGGCTACCATCAAGCAGCTTCTTAGTGTTAAACTCCGTTGTCGTGGCAATGCGATCAACTTCCTGGATCAGGTTGGTTATTTCTTTTCCTATGGCATCCCTGTCTTCCGTAGTCACTGCACTGCTCGAAGCCTGCACGGCTAGTTCCCTAATCCTTTGGAGGATGCTGTGTGTTTCATTGAGGGCACCTTCAGCAGTTTGGATTAGGGAAATCCCATCTTGGGCGTTCCTGGTAGCCTGTCTCAGACCAGATATCTGAGCTCTCATCTTTTCCGAGATAGCGAGCCCTGCGGCATCGTCGGCTGCCCTGTTGATACGGTACCCTGAAGACAGTTTTTCCAAAGACTTGGCCATGAGACTGTCAGTCACCGTTAGGTTCTTCCACGCGTTCAACGCGCTTATGTTGGTGTTGATCCTCAACTCATTCTACCTCCCTGTAGATTTTGGTCCCGCATCCTTGCGGGTCTTGACTTACCCTTCCTACGGGGCGCCTCCGAGGAACCGTGGATAAGTCCTGGTTTGACTCCCGACATAGCTATCGAAAGCCGGGAGGGACGGATTCAGCGGCACACATGAAAATGAGGCCAAAGTCCTAATTTCAAGTCTTAAGTCCCACAAGACATGCGTACTCGACCCATCGACGCAAACGTCAACCCCCACCAATAACCACTCCCGGCCACGAACTCATCCTGGCCGGGAGTCAGTGTCAAGAGACCCTCGCCCTGGGTCAACTCTCGTCAATCGGGAACTTCTCTATCCCGTCAACGCACTCGGCGACCAACCCGGGGATATCCAAGTCTTTCTCTGCCTCGAGCACTTGGTCGAGCTTGGGTTTGGTCACCGGGTGCTTTGGCACGAACACCGTGCAGCAGTCTTCATAGGGGAGGCATGATGTCTCATAAGTCCCGATTTCCTTGGCCAGTTTAACGGTTTCCTGTTTGTCGAAACAGATCAAAGGTCTAATCACCGGATAGGCCGAGGCGTCCTCAATGACCCTTAGGCTCTCGAGAGTCTGGCTCGCCACCTGCCCCAGGTTCTCGCCGGTGAATATGGCCAGCGCATGTTGTTTTTCCGCCAGGCGCGAGGCAACCCGCATCATCATGCGGCGCATCACCGTTACCCTGAACCTCTCGGGGCATTTCTCCAGTATGGCTGTTTGGATCTTGGTGAAAGGCGCGATGTAAAGATTGAGGAATGGGTTATAGTTCCTCAGTATCTTACAAATTTCAACGACCTTATCGCGGGCTCTCTCCCCAGTTATAGGAAAACTCCAGAAATGGAGGGCATCGATGCTTACTCCCCTCTTTATGGCCAGGTATCCGGCCACGGGGCTGTCTATCCCCCCCGAAAGCAGGAGAATACCCTTACCCGATACACCCAGGGGTAACCCTCCTGGACCCGGGACCTCCTGCCAGTAGACGAATGTTCCAACATCCCTTACCTCGACCTTCAGCCAAATATCGGGGTTGTGTACGTCCACGGCAATCCCTCGCACAGCCCTCAAAACCGCGGCCCCCAACTCTTGGTTGAGTTCTGGGGATGTGAGCGGGAATCTCTTATCCGAGCGCCTGACATCGATTTTGAAAGTAGGTTTTCGCCGTACAGTTAGCTCATCTCTCGCCCCAGTTACCACCTCCCCGGTTACCGTTCCTTCTCGGAGGTTTCCAGCCGCAGCGCTCACCGCTCGGATACACGCATCCTTGATATCTTGTATACGGTTCTCCGCTTTCAAAGCGGGACTCACCGAGACTACGCCTGGCAGTTTCGAGAGCCTTTCAATGGCTTCTGCCGAGTGCTCCTCAGGCACACCCTCAACGTAAAATCTTCCGTGAGCCTTCCATGTCGAAGAACCTTCCATATCCCTGAGGGCAAACCTTATGTGACGCTCCAAAGCGCTTTCAAACTCGCTCCGGTTCTGCCCTTTGAGTGCAATTTCTCCATAACGTATTAAAAACGCTTGTCCTATCTTTGCCATCGCATAAGTCCCCTCGCAGTACTTAGTGCAGCTTTCTCATCCTACCTGAATCAATATTCGCAAGCGGATAATCCATCTTCGATATCGTTGTCAGATGTCGTCAACAAGGTATGACACCTACGTTATCTACCAGAAACTATGTTGCTACTATTTTGCAAGCATATTGCCACTATCTTCTGCTTTCTCGCCACGGCAACAGCTCTTTCAAGGATTCTTTCAGGGCTTCAACGGTGATTGCCACTTCCTCTTCCGTCGTGTACCGCGACATGGAGAACCTGATCGCCGAAAGCGCCTCCTCTTCGCTCCTGCCTAGAGCGAGGATGATGGGACTGGGCTTGGCCTTGTGAGATGAGCACGCTGAGCCGGTGGAGACAAAAACCCCGCGCTTCTCCAGGGCGTGGAGGATGGATTCTCCACGGAACCCGGGGAACGAGAAATGTACTATATATGGCGCTACGTTTGCCGACTCGGGACCGTGCAGGACCGCCTCAGGCCAGGCCTCGCGTACCCCCTCGATCAGTTTCTTTCTGAGCACCGCCAGTCTCCCCAGCACCTCCACCCTATCTTTCCCCCACATTTCGCACGCCGCGCCCATGCCGGCGATCCCGGGAACGTTCTCGGTTCCCGAACGCAGGCCTGCTTCCTGACCGCCCCCGAAAATCAGGGGACCCATTCTGAGACCGCGTCTCACGTAAAGCGCCCCGACCCCTTTGGGCCCGTGAATCTTGTGGGCACTCATGCTCAAAAGATCTATCCCCCACTTTTTTACGTCTATGTCGAGGCGCCCGAAACCTTGGACCGCATCTACGTGGAACCGGGGTCGCCTGGGTCCGAGACTCGAAAGAAGCCTGCCGATCTCGCGGCAGGGTTCAACTGTGCCGATTTCGTTTTGAACCAGCATGATTGAAACCAGCGCTGTATCTTTCCTGACAGACTTAAGCACTTTTTCGGGATCTACAAACCCCTCCCCGTCAACCGGAACGAGCGTTACGTCATAACCGCTGTCTCTCAAGTATTCGACTGTCGCCATTATCGAAGGGTGCTCCACGGTTGAGGTCACAATATGCGTCGACCTGTCACCGAGCGACCGCAAAGTCCCGAATATGGCCCAGTTGTTGGCTTCAGTACCGCCGGACGTGAATACTATTTCGGTTTCATCGGCCCCTATGAGAGAAGCGACGCTTTTCCGAGCGTTTCTTACGATACGAGACGAAGCGGTACCCAACCGGTGCAGCGAGGAAGGGTTGCCGAAGTCTTCCTCCAGCACTTTTCTCATGGCTTCAACGACTTCAGGGGCGGGCCTGGTCGTCGAAGAGTTATCCATGTATACCAGCCGGTCTTCACCGCCAGCGGCAAGACCGCCATGCGGCGCGCCTGTTCCTGCTCTTTCGTTCATAGATGGCCGCCCTCCGTTTTCCGGGTTATTGTGGGGCGGAAGAAAGCATCCCTTTGCGCCCCGCCTTATCATCTTTCTTCTGTATTTTACTATCATATCCCCGGCTACATCCTCGGTGGTTCAAAAACCAGCGATTTCGTATACAATCCGTGTTGGTCGCGTCATGTTATCTCGAGTCCATCTCTGCAGTTAGAGAGGACGCGGATAAAGCATCCGGGCAAACCGAGGTGACCTCAGGTCGTGGCCGGATAAACGACTCTTGAGGCATAAGGGGTGGTACCTTTGAAAAGGCGACCAGGGCGGGAACTATTTGGTCCTCTAGGAGAAGCTATCTCCGATTTCGGCCTGATCGGGGATAACGATGCAGTCCTCCTGGGAATTTCCGGGGGCAAGGACAGCCTTCTTTTGGCCTGGCTTCTTGCCGATATCAGAAAGCGGGCCCCGGTCAAATTCTCTCTCCACGCCATCACCGTCGACCCTGGGGAGCCCTCCGGGTTTGAAAAGCACGAATTACAGAGGATCGAACGGTTTCTGTCAGATCTGGAGATACCGTACCACGTGGTCGAAAGTCACATAGCCAAAATAGTTGACGAGTACCCCACAAAGAAAACTGCGTGTTCCCTGTGCGCCAACCTCAGAAGAGGTGCCTTGTACAAGACAGCCAGCGAGCTCGGCTTTAAGAAGGTTGCGCTCGCCCACCACCTCGACGACGCCATCGAGACCCTCTTCCTGAACATGTTCTACCAGGGAAGTCTCAGGTGTTTTCAACCCAAGACTTACCTTACCAGGCGACAGGTTGAGGTCATTCGGCCCCTCGTGTACATTGAGGAGCAGAAGATCATAAAGGCTTCGCAGGACCTCGACCTCCCGGTCATACCGTCAAAGTGTCCCGTAGCAGGCACGACCTGTCGCCAGGAAATGAAAAAACTCGTTTCGACCCTCGCCCAAGAGATACCCGGCTTCCGGAATCAGATGCGAGGAGTCCTCAGGGACCTGTGGGCGTTGAGCTCGCCTCTTCCTTTATCCAGAAAGAAGCCTTGACAAGCCATTACACCTGCGCTTTCTGTCTTTCCGGGAAGATGACAGGATGAGAGCGTAACGAAGTTCTCTCACTTCCTGCGTCAGTTTCCTCACGACCTGCTGGAGCCGCTGGATTTCCTCCCGCTGGGATACCGCGTACGTGCAGATCTCGCGCCTCAGATCAAGTACCATTTCACGGACGGAAGCGTCCTTTCCTGAACCCTGAGGTACGACTACCGTTTCGGGAGGTATTTGGGCAGACGGTCGCGAAGAACAAGGTAAAGCACTTTCGGGTGTCACCTGGTACTGCTCCTGCACAAGCCCGCCTGTCTGGACCGGGTGGGCCTCGCAATCGACTGTTTCGGGCATTTCCGGGTAGTACCTGAGTTTCTCGCAGATCTCTTCCGGAAAGATTTCATACCTTGCTTTTGAATTTCCCCCCGCGGGGAACTCAACGTAGATGCCGTCCCTTGCCGAAGACCTCCCGGTCCGGTCGAGCTCCCGGGGGTCGGTTTCGGGCAATATTAGATCTGTGGCTGTCGCGGCCTCCAGGCTCTCCATGCGCATCAGGACGTCTTCGGGCCACCCATGGGTTTTGGCCTCTTTCAGGCGTTTTTCGATTTCGTCGTCCGGGACGCCCCGTTCCATGGCTGCGGCGATGAACGAAATCGCACCAAGCATCGACTCAGGCACCTTGTTCGGAGTGGACAATCCGAGGACCGGCCCGAACCGGTTCCTTATGTATCTCAATTGGGTGTGGGCCAGTCCCAATCTCTCTGAGACGTCAACCCATTGAAGGTCCTTGGAAAGCTCACCCACGATGGGTTCCGCCATAGTGACTCACACTCCCATGTATGCCATTTACTTACATATTCTCAGAGAGGAATAGTTTTCCTTCTTGATTTCCGTTTTGTTTACGCCAAAATGAAACTTGTGTTAGACTTACCTCTGGTGATTTCTCGTCGACGCAATTTTCCTGGAGGTAGGTGCACTTTATCATGAACGACTTAAGATCCCTCACGCGACCCGAGTCAGTTGCCGTCATCGGCGCCTCGAAGACGCCAGGCAAAATTGGGTACGCAGTCATCGAGAACATAAAATCCAGCGGGTTCAAGGGAGAGATCTACCCCATAAACCCCAAAGAGCAGGAGATTGCGGGGTACAAAGCATATCCCACAGTGCGCGATGTGGGAAAACCCATCGATGTTGCTGTCCTCTGTGTTCCCGCGGCTGCAGTTCTTCCTGTTGCGGAAGACTGTGGACAGGCCGGCGTGAAGCATCTCATAGTGATTACGGCCGGCTTCAAAGAAGTGGGTAAAGAGGGCCGGGAGCTCGAGAACAAACTCGTCGAGACTGCCAGAAGATACGGCATGAGGATCGTTGGCCCCAACTGCCTGGGGGTCATGGATACTCATACCCCGTTC
This sequence comes from Candidatus Fermentithermobacillus carboniphilus, assembly GCA_018208355.1. Taxonomy (GTDB): domain Bacteria; phylum Bacillota; class Sulfobacillia; order Fermentithermobacillales; family Fermentithermobacillaceae; genus Fermentithermobacillus; species Fermentithermobacillus carboniphilus. The sequence goes on along the minus strand of CP062796.1, from coordinate 182,436 downwards.
AACGCCACTTTTGCTAAGAATTTCGCCCTTAAGGGCAACATCGCGTTCATATCCCAGAGCGGTGCCCTGTGTGTGGCGATCCTCGACTGGAGCCTCAAGAGAGGTCTGGGCTTCAGCCAGTTTATAAGCATCGGGAACAAAGCGGATCTCAATGAGGCCGACTTCATCGAAAACGCGGCAGAAGACCCCAATACCAAGGTAATATGTCTCTACCTTGAGGACGTCGTCAATGGGCCAAGGTTCATTGAAGCCGCCAAGAAGGCTACCAAGAAGGTCCCCGTGATCGTCCTCAAGGCCGGAGTCAGCGCAGCAGGAGCCAAGGCCGCTTCATCGCACACGGGAGCTCTTGCGGGTTCAAACGCCGCTTACGATGCCGCTTTCCGCCACGCCGGGGTTTTGAGAGCATCGACCATGACTGAGCTCTTTGACTTGGCTATTGCTTTCACCACTCAGCCGATCCCTAAGGGCAGGAAAGTCGTAATTGTGACCAACTCCGGAGGCCCAGGCATAGTTACGTCAGACGCGGTTGAACTGAGCGGCTTAGAGATGTCGAGGTTTACCCCGGAAACCCTGGCTGAACTAAAAGAGAAGCTCCCGCCGACAGCCAACATCCACAACCCCGTGGACGTCGTCGGTGACGCTCATCACGATAGGTACAAGATAGCCCTTGATACGGTGGTCAAAGATCCCAACGTGGATGCCGTGACGGTCCTTCTGAGCCCCACTGCAGTGCTGGACATCCAGAAGGCTGCCGAAGTAACAGTAGAAGCTTCCAAGGCCAATCCTGATAAGGCGTTTGTCGCCTCCTTCATTGGTGGGGCTGCTGTAGAGGCGGGTGTCAACTATCTGAACGCCAACGGCATCCCGACTTATCCTTTCCCCGAACCGGCGGTCGCCACCCTTCGCGGCATGGTGAGGTTCGGCGAACTCAGGAGAGCTTTGGAAGATGGCGATGAGTGGGTCTTCACCGATGTCGATAGAGAACAAGTGAAATCGATATTCGAAAAGGTCAAGAAAGACGGCAGGAACCTCCTTTTGGGTCCCGAAGCTGCGTCTGTGGCTGAAGCGTACAAGATCCCCGCTGCTCCCTCCAGACTCGCCACGACCGCGGACGAAGCACAGAAATTTGCCGAGGACATGGGCTACCCCGTCGTTCTCAAGATAGCTTCGCCCGACATCATGCATAAGACTGATGTAGGTGGAGTCAAAGTCGGGCTCAAATCAGCGGAAGAAGTTCGGGCCGCTTTCGAGTCGATTATGGAGAATTCCAGGAAAGCCGTGAAAGATGCCAGGATATACGGAGTAGAAGTCCAGAAGATGATGCCCAAGGGCGACGAACTCATCATCGGAATGGTCAAAGACCCGACCTTTGGCCCGATGATCGCCTTCGGTTCCGGCGGTATCCTGGTTAACCTCCTTAAAGATGCAGCGTTCAGGCTCGCTTCCGGGATTACCAAAAAAGAAATCATGGAGATGATCTCGGAAACCAAGGCTTACACGATCCTCAAGGGGTTCAGGGGTCAAGAGCCTGACGACATCCCGGCTCTCGCCGAGGCGATAGCGAGGGTCGCTCAGCTCTGCAGAGACTTCCCGGAGATCGTAGAGCTGGATATTAACCCCGTATTTGCGTATCCTAAGGGCTTGAGCGCGCTTGACGTCAAGGTTAAGCTTGCTATGTGAGGCCGAAAAAGGAGATGACTGCCAAGGGCCAGTAACTGGCCGTTGAAGTTATCACCGGGCGGCCTAGAACTCCGGGCTATCGGAGGAACCGGGCCGCCCGCAAGTCACACACTGAGGGGGGCTTCCGGCGTGCCGGCAAAAGGAAACGTTCCAGAACAGCTCACCGGTGAAGGACATAAACCGGTCAGGGAGGCAGGCAAGCGGCTCGATAGACGAACTCAGAACCCCAGGTCCGGAAAACGACCACGCCGCCCAAGTTTGACGCTGGATCCGGAACGGTATAACGACGAGATCCCAGACCCGGATATGGTTATCCCAGAATAAACCCGCGTGGGTTTCAAAGCAGGGACAGGCTTGATCCAGGGGACCCGCACCTGGACTATTGCCGAACAATCCACGACATAGCTGTACGCTTTAAGAGGCTTTAGAAGCCACGCGAGTCGGAAATTATTTTGCTAGAGTGCGGGTATATTTCCAAGTTCCTTTAAGGTAGAAACGACCTCATAGGGCACCCCGTAGCTTCCCAGGTCTGCCCCTTCTCCCGCTCCAGGTCCGTGGAAATCTGAGCCCCCTGTGACAACAAGACCGAACCTTTTCGCGTATGCCAGGTACTTTTGCTGCGCGCGCCTATCGTGCTCCGGATGATATACTTCGAGTCCTTGCAGTCCTTTTTCGATGAGGCTCTGCAAGAGCTCGTCAACACCCGCCGTTCCCGGGTGAGCCCACACGGCGACCCCGCCCGCCTTTCGGATCCTTTCAACCGACTCTCCCGGGTCCAGATGATATCTCTCGACGTATGCCGGTTTTCCGATCCCGAGGTACTTCTCGAACGCTTCTTTAACCGAAGCGACATACCCTTTTTCGACCATAGCCTCTCCTACATGAGGTCTTCCCAGCGAGTCGCCTCGGGCGATTTCTTCAACTCTGTCCAAGTCCACGTTAATGCCGATGCTTTGAAGTTTTTCTACCATAAGCCGTATCCTTTCATACCGGGACCGCCTGAGCTTTTCCAGAAGCTCCCCGAATTCTTCGTCATCGAGGGGGACGTAGTACCCAAGGATATGAACTTCATGGCCATTCCACTCGCTGTTGATCTCGATCCCCGGTATGATCTCGATCCCCGGGAAAGGCAAGGATTGAGGTCTGTTAGAACCGGCTTTTTCTTTAGGGGACGCAGGGCCTGCCGAAAGATTCGTACACCTATCGAGGCCCGCTATCTGCGCAAAACCAGCCATGGTATCGTGATCGCAGATGGCAACAGCTTTGAGTCCTTTTCGCGAAGCAAGATTGACTACCTCGATGGGCGTCAGCGATCCGTCGGAAGCAGAGGTGTGGACGTGCAGATCGCAAAAGGAGGAAATAAAAATGTCCCGGCTCGCACCAGGACTATCCGGAATCGAGTCTCGACTGTCTATCAGATTCTTTCTATCGGAAGGCTTCTTCAACTAATTCCTGGGCCCGACGATCAGTTTTATGGCCGTGCGTTCCTGCCCGTCAATTATGATGTCTGTAAACGCTGGGACGCATACCAGGTCGATACCGCTGGGGGCGACGAACCCACGGGCGATCGCCACGGCTTTAATAGCCTGGTTAATCGCTCCCGCCCCTATTCCCTGGATCTCCGCATAACCTCTTTCCCTGATGACTCCAGCAAGTGCCCCGGCGACTGCATTAGGGTTTGACCGCGACGATACCTTTAGTACTTCTACCGAACTTGTCTCTCGGCGATCTGCGTTGGTTACTCCCACCATTATCCCCCCATTGATTGTCTGAACTGTGCATCAAATCAGTTTTATACGATTAAGCCTACCGAAACCTGGTGCATTTCCATTCTAATGGAAGATATTTCATTTGACAAGGTTATTTTATGATTTCAGGTAGGAGGACTTTACAGGGTTCACTCTCGGATGAGGATCCTTTCGATCTTCTCGCATTTGCCTGAGGAATCGATACGACAGAAGACTCCCGACAGCTGCCTTTTGCCTTTCGCCGCTTCGTGTCGTACGGGCAGTTGTGTCAAAAAGTGCTTTAGGATGATGTCCTTCTTGACTCCTATGACGCCTTCGTAACTGCCGGTCATCCCGACATCGGTGATGTAACCGGTTCCGTTCGGGAGAACAATCTCGTCAGCCGTCTGAACATGAGTGTGGGTGCCTAGAAGAGCACTCACTCTACCGTCTACGTACCAGCCGGCAGCCACTTTTTCGGAAGTGGCTTCTGCGTGGAAGTCTACGAGGATTACCGGGGTGATTGTCTTTAACCTCGATATCTCCACATCGAGGGCACGAAACGGGCAATCCAAGTTTTGAGGGGAAAACACTCGCCCACAGACGTTGATGACCCCCACAGGGTCACCATCTCGACTTTGGAAGACCCCCGACCCCCGTCCAGGGATACCTGGAGGATAGTTCAGGGGCCTCAGGATCCTCTGTTCTGTGTCCATGACGGGGAGTATTTCCTTCTTATCCCAGATATGATTCCCAGACGTCAAGACATCCACTCCGTAGGAGAATAGCTCCTGGGCCACTTCAGGCGTAAGACCGTTTCCTCCCGCAGCATTTTCTCCGTTGACCACAACGAAGTTCGCCTCATACCTGGAGATGAGGGAAGGAAGGTGCAGTTTTAAGAACTCTCTCCCGGGTGACCCGAATACATCTCCTATGAAAAGAAGATTTACCACAGCTGACCCTTCCTTCCCATTTAAGACCACTCATCCCAAACGGTCACTTGTCGAATACTAGAACTTTTTCCCCTTCCCTGAGAGCCACCAGCTTCCTCGGGCTCTCGAGGTCTTGTACTTTGTCGAGCACCTCTTTGAGAAAAGCCCGGGCTGACCACGAGAATTCCGGATCTTCAACGCAAGTGCTGCCGTCTATGGCCGATACGACGTCAACATGACTGCACACGAGATCCACGGTCATGTTCAGCTCTCCCGGAGTAAGGGTGGCCACGTCCCTTTCGACCTGGAAAGAGCAGAACCTGTCCATCTGTTCCCATGACGAGGCGAGATATCCCGGCTTTCTTCCTATCAGGGACAGGTATACTTCTACGGAGTCTTTATATATTCTCTCGAGATCGGTCCTTCTCTTCTTGCCAACGGGCCCGCGACACAGGAAAACGAGGCCGAGAGTCTTCCGCTCCGGATCGAAAGTAGCGCGCGAAACCTGCGGATATGCCACAAGAAGGGTCGCCAGGACTTCAATATCCTTCTTGGAAGCCCGACGACGCCTCCGTTTTTGAGTAACTTCATCTGATGACCTATTATCGCGTTTACTTGGCATATCCGATTGCCCTCGTTTCCCTTATCACAGTGACCTTGATCTGCCCGGGATACTCCAGTTCCTTCTCGATCTTCTTCACTATCTCCCGGGCCAAATTCACTGCTCCCAGATCATCTATTTTCTCTGGCTTTACCATTATCCTGATCTCGCGTCCCGCCTGGATGGCGTAGGCCTTTTCGACTCCATCAAATGAGTTGGCGATATCTTCCAGTTTTTCGAGACGCTTCAAGTACATCTCGAGGGTCTCGCGCCTGGCTCCGGGACGTGCAGCCGAAATGGCGTCAGCCGCAGAGACAAGGAAAGCCTCTACAGACTGGGGTTCCACGTCACCGTGATGAGCTTCCATCGCCCGGATGACCTCGTGTGATTCCCTGTAACGCCTCAAAAGACTAACGCCGATGGCCACATGAGATCCCTCAACCTCGTGGTCCACCGCCTTTCCTATGTCATGCAAGAGCCCAGCTCGCTTGGCGACAACCACGTCCGCCCCGATCTCGCCTGCCATGTTGGCGGCAAGCTGAGCCACCTCTATAGAATGTTTGAGGACGTTCTGCCCGTAACTTGTCCTGAATCGCAACCTGCCCAAAAGTTTTATGAGTTCAGGATGGAGACCATGGACGCCGAGTTTGAGAGCAGCTTGCTCACCTTCTTGTTTGATAAGGTTTTCGACGTCCTTCTGGGCCTTCTCTACCATTTCCTCTATACGCGCCGGATGGATCCTCCCGTCGGCGACAAGACGCTCAAGAGCGAGCCTAGCCACTTCTCGTCTTATCGGGTCAAAACCGGAGAGGATAACCGCTTCGGGCGTATCGTCGATTATGAGTTCTATTCCGGTCAGTGTCTCGAGGGTCCTTATGTTCCTCCCCTCTCGACCGATGATCCTTCCTTTCATCTCATCGCTGGGCAGTTCCACCACCGAAACCGTATTCTCGGCCACGTGGTCTGCAGCACATCTCTGGATCGCCAGACTGATTATATTCTTCGCTCGGACCTCCGCCTCTTCTTTGGCCTGAGCCTCGGCGTCCCTTATGATTCTCGCGGTTTCTTCTTTGACTGCTTCGCGAACCTCAGAAAGGATCCTTTCCCGAGCTTCATCCCGGGGAAGACCCGATATCCGCTCCAGCTCCTTCATGGCCTCCTCGTGGAGGTTTTCTAGCAGGCGCTCTTTCTCCGCAAGCGCCTTTTCTTGTCTCGATAGGTTTTCTTCCTTCTGGGTCAATAGCTCCTGGCGCCGCTCCAGGGCTTCCTCCTTGTTCATAAGCCTGCGTTCGAGCCTCTGGATCTCCTGACGCCTCTCGCGGACTTCCCTTTCTACCTCGTCTCTCAATCTCTGGGCGTCGTCTCTCGCTTCAAGCAGGATCTCACGGCGCTTGGTTTCCGCGGCTTTTGTAGCTTCGTCCAGAATCCTCCTGGCTTCCGCCTCGGCAGAAGATATCTTAGATTCTCCGATGGCCCTCCGCAGAAAATACCCTACTGTGATACCTGCCAGGAGAATTATTGCGTACAAGAGATATTGCATACTCCCTCACCTCCTTAAAACCGCACAATGTCTCACAACGCAAAAAGCCGAGCAACGCCCGGCTGTACTGGCTGAGACATGATCGGAAATATACCTGGACTTACGGTCTATCCAAGATACAGATCCATACCCGATTCGCCACCCGGCACAAATGAATCCACACGTATCACCAAGATTCCGGAACAAAATTATCTTTTAAGCCACGTAACGTGACTCGTTTTCTCTCCCAAAAACCCAGGTATATGACGAAAGTCCGGTGTCCCAGTCTCGTTCTAGCCGGAGACGGTTTAGTTGATCTTACTCGTCACACATCTGGCCAAAGCTCGATACAATAGAATGAACCGTTTCGGGCTCGAAACCCCTTCTCAAGAGCCACCTCGCCAGACGATGACAATCTTTCAATGACCTTTCCTTCTTATCGCCGAAGTACCGTTCGGCTGCGACCTTTGCCAGCTCTTCTTCGACCAACCCGTTATAGACTTCTTCAACTACTTCTCTTGCAAGTTCTTTCTGAAAACGTCGTCTTTCGAGCTCGAACATCGCACGCGCTTTACCCACAGGACAGGCCTTGACCATGGAAGACACTATGTCTCTGGCAAGGGACCTATCATCCAGGTAACCCCAGTCTTTCAGCCTGTCGAGGCAATTGCCCACTTCATCGCCTGTGTATCCTTTCCGCAGCAGCAAAGCCTCCATCTCACCGGAACTCACTCTGCGCCTTGAGAGAATTCTCAAGGCGACATCCATCGCCGACCGTGCCTCTCTCTCTCGTCCACGCACCTACACATCAGCGTCCGTTTCTGCCCGGTCGTCGGATGCAGCCGCGGGTTTCACAGTACCCATCTTCAGAAGGTTTCTGATTTTATCTTCGATCTCGCGGCAGACCTCCGGGTGCTCCTTCAAGAACTGCCGGGCTCCTTCCTTTCCTTGTCCAAGGCGCATCTCGCCGTAAGAATACCAGGTGCCGGTCCTGGTTATGACGTTCTGGGTTACCCCCACGTCTAAGAGAGAACCCTCACGGGATATGCCTTCCCCGTAAATGATGTCGAACTCGGCTTCCTTGAAAGGCGGCGAGAGCTTGTTCTTCACCACTCTCACCCTTGTCCGGGCTCCGATGGTGTCCTGACCCTGTTTGATATTTTCCACTTTCCGGACGTCCAACCGGACAGACGCGTAGAACTTGAGAGCCCTGCCTCCCGGGGTAGTCTCAGGGTTGCCGAACATTACCCCGATTTTCTCCCGGACCTGGTTTATGAAAACGGCTATTGACTTCGACTTGGATATCACCGCCGTCAGCTTTCTCAAGGCCTGAGACATGAGGCGAGCCTGTAGGCCCATATGGGCGTCACCCATCTCGCCTTCGATCTCAGCCCTCGGGGCCAGGGCGGCGACCGAATCAACCACGATGCAGTCGACCGCTCCGCTCCTCACCAGGGCTTCCGCGATCTCGAGGGCTTGTTCACCCGTGTCAGGCTGAGATATCAGGAGGTTATCCACATCGACTCCCAGCCTCTTGGCATACAGCGGGTCAAGCGCGTGTTCGGCGTCTATGAACGCGGCGATCCCGCCCAATTTCTGGGCTTCGGCTATTATATGAAGCGCGACCGTGGTCTTACCCGAGCCTTCGGGACCGTAAATCTCAACGATCCTCCCGCGGGGCAATCCTCCAATCCCCAAAGCGATATCCAGTGCCAGGGCTCCCGTGGGTATGACATCCACCGCCATTTTCTGAGAAGCTTCTCCCCATCTCATGATGGAGCCTTTTCCAAATTGCTTCTCTATCTGAGCGACCGCCAATTCCAGAGCTTTTTCTTTCTCTAACATTTTCTCCACTCCTTAGAGCCACCACGCAACCCTGGCAGTACGTTCCCCGTCAAGTATAGCATCTCAGGTAATAGTCGGCAACGAGACATTATACATCTGTTCGCCCGGACGTCTCCCAAACCCCTGCATCCCCCAGCGGTATCCTGCCCAGCACCTCGTAGGAAGCCCCCTGGGGAGCCAGGATGCTTTCCATAAGAAGGATTTCCGCCACTCGCCAGATTGCCTTCGTTGCCGGACAGCACGGGGGGTCGTCTTTCCCCAGCGCCCGGACGGCAGTCTCGCGCCACAATGAAGATTCGTCTGAGAGATTTCCTGTGTGTCTCCGAAACCTGTTTTCCCTTTTCCTCCTCGCGAGAGTGATGTGGGCCTGAAATGGTTTGTCCTCGTGAAAACCCAAAACGGAAAGGCTCCGTCGGACTTTCCGGGCCAAGTCTTCCAGTCGGTCTCGCCCCGCGCCTATCCCTATGTAGAGAACCCTGGGCGTGCCGGTTTCCGGAAACGACCCGGGAGCACCCAACCCCAGATCGAAAGCGGAGACCCCGCGTACCGCATCATACAGCGACGACAGGATGACCTCAGTCATGTTCCGCTCGATGCCGTCACCCAAGAACAGTAATGTGATGTGAAGGTTTTCGCAGGATACGAACCGGTACTGGGGGAACCGGGGCGCAAGACGCGATGCTACCGAACCGAGTAAATCCCTGACTTCCCCGGAAACCCCAACTGCCACGAACCCGCGGAACCTATCCTTTTCCAAGAAGGATCACCTCGTTATCGAGAATGAGCCGGGTGGCTGATGAGGTGTAACCTCCGTTTCCGAAGGAGAAGTCTTAAGGTTTGAGCGCCCAGAACCGCTCGAACCCTACTTTTCCCATTCTTTCAGATGTTTCCAGAGGATATACAGGGCACGCTGGGCACCAAATTCCTTCACGCTGGACCTTGAACCAGGGTACACCTGCCTATCTACGAGGTAACCGCGCTTATCCGAGAGCCCCACGTAAACGGTTCCGACCGGTTCTCTCTCGGTTCCCCCCTCTGGTCCCGCGAACCCGGTGGTGGCAAGCCCGATATCGGCCCCGGCAAGACGTCTTATACCTTCCGCCATCGACCTTGCGACCTCCTCGTTCACTGCCTGATCCCGTAAAGCCGCCTCTGAAGGAACCCCTAGGCAAGACACTTTTATCTTCGGGCTGTATGCAACCATCCCCGCGATCAAATGGCGGGAGATGCCTGGAACCCCCGTAAGGCGATGGCAGACGAGGCCCCCGGTCACCGATTCAGCCACAGCCAGGGTCATGCCCCGCTTTCTAAGGAGAACCGCGACGGCTTCTTCCAGCGTCTCCTCGTCTTGGCCGTAAATGTACCCGCCGAGCCTCCTCCGGACTTCTTCTTCCACCTTGGAAAGCATTAACTGAGCTTCTCTGGTGGAAGATCCTTTTGCCGCTATCCGAATGCGGACTTCGCCCACCCCCACGTAAGGCGCACATGACGGGTTTGCGCTCTCCATCAGGTCCTTGAGGACTTCGTTGACCTTTGCTTCCGGGATCCCGACGAGTTTCAGGTTAACGGAAAGTATGGGCTGGAGTCCCTCGTAAGTTTTGCAGATAAGAGGCAGGACCTGGGTATCAAACATGGGCCTCATCTCACGCGGAGGCCCCGGGAGTATGGCGGCGAGTTTTCCGTCGAACAACACCGCCTGCCCAGGAGCGGTACCCTCCCGGTTGGGAAAGAAAAGACCGCCTTCGATTATGTAGGCCTGTTTCTTATCGGCCTCGCTCCCCGCCCGCCCTCTCTTCCTCAATCTCTCCTCGATGAGAGCCCAGGCCGCCTCGTTGAAGACCAGCTTTCTCCCTAGGCTCGCGGCAAGACACTGGGCAGTCAGGTCATCCTCGGTCGGGCCGAGACCACCTGTAGCGATGATAATATCGGCGCGCCCGATGGCTTCCCTGAAGGCCGCCTCGAGGCGCGCCGGATTGTCTCCGACAGTCACTCTCCTGAAAACGTCGACTCCGATATCTTTGAGTCGCGCGGAGATGTATTGCGCGTTAGTATCAGTGATTTCGCCCAGTAGAAGCTCCGTACCCACGGATAAGATTTCCGCGTGCACCGTATCACCTCCACGTAAGAGCTTCTACCCCGGCTTTCGTTTTTCCTCTTCTGACAGGAATCTTTCTCCACTTCCAGCGCAGTTCAGACCGCTTGCCTAGAAGCTGCCTCAGTTGGTCCCCGGATACTCTTTCTTTCTCGAAGAGTTCTCCGGCGATCTGTCTCAGAACGTCCTCGTGACGCTTGAGCACACTTATTACTCGAGACTCGGCCCGCGAGATGATCTCTCGCGTGGCTCTGGCCAGAGCTTCCGGAGGAGCGGTATCCCTGTCCACTACCCCGAGGGGCGACATGCCGTAGCTCACTATACGTTTGGCAATGTCCAGGGCCCTTTCGAAATCGTTGGAAGCTCCTGTGCTTCTCGACCCGAACACCATGTCCTCGGCCAGAGCTCCCGCCAGGAGGATAGCGACTTCATCTTCAAGCGTCTCCCGAGGATACAGGTACATATCTTCCTTGGGTGAGTGCCTCACGTATCCCAGGGCATTCCCCCTTGGCGATACGGTGACCTCCGCTACAGAGCCGGGCCTAACTTTTTCGGCGAAGATGGCGTGGCCCGCCTCGTGAACCGATACTCTCTTCAGCTCCATTTCTGAAGGACGCCTGTCGAGTTTCTCCCCCATGATCACCTTGTCCAGGGCTTCCTCCAGGTCCTTCTGGCTTATTTCGCTGGCTCCCTGCCTCAAGGCCAGGATTGCCGCCTCATTGCACAGGCTTTCTAGGTGCGCCCCGGACAGGCCGTAAGTCTCCTTAGCGAGACGCTCGAGGTCTACGTCTTTCGCCAGGGGTTTATTTCTGAGATGCAGCTTCAGTATTTCCAGCCTGCCATCTTTGTCGGGCAAGTCCACTCTGACCATCCGGTCGAACCTCCCCGGCCTTTGGATGGCCGGATCTAGGAGATCGGCCCGGTTAGTGGCACCTATGACGAGGATCCGAACGTCGTCCTCAAAAGTTAACCCGTCCATCTCGACCAGAAGCTGGTTTAAGGTCTGGTCGTACTCCAGGTGACCCACCTGCGAACCGCGTCTCCCCGCGAGCACCTCTATCTCATCGATGAATATTACAGCGCTGGACTTCTTCCGTTCCCTGGCAAGTTTTCTGGCTCTCTGGAAGAGTTCCCGCACCCTCTGGGCACCAAGTCCCGCATAGACCTCGATGAACTCGGAACCTGACGCCGAGATGAACACCGAATCGGTGTAGTTGGCAGCTGCTTTGGCTAACAGCGTTTTTCCGGTACCGGGTGGGCCTGAGAGCAAAATGCCTTTCAGCGGCCTGATCCCGAGCTGCCTGGCGCGGTCGTAGTTTCTCAGGAATTCCAATGCTTCTGTGAGTTCTCTTTTCGCCACCGTCTGCCCGCCTATATCGTGAAAAGTCACCCCGGGGCTTTCACCGGCGACTGCGCCCACTTTCCTCCGGCCTATGTCCCGTAGCTGACCTCCAGACGCAAAAAGGAAGTACCCGAGAGCCGCTAAGAGGAGTATCGGGAAAACGTTATAACCCCGTAGTCCCAGGAACGCCAGGACCCCCATGGAGACCCCGACTATGAGTTCGTTTCTCACTCTCCCGTCCCTCCTTTCGCCGTCTCGAGTCTTTCGATCACCTGATATAGGTAATTGCCTCCCCGGAAAAGCTGCACGTAGATCCGTTCGTGATCCACCGTGACCTTATATGAGTCAAGGCCTTTTCGGTCCAGCACCGATTTGCATCTTTCGATCATTTCGCCGAAGTTCCCTCTGGCTGCAGCCTCTTCCAGGTAATAGTGGACATCGAAATAGACGCTTTCAAGGTACTGATCCCGGTTGTCATGAGCCTTTAACTGAAAAGCACTATCTCCTAAAAACCTCTTTATCGTGTCGTGAAGCCTTCTGTACGTTCCGGCCAGGTCCTGGGTAGCACCGAGACCTACCTCAACGGTCAAGCCTTCTTGAGACTGTGAGATTTTCACCCACCGGACATCGGGGTCGGAAGAGAGGGCTTTCTCCAGAGGCTTTTTGACACCAAGGTCCTCGTAGAAGTAGAAGGCCAGGCTCAGGGCGCCCACGACCAAGAGCCCGATCAACACGGCGTAATCCCACCTGAAGCTCCTTCCGGACATCCCTTCTCCCCCTCCCTTAGTTACCGAAGCCAGTTAACATAAGTATAGCAACAATAGCACCAATAGTTCGAAGGTAATAGATGGGTATGGGGATAAGTGATGTCATGCCAGAACGGCAAGAAGCTCTGGGAAGTACGGCCCCGGGCAGACTTTAGGGACGCACCTTTATGGGGTTGTGATCGCCCTCGCCCACAGGTCAAGATATCCCGCCCGGGTCACTTTTGCAGTTACGATGTCTCCGGCTGTGCCTTCGGCTCGCACATATATTTTCCCGTCTACCTCCGGAGCCTGGTGAGGACCTCTCCCTATCCAGTAACCATTTCGCGAGGAAGGTCTTAAAAGCAGTACCGGGATTTCCTTTCCGATAAGGCTTTCGCTGTGTTGTCTGGAAAGCTCGAGCCCCAATCGCCTTATGGCCTCGGCCCTCTCTTCCCTTATCCTCTCCGGTAAAAGGCCCGGAAAGCGGCTGGCTGGGGTGTTTTCTTCGGGAGAATACGGGAAAACCCCGACGCGGTGAGGCCTTATTGCGGACAAAAATTCCCGTGTCTTTTCCACGTCCTCTCCCGTCTCTCCGGGAAAACCCGCAATTATGGTAGTCCTTATAGCTATGCCTGGAACTTTATCTCGGAGGGTGTTCACGGCCTCCAAGATAGTCTGGGGCCCAGGCCTTCCCATCATTTTCAGGATTTTTGCAGACCCGTGTTCGATCGGCATGTCCACGTAGGGAACTACTTTGGGACCGGTCATCGCTTGTGCCAGTTTCCCGGTCACCCCATCAGGCCTCACGTAAAGGAGCCGGATCCACAAAACGCCGGGAATCTCTCCAAGCCTTTCGATGAGTTGCGGCAGGCGCCTTTCACCGTAGAGATCCAGCCCGTAATCTGAGAGATCCTGGGCTATCAGGTTGATCTCGCGGGCCCCCCTCGATGCCAGCACCCGCGCTTCTTCCAAGATATCTTCTTCAGGCCTCGACACAAGAGAGCCCCTGATGGAAGGTATCGCGCAGTAAGTACAGCGGTGACGACAACCTTCGCTCACCCTCAGGTAGGCCCAGGGAGTAGAGATTTCCTTCAGCCTGTAACGACTATCGCCTGGCACCCCGCGCCCGGGAGGACCCACTCTCTTAACCTTCTGTTCTCCCGAAAGAACCTCCCCCACGATTTCCACGATATCTCTGGGAGAAGAGGTACCGGCAACACCCGCAATCTCCGGTATCTCTGCCAGGAGTTCGTCCGGGTATCGCTGGGAAAGGCAACCCGTGACTATGACGCGAGGTTCTTTCCCCGAAACCTCTTTCTGTCCCTTGGCGGCTTGACAGGCCTCAAATATGCCCCGAATAGATTCCTTCTTCGCCGGCTCAATGAAACCACAGGTGTGGACAATTATGACATCAGCCTGACGCGGATCGCCGATGATTGCAAATCCTTCGGCCCGAAGGCGGCTTGCCATCTCTTCGGCGTCCACTTGATTCTTCGCACAGCCATATACCAGTATGCAGCAAGACTTGGCTCTCATACGCAAAGAATCATAGCATTTCCGCCGTCCCGATGAAAGAGGTCAAAAAGGTCGGCCGGGTCAGCCTCCTCAATGGACTTGACCATGGTCAGGACAGTCGAGGTCGTTGCGCCGACGCGCGATAGTATCGCCAAGCGCCTTCACCAGGACGTTCCTGGCCAGGTCGGTCGAGAGGGCCACGCGGCAGCCCAAAACCTCGACGATGACCGTCCTTCCGGGACGCCGTGACCCCAGCCGCCTCACAGTCTGGCCTGGGAATATGCCCAGCTCTTCTAGGCGAAATGCCGTATACTGCCGGCGCACGCCGTCAACGTCTTTCGTCCCGAGGATCCGGACCACTTCGTAGGATCTTCCCGGCAAAGTCCGGTGTAATCCCATAACCGAGCCTTCACGGGAGGACAAGGTTGAGCACCATCCCCCATCCCAGGAAAAGGCAAGTAGATACTGCCAGAGTCAGGACTACGTATCCAAAGCCAAATTCCCGGGACAAAGCGACCTGCGAAGGAAGGCACGGAAAACCGAGGGCGACCATGGTTGCGGCTATGGTGGCCTCTCTTGGAGAGAGGCTGAGCTGCATGAGAAATAGAGGCGCCAGGTAACGCTGAAGCATCGTGAAGAGGACGGCTCCTAGAGCCTCTCCCGGGATCCCCAGAAATTTCCGGGAAAACGACGGCAGCCATCCTGCTGACGGTATTAACCCGTAGGCGAGGATCAAGCGGACGCTCACATTCATGATGACCAGGAGGGGCAGGACGTGTGCGAAGAATCCTCCGAGCCTCATTTCGGTTTTCACCAGGATGTTCCGGAGAACCGGAAATCTGAGGGGCGGCAACTCGATGGCAAGGAGGTCCCGCCTTCCGCCATGGAATGCCTTCTGCACCTGCCCCACGAAGACCCCGGAGGCGACGATTACCCCCAGCGGGACAAATGGATTGCCCCTGAACCTGGCAAGAACGGCGAGACCGAGAGATGTCGTGGCGGTGCAAGGTACCAACGTAGCGATGATCACAGAGGCAGTTTTCCGGGAAAGGTCCGTCGGGAGAATCCTTGTAGAAAGCAAAGCGGGCACCCTGCATCCCAGGCCAAGCATAAACGGGACGACGGCCTGCCCCGGCAAATTGAATGCGCCCATGAGGGAGTCTCCGAGGACAGCGTATCGCCCGAGGAGGCCAGTATCTTCGATAAGAGCTATGAGCAAGTAGGCGAGGACCATCGATGGCAACACCGTAGAGAGGGGCAGCACAAGCCCTTCAGGGAGCGCGTGGGAAATAACCTCGGCTAAACGATTCTCCGGCAAAAAACTTTCGAGGAACTTGCCTATGAGAATCTTTACCGGATTGAGGGCAAACGCAAGGAATCCCTCGAGAAAGGGCAGCGCCCACGACAAGAATTTCCAGCTTCCAAAAAGACCTAGAGCGCATGCCGCCCATGCCCCAAGCGGTTCATCAAGTCTTTCGTCGAACCAGCCGAGGGCAGAACTCAAGAGGGAAGTCCCGGACTCCGGACGATGTACAAGGACTTCTCTGGCCAGCTCCCTCGCAGCCCGGTGAAAGGGTTTCCACGTCCCATTCGCGGCGGGGCTATCGGGAAAAGGGCCGGATTCTCCCCACCTGGCCCGCTGTCTAGATCCCAGTTCTTGCGTCACCGCTTGCACCAAGTCTTTGATTCCTTCTCCGGTGACGGCCGAAGTTCCGACCACACGGCAGCCGAGCCTTTCCTGGATTTTACAGAGGTCAACCGCCAATCCTTTTTCCCGCATGCGGTCGATCTGGTTTATGACGATCACCACGGGGATGCGGCGGGCGCGGAGGTATTGTAAGAGGGCCAGCGTCAGCGAGAGATGTCTTTCCAGCGAAGTCCCATCTATCACGTTGAGGACGAGGTCCGGGTTTCCTTCCAATATTTCTATCGTGACCGCCTGCTCTCTAGTCAGGCCACGGAGGGAGTACACTCCGGGCGTATCCAGGATTTCTACGTCTTTGTCCTCGAGCATCCGAGCTCTTGCAACTTCCACGGTAGTGCCCGGGTAGTTCGAGGCGATCACCCGGGCACTCGTCAGTCGCGAAAGTATCGCGCTTTTCCCTGAGTTCGGCTGACCTACGAGGACAACCAGCATACGGTCACCACGCAGTCAATGTCTTGCTCAAAACCGGCGCAGTAACCACATATATTGCCTTACCTTCTAAAATAGTCCAAGACGCCCCTCGCCATCCCCCTGGCTACCTCTTCCTGGAACCAGCTCTGTCTCAAAAGGCTCACATCGTTCCGGTTTGTCATGAAACCTACTTCGATGAGCGCTGCCGGCATGTAAGTGTGGTTCAGCACATAGTATGGACCCGGCTGTACGTCTATGAGCCCCAGTCCCGTCGTCCCGGCCACTCCCTGAGCTATGCTCCACGCAAGGACCCTGGATTCCCACGAGCCATTCTGACAGAAACCCATGACCCCGGAGACCCCCGGATCCTTCGGATACGAGTTAATATGTATGCTCAGAAAAAGGTCCGCTCCCCTCGAGTTCGCTATAGATACCCTTGCCTCTAAGTCGTCTACCGGGGGCCACCAGTCGCTCCCCGGAGTGTAGTCGGCGTATCTCGTCATGACCACCGTCGCACCCAGGCTCTCCAGCTGGTTTTTCAACTGGAGACCTATAGGGAGGGTGAAGTCTTTCTCTTTGTCTCCCCAGTAAGAGATGGCACCAGGTTCATCTCCTCCGTGTCCGGGATCGATGACGATGGTCTTGCCGCTCAATGGCTTTTTACCGCGAGATACTTCTGTCGCGCGTTCCAGGGCCGCCCAGGTTATGGGTCCCACTACGCCGTCGACGTAAAGGCCATTGTGCCTCTGAAACGTCCTCACCGCCGCGTCGGTCCATGGCCCGAAGATGCCGTCTACAGGTCCAGGGTCGTATCCCAAATCCTTAAGACGCTCTTGAAGGGTGAGCACCGCTTGACCCGAGCTGCCCTGTCGGAGGATCGGGGCCGCGTGACCTCGAATAGGAACGAGGAGAAAGGCCAGGAGGAGAGCAATTGTGGCACAACCTGAGAGAACCGTTGATCGTATCCAATTCCGGCAAGCGTGTTGCATTTGTGGCGTCCTCCTTCTTTGTTGACATTTAGTGGGGATGTTTACATATTACCTGAGAGAACCGCTTCCTTTCACGCGGCAGGAACGCCCCGGAAGGGTTCGTTCCGGGGTAGCACAGGGGGATATCTGCCCGTGCCTTGTGCAATCTCAACGAAAGTGCCCTTTACCAGCCAAATACCATTAGCCGGGCACTCTCTCACCGCAAGGGGGTACGTTTATGCCTAAAATGGCCAAGAAAAAGGTAGCCGACATCCTACAGGAACTGCGGGATGATCCAAAGTTTCTTTCGGGAGTAACAGCCTGGCATCACATTCCCCCGTCGTCCGGCCAATATGTCGACATTCCGCCGGATATACACGCATCTTTGAGGGCAGCCCTCACGAAAAAAGGAATTAAGAAGCTGTACAGTCACCAGAAGGAGGCGTATGACCTGGTTTCCCAGGGATTAAACGTCTGCGTGGTCACGCCGACCGCTTCTGGCAAGACCCTCTGTTACAACCTTCCCGTCCTGGACAGCATCTTGAAAGATGAAAAAACCAGGGCTCTCTACGTATTTCCGACGAAAGCTCTTGCTCAGGACCAACTTGCGGAGCTGGTAGAGCTGTCGCGACTAGGGGAGTTTTCCGTGAGCAGTTTCACGTTCGACGGAGATACCCCCTCTCACAAGAGGCGTCTGGCAAAAGAAGTGGGGCAGGTTATCATCACCAACCCGGATATGCTGCATCAGGCCATTCTTCCTCACCACCCGACCTGGGTGCGGTTGTTTTCCTCTCTGAAGTTCGTGGTCATCGACGAAATGCACGGGTACCGGGGAGTATTCGGCAGCCACGTGGCGAACGTCATACGCAGGCTCAAGCGGGTGGCGCAGTTTTACGGTTCCCGCCCCCAGTTCATACTCGCGTCCGCAACCATAGCCAACCCTGAAGAGCTGGCTTCCACCCTCATAGAAGAACAGGTAACGGTGGTCAACAACAATGGGGCTCCATCTTCCGGGAAAGAGTTCATATTCTACAATCCCCCTGTGGTCCAGCCGGATGGGGAGATCAGGCAATCGGCCATAGACGCAGCTTCCAGGATTGCCTCGCGTTTTATCAAGAACGATGTCCAGACCATAGTTTTTGCACGTTCCAGGGTATCAGTGGAAATCCTGGTCCAGTACCTCAGGGACTCTTACAACGATACATTGGAAAAAGAACGAATACAGGGATACCGGGGCGGGTACCTGCCAAATGAACGGCGCGCCATCGAAAAGGCTCTTCGAGAGGGGGAAATCGTCGGAGTAGCGGCCACCAATGCTCTGGAACTCGGTATAGACATAGGTCAGCTGGACTGCGTTGTAATGGCCGGTTACCCGGGCACAATAGCCAGCACATGGCAGCAAGCGGGAAGGGCGGGACGGAGAACCGGCAACTCCGTAGCCATCCTGGTGGCGGGAGGTTCGCCTCTGGACCAGTTCATCGTCAAAAATCCGGACTACTTTTTCTCGCAGAGTCCCGAATACGCTCTAATTAATCCGAACAACCCGTACATCCTCGGTGAACACACAAAATGCGCTGCCTATGAGCTCCCCTTCAAAGATGACCCCGAAGACCCGCCTAAGCTGGGGTCAGTTGATGTGTCCAGGATCCTTGAGCATCTTGCGGAGCAGAAGATCCTTTACAGGGCTCATTCGAGATGGAACTGGTCTTCAGAGTCTTTCCCCGCCCAAGGCGTGAGCTTGCGTTCGGCTTCCAGCGAAAACTTCGTCGTGGTGGACACGACCAGGGGGGCCGAGGTAATCGGGGAAGTGGACTGGGCTTCTGCCCCTCTCCTCATACACGATGAAGCCATATACATGCACAAAGGCGAGCAATACCATGTCCTCAAACTCGACTATCCTGCCAGAAAGGCCTACGTCAAGAAGGTCAACGTGGACTATTACACCGATGCCAGCCTGGCTGTAGGCATACGGGTAATTTCAGTAGACCAAGTTTCGACCGAAAGCCCGTTTAACCCCAAGTTCGGAGAAGTATCCGTCACCGCTCTTGCGACAATTTTCAAGAAGATTAAGCTGTATACCCACGAGAACGTAGGTTCAGGAGAAATCAGCCTCCCGGAGATGAACATGCACACCCAGGGCATGTGGTTCACTCTCCCTGACCAGGTGGTCAAGGGCATGGACCCGCACAGCGTGGGTGGAGTTCTCTCAGGGTTGGCCAACGTCATCCTCAACATCGCGCCCCTTTTCCTCATGTGCGACAAAAAAGACCTGGGTGTGTCAGTTGAGGTGAGGTCTACCTATGAGCAAAAACCGACCATATATCTCTACGACTCGTACCCGGGCGGCGTGGGACTTTCCGAGAAAGGATTCCATCTCCTTCCCCAGATCCTGAAAGCTTCCAAGGAATTGATTTCGGCATGCCAGTGCAGGTCTGGTTGCCCCGGTTGCGTCGGTCCCGAGGCTGAAGTGGGAAAAGGTACAAAAGACCTTTGTCTTTCCATCTTGCGTCAATGCGGAGTAGAGTAGTAACTGATGGCGCGGGTCAAGGTTGTTCACAAAGCAATGACTGAGGCAAGGGCACGGGACTGGCACCCCGGAGGGTTCTATGGCTGATAAGAACATAGTAGAAAAGCTGAGGAAGCTGATAAAGGAGCTTGAGGCCAAAACGCCGGTCCAGCCTTCTTTTGTCTGGACTCCCTCAGATTCGGGCGATTCAAAGGAGAGGCCGGCGCCCAGGTCGGAAGGCCTCTCGCCTCCTCCGGCCACTTCCTCTGCGTCGGCCTCCCGGCCCGGGAATATTGACTATCAGCAATCTTCTCTCGCAATCGAGGACTACGCCGGCTTCAAAGTTTTCCGGTCGGTGTACGAACCCGGCCTCGTTCCCGAGTTCTACCCTGTGCCGGATGACTTGCTCCCCGGGTTTGACGCCATTGAACCGGGTATCTCCGGCACGAGGGGATGGCTCTTTCTCGACATCGAGACCACCGGGCTTCTGGGAGCGGCGACAATACCGTTCCTGGTCGGCACGGGAAAATGGATTGGCGATAGGTTCGAATTGAAGCAATACTTCCTCGCCAGTCGCGAGGCCGAGTCTCTCATGCTCACCGAGGTCAGACGCGCTCTCCTCGAACACGACGTGTTGGTCACGTTTAACGGGAAGGCATTCGACATACCTTTGCTTAACTCCCGGTTTGTGATTACGGCGGCCGGTCTCCCCTTCCTTCCCAGGACCCATCTGGACCTTATGAATGTCACGAGATCTTTTGGCAAGCACCCTGTCTTCGGCTTCAGTCTGAAGGAATCTGTAAGGCGTTTCACGGGCCTTGAGCGGAAAAACGACATCCCCGGGCACATGATCCCGGCCCTTTACTTCATATATGAACGCGACGGGGATATCTCAGTCCTCGAACCCGTTTTCAGGCACAACAGGTCCGACGTCCTTGATATGGCTTGCCTCTGCCGCGTATTCGCCAACTTCCTCCAGGGGCTTGGCGGCGTTTTCAAGGACCCCGTAGCCCTCGAGGGAGCGGGGAAGCTGCACCTTCGCAGAGGAAACCTGGCCCTGGCGCGAAAGTGTCTTTTGGAATCCTGCCGTAACAGCCCGGTTTTCGAGGAAACCTCGGCCACGAAATGGCCCGAAACCGCCCGCAGCCGCTTATCCGGAGATCGCGCCACTCTTTCCGTGGCGATAGTCGGTAGAATGCGGCTTCTCGCACACGTCATGAGGAAACAAGGTGACTGGGACCACGCGAAAGAGATCTGGGAAAGGGTGGTCTCATCGGGAAACGGGAACGTAGATGATTACCTCTGGCTTGCCAGGTATCACGAGGTGGTGGCGCACGACCTCGAAAGGGCAATTGCCCTGACTCAAGAATGCATTTCGAGTCTCCGTGCCCGGGGTAAACCCGTACCGCCCCCGTTGGCCAGGAGAATCCGCCGTCTCGAGAAACTCCGAAAGCGAAAGGCTCGGAATCTAGTAAGCGCTGGAAACGAAGGAGAGTAATCTCCCCGAACTTTTTCCCTTTTCGTTATACCCCCATTTTGCCACTCATAAGTATTAACGGGCTGCTCACGTATTACTGGCCGTGAGATTCACGACCACGTTATCGGCCTGGAAAGGAGGGTTAGCGTGTTAATTTACCTGAAGCCCAAAACCCGTCAAAAGATGCTTTTAGTCACAGCTTTTTTCCTGGTGCTGCTTGGAGCCAGGATGGGTGCCGTGGTGCAAAGAGGACCTGACAGGGGTGTCACGGCTAAAATTGCCCCTTTGACTCAGGTAAATACAAGTGAACCGCAAATCGGGGTCATCGTTGACGTTTCCGACGCCACGCCCGAAGAGGTAAGGAAGTGTCTTTCGACACTCGAATCGCTCGCAGTGAAAGCGACCTGGTTCTTTTCAGGCACCTTCGTCGAAGCACAGAGCGACGTAGTAAAAGAAATATTAGATAAAGGCCACGAATTCGGCCTGAAAGGGACAGACGAGAAACCCATGGACAGATTAGAAGCCACGGACATCAAAGACCGGATAATGAGGTCGCGCAAGGCCTTCGAGAAGGCGAACATAGAGCCCGCTCCCTTTCTGTATCCGCCCCAGGGAAGATTCAGCGAAAAACTGTTGTCGGTGGCTTTTGAAGAGGGATACCAGGGTCTTAAGCCGGGCGTGGATGGGAAAGTCATGAAAGGTAAGGAAGAGGACGCCGGGAAGAGACTGGCGGACTCCATGAGACCAGGTGACATTTTCATCATCAGGGTTTCCAGGAAAGGTATGGTTCCAGAAAAACGGTACCTGGAATCCCTGTCCAAGCACCTCAAAGACCACGGGCTTTCAATGGTGGGAATGTCAACCCTCGTCAAGGGAGTCAAGTAAGTGGAAAAAACCATTCAAAAGAGACCGGAAGATACCAGAGTCTTCAGCGCTGAGGAGGCCAGGCGTACCAGAACCCCAACGGGTGTTCTTGCATTGACCCACGAACCTGCGACGAGCTCGGCGTAACCGACCACCCTGTCTCCCAGATACAGGTTGGCCTGGCCCAGTATTGTTCCCCGGGCGCAGTTGCCTTTAACGTAGCGCGGAAGACTGATTTCTGTCCGAAGTCCCACGGCAAACCTGGGGACACAAGCAGAAAGGTCCTGTAGGCACTGGACCGGGACGTACTTTTCGTGGGAACCTATGCACGGAAGCGTGAGTATCGTCTCGCCCGCCGAAGCCACCTTCGCCAGCCTGTAGTTGGAAAAACCATAGTCCAATAGGCACTGGGCATCGCTCCACCGGTCCTGGCTATCCAAGATTACGACGATGAGTCTCATCCCATCTTTGGTGGCTGACGCCACGAGACACTGTCCTGCGGCCTCGGTGGTTCCGGTCTTTATCCCATCGGCTCCCGGGCGTAACCACAAGAGCCTGTTGGTGTTATACAGAGATATCTTTACCTGTTTCTCAGCCTCAATGACATCCTTTTCTTTGGTAGCCACCAACCTCTGAAAATACGGGTGCTTGAGGCAGGTCCTGGCTATCAGCGCCAGGTCGAAAGCGGTGGTATAGTGATTGGGGTCCGTGAGGCCGTGGGGATTTTTGAACCTTGTATTGATCGCACCGATCTCCCTGGCTCGGGAGTTCATCAGCTGAAAGAAGTCTTCCGGGGAGCCCTTTCCGATATGTTCGGCGATGGCCCAGGCCGCGTCATTTCCGGAGTTGAGCATGAGTCCGAAGAGGAGGTCTTCCAGGGTAAAGACGTCTCCTTCTTTGAGGTACATGCTTGAACCGGGTTGAGACGCGGCTTCATAGGATACTCTGACGAGGTCGTCGAGCCGGCCCCGTTCCAGTGCCACCAGCGCCGTCATCATTTTCGTCAGGCTGGCAGGATGCATGCGTCTGAAACCGTTCTTCTCGAAGAGCACCGCGCCTGTGTGCCACTCCATCAGCAAAGCCGCACCGCAGGAAACCTGCGGGGGTTGCGGTATGGTCAGGTCTGCTGCCCTTGCCGCTGGAAGACCGGTCTCGACCAGAGCCAGCACGATCACTACAAGACAAACTTCTTTTCCCAGACGACTTTTTATGGGGGAGACCATGCGTTTTCGCACTTCCCGGGTGTGATTCCTCAAAAGATCATATTGATACGGCAACCCTCGTATGACGGAACAGGAAGTGGTCCCCCGAACACCTTACCCAGCGCATTTATTGGGTGGTCGCCGATTCTACGGTAAACACCAGGTCCTTGACCGGGCCGTAAGGTCCTGCCATCCCCAAGTCCTTGCCGTTGAGTTCGAGTTTGAGAACCCAGGGCTTGCCGGCTCGGATCCTTATCTCCCTTTCCGCTCTGATTTTCTGTGTCTCTCCGGGAGCGAGAGTCCTTTCAAGGATTACTTTTCCATCAGCCATAACCCTGACCCAGCAATCAGAATCTTTGCCCTCTGTTGTGGCAAAGGTGAGTTCGAGAGGGCCTTTCGCCACCTGGAACACGGTCGTTGAGTTATCAGGGTCCTTTCTGATCACCGTGACCGTGGTCGTTTCCGGAGGCTTTTGACCGCCCGAACCAGGCTCTTTCGAGGCACCCGGAGCCTGTGAGTCTCCGGAAGGCTGGTTGTACCTAGCACCGCCCGGTACTGCGGAAGGAGCGCTCTTATGAGGACGCAGTATAAGAGCGTAGAACCCCCACCCTATAGCAGCGATGAGAAGTGCTGCCAGAAGAAACTTTCTATAACTCCCCCGGGTGCTGCGCCCTCGCCTTCTGGGTCTTTGCCTGGCGTTCCTCCTGGGAGGTTCGGTCCTGGCAGCCTCGTCTTGTCCGCGCGGTTGTTCTGGAACCGGCTTCTTTTCAGCTAGCCGCGTTGCCCTCACGCCCGGGGCAGGTGCCGCGGAGGAAGGCGATTCTCTAGAGACTTCTGGTTGGCTTTCCGCTTCAGTGAGTTCCTCGTACGCCCTGGAAAATTCAAGGCCATCAAGCCCCAAAAAATTTGCGTAAGTTTTCAGGAATACGCGGAAATAAGCCTTTCCAGGGGATATGGAATCGTCCCCCTCTTCGATAGCCAGAAGGTACTTAGAACGGATCTTGGTCTTCTCCTGGACGTCTTCGATCGATAACCCGAGGCTTTCCCGCCTGGCCCGAATCCGGGCTCCCATTTCTTTAAGCTTCGCGGTAACCTCCCCGGCCATGACATTCTACCTCCTATCATTCATTCATGGCCTAAGTCTTGTCAGCATCCTCGGGAAAGGTATAGTCTCTCTCACGTGCTCAAGCCGGCAAATCCAGGTTACGAGACGCTCGATTCCCATGCCGAACCCGCTATGAGGCACAGAACCGTATTTTCTCAAGTCCAGATACCACCCGTAGTCCTCGGCAGGCAGACGATTCTCCTCCAGTCTCTGCTTAAGGAGGTCATAGTCAGCGATCCTTTCTCCGCCACCAATTATTTCTCCGTAACCTTCGGGGGCCAGGAGGTCAGCGCCGAGTACGACTTCGGGCCTATCCGGATCCGGCTTCATGTAAAACGCCTTTATCTGTGTCGGGTAGTGAGTGATGAATAGCGGTTTCCTGTGAAGAGACGCGAGAGCCGTCTCATGCGGAGCCCCGAAATCCTCGCCCCAGGAAATCTCAAATCCCTGTTCGTTGAGAACCTTTATAGCTTCGTCGTAAGTCATCCTGGGGAACGGGGGCTTCACCTCTCTCAAGTCTTCAGGGTTACGGCCTACCAGCACCAGTTCCTTCTCCCTGTTTTGAAGGACCTTTTCGACTACGTAGGTTACCATCCTCTCTTCAAGTCCCAACAGTTCCTCAAACTCCATGAAGGCCGCCTCTGGTTCAACCATCCAGAACTCGGTCAAATGTCTCCTGGTCTTTGACTTCTCTGCTCTGAATGCGGGGCCGAAGCAGTACACTCTTCCCAAAGCCATAATGGCCGCTTCGTTGTACAACTGGCCGCTCTGGCTGAGGAACGCTTTTTCTCCAAAATAGTCAGTGGAGAAAAGCGTGGTCGTACCTTCGCATGCGGACGGTGTCAGGATCGGGGCGTCTACCTCGATAAAGCCTTCCCCGTCCAAGAAATCGCGGCAGGCCTTCATTACTTCGGCTCGAATGGCAAGTATGGCCCTCTGCCGCGGGGTGCGTATCCAGAGATGCCGGTGATCTAGCAAAAATTCGATGCCGTGTTCTTTCAGGGATATGGGGTAGTCAGGAAAAGCGGCCGCTACGACAGAGAATCCGGTAACCCCGATTTCGTAACCTCCCGGAGCCCTCGGATCTTTTCTCACCCTACCCTCGATTATCAGAGAAGATTCCTGGTTGAGCCTGTCAATGGTCAAGAAGGAATCCTCGCCGATATCCGCACGAGAAACGACGCACTGGATGGTGCCTGTCCCATCCCGAAGTATTATGAAGAGCACCTTACCGGAAGAACGTTTATTGTAAAGCCATCCCTTGAGCCTTACAAGTTTCCCCTCGTACAGGCCTACTTCGGAGACGCTGCTGTCGTACACTGTTTCATTCACGTCGGTCATCTCCTCCTGGAAAAGCCCACTTCGTGGCTAGTTTAACACCTCGACCATGAGCGCTCAAGGCGACGGCACAGCCGGCACGGTCTGCCCCGAAAGTCGCTGCATCTCTCCTATGACCCTTCCCAGCTCTTCCATGGCCTTCCCGTACCCGGACCAGTCGCCCGCCCTGAGTTTTGATTGAGCTTCCGAATAGAGCTGGTTTGCCCTCGCGATGAGGCCGGCAAGATCGGTCGCTCCTGTGGGTGGCGTTACCCCGGACGGCAGTGTAGTGGCTGCACCCAAGAGCTGATTCAGGGCATCTTGCACGCTCGTTCCCATTACTACCTTTCCGCCAGCATACATGAGAACTCTTTTGAGTTCGGGTATCTTTACCCTTTCGGCCTGGATATAAAGGGGTTCAACGTACAAGAACGACCCATTCACGGGGATCGTCAAAAGGTTGCCCCTTATGACCTGGGAACCGACCTGGCCCCAGAGGGTCATGGCTTCGGATATCAGGGGGTTTTGGGCGAAGAGCGATTCGACCTGCATAGGACCGGGGATCAGCTTATCTTTCGGTAACATAAAGAGGATCATCTCGCCGTAATGGGCTGGATCGCACCTTACCGCAAGCCAGGCGGTCATGTTCGGTTTCCCTCTGGGAGTAAATGGAGTTATGAGGACGTACTCGGGAGATGCTTCACCTGGGATGGTCAGGACCAGGTAATAGGGCTCCACGGGTTTTTCTTGATTAGCGTAGACCTCCTTAGGTATTTCCCAGTAATCTTCTTTGTTGTAGTAAACCTGGGGATTGGTCATGTGGTAAGCGAGCAGCATCCTCGACTGTACCATGAAAAGATCCTGAGGGAAACGGATGTGGACCAAAAGATTGGAAGGCATTTCGGACATGGGTTTGACGAGACCCGGGAAGATCTTCTCGTAGGTCCGAAGGATCGGGTCTTCTTCGTCCGCCCTGTAAAACACCACGGACCCGTTGTAGGCGTCAACGACAGCCTTAACCGAGTTTCGTATGTAGTTGACCCCGGTGACGCTGTCGGGTTGGCTGTAGGGATAGTTGGCGGAAACGGTATAGCCATCTATGAACCAGTAGAGCCTCCCATCTGCGAGGACCAGGTACGGGTCGGAATCGTACATGAAGAAAGGCGCTATCGCCTTGACCCTCTCCACAATATTGCGACGCATCACGATCCGGGATTCCGGAGTGATTGCGCCTGACACGAGTATCTGATAATCCCTGAACCTTAGCATGAAAGCGAGCCGGTTCAGAAAACTCGATAACGGTATCCCGGCAGTTCCCTCGTAGAATGTAGGTTCAATGGCTTCGGTGTCGGTCCTCGGGAAGTCAAATTCAGGTTCCTTTGTCTTCACGATGATGTAGTGGTCAGTGAGCTCGCCGAAGTAAATCTCGGGCCGCGTAATCACGAGGTCCGTAGTGGTTTTGGGTGGTACATCCATGAAATAGAAGGCGGGCATCCCTTCCCGCGTCACTTCAGAAGAAGGACTCATCACAAGCCCATACCCGTGTGTGTACTTGAGGTGTATGTTAATCCAGGTTCTAGCTTCGGCAGGAAGCAGGTTCACGTCCAGCTCCCTCGGGGAAAGTAGCACCTGCCGGTATCTCTGATTGACGACGTACCGGTCGATGTCCACATCGTTGAACCTGTAGTACATCCGGATTTCCTGGACCTGGCTGTAGGTATCCTTTAAGGCCCTGTAGTCCCAGAGCCTGAGATTCTCAATGGTACCCGGGTTTTTCTCAATGTCTTCTTTAGACAGCGAGTCTTCCCCGGGATACTCGACCACTTCTATCTTGTTGAGGCCAAATGCGTCCCTGGTGAACTGGATGTTCTTTTCGATAAAAGGAGCCTCGTAAGCCAGTTCGTTAGGGGAAACGGTGAATTGTTGCATAAACGCAGGATACGCGTATCCCACCACGATAGAAAGGCCGACCAGTCCCGCCACCGCCACCCCTATCCACCGGAAGTTACGCATTGCCAGTCCCAAAAGAGACACGGCCATACCCGCGATACTGGCTATCATCAGCACGCGGTAGGCCGGCACCTGTGCGTAAATGTCTGTGTAGGATGCCCCGAAAGCCACTCCTCTCGGAGAGTACATGAGATTCCACGTGCTAATCTGATAACCCCAGGCCTTGAGCGCGAAGAGGATGGCAGCCAGGACCGACAGGTGTACCCTGGCCCTCCGGTTCGCCAGGATCCTCCTCGGGCCAAACCTCAAATCGCCGAGGACGAAATAGAGAACCCCCGCCAGGAGCAATGCCGCCAGAAGGGCAACCCATAGGTGTTGCTGGATCAGGCTGATAAACGGCAGATTGAATATGTAAAAGCCTACGTCTTTGCCGAAGAAGGGGTCTTTGATGTTGAAGGGGGTGGCGTTAAAGTGGGCGAGTATAATGTGCCACTGGCTGTAAGCCGCAACTCCTCCCAGAAACCCTACGATTGCTGCGATGAGGGCAACCCACCTTGTGATGCCGGCAGGAAGAGGGAGTGGCACTGGCATGACGAGCCCGCCAACCAAGGTAAGGTCCCGCCTCTTCCAGATGACCGCCTCGAGATTCAAGAAAGCAACCAGGAAAAATAGGACACCACCGGCCAGACCTATTCCCCACCTGGCTTTCAGGATTTTCGTAAAGACGGAAATGTACCCGACCTCTTTAAACCACAGGACCTCTGTGTAAAACCTCGCCAGCGCGGTTGAAGCCAACCCCGATGCGAGAGCCAATCCGATGAGAATCCAAAGCCATCTCTGCCTGGGCATAATGCCGGTTCAACCCCTTTTTACCCAGATTTTGAGAAACAACCGCCTAGGATTTTCTCCCAGGTTGCAGCATAATCTTTCCTGGCAATGACCGGCTGAAACTCGGAAACGATTTGCCTGCCTAAAGAGGCGTCGCCGTACAAAAGGTCCACGGCGGTAAGCGCCAGAAGCTTGGCCGGCAGGACATATGCGGTATCAGGGTCTTCGACGATGAAGTCCTCAGAATGACCGGTACCTTTGGCTCCCCCGCACGATGGGTGAATCGCCGGTAACACGTGCATGATATCTCCGATATCCGAAGAACCTGAACCATGACCGCCTTCTCCGACAGACGCTTCTCCCACGAGATCGATGGCGTTCTTCCTGAACACTTCGTCGAGGGGAGGCCAGTTCCTCCTTGGGAGATAACCAGGTATCTCTTCTATTTCAACTTCCGCCCCCACCGCAAAAGCCCCCGCCTTCAAAGCTCTGTTCACTTTAGCGTTGGCGTCCATGATGGCATCCATGGTTTTCCCGCGAACATACGTCTCCATCCTGACATCAGCCGGGATGACGTTCACGAGGTCTCCTCCCTTGGTGATTATGGGATGAACCCTTATGTGGTCTTCATCCTTGAACGTCTCCCTTTGCATGTGGACCCCCATGAGACCCAGGATCGCCGCGTTCAGGGCGTTGACCCCAAGATGCGGCGAAGCACCAGCATGTGCTTCTTTCCCTTTGTACCGGATGAGCTTGCCTATGAAGCCATTGGAGGTTCCGCCGATCACAACTTTTTTGCCCGGTTCCAGGGAAGCCATGTGGACCATCATTGCTATATCCACGTCATCGAAGAAACCCTGCGCCAAAAGTTCCTGTTTTCCGCCCAAAAACCGGATCTTCCCCTTTTTCCTGAGGTTCTGTCTGAACTCAACTTCGACGTATTCCTCAGCGGGAACCCCCAGGAAGGTGATGTCTCCGGATATGAAGTCCGTCACCCTGGCACCAGAAAGGCCGATGGCGGCTCCCAGCATGGACGCAACCTGACCGTTGTGTCCGCAGGCATGAGCAGCACCAGTAACGGAGTCGGCGAAAGGATGTCCCGGGCAAACAACCGCGTCAAGTTCACCCATGATACAGACAGATATTAGGCCCGGGTCTCCCCGACCGCATCCTACCTGACACTCCAGTTATGGCAAGCCCTTCTCGCACTTCCAATCCAAGGCTCAGGAGAACTCGTTTAACCACACCGGAAGTCCGGGTCTCCTTGAAGCCGAGTTCGGGATGGGCCATGATATCCTGCCCTATCGAGATAATGGCATCTCGATTCTTTTCGATCTCGTCTATTACTCTTTGTTTGAGTTCTTCCCTGGTCATTTTCTTTATTTTTCCTGCCTTTCATCCTTCTATCCAATGTAATTAGAACTTCTATCCCGGAACGTCATTTCCTCTAAGCACCCGGCGTAATCCTCTCTGCGCCAGGGACTCTTCAGAGATGGGCAAATGAAACACCATCCGTCCGAAAGAGCGATAAAAAACACCTGCCCCTTTTGTCGGGACAGGCGTTTTCTAGATAAACGCTAATCTGAAAAGGTCCGCGAGACCCGGTGGTCCGGGACCCCCTCTCGTTCACTTCAGCATCGGCATTTTCAAACCGTGGCGCCTTACCGTATCAACGGCCTTCTCATACCCGGCATCCGCATGACGGATCACGCCGATACCCGGATCGGTATTCAAGACCCGCTCAAGACGCCACTTGGCCTCTTCGGTTCCGTCTGCTACGACGACCATCCCTGCGTGGATAGACAGGCCTATTCCCACCCCGCCGCCGTGGTGGACCGATACCCAACTTGCTCCCGAGACGGCATTCAAGAGGGCGTTGAGGATCGGCCAGTCTGCTATGGCATCTGACCCGTCTTTCATCCCTTCCGTTTCCCTGTACGGCGAAGCTACTGAACCTGTATCAAGATGGTCTCGCCCTATAACTATAGGGGCTTTGAGGACGCCTTGTTTGACCATCTCGTTGATGCGGAGGCCAAATTTGACTCTCTCGCCGTAACCCAGCCAGCACACCCGCGAGGGAAGTCCCTGGAATGGGACGTGCTTTTCGGCCTTGGTGATCCACCGGCGCAAGGTCTGATTTTCTGGGAAAAGCTCCAGTACTACCTGGTCGGTCTTCAGGATATCTTCAGGGTCTCCCGAAAGCGCCGCCCACCTGAAGGGTCCCCTCCCTTCGCAGAAAAGAGGCCTTATGTATGCCGGGACAAACCCGGGGTACGAAAAAGCCTCGTCGAATCCAGCAGCCTTGGCCTGACCTCTCAAGTTATTGCCGTAGTCGAACACGATGGCACCCCGTTTTTGCATCTCAACCATTGCCTCGCAATGGCGTTTCATCGACTCCATGGAACGCTTCACATATGCGACTGGGTCTTTCTTCCTCAATTCCAGCGCTTCCTCGAAAGTCATGCCCCCCGGAACATAGCCGTTCAGGGCATCGTGGGCGGATGTTTGGTCGGTTACCACATCGGGAATGATTCCCCGACGGACGAGTTCTGGATGCGTGTCGCTGGCGTTGCCCTCAAGAGCTATGGAGAGCGGTCTACCCTCGCTGATGGCGGCCCGTGCCATGGATATGGCTTCATCGAGATTCCTCGCCACCACGTCGACGTACCCTGCGTCGAGCCTGCGCTTGATCCTGGCCGGGTCCACTTCGACGATTATCCCCACACCTTCGTTCATGGTTATGGCGAGAGGTTGGGCCCCGCCCATTCCGCCGAGTCCAGCAGTAAGGACCAGCTTTCCCTTGAGGCTGCCTTTGAAATGAATGTTGGCCAGGGAGGCCAGAGTCTCGTAGGTTCCCTGCAGTATCCCCTGGGTACCGATATAAATCCAGCTACCGGCCGTCATCTGGCCGAACATTGTAAGACCCTTGGCTTCCAGGTCCCAGAAGTTCTCCCAGGTAGCCCACTTGGGAACTAGCATGGCGTTGGATATAAGAACCCTCGGAGCCATCTTATGAGTCGGGAAAACGCCCACAGGCTTCCCCGATTGGATCAGAAGGGTTTCCTCGTCCCCCAACTCTCTAAGAGTCCTCACGATGGCGTCGTAACACTCCCAGTTTCTCGCCGCTTTGCCTGTGCCTCCGTAAACTATGAGTTCCTCGGGCTTCTCGGCTACCTCTAGATTGTTCATAAGCATCCTGAGGGCAGCTTCTTGCTGCCATCCTTTGCAGGAAAGTTCAGAGCCACGGGGAGCTTTTATAGGTGTCCTCATGCCACCACCGCCTCCCTTTTTCACTACACATTTCCTTTGATGAGGTTCTCTACAATTTCAAGAACTCCTTCAGAAAACTCACCTTTTGCAGTGATCTGTACGCTCCTCTTCACGAGGGGATGAGCGTTGCCCACACATGCCTTTTTCCCGGCCCAACTCAACATGTCCAGGTCGTTGAGGCTGTCGCCGATGGCCAGGACCTCTTCCCTGTTGATGTCAAAAATCCTGCACAGAACCTGGAGGGCCTTTCCTTTCGAGACCCCTGGAGGTTGGATCTCGATTAGGCTGGGGAGGCTCTTGACCACTTCTACTCTGGGATACCACTTAGACGATAATACTGCCACCAGGGCATCCGCCTGTTCTGACGGCACCCGCAGGACAATCTGAGTGGGTTCACCATCTCTACTGAGAACTGAATCTACTATCTTGATCTCGAAATCCAGGTTCTTCGAATAACTCTCGGTTTCGGGGCCGTCCCACTCGCTAAGCATGCTTTTTCTCAGGAGGTAATAAAAGGGAAGCCCCATCTTCCTGATTTCAAGGACTATCTCCTCGGCAAGGTCCTTGCGTATAGTCTTCATCAATAGCGGTTCTCCGCCGAGCGCCGAGATAATGGCCCCTCCGTTGGTGATGACAGGATCTTGCAGGTCCAGGTACCACAGAAAACGTTCGACTGCCCCAAAAATCCTACCCGTGGCTACGGTGACCCGAATCCCTTCTGCCCTGCAGAGGTCAAGAGCCTCTTTAGCGGTATCGATCCCCTTTCCACCGGGGCCGATGAGAGTCCCGTCAAGGTCACAAGCTAAGAGTCTTACACCGTGTCCGGAACTCACGTTTTCTCCACTCCCGGTCTTATTCACGTCCGAAAATCAAGCCGAAAGAAGGTTGAGGATCTTTGGTCCCAGCCGCTCAACAGTCTCCTGGAGCTCGCGGGCGACCTCAGCGACTGATTCTCCAGAACGCCACAGAGTCCGGTAAAAAATACATCCGTCGCGAAGCCCGAAAAAACCCGGGCCCTTCATCTGGGCGTTTCTCTCAAGAAGATACTGGAACACCGGGCCGGTATCCTTACGCTCGCGGGGGAGCCTCGCCACCGGTATCTCCATGAGAACGCCTCCGGGCACCACTTCCACGTGTATCTCGCAGTGTCCTCTCACCAGCTTCAGGCCGCAAGTAACTGTCTCATAAACCTCAAATCCGTACTCCCGGAAAGCGTTAAGGTCTATCTCCTGGTTCATACACTTCACCTTCTTCCTCGTCTATACCCATATTGAACCCCCCAGGTCCCACGGATATACTCAGCGTGTGAGGGGGAAAGGAGCACCTTGGACGGTATAACGTTTTATGCTATACGGCGCGAAATCGAAAGATACCTCCCTATGAGGGTTCAGAAGATATACCAGCCGGAAAAAGGCGAGGTGTCTTTTTCCCTCTGGAATCGGGTGTCAAAAGAACAGCTGCTCCTTTCCCTCGAGGGTAACAAGCCGTTTTTCGGCTTCAGCGACGAGAAAAGGGAAAACCCAAAGGTTCCGTCAGGGTTTTGTCTTGGGCTGAGGAAAAGGCTGGAAGGTGGGGTTCTGTCCAGGATCTCGCAGGAAGGGCTGGACCGAGTCCTGTACCTCTTTTTTACCGGGCACGACGATTTCGGTAACCCCCAAGAATACATGCTCGTCTTCGACGCGGCGGGGAAAGGAGCAAATATAGCTCTTTACAGGGGAAATGACCTTGAAATTTCCATGGAACCCCCTTCCGGAGACAGAATCTGCCCGGGTGAGCCATACACTCCTCCGGTTCCGGATAGGGTCAACCTTACAGATGCTCTCCCGGACGGATACATCGCCCGCCACCTCCTTTCCCAGCCGGGTAACGTTTACGCTGCCCTGTCGGCATCTTTTGCCGGCACCGGAAAAGACCTTGTAACCAGCATCCTTTCACAGGCTGGGTTCACTGGGAATGAGGTACTTTCAGAAGAGAGCGCCCGAACACTGGCTGCTTTTCTGGAAGACCTTTCGGACCGGCTGAGAACTGGAACTTTTTCGCCCGCCTTGTACGCAAATAAGAACGGGGAACCGGTTTTTCACGTTCTGCCCCTTACTCACCTCGAACGTAAGGAAACGTTTGAGTCCGTCTTGGACGGGGTCAAACGGTACAGGTCCCTGACGCTGGCGCTCGAGGAATATAGATCTTTGAGAGCGAAAACCACCTCTTTGTATCGGAAAATCCTCGACAAGCTCGAATCCCGGTATACCGCTCAGAAGCAGGACTACGATAACGCCAAAGACTGCGATAAGTACAGGATCTGGGCGGAGCTCATAGATGCCAGCGGTAAAGACGGACCAAGAGGGCTTACCGGAATAACAGTGCTAAACTACTATGCGGACCCCCCGGAGGAGATGATCGTCCCGCTGGATCCGGCTCTTTCGCCTCGGGAAAATGCCAGGGCTTATTACTCCAAGTACGGAAAACTCTCGCGGGCCAGGAAAAGGCTGAAAGAGTCTCTCGAAGAAACGGAGCAGGAGATCGAAAGGCTCCGCAGCCTGGGGAAGAATCTGATACGAGACGACGGGCAAGTTCGCGAAGTAGACCCGTTCGATGAACATGCGCTGCGTGAAAGCATTCAAGAGGTGACAGCTCTCTACTCCAGGCTCGAGAAGGTTGCCCTCCAAAGCGGGCTGAAGTTGGGCCGCCCTCTCGAAAAGCCTCGTATAAAACCGCAGGCTGACGTGTCCTGTGCCTGTGCACGGGCACCCCGGGAGCTTCGTGTTCAGCCGGAAAACGTTCCGGAACTCGAGGGATATCATGTGTACGTAGGGAGGAATGCCCGGGAAAACGACTACCTGGTGACCCACGTGAAAAGACCCGGCGATATATGGCTCCATGCCAAAGGAGTGAAAGGAGCTCACGTCTTATTGAGGCCCATTTCCGGCAACAAAGTTACCCCGGAAGCCATCCTTTACGCGGCAAAGATCGCAGCGCAAAACTCCGAAGCGAAAGACTCTCCCAAAGTCGAGGTGGACTGGGTCAACGCGAAAAACGTGAAAAAACCGGGGGGTGCTCCCCCAGGTTTTGTGACGTATACGGGTCAAAAAACGGTAGTCGTATCCTGCTCACCGCCAGGCCACACCGACCAGATCTGATATCCTCTCTACTCCCTCTTCTTGTCCGTATTTAATGAGACCCTCTACTATGGACCTGGGCACCGATGGGTTTACCAGTACCGCGGTTCCCACAGCTACAGCGGTCGCTCCAGCCATGATGAACTCCAGGGCGTCCCGGTAATCGAGGATACCTCCCATCCCGATAACAGGCACCGGGACTGCCTGGGAGACCTCATACACACACCTCAACGCGACCGGCTTTATGGCGGGTCCGGAAAGCCCGCCGGTGACGCTGCCGAGGACCGGTTTTCTCTTTTTGATGTCTATCGCCAGGCCCACCAGAGTGTTGATCAAGGATATGGCATCGGCTCCTCCCTCTACCGCGGCCCTGGCCACTGAAGATATATCCTGGACGTTTGGGGTGAGTTTTACTATGAGGGGACCGTGCCACGCGCGCCTGACGGCGTAGGTCGCCCTGTAGCAGGACCTCGGGTCTACTCCAAAGGCCATCCCACCCGCTCGAACGTTGGGGCACGATACATTTACCTCGAGCGCAGACACCAGAGGAGACTCGGAGAACATAGAGCCTAGTGTCCGGAATTCCTCATAGGATTCCCCGGAAATATTGACGATCACCGGCACACCGAACTGCGCCAGCCAGGGTAGTTTCTCTTCGATCACAACCTTTGCACCCGGGTTTTCGAGTCCGATGGAATTCAGCATCCCCGCCGGCGTCTCACAGGTCCTCGGCGGCGGGTTTCCGGCTCTAGGATTCAGGGTAGTCCCTTTCACCGAGACGGCGCCAAACCAGCGGATGTCGCCCACCTTAACATATTCTTCGCCGTAACCAAAGACACCAGAAGCGGCGATCACCGGATTTTTGAGGGTGAGACCTGCGAGGTTCACAGAGAGATCCAAATCACTCACCCCCAAGCTCCACTGTGTCAGCCAAAAATACCGGGCCGTCGGTGCAGACGTGACGGTACCCGGGGTCATTTCCGGATGTCTTCACCGCGCACCCTTTACAGAGGCCTACACCGCACGCCATACGCTCCTCCAGGGATACGTAGAGCCTGATGTTTCTTTGCCCGCACATAGACTTGAGTCTTTGGAGCATCGGACGGGGGCCGCAAGCTACCACGATATCGGAAGCACTGAGATTTCTGAGGCGGGACTCGAAAAGCCCGGTCACAACCCCCCGAAAACCGGCTGAGCCATCCTCGGTTGAAATGTGCACCTCACAACCGGACTGTTCAAAACGGTCTGTATCCATCAAAGACTCCAACGACCTCCCTCCGTAAAAGAGAGAGACGGTGAAGCCGGACTTTCTAGCCGACATTACCAGAGGGTACATGGGGGCCAGTCCAGTTCCTCCCGCGACAAGGATGAGTTCGGGCGCCTTCCCACCCAAGGGAGCAATGAAACCACCCGTTAGACCTTTATCCTCCAGGGAAAACCCGTTCCCTAATGGCCCTAAAATCTTAACCTCCCTTCCCGGTTCCCAGGTGGCCATGATCCCGGTACCCTTACCCACGACTGCCCATGTTATTTCGATGATTCCCTCATCGGGTTCGATACGGGAAAGACTGAAGGGCCTGCGAAGGAACGGGTCGTTTCCCGGAGACACTTTGATATTGACAAACTGAAAAGGTTTTGCAACCGCGGCTATTTCGGGAGCAACAAGCTCGGCCCTGTAAACCCCGCCTCTACACCTTTTGACGGACATTACTTCAGCCAAAACATCATGGATCTCGGGTGTGCTCATGACAAAAGGCTCCTGTCTTTCATAACTACTCTTCCTTCAACTACGGTGGCCCAGGGCGCGCCCGTCAATCTCCACCCGGCAAACGGGCTGTTCTTGCCTTTAGACTCGAATTTCCTCAGGTCCACCGAGTACTCAAAGTCTGGGTCAATTATCGTGACATCTCCCGGTGAGCCCGGAACCAGGGTTCCCCCCGGAACTCCGAGTATGCGGGCAGGGTTCAAACTCATGAGCTCCGCGAGCCTGGACCACGAAATGAGCCCGGGCGCCACCAACCGGTCGATCATGAGGCTCACTGCGGTCTCGAGGCCGCTTATCCCGCTTTCCGCGTAGTCGTATTCTACCCACTTGTCATCTATGTGGTGAGGGGCATGGTCGGTGGCAATAGCATCAATAACCCCCTCAGCAAGGGCCTGCTTCAAGGCTTCCACGTCTTTTCGTGAACGCAGGGGCGGGTTGACTTTAGTATTAGTATCATAACCCGACTCTATGACGAGGTCATCTGTGAGCGTCAGGTGATGCGGAGTCACCTCGCAAGTCACCCGGATCCCCCTGGCCCTGGCGTACCGCACCAGCTCGACAGAGCCCTCCGTAGAGATATGAGCAAGGTGGAGTTTTCCGCCAGTTAGTTTCGCCACCAGGATATCTCGGGCGACGGCTACCTCTTCAGCCTCCCTAGGGATCCCGCGTAACCCGGCGATGGTCGAATTGAGACCCAGGTTCATTTGCCCGCCGTCAGAAAGGGATTTGTCCTCCGGATGGTCTATAAGGACAGCGTCGAACCTCTTGAGGTATTCGAGGGCACACCTTAGGACTTCGGCGCTGGCCACGGGAGCACCGTCGTCGGAGAAACCAACCGCGCCAGCAAGCCTCATTTCTCCCATCTCCGAAAGTTCTTTACCCTGCCTCCCTTTGGTGACAGCCCCTATGGGGTATACCCTCACCAGACCAACCTCCCGCGCCCGCTTGATTATCCGCGCCACTACGGAATCGTTGTCGCAGACGGGATCGGTGTTGGGCATGCAGGCAACGGCAGTGAATCCACCCATGGCAGCCGCTCTGGTCCCGCTTTCGATGTCTTCCTTATCTTCAAACCCCGGTTCTCTCAGGTGCACGTGCATGTCGATGAACCCGGGCATCACGATTTTTCCGCGGGAGTCAAGCACTTCGATGCCCTCTTGCGGAGTTATCCCTTTATCCAGCCTGGCGATTTTGCCTTCTAATATGAGAACGTCAAGTTCTTCATCTACCTTGGCAGCAGGATCGATCACTCTCCCGCCGCGGATCAAAAGGTCTTTTCCCATTATTCTCTCCCTCCCAGGATGAGATAGAGGGCAGCCATCCTTACCGCGACTCCGCTTACCACCTGGTCCAATATGACAGATCTCGGCGAGTCAGCGACGTCCGTCGAGATCTCCACGCCCCTGTTCATGGGACCGGGATGCATGACTATGGCATCTTCTTTGGCGTACCTGAGTCTTTTGCGGTCGAGGCCAAAGAAGTCGTGGTACTCCCTTTTAGATGGGAAAAGGCTCTTGGTCTGGCGCTCCAGCTGTAGTCTCAAGACATATATGACGTCGGCTCCTTCCACCGCATCTTCCACCCGGTTGTAGGCTTTAACCCCGAGGGCTTCGATCTCAGGTGGAAGTAACGTGTTGGGGCCCGCCACTGACACTTCCGCTCCCATCTTGGTCAGGCCGAAGATATCTGACCTCGCCACTCTCGAATGCAGGACGTCGCCCAGGATCGCTACTTTTAACCCGCGGATCTTGGACTTGTATTCGAGAATCGTGAAGATGTCCAGCAAGCCCTGGGTCGGATGCTCGTGCATGCCATCGCCCGCGTTTATCACCGGAACATCAAGGACCTTGGCCAGGAAATGGCATGCCCCGGACACGCTGTGCCGCATGACAACCACATCGATGCCCATTACTTCGAGGTTCCTGGCGGTATCGGCGAGTGTCTCACCTTTTTTGACAGACGAGGTGGCGGTAGCAATGGACACCGTATCGGCTGACATGTACTTGGCGGCAAGCTCGAAAGAGGTCCTGGTCCGGGTGGAGGGTTCATAGAAGAGGGTACAGACTACTTTCCCGCGTAACGTGGGGACTTTCTTTATGGGCCTGGATAAAATCTCTTTCAACGATCGGGCGGTCGATAGGATCAATTCTATGTCTTCGGGATTCATCTCTCTCAAGGAGAGAATGTCTTTTCCTTTCAATGCCAAACCATGACCCTCCTCTTAGGGTTCGGGGTAGGAATCGCCATCACCGTAGCCGGTAATCTATTCCTCATCCTTCTCCTCAGAGATAACGACCTGTTCGACGCCGTCGACCTCCGTCAGTCTCACGTGGATTACCTCCTTGCGCGAGGTGGGGACGTTCTTGCCCACGTAGTCAGCCCTAATGGGTATCTCTCGATGCCCCCTGTCTATGAGCACCGCCAGCTGGATACATTCAGGCCTCCCAAGGTCCACAATGGCGTCAAGAGCAGCACGCACTGTCCGTCCCGTATACAGGACGTCGTCTACGAGGATGACTTTCTTTTTCGCAACGTCGAAGGGAAGGTGAGTTCTGCCGACGTGAGGCTGATCGAATCTCATCGTGAGGTCGTCTCTGTACAGGGTGATGTCGAGTTCGCCAACGGGAACTTCTTTGTTTTCAATCTCTCCAAGGATCTTGGCCAGGCGCTGGGCCAGAGGTACACCGCGCCTCCGGATACCCACCATCACGACATTGTCCAGGCCCTTGTTCTTTTCAACGATTTCGTGAGCTATGCGCACAAGAGCCCTCCTGATAGCGTCCTTGTCCATGATTTCCGCCTTGTCAAACAACGGCATGTGATTCGTCCTCCCCTTTCCTAGTCTGATATTGCCAGGCATAAAAAAACCCCGTACGGCTAGCCGCCTACGGAGTTCTCTCCTTCATTCAAGTCGCCTCCTTTTCGCCTCACCGGGCCAAATTAAAGGGCTGGCACTTATTAACTTGTCCAAACGAATGATAACCTAACCCAAACCGATGCGTCAAGGAAAACGCCCTTGACACTACTCTCATGTAGGAGATAATTGACTCAAACCGCTCGCAATATCCATACGTGTTTCCAGCAAGGAGGTAATGGCCTGGTTGCCGGGGGTAGCTGGCTGGCTCGAATGAACCCTGCAAAGCAAGGCGTTTTTCTATGACGAACCAAGAAACGAGACCAAATACTGTTTACCAGTTTAAGGTTACGCTCAAGGACATCCGGCCACCAATCTGGAGACGATTTCAAGTACCGAACAGCATCACGCTATACAAGCTGCACCTTGTTCTGCAAGAAGTCATGGGATGGTTTAACTGCCACCTCTACGAGTTCATTATTCGCAGCATTACTTACGGGGATCCCGACCCTGAGTACGGCCAGACAGACTTTAATTCCCGAAGAGTAAGACTTTGGCAAGTGATCTCGAAACCGAGATCGTCGTTCACCTACGTATACGATTTTGGTGACGACTGGAGGCATCAAGTAATCCTCGAGAAAGTTATTCCTTCTGCCGAAGAGCTACGTTATGCTGTCTGTTTGGCTGGTGCTAGGGCCTGTCCGCCAGAAGATTGCGGTGGACCTTGCGGGTATGAGAGATTATTGGAGATAATTTCCAATCCAGAGCATGAAGAGTACCATGAGATGATTGAATGGCTGGGAGGAGGGTTTGATCCTGAAGTTTTCGACTTGTACGAGGTCAACATGAGGCTGCGACAGATAAGACTGAGATAAGACTAAGGCCAGACAGCGATTGAAGAATTACCGGACTTGGGGAGGAATTCAACTCCCAAGCCCCTCCCGCGAGAGGAGCTGTGAAAGGGATCGCAAATGGTCCCTATTCGCTTTTCATATCTCGTTTACGTACTGAGACTTTACACTGCCGACCACTTGCACAAGCTCCGATTTTTAACAGCTGTTCGGCATTCTTCCCAAGTATCATCTCCTTCTCATGGTCTGAAATAGGAAGCGCCCGTATGGTGGAAACAGCTTTCCCCAGATCCCCTATCTGATGGGGATAGTCGCTACCCACTACAAACTGGCTTGCTCCGAACATCTTTACCGCATATTCAACTGTCAACGGGTTGAACAAAACGCAATCATAGAAAATCTCTTTCAAGTATTCGCCCCGTGCCCGTTCTATCCTGTGGCACTCGGGGTAAGCCGCAAAGCCTCGGTCGAGCCTTTCGGAAAGATATGGTAAAGCCCCTCCAAGGTGGGAAGCAATTAACTTGACTCCCGGGAACCGGTCAAAAATGCCAGCGAAGATAAGCCTGGCTATGCACAGTGTGGTATCGGTAGGAAACCCAGTTACAGCATATTCAAGTTCCTCGGCAGCCCTCTCTGGAGTCTGTAGCGGAAGAGCGGCGAACGCCTCAAAATGCCCACCGCTCGTCTGCGTATCGGACAACCTTGTCCCCGTCTCTCAACTCTTTGTTCGGGTGGTCAACGATTATGCCGGCCCTATATGCAACACCCATGCCGGGCATATAACAAAAATCCCGTCCCCGAAGGGACGGGATCCATTCCCGCATAAGACTCACAATCAAGTGGTCCGGGGCAAGTTCCTCAGACCCGCCTTTTCGATTCTCTACATCTTTCATCTCGTTCCTTTCATTCCGGAGGCTTATTGCCTTTCCGGTAAGCAACTAGGGGCCGTCTTCCGGGGCCGTTTTCTATCCAAGTTCCGCGTAGATGCTCGCCAGAGTCCGGTGGGTCTTGTAACCGAATTCTCTCAGTGCTTTATCCATAGCTACGAAGGTACGGTAAACCTTCTCTTCCCGGCAGTTTTCACCCATGTGCCCTATGCGCCAGACTCTACCAGCAAGCTGACCCCAGCTTCCTGCAATCATGACCCCGCACTTTTCCCACAGGTACTTTCGGAATTGACCATCATCTATTCCATCAGGGATGACAAATGCGGTCACAGTGTTCGATGCAGCTTTTTCATCAGGAAAGATCTCAAAGCCCGCGGTTTTAAGAGTCCTCCTGACCTTCTCCGCAATAGCTTTGTGGCGAAGGGCAAACTGCTCTATCCCCTCTTCCAGGACTATATCTACCGCGGCATTGAAGCCATACAAATCGCTCACAGGCTGTGTATAGGGGAAATACTTGTTTGCGAACCAGTGCTTCCACAGGGTCAGGTTAGCGTAGTAACCCACAACCGGCTGTTTCCGGCTTTCCATAACCCGCCAGGCCTGATCGCTGATACTCATGAAACTAAGACCGGGGGGTGCCGACAGACACTTCTGTGAACCTCCCAAGAGGACGTCGATTCCCCACTCGTCGGGTTTTATCACATAACCGCCAATTGAAGATACCGCATCCACCACCGTGATTATTCCAAACTCCTTCAGGACGGGACACAGGGTTTCTATGGGATTTACAAGTCCAGAGGGAGTCTCACAATGGACAATGGTCGCTAGCTTAAAGGCGCTGTCTTTTGCAAGGAAATCACGTAATGAATCAAGCGAAAAAGGTATCTTGTAATCCTCGTTGAAGATAACCACTTCGCCGCCATACAACCTGACAAAGTCGGCAAAACCTTCGCCGAATATCCCGTTACTCAAGCACAGCACCCTGTCGCCCTTTTCTATGAGTGACGCGCATGCTGCCTCCAGGCCGAGAATTCCTTCACCATTGATGATGAGGACCTGGTTTTTGGTCTGAAGAAGGTTTTGCACCTTCTCGGTCAAGGCCTTATAGAAGAGGAAGAACTGGTCATCCAGGTCGGGATTCACAATAGGAGCTGACATGGCACGGCGTACCCTGTCACTAACTTCCGTCGGACCAGGCGTCATCATGAGTTTCTCCATCTTTATAACCCCACCTCTGATTAATGACTTTCTTTTACGAGAAGACCGCGAAACCGGGACCGAAACCGCACCCATGCCGGGCACATAAAAAGTCCCCGAAGATGCAGCTTCGGGGACTGATAACGGGTCGAAAGGCCGAAATGTCGACAAAGCCAAATGTAGACGAGCACGTAAAACTCCGTGCGGCCCTGCCGACCTATCCAACCTGTATGACTTTACGCCCTCTCCCATTCAGACTTTACTGTCGGTTCCGGATTCTCACCGGATCAACCGCTGGGGCTGATGGACTCGTCCCGAGGCAAGCAGCCCGGGCATCACCACCGGTCGGGAATTGGCCACCAGCCAAAACAGGCTGTCAGCCTCGCCCTGCCCCGAAGGCCAATTTAAACATACCGAATCGTTGGCCGCAGTGCAATCAGCCGGTCGCCTATATCATCCTCGAACGCTGCTCGTTTCAAGCCACCTCTGTCACCATAAGAGTCACCAGTCCGGCTATGGTAGATTCAGCGCCGCAGTTTCCGTTTACCGATGCTTCGCTAAGACCATCATGGCAGGCTCCTGTAGCAGGGTCATATAGAGCCAGACCGGCATCGTTGTTGCCGAGAAACCACTCACGGCACATGCGAGCGATCCTGGCATAGCATTCTGACCCGGTCCAGAATCCTGTACGAGTAGAAGGTCCTGACCGGATGGAGTACTCCAGTTCGGTAGTTCGTTGTGAGCGGATACCCTCCCGCGCCGCCAGGTTAGCAAGGGCAAGCCACATGGCATCTACGGGCTGCTGGTCGAACCTGGCCCGGGACTTTCCGCGCACGTACCATCCCTTGTTGCCCACTAGGGTCACCCGCCCATCACTCACACATACGGAATTGAGGAATTCGATGGACGCCAGGGCAGTCGTGTAATATCTGGGATCGCCCGACATGGCGTGAGCGCAGAACAGACTGTACGGCATTATGCCGTTGGCGTAAGTCAGTCTATCTTCAAACCACTTCCAGGAAGTGCCGTAATTTCCACGGCCGGGATTCTCCCCGAAATCGTAAGAATTTTCGTCGAACATGTGGACTAGGTCATCGGCCAGCATCTTGAGGAGCCCGTACAGGTCCGCATCCCTGTGATCCACGGCACGATTATCCATACCGCCATCCGCAAAGTAGCTTTGCGTACAGCCGGGATAGCACACCGGGAAGCCCGGTGAAAGGCCGGGCAACGACGTGTGTGCCTCATAAGGCAGGCATCGGCGGGAACCGTTCCTCTGCAGAGGGGGAAGGCTACAGCTCTCCCTGCCGAGATACATTGCTATACCGGCGGCGCACAACGCTTTTGCCCTCAAGAAATGGAGTCCTTTGAGTCTCGGAAGCCAGAGCCTTAGCAACCGTTCTGCCCTTCCGCTGGCCCATTGAGGAACCCTGCAGGCTGTCACGACACCGAGAGCCCAGACTGCGTGGCCGATTGCATCCTCAGTTTGCGGGCCATCCCGCCGAGTTAAGCCCGGTCCAAACCAATTATGGAAGCTTTCTGAAGGACCCCAGGCTCGCTCGAGAAACCGCAGGTAAGTATCGAGGAGCCTGGCGGCTTTTTCAGTTTCCACCGGACCGGTTGCCATCGTGTTGGAACGCTCATACGCAAGCGCCGCAACCACCAGGGCTCGAGCATTATCGTCGACAGTGTAACCGGACGATACGTCTGGCCGCGTACCCTGGCAGAACTGGACGATACCGATATCATCGGTGATGCGCTCAAGATGCGACAAGTTTATCAGCCTCTCCGCGCTTGCCGGTGCCCCTATACTCATCGGCTGCTTCGACCTGCCCTTCTTTCACTTCTTTGAATAACCTCATGTACGATCGAGCCACATTCTCCCAGCTCATGGCCTTGCCGAGCTGCAGCGCCCTGTGGACCATCCCGACCCTCATGTCATCATCTAGCGCAAGTCGCACTATGGCATCTGCCAGCTTCTCGCTGTCTCTAAACGGAACCGTCACAGCTA
Organism: Candidatus Fermentithermobacillus carboniphilus; assembly: GCA_018208355.1. Classification (GTDB taxonomy): domain Bacteria; phylum Bacillota; class Sulfobacillia; order Fermentithermobacillales; family Fermentithermobacillaceae; genus Fermentithermobacillus; species Fermentithermobacillus carboniphilus. The sequence goes on along the minus strand of CP062796.1, from coordinate 138,153 downwards.
CCCCTTCCTCCGCCATAGCCCTGGCGTATAGATATGGAGTAGATATAACCGGCCTGCCAAGACCTACCGCATAAGCTAGAGTCCCGCTTACTACCTGATCGGGATTAAGATATGGAGTCATGTAAATATCCGAGGCCAGCAGATAACATATGAGCTCTTGCTGGTCGAGGAACCGGTCGACGAATATCACTTGTCCATCGACGCCCAGTTCCCTCACAAGCGCCAGAAGCTTTGCTCTGTACGACTCACCTTCTGCCATGACTATGTTGGGATGAGTTCGTCCCAGGATAAGATAAGTCAGGTTAGGTATGTTTTTCTTGGCACGGGCAACAGCTTTTATCGCATACTCCAGCCCTTTTCCACGGCTGATCAAGCCAAAGGTGCTTATCACAAACCGGCCCTCGAGCCCCAGAAGTTTTTTAGCTTCATGCGGTTGCAAACCGCCAGAGTCCGGCACGCCATGGTGTATGAACCTCACCTTGTTCGCCGTTTCAATGCAGTAGTCTCGTTCTAGGATTTCAGCAGCCAGCGGATTCATGATGACGATCGCGCCGGCCACGCTGGCCATGCGCCGGATTATACCGGCATACTTGGGATGAGGGCGTGGCATAACCGTGTGGAGGGTCACGACAAACGGTTTTTTGAGGGCCTCGATGAAGTCGAGGACATAGCGTCCGCAGTGGCCACCGTAAATCCCAAATTCATGTTGCACAGATACTACATCCACTGGAGACTCGTTGAAGAAGGTGGCCGCACGGAGGTGGTCGCCGTAGCTATCTTGGTTTATCACGAGCTTAACAGGGTTGGTGTAACTGTCGTCACGACCGGTACAGCCCGTGGGGACGAGATAATCACATGGATTCTGCCCCGACCCCGCTATGGCTACTACATGCGGCTCTCCCAGTCCGTCCAGTTTCGACATGGCCGAAACGAGATCGCCCGTAAACGTGGCAAGACCGCATTTACGTGGTAGATAGGTAGATATATATCCAACAGTAAGCCGTTCTTGGTTTCTTGCGTTTTTCGCGGCATGTCTCACAGAACTATTCATGATGCAATTCACCTCTCTTGCGGTATCTCTTTGATAGTACCCGCCCGCTCATGCAGCCGGCACGGTCATTGGGCCTATGATCGATCCTTCGGCGACCGTAGCCTGCTCCATCACCCGTGCTCCGCTCGAGAGCACGCACTTTTTGACCCGCGCCTGGCAGCCTATTAATACATCATCAAGGACTACCGACTCGGAAACGTGGGCGCCCTCTTCCACCAGCACCCCTGCACCTATCACAGCCGACGGGCCGACGATGGCGCCTCGCTCCACTCTGGTTTTAGGACCGATCAGCACAGGTGGATGCAGGTTTGCGTGCTCCGATACCAACGCGCTTTCATGGATCCATAACCCCGGACTCATCGGTTTCGCGGGGACCCGGTCTCGCCACCGCGCGGTATATCCTGCGCCAAAACGAGACGTGGAATTTAGATGAGCTACAGAATCGAAGTTAGCCTTGAGATAGCCTTCAAGGCTCCCGATGTCGGTCCAATAAGCGTGCTCAAACGCCCTGGCGTATAACTTTTCCCCGCGTTCCAGCATCTCGGGGTAAAGTTGCCGTTCGACTGACCAGGGCACGCCGTCAGGGATCAGATCAAGCACGCGCCTATCGTACACGTAGATCCCTGCATTTATCAGGTTCGACGGTGGAACCCGCGGCTTTTCGACGAATCTGCGTATCCGCCCGTCTGGCTCAACATCTAACACCCCGAACCTGGAGGGGTCGGCTACAGGGACGGCGGCGATTGTGACAGCAGCGTTTCTCGAGATATGGAAACTGAGGATCTCGCCGAGAGGAATGTCGGTAAGTATATCTCCGTTCAGCACAAATAACCGATCCTCCAGTTCCCCAAACTTTCCCGATGCATACCTTATGGAACCTGCTGTATCTAGCGGGCGGTCTTCAACGCAGAACTCGACTTTGATCGAAGGCGGCCTATCTGCGAGCACTTTTTCTATCGGTTCCGGCAGGTAGCCCATGGAAAGGACTACGTGATCGACGCCATTTTCTTCCAGGTAACTCAGACACCGCACTATATACGGAACATTGGCGATCGGTACAACGGCCTTCGGCATTGTTTCGGTGAGAGGACGAAGGCGTGTTCCAAATCCTCCAACAAGGACAACGGCTTGCATAGCATCTTCACTCCCGTTCAGGACTTGGGCGACTCAACCCGCCCTGTGATTGGCAAAGGTAGAAAAGGTCGCGGGCGGCAGAACTCACGCTCGCCCGAAGTCATCTTCGAACCGAATTATGTCTCGCTCATCAAACCAGCCGAATGAAATCTCCAGAACCCTCGCATCGTCACCAGCGCCTGTAAGCCTGTGTTTCGTCCCGGACGGTAGGAATACCGGCTCCATCGCGGAAGGTTGGATGACCTCGTCGTCCCGGTGGACGATAACTCCCCCGCTCAGCGGAACCCACAGTTCAGAACGCTTTAGGTGTGTCTGGAGACTGAGCCTTTTGCCGGCCTTGACCTCCAGAATCTTTACTGTAACTGGTTCATTGGTGACGTATTGTATAAACCGGCCCCACGGGCGCTCCACGACGAGCGGTGTTGGAGGTTCCATCCTTAGAGCTACATGGGCAGATGTGACTCTGGTTTGAGGTAGTACCATGCTCAAGCACCTCCCATGTTTGATTTGGAATGTATGGAATTGGAAAACCGGTACAACCTCAAGCTGAGTCCTGTTGGAGAGATAGGCACGAGGCAGGGCTGCGCTTTACAGTTGAACCGGTATGGAAAGCCGTACTGGCCTGGCAAACGGCCAGGGGCGGCAACGCAGCACAAGAGCCATACTCACCCAGAGCGGATACCTCGCCTGAGGAATCAAACTAGAGTCTACCTTGAAGCGCAGCCCGTGGAATTATGCTGTCGCTGCTAGAGGGCTGTCAGCCATTCGTGGAGATCTACGCCTTCCTCACATGCCAGCACATCAGTTAATAGCGTGGAAAGGCGTCGCAGGCCTTCTTGAGTGGAGCTTTCTGCCCGCAGTATGAGACAGGGTTCGGTATTGGAGGCACGAACAAGAACCCAGCCGTCTCCATTTGTCGCGCGGGCTCCATCTACGTCTACAAGATCACGGCATACACGGCGGAGCCTATCTTTCGCCCTTTCGACGACGCTGCGTTTCATGTCTTCCGGACAGTGCACCCTGACTTCTGGAGTTGAGTAGTACACAGGGACATCAGCAAGCATGCGCGATAAAGGTAGGGAGGCATCGCGCATAAGGCGGAGCAACCTGCACCCCGCGTAGATCGCATCGTCGAACCCGAAGTACTCGTCGGCGAAAAACATGTGGCCGCTCATTTCGCCCGCCAAGAGTGCCTTTTCCTCGAGCATTTTAGCTTTAATCAGCGAGTGGCCGGTCTTCCATAGGATGGGATAGCCGCCTAATCTGGATATCTCATCTATCAGCGCTTGAGAGCACTTGACCTCTACGAGGATCTTTGCGCCGGGATGTCTGGCCAGCACCTCTCGGGAGAACAGGATCATCACCCTGTCGCCCCAAATCTCCCTGCCAGCATCGTCCACGACTCCCAGCCTGTCACCGTCGCCATCGAAGGCAAGGCCCACATCCAGGCTTCGGGAAGTGACCAGCGCAGCCAGGTCCCTCATGTTCCCTTTACGCACAGGGTCCGGCAGATGATTCGGGAACGTTGGATCCGGGTCGCAATAAAGCGGACTAACCTCGCACCCGAGCTCGCTGAACACTTTTGGAGCAAACAAGCCAGCCGCTCCGTTGCCGCAATCGATCCCTACCCGGATGCCGGAAAGGTCAAACCTGTCCCGAAGCCATTGCAAGTATCCAGAAAACGCGTCCCTGGTCTCATATGTTCCTCTGCCGTCGACAAATTCGCCGCGGACGATCATTTCCTTGAGGCGCTGAAGGGCGTCGCCGTACAGCGTGCCTTTCCCCCATACAAGTTTGAAACCGTTGTATTCCGGCGGATTATGGCTCGCTGTCACCATTACTCCGCCATCAATTCCCCAAACGCGGCATGCAAAGTATAGGAGGGGGGTTACTGCCGTGCCAATATCGACCACCCGGCAACCGGCCGACATCAGGCCGTCTACCAGAGCATTGTGGAGCTCCTCGGAGCCCTGTCTTACGTCACGGCCCACCACTACCGAGTCAATTCCGTTCTCGAGGCAGTATGTACCGTATCCAAGCCCCACAAGCCTTGCGACTTCCAGCGTCAATTGTCTACCGGTGATACCGCGGATGTCATATTCTCGAAAAATGGAACTATCTATCTGCACCATATACATCACCTGCCCAACAAAGATTCTGCTAAGTTTCGATCGCGACAGTTGAGAGCATGAAAGTGACAACCAGAAAGCCCTTAGCGGAATACTTAGCTGGACGTATGAAGATATGGCCAGACAGCCATCTGAATTATACAATAACCGGGCTGGAGATACAATATATCTTGGAGGTTCTGTGCGTTTTGGCAGGTTTCTTGCTTATAAAACAATCAAACCCGCAATCCCTGGTAGGAGCGGGTTCTCGTTCGATTTGGTGTCGGGAGCGGGACTTGAACCCGCACGGGAGTACCCATACGCCCCTCAAACGTACGCGTCTGCCAATTCCGCCATCCCGACACGCTTTCGGGTTGCTTAGCAAGATATACTATACTCAGTCCAATTTCCCGTGTCAACAGGCACGCCACCACACCGCCCGGGACACATGAACCGCTCGTGACAAACACCACCATTTCAGCAGTTTTCCATAGGAGTCCCTTCTCATTTGCGGCCTTGCCCGTTACCGGCACCAGATGCCGGGCAGGAAAATCAACCGCTTTCGTAGAACAGATCATGCCATGTCACGTCACCGGAAAAACAGCAAGCGTTCAGCGTTGACACATCATCCTGATGAAGAAGGAAAACTTGGCAATGAACGAGATAAAAGAGGTTTCCCCATGAACGCCAGAGAAGCGTTGTTCGAGAATATATTCAATGTGCTCCGCGAAGGCGTGATTGTCGTCCAGGAGGACGGAAGCATCCTTTACGCAAACCAGCGGTCAAAGGCGCTTCTCGGCCTCGGCGAATCCGTTGGCCCGGGCCACGGCCCCGGCACTGCCTCGCCGGGGGACATCGTGCTCCTGGCAGATAGCTGCCTCGGAGCGGACGACGGCGGACTTTCGCCTAAAGATCTCACGCTTCTCGGGATCACATCCCCTCAAGTTGCTCCCGGCCAGGCGCTGGTCGCCATAGGAATCCTCAATGGCCCGCCGGGGACGGGCACTTGTTTGACCAGAACTCACCCGTCCTCTGAACCTCTTTTGCTTCACCGGCTCTGGCCGGGACTGGACGGAAAGAGCCATAAGCTCTCCATCAGGCTGTCCGAGGCCGAAAAACACGCCTCAATATCGGTGGATAATCTAAGATTCGATTTCGAATACCAGATCGCCGTTGGACACATGGTACTCCTTGATCCCGAGACGTTGTCGGTAAAATTTTACCAGACCCTGGGATACACAGCCAGGGGCGAAGATCCCAGGAGGATCCTTTTAGGTGGGGAATTCCGTGCAAAGCGCCCCGGCAAGGCTCCTATGGACATCGTGGGCGAGAAGATCTGGAAAGTCTGTCCCGACGGCTTGGACTCTTCCGAAATCGCCCGGGTTTTTGCCGGGGAAGTTGCTCATATAGGTCCTAAAGAAGGCTATATCAACGGAATTCCTTTAAGGTACGCCATCGTTCCCATTCGCGCCCCGGAAGTGACCGAAAAGATCGTATGCATCCTTTTGAACGACCTCGTCGAGGTCAAAGAACTGGCAGAAAGGGTTGACGGCGCTCTCACCTACGCTTCGGTGTTGAGGATGCGTTTAGGGAAATCAATCTCAGCTCATCCGGCATTTTCCAGGATCGTAGGCAAAAGCAGACTCCTGGCTGAGTGCGTCCGCCTCGCCGAAAAAATAGCGCCCGCCCGGTGTAACGTCCTTCTGCTGGGCGAAAGCGGCACCGGCAAAAACCTCTTCGCCAAAGCCATTCACCAGGCTTCCCCCAGACAGAAAGGCCCTTTCATAGTCGTAAACTGCGCGGCCATACCGCCTACCCTCATGGAAAGCGAGCTTTTTGGATACGCACCTGGTTCCTTCACGGGGGCCCTCAAGGGGGGCAAAAAGGGCAAGTTTCAAGAGGCAAACGGCGGAACCCTTTTGCTCGATGAAGTGTCAGAACTGGACCTGGCCTGCCAAGCCAAACTCCTCCACGCGATCGAGGAAGGGACGATACAACCCCTGGGTTCAACCTCCAACCAGAAAGTGGACGTGCGGATAATAGCCGCGACAAATCAGGATCTCCGGAAGCTTGTCGCGGAAGGCAAGTTTCGTGAGGATCTTTACTACCGTCTCAACGTCTTCCCAATAGAAATACCGCCCCTCAGGGAACGCCCTGAGGATATAGCCGAACTCGTCGAGACGTTCCTCCAGACGTTTTCAGCCATGTACGGGAAGAGGTTGCGGCTCACGGAAGCGTGTTTTCACGCCCTACTGACCTACACATGGCCAGGTAATGTGCGGGAACTCGAGAATGTGCTCGAAAGAGCGGCGGCCTTAACTGACGACGGACTCATTGACTTGAGGTATATGCCCCCTCACATAAGAGCCGACGACCATTCCGCAGCCGTGGATATTCCCTCGGTATATCCTCTGTCTCTCGATGAGGCCAGGAAAGACGCCGAAAGGAATGCCATCCTACAAGCGATCCAGTACTGTCACGGGAATCACACAAAAGCCATGAAAATACTCAAAATCAGTAGAACAACATTTTATCAAAAGCTCAAAGAACTGAACATCCCTTCGGAGATCCGACTGGAGATGGCTGACTCGCGACTCTTCAACAGCAAATGACCAGTCCTTCCACGAAAAAATTCACCGAATCATATTTCCCCTGCATCTTTTCGGCTTTTTCCAACTCTGACATAGGCTCCCACAGCCGAGGTTATTGCAAGCACCGTAAGGAGATTCACCACATCACGGGAGACCCGGCCACTACGACTAAGCACGAGCGCCGCCAGAGCAACCACCGGCCCTAGCCAGGGATTGAAGAAGAATCCCATCACCGTTTTCACTCCTCTTTCACCCCGCCTCTTTTGAGATTTCATGCAGCATTCCCAAGGCACCGCGCCTCACTGCCATGTGCCACAATCCCAGCCGAAACATTCTTCGCTCCAAGGCAATAAGCTCCTTCTTAGTTAAGAGATTATAGAAATCCAGCCTTCCATGTTTTTTGCGGCACAGGTCCTACCCGCCTCAACCAGGGCCTTTATCTTCCCGGGAGTCGGAAACCCCATATCCCAGACTTCAGGCTGGAGTACCAGAGAAGCGTACTCCTTCAGGCTCTTTAAGGTGCAGTCCCTTGCAGCCAGGGCGAAACTCCTCGTTAGGATGCCGTAAGCGTCCGACACTTTCAGGGGTCTATCCACATGAAGCCCGAGGTCCACAGCTATAACTTCCTGAGCGCCCATTCGTCTCACCTCGTACGCCGGAACCATATCTCGGACACCCCCATCTACGAGATATCTTCCCTCGAATCGCTTGGGGACGAAAATACCCGGAACCGAGATACTTGCCCTTATGGCCTCAGATATCCTGGCGTCGGCCACATAGGTCCTGCCCGGTAGCGCAGACGACTGGACTTTGGGACGAAGATTTGTGAAGACCACAATTTCACCTGATATCACGTCTACTGACGTAATTGACAGAGGTGTCATTGCGTCATTCAGCCTCTTTCCGCCGCACATCCTGTCAAGAGCCTCCTCTATGAGGTTACCTCCTAAAAGGCCTGAAAAGGCCATGGAGGATATAGCGCCTCCCGCCTCCCACGGCAAAGGGTCTAGCGCGTCTTCCCGGTAGAACATGCTGGTAACCTGTTGCCTTATACCGGGAAGACTCACCCCTGCCGCATATAAGCCGGCTATGATGGCACCAGCGCTGGTGCCGGCGATGAAATCCGGTTTCAATCCCCTGGATTCCATTTCTTCCAGAACCCCCAGGTGAGCAAAGCCCAGTATGCCTCCTCCTCCTAATGCTAGGCCCCACTTCTTCATAGGTAATCCCCTCTTTCATATCTTTGCAGATTAGAAAAACCTGGGTTATATGGAGGAGTTCGCTTTCGCTGACGCCAATACATAGGTACTCAGCGACGATAAAAAGGTGATGTATCATGGAAAAGATCTTCCAAGAGGAAAAAAGCCCCTTCTCAGGGGGATCTCGTGTCTTGGCCTCGAAACACAGGTACAGAGCGGCTCTTTTGATTCTCTTTATCGCAGCTTTAATCCTCATTTTTGCCTCGCCGTTTTTCGGCGGATGCAATAGACCACTTCCGAAGGAAAACGGCACCGGCGTTAACTCTCCGCAGCCTGCAGCCGGCGATAACCCTGCCAGCAAAACACTCGCCGAAAACGACGAAAGGCCTCTTCTACCGGGAGTCGTGTTCGTGAGCATCGGCAATAACCCTAGCGCAAGACCCCAGTCCGGACTTTCCGGCGCGGCAATAGTATATGAAGCACCCGCTGAAGGAGGGATCACCCGGCTATTAGCCGGGTTTACCCGCAAAACCGACAAAATCGGGCCTGTAAGGAGCGCGCGCAAATGCCTTGTCCAAATCGCTGTAGGTTACGACACTCCTTTTGCCCATTGCGGCGGGTCTGAAGACAGTTTCCAGATAATCCGGCGTGAGAAGACCAAGAGCATGGATGAGATTTACAGCGCTGGCGAGTGCTTCTGGAGAACCGAGGACCGGGAGGCGCCTGACAACCTCTACACGTCAACCGATAAACTGATTGAAGGCGCCGAGAGGAGGGGATTTGCTATCTCTGGACTTCCCCCTTCACCGAAAGGAGAGTTCTCAGGTAAGCCAGCCGTGGTCATCGAGTACAACTTTTCCCGGAGCGAACGGTACCCTAACGTTGTGAGGTACGTCTTCCAGGGATCACGTTACGAACGTTCCATCAACGGCGATCCTCATAAGGATGATCAGGGAAATGTAATTTCTCCCGCCAATCTCGTGTTTATGGAGGTTAAGACCACCTATCCCAAGGGCAAAGCCGTGGAAATAGACATGGACGTGACAGGCCGTGGTAGGGCTCTTTTTTTCTCCAGAGGGCTTGTCGCGGAGGGAACCTGGGAAAAACCCGCTCTCAAGGAGCCGATTAGGTTCTTCGCTGGGGAAAAACAAGTACCGTTTGCAGAAGGAATGGTTTGGGTTCACCTGGTCCCAGATTTATCCCAGGTTAAGGTGTCTGCACAAAATCAAACAGGCCAGAGCACCGGGACCAAGTGAGGGTGCTGACTGGTAGAATGCAACAGAGCCGTGTCCGCCGCGGCAACCTTGGTTAGAGAAGGATCTCACGGGTTCCACAGCGAACTATACAACGGAATTGTTCGGTTTTCCGGATAGTCCATCGGTTAAGGGTACGTATCGAAATCGCTACAAAACTCGGAGGTCAAGCTATATGAAAAAGATCAGGGTTTGCGTGGTAGGTTACGGCAACGTGGGTAGAGAGGCAATTGAATGTATCCGTCAGGCACCCGATATGGAACTCGCCGGCGTAGTGAGGAGAACTCCCGATAATCCAGGGCTCGATTGTCCTGTCGTAACCGACGTGAGTCAATTGGGGAAGGTGGATGTGGCGGTCCTAACCGTTCCATCGAGGTTGGTCCCATCTATTGCGCCGATTTACCTGAAAAAGGGAATAAACACCGTAGACAGCTATGACATCCATGGAGATTCCATCATCTCGCTCAGAAGGGAGCTTGGATACTGCGCCAGAGAATCGGGTAGCGTTGCTGTTATCGGAGCCGGCTGGGACCCCGGCACGGATTCTGTCGTGAGGATGCTCTTCCTGGCGATAGCCCCGAGAGGTATTACGTATACCAACTTCGGCCCCGGAATGAGCATGGGCCATACCGTAGCAGTCAAGGCTATCCCTGGAGTTAAGAACGCCCTGTCTATGACATTGCCCGCAGGATTCGGCCAACACAGGCGAGACGTTTACGTTGAACTGGAGGAGGGTGCTGACTTCTCAGAAGTATCCCGGAGGATCAAGGCAGACCCATATTTCGTCCACGACGAAACCAGGATTACCCAGGTCGAAAGAATCACCGATGTTGAAGCGATGGGTCACGGTGTTACCCTCGAGCGCTTCGGAAGCTCAGGGACTGCCCAGAACCAGGTCCTGGAACTCCGGATGCGACTCACAAATCCGGCGGCCACCGCTCAAGTAATGGTATCCGCAGCGAGGGCATCTACGAGACTGCAGCCGGGCGCTTACGCTCTCGGAGAGATCCCTCCCATAGACCTTCTGCCCGGAGACAGGGAGACCTTGCTGAAATCCCTCATCTAGCGATAACACAAACTTCGTTACCGCTCTCAGATTTTTCCGCCACGTAAGGCGATGAGCCTGACGTGGCGGTAGTCTTCGAATGGGACGCAACGCACACCGGAAGCATGGTTCCTTAACGCGGTCACGTCCTGAAAGACCTCGGGTCCGGAAGCCGCCAGGCGAAATAAAACGATAGCGTCTCCACGAGGGCCACCAGAACAAATAGCCACATGAACCCGCTTTTTTGCAGTATCCAGCCTCCGATGAGGGAAAGAAGGGTCAAAGGCCCCGCTACTGTGTTTAAGAGGCCCATAAATGTGGATCGCGATTCCTTCGGTGCTATATCCAGGACGTAGTTGGAAAAACCTATCCAGGTTCCTCCGAAAATGCACCCAAGGGAGAAATAAATTGCAAAATAACAGAAATAGGCCAGAGGCGCAAAGCCCCGGAAAAACGCAATCCTGGCCAAGAGGGCAAACAGTCCCGTACCCGCGCCGAGAGCAGTGACAGACCGTACGATCCAGTGTGAGCCGTGATGATCCCCGAGGTAGCCCCATACCGGACCTGCCACGACCGTCCCCACCATCTGCGCAGATACGAAAAGTCCGGCGACGCTCCTGGGGAAACCGAGGTCTGTCTGAGCATGTATGGCAAAGAAAGGCAACGCGAGGTATATCGCCCCTGCCAGCACTCTCACCCTGATGACCTGCCTGAACAACAGACTTTGCCGCCAGACACCGGGGAGGCGCTTGAGGTACTCAGCTATCGTCGTCGCACCGTCAGGCACCGGGCCCTCTGGCTCGATGATGAAGGACATTGATGCCAGGGACCCCGTCAGGAACACGAACCCCAAGAAAAATACCCAGAAATAGTTAAATGGATAACACGAAGCTTGGGCCAGGAGCCATTTGATGAAAAAGCCCCCTAAAAAGGCGGCAGACCCGCCTGCCATAGACATAGTCCCGAAGAGCCTGGCCCTCTGCTCCGGGGGGATCGTCTTGGCTACTATGTCCATCCAAGGAAGACCGCCGAAACCGTCAGAAAAGGACAATACAACTAGGGAAACGTAGAACGTCCCTAGGGCAACGGCGGGGTTCTTCTGCACGAGAAGGACAGAGAGAGCCATTCCTAAGGCCGCCAGTCTCATAGCGACCCCTGCTTTCATCATGAACGGTTTCTTCTTGGCAAGTTTCTCAATGCAACCCGCCACGAAAATCTGAGGCATGAAGTACCCGAGACTCCGGATGGTGCTTACAAGGCCTATCAGTACAGACGACCTGGTCAGTGTGCTCACGAACGTGGGAAGGACTGTGTTTGCCTCGAGAAACGCGGAACCGAGATTGAAAAACATTCCATCCAGGATGAAGGCTATCCGGTTGTGGGAGGTTATCTTTTCCGGTTTCTCGCAGACTACGTATCTTTCTCTGTCCAAAGGAAATAGCCCCTTCAAATCGACTTTTCGGCAGAACAGCTCACTACACTGCGATTCCCCGGCAATGTCTATCCGGGAACGACCAGCGTCCCTGTTTCGCCTCTCAACGCAGGGATAGCTTTATCCAAAGATGCGATAATGCCCTGTTCTCCCCCATGCTCCAAGAACCGGATTATCGCCGCCACCTTAGGACCCATGCTTCCTTTTTTGAAATGGCCCTCTTTTTCAAACTTCTTGAGTTCGGACAAGGTGACCTTGCCGAGCCACCTTTCTTCCGTAGTGCCGTAATTGATAGCGGCGCCGTTTACATCGGTCAGTATCATCAACGTATCGGCTCCCACGGCGACAGCCAGCCTTTCCGCACCCAGATCTTTATCTATCACAGCCTCAACTCCCGAAAGCACCCCGTTCTCATCCTGTATCACGGGAATGCCGCCACCGCCGGTAGAGATGACGATATGCCCTTTATCGACAAGCGCCTTTATTGATTCTCCTTCAATTATCAGTTTGGGATCCGGTGAGGGAACGACTCTCCTCCATCCCCTGCCGCTATCTTCGACCCACGTCTCCCCGTACTTTTCCTGCCGTTCCCGGGCCCATCTCTCGTCGTAGAACGGTCCCACGGGCTTGGTGGGGTTCAAAAACGCAGGGTCTTGTCTATCGACAAGGGTCTGAGTCACCACGGTTACCACCGGTATGTCCAACCCTATTTCTCTCAAGGCATTCCTTATGGACATCTGCATCATGTATCCGATCATTCCCTGGCTTTCCGCCCCGCAAATATCCATCGGCATCGCGGGGACCTCTCCCCGGGCCACCTCGTTCTGGATGAGGATGTTTCCAACCTGCGGTCCGTTTCCGTGGGTGATAACCACCCTGTAGCCGTCCTTAACCAAGGACGCTATCTGAGAAGCCGTCATCTTCACGTTTTTCCTCTGTTCCTCAGCAGTCCCCTTTTCGCCTCTCTGAAGGATCGCGTTGCCACCGAGGGCGACAACTATAGTCCTCATCGGTTCATCCCTCCGCGCGAGCGCTATCTTCTCCCAGCTTATGCAACGGTGCATATTCAGATCCGCATATTCGCGGCAGAATGACTAAATCCTCCTTGAGACAGAACGGCACAGACGCCGGGGAAGAACAGCGGACGTGCTGGAGACTGACTCACCGATAAGATATCATATCCTCCCGAAAGCCCGCAGGAACGCGCGCGCGATCACATCCCAGACCTGCCTGAATATGTTTCCCTTTGGAACTTCGTTCTTGGCCAGGAGGTCCATCCTCCCCACTTCCTGCCCTTCACAGATGAAAATGGCTTCTCCCACCTTGGTGCCACGAGCCACCGGGGCATCCAGGTCTTTTCTCATATGGATGGTATATGTCAGCTTATCCTCTTTCCCTTTTTCAACTGTAGCCCCGAGTCCTAGAGGAGCCACCGCTTCTGTCCACTTCCCTTTACCTTTCCAGACGCGGGCCTTACCTACGACGCTGTTGGGTTCCGCAACTTGCACGTAGGTGAAATTTCGGTACGCGTAGTCCAGCATGGATGTCACCAGCTCGGACCTTTCTCTCTCACCTTCATCTATCGACTTACCCTTGGCCGAACCGAGGATGATGGCTATAGTAGAAAATCCGGACCTATCGCAGAGAGCCACCATGTTGAAACCAGCCCGGCTGGTATACCCGGTCTTGAGTCCGTAAACACCAGGATACGTCCAAAGAAGGCGGTTCCTGTTGAACTGGGTAATGGGCTTTTCGCCTGGTGGGGTGTAGGTGAATTCCTTGAGAGAGTGGAACTGGAGCGCTTCAGGGTGACTTGTGACGTAAGCCGACACTAAGGTTAGAAGGTCTTTGGCCGATATCTGGTTCTCATCTGAAAGCCCGTGTGGGTCCACGAACCGGGCAGTTGAGAGACCTAGAGATCTTGCCTTCTGATTCATCCTGTCCACGAAAGAAGTTACGTTTCCCGAAATGTACTCTGCCAGCGCCACGCATGCATCGTTTCCTGAAGCCACGGTTATGCCCTTCACAAGGTCTGAAAGTTTGACTTTCGTCCCGACGAGAAGGAACATTTTCGAGCCCCCGGTCTTCCACGCTTCCTCGGAGACCGGCACCTCGTCGTCCAGAGAAATCTTTCCGGCAGCAAGATCATCAAAAGTGATGAACAGAGTCATAATTTTGGTGAGGCTTGCCGGAATGTGGGGAACATCGGGATCTTTTGAAAAGAGGATCTTCTGCGTCTTAAGATCGGCCAGTATGTAGCTGTCGGCGGCTATCTCGGGAGGCGGAGGCGCAGCGTGTGCGCTGGGCAATCCCCCGAACCTGCTAATAGTGTCAAAAGTGAGAAAGATAACCGCGAGAATACCGGCGAAAATACTTTTGAATCGCTTTCTTCCTGACATGGCCCTCTACCTCCTGTATTGTTATACCATATAGAGAGGGGTGAACAAAAACGTATCTGGTATCTTCCTGTCTTTGCGGTTTCCGGTGCCGGTACGATGGCACGTGCTCGTCCACGCCTATCATCGACCGCCTTATGAAAGAAGGGAAGGTTGTCCCCGTCTGTCCCGAAATCCTCGGCGGATTACCTGTGCCGAGACCACCTTCGGAGATCTTGGGTGGAGATGGAAGTGACGTCATATCCGGCAAAGCCAGGGTCCTGACGATTTCTGGCATAGATGTCACTTCGTTCTATGTGAGAGGTGCCTTGAGGGCTCTGGCAGTCGGCCTCGAGAGCGGTTGCATGTCTGCCGTACTGAAAGCCAGAAGCCCCGCTTGCGGCTTGGGTCAGATTTACGATGGCAGTTTCTCGAGGAGGCTCAAAACAGGTCACGGCGTCCTGGCATCTCTGCTGAAAAAGCACGGGTTCGTGATTTATACAGAGAATGACCTAGACCGCTTGCGGGACGATACCGGGACGCCTTAGCTGCAACTTCCTGTCTCTACATTCTTGGCTGAATCTTTGACCGGTGAACAGGGAAGCGACTATTCTCTCTCTATGGGTAGGTCTCTGGCCCCTATTCCTCCTTGGTTCACCTTTGGAGCTGTCACTCTGAGGACTCCGTCTTTGTACCTGGCCCGGGCTTCTTCTGCCCGCACCTCCACCGGGAATCGCACCGTCCTAGAGAATTCTCCGAACTCGCGCTCCCTTAAGACGTAATCCTCTCGTTCCTCGTTCCTGGAAGCTTCGAGTTTTCCCCTCATGGTCATAGTATGCGGAGTTACCTGTATAGAGATGTTCTCGGGCTTGTAACCCGGGACGTCTGCTTCAACTACGACCTCTTTCTGGGTTTCATACATATCGATGGTGGGTACGCCAGCTCTTCTGAAAAGCCGGGGCCAGTTGCTCCACAAGTTCCAATCGAGAAAGTCGGATTCGGGACGGCGCCAGTCTCCCCAGGGACGCCAGCCCGGCACAATGCCGCGTTCTTCTCTTCCCACGACGAACACTCCTTTGCCAAAGTCTCGTGAAAATCCAGATAGAATTCTTCCCACACCCGGCTGAGGTTTATTTATGGCAGGACTTCATGGGATTTACCTTCGTGTAAGCAAGGTATGTGCGCAGACGAGGAATAGCTGCGACCTTGCAAGAAGACGGATAGTTTACAGATTCCGGAGCGATTCTTAAGACCTTCCGTGTCTGGGACTCACGGTGGTTCTTGATCGCGGCCCAAAAATATATGGTGCCGAAGGTGGGATTTGAACCCACACAGGCGTTCCGCCTACGGCGCCCTGAACACCGCGTGTCTGCCATTTCCACCACTTCGGCACGTCTGACCATAGTTTAGCATAGGGATATCATCTTTACAACAAGGTATTTATCCTGGTGTCCACCCCACACGATCGCTCCCCTTTCCACGGCATGTTGCACTATACTCGGCGTCCGTTTCTAGCGGTTCTTAATAAGTATTAAATTCCACCGCGCCGACGGCAAGGAAAAACTCGGGGGAGCCTAGAATTCCCGCAGGAGTATCCCCGACTGCTTCCGGAGGCGATATCTCTTGTACACCAGAAATGGCTCGTCTTTACGGGTAGTTTGGGTCCTTGTCTTTCTTGCGTCCCTGTTTTGGTTGACCTCCAGGTCCATTCTCTCGATGGCGTTCGACCCGGCCCTGTATGATGAGGTTTTGGCTAACCGAGAGGTTCGCCTTGCCCTCACCCGAGTTATCGTCGATATGGCCGCTCCGGACCCGGACTACGCTGGTCAGGTTGAAAAGGCCCTGGATGCGGTCCTTACGCCAGAAACTCTTGCCTCGTACTTTAAGGAAATCATGCCTCAAGCCAAAAGGTTCTTGGATAAAAAAGGCTACGATCGAGGCGTTGTCATAAATGTGGCCGGCCTCAAGAATGCATTTGCAAGCGAACTCGAAAAAGCGGGCCTTGATACCTGCCGAGCCGAGGCTATCGTGAAAAGCCTCCCCGATGAACTGGACCTTGTTGATTACGTACCTGAGGAGATCCTTGATTATGCCGTTGACCAGTACAGGTATGCTGGCACAGTCCCGCGACTCGGAGCAGCTCTCTGGTTTGTAAGCATCCTGCTTCTGGGAAAAGTTACCGGACCGACAACGCGCTTTCTGACATGTGCAGGTTCCGCCCTGGTTACATCCGTGATTTTTGGAGCGGCTTTTGTCGCAATGATGTCTGGCTGGCCGCTTCGGCTCCTGGGTCAGGTCGTAAACCAGAATTATCTTGCTTTGGCGCCGCTACTTGTCCACCCGAGGCCAGGAGAAGTTATCCTGCCTTTCTTTCGGAACAACCTAGTGTTCATCATCGCGGGGTCGCTCATGTTTCTCATGGGCCGGTACGACAAGTTCCTCTTAGGCGAAAAATTGACCGGGATCTTTACCTGGCTTGGGAAAAGGTTCAAAGATCCTGTGGCAAGGTTGAGACCATTTCTGTCTAAATCTGGATGCGGCCACATTTCTCCAGCGTCTCCTAACATAGGCCCGGGTGCAGGCCCGCTGCCAAAAAAAGTTTCGCCTGCCGTCAAGATCGGCTACCTCTTGTGTTATATTCTTATCGCTGCGGCCATCCCGCTTTTCTTCAGCAGTAGGATGTTTACATCTCCGGAAAAGATGCTTTCGGATCTAAGCGAGTCTCTTACGGTCTGGGAAGGCCCGGCCGAGTTTTCCGGTCAGAACGCATACGAGTACGTCGAGGAAATCGTCACGCGGTTTCCCGTAAGGATGGCTGGCTCCGAAGGTTCGAGGAAGTCAGCCGAATGGGTGAAAGAACGGTTCCAAGAGTATGGGCTCGATGTCCACGTGGAAGAGTTCACCTGTGCGGTGCCCGAGAGCCGCGATAAACTGAAAGAAAAGCCCTACTGGACTCGGACGATAGGCGACATGGTCGCCGAGGTACCAGGAGTCAATGTTGTGGCAGAAAGTCCCGGCAAGTCTCCTGAAGTAGTGCTGATCGGTGCCCATAGGGATGCCAGGGGTTACAACCCCGGGGCCGAGGACAATGCCTCAGGTACTGCCACGATGCTCGAGCTGGCCCGGGTCCTATCTAGGGCAGAGCATCACTACACATACGTCTTCGTCTCATTCGACGCGGAAGAAATCGGCCTCAAAGGGTCTTCGGATTTTTGCCGGCGCCACAGAAACCTGCCTATCAAACTCGCAATCATCTTGGACATGACGGGCTTCAACCTAGCCGATACCATCGGCTTCTATCCCGGACAAAGCAATAAGGGCGCGTCCCCCTTGTGGACCCTGGCCCTTGGGACAAAAGTAGCCGGCAGAGAGACTTCTTTGCCTATCCAGTTCTTGGGGCAGACGCTTGAAAGCACGAGCACGGTGGTATCATTCTGGAACGTCCGGGCGGCGCTATTGGAAAGTCGTGTCCCCACAGATTCGGGATCTTTCGTCGATCGCGGCATTCCTGCCCTGGGAGTCTTGGCGGGGCTGAGCCGGGGTGATAAAGGACCTTCCAGGCAGATCCATTCGTCAGATGACACGCTGGAACAGGTCAGCGCCGGGACTCTCGGGATGGTAGGAAGGTTCTGCGAAAGGTACGTAAAGAGCCTCGAACTAAATGATTTCCGGGGTGCCTTGCAGTCCAGGGACTATTTCGTTTCAGGAAATAGGGCCATGGGTCCGCTTTCTCTTCTGGAATTTACACTTTATTGCTTCCTTATCCTGGCTGGCTTTGCCGGTTTGTCCTGGACACAATCGCGGATGCCCGTCGCTTTCCTCAAATCTCAGCTCAAGTGGCTTTTCTTTTCTCTCGTTGTTCCGATGCCATCAGGGGTATTCCCTTATTTGTTCGCATCCCCATCAATGCGCGGGGCATCTTTCTTCGGGCTGCACACAGCGTGGTTCGTGCTGACCCTCGGCGGCCTTGTGGTCTTGACCGCGGCACGAGCGCGAACCTGTACAGAGTGTTCCAAGGTCCTTTCATGGCAGTCAACTCTCTTGAGCCTCGTGTATGCCCTGACGTTCCTGGCGGTGAGCGTGGTTTCTAACGTGTTCTGGGCGATCAATATATTGTTCTTGCCGGTAGTCTTTTTCGGCCGTCTCAGCTCTTCGAGAGAAGATATCCGCCTCCTCGGGAAAATCGCCATCGTGGTCTGGACACTGTCCAAATTCGTTACCTCTTCGGCGTTTTTCCGAAGCTTTATGATAGAGGCTCCAGACTCCATTACGGCGTTCCTGAAGTTCGCTGATATCTTCGTGTGGGCAGTTACCTGCCTTTACACCGTCACCCCGTGCCGACGCCTTCCGAATGAGCAGTAAGCCACAAGACCGGCGCATACCCTGGACGACAGGGGGATGCATATATAACTCACGCGTTACGTCGTTATATAATGTCTCGTAGCTTGATCGAGCGAACTGGAGGGAAACCTGTGCTGCAAGTCAGCATAAGACCTGGACAACCTGAAGACGAGAAATACATAAGAGAGTTTACGGCGACCACCTTCGAATGGGGTGATTATGTCGCAGACGCGTTCCCCACCTGGCTCAAAGGACCTGGTGACGTCTGGGTGGCCCAACACCTTGAAAGAGTCGTCGGGGTAACCCACGTACACTACACCCGCAATGGCGAGGCGTGGTTTGAGGGAATAAGGGTACACCCATCCTACCGCCGACTGGGAATAGGGAGACTTCTCACCGAGGCATCCATCTCGGGGGCCAGGAAAAAGGGAGCCACTATGGCTTTTTGCGCCATCGATTCGACAAATGAGGCTTCTTCTGCGTTAGCCAGGTCTTTTGGCTTTGAAAAGACCGAACACATGATCGAGCACGAAAAAACCCTCGCCGGTCATCCCGCGGGCGGTGGACCTCAGAATAACGGCGCTTCCCACGAGTACGAGATTAGGCCGGCAACACCTCAGGACTATCCACGGCTTATCGATCTCGCGGCACAGGAAGTCCGCTTCATCGGTTGCAACTTCAGGTGGCGACCCGTTTCGCTCCAGAACATCGCGCCGGAATCCTCGGAAGAGAGGGTTCTTGTAGCAGCCACGGACTCCGGCGAAGTCTTCGCCTGCGCGTTTATGGGGAGCGTATGGGAGGACCCTCCTCGAAAAGAAGGAGAACCGTGGTGCTTCAATGTGGACATTGGCGCCGTTTTTGGCGAGCTCCCTGCCGTAAGTGCTTTGCTTGATTACGCTGAAACCCGGCTCTGGGGACATGGCAGTAAAGCTAAGCGTGGCCTCGAAAACGGACCCGAGGTCGGACGAGAAGCTGAACTCAGGATTTTTGTTTACACAGGCCAATCGCAAAATTCCCTGAGCAGCTACCTCTTGAGCCGGGGATTTACCGTATTTTCCGGCCTCACTTGCGGAGCCAAGGCCGGAATCGGGATCTGGTCTAGAGTACTGTGAACTGAGGACCATCCGGGTTCCGGCATGACCTGTTCTCCGACTTCCTTCTTACACCGTTTACCGTTTCAGCTCGGGCGATCTTCTCGTTTATATGATGGTAAAGTACCTTTCGATTTCCCAGTTGTGAACCTGCTTCCTGTAGGTGTCCCATTCCAGCTCTTTGGCCTTGATGAAGCGGCTGTACACGTGTTCTCCCAGGGTCTCCCTGACCAGAGGGTCGGACTTCATGGCTTCAAGAGCTTCCTTCAGGCTGCCGGGAAGAACATCAATACCGCGGGCTTTTCGTTCCTCCGGCGTCATTTCGTACACGTTCTCGTGGACGGGTTCCGGCGGTTGTATCTTGTTCCTTATCCCGTCGAGCCCGGCCCGCAAAATGACCGCAAGGGCAAGATACGGGTTGCAAGAAGGGTCGGGGCTCCTGAGTTCCAGTCTCGTGGCCTGACCGCTTGCCGCAGGGACCCTAATTAAAGGGCTTCTATTTCTGCGAGACCACGCGATATACACAGGAGCTTCGTAGCCCGGGACCAACCTTTTATACGAATTCACCGTCGGGTTGGTCACCGCCGTGAATCCCCTGGCGTGAGCGATCAAGCCCCCAATGAAGTACAGAGCTTCGGCGCTCAGCTGGCCCTCGGAATTGGGGTCGTAAAACGCGTTCTTTCCATCCTTAAAAAGCGAGTGGTGGATATGCATCCCTGAACCGGCTATTCCGTAGATCGGTTTAGGCATGAATGTAGCATGGAGGTTATGCTGGAGGGCCACGTACCTAACTACGAACCTGAAGGTTACCACGTTGTCTGCCGTCCGCAGGCAGTCCGTATAGCGGAAGTCTATTTCGTGCTGCCCTGGAGCCACTTCATGGTGCGCAGCTTCCACCTCAAAGCCCATCTCTTGCAAAGCCAGCACCATGTCTCGCCTGGCTTCTTCTCCGCGGTCAACCGGCGAAAGGTCGAAATAGCTGGCCTGGTCCTGCACTTTCAAGATGGGCTGACCGTGTTCGTCCTTTTCGAAGAGAAAGAACTCAGGTTCAGGCCCGGCCATCATTGAATAACCCATGACCTCGGCTTCTTTAATGGCCTTCTTCAAAATGCCCCTGGGGCAACCCGGGAAAGGCTCGCCTTCAGGAGTGTAAATATCGCAAATAAGCCTAGCCGTTCGGTGCCCGTCTTGGGCCCAGGGGTAAATGGCAAAAGTCTTGGGGTCCGGCCGCAACACCATATCGGACTCCTCAATCCGCACAAACCCCTCTATCGAGGAACCGTCAAAAAGGATTTTTCCGTCGAGGGCAGCTTCAATCTGACTTGACGGGATAGCCACATTCTTTATTATCCCCAGGATGTCTGAGAATTGAAGCATTATGAACTTTACGGAGTTCTTCTCGACAAGCTCGAGTACCTTCTCTCTCGTAAGCTCTCTCTGGTTAACACCTATCATTTGCTCTTCCTCCTTCCAGGTGCTCCCAACGCCGAAAGAAAGCCAAAGGAACGCAACCGGGTGAATAATTATGAGTAGATCCTAGTTAACGCGTATCGGCATGTCAAGGATGCCTTTCTTCTCATGCCTTTCTTTTCAAATCTCCACTATTACATCAAAAACCCGGACCGCGGTTGGGGAAACCGACGGCCGGGTCAACGCTGTGGTCCTGATAGACCCCGCCATGCCGTGAATCCGGAAGGCATTGAACCTGCGCTCAGCAGGTGGGTGCCCTCCCGCGGGCCTCTGTGCTTCCGCCCTATGGCGGCCTGCACTCCGCTCGACGGAGTCCAGGCTCCCTTTCTAACGGTGTTGGCTCAAGCTTCACCGTGATCCACGCACACGGCAGGGTAAAGTGCCGGAAAACTCGCGTTTTTCAGCATTCAGATCTTATCACCTGTACGTGCCCCAATGCAATAGTTCACAGTCACCTACTTTTTCTTCCCCGAGCATCGACGCCTAAGTGGCGGCAGCGACGGAACGGCCGTATCGAGGTCGAATTGCATGTGACCTGCGTCAAAATCGCGGTATTTCTTGTATAATTCTACGTGTATGCGGCTGTATCTACTCCAAAGAAACTTTCGACAGAGGGATATGGGGGCCGTAAACAAGGTGTGAACGGGGGCTCTGTCACCCGGATTGCACAGCAGGTTAAAAGCGTCTTAATGGGTGGAATATCCTCCGGAGCAAAGGAAGTGGTACTACAATGACGAAACATTTTAAGAGCATGATCGTAACGGCGTTAATGGCATCAGCCTCGGTCCTCCTCACCAGGTT
Organism: Candidatus Fermentithermobacillus carboniphilus; assembly: GCA_018208355.1. Lineage (GTDB taxonomy): Bacteria > Bacillota > Sulfobacillia > Fermentithermobacillales > Fermentithermobacillaceae > Fermentithermobacillus > Fermentithermobacillus carboniphilus. Next base: position 116,262 of record CP062796.1, on the reverse strand, counting down.
TCTTTCGCTGAGGATATCCATTGGCGGAATCGAGGGAATTCGCCTGGGTTTCGGCTCTATGCCCAACATAATACTGGGGATGGTCCTGGGTCCGGCCTACGGTGCCATTGCCGGCGCCCTTTCCGACGTTATAGGCTTCATACTGAGTCCCATGGGAGGTTATATGCCTCACTTCACGGTCACCGCGGCCCTCAGCGGGGCTATACCCGGACTGGTGTTCAGGGCTTTGACTCCGCGAGAAGAAAGGCAGTATGCTTCCACTTGGAAACTCGTCGTATCCCTTTTCAGCGGGGCAGCCCTCGTATCCTGGTTACTGACGCCTTATTTCCTTCATACGATTTTCGGGTTGGACCTTAGGATCATATTGCCGCCCCGCGTAGCCGCTTCTTTTGTGGAGGTACCCACCTACACTCTGGTCCTTAAGGCTCTTTATCCGTCCTGCGTGAAGCTGGCATTGAGATCGCTTGAGGCCAGGTAGGCATCATTTAAAAAGCAATAGCTGGGAATTCTCTGGCAACCCCGCGAGGACACCTTCTTTTTTCAGGATATCACATACTTTTTTCCCCAGGCGCGTGCGTTTTCTGAAATCTTCGACGGAGGTGAACTCCCCGGCCGACCTAGCGTTGACGATGGCGCTGGCCGCCTGAGTTCCCAGACCCGGAATTGCGACGAATGGCGGAACGAGAGTATCCCCCTGGGGGACGTAATTCTTTGCCTGGGAGATGTAAAGGTGGGGTTTGGCAAATCTGATACCTCTCCGCACCATCTCAAGGGCTACCTCCAGGGCCCCCGCCACCTCCTGCTCTTTCGCCGAAGCGTTTGGCGAAGAAAGGGTCTTTTCGATGTACTCCTTCCACTCCTGTGCCGAAAGGTACATGAGGTCTGTGGTCAGCGACGAACCGTGGAAAGAAAAATATGCCGCGTAGAAGGCCACAGGATGGTGCACTTTGAAATAGGCTATCCTGAAAGCAGTGGTGACATAAGCCGCTGCGTGGGCTTTGGGAAACAGGTAGCTGATTTTCTTGCACGATTCAATGTACCAGTCAGGTACAGAAACCTCTTTCATCCGAGCAATGTCCTGTTCCGAAAGGGGCTTGCCTTTCCTGACTTTTTCCGCTATGGAGAAAGCAAGAGCGTCCTCCATACCCATCTTCATGAGATATAGAAATATATCTTCTCGGGTAGCTATCACCTGGTCCAAAGTCGCCACTTTGTCACGGATGAGGTCTCTGGCATTGTTGGCCCACACGTCCGTACCGTGAGACAGGCCCGAAATGCGGACGAGGTCTGAAAAACACCTTGGCTTTGTCTCCGCCAGCATTCCGCGGACAAACCTCGTGCCGAACTCCGGTATACCCACGACGTCATCCGGGTTGTCCCCCGAAAAAAGCCTCAGGGTGTCCGGATCATCCATGGGGACGGTCGTCGGGTCTATCCCAGTGAGCTCGTGGAGCATTTTAAGGACGGTCGGATCGTCGTGCCCCAGAATATCGACTTTGACGAGGTGGCCGGAAATCGAGTTGTAGTCAAAGTGCGTGGTTATGGCCCCGGAATTCCGGTCATCAGCGGGATACTGAAGCGGCGTGAACTCTAAGACGTCTTTTCCCCTGGGTATGACCATCACCCCTCCAGGGTGCTGCCCGGTTGTCCTCTTGACTCCTTCGATTCCCTTGGCCAGCCGGACCTCCTCAGCTTTCCGGAAGGTTTTCCCGTGCTCTTCGGCAAAGTGTTTCACGAAACCGAAAGCGGTTTTCCGGGCGATTGTCCCTATTGTTCCAGCCCGAAATACGTTCCGCTCACCCAAGAGTTCCGAGGCAAACTTGAACATTTCTCCCTGCTCTTCACCTGAGAAATTGAGGTCGATGTCGGGAACTTTCTCTCCTTTGAATCCCATGAAAGTCTCAAAGGGGATGTCTTGGCCGTCCCGGAGCAGTTCCTCACCGCACTGAGGGCATTTTGCCCTGGGAAGGTCGAAACCCGATCCATAAGATCCATCTTCGAAAAACTTCGTCCAGTAGCACCTCGGACACACATAGTGAGGAACCAGTGGGTTTACCTCGGTAATACCCGTGCAAGTCGCGACCAACGAAGACCCCACTGAGCCTCGAGACCCCACGAGATACCCATCTTGGAGAGACTTTTGAACCATCCTGATGGCGATAAGGTAGAGCGAAGAGAACCCGTTGCCGATTATAGCCGATAGTTCTTTCTCTAACCTTGCCTTTACTATAGGAGGCAGGTTTTCCCCGTATCTCTTCTTTGCTCCCTGTTCAGTCAGTTCCCTCAAGATGGAATCGGCATTATCCAGGGATGGGAAATACGATCCTTCGGGGACCGGAGCGATATCTTCACAAGAAGCAGCTATTCTGCATGGGTTATCCACGACCACCTCTTTTGCCGCTTCTTCTCCGAGGTACCTTGCAGTTTCCTCCAGGAGCTCCCCGGTTGTCCTGAAGTAAAGGGGGACAGTCCGTTCCCCTTCCGCCATGCCTTTCCCGGAAAGGAGAAGCGTACGGTATATTTCGTCCTCCGGGTCGAGGTAATGGACATCGCATGTGACCACGCAGGGCTTTCCGAGTTCTTTGCTAAGTCGGTATATTCGCCTGTTAAGTTCTGCAAGCGCGTCCCGGTCCTTCACGGTGCCTTCGGATAGCAAGAAACTGTTGTTCTCTAGGGGCTGAATTTCCAGATAATCGTAGAATGACGCTATCTTCTTGATCTCGTCGTCGCTTTTGCCGGAGATGACCGCGCGGAACACCTCGCCGGCTTCACACGCTGAACCTACGATCAGCCCTTCCCTCTTGTTTGAAAGAAGGTTCCTCGGGATCCGGGGGGTCCGGTAGAAGTACTCAAGATGAGATTTTGTGATGATTTCGTAGAGGTTTCTCAGTCCCTTCTGTGTCTTGGCCAGCAGGATAACGTGATACGCTTGTCCCTTCTCGTCATTGTCTTCAACGAGGTAACCCTCTACTCCGTAGATAATCTTGATCCCATATTTTTGCCCTAAGACAGCCGCTTCGGGAAACGCCTGCACTACACCATGGTCAGTCACGGCAATGGCCTGGTGACCCCAGCGTTTTGCCCGGGCCACCGCTTTTGACAGGTCGAGTACTGAGTCCATCTGACTCATCTTCGTGTGAAGGTGTAGTTCCACCCTCTTGAAAGGAGCCGTATCCTCTCTTATGACGGGCTCCGATAGGCACAAGTCACTGCATATGATGACAGGTTCCGAATCCAGCCTGTCCAAGCGTACCCTGCCTCTCACGGTCACAAAGCTTCCTTCCGAAATCTCATCGATTTTCCCTTCTTTAGAGAAGATCTTTACCGTGATAGAGTCAGTCCTGTCGGTGACGATGAGTGTACCTACAAACTCTCCGGATTGACCCTGCTTCCAGGTCACCTCGACTACTTCACCTGACACGGTCACGCTTTCCTTCTCGCCGCCAGTAATGCCTGATATCGGTACCGGCGTGGTGCGGATAGGTTTGCCGACAAGGACTCCCGGTTCGCCGCTGCCCCCATTATTATTCGTTTTCCCGTTGTTCGATTTAGAATTCCCGTTCGTCCCCGGGCCTTTCCTCAACACGGACCGACAATCTTCTGGAAGTCTCCAGTATACCTTCTCAAGACCAGGGACCTTTTTCCGGAGTTCCTGTCCCGCTCTTGCCAGACACAGGTCAAATTCTTCTCCGGACATCTTAGAAGCCGTTTTCAGCCACGCTTCCCTGTCAATCACATCCAGGTCAACGGACCACGTCGCCCCAGCCGTATCCACCTCGATCCCGGTTACTCGGAGAAACGGCAGAATGTTTTCATCGGACAAGCCGGTTGGTTCGACTATCTGGCTCAGTTTAAGGTTTTCCGCATTGGGTTTTACGATCACTGGATCCAATTTGCTCCCTCCGGAACTTCTCTGCTTCTTCCCTGACAAGGTCCAGGAGGGCAGTTACCATGTTTTCAGAAGACACCCTGCCGATGACCTTGCCGTGGGAGAACAAGACGCCCCCCTCCCGACCGCACGCGACGCCGACGTCTGCCTCTCGAGCTTCCCCGGGTCCGTTCACGGGACAGCCCATGACGGCAATTTTCAAAGGAACCTCGAGATCTTTGACTTCCTCGGCGACCTTCTTTGCTATGGGGATAAGGTCTACCTGAGTCCTGCCACACGTGGGGCAGGAGATAATGTCGGGGCCAAATCGTCTGATCTCGAGAGCCTGGAGGATTTCTTTTCCTACCACAACCTCGTCCCTCGACGGTCCCGTGAGGGAAACCCGGATAGTATCCCCGATACCCATGGCCAAAAGAGCCCCGATCCCTGACGTCGACTTAACCGTCCCTTTCAGGCCCGGGCCCGCCTCGGTGACCCCTATGTGAAAAGGCCATAGCGTTTCACGGGCCATGAGCACGTAGGACCTGATTGTATCTTTCACGCTAGAAGATTTGAGCGAAAGGACAATTCCGTCCACACCGTGAGATTCCAGGTATTCAAGGTGTCTCTTGGCGCTCTCGACCATGGCTTCCGGAGTTGGAGCTCCGAATTTTTCGAGGATATCTCTTTCGAGAGAGCCTGAGTTGACACCTATCCTGATGGCTACTCCTCTCGCCCGTGCGGCCTCCGCCACCTGGAGCAAGCGGTCCTTGCCCCCGATGTTTCCGGGATTCACCCTGATTTTGTCGGCGCCGTTTTCTATGGCGGCAAGAGCCAGCCTGTAGTCAAAGTGGATGTCAGCCACCACGGGGCAGGATACTTCTTGCTTGATACTTTTTATCGCCCTCGCCGCTTCTACGTCAGAGACTGACACCCGAACGATCTCGGCACCCAGAGATACAGCTTCACGTATTTCACGTACCACAGCAGGTACGTCTTTAGTGTCGCATTTGGTCATAGTCTGGATCGAGATAGGGGCATCCCCGCCGATAACCACATTTCCACACTGTACCGGCGTTGTCTTCCTGCGATGGAACAGGCAATCGGATTTCATTTTCAACATTCACCTGATGAGACGAAGTATATCTTTATATGTTATCACCACGAAAAGAATCATCAGCAAGAAGAAGCCCACGAAATGAACGAAACTCTCCTTCTCCGGGTCTATGGGTTTTCCCCGGATCGCTTCCAAGCCCGCAAAAAGCAATCTTGAGCCATCGAGAGCGGGAACCGGCAAGAGATTGATGAGACCCAGATTCGCGGAAAGCGCGCCGACCAGGTAGAACAGCTGGCTCAAGCCCATCCTGGCCGCCTCACCCAAAAGCTGGCTTATGCCTACTGGGCCCGTCACCTCAGGAGCTACTTTTCCCGATATCATGGCGAAAATGCCCCGCGCCCATGCGACGGACACGAGAACCGTCTCCTTTACCCCGGCCACCAGTCCCTCGACGAGACCGAGCCGCACCACGGTTAGAGAAGCTTTTACTCCGATTACCCCCTGGCCTCCCATTTCCACTGGGACAACTGTGACCTCAACGGTCTGTGAGCCCCTCTGGAGCGAAAGACGCGTGGGAATGCCCGCTCGCCTCTGGACCACCTTGACCATGTCTTGCCATTCAACCACCGTGACATCCTCTACTTTTAGAACGCGGTCTCCAGGCTGCACTCCGCTCTTTTCGGCCGGATATCCGGGAACAACTTCGCCGACGACCGTTGTCGGTCGCGCTATTCCTATGAAAGAGAACACCAAGAAGAAGGCAACCGAGGCAACGATGAGATTCATAAGGGGACCGGAAAAGACTATGAATGCCCTTCTTCCTGGCGACTGGGAGTACAGAAGCCTTTCCCTGGGAACCTTGTTATCTTCCTCTTTGCCTGACCCCTCCTCGCCGGCAAACCGCACGTAACCGCCGAGAGGTATGATCCTCAGGGAGTACCTGGTTTCTCCCCGGACCCAGGATAGTATCGCCGGCCCGAAGCCTATGCTGAACTCGTGGATGAACACCCCCAGGATCCTACCTGCTACGAAATGACCGATCTCGTGAAACATCACAAGAATACCGAGAAACACTACCGCCAGGACTGCTTGTTGCAAGACTCCACCCACTCCTCACAATATGGAAACAGTCTCGACCCGAGCCGCTTGCGTGCCAGGCTCCTCAAAGACTCCGTCAACCTACGTACCAGATACCAGGAGCATGTCTCTTATCACTCTATCCATCCGCCTGACTTCTTCCTCAAGCACTTCAACGCAGGTGACTTCCCTAGGTTCGTACATGTCTAGAACCTTTTTTAATATTCGGTAGATGTCTAAAAACCCGATCCTGCCAGCCAAAAATTCTCCGACCAGAACCTCGTCAGCGTACGAAAGCACGCACGGGGCCGTTCCCCCGATCCTGCCGGCTTCGTACCCGAGCGTAAGACAGGGAAACCGCTCCGTATCGGGAAGTTCAAAAGACAGTTTCCCCAAAATAGGCCATAGCTTTGGTACGGGTCTTTCTCCTCGTTGCGGGTAATGTAACGCGTACGATATAGGGAGTTTCATATCGGGGACGGCCAACTGTGCCTTTACACTGCCATCCCTGAACATCACCATGGAATGGATCACGCTTTCTCGATGGATCACGACCCTTATCCTCTCGTACCCAACTCCGAATAGGTGGTGAGCTTCGATGACCTCGAGCGTTTTGTTGAAAAGAGTCGCCGAATCCACAGTCACTTTGGGGCCCATCTTCCACGTGGGATGGCAAAGAGCTTCTTCCTTCGTGATGGCTCTCATCTCATCGAGCGTGCGATCCCTGAACGCTCCGCCCGAAGCCGTGAGGATGATCTCATCAACATCCTCAAGTCTTTCGCCCTGAAGACACTGAAAAATGGCTGAATGTTCGGAGTCGACCGGTATGAGAAGGCTACGGTCTTTTCTGAGATAAGGGGCAACCAAGTCTCCCGCCGAAACCAGAGCTTCTTTCCCTGCAAAAGCCACCTTCTTTCCTCTCGCCAGAGCCGAAAGAAGTGGCCGTATGCCCCTGAATCCGGGAATAGCATGCACGACGATGTCTGCGTCTTCCAGCGTCGCCAGACTCTCGACTCCCTCTCCTGAAGCCCTTATTTCGAGGCGGGATAGCCCCAGAGCATGCTTTTCCGATTCCGCCTTTGAGGCAGCCTCTTCATCCCAAAAAGCCACTACCCTTACGCCAAAATCTTTCGCCTGACGAAGGACGCTTTGCCAGTCCTTCCCGGCGGCGAGGGCCACCACCTTGAGCTCCGGGTCCTGAGCGACGACTTCGAGACAATGCTTCCCAATTGAACCCGTGCTACCCAAGAGAGAAATGGTTTTCAGTTTTCCGCACCACCTTCATGCGGGATTATTCCCGAGGCCCACAACCCTTTGACGAGTATGGCTACAAGGGGACCGTAGACGAGGCCGGGTGCGCCGAAGAGCCTGAACCCTATGTAAAGCGATATCAGAGTGACCAACGGGTGCAGTCCCATCTCTCTACCCACCAGGTGAGTCTGGACTACCTGCCTTAAGAATGATACGCCTGCATAGAGTACAGCGAGGCCTACACCGGTAGCGACGTTGCCCCAAACCAGGTGGTAGAAGACCCAGGGGAAATATACGAGCCCGGGACCTACTATCGGCAGAATGTCGAGAATCGCCAGGAGCAGCCCGAGTGCCACAGCGTAACGTGTGTTCAGCACAGAAAGACCGATGACGTTCACGACCATTGTAAGCAAAACCAGAAGGACTTGAGCCCTCACAAACCCGGCGACGCCGGTCAAGATATCAACCTCGACATTTTTGAAGCTATCGAAGGCTTTAGGAGGAACTATGGACCTCAGGAAAGCCCCTATAGCAGCCCTATCTTTGATCATGAAATACGTCGACAGTATAGTGAAAATCATCGTTATCGAAAATCCCGGTACCCCGCGGACAAGCGACCCCGCCCCCGAAACCGCCCGAGAAAGGACGCTGTAAAGCCTATTCCACTGGTCCTGGGCAACTCGCGCCAGGGGTTCGGGTAGCCTCTGAGACACTTCGCCGGCAACCCTGAGGACCTCTCCCATTATCCGGGTAAACTCGCCGTAGTACTGGGGAAAATATCCGTAAAGGTCCGAAAGCTCGCTAGCGATGCGGGCGATCCCCCAGGTTAGAAAGAAGCCCATGCCTCCTAAAAGAAGCAAGAGCACAAGAAAAGCAGAAAGACCGCGGCTCACACGCAACCGCCTCGAAATAAAGCTGACGGCGGGATCAAGGAGGAAAGCCAAAAATACGCCTATTGCAAATGGCAAGATATGCGGCAAGAAAAAACGCAGGAAAACATATATGCCTATGAATAGAAACGAGAGATACGCCAGAGTACTCCTATTCAAAGTAACCGCTCCCGATACTTACGAGTAAAAGAGCATCCTGTGAATGCTGCGAATCAGAAGCCCCCCGGCACTGGTAAAAAGGAGACTGTCGAACCTGTCCAGAAAACCTCCGTGGCCCGGAATGACCTTCCCAGAATCTTTTACGTTACAGTGTCTTTTCAGTACCGATTCCACGAGATCACCGACCTCTGCGAGTACCGCCAGAATAGCTCCAGCCAGGAGACTGAAAACCGGAGCAAAGCCCCACAGCCGCCCCACAAATCCGGCGACAGCCACGGCGGCGCAAAAGCCAGAAATAGCGCCTTCCCATGATTTCCCCGGGCTGATAGAAGGGGCCAGCTTGTGATGACCGAAAACTCTTCCCCCGAAATAAGCCCCAACGTCGGTGGCCCAGGTTACGAACAGGATGAATAGAGTCCACTGCTTGCCGCCCGGCCCCACTCTCAGAAGGCACAGGGTCCCGAGGAGGCCACCTAAATACATCTCTCCAGCCACGCTGTACATCGCCGAAGGTGCCCCTCTCTTTAAAGACGAGGAAAGGAGAACGAGGGCTCCCCCGGTGAGCGCCGCGACGAAAAAGTACGGACGACCCGCATAACCCGACAGGGCGACGAGAACGCACACCGGCACAAAAACAAGTTCTATCTCAACCCCCACATTGGCCAAAAGTTTGCGGTACTCCATAGACGTGAACGTGGCAATTATTGCTATCACAAGTAAGAATCCCCAGCCTCCGGCGTAAAAGGCCCAGAGCATGACCGGCACTACAACGAAAGCCGACAGGACCCTTTCTCTGAGCACCGGGAGCTTCACCCTTTCGTCTTCTCACCTGTGCCGCCGAACCTTCTAATACGTCCCGAAAACTCCACAACAGCCATGTAGAGGTCCTTAGGCCCGAAATCTGGCCAGAGCACGTCAGTGAACACGAACTCGGAGTAAGCTGCTTGCCACAAGAAAAAGTTGGATATACGCTTTTCACCCGACGTCCTGATGATAAGGTCCGGATCGGGAATACCCTCCGTGTAGAGACAAGATGCAAAGTCATCCAGGGTCAGATCGTCCAATCTTTTCTCGCCCGCCTCAACTTTCCTGCACAGCCTCACCGCGGCGTCAAAGATCTCCTGCCTTCCTCCGTAATTAACTGCCAAAAACAGGGTGAGATTTTTCCCGTCCCGCGTATCCGCGGCAACTTTTGATAGCGCCTGTACCACCGGGAAAGGAAGCCTTTCCCATCTCCCGATGGGTACCACACGGATACCGTTGCGGATTAGGTCGGCTCGGTCCATCTCCGCGTAATCGGCAACGAGTTTCATGAGGAAATCGACTTCGTCCTTGGGCCTTTTCCAGTTCTCCGTCGAGAAAACGAACAGAGTACAATAGCGCACCCCGATGTTTAACAGGGCAGGAAGGCACCTACGTATGCTCTCGACTCCTGCCCTGTGTCCCTCATGACGAGGAAGCCCTCGTTTCTGCGCCCAGCGACCATTCCCGTCCATGATAATGCCGATGTGGGCGGGAATATTGCCCGAGAGGGCTTTCGAAAGCCAGTAGTGTTCGTCGAGAAGAGTCACACTTCCATGACCTCTTTCTCTTTGGCCGCGACAAGGTCATCTATCATCTTTACGTACTTATCGGTGAGTTTCTGCACTTTATCCTGGATGCGCCTGGAATCGTCCTCCGACAGAGTCTTATCCTTTTCAGCTTTCTTGATCTCTTCGTTGATGTCGCGACGTATGTTCCTGATCGAGACTTTCTGAGATTCGGCGTCTTTCCGTATAGACTTTATGATCTCCTGGCGCCTGTCACCGGAAAGCGGAGGGATTGTAAGCCTGATGACGTTTCCGTCGTTGATGGGCATGGCGCCCAGATCCGCTTTCTGAATCGCTTTTTCCAACGTCGACAGCATTTTTTTATCCCAGGGCTGTATCACCAGAGTCCTAGGAGGGGCTACTCCGATAGTAGCGACCTGGTTGATGGGAGTGGGGACTCCGTAGTAATCTACGAATACCTTCTCAAGGAGCACCGGGCTCGCGCGACCCGCCCGCACCGAGGCTAGATTCTTCTTGAAAGCCTCGATAACCTTCTTCATCTTGTCTTCAGCCTGACTAAGTACGCTCCTTTCGTCCATGTCATTCCCTCCCGACTATGGTACCTACTCTCTCGCCCATGACTGCCCTTTCAATGTTACCGTAAACATCCAGGTCGAACACGATGAGCGGTATTCGGTTATCCATACAGAGAGTAGTTGCGGTAGCATCCATCACCCGGAGGCGCCTGTTGATGACTTCCAGGTAATCCAGACGCTCGAATTTATGCGCGCCAGGGTTTACATTGGGGTCAGAATCATAAACACCATCTGTCCCCTGTTTCGCCATGAGTATGGCTTCAGCTCCGATCTCCGCAGCCCGAAGGGCAGCCGTCGTATCCGTGGTAAAATACGGGTTACCCGAACCGGCGCCGAAAATTACCACGCGACCCAGCTTCAGGTGATGTATGGCTTTCCTCCTGATGTACGGCTCGGCGATTTCCCTCATCTCGATGGCTGTCATTAACCTGGTATCAAGACCGAGCCGCTCCATCCTCTCCTGCAGGGCCATGCAATTCATCACCGTGGCAAGCATGCCCATGTAGTCAGAAGTGGCCCTGTCCATGCCTTCGGCTTCGCCTTTGGCACCTCGCCAGAAGTTACCGCCACCGACCACGATAGACATTTCGACGCCCTTGTTGACGACATCTTTGATCTGCCGCGCGATGGAATCAACCACGTTCAAGTCAAGACCAAAGCCCGCCTTCCCCGCCAGCGCCTCTCCGGAGAGTTTGAGGACGACGCGGCGGTATTTCGGCACCTTTCCAGCGTTGGACGTCGCCGCACTCAATGCCTCTCACTGTCCTCCCAACTCGAACCGGGCGAACCGTCCCACAACGATGTTCTCGCCCAGAACTGCGATCTTTTCTGCGATTATATCCCGGACCTTCCTTGAGCCGTCTTTTATGAACGGCTGCTCTAAAAGGCATACCCTCTCATAGAATTTGCTGAGCCTTCCCTGGACTATCTTGTCCAGCACGGCCTCGGGTTTTCCTTCGGCCCGGGCCCTTTCCTTCTCGATGTTCTCTTCTCTCTCAACTTCTTCCCGCGGCACGTCTTCTTTGGAGATGTACTGAGGGTTAGCCCAGGCGATGTGCATTGCGATTTCCCTCGCCAGTTCTTTGAACTGGTCGGTTCTGGCCACAAAGTCTGTCTCGCACTTCAGTTCCAGCAACACGCCCACCCGGGCGTTATGGTGGATATATGCTTCAATGACGCCTTCTTCCGCGGAACGACTAGCTTTCTTCGCCGCCTGAGCCAGACCTTTCTTGCGGAGATAATCGATGGCTTTTTCCATGTCCCCGGAAGTTTCTTCCAGAGCCCTCTTGCAATCCATCATCCCCGCCCCGGTTCGGGTCCGAAGCTCCTTAATCATATCGACTGTTATCTCGGGCATCCTATCACTCCTCCTGAACCTGGACTCCTTGTTTCCCCTCGAGGATGGCATCGGCCATCTTGGAAGAGATAAGTTTCACAGAACGGATGGCATCGTCGTTTCCGGGGATGACGTAGTCAACTTCGTCAGGATCACAGTTGGTATCGACGATAGCCACCACCGGTATGCCCAATCTCCTTGCTTCCATGGTGGCGATCCTTTCTTTCCTCGGATCTACGACGAAAAGTGCATCCGGCAGCTCTTGCATCCCCTTGATGCCCCCGAAATACTTCTCCAACTTTGCCTTATCTTTCAGGAGCAGCGCAGCCTCTTTCTTGGGCAGTCTTTCCAGGTATCCAGTGCTTTCCCATTCTTCGAGTTCCAAAAGCCTTTGGATTCTCTTACGGATGGTGACAAAATTGGTGAGTGTGCCACCTAGCCACCTTTGGTTCACGTAAAACTCACCGCAGCGTTTGGCTTCAGACTCGACCGCTTCCTGCGCCTGTTTCTTGGTACCTACAAAAAGAACCCGCCCCCCGCCCTGAGCAAGGCTCCGCAGGAAATCGTAGGCTTCTTCTATCATCCTTACGGTTTTCTGGAGGTCTATAATGTAGATACCATTGCGCTCAATGAAAATGTAGGGTTTCATCTTGGGGTTCCAGCGGCGTGTCTGGTGGCCGAAGTGCACGCCCGCTTCAAGGAGTTGTTTCATTGAAACGACGGACAAAGGGATATACACCTCCGTGGTTAATTCCTCCGCCACCATCATCGGTTCCGCGACTCGCCCCGAGCGAGCACCGGCGTAACCTCCTGTGGCGTGTGTGATTATCTTCAAACCTCCGGTAGTATATCACATTTCAACCGGTTATGCGCCCCGTATATCCAATATTTTTCCCTTGCTCGGATGCTGCAACGAAGAGCTCTCTTTTTCTTCAACGGTCTTTTTCTTCTCGCGAGCAGTCTGGCTATACCCGCCGCCACCACCGCCGCTCCCCGACGACTGGGTATCCACCCTAGCATCGCTGGCTTTGGAGAGTTGCGGGACGCTTTTTGACTTTTCAGACATTTCCCTGGCGAAGGTAGCGGACTGGTTAATAGCCTGCAACTCCGCCTGCCTTACCCTTGTGTCAACCACCTTCGCCACGTCAGGAGAGCGAGGCAGACCTTGAACTGCGTCAACGGATTTCACCATCTATCACCCCGATCCTGAGGCGTTCCGCGGGACTTCTATATTCGAAGGTCTCCAGCCCAACAACCAGTTTGGTCCCTGGAAGCACCTCGTCTGCCCAGAAGAACCCGCCGCGAACGCTCTTCAGCATGTCTTCCAAAGAGGCGATCTTCTCGCGCAGGCTCCTTTCTTTATCTTCGAGCATCTGCCTCATCCTTTGAAGGCGAAGTGAGTCGTACTGCCTGTTGTTCCCACGAGACCTTGATGCAAGTCCCAGTCGCGCTATCCGCTCGATCTCCGATCTCACGCTGTCCAGGTCATCTTTGAGCTTCGAATATTCCCTCCTGAGTTTGGGGCTGATGCCGACCTCCACTACCGTGGGAACACCCATGAGGGATCCAACGGCGGGAGCCTTCACGCCGACTTTAGCCCGAACCAGTCCACCCACGATTTTCCCTTTCTCGTGCGTCACGATCAGACGCTTTTCGGTCTCGACAAGACTGTGAACTACGGCTTCGTGGAAAACCACGTCTCCGATAGCCCTCACGACCGAGTTTTCGCAAAACCGGGCAGAGACCTTCCCTCCCGACTCGACAATTTCTCCCGTGGATTTGATCCCGCCTTCTACAACTATATTTCCCGCGCAAGACACAGAGCCCGCCAGAGTACCGGTAATCATGACAGCCCCCCAGGCGGTCACTTTAAACCCTCTTGACACGTCACCCTTTATCACAATATCTCCAGGGAAATGGACATCTCCCGTCAGGCTTCCAATGTTGCCCACAATCTCGACTCTGTCAAGGACAGCGGGGCCTCCCTCGTCTGTGTAAGGTATGCCGGACCTTTTGGCCAGGACGAGGTTACCGTCCCTAGACAGGCTGGCATTCTCACCGTACACGATCTCTGGCTTCTTCGCGAAAGGCGCTACCTTCTCGCCTGTTACAGTAGTACCGATAGCGCTATTGTCCGGGTTTCTCACGAACGCCAGTACCGACCCCTCCCGGACTGACCCCCTTGCCAGAAGCTGGCCCCACTTGGACCGGAAATCTTCGTCCACGGTGAAAACTCGCGGGGGTTTCCCGCGGGACTGAGGGAACCTTGAGACAAGAACCGGGACACCCGAAGACGAAAAGTCTTTTGGTTCCTCAGGTCTTAACCCCCAGGCAACCTGATACGGCACCCCCCTTTTCCCGGATAAGGCAGACCTCAAAGCATTGGGAGATATACCGAAGACGACTCCGGCACGCGATAGGGCTTCTGTAAGTTCTCGTACAGAGAAATCCCCTTCTTCTGGCAAGATCACGTACGCGGCCATTTTATCGGGAGATATGATAACCTTCACGCTATTCATTTCGTTTACCAAATACCCCTCCGGGGATAAGTCAGCGTTCGGCGGAGTTTTTGCGCCTCAACCTACTTCCGCATTTGGAAATCAGTTCAAGCCCGACAGCGCACCCCTTAAGCGAATGACAGCCTTGGTGTGCAGCTGAGAGACCCGAGAGGGCGAGACTTTCATGACGTGGGCTATTTCTTTTACCGTGAGCCCTTCGAAATAGTACAGCGAAATCACAAGCCTTTCCCTTTCAGGGAGCCTTCCGATGGCCTTTGCGAGTTCCTCTTTTTTCAGAGTCCACTCGGCTTCGTCCAGGGGATCCAGGGCCTTTTCGTCTTTAATGTCTATCGTCCTGGATTGGGAATCGCTGTCGTCGGGATTACCCCACACATCCTCGAGGGATAACACCGCCGATGAGGCCATATCCTGTATCCTCTGGTTATATTCGTCGACTGAGATACCGAGCTCGCGTGCGATCTCCTCATCTGTGGCTGACCGCCCCAAACGGTTCTCCAGCTCCTTTGTGGCTTCTTCTATAGACCGGTTGCGGTGACGCACGGAAACAGGCACCCAGTCCATGGATCGCAGGCCGTCTATCATGGCACCGCGTATCCTGGCAATGGCATAAGTCTCGAATTTTACGCCGCGCTGAGGATCGAAACGCTCAATGGCATCCAGGAGCCCCAGGCTACCGTACCCGATGAGGTCTCCCTCATCGACGTTCTTCGGAAGGTTGATGGCAACTCTGCCGGCCACATATTTTACGAGCGGGGCATAATGGGCGATGAGGTCATCTCTGGATTTCTTGTCTCCCAGCATCTTATAGGCTCGCCACAGCTCGTCCAATTTCTTGGCAGTCTCAGTCGCGTTTATCATCGTTCCTCTCCAACCCGTCGTGTAACGCTATCTGTGCTATCCTGTCCCTGTCCCGCGGCTCTAAAGACAGGAACATCATTGCCGCCGAAACAGGCTTTCCGTCATCCCCGGTGACAACCCTGACGATTTTCCCGATTCCGAAGACCGGTCTGGGAGGGACCACGAACTGGAATTCCACGAGATCTCCGACGCCAAGGGTCGAAGAACCGGAGTAAAACGCAGCTCCACCGGCCGAGATGTCGATGGTCGAAGTTCTTTCCCAATCTTGAAGAGGGCTCCAGGTTCCGGATTCGGACACAAGGACTCTATACCACAAAGGATAACTGGCCTTGGCGCGGAAATCGTTCCTTTTCTCTTCATGGCTACCGCTTTTCGTCAAGGCTGATCACCTTCACAGCTTCTACATTTGCCCGCTGATCGAGCTCTTCGTAAGCCACAACGGCTATCTCCGGCACAACGCGGGAAGCGATCTCATAGACCTGGCTCCTAGACGCAGCCGAAGTCACGAGAACCGGCCTGGGAGCCTTCCCGGCCACCTCGTTCATGCCCATAGCAATGGCTTTCATCATCTGAGAAAGCCGTTCCGCCGAAAGGGCCAGGTAAGAACCTCTGTCCCCTTTCCGGGTGGCATCTATGATTTCCCGCTCGAAGGCCGGATCCATAGTGGCCACCGGGTAGGGGCCTTTGTCGAGTCCCAGTTCCTTGGTGATCAGCCGGGAAAGGCCCTCTCTGACCCTCATGGTGAGATAATCGACGTCCCTGGATACTCTCGCCGCGTCAGCTATGCTTTCCATTATTGTTACTAGGTCCCTTATCGGGATTCCTTCCCGGAGAAGGTTCTGCAGCACTTTTTGCACTTCTCCCACTGAGACGAGATTAGGCACCGCTTCTTCCACGCACGAGGCGTCCTCGCTCTTCACGAGGTCCAAAAGTCGCTGAGTCTCCTGCCTCGTCAGAAGCAGGTGAGCGTTTTTCCTCAAGAGTTCCGTCAGGTGAGTAGCGATTACGGCAGATGCCTCAATGACGGTGTACCCTTTTGACTCCGCTTCATCCCGCTTATCCTTTGTCACCCAGACCACGTCAAGACCGAAGGCTGGTTCCTTGCCCGGAATACCTGGCATCTTGTCCTCGGCTTCGACCCCTCCTATCGCCATCAACCGGTCGGGATACACTTCGCCGGAACCAATCTCGACACCTCGAAGGTTGATGCGGTACGCGTTGGGACCCAGAGCCGCAAAGTTGTCTCTCACTCTGACTACCGGGATGAGGATGCCCAGTTCGGATGCAAGCTGGCGTCTGACCATCACGATCCGGTCCATGAGGTCGCCGCCTTGCCCCGGGTCCGCCACGGGCAGAAGGGCCAGGCCGAATTCGATTTCGAGAGGATCCACTTTAACCAGGCCTGAAGCTGCCTCGGGCCTTTTTTGTTCTTCAATTTCTTTCCTGTAGGCTTCCTCGCGCTTCTCCCTTTCTAGCGCCTCCCGGCTTTTTCTCACCGACGTTCCGAGAAAGAGCCAGATGAGGCCCAACGCCAGGAACGGGATTTTAGGTATGCCGGGCACGACGCTCAAGACCAAAAGTGCCCCTCCGGTAAGGGTGAGCACTCTGGGAGACGAAGTCATCTGAGTGGATACGTCTTTTCCAAGGTTTTCTCTGGAACTGGTCCGGGTCACGATTATGCCGGTGGCGCTGGATATTATGAGGGCCGGAAGCTGACTGACGAGTCCGTCACCCACAGTCAGGAGGGCGTACTTATGCCACGCTTCCGCGGCGCTCAGCCCGCCCTGAAGCATCCCCACGCCGAAACCTCCTACAAGGTTGACGGCAGTGATGATGAGACTCGCGACGGCATCGCCTTTGACAAATTTGGATGCACCGTCCATGGCGCCATAAAAGTCAGCCTCTCTCTCTACGTCCTGTCGCCTCTTCTTTGCCTCTTCCTCGGTAATTAACCCGGCGTTGAGGTCCGCATCTATGGACATCTGCTTACCGGGCATTGCATCCAGAGTAAACCTCGCGGCGACCTCGGCTACCCTTTCGGCTCCCCGTGTGATCACCACAAACTGGATTATGACCAAGATGAGGAAGACCACGAAGCCAACCACCTCGTTGCCTCCCACCACAAACTTCCCGAAAGCGGCGATGATCTTACCCGCTTCTCCTTTCAGGAGGATCAACCTTGTAGAGGAGACGTTCAAGGCCAGCCTGAAAAGGGTCATAACGAGGAGGAGGGAAGGAAATACGGAAAATTCGAGAGGTTCTTTCGTGTACATCGTCAAAAGCATGATCGCTATGGAGACACTGAAGTTGGTGGCGAGCAAAAGGTCCAACAGAAACGGAGGAAGAGGGATCACCATCATCGCCACTATCACGATTACGAATACCGATATGAATCCCTCAGCCGCTTTGTTCAACGCAGACTTCCCTCCAGAGGCGTCTTGCCGGATAGCCTGTACACGTAAGCCAGAACCTCGGCCACCGCCTGGTAGAGTTCCTCGGGAATCATCTCCCCGACATCGGCCGCCCTATATAGCGCTTGGGCGAGGGGCGGATCTTCTACGACGTAGACACCGCTCTCTTCAGCTATCCGGCGTATGCGCAAAGCAAGATCGTCCAAGCCCTTGGCCACCACCACCGGGGCCGGGTCGGACTCAATCTTATATCTCAATGCAACAGCGTAGTGAGTAGGGTTGACGACCACCACATCTGCTTTAGGGACCTCCTGCATCATGCGCCTTCTGGCGAGCTGACGCTGGCGCGACCTGATGGCCGCCTTGACTTCGGGTTTTCCTTCGGTATCTTTCATCTCGTCCTTGATTTCCCTGGGAGTCATCATGAGACTTTTTTCGTATTCCCACCACTGGTACACATAATCGAGGATCCCGGTAAACACCAGAAACACGCTGCAATTCAGGAGCACTTTCTCAAGTACCTCTTTGATCAATCCGAGTGAACTCACAAGGTCCCTTATGACAAGAGCGGAAAGTTCTGGCCAGACTCTCCGCAGGGTATTCCAGGCCAGAAAAGATACAATAGCGACCTTAACCAGAGAACGGAGGCAGGTTTCCAGAGAGCGCCGTGAGAATAGCCTGGCCATTCCTGCCAAAGGGTTGATCCGTGCCAGGTCGGGAGCCAGGAGGGCTGGCCTGAAATTCAAGCCGACTTGAGCGACAGAAGCTCCGAAAGCAAATAAAGCGGCAGCCGCTACAACAGGCGCCGACGCCGTCGCTGCCAGCCCGAATACATCCCGGAGCACGGCAACGGCCCAGCCTATCGTGGGTTCCGGTGGTGGCAGAGAGGACCAGATCTCCACAGACCGCTTAGCAATGAGGTCTGACGTATGCTGGAAGCCCAGTCGCAGGGCGATCACCGCGAAGAACACGCTCACGGCGGAAACCAGGTCCTGACTAGAAAAGATCTGACCCCTTTCCCGGGCCATCTGCCGGCGTCTTGGCGTCGCAGGCTCTTTTTTGTCTTCAGCAAAAAGCTGAAGGTCCAATTCAAGATAGTCCGTCATCTCGCAAATACCCCTAATAGTCCGTCAATAAGGTTCTTAATTGATAAAACCAGATCTTTTGTGAAGACTCCGTAAAATGTAACTGACGCAGAGATTATCCCGAGGCCCACAAGGGTTTTCAGCGGCATTCCCACCACAAACACGTTCAACTGGGGGACGCTCCGCGCTATCATCCCTAGGGTTATATCGACTATCAGCGCCGACGCCCACACAGGGCAGGACAGAATCAGCGCAGTCCACATCATCTTCGACACCGCCATAATTCCGACCTGGGCCCAGGATGAAGGGATTGTCGCTCCACCAGCCGGCACCAGCACAAAAGAATCGTACAACGCCCTTATGAAAATGTGGTGTCCGTCAATGGCTAAAAACATCAGAGTGACAAGAAGATATTTCAGGATGCCTAGAAGAGGCGACGGTTGTCCATACTGGGGGTCGACCACATTGGCAAGGCCGAACCCGACTTCCATATCAGCGAGGTGCCCTGCCGTCTCTATTGCGGCCATCATTATGGTGCCGATAAACCCCAGGAAAAGCCCGAGGATCACCTCTCCCGCCGATCGTACAGCCATTTCCTCCAAAGTCCCGGGATGATCCACGGCAGGTACGAATGACCAAAGGATGTAGCCCGTCGCAAGCGAAATGGCCACCTTCACGGTCCAGGGGACGTACCTTGTCCCGACGACAGGGGCGGTCATCAGGACACCCGAAGTCCTCAAGAGGACCCAAAAGAAGGGGAACACAGTCCTCAGCCACCCGTCCACCCCGAGTCACCTCTCCAACTTCCCGTATAGAGCCCCTCTGGGATCACGTGAGTCCCGGAAGTCTTGAAATCAGCCGCTGTGTGAAATCCACCAGTGTCCTGAGCATCCAGCTCCCGAAAACCATGAGGGCAGCCATGACCGCAAGTATCTTGGGGACGAAACTCAAGGTCTGATCGTGGATCTGTGTCGTGGCCTGGAAAATCGAAATGAGGAACCCCACCAGAATAGATACCCCGAGGCACGGGAGGGCCACAAGCACTGTGACACCGAGCGCCTCTTTTCCTATGCTTATCACCTCGTCAATCGTCATCGCTGAAAACCTCCCTCATCCTGTACGGCATTCCGCAAACCGCCGGAACGGTCCCTTTCCCTGGGGTCTCACCACTTGGTCCTGATTCAACCTACCTGAAACTCGCCACAAGAGATCTCGCTACAAGCCCCCACCCGTCAACCAGTACAAACAGGAGAATCTTGAACGGGAGCGAGATGAGGACGGGGGGAAGCATCAACATTCCCATGGACATCAGGGTCGACGCAACCACCATGTCTATGACGAGAAACGGGAGAAATAATATGAATCCCATTTCGAAGGCAGTCTTGAGTTCCGAGATGGCAAAGGCTGGAACTACCTGTAACAGGGAAAGGTCTTCCGGCGAAGTATAGGTTTTCCCACTTTGATCGAGGCTTACGAAAAGAGCAAGGTCCTTCTCCCTCGTTTGCCTGAGCATGAACTCTTTCAAAGGAGCGCTACCTCTCTCAAACGCTTCCTGAGCCGTGATCTCTCCGGCCATGTAGGGGACAAGCGCAACCTGATTGACCTGGTTCCATGTAGGCGCCATCACAAAGAAAGTCAGGAGGAGCGCCAGCCCGATGAGGACCTGGTTTGGGGGTGTTTGCTGAGTACCGAGGCCCGCACGCAGAAAAGAAAACACTATCACGATCCTCGTAAAAGACGTAGTCAGTATGAGTATGGCAGGAGCCAGAGTGAGGACCGTCAGCGCTCCCAGGATTCCGAGGGCCGTCAAAAGGCCACCCTGCCCGGTTTCACCGCCGATCCTGATGTCGATGTTCGGCACGGGAATGTCCGAAGGGGCGGCCGCGGCCGGAATGGCCGGTAGAATTACCAGCGATAGAGCTAAAACCGCCAGCGAAACAAAGAACAAGTAGTCGCGTTTTAGAAGACGATTTTTCAACTCTGAGAGAAAATCTCGGAAACTCGGGGAACCCCCGGGGCTCTCTTTGCCGCCGCAAGGCAGCTCGACTTTGAAATCATCTGAGGCAAAATCTTTGATGAGAGTGATATTCTGATCTGTCACTCCTACTACCAGGAAACTTTTCCCCGCTCTGATGAGGCAAAGGGCACGGCCCCTTCCCAACGATAGCGACTCGACAATCGCAAGACGGGTACCCTTTTCAAATGCTCCTCCCCGGTATGCGAAGAAACGTCGCGAGATGACCGAAAGCACTATAAGAAAGACGAGAAAACCGATGACTTTCGCAACTTCGACCGCAAGTGAGTAAGATTGCATGCCGCTGCCGGATACCCCGGCAGATCCCCCCTCTGTCTATCTATATCTGTTTACTGTTTGCTGTGCTGCCACTACCTGTAGAGGCCGGAGCCCGGCCTCGTGACTTTTTCTCTGTCGTCTCGTGACCCGGACGTTACCTGTCTCTGGCCTTTTCGCTCCCCTTTTTCGTGACAATCTCTTGTATTCGGACCCCGAAGTTCTCGTCTATGACCACCACTTCACCTCTGGCAAACAACTTCCCGTTGACGAGAATGTCGACGGGATCACCTGCCAACCGGTCGAGCTCCACGATGGACCCTGTCGTCAGGTTGAGGAGATCTTTGACGTAGCAGCGTGCTTTCCCAAGTTCGACGCTGATCGAAAGAGGGATGTCCATGAGCACGTCCATGCCGGAAATAGGTGTTTCCTGCCCCTGGACTTTAGGCAGTTCTTCAAATACAGCCGCCCTTATAGTCGGCGTCCTGGACTGCTCTTCATGCGAACCTACCCCGCGAGAATCCTGCACTGGCTCAGGCTGCTTCGGTTCTGAAGGCCCGGGGTGAGGGACCTCTTTACCCGGGTCCTGCAAATCTCCCTGAGTAGCTGCGGCTTTGAACAGAGCCTCGATTTCTTCCGGGGTCAGCGTTTCCTCCTTCATCTAGGAAACCTCCTTCTTTCCACCATCGACTATACCGACTACCTGCGCCGCAAGACGATTTCCCACACGGCCTACCTTGACTTTGAATTTCGGTTTCCCCAGTATGTAAAGGGTGGCGTAGTCATCCCGGGTTACATCAAGTTCCAGCACATCTCCGGGCTTAAGTGACATAAGTTCCCCCATAGAGAGGGAAGCCTCTCCGAGCCGGCAAGAAACCGGCACCTCGATGTCTTCAAGAGCCGTCTCAACGCTGGGGCGGTCGGCGGTGCTGCCTACGGTATCTCTCCTGGAAAACCACCGCTGAGCAGACAGAGCCGGCAGTATCGGTTCAAGGAGCACATAGGGCAGACAAAACTCAATATTTCCCGAAATGGAGCCGAATCTCAACGATAGGATGACTGAGAGGACGATATCGTTTGGTGCCATCGCTTGCTGCACAAAGAGAGGATTTACCTCGAGGGCTGAAACCACAAGGTCATGCTTTTCGATATTGAAGTCCCTAAGAGTATCCGAAAAAATATCTGTCATGGTCTGGGCGACTTTCCTTAGGACCGCGGCCTCAATCTCGGTGAGGCCGCGCGAAACCGCAGGCGCATTCCCGGGACCACCACACAAGCGGTCAACCATCGGTAAAGCCAATTTCGGGCTGAAACTCACGAGGACATTGGAAGGCAATGTTTTCCATTCTATCACCGCCACAGAACAGGGATTGCCCACGCCTTTAGCGAATTCTTCGTACGTTATCTGGTCGACAGAGCTCACGTTGGCATGAATGGCGAGCCGGAATAATCCTGAGAAGTACGAGGTCAAAAGACGCGCGAAATTATCGAACAAGAGCTGCGCGCCGCGCAGGTGATCCTTGGAAAACTTGTCCGGCCTCTTAAAATCGTACACCCTGAGGCGCGGCTTGACCACCTGAGGCTTATGCTCTTCTTCGGTTTTTTTCATCATTGAGTTAATCAGTTCATCTATCTCTTGTTGCGTGAGCGCCAACCAGCATCCCCCCAAGACACAGGCCTACTGCACTATAAATTCAGAAAAATACACGTTTTTGACTGAGCCCGGGCACTTGGATTCGATCCTTGCCAGAATTTCTTTTTGGAGCTGGCGAAGGCCGTTTTCGCCCTGGAGCTCTTCATAACTCTTGGACCGGAGGAGCGCGTAAATGTCCGTCTTCAGCTCGCTGGCCCTGGAAGCCACAACATCCCCTTTTTCGCCGCCCGTGATTTCAAGGTCCACCGTGACCCTTATGAACCTGCCGGGATCTGCAAGGTTGGTAATGAACTGGCCAAGACTGTATATTACTGGTTTTTCTTGTTCGGCTTGCTTTCCCGACCCTGACCAGAAGACCGGGAACCCCCATACCTTGGCAGAGACAACATATCCCGCCACGATGGCGACTAAAGTTACTCCGACCACTAGTGCGACCTTTTTCACAGTTGCCCACCTCCAGCGTAAAGCCAGCAGTTTTCCGGGGTCAATGGGGCTCTGCTGCTGAGAGGGAAGGTCTCATAAGTATCACGTCGACCCTCCTGTTCCTCTGTCTCCCCTCCGGAGTATCATTGGAATCTATCGGGTGATATTCGCCATATCCCGCAGCCTGAAGTCTTTCAGGCTGGATTCCTGCTTCTTCAATCAAAAATCTGACCACGTTGGTGGCTCGTGCCGTCGAGAGTTCCCAGTTAGAAGGGAATTTGTCGGTGCTGATCGGCCAGTTGTCCGTGTGGCCCTCCACCCTGATCGGGTTGTCCACCTTTTTTACCAGGTTCCCCACCGTGAGCAGAACCGAACGGGCCTCGGGCCGGATGTCAGCCTTGCCGATGTCGAACAACACGGTATCGGCGAGCCTGAAGACTACTCCCCTTTCTTCAACCTCAAGACGTACTTTGTCTCCCAGGCCCGCCTTCTCCAACTCCTCCCGAAATGATTCACCGAGGGCTCTCATACGGGCCATTTCTTCGGCAAGTAGCTGGGCCTGAAGTTCTTGGGGGTCAAACAATCCTTCGCTGGACGGAGGTACGACAGGCTGAGTCGCGCCTGGCATAATTCCAAAAGCCCCCTGCAGCGAACTGATTGCAGCCTGGAACTTCTTGGCGTTCAGTATCGACATGGCAAAGAGGAGCACGAAGAAACAGAGGAGCAGCGTAACCATATCCGCGTATGTATTCATCCACGGGGCTTGTCTCGGGGGATCGTCATTTTGCATCAAACGGCGATTCACTGCCTGGTACCCCCTTTACTCTTGACGGCATTGACACGCGTTCTCGTTCTTTAGGAGATAAGAACGACTTGAGCTTCTCCTGGACTATCCTGGGGTTATCTCCCGCCTGTATCGATAAGACCCCTTCGATAATGGCCTCCTTGATGAATACCTCCCTCGCGCTCCGGTTTTTCAGCTTATTGGCTATCGGCAGGAAAACCAGGTTGGCGAGGATAGACCCGTAAAATGTGGTCACCAGGGCTACAGCCATGCCGGGTCCGATCTTCTCCGGCTGGTCCAGGGTGACCAGCATCTGTATGAGACCGATGAGGGTCCCGAGCATGCCGAAAGCGGGGGCAAAGGCTCCCATGGTCTCAAACATGCTCTGTCCGACTTTATGCCTTTCGGCGACGAACGCGAGTTCTGTCTCGAGGATGCTTCTCACAAGCTCCGGGGTGGTTCCGTCTACGACCAATCTTACCCCTTTCTGAAGAAATGGATCCTCCAGGGCGTCCGCGTCTTGGTCAAGCGCCAAAAGGCCTTCTCGTCTCGCCTTGTCCGCGAATCTGACTATCGTGTTGATGGTTTCGGAAAGGTCCGGCTCTTTGCTGAAGAACGCGTTCTTCGCGATCTTCAGGACGTCGAGGAAGGTCTCCATTGGGTAGCTCATAAGCGTCGCGGTCAGGGTGCCTCCGACGGTTATTAGCACGGATGGCACATCCCAAAACAGTTTCAGGCTTCCGCCCATGAGCATAGCCCATAATACAAGCCCGAAACCGGATACTATCCCGAGCACGGACGCCCTGTCCATAGAGGTCACCTCATCAACTGTTTATCTCTTCAGGTTAACCAGCTCTTGCAAGAGCTCGTCCGAGACCGTGATGATTCTGGAGTTAGCCTGAAATCCTCTTTGGGTGATGATCATCTGCGTGAACTCTTCGGCAAGGTCCACGTTGGACATCTCAAGAGAGCTGGGTGCTATGGTACCCCGTCCCGAAGTCCCTGCAACTCCTATGTCCGGGTCACCCGAGTTGTTCGATTCCACAAACAGGCTCTTCCCTGCTTTCTGGAGACCCCCGGGGTTGGGGAAGTTTGCCAGAGCGATCTGGCCGAGCACCCGGTTCATCCCGTTAGAGTAAAACCCTGAGATGGTTCCGGTCGAATCGAAGGTAAAGGATTCCAGAGTGCCTGTAGGCCAGCCATCCACGACCCCGGTTTCGATAGTCGTCGGCCCTGCAACCTGAGTTACCGAGTCAAAATCCATATCGATCGCGACGGGTGCAGCACCCGTGGTCGGGTTGAAGCTCACTTGAGTAGACCCTGCTGTCGAAGAAAGAGCGCCGGAAGAATCAAACTGAAGAATTCCGTTTCCGTAGTTGTCAGGGGGAGATGGAGGCGAAGCCGCCCCTGTGACGGCGGTCGCGGTCCAGCTCCATTCGTTCATCGCAGTTTTACGAAATTCAATGGTTACAACGTGAGTTGCACCCAGAGAATCGTACACTGTGGCCGTAGTCGTCTTGACGGTGCCGACGGCAGCCTCTGCATCCAGGTTCTTGATCCATGAAACGTTCTTCGTGGCAGATGCGGGCATGTTGGAGCCCACCGCGATGGTGATCGGCCCCAGGTTTCTCTCGCTCCTATCAGCGGGCAGCGTACCGGCGCTATCCGCGCTCCATCCAAGGACCTTCCGGCCTTCGTAATCTACCAGGACACCGTCACCGTCTACGGTGAAATTGCCGACCCTGGTATAGGCCTGCCTGCCCCCGTCAGATACCACGAAAAACCCATTGCCTTCGATTGCGACATCAGTCAGCCGCGAAGTCGGTTGCAAGTTTCCGGGAGTCTGAATCGTGTCTATGCTGGCAATAGTCACACCCAACCCTACTTGAAGCGGGTTGGTACCTCCCCTTTCCTGCATGTTTGTGCCGGTAGGAGAACTAGCCCCGCGCAGGGTCTGGCTGAATACCTCCTGGAACGTAACCCGGCTCGATTTGTAACCGGGAGTATTCACATTGGCGATGTTGTTTCCTATAACGTCCATGCGCGTCTGATGGGCCCTCAACCCGGAGACCGCGCTGAACAGAGAACGCATCATTTTTTACAGCACCCCTTTCTCAGGTCAAGGTTCCGCGCTTGTTCCGTCGATCCCAAGCGCCCGGCCTCCCTGAAAGGGTCCGGCCTGGAACCCTACGTGTATCTAAATCACCTATCTAAATCACCGCTCCACGAGGACCGTACTATCTATCGAAGTGAAGATGCTCTCTTTCATCCGTTCTTCGGGGACCACAGTTACGACCGTCCTGCTCTGAGGCGCTACCACAAAGGCAACGCCCTTCATGACTACCAACGTTGACCTGGCCCCCTTCTCCTGAGCCATATCTATTGCTTTTTCCAGATCTCGGATCTGGTCTTGCCTGAGACACTGTCCCCAAGAAGATAACCTCTCTTCCGCGTGCTTGGAAAACTTGAATGTGAGGTCGTCCTGGGCCTTCTTCAGTACCTCCGAGAAGGCTTGACCCTTTCCCGCCGGAGACTTTCCCCGCGTTCCGCTATTCCTTTCGGGTGAAAGCGCCTGGACTCCGGAAGTCACACGGCTATTTTGAGAGTCAACTACCTTGAGATGCAATTTCAGGTCCTCCAATGGACTTAAGGTTCTCAAGAGGAATCTCTCTCCCGCCAGAGCGGATCACGACTTTCCCTGAATTCAGCGCCACTGCCTCAACCAACCCGCTCACGATCCCTTCCTCCGTTTCGGCAGTAAACGCCTGCCCCAGTAACCTTGATGCCTCGAGGAGAATCCTTCCCTGCTCGAAGCTCTTAAAGGCCGCTGCCAGTTCAAGGACGTTCTGGTTAAGCTTCTCAAGCTGGCTTGCGGAAGAAAACTGGGCCATCTGTGCAAAGAAATCCTTTTCTTTCAGAGGCTCCATCGGGTCCTGATATCGCAGCTGTGTCACAAGTATCTTCATGAACTGGTCCTCTAGAGAACTTGAGATCCTGGACGACCAGTCTTCCTGCCCGCGATAGGACGTCTCGCTGACGCTCGAAACCGTATTCGGCATGCTTTCCCTCCTTTTCAACCCACTCGACTCACGTCACGCCGTATATTCAAACATGGCGCGCCGAGCATAAGCCCCTTTGGCAAAAGACCCAGACTCCGTTCCCTGAACCCTGCGTTCGTGGCCGTTCCTGGACCAGGGTTTCTCGGCCCTATCTCTTTCGGCCGATTCATCCCGGAGGCCTCTCCCCCCCAAGTCCACCAGGAATCCGGAAAGGAACAGACCTTTCTCCGCAAGCGCTCTCGCCAGCTCTCCCGAAGCGTCAGTTAGTGCCCGCTGAGCGTCAAACGATTGCGCCAGGAACTTCACAACTACGTCATTGCCTCGCTGCGAGAGAAGGACAGTCACCCGTCCAAGATTCGGCGGATCCAGCCGTATCTCGATGCTCTTCGGCAGGCTGACTCTTGCTTTCTCAGCCAGAAACTCCGCCAGTCTCTCCGGCTCCCGCAGGGAGAACTTTCTCGCTTCAGCTGGTTCTGCCAGGGGTGGCTTTTCTCCGGTCACTGGCCGAGCCTGCACGTGCACCTCAAAATCTGCCCTCTCCACTCCTTTTCTCACTTTCGCGGGGTGGTCCTGGAGCTCACCTGAAACAGCCGCTGGTAGTTCTCCCGGAAGGCCCCTGCACTCGCCGGGATCCTGAGGCCTGTCCGCGGCAAGCGCATGAGAAAACCGCTGTTCTGCCCCGGGGTCAGCCTTTTGTCTCGCGATTTCCGTTTCCGGGGTCTTGAACAAAACCCGGGGCCCGTTAAGATGTCGCCCTACGTTGCCTGGCGGGGGACCCCCCGGGATGGTCACAGGTTCAGCGAGAAGCTTTACCCCGGTCGAAGATTCCTGCCCCAACGCCCCGGTTATCCGGCCATCCGTCGGCGTGATAAAACCGGCCGCGTTGCCTGGAGCCGGACTTGTCAGAACGGTACCCTGCATCCCTTGATCAGAAAGACCACCAACGCCGCTGGCGTCATCCGCGACAACTGCCGCAATCGTTTGTCCTGACCCAGATCTCGTGGACAGAGAGGGAGCAACGGTGGTGATCCTTTCTTCCGGTCCCACAGTTCGGTCTGGCCGGACATCCCAAACTACCCGCACTGAAACATCCCCAGGGCCCTGGTGCCCGGTACCCACCGGGACAACTCCCTGACCTTCTGTCGTGCCCTTCTTCGAGGCAGTCTCAATTGCGTCACCGGTCGTCCCCGGGCATGGGACAAAACCCAGGATCGCCGAGATGACCGATAGGAAAGTGTTGGAACTTAGGTGCTTCACTCCATCGCCTTGGAGCCGCCCGGAATGAGTACCGGCTGAATCGGGAAGCCCCGTAACGAGTTCTGCCTGCATCTTTTCTCACCACCTCCTTTCGCGCCGAGTGAACCGGTCAGTTCCGATTTCATCTAGGATCTTCCCCTGCTCCCACCAGTACCAGGCTCTGTACTCCGAAAGCTTCTTCTGCCTGTACCTTCGGAGAGCTTTCTCTTCCTGAGTGCGTTCCAGAACCTCCTTTCTCGCGACTTGAACTTCTGAATCCCTCTGCTTCAACTGCTCCCGTCTCTGCCTTACTTCTTCCTCGACCACCTCCCCATACCTGAAAATGTCCCGCACCAGAACGGGGTCGAGGCGTCCCGTAAGAGCCCGCCTCCAGTCATCCATGGTTTTCGCCCGCACTTTCAAGGCCGAGGAAAGGCTCGCTTCAGCACGGCTTTTCTCGCGAAGGGCCAGTCCAAGTTTTTCTTCCGCCAGAAGCCTTTTTATCTCCCTCACTTCAAGGACTTTTTCCAGAGGAAAGGAGAACCTTTTCACGGCCATCCCCCAATTTTATCGACAAAAGCCTAGAATCAAATCACTTGTTTGCGCTTTCGTTTTCATCAAAAACCGCCTCAAGCTGCGAGAGCATCTGGTCGAAAGACACTTTCTCCAGGACCCCTTGCCTCAAGAAGCCATTGACCCTGTCGATGTACCGGAGTGCCTGATCAATTTTGTCGTTGGAGCCCCGCACGTAGGCGCCGATATTTATCAAATCCTCGGCTTTTCTGTACGTGGAAAGGATAGTCCTCACCTTTTGCGCCAGTTCCAGGTGTTCCTTTGAAGCCACCTGAGTCATCAGCCTCGAGATCGAAGCCAGGACGTCCACCGCGGGGTAGTGCCCCATCTGGGCGAGGTCCCTCGAAAGCACTATGTGGCCGTCGAGGATACCTCTGGCCGCATCAGCGATGGGTTCATCCATGTCGTCTCCCTCGACCAGGACCGTGTAAATCCCCGTTATGCTGCCTTTTGAAGCCTTTCCCGCCCGTTCCAGAAGTTTGGGGAGGTTCGCGAAAACCGATGGGGTGTACCCGCGGGTGGTCGGGGGTTCTCCTACGGCGAGGCCCACCTCGCGAAGGGCCATGCACCACCTGGTGACCGAGTCCATCATGAGGAGCACTGAGAGTCCCTTGTCCCTGAAGTACTCGGCAACCGCCGTGGCCACCCAGGCAGCCTTAATCCGCAGGAGCGCAGGTTCGTCTGAAGTCGCCACCACTACCACCGAACGCTTGAGCCCTTCCGGTCCGAGATCCTTCTCGATGAATTCCTTAACCTCTCTGCCCCTCTCTCCTATCAGGGCTATCACGTTGACGTCTCCGGATGTATTCCGGGCGATCATGCCCATCAGGGTGGACTTCCCCACGCCGGAACCGGAAAATATGCCTATTCTCTGACCCTCACCGAGAGTGAGCATCCCATCGATGGCCCTGACCCCGGTGGCAATCGGCTTCTCTATGCGCCCTCTTTCCAGGGGAGGCGGAGGTTTCTCGATAGCAGGGTAGTAGGCATCGACTGTCCAGGACGGCAGTCCGTCGATGGGGAATCCGAGGGCATCGGTTACTCGCCCTAACATACCCTCGCCGACCGCAACTCTCAAGTCCCTACCGGTGGCCTCCACCAGGGAGCCAGGCGCGATCCCGTCAAGGTCCCCAAATGGCATGAGTAGCACTCTACCGTTACGGAAGCCTACAACTTCACCGAGGACGGGGACGCCCGAAGCCGGGATCAGCTTACAGATCTCCCCCATGCGGGCCTTGGGACCGGACGCCTCAATGAGAAGTCCTATGATGTCTAGGACTACTCCCCGGTAGGTGAAAGTCCGAGCGCTCCTGACCGATGATATGTATGTCTCAAACTCCAGGTCCGTCATGCCTATCGGGGTTCCCCCATCTTTCTCCTGGCCTCGGCCAGCGCTTCCGCTATGTTGGCGATCTGGGTCTCGAGCGTCACGTCAACGAGGCCGTGGGGTGTCTTTACCACTACTCCGCTCTTCACCGAATCGTCCCCCAGGATCTCGATGGACCGGGCATTATACTGCCTTGCCAGGCTGTCTTTGGCCCCGTTCAGGAGCGCAACCATCTCCGGGTTGACGAGCACCGTAAACTCTCTCTCATCCCTCAGGGCCTCCATGCCCTGTCTTAGCAATTTGAGGATGACTTCAGGATCATGGGCTATGGAGTCGCCCACGATCTTCTTTGAAATCTCAAGGACCAGGGCCAGGAGTTTCGGCTCTTCTTCCGCCAGCATTTTGGAAAAGGATTCCCTGGCCGATTCCAGTACCCGGCGACATTCTTCAAGGATCCCTTCGGCCTCCTTAAGGCCCGCCTCAAACCCGGCCTTGCGACCTTCCTCAAAGCCCTGTGCTCTCGCCTCATCACGGCAAATCGCGGCTTTTCTCCGGGCCTCCTCTATGATTTGCGACGCCTCCGCTCGTGCCCGCTCCATGATGGACTCCGCTTCTCTGCGGGCTTCCTGGATCAAATCTATCGGATCCTCGGCAGGCCCGCTGGCCTCGCGTTTCTTTTGACTCGAGGTGGGGATCCACACCGGCCTCAAGGGTCTCTCCTGCACCCTGAACAACCTAGACAACGATCTCGTCGCCTCCTCCCCGCCCGATGACGATCTCGCCCTGGTCTTCAAGCCGCCTGATGACTGCGACGATCCGCTGCTGGGCTTCTTCCACATCCCGCATCCTCACGGGACCGAGATAATCTATGCTTTCTTTGAGCATGTCCGCAGCGCGAGACGACATGTTCCTGAAGATCTTCTGTTTGACTTCTTCCGACGCGGTCTTGAGAGCCAGAGGCAGATCCCGAGAAAGGTCGACATCGCGCAAAAACCGCTGTACTGACCGATCGTCCAGGTAAATGATGTCCTCGAACAGGAACATCCGTCGCTTGATTTCTTCCGCAAGCTCCGGGGCTTCCATATCGAGTGCGCTAAGGATCGTTTTTTCTGTCTGCCTATCCACGTTGTTCAAAATCTCGACGATCGTCCCGATGCCTCCCGCCTGGGTGTAATCCTGACCTATCATAGACACTATCTTTCGTTCCAGTATCCTCTCGATTTCCTTGACCACGTCCGGGCTGGTCCTCTCCATTGAAGCTATTCGCTTGGCTACCTCAACCTGCAGATCGGGTTCAAGGGATGCCAGTATGGCCGCAGATTGTGCAGGAGCAAGATAGCTGAGGACGAGCGCTATGGTCTGAGGCGACTCGCTTTCCAGGAAGTTGAGTATTTGGGCGCCATCGGCTTTTCGCACAGAGTCAAACGGCCGCACCTGAAGAGACGAGGTTAGCCTTGCCAGGACATCCTGAGCCTTTTCCCTCCCGAGTGCCTTTTCCAGCACAACCTTGGCGTATTCGATGCCGCCTTCCTCGATGTATTCCTGGGCAAGGCACATTTCATTGAACTCTTCGAATACCTTATCCCGTACCTCCTGGTCCACTCTTCGGGTTGAAGCTATCTCCAGAGTCAGAGCGTCAATGTCCTCTTCCCGGAGATACTTCATTACCTGGGCCGAGAGGTCGGGCCCGAGAGATATCAGTAATATGGCGGCTTTTTCACGGCCGCTAAGTGTTCCCCTGTGCGCGGACATCACCGTTCATCCTCCAGAAGCCACGACTTTATGAGCGTGGCCACAACTTTGGGATTGGTACGGGCAAGCCTCTCCACGTTTTCCCTGTTTTTCTGGCGCGCAAGGAGCTCAGGGGAAATGGCAGGCGCCTCTTCCGCAGAAGCGGCAGCGGGAACCGGTTCCTCCCGAACCGGCTCTTCCACTTTCCTTCGCCTTCTCAAAAGGATGAACAACAGGGTCCCCAGGAGCAGGGCACCCGCCGCAGCTATGGCGTAGACATAAATCCTCGGGAACGTCTGGGGAGCTGGTTTCATCGCTTCCTGGATTTTTTCAGCCAGGCTCGTATCGAAGAGCATGCCTGTCACGGAGATCTGGTCCTGGCGGGCCGGATCAAGCCCCAACGCGGCTGAGACCGTCTCGCGTATTATATCTTTTTCTCCCTCGTCAAGTTCTTTGTTTACCACCACTGCCACAGACAACTTCTTGATGGTGCCCGGCGTGATAATGGTTTCGGTTACTTTCTGGTTTACTTCGTAGTTTCTTGTCGTCTCGGTACGCTGGTACTGGGATTCTCCTGAACCAGGGCTGGCATACGAGGGAACGTTCAGGCCACCCGCCTGCCCTCCCGGTACTGTTCCGGAACCTTGGTAAGTTTCAACAGTTTCTGCAGAGCTCCGCAGGATCCCGGGAGGCTCGCTGGTATACGTGGTATCGGTGATCTTCACTTTATCCATATTTAGCTCGGCCCTGACCTGACAGACCACGTTGCCGGGACCGAGAACTGGACTGAGCAAATCCAAAAGACGCTTTTCAAGCTCTCGTTCTGTCTTGGTGGTTAGTTCAAATACAAGGTTCCCCGCAGAACCTGGTTCATCAGGGGTTCCCGATGCCACGTCCTGGGAAAGAAGTTTCCCCGAAGCATCTATAACCGTGACGTTTTCCGGCGAAAGACCTTCAACTGACCTTGAAACCAGGTTGACTATGCCCCGGACAGATGCCGGAGAAAGTTCCTGCATCGGTCTCATTTTCACCAAAACGGCAGCCGTAGCCGGCTTTGCCTGAGAAACGAACACAGAGGGTTCTGGCAAGACGATATGCACCCTTGCGTCTTCGACCCCGGAAATAGACTTTATGGTCCTTGTGAGCTCTCCGGACAGTGCCCTCACGTACTGCACCCTGCGTTCGAAATCTGTCGCCCAAACCCCTTTGGAGGTAATGCTTTCGAAACCGACTATACCGGAGGACGGGAGTCCCTCCGCAGCCAGAGACAGGCGCACCCTGTAAACTTGATCGGCGGGAACTTTTATCGTCCGTCCCCCATCAGTAAGCTGGTACGGAATACCCCGTTTCTCGAGGGCATCTACTATAGCCCCGCCATCGGCAGGGTCAAGATTGGACCAAAGTACGTCGTAAGCCGGTCCCCTTGAGGCCAAGAACGTCATGATCGCCAAAGCCAAGAACGCGGTCAAAGCACCGGCCCCAACGACGAGGCGCGGAACCCTACCTAGTTTATGCCAGGTCTCAGAGAGACCCTTGACCAGTGAGGAAAAGGAACCCCCCATGACCCTCACCTACCTCATCAGAGACATGGCTCTGGCCTTACAGCGGCATTCTCATGATTTCCTGATAGGCTTCGATCGCCTTGTTTCGCACGGAAATCACCAGATCCAGAGCAAGGCTGGCTTTTTCAACTGAGAGGACCGCCGTATGCATGTCCCTCGCATTTCCGGTGACGAGGTCTAGCTGGGATTTCAGCGTTTCCTGGTCAAGTTTTTCAAGCGATGCTGAAACGTTGCGAAGGATGTCACTGAAGGAAGTCTGCCGTTCTGCAGGAAGTGGTCCTATGCGGTTTTCCAGATCGGCCCCGATTCCGGTCGTAGAAATGGGTCTAATGTACATCCGGATTCCCCCCCGAAAAGCGCTTCTCTGTTATCAATCTCTCGTCAGGTTTTTCTATCTATTTTCCCTGAATTTGACTCCGCTGACTTTCTTCTGCCTGATGCTCCGAGTTCTTGCCTAGTTAGCCTGCCTTCAAGACCAGAGGTCTTGTCTTCATACTCTCAGCATTTCAAGAGCTTTCTGCATCATGCTTTTGGCAGCCTCGATCGCCGTGACGTTAGCCTCATAAGCGCGGGTCGCCGCCATCATGTCTACCATCTCGGTAACGACATCCACGTTGGGAAAACTTACGTAGCCATCCTGGTCCGCATCGGGATGGGTGGGCATGTATACTCTCCTGGGAGGCGAGGTATCCTCTACCACCGCCACCACCCTCACTCCCTCCGGAGACCCATTCAGCTTCTTGGTAAAGATATTCCTGAACGAAAACTGCTGGTCTCTCGGAGCAAAGATCGCGACCTTGCGCCTGTAAGGTCCACCACCTTCGGTCCTGGTACTCTCCGCATTGGCGAGATTCGCCGCAATTAGGTCTAGACGCAGGCGCTGCGCAGTCAGGCCCGATGCGCTTGCCTCAATCGAAGAAAAGAGGTTCACCTTCTACCTCCTCCCCTCCGTTATTGCTCTTCTGAGCAGCGCGAAATACGAGGACAGCTGCTTGGAAACCGAGGCATAATACAGGGCGTTTGTGGAAACTTCCGCCATTTCCCTGTCAATGTCTACACTGTTCCCGTCAGGCGTGATACTGGAGAGATCCTGAGTCACGTAAAGCGGCTCCCTCCCCACGCCTGCAATGTGTTTCGGGTGCGTAGTGACCACCCGCAAACCGGGCTGCAGTGCTCTGGCCAGGTACGTCTGAAAGTCGAGTTCTTGCCTCTTATACCCCGGCGTTTCGCTGTTGGCCACGTTGTTAGCCAGTACCTGGTGGCGCGCCCAGGCACCGTCCAGCGCACGCTCCAGAAGCGTGGTGATTCCTGCCATGATAACCTCCCTTCCTAAAGGAAAAGCCCTCCGCGCACCAGCGCCGGAAGGCAGGTAAATGAAAACCGCCCTTCGGCAGCCCGGCGATCATGGCGGGAAACTCGCACGTTTCCCGCTTTAGACCCGTGGCTTTGCGTCGCTACCTTTCGATAGCTTTGCCTTTATCGGTGCGCGGTAATATTTTCCTTGTCGACTCGTAGTATTTCCATTCGACAGGAAATCACAAATTCCTTCTTTCAAGAGAGCGAAAACGGGAAAATTTCCCTAGGATCATTTGACGGTTACTGGATTTTTCGACATGATCCTCCCGCTGGTTGAGCTTTCTCAAGACACAAATACAGGCGGGTTCGTTCACCCGCCTAGACTTTTGCGCCCGAATAACCGGCTTCTTACCTGAGTTTCTTAAGTTCCTCCACAAGTTTGGGGTTCAACACCCGTATATACGTACCCTTCATTCCCAGCGACCGGGACTCAATCACTCCCGCCGATTCGAATTTTCGGAGGGCATTTACTATGACCGAGCGGGTTATCCCCGCACGATCGGCGACCTTAGAGGCCACCAAGAAACCCTCGTTGCCGCCAAGTTCCTCAAAGATGTGACGCATAGCATTTAGTTCTGAGAACGACAGGGTGCCCAACGCAACCTGAACTGCCGCTCTCTGGCGCGCCGCTTCCTCGACGGTCTGCTGATTATACCTGATTATCTCCATGGCGCAGATTGTGGCCGCGTGCTCCGCGAGAATCAAGTCTGCATCCTCAAATTCCTTTCCCAACCGTGCGAGGACGAGGGTTCCCAGCCGCTCTCCTCCCCCCATGACCGGGACTATGGTCGTTATCTTATCCTGATAAGAACAAGGGACTCCATCCTTGAAGACGCACATCCCCTGCTCTTGATGAAGGTTGGCTGCAGTCTCCTTATGCACCAGCAGTCTCTCCATGTAAGAACCCGGAAACTCGCTGGAGCTCAGGACTTCTTCCTTCATAACCTTGCAATCAAAGTCATCTAGGAGCGAATACCCAAGTACGTGACCGAGCTTGTCCAGCAGATAAACGTTACAGTCGAGGGAGTCCCTGAGGACTCTTGCGCTGGCCTGAAAATCAGCATCGCCAGCAGCCCTGGACAGAAGCTGGTTCATGTGTCGGGTTTTCTCCAATAAGGTCTGCATTTCCTCTCTCCCTTTCTATTACCGGTAACTGATGTTCATACGTTTTTACAAGATATACCTGGTCACATCCTTATTTGTGACCAGGTCCTTCAGTTTGGCCTGAACGTAGTCTTTATCGACTACTACTTTCTTGTCTGCCACGTCGGGCGCGTCGAACAGGACGTCCTCCAGGAGTTTTTCCATCACGGTGTGCAGTCTCCTGGCACCTATATTTTCCGTCTCCTGGTTGACCTCGTAGGCCATCTTGGCTATCTCTTCGATTCCATCTTTTGTGAACTCGAGGTCCACTCCGTCAGTGGCGAGAAGGGCTTTGTACTGCCGCGTCAAAGAGTTCTCGGGCTCCGTGAGGATCCGCACGAAGTCCTCGCGGTCCAGAGGATCCAGTTCCACCCTGATGGGGAAGCGTCCCTGTAATTCCGGTATAAGGTCCGAAGGTTTCGTCACGTGGAACGCACCGGCTCCGATGAAAAGTATATGGTCGGTCTTGACGGGACCGTATTTCGTTATTACTGTAGTCCCCTCCACGATGGGAAGAAGATCCCTCTGTACCCCTTCCCGAGACACGTCAGGGCCAATGCCCTTTTCTCTGCCGGCAATTTTGTCGAGCTCATCCAGGAACACTATGCCAAGCCTCTCCGTCCTCGAGACTGCTTCCGCTATAATTGCGTCCTGGTCCACAAGCTTGGCTGCCTCTTCCTGAGCAAGGATTTTCCTGGCTTCCCGGACCTTGACCCTTCTTTTCTTTTTCCGCCGGGGAAGTATGCCACCCAGGATATCCTGCATATTCAGTTCCATCTCCTGCATGGCCGTACCGTCGAAGAATTCAACGCGCGGGCTCGATGTGTCTTCCACTTCTATTTCGACTTCTTCATCTTCCATCTCACCAGAAGCGAGTTTCTCTCTGATGAGGCGCCGTTCGGCCCTGGCCCTCCTCACTTTCTCGTCAAAATCCGCCTCATCGTCCTCCGGTTCGTCCCTGGAAACCGGGTTGAAAAGAATTTCGAAAGGATTGCGATGGGTTTCACGGCGTTTCGGCATAGGACACAACACGTCCACGAGTCTATCTTCCGCAAGGCTCTCCGCCTTCGCTTTCACGGCCTCATACTTTTCATTCCTCACCGCCCTGACGGCGGCTTCTACGAGATCCCTGATGATTGAGTCAACGTCCCTTCCCACGTAACCTACTTCCGTAAATTTCGATGCCTCGACCTTTATGAAAGGCGCGTTCACCAGCTTGGCGAGGCGCCGGCAGATCTCGGTTTTGCCCACCCCGGTAGGACCGATCATGAGGATGTTCTTGGGCACGATCTCTTCCTGAAGGTCTCCCGGAACCTTCTGTCTCCTGAGCCTATTTCTTATCGCCACGGCTACGGCACGCTTGGCCTTATGCTGGCCCACTATATATTTATCAAGCTCCTGGACTATCTTGCGAGGTGTAAGGTCTTCCATGGATACACCTTCCTCCGACATTTATAGGGGATTATCCCAATTCCTCTATGACAATATTCTCATTTGTGTATATGCAAATCGAAGCGGCTATTCTCAGCGCTTCTCTTGCTATGGTCGGAGCATCCAGACTCGTGAACCTCATAAGAGCCTTCGCTGCAGCCACAGCGTAAGGGCCTCCGGAACCGATGGCCAAAACCGGTTCATCGGGCTCTATGACTTCCCCGGTTCCGGAAACCAGGAGCAGGTGGGATTTATCCATGCAGAGGAGCATCGCCTGGAGCTGCCTTAGGATCCGGTCCGTCCTCCACTCTTTGGCCAGTTCGACGGCGGCTCTCAATAGGTCACCCCTGGTCTCTTCAAGGTGACCTTCAAGCTTATCGAACAAGGTGAAAGCATCTCCGACCGACCCCGCAAATCCCGCGATGACCGAGTCTTTGTAAATTTTCCTGACCTTTCTCGCACTTGCTTTTATGATCGTGTGGTTGGCCTCGAGGGTAACTTGCCCATCACCCGCCATGGCTGATTTGCCGTTTACCCTGACAGCCAGCACGGTGGTGCTCAGAAATTGGGGGCGAAGTTTCTCTTTCACGACTCTCTCCCCTTTTCAAGGTTTTGTCCGTCCTCTCCCTTCCCGAGGCTTCGAACTGCCGGTCGAGCCCTGGGATGTGTCTTTTCGTACACCTCCCTGAGTCTTTCCGGAAGGACGTGGGTGTATATCTGAGTCGTCCTGACGCTGGCATGGCCCAGCATATCCTGGACAGAGCGAAGGTCCGCTCCGCCAGCCAAAAGATGCGTCGCGAAAGAATGCCTGAGGGTATGCGGGGAACATCTCTTGGGGTCTATGCCCGCGGCGAGGAGGTATTTTTCGAGGATCCTCCTGACTGACCGCACCGAAAGCCGCTTACCCCATCTGTTCAAAAAAAGGGGTTTTTTGAGTGTAG
This sequence comes from Candidatus Fermentithermobacillus carboniphilus, assembly GCA_018208355.1. Classification (GTDB taxonomy): domain Bacteria; phylum Bacillota; class Sulfobacillia; order Fermentithermobacillales; family Fermentithermobacillaceae; genus Fermentithermobacillus; species Fermentithermobacillus carboniphilus. Next base: position 78,116 of record CP062796.1, on the reverse strand, counting down.
TTTCGGCTTTCCACTCCCCGGCAACTGGAAGGTTGTCTTTATCCGGAAAACTCCTTTCGTCTTTCTTCTCGAGAAAAGGCCTGCCCAAAGACAGATAATCTCCTAGAGCCTGGAGAGCCACAGAACCCAGCGGGACAAACCGCTCTTTTCCACCTTTCCCCATGACCTGAACGAAGCCCAGGGAATAGTCGATATCTCCGATATTGAGCCTACACAGCTCGCTGACCCTCAGGCCAGCCCCGTAGAGGACTTCCAGCAAGGCACGATCTCTTTTCCCGAGAGGAGTCCTGGTGTCAGGCTGAGCCAGGAGTCTTTCGATATCAGTCTGAGACAGGACTTTGGGAAGCAGCGACTTATTCTTCCGGGGAGCCACTTCCTTGGAAGGGTTCCCTTGGATGGCCCCTCGCTTCGTGAGAAACCGGAGGAAGCTCCTTATGCAGGAAATCTTCCTTGATACCGACGAAGCCTTATAGCCTTGGGTCCCGAGCTCGCGGATAAACTTACGTATTTTGTCAGAAGAAATATCCTGAGGCCCGATGGCTTCAATGCCCTGTACATGTCCGTCCTTGACCAGAAAATCCAGGAATTGGTCGAGGTCGCTGGAATAAGCATTGAGGGTGTTCGGACTCTGAGTCCTGGACACTCCCACTTCGGTGAGAAACTCTTCCTTCCATTCAAGGAGCGAGCGCCTCAATGAAACCGCCTTCCCCGGGTACTCTCATAGCGATTGCCCTCAAAAGCTCATACGGCACTTATATTATCACTAGCTCTAGCAGCGGGCAATCTGTATTCTCAATTTTCTTAGATTTTGTGAGTGTACCCGCACTGGGGATTGGCGCACTTGTAACCCTTTTCTCTACCGCCCGCTTCCACGAGGAAAGTTCCGCACTCCGGGCACGCTGTACCCGGGACAGGCCGGTTCCAGGTTACGAAGTCGCACTGGGGATAGTTCTCGCACCCCCAGAATACCCTGCCCGTCTTCGAGCGGCGGACGACGATTTCTCCCTGGCACTTTGGGCACTTGACTCCGGCCTTTTCAACGAGAGGTTTGGTGTTCTTGCACTCCGGATACCCGGAACAAGCTATGAATTTTCCGTAACGGCTCCTCTTAATCACCATTGGCCTTCCGCATTTTTCACAGTTGATACCGGCAGGCTCGTCCTCGACTTCCACTCGTTTGATTTCCCTTTCGGCTTTCTCAACCTGTTCTTTAAAGGGTTCCCAAAACTCCCTGACCACGTTGTCCCACGGTTCCTTGCCTTCTTCTACGGAGTCCAGTCTCTTTTCCATCTCGGCGGTGAATTTGACATCGACGATAGAAGGGAAGTTCTCTCTCAAGAGCATGTCGACGAGACGCCCGAGTTCCGTCGGAACCAAGCGCTTTTTGTCCCTCTGTACATATTCCCTCTCAATCAAAGTAGCGATTATCGGTGCATAGGTCGAAGGTCTTCCAATGCCGTTCTCCTCCAATTCTTTGACGAGGGAAGCCTCGGTATACCTTGGAGGAGGTTCGGTGAAATGCTGGGCCGGGACAACTTTTTCAAGAGACAGGACTTCTCCTTGGGAAAGCGGGATGATCTCGCCTTCTTCTTTCTCGCCTTCTTCCAAAGGCGCATCCTGACCCTCCTCGTATACTTTCGCAAAACCCGGGAACTTCAGCCTCGACCCGGTAGCCCTGAACGTATGGCTCCCGCACTGTATGTCGCAAGTCACGGTGTCGTAAACGGCCGGCGCCATCTGACTTGCCACGAAGCGGTCCCAGATGAGCTTGTAAAGTTTATACTGGTCAGGTTTAAGAAAAGGTTTGACCTTATCTGGGGTGCGCGAAACACTCGTCGGGCGAATGGCTTCGTGTGCACCCTGCACCCCTGGGCGTTCCTTTTCCTTCCGTTCAAACCCGACGTAAGAAGGCCCGAAGGCGGAGGTCACGTACTCTCTGGCCTCATTCAGTGCCAGCGGAGACACCCTCGTAGAGTCGGTCCTCATGTACGTGATGAGGCCCACATAACCCTCCGGCCCGAGCTCTACCCCCTCGTACAGCAACTGCGCTATCATCATGGTCTTGCGGACCGGGAATCCGAGCTTTCTCGAAGCCTCCTGCTGGAGGGTGGAGGTAGTAAACGGGAACGGAGGACTTTTGTGCCTTTCCTTCGGGGTCACCGAAATGACCGTAAAAGGACGGCCAGAGATATCTTTTATTATGGAATCGACCCCAGACTTTTCCCGGAGTTCTTTCTTCTCGCCGTTCTCTCCAAAATACCTTGCCTTGACCGTGCCTTTCGAGGACTTGAGAACGACATCCAGAGTCCAGTACTCCTGGGGCACAAAGTTTTCTATCTCCTTTTCCCTATCCACGATTATCCTCAGAGCCGCCGACTGAACGCGGCCTGCAGACAAACCAGGCCGGACCTTGTGCCACAAAAGGGGACTCAGGCTGTATCCAACCAGCCGGTCCAACACGCGCCTTGCCTGTTGGGCAAGGACCAGGTTTTTGTCGATGGGCACCGGGTGTCTGAAAGCCTCTTTCACCGCTTTTTCAGTTATCTCGTGAAACGTCACCCGTTTCGCTTCGTCCGGGTTTATGCCGAGGATGGCACACAGGTGCCACGAAATGGCTTCTCCCTCTCTATCCGGGTCAGTGGCAAGGTAGACGGCCGATGCCCGTTTTGCAGCTTCTTTTAGCTCCTTGATTACGTCGCCCTTTCCTCGGATAGTTATGTACTTGGGCGTAAAGCCGTTGGAAATGTCCACACCAAGCTGGCTCTTCGGGAGGTCCCTGACATGTCCGAGGGACGCTTTAACGTCATATCTGGACTTCATGAATTTTGAGATAGTCCTGGCCTTGGTCGGCGATTCTACGATTATGAGCGGCCGCCCTGAAACGTCACTCACGAGATTTCCCTACCTTTCCACCAGCATCTGGAGAGGCGGACTTAACCACATATTTTCCACCCGCCAGGCGAGTCAATACTCCTTTTAGTTCCAGCGTAGACAGAACCCCTAACACCCGGGGCGCGCTCATGAACCCCATTTTTTCAGTTATCTCGTCCAGAGTAAGTATCTCTCCTTCGAGTACCTTTAGAAGACTCGCTTCTTCCAAGGTAAGTGGTTCTCTCAGAACCTCTCCCCGTACCTGGGGAATGTATTCATTCTCTCGCCTGAGAAAGGATAGCACATCTTGAGCGCTCGTTACCAGATAAGCTCCCTCTTGGATGAGACGGTTTGTGCCTGCGCTCTTGGCCGACTTAATGCTGCCGGGGACGGCCATCACGGGCTTTCCTTGTTTAAGGGCCCAGTCTGCGGTGATGAGGGCTCCGGACTTTTCGCCGGCTTCTATCACTACTACGCCGAGAGCCAGCCCCGAGATGAGTCTGTTCCTCGCCGGAAAATGCCAGGGCAGAGGGGGTGTTCCCGGAGGGTACTCGGATATAAGGGCACCTTGGTCAAGGATTCTCTTAAACAAAGATGCGTTCTCCCTGGGGTAAACCACGTCCGGGCCGGTCCCCAGACAGGCCAGGGTTCTTCCACCCACTGAAAGCGCACCTTCGTGGGCACCGGTGTCTATACCGTGAGCAAGCCCCGAGACCACCGTCACCCCTGCGCGGGCCAGCTCTTTAGCAAATTCCAGGGTTACCGCCTTCCCTAGAGGTGTCGGTCTCCTCGTGCCCACCACTGCCACCGCAATCCTATCTTCAAGCCGCACTTTGCCCCTGACGAAGAGAACCTGAGGCGGATTGGGGATATTACGGAGGTTCTCGGGATATTCTGTGTCATCCATGGTCAAAACCGAAATGCCGCTTTTCTCGCAGTATCTCAGAACCTTTTCAGCTTGGAGGAGATCCGTCTCTCCCGGGAGGCCATCTTCGACAGAACTACCGGGACCAAGGGGTTCCTTCTTGGCTTCGGGGACTAGGGCCCGTTCGTAGAGGCCACATCCGCTCCTCTTCCTCGAGTTGGAGGTAAGGGAACGAGCCACCAGGCTGATCTTGCGCTGATATCCAGCCGCGTTACCAATATCTGTCATCGCCCATATGATACCACATGTTTGCGAAAAAGCAAGAATGGCTTATGCCGACGATCTACCGTGGGGCGATAGCGTCCCAAGTATCAGGAGTCTCATATCCCGCCCGCCACAGAGAAACGCCGTAAAAGCCGTTCTTCAGCGCAAGACCGACTTTCTCACGAATGCTCGCACCGTCTTCGTAGTAGCGAACGTAGACACACCCGTCTCTCGTCAACTCGTAATGTGGGACTTTGCCCTGGTCCCTCACGACCGCGATTCCCTGCGACAGAGCGTCCTTTTCCATGACGTGGGCAGGATACGAGCGTCCACTTCCGCCATCTTTAGGCCATTCGTATCCGTATCCGGCGATACCTAGCACGATTTTCGAGGGAGGGATCTGGGTTTTCGCAAAATCCGATACTTCCGTCACCCATTCCAGAGAAGCGACGGGCCCAGGCCTCGACCTGCTATAATGTTCGTCATAGGCCATGATTACCATAAAGTCAACCCAATTTGAGAGCGCCTTGTAATCGAACCCTCCCGACCAGCTAGAAGCTGGGTTATCTCTGGTTTTGGCCGGAACCGCCACCGACAACGTGGCGCGCGACCCCAGAAGAGAAGAAACATTTCGGATGAAGGTGGTGAACTCTTGTCTCAGGTCGCCGGGAATATTTTCGAAATCAATGTTGATGCCGGTATAGCCCTGTTCGAGAAGCCGGGATATCCCCGTCACGAAGTTTTTCGAGGCCGTTAACCCCTGTTTTAGGACTGTCCTTGCAAGGCTCTGATCAAACTTGCCATTACGGGTATTGCTAATCATAGCAAATATGGCCTTGCCCTTCGAAGAAGCGAGGTTTCTGAGTTCCGGGTCTCCTGAGCCTACGATCGAACCGTCTTCGGAAACCGAAAACCCGTAATCGATGACGACATCTATCTTGTCGATATTGGCGGAGACATCCTGGAACGACACTCGGTCATCGGGTTTGTATTTCGGAGCGTACACCCAGACATGTGACCTCGAAGGCGCTTTTAGGACCAACCTCATACCTGGGTAAATTGTAGAGGAAATGCCGGGATTCAAGGCTAAAATAGCCCCCACGGTTGTGCCAGTTGCCCTGGCTATAGAATAGAGGGTATCACCTGGCTTGACAACGTACCTCTCTTCGCCCAATTGGGGTCTGTCACCGCCGAGTAGAAACTTATTGAGCGCTACTCTCAAGGCTTCCCGAGTCTTGGGGCCTACGACGCCATCCGGCCAGAGTCCCTGGCTTTCCTGAAAGGAGATCACCGCAGCGTGGGTCTTAATACCGAATATGCCGTCGACCGGGCCTACGTTGAACCCCAGAAGAGAGAGGGCTTTTTGAAGTGCGGACACTGCCTGACCCATGGAGCCCTTTTTCAGCGGGTACTGTAAACTGGAAAGAATCTCGTCTACGTTCACGGTCTCGGCTGAAACTCGAAACGGTGTTGCAAGACCCGTCAAAGAAGAGACCACAATCAGGCAAACCAGTATCAACACCGCAGGCTTGTGGGCGCAGTTGCCCGGTTTTTTCATTTCCCCGCCCCCCTACCCTGGACTACCCTGCATTTTTACGTGACTAGTCTAACATGGGCTTTTCAAGAAGGACAAGGAGCCACCTTTTGTAGCCAAGTTTTCCCTGAGAAGTACAGCTAGCAGAAGGAATATTTTGGGCCCGTAACGAATACGCGTTACGTGAAGGCTCCTGTCTTTAAGAACGGGAGACGTCACTGGAGCTGAAAATGCGACTCTACCAGTTTATTCACAGCGTAAAAAATCACCTGGCGACCATGTCGTTGCTCATCAAGATGATCGAGCCGGGGTTGAAAGAAACGCCTTATCAGAGACACCTGTCACTCTTGAGAAACGAAGTTTCGCATATCCAAGAGATGATATGCTCTCTGGTGAGCCCCGAAAGGGCCGAGCTAGCGGTCTTCTCTGATATTCTAAAGGAGCTTTGTGAAGAGTTTGCACCCAGGATGGAAGTGAGCCATGTCAGAGTATTGATGGAACTCGAAGAGGACGTACCTCCTGTTGCCTGCAACCCTTCGGCGATCTCTGATGCTTTTGCAAACGTATGGGGAAATGCCCTGGATGCAATGGCAAACGGCGGTACTTTATGGATCCGGTTATATAGGGACCCCACGGCCTGCGCGGTAAAAGTCTCTTTCACCGACACAGGCCCGGGGATACCTGGGGATATCATCTCTAGCGTGTCAAGTCCTTTCTTCACCACAAAACCAGGGGGCCTCGGTCTGGGACTCACCATCGCTGAGGCAGTCGCAAAAGCTCACGGCGGGTCCATGGACATCTTATCGGGGCCAGACGGTACCACGGTCACTTTTACTTTTCCTCAGCGACCCTCCCAGGAGAAACTCGTCTCCTCCTGAGAAAGTTTCATAACTCCGCGATTCCGAGGGAATCATTTCAAGCGTGAGACGACTAAAAGCGCGGAATAACGCGGGGTGAAGCTTTTTCTTGCGGCTCCCTAAGCCTTGGAGCATTATCCGAAATTTGTTCATTCCTCCGAGAGGTCGTTCCGAAAGGGAGGCCTTTTCTCTCGGGGAACGCCCTATCCCGGGGAAAGAAACCGGCCGAGCCCCTGGACGAGACAAAGGACAAAAGCAGCTTAGCAAGAACATGGACGAAAACGTGAAGGCTTTGAAGGATATCTTTCACGTGCCTGATTCTTCGGACGTCGTGTTCAGGGAGTTCGTCAGCGCCAACCCCAGGGTAAGAACGACTGTAGCCTACGTAGAGGGACTAGCCAGTTTCGATAAAGTATTTCGCTCCGTGCTTCAGCCGCTCATGATTCTCGGATCAATGAGACAAATCCCAGGAAAAGATCCGCTTAAGGAGGTCAAGGAAGCACTTTTACCCAACGGGCAGGTAGAAGAGAAAAAGACCTTCGGCGAAATTGTGGAAGCCATGGTCTCGGGAGATACAGTCGTCATAGTAGACGGTAGCGACATAGTCCTTTCCGTTGAAACTAAGGGATGGGAGCACAGAAACGTAGAACAGGCGGTCACCGAGAGGATAGTTCGGGGACCACAGCAGGGCTTCGGCGAAGTTTTGAGGGTAAACACCGCTCTCTTGAGAGCCACGCTCCATTCACCAGACCTGGTTGTAGAGAACATCGAGATAGGAAAGACCGCAAAAACCCAGTGCGCCTTAGTTTATATGGCAAACATCGCCAACAGCAAAGTCGTGGCCGAAATGAGGCGGAGACTATCGGCTATAAATGCAAGCGAGGTACTGACCAGCGGAATGTTGGAGCAGTTTATAGAGACGTCCCACAGCCTGGTCCCCACCGTGATAAGCACAGAACGCCCTGACAGGGTGGCCCATTTCATACTGGAAGGGGCCGTTGCCGTCTTAGTTGCTGGAGATCCGTTCGCGCTCCTGGCTCCCGTGACTGCCTTCGCGTTCATCCACAGCCCTGAGGATTATTACGTAAGATGGCCCTACGGAAACATATTGAGATTCCTGAGGACGGCGGCCCTGATCATCGCGGTGCTCCTCCCGGGCCTGTACGTCGCGATCATCAACTATCATCCGGAAATGGTGCCTACCGTCCTCATCCTTGCGATCGCCGCATCGAGGGAACTCGTGCCTCTTCCTCTCCCATTCGAAGTGCTCCTCATGTATTTCGGCTTCGAGCTTATTCGCGAAGCAGGAATCCGCATTCCGTCGCCAATTGGGCCGACCATTGGTATAGTGGGAGCGCTACTCATAGGGGAAGCTGCTGTCTCGGCCTCCCTCGTCAGCCCGATCATGGTGATAGTCATTGCGGTCACGGCGGTCGCTTCCTTCACCATACCCAACCAGGAGGCCGGGATGCTAATTCGGGTACTCACCCTGATATTCATCCTCGCAGGATCCCTAGCTGGGCTTTTCGGGATTGTCGCCACTATGTACGTCCTTTTGTGCCGGGCATTTTCACTTCAAAGTTTAGGGGTGCCTTTCTTTGCCCCCGTGACACCTAAAAAGCCCTCCGCCCAGGATACTGTCGTAGTCGGGCCAGCCTGGGACATGGAGCTCAGACCTTCTTTCCTGAGACCTAGACAGCCAAGGCGTCAGGGCAATGTGTCCAGACTCTGGGATAAAGGTAATCTACCCGAAGCTGCTGATAGCCGAAGTTCTCAGGACAGCGGAATGGGCCCAAAAGAGTCCAGCAAGGGCAAAAACACCGGTCAGAAGGAGCCCGGCTGAGAAAAATGACCCACTACAGAAAGGGCCTCCAGTAAACAGGAGAAAGTGAGGGCAGTTCCAGGATGACTCCTAGACTGTCGGGATCTAAAGGAACCAGAGCCAGAGCGGCGAAAGCAGGTCCTTCGGCTTACGAACTCGACGTCATTAAGCTCGGACATGTCGACAGCAGGCAATTAACCCTTATGATACTGTACCTCCTGGCAACCAAGATTTTCCTGATGTTCCCTTCGTTCGTGACGCTCAGGGCAGGCACCGCTGCCTGGATCTCGGTGTTAATCTCCGCCTCTATAGCGGCTTTTGGCCTATGGGGCTGGCTCCTGTGGACGCGCAGTACCGGAAACCTCGGGATAATACCGTCGCTGAGACTGACTCTGGGCAGGGTCTTAGGCGACATCGCCGGGCTCTTCTTGGCGGTCTACTTCATCCTGACGACTTCTCTCAGCGTGAGGACTTTCTCAGGAGGCGCAATTATAGGTCTTCTTCAAGAGTTCCCCCTGGAAATCCTAATCGGCATCGTCATAGTCGCCGCGATGTACGCGGCATGGTTGGGACTTGAGGCGGTAGGTAGGGCTGCGACGTTCTTTTTCCCTCTAATCGTGGTATCGATCTTGCTCGTAGCTTTAGGCGCTTACAGGCTTTTCGACATCCGACACTTGTATCCGTTGCTGGGTCTAGGCACAGGTGTGGTACTCAAAGAAGGTCTAACGCACACCGGACTTTTTGCTTCCTTATCTGCGGTTGCGGTGCTCAAATCTTACGTGAGAGAACCCCGGGATCTTGGCAGGTCTAGCTTTAAGGGACTTTGCCTAGCCACCGTTTTCATGGTCGCTTCGGTCATAGTCGTCGCCTCAATGTTTCCTTACCCCGAAAACACACGGCAAGTAATCCCACTGGGTATAGTCGCTCGGGCGGTGTACCTTGGGCGATTTCTCCAGAGAATTGAAGCGCTGTTCACTTTTACCTGGTTTTTCGCGTCGGCGGTGCACGCCAGCGTGTCGTACATGATGACGCTGGTCCTCCTCAGCCAGCTGATGAATACTCACACGTACAGGCCTATCGTTCCTGCCGTCGCCTCACTGACGTTCGGCATCGCGGCAAATCCCGGATCGATCCTCGAAGCGGGACGGTTGCTGGATAGCGTCCACGTTACCGCCGGAAACATCGAAGTGGCTCTGGGATGGCTCCTATTTCTGATAGGAAAACTCGGTAATGTTTCCGACAAGGCGGCAAGGGTCTCAAGACAGCTCGACCGCCTGAAAGAAGATCCTTCCTACTCAGAGGATTATACAAGGGCAAAGTCCGTGGACCTACAGAGACGCGAGAGCGATACCGAAACGCCTAATCAACGAACCCAGGTCAACGCGGAAACCGGTGAAGGTCCCAAGGGTATAAATGAAGGAAACCGCGGGGGAGGGCCTTCCAATTGAAAGTGGCACGGTGGCAAGAAGTAGTCGCGCTCGTCATCTTGCTAGCCTTACTCCCCGGCTGCTACGGCCGTCGGGAGCTTGAAGAGCTCTCCCTCGTCAGCCTGCTCGGCGTGGACAAAGGGCAGAGCGAGAGGCTCCTCGTGACTGTCGTCATCGCCGTCCCGAGGAAAGCCCGGCCCAGTCCCGGCGGCGCAGGCGGCGAGGGTGGCGGCACCGAAGCCACTGTCGTCCTATCGGCAGAAGCCAACGACATCCTGGGTGCCCTGTCCAAAATAGACCGGATCAGCGCAAGACACGTCACCACCATGCACACTCAGGTCGTCGTCATCGGCGAGGAGTTGGCCCGGGACAACGTTGCGCCGCTGGTTGATGTATTCTCCCGGCAACTCGAGTTTCGCCACAACACTCTAGTTGCGGTCGCCAAAGGGAAAGCTGTGGATTTCTTGAAAAAGGTACGGTCAATAGAAGAACCTGAACCATCGTCGTACCTCGTGAAACTCCTCATCAACATTCACCGGGAACAAGGTACGGTACCCCTTGTGACTGTACACGAGTTCCTCATCGGCTATAGTACCCTGGAGTCGGACCCGTGGGCGCCCTATCTGGGGCTGGCCGCACCCGCTCTCGAGGGCGAAGAAGTAAAACGGGAGCAAGCAGGGCCTGAAAAGGCTGAAGATGGTAGAACCGATGTCGAAGGGAAAGAGCAGGGCAAAGACACCACCAGGCCATCTGTAGCGGTATTGGGATCAGCCGTATTCCGGAAGGTCGGTGATTCCCAAAAAATGGTCGGCACGCTGAATTCAGAGGAGACTATGGCCACAAGTATGCTCAAAGGTGATTTCATAAGGGGGCATGTGCACGTAGCCATACCGGGAGATCCACAAGAAACAGGTGTCTTGATGTTCCACCACTTCTCGGGTACCCCGAAGGTGCGGGTAGAAGGAAACCGGGTCAGCGTGCAGTTTAAGATTAGGTTAACGGCTTCCCTCGTGGAAACCTCAACGCGCAGGATAGACGTTTCTCCAGAATTACAACGTGGCCTTGTCTATACGGCGGAAGACCAGCTCGAAAGGCTTTTAGCTTCCACTTTTGAAAAACTGAAATCCACTGGGGCAGACGTGATAGATCTCGGAATGACCGTTCACCGCAGTTTCCGAACGTGGCCAGAATGGCAGGCCTTCAATTGGCCAGAACGATTCCGCGACGTGAACGCCACATTTGACGTCAAGGTTCACATCTTTACGTCCGGTTTTACATTCAGACCTCCGGAACCGAGATAGCCACATTCTTCACGGCAAACCCCCATAGTAACCATGTGCCAGAATCCACCATACTGGTACCACATAGATTTCTTGGAGAGCATCTGACTGCGCGCCAGCTGCTTGTCGAACATTCTAAGCTTCAAAGCAGACGGTTAGAGGACATGGGGAGGCTGTGTCGAAATACTCCCAAGGACCACGTTGATCTGGAGATGGTATTTAATGAAGTCCGCCCGTGAAGAAGACAGCGACCGGGTCAGGCGCCTCTACGAAAGAGAGAGAATCTGGCGCAGCCAGGCAATGTACATAGCTGGAGTTGACGAAGCAGGGAGAGGCCCGATGGCCGGCCCGGTAGTCGCCGCGGCTGTAATCCTCCCTCCCTTTCCGGAGATCCCGGGAATAGATGATAGCAAGAAGCTGTCTCCAAGTATGAGGGAAGCGATATTCCCGGTCATAATTCAGCACAGCCTCGCATACGGCATCGGGATCAGGTCCGCGCGCTTTGTAGACGAACGAGGTATAGCAGAGGCGACTTTTTCGGCCATGCGGATAGCTGTGAAGATGTTGTCGCTCAAAGGCTATACTCCCGACCTAGTAGTCGTGGACGGTTTCCCCATAAAGGGTCTTGGAATAAAGCAGGAGGCCATAATCAGAGGAGACAGCCAGGTAGCTTCCATTGCCTGTGCATCGATTCTGGCCAAGGTGGTCAGGGACAAAATTATGCAACAATACGACAAGGTTTACCCCGGATATGGGTTCTCGGAACACAAGGGATACTGTACAAAGAACCACATTGACACCTTGAACCGAAAGGGCCCCTGCCCCATCCACCGGCGTTCTTTTCACCCCGTGGAAGCGTGGCTTGAGGGCCCCCTTGAATTCAGCTAATCTCGCCGGACTACGTTTTTATTCGAGACCTCATCTCGGATATGAATTTTTCGAATTCCGGCTGTTTCCCCGAAAGGTAAGTGACGGCGGTATCCGATTTTTTCGCCTGGTTAATATCTTTGAACTCTGTTGGCCGCGCCCCCGCTTCAATTACTTCCACGTAACAGTAAAGAGGCCCGGGTTTTACGTAAAAATCCCTGACATTTATCCAATCAATTTTCTTGCACTTTCGCCCGGTCAGGCTTCCGGTCGCAACACCGGATTTCAGCACGAAGACGTGCTTATCTGAGTACGCCATACCCTCGCCAGCATTTCCGGCAATTGCGTCTATTATCACCTCGCCCGGGTCTAGATTACTGTCGAGAAGTATCCGCAGGCCACCCAGGGATGCCGTCGCACCGGGGTTATTGCCCTGTTCAGTACGGGTAGACCCTTTTGCCAGGGATTGTGCGATATAATCGTACTTTTTTATGATGCCCATTTGCTCCAAACAAGCGGTGCAAAGGTAGCGGCCATTTACTTTCTTGAAGTGCTCGTTAGATTCAAAGGGCCGGTTGCCGCAGTTTGAACACACGACGCTTCCCTTGCTTTTCTTCAGGCACGTCTCACAGAACCACTCACCGTCGACCAACACTAGGGGCGTACGGCTAATTCCCAGGTTCGATGCGCTACATACTACACAGTTTGCCACGTGTACCACCTCTAGGGTGGTAATCGTAACGCACGGGTCGGTGGATTAGCTCAACACCCGTAAGTAGACTCAAGGATATAATTAAGGCAGATATCCTGCAGGTTTCTTCGCGAAACGAATGTCCTCATGAATCTAAAAGTCGCAGCCTGTCAAGGACTACCGCCAGCATCTCCCTGGTCACAGGCCCTTTGGGATCGGTCCCGTCGAGTACCGCCCTCCTGACAGCTTTATTCCATGAAACTCTTGCCCAGGAACTCACGTTCTCGTACGGACCATACGGTGCCGACCCAACGGCCTCTAGCTGAACCCTTGTGGCGTGCTGCCAGTCGTAATAGCTGATACCTGGAAGCCCCCGGTCTCTCGATAGAGACGCGAAGCGCACGATCTCGTCAGCCGTCACTTGTCCAAAACACTGCCCCACAGGCGCGACGGGAACCCCATACTTCGAGAGTCCTTCCAGGGACAAAGTAAATGCACGGTCCAGGGGCATTTTCATTAGACCCCAGTATATCTGCGGAAGACAAACCGAGCAGAAACTAGAGAATTCCTTATATGGAAATGCAGGATGATAATCAGGGATGGCAAAAGTCGTGTATCCCACGACGGTGGTCCGCGGCAGGACTTTCTCCAGGCTCTGACCCAGCGCTAGAGCTCTTTCTTTGCCCTGGGGTATCTCATACTCAACTTCGGCGTCGATGACGATCCAGTCAGCACCCGCCTCGAGTGCACTGCGAGTCGCTTTTACCTCGCCTGAGATATTGCTACCGTAACTGTAACCCCAGGCCCCGACGATGAGCCCTACTTCGTGTGCGGGCCCGACGATACTGGAAAACTGACGGAGGAAGCTACCGGAGGTGGATCCGTCCCAGGCTTTGACGAGTATTCCGGAAAGACCTAAAGTCACTGCCCCATCAACCAGCTTTTCAGGAGGCCCTACCTGATCCAGGATCCAGACCCACATGTGCTTTCCGTGCCATGGCTGCACCGGCACCACCCCCAGGGAAACAAATCCCATCCAAGGCCCATAACGGGCCCGCGGTAACGGGTGGGTTTTGAGTAAGTCGACCACCCGTTTTAGAATCCCTATGGACTCACGGATCACATAATCGTTCCGAAAGTCAGCTCTTTTTGCCCTATCTGAGCATATTCGGGAGTTGCTTCTCAGTGTTACTATGGAGTCTTTATTTAGTGCCGGACCCGGGATGCGCGGCTCTGAAACTAGAAACGATGCAGAAGGAATCTAAGAACGCTTTGTCGAATTGTTACAATCTAATATACATCTATGTAGGAGGTTAAATAATGCGACAATTTAGACGCGACTTGGCTTCAGATGAAGCCGCCCTAAGACGGAAACTGATCTCTGTCGCTCTGGGTAAATCCCCTGCAGACCTGGTCCTTCAGGGCGGACGTCTGGTGAACGTGTATACTGGGGAGGTTGAGGAGCCAGTCGATATCGCCATCAGCGGCGAGCGGATAGCTCTCGTGGGTGACGCAACGGGATGCATCGGACGCATGACCCACGTAGTTAACGTCAAAGGCGCCTATCTCGTACCCGGCTTTGTGGACCCTCACTACCACATCGAGAGCTCACGCCTTGCCCCTTGGCGGCATGCAGAAGTTACTCTTCCCAGGGGAATCACCGTCTTGGTGGAAGACCCCCATGAGGCATGTGCTTCCGGCAGCCTAGACGCCATCCGCTACATACTTGAAAACACTGAGGGACTACCCCAAAAAGTCTATGTCCAAGTCTCGTCCGCCACACCTCCCAGCAACGTAGAGACTACGGGCGGATACATCGGGGCACAGGAGGCCCGCGAAGCCCTGTCCTGGCCTCGGGTCATGGGGCTTGGAGAGATGATGGACCCTCAACGCATATACAACGGTGATGAGCGACTCTGGGGCCTTCTGGAACTAGCCATCGAAACCGGCCAACCTATAGAGGGTCACAGCGGGTTTTCGGGCAAAAACCTATCGGCTTATGCTTCAGCTGGGATTGGCTCGACTCACAGCCCACGTACGCCGGAACAAGCTATAGAGATGCTGCGCAGGGGATTCTTCATCCAGCTCAAAGTAGAGCGGGAGATTCCCACCCTCCGCCGTCTTTTGGAAAGCCAGATTGATTGGAGCCGCGTGGGTCTTGCGGTAGATGATCGTCCGGCTGAACGGCTTCTAGAAATCGGGGGGCTCGACAACGAAGTCCGCTCAGCTATCAAGCTGGGCGTCCCGCCGATCCGGGCATACCAAATGGCGACCATCAATAACGCCCGGCACTGGCGGTTGGACAGGGACCATGGCGGCATCGCCCCTGGTCGTTACGCCGACATTCTAGTAATAACCGACCTGGAAGGAGTCGTGGTGTCGCGGGTCTTCGCAAACGGTCGGGAAGTGGCTCGTGACGGTGAGCTCATCCAACCTCTACCCGCAAGGTACGCCCCCGCCTACGCCCGGGAGACCGTCCGGCTCGCCCGCAAGGTGACAGCCGATGACTTCAGAGTAGCTGCCCCACCAGGCAGACACGACGTTCGGGCTCTGGTTATACCTCCCTGTTTCTGGACGGGTACGAAGGATGACATAATACAGCCTCTTCCAGTACGCGACGGTGAGGTATTGCCCGATCCAAGCCGCGGGATCAATAAAGTAGCGGTCGTGGAACGGCACCGCGAAACAGGAAAGATCGGCATAAGTTTCTGGCAGTGGGGATTTCAGCGTGGAGCGGTCGCCATGAGCGTGCTTCACGACAGCCACAACATTTCGGTAGTCGGCACCAACGACCGGGATATGGCTTTTGCCGTAAACCGGATCGCTGAGCTCCAGGGCGGCATCGTGGTCGTCGAAGACGGGAAGGTCCTGGCCGAACTGGCACTCCCCATTTTCGGACTGATGTCAGATGCGCCTGCTGAAGAAGTTGCCGCAGGTATCAGAAAGTTGGAACAGGCAGCTGTATCCTTGCGTAAAGGCGGCGAAAGCACGGTACCCGTCCACAGGATGCCCTACCACCTGGCGCAGGCGCTGGAACAGCAGCCCCTGGATGTGCTTTCTTTCGCTTTCCTGACCTGCGATCCGTGGCGGTACGTCATCACCGACCAGGGTATCTTCGACATGGTGGATGAAACTCCGGTGCCGCTCTTATGGTAGATGGGACCTAGATCGGGACTCCACCTACGGACACACAAGCCACAGGTGAGTCCACGTTCAAGTCTATTAAGTCAGACGCGTGTAAGGAGGTACAAACGAAAAAAGATAGCAAAATTACCTGAGACAACCGCTGGTATCAAAGGTGGCTTGTCCCTTCTCGAACGACTTTTCAAACTCAGCGATTGGAACACCAGTGTTCGGACCGAGGTCCTAGCTGGTCTACTACATTCGTCACCATATTCGTCACCATGGCTTACGTTCTGGCCGTAGTGCCGGCCACTCTTGGCGCTGCCGGGGTGCCAAAAGGGCCAATAACAGTCTCACTCATACTGATGACCAGGTCTTTTCGTCCTCGCATTGCCGCTGCTGTACTACTTCTGGTTGATCAGGTAATAATCCAATGACAAGCAGGCTCGGAAGGCCGGTGCGGCAAAGGTTTTCCACTGGCCTTCCGAGTTCCTAAAATACCCTCTCGATACTGTACTGATAGGCCCACCCGTTTCTAACCTGCCCGACCAATCACCGCTCTCATTGCCCGGGCGGCACCTTCCACATCCGGCTGTGCGACGATAGCCGAGACTACTGCTATACCGCAGACACCCGTCGAAAGAACCAGGCGGGCGTTATCCGTGTTGATTCCCCCTATGGCGACTACCGGGATTTTAACGGCCTGTACAATCTCTCTCAGTCCGCAAAGTCCCAGTGGCGGAGCAGCATATTGCTTGGTGCTGGTATAGAAGACCGCCCGGGTCCCGAGATAGTCGGCACCTTCTTGTTCGGCTTTCACCGCCTGTTCCGGGGTTTCGGCGGTTACGCCCAGGATACGGTCATCACCCAGCATCTCCCGGGCGCGACAGGCAGGTAAATCTTCCTGCCCTACATGGGCGCCATCAGCTCCAACCGCAAGGGCAATGTCAACTCGATCGTTAACTATATAGAGGACACCGAAGCGGCCGGTGAGGTCCCTTAACCTTTTTGCAACTCCCACGAACTCGTCGTCAGCCAAGTCTTTTGCCCGCAGCTGTACGGCAGTAGCTCCGCCCCTTATGGCAGCTTCAATCACTTCTTCCTCGGTACGTCCGAGACTGAGTTTTCTATCGGTCACCACATATAGGGAAAGGTACCTCTTTGGATCCTGTTTGAACTCTTTCCGTGAAATGCGACGGGCTTCGCCGCTTTCTATTTTGCTTTCTCTTTTCATAAGCTCCACTCCCAGAGCCAACCTTAACTCCTCAATTCGCTTCATCAGCCGCTTACCGGGCAGACGGCCCTAGGACTCTCGCTCTGGCTCCTTTTTTGAACTCGTTCACCGACATGCTGTGGACACTGTCAAACAGGGCGACCTGGAAAGACCCCGGCCCCTTCGCCAGCGCGCCGGCCCGTTCCGCCGAGTAACCGAAGAACGCGAGGGCGGAAGCCGCCGCCACCAGGCACTTCTTCTTGACATTTGCACCTGTGGAACTCCCCTTTAAGCATGTCTCCCACGAACCTTTCACGGCGACTCCAGCAAATGCCCCGATAAGACTCGTAGCCATGCACCCGGTCCCCGTCACCCTGGTGAGGAGCTCGTGGCCGTTGTCGATGGCAATAACGTCCATGCCATCTGACACATAATCGGTCTTGCCGGTCACAGCCACCACGCATCCCAGGTTCTTGGCAGCCTCAAAGGCCAGACGTTCTCCGGAAAGGGCGGATGTCCCTGAATCAACCCCCCTGGACACTCCACCAAATCCCGCCACTACAGATATCTCCGAACTGTTCCCGCGAAGGATGTCCACTTTGACCTCTGAGAGGATCTTTCGGGCGGCGTCGGTGCGAAGTCCCGTGGCGCCTGCCCCCACGGGGTCAAGAATCACCGGGACACCCAGGAAGTTGGCTTTCTTCCCGGCCAGAACCATGGATTCCACAAGGTACGATGTCAGGGTCCCTATGTTGAGGACGAGGGCGTCGGCAATCGAAGCCATCTCTTCGACTTCTTCTTTGGCGTGAGCCATGACGGGAGACGCCCCAGCCGCCAGGAGGATGTTAGCGGTAACGTTGGTGACCACCCAGTTGGTTATGTTGTGGACAAGGGGTTTCTTGGCGCGGACTTCCTCCAGTAGGCGCGCCATTTCCTCTATCAGAGTCTTTTCATCGCCCATAAGGCTCTCTTCCACAGGTTATACCTCCCTTACAGTCACTTCCACATCTCCTTCTCTGACGAAATAAAAGTGGTTAGTCGGTCCGTAACCATTGCCGAGAGGCAATGAATTCATGATTGCCCATGTGATGAACTTCTTTGCAAACTTGATGGCCTCCAGAGGCTCCATTCCCTTGGCGAGATAGGCGCAAATTGCAGCCGAGAGAGTGCACCCTGTACCGTGGGTATTTTTAGTCTCAATGCGGGGCGAGACTATCTCGAGCATACGGTCCCAGGATGAAACAACATCCACCGCCTCCCCTGAGAGATGGCCGCCCTTGAGCACCACCCACTCGGGGCCCATCGCCAGAATTCTCCTCGCAGCTTCCTTCATCTCTTTCAGGCCGGTGATGGTCATCCCGGTAATCGCCTGTGCCTCGGGAATATTCGGGGTCACGATTCTGGCAAGCGGGAACACCTGCCTGATAACGGCTTTCTGCGCCTGGGCGGGAAGGAGAGAATAGCCGCTCTTGGATATCATGACCGGGTCGACCACAAGGTTGGTGATGCCCGTCTCTCGCAAGGCTTTCGCGACGGCTACGGTGACATCCTCGTTTGCGAGCATCCCTGTCTTCGCTGCATCGACACCGATGTCTTCAGCGACAGCGAGAATCTGGGACCGTACCATCTCAGGAGGAATGATGTGAACTCCTCTAACCTCCCGGGTATTCTGCGCGGTAATGGCGGTAATGGCAGACATCCCGAATACTCCCAGAGCGGTAAAAGTCTTTAAGTCCGCCTGGATCCCGGCTCCTCCCCCGCTGTCCGAACCGGCTATAGTCAGGGCTCTGGGAATCCTCGTTCTCCCGGTGCCATTTTCACCAGCCACCCAGCCTAGTTCCCGGGCAATCCGGTTTTCTGTTTGACCGCCCTCCGACGGCTCGTTTCGGCGCAAAGAAATCGCCTCCTTTATTACGCTGGCCTCTGTGTGCTACGTTGAGAACTCCCTGTCCCTTTTATGTTTGGGGGTGGAGCCATTTGGGGTAACGCCACAAAAAAACTTCGCGAGCCTGTTAGGAGCCCGCGAAGTTGGGGATTGGTTTCTAGCATAATCTGACGTTGATCGCTGGTAAAGGCCACTTGGCCACCAGCAAACTGGTCAAGTCCGTCCGGCCACACGGATGTCCCTTTCCCTACGCAGGCATTACCCTTACAGGTTCTAGGGGTATTATCTCAGCCGGGGTCCGACCCCCAACACCCCCAGGGACATAAATCAACTGTCCGTAATTTTATTCAGTTTTCAGTGACCAGTTCTTTCACGATATAACTATATCACCTCTTCCGGACCGACAAAAGTGGTAGCATTACCTACTAGATAACCTTGGGGCTACTTTATCAAATGCAGCCAGTCACCATACAGGAACTGTAGCCGCCCTATAAGGAGCGTCATTTCTCCCATCACCGCGTTTCCGAATGTAGCCCCAAAAGCCACCATCATAACCCATCGCCCTAAGGTCCTGAAATGCCTTTCGGCCGGATGCTTCTCTTTAGTGGAGAAAATGAAGTAGAACAGGACCGCCACGGTACCCACGGCAATAACAAGGTTCCCAAGACCAGGCCAGAAACCATTATCGAAGCTTATGTGGACCATTGAAGCTTTGACCTGCGAAACAAACTGAGCCTGAATTATTCCCTTTAAGATCATCCCCGTGCTCGCACCGATGAGAAACGACATCGGATAACGGGATACCCACTTGTAATTCTTAGTAAACCTTGCGTACAACATCAAGCCCAGGATGCACGGGATCACCAGGTAGTATTTGCCCTTGGTGGTAATCGGAGTCCAAGCCAGATTGCGCACGTTGGCCCATCCCATCGAGATCGCGTGCGCTGCAGTGAACCCGAGGTAAATGTGCTCAACAAGTCTCCAGGCAGGATTCTCCTTTAGAAGGAAAGAAAAGACCACGAGTGTGAGGACGGCTCCCATCCATGTCGCAAAGACAGGGCCAAGCATCTACTTCGCACCTCCCTTTCGGTTGGCCAGGTAGGCTACGTTAGCGATGAGGATGAACGCGAGCACTACTATATGTGAGAACGATATGGCGTCCATACCGATGCTACCTTTACCTTTCATGTTGAGTAGTTGCTCGTATTCCGCGGCACCTCTGAGGCCGGCCATTAGCCCGAACATTTGCCCGGACTGCATGTAAGGCATGGTGATCGGAACTGATATGGCAACCAACCCGGCTGCGAACGGCACCTTATACGGCCCCTGGATCTGGCGGGCAAACTCTGGGACACCAGGTGACCCCGCTGCAATTGAGATGAGCAAAGATATGTCTTTCGCCGACCTTATATCGGCCATCATAGGAAGACTATCGATCGGATTTTTCCTGTAGTCCACGGGGAAGGTCTTATGAATGTCGGCAGCAAAAGCGCTCATAGCCGTCTCGCCGCCCGCAACGTATCCGAGGTGGACAAAATCTTTCCCGTATTCCTTCCCGTGGGTATCTATGGTCCTGAGTATCTCTTCTGCCATTATCGGACCTTGTTCCCAGAACGCCACCAGGATAATCTTTATGCCAGGTTTCCGCATGAGGTGGTTCATTACGGCGACGGCCTGCGGGTGTTGTTCAGAGTAGGAAGATGGGCTGTAATCAAACGATACCACTACCACTGACCCTTCAGGCAGTTTTTCGATATAATCGTAGATTGCCCTGGTTTCAGGGCTGATCGTAAGAGGCAATCCAATCGGGACCAACAATGGCAACGATATGAACGCAAAAAGGAAAAGGTACACTATCCGCCGGTCGATATTGAGAAGCCTTTGCCAGATAGACACCGCATTCACCCCTCTTTCTAGTCAGCGTCAGTCAATCCTGACCAAGATATGACCGTTCGAGCCCAATCAGTATACGCAGGCCCAGTGAAAGAGCCCCGACAGCAGCTCCGATGATGATGCCGCGCTGGCCTGCCATATTGGGATAATCCATGAGCCACTTGGTAACTCGAGGAACATCTTTCCATATGAGTTCCCCGACGGGCGCACGGCCGAGCATGACCACAAATGCGGTCACCAGCAGAATTGTGGCATCGACATTCCTAGCTCTGAAGGCCCGATACGCGGCAGAGGTGATATAAAATGCGAGAAGGCTGAAAATAGTAGCATCAACAGGGACCAGGAAACCGGTGTACCAGTATCTGTAGAGCGGGCTGTTGGTTCCTTGAGTTATTCCGACGAAAGACATTATGACCATGGTAATAATAAGCGCAAGACTGTTGTACCAGCCCGGTCTCTTCAACCTGATATTAGCGCTGTGAATCCTGAGTAGGTTTACAGCCGCAAGTCCCAAAGCGAAGGCAGCTATGATGAGGGTCCAGTTCTGGATCTCCATCGACACGGTGGCAAGGGAAAGGGTTCCGATTCCTATCTTGAAGAAATAATCGAGAATTATGATCACGCCCACTACGAACGTGATAACAAGAGGTATTTCCCTCTTCACCACTACCCCTCCCTGGTATCATGTTTTGAGCCGGTTGATTTCCGGGTTCGCGCGTCACCAATTGATTACCCTGTTGACTATTGACTCCAGTCCGAATGTTGCAAACAAGGTCCCAGCAACAATCAGGAAAATCGCTATAATCTTGCCGAAATCCTGACCTGCAATAATGGCTTTCTTGACGGGATCACCTGAGAAGTAGGCTCCAACCGCAAACATCTCTTCCCCCAGGAGGGTGTAATCGCATGCTGCCACGAAGAACTGTATTTGGTGCAAGTTGGCGGTTCCAGCTATCTGGAGAGCTCCTATCGAGTTTCCAACCTCTGCAAACATGAGTGACTCGGCCCAAAATCCGCCGATGAGGAAGGTAGCCCCGGGTCTTTCCCGCTCCATTATCCCCATAACTCCGGCAGCATAGGCAAATTGGGCCTGCGATAAGAAGCGGACGTCGTCGGGGTTATAGCGGTCCAGTTTTCCTTCAGCCGCGAAGGCCGAGCGCACGATCTCTTCGGCTATCGGTAGGACTTCGGGGATCCTGATGCCGACAATGATCCGCGTGTCGTATTTCGCGGCGGTTCTCGCCACATACCCGAGGATCTCAAGTGCCGCAAACGTCTGCGCCCCATATTCCCCGCCTAAACCTGCGATTCCCGGTGAGAACACTATCGGCCTGCCCAACTCTGTAGCGCGACCCACAGCCTCTTCGATAGCGCTGACTCCCGCAAGCTTCCGGAGGTAAGGTACCTTTCCCGTCCGAGCGAGCCTAATACGATAAAATATGGCTCCGCTCAATACTACAAAGACAACGAGTATAAAACCTCTGCCCTGGTACACATAAGTCACCCCCGTTGATGTGGTCTTCTTTCGGACTCAAGGACTCCGCAAAAGCTACACCGCCAGTAGACTGCTAAGCCTCTCAGCCGCTTTCATCACCTCCCTGATGATGAACTCCTCTCTGGGCTCCATACGCTGCAAAGGCCCGGCGACACTAATACAGAAGTCCACTGATTTTCGACGATCGAAAACCGGAGCCCCAACAGCCATAATGTCCTGTTCCACCTCGGCTTTGCTCACGTGGTACCCGCGCTGCCGGATTGCGTCGAGAAGCTTTGAAAGACTCTTTGCATCCGATGCAGTGTTATCGGTAAAACGCTTAAGCGTCACTTCGCCCGACAAGTATTTTTCGCGGAGTTCTTCAGGACCGAATGCCAGGAGGGGCAAGTTAGATGCACCCGCATAGAGGACACCCCTGGCACCGATCTCTGCAGCCATACGGACCGACAAGGGAGAATCAACTTTGTCGATGACTACGCTGTAATCGCCGTTCCGGACCGTAAGGATGGCTGTTTCCTGGGTGGAGGCAGCCAACTCCGCCAGGATCGGGCCTGCGAGTCTCCGGGCATCCATTTGTCCGAGCGCAGTGAGCCCCAGAACAGCCACAGAAGGGCCTAGCGAGTACCCGGGTCCCGGTACGCTTTCTTTTAAGAAACCCATCTTGAGCAGGGTCCTCACCAGCTTAAACGTCCTCGATTTTCCCAGGTGAAGTTCGTCGTCTATCTCTTTAAGGCTCAGCCGGGGGCGTGTCGGGGAAAACAACATCAGGACGGAAAGTCCGTTTTCAAGAGTCTTGAGTATGTACGCTTCGTTAGGCTCCGAGACGCTCATCCGCGGCACGGTGCACTCTCTGCCTCCGTCGCCGTTTAACCCTGGAATCTTCACTTTGCAGCTACCTCCGTCAACATCACTGTCTATCTTGTAATGCTCTGAAGATCGAAAGGACTACGTCGTGGTTTATCCAACCTTCCCGAGGTTCCGGAATTCCTTCTCGCCTGCCCCAGTCCAAAACCTCTTGGTAGACTCTATCGGCACATACCGTCTCTTCCACTTTCCCAAGCCGTACAAAGGCGTCCCGAAGTTTGCCGATTATTGGGCCTCGGAAGGGGTACGTTTTGCCGGCGTGCAAGCTAAAAAAGTATATCCTGTGGGTGTCAACTAACCTCACAAGCTCCGTGATGGGATCGGGGTGATCTTCCACCCGCAGGTCTATGTATCTGTCGTTCAGTTGACCGTACCCGCCCTTTTCTCTCACAACGAGAATCGCCGCCGACTGTTTACCGCGCCTATCGCCACCTGCAGCTTGCCCTGCCAGCAGCGACTGGAGCAACCGTTCGGCTAAGTCTCCGGAAGACTCACGGAACGCGCGAGCCATTTCGGCAACGACTTCCGGTCCGGCGAGGATATTACCCTGGCAAGAAAAACCTTCACCGACTTGGTGCCCCGCCCAGTGCAGACAGGAGCTACCCGTAAAAGCCCACGCTCTCCCGTGGGAATCCACGACTCCTAGCTGGCGAGAATCTGCTCCTTCGTCAGTTGAGATAAGTTCCTCTACAACTTCCCTGGCTGTCTTTCCCGACCGGAGTAGTTCAAGGCCCAGCGGCCCGTACCGCGTATTCGCCCTGGCTTGAGTAGCTATAGCCCCAACCCCTGCCTGAGCCCATGGGACAACCGAGCCAACCCCCAAGAACTTGGATTGTACGGCTACTCCCCATTCTCTGGCATCCCCGTCCCAAGCAACAATTGAGAAAGTAGACGGGTAAGGTCTTTCAAGTTCAGTAGGCATCACTGTTATGAGACACCCCCTGTGACTTCAAGGAACCGGAATGCGGTGAGACATATACTATTATATGGATATGGTTTCTATATAAGATATGGCATTTCTTCTATGTAACCTATATTCTCCACAGAACCAACAGTTCCCTGCTTTTTCCCCAGACATTTGAGACAATTAAAACTACACCTCAACTTAAAGGGGGTACACTCCTTGGAGTTACCCGGAGCATCTTGGAAAGTCAATCATCAGCACAAATCCGGAGAATGACGTACAATTGTAAGAAAGGGTTAACTTATTTGGAAGAAGGGACTCGGCATGTTGTTTCCACTGTACTTGCTCTTACTGATATTGCTCGGCGTTCCTACCCTGTTCTTTCTGCTGTACTTGAACGTCGCTGCTCTATCTTTCGGAAAACTTGGCTTGTCTCCGCAGGGGGCATTCTTCTTGTTCACGGTCTCCCTCATGGGCAGTGTCGTTAACATACCCGTCTTCTCAAGGACGGTGGTAGTCAGAAGGCCCGTCTTCCCGGTTTTCCCGATGTTCTTCTTTTACCCGCCTGCCGTGCAGGAACAAATAGTGGCCATTAACCTCGGAGGGGCAGTAGTTCCTGCGCTGTTCAGCCTCTATCTTCTTCCCAGGGCACATTTACTCCCAGTTCTCATCTCTACTGCCATGGTCGCTGTCGCCTGCTACCTGGCAGCGCGGCCGGTACCGGGACGGGGAATTCTCATGCCGGCTTTTATCCCACCGTTGGCCGCAGCTTTGTCGGCGCTCCTCTTCAGCCGCGACAATCCAGCAGTGGTAGCATATATCTCAGGGACCATGGGTACTTTGATCGGGGCCGACTTACTGCACCTCGGCGAGATCCTCCGGATGGGCCCAGGGATTCTGTCCATCGGAGGAGCAGGCGTTTACGATGGAATCTTCCTGGCGGGCCTGGTGGCAGCACTCCTCGCATGGTAAAGCCTCGACGAGAATGATCCGCAATAGCTCGTTCGCATTCTTGCCGATCTTACCGCAAATCCTGGTATCACCAGACTGGTACACTTGCGGGTCAAGTGCAGCGTAACTGGCCGCCTGTCTTGATGTGTGGATAAAAAACCTAACCTGGGGCCTCGGGTCCGGATGACGTCGCGCTTTTTCGCGCACCATCGTAGGAACCCGAAACCCCAGTACATCGGCGAACCTGAGAAACCTGAGAACCAGGAGGTCAACAGCTATACCCTGGGACCGGCGGCGAGAACCTCGGGCGACATCCCTCTGAACCTATTCATGTTCTCTTTGAACTGAATCGCAAGCTCGTGACGCTTTCTCCGGTACTCTTCCTTATCTTTCCAAGTATTCTCGGGCACGAGCACCTCCGAAGGAACGCCCGGGCACGAAAGCGGTACCTTGAGACCGAAAACCGGGTCAACATACGTTTCCACCTTCAAAAGTTCGCCTGAAAGAGCGGCATTAACCATTGCTCTACTCCACGGCAGGCGTAACCTCTCACCCACCCCATAGGGGCCACCGCTCCATCCCGTATTGAGTAGGTAACACCTGGTACCATGCTTCTGAATACGATCTCTCAGCATGTCTGCGTATCTTTGAGGGTGGAGAGGGAGGAACGGTTCACCGAAACAGCTTGAGAAGGTAGCCTGTACCGCGTTTCCCATGCCCGCCTCGGTCCCCGCAAGTTTTGCCGTGTAGCCGGAAATGAAATAATACATGGCCTGCTCTGGCGTAAGTTCGGCAATGGGAGGCATAACCCCGAAAGCATCGGCTACGAGGAAGAAAATGGTCGTCGGGTG
Organism: Candidatus Fermentithermobacillus carboniphilus; assembly: GCA_018208355.1. Taxonomy (GTDB): domain Bacteria; phylum Bacillota; class Sulfobacillia; order Fermentithermobacillales; family Fermentithermobacillaceae; genus Fermentithermobacillus; species Fermentithermobacillus carboniphilus. The sequence continues at coordinate 52,459 of CP062796.1, read as the reverse complement.
TCCGGCCATTCCGCCAGGATACACGACTGTGTTGTGGGAAAGCGGATATGTGGCTCGGGTGTTCTCGGTTACTGACCCATCAGCGAAATCCGGAATGCGACTTCGGGGGTCTACAACTACGTTTTCAAGGATAGCGCCGAAACGGATCGCATTCCATATCTCCGGCTCGTGCTCCCTGGACAGATTTATGCACTTTGCGTAACAACCACCTTCGAAGTTGAACACCCCGGAATCAGACCAGCCGTGCTCGTCATCTCCTATAAGTTGGCGGGATGAGTCCGCAGACAGCGTGGTCTTTCCGGTGCCAGAAAGGCCGAAGAATAGGGCTACACCTCCGTCCTTGCCGACGTTGGCGGAGCAATGCATCGGGAGAACTCCTTCGAACGGTAGGTAGAAATTCATCGCGGTGAACACCGACTTCTTTATTTCCCCAGCATACTGGGTCCCGTGGATGGTAATAACCCCTTCGTCAAGGTCGAGGATTATGCCAACCTCCGACCTCAGGCCGGACTCCTTCGGATCTATCGTGAGATACGGCGCAGCGAGGATTACCAGCGGGTTTCGTTTGGGTAGCGCGGTTCCGTCTGGGTCCAGTAAACTGCCGTCCGGTTCTACGCTCACGCGCCGGAAGATATTTCGAGCAAAAAGAGCGTGCCATGGAGAATCAGTAAACACTATCACAGGCCTTCCAAATCTGCTGTCGGCACCTACCCAGGCATCGAGACGAATGAGTTCCCTTCCTCCCGAAAGGTACCTTATGATTAACTCTCGGACTTTTTCTGCCTTCTCCGGTTCAACGGGCAGGTTCACTTTCCCCCAGGCTATTTCACCCTCGGTCCCGGACTTTCTTGCTATGAACCGGTCGCTTGGTGAACGGCCTGTCCTGGAGCCTGTAAAAACGCTTAAAGCTCCTGATTCGGTCAGCTTACCGGTACCCGCAGCGAGAGTCATCTCTACCAATGTCGCCACCGGAGGATTTTGAACTTTGACAAAGGGAGAGAGTCGATCTACCAGCGATGAAGCTACGTTGTGGCAACAATCCTGCCACGGTTTGCGTTCGATTGCAGCCAAGTGTTGTCACTCCATTCCAATGTTTTCTGAATATCGTTACTGCCAACTTTCGATCGGCTATCTGGCGGAAATACTCAGAGTAAGAGTCTTCGACATACGAGTTAAGATTCCTTCCGGCAAAAAACGAGACAGAGCAACCAGGAGGTGGTAGATTAACTGCCGGCGAATGTATGATTAAGTTCGTATCGAAGAAACCAGGTGTACGTGTCACCTGCAATTTCGAGCCCTGGTTACCAGGGAGGCGCTGTGGATGGACGGAAAAACCATTGATACGCGTTACGCGGGACGCTATTCGGTTTTGGCTGCGATTATGCTTGGTGGCATCATGGGTCCTATTGACGCCAGTATAGTCAACGTCATACTCCCTACTATCACCCAGTACTTCGGTGTAAGCATTTCCACGGCCCAATGGGTCCCGATGATATACCTTCTCACCATCAGTAGCCTGCTCCTATTCTATGGTCGATTGGGGGATATCCTGGGATACAAGAAAGTATATTTGTCCGGCCTTGCGGGGTTTGTGATTGCTTCCGGCCTGTGTGGCTTTTCCCCCACGATCCATTGGCTTATCGCCTTTCGGGCCGTCCAAGGACTCGCCGCCGGCATGATGATGGCGGTGCCCTATGCCATTATAACTGCTACCTTCCCGGCTGCAGAGCGGGGCAAAGCGCTTGGTATCAACGCTACAAGTATCTCCGCCGGCTTGGCAATAGGACCCTCCCTTGGCGGGTTCATCACTTCCTTGTTAAATTGGCGTTTTGTTTTCCTCATTAACATCCCGATTGGAATTGCGGCTCTCTTATGGGGACGCCGCGTTATCCCTGAATTGAAGGGTCAGCCCGGTGCGGTAGATATACCGGGAGCAGTGACCGCCTTTATTTCCCTCTTTTCTACCCTTCTCTTTGTCAACCGCTTCCAAAGTTTGGGCCTAAGTTATGCCACCGGTATTATGTTACTGGTCGCGGTTCTGGCCGGCGTCGCTTTCCTTCGGATAGAGAGCACTGTCACGCAGCCCATGCTCAACCTAAGTCTTTTTCGCAATGTAACCTTTTCCTTTGCGAATTTCAGCGCTCTGCTCAACTTCATGTCCCAGTACGTGACGGTTTTCCTTACTCCTTTCTATCTTCAAAGGGTGTTGCACTATGCTCCGAATAAGGTAGGACTCATCATGACCTCTTTCCCGTTAGCTGTCATGGTAATTGCTCCTTTTAGCGGCTCCCTTTCCGACCGCGTGGGTACGAGGATACTAACCTGTCTCGGTGCCGGTACGTCCGCCCTATCGCTGTTCCTCATGAGCCGATTGCCAGCCTCGGCCAGTACGGCAGACGTTGTGTGGAGATTAGCTCTCTTCGGGCTAGGCACCGGCATTTTCCAGTCTCCAAACAATAGTGCGGTGATGGGGAGTGCGCCGAAATCTCACCTGGGTGTAGCTTCCGGGATTCTTGCGACAATGCGAAACGTAGGCATGGCTTTGGGTATTGCTATGGGAGGTGCGGTGCTCTACGCCATTGTCCCCTCCCATATCCTTCAAAAGGCTACCCTTGAAAGTTCGGAAATCGCGGCCTTCCTGTCAGGATTAAAGTATGCTTACATAGCAGGAGGAATCCTGAGTGCAATAGCCAGTCTTACTTCCCTTGTCACTACTACCGAGAAAAACGGGGCGCATGAGAGCTTTGTTAATGTTCAGAAAGATATCATCTTCCCAGGTGTCCTGTGAGAGCACTTTTCCGTTGCCAGCATCAACCTTGACATCCACGACCCCTGTCGACGTCTTTATTTCCACGCTGTACACCAGGTTGCCGTCCTCGTTATCCAGAGATACCTTGATGACTTTTCCCGGTACTGCTTGCAGGGCACTCGCGCTGGCCTGTTTGGGGCCGATTTTCGCAATTAGCCTCAAAGAACTGCTTTCCGCCGCTTCGTTATCCTGGACCATGCGATTTGCCGGAAAACGCGACAGGTCACAAGAGGTGGCAAGACCATTCCCCTGACCAGGCGAGAGTTCGACCTACTGGCCTTCCTGGCCGAGAATGCGGGGATCGTCTTAAGCCGCGAGATCATCCTTAATCGGGTCTGGGGGTTTGACTACTACGGGAACACCAACGTCGTTGACGTTTACATACGCTATCTGCGGGCCAAGATAGACGAACCCTTCCCCACACGGTTATTGCATACCGTGCGTGGCGTGGGTTACACCCTGCGGGAGGAAGAATAGCTTATCGAGGAAATCCAGGGTATGACCGGTCCCGAACAGGAACATGGTGACTATAACCATATGGACCTTGACGATCCGGAATTAATAGGGTCGGCGGATGACGGAAAGGGCTTTGGCTTGGGCCTTTCGCTAGCCAAGGAGGTCGTTGAAGCTCACGGTGGTCGCATTTCAGTACAAAGTCGGCCAGGCCAGGGGAGCTGCTTCACGATAATAATGCCTCTTGGGAATGGGCAAGAAACACATTGCGTTATGGCAAAACCACAAAACAGATCCTATACTCATTAATTGAACGGACTCTTTAAGCGGCCCGGCGACCGGGTGGCAGAACCGCGCAGTTATTCTAATGTGAAAGAGGCATTAAACCATGGCGATGGACATTGTGATCAAAGGCGGCACAGTAGTTGATGGAACAGGCAAACCAGGATTTCTGGCCGATGTGGGCATAGTAGGAGACCGAATCTCCGCTATCGAAAGAAACCTCCCATTAGAAAACGCCTCCCTTGTGATCGACGCTACCGGCAAGGTGGTGGCCCCCGGTTTCATCGATGTTCACTGTCATACCGATTGGAGCATCCTGGAAGGTCAGTGGGACGATCACCAAGAACGCCAGGGCATCACCACTCAAATAGCAGGACTGTGTGGTACCGCACCGGTATCACCTGCAGCCCATTTCAGCCAGGCCGAGTCCAGGGGCCTCGGCACCAACTACGCGCTTTTCGCAGGCCACGGTTCAATAAGAAAGGAAGTCATGGGGGAAGAAAAACGTCCTCCAAATCCAGAAGAAATATCCATTATGAAGGACCTCACAAGGAAGGCAATGGATGAAGGTGCCCTGGGTCTCTCTACAGGGCTCATCTACGCTCCCGGAAGGTTCGCAGATACAAACGAGCTTGTCCAGCTAGCAAAAGTAGCGGCGCAATACGGCGGAATCTACGCTACTCACATGCGCAGCGAGAGCGACGAAATATCTCAGGCTTTGAGAGAAGCATTGGAGGTTGCGAGGGCTTCACAAGCCCAACTCCAGATCTCCCACATTAAGGTGATACTCCCTCGGAACTGGGGAAAGGCGCAAAACATCATAGAAACAGTGATAAAAGAAAAAGAAGCAGGCCTGAATGTCGCTGCGGACCAGTATCCATATACTATCACCGGCGGCGGTCTGTACGGTGCCTCGAAACTTGTGGAGGGTTGGGACAAAGAAACCGGTCCTGGGCGCTTTCTTGAAAGATACGGTGATGTTTCGGAACGAAAACGCATGAGCTATTACGTGGACTCTCTGCTCCGAGAAAGAGGCGGAGCTCAGTATTTCACCATCATCAGAGTTGCCGAACCCGGCTATCTAGGAAAATCCCTGCTGGACGCCGCCCAATTGCGGGGGATTTCTCCGGGCGAGTTTTGCATCGAGGCCCTCTACGAATCAAAGGGTGAGTTCGCCCTGGCATATGAGTCTGTATCGGAAGAAGAATTGATTTCCTTTATGACTGAGCCCTGGGTTATGGTTGGCACCGATGGAGTCCTCGGTGCCTTCCACCCTCGAACCCATGGAACTTTTCCCCGGGTCTTGGGAAGGTACGTGCGGGAAAAAGGAGTGCTCACGCTCGAGGAGGCAATCCGGAAAATGACCTCTCTCCCGGCAGATACTTTTGGATTCAAAGGCCGGGGAAGACTTCAGGCAGGGGCATACGCCGACATAGTCGTTTTCGACCCAGGCACTGTTTCAGACCGGGCGACCCTACTAGAACCTACAGCGTACCCAGCAGGAATAGAGCATGTATTAGTTAACGGAGTACCTGTCATATTATCGTCCGAGAGAACAGATGCTTTTCCCGGGAGGGTATTGGTCCGGTCTTCTTCGTAATAGGGCCGGCTCCCAGTATCTGACAACAAACAAAGGTCACCTGCTGACTCTGGGCCCAAACTGATTTCCGCAGTTAGACTTGCACCTTAATGATGACAGATGAGGGATGAGGTGACTTCGAAGCCGAAGAAGACTCTCTGACCGAGACAGGCAACAGATATCTCGGGTACTACCTGGTCGAAGCAGGCAACTCGTTGAGGGTGCACAACGAGGAGTTCAAACGCTTCTACAGGGCAAATACCAGGAGATCCCTAAACACCGGCATAAGAGAGCCATGGTATTTACCGCCCGCAAACTCGTAAGCCTGGTCTTCTCCATGCTGAGGAAAGGCCAAAGCTATTTCTTCTTGTCTTCCATAAAATACCGTTGAAAGCCGTATGTCAAAAGAGAAGCCTAACTGTACACAATAGTTAATGGCCCGGTACCGCCGTTGCAAACCACCTATTTGACAGAACTTTGGGTTAAATTAAAATATATATTTAGAGCCTAAACGCCGAAAAACCACATATCCTGCAAACGCCGCAAAGCACACGATGAAACCGTAGCGTATAGCCACGCCCCTGCTCAGAGTACCACTCGTTCGAAAGGAGAACAGGGGATGTGCTCGTAACCCTGGACACCTACCCGCGCTGGAAGGAAAACCTTCCAAGTTTCTAGAAGTCACCCCGGGACCTGTTGGGCCGGTCAGCAAGCTTAAAGCAAGAAGAGTAGTCACGACTAGGAGTGTGGTCTTGCAAATGGAAAAGAAATACTATCAGGCATACGAGGATAGATATAAAGATGTCTACCGCCAGGGAGTGAAGTACTGGTCTGACCTTCCGTGGGAAATTCACGAGGACCTTGACGGGCTAGACTCTTTCCTGGATTTCGCGGGAGCCCGCCCCGGGATTCACCGGGTCCTCGAACCCGGTTGCGGTGAAGGTCACTTGGCGCTCGCTCTAATCCAGAGAGGTTTCGACTACTTGGGAATAGAGTTAGCACCATCGGCTCTGGAGAAAGCGCAGCTTAGGCTGAAAGAAGCCGGACTTATGGATCACGCCCGCTTTATCCTCCACGACGCCACCGACCTTTCGTTCCTTCCCGCAGCAAGTTTCGACCTCGCCGTGGACAATAAGTTCCTGCACATGCTGGTCGTTGACCGGGACAGACAGAAGTACCTCAGTAGCCTCCGGCGCGTGCTTAAGCCAGGAGCTTACGTCATGTTTAACGAGCTATACCTGGACGGTGCCTACACTGGCCCAGTAGAGTCGTTCCAGCAGTACCTGAACATCTTCAAACCCGACCTCACAACCATCGAGGAAAGAACAGCGTACAATGGAGGTAAGGAAGTAAAGATACGGATCCCTAGAGTACCAGCAAGGCCTAAAGATCACGCCGGATATGCCAGGGAGATGGAGGAGAATGGTTTCCGCATAGTCCACTTCCAGATCCTCAAGTCTTACACAGGCTGCAGGTTTTTTGCAAGTGTGGTGCGTCATTGACCGGTCACCTTCTTCTCCGCTTGACTCACCGGACTTGCCCCCGGGAGGTAGATAGCTGACAATATACTCCAGAATAATCCATGAAGTGAGGTGAGATCGGTGAACGCCATAAAAATTGCGGTTTTATGGCGTCCACGCAGGAACACTGAGCTACAAGAGGAATTTACCGGTCAGACACTCCACGACGACTCAAGGGACGAAGCCTTGTATCATTGCCACGCTCTAAGAGAAGCCGGTTTCTCGGCGGAGCTCGTTCAGTGGAAACCCGACAGACTTGATTTAGTGCTACAGGAGATTAATAAGATAAAGCCTGCTCTCGTTTTCAATGCTTCATCTGAAGAAGAAGTCTCTTTCTGTGAAGCATGCAGGATCCCGTATGTCGGGTCGGGTATCGATCTGGTCCCCCTGGATAAGCCTACCAGAAAGAAAATCTGGGTCTACGAGGGAATCCCCACCCCCGAATTCGTCACGATATCGAACCGGACACAGCTTAATCGGGTCCGGGAACTGCTTGCTAGGCGAGGTCTGGATTTCCCCCTCTTCGTTAAGCCGGCCAAAGGACGCGGGAGTTCGGGTATAACCGAGGATTCCATCGTTTACGACGAATCAGGACTCTCCGAGGCTGCCATTAGAATTCTCCAGAATCTGAGACAACTGGTGCTGGTCGAGAAGTACATAAGGGGACGTGAGATAAGCATCGGGCTAATAGGCAACGGAGACGAAATCACGGTTTTGCCTCTGCTTGAAGTAGGATACTCCGACGCGTTGACCAATACCTATGCTCATAAAATGAGCGACAAAGAAGTACTGATATGCCCTGTACCCCTCCCGTCTGAACAGGCAGAGAATTTAAGGAAACTGGCTATCCGCGCGTACAAGGCCTTGGGAGCCAGGGATTACGGAAGGATCGATATCATGCTCGAAGGCGACAAGCCCTATTTCCTCGAGCTCAACACTTTCCCGGGGCTTGCCAGTCCCGGCGGTGAGGGTCCCGGGCAAGATTCGGCGATCCATGTCAGCTATATGGGCAAGATGGCGGCTTCGTTGGGAAAACCGCGTTCGTGGCTGGTTGGAAGCATAGTTGAGGCGGCGCTGAAGAGATACAGCGGGATCCCCAAGGTGGGATACGTAGCGTAGAGACGGAAGAGACCTCCACAGGGGCCGTTCCCAGACCGGCGGTTTTTCCCGAGACCGGCCCCGAAAAGAGCTATAAAGGTCTTCCCCGCAGATTATATGAGATTTCCCAGGGCAAGTCCCAGGGTAAGGTCCCGGGAGCGCCTTGGATTTCCCCGAAGCTGACCTCTAGACTAATCTCTAAACTAACCTCTTTCGCACCTACTTTCTCATGCGTTCTTTTTCGTCCCGGTAAGGTACGGGAACATATTGCACTGAGGGCCTGGTTTGTGCTGGCTGTGGATACAGCTCCATAAGCTGGTAGATCTCTACGGGCATATCCGTACATATGGGAGGAAATCCGAATTCCTTGAGTTCCTCGCAAGTTAGCGGATAGTCATGAGTCCATTGACCTGAAGTCAGTTTTTCAGCGAGAGCTTGCGCTTTTTCGCGGTCCATCCGTTGAGACAGCATATCAGTTACAGTACTCGTCACCTGTTTGATTGCCTTTTCAGCCATATCCGCAAGGATTATCGTCTCATCGTCAATTTGATTTCGATCCTTCTCCTTCATGACCCTCAAGATCGACACAGCCGCGTACTTACCGATCTGTGGGTCAACGGGGCCGAGAACCGCGTTCGGATCCATCACGAGTTCATCAGCTGACAGTGCGATAAGCGTCCCACCGGACATAGCGTAGTGTGGAACGAAGACCGTCACCTTAGCCTTGTGCCGAAGCAATGCGCGCGCTATCTGTTCTGCCGCCAATACCAGACCTCCAGGCGTGTGCAGTATTATGTCTATCGGCATGTCCTCTGGTGTCATCCTTATGGCTCTGAGCACCTGTTCTGAATCTTCGATGTCGATGTAGCGAGAAATGGGCAAGCCAAGGAAGTTCAGAGCTTCCTGCCTATGAATGAGGGTGATGACTCTGGACCCACGCTTCTTTTCAAGACTCCGGATAAGCTTTACCCGCATAGCATCTAATTGTTTCCGCTGAATCACCGGAAGGATCATAGATATCAAGAAGAAACCCCATATGAGCCAGGAAAGGTCCATGGTTTGGAGATCCCCTCTTTCGGCGTTATTGACCGGGCCGTGTATCCCATAATTACCCCACAATTGGGAGACCGGCCCCATCTTCAAGAATAACCATACCACAACATCCCGTTAACGACGAGCTTGCCCTGTTCAAATCTTACGAGAAAGTTCCCTTCGGCCGGGGCCTTGCACAAAAGGTTCTTGTCCGGGCACCCGGAGGGCCCAATTAAGGAATGCAAAAATATGCGTTATCATATTGTCAACTCGGTGTTCGGGTGCTATTATTCCTTCCAAATACGCTTGAGCGAGTCGACTCCTCACAATAAGGCTGCGGGAAGGGTGCCTTAGGGTTCCGGTCCGGCCCTAGCCGGATGTCATGGTCCGAGCGGCACAAGCTCGCTGCAGCGAGCACACCGTGGGTAGAAAAGACCCGTGCGGTAAGTTCCCTCAAAAAGCGGGTGCCGTGCGGGTTTTATTATCTGCATGGCACGCCTGTAACACCTCTGTGACGTACCGGCAAGACGCGTCTTGCCTCGTACGCTATCATTAACGTTTCTTGCTGAAAGGAGGAGCATCGTTGAATCCTGGTCGCATCTCTCAACTGGTCTTTCTCGTCGCGTTCATATGCATCCTATTTATCGCGTCCGAATCTTACAAACGAACCGGCAAGTTCCGGATCCGAAGGATACCCGGTCTTGATGCAATTGACGAACTTGTCGGTCGGGCTACAGAAATGGGGCGTCCCCTGGCGTTTGTCTTCGGTGCTGGCGAAATGGAAGCGCAGACATTTGCCAGCCTGCGTATCTTGGGATACGTGTGCGAACAGGTAGCACGGTACGACGCGCGGCTACACACCGTCACCCCGCTTCCCGAGATTTATCCAATGTGTCTTGAGATTCAGCGCTCGGCCTACGTGAAACAAGGCAAACCCCAGGACTTCAACCAGGACTTTGTCCAATACCTGCCTGCCGACAGTTCTAAGGCCTCGGTACTCGGGCTTTTTCAGCGCGAAAAGGTGTCCGGCGTACTTCTATTTGGCAATTACTATTATGAGTCAATGGTTTTCGCCGAAGCAGCAAGTCTCGTCGGTGCTGCAACAATAGCCGGAACCGCCAATTTTCATCAGCTCCCGTTCTTCGTCGCTGCCTGCGACTATACCCTCATCGGCGAAGAGCTCTTTGCTGCAGGGGTGTACATGTCGCGGGAACCTAGTGAAATTGGCGCCCTCACCGCGCAGGAAGCAGCCAAAGTCGCAGCTGTAACGTTGATGCTCATCGGTGCTGCCCTAGCCTCTTTCGGCAAAGACTCCCTCGTGAACATTTTAAAGAACTGAGGTGATCTCGATGAAAAAAGAAGGACCCATCCTCATCGGATTCCTCACGGGATCCATAGTGATCACATCCTACTTCCTGAAATCCACCGGGCTCAAATCAATCTCGGATACAGTAGTGAGGTGGCGCCTAATCATCGCGGCTTTCGCCCTGGCGCTCGGTGCCTTGAATATGGTACGCCTCCACGGCAAAAACATTCACCACAAAGGCAGAAACTGGCAGTACAGCGTGGTCTTTCTCGTGTTTTTCCTTCCGTATTTAGCAATCGGCCTTATCCGCGGATCCAATTCAGCACAGTACCAGTATGTTTGGAAGTCCCTCTACCAGCCAGCTTCTGCAACCATGTATTCCATGACTCTCTTTTACATGACGAATGCGGTATGGCGAGCTTTTAGAATTAGAAACCTGCACGCGGGCATCCTGATGTTCACCGGCGCGGCAGTCATGCTTGGTCAGATAGGAATAGGTACAGCCATCTCGCCTCTGATTCCCAGGTTTAGCTCCTGGCTTCTTGATACCGTCAATACAGCTGGCATAAGAGCGATCACCATAGGAGGTTCTCTAGGCATCGTGAGCCTTGGCCTGCGCGTGATCCTGGGACTCGAAAGATCCTACATGTCTGATGGGGGGAACTGACCATGTACAAATTCACTCAACAGTGGCTTATATGGGGACTTCTATCGATCGTTGTCCTCCTCCCCCTCGTAAAGCCCATTGGCCTTCCGGTAGGTTACGCCGCTGAAACCGAAGCCGCATTCAAGTTCATAGATAACTTACCCAAGGGGTCCATAACCATGATGGTTTGCGAGGTCGCTCCCTCCAACGCCGGTGAAATCTGGCCGGCTGCCATCGCCATCGCCCGTCATCATTTGGAGAAGGGCCACAAGGTAGTGATAAGCACCTTTATTCCCGACGGCATCATGTATTCCCTGGAGCTCGGAAAGCTGCTTGAAAAGGAATACGGGGCAAAATACGGCGAGGACTATATCGTACTGCCGTACGTGGCGGGCAGAGAGACGGCTCTTGCAGCCGTAGCGGACAACATTCGCGGGGTCTATAAAGAAGACCAGTTCAAGCAGGATTTGAACAATTTACCTCTCTGGACAAGGATACAGTCTATCAAGGACTTCGCAGTAGTGTCGTGCTATACGTCCAGCGACGATACCTGGTGGCTTGTGCGACACATCTGGGGTAAGTATCAGGTACCCTGCATCAGTTCGACTGTATCCGTGGCAACCCCCGATAGCCTCACTTATTACAAAAACGGCCAGCTTGTGGGCATGCTCGGCGGAGTTCGGGGAGCCGCTTACTACGAACAGAGGCTCGGTAAACCAGGAATGGCCACAAAGTCGATGGACGCACAATCTGCAGGTCATATCTATCTCCTGGTTCTCATGCTGATCGGGAACGTAAGTTACTGGTATAGCCGGAGATCTCAGGGAAGGAGGAGTGAGGGATGACGACCGATGTAAGGATCTGGCTCATGGCGCTGATGACTCTCGGGCTTTACAGCTACCTTTTCAGGGAAAACCCGTTTTTCCGGTTCTGCGAACATGCATACACCGGTTTATCCCTGGCTCATCTCGTGGTCATGGGATGGACCAATGTAAAAACCATGGCTCTAACTCGTCTCGCGAATGGCGAATGGGCAACCGTAATTCCGATAGTCCTCGGCGTTCTGCTATTCGCCCGGTGGTTCCCGAAAGCCGCGTGGCTGAGCCGCTATCCAATAGCGTATCTCGTCGGGACGGCTTCCGGCGTCACTATAACCGGAGTCATTGAGGCCGGTATCATAGCACAAGTACGGGCTGCCATGAAGCCCGTGACGAATATCAGCAGCCTGGTAACGCTACTGTTTACAGTGGCGGCACTATCGGTCTTCTTCTTCATAGTCGGGAACAAGCCCGAGGGACAGGTTGGCTCCGTCCAGATCGCAGCCTGGCGAGTCGTTTCGGCTTCCTCCTACCTGGGTAGACTGGTCCTGATGGTTACTTTCGGCGCCGTCTTTGGTTCGACGGTCATGGCGCGTCTCGGACTGTTCATTCCCAGGCTTGAGCTTTTGTTCCGGGATTGGATTCATCTTATCAGGTGACTAGCCGTTGGGCGAAGCGGCAGCGTCGTCACAGTTGCGTGAATACAGTTGCGACGCCGCTGCCGCAGTGACTTCTCTTGATGGACCTTCGCCGTACCCTGTCGCCGACGAATTCAGACTCACGCTTATCTGCTTCCCGTTTGACCTCATCACAATATTCCCGTCTCGGTCTGTGCGATATACTTTCACGCGGGCATCTGAGAGCCTCTTGAGCACGGTATCCGACGGGTGCCCAAAATCGTTGCCAGCACCAACGCAAATGACCGCATACTCGGGTGAAACTTTGGCCAGGAACGCGCTGGACGTTGAACTGTCACTTCCGTGATGACCTACTTTTAGAACGTTTGCCCTGAGGTCGTAACCTGCCTTCAGCATCTCTGCTTCCGAAACAAACTCGGCATCCCCGGCGAAAAGAAAAGAAACGCTACCGAAGGTTACTTTCAGCACTGCGCTGTAATTGTTGAGATCCTCGTAGTAGTCACCGTTGGGAGCCAGGAAGACACCTTCTAATCCCGGAACATCCAGTTTAACCCCCGCCTTTGCCTGGATCACCCTGGCCTTCGCACCTTTCACAGCTAAAAGGAAGTCCTCGTACGTCCTCGTAGTGGTGACGGCATTGGGCATGTAAACCCGGTCAACCGGGAACTCGTTGAGTACCCTGTCCAGTCCTCCAATGTGATCCTCGTGGGGATGGGTCGCAACCACGGCGTCCAGACGCTTGACTCCCTGTGCCTTCAGGTAGGAGACAACTCTTTCTCCATCGGAATTGTTTCCTCCGTCAATAAGCACGTTAACCCCGCTGGAGGTCTGGATGAAGATGCTGTCAGCTTGGCCCACATCAAGGAAATGGACCTCAATGCTAGGCGCCAGGTTCTTCGCATGGTACCACGGTACGCTTAAACGGAGAAACGCTAAGACTGTAACAATCAAAGACACAAGCAGCTTGAGTCTCTTCACGATTTCCTACCGTCCCCTGCAGAGCGGAACGTCTATTTATCAAACTTTAAAAGGCTCCTGATCCTTTCACGACGAGCCATTGTCTCCTCTGGATCCACCTGGACCAGGATCCGGACAACATCTCCTTCTCGGGCAGTATCAGGTAGCAGGTCTTTTGGGAGGTTAAACACCTCGCCGCCATCGCCTGCCACGACGGCCCATTTCCCTTCAAAGCGATCAATGACATACAACCCTGATCCCCTCTTTGCCTGCAAATTCTCAAATGTCATTTGCGTGCCCAGATCCAGAAGCCCGGGGCGATACCCAAAGCGGGCCTACTTCCCCGAGATTACGACCCCAGAGAATGCAACCCAGGGCAAGACCGCGAATCCGTAATCAATCCGTTCGGATGATATGGCGGTGATATTTCCCAGCATCTGGGCGAAGTTTCCGGAAATCATGGTTTCACTAATTGGGTACTTAATCTCACCATCCTCGATATAGTAGCTGTTCTTGGCTACTCCCGCAAAATCACCGTTTTCGTTGGGCCGGCCGCCCGAGAACCTGACAAGCAAAATCCCTTTCTTGACGGCTTTCACCATGTCCTCCAACGAGGTATGGCCTGGCTCCACAACAAACGCCCTTCCGTCGTTCACAGAGCGTTCCTTACCAGTCTTCCTTGAGCCGTACAGGCTCAAAAGGAAAGCTCTCAATACCCCGCGGCCAACAATGGTGCTATTCCGCGCAGCGTACCCGTCTTGAGTCAGAAAGTATCCATCGCATATCTCATCGGAAACAGGTTTTGAATGTACGGTAAGAAGAGGGCTGGCAACGGGCTGATTCAGCTTGTCTTTATAGATGCTCGTCCCCGATATCATCGGCCTATCGCTTATTGAGGCGGTTAGGAATCCAAGCACATCCTCGAGGCAATCCGGCGCAACGATCACATCTCCGACAAACTTGCTCCCGACAGAGCGGGTAGTAATCTGCTCCGTCGATTGGCGAAGAAGGATATCAATGGAACCACATTCTATAATCTCCTTTTCCAGATCCTTCATAGCAACGCCCGTGTAATTGAAAGATGATACCTTTTCCCCATCTCTCGACGAGAAGATGATGAAACACCGGTAGACTCCTTTTGTGCTGACAAAGTCCACCCCGTTGGAGTTGACCAGATAGAGCCTTTCACGCGTGAAATCAAGGTACGCCTGGCGGAGAACGATTTTGGGGTATCTCGCCCTAACCGTGTTGAGTAGTTCTTTAAGACGATAGTGCATCCTACCAAAATCTGGCGAGTCGCTCCCCGCCGAAAACTCCTGAGGCACCTGGTATTCTGCGATATCATTGGCCTCGTCGGGCTGCGAAGCATCTGCGATGGCGAGTGCCTCAGCGGCGGCCCTTTCGATGGACTCGCTATCTGCCTTGTTTATACTGCTGGTTCCTTTCTTCTGGCCTTTTATGGCAGTCATGCTGAGGCGAGTGTCAAAGGTGGTCCTGAAAAGACTCAGTTCGCCCGCGTCCACGTTCATCTCGTGTTTATCGGTAAGACTCAAGAGGCACTGGGCTTTCTCCGCACCGGCCTTCAATAGAGCATCCAGACCTGATTTTGCCAGCTTTTTCGGGTCTCTCATGTCTACCTGCCTCCTATATTGACCTTGCACTTTATGGCCGGACCGCCCATCCCTACGGGGATCGGCTGCTTCTTGCCGCACATCCCGGCGCTCAGCCATTTCATTTCGTCTGAAACCATAGTCACTGTCTTGAGGACATCGAACGCTACTCCAGAAATTGTGGTATCTACGATTGCTCTTCCTATCTTGCCGTTCTTGATTTCGTATCCGAGGGTTATACCGAACATGAACTCGCTGGTCGAGTCAGCCTGGCCGTTGCTGGGGTTAATCAGGTAGTAACCGTCGTCCACCGACGCGATCATGTCCTCAAGCTTGCTTGTGCCGGGCATGATGGCGGTATTCCTCATCCGGATGAGAGGCTCGTCGGAGAACAGAAAGGCGCGAGCATTACCGGTGGGGGATACTCCGAAATGGGCAGCACTCTCTTTATTGTGCATGAAGCCTTTGAGCACACCCTTATCGATTATAACAACATCTTCTGCTCTGGTACCCTCATCGTCCACGTACACAGGTACCGGGCACGTCTTGCCCAAGCAGGTGTTGGCAAAATCTACAAGGGTGATAAGCGGGCTGGCAACTTCCTTACCCAGCAATCCACCCGCTACTGACCCTCCCATAACGAGGTCCGCTTCTGTGGTGTGACCTATGGCTTCGTGGGCAAGGATACCGGCCAGTTCAGCGTCGAGCACGCATGTCTTAACGCCTGCCTCGGGGAAAACTCCTTCTTTCTTCTTCATCAGGTGCTGGTACTGTTTCTCTATACCGTCGAAGATAGAAGCCGGGGACTCAAACACGTCCTCAAACTGCCCTAGCCCTCCGTATGAGTCTGAAAGTTCAACAGGCTTCCCGTCTTTTTCGACCGAAAGGGTAACGTGGATAAAGCTCCTAGGGATCATCGAATGAGCGTAAGAACCGTCAGACGTGAGGAGAGTCTTCTCCATGTCGAGGCAGCTCAGAACCACGGTCCTGCTGGAGAGGTTGGGATATTTCCGGACTATGTGGCTGTCGACTTCACGCGCAAACTCGACTAGCTGTCTCTGTCCAAGCCTCGACTTCTTGGTTGAGAAGTCGTTGTCAGACGAAGCCGCCGTAACCGGAAGGGGCTTTTTGCCCTTTCGCTCCCTCGAATCCAGAAATACGGCATTGTCGGTCGCCACTTTTATGACCGATCTTATGGAATCGTCGGTAACTTCGGGGTTTGAGGCAAAACCCCACGACCCGTTCTTATATACTCTAGCAGAGACCCCGCCCGTGATCGATCGTGAGTTTATCGTGTTATTACCCTTAACGAAACTAATCTGAACGCTCCTGTTCTCCTGTACGCGCAGCTCCGTATATGCCGTAAGGAGCTGTGAGTACTTCGATAAATCCACTCCGTGCAAACATACCCCTCCCCTGTATCCATTGCCTTTGGACCGCACAGGCATTTTTCACCAAAGGCGTATCTTGTGATCAATCGTCGACTGAACATGCGTGAAGATCATTCCCTCCACTATGGAAGTTCCCTGGTGATGACTCCAGCTCCTTCTTTCAAGGGATGACCCGCCTCCTCTCATTTCCGCAAGGCACCACACGTCAACAACCCATAGACTACTTACCGAAGACAAGGCTTGCCCCTCGCGGCTTTCGACGTTCTTTAATGCCCCGGCCTGCCGGCCACCCGCAAACCCATTACCCCCGTCTCTGCCACCCCGCTAAACTTGCTTTCCGATTGATCAAAAAGGGGTGATGCAGTTCAGGGGAGCCTGATAAGACGCCGACACGCATATAACAATCAGTTAACAAGCAATTAACCGACTATCAATTGAAACTTAACATGAAGTTGTTAAAACAAGGCCGGAAGAAACCTATCTCGGAGGTGTCGGTATGACCAGAACCATGAAGAGAGTTCCGGCTTTCCTCGTCCTCTTGCTCCTTTTGTTGAGCACGTTTCCTTTCCCCGCCGGGGCGGCAAGTATTCCTGCCGTAAAAAACGTCATCCTCATGATCCCTGACGGCATGAGCATTGACGGTACAACTCTGGCCAGGTGGTATAAAGGCGGTACACCCCTCGCCATGGACGAAATGGCTTGCGGCCTGGTGAGAACTTACTCCTCCGACGCAGCCATCGCTGACTCCGCACCTGCGGCAACAGCGTACTCCACCGGCTTTAAGTCCCATACGGGCTACCTGGCGGTTTTGCCTGACGTGGCCAGCATGCCGGGCCTTCAACCAATCGCCCGGGGCGATGAAAAGAAACCCGTGGCCACCATTCTCGAAGCAGCAAGGCTGGCAGGAAAAGCTACTGGGCTGGTGGCTACAAGTGAAATACCCCATGCCACCCCGGCGGCCTTCTCCTCTCATTGCCCGAACCGGAACAACTACGACGACATTCTCGAGCAAATGGTGTACAGCGGTATAGACGTGGTGCTCGCCGGAGGTTCCAAGTTCCTGGAACCCACGACCAGGAAGGACAAGGAAGACTTAATCAAGGTTATCAAGGAACAGGGTTATGACTATGTGACCACCCCGGATGCCATGAATAAGTCCGCGTCCAGCAAAATATGGGGAATGTTCGCTCCTAAAGATTTGAGCTATGATTTTGACCGTGACCCCACAACACAGCCGAGCCTGGCGGAGATGACCGCCAAAGCTATTGAGGTGCTTTCCAAGGATAACGACGGATTCTTCCTGATGGTGGAAGGGAGCAAAATAGACTGGGCCGCCCATGCCAATGACCCGGTCGGCGTAATCAGCGATATCCTGGCCTTTGATAACGCCGTTAAGGTAGCCTTAGACTTTGCCAAAAAGGATAAGAACACCGTTGTCATCGTAGTGTCTGACCACGGTAACGGTGGAATCACCATTGGAGACCGGGGAACCACCAGAAATTACGACCAGCTGCCTCTTTCCGCATTCATCGAACCTCTAAAGAGAGCAAAACTGACCGGGGAAGGCGTCGAGAAGAAATTGAACGCCGACAGGAGCAACATCAAAGAGGTGATGGCAACTTATTACGGCATCACCGACCTCACGGATAGCGAACTCAAAGCAATCAAAGAAGCCAAACCAGGCACGTTGAATTCTGTCGTGGGACCGATGATTAGCGTGCGGGCCCATATCGGGTGGACCACCGGCGGCCACACTGGCGAAGATGTGGTTCTGTACGTGTACTCGCCGACCGGCGACCGGCCCACTGGAGTTATCGAAAACACAGATATAGCCAAGTACATGGAGAGATTACTGGGCCTCAACCTAGCAGAAACCACCAAGAAACTCTTCGTGCCGGTAAGGGCTGCTTTTGAGGCCAAGGGCGCTACGGTGCAATGGAACACAGCAGATCCCAACAACCCTGTGGTTGTGGTCACCAAAGGCAATGATACACTGAGATTTCCCGTTAACAAGAATCTTGCCGAAGTCAACGGTAAGCTGGTTAAGATGAACGGCGTCACCGTCTTTAATGGTGTGCGCACCTTTGTACCACAGGAAGCACTTGATTTCCTGAATTAAAGCTGGCGCAATAACTCGGATTTACGATAGCGCATTCCCGTTAGGCAGTCAGCGCATCACCCCTCCCTCTTGCGTCTAGCCTGTCTGCCCGGGCCACTGGGCAGGCAGGCCCCTTTCTAAAGTGGTGGTGTCGCCGTCGATTCGAAGGTAAACCGGGCGCACGGGGATCAAAGTGCGAGCATGTCCCACATTTCATGGAATTTGATGGCGGCTCTCCAGCCTGCTGTGTTGCCATGTACGTAGCGATCAGGCACAAAACGGTCAACGGCAAGACCTAGGCATCTGCGCAAATCGTCGAAGGTTACAGCGAGGGCAACAAGGTTCGGCAGCGAACCCTTTTCGACATCTCCAGGCTTCCTTAGGGGATCAGCTCCCGTTCAACTCTACCGGCGCCACCATGCCGTTCCAGCTGGTATCCACAAGGGCCACAGGGAGCAGTTACTAGCGGGTCTCTTCCGACAATTCGACAAGCTCCTCCCCTGGAAGCTGGGTCCACTCCACATCTGCCCGGCAAACGCTCAATCCGCTCCGGATGAAGTCTTCAAAGACTCGCCCACACTCCGCGTACCTTTCCTCAGTCACCGGCGCAACACCGTGTCCAGATATGGACTGGTTTCGCACGTGCAAAGCGTTGCCAATCTTCTTCCGCTGTCCCTGAAAATACAGGCCCAGTTCATCGTTGAAGTCCATCAAGAGCTCATATGCCTGTTGCAACGATAGCACCACATTTCCGCTTTCATCTGCCATCTCGCTGTACTTGGCTCTGAGTACATCCGGCAGTTTTTCGAGGGAGACTTTGCTCGTATCTATTTGGTACTTGTCCACGAGCCTCGTCTGAGCCAACATCTCAACCGCGCGATATAGACGAGCCACTGCATCAACATACTTCTTCTGCACTACGCGTCGCTCAGCGTTGAGAACGAGGTCCGCAACTATCTGGAACCGATTCGTTTTCCTAACCTTTCCGGCAAGTACCTTCGAACGGCGGATCCATGGAGCAATTCCCGGGCTCCCTAGCGCTTCAAGGAGGCCCAAGGCAGCTTCATGCTCGAACCGATCCCACAGGCTGAAAGCTTGACACAGCTGTCGGAGACGTTGGATTCGGAAGCGTTTCTCTCGCGAGAGCGTTGGACTCATCTGTAGCGGGATCAACAGCTGTCCAACTGTATCGTACTCGTACTTGCTCAAGAGTGACTTGCACACTTCCACCTGGATGTCCGCGTACACTGTTGTGGCGTCTTGAGGCCACCAACTATTGCCCCTTCGTACCACGTCAAGGTCCTCCCTGGGTCACCTCTCGATCGCTAGCTCCCAATCGGGATACCGGATCCCCAAGAGAACAGCTCCTGCTGTCATGGTCTTTGTACCACCCGTATAGCAAATCGCCTTCCGGTCCGGGCGGAACCGCTCGCTGACTTCCTTGTGAATTCCCAGCATCGCGTCATACACTTCTTGGAGATCGTCAGGGTCGTTCAATATCACTTTCTTATAAGCATCCTTTGGGATTTGAAGTTGCTCCACCAGGCACTTACCCTTAGGATCCCCGAGAGGTACAATCCCCCCGCAATGGGGACAAACCTTTGTGCGCCTGTCTCCGCAGGGATCGCCTTCGCCGTCTACCATGCCCTCAGTTCCCGAGGGTGGGTTCCCCTTTGAACAGACGAAGTACGTGAAATCTGGCTCAAACTCTTTGTAAGCACTAATAATAGGCGCTGGAGAGCCACCAACGGTTACTACCAATACTCTCATCTCAAAGTCACCTACCGGTCGGGATTGTAAGGCTAAAGAAGAGTCTCGCAAAAGATTAACTCGGGTTGGCCACCACAGCTCGGAGGCTCGATAACGGTCCCCCGATCCATGGTGGCCTCAACAACAGCTACTACCCATGCATAAGCAGGCGAAAGTAAACACCCACACCGATCAACGATTGCGATTTCCCGGAGGGTTGTTCGGCCTATTTCCGCCGTCTCTCCTCCTGAAACGAGCTTCGACCTCAGGTGTGGGCCATAGGAACTGAACGGCCTCGTTGCTTGCAGAATGGACGTACACAATGGCGCGTTCGCCGGGCTTCTTATCGCCGGGCACGTCCTTTGTGTTCTGTATGGGACCAATCTTGCCGGAAACTACAGCCTTCGCTTTCCAACCGCCCTTCTTAGTTTTCTCTTCGAGAAGTTCTACTTCGACGCGATCTCCTGGAACTAGCCTCTCATCTGGCGTTGGGGTCACGCCAGTCGGCGACCGCGGAGCTGGACGGGCAGGAGAAAGTGCTGGAGCGGCCGCCCTCGGACCCTTTGCGCCAGCGCGCTTAGTTTGATTCAGCGACGACATCGAGGTAGATCCCGGGGGTACAATTCCCCCGGCAGCGCGCGCCTCGAGCTCGGGCTTCAGGTAATCAAGGAACTCCCTCAAGAAGCTCTTGCTTTTCTCGGGGCTCGGCAGACGCTTAGCGACGAAAGCCGTCACCCTCACCATGATCTTACCGTTGGAGTCTTTCGATAGATGATACAGCACCGGTGAAGCGTGACGATCTCCTATGCGCTTGACCGGTTTGAATTCGCCATGCGCCGGAGAACCGATGCGGCGAGGCAATCCCAGGGCTTTCTTGGCGAGATCACGGGCATGGTTCCGGGCAAAGCCCTGGACCGCGTATCCTACCTGGTCCAGAGCAAACCATGGGTCATCCCATGCAGTGGGAAGTTCGAAACCCATCATCTCCTCCAGGGAAGGCGTCTCGGCCCTTTCACTTGAGAAAGCATCGTTCAGCCCGCACTCTCTTCGGAGATTCATGGCCGCTTGTTTGCATTTCTCCAGGTTCATGTCAGGGACATCCTCAAACGAGCCAAAGCCTTTCCGGGCTTTCGCGCCGACTCCTCCGTACCTGCAAAGTAGCCATAACGCTGCCTTGGCTTGCTCGAGTACCGTTGAAGGACTCAAAATCAAGATCTTGCAGCCGCCAGAACCGCTGGCTGTACCATTGGCCGCTCTCTTGGCCCTCTTCCTGGATTTCCCATTCTCAGACTCATCTTTAACTGAGTCAGGAGAGTAGTATCCCGGGCGGGCGATGAGCCTGACCACCCACTGTGCTCCAGGAGCAATGTACCACCGGCTGGCACGTCCTCTACTAGCCTCCATCCCGTACGAGTGGTACTTGAGCCCTTGAATAAGCCCGCGGGATGGGGCAGGGAGGCGATGCCCACTTGCTATCGACCGGGGATCGTACTGCTCCTTGACGATGGTGTCCTGCACGGGCTCAACCGTGATCCTAACGGCCCCGCCCGATTCGTCGCTTCCCCAAATCGCTGTCTCGAGCCTCCTGAGGGTCTGCCAATCCACAAAGCCCGCATGTAAAGTACGCCACCACCAGCGGAGCTGACCTCGCAAGGTAGCACCGCGAAGATCACAATCGCTCTCCCCCTGTGTCGCCCCAGCCAGGAAAGCAGGAGAGACAAGTTTAAGCCGTGTCTCGTAGACCTCGAGGGACGGACTGGGATCTGTGTGAACTTCCTCAGAAACAGAGAAACATCCATATCCGGCATTAGTTTTGGCGCCAGCGCCAAGGTAGGTAAGCGCCCCTTTGAGCCAGGTTTCGGCGAGCTCCAAGCACTCATCAGAGACGCTCGGGTTTCTCTTTGACAAAGCAAATGAAAAGGTTTCTCCCGGTCCAACCGAAAGAAAATAGACCATGTTTGGCTCCTGCCAGTCCCCGGGAGCTTCCAAACCCTTGTAGTAGTCGCCATGGTGATTATTGACTATATCTAACACGAGTTTCGGCCATTTTTCGGGCCACGCATCGTGAAAAACGACCGAACCTGCTTCTCCCGGCTCCTTCTCGGCAACGACGCCCTCACCTGGACCGAGCGTGCCACAAGCGAGAGCAGGCTCTTCCTTCCCCGTGCGTTCTTTGGCCCAGCCGAACACCTCCGCTACTTTGCGGGAGGCAGCCACGTAGTCTTTCTGCGCGGGGAGCCAAACCGTCTCCGCGTACGCCCTGGCCATTCCCTTCAAACCGCTACCAGGCAGATACGTAAACCCGTATATGGGATGCAAGCATATACCAGCGTTTTCTAAGGCGGATGCTCTACTCAAGTGCAACGTGAGGGGGCTTGAGGTCTTCAGCCTGATTACCCTTGCGGACAGGGCATCCAACCACCGCGCGCGCCTGTCGAGCAGCTCCGCAAGCAAGCGCTCGTCCCCGGCTGTATGACATACCTCTTCGAGGCAAACCTTTTGTCCTTCCTGACCCCGAGCAAAGGATATCTTGTCCAATTGCAGCCCAGGGTGGCGACTTTCTATAGGCACCGCATTGAGCAACGACTTGGTACTAGCTGGGACAGGATTATCAGGACTCACCGTCGCTGCCCCCCTCTAGAGCGGCCTCACAGAAGCGGGTAAGCCACTCACTGTATTCTAGTACCTCTTCCGTTACCCGCCGCAAGAAGTCGGAATCCCCCCTGAGGATGCGGTCAAGCAGGTCGTTTCCTCCGTCGTTGCTGGATGGATATCTATGGTTAAGCACCCAATCTGAGATCTCCGCCAGAAGTCCAGGCACATCTTCCAGATAAGCGAGGGTCTTTCCTAGACCAGAGGTCAAGATTCTAATCGGAAGTTTCTTTACTTCAGCTGCGAATTTATCCAGGTCTTGCTCACGATGAGGTCCACTCTTTTTTCTCGCTCGCTGTACAGCATTCCAAGCATGTTGGGCACGTCTCTGAGCGAGAGTGGTTCTTGCTCCTGGGGCAATCCCATCTGCCAGATTCTTTGCCGTCATGCTCCTACCCCCTGTTTGCAGACGCGCAAGGCGCAAAGCCCTTTTCCGATGGTTTCATCTCCTCCGACCTGGACCACCTTTGGTAACCACTGGTTCAAGCGGTCAAGCACCTCAGCTGCAGCCTGGGGATGCCCCTCTCTCCTGCTTGAGTTAGCCAT
Organism: Candidatus Fermentithermobacillus carboniphilus; assembly: GCA_018208355.1. Classification (GTDB taxonomy): domain Bacteria; phylum Bacillota; class Sulfobacillia; order Fermentithermobacillales; family Fermentithermobacillaceae; genus Fermentithermobacillus; species Fermentithermobacillus carboniphilus. The sequence continues at coordinate 29,275 of CP062796.1, read as the reverse complement.
TATGACAGAATAAAAAACGGTCTCGGGAGGAATGAACTCTTGATAGAATAGAGCTCCCTCTTTGACGGTTTTCCGTTGATAATCGAGACCGATCCTGGCAACCACTTCTGTGGCGTGACGGACGAAATATGTGAAGTCATCGTCGTGGAGCACAACAAGGTTCCTCTTGAACCGTTGCCGCGTGGCCTCGTCCATTTCCGGAATCCCGTGATCAGCGATCCATGCTGCAACGTTGTTAGACCTCTGAGTAGTGCTGACGGCAAACTCGAATTCCTCCAGCATTATTCTGTTTCTGTCCGCCAAGAGAAGGTTTTCGTCTGCACATACTGCAGTGTCTTTGTCGGGATGAGGGATGTCGGTCAAGAGATTGGAATCTATAAGCGCCAGATCACGATTGAAACGTTCCAAAACTGCCGGGCACGTCACCCATGCAAAGACTCCCCGCAAAGATCTAACGGGGAAAGCGAGAATTTTTGCGTCCGAAATGCTCACAGCGCCCGCGTGTTTCTCGGCCCCGCCTACAGAAGGTCCGAAAACCGTCTCTATCCACACGTCCTCGTCAGGGTTCCCTGCATCTGAGGATAAGACTTGCCGACGTGAGACATCCCTGAGTACTCCTTTTAGGCTAGATCCGGGAATCACGGGCCACTGTGTGTGACGCTCCCTCTGAACCGGTAGATCTACCACTCCCAGGGCAGTTCCCGAACCGGGATGGAGCGATGTTAGCGCATGAATGAACAATATCTCCGTGGCTATTTTCTCACCAAATTTCGCACCAGAGGATTTGACGTTTTCAGGCATATTCCCAACCTCCCACAACGGATAATCCCATACCTACTTCCCAATCCCTGTCCGATATGCAGCTCATCTCCAGGCTGTTAACTAACCCGGCAACGTCACCCTTAACAACCTCGTAGTAATACACGCTTCCAGCCGGCGCCGCCGGGAACATGGGCTTTGGAGCCCGCCTATGAAGGTCAAAACCGCCAACATGAGCAGGACGGTTTACTATCGCTGCGACCAAACGCGCCTCTACGCCTTTCTGCTTGAGAAGCTCTTGCAGGCGCCTCTTGGGCACCCAACCGCCCTCGAAGATGGCGGGAGTAAGAAGGACAACCTTAAATCGCCCGGTTGACTTGATCGATTCCATAACCTTCTTGGCATCAGGAGGAACCCAGTTCTCGAGAACCTTCCAGCGGACGGTTCTACCCTCCCCACCCAAAGTACCTAGTCCTACATTACCCGGCCAGCGAACGCCTTCGAACCGCAAGTGGAAGCTGGCTCCATCGAGCATTCTGACAAACTCAATGGTTGCAAGACGCCCCGGATCAGATGTGAGACTGGTCTTGGCCAAACCTACTATCGTCCTGGCTTCTCTGAGCGCAAAGTCCGATTCCTGGAGTAGCGCGTTCCGGGGAGGAGCTTGTCCAGCCAGAATGTATTCGAAAAGGTTTCTGAGGGAGATGAAACCATGGGCTGACTCAATCGGTTCCCCGGTTCGGACCCAGGGATGGAGTAGGTCTTTCTGCTCTTGTGGAAAATTGCTGGCTAGACCAGAAGCATCCTCAGCCCTAAGCGGGCGAACGAGGAAATAGTTCCCCGAAGTCTTCCCGCAAACCAAGTCCGTGGGGACTGGCACATAGTCTTCTTCCCCTTTTCTTAAGAAGAAGCCGGTTATACGGAAGTCCCCGTAATCGCTGGGCCCACCCAGATTGCCGAACTTCTCTCTGGCCTTCGCCCAATCAAGGTCAGCATCCCGTAGAAGCCTGGAACGAACGAATCCTGCCAAAGTCCCTGGATGTGGAGGAAATACGCTCCTGGCCAAATGGTCCGATCCCGCAGAAAAAGGTTTGCCGTCCCGGAACAACAGGACGTCAACAGGTTCGACAACTATGGAGGTCAATTTCTCACCACCTTTTTGCAGTATCTAGCCATGAAAGATGCGAGACTAATGAGGTCTAATGCCTTCTCCCAGGCCCAAAGCTGACCGCGTCCTTTCCCCGCAAACCACTCCTGCAGTGAGCAAACGTCACGAGCGATAGCGCGAGCCAGCTCCTCTCTCCCCTGGCCAAGGTGCCTCTTTACCAGATACTCAACGCGCTGGCTGGTTGCCTCGCTGGGTAGTCCGGGATAGGCGGTGATTTCGTACGCCAGCTGGGGTAAGAGACGAGCAGATAGTCCTTCCTCGTCGCCAAATAGGGCAACCAAGTTCATCAGGAATGGTATTGTTTCAAGACGGTCGTCCACCCTCCACGGCGCACCTGCCTCAGTCCGTTCACCAGAATGCTTGAGGGTAGCCACTGCAAATGCTGACCTCCCCATGCTTTCCTTCGCCGCTTCCTCCATATGTCTGGCTGCGTCCAACACCTGTCGCAGGGGCTGGCGGTAATGGGCAACCGCGATTCCGGCGCTCGCTGTAATACGATTTCCCAGGCCAAGGTGTGCGTTTCTGAATGAGCGTCCAATATCACCACGCAAGAGGTCTTGGCCCACTCGAACCGTGTCTCCTGAAACCACGGCAAACTTCTGGAACATTCTTCGAACATCATCGGCGGCGGTAAGGGCATCTTCGAGAGGCAAGAACGCAAGTACGTCATCCCCACCCGAATATACGATTTTACCGGCGTTTTGCACCTCTACGGCATATCGGGCCACGTACAAGCTGAAACCGAGGAGCGTGGAACTCAGGGTTCCTTGCAGGGACGGCGATTGAGGTCTCTTCTGCTCCAACACGTCCGAGCCGAACATGTTGGAACAAATGTTCACGATGTCAGGATGCAGGACTTCTCTTATCTTGGGAAGGTCGCTATGGGTGCCGGAAACCCACTTCCCCATTTGGTCGCCGTCTATGGCCAAGACGGCATAATAAGGAGAAAGATGTGTTATTCCGGCTTTCTTAGCCTTTTCCCGCAGATTGGCCGCAAGGCGGGCCATGGTCGCCTTGTTTTCTCCCAGTAGATGATCGCTCTCCTCAGATTCGTAAGTCTCCGGAAAGAGCCATTCCCCATCTATCTTCGCAAATCGTTCCAAAACGGATGAATCCACCGAGGCCAAAGACCTTACTTTCTTGAGCTCCAAACCAACCGCAGGAACGTACGAAGCCACAGCCAGGTCCTTGGGGAAGGCAGCGACAAACTCGCTAACAGCGCATTGTAGTTCCTCGTTCTTGATACATTCTTGGAGAACAGCGATTTTGTACTTGGTGGCCGAGATCTCGCTCGTAGACGGGAAAGCGCTTCTGAGGCCTAGACTCTCCTGTAGAACTTTCGGCGCGAGACGTTTGGTTAGGCAAACTGTGCAAAGACGCTCTTTCCCGTTCTCCTCAACGGTACCGGCGCCCAAGTCGTCGCCTATCTTCGCCCAGAAAGAGATTAGTTCCCTATAGTAAGACGAATCGGTATTTAGATCTCTGACGGGTTCCCGGACGCCACACAGCGTACATTTGTATCCGGGTTCACCCGATTCTGAACCACCGAAATCCCTGAGAGCCTTCCTGCTCCCGTGAACGCGATCGACCAACGAATGCAGTCGCCCATATATGGTGCCCAGGTTAGGTTCCCACTTCCCGGACTTACGAAACGAATGCAATAGCCTCCCGTAATCCTGATCCGGTCCAAGGAGCGCGTCAAGGGAAGCTTCGACTTGCGGCGTCACACCTGCGGTGACATCGGGCCAGGCGTGGGAAGACCAATAGACTTCCACCCAGTCTCCCTGCCTTTGCCATTGGGACAAGTCTAAGTCGTAACCCTTCGCGCGGTCCCCAAGTAAGTCTTTGACCTGTCGAGCGAGATCTCGCCAGGCAGCTTTTATGACCTCTTCCGCGCCATCTGCAACCCTGCGAACAGCGTCCGCAGGCAGAATAGCTACCCAACGGTTGGGAAGAGAAGGGGTAGCAAGGTAGTCTTCAGTTTCTGCGGATGGACCCTGTATCCCCAGTTCCTGGAGCCACTTGTCTACAAGGGGTTGTCCGCGGAGGTCCGGGAACAGTATGGCGTCTGGTCCCCATTCTTCCGATATGGCTTTCATACCTTGCCAGGCAAGGAAGGATAAGAGCCAGCTGCCAGTCCAAAGGTCGCGTGTCGTTCGCGCGCAAGCGATGAAATCTTGGACAGGTCCAATGGACATTACCACCAAGGCAGGATTCGGGAGCGCTCCAGCGATAGCCGAAACTATACGGTTATGATGCCAAATCGTGTGGTCAGGAATGCGCGTATCAGCAGGAAGCAGATCCCACAGGCAGCCGAGTTTGTTGGATGTTTCTTGATTCTTTAGGTCATCGGCCAGGTATCTCCAAAGGTGCAAGAACGTCTTCTGTTCGTTACCTCCGTACTTGGAACGTACGCCTGTTACAACTTGTTCCACCAATTTCCCCAAGGTTTGAGGGTCAACATCGACCAAATGACCCAAATCGTAACGTTCCCCAGACAATGGATGACAGAGGACAGGCCTCTTTGACCAATACACTTCGGCATCCTTCGGGAAATCGACGCGATCCGCCGCTGATGCGATACGGTCTGCAACCTTAACAGTACCCCACTCCTGAGCCGAAGGCGTTGTGCCGGTCGCCGCAGAGATCAAACTTAGGGCGACCGCCTCGTGACCTATTCCTCGCCCGAGAAGAAGCGACTTGTGGGGCGGATCATGCAGGTACGCCACAGTTTTCAATTGCCAAAACCCATCTGTCACAAAACCCTCCACCTCCGCTAGGTTCGAGTAAAGGAAAGTCGAAAGCCCCTAATAATTACCTATTCTGGATTCTACGCGAGTGGGACAGGTTCCTCCAGAAGATCACAAGAATCGACTTGCAGGAGAATGAGTCGACAGAAACGTCTATGGCGTCATCAAGGTCGCTATCGCAGAAGGTGACATCTTTTCTTGTGGATCGTTATGCACCTGGCGATACACGTTTTCAGGTGGGACCACGTTTAGCCGCCGAAAGCTGAAATAGTGGAGTAAGGCTGGATCGCCTCCCGTTTGGGTAACTGGGGATAGGCCAGGATAGACGCTCGTCAGCAGGAGCGACTTGAAGATTAGCTGTATGCCGTACAGCTCCAGGGCCGAACGAATGAGATCCATCTCCACCTCGGTTGTCACCTGGCAAAGCTCAACCCAGTCTAGAATATCCTCGTGTCGCCTGAGTTCCGAAGCCAAATGCCTACCCAGAGACAATCATCTCCGGAGGGACCCTGAGTCTCGGCTCCTGCTCGTAGAGACCGCGAGGCATGTCCAGAAAGTCAAAATGGATCCGCAGGGTTTTCCGCTGGAACCCGTGAATCTGGGCATCGACTATCACCCATCTCTCGCCGTTCCAGTACTCGCAAACCCAGTGGTCTTCGAAACCACCTGGACGAAAGTACGTTCCAAACCCGCAACGGGCGCGTGCGGGGATTCCCTGTTCGCGGAGAACAGAGCAGAGAAACACAGAAAAGTCCCTGCAATTTCCCAAAAAACGCCTATCGAGAGACCGCTTGACCGTGAGAGGGGAAGAATCCATTTTCGTTATGATTTCCAGGGTCCTCGAAACCAGACGGTACTGCACATGGGTTCGCTTCTCTTCCGAGAGTGACATCCTGTAACGTTCCGCTCAGAAGATGTGAACAAAAAGACCCTGGATTAATTCCATAAGCTCAGGAATGGCCCCGATTCCTTTTGACAGGAACTTAAGGATCTCCGTCATGGAGCCTGGGTCGGTGACCTTTGTGTGCGAGGCGTACCACGAGACCTCGGCAGCAGTCATGGTGAGCATCCCTCCCGTTCGAGACTTGTGACACAATAGCGGCAAGAGCACATTAGTACTCTTCTAGAGACGTCAACAGGAGTACTGTTCCGAGTGCTAAACCCTCAGCAGACGATCATGTGTCCGTCATCCGTCAGATAGATCAACTCGGAGAGATTGGCCGTCTTGCCTTTCAACCTGAATGATGGGATTGCGGACGACCAGGTCAAAGTGATACACACTCGAATTGTTGCCTCCGTACTCAAGGTTGTGGCCAAATCCAAAGTGGCAGGTACCCCGAGCCTGTTCAGCTTCCATCAGATCCGCATTGGGGAGCGCACCGGGATTGATACCGATCCCAAACTCGGCGAGTACGGCTGCGTTGTCATCCCGTGTAAGGTCGGTCAGAACCATCGCCTGCTGGTCGTCATCCTTGTCCAGTTCAGCCAGATTGACCACGCGGCCATCCTCAACCACCAACCTGAACGGCTTCTTAGGCGGGCCAGAATAAGCGCACCCGTCCACAACGATGGTCCCCCGTGCGGTACCTTCCAGCGGTGCGGTAAACACCTCACCGTTAGTCCAGTTCCAGGCTCTGGGCACCAACGTGATGTCTGTTCCGCCAGGCGCGGTTACGCGAATCCTCCGGGCACTGCTTAGAAGTGCCAATAGGTTCTCGCGGAAAGTCTTGAGTTCGGAAGCGTCGACCGCATGGGTGCGCACGAACGCAGCCATTCCAACACAGAAATCCGCGTAGAGATGATCGGATGGAACCTTGATCCCTCTGTCTGGCCTGCCAATTGTCTCAAAAAGCAACTCCGAGTGCGCCCAAGTGGTGAGAAAGACGAGTCCCGTATCACCAGCCAGACTCCTCACCATATCCCGCAACGGAGCAGGCCCCGGGCCCGAGAAACTCCCCAATCGCAGCATCGAACAGGCAATTCCCCGGTTCTCAAGTTCCGCGGCGATTGCGCTCGCTAGCACCTCTTTAGGCGGCGAGTAAATAACGAATGCGGCCCGGGATGGTGGCAAGCCGACGTGATCAGCGATGTTCTTCGCAGCCAGCACGATAGACTTAGAGTCAATGCCATCGTCCTATGAGTAGACACCTGCCCGACATTTGTGCTCCTTGATCTCAACCCTTGTGTTCCTTGGCCTCTACCCTTGTGCTCCTCGAACGCGAGCACGTGAGGAAATTGTAATGCTCGGTACCAGTCTGGACGACCATCCCGCGCGAGAAACAACCGCGGCCTTCCTGCCTTTCATCGGTTTTCCGCCATTCGCCTCTTTACTGGCGTTTGCCGGATCTTCAATCTTCGACGGTTTCTTGCTATTCGCCAAGACCCAGGCTATTCCCCGAGGATCGCAGGACACAGCTCTTTCTGCAAAAGAACTTGTCCGTTTTTTTGCCACTCTCATGCAGTCGCCCGAGATCTCGTCGATGATCACGGGCTGCCCGCCAACTTCGCCGAACTCGTACTTTATGTCTATCAGTTCAAGGCCCTTTTCCGCAAGGTGGTTCTTGAGTTTTCATCCCTCATAGGTAGGTTCTTCAGGCGAGTCCTCAACTGCACTAAACGCGTGCGGTATTCAAGCAGCGCCAGAACTTGGCGCTGTTCTGGACTTGGTACCCAGACCTCGGGAATGAAGTCTGCAGCCAACAGCCGGACAAGTATTTCAGCATCCAGCCTATCAGTTTTAATTCGCGCCTCGGCAATCGCCCTTGTGCGTAAAGTGTTTGCCAGCAGGATTTTCTCTACATGAGGCGAAATCAAGTCGTAAATCCATAGGGCGTTTCCCATCAGGGCCGAGCTGGCTGGCAAACTGCTCGAGGCATCCGCGTGTCGTAGATATGCCAAAACGCCTGATCTTACCATTGGCTAGCAGTTCGGCACCTTCGCAATAACGCTGGTGCACGTCCAGAGCAATGTAACGCATACGCATGCCTCCCTCGGGATCATGGGTGCAGCCAAGGCTGGGCAACACTCACCTATCCGATCTCACGGCTCACCTGGGCGGGTCGTAGGGCAGCCAAACACCGGAACGGGTTCTGTGACCCAGCAGAATCAACGGCTGCCCTGCCGCACCCATTGGCTTTGTCTGCACCCTGATGCCGATATTCGAGGCGCTTGCGCTTTTATCATGCCAATTGTTCATGGCGCTTCGCGCCGCCACCGGGAATGAAAATCTCGCGCTGATGCGGTAGAGTACTGGCAAACAGCCGGTTGGAAAAAGCCGGGGTTTCTTTGGTGCCACGAGCCCGCATGCCAATTTTCGGGAGAACAGCAAAAAAAGACTTGACCCACCATCGTACCCAGGTTGTCCCGGGAACGGGGCGAATCTGCTCACTCGTCCCTCCAGATTTTCAAGATTCTCATGTATTTTGGTACAGCAAGCCCCCGATGGCCTGCTGTGCCGACACCTCCTTTTTGTGCCGGATTAGGCCAGTCGGGTGGCCTCAAGTTCACCGTCTTGGATACGGTATTCAAGGCCGTATCCAAGTCCGGCCATGCAGAACACCTTGGCATCAAACCAGTGCGCGTCTTCGCCGTCCGTACGGACGACGATCTGCTTACCAAGATGGTGCTTTGCAATGAGCAAGAATGCAGTAACTGTCACACCATAAGGCTTGAATGCGGTTTTGCAAAAGTCAAACCAAAGACCGTCCTCGTTTGGTCCTGCCTGGCGGCGTATAGACGCGCTGGAAGACAAGTCTCTCGCACGAGCAGTCTCCGTCGCAGTACCGCGTCGCTGCCACAGAGCCGCCTGCCCACGTGCCGGATACAGGTTCCCCCGAAATTACGCCACCTGCATCTGGAGCAGGCCAGGGAATCCCAGTTCGTAACCATGCGGGTGTCCACAGTCAGCAGGTCCGTTAAAGGCTACGATGTTCAGGTTAATTTCAGGCAGGCCGTCGCCTAGAGGGCCAGAGAGCTTAACCCCGGCTTTTTCAAAAAGCCGGTAGGAGCCGCCTGAAATACGAAAGATCCCTGGTATACAGTCGTATCCTGTGAATCGCTTCCAGTACATCTTCTAGATAAACTTTAAAATCCCGCTGCATACTCAACTTCTCCGAAAATCTGTCCCCTCAGCCGGGACTTCACCTTGTCCGCAATGACAAGATCTATCTTTGCCCCGAAAAGGTCTTCGAGAAACACTTTGAGTCCAAAGCACTTATCAAAAGTCTTTTCAGAGAACTCTACCAACACGTCCAAGTCGCTGTCTTCCCGTGCCTCACCGCGGAGGACCGACCCAAAAATCCCAATTCGGCGAACTCCGTACTCTTTGATGATCCCAGCAGACTCTTCCAGTTGTCTCAACACAGTCTCCTTTGATAAGTGCCTCGCAATCATATCTATCCCCTCGCAATTAACATGCCCTGAAACCGCGACTACGTTACCTCAGCGCGTGCTTGTCAAAACACACAGCACCCCGAAAAGACCGAAAATCAGCACTGTTACCCATGCAAGCCCCTTGAGAAGCGCTGAGTTCACCATGTTCTTAACTTCGACTTTAAAACGCTCAAACTGCTCTCTGACCAGTAGCGTGTGAGCATCATATTCTGTCTTATCGACCTTGGTGGAACTTACAGTTGCCGCCACTTCATTTATGAGGTTTACGAGTTCTTCCGTGGCCTCTTTCCCGATAGCTTCCTGGAGTTTTTCCGGCACTGGAACTACTTTGCCGGTCACAGTGCTCACCTCGTTCGCCTCCATTTTACAAAAGAGCGTTGAATCCAGCAATTATCTGAACCTCACCTTGGTCAAAGCTAAGGATTCTGAGAAGATCCAGTACATTCTTCTCGGGCTTGTCATGTCATGTGTTGAGGGCAGGCACTCTGGCCTGCCCGTACACCTCCTTGTCAAGATTTATGGTTACAGGCTGGAATCTCTTCAGTACCATCCCGGAACGGCGTTAATGAACTCAGTTAGTGCTGTTTTGTACTGCCGTGCAAGAACGGTTCCCTGTTGGCATGATAAAAGCGCAAGCGCCTCGAATATCGGCATCAGGGCGCAGACAAAGCCAATGGATGCAGCAGGGCAGCCGTTGATTCTGCTGGGTCACAGAACCCGTTCCGGTGTTTGGTTGCCCTAGGACCCGCCCAGGCGAGCCCTCGATAGCGTAGTTACGAAGCCAGTAATGCCACCCACCTCTGGCAGGGATTTTTCCAACCACCGGTCAAGTTAGGATAAGACACACCGTTACACTCTTTTTGTGCACTGTCGATCCCTGCGCACCGCTGATAGATTACCTCCAACCCAGGCACCCCCGAATTGCCGGCGGGGCGCTTCCCTACCCGGAGACTTTCCCCCGCGTGCTCACCTGATCAACGGTGGCAACATGGGGTCCACCCCATCCAGGTCGTTCAGTGACCAGCTCAGAAGTACTCCCAGCACTCTTCTGGTGATTTCAACAAACCGTCGGCTCAGGGTACTCTTTGATATGCCAACTGCTTCTACAGTAGACCCAATATCCTCTAAACCAGAGAGGTAACACCGGCACGACAAACCGTGTATCATTCGCTCCAAGATCGCTCGAGACAGCATGTCTTCTTCCTGAAATGCCTTATACACCTCAAGTTCAACTTTCCGCCTATCGACGGTCCGAGCCCTTGGTCGCTGGACTTTAACCTTACGAGCTCCCAGGACGATTTCACCTGTCTCGTATCCGTGCCGGTAAGCCTGTCTATTGGGATTGTGCTTCCCTTCTTCTCCGACCTTCATGGTCAGCTCAATTTCCATCAATTTTCTGAACATTTCCCGCTCGACCTGAACTGCAAGCGCCAATAGACCTTCCTTTGCCGCTTTGGCTAGGCTCACCAAGGAAATCAAAATATCTTGAGAGAACTCTCTCCCAAAACGGTTTCTCCGATTCTTCAATTTTCTGGTTTCTTTTTGGGTGCTTATCGTGATATTCTGACACTGGCAGTTCTCCTTTCTGTTTCTGATTTTCCATTTTCCTGTTGTAACACAACAGGCTGGAGAGCCGCCATCAAATTCCACGAAACGTGGGACATGCTCAGTTTGCGGCCTCACCAGGTTTTGTGGATATCCACAGCCACTCAGACGCGGGATTCTCTTGCACCGTGAGGCAGAGTGCCTAATAAGGCAGGGCGTTACAACCAGCGTCGGAGGAAGCTGGGGTCAAGTCCTTTTTCTGCTGTTGGCATGATGGATGCAGAAGGGGCTACTGCCGGTTGTATGGCGGTAGTCAGAGTGAGAATCGGGTAGCAACGATAAAAGGTGAGAGGTGAGATAGTATTATGGTCAGGAGAAGGTGCGGGTACCGTAGTGTAGATCTAAAGTACGGAGAAGGTAGCGTAAAGGCTCAGATTCGTGGGAGCTCTATCATAGCGTGCATAAGTGCCGGTGTCGTGGAAAAAACACCGGATGAAGATGCAGAGATATTACGTGCTCTATCCTGTCCAATTGGCACACCTCCATTGACGGAGATTGCCCGTGGCAGAAGATCGGCCGCTATCGTTGTCCCCGATATAACTCGAACGCTTCCGAGAGAAAAAATGCTCCGTCCAGTATTAAGCGCTTTGAATTCAGCGGGGATTCCCGACGAAAGGATAAAAGTGATTTTTGGATTGGGGACCCACAGGCCACATACCGAAGAAGAACGGCGAAGTCTCGTTGGGTCTGGCAGATCCTTGGCCGTGAAAAAAGGCGGGAATGAGTGAGTTTATCTAACTCTACGTTAGAACAGCTGCTAGGTTAATTCTTTGCAAACGATCTAGCCGGACTGTTTTAGAACATCTTCAAATTCGCTAGCGATATTCAAAGGAATAAACCCAATTCCTTCCCGGTAAATAGTCCCGAGCCCTTTAGGGTTGAGTAGCCACATTGTGCCTTCGTCGTTGATGCATTCTAGGGCAGGTCTATCTTCATCGATGAAGTAACTCCCCGTAGAGCTGAGCCACGCTTCAAGATAGTCCTTTCTCACTTCGATAGAATGCTGCGATATAGATCGGAAAAGCGCATCGCGTCTCTCAATATCTTCGAAGTTCTTACCGTTAGTAAATGCTTCCATCGCTAAACGCCCCACAGTACCGTCCTTGTCAACAATAAGGGTAACCTCTGGAATCCCACGTTGCTCTTCTTCTATCAAACGTTCATATTCGCCCCAGTCACCTTTGCATATTTGGTCCCAGAGAGGGGACCTTTCGATTGCCCCTCGGACCAGCCGGTAATATCGTGAAATGACTGAGCTGGCCTCAGATTCGTCGAAAACTGGATACTCTGATAACACTTGTTTCGTCTGGTTTAAAAGTACTGGATCATATACTGAAGAATAACGCCTTATTCTTTCGCGACTGTCGTCTACCATATCCACTACAATGACTCTACCTTCATCCTCCCTTTCCCCATGACGATTGCACCGCCCGGCCACCTGAACAATGCTATCTAATGGTCCTAGGTCCCTTATCACTACACGAAAGTCCAGGTCTACTCCCGCTTCGATCACCTGAGTGGCTGCAAGCCATCTTCTCTTTCCCTCTTTCTCCATTGAATGAAGTTTGCGCATTACGTCCCTTCTGTCACGGGGCGTTAGCCAGCGTGACAGTAAAAACGGCTCAACTCCAGCGGACTTCATGTGGCAGTACAATCTCAAGGCACATTCTTTTGTGTTCATAACTGCAGCAACATCCTGGTCTTTTAACCCTTCCTCTTCTATAAACGCTTTGAGGTCTGTAAGGGTCATTTTGGGCCGCGCTTGCCCCAACCACTCCACCCGGTATCGGTTTTTGGGGAAGGCGTACCTTTCCCTTGCCAATTCCGCTCTGGAACTCTTCTCAACGATCTCTGGCTGCGTGGCAGTCATCAAGATGAACGTAGTCCCCGTTTCCCTCGAAATGAGGGAAAGAGTTTTTCCAAATCCATCCCAGTATCGGGCCGGAATAGTTTGCGGTTCATCAAGAATTACGACTGCGCGGCTCAACCTGTGAAATGACATGGTATCATTTGCTTTGGGAGAAAATAGAACTTCCCACATTTTGGCGAGCGTGGTCACTACTACCGGGGATCGCCAGTACCGGTAAAAAGCCATGAAGCGTTCCTCCGGGGTAGACTCTCTACCATCGTTTTGGGTTACCTCGGTTCGGCCCGAGGAAGAACTGGCCGGACCGGGGCTCGCGTCATAAGCCAGGCTGTGATCCTCCTGAACGCGATCAAAAAGCCTGGCTGCTACATCGGCATTTTGTTCCACGATAGAGATGTAGGGAAGGCAGTAAACGATACCTGTGGCATGAAACTTCTCCGCCGCCTCAGCCGCAACGGTCAGACCGATGAGGGTTTTTCCCGTCCCCGTCGGAAGAGTGATGGTGTATACGCCCGGCTCACTTATAACGTTGCGTGCGTTCTCCACCACGCTCTTCCTGACGGATTCTCTCCACGGACCAAATTTAGAAGCGGTGTTTTTCAGGCTGTTTGCGTAATTTGAGATTTTTTCATGGTCTATAACAAGCCTACCGACAGTGAAATTGGAACCAGTCGAAGCCTCCCACCTATCAGAAGTGATCAAAACAGAATACGCTTGCCTTGTTTTTAACCATAATAAACTCATGTTTTTTTCATCATTGTCGTATACGAGGTCTTGCCAAATATCAAATACCAGGTCATCCCATTCCTCTTGCCCAGGAAGGTATCTGAGCCAATGGGCATGGTTACTCTCAACATCACAGACCATATGCTCAAGCGAATGGCCTAAATCTCCGTGAATAGTTTTGATTTTCCTTGCTACGTCGAGTAGCCCGGTCCAAAAAGGAATCTTTTTAATAACGTTAACTACCGCATCTTCCGATGACGGATCACCGATGTATTCTTTTTCACTCCAGAATTTTGACGCTGACGATAAGTTCTCCAACTCGGTATGATGCCTTCTCACGATTTCAGCCGCTATTGGGTCTCTGGTCATAGCAAAAACCAAAACAGCGGAAGGTTCTGCATGCCCGAAATTAGAAGTTCTGCTTTCGGTACCTTTAAAACGCTTCGAGCATTCTTTTCTCTGAGGGCAAACCTTGCATAGTTTTAACTGAAACTTGGGATGAGCCTTCCCAAGATCGTGGAAACATATGGCAACAAGCACGGTAGGAGAAAGCTCAATCCCAAAGTTTTCCTTGATTTGTAGCGCTATATCCAGCGTCGTTATCAAGTGTCTCTCCAGGGGCTTCCCCGGATGACTGCAAATCATGATATTATTTATCTCACCAGGGTCTGAACCAGGCAACTTTTTCACTTCCTACGGCAGTTATGTCCACCTGGCCTTGTTTCGACAGCACCAGGTGACATGATGATTCTTGGCTTACATGCGGATAAAAGACAGTAACTGTTTCCTCTAAACGCCTATTTTCATCCATCCGGAAGGGAACTACCTCCCGGTGCACGCCGCCCGTAGCAAGGACATCCACTTCCACTTCTCCGTAGTCAGGTAACACGGTGTCTATGTTTATCCTTGAGTTTTCCTCGAAGAAGACGGGCTCTGTTTCAAATTCTCCTAAAAATTCAACATCAGCTATGCAAAACGCAAGTCCTAGATATGGAGTGTAAACGAATCGTCCTTCTTTCAGGCATTTTCTTAACGTGCGATATACTTCTGTATCGCCCTCCACATAAACTCTGTACTTGGGCATCTTAGCGAATTGGTGCTTGACCTGAATATGTTCTCCCATGGAAGCATTGGGCGTCTTAAACTTCATGAGATTCACAGCTGTTGTAAACCATCGGATGGGCCTTTTAATCCCAACTGCCACCCTCATTCCTGACATTTCCTTCCAGAATCTCGCCGACGATGCGCTGGAGTTAGAACCATGCTTCAGCCCGCAAATAGCACCTATAAGCCCCGCCAGTGCCGTGGGCGGCGGAAATGGAAACGATACAGCCGATGTAGTCGTATAAGACTTGCGGAACATAGCCAGGTCTGATGAGACGTCAAATACTAAGACCAAAGGTCTCACCTCATCTCGAGCGTGAGTTTTGCAAACTTTTTCAAGTCATCGTCACCCTTCAGACGTATCTCAGGATCTCGGATGACTTTCACGTTTTCAATTACGCCAGCATGGTTCAGGATAGCTTCTGTGAGCGGAGTAACATCTACCAGGAACTCCGACAAGCTTCTAAGGGATTTCTCTTCGTCTTTATCGAAGCGATGTCCATCTGGCGCTACAATACTAATTTTTTCGTCCAGGGCCGCTATTTTTCCGTCGAAACCTTCTTTGTAGACTATCTCCAACAAGAATCTAGATTTGTGTTCAGTCTTGCTTCTGGTGATAAGGTTATCTGTACCCTTCCACAAAGCATCAAGCATCTCATCGACATCTTGGTCCGTGGCTCCTGTTTCTATCGACGGGTACTGGTTGGCAATGCCATATACTGACATAAGGGCAAACGGGACCTTGTATTCATTCCTGAACGATCTTTGCTGCTTAGCCTGATTATCTCTACTTTCAGTGGCAAAAGCAGAGGCCCCTTGAATGAAGGTGAAAGTTGCCGCGTGGAGGGAACGAGCCCACTTGAACTGGACAGGACCTGTCCACGCAAATGCTTCTTTACCAAGTGCAAAGGTAACACCGAACAACCTTGTATCGATGCATTCTTTGATGACATCTTTGGCATTATCTTTTCCCAATGCTTGCTTGAGTTCATCCAGCCTCTGCTTGAGAGACTTTGGTTCAGCGTCTATCAATACGTTCTTTCTCTGGCGAATGAACTCGTCCCTGATGGTCCTCTTTATACGTACATCTGAGGCCATAGCCTGCATAGTATCCTCGTCAAATCTGGGATGGTTTTCATTAAGGGGGTCTCCGTTTGGATTGGCATCCTTCACTGTGTAAAGGAACAGAAACTCTCTGCGACTTTTCAGACTCATACTTATTTCCTCCTTGTTCTTATGGTTCTTCTATTCTTGATCTCCAGACTCATCTCTAAATTCAAAGATCCGCCAGAAGTAGGCTACAGAATTAGTAAAGCCAATGGTAAAAGCGAAATTGCCGTCTACGCCCAATTCATCAGATTTCCCTGAGAGGAGCAGCTCACCAGCTTTGGCGCAGAGTCTAGAAAGGCTGCCTGATACACCGGAAAGGGATTCGCCGTAAGCTGCGATAAGCTGTGGCACCCGGGCCAGCAGCCTTTTGAGACTTCTCCCGTCAAGGCGTCCGAATTGAATCTGTTTGAAGAGAGGAGATTTATCTATACCCTGTGCACTTGATCCCTTGGACGCTCCCTCTTCCCTAGATGGCGCAACCTGTCTGTACGCTATGTAGCCAAGAAGAACGCCTGACAGAAAAGCCCCTTGTCCTTCAGGTGTTTTCATGTAGGGATCCTTGAATTCTTTCAATAGTTCCAAGTTCATGCCAGTCTTCCCCCCAGCTTTTCGGGCTCGTCTTTACGCTATTTCCTGACTTTAAAGCAAACCTTCGTTGACGATGTTCATGAATTCCACAAGCGTCAGCGCATAATTTAAGACAGTTACCACCTCCGACCAGTTCTCATTTTGGTGCATGAAACCGGGAAGACGAGAGACTATTATTTGTTTGAAAGCTTTAACGGGAGCCTTGGTTCCCGACAATAGGTGCCCCACGATCTCCAGTACAAAGTCTCTCAGGACAGACCTTTCAACTTCGCTTTTCCCGGCAATACTGTATAGGGTCCTGTAAAGGCTTCGTATGCATGAGTCAAGGTTAGATCCATCTACCAACTTTGAATTGGTTACCGATGCAGCTTCTTTCCAGGCAGTTTCCAAGAAAGCAAGCCGCTCTGGCGGCACATCTTCGACCATGAAGTGGACGAGTTCCTGGCTATTATTTTTCTCCCAGAACAGGAAATGGAAAATAAGGCCCTGACCGTCTCTAGCCAATCGATGAAAATATTTTTCTTCCGTTTTCTCCCCAGGAGTTCCTATTGCGTCTCGTTTGAAATTTTCGATTAAGTTGCGAACCAGTTGCCGGAATTTTCCGGAGTCATTGCCAAGTTGCTCTGGCACTGCCCAAATCCTAATACCACCGATAGCCGAGACATTCGTGAGGTTTCTCTCGATGTACTCACGACCGGCACTTAGCTTTGCCTGACAGTCCAGACAAATGGGAAAAACTTGGGTTGCCTCGAGCTCGCTTAAGCCCGGAAGAATACTTACTTTGTCAAAAGTAGAGAACTTAAATATCTTATCCAGAGTGGTTGTCTTCCCACGTTTGCCACATAATGCACATCGTTTTTCGTCGGACGCAGAACCTTTAGATTCTGTATCACCTAGCCCAAACACTTCTTTAGACAATTTGTGCTCGAAATAAGATACAAAACACGGAACTTCCCCTGGATAAAGGAATTCATCGTCGCCTACTGTTGCTATTCCAAAAACCACGATATAAGATTTACGTTTATCTAGACTCTCCAGTTGCTCATTTATCTTGTTCGGAAGATCGCGCATGATCCTGTCAACCGAGCCGCTCGAGAAAAACCCTTCCTTCTCGTAATCATTAAGGATTCTTAATCGAATTTTGTAAAGGTGACAGTCTTTGTCGGCAAGCCAGTCGCCATTTTTCCCGAGGAAACTTTCTTTCCTTTTTTGTACATCAGCCAGCGGTTTCCCGGCTTTATAGATGGGGCTGAATCCCCAAAAAACATTGGAACCAACCCGCTCTCTCCAAAGGTACTTAACTTTCATTTCAGGCTCGGTCCGATAATCGATGACATCCACCTTCTTAACGCCATTGATGCAGAGTTGTTTTGCATTTAAGTCATCTACGTCCAGAAAAACGCGGATGATACCACCGTTCTTATTCTCCATGGGAAACTTCAGCTGCTGCTCAATGCCACTTTTTCGCTCCATCAGACTTATATCCCTGACAGCGCTAAGAAAACCCATGTCACTGATCACCTCTTTCTCGGCCATACGCAAAAATGAAATACCTTACTAGGCACAGTCTTCCAACGCATAATCCCCTGCGAAACCTCGAATTCCATAATTCTGCCGGACATCCACATTTTCCTACCTTCGTGGACAGATCCCCTGATCTCTAACTCCCCCGCCCCGTTACAGGTGTTAGGCACGTTTTTCACGGAGGTTGCCCAATTTGCCGTGGAATTTCGCCACTGACAGCTCTCCTTCCTTCTTTCAGTCGCTGACCATTGCATCGCACCCGGTTTTTGGGACACGGGTTTGAGTATACAACATTCGCCGTCGGTTAGTCTGCCACCTCCCGGTCGGAGGAAAGTTCTTGCAATACCTCAAGCGGCGTTCTGTAGCGCAAACGTGCTATAATCCAGGACCTCTTAAACTCCTGGACAAAGGCCTCGATAGCATCGGCTGCCTGAGCCACGTTCTTAAACCTGTTTGGCCAGATGACCTGCTCCTTCAAAGTTCTAATAAACCACTCAGCTACGCCGTTCCCTTCAGGCTCACCTACATATGCCGGCGATGATCTTATGCCAAGCCAGCGAAGTTCGCTCTGGAAGTACTTGCTTATGTACTGGGAGCCATGGTCATGTCTTAAGGTAAGTCCTCGACAGACTCCCTTCTCAACTCTTCCAAACCTCTCCTTCACTGCCTTTAGCACTGGGTCCAGCGCCTCGAATTTCGTTCCGGACTTGCTCACCCTCACGAAGGGCTCCAGATTGTAGTGGTCTATGCACACGAAAGCCCAGCAGCATCCGTCTTCCTCTGTCCACAACCGGGCTGCATCTGCTCCCCATAGCTCATTGACGCTTTTAGGAATTATCGTACCGTCATGTTTTCCGTCAGAGTGAACGTGCCTCTTCCTAAATGGGGCAAGCAGTCCGTTCTTACGCATTATCCTTAGGACCCTCTTCTGTGATACAAAAATGTTCTTCCATTTCCTAAGACGCGCCCACACCTTCCTATGTCCTTCGCCCCAAAAAGGGGTTTCTCCCAGCACTTCTTTGATTGCTCCCAGTACTTCCTCGTCGCTGAACTCTGTCTTGGAACCTCTTTTACCCTTCTTTTCTCCTGATTCTTTTGACCTGTAGAAACTCGATTTGGCCACCCCAAGTGTTGCACAGACGAGTTTTACAGGTCGCCTTGACCCATCTTCTCTCATCAAAAGCTCCCTAACGTCGGCGGCGGTGGCCAAAGCCCCTTTTTTTGAGGTACTCCTGCAGTATCTCTACCTGCATACCCAGTTCTCCGATCTTGGCCTGTGCCGCTTTCAGCCTTTTCTCTGCCAGACTAACAGGGCGTGACTTTAGGCCTTCTGTACCTGCTTCGATGAAATCGTCCCTCCACTGGGCCAGAACATGAACCGGCAGATTCAGTTCCCGCGCCACTTCGTCTATGGGTTCTCCCCTTAGAAGGCGCAGCACGATTTCCTTCTTCTCTTTGGCAGTATGTCTTCCGTTGGACGACTCCTTGTTTCTGCACCGCACCCGGTTTTTTGGACACTGGTTTGCGTATACACCAATTCGATGTCGGTTAGTCTGCTCCCTCCCGGCCGCAGGAAAGTTTTTGCAACACCTCAAGCAGCGTACTGTAGCCCAAACGTGCTATGATCCAGGACTTTTTGAACTGTACGGTTAAGCTTCTTTGTTGACATTGCTTGATTCCTGAGGTCCCAGTCTTGCCAAGTATTGTCTGGTGCTTTCCATTTGGTGTCCTACCCATGTTCCTGTATCCCCGGTGCGGGCGCTCGTTGTTGTACCACCTTAGCCACTCGTCAAGATCGGCCCGCAAGGTTTCTACGCCCTCGTAGAACTTTTTTTTGCCTGAAGGCTAAGCGGAAGAGTTTCCATCCCTAATAGGTAGGCTCAAAACTCCTATCAGGACTGGGTTGGCTTGTGTGCTAGACAGGTTTCCATCCCTCATAGGTAGGCTCAAAACAGGGCGGCACTCGATGCCCAGACATGGGCGGCCAGGTTTCCATCCCTCATTGTAGCTTAGCACTTTAATCCAGCCTAAAAAGCCTCTTTGTTTTCAAGTAGCGCTTTTCCGGTACGGATTGATTGCGCCCATGCTGCAGGGAAGCGTGGAAGACAGGGCTTCATACCTGGCTTCGGTTTCAAGCAGAACCTACGAGGTGCCCTGCTATGGAAATGTGGAGTACAGCCCAAAAACAATTGAGTCCTGGTTCAGGGCATACATGAAAGAGGGATTCGACGGCTTAAAGCCGCGTCAAAAGTTTACGCCGATAACGGGAAGATCTACAGGTCAGGCCAATTCCAGTTTGTCTGCGCATCCCTTGGCATAGCCCTCCTTCACACCCAACCTTATGACGCCGCAGCAAAGGGAAAAATCGAGAGGTTCTTTCTCACTGTAAAACAGCGCTTCTACTCAACCCTTGAAGCCGAAACCCTCACATCCCTGGATGCCCTTAACCAGGCTTTCCACTCCTGGCTTGAGAAAGACTACAATGGCAGACACCACAGCGCCATAGATATGACTCCTTTGGATAAATACATGTCCCAGGCTAGTGACGTAAAGATGGTGCAGGACCCTTCCTCTTTGGATCCCCTCTTTTTGAGGCGGGAGAACCGCAAAGTTAGGCATGATTCCACCATCAGCGTCGAAAACACTCTCTTTGAAGTTCCTCCCAGGTTCATAGGTCAAAGCATCGAGGTAAGATTTGAACCTAAAGACCTAAGTGAAGTGCTCATCTATGAAAACGGCCTTGAGGTCGCCCGCCTGAAACCCGTGAATCTTACTGATAACGCCAGGGTAAAACGGGAAAAACCTGCGCTGCGATTGTCTGACATCGCTAAAGATGAGGAGGATTGAGCATGTACAGGCCTTTCTACTCGCTCTCTAAAGAACCCTTCGGTAAAGACATAAAACCGCAAGAGCACTTTCCTTCCCAGAGTTTCAAAGAGGCCTTGGCCCGACTAAAATACCTGGTGGATACCAGAGGCTTTGGCGCCATCTTGGGGGAATCAGGGTCAGGCAAGACATATGCCCTCAGGACCATGGCCGAAAGTCTCAACCCAGCTCTGTACAAAACCATCTACCTTCCCATGTCATCAGGCACAACAATGGACATGTACCGTAATCTTGTGACAGGGCTGGGAGAAGAGCCGAGATATCGCAAGAGCGATCTCTTCCGCCAGATCCAAAAGGCAGTTGAGCACTTCTTCTACGAGAAGAGAGTTACGCCGGTGTTCATTTTGGACGAAATGCACCTGGCGAAACCTGAATTCCTCCTGGATCTGGCGATGATATTCAACTTCTCCATGGATTCCAAAAACCCTTTCGTCGTGATCATAGCCGGTTTGCCTTTTTTGAGCACGCGATTGAAACTCAATCATATCCAGCCTCTTGCCCAAAGAATCATCGTCCATTACAAGATGGAGCCTTTCGGGAAGACTCCACCTAAAACCCATATCCCTGAAAAAGGCCTGTATCAGATTGAGGTTCTTGAGAAAGCGTTTCTGGTGGAACCGCAAGAGTTCACGGTAGGTTTCGACCTTTCCCAGAATCGAGCCTACCAAGAAATGGGCTGTGTACTGAAAATGAGGCACGAGAAAAGATGGAACCAAGGAGACTGTCTTCTTGCATACAGTGCCTTATTAGCCGCCATGATAGCGTCAGCTATACGTGGCTCTTGTTCCGCTTTCCTGCTGTTCGTCCGGTCTTTTCTCTCTGGGCGATTCCTTTCCTAGCAATCCTTGTCCTCTTTCGCTTTGCAATTCGCTGGCTCCTTGCTTATCCGTTCCATCCCTCATAGGTAGGCTCAAAACGCTCAACCAGTAGTCACAAACGTCCGGACCCCGACAGTTTCCATCCCTCATAGGTAGGCTCAAAACCATATCGATGACAAGGCGTTCCTGCGTCATCAACGGTTTCCATCCCTCATAGGTAGGCTCAAAACTCGGTTTTCCTCACTGCATCCATGATGATCGCCTTGTTTCCATCCCTCATAGGTAGGCTCAAAACCCGCATACACCACACCACCAACACTCTCCATCACCCGTTTCCATCCCTCATAGGTAGGCTCAAAACTAAGCCGGGTCCTCTCGCCCCGGGTCTCCACCCTGAGTTTCCATCCCTCATAGGTAGGCTCAAAACCTTGCTGCGGCTGGAGCCGGTCTCGTGGCTGTCGGAAGGTTTCCATCCCTCATAGGTAGGCTCAAAACTGAATGCGCGCCCCTATCATGCTATCTCCTGTGACACGGTTTCCATCCCTCATAGGTAGGCTCAAAACTTGCTCAAAGATGCCGTCGGTCTTGTTGCTGGATTGAGTTTCCATCCCTCATAGGTAGGCTCAAAACTAAGTTAGTCATCCCAGGTCGTCCGGTCCCGAAGGCGTTTCCATCCCTCATAGGTAGGCTCAAAACCCACCCGGCCACCGTTTCTCTTCGCATGGCCGAATTGTTTCCATCCCTCATAGGTAGGCTCAAAACGCTGTGCCGGGTGCATGGCGCTCGGCTGGTGGGTCATGTTTCCATCCCTCATAGGTAGGCTCAAAACACAACCCCTAAGGCCGGATGTACTGCAGGAAGTCTAGTTTCCATCCCTCATAGGTAGGCTCAAAACCGACCGTCTCAACGCGCACGTACTGCGAGAGATCGAGTTTCCATCCCTCATAGGTAGGCTCAAAACGTCACGTCGCCAGGCCTCGGCGCCCTCACGGGTGCTCGGTTTCCATCCCTCATAGGTAGGCGCAAAACTCGATACCGAGTTTTTTGGTAAGTTCAAAGAGCGGGGGGTTTCCATCCCTCATAGGTTGGCTCAAAACCGCTATCACCATCCACCCACACCTGATACCTCCCAGTTTCCATCCCTCATAGGTAGGCTCAAAACCCCTATCAGACCCTTGTAATCCTCGAAGTGACTGAGGTTTCCATCCCTCATAGGTAGGCTCAAAACACAAACACACTATGCGAATCTGGCATCAGCAGAAGGGTTTCCATCCCTCATAGGTAGGCTCAAAACAGAAGAGGCCCTGCAGGAGATTTTAAAGTCCGGCCATGGTTTCCATCCCTCATAGGTAGGCTCAAAACGGTCCTTCGCCTGCCTCGTTGTATGCCCGGACTTCAGTTTCCATCCCTCATAGGTAGGCTCAAAACGAGCGCCGGCGATCGCGGCCTGCCCAGGTCGTCGGTTTGTTTCCATCCCTCATAGGTAGGCTCAAAACCTAAAAGTACCATCCGAACCCACACTCACCGGAATCGGTTTCCATCCCTCATAGGTAGGCTCAAAACGAACGGCCACGTCCAGAACATTTCTTACTCTGACATCGTTTCCATCCCTCATAGGTAGGCTCAAAACCCGTCCTCGCTCAACGGCCTTGCGCTCTGGCGCATGGGTTTCCATCCCTCATAGGTAGGCTCAAAACACCCTTCCGCCCTTATTCACACCTACCCCAAGTATTTGTTTCCATCCCTCATAGGTAGGCTCAAAACTGCCTGGCCTCTCTTGGGATAGCCCACTATGACTTTGTTTCCATCCCTCATAGGTAGGCTCAAAACTGGTACGCGATCATGCACTGTTGGACAGCGGCGTGGGTTTCCATCCCTCATAGGTAGGCTCAAAACCAATCAACCAGGCCATCGCCATGCGGGCCGCAGCAATGTTTCCATCCCTCATAGGTAGGCTCAAAACGTTCATCCAGGGTCGCACTATCGGTCGCAAGATGCAGTTTCCATCCCTCATAGGTAGGCTCAAAACACCACAGTCCAGTCTGCGCCTTCATCTCCATCCTGAGTTTCCATCCCTCATAGGTAGGCTCAAAACTCTTTATGGTCCAGTTTGGGTCAATGAAGTCTTTCAGTTTCCATCCCTCATAGGTAGGCTCAAAACAGACCGGACCCAAATTTCTAATGAGTCCCCAGGATTCGTTTCCATCCCTCATAGGTAGGCTCAAAACGGAGTCGTTCGCGAAGTACAGAAAACTACGTGCCCCGTTTCCATCCCTCATAGGTAGGCTCAAAACGAGAATTTCGATGCTTCTTCTCCTCCAACTTCCTCTTGTTTCCATCCCTCATAGGTAGGCTCAAAACTATCGACCGCGTAGTCTATACGCCATGCGTCGAGCGGTTTCCATCCCTCATAGGTAGGCTCAAAACGCGGGACGGTTATTTTGTCATACACAGGGGCCAACGTCGTTTCCATCCCTCATAGGTAGGCTCAAAACCCGGCCGGGGTTCATTGAGTTCCAAAAACTTACACAACGTTTCCATCCCTCATAGGTAGGCTCAAAACGTGACGACGGGACCAAGGGAGGCGCGAACATGAAGAGTTTCCATCCCTCATAGGTAGGCTCAAAACTCCGCATAATCTCATAGCGATTGCGGAGACGCGTGTGTTTCCATCCCTCATAGGTAGGCTCAAAACCATACCGAAATCACGCGGACAAATGAGAATGAGGAGGAAATTTCCATCCCTCATAGGTAGGCTCAAAACTGGCATAGTTATCAATGAAGCAACCGTCCAGACGTATGATTTCCATCCCTCATAGGTAGGCTCAAAACCTCCGTCTGAGACTTTGCGTCCCATTCATATCACCTCATTTCCATCCCTCATAGGTAGGCTCAAAACTACTGCTACCCGGGCATACTGGAGAACGGCTGGTAATTTCCATCCCTCATAGGTAGGCTCAAAACTGGGAGGATTGTGAAGCAGCTCATCCAGATTCAGAATTTCCATCCCTCATAGGTAGGCTCAAAACGGGGACCTGATTCATGTGTTCTTCAGGATGGACTGCATTTCCATCCCTCATAGGTAGGCTCAAAACTGGCTGGGCTCTGTGGTTCCATCACCGATTGCTATAATTTCCATCCCTCATAGGTAGGCTCAAAACGTATAATGTTCTGGCCCCACGGGTACACCATTACGGATTTCCATCCCTCATAGGTAGGCTCAAAACCGCTGGGGCCGAAACTGGGGCCGAAACCGAAGGCACATTTCCATCCCTCATAGGTAGGCTCAAAACGGGAGCACTTAGAGCGAAACTCAGCGGAAGGAGGGATTTCCATCCCTCATAGGTAGGCTCAAAACCGGTTTACGGCTCATTAGACCTCACCTGCCGGAGGATTTCCATCCCTCATAGGTAGGCTCAAAACCCGCCGGGCTGACTTCGGACATCATCATGAGAAGTTATTTCCATCCCTCATAGGTAGGCTCAAAACTGGACTGCTCCCAGCGATGGGCGAGAGGCGGAGAGGATTTCCATCCCTCATAGGTAGGCTCAAAACCAGGCTCTCGCCGAAAAAGGCCTGATCCCTGCAGAATTTCCATCCCTCATAGGTAGGCTCAAAACCTTGGCGTAATCCTCTATTCGCTTTTCGTGGCCCTATTTCCATCCCTCATAGGTAGGCTCAAAACTGATCTGGTAGTTCGCCGTTAGTGTTGAAAGCACGATTTCCATCCCTCATAGGTAGGCTCAAAACCAGGTAAGAAATGAACTTTATCCATCCCATGGCCCATGATTTCCATCCCTCATAGGTAGGCTCAAAACGCATCCCAAGCTGCGATTTCAGCATCTGAACACCTGATTTCCATCCCTCATAGGTAGGCTCAAAACAGTGACGGCAGGACATGGGAGTAGATCTTGAGCGTAGTGGATTTCCATCCCTCATAGGTAGGCTCAAAACAAGAAGAACGGCACGCCCGTCTGCTGGCACTGGTCCCGATTTCCATCCCTCATAGGTAGGCTCAAAACCGGCCTCCGCGATAGACTCTTGCTTCAGGTTTTTCGATTTCCATCCCTCATAGGTAGGCTCAAAACGTTTTTTGTCCCAAAAAGAAAGTTCTAATTTTCAAAATTTCCATCCCTCATAGGTAGGCTCAAAACTAAACCTCTGGAGCAAGTACAACGCCCAGGTCCAGATTTCCATCCCTCATAGGTAGGCTCAAAACGGCAGTTCCTTGTGATTACTCACAACCCGGTGCTAGCATTTCCATCCCTCATAGGTAGGCTCAAAACGCGAGATGTCCACGAAAAACACCTCAGGAAACTAGATTTCCATCCCTCATAGGTAGGCTCAAAACGCACTAGTCATAGTCACCGTTATTGCCGGATGCACCTATTTCCATCCCTCATAGGTAGGCTCAAAACTTCGTCGTCTTGCCGGCCACGGCCGTCACCTCCCTATTTCCATCCCTCATAGGTAGGCTCAAAACCGCTCGCGGCCGGGGTCCGGAACACGTCATACCGGAATTTCCATCCCTCATAGGTAGGCTCAAAACCGACACCGCCGTTGCACCGGCAGCGCGCACCGCATATTTCCATCCCTCATAGGTAGGCTCAAAACCCGCCGTGCCACCGCTCATTTACTGGGCTCCTATCTATTTCCATCCCTCATAGGTAGGCTCAAAACGATTACGTCCCCGCGGTACTGGCTCCGGGGACGTGATTTCCATCCCTCATAGGTAGGCTCAAAACTTTCTTTTCTGGAAAGACATTACTTAGTCGCTTAGTATTTCCATCCCTCATAGGTAGGCTCAAAACGATCTCTCCTTTCTTTCTTTCTTATGCGATATCCTGTAATTTCCATCCCTCATAGGTAGGCTCAAAACCGTAGTGAGCCGAGAGCGAATGAGTTCACCGCACTGGATTTCCATCCCTCATAGGTAGGCTCAAAACTGGAGCACGATGAACTCATATGGCATGCCTTCCGCAGAATTTCCATCCCTCATAGGTAGGCTCAAAACTCCTTCACCCGATGTCTTGAAAATGCTTGCGAAGGCGTATTTCCATCCCTCATAGGTAGGCTCAAAACTCCCGTACGGGCTCTGGATGCTGGAACGTATGAGAGATTTCCATCCCTCATAGGTAGGCTCAAAACGACTTGCTCGATACGCTTGACTTTCTAACATCGCAGATTTCCATCCCTCATAGGTAGGCTCAAAACGGAAGCTGGACGAGATAGACCTTTCCGACCAGATGATTTCCATCCCTCATAGGTAGGCTCAAAACCAGAAGCCTCTCACCGGAACCGAAACCATCGAAGGCGATTTCCATCCCTCATAGGTAGGCTCAAAACTCGGTCTCGAATATGGGCTCCGCGTATTCGGGAGCGATTTCCATCCCTCATAGGTAGGCTCAAAACCACACTGATCCGTTCCCAGCTCACCGAGGAAGGGATATTTCCATCCCTCATAGGTAGGCTCAAAACTCATCACGTCCCCGAGGTACTGGCTACGTGGGCGTGATTTCCATCCCTCATAGGTAGGCTCAAAACTCGCGTCTCTAAGAGTCCCAAAACGCGCCGTCCTAGATTTCCATCCCTCATAGGTAGGCTCAAAACCCACCCCAGCCGGGGAGTTTACACTGCTAGGGCAAGATTTCCATCCCTCATAGGTAGGCTCAAAACCCACCTCGGAAGTTTGGGCCAGCGCGTTACCACAATATTTCCATCCCTCATAGGTAGGCTCAAAACTCGCCTTCAACGACGAGCCGGTTATCTTGCATCGTGATTTCCATCCCTCATAGGTAGGCTCAAAACTGTCCCCCAGCAGCAGTGCCGGGTTGCCGCGCCAGTATTTCCATCCCTCATAGGTAGGCTCAAAACTTGCAAAGTGTCAACACAGGAGGCCTCTGCGAATGCCATTTCCATCCCTCATAGGTAGGCTCAAAACCGGCCCCAGCGGAGGTACAGGTTTCGAATCTGTACATATTTCCATCCCTCATAGGTAGGCTCAAAACCTGGCTCAGAGGGCGTGCAAAACAATACGAATCTTGGTAATTTCCATCCCTCATAGGTAGGCTCAAAACTGGCTAGACTGGCTCAGGACGCAAAACATCGAATGCATATTTCCATCCCTCATAGGTAGGCTCAAAACAAGCGGGATGCTCTTAAGCACATTGACAAGACTCGATTTCCATCCCTCATAGGTAGGCTCAAAACTCGGTCTCGAATATGGGCTCCGCGTATTCGGGAGCGATTTCCATCCCTCATAGGTAGGCTCAAAACCATAAATTAAGTCGGGACGTGTAGAGGGGCGAGCCGCATTTCCATCCCTCATAGGTAGGCTCAAAACCACACTGATCCGTTCCCAGCTCACCGAGGAAGGGATATTTCCATCCCTCATAGGTAGGCTCAAAACCGACACCGCCGTTGCACCGGCAGCGCGCACCGCATATTTCCATCCCTCATAGGTAGGCTCAAAACGTAATTATTCCAACCCCAAGACCCTACGGGTTCGCATTTCCATCCCTCATAGGTAGGCTCAAAACCAACTTCCCGCATGGGTGCTGACTTTGACCAGGTCGATTTCCATCCCTCATAGGTAGGCTCAAAACAGTCACAGAATTGCGACGAAAGGGAGGAATCATGATGAATTTCCATCCCTCATAGGTAGGCTCAAAACTGGCGTCGAGAGGGACGAGGTATTCGTTGCAGACGATTTCCATCCCTCATAGGTAGGCTCAAAACCACCTTCCCCAGCACTTCTCCACACTTCCGGCACCGGAATTTCCATCCCTCATAGGTAGGCTCAAAACGTCGAGGAGCTGGTCGTGAATGGCGTCATGCCATTCTTATTTCCATCCCTCATAGGTAGGCTCAAAACGGCGAGGAGAGGATCCGAGTCGCCCTCGCGGCTGGGATATTTCCATCCCTCATAGGTAGGCTCAAAACTCGATTTTGGTCCCGGTGTTGATGCCGGATCCAGACGGATTTCCATCCCTCATAGGTAGGCTCAAAACTGCTTTTTACCCCCCCTGATTAGTAGGTACTACTACAATTTCCATCCCTCATAGGTAGGCTCAAAACCGCGAGGACTTCCGGTCGGCCGTGGCCGTACCGAAAGATTTCCATCCCTCATAGGTAGGCTCAAAACGTGTTACTCACCAAGGCGTTAGATTATGCCCGTCGTATTTCCATCCCTCATAGGTAGGCTCAAAACGTGCCAAAAGGCAACGTTCATGATCTCAAACGCCTTAGATTTCCATCCCTCATAGGTAGGCTCAAAACGTCCTGCAACGAATGGGACCAGCCGAGGGGGTCCTCGGAATTTCCATCCCTCATAGGTAGGCTCAAAACATGGAAACTCACGTATCCCGGCCGGCCGAGAAACTATTTCCATCCCTCATAGGTAGGCTCAAAACGTATCCGTAGTCATTCATGACGTGAAAGGATCCATAATTTCCATCCCTCATAGGTAGGCTCAAAACTATATCACGATCCGATCACGCAGTGATCTCTCGATGTATTTCCATCCCTCATAGGTAGGCTCAAAACTTTCTTGCACGAGAGCGTCGTAATATACCTCGTATAGAATTTCCATCCCTCATAGGTAGGCTCAAAACAATAGGTCCTCCGCCTTTCGCACCCGTTGGAGCCAAATTTCCATCCCTCATAGGTAGGCTCAAAACCCAGTTACGCTCGGTCATACTTCCTCTCCCCATTCTAATTTCCATCCCTCATAGGTAGGCTCAAAACGCTCCTCGACGTCATCGTCGAAGAGCTGGAAAACGAATTTCCATCCCTCATAGGTAGGCTCAAAACGAAGCAGTATACACCTTAACCGTCACCACATTCCGATTTCCATCCCTCATAGGTAGGCTCAAAACTTCTCTACCCTATACGACCCAGTCCATCCGCTCGGATTTCCATCCCTCATAGGTAGGCTCAAAACCAATACAACCCACTCCTCCCTTCAGCACCCCCCACA